>CADDXC010000001.1 GCA_902809985.1 Clostridiaceae bacterium BL-3 | reverse complement strand
GGAAATTGCCATTAACTTCGTCCAGCTTCGTCAAATGCTTCATTCCGGTGCTCATTTACCTAAGTAAACTCTGCTCCTCATTCGGCCTTTTCCTTGCTGTACTCGTTACTGTCAATTTCAAGCATATTACTTACGAAATTACTTTCTTTGCTGCTGTCGCAGCTCAAAAGAATTGCTGGTTTATTCTCATATAAGTTTCCCTATATTTATTCTGTTCAATTTTCAAGGATCATCCTAAATATCAACAACTATTTTATTTTACCATATTAGTTTAAGATTATCAATACCTCACAAATATAAACTTTCAATGCCTTTTTAATTAATACAGCTTTTATATTCTAACATCTTAATTGAATAGAGTCAATACATTTTTAAAATTTTTTATCAAAGCTTAATCACAATAACCAGTGGTATATTTAAGTCTATTAAATATACCACTGACAACAATTATAAAAAACTATTTATTTTCAATATCATCACTACAATTTATTTTGGCAATAGCAACTACTCTTTGTTCCTCTCCCGTTTTCATAAGTGTAACACCCATAGTGTTCCTACTCGTAGTAGATATTTCAGATACATTGAGTCTTATAGCCACATTACTGCTATTTATGAGCATAATCTCATCTTCATCTTTTACAATTCTAGCTCCAACTATTAATCCCGTTTTTTCCGTAACTTTATATGTTATCATGCCCTTTCCACCTCTCCTATGGATAGTATATTCATCTATAGGAGTTCTCTTACCAAATCCATTTTCGCTTACGACAAGAACATCTTGACTCTCATCGACAATATCCATAGAAACAGCTATATCACTATCTCTCAATGTTATTGCTTTTACACCTGTAGTATTTCTGCCTGTAGGCCTCACATCTTCCTCGCTAAATCTTATTGCATAACCATTTTTGGTGAAAATAATTATTTCGCTTTTCCCCGTAGTCATTCTAACCTGTATAAGTTCATCTTCATCTTTTAAATTTATAGCATTTAGACCATTTCTTCTTATGGAAGTATATTGATCTATTTTAGTTTTCTTAATTAAACCGTTCTTAGTTGCCATTATGAAATAATTATCCTTATCAATTTCTTTAAAAGCTATAACGGCTTGAATTTTTTCATTTATATCTAAAGGTAGTAAATTAATTAAATTTGTACCTTTAGCAGTTCTACCTGCCTCAGGGATCTCATATCCTTTAAGCTTATATACCTTGCCCTTATTTGTAAAGAATAAAATATGACTGTGAGTTGAAGTAATAAATATATGCTCTACAAAATCATCTTCTTTAGTAGCCATTGCCTGGATTCCCCTTCCACCTCTTCTTTGAGAAGAATAGGTATCTGCTGGGATTCTTTTTATATAACCTTCATGAGTTAAGGTTATAACCACTTCTTTTTCATCAATTAAATCTTCGATATTTATGTCACTATTACTTACTTGTATTTCAGTTTTTCTTTCATCACCATATTTATTTTTTATTTCAATAAGTTCGTCTTTAATTATACTCAATAAAATAGATTTATTTTCCAAAATTTCTTTTAAATGCCTAATTGTTTCCATCAACTCATTGTATTCATTCTCAATTTTTTCTCTTTCAAGACCTGTAAGTCTTTGAAGCCGCATATCCAATATAGCCTGGGCCTGTTTTTCAGAAAGATCAAATTCAGCCATCAAACCCTTTCTCGCAATTTCTGTAGTTTTAGAAGATCTTATTAAATTTATTACTGCATCAATATGATCTAACGCTATTTTCAATCCTTCAAGAATATGAGCTCTAGCTTGTGCTTTATCTAAGTTAAACTGAGTCCTCCTGGTTACAACCTCTTCTTGAAACTGCAAATAATAAACAAGCATTTGTTTTAAACTCAATACTTTTGGTTCATTATTTACAAGAGTCAGCATTATTATTCCAAAAGTATCCTGCATTCTTGTATGTTTATACAACTGATTGAGAGTAACATTGGGATTAGCATCTCTTTTTAATTCTATTACAACTCTCATTCCATCTCTATCTGATTCATCTCTAATATCTGATATTCCATCTATTTTTTTATTTTTCACAAGATCAGCTATATTTTCTATAAGTTTTGATTTATTTACCTGATATGGAATTTCAGTTATAAGTATTCTATTTCTCCCATTTACCTCTTCAATTTCAGTTCTAGCCCTTACTAATATTTTCCCCCTTCCAGTTTTATAGGCATCTTTTATGCCTGAGGTACCAATTATTATACCCGAAGTTGGAAAATCAGGCCCCTTTATAGATGTCATCAATTCATCAATCGTAACTTCTGGATTATCTATTATCATTATCACACCATTTATAACCTCAGTGAGATTATGCGGTGGTATATTTGTAGCCATGCCAACAGCTATCCCCGCTGATCCATTTACAAGTAAATTAGGAAATCTGGATGGTAATACAGAAGGTTCCTTTTCTTCACCGTCAAAATTGGGAACAAAATCTACCGTATTTTTATTTATATCCCTTAACATTTCAAGAGTTATTTTATTCATCTTTGCTTCAGTATATCTCATAGCTGCTGCACTATCCCCATCTACTGAACCAAAATTTCCATGTCCGTCAACTAGAGTATACCTTATTGAAAAATCCTGTGCCATTCTGACTAAAGCATCATAAACAGCTGAATCTCCATGAGGATGATATTTACCAAGCACATCCCCTACAATTCTAGCACATTTTCTATAACCCTTTTCTGGAGTCAACCCAAGTTCATGCATAGAATATAATATTCTTCTATGAACTGGCTTTAATCCATCTCTTACATCTGGAAGAGCACGGCTTACAATAACACTCATTGCATATTCTATATAACTTTTTTTCATTTCTTTACTTATGTCTACTGGTAAAATTTTACCTTCATCAAACATCAACTACACCTCTCTACTATATATCTAAGTTTACAACTTTCCCAGCATTTTCTTCTATAAAATTTCTACGAGGTTCTACCTTATCACCCATAAGTATAGTGAAAATTTCATCAGCAGCCATAGCATCATCTACATTTACTTGAATAAGTGTTCTAGTACTAGGATTCATTGTAGTATCCCAAAGCTGCTCTGAATCCATCTCTCCAAGACCTTTATACCTTTGTATATCCACGTTGCTATCTTTTCCACCTAATTCATTTAACACTATTTCAAGTTCCTTATCCGAATATGCATAGTATTCCTTTTTATTTTTATATACTCTATACAAAGGCGGTTGAGCTATATAGACATGACCATTTTCTACAAGAGCTTTCATATATCTGAAAAAAAATGTAAGTAATAACGTTCTTATATGTGCTCCATCAACATCTGCATCTGTCATTATTATTATTTTTTCATACCTTATTTTACCAATGTCAAATTCTTTTCCTATTCCAGCGCCAAAAGCAGTTATCATAGATCTTATCTCTTCATAACCCAGTATCTTATCAAGTCTCTGTTTCTCAACATTCATTATTTTACCTCTAAGTGGCAATATGGCTTGAAAATTTCTATCTCTACCCTGTTTTGCTGATCCTCCTGCAGAATCTCCCTCAACTAAATATATTTCACATTCAGAGGAATCTTTAGATGAACAATCGGCGAGTTTTCCCGGAAGAGATGTATTTTCAAGTATGGACTTACGTCTTGTAAGTTCCCTTGCTTTTCTCGCAGCTTCTCTAGCACGAGATGCCATTAAAGATTTGTCTAATATTATTTTTGCAACTTGAGGATTTTCCTGTAAAAAATTATTCAACCCTTCTCCCAGTATACTATCTACTATACCACGCATCTCACTATTTCCAAGTTTTGTTTTAGTCTGGCCTTCAAATTGGGGATCTACCAGCTTTACAGATATTACAGCTGTAAGACCTTCCCTTATATCCTCTCCTGATAAATTTTTATCATTTTCTTTCAATATTCCAAACTTTTTTGCATAATCATTTAACACTCTTGTCAAAGCTGACTTAAATCCAGCTAGATGAGTCCCACCTTCAACTGTATCTATGTTATTGGCAAAAGAAAAAATATTTTCAGTATACCCATCATTGTATTGAATAGCAATTTCTACAGAATAATCTTCCTTTTTTCCTTCTATATACACGGGTGCTTTGTGAATTGTCTGCTTATTTCTGTTTAGGTATGTTACAAACGATTTTATTCCGCCCTCATAGTGAAATAGTTCTTCTTTTTCATCTCTTTCATCTTTTAAATTTATCTTTATATTTCTATTTAAAAAAGCCAGTTCCCTTAATCTCTGTGATAATATATCATAATCATATTCTATATCTTCAAATATTTCAGAATCAGGCTTGAAATGAATTTTAGTACCATGCTTATCAGTATCACCTATTATATCTAATCCCGTTGCTACTTTTCCCCTTTTAAAAACCTGTCTCCATATATGTCCTTCTCTCTCTACTTCAACTTCACAGATCTCAGATAGTGCATTTACAACAGAGGCACCTACTCCATGAAGCCCACCAGAAACTTTATATCCTCCACCACCAAACTTTCCTCCTGCATGCAATATGGTCATTATTACCTCCACAGTAGGTTTCTTCATCTTGTGATGCATTCCCACAGGCATACCTCTTCCATTATCTATAACTGTGATTGAGTTATCTTTATGAATAATTACATCTATCTTATCACAATATCCTGCTAATGCTTCATCTATACTGTTATCTACTATTTCATATACTAAATGGTGAAGTCCTCTTGAACTTGTACTTCCAATATACATCCCTGGTCTTTTTCTCACAGCTTCTAAACCTTCTAGCACCTGTATCTGATTTTCATCATAAACTTGTTTTTTTTCCT
Organism: Clostridiaceae bacterium BL-3; assembly: GCA_902809985.1. Classification (GTDB taxonomy): domain Bacteria; phylum Bacillota; class Clostridia; order Clostridiales; family Clostridiaceae; genus Clostridium_B; species Clostridium_B aromativorans. The sequence goes on along the minus strand of CADDXC010000001.1, from coordinate 3,131,970 downwards.
GCTGCATATCTATCCTCCTATTCGTCTTAAAGTTCATAATCTAAAGCTTTTGATCTTTTAGTTAATGTAGATGAAGATATAGGTGACAAATAAATTTTACTCTTTTTATTTACTTCGGCAATAATAAAAGACTTAGGTTTATCTTTCGTAATCTTTTGAACAAATCCATCTTCTTCAGCCATTCTCAAAAATTGAATCGTGTCAGAATTATATGTTGAAGTATCAACATCAAATATTCCAATTACATCTTTTATTGGAACGACTATATTTTCACCTAAATGTAAAAACATAAATAATCTCCTTTCAAAACTAAATCATAGTTATCTTACCATTTTTTACAACAAATAAATCTGCTTTACTTTGAGAATTTTTTTTAATATCGTCTATTCCTGTACAAGTTATAAATGTTTGTATTTTATTTATAGAATTTAATATATAATTTTGCCTATTTGAGTCCAATTCAGATAAAACATCATCTAATAACAAAACAGGATACTCACCTATAATCTCCTTTATTATTTCAAGAGAAGCAAATTTCATAGTTAAAACTGATGTTTTCTGTTGCCCCTGAGAACCGAAATTTCTGACATTTATTCCATTTATATTTGTGATAAGATCATCTCTATGTGGCCCGCAAAGAGTAGTTCCTCGTTCCATATCCCTTTTTCTGTTTACATTCAACAATTCAAATAAGCTATTTTCTGGTTTATTTACATCTTCTAATTGTGTCACGTATCTAAATTCTATATTTTCAGTTCCTGAGGTTATATCATTATGAATAATTTTTCCTTTTTCGCTAAGCCTTTTTATATATTTATTTCGCATCTCTACTATAAATCCGCCATATTTAGATAACTGTTTGTCATAAATCTTAATTATGTCATAATTATGGTTGATCCATTTTTTTAGTAAAGCATTTCTTTCATTTAAAACTTTGTTGTATTGAACTAGATTATAATAATATTTTTTACTAAATTTACAAAGTTCAATATCTAAAAATTTTCTTCTATAAATCGGTGATTCTTTTACTATTTTCAAATCCTCAGGGGAAAACATTACTACATTAAAAACTCCCATAAGTTGAGATAATTTATTTACCTTTATGGAATTTATATTTATTCCTTTTTTACCTTCTTTAAATATCTTTATTTCTATACTTTTATCTAATTGTTTCTTTTCTATATAAGCTTTTATGTAAGCCTCTTTACCCTGCCAGTTAATTAACTCTTTATCTTTATTTGTCCTAGGAGATCTGCCTATACTGCAGTAATATATACTTTCAAGTAAATTTGTTTTTCCCTGAGCGTTCCCCCCAGTAAATACATTTATACCTTTGTCAAATTTGATATTAAGCTCTCTATAATTTCTGAAATTTATAAGTTTTAAGTATTTAATATACATTTTAAAAACACCTATTTATAATTATATCACATTATATAATACATAATTAATAATAAATTTTAACGTAATTATATAATTTTATAGGTTTTATTTTCAAATTCAACAGTAAAATCTTTATAAAGTTTCCTACTTCTTCTTGTTTCCATTTTTCCATTTACCTTTACCATACCTTTTTTTATAAAAATTTTAGCTTCAGCTCCCTGTGAAACAGCTCCACACCATTTTAAAAACGAATCCAGTTTTATTACATCTGTATTTATTTTAACTTCATACATTTTCTATTATCTCCAATTTATTTATTTTTAACTATTTAAAAGTCTAACTGGCAAAACTAAATAAGTACAATTATCTTCGATCTTATTTTTAATTATACATGGACTTACACTACTGGAAAATTCTAATATAATTTCCTCCTCATCCATTATTTTTAAAACATCGATTAAATACTTTGAATTAAATGCAATTTTTAAAGTATCGCCTTGCAAAATTATATTTAATTCTTCTCTTACCATTCCCAATTGAGAATTAGATGTTATAACCATTCTATTTTCTTCAAGCTCTAGTTTTATTAAATTGGTATTACTATCTTTAGCCATTAATGAAGCTCTTTCAATACAATTTAAAAGTTCATCTTTTTTAGCTGTGACTTTCATATTAAATTCTTCAGGGATTATGGAATTATATTTTATAAATTCACCTTCTAAAAGTCTAGATATAACTTTGGTATTAGATAAGTTAAATAATATATGGTTTGGTGTGAATGTTATATTTACATTTTTATCATTGTCTTCTAAAATTTTAGAAACTTCGTTTAAGGTTTTACCTGGAATTACAGCATTTATTATGTTATCAGTGTTTAGATTTTCCGATCTTAAAGCAAGTCTATATCCGTCTAAAGCTATTAAATTCAATTTTTTATTTTTAATTTCAAATAAAACCCCTGTGAGGATAGGTCTTGTTTCATCTTGTGCTGTAGCGAATATAACACTCTTTATCATGTTTTTTAGTATTTTCTGTGGTATTGAAAAAATCATATTTTCTTTTATATTAGGTATTTCTGGAAAATCTTCAGCATTCATATATATTAAAGTGAATTTTGATTTTTGACATAGTATTTCTACAGAATTATTTTCTATGGTTGAAATACTTATATTGTCATCAGGTAACTTTCTTATAATTTCTCCAAATAGTCTTGAATCAATTACAATCGTTCCTTCTTCTTCAACATCTGCATTTATTTTGGTTTCTATGCTTAAATCTATATCTGAGCCTATTAGTATAATTTTATTATCTGAAGCAGTTAATTTTAATCCATTCAATATAGGCATGCTAGATTTTCCGGTTATTGCCCTTTGAGCCGTAATTATGGCTTCTTGTAAATCTAATTTTTTGCATTTAATTTTCATTTTTATTATATCTCCTTTATTGATAACATATTTTATTTAGATATATATAGATAATAAATTTTTTAGTAGTAGTAGTAGTAGGTATTGTTAGTATGTTCATAAATGCTAGAGGTGTTAATACTACTGAAAAAAATAAAAAAAATAAGTGTGGATAAGTAAATGATTGAAGCTCGTATTATCCACATAATAAAAAAATAATATATATAAAAAATATTATCAACAGCATATCATAAAATAATTATAAACATATGTTGATAATTATTTTTGATTTAAACGTTTTGTTAAATCATTTATAGCATTTTGAAGACTCTCATCTTTCTTTAAATTATTTGATATTTTTTCATAGGCATGTATTACGGTAGTATGATCTCTACCTCCAAATTCTTCTCCTATTTTAGGCAGTGACATATCTGTAAGTTTTCTACATAAATACATTGCTATTTGTCTTGGAAAAGCTACATTTCTAGTTCTTCTAGCTGATTTGAAATCAGACACCTTTAAGTTATAGTAATTTGCTACTACATCTTGTATTAAGTCTATTGTAACTTGTTTAGATTGTTTACTTGAAATTATATCTTTTAATGCTTCTACGGCTAAATCAATGCTTATCTCCTTGTTTGTAAGTGAGGAAAAAGCAGCTATGCGTATTAATGCTCCTTCTAATTCTCTAATATTTGATTTGATTTTTGTAGCTATATATACCATGACTTCATTTGGGATGTTTAAATTTTCCACATCTGCCTTCTTTTTTAATATGGCCATCCTAGTTTCAAAATCTGGTGGCTGTATATCGGCTATAAGCCCCCATTCGAATCTGGATCTAAGTCTATCTTCTAATGTAGGAATTTCTTTTGGCGGTCGATCGCTTGATAAGATTATCTGTTTATTTGCTTCGTATAAAGCATTAAAAGTGTGAAAGAATTCTTCTTGGGTACTTTCTTTACCAGCTATAAATTGGATATCGTCTATTAATAGTACGTCTATATTTCTATATTTATTTCTAAATTCTACATTTTTATCATCTTTTATTGAATTTATGAGTTCATTTGTAAATTTTTCAGATGAAACATAAGTTACTTTAGATTTTTTATTGTTTTCTAATATATAATGGCCTATAGCATGCATTAAATGGGTTTTACCAAGACCTACTCCTCCATATATAAACAGTGGATTATATGCTTTGGCCGGTGATTCGGCTACAGCAAGAGATGCTGCATGAGCAAATCTATTACTATTTCCTATAACAAAAGAATCAAAAGTGTATTTGGGATTTAACATGGTTGTTTCGTCATTTGTGGTTATTGATCTTTTAGTATATTCTTGAGGCTTATTATCTAGTGTTAATGCTTCCTCTGATTTAGATAAAACTAAAAATTTAATATTATATTTTTTTGAGGTAATTAATTTTAATGCATTAGATATTAGGTTTGTATATTTACTGGATAATATTCCTTTAGTTAAGTCATTTGGTACGCTTAGTACGAAAGTATTATTTTCGATGGATACAGGAGTAATACTTTTAATCCATGTGTTAAAACTTACTTCAGTAATTTCACCTTTTATTATGTTTAAAGATTGTTCCCATATTTCGTTTGGATGGGCATTCATTTTGTATCCTCCAGTCTTAAAAAATAAATCTGAGTTTAAATATTCCATTATTATATTTTGTTGACATGTGTGTATAAAAATATTCACATGTGTATAATTAAGTTTATAAAATTAAGGTAAAAAAATTATAATTTTAAGTAGTAAAATAAATATTAACATTATTTACAATGAATAATGTTAGTAAAATAGGAAAATATATAGAAATAAAAAAAATTCAAAACAAGTTATGCACATATTTATCCACAATTGTGGATAAGTAGTATAAATTTTTAAGTTATTAACAATCCTCTATTTATAATATCAAAACAAAACAACCTATTCAAGAAATTATCCACAAAATATATATAAAAATATTAAACGTGAAATTTATACTTTTGAATTTATATTGACATTATAAGTTAGTGAATATATAATTTAATAGTAAAACTTTAAACTGGAGTTGTTTATTTAATAATGAAAATATTAAATTTCATATATGAGAATTGAGTATAGAAAATTAATATTAATAGTGAAAGGAGATTTATGGTATTATGTGGATGACTTATCAGCCAAAAAAGAAACAGAGAAAAAAAGAACATGGCTTTAGGAAGAGAATGAGAACTCTATCGGGAAGAAACATTATTAAGAGAAGAAGACAAAAAGGTAGAAAGAGATTAACAGCATAGGCCGCTTTTGTGGCCTTTTTCTGCAAGTAGAAAAAAGGAGCAAAAATGAAAATTTACAGAATAAAAAAAAATGCAGAATTTCGTGCTGTATACAAAAGAGGAAGATCTTTTTCTAATAGCTTATTGGTATTATATATTTATAAAAATAGGAAAAATATAAATAGGTTAGGTATATCTATAAATAAAAGAGTAGGGAAAAGTGTTGAGAGAAATAGAATAAAACGTTTGATTAAAGAGATTTGTAGGCTAAATAGTGATAACATAAAAATAGGTTATGATTTAGTATTTATAGCTAGAAACTTATCAAATGGTAAAAATTATGTGGAAATAGAGAATTCCATAAAAAATTTAATCAAAAAAGCTGGTTTGTATAATAGATGAAAAAATTTTTAATTTTTTTAATTAAATTATATAGAAAATATATATCACCTCTAAAAAGACCATGTTGCAGATTTTATCCTACTTGTTCACAATATGCATTGGAAGCATTACAAAAATATGGTATTATAAAAGGTGGATTTATGTCTATAAAAAGAATATTGAGATGTAATCCATTTTGCAAAGGTGGATATGATCCGGTTAAATAAATTTCAGGAGGTTTAATATTTTGCAGTATTTAAATGATGCTTTTGTTCGATTTTTTAATTTCTTACATAATAGTGTAATTTCGTTTATACCTAATCCAAATGTTTCTTATGGTATAGCAATAATTTTAATGACTATAATAATTAGGATTATAATACTTCCATTGGGAATAAAACAATTGAGGTCTTCGTTTGCTATGAATGAAATTCAACCGGAAGTTAAAAAACTGCAGGAAAAGTATAAAAAAGATCCACAAAGAGCACAGCAGGAAATGATGAAGTTGTACAAAGAAAAAGGAGCGAGCCCTTTTAGTGGATGTTTACCGCTTCTTATTCAGTGGCCTATTTTAATAGCTCTCTACTATGTTTTTAATAATTTATCTGGCATAAATGGTGTTAGTTTTTTATGGATGAAGGATTTAGCTAAAACAGATATGCTTCTTGCTATTATATCGGGAGCAACTACTTATTTATCAGGAGTTTTGGTGATGCCTTCTACCGGGGAACAAGCTAAACAGAGTAAAATGATGAATATTGGAATGTCTGTATTTATGGTGTACATGAGTATGAGATTTAAATCGGCATTAGTATTGTATTGGGTTGTTAGTAATTTAATTCAAATAGCACAAACTGTAGTTATTAAAAAAATTGAGATGGGTAAAAAAACTAAAACTAGTAAGGCCTAGGGGGTGGCTATGTGGCATGAAGGTTATAGAGACTACAGGAAAAACCGTTGAAGAGGCACTTAAAAATGCATTGCAGGAATTGAAAGTTGAAAAGGATAAAGTGGAAGTTGAGGTATTAGATGAAGGAAATAAAGGGTTTTTAAATTTTATAGGGGTACGACCAGCTAAAATAAAGGTTAAAGTAAAAAGGGATTACATATATGAGGCAAAAGTATTTTTGAAAAGTATCTTAGATAAAATGAAAGTAAAGGCAGAAATAAAAATAAAGGAAGAGAATAATGTAATAAAAATATATTTAACCGGTTCAGATATGGGAATACTCATAGGTTATAGAGGAGAGACTTTGGATGCAATTCAGTATCTTTTAAGCCTTGTGATAAATAAAAATCATGAAATGGAATATAAAAGAGTAATTTTAGATACTGAAAATTACAGGGCAAAAAGAGAGGAGACTTTGAGGAGGCTTGCTAGAAGAGTGGCCGAAAAAGTTAGAAGGACAGGTAGAATAGTTAAGTTGGAACCGATGAACCCTTATGAAAGAAGAGTAATTCATTCTGCTCTCCAAAATGATTTTTATGTAAATACCTATAGTGAGGGTCAAGAGCCTTTTAGAAGAGTTGTAGTGGATTTGAAGAAAGCCTAGAGGCTTTCTTTTTTACATATTAAGAGAATTGTGAATGAAGAGACTATATATTAGTATTTTATCAAGTGATTAGAATTAAGAGGAAGTGAAATAATGGAAAGAGTTAATACAATAGCTGCAATAGCTACAGCTTTAGGTGAAAGTGGAATATCAATTGTAAGAGTTTCGGGAAAAAATTCTCTTGAAATAGTAAATAAAATATTTAGGGGAAAAAATAATAGAACATTGTTAGATATAAGATCGTACTCAATGAGATATGGCTTTATAGTGGAAGAGAAAACTGGAGAATTATTGGATGAAGTTTTGGTAAGTTTTATGAAAGCCCCTAAAAGTTACACAGCTGAAAATACAGTTGAAATAAATTGTCATGGTGGAATTCTAGCTGCTAAGAAAGTACTTGAAGAAGTTATAAAATCTGGAGCTAGAATGGCAGAACCAGGGGAGTTTACTAAAAGAGCATTTTTAAATGGAAGGATTGATTTAAGTCAGGCTGAGGCAGTAATTGATATAATCAATTCAAAAACTGAAATTTCTATGAAAACTGCAGTTCAACAGTCTAAGGGGAAAATTTCCAAAGAAGTTAATTTGTTAAGAGAAGATCTTTTGGAAATAATTGCATCAATTGAGGCTACTGTTGACTACCCAGAAGCTGATTTAGAGGAAATAACATCTGATGAAGTTTCTTTAAAGTTAAAGAAAATATTAAACAGAATGGATTATATGTTGAGTAATGCGGAAGAAGGCAAAATAATTAGGGAAGGATTGAGCATAGTAATTGTTGGAAAGCCGAATGTAGGCAAATCTTCTCTTTTAAATTCGCTGATAATGGAAAATAGGGCTATAGTTACTGATGTACCAGGTACTACAAGAGATGTTATAGAAGAATATATGAATATAGATGGAATACCTGTGAAGATAATTGATACAGCTGGAATCAGAAAAACCGATAATTTAGTAGAAAAGATTGGAGTTAAAAAATCCAAGGAGAGAATTGATAGTTCGGATTTAATTATATTGATGTTGGATTCAAGCAAAGAATTGGATGATGAAGACGAAGAAATAATAAATTATATAAATGATAAAAAATATATAATTTTATTAAATAAAATAGATATAGGTGATAAAATAGATTTAGATAATATTTGTGGACTGAATTCGAAATTTGTAATAAAGACTTCAATTAAATTAGGTAAGGGATTGGATAAAGTTAAAATCTGTATTAAAGAGCTGTTTTTTAAGGGCGAAATCAAGCCTGCAGATTTATTTATAACTAATGTTAGACATAAGGAAAGCTTAATTAGAGCCAGGGAAAACTGCGTTGAAGCGTTAGATGCATTAAAAAATACTTCTGCTATAGATTTAGCTTCTATAGATATGAGAAATGCCTGGATTAATTTGGGAAAGATAACTGGTGATACTTTAGAAGAAAATATAATTGATAAGATATTTTCACAATTTTGTTTAGGAAAGTAGGTAGTTGATATTGGAATACTTTTCGGGTAAATATGATGTAATAGTTGTAGGAGGAGGTCATGCCGGATGTGAGGCAGGGCTTGCTGCAGCTAGAATGGGATGTAAAACTTTGATGTGTACTATGAATTTGGATAGCATAGGATTTATGCCTTGTAACCCTAATGTCGGAGGAACGGCCAAAGGTCATTTGGTTAGGGAGATAGATGCGTTGGGAGGTGAAATGGGCGTAAATATCGATCATACTTTTATTCAATCAAGAATGTTGAATACTTCAAAAGGACCTGCAGTACATTCATTGCGGGCTCAGGCTGATAAGAGAAATTACTCAGGGAGAATGAAAAGAGTAATTGAGAAACAGCACAACTTGTATTTGAGGCAGCTGGAAGTAGTAAAAATAAAAACAGATAAAAATAAAAGAGTTTGTGGAGTACTTACTAAAAATGGGGCATATTTTCAAGCGAAGGCTGTAATTTTGGCTACAGGAACTTATTTAAAAGGTAAAGTAATTATAGGAGACGTTAGTTATAGTTCTGGTCCCAATGGTTTTATGCCATCTAATGATCTTTCACAGAGTTTACTTGATTTAGGGATAGAACTTAGGAGGTTTAAAACGGGTACACCTGCTAGGATAAATAAGAGAAGTGTAGATTTCTCAAAGATGATAGAGCAACCGGGTGATAAAAGGATAATTCCATTTTCATTTATGAGTGAAAAATTAGATAGAGATCAAGTTTCCTGCTATTTAACTTATACTACAAAAAATACATCGAAAATTATAAGAAATAATATAGATAGATCACCACTTTATAATGGATCAATAAAATCTGTAGGTCCAAGATATTGTCCATCGATTGAAGATAAGATAGTTAGATTTCCAGATAAGGAACAACATCAAATATTTATAGAACCTGAGGGAGAAAATACAGATGAAATGTATGTGGATGGTGCTTCTACATCTATGCCTGAAGACGTACAAATTGCCATGTATAAAACTATAATTGGGCTTGAAAATGTAGAATTTTTAAGAACAGGTTATGCTATTGAATATGACTGTATAAATCCACTTCAGTTAAAGCTTTCTTTAGAATTCAAAAAAGTTGAAGGTCTATTTGGAGCAGGTCAGTTAAATGGGAGCTCTGGATATGAGGAGGCAGCTTCCCAAGGAATAATTGCGGGTATTAATGCTGCTCTTAAATCTAAAGGAAAGGAACCTTTTATTTTAAAGAGATCTGATGCTTATATAGGTGTTTTGATAGATGATTTAGTTACAAAAGGAACTGAAGAACCTTATAGAATGATGACATCTCGATCTGAATACAGGTTATTGCTTAGGCAGGACAATGCAGATTTAAGGCTTACGGAAATAGGGTATAAAATAGGGCTGGTCGATGAAAAAAGATATAAAAGATATTTGAAAAGAAAGTATAATATAGAAAAAGAACTGAGTAGAATTAAAAGTGTCCAAATAACACCGAAAAAAGAAGTGATTGATTTTTTAAATTCATTGAATTCTTCTGAATTAAAAAAAAGTGTTAGCTTATATGAACTGATTAAAAGGCCAGAGCTTAATTATTTTAATGTAGAGGGGTTGGATATGAACAGACCTGAATTAAGTGAGGACGTTCAGGAAGAGGTTAATATAATTTCAAAATACGAGGGATATATAAACAAACAACTTGAGCAGGTAGATCAATTTAAAAAATTTGAAAACAAACTTATACCTGGTGATATAGATTATGCTGAGATTAAAGGACTGAGGATAGAAGCTATACAAAAATTGGATAAAGTGAAACCTATGAATATTGGCCAGGCCTCTAGAATTTCAGGGGTTTCACCGGCGGATATTTCTGTATTGCTGATTTATATGGAAAAAAGAATCAGAGAAAGAGCTTTATCTAAGGGCTAATTGCTTTTTTCTAGATTCTTCTAAAGCTCAGATACAAAAAAGCATTTCTTATCTGAACTTTAGAATTATTTGATAGTCATTTAAAATAACAATGATGTGGAGAAATTTTATGAATCATTTTCAAATTATGAAAGAAGTATGTAATGATATTGAATTGAGTTTCAATGAAGAAAAGTATAACAAGTTTATGAAATATAAAGATATATTAAAATTATGGAATAATAAAATGAATCTTACTGCAATAGTAGAAGACGAGGATATTGTTAAAAAGCATTTTATAGATTGTATAGAAATATTTAAATTTTCACCTATAAAAGCTGCTTTAAATATTATAGATGTTGGAACAGGAGCTGGATTTCCAGGAATTCCTATTAAGATACTTGATGAAAGAAAAAGAATCACACTGTTAGATTCTTTAAATAAGAGGATAAATTTTTTAAATCAAGTTGTGTTAAAACTTAAATTGGATGAGATAAACTGTATACATGGAAGAGCAGAAGATTTTTCTAAAAAACTGGAATATAGAGAAAAGTTTGATATGGCTGTGTCAAGAGCAGTGGCAAATTTGGCAGTTTTAAGTGAATTTTGTATTCCATATGTAAAAATAGATGGATATTTTATAGCTATGAAAGGTCCTGCAGTGGAGAATGAAATAAAAGATGGTAGAAATGCAATTAATATTTTAGGTGGGAAAGTAGAGGATATAATCAAGGTAGAAAATTATGGGTTTAATCATAATTTAGTCGTAATAAAAAAGATTAGGGAAACTCCTAAAATTTACCCAAGAAAATCGGGAGTAATTATTAAAAAACCACTGAAATAAATGTAGCAATTTGTCATACGAAATTTATACGAACTAGCAGGATTTTATAAAAGAATAAAGAAATGTTAATAATAGGAAACATAAGAGGGATGATTAAATATGCAAAAGAATATTAATTATATACCTGTAGATTTAATTTTGCCTAATGTATATCAGCCACGAAAATATTTTGACGAAGAGAGTTTGGAAGGATTGGCTCAATCCATAAATGCATACGGGGTAATTCAGCCTTTGTCAGTGAGAAAATTAGGTGAAAATAAGTATGAATTGGTTGCTGGAGAGAGAAGACTTAAAGCGGCAAAAAAGGCAGGATTAACTGAAGTACCTGTAATAATAGTTGATATAAGTGATAAACAATCTGCGGCTATAGCACTTTTAGAAAATTTGCAAAGAGAAGATCTTAATTTTTTGGAGGAAGCAGAGGCATATTACAATTTAATAAAAGATCATTCTTATACTCAAGAAAAATTAGCTGAGGTTATAGGAAAAAAGCAATCTACTATTGCAAATAAGATCAGGTTATTGAAATTAGATAATGAAATTAGGAATATATTATTGGATAATGGTTTAACTGAGAGACATGCAAGAGCACTGCTTAAGCTTCCTACTGTGGAGCTTCAGAAAAAGGTATTGAAAGATGTAGTTAAAAAAAATTTAAATGTGAAGAAGACAGAAGAACTCATCAGTAGGGAATTGGATAAAATCATAAACAGAAAAACAAAAAAAAGTAAGGCAAAAAAAATAAAGGGGATATTTTCTCCTAAGGTTTATATAAATACAGTTAAACAGATATTTGATAAATATGGGTTAAATGCGAATTATAAATCCCAGGATTTTGACGATAGAATACAAATAATAATTACAATACCTAAAAAATAAGATGTTTCATGTGAAACATCTTATTTTTTATAAACTAAATAATTATATCGTAAAATCATACACTTTAAAAAAGTATATGATTATTTTATTTTAAAATTAAATTTATATGAAAACTCTTTTATTATTTTAAATAAAAATATATAATTAAAAATAAAGTAAAGAATGAATTGAGGGGGTGAACAGTATAAAAATTATATCAATATTTAATCAAAAAGGTGGAGTTGGAAAAACTACTACGTGTATTAATTTGAGTGCATATTTAGCTATACAGGGATATAAGGTATTGGATATAGATATCGATCCACAGGGAAATACTACTAGTGGGTTAGGTATTGATAAAAGAGGTATAGAAAATTCTATATATGATGTGTTAAACTCAGAAATCAGTATAGATGATAGTGTAAGAAAATGTGAGCTCATAGATAATTTTTTTATAATTCCTTCTACAATGGAGTTAGCTGGTGCTGAAGTAGAGCTTATAGATAAAAAGAATAGAGAAAATATATTGAATAACAAATTAAAAAGCTTAACACAAGAATATGATTTCGTATTCATAGATTGTCCACCGTCTTTGGGACTATTAACTATAAATGCACTTACAGCATCTCATAGTGTTATTATACCTATTCAATGTGAATTTTATGCATTAGAAGGAGTTGGACAACTAATAAGCACGATACAATTAGTTAAAAAGTCACTAAATAAGAATTTAGAAGTTGAAGGTGTAATTATGAGTATGTGTGATATGAGAACTAATTTATCTACTCAAGTTATTTCGGAAGTGAAAAAGTTTTTTAAAGATAAAGTATATAAAACTACTGTACCTAGAAATATAAGGCTGGCAGAAGCTCCGAGTTTTGGGCTTCCTGTAGTGCTTTATGACGATAAATGTAAGGGGGCGGAAGCCTATGAATTATTGACTAAAGAGTTTTTACATAGGCAAAAGGAGTGAATAGGATTTGAGTAAAAAATATGGATTAGGTAAGGGACTTAGAGCATTGATACCTGATAACACTTTAGAGGATGAAGGAGAAGGAGCCCAAAATGATATAAATTATATTAATATTGATTTTATAAAAGCTAATAAGACTCAACCTAGAAAAAGTTTTGATAAGGATAAAATAGAACAACTTTCTCAATCAATAAAAGAACATGGTATAATACAACCTCTTATACTTAATAAAATTGAAGATAATACGTATAACATAGTAGCAGGTGAAAGAAGATGGAGAGCAGCTAAACTTATTGGTATTAAAGAAATACCTGCAATTATAATGAATTTATCTGATAGAGAGATTTTGGAAGTTTCCCTTATAGAAAATATACAGAGACAGGATTTAAATCCCATAGAAGAGGCTTTAGCCTATAAGAGGTTAATTAATGATTTTAATATAACTCAAGAAGAATTAAGCCGTAGAATAGGAAAGTCCAGAACGGCAATTTCTAATTGTATGAGACTCCTAAATCTAGATGAAAGAGTTCAAAAATATCTTATAGATGGGATCATTAGTGAAGGGCATGGAAGGGCACTTTTGGGCGTAGAAAATGGAGAATTGCAGTATAAGTTAGCTTTGAATATAATAAATAAAAATTTAACGGTAAGAGATGTAGAAAAAATTATTAAAAATTTGAATTCTACAAAAAAAGATGAAGAAAAATCTGTTAAAAAGGAAAATATTTATTATTTAGATATAAAGGAGAGATTAGAAAATTTATTTGGAACTAAGGTTTTATTGATAAATAAAAAGGATAAGGGGAAAATACAGATAGAATACTATTCTCAGGAAGATTTACAGAGGATATTAGATATATTAAAAATTTAATAAATTTTGATGTTTCACGTGAAACATTTTTATATCATGAAGGGAGAAAAATATGCAAAATATCAGTAACTTAATAAATAATTTGCAATTGTATATTGTAATTGGACTAGTTGTATTAGTGATAATATTGTTAATCATGAATGTTATAATTTTTAAATCACTAAATAGATTGGAAAAAAGGTATAGAAAACTTATGCGTGGCTCAAATGGCAAAAATTTGGAGGAACTTATTGTAAAATATTTAGATAATATAGATAATGTAAAAAAAGAATCTGATGATATTAAAAAATTGTATAGTAATCTAAATTCAAAAGTAAAAAATTGTATTCAGAAATTATCAATCATACGATATAGGGCTTTTGAAGATGTAGGTAGTGATCTTAGTTTCTCAATTGCATTATTGGATGAAAATAATGATGGTGTGATAATTACTGGAATATATGGAAGAGATGAAAGTACAACTTATGCAAAGCCTATAGACAGTGGTATGTCTAGATATGAACTGTCCCAGGAGGAAAAACAGGTCCTAGAGGAATGTATAAATAAAAGAATATAGATTATTTACATAAAAAAACTCCTTAAGGGAAAATTACTTTTTAAGGAGGTTTTTTATATGAAAATATATATTCCAAAGGATTTAAATTACATAGGAGATGAATTGCGAAAAAAAGGATATATAATAGTAAATGACAATGAAGATACAAAATATGATGCTGTAATTTGCAAATTGAAAGATAATGGACTTGCAGATTTGCACATAAAAAATAAGAATACCTTGATAATTGATTTAGGGAGAAAAAATGCAGAAGAAATAGAATATATACTTAGGGATAGAGTTTTTTGAAATATTAAGTTTCTGCATTTATAAAAACATTGTTTGAGTTTTCTACGCCTACAGTTTTTAACATAGAATGATATATTCCTCTAGAAATTGTATCAGCAAGCTGCATTACAGTAAACAATCTGGTATTTTGCAATACCATAAATTCCATAGCACCACATATGTTTACAATTCCTGTGATGCTTAGATCACCAACTTGAGGCAGAGATTTATTCATTGCAGATCCTGGGTGAAGTGGTTTTGTCTCGATTATTATCTTACCTACATTTTGAATTGCACCTAAGCAGGCATCAATAGCTATAATAAATGGATTATTGTATTTAGAATTTATTTCATTTATCACATCTGTTATATTTTTTGCATGTACTGGATATTGTAAATTACCATATAACTCAACTTTATTTTTCATTAAAAGTTTTAGTTTATATCCAACTATAGGACCTAAGCTATCTCCAGTAGATCTATCTGTACCTATGCATAGTATTATTATAGTTCTTCCGGACTTTATGATAGGATATATTTCGTTGCTTATAACATCTCTTAAGATAAATATTGAATTTGAAGATGATGGATCTATTATCATTTTTTTAATCATAAGAAAACCTCCTATAATGTAGTTTTTACCATAAGGAGGTTATTTATACATATAATAATATTTCATAAATCTAAGGTGCTATAACATATCTAATTTTCTAAATATATTAAAGAAAATAACTAAAAATATACAAAATATTACTCCTGAGATACCGTTGACCTTTAATCCAATGAATAAGGATGCTAACACTGCCACAGGATGTATACCTAAAGAGGAAGATACTATTTTAGGTTCAATAATCTGTCTAATAATCGAGACTATAAGGTAAGATACTATCAATCCAAGGCAAATAACATAATTATTTGTAGTAATCAGATAAATGAGTGCTAAAGGTATATATATAATTCCTATTCCTATAATAGGTAATATATCTGCTATAGCACATATAATGCTTAATATCAGTGCATATTTGATTTTAAATATTGAGAATACTATTAAAGTTTCTATAAAAGTAAGTGAAATGATAATCATATATGATAATAAATAATTTCCAATCATTTTTTTACTTTCATTATATATTTTGTATAGCTTAGCTGTTTTGTTATCTGGAAGTAAATTAGGTATACTTACATTGGAGGAAGTCATATCTTTTGTAAAAAAATATGTTGTCAGCAATGTAAAGAGTATCACCATTAATACATAAGGTATTGTGGCTACTAAATTTACTAGATAACTTACAAGTTTCCCGGAAAAGCTTACTGCTATATTAGATGCCTTATTAATAAAATTTGTAAAATTTCCCTCGAAGGTATTTATTATATATGGATCTAAATTGTTGTAATATTTTTGCAATTTATATATAGAGTTATATATATTATTGTAGTTATTAGAAATATATGATTGAACATTTTTTCCAAATTGGATGGCTTCTTGGGTCATGACTACTATTCCAAAGGAGAGTATAATCAATATTATTGTAAAAAATACTGTAGTTGTAATTAAAGAGGCAATTCCGTTGCTGAGCTTCAGTTTCTTGGTAATAAATATAGTTGGCCTTCTGAGTATTAGTGCACATACTAAAGCTAATACAAAAGGCAGTGTATAATCAATAGTGCTAAAAAATATTAAAAATATTAATGTATAAAGTATAAAAAATAAAGCAATTTTATCGATTTTGTTTATCAGTTCTTTCACAGAGTGATGACAACTCCTTTTTGTTTTTTCATAAATGTTAATAGCAATATAAAAGTGTGTATGCAGGATTGAAAAGCTTTTGTAAAATAATTATAAATGATATATATTTTATAAACTTGCAGTAATATTTCTGTTATAATAATATATAAAATAGTAAATTAAGTATATACATAATTATAAACTAATAAATTGATATTGTATATAATTATTGTAAAATTTTACAGGAGGTTACAGTTTTATTTAGGCTGTTATTATAATTATGAAAGATTATTATATAATAACTTTTAAGAATACTCATGGCGCTATAAATGGAGAAAAGCTTTTAAAAGAAAAAGATATTAAAGTTGCTGTTATGCCGACACCAGCTGTTATTACCAGGAGTTGTGGAATAAGTATAAAAATCGATGATGAGGATATAGAAATGGTAAAAAAATTGATTGAGCAGGAACAACTGGTTGTTAAAAATATTTATAAAAGAAGTGATAATGGATATATACAAGTGTAACTTTGGAGGTAAAATATGTTATTCAATAAGATGTTTTCCTTTTTAAAATTTGTTGTAGAAGATGATGCTGTTAAAATAGGAAAAATATCTATATATAAAGAAAGCATTTTTAATTTTATAGAAGTAATTTTTAAGATAACATTAATATTGCTCTTTATGTATTTAATTATTAAAATAGGAAATAAGATTATAACAAAATATGTTTCAAGACAAAAAAATTTTAAAATATCATTGAATGATAAAAAGGCCAAAACGGTTGGAGCCATTTTAAAAAGTATATTGAAATACTCGGTATATTTTTTTGGTATATTTACTATAATTTCAATAATATCACCGAAGATAAGTGTTACTGGATTAACTTTTGCAGGAATAGGCGGAGTTGCAATTGGTTTTGGAGCGCAAAATATCATAAAAGATATTATCAATGGTTTTTTTATACTATTTGAAGATCAGTTTTCAGTTGGGGACTATATTAGTATAGATGACAAAAGTGGTGTTGTGGAAAGTATAGAACTCAGGGTTACTAAAATAAGAGATTTTAATGGCGATTTACATATAATACCAAATGGGCTTATTACAAGAGTTACTAATCATTCCAAGGGAAATGTGAGAATTGTAGTGGATATTGATGTTTCTTACGAAGAGGATATAAATAGAGTTATAAGTCTGCTGTCCAATTTATGTAGTAAATTTAAGGAAGAAAACGGTGCTATTACAGAAGGACCAATTGTTCAGGGAATAATGAAAATAGCAGATGACAAAGTGACAATTAGAGTATCTGGTAAAACTAAACCAATGACTCAGTGGAATATGGAAACTAAACTTAGAAGAGAAATTGGAGAGATGTTTAAACTAGAAAATATAAAAACTCCTTGTTTATCGATAAAATTGTTAAAGGAGGGATAATGAATGAAAAAAGTTTTTTATATGGGTGATATAGTAGAGATGAAAAAGGGCCATCCTTGTGGAAGCAATGAATGGGAAATAATAAGACTTGGGGCTGATATAAAAATTAAATGCTGTGGATGTGGAAGAATAGTAATGCTTCCAAGAAACAAATTTTCTAAAAATGTGAAGAGAATTATTAAGCAGAATCCTGACAATATAAAAACTACGTAAATGAGTTAAATTGATTGATTTTATGTGAAATCAGTGGTAAAATAATAAGCTGTAGTCCCTGCTGTAAAGTTTACAGCCATTAGTCCAAAGGGAGGAGGTGGAATCAATGAAAAAATATGAAACTATATTTATATTGCATCCATCATTAGATGAAGAGGCTTTTAAATCTAATGTAGAAAAATTTAAGGATGTGATAGAAAATGGTGGAGGAGTAATAGAAAACGTTGATATTTGGGGTAAGAGAAAACTTGCCTATGAAATAAATAAAATTAACGAAGGATATTATACCTTAATAAATTTTAGTTGCGATTCTAAATTACCAAAAGAATTAGATAGAATATTTAGAATTACAGACACAGTTATAAGGCACATAATAGTAAAGGATGAAAAATAGGTGGTGTTTTAATTGAATAAAGTTGTTTTAATTGGAAGATTGACTAAAGATCCAGAACTGAGATTTACACCGGGAATGGGTAAGGCAGTTACAACCTTTACTATAGCCGTTGATAGAAGATTTTCTAAGGATGGACAGAGAGAAGCGGATTTTATTCCCATTGTTGTATGGGGAAAGCAAGCTGAATCTACAGCAAACTATATGAGCAAGGGAAAGCTTATAGGTGTTAGCGGTAGAATCCAAACTAGAAGTTATGAAGCTAAAGACGGCAGTAGGAGATATGTTACTGAAGTTATTGCAGAAGAAGTTCAATTCCTTGAATGGGGAGAAAAAACTGCAAGAAATTCATATAATGAAAATTCATCAGAAAATTTAGATAAAACTAAAGGTTTTAATGAAGAGATTTATGGAGAGGATATTACACCAGTTGATGATGGAGATATCCCATTTTAAAGGTAAGGAGGAATGAATTTTATGGCCAATAGAGAGGGCGGAAGAAGAAATTCTGGTAAGATGAGAAGATCTAAGAGAAAAGTTTGTGCTTTTTGTATGGATAAAGCTGAATCTATAGATTACAAAGACATAAATAAATTGAGAAAATATGTTACAGAAAGAGGGAAGATTCTTCCAAGAAGAATTTCTGGAAACTGTGCAAAACATCAAAGAGAACTTACTGAAGCTATAAAGAGAGCTAGAAATATAGCATTATTGCCATTTACAACAGAATAATTTTTAAGGGTGAGGAATTTTATTCTTCACTTTTTTTTATATTAAAAATAATAATCTTTTAAATTACTATTTTAGCTTAATATTATATTCTAACTTATGTATAATATTATTATACATAAGTTAGAATTATAGGAATAGGATATGTTTTGTAAAATTATATAAGAGGACTAAAGTCAAGTTAAATGATGGGGGGGTAAAAGGACGTATGAATAAAGAGAATTTTAATATAATGTATGATGTTAAGATTATAGAAGATTTAAAAGCAGATCTTTTGTGTATAATAGGAGATTTTTTCAAATTGCTTACAAAGGGAAGCAATGTGGCAAGGGAATCCATACTGGATTGTATTTCCGGGGCAATAATAATTTTATATTTGCTTGCGGAAAGATTGGGATATTCCCATGTGGAAGTAGATGAAACCATGAAAAAAAAATTGAAAGTTGGTATAATTGAGGAAGATAAAATAGAACAACATGGAAAAAATTTAAGTAAATTATATAATCATCTGAAAGAAAAGAGTTAGCGGAGGTAAAAATGCAAAAAAGGATGTATAATACAAAGGCACTTATTGAAGGCAGCTTAACTACAGCACTTATAGTAGTAATAATGCTAATAAATATATATGTACCCATATTTTTTATATTTGTTAATTTTATATTGCCAATACCTATAACTGTACTGTATATTAGACAAGATTATAAGATAGCTTTGATTTCTGTCATAGCTAGTGATATATTGATATCAATGTTTTATAATCCCATAGCTGCATTATCTTTAATAGTATTAATAGGATTAACAGGAATGACTTTAGGATATTGCATAAAAAATAAGAAGAAATTTGGAACTACTATAATATTTTTATCTATATCTATGGCAGTGGGAATAATTTTTTATTTTGCTGTACATATAATGCTTATAAGTAAAGAAGGAATATATGGATTTGTCAATGGGATGTTGGAAAATTTTAAGCAGTCCATGAATTTAAGCAAAAGCATGTATGAAAAAGCTGGTGTATCAAGTAATCAATTTGCTTCTATGGAAAGTATGCTTAAAGTACTTACACCAGAATATGTTATGAGACTTATTCCTGCAGGAATAATAATTATTTCATTTATTTTGTCATATCTAAATTACATAATAACCAGAGCCATACTTATAAAATTAAAATATCAAGTTAATGGAATTAAACCCTTAAACCAATGGTATATGAATACTAGGCTGGGAACATTAGTGGGATTAATACTTGTTAGTGGAATTTTATTTGATAGAGAAAATATGGCTATTGGACAGTATATGATTACCTCTTCAGAAATTATATTACAACTTATATTCCTTATAGATGGATTGGCATTGTTAACATATTATTTAATGAAAAAATTTAGAATATCTAAAAAAATTGTTGCTATCATTATAGTATTTGCAGCTTTATCCAGTTTATCATTATTTTGTGTTTTGGCAGGTTTTATAGATATGATATTTGATTTTAGGAAACTTGACCCTTATAGAAAATCAAAAAAACAATAACTGGAGGCTTATATTAATGGATAATAAGTACAATTATTTTATAAATAGCAATAAGGTATATATGATAATAATTGCAGTGCTTATTTTAATGCTGATATTATATGGGCATATAAATATAGGTATTACAGCTACTTTTTTATATGTATTTCTTATAATTTATAATATAAAAAATACCAGATCTAGAAAGAACAGATGGAAGGAATTTATAGAGGATTTTTCATCTAAACTTGATGTAGCTACTAGAAGTACTCTTGTAAAGTTGCCATTTCCACTTGTTATAATAAAAATGACCGGTGATGTATTATGGTATAATCAGAATTTTTCACTTATATTAAAAGGTAAGGATATATTGGGGCAGAATATTAAAAATATAGCTGGAGATTTTAACATAAAACAAGCTGCAAATGGAAGAGAAAATATATTCAGATATATAAAGATTGAGGATAAACACTATGATATATATGCAAATATAGTGGAAACTTCTGAAGACTCTAAAGATAAGATTATGATATTATATTTTTATGATGTGACGAATTCATATAATATTATGTCTTCTATAGATGCGAATAAAAATACAATAATGCTGATAGAAGTAGATAATTTTGATGATGTTATAAAAACTATGGAGGAAGATGATAAGCCTCTTATAATAGCTGAAATAGAGAGAACTATAAATATATACGCTCAAAGTTTAAATTCCATGGTAAGGAAGTATGAATCAAATAAATATGTATTTTGTGTACAAAACAAATATATAGAACAAGAAATGGAAAAGAAATTTGAAATACTTGATGCTGTAAGAGAAATAAATATGGGAAATAAACTTTCGGTGACATTGAGCATAGGTGTTGGAAGAGGAGGAGAAAGTCCGCAAGAAAATGAAAAATATGCGGTATCAGCCAAAGAATTGGCACTAGGAAGAGGTGGAGATCAAGCAGTAGTAAAAACTCAAGATAAGTTATTGTTCTATGGCGGCAGGACCAAGGAAGTTGAAAAGAGGACCAAAGTAAAAGCAAGGGTGATAGCACAGGCACTTGTAGATATAATAAGGGACAGCAGTAATGTATTTATTATGGGTCATATTAATCCTGATATAGATTGCTTGGGCTCTTCAGCAGGTTTACATAGCGTAATAACTCAATTGAATAAGAAATGCTTTATAATACTGGATAATAGTAATGAGAGTATAAAACTCATACTGAATAAGATAAAAGAAGAGGAAGAATATGGGAATGCTTTTGTACACAGTAGGGATTGCGAAGATAATGTAAATGAAAACAGTCTTCTCATAATAGTAGATGTTTATAGTAAAGGATATGTTCAAAATATGGATTTGGTTAAAAAGTTCAATAGAATGGCCATAATTGATCATCATAGAAAACCTCCGGATTTTATTGAAAATTCTCTTCTGAATTATATTGAACCATATGCTTCTTCTACTTCTGAACTAATTACTGAAATGTTACCATATATGGTGGAAAAACCGAAAGTAAAAACTATAGAGGCAGAAGCTCTTCTTGCAGGAATATGTGTGGATACTAAAAATTTCTATTTTAAAACTGGAGTGAGAACTTTTGAAGCTGCCTCTTTTTTAAGAAGATTGGGAGCAGATACTATAAATGTAAAAAAATTTTTTTCTGACGATCTGGATACCTATTTAAAAAGAGCTGAAATTATAAAATCAGCAAAAATATATAATAACATTGCCATAGCAATATGTCCTGAAGAAATAGGAACTATATTGCTAATTGCCCAGGCAGCAGATGAACTGCTAAATATTACTGGTATTCAAGCCTCTTTTGTTTTTGTTAAAATAAAAGACGAGATATTTATTAGTGGAAGATCTTTAGGTGATATAAATGTACAGATTATACTTGAAGCTTTAGGGGGTGGTGGTCATATGACTATGGCAGGAGCAAAATTAGAAGCTGTAACTATAGATGAAGCACTGGAAAAATTAAAAACTGTTATAAAGAAATATGTCGAGGAGGATGAAAATTAAATGAAAGTTATATTACTAAAAAACGTGAAATCATTAGGGGAAAAAGGAGAGGTAGTAAAAACTTCAGATGGATATGCAAGAAATTATTTGATACCCAAAGGACTTGCTGAGGAAGCAAATGATGTAAATCTTCATATATGGAACAATAAAAAGGAGGCACAGAGAAAACAGAAGATTTCAGAAATAGAAGCGGCACAAAAACTTGCAGAAAATTTAAAGGGGAAAGAAATAAGACTGACAGTAAAATCGGGAGAAAATGGGAGATTGTTTGGTTCAATAACGGGTAAGGATATTTCGGATGAGCTTAAAAAGAAATTTAATATAAACGTAGATAAGAAAAAAATAGTGATTAATAATATAAGGCAACTTGGTGTCTATTTTGTAGAGATTAAATTGTACCCTGAAATATCTACTAAGATAAAAGTGGTTATTGAAGAAGAATAAGGAGGAAAATTTGTGAAACTGCAGTTTATGGACGGATTAAAAAAGGATATAAATAATTCTGTATCATTAGATACTCAAGTGAATGTACTGAATAATTTATTGAAAAAAATGATGGATAAGGGCACTATAAAATCCAGGATAGTAAAGTATAAACTTCAAAACTATGTAAATAGTAAAAATGTATTAGAGAGATTATATGCTCTAAATAAAATAGTAAGTGATGGAAAAGGTCTGGATATTGTACCAAATCAATCAGAAGCACAGAATGCGTTAGAGGATACTAATAATTGGATTGCAGAAATTTTGGCGGAAAGGTATGTTAGAAACAGTATTGAAAAAGAAGTGGAGAAAAATCTTATAGAACGTCAAGATAAATATATGGATGATATAAGGCTTAATATTATAAGGAAACAAAAAGGGTGCGAAAATGCAAAGACTTTAAAAAAGTATGCAAAGCTTGAAGTGATGGATTCCAAAATATTTGGGAAAAACATTCAGGAACTTTTGAGACCTGAAAGCTTTGAAGAAATTGTGGGTCAGGAAAGGGCCATAAAATCAATGATTTCGAAAATAGCATCGCCTTATCCGCAGCATATAATTTTATATGGGCCTCCAGGAGTAGGTAAAACTACAGCTGCCAGAATTGCCCTTGAAGAAGCTAAAAGGTTGAAATTTACTCCTTTTAGCAGTGATGCTAAGTTTGTAGAAGTAGATGGAAGTACTTTAAGATGGGATCCTAGAGAGATTACAAATCCTCTTCTAGGTTCTGTACATGATCCTATTTATCAGGGTACGAAAAGAGATCTAGCGGAAGTTGGTATACCAGAGCCTAAATTAGGGCTTGTTACTGAGGCTCATGGAGGAGTACTTTTTATTGATGAAATAGGCGAATTAGATGAAATGCTTCAGAACAAGCTTCTTAAAGTGTTAGAAGATAAGAGAGTTCAGTTTTCATCTTCATATTATGATCCAGATGATGAAAATATCCCCAAATATATAAAGTATTTGTTTGAAAAAGGAGCTCCAGCAGATTTTTTACTAATAGGTGCTACTACAAAAGCTCCTAGTGAAATAAATCCTGCATTGAGATCTAGGTGCACTGAAGTTTATTTTGAACCACTTTCTATAAAAGATATAAAAAGAATAGTGGAAAATGCAGCTGATAAGCTTCATATAGAAATAGAAGATGGTGTATCTGAGCTTATAAGCAAATATACCATTGAAGGAAGAAAGGCAGTCAATATATTAGCGGATGCCTATGGTTATGTACTCTATAATAGTGGAGCTGAGGGTATAAAGGATAAAGTTAATATCTCAGTAGATGACTTGCAAAAGGTTATATCCATAAGTAGACTTGTTTCTTTTGAAGAAATTATTCCAAGAAAGAAATATGAAGTAGGGCATATTTATGGATTAGGAGTGATGGGATATATAGGAGATACTATAGAAATAGAATCAGTGGTGTTTAAAGCTAAAGAGAATGGGAAGGGAATTGTAAGATTCAATGATACTGCAGGAAGTATGACAAAGGATTCGGTGTTTAATGCGGCTTCGGTTATAAGAAAGACTACTGATAAGGATATAAGGGATTATGATATACATGTGAATATAATAGGAGGTGGAAAGATTGACGGACCTTCAGCAGGGGCTGCTATTACGGTATGTATTATAAGTTCTCTATTAAATAAACCTTTAAGGCAGGATATAGCAGTAACAGGTGAAATATCTTTAAGAGGTAATATAAAGCCTGTAGGGGGTATCTTCGAAAAGATCTACGGTGCAAAAAGAAAGGGAATAAAAACTGTATTAATACCTGAAGAAAATTTAGGAGATGTATCTGATGATATCGAGGATATAAAGATAAGAACTATATCCAATATAGAAGAACTTATGGATATAATGTTTGAATAGATATCGTGGGTATTGTGAATCTAGATAAATTTACTTAATATTAAAATCTTAGGAGTGAGGTTCCCATGGATGTACCTTTTAAAAATATACCTCATAATATAGAGGCTGAACAAAGTGTAATTGGATCAATGCTTATTGATAAAACCGCCATAGTGGAGTCAATGCAGGTCTTAAAGGTTGAGGATTTTTATAAAGATGCCCATAAAGTTATATTTGATTCCATACTTGATCTATATAGAAAAGATATTGCTGTTGATATAATAACATTGACGGAAAATTTAAAATCAAAGTCCAAGCTTGATGCTGCCGGAGGAATAACTTATATAAGCGAGCTAAGCGGATCTATTGTATCCACAGCTAATTTGCAATCTTATATAAAAATTATCAAAGATAAATCTACCCTTAGAAAGCTTATTAAAGCTTCTACAAAAATAATAGAGGAGAGCTATAATAATCAAGATGATGTGGAAAAAACCATTGATATGGCTGAAAAATCTATATTTGATCTTTCCAACAATATGAAAACATCGGAGTTTGAGCCTATGAATGTGGTGCTTGAAAGAGGATTTTTGGAGATAGAAAGATTATTTAACAATAAGGGTGAAACTACAGGAATAGCTTCAGGATTTAGAGAACTAGATGCCAAAACTTCAGGATTTCAAAAAGGAGATATGGTTCTAGTAGCAGCAAGACCTTCCATGGGCAAAACGACTTTTGCACTTAATATAGCAGAATATGCAGCTTTGAGAGAAGGGAAAAAAGTAGCTGTATTTTCTCTTGAAATGTCAAAAGAACAGCTGGCGTATAAATTATTATGTTCTGAAGCCCATATAGATATGTTAAAACTCAGGACTGGAAATTTGGAAGATAAAGATTGGGAAAATATTGCTAGAGCTTCAGGGCCTTTGGCTGCTTCAAAAATTTTTATAGATGATACAGCTGGTATATCAATTATGGAAATGAGATCTAAATGCAGGAGATTGAAAATAGAGAAGGGTATAGATATCATAATTGTGGATTATCTTCAACTTATGAGAGGAGGAAGAAGTTCAGAGAATAGACAGCAGGAAGTGTCGGAAATATCAAGATCTATTAAAGCTCTTGCCAAGGAAATGCAGTGTCCTATTATTGCTATATCTCAGTTATCACGTGCCCCAGAAGCAAGAACAGATCATAGACCTATGCTTTCTGACTTGAGAGAATCTGGATCCATAGAACAGGATGCGGATATAGTTATGTTTTTATATAGAGATGAATACTATAACAAGGAAACAGAAGAGAAAAATATAGCAGAATGTATTATTGCGAAACAGAGAAATGGTCCTACGGGGACGGTAAAACTGGCATGGATGGGACAGTTCAGTAAATTTGGGAATCTTGACGTAATTCATCAAGAGTAAGTCAATATATCATTGTGAATTGTTAGTAAAGAATAATATTGTGAAATAAAATTAATTTATATTTGATTATAGTCAGGATTTGTATTAAAATAGTATTGTGTCTTTGCTCCTATAGCTCAGTAGGTAGAGCAACTGATTCGTAATCAGTAGGTCACAGGTTCGACTCCTGCTGGGAGCACCAGTTAAATCAACGGTTGTAGAAATTACAACCGTTATTTTTATGAAAAAACCGGGGAAAAGAACCGGGATTAAGGCTCAAAAATAAAAGCTCTCACTTTTTTGGCGGAAACTTTTTATTTAAATTATCAATGGCTTGTTCCTGCATACCTGGGAGTACGTGAGCGTAAACATCTAAGGTTGTTTTTATACTGGAATGGCCAAGTCTTTCACTTACTATTTTAGGGTTGGTTCTTTCCGAAAGCAAAAATGTTGCGTGGGTATGTCTTAAGTCATGGAATCTTATTAATGGTATGCCTAAAAGCTCATATAAGCTCATTTTTTTAGTTTTACCATCTACGGTAACCTTATGCTTAATATCCTTTAAAATACGTCTGTAGTTCCTTGATATGTATGTAGGATGATAAGGTAATCCATTACTTTGACACACCACATATCCATTATCATGGTAATTGTCACCTAAATAATTTTTGTTTGTTTCCTGTTGTAGTCTGAGCTTTTTTAATTCTTCAATAGTGTAGTCAAATAAAACGATTCTTCTCTGGCTGCTGGGTGTTTTTAGTGATACCAGTTCAAGTTGTTTTTCCTCTTCCTGGAGCTGATGTTCAAGCTCTATAAATCCTTTATCAAGATTGACGTTCTCCCACTTAAGGCCACAAATTTCACTAAGTCTCATTCCTGTAGTAGCTGCTAACATTACGGGAATATAAATAGTTTTATTTCTAATGGCATCTAAAAGTTTGTTAAGCTGCTCTGTATTATATACGTGCATTTCCTTCTTTATTCTTTTAGGTTTTTTTACTAAGCTACAGGGATTTCTTACTACATATTCTCTAGTAATGGCCCAATTATAGGCCATATTTAAAACGGTATAATAATCGCTTGCAGTTGTGGAACTCACAGTATCAAGCAATGTATTAATTTTTAGTTCTATATTCTCAGGTTTTAGGCTTCTAACTTTAATGTCTCCTAAATCCTTTTTTATTTTATTTGCAAATAATTCATAAAATTTATAAGTTAAATACTTCACAGTAGATTTTTTTGCATTCAGCCACAGGTCCATTAATTCGGCAATTGTGATTTTATTTCTATCTTTGTTGATTACATCTTCAATATCATATCCTTGTTTTGCTTTTTTCTTTAACTTTAATTCTAAATCCTTTCCAGCATCCCTGGCTTCCTTTTTAGTTAGAAACCCTCTTTTAGATTTAAAAATACGTTTATGCTGCAATATGGTGTCTACTTCATATCCGAAAATTTTCTTTTTCAATCTTTTAGAATAATATTCTCTTACAGTTACGGCCATTTAACCACCATCCTTTTTAAAATATTATGAATTATATATCTAAAGTATTGAAATCAATCTCTAAATTTTTGTATATTCCAACTTTTATTTTATCCGTAAATGAATAAGACTTAGGAGCTCCATAATGCATTGTATCATCAAGTTTGTATATCAATATACTTTTATCCATAGGATTTATAATCCAGTATTCACGCACCTTAAAACTTTCATACAGCCATAATTTACGTACATAATCACTAGACGGGTTAGAGGGTGATACTATTTCAATAATTAGATCTGGGGCACCTATACAGCCTTTATCATTTAGTTTATTCTTGTCACATATTACAGATATATCGGGTTGAACAATGTTTTTACAGCTTTCAATGTTATCATCATCAGTGAGAAATACGTCAAAGGGCGAGGGATATACCTTGCAATTTCCATTATTGGATTTGATATAGTTATTAAATATGGTTACTAATTCAGTAATTAGTTCCTGGTGTATTCTTGATGGTGCCGGGGACATATTGTATATCTCACCGCCTATAAGTTCTATCCTTGCCCCTTCAGGGTATTTCATATAATCAGCGTATGTGTAAGTGTTGCTTTTAGCAGTATTGTCCACAAGGGATCAACTCCTTTATATGAATTATTTTATTCAATCTATAATATTACTCTAAAACTTACATAGAACCATTTTAAGAGTATTTATGTATTAAGAGTATAATTCATGTCTAATTGATTTTAATAGTCCTATTGTGGCCATATGAAGGGTAAATTTATTTGCTTTTTGCTTCATTTAATTTTTGTAATTCATCAGTTATATATTGAAGAGTTTTAAGGAACATTTCACAATATTTTTCTATGGATTTTTTATCTTCAGGTATTCCTTTAAAATTATTGCAATAATTAATTAATATTTTAAAATGCTCAAATGCGATTTTCATATTTTCATCTTTAAATATAATTGTATTAGTTGAATCCATGTATGGAAATTTACTAAATAAACTTTTGTATAATTCTTCTTGTGGGATAGCTTCTATTTCACCGCTCTTATCCATTTTAACAATTTCGGCTGCTTTACTTAGAATGTTGTTAATTTCGTTTTCTGTATCTTTATCTTTTGGAATATTCTCAGAGAGTACCTCCAGAGACTTATATAATTGTTCCATTTTTTCTTTTCCATTAGGTATTGAAGTAATTAATTTCTTTTTACCGTTACTATCAATTATTTCTTGTTTTGATGCACCAGTTAAATCTATTAAGCTTTGTAATGGGATTTTTTTTGAAGGAAAAAAGTCAGTAACTTTAATATTTAATGCGGCAGCTATTTTATTTAAAATTTCTATACCTGGATTTTCTTTTTGACCTTTTTCTAATTGTTGTATATAAGAAAAACTTACATTAGACAATTCGGCTAATTTTCTTTGACTAATCTTATTTTCTTCTCTGTATTTTTTTATTAATTTTCCAATACTCATAAAAACACCTCATTCTAATAATAATATGAAAACTATAATAAGTCAAAAATAAAATTATAAAAGTATAAAAATAACTATTGACATTAAATAGTATGTCATATACAATAATATTGAACATTATAGTAAGTCAAAGAGGTGATTATATGAATATTGGTTTGAAATTGAAATTTGCAAGAATGAAAAAAGGATTAAATCAAGATCAACTGGGTAAGGCAATAGGCATAACAAAGCAATCTGTGTCTTTATATGAAAGAAATAAAATTTACCCAAGTATTAAGACAATAAAAAAGATATGTAAGGTCCTTAATATAGAACCGATAATATTTTTCAATGATGATGAAAAGGAGGATAAAAACTGTGGGTAAATTGGTATTTTTACAATCTGATAACTTTGGAAATGTAGCATGTGACTTTTATAGAGATAATCAGGACGACATTTTAATGACCAGAACACAGATAGGACAGGCACTTGAATATAGTGATCCGCAAAAAGCTATTGATAATTTACATTCCAGGCATAAGGGAAGGTTAGATAAATTTTCAGTTACCCTCAAACTGATGGGTACTGATGGAAAACTTTATAACACAACGCTTTATACAGCTAAAGGAGTTTATGAAATATGCAGATGGAGCCACCAAGCAAAGGCAGATGCTTTTATGGATTGGGTATGGGATGTAATTGAACAGATAAGGAAAATAGATAAAAGCAAGTTGAATTATCTAATAAAACGAGAAGCTGGAAAGGCAACCAGGAGAACTTTAACCGATGCAATAGATAAACTTCCGGACAGTCCTCATAAAAAGTTTAAATATAAGCAATTCACAGATCTAATTTATAAAATAGTTTTTAATAAAAATACCAAGCAGTTAAGAGAACAGTTTGGAATAAATAAAGATTATGATTTGAGGGATTATTTTACACTGGATGAGCTTGAAAAAATAAAGAATGTTGAAGGTGAAATATCTGTTTTTATTGGATATGGATACTCGTATCAGGATATAAAATCTTTATTGGCCAGAAAATATACCGCTCAAATATCTGCATAGAAGGAGGTTTATAGAATTGAGTAAACATATTTTTGAAGTAGAGAAAATTCAAGCAGGTGAACCACAGACATTTAATATCCCTGCAAACAGTAAGGTAATAGTGAATCATTTCCAGCTCAAAAAGGACAAGGTTTCAAGAGTAGAAGTTGAAAAGATTAAGGATCTACCGAACACGATTTTTATAACCCTTAGTGATAGGGACAAAGAAATTGGTACTGTAGTAACTGACCAATCCTATGTATTGGATTTGGAAGTTGATCAGGGTATGAAATATTACGACATAAGGCCTGCAGGAAAATATGATAAGGGGGAATAGACATGTCAACGACGGTGATTTATACCGTAGATGAGATTTGTAATAAGTATGAAGGAAAATTAAGTAAAACAGGTATTTACAGGGCTATAACTCTAAAAAGGCTAAAAGCTATCAAAGTTGGAAAGCGTTATATAGTAAGTGAAAAAGCCTTAAATTCATTTTTAGAGGGAAATAGTTACGAAGATAATGATTGGTGTAATAAATAATGAAGTTGGTGACAAGCTATGAATTTCAACGATATAAAAGCACATTTTACAATAAAAGAAGATCATGGGGACAGTTGTAAAGCTATTTGCCCGGTGCATCCAGACAATAAGGCTTCATTATCAATTAAATATGATAAATGTCAAGGTAAAACAATTTTGTATTGTCATGCAGGGTGTGAAGTTAGAAAAATTTTAGATAGTGTTGGTCTTAAAATGAGTGATTTATTTGACAAGCCACTTGAAAAAAACAGCTCAAAAATGAATATTGAAGCAGTTTACCATTACAAGGATAAAGATAACAAAGTTTTATTTGATAAAGTTAGATTTAAACCTAAGAGGTTTACTCAAAGGCGGATTATAGATGGTGCTACAGTCTGGGGATTAGATGGAGGAACATACTATGAAACATATCCTGGTAGTAATAGCTGGAGTAAGAAAAAAAGAAATAATGCAGCATCTAAACAGTTTGATTTATGTAAACCTGTTATTTATAATTTACCAGAAGTTATACAAGCTGTCAATAATGGTAAGCCGGTATGTCTTGTTGAAGGGGAAAAAGATTGTGAGAATTTATCAAAGTTAGGATTTGTGACAACGACTAATTTTGATGGAGCTTCAAAGAGTTCTCAAAGATCTAAATGGAGAGATGAATATAATAAATATTTTAAAAATTGTGATGCTATTTTAATACCTGATAATGACGAGCCTGGCAGAGCTCATATGAAAAATATTGCTAATAGCCTTAATGGTATTGCAAAAAGTATTAAGATTATAGAACTTGATGGTTTGTCTGAAAAAGGAGACATATCTGACTGGCTAAAAAAAGGTGGTAATGATAAGGATAAATTACAAAATTTGATTGATAAGTCTAAGGAATGGAAATCAGA
This sequence comes from Clostridiaceae bacterium BL-3, assembly GCA_902809985.1. Classification (GTDB taxonomy): domain Bacteria; phylum Bacillota; class Clostridia; order Clostridiales; family Clostridiaceae; genus Clostridium_B; species Clostridium_B aromativorans. The sequence goes on along the minus strand of CADDXC010000001.1, from coordinate 3,100,073 downwards.
AGAAACTGAAAAAGATCTTGATTTGATACCAGTTGCTTTTAACCCTAAATTTGTAGAAGAAAGTAGAAACAAAACTACTATATTACCTGTTATGGAGAATATAGTATCTGTTATGTATCACTATGGGTATGAAACCAAATTTGATGAAATAAATAGGAAAGCATTTATATTTAAAGATGGAAAATTGCAGGGAGAAATGGACAACGAGATTATATATACAATTAAAGATAAGTGTTTAATTCATCATCTAAAAATACCACCTAAACAGGTTGAAGGACAACTCTATCGAATTGCAATACAAAATACATTCAACCCTGTAAGAGATTATTTATTAGAGTGTAGAGCTAAATGGGATGGTAACTCATGTTTAAAGGAGTTGTACAATACTCTTCATTGTGATATGGCAAGTGAAAAATTTAAGGAAAAATATATAAGAAAAACACTTGTAAATGCAGTTATGTTAATACTAAGTGAAAATATAGTAAGTTCACAGGGTGTTCTTGTATTGGCCGGGGAGCAGGGTATAGGTAAAACTTCATGGTTCAGACATTTAGTGCCTAAGAAATTTACAACTAATGAAAAACAATTATATTTTCTTGAGGGTAAAGAACTTGAATTAAGAAAAAAGGATAGTCTTATGGAAGCTACTGCTGCATGGTTTACTGAAATTGGCGAATTGTCATCAACTTTTAAGAAAAGTGAAATAGATGATCTTAAAAATTTTATAACAAGGCCAAGTGATAGGTTTCGTGTTCCATATAGCTTAGGTGCTAAAGACTATAGACGATATACTCAATTTGTTGCTACAGTTAATGATGAAGAGTTTCTTAATGACGATACCGGTAACCGGAGATGGTGGGTATTAAAATGTGATTCTATTGATTATAATCATGACGTTGATATGGACAAAGTATGGGGTGAATCTGTATATCTGTGGGAAAGTGGAAAGGAAACGAATTATTTCACAAAAGAAGAAATAAAGCAGATAAATGAGTACAATTCTATCTATCAATCTTTAGATGAAACTGCACTGTTGATTATGAGTAATTTTAATTTTAAAGATGAACTTAGATACTGGATGAAAGCCAGTGATGTATTTGAGATAATTGGTAAACCTAGAGGGTGCAACACTAAAAAATTGAGTGCAGCATTGTCTAAATTAAAATTAACTTCAAAGTCGGGACATGCAGGGTATAAATATTATGCTATGCCTCCGGCAAAAGGAAATTACATCGATATGAAGCAATTTGAAAGGGCTAATTATGTTGATGTAAAAGAAGTTGATAGTGTCTCAGAAATTAAGAATGTGTCAATGTTTGGTAGTAGATAAGGTGAGAAGGTGATATATGGTGAACATTATTTCTTTAATAGTCACCACAATGAAAGCCAGTGTTTTCAATGTATATATCTATATTGGTGAGTTTGGTGAGTTAAATGTACGTATATGTATGTAAAATATAACTTCATATATAAATTGGTATATATAAAGTTATATATATAGTATAAAAGTGATTTTAATTTCACCAAGTCACCAATATATTAAAAAAATAAGTTATATCAACAGTTTGGAATGGGTGAATTATTAAATAGATGTTAAATGGGTACTCACCTGTAATGTAAATGAAAGGGACAATAATAGGATAAATACTGATATAGAAAAATAGAGAATATCATAGAAAGGATTTGATAAAGATGTTTATAAGAGCAGAGGAAAATCGTTTGGTTAATTTAGATAATGTGGATTATATATCTCTTAATTGGGATGATGAACCAAAAAGAAATATCAAGTTTATTAAGAGTTCAGGATGGAGGAATGGTGAAGTTATTGGATATGCTGAATTTGATACTAAAGAAGATATGCAAAGTTATATAGATAAGTATCTGAAGCCATTGAAAACAGAATAAAGGAGATATCACAAGGACTTATTAATCTTGAATATGTACTAAGAGGTAAGCTGTAAGTGTATAGGTGTATACTTCCGTAATGGCTGTATAGATAAAGGGGTGATATGTAGCTGAGTATTTGTGCTGTGGTAACTGGTGTATGTTTATGCTGTAGCTTTAAATTCAAGGCTGACGCTGACAGCGGTAAACGAGCAAGGAAACACCACAAAGGAACTGACCATTAAGCTCAATAGCTGATTAATATACATTAATATGCATAATTATTGAATAGATATACATTGTAAATAAATAGTAGAATACAACATATTAAATGTAATATTAGGTAATAAAAGGTAGAATAATTACCATTTTGCCATCATTCTCAATAAGAATTTATGTAACTAAAAGAGCGAAATTAATGTAAATGTAGTTGTATCAATAGGTTAAGTATGTTTTTGATAAGTGTGTTAGCTGTACTAAACGTGCATTTAGCGAAGTTGAGTTATTAATTGAAACTATATATCATTTAGATGAAATATTAGAAATGTATAAATATTTACAATTAGAGAGTATGAAGTTCTTTGAAGCAAGGCCGCCCACCTTCTAATTTTTGGAAGTGGAAATGGCCCGGTGAGCGACAACAGATTTTCTGTGATATTTTAAAAAGTCAGTAGTAAATATATGTAAATTGAAAGGAGCGTTTGTATGAAAAGAATTAATGATGAAACCATGAAAGCAGCGGTTAACCAGGTGTTTGCGGAGAATATATTAAGTTTTAGTGAAATTGATATATACAGAGCCACATCAGGAATACCAAAAGAGGGATTAAAAGCTTTGAGCATTGCTGATCACTTGATATTGGAATGGATACGCAACATTATAGACGGTCAGGATAAGCATCTTACACCGGAAAATAAAGTGAGAATTATTAAAGAAATATTTAATTCTATGGACAAGTATACAGGAGGGGTTATTAATGAATAAAATTGGAATTAAAGTTTTTAAATATAGAGGACAGAAATTTATACTTGCAGAAAATGAGAGTGGTTCTGTTCCAAGGTTTAGAATAAAAAAATATGGAATTGCGTTTATATTTATAAAAAAGAACTTATCAGCTAGAAAAAGGAATTTAGAACTGCATAGGCTTATTACGGGAAAAAGAGTGAGATCCAAAAAGGTTAAAGATGTTGAATTAACTATGTAAAGGAGGGCTAAATGAAAAAGAAAGATAGGATAAGATTTGTATTGAGTGTTCCTGAAAATATCGAAGAAAAAGCATATATAGAAAAAATAAAGAGCATGTTTGATGTGATAAAAGTATCAAAGGAATATAAAAAGGGTCTATATAAAAGATTTTACATAGACCTGAAATAAATAAAAATGTGCTTACCAAAGGAAGTAAGCCTTATCACATACAAGTAAAGTTTACTTCCTAAATAAGCAACATGTCAAGGGAGGGAAATTGGAAATGAATGAAATTGATGAAAAAGCACTGGAATATCAAAAGATACCCACGGAGTATATCAATAATTTAATAGAATATTATAAAAAGAAGTTTGGTGATGATAAAGGTTTAGCATTGACAATGTCATGTTTTAATTATGGTGTTATGATAGGGAAGCGCCAAGAAAGAGAAAAACATAAGAAGTGCGTTGCAAGATGAGTTTACTAATATTTATAGCTTATATGGATTACTGCAAATTGCAGAATAAAAAACCTTATGTTCAGGAGCCGCAGCGGTGGAAAAAAATATAACCATAGATAGTTATTAAAATAGAAAAATGGTTATAATTTCGAATAAGTAAAATTAAGGAAGGTGAGAAAACATGGTTAACGATTTAAAATATGCAAGTGATAATATTAAGTTGCTTCTAAAATACAAAAATTGGACGCAGGAGGATTTATGTAAAAAAACGGGAATGACACATACTACTTTACGAAGAAGATTAAATAATAAAATTCCCAAATGGACAATGTTAGAAGCAATAAGTGTATCAAAGACATTTGGATTATCAGTTAACGATATTTTTTTTACACAGATGAAATTAACAAGTTAAAATATCAATATAGTAATATCATATAAAGTGTTGATATGACTAGTTTTATAAGTGATTTTATGATATAATATAATTAAAGATAGATATTGAAAGTACCCTACACCACTAGGTGTGGAAGCCGATATATTCAGGCACGGGAAATTAAGTAAATCCATTATTGGATTGAACAATTTTCTGTGCTTTTTATTTTGTAGTAAAGGAGGGATAACCTGTGTTTAGTGTGGTATTGAATGAGAAGCAGGAAAAAATGATTTCTATGATTATTCAGGGCGAGACTATAGCAGCCATAGCACGATCCGTAAATGTGACAAGGTCTACTATATATTCATGGCTTAATAAGGACAATATCAAGGCTGAACTCAATAGAAGGCGCCAGGACATTGTAAATGAAGGTAATAACTATATTCTTAAAGATGTTAAATCATATATAGATAAAATCAAAGAGCTGGCCAAAGATAAAAGCGATAAAAGGACATGTCTTGCTGCCAACCAGTACCTTTTGAATAGAGTCTATGGCAATACAACGTCAGTAGCTGAAATTTATAGTGATGATGACAGCGATAATGTAGATGAAAACGAGCTTGCCGAACAGCTGGCAAGATTTAAAAGGATGGGAAAAATAAAATAATTGATGGGAGTGTTATGTAATGGAAGAAAATACAATACCATTTGTAGTTAAATTAAAAGAATATATAGACCAGAGAAATTCAAGAATATCTGAGAAAAAGGCACTTATAGCTGACTTAAGGAGCCAGCTTCAATCTAAGAATGCAAAGATATCAGAACTGGAAGCAGAGTATAAACAAACTTTTGATGATGCAGTTTTTGAAAAGTTGGTCCAGTATAAGAAAGATGTTGATAGTATTCAGGACAGTATTAATAAAGTATCTGAAATAATTAGTCTCATGGGTACTGGTAAATTTCAGTATAGTTTATCTGATCTACAGAAAGAAATAGATTCTTATATCGAAAAGGTAGGGCTTGATGATTTAAAAAAATCAATTGTAGAAGTAAAAGAAAAGTATCTTAATTTACTTGATGATTATGAAAACAAGCTGTGTGATATATATGCACTGAGATATTCAATAAATATAATGGATGATGATGTTTCAAAAGAAATTAAGGATAAAGTTATCAATACATTGAATAAGCATAGCAAGGAATACCATTGTACGGATGATATGTTTATAAATAGTCACAGTTATGAGGATATTCAAATGAGGTTGAATCGTTCAGCAAATAACATATATTTATAAAATTGGAGGTAATAAAAAATGAGTGAAGAAAATTATGAATATGCAAGTGACATGATAGACGATATAATGCCGGAGTTACAGACCATAAGGGATCTTTATGCAAAGACTGGAGACATCAGTAAACAGGTTAAAATGGATGAAAAAATAGGCAAGATAAAAAATCTTTATAAGCAAAGTAAATCTCAAAAGGCTGCCGACCACAAAGCAGTACAGAGTAAAGAAGAAATTCAAACTCAAATAAATAGTATATTGGGATTGAAATAAGACCAATGGGACATGCATTTGTCCCTATTTCTATATAAGGGTGATTTAAAGTGTCCAATGAAGAATTAGTACAATTATATCAAGAAGGTAATAAAAGTGCCTTAGATAAGCTTGTGGAGAACAATAAAAAGATTGTATATAAACTGGCTAATAAATTTTATGTTGAAGGTACTAACTCAATAGATATTGCCGATCTGCAGCAGGAGGGATTTATTGGACTTATGACTGCAGCTAAAAAGTACAAGTTTAATATTGAAAAGCCTTGTAAATTTAGTACCTATGCCGTGTATTGGATATACCAGAAAATGAATAGATATATTCACCAGAAGAGCACTAATGAGGAAGTCAGTATATACACTCCGCAAAATGACGGTAATACTGAATTAATGGATTGTATAAAAGATGAAAATAACCTTTACGAAAATGTAGAGGATAAAATTTATAATGTGCAGCTCAGGGAAGAACTTGAAAATGCCATGATGGAAAATAATACACTGACAGAAATGGAGGTATTAAAACTCCGTTATGGGTGGGACAATAATAAATGTGCTACTCTTTCCGAAACAGGAGAGATATTCAACGTATCATATGGAAATGTCAGAAATACAGAAAACAGGGCATTAAGAAAACTAAGGAATAGCACCTGGGGCAGGAAAAAGGCCCAGGAATATTATAAGGGAACTTTTTATAATAGCAGGTACAGCATTACTGATAAAATAAAAGCTATGGATTTTGAGAGTAAGTATTTGCGTCATGATTTTTTAGCAGATGGGAGGGCTGTTACTAGTGGATAAAGAAAAAGTGGTTGAGAAAATGCTTAAAAATTACACCACAAATATTGCAATAATAAAAAATATAGATCTTGATATAGAGGATGCAAATTTGAGTGACAATCCGGATTTAGAAGAGGTAGAAAGATTGAATCATATAAAAAAGCAGAAACAATTTGAAGTTAGAAGGGTAAATAATATGCTTTCAGCCCTGAAGGACAGGAACCTGAAAATAATTGAAATGAAGTATTTCCACAGATATAAGTTAAAGGATATAGCCATGGAATTGGATCTAAGCCCGGTTTATATTACACAGTTAAAATCTAAAATTATTGAGGAATTAGCCGATAGTATTTATGATGGTAAGAATTATTTAGGAAAATTATAAATTACCAAAATTGACATATATACTATTAAGTTATAAAATTAATTTGTATAGGTATAATTAATTTTAGCACTAAAGCTTAATTATACTTATTATTATAGTAATATGCAAATTCATAAAAGTAAAGAGGTGAATCCCTGTGTTAAATGAAATATCTATAGAAGTTATACGAAAGTGCCCTAATAATTGTCTTCATTGTTCTTCATGTTCTTCTTTAAATTGTAAAGAGATAATTTCTTTTGATAAATTTATACAAGTTATTGATGGGGCCATTAAATTGGGATTAAAGACTGTATGCTTCTCTGGAGGAGAACCTTTTTTACATCCAAATATTATTGATATGATAAATTATGTATATGAAAAAAAATTATCTAGCTATGTTTATACAAGTGGTATATTTATAAACAATAATGAAAAAAGTTCATCTATCCCAAAAAAAATTTTTAAAGAGATTTGTGGAAAAGTATCTAAACTTATATTTAATATTGAAGCAGCTGATCCTGAAATTTATAATATTATTATGGGGACCAAAGATAATTTTGAATTTTTAAAGGAATCTGTAAGTAATGCTGTTAAGTTGGGAATAGTATCAGAAGCACATTTTGTCCCTATGAAATTAAATGTAAATCAAATTGAGAAGGTAATAGATCTCTGTGATAAACTTAATATTTCTAAAGTAAGCTTTCTAAGGCTTGTTTTACATGGAAGGGCGTTAAATAATAGAGATAAAATTGCTTTATCATATAAACAAACACAAAAACTAATAGAAAAATTGAAATTTATTAAGCGGAACAAATCAATAGATATTCGTATTGGAGTTCCTTTATCGGATAACCAAAGTGAAAATAAATGTGAAGCAGCGAATGGCAAACTTAATATTAAATATAATGGTTATGTATATCCTTGTGAAGTTTTTAAGAATAATAGAGTTAGATTAAAAGAAAATTTAGTACCAGAAAGTATAAATGAAAAAGATATCGAATCAATATATAAAAATTCATCATATTTAAACAATGTTAGAGAGTATGTAGAAAGATTTCCTAAACTGTCAACATGTGAAAATTGTGTAGGGCAATATTTCATTGAATTTTTTATTAAGGAAGATGATAGTAATGGTTAATAGAGATTTAAAACTTTTACGCAATATAGAAAAATATTCTGAAGAACAAATTCCTAATTATTTAGATGATTTGGACATAAAGGATGATAAGAGAGAAAAATTTGAATATCCATTAGATATACAGGTCATAGAAATTTTAAACGAACTTAAAATACGAGAAGATGATGATGATTTTCGTATTTTTTATTATTTAGACACGATAAAGAAGGCATGGAAATTAATTATTGACAAATCTATCAAATGTTTAAGATTTTTTGATAAAAGGGAACCATTTCTTGAAAATAATACTAAACATCCCATTGCATATGGAATAGATGAATTAAGTGAGTATTTTGAGAAATATTCAAATTTTGAATCTATGCTATATGGTGGAGCAAAATATTATAGAGATCATGTAGTACATGTTTTTCGTGTTTGGATGTTAGGGTTGGATTGTTTACTTTATAATAGTGGTGCGTATCTAAAAATGATAGAAATTCAAAAAGATATTACAATTAATAATTTAGAGAAAATAAGTATATGGTCAATGATAGCATTAACGCATGACTTAGGGTATCCATTGGAAAAATCTCAGCAAATTATTGATAGAACTAAAGATATGATGAAGTCATTTGTTGCTAATCCAATTTTATCTATGGATTTGTCATTTAATGGAGTTCAAAATAGCATGAATGATTTTGTTGTAAGATTTATGAGCTCAAAGATGAAAAAAGTTAATGACATTTGTCCAAAGGATAATACTAAAATTAAAGAAGAAAAATATGTTGCTAGGTTACAACCTAAATATTATTTTAAATTTCAAAAATCCCTTGAAAAATGTAAACATGGAATATTAAGTTCTATTATTATTTACAAATTGTTAATATATTTTTTGGAGTCCGATTATAATATAAATGAAGATTATTATTTTAAAGAAGAAGATGCTAGACAATTTTATATTAGGCGAGAAATTTTACGTTCTATTGCATCACATACTTGTCGTGATATTTATCATTTAGATATGTTAAGTTTTGCATATTTATTGATTATTGCAGATGATTCTCAAGAATGGGGAAGAAAACGAATCTCAGAATTATATGTTAAAGATGATTCTTTATATGAATTTGGGAATATAACATTTAAGTTTAATATAAAAAAGATTAATGTTGATAATGAGGATATAGATATCCATGAATGTATAATTAATGAGAAATTTACTTTTGTAGATGGGGATATTAGTGGTTTAAAAGTTACTTTAAAAAGTTTAGACTTACAAAGTAAGAGTTATAAAGAGCTTTTTAGAGATGGACAAGAAACTGCTAAGAGAAATTTTATATTTAGAAAACAATGTGAAATAATTTATGATAAAGATAGGGCTATAACCTATATAATAGAATTTAAAATATCAAATGAAGAGAAATCACGTTTTGCTATAAAATTGAAATCTTCAGATATGAAACAAGCAAGAAAAAATTTTGGTCAGCAATTTTTAGAAAATATATACAAGCATAAGGTTATTGAATCAGATAAATCTTCAGGTGATGAAATAATTTATGAATTAGAGGATAATGATGATTAGTGAAAAAATTAAAGCAATTACTCCACATGGAGAATTATTATATAAAATTTGTATTTTAACGGTTAATACATGTAATATTGAGCAATACATTAATGTTACTAGATTTTCTAAATTATGCAAGATAGGATGTCCAAACTACGGAAAAAAATGGTCATGTCCTCCTTATTCGCCAACATTTAATCAATTCACTAGTAATTACAAAAATATATCGATATGTTTATTATATATGGAATTAAATCAGTTTTCATATATTAAAAATGATTATTTGAAAATAAAAGCAGCTAATACTATATTAAAGAGTAGGATAGACAAAACTTTAAGACAGTTAAAAAATAAAGATAGTTATTATATTTCAACTGGAAGTTGTAGAATGTGTAAACCGTGTAAATGTAAGCTTAATAAGCCTTGTGCACATCCAGATATCAAGACTTATAGTTTTGAAGCATTAGGGGTAAATGTTTCAGATATGCTTAAAGATTTGTTTGATTTCCGATTATTGTGGTATAGTAAAAAACATCTTCCACAATACACTAGTGTTGTTGCAGGATTATTATCTAATGAAAAGGTTAATGAAAATATTTTAATAGAAACTCTTAAAGCTCAAAAGTAATTATAAAAACGGCCGGAGAAAAAACCGGAAAACACTATGTTTTTATTATGGATAATTTTAAATGATGGAGAAATATATAGAACAAATTCTTATATATCAATACTTATAAGAATTAAATTAATTCTATAATACATAATAAAAAATAATAAGACGTGATTCGTAATCAGTAGGTCACAGGTTCGACTCCTGCTGGGAGCACCAGTTAAATCAACGGTTTTGTCCCATCTATTTACTATAGTAAAATTTAGTAAATGGCTGGGGCTTTTTTATGTGTATAGAAATGAATAATAAAATAAGTTCTTAAAAATTAAGAAAGGGTATATAGCTATTTGTTAATAATATCATAAAAGACTTCACACTCTTGACTCTCTACTCAAATATAAAAAAATATAACTGAAAATCAAAATTCCCAGTTATATAAAACTAAATCAAATCTATTTTACATAAATCTGTCTATATTCTCCATTTATCCCCCAAGTCCTATTCCTCAATTCTTGTAATTGCTTTTGCTAAGGATTTTTTATGGTCCAAATTACCTTGTCTAGCTATCATTATTCTCTGTGCCTGAGGTGAACCTGCCCCGTGCATGGATTCAGTCCTATAGCTTACTGCAGCTGTACCAAGACATAAATTCTCTATAAGTCTCAGCACTTTCATTCTGTCTTCCGTAGGCATACTAGAAGTTCCCTTAAAGTATTTTTCCAAATACTTGCCGGTAACAGGATTTTTAAAATCTTTTTCGGAAGGCATAGTAACCATCAAACCACCTGCAATATCCTCAGCTAACCTTGAAATCTCATAGGGGAATCTAGTCACGTTCTGCTTGCATACATTGGCTAACAGCAAATTAACCAGGTAATTTCCTGCTGCGAGTTTACAACCTTCACAGGAACATGCAACACCGCAGGAATATAAAGTCTCATTTAAATGCATCATCTCTATTAATTTATCTTTTATATGGGACTTCCTGGGTACTCCATTGTATTCAGCAGCTAAAGCTGCTGCTCCTATGAGCACATCCCCCATCCCAGATTTACATCCACCGTAGCTCTGCCTGTGATAGCCTGCAAACCTTTCAACAAGTACTCCTGCAAATTCAGTTTCTCCATTTAAAAATATTCTGTCATTCGGTACAAACACATCGTCAAATATTACCAGGCCTTCCATTCCTCCAAAATTCTTATTGCCAACATCAATGTCAGAAAGTTCTTCAAGTTTTCTCGTATCACAGGACTGTCTGCCGACTACAATCATTATGCCCTCAGTATCCACAGGTACAGAAAATGCAACTGCATAATCCTTATCCTCCGGTCTCATTGAAACTGTCGGCATTACCAGGACTTCATGCGAATTACAGATTCCAGTCTGGTGAGCTTTCGCCCCCCTCACTACAATTCCATCAGGTCTTCTTTCAACTACCCTTAGAAACAAATCCGGATCTGCCTGTTTACTCGGTGACAGGCTTCTATCACCTTTTGGATCTGTCATGGCTCCGTCAACAGTCAGATCGTTTTTATGCACATATTTTATAAAGCCAGTAATATTGTCAAGATAATTAGTATTATATTCCGTATCTACTTCATAAGCTGTACTGTAAACGGCATTTATGGCATCCATTCCCACACATCTCTGAAAACACGAAGCTGTTTTTTGTCCTAATAATCTCTGCATTTTTACTTTTTTAACTAAATCCTCCGTGCTCTGGTGCAAGTGGGTAAATCTATTGATCTTTTCTCCCGTTAAGTTTGAAGTCGCTGTCATCAGATTTTCATATTCAGGAATTTGAGCTAAATCATAAGTCATTTTTACAGAATTAAGAGACGGTTTTAAAATTGAATTATTAACAGGATTGTCCACCTTTTTTCCTAACATGTATATGTTTAGGTTTAATTTGCTGATACTTTCTAAATATTGTTTTCCCGTCATTAAAGTCATTGAATTCATTCCTTTCATAGCTTAAAATTGTTTATATAACAATATGACAGCAAGACTTGTGCCAACAAGTAAAGTGTCAAGTTAGAAACTGTTTTCACAAATATTAGATGTAATTGTGCTATTATTTACTCGTATTGTGTGCTAAATTGCATTATTTTAATTATATGTTATATTTTTTAAATTTTTCAGCAGCTATAGACTTATATATCTCTAGTTTTTTTACTATACTTCTCGAAGATTTGCATTTTCTTTTACTCATATGATGAATATTGTTCAATATATTTGATGGCTTTCTGCATCACAACAGTTTTTTCATATTTGATCCTAGAAATAGGACAGCATCTCACGTTTAGAAAAGAATCCAAAATTTTAATGGTATTATGGATAATTTTATACAGAATATTATAATTGATTACAAAATAATAATCATGCGATATTGATAAAATTCATAAATCTGAAGTGTCTATTTTTTCAAAAAAGATTTATGAACTTATTGATAACTTTTGATAACTTGTACAAAAAAGAGTTATATTTAAAGGCGAAGAATAAATAATAACAAATATTTCAACTCTTTGTTAGGATAAGGTTGATTTTCACCGTATTTTCCTAAAAGTATCCAAATTAGTGTTGAATGATTGGAGGTTAGAAAATATAAAATAATTTGAAAACGATTTTTTTATTAGTGATAAAACCTGTAACCTGAATCATAGCGCATAGGGTTATATAACTGTTTTATGTAAAGTAATATAATTAAATTTCATAGTGAGTTAAAATAAAAAAACCTGACTAAGGAGGATTAAGACAATGAGTTCTAAAAAGGTGAACAATAAAATAAAAATTAAACAATCACCAGACGGTATAGTATTTACAGATAATCATTTTATTATAAAATACTTTAATCCTGCAGCTGAACAATTAACTGGCATTAAAAAAGATAAAGCTTTAGGCAAATGTTTTTTTGATGTGTTTCCGCAAATGCAACCAAGTGATGACGTCTTGAACGAGAATAAAATAAATCGAATTTTAATTAATGGAAAGAGTTTATGCATCCGTAATTTCGAAAATCGTGATGAAAGGGGCTATACTCAAGGGAATCGGGTATTTATTATGTATGATTATTATGAAGCCTTAGCACTTATTACAGATCTGGAAAAGACAGAGTACGTAATAAATGAGCTGCAAGAGATAATTGAGGGTTCTTTTGACGGAATCCTTGTTACAGATGGTGAAGCTAACGTTTTGCTTGTAAATCAATCCTATGTAAGAATTACGGATATTAAAAAAGAAGAGCTGATAGGGCATAATATGAGGGAACTTATTAATCCTATTTGGATGAAAAATTCGGTTGCACTTTTGGTAATAGAGCAGAAAAAACCTATTTCATTATATCATACAACAAAGCGTGGAAAGAATATTATGGTAACTGGAACTCCAGTTTTTGATGAGAAAAATGATATTAAGAAAGTGGTTATTAATTGTAGGGATATTTCTGAAATTTATAAACTTCGTGATCAACTCTCAAAGGCACGAGAAATGGAAAAAATTTATTTTCAGCAAGATCCTGACGATGATGAACATAATGCTAATAAAAATAGTGACATTGTGGTAAATGATGAGAAGATGAGAGAAATATTTTCTTTAGCAAAAAAAATAAGTAATTTTAATATTACGGTACTTATATCCGGAGAATCTGGGGTTGGAAAAGAAATAGTGGCAAATTATGTACATAGAAAAAATGCATTGAAAAAAGATAAGCCATTTATTGCAGTTAACTGTGGAGCGATTCCTGAGAATCTTTTAGAATCAGAATTATTTGGATATGTGAATGGAGCATTTACAGGTGCAGCAAAGGGAGGTAAGGCAGGGCTCTTTGAAGCAGCTGATGGAGGGACTCTTTTTTTAGATGAAATAGGTGAGATGAGTTTAAAACTTCAGGTAAAATTGCTTAGAGTTCTGGAAACACGAACGGTAAGAAGGGTGGGCTCATCGCATCCTTTATCAATAGACATTAGGGTAATTGCGGCGACAAATAAGAACCTACTAGAAAAGGTTAAGGAAGGCACCTTTCGAGAAGATCTGTTTTTTAGATTAAATGTAATAAGTATAGAGATTCCACCTCTTAGGGAAAGAACTAGCGATATCGCGCCGCTAGCTTTAAAGTTTATACGTAAATTTAATCGGCAGTATGGGCAAAATAAAAAAATTACCTATGAGGTAATGAAAGAACTCGAGGCATATTCTTGGCCAGGCAATATTCGACAGCTGAAAAATACGATTGAAAGTATGGTTGTAATAAGTGACAATGAATATCTACAGCTCAACGATTTACCTTGGATCTCGTGTGAAGCCATAGAAGCTAAAGCAAAAAAGAATAATCCCCCATCACTTAAAGAATCATTAGAGCGGGCTGAGAAGAAAATTTTTATTGAAGTGAAAAGAAAATATGGATCTAGTAGAAAGATGGCGAAGGTTTTAAAAGTAAATCAGTCTACTATTGTAAGAAAAATGAAAAAATATAATTTGTGATGCAGATTTAGTTTTTTTAAGAGGAAAGAGATGCACTGCAGCATCAAAATATTTAATAAGAAAATTGAAATATATTATATAATTTAAAAAAATCTAAAAAATATAGATAACGGAGAATCTCCAACTCATAGATTCTTTGGCTTTTTTTGTGTATAAAATTTTATTGAAAAAAAGTTGGCACGTTAATTGCTTAAAGGTTTGGTGTAAATTAATATAGACTAAAAGGAGGTATTATCTTGGAAAATCAAAAGACATCAAAGCAATTGCTGGGAGAATTACTAGATAAACATTATGCAGATGCTTTTCAGGCAAAGGCAGATGGGAAAATAATCGCTTGGTCTACTTCTATTGCGCCTCAGGAGCTGTTAGAAACGATGGGAATTCACGTAGTTTATCCGGAAAATCATGCGGCTGCAATTGGAGCAAGAAAACATTCGCAGCAATTCATCAACTATTCAGAGGGAAATGGGTATTCAGCGGATATATGTTCTTATGCTAGGGTGAATCTTGCATATATGGATATACGGGAATGTGAAGCAGCAAATATTCCTTTACCAGATCTAATTTTCTGCTGCAATAATATTTGCAATACAGTAATTAAATGGTATGAAAATATTGCTAAGGAATTAAAAATTCCAATGATTCTATTTGATTTGCCCTTTAATCATCAATATGAAGTTAATGACCAAAACGTTAAATATATTAAAGGCCAAATACTTCATGCAATTGAGAAGCTTGAAGAAATTACTGGAGAAAAATTTGACTATGATCGATTTTCTGAAGTAATGAAAATTTCCTCAGAGACCTCACAATGGTGGAAAAAAGCATCACTGTTGGCTAGGGCAAAGCCATCCCCATTAAATGGGTTTGATCTTTTTAATTATATGGCAATTATCGTATGCATGAGAGGAACAAAAGAAGGCTTAAAATTATTTAAGCTGTGGCATGATGAACTGAAAGAAAAAATGGAAAGAGGAATTGGACCTTGGAAGGATAGGGAGGAGAAATATAGGGTGATGTGGGATGGCATCGCATGTTGGCCATATTTAAGTGCTACTTACAAGGTTTTAAAAAAGTATGGAATTAATATGGTGACCTCCACTTATCCAGATTCTTGGCATATTGTATATGATGCAGGCGATATCGATTCAATGGCGAGGGCATACAGTTCAAATTATGCTAATAGAAATATTGATTTTGGAGTGGATAATATAAAAAAATTAGTGAGGGATTTTAGTCTTCATGGGATTATATACCATTCAAATAGAAGCTGTAAGCTCATGGATTTTAGACAGTTCGAAGTGCAGAGAAGAGTAGAAGCAGCTACGGGAATCCCTTCCGTAATGTTTGATGGAGATCAGACAGATCCAAGAGCGTTTTCACTTGCACAATATGAAACAAGAATTCAGGCATTGGTTGAAATGATGGAAACTAGAAAGAAGAATGGGGGGACAAGATAATGAGCAGTGCTCTTGACATGATAAATGAATTGGAGGACATTGGAGCAAATCCAGGTCGTTCTACATTAAAAGAAATGAAAGTGACAGGAAAAAAAGCCGTTGGATGCTTCCCTATCTATACGCCAGATGAAATCGTTTATGCAGCAGGCTTGCTTCCAATTGGCATGTGGGGCGGACAGACTATTGGAAAATTATCAAGTCATTATTTGCAGAGCTTCTGTTGTTCTACTATGAAAGCAAATACAGAACAGGCATTAATGGGTAAATATGACTTCTTATCAGCAGTTATTATCCCAACTTTTTGTGACACATTAAAGTGTATTGCAGAAAATTGGAAGGTTTCATCACCCCAACTCAACATTATTTCTATGGTTTATCCCCAAAATAGGAAGATAAAAGTGGGAAAAGAATTCATGCGGGAAGAGTTTATAAGAGTAAAGAAAGCGCTTGAAAAGGTTACGGGAAAGGAGATAACAGAGAAAGCATTAGAGGAGAGCATTGAAATTTATGATGACTATAGAAAAACAATGCAAGAATTTGTAGAACTTGTTCAACATTATCCAACTATGCTTAATGCAGAGAGCAGACACTTAATCATAAAAGCATCGTATTTTATGGACAAGAAGATTTATACAACAAAAATGAAAGAGCTAATTAAAACAATAAAGGAATTGCCGGAGGAAAAAAGCAGGAAGAAAAAAATAATTATAACGGGTTTGATTAGTGAACCGACCGAATTACTGGAAATATTTACAGATAATGATATGTTCATCGTAGCAGATGATTTAGCGCACGAATCCAGGCAGTTTAGAACAATTGCTCCTAAAAAAGGAGATGCGCTTAATAGAATGGTAGAAAGAATTGCACTTCAGGATGGATGTGCATTCTTACATGACGAAGCAAAGAGCAGAGGACAGATGCTGATAGATATGAGAAATAAATATAAAGCCGATGCTGTTGTAGTATGCCAGCTAAAATTTTGTGACCCGGAGGAGTTTGATTATCCTATTATAAAGAAAGAGCTAGAAGCAGCAAAAATACCGACTTTATATGTAGAAATAGAACAGCAAATGGATTCCCTAGAGCAATTGAGAACCAGGATACAGAGCTTTGCTGAAATGCTTGCATAGAATGCAAATTTGAGAAGGGGTATTGGTATGTATTTAGGAGTGGATATAGGTTCATCATCTTCAGAAGCAGTGGTTATCAATGCTGATGGAGTTATATGTGGAGAAGGAATTTTCAATATGGGGACAGGCAGTAAGGGACCTCAGCTATCTGCAGAAAAAGCGTTGATGCAGGCAGGTATCAAAAGAGAAGACATCAAAAAGTGTGTAGTAACAGGTTATGGAAGAATGATGTATAAAAGTGCAGATAAGCAGATTACAGAAATAAGCTGCCATGCAAAAGGATCAAAGTTTTTATGCCCTACTGTAAGTACAATTATTGATATTGGAGGGCAGGATGCCAAAGTGATTCGAGTTTCGATGAATGGCAATGTTGAGAACTTTGTTATGAATGAAAAGTGCGCAGCTGGAACAGGCAGATTTTTAGAAGTAATAGCAAGGGTATTAGGCTGTCGTATAAGTGAACTGGCAAGCTTAGCAGCAAAGGGTAAGCCAGGAGTAGCAATCAGTAGCACCTGTACGGTTTTCGCGGAATCAGAGGTTATTTCTCAACTTGCATCAGGAAAAAGCATAGAGGATGTCGCTCTAGGAGCGCATAAATCTATTGCACAACGAATTGCAGGCTTGTGTAATAGAGTTGGGGTTGTGGAAGATGTGGTTATGACGGGTGGAGTTGCATTAAATAATAGTGCAGTAACAGCAGTAGAAAATGAGATTGATCATCCAATTATAAGACTTGAAGATCCTCAGATCATAGGTGCTTTAGGTGCAGCAATTTATGCTTTAGAAATAGACTAAGAAGTAAGTAATATGGATAGCACGAAATATAAAAAAAATATTACAGGGATAAAAGCCTGTTAGAAATGGAGGAAAAGATGAATATTAAGAAAGTTGCAGTTGTAGGTGCAGGTACGATGGGAGTCCAAATTGCAATGCATGTGGCTATTTCAGGATATAAAGTGAGTTGTTATGGTATAAAAAATGAAACAATTGATGAAAAGAAAAAAGCGGAAGCTTTTTCAAATGACTGGTTTTTTAAAAAGATAACCAAGGGGAAAATGACTGAGGAAGCAGTGGCAGAGAGCAAGAGTAACTTAAAATTTACAACGGATCTTGCCGAAGCTGTGAAGGATGCAGATCTGGTTATCGAAGCGGTGGCAGAAATTTTGGATGTAAAGAGATCGGTGCTTAAACAGGTTGATGAACTGACTCCTGAACATACTATTTTTGCTACTAACAGCTCTTATATAGTAAGCTCCAAGCTCTGTGATGTAGTGGCGCATCCTGATAAGGTTCTGAACTTGCACTTTTTTAATCCGGCTCTCGTAATGAAACTGGTTGAGGTTGTAAAAGGTCCTCATTGCAGTAGGGAAACCGTTGAAACTATGGTTAAATTTGTAGAATCTATCAATAAGATTCCTGCCATTGTAAATAAAGAAATTTACGGTTTTATCGTAAACCGTATTTTCAGTGCAATTACCAAGGAGGCCTGCTACATATATGATCAGGGTGTTGCTTCCTTTGAAGATATTGACAAAGCAGTAAAGTATGGATTGTCACATCCCATGGGTCCCTTTGAATTGCTTGACATGACAGGAATTGATCTTGAATTTAATGTTCTGACTGAGAAATATAAAATGACAGGGAACCCGTCTGATAAACCAAGTCCGGCAATTGTGGAAAGATATGCCAGAGGAGAATATGGAAGAAAGGCAAAAAAAGGTTTTTATCAATACAAGTAGAACAAGCTAATTTATACAAATAAGTAGATGGGAGGGCAGCTATGAAAAATTTATCATTTGAAATGATTGGTAGGATAGGAGTAGTCAGGATAAACAGGCCTAGGGCACTTAATGCATTAAATAAGCCGACAGTAGAGGAATTAGATGAGCTCATTGAAAAGATTAAGAAGGATTCGGAAATTAAAGTGTTGATTATCGGGAGTGATAATAATTTTGCAGCGGGTGCGGATATTAAGGGAATGGTTAACTGTAATGTAGAAGAAGCCAAAGATTTTTCATTTTCTAAGACATTTCAGAAGATATATAATTTAGAAATTCCTACGATAGCGGCAATAGATGGATATGCTTTAGGAGGTGGCTTAGAACTTGCATTAGCATGTGATTTTAGAATTGCTTCAACAAATGCAAAAGTTGGATTTCCAGAAATCAATTTGGGAATTATGCCAGGTGCAGGGGGTACGATAAGAGCACCAAGGCTGCTTGGCGTATCTAGAGCAAAGGAATTAATATTCTTTGGTGAGATGATAAGTGCCGATAGGGCAGAGCAAATGGGATTGGTAAATAAAATAGTGGAACAGGAGAAACTTATGGAGGTGGTTATGGAATGGGCGGAAAAACTCTGCAAAAAACCACCGGTGGCACTAAGGGTTGCAAAAAAAACCATAGATGCTGGGATATCAGAACCAAAACTGAATTATGCAATAAAAATGGAGTATGAGAATTGGGCAGATTTATTTAATACAGAAGATCAAAAAGAAGGTATGAGAGCCTTTATTGAAAAAAGACAACCAATTTATCAAGGTAAATAAGAAGGGGGAATAATAATTGAGAAATGTAGTAATTGTAGCAGGATGTAGAACACCAATTGGAACAATAGGAGGGCAATTTAAAACAATTACTTCTCTGGATCTATCCATGCCTGTTATGAAACAGCTTATAAGGAGATCAGGAATTGATCCAAAACTAATTGATGATGTTATCTGGGGCTGTAACTACCAGAGAACGTATAAGGAAAACAATCTAGCTAGAGTAGCGGCAGTTAAGGCTGGCCTTCCTGTTACTGTTCCAGGTATAACTGTTCATAGAAATTGTACTTCATCTATGTCATCAATACAAATAGGTTATTACCAGATTAAGGCCGGAGAAGCTGACTGTATTATGGCAGGAGGGGCAGATAGCATGAGCACAGCACCTCATATGATGTTTGATGCAAGATATGGGAAAAAGTTTGGACATAGCGAGCTCAGGGATTCTATGTGGGACTCATTAACAAACCTGGGAATTGGTCCTGCTATGGGCATTACAGCAGAAAATGTTGCAGAAAAATATGGTGTGACAAGGCAAGATCAAGACGAATATGCACTATTAAGTCAACAAAGAGCAATAGCTGCAATTGATGCTGGAAAGTTCAAGGATGAGATCATTCCGATAACTGTCTCTGGGAAAAAAGGGGATAGCACTTATGATACAGATGAATACCCAAGAAGAAATGTGACATTAGAAGGGCTGGCAAAATTAAAACCAGTTTTCAAAGAGGGCGGTACAGTAACTGCTGGAAATTCATCAGGTATGAATGATGCAGCATCAGGAGTACTTTTGGTCGAAGAAGAAAAAGCTAAAGAATTAGAGCTGCCTATTTTAGCAAGAATTGTATCTGTTGCAACTACTGGAGTGGATCCACAAATAATGGGTATCGCCCCGATTAGTTCTTCTCGGAAAGCACTTAAAAAAGCAGGGCTAAAAATTGAAGATATCGATTTGTTTGAAATTAATGAAGCTTTTGCAGCACAGTGCGTGGCTTGTGAAAGAACGCTGGGGATTAAGCGTGAAATTCTCAATGTAAATGGTGGTGGAATTTCACTTGGACATCCAGTAGGCGCCACAGGAAGCAGGCTTGTAATTACACTAATCTATGAGATGAGAAAAAGAGGTAATCACTATGGACTTGCATCTCTTTGTGCAGGTGGGGGAATGGGAACAGCAGTAATAGTAGAAATATAATATTATAAATAAGGTGGGATGAATTTATGTACAAAATGAATGAACTATCAACAGAATATAAGAAGAAATTAGTATCGGCAGATGAAGCTGTAAAAGTGATTAAATCAGGGGACAGAGTTCATTATGGACTTTTCAACGGGCTTGTCTTTGATCTTGACCGTGCTTTAGCTAAAAGAGTTGGGGAGCTTAAGGACGTACTTGTAATGACCTCTATATGGTCTTATCCCGATCCACCTCAAATCTTGGTTGTGGATCCAGAATCAAAACATATTAAATACTTAAGTACCCAATTCAGTGCTTTAGACAGAAAAGCTAATAAGAAGGGTAATTGTTGGTTTGTACCTGTGCAGTTTAGAGAGAATCCAAAGTATTGGAGTGAAAATGTAGGTGACATAAATGTTGCAATGTTTCAAGTAGCACCTATGGACAAATATGGTAATTTTAATTTTGGACCTCAGGTAGCTGACTATCAGGGAATTCTTAAAAAAGCGAAAGTTGTTATCGTAGAAGTAAATGAAAAACAGCCAATAGCCCATGGTTATCAAAATACGATAAATCTTTCACAAATTGATTATGTTGTAGAAGGGACAAATCCGGATTTGCCTATTATTAAAGCGAAAACACCGAGTGAAGTAGATAAAAAAATTGGATCATATATAGTTGAAAAAATTAAAAGCGGAAGTACGCTGCAGCTTGGTGTAGGAGGGCTTCCAAATTATATAGGCGCAATGATTGCAAAGTCAGATATAAATAATTTAAGTGTACATTCAGAAATGTTTGTTGATGCATATCTGAACTTGTATAAGGAAGGAAAAATTACAAGTAATAAAAATATTGACAAAGGCAAGATGGTCTATACTTTTGCACAGGGTTCAAAGGAACTCTATGAATTTATTGATGATAATCCTATTTTATGTGCAGCTCCTGTTGATTACGTCAATGCATTAGAAGTAATTGCGGCTAATGATCAAGTCGTTTCAATCAATAGCTGCTTGCAGGTAGACTTATTTGGACAAGTTAATTCCGAATCAGCAGGTTTGCAGCATATTGGTGGAACAGGAGGACAGCTTGACTTTGTAATGGGCGCATTTAAATCAAAAGGAGGTCAAAGTTTTCTTTGTACGCCGTCAAGAAGAAAAAAGAAAGATGGAAGCATTGAATCACTTATTAAGCCAAGATTGGCCGAAGGTTCAATTGTCAGTGTACCTAGATCAGCCACACATTATGTTGTAACTGAATATGGGGCTGTTAATTTAAAGGGAAAGTCAACTTGGGAAAGAAGTGAACTTTTAATTTCCATTGCTCATCCCGATTATAGAGAACAGTTGATTAAAGAAGCCGAGAGAATGGGAATCTGGACAAACACTAGCAAAATTTCTTATTAATTTAAAATAAAAAATCATCTATACTGATTTTTTATAATTTTAACTTGCACTGGAATTCTCCCTTTTGTTTGTTTTTGAGTTGGCAATTAAGAAATCTACAATTATTGGGAGAATTCTTGTAAATATATAAAAAAATCAATAAAAATTAAAAGGAGTGTATAATTATGAACAAAATTGGAATCCTTATGGATTCTGACCTTGAAAAACGTACTGTAAGTAGGATCAAAAAACATATTCTTCCGTTTATGCTTATACTCTACATCATATGTTATATTGATCGTTCTAATTTCAGTTATGCAGCATTGACGATGAATAAAGAGCTGGGAATTAGTTCGGCAGCCTTTGGGTTACTTTCGAGTCTGTTCTTTATTGGATACGTTATCTTTGAAGTACCAAGCAATGTCATGCTTCACAAAGTGGGAGCCAGAAAATGGATTTGCCGTATATTGGTTTCCTGGGGTATCGTTAGTTTTATTACCATGTTCGCTGACAACTTCGTTCACTTAGTTGCTATCCGTATATTGCTTGGAATTGCTGAAGCTGGTTTCTTCCCTGGAATAGTTTATTATTTGTCCTATTGGTTCCCTGAAAAGGAGCGTGCAAAAGCAATTTCGTTTTTCATGCTTGCCATACCTATTTCATCGGTAATTGGATCCCCTATTTCTACATGGGTTATGCAGAACGTACAGTGGATGGGACTTTCCGGGTGGAGATGGATGTTCTGTATTGAAGCCATTCCTGCTATTGTAGCTGGAGTTGTAACGATATTTTATCTGGTAGATGATATAGATAAAGCAAAATGGCTTCAATCAGATGAAAAAGCCTGGCTTAAAGCAGAACTTCAAAGAGAAATAGATGCTAATAAAGATAAGATGAAATCTGAGCAGATGAGCATCAAAGATACTTTTAAGTATCCTATAATCTGGCAATTAACTTTCGTATATTTCTGTTACGTTCTCGGTGGTAACGTTCTTATGTTATGGTTGCCGCAGATTGTAAAGGGTTTAGCGCAAAGCTTATCTTTGACTTCTATAGGAGTCTTTATTACAATTCCGTATACAATCGCTGCTATTACTATGTATATATGGGGACGCCATTCTGATATCCATAATGAAAGACGCTGGCATACAGCAATAATGCTATTGATTTCCACTGGTGGTTTTATAATGATTTTAGCAAGCAGTAATGTTATCTTAAGGTTTGTAGCGCTTATTATTACCATACTTGGTTTATATGGTGGATACCCATGTTTCTGGGCTATGCCTACAGTATTCCTGGCTGAAGAAGCTGCAGCAGTTGGTCTTGCTATTATTAACGCTTTTGCCAGCTTTGGTGGATTTATTTCCAATAATGTAGTTGGGATCTTAATGGGTCGCTATGGAGTGAATTCCGTATTCATTTTTCTTATGATATTTAGTATATTAGGTTTCTTTGTGACAATTAAACTGCCTAAGGAGAAAGTTAAATCTATACGTTCTAATGTTAATGATAGGCAGGGGGCTTAAATAAGTAAAATGTTTTTTAGACAAAAAATAAAAGAGGTTAATCCGCAATTACCTTGTAAGGAAATCTGTTATTCATACTAAAGACTTTATATAATTAACATTGAGAAAGCAAATATAGAAAGGAGCTTTAGTATGAACACTATAATTTTAGATTAATTGAAGTTAAATTTCAACAATATAAAAAGAAAAATTTTCGATATTTCTGTAGGATTAAACTAAATAAAGAAATTGTAGGCATGTGTATATTAAAAGAAATTGAGAACTACCGCAGTATTTGAAATCGTATAACTTTCAACAGAATAGATAAAGGCAGTTGATCCATTTGGACAGTTGACCTTTTTTTCTGGTTAGATATACTGTATGAATCAGCAACAGAAAGAGTTCAGGGAAAGAGCATCGTCCCCGAATAGAGATGCCCATTGAATATGTCGATATCTTTTAACTAGTATTGGATTATCGCTCTGGTGGTGACAATAAGCTGCTCCCTTAAATAATTGACGATGGCTTTGTCGCCAGGAGGAGGCAGAGCTTTCTATAGAACACCAAAGGTGTTGCTGCTGGTTCGATTCCAGTCGGGCGTACAACAAGGCCTATGAATGAGACACTGGGGGATTATTATTCCACTGAGATCATGCCGGCTCAGGTTCGAAAGTCAAAGCGTAAGCTGTCTGTTAAAGGCATGATTAGGAAAATTGCTGCTGTGATCGCCTGCCTGGCTCTCAAATGAGGTTTTTTATTCCATGGACAGCCTCAAGTCAGCTATTGCAAAGGCTTTGCAAGCGAAAGAGGCTCTTATTGCTTATAGTCTTCAAATAGTCCCAAATAAAGCGCTGTAATAGTCCGGCAGTCCGTCAGGTCAATCTCAAACAATTCAATCAGTCGCTGCATTCTGTATGAAACCGTGTTTTTGTGTATGTGCAGGCGCTTTGCCATCAAACTGTAGTTCCTATGGTAAAGCAAATAGGCACGCAGGGTCTCATAATATTCACTGCTATGCTCTTGGTCATATTTTTTTATTTGTAAAATAGCAGGATGAACAAGTTTCAAGGAGGTCGGATGATGTTGTTTCAAAAACAAATAAGCCATCACTGATTTGTAGTTTTGAACAAGTACAATTCTTTCACTGTTTTCTTCAAAAGCAGCCAGATGTAATGTTGTCTGTGCTGCATGGAGGTGCTTTGTCATCTCACGGAGCTTAGAAAACGATTCGCTGACACTGATTGGGCTGATTTTTCCGCATTTATCTGCCAGCATATTCAGGTCGTACTGTTTTTCCGCATTCATTAAAATCACAGCGCCGCCTTCATACTCTACGAACCAAATATGCTCATGACAGGCACAATACAGTCCCAGTTCGTTACGGCGTTGTCTGGCCCACAATTCACCTATAGAAGGGCTCCATACAAGCTTCCATGACGCGATGTTCTCCAACGGAGGCTCATAGATATTGTGTTCCTGGTACCATTCGTTCGGGTTTCCATGCAAGATACCCAGTAAATACGTTTGCATGGCCATCGTCGTCTCATCGTTCAGATATCCGCCAAGCTTCAGTGCTGTCATGAAGATAGGAGCAGCCATTTCTATAATGGCAATGGCTGCATTCGTGTCGATTTTCTTCGTGATTGGGCAGTCCAGCACGCCAAGCATATAGGTATGATGGAAGCAGCCGCAGTTAATATGTTTATATCGCATAAAAGGATAACAGCTCACCAAAGTTTTGCGCATATATAGATTTTTTTCTACTTCAGTACAACGCTTCCTCACTTCTGCTTCTGTGCACAGAAGCAAGTGATTCATGTATTCATCCACCAGTTCTTTTGTGTAGTTTGCAGACTTGGCAATGATTGTGCGTGTTGTTAAAGTAATACAAACCGGTGTGCCGCAATGCTGTGCAGTTACCTCACACAAATCAGCCAAACCTGCCCCATTTGTAAGTATTTCCAGATATTCACTTCTGATTTTCATCATATCTGCATCCATACCCATTACCCCCATTATTGAATCTATAAAATTGTGATACCTATTATTAACATTATAACAATTGAGTATGAAAATATAATAGTATTTGTATTACTTGGGTTTGGTTTTCAGGCCAAATTTCCTCCAGCTTTTTTAATTTGTTAGACATTGCCAAAAAGATTTTTTTCTCTTATTCTTTAATTACTTAAATAATTAAGATAATTTAAATTATTCTGATTATTTAAGCTGCCGAATGCAACATGAATGAAAGGTGGAGAAAAGTATGAGCAAAACCATTCGGATGATTATCAATGGCAAAAAAGAAGTATTCCACATCGGACATGACGATGGGTACGGGATCATTCCCGATGAGGAAACACTGTGCGAAACGCTGCGAGAGCGTCTGAATCTGACAGGTACGAAACTGGCCTGCGGTCAGGGAGCGTGTGGATGCTGCACGGTGCTGATGAATGATGTGGCCGTGCCCAGCTGTCAGATTCTGACTGCCGCCTGTGACGGCGCTGACGTCGTAACAATTGAAGGCCTACATGATCCCAAGACCGGTGAACTTGACCCGCTACAGCAGGCGTTCATCGACAAGTATGCCTTTCAGTGCGGTTATTGTACGCCCGGTATCATTATGGCGCTTAAAGGGCTCTTTATCAACAACCCGCATCCCAGTAGGGAAGAAATTGGTGAAGCGCTTTCCGGCAACATGTGTCGATGTATAAGTCAGTATCATGTCTTTAATGCAGCAGAGCTGTATATGAAGCAAAATGCGTAAAGGAGGAACGAAATGAGCAAGATTGAGTATCGCTACATAGGCAAGAATACAGAGCGTATGGAAGCGAAAGAAATTGTCACAGGCAAGACTATTTATCTGGACGATTTCAAAATGAAGGATATGCTTTATGTGAAAGCGCTCAAGTGTCCATATCCGAGTGCGAAAATCAAGAAGATTGATATCAGCAAGGCCGAGGCATATCCCGGCGTTGCCAATGTCATGTATTATGGCAATATGCCTGAAATCTGTAAAAATTGGGGACTTAACATGCCGCCGCTGGTTCCGGTTCTGCACGATTACGGCTGCTATGTTGGTGATGCTGTCGCACTGGTCGCGGCGGAAGATCCAAACATTGCAGAGCGTGCGCTTGATTTGATTGAAATCGAGTATGAGCAGCGTACCCCTGTTTTTGACATTAAAAAAGCTATTAGGCCGGATGCGCCAAAAGTGCATCCCAAGGCGTTCCCGCGTGGTAATATCGTGTGGCCCGTTGTCCCCTTTGTAGGTGAGGATATGATGATGCATCTCAAACGCGGTGACGTGGACAAAGCCTTTGAGGAATGTGATTTTGTAGATGAGAGCGAGGCGGATTACAACTCTCTTGGCTCTCCTGCTGCTATGGAGCCCCCGATTACTGTTTTCAAGTATGACAGCAGGCATAACAGAATGAAGGCATGGGCCACGACCCAGACGCCCCACGGCTATCGTCTGAACGCTATGATTCTGCAGGACGGTATGCCCAACGACACCACAGTTTTCAATGTTGGCGGCGGCTTTGGCAATAAGGCCCCTATGGCCACGCCGACGCAGTATGCTGCCATCATGGCGGTCGCAAACCCAGGGCGTCCCTGCAAAGTGTGCTTAACCAAGAGTGAACAGCTTACTGCCTTCGATGTGCGCATCGGTATGTACATGAAGATTAAGGTTGGCTTAAAGGACGGCTATGTACATGCGGTCAAAGGCGATGTTTATCTAAACTGCGGCGCATATAATTCCTGCGGACAGTGGCAGATGGGTGTCGGTCTCGGGGAAGCACAGATCGCTCTGGGCAAGTGCAAGAACTGGGATTTGGACGGCAAAATGGTTTTCACAAACCATGTTATGACAGGCCCGGTGCGTGGCTTCGGTGGTCAGGAGATCAAGTGTGCCATGATGCCCGTTGTTATGCGTCTGGTTCGCAAGGCAGGGCTTGATCCTGTTGATTTCATTGCAAAAAACTTTGCTCAGACCGGCGACGGTTGGTATTGGCGTAATAAGTTATGGTACGAATGCCGCGAGCAGGACTACGCACCGGTTACCTATTCCACGGAGAAGAGGTTCGGCTGGAAGGACAAATGGAAAGGCTGGATGAAGCCGACTAAAGTCGTGGGCAACAAGGCCTATGGCGTTGGCGTTTCCTGTCATGGAAATGCCGACGTCGGTGAAGATGATTGTGTTGCTTATGTCCGCCTCGATCCGTTCCAGGGCTGTGCATATATTCATACCGATGTTGCCGAACAGGGCTGCGGCCAGCGCAGCAACCTCAGAAAGATTGTTGCCGAAGTTATGGATATGGAGATCGAAAAAGTCTACGTTGTTGAAGAAAACACGGAAAACAGCGGCTATGGGCAGGGCCCTGCAGGATCACGTGGAACTATAACTAGCGTTACTGCCGTTACACGTGCGGCGGAGGACGCCCGCCGTCAGCTGCTTGAAGAGGCAGCCGAGAAGCTGCACGCCTCTCCGGAGGATTTGGATACACATGACAGTATGATTTTCTACAGGCACCGCCCCGAAAAGAGATGGCGCTGGAATGAGGTTGTTCCGTTTGCCTATCAGGCGCACGGCATTGGCAAGTACTATCATGATTATACCAAGTCCAACTACTGCATCTATTTTGCCGAGGTTGAGATAGATCTGGAAACCGGCGAAGCTAAGCTTGTTGACGTGGCTGTTGGCTCCGACGTCGGACAGGTTATCGATCCAGCCACACTTGAGATGCAGTTTCAGGGAGGATTTGGTGCCGCAGCCGCGGACACCGGTTTGATGGAGGAAAACGTCCTTGATAAAAAGAATGGCCGTCTCCTAACAGGCAATCTTATCGATTACAAGTGGCGTCCCTTTAACGCCTTTCCGCCGATGGACATCGTGATTGAGGAATCGCTGCCTGAAGTTTCCCGCTGGAAGGCTGTCGGCCTCGGCGAAATCTCAGGAGCTCCCGGTCCCGCCGCGATGATGATGGCTATTTCCAACGCCATTGGCGTTGATTACTGCGAGTATCCAGCAAGCCGCGAGGGCATTCTCAAGGCCCTGGGCAAACTGTAAGGAGGATAAATCATGAGACAATTTGAATATACGAGTGTAACTTCATTTGGAGAAGCCTCCGCAATGCTGGCCAGGGGAAATGCTGATATTTTGGCCGGCGGGACGGATCTGATTAATGTTTATAAGCATGCCATTCTGAACGAAAGCCCCGCAAGTGTTGTCGACCTTAAGACAATTCCTGATGCTGCGGGTATTGTGGAAAATGAGGGGAGTATTACGGTTAAGGCTTTGACCAGGTTGACCGATGTTGCTGAGTCTCCTGTTCTTCAGCGTAGCGCAAAGGCTCTGGCTGATGCTGCCCATTCTGTAGCCACGCCTTTGATTCGCAATGTCGGCACTATTGGCGGAAATATCTGCCAGGATGTACGCTGCTGGTATTATCGCTATCCGCATGAAATCGGTGGGCGCATGGACTGCTCCCGCAAGGGCGGCGCAACTTGTTATGCATTGCAGGGAGAAAACCGCTATCACTCTATCTATGGCGGCATGAAGACGCATGTGAATCCCTGCGGCAAGGGCTGTCCGGCCGGCATCGATATTCCGGCCTATATGGAGCAGATTCGCAAGGGTAACTGGGATGAGGCCGCAAGGATTATTCTGAGGGTGAACCCTATGCCCATGTGTACTGCCCGTATCTGCCCGCATCCCTGCCAGGACAACTGCAACCAGTGTCAGTACGGCGAGAATGTAGGTATCCATTGTGTTGAACGCACTCTGGGTGATTACATTCTCAAAAATGTCGATAGATTCTATGTGAAACCCACCAGGGAAACCGGCAAGCGGGTAGCCGTTGTCGGCGCAGGTCCCGGTGGCCTGACTGCCGCTTACTTCCTGCGCTCTCAGGGACATAGCGTAACTGTGTTCGATACCCATGAGAAGGCCGGCGGTGTACTGTATTACGGTATTCCTCATTATCGTCTGCCAAAGAGTATTGTTGAGGGCTATGTACAGGCTGTTGCCAATATGGGTGTGAAGTTCATCATGAATACTACCATTGGCAAGGACATCAGCATGGATGAGCTGGTGACGGATTATGACAGTATTTATTTTGGCACCGGCGCATGGAAGCAGCCTATACTTGGCATTCAGGGAGAGGAACTGACTGAGTTCGGCCTGAACTTTTTGGTAGAGGTCAATACCTTCCTGAAGAAAGCTATCGACAATGATGTTCTGGTCTGCGGCGGTGGTAACGTGGCTATGGACGTGGCGCTGACGGCGAAGCGCATGGGTGCAAAGCATGTCTGTCTGGTCTGTCTGGAGCAGGAAAAGGAAATGCCCGCGACAGCGGAAGAGATCGCCCTTGCAAAGGAGGAAGGTGTTGAAATCTTCAACGGCTGGGGATTGAAGGGGGTTGTAACTGATGATGACGGAAAAGTGATTGGCCTGGAATCTATGAGGTGCGTATCCGTCTTCAATGAGGAGCATCGTTTCAGTCCTGTCTATGATGAGAACGAGACCTGTGTATTTGATGCGACTACCATCATTCTGGCTACCGGTCAGCGTGTGGATACCAGCTTTCTGGGTGACAAGTTTGGTGCGCAGCTCAAGACGGCTCGTGGATTGTTTGATGTTGACATGGAGACATATCAGACAAAGAACGACAAAATCTTTGCAGGCGGCGATGCAGTCACCGGTCCCGACATTGCCATTCGCGCTATTTGCTCAGGTGGTATAGCGGCAAAAACCATGAGCAAGAAAATGGGTTATCCAGTGGAAGCCCCCGCTGAAAGCAAGGCCTTCCTCTCCTACGATATAAACGGCATCAAAAAGACGGAGAGCAAAAAGCTTACTGAACATGCTTTGGGTGAACGTTCACTGACAGACGAGGATGCCTCGTCTCTAAGCCTGGAAGAGGCGCAGGCTGAGGCAGGACGTTGCATGAACTGTGGCTGCTACAGCGTCAACGCTTCCGACATTTCCCCTGTGCTGGTTGCGTTGGACGGCAAAGTGATTACCACAAAAAAGGAAATCGCAGCACGCGACTTCTTCACGACCAAGTTAAAGGCCTACGATATGTTGGATCAGGATGAACTTGTCACCGCGGTGAAGTTACCTGACAGACCCGATTATGTGACAGGCTATGAAAAGATGCGCATCCGTGAAGCCATAGATTTTGCTCTGGTCAGCCTGGCTTATGCATATAAGCTGGAGGACGGCAAGCTTGTGGATGTATCGCTGGTCATGGGCGGCGTAGCGCCGATTCCAGTCAAGCTGGATGAAGTGGAGGAACTGCTGAAGGGTAAGACGCTCAGCCGGGAATTGGCAGAAGAAGCAGGTGCTTTGGCCGTGAAGGATGTCATCCCCATGTCCATGAACCACTACAAGGTCAATACGGCGCGGGCCATCGTCAGTCGTTTCGTGGAAGCGTTACTGTAAAGTTGTTTACTGTCCCTGATGGATTACGCTGTCCTCGGGACAGCTTTCATGATAGAATAAAGGAGGTAAGAAGTTGACTGCTATACGGAAAATTCTGAAAGCATTTTTGGTAGGTGGCTGTTTTGGCTTGATCGGTCAGTTACTGATTGCCTTGTTCGCAATATTTATTTCCGATGCAACTATGGTTATTATGGTAAGTATTCTCGCTTTTGGTATTATCGCTGTGGTAATAATTGCAAACGGTTTCTACTTTAAGGTTGCCGAGTTCGGTGATAGCGGCGCCGCAATTCCAGTTTGCGGACTGATGTTTGGCGCTGCTACCTCAGCGGCGGCTGCGCAAAAGGCCGGTGCAAAATTAGAGAAGGCTTTCATTGTAGGCTTTTGGAATGTATTGAAGATCTTGGGCACAGGATTTGTCATTGCATTCATACTTGGCCTGCTGTTGTGCTAAGGAGGGTGAATCATGGCTTTTTTGTATGCATTTTTGATTGGCGGACTCATTTGTGCGCTGACACAATTTCTGACAGAAATCAAAATATCTTTTCCTCTTGTGGCAATCCTGCTGATAGCCATCGGCGGAGGCGTTCTGACTAAACTCGGCGTAATTGATTTTTTAAATAGTCTTGGCGCCGGCGGTGTGAGCGTAACTGCGCTGGGCTGTGGTAACGCAGCTTACAGTGCAGGCGCCGCCCTGGTCAAGACCGGTTCGGTGACACCGTTGATTCTGGTTGGACTGTTGAACATCATTCTGATCGCTTTAGGCGCTGCCTGTGGGAGTACGCTTTTTAAAAAATTTTCTGAAGCCATTCCGGCGTCTGACAAAAGTCAAAAAAACAGTGACGTTTTGCAGAACGTCAGGCATGATAAAACGCCGGACGACCTGATGTTGTCTGAAGGAGGATGCCATGAGCAAAATCGCAGTACCGATCAATAAGGATTCCATTAGTTTGACACTGGAAAATGCTCCGTTCTATCAAGTTTTTAATGTTGATGGCAAAACCATCATCAGCATTACTGACCATGAACCCGAAGCAAATTTGAGTCGCCAGCTGCGTTCCCATCAGGTGGATGCCGTTCTCTGCGGTATGCTGCAGAACCAGACGCGTCGTGATATGGCAGTAGCTGGTGTAGCTGTATTTGCAGGCGTTTATGGAAATGCCAGACGTGCGGTACAACACTTTATTGAAAACAAATTAAACTGTGAGCCAGATACAGGTCGTGCTTTTTTTGCAGGACATTATTCGCCCTGTGCTCATGAAACCGAAATATAAGGGGGGATTTCTCTATGGCTACAGTTCCGGAAAAGCTTGCCGCTTACGCAAAGATGGAGAACATTATGCCGCCGGATGCGCAATGCACCGGCTGCGTGCAGGGAGATGACCGTCTAGTTATATTGGGCTTTAAGACGGAACGGGAGCTTATTACTGAAATTGGTTATCTTTCTTCCGACGCGAAGTTGCCCATACTTCACGCATGTATGAATGCACTGTGTGAATTGATGAAGGGCAAAGCAGTTGTTACGGCAGGTCTGCCGCAGCGTAATGCCATTGCAAAACTGTTAAGCGACAACGGCACCCTGTCTGAAGCTGAGCAATCCTTTGCCATCATGGCGGAGCTTGCTTTGAACTACGCAGTTTGCGATTATGCAAGCAGATGTAAAGAATAGCTGCGACAGAATCCAGATCGTGAACTATGACAAAAACCACGGCCGGGGCTGTGGTGATACAAAAAGCAAAAGTCAGCTGCAGTTTGGAAACTCTATCTAAGTCCAGAAAAATACTTGATTGTTCACAAATAGTTTATAAATATGACATTAAGACGTAACAAATACCATATATAATAATAAGTGTCCTAAGGAAATATCTTAGCGAAATTGAAAATGATGTATTTGAACATAACATATAAATGGAAATGTTGGTAATTACCAAAAGGTGTCTGTGGTTGCAGGGCACGGTAAATTCAAGTGCAACCTCCAGAAGATACTGTAAGTAAAGTTTGTAGCATTACCCCCTTAAAATTATAATTTAAAAATAAGACATTGACTGTTCGCAATGCCTTATTTTTTTATTGAAATAATGAAAATTTATTGGTAAGTTAATATTATTAAGACTTTTTAATGTGTTATTAATCTTTTAGTAATATTGATTGTATAAAATAAAATTGGTGATAATGAAAAAACCAATATAGAAGGTGATACTTTTGATAAAAAAGTTCGACGATTTTATTTTGGAATTCATACAGGATAATATGCGCAGACCAGCTGTGGATAAAGCTATGATGTTTACTACAGCTTTGGGAAATGGAGGAGTACTTTGGATTGCAATAGCTCTGTATTTAATGCTGTGCATGGATTATAAGACAACGGGAATTATGGTATTGGTTACTTTAATTATAAGTACTATATTTGGAGAAGGAATAATGAAGCACTTGGTTAGAAGAATAAGGCCCTGTAATTGTAAAAATGATCTTCAACTTTTAATTTCAAGACCCATTTCTTATTCCTTTCCATCAGGTCATACCTTTTCTTCCTTTGCAGTAGCAGGTGTTTTGTCAGCTCAGTTCAGTGAATATAAGGTAATATTTTTGTTAATAGCATTTTTAATAGCGTTTTCAAGGGTATACCTTTGTGTTCATTATCCCACTGATATAATATCAGGAGCCATACTTGGACTGTTATGTGCTAAATTGATACTTCTATTTTTAGGCTGTAATTATTTCCAGAACAATGTGTTAAATATATTTAACCGTAATATAAACCTTTATTAATATTGATGAGATAATATATATCCGTAAAGAAAATTAATGGAGGTAATTAAATGGAAAAAGCATCAAAGCAAGTTTGTTTGATTCAGAATAAGACCGTTGAAAGTAAAAAAATTATAAATATCGTGGAACCTTATCTGTATATTATCCCATGTATAGTCATATTTTTGGGATTTACCTATTTTCCTTTTTTTAAAACTATATATTTAAGTTTGTTCAGTACTAATGCCCAGGGAGAGCCAAGCTCCTTTGCAGGTTTCTCCAATTATATTGATTTATTTAGGGATCCCTCTTTTATAAATAGTGTCGTTGTGACTTTTAAATATGTAATTGTGACTACAATACCAGCTATACTCATTGGACTTATGCTTGCACTTTTATGTGATAACAAGTTGAAGTTCAAGGGACTTTTCAGCACTATGTATGCCATACCCATGGCAGTATCCTCTGCTTCTGCGGCAATAATATGGATGCTTTTGTTTAATCCAAGCATAGGTTTTGTTAATTTTCTCCTGGGAAAGAGTATTGGCTGGCTTACAAGTCCCTTCTGGGGATTTATAGCAGTATCCATAGTAGGTGTATGGCTAAATGCCTGTATAAATTTTATTTTTATAACTTCCGGTCTTCAAAATATACCGAAAGAACTAGTAGAAAGTGCATCAATAGATGGAGCAAATTATCTTCAAAGGTTGAAAAATGTAATACTGCCCTGTCTTTCTCCAACTCTTTTTTTTGTACTCATCATAAATATCATAAATGGATTTCAAACTTTTGGTCAGATAAATATAATGACTCTGGGAGGGCCTGCCGAAGCCACTAATGTTCTTGTATATTCCATTTATAGAAATGCGTTTTTTAACAGCAGATTTGGCGCCGCCAGTGCTGAATCCATAGTCTTGTTTCTGCTTATGTTTGTCATAACCCTGCTTCAATTCAGATATGAAGATAAAAAGGTTTTTTATAAATAAATGTGGAGAGGTAATGGTACATGAAAAAAAATATAAATAAAATAATTCTTTATATTGTGAATACAGTATTCGGTATTATAACTATAGCGCCTATTTTATATGCCCTTGCCGTTAGTTTTATGCCGCCGGAGCAAATATTTTCCTATCCGCCCAAATTGATACCTAAGGAATTGTATTTAAATAATTATACAGATGCTTTGAATGCTGCTCCCATAATGAAATTTATAGTCAACAGTTTTGTAGTATCTCTGGGGGTAACTATAGGTGAGATTTTCACCTCTTGTCTGGCAGCTTTTTCGTTTTCATTTTTTGATTTTAAAGGTAAAAAGGTATTAAGGTATTGTTTGTAATTGTAATAGCCACTATGATGATACCGGCGGAATCCATTATGATATCAAATTATTTGACGGTAGGATCTTTTGGATGGCTGGACAGCTATAAAGCTCTCATCGTTCCCTATTTAAGCGCCGCCATGGGAATATTCATGATGAGACAGTATTATCTCACTCTTCCGAGGGAACTCTATGAAGCCGCAAAGATGGATGGCTGCAGCAATTTTAAATTTTTTACCAGAATAGTTTTTCCCATGTCGAGGCCTATTGTAGGATCTCTTGGTGTATATACTTTTTTAGTTACCTGGAATCAATATCTATGGCCTCTGCTTGTAACCAGCAAGGACAGTACAAGAACTGTTCAGATAGGTATAAGTATGCTGCAGTTCTCTGAGAACCAATCTTTTGGACTTATAATGGCAGGTATTATAATGGTGCTTTTACCTTCAATTATAATTTTCATATTTGGTCAGAAGCAGCTTATTGAAGGCATGACTTCCGGTGCAGTAAAGGGGTAGTTGTAAAATTCATATAAAAAATATGCCAATAATTAATTTTGAGAGGAGAAAAATAATGAAAAGGAAATTCATAAGTTTATTATTAGCTTCGTTGATGGTAGGAGGTATTTTTACCGGATGTGGAAGCAACAATTCAGGTCAATCCTCAGGATCCGGCAAAACTGTTCAGATTACATTCTGGCATTCCATGTCAGGTAAAAACGGGCAGGCACTTACCAAAATGGTCAATGATTTCAACAGTTCCCATAAAGACATTAAAGTCAATGCGCAATTTCAAGGGAAATACGATGAGGCTATAAATAAATTAAAGAGTGCGGAGAGAGCAAAAAATGGGCCTGATGTTATGCAGACCTATGATATAGGTACCAGATTTATGATAGACAGCGGATGGGTAAAGCCCATGCAGGATTTCATAGACAGTGAAAAATACGATATATCCAGCTTGGAACCTAACATAGCAGGATATTATACTGTGAACAATAAATTGTACTCTATGCCGTTTAATTCATCAACTCCAATACTTTACTACAACAAGAATGCTTTTAAAGCTGCAGGGCTGGATCCTGAAAACCCTCCTAAGACATTTTCAGAACTGGAAAGTGCAGCGGCAAAGCTTACTAAGAAGGACGCTTCAGGGAAGGTAACTCAGTATGGTTATGCAATGGCCATATATGGATGGTTCTTTGAACAATTCATAGTTAAGCAGGGACAAAATTATGCAAATAATGGCAATGGTAGAGAAAAAGCTCCAACGGCTGTGGAGTTTGATAAAAATGGAGCAGGCGTAAAAGTATTGGATGAATGGCAGAAACTAGTTAAATCCGGTAATGCAGCTAACTTTGGAAGAAATGAAGATGATACGGAAAATGCATTTATAGCAGGCAAGACAGCTATGTACATTGAATCTACAGCAGATTTGTCGGCTGTACTAAGTGGCATAGGAGGAAGATTTGAAGTAGGAACTGCAGCTTTACCATCTTTTGATGGAATAAAGGACGGCGGTGTATCAATAGGAGGAGCCTCATTGTGGGCACTTGACAGCAAGGACACTGCCAAGGAAAAAGCAACCTGGGAATTTATAAAGTACATGGTGTCACCGGAAGAGCAGGCTTACTGGGCCAGTCAGACAGGATATTTCCCTGTTACCAAAAAAGCTTATGATGTTCAGACAATGAAGGATAATCTGAAGAAAAAACCTCAGTTCCAGACAGCCATAGATCAACTTCATAATTCTCCTTCCACAGCTAAAGGTGCACTTATGTCTGTATTCCCGGAGGCAAGACAGACTGTTGAGACAAATATAGAGCAGATGCTTCAGGGTAAACAATCTCCGGAAGAGGCTGTTAAGAATTCGACAGACAGCATAAATTCGGCTATAGAGAAATATAATCAGAATAACAAGTAATATATGAGGAGAAAAAGGAGAGTACAGTGGTAATGGTCAAAACTTTAAATATTGCACACAGAGGATTCAGCGGAATGTATCCTGAAAACACCATGCAGGCTTTTAGAAAAGCAGTGGAAACAGGTGCGGATGGAATAGAGACAGACCTCCATATCACAAAAGACGGCGCAATAGTTCTCTGTCATGATGAGACAATAGACAGGACTACGGATGGAACCGGGTTCATAAAAGATTATACTTGTCGGGAGCTTATGAAGTTCAATGCCGGACATGGAGAAAGAATTCCAAGTTTGGATGAGCTGTTGGATTATATGAAGGATAAAAATCTTCTCCTAAATCTTGAACTTAAAAATGATATTGTACATTATAAGGATTTAGAAAAATATACAATAGACAAGATTCATCAATATGGATTAGAAAAAAATGTGATAATATCATCTTTCAATCATTATTCTATGCAGAAAGTAAAAGAGTATGACAGCAGTATTAAGACAGGGCTGCTGTATGGATTACCCATTCATAAACCGGGAGAATATGCAAGGAGGATAGGGGCTGATGCACTCCATCCTCTCTTTTCCCTTATTATGGATAAGGATATAATTGGCGATATAAAGGAAAATGGTATACTTATAAATACCTATACTGTAAATAAGGAAAGTGATATGAAAAAGCTTATTCATTTGGGAGTAGATGGTATAATAACGAATTATCCTAATGTGCTTAAAAAATTAATTTAGGAAATGATGTCTAAAAGGAAGGAGTATAGTAAAGATGGCGAATTTATCCCTGCGGCACATATGCAAAACTTATTCAGGTAATGTTGACACCATTAAAGATTTTAATCTGGAAATAAAGGATAAAGAATTTATAGTATTTGTAGGACCTTCAGGCTGTGGAAAGTCCACTGTTCTTAGAATGATTGCAGGGCTTGAGGAGATAACCGGTGGAGAGCTCTATATAGATAATCAGCTTGTAAATGGAGTGACTCCTAAGGATAGGGATATTGCTATGGTATTTCAGAACTATGCATTGTACCCGCATATGACTGTTTATGATAATATGGCCTTTGGACTTAAAATGAGAAAAGTACAAAAACTTCAAATAGATCAAAAAGTAAAAGATGCTGCTAAAACGTTGGATATATATGATTTGCTTAAAAGAAAACCTAAGGAATTATCAGGTGGACAAAGACAGAGAGTGGCTATGGGGAGAGCTATAGTCAGAAATCCAAAAGTATTTTTAATGGATGAACCTTTGTCAAATTTGGATGCCAAATTGAGAGTTCAGATGAGGACAGAAATATCAAAACTTCATAAGAAGCTTCAGACCACCTTTATATATGTAACCCATGATCAGACAGAGGCAATGACACTGGGTACAAGAATCGTGGTAATAAAGGACGGGGTTATACAACAGGTGGATACTCCGCAGGAGATATACAATCACCCTAAAAATGTATTTGTGGCAGGATTTATTGGAAGCCCGCAGATGAATTTCATAAATTCCAAATTGGATCATGTAAATGGAAAACTTGCAGTTTTATTCGAAGGAGAACAGATAATTCTGCAGGATAGTATATCAAATGTTCTGGAAAAGAAGGGTTATGTGGGTAAAAATATTATAATTGGAATAAGACCTGAAAATATAAGAATACCTGGAGAAAACACAGAAAATGAATGTCTGGTGGAATTCAATGTGGACTTAACGGAACTTATGGGAGCGGAAAGCTATATATATTTATCTAAAGGTGAATTCAATGTTATAGCCAGGGTAGAAGGCATAGTGAATTTTAAATCCGGAGATAAAGTCAAATTGGCTTTGGATACAAGTAAAATTCATATTTTTGATATGGGCACGCGATTAACAGTATTGTAGTATGATTTTCATAGTTAAAATTTGAGATCACGGCTAATTTTTAAATAATAGCCGTGATTTTATTATTGACATTGGGATAGTAAATATTTATAATGTATTTAAAATATGGAATAGTGTTTCATATATAGAATAGTGAGGTGAATTGTTTGAACAAGGCAATTTTAAGAGGCCTAGATATTTTAAAATTTATCGGTGAAAGGGAAGAACCTGTTACTATAGCTGAATTAAGTAGAAGCCTGAATATACCTAAAACCAGTGTGTTTAATATTGTAAATGCACTGGTTGAAAGAGATTTTCTCTCGATAAAGGATAAAAAGTTGAAGAGCTATGAATTGGGTATTGGTGCATTTAAGCTTGGAAGTCTATATTTAAATAAAACCGAATTGATTAATATTGCAGATCCCATCTTAAAATTGGTAACTGATAATATAGGGGAAACTGTATTTTTAGCAGTAGTAAACAATAATGAGCTTGTATATATAGATAAGAAAGAATCAAAAAAAGCATTGAGAACAACTGCTGATTTGGGATCAATCATGCCTCTCTATTCTACAGGTTTAGGGAAAGCTATTTTGGCTACTTATAGTGAAGCAGAAATTAGTGAATATCTATCCAAAGTTAAATTGATACCAAGGACTAAAAGTACATTGGTAAATCCTGAAGACTTGCTAAAAGATTTAGAGGCAACGAGAAAAAGAGGGTATTCCATATCTGATGAGGAAAATGAAGATGGTATATTCTGCATAGGCGTTCCGGTATATAATAATGTAGGAAAAGCTATAGCTGCAGTATCTACTTCAAAATTGAAAGTTAAAAAATATGATGAAAATGTGGAAGAAAACAAGAATTTTATAATAAAGGCAGCTTTAGAAATTTCAAAGAAACTTGGATATACAAGAGAAAAATTATTTTGAGATAATAAGCTAAAAGCATATTATATATAAAAATAATTCTAAGGATAAAATGAGGAGGAAGTTTTAATGTTTAAAGGAATTTATACACCAATGGTCACTATTTTTGATGATAAGGGAAGTGTTAATAAAGAAGCTACTAGGATTTTAATTGAAAAGTTAATTTCTAATGGCATTGATGGTATTGTAGCTCTTGGAAGTACGGGAGAATTTTTTAGTATGTCGCTTGAGCAGAGAAAAGATTATGTGAAATTTGTATGTGAAGTTATTGCAGGGAGAGTTAAGTTTATAGTTGGGACAGGCTCCAATAACATAGAAGAAGTGCTGGAATTAAATAAGTTTGCAGAGAGCATAGGTGCGGATGCAGTTTTGATTGTAACTCCTTATTATTTTAGTTTAAATGATCAGCATCTCTATGAATACTATTCTATAACAGCCAGAAATACAAAATTGCCTATATTGTTATATAATTTTCCAGATAGAACAGGGACTAATTTATCACCTGATCTTGTGTTTAAACTGGCCGTTGATTTTGATAACATTGTTGGTATAAAGGATACCATTGATTCCATAAGCAATGTAAGAAAATATAGTGAAAAATTCAAAAATTCCCAAAGTGGTTTTTCTATATTTTCAGGATTTGAAGAATACCTGATACCCAATTTACTGTCACAGGGTTCAGGGATTATAGGGGGACTTACAAATATAAATGCCAAAATATTTATTGATGCTTATAAAGCATTTCAGAAAAAGGATGTTGACAAATTGATGATCTGTCAGGGCAAGATAAATAAATTGATGGGAATATATAATCTCATGGATCCATTTATGATAACATTGAAAGAAGCAGTAGGTATGCGTTTAAATATAAATATTAATACATCTTTAAAAAATTACAGTATCGAAGCAGATGAAAATATAAAAAATAAAATAAGGGAATTTATAAATATAAAATAAAAAGGGATAAAAATATTGAAAGATTAAGGAGGTAAGTTATGGATAGGCCTAAAGTATTTATAGCAAAGCCTGTTCCTAAAGAGGTGGAAGAGTTTATTGCTAAATATTGTGACTATAAAAAATGGGATTCCGATTCAGAAATATCTGAAGGGGAACTCATTAAAAATTTAAAGGATGTTGAAGGCCTCTTAACTTCAGGAACTAAAATCAATGATAGAATTTTGGCACATTCACCTAGGCTTAAAGTTGTCAGTGATATTTCTGTCGGATATGATAATTTTGAAATAAATGCTATGAAACAAAGGAAAGTGATAGGAACCAATACACCTTTTGTATTAAATGAAACCGTGTCAGATCTTATAATGACTCTTATTATGTCTACGGCTAGAAGAATCTCTGAATTGGATTCCTATGTAAAAAAAGGTAAATGGAAAAAAGATATTGACAGCAATCTTTTTGGAGTGGATATAAATCATGCCACTTTGGGAATCATAGGAATGGGTAGAATAGGTGAATGTGTGGCCAGAAAGGCAAAGTTTGGTTTTAACATGAATGTTTTATACCACAATAGAAATAGAAGGTTAAATATTGAAAATGAACTAGGTGTACAATATGAAAGCCTTGATGATTTACTTAAAAAGTCTGATTTTATTTCAGTAATGGTTCCATATAATAAGAATACCTATCATATAATTGATTATAAAGAATTTGATCTAATGAAGAAGTCAGCGATTTTCATAAACGCTTCTAGAGGGCAGACGGTTAATGAAAAGGCATTGGTGGATGCTTTAAATAACAATAAAATACTTGCTGCAGGACTGGATGTTTATGAAACAGAACCAATAGATCCTGAAAATCCTCTTTTAAAAATGACCAATGTTATAACTTTGCCTCATATTGGTTCAGCTACTGCGAAAACTCGTTTTGATATGGCAATGCTTGCTGCGGAAAATTTAGTAAAAGCAGTACTTGGAAAGACTGTACCCAATATGGTACCTGAATTGAAAGATTTAGTATAGATTTTTTTGTGCCAAGTTTTGTCTATTATAATAGTGAATTTATATTTTTTAACTTCTACGGGTATAAAAGCAAGAGATGCTTTGAATTAGTTTATGGTAGTTCAAAGCATCTTTTATTTATTTAAATGATATGGGTTGATAGTATAATGTAAATGAAATAAGCTTTTATTTAGTAATCCCAATCGTCAAAATCAAATGGAAATATGATTGGGAATATCACTGGACCAAATCCAGGATAATATGGACGTCTACGTCTGCGCCTTCTCCTGCGCCTTCTTCGGCCGTGTTGTCTGTATGCTGAGTCAAGATCAATTGGCTCTTCTATGCTTTCATCGTCATATTGGTCCGCT
This sequence comes from Clostridiaceae bacterium BL-3, assembly GCA_902809985.1. Taxonomy (GTDB): domain Bacteria; phylum Bacillota; class Clostridia; order Clostridiales; family Clostridiaceae; genus Clostridium_B; species Clostridium_B aromativorans. The sequence continues at coordinate 3,057,967 of CADDXC010000001.1, read as the reverse complement.
GCAGACGGAGCATAGGGACAATTGTAAAGGGGGCAATAATAGGGGTAAGTATTTCTAGTATAATCATAATTTTCCATGGATTCCTCGTTGATATCTTTATTGTCGTTGTTCATTAAATACCTCCATAAAATTTACTACAATAATATATTATGGAAATAGAGCTAAAATTGTTAATAAAATTATAATGTAAAGTTGTAATTTTTATTTAACTAAAAGTGTATACTTTGAAAATTTACGAATTTTTATTCAAAATTCATGAAAAATATTCGTATATTTTGTTGACTGGAGCGTCTAATTTTGATACCATGTTGAAGGAGGGATGCTACTTGAAAGAAAAATATGATGTTGTAATAGTTGGAGCTGGCCCTGCAGGAATATTTACTGCTTTGGAAATTACTAAACTTAATAGGAACATGAGTGTATTGATAATTGATAAAGGGCGAAATATAGAAAACAGGAAATGCCCTGCGAGAACGACTGGAAAATGTATGAATTGCAATCCATGTGGTATTACTTCTGGCTGGTCAGGTGCAGGAGCTTTTTCTGATGGAAAGCTTTCACTGAGTCCAGAAGTAGGAGGAAGGATTTTAGAGTATTTTTCAGAAGATGAATGTAAGAAATTAATAAAATATTGTGACGATATATATCTAAAATTTGGAGCCAATAAAACTGTATATGGATTAAATAATGAAAAAGTAGATAAAGTGAAATATGAAGCAAGCAAATATAATATAAGGCTTATAGAATGTCCGGTTAGACATTTGGGAACGGAATTAGCCTATGATGTATTGAAAAAAATGTATTATCATCTTTTAAATAATATAAATATAGAATTCAGTGAGCTTACCACGGTGAAGGATATATTGGTTGAGAATGGTGAAGTTATAGGGGTAGCTATTAAAAATAAAGATGGAGAAAAAAATATTCTGGCAGATTATGTAGTAGTGGCTCCAGGTAGAGGCGGTGCAGAGTGGTTTGCAGTTCAGTCCAAAAGACTGAAATTAAAAACCACCAACAATGCTGTAGATATAGGAGTAAGAGTGGAAGTTCCAAACTCTATAATGGATAACCTTACAAAAGATCTATATGAGGCAAAACTTATATATTATTCAGACACTTTTGATAATAAAGTTAGAACTTTTTGCATGAATCCAGGAGGAGTTGTATCGGAAGAACATTATGATGGTACCATAGCTGTAGTAAATGGACACAGCTATGAGGAAAAAGAGCTCAGAACAGAAAATACTAATTTCGCTATGCTGGTTTCTACATCTTTTACAGAACCGTTTAATCAACCCATAACCTACGGTAAATATATTGCGAAACTTGGGAACATGCTTACGGGAGGAGGGATTATGGTTCAAAGACTGGGAGATCTGTTAAATGGAAGGCGAACAGATTATTCAAGACTTAAGAAATCCACTACTATACCAACTTTAAAATCAGCAGTTCCTGGGGATTTAAGTTTTGTATTACCCCAGAGATATTTGACATCTATAGTTGAAGCATTAAAAGCTTTTAATAATGTTGCACCAGGACTTTACAGTAAAAACACACTGCTCTATGGTGTAGAAGTAAAATTTTATTCCAGCAAATTTGAAACCAATGACAAATTTGAAACATCTATAAAAAATTTATATGCCATAGGAGATGGTGCCGGAATTACAAGAGGGCTTATGCAGGCCTCGGTAACTGGAGTAGTAGTGGCTAGGGATATAACTAAAAAATAGCTAAAATATCTGCTTCTATTATAATTATTTATTTAAATATTAACCTATATAAAAAGGGGAGGAAATTCTTATGTCAGCATTTATTGTTTTGGGAGCCCAATGGGGTGATGAGGGAAAAGGTAAAATAACAGATTACCTTGCTAAAAATTCAGATGTTGTTGTTAGGTTTCAAGGTGGCAGCAATGCAGGACATACGGTTGAAACAGGCGGCAAACAATATAAACTTCATCTTATACCGTCGGGAATACTTTATGGGGATAAAATCAATATAATAGGTAATGGCGTGGTACTTGATCCAAAAGCTTTATTTGAAGAAATAGACTATTTGAAAAAAGCATATGTTAATATATCACCTCAAAACTTAATTATTAGCGATAGAGCCCAACTTGTGATGCCCTATCATAAAGTTTTAGATGGTATTAAAGAGAGGTCCAGAGGCAAAAAAGATATAGGCACGACAGGAAAGGGAATTGGACCTTGTTATACTGATAAAATGGAGAGAAGCGGTATAAGAATATGTGATCTCATACATCAAGATGTATTCGAGGAAAAACTGAGGGAAAATTTAAAAGTAAAAAACGATATAATAACAAAGGTATATGGAGAAAAGCCTTTGGAATTTGACTCGATATACAATGAGTACATTAATTATGGAAAAGCATTGGAACCTTATGTAAAAGATATATCAGTAGAGGTTTATAGAAATATAAAAGATGGAAGAAAAGTATTATTTGAAGGAGCACAGGGAACTCTGCTGGATGTGGATTATGGCACTTATCCTTATGTTACCTCTTCCAGTACTATTGCAGGAGGAGTTTGTATTGGTTCAGGGATTGGACCTACTGTGATAACGGGTGCAGTAGGTGTGGCAAAAGCTTATACTACAAGGGTAGGAAAAGGTCCTTTCCCCACAGAACTTTTTGATGAGACAGGAAATTGGCTTAGGGAAAATGGTCATGAATATGGAGTTACTACGGGTAGAGCCAGAAGGTGTGGATGGCTGGATTTGGTGATACTTAAGACCAGCGCCAGACTTTCGGGACTTACAAGTTTTGCAATTACTAAAATAGATACTCTGGCAGGACTTGAAAAAGTAAAAGTATGTATAGGGTATAAGCTTAATGGAAAGGTTATAGATTATGTACCTGCAAGTCTAGAGGATTTGGCTAGATGTGAACCCGTATACGAAGAATTTCAAGGGTGGAACAGGAGTATAGAGAATGCAAGGACCTATGATGAATTACCAGGTGCTGCTAAAAAGTATTTGAGTAAAATAGAAGATTTCACAGATACAAAGATATCTATAGTCTCTGTAGGACCAGGTAGGGATCAAACAATAGATGTAAGCCATATTTAAAGAATTAGTTTATATCATCTTTAAGTAAGTTTTTGTAATAAGACTTATTTAAAGATGATATCTTATTCTATGGAAAAAGTGAATATTGTATTATAATATTAATTATAGTATGTGGCTGGAGATGAAAATAAATTTATCTATTATATTTTAAATATTACAATTGAGGGGAATGAGAGATAATGAATAGATCAATTGCTGAAAAGGAATATGAAGTGAACTACTATGAAATAGATTATAAAGAGAGGCTGCTTATAACCAGTCTTGTGAATTACTTTGGAGATATAGCTACCAAGCATTCTGAAAATGTTGGAGGTGGACTGAGTTATTCGAGGAAAAATGGAGTGGCATGGGTGCTGTATAAGTGGAATATAGATATAAAGCACTACCCTGAATATGGTCAAAAAATCAGGGTGAGGACCAATGCCTGCTCTTTTAGAAAATTTTATGGTTACAGAACTTTTGAAGTATTTGATAAAGAAGACAATATGATAGCAAAAGCCAATTCAATATGGCTTTTAATAGATACCAATAAGAGAAAAATATTGAGAATAACTGAAGATATGTATAAAATTTTTGGATTGACGGAAAAGGACAATAAGCCTCTATTAATCAAAAATGTGAAATTACCTAAAAAATTTACCATAGAAAAAAGTTTCAATGTAAGATATAGTGACATAGATACCAACAAGCATGTCAATAATGTAAAATATATAGATTGGATTTTGGAAACTATTCCTCTGAATATAATACTTGAATACAACATAAAGCACATAAATATAACTTATGAAAAGGAAGCACTATACGGTGAAAAAATAAAGATATTTACTGAATTAAAAAAACAAGATGAAGGTTATATATCTTTACATAAAATTATTGATAACAATGGAAAGGAATTATCTGTAATAGAAGCTATTTGGGATGCCAATGAAAAATAAGAGAGAAATGCTGATGAATTATGATTCAGCAGCACTTGTCCCTGCTACAAAACCAGAACTCCATGCCCATTGTAAATTAAAACCACCACAGCATCCATCTACATCTAGTATTTCACCAGCTAGGTATAGATGTTCTATTTTTTTAGATTCAAGTGTATTATAGTCTATTTCATCAGTACTGACACCGCCGCAGGTGACCTGTGAATTTTTAAAGGAATTAGTATCGTATACCATGAATTCCCAGCATTTCAACAAATTGCATATGCTCTTTTTTTCACGCCAACTCAGCTCATAACAGGGCTTATGGATGTCATTTACTGCAGCTTCTTTTAAAAGTATTGGTATTATTTTTTTGTTTATTATTCCTATAAGTGAGTTATAAACGCTCCTGTAATTGAAAGTTCCCCAATGGTTTTCTAAAAATTCTAACAGACTTTCTCTTTTTAAATCTGGAAGCATGTCAATTCTGATCTTTACGGATCTTTTATTCAATAAATTACAGGAAGCTATACGGCTTATTTCCAATATAGGAGGACCTGATATGCCGTAGTCTGTAAATAGAATTTCGCCGTATTCTCGCTGCTGTATCTCATTATCTACTAATATCTCAACGTATCCATTGAATTTTACCCCAGATAGAGCTCTTAAGTGATCGTATCTTAATTTTAACTGCACCAGGGCGGGAAGAGGGGTTATTATACTGTGGCCTAAATTTTTGCATATATTAAAACCTGAGCCGTCAGAACCAGTATGGGGAGCAGATTTACCACCAGTGCATAATATGATTTTGTTGCATTTATAAACCTTATCACGGCAAAAAAGTTTAAAATATTTTTTATCGCGAATTATATCAGTAACTTTGGAATTTAAATAAATTGGTATATTTCTATCTTCAATTGCCATTCTTAATATATCCAGTACAGATGAGGCTTGAAGGGAAAGAGGATACATTTTTCCGTTTTCCAGAGTTGTTAGAGGAAGTCCTAGAGAATCAAAAAATGTGATTGTGTCCCTAACGGAAAATTTATTTAAAATATTTTTAACAAAATCAAGATTTCTACTGTGATATTTAGTGAAAATTATATTTTTATTTGTTATATTACATCTGCCGTTTCCAGTAGATAAGATCTTATTGCCCATCCTATTTTTGGATTCTAATATTGCCACATCTTTTCCATTGTCCTTTGCAGTAATTGATGCCATAATGCCAGAAGCACCTGCACCAATTACAATTATATTATGAAACAAAAGGTATACCTCCTTTTTAATAAAGCCTATAGTGTATATTTTAACTTACTTATGATATTTTTAGTATAGTTTATAATTATAAATTGCCATAAAATATATATATTTATGGAGAATTGTTTATAATAATATTAAGAATGAAATTATTTTATGAGGAGTGTATGAGTATGAAAGCTTCTAATTTTCTCTATTATAAGAATTGGGCGGTGATTGGAAATGTTTCTACGGAAGGGAAATATGCCTTTAAAATAGTAAATTCTCTAAAAAATTCAGGATATGATGTGATTGGAATAAACCCCAGAAATATTGCTGGAGATACTCACGAATATATAAAAAAGGCATTTTCAAAGATCCATGTACTGGATTTGTGTATAAATCCCAGCAAAGGAATTGATATAGTTAAGATAGCAAATGAAGCGGGAGTGGATAAGATATTAGTACAACCTGGAGCAGAAAGCCAGGAAATATTGGACTTTTGCAATAATAACGGAATAGATGCTGTCTGTGGATGTGCACTTGCAGAATTATCTAAAAGACATCAAAGGTAGGAGGGTTTTAATTTATGTTAAAAATATATGCAGTATCCGATTCCATAGGTGAGACTGCAGAACTTGTAGCTAAAGGAACTGCCTGTCAATTTTATTCTGATATAGAAGTGCATAGGGTACCGTATATAAAAAGCTGTAGTGATGTAAATAAATTTATAAATGGCTTGGATAGCAAAGAAAATATTATGATCATATCTACTATCGTACTTGTAGAAGTGAGAGAATTTTTAGTTCAGAGGTGTATAGAATCTGGTATACCTGTAAATAACATCTTAGGGCCCTGTATAAGTATGGCATCTAGGCTTTTAAATAAGATACCTGAATACAGGCCGGGTGCTGTATGGGAAATAGATTCCCGGTACTATAAAAAGATAGAGGCAGTGGAATTTGCTATTAGGTATGATGACAGTAAGGATAATTCGGGCATAAGATATGCTGATGTAGTATTATTGGGACTTTCTAGAACTTCTAAGACTCCACTTTGTATGTATTTAGCTAATAAAGGAATAAAAGCTTTGAATATACCACTTATGCCGGAAGTACCGATACCAGAGGAACTGTTTCAAGTTGATAGAAAAAAGATTGTGGCTCTTACTATAGATCCTATACACCTGATAGAAATAAGAAAACATAGAATGGATAGATATAATATGATGTCTACAAAATTGAAGTATGCTGATGAAGAGAGAGTTCTTCAGGAATTGGAGTTTTCGGACAGGCTTATAAAGAAATTACACTGCAAAGTAATAGACGTGACAAAAAGAGCTATTGAAGATACCGCCCTTATTATAATGGAGTATATAGGGTATGTAGGTACAAAAAATTATTAAGGTAAGCAGAAAGTTGAATAATTAATTTTAAACTCGAAGATTTTCTTAAAGTGTTGATATATAAGGATTTTAGAGAAAATATAGGGAAATGAATCTTATAATCTGGGAAAAAGGTGTTGACACTTTAAAGAATATTTTGTATTATAGACTATGTCAGGTCGCAGGGATATAACATAGAAGAATGTATAAGGCCCCTTGGTCAAGTGGTTAAGACACCACCCTTTCACGGTGGTAACAGCAGTTCAAGTCTGCTAGGGGTCACCACAATTATATGGGTACATACTCAGCTAAATGAGTATCTGCCTTATAAGCAAGATACTCATAATAGTTTGAGTGCCGTGGGTCTGCCATGTGGAGCTTTTTAATGTGGCTCAGTAGCTCAGCTGGTTAGAGTGCCGGCCTGTCACGCCGGAGGTCGAGGGTTCGATACCCTTCTGAGTCGCCATGTATACAAATATCTATATATTTGTAGAGCAAATAATGAATTGACTTAAATGAGAAGTCTACTCTAGAAGGGAGGCTTACTCATTTAAGTTGAGGATTGTAATGTGTTTTTTAATTTTATAAAATAAGGGCCCCTTGGTCAAGTGGTTAAGACACCACCCTTTCACGGTGGTAACAGCAGTTCAAGTCTGCTAGGGGTCACCACAATCATATGGGCGCATAGCTCAGCTGGGAGAGCATCTGCCTTACAAGCAGAGGGTCACAGGTTCGAGCCCTGTTGTGCCCACCATGTGAAATTGTTTTAATGTGGCTCAGTAGCTCAGCTGGTTAGAGTGCCGGCCTGTCACGCCGGAGGTCGAGGGTTCGATACCCTTCTGAGTCGCCATGTACGCTGGCATAGCTCAGTTGGTAGAGCAACTGACTTGTAATCAGTAGGTCGTGAGTTCGAAGCTTACTGCCAGCACCATGGATAGGTTTTACAGTACTTAGCTGTAAAGCCTATTTTTTATTTAAATACATTATTATCTTATATTAAAAGGTCCTTTAAACAGTACTTTGATCATCAAGCCTATTAGTTCTTCCGGATCTGTTTTCATTCCTGTTTCAACCCAATATGTTATAACTCCTATATTCGCAGAAGATATGTATTCCAGCAGATATTCATTTAAATTTCCTACATTTCTCTTTTCTGCTTTGAATTTTATAGAAAGTTTCTTTTTCATGGTACTTTTTATCTTGTATGTAAATAGATTATCTCCATTTTTACCAAGGAGAGCTTTAAAATAATTACTGTGCTGTTTTATGTAGTTGAATATTTTTCTTATGGTTTCTAAAAAAATATCAAGATCCTGCTGTTTATGGATTATAATATTTTCTGTTTTTATTATATTTACTAAGTCGGAAAGTAATCCTTCCTCTATTTCTTCCAACAGATTATCTATATTTTCATAGTAATTGTAGAATGTTCCGCGGTTTAAACTGGATTTCTGGCATAGTTCCTTTACGCTTATTTTGTTTATAGGCTTATGTGTATATAGTTCAATAAAGGTGTCTTTAAGTAACTGGTTTGTTTTTGAAGTCATGGATGCTCACTTCGCTTTCAGTTGAATTCATTAACATTTTACACGTAAAGTAAAATAAAAATCAACAGAATTGGAGAAAATGTTTATTATGTAGAGTCATCCCTGTAGTATAATCAGCATATGAGGAGGAATACTATGGAGCATAGTTCTTATAGTGTAGTAGTTCAAAATGTAGATAGATGCTTTGGAAAGCATCAAATACTTTACAATATAAACTTGAAAGTGACCTGTTCACAGATCTTCGGACTTCTAGGACCTTCAGGTTCAGGCAAGACAACTCTAGTTAAAATGATCGCGGGAATTGATGTGCCTACAAAGGGACAGGTTTATGTACTGGGAGAGGAAATGCCTAAACTTTCAATGATGAATAAAATTGGGTATATGGCACAGTCTGATGCCCTTTATGGAGATATAACTGCAGAGGAAAATCTGAAGTTTTTTGCTGCCATGTACAATATATCTAAAGAAAATTGTACAAAGCGTATTGATGAAGTCATGGAATTGGTAAATTTATCTGAACATTTAAAGAAGAAAGTCAATCAATATTCTGGTGGAATGAAGCGGCGTCTGTCACTGGCTATTGCAATGTTAAATCAGCCTTTAGTACTTATTTTGGATGAGCCTACAGTAGGCATCGACCCTGTGCTTCGGAAATCTATATGGAATGAGTTGGACAGGTTAAGCAAAGAGGGTACTACCATCATAATTACAACTCATGTGATGGACGAAGCTGATAAATGTGATAACCTTTGCATGATACGTAATGGAAGGGTAATTGCAGCAGGCACTCCTGATGTGCTTAAAAAAAATACTGATTCCAATACAATAGAAGAAGCCTTTCTGTACTATGGAGGTGCTAAATGATGAGAATTGCCGCACTTACTATACGTATCTTGCGTCAGCTTAGAAATGACCGGAGGACTATTGCACTTATGATATTGGCACCTATTTTTGTATTGACGTTGATGTCATATATTTTTAATGGAGTTCAGTATGATCCAAAAATAGGCGTTATAAATGCACCTGAGAGCTTTATAGACAGATTGGAGAGCAGGTATGCAGTTGTAGGCAGGTACAGCGAAAGTGAAGCAGATATGCTTATAAGAGAATCAAAATTGGATGCGGTCATAAATTATAAGAGAGGAATTCCATATATTACGCTTGAGGGAAGCGATCCGGGGAAAAGCAAAGCAGTTATTGTACTGGTTCAAAACAGTATTCAAGATGCAAACCTAGGTATTAAACCAGATGTAACTTATTTATATGGTTATGAGAATATGACTTCATTTGACAATTTTGGACCTATACTTATTGGTTTCTTTGTGTTTTTCTTTGTATTTTTAATATCTGGAGTTTCTTTTCTAAGAGAACGTACCCAGGGAACTCTTGAGAGACTGCTTGCTACTCCAATACGTAGATGGGAAATTGTACTGGGATATATTTTGGGGTTTGGTATTTTTACTATAATACAGGCAGCTCTTATAGCCTGGTTTTCAATCAATGTTATAAATATGATGATGGTGGGATCTTTTATTTTAGTACTTATAATTACATTTCTAACTGCCATGGTAGCATTAACTATGGGAACTGCTCTATCTGCATTTGCGGAAAATGAACTTCAGATGATACAATTTATACCACTTGTTGTAGTTCCGCAGGTGTTCTTTTCCGGGCTATTTGATATGAGTACTATGGATACCTGGCTTCAAGTAATTGGGAAATTTATGCCGTTGTACTATTCAGCCGACGCCTTAAAACAGATCATGATACGGGGCAGGGGAATGGCTTCGATCTGGACAGATATTTTTATTTTAATAGGGATTTGTATGGTTTTTATTGTATTAAATATATTGGCACTCAAAAAATATCGCAGAATTTAAAATAGAATTATTTTAGGATGATAAGGGAGAGAGTTTTATGAAACGAATATATATATGTATTCTATTTGCGGCATTTATATTAACAGGTTGTGGAAGTAAATCTTCTATAACTTTAAAAGGTGATATTGCTGACAATACTGTTTCTGTAAGCAGCACTGTTGGCGGCAAGGTAATAAAAATGAATAAAAATCAGGGTGAAAAAGTAAAAAAAGGTGATCTAATTGCTCTTATAGATAATTCAAGTCAAAAATATCAGGTGGCTCAATTACAGGCAGTGGTTGATATGAAAAAGGCAAAATTGTCTTCATTAAATGCAGGCACCCGTACTGAACAAATTGAACAGGCTAAAGCACAAGTCAAGGCTGCAGGTGCCCAACTTGATTTATTAAAATCGGGGAATAGACAGGAACAGATAAATCAGTCACAAAACAATGTTTCAATTGCACAGCAGGATTTAAATATTGCTCAAACTCAATATGATAACTCCAAATCAGATTACGAAAAATATTTGATTTTAAATAAATCAGGAGCCATATCTCAAAAAGAACTGGAAGATGTTAAGTTAAAAATGGATACTTCAAGTTATACGCTCCTGTCTGCAAAATCAAAATTGGACAATGCCAGACAGCAGTTAAATTTAATGCAGGAGGGCTCTACCTCTCAGGCCATTGAAACTGCCAGTGCAAATTATGAGGCAGCAAACGCCCAGCTGAAACTTCTTGAAAATGGCCCTACCGACGATGAGATCAAGGCGTCACAAGAAGATCTAAATCAATCCATAGCTCAGCTTAGCCAGGCAAAAAATGAGCTTAACAAATACAATATAACCGCATTGTCCGATGGAATTATAATAAGTAAAAATTTTGAATTAGGTGATATAGTGACTGCGGGAAGTAATATTGCGGACATAGCGGTGACAGACGATCTGTATGTCATCTGTTATCTGCCGGACAAGTATTTGGATAAAATACACTATAATCAGTATGTGAATGTAAAAACATCACTGGGAATACAGAAGGGAAAGATAAATTATATTGATCTTAAGAAAGGATACACACCTAAAGATAAACAATCAACTTCAGATAAGGATCATATAACTACTAAGATAAAAATTGCCATAAAAGATAAAACTGGGATATTAAAGTCTGGTATGACTGCAGAAGTTGAAATCCCATTTAAATAAATGAAAATAGAACTTTGAATATTTTTCTAGAGAATTAAAAAATATAAGGGAAATAGGCACAGATCAATTTAGAATATGATCCCATGCCTGTTCTCCCTATCTAGATAAAGTGGATTTTATTTTAAATTCTTATTTTGTATATTTTGTTTTATGCGTATGTCTTCTCCGAAGAATTTACATAGGGTAAACTCTCCCAGTAATCTGGAGGAAATTCTTTCAGAATAGGATTTTAAAAGTTCTTCTAAGTCACAATTAGTCGATATAAGCATTTTTTTTTGTTTTAATAATTTTCTATTTAGAATGTTAAATAGTTCAGTTTTAGAAAAATCTGTTATTTGTTCTGAACCCAAGTCATCTATTATAAGTAAATCACAGTTCATAAGGAAATCTTCTAAATTAGTATCATTTTTAAATCTTATATTTTTTAAGTCTTCTATTAGATCTTCTGAAGTTCTGTAAACTACTAAAAAACCTCTATCCAGCAATTCTTTTGATATGCAATTTGATAAAAAGGTTTTACCCGTGCCTGGATTGCCGTAAAATAACAAGTTTTCCTTAGAAGAAGAAAAATTTTCTATGTAATTCCAGGATATAGAGGCTATTCTCTCTATGTTTTTCCTGGGGCTGGTCGGATTTCCTTTACTTTTTAAAGAAGAATATACTTGAAAATTAAAATTGTCAAAATTATTTTTATTTAATATATTTATTAAATCAGAATTATTATAGTATAATTTGATAAGTTTCTGTTTATAACAGCTGCATTTTTGGTGGCCTATAAATCCAGTGTCTTTACATTTAGGACATTGATAATGTATTTCGAGATAATCTACAGGATAATTATTAATTGCCAAGAGTTCAGATTTCCTAATTCTCAAATCTGTAATTTTTTCTTTTAACTCTTTTAAATATTTATCTTTGTTTTCGACGTTATTTAATATATTTATTGACAATTCTAGACTGAGCTTTCCTATAGATCTTTGTATGTCAATTATCTCAGGAAGTTTTCTCCTGATTTCTTCTTTTCGTATGTTCAAAGATTTTTCATCTTCTTCTCTTATTTTTTCATACATTTTAATTATTTGTGAATGGTAGCTCTTAATCATTTTTATCCCATCCTAACAATTTTTTTTCCAGATCGTCAAAATCATAATTTCTCTGTTTAAAATTATTGAAAGTACTTTTAGAATTTCTATTTCCAATATTTTTATTGCTATTTCTAAAGTTATTATGAGGTGTTTTTTTTACATCTTTTTTTTCAATATCTTCTAAAGTTCTAATTTTATCTTTATTCCAACTGGTCAATATTCCGTCAATATATTTAAAATCAGCTTTATTTATTCTCTCAAAACATATATTACAAGCTTTGAATATTATTTCTAGAGAAAAATTATAGCTTTCAATCCATTTTGAAAGCATTTCTTCCTGTGGCTTCATTATTTCTCCGTCTTTTATACCAAGATAATTTAGAATTTTTCTTATTTTAATCCATCTATCTTCACGGTTTTTTATAAAAATCTGAGCATCATTTACATTCTTTATCTTTGCATCAAACCAGGATAGAGCAGTTTTTTCTATATATCTGCTGTTTGTTTTACCCTTTGATGTACAGTATTGAACTAGGAGAAGTATAACTTCAGGGGAAAAATTGAGGTCATTTATCCAGCTTATATACATAGTCATTTCTTCTGAAGATAGAGGTCTTCCCGTGGATTTTTCTATATCTTCCAGCATATCTTTTATAGAATCTTTACTTAGTTCTTCTAATAAATTTATGCTATTTTCATTTTCTGTTTTTCTATCGGCTAAATCTAGAAAATCTATATTGTAATTTCCCATGTTGTCAATAGGAATCATTTTAATAACATTTTCGTCATTCCAATAATTCCAGGCGTTTAATACATCAGTTTCTAAAAGATGTAAAGCACTTGCCATAACTTGAGAGCTGACACCTAATTCACCAGATTTGCAATATTTTAGTCCCAGGAGATATACTTTGACAAATTCTCCCCGGGCCTTAGGCATAAATTTATCTATAAAGATATTGCTTACAGGTGTATAGTTTGTTTCATTAGTTTTAAATACAAAAGTACTCATATTTTTTACCTGCCTCTTATAAATTCCATTTTTAAAAAGCTACTATAATAAATCATTATATCAAAATAAGAAAAGTATAACAATGAAATGGATAGCTATTGTGGAAATTACTGTATATTGACAAAGGTTAATTATCATGCTAAAATTAGATTGATTAGTTAATTTAATATTCAGATTTTTCTTAACTAATTGTTAATAATACTGAATTCAGAATGTATATTTTATCTATATGTAAAGGTTTTATTATAATGGATCAGGGGAGAAAATAAAAATGATAATTCTTAAAAATATCAGTACTGTGTATACTTTCGATGATAAAGATAATGTGTTTACAAATTGCGACATTCTTATTGAAGGATCTAAAATTATAAAAATGGGGAGAAATATTTTACCAGATCATGAATGTGAAGAAATAAATTGCACAGGACTTGTGGCACTTCCGGGCTTTGTAAATACTCATCATCATTTATATCAAAGTTTGTTTAGGGGAATTAAGGAAGTACAAGAGCAGCCACTTTTTCCCTGGCTTACAAAGCTCTATAGTTATTGGAAGAATATAAACCCAGAAGCAGTTTATTATGGTGCCATGGTAGGATTCAGCGAACTTTTAAGAACAGGATGTACTTTGACTTCAGATCAGCATTATGTTTTTCCATTTGATCAGCCTGAGAATTTAATTGATATGGAAATAGAAGCATCACGTAAAATAGGAATTAGATTTCATGCCACCCGGGGTTCAATGTCTTTGGGAAAAGATAAAGGAGGGCTGCCTCCTATAAGTGTTATTCAAAAAGAGGATAAAATATTAGAAGATTGTAATAGGTTAGTTGATGAATATCATGATCCAAAGGACTTTTCTATGATTAGAATAGCGTTTGCACCATGTTCTCCATTTTCTGTGACTAAAGATTTAATGATAGAGACGAGAAAATTGGCGAGACAACTGGGAGTTATGATGCATACTCATTTAGCTGAAACCAAGGATGAAGAAAGATTCTGTATTGAAAAATACGGGAGAAGACCCTTTGAGCTCATGGAAGATATTGGATGGATTGGCTCAGACGTGTGGTTTGCACATGGTATATATTTAAATGATAGAGAAATCAGCAATTTAAAGGGAACTGGTATAGCTCATTGTCCATCTTCAAATATGAAATTGGGAAGTGGGATTTGCAGAACTACTGATATTGTAAAAGCATCAGGAAAATTGAGCATTGCAGTAGATGGAAGTGCAAGTAACGATGGTTCCAATATGTGGGAGGAAGTAAAAAGAGCATATTTATTAAATCATTTGAAATATGGTAATTATGGGTTGAGTGCATACGACATATTGAAAATTGCTACTAGAGGAGGAGCTGATGTACTGGGAAGAGCGGATACAGGAAGATTGGCTGTGGGAAAAGCAGCTGATATTATACTATTTGATCTGAACAAAATTGAATATGCTGGTTGTCATGATCCATTGATATCTTTGGTGTGTCTTGGTAACAGTTGTTTTACTAAAATGACTATAGTGAATGGGGAAGTTGTATCAATGGATGGAAAAATTCTGACAATTGACTGTGATAAGGTTTTTAGAGAGGCTAATAAAATTGCAATTCATATGTTGAAAAAACAGTCTTAGAATATTGACAAAGTAAGTATATTATTATAATATTTAATTAACTAGTTAATCAAATATTTAATAAAATTTAGTTCCCGTTTTAGCGTGGATTTCTATAAGTTCATAAATGAATTTAAAATTAGGAGGGTAATTATGTCTGAAATTAAAAATTTAATTCAAAAACTGGGAAATTTGAATTATGAAAAAATGTACAATAATGATTTTTTCCTAACATGGGAGAAAACAGATGAAGAACTTAAAGCCGTGTTTACAGTGGCCGATATTCTTCGCGAAATGAGACAAAATAATATTTCCACAAAGATTTTTGAAAGTGGACTTGGTATTTCAGTATTTAGAGACAATTCCACAAGAACAAGGTTTAGTTTTGCCAGTGCCTGTAATTTACTTGGACTTGAAGTACAGGATTTAGATGAATCTAAATCTCAAATTGCACATGGTGAAACCGTACGTGAGACGGCAAATATGATTTCTTTTATGGCTGAAGTTATAGGAATAAGAGATGACATGTTCATAGGTAAAGGCAACAAATACATGCATGATGTAGCTGATGCGGTTAAACAAGGCTATGAAGACGGCGTATTGCAGCAGCGTCCATCTCTTGTAAATCTTCAGTGCGATATAGATCACCCAACTCAGTGTATGGCAGATTTATTGCATATGATACATTATTTTGGTGGCATAGAAAATCTTAAGGGTAAAAAAATAGCAATGACATGGGCGTATTCACCTTCTTACGGGAAACCCTTGTCAGTTCCGCAGGGAATCATAGGATTAATGACAAGAATGGGTATGGAAGTTTCTCTGGCTCATCCAGAAGGATATGATCTAATGCCGGAAGTAGAACAGGTTGCTGCGAGAAATGCAGAACTGAGTGGTGGTAAATTTGTTAAAACTAATTCAATGACAGAAGCATTTAAGAATGCTGATGTTGTTTACCCTAAGAGTTGGGCATCCTTTGCTGCTATGAAAAAAAGAACCAACTTATATGGAGAAGGTAAATTTGATGAGATAAAAGTTCTTGAAAATGAACTATTGGCAGAAAATGCTAAACACAAAGAGTGGGAATGCACTGAAGATATGATGAAACTCACCAAGAGTGGAAAAGCTCTTTATATGCACTGCCTTCCAGCAGATATAAGCGGTGTGAGCTGTAAAGAAGGAGAAGTAGCGGCTTCGGTATTTGATCGCTATCGTGATCCACTATATAAACAAGCTGGATATAAGCCATATATTATTGCAGCAATGATAATGCTCAGTAAGGTTAGAAATCCAATTGAGGTACTTAATAAGCTTTTGAATTCAAATGTACCTAGATTTTTAGGAAAGTAAAGAACAGATTACATTAAAGAGTGACTCAAATTTATTTTGAGACACTCAATTCATATAATGTCAAAATAATCTATGAGATGTTATTGAAAATTTATTTTGTTTGGAGGGAGAATGAAAAATGAGTGATAGAATGTGCCCCATTTCTTTTGAAAAAATGATTAATTGGATCATTACAGAATTAAATGAAAATGGCACTATATTCGGAATTCATAAAGGCAAATTTTATAAAAATAAAGAACACAAATCTGCTGTAATATTTAATGAAAAATTATCTTCACCTTTGGGACCGGCAGCAGGTCCTAATTCTCAACTTGCTCAAAATATTATAGCGGCATATTTGACAGGAAGCCGTTTTATTGAACTAAAAACAGTACAAGTTATAGATGGAGAGGATTTGCCTGTAGCAAAACCATGTATTCATGCTCAGGACGAAGGTTACAATGTTGAATGGTCTACTGAATTGAAGGTTCAGGAAGCTTTTAATGAATATATAAAGGCGTGGTTTTTACTTCATGTTCTAATGAAAGAGCTTGATTTAAGTGAAAAAAGGGATTTTATGTTCAATATGAGTGTGGGTTATGATCTAAAAGGCATAAAGTCTCCTAAAATAGATGCCTATATCGAGGGAATGAGAAATGCTGTCAATACGGAAATATGGAAAGAATGTAAACAAGTACTTTCTTTAAATATGAATTTATTTAAGAAATTTAGCGAAAAAGATTTAGATAATATAGATTCTACTATATGTTCTTCTATTACATTGTCTACTTTACATGGATGTCCCCCTGAAGAAATAGAAAAGATTTCGAATTATCTTCTTGAGGAAAAGCATTTAAATACATTTATAAAGATGAACCCTACTTTGTTGGGAGAGAAATTTGTCAAAAATACCTTTGATAAAATGGGTTATGATTATATAGAATTAAATTCAAGCAGTTTTACAAAAGATCTGCAATATGCCGATGGAATAGCTATGTTGGGGCGATTGAAGGATAAGGCATCAAAATTGAATCTGGAAATAGGAGTAAAATTAACCAATACACTGCCAGTTAAAATAGTAAATGACGAACTTCCAGGTGAAGAAATGTATATGTCCGGGAGAGCTCTCTTTCCACTTACGATAACTCTGGCAAGCAGATTGTCTAAAGAATTTAATGGGGATTTGCAGATATCTTATTCGGGAGGAGTTGATTTCTTCAATGTAGATAAAATTTTAGCTGTAGGTATACAACCGATTACATTTGCTACAACTATTTTAAAACCAGGTGGATACGAGAGAATAACCCAGATGGCAAAAAAAGTGGAAGGACAGCTTAAAGGAAGCATTTCCTGTATTAATGTGATTCAATTGGAGGAACTTGCGAAACATTCATTAAAGGACAAACATCATCTCAAAGAATTGAGAACGGTGGACAGCAGAAAGATTTCTAAAGAACTTCCAATTTATGATTGTGCCATAGCGCCTTGCAGTATAGGATGTCCTATAAATCAGCAAATTCCTGAATATGTGAATTTGGTAGGAAAGAAAAAGTATGACGAAGCTTTTTCCATAATTGCAAAAGACAATACATCTCCAGCAATTACAGGTACAATTTGCAATCATAATTGTCAGTATAAATGTACAAGGCTTGATTATGACGAGTCTGTGCTCATTAGGAATATGAAGAAAATAGCAGTGATAAATTCTCAAGATAGGTATGTGGAGAATATCAAACCGGTAGAATTGAAGAGTAATAAAAAGGTGGCAGTTATAGGTGCAGGTCCGGCAGGACTTTCAGCAGCTGCATTTCTCAGAAGAAATGGCATTGATGTAACGGTAATGGATAAAAGGGAAAAGCCTTATGGTATAGTAGAATATGTAATTCCGGAATTCAGAATTTCTTCAGATATGATTAGGAAGGATTTTGAATTGGTTAAAAAGCATGGAGTAAAATTTAAATTTGGTATAGACGGAGTTTTTGATATAAATAGATTGAAGAAAGAATACGATTATATAGTGATTGCAACAGGTGCATGGAAGCCTGGGAAGATATCACTAGAGGAAGGAAAGGAGAAAGTAGTTGATGCCCTGGCATTTCTGGAAAAATTCAAATCAGAAAAAGAAAGCATAAGATTAGGAAAGCATGTTTGCGTTATCGGAGGCGGCGATGTCGCAATGGACTCTGCTAGAGCTGCCAAGAGAGTATATGGCGTTGAGAATGTATCCATAGTTTATAGAAGAACGAGAAAATACATGCCAGCTACACTGGAAGAATTGAAATTGGCCAGCTCAGAAGGCATTCTGTTTAAAGAACTCCTCTCACCTAAAGCTGTGAGAAAAGGTGAACTTGTCTGTGATGTAATGAAATTGGGCTCAAAGGACAGCTCGGGTAGGAGGAGACCCGAGGTAACAGGGGAAATTAAAAAACTACCGGCGGATACAGTTATTTTTGCAGTGGGAGAACAAATAGATACGGACCTATTGTCCAGTAATGGAGTAAAATTGAATGACAGAGGATTTCCTGAGATAAATGATTTTTGTGAAACCAGTATCCCAAAAGTATATGTGGCAGGAGATGTTAAAAAAGGACCATCTACTATTGTAAGTGCTATAGCGGATGGAAAGATAATAGCTAAAAATATATTGACAAGGGAAAACCTAAATAATGATTTTGCAGATAAAAATATTTCCTTAGATATAAAAGAATTATATAACAAAAAGGGAATACTTAGAGATCCTGTCTGCGAAGAATATGAATCGGAAAGATGTCTTGCTTGCAGCCATATTTGTGAATTATGTGTTGATGTGTGTCCGAACAGGGCCAATGTACTGATCAAAGTTGAAGAAAATTTCGAGTCCAAACATCAGATTTTACATGTAGATGGAATGTGTAATGAGTGTGGAAATTGTGGTATCTTCTGCCCTTACGATGGTAACCCTTACAAAGATAAAGTGACTCTTTTCTGGTCAGTGAGAGATTTTGAAAATAGTACAAATAAGGGCTTTGTCATATTGGATAGGGAAAAGTCTCTATTTAAAGTTAGAAAAGAAAATGGACAGGTTACCGATTATATACTTGGGGATAAGAATGTTGTTTCAAAGGAGATGGAATCCATAATTAATACCTGCATGAAGAAATATAATTATATGTTAAAATAATTTATAGGTTAGGAGGAAGGATAAATGTATCTTGTTGGAAATGGCAAGGTTATTACTAGAGATGAAATCAGACCCATTATAGATAATGGTTGTATTGCAATTGATGGGAACAAAATTATGGAGGTTGGAACCACAGAGAATTTGAGGACAAAATACGATGATGCCAGATTTATAAATGCAAAAAATAGGCTCATTATGCCGGGATTTATAAATACTCATATGCATTATTACAGTACTTTTGCTAGAGGCATGGCCAATGACAGCCCACCTGCTAAGAATTTAGTTGATATACTTACAGGGCTATGGTGGAGACTGGATAGGACTCTCACACTGGAAGATGTGTATTACAGTGCCATAGTTCCCATGATAGATGAAGTAAAAAATGGAGTGACAACGGTTTTTGATCATCATGCCAGTGCACATGCAGTTAGAGGAAGTTTGTTTAAAATTGCTGAAGCTGCGGAGAAGATAGGGATTAGAAGTAATTTGTGCTATGAAACTTCTGATAGAGATGGAGAAAAGATAGCTGATGAAGGTATTGCTGAGAATGTAGAGTTTATTAAGTATTGCAACCGTAAAAATGATGATATGCTAAAAGCTATGTTTGGACTTCACGCTTCCATGACAATATCGGATAAAACTTTAGAAAAATGTTTAAATGCTATTTCAGGTCTGAATACAGGATTTCATATTCACACTGGTGAAGGCGTTCAAGATATGATAGATTCAAAAGCTAAATATGGTAAGGGAATTGTAGAGAGATGGTATGATGCGGGGGTGCTTTGTGATAAGACTATTTTGGTGCATTGTATTCATGTGGCTGAGAAAGAACTTGATCTAATCAAAAAGAAGAATGCCATAGTAGTCCATAATCCGGAGTCCAATATGGGAAATGCAGTGGGAGCTTCTCCTGTACTTGAGATGTATAAAAAAGGAATATTACTTGGACTTGGAACGGATGGGTATACTACAGATATGATGGAATCCTATAAAGTCGGAAATCTTATTCATAAACATGTAAAAAAAGATTCAACAGTGGCGTATACGGAAATACCAAATATGTTGTTTGAAAACAACAGGAAGATAACTGAAAGATTTATCGATGGACAGGTAGGAATATTGAAAGAGGGAGCATTAGCTGATGTAATTGTAGTTGATTATAATCCACCTACTCCTATCAATAAAGATAATGTCAACAGCCATCTGCTGTTTGGTGTTAATGGGAAATGTGTAGATACAACTATTATAAATGGAAAAGTCATTATGGAAGACAGAGAACTTATTGATATTGATGAGGAAGGTATTATGGCAAAGAGCCGTGAACTTGCAAATAACCTTTGGAAGCGTTTCTAAAAATTGATTTTATAAAGATAAATTCCGGTAAGATAAATTTTTGCCGGAATTTATCTTTATGTTGAAATTAAATTCATTTTACTTTAAAATTTGGAGTATATGGAGTTATTGTTAAATGTCGAACTCATTTAATGTGTAACTTGTTAAGAGAAGAGAGGTTATTGATAATATGACAAAAGATATAAAAAAAAAGATACTAGATGCTGCTATGAAAGTGGTATCCAGGGAAAAAATAAGTGGAACACGTATGTATATGATAGCTGAAGAGGCTAAAATGAGCCAGGGTAATTTACATTATCATTTTGCCACTAAAAATGACATAATGACATCACTTTTAGATGAGGTACAAGAAAAATTTTCTGCTTTACGTAAAAATTATATTGATTTAAAAAATAAAGATGCTAAAGAGAATATTAAGGGTCTTTTTGATCAGAAAAAAGATGAAATTATGAATAGAAAAGAATTGGAATATATTCAATTTGACTACTGGGTCCAGGGAACAGTAAATGAAGAGATAAGAAAAAAATTTCAGAATACCTTTAACATATGGAGAAATAATGTAAATGAAATATTGGAAAAAGGTGAATCCATAGAAAAAGTGAATGATGAAATCAAAAATATGTTACCGTTTATAATGGTATCTTTAATGCTGGGTGGTTCATTACAATATCTTATAGATGAGGGGAAATTTGATCTGGATAAATATTTTAATGCAGCGGAAAAGCTCATATTTGATGAAATTTTTCAAAAGTAGAATTATTTATAATATATAATTTGGAAATGAGTGCGGGTTATCTTATGTGAATTTAAGCTCATTTCCATTTTTAAGCATTAATTTATCATAGGAAAAGAGGAATTTTAATTGACACTAGAAATTATAGTAGTTATGTTTATAACAGGTGCTATTTTAGGATTTGTAGGAGCGGGAGGTTCAGGATTCATAATATCAATTCTAACTGTAATATTCCATTATCCAATCCATACATCTCTTGGAACAGCCCTTGCAGCAATGATTTTCTCATCCATTTCGGGTTCTTTAAGCCACTATAAAGAGGGAAATGCCGTATTGAAAGTTGGGATTGCAGTTGGACTATTTGGTGCAATAGGAGCGTGGACTAGCTCTAATTTTTCATACTTCATACCGGCTGATAAATTGAAATGGATTACTTCTGGAATGTTGTACTTGTCAGCGGTGGTCTTGTGGATCCGTATGTTTATAGTTTCACGCAACTATGCAAATATAGATAAGTCTGGTGACTTACCTCATGGAGTGAAATTCTGGATATCATGCGGCAGCATAGGTTTGATTACTGGTGCTATTTCAGGTATGTGTGGTATAGGTTCTGCTTCCTTCATCCAAATTGGTTTAATGTTTATACTGGGAATGTCAATACGTGAATCTGCTGGAACTACCATGATGGTAATCGTTCCCATAGCTTTAGCTGGTGGAGCTGGATATTATCATTTGGGATATTTAAACATTCATTTGCTGATTGAAGTGGTAGCAGGTACAATGATGGGATCTTATATAGGTGCCAAACTTACAAGGCGGGTTCCTGTACCTATACTAAAAACTGCAATGATTTTAGTACCTATTACAGCAGGTACTTTACTTTTATTTTGATCAAGAGAGATTATGTATTTTTATCCGATTTACAATAATATAAAAAGAACTGCCTTAAAGTATTTTTAGGCAGTTCTTTAAATACATAGATTAGTTTATTTAATTTCAGTATTTTTTATATTCTGTGAATTATTACTGCTTTTGACGGCGCTTTCATGATGTCCGTGATTTAAAAAGGCGTTGAGAATTACAGCTGTTACAGTTGCTGTTACAATTCCACTACTGAATATGGAATTAAATATCTGAGGAGTATTTTTTAATAAATCTGGAACCATAGTTACTCCAAGACCTAATCCTATAGAACAGGCAACTATCAGCATGTTTGAATTTTTGTTGAAGTCTACGGAAGAAAGCATTTGAATACCTGCAACGGCAACCATTGCAAACATTATGATAGTTGCTCCTCCTATAACAGGCTGAGGAATAATAGTAGCTAAAGCGGCGAATTTCGGAATTAATCCAAGAGCAATGAGGATGATACCAGAAGCCACTACTACGAAACGACTTGTTACCCTGCTCAGAGCTAAAAGACCTAAATTCTGATTGAATGTAGTATAGGGGAATGAATTGAATATGCCACCTAAAAGTGAGGAAATACCCTCTGCTCTTATTCCACGAACAATATCCTTTTCACTTATATCCTTGTCACAGACCCTACCTATTCCAAGGTAGGTACCGGTGGATTCAATCATTACTGTAAGCATTACAAAACACATCATGATTATTGTACCTATGTTGAATTTAGGTATACCAAAACTGAATGGATGTACAAAGCTCAGCCATTTAGCGTTTGTGACTACAGAAAAGTCAACCATACCCATGAAGGATGCTACTATAGTACCAATCACAATACCATTTAAGATAGATATGGATTGAAAAAATCCCTTTAAGTATTTATTTGATAATAAAACTATAACGATTACAAATCCAGCTAATAAAAGATTTTTTATATTTCCAAAATCCTTTACACCACTGCCACCTCCAATACTGGTAGCGCCTACATTGATTAATGAAAGACCGATCATAGTTACGACAGTTCCTATTACTACATTGGGAAAGAGCTTCAATATTTTCCCGTATAGTGGAGCGACCAGAAACATAAATATAGCTGATACTATTATAGCTCCGTAAACCGTTTGCATTCCAAAATTTTTACCGATAATAATTATTGGACCAACTGCTGCAAATGTACATCCCAAAATTGCGGGAAGTCTTATTCCTATAAAGTTTCCAATACCAATAGCTTGTAGTAAAGTTGCGATACCACAGGTAAATAGATCTGCGGCTACCAAAAGCGATAGATGTTGTGGAGTCAGCCCTACAGAGCTGCCAATTACCAAAGGTACTGCTACAGCACCTGCATACATAGCAAGTACATGTTGAAGTCCTAAAGTGGCGAGTTGAGGAATTGGCAGCATTTGATTTACTTTGTCTACTTTTTTTACATCTTTTTCTGTCATGTATAGTCCTCCTTTAAAATATAATCTTTATCTAAGGGCTACCATATTTATTACAGAGTTCAAAGTGAAAGGAGTAAATATCAATTAATGGTAATTTTAGGTAATAACCAAAATCTACCAAAATAGAACGCTGATATTTAAATATGTGCCTAGATAAGTTTTTCTAAGGTTCATATAGGAAAAGCATTCTTTATCCGATAGCTACCTGCTCTAATACTGCCACTTCTATAAGTGACAGATAAGGGCAGCTACGCCCCTGGATAACGATTTCTAAACTTCAGATGGTGTCAAAAACCCTACCTGAAGCAAAGAACTCTGTTTATGCATGAATTCTACTTGAACCTAATGGTTATTTGATATTTATTATTAAAATGGCAATTCTAATATAAATGTAGCATATAAAAGAATTTCCATAAGAGTAAAAGAATTTTAATAAAATTAATTAACTAGTTAGTCAATAAGTTATTACTTCTGATCATACAATATTAAAAAAATATTGTCAATATTTTAGCAATGAAATTATTGTTTAAATAATATATTTTTAAACAATTTTGAAAATATATTTGTAAAATAATTTATACATAAATAGGAAAAAATATTGATTTTATTGATAAAAACTATAGACAGCTTTAATTTTTTAATATATACTTTGATTATCAAAATATTTGATTATCAAAAATTTAAAAGGGGAGAGTTATATGAAATTACCTCCATTGATTATAGGAAATTTGAAAACTACTATACCCATTATTCAAGGCGGTATGGGTGTGGGTATTTCTGGATATAGGCTTGCACAGGCAGTGGCAAATGAAGGTGGTATTGGCGTGATTTCTACAGTGCAGATAGGATACAGAGAACCAGATTTTGAAACAAATACCAAGGAAGCGAATATCAGAGCTTTGAGAAAGGAAATAAGGAAAGCCAGGAAGTTGTCTCCTAAAGGTATAATTGGAGTAAATATCATGGTAGCCATAAGTGACTATGAAGATATGGTAAAAACTTCTATAGAAGAAAAGGTTGATATAATTATATCAGGTGCAGGTCTTCCACTTAGTCTTCCTAGACTTGCGGTAGGGAGTGATGTTAAGCTGGCACCTATAGTTTCTTCAGGGAAAGCAGCTTCTATTATAATAAGAAGCTGGATTAAAAGATATAATAGAATACCGGATGCAATTGTAGTGGAGGGACCAGAAGCAGGAGGACATTTGGGATTTCATCTAGAACAGCTTAAAGAAGGGAAAGAGCATTTGGATGATATAGTGTGCGATGTCATTAAAACTGTGAATTCGTTAAAATGTGAAAAAAATATTCCAGTAATAGCAGCAGGCGGTATTTATACGGGAGGGGATATTGTAAGGTTTTTAAGATTAGGGGCAAGTGGAGTTCAGATGGGAAGTCGTTTTGTGGCTACTGAAGAATGTGATGCACATATAAATTTTAAGAGAGCATATATAAACTCGAGAAAAGAGGATATAAAGATAATAAAAAGTCCTGTAGGCCTTCCTGGAAGAGCTTTGAGAAATAAGTTCATACAAGAAGTTGAAAAAAATAGAATTGTACCCTGTAAATGTTACAATTGCTTAAAAAAATGTGATCCCAATAAGACCCCCTATTGTATATCTGAAGCTTTAATTAATTCAGTCAGGGGGAAAATAGAAAAGGGACTTGTGTTTGTTGGAAGCAACGCCTACAGAATAGATAAGATAGTTAAGGTTAAAGAACTTATAGGGGAACTTATTACAGAAGCAGAGGATCTATATGTAAATGATAAAGCAGTAAATTTGTTAAAGTGGTGATTTGATGAACAAGGGTATAAATATTGTAAATGAATTATTGGTGGATCTTTTTAATGATATTTTAGCAATAGAACAAAAATCTCTTCAATATTCCATATTTAAAGATCTATCTATTACAGAAGTACATACCATAGAAGCTATAGGTATGTATAAACCCAGAACTATGACAGAAGTAGCCTGTCAATTAGATATAACCCTCAGCACTTTAACTACGGCTATAAATCATCTGGTAAAAAAAGAATACGTTATAAGGGAACGCAGCGAGCATGACAGAAGGATTGTATTTATAAAATTGACAAAAAAAGGAAAACTGGCTTTTAGAGTCCATCAAAAATTTCACTCCGATATGGTTAAGGAAACCATAAGAGGATTGACGGAGCAGGAAGAGAAAGTTTTGGTTGAATCACTGGAAAAGCTAAATAATTTCTTTAGATCAAAATATAATCTTAAATCCGGATTGAAGGAGAAGAATAATGAATAAGGTTGAAATTATAGGTACAGGAAGTTATGTACCTTCTAAAATTGTGGATAATAATGAGTTGAGTCATACGGTAGATACGAGTGATGAGTGGATAATAAGTAGAACGGGGATAAAGCAGAGGAGGATATCAGAAGGAGAGGATACTTCAGATATGGCTACGAAGGCTGCAATAAATGCCATAAAATCTGCAAAAATAGAAGTAAGTGATATAGAACTTATAATATTAGCTACAGCTACTCCAGATAATTTTATACCATCAACGTCCTGTATAGTACAAAAAAATATAAAGGCAGTTAATGCAACTTGTTTTGATATATCAGCAGCTTGTTCGGGGCTTATATACGGAATAGATGCAGCTGCACAGTTTATAAGAACAGGAAGGTTTAATACGGCACTTGTTATAGGAGCCGAAACTCTTTCCAAGATAATTGACTGGAAGGATAGAAATACCTGCATCTTATTTGGAGATGGTGCTTCAGCTGTTGTTTTAAGAAAGGGAGAAGAAGAGGGGATACTCTCCATAAAAACAGGTTCGGATGGCAGCAAGGGAAGGGCATTAATCTGCCCGGCAGTACCGGTAAATAATTTTTTATCCGGAAATGAAATGTACTTAAATAAAAGTACGGTGAGCATGGATGGAAAAGAGATATTTAAATTTGCAGTGAAAGTTCTGGTAAAGTTAGTGCAGGAGCTGGCTGATGAATCAAACTGTGATCTAGAAGAAATCAAATATATAATTCCACATCAGGCCAATTATAGAATAATAGAATGTGCTGCTAAAAAATTAGGGATAAACTCAAATAAATTTTATACCAATCTGGATCTTTACGGTAATACGTCGGCTGCCAGCATTGGGATAGCTTTAGATGAAGTATATAAAAAAAGCTTAGTAAAAAGAGGGGATAAAATTCTCATTATAGGCTTTGGAGGAGGATTAACCTATGGAGGAATTATGATTGAGGTATTATAAATTCATAGAGGATTTTGGAGGATAATAATGATAATTCAAAGAATAGAAAAAATAATAGCAGATCAACTTGAGTTGGGAGAAGAGAACATAGATGTAAAAACTTCTTTTGAAGATTTGGGCATAGATTCATTGGAATTATTTCAAATAATAATTGAAGTAGAAGAAGAATTTCAAGTTGAAATAGAAGATGTGGAGGATATAAAAACCATAGGAGATCTAGTAGAGATCGTAAAAGACAAAATTAGAACAGGAGGAAATACTCATGATTGATTATGTATTCCCCGATATAATAGGAGTAAAATATCCGATTATTCAAGGAGGAATGGCATGGATTGCAGATAGCTCTTTGGCAGCAGCAGTATCTAATGCAGGGGGGCTTGGAATAATAACAGGGAATGCACCTATTGAATGGGTGAGAAATGAGATTAGACAGGCAAAGAAGCTTACAGATAAACCCTTTGGTGTAAACATAATGCTCTTGTCAGAGTCTGCAGAAGAGGTAGCTAAAATGGCATGTGAAGAAGGTGTTAGAGTTGTGACCACCGGAGCCGGCAATCCAGGAAAGTATATAGATATGTGGAAGAAGTACAATATAAAGGTTATTCCAGTGGTGGCATCTGTGGCGCTGGCCAAAAGAATGGAAAAAGCAGGAGTGGATGCTGTCATAGCAGAAGGCTGCGAGTCAGGGGGGCATATAGGAGAACTGACTACTATGTCGTTAGTTCCTCAGGTGGTTGATGCCGTGAATATACCTGTAATTGCCGCAGGGGGAATAGGAGACGGAAGAGGAATGGCAGCAGCTTTTATGCTGGGGGCGCAAGGGATTCAGCTTGGAACTAGATTTTTGGTAGCAAAGGAGTGTACGGTTCATCAGAATTATAAAAACAGAGTATTAAATGCCAGAGATATCGATACACAAGTTACAGCCCGAGCTACAGGGCATCCAGTACGTGTTATTAGAAACAAATTAGTGAGAAAATTTCAGCTCTTGGAGAAAAGTGGAGCTGATTTAGAGGAATATGAAAAGCTTGGTAAAGGAGCCTTGTCCAGGGCAGCTCGCGAGGGTGATGTAGATAATGGTTCTGTTATGGCAGGACAGATAGCAGGCCTTGTTTGCAAAGAGCAGAGCTGCAGCGAAATAATAGAGGAAATGCTCAGACAGGCAGAAAATGATATTAAAGATGTAAAAAATATATTTGGAGGTAGATTATGGGTAAGATAGCTTTTTTATTTTCGGGTCAAGGAGCCCAATATACAGGTATGGGAAGGGATCTTGCAGATAATATAGAAGTTTCTAGAAAAGTGTTTCAGGAGGCAGACGAAGCAGTGGGGTTTCCCATAAGCGAAATGTGTTTTGAAGGACCACAAGAAGAATTGGATAAAACTGAAAATACTCAGCCGGCAATCTTAACTACCAGTATAGCTGCATTAAGAGCTCTTGAAAGTTTTGATATAAAGGCTGATATTGCGGCAGGATTGAGTTTAGGGGAATACTCTGCACTTGTATGCAGTGGCTCCATGGAGTTTAAGAAAGCGGTTGCTTTAGTGAAAAAAAGGGGAAAATACATGCAAGAGGCAGTGCCTGAAGGTGTTGGAACTATGGCTGCTGTCATGGGATTGGATTACCTGACAATAGAGAATGTCTGCAGGGATTGCGAGACTGTGGGTATAGTTGAACCCTCTAATATAAACTGCCCTGGACAGGTAGTAATTGGAGGGGAGATAAAAGCAGTTGAAGCTGCCTGTCAGCATTTGAAAGAAAAAGGTGCTCGCAGGGTAGTGAAACTTTCGGTAAGTGCACCTTTTCATACATCTATGTTAAAACCGGCAGCAGAAAAACTAGAGTTGGAATTAAATAAATTTAATATAGGGAGATTTTCTATTCCTGTAGTGACAAATGTTACAGGGGAAATTATTAAAAGCTCCAAGGATGTGAAAGCACTGCTGAAAAAACAGGTTATGAGCACAGTTCTTTTTGAAAAGTGTATAAATACCATGCTTAAAGTGGGAGCTGATACTTTTGTGGAGATAGGACCCGGGAAAGTATTGAGTGGATTTGTAAAAAAGATAGATAGGAAAGTTACCTTATTGAATGTTCAAGATATGGATTCTTTAAATAATGCAGTACAAATATTAAAGAATAGATAGGAGAAATGAAATGGATATTGCCAGTAAAAATGTAGCGATAATTACAGGGGCAGCGAAAGGTATTGGAAGGGCTATTGCACTTAGGTTGGCAGAAGATGGATTTGACATAGCGATTAATTACAGAAGTAGTTCAGCTAATGTAAAAGAACTGATGGATGAAATTGAAAATAAGGGCTGTAAAGTGATTGCTGTACAGGGGGATGTAAGCATATTTGAGGAAGCTAAAAATATTATAAAGAGGGCAGTAGAGGTTTTTAAAAGAGTAGATGTCCTCGTAAATAATGCGGGGATAACCCGGGATGGACTGCTTTTGAGGATGAAAGAAAATGACTTTGATAAGGTAATAGAAGTAAATTTAAAGGGCACTTTTAATTGTATAAGGCATGTAAGCCCTGTTATGCTTAAACAGCGAAGCGGGAAAATAATAAATATATCTTCAGTAGTAGGTATAACCGGTAATGCAGGTCAAGTGAATTATTCGGCCGCAAAAGCTGGAATAATAGGGATTACCAAGTCTACGGCTAGGGAATTGGCATCAAGAGGAATAAATGTAAATGCAGTGGCTCCAGGTTTTATAAAAACGGATATGACAAACAGCTTATCAGAAAAAATAAGAGAAAATACGCTGCGTACTATACCGTTGAAAAGGTTTGGGACTGTCTATGATGTAGCAAATGTGGTATCTTTCTTGGCATCATCTGATTCAGACTATATAACGGGTCAGGTAATAAATATAGATGGCGGAATGGTAATGTAAATTTTTAAAGGTCAGGTGATATTTATGAAAAGAGAAGTTGTAATTACAGGATTGGGAGCAGTTACGCCAGTGGGAAATGATGTTAAAACTTTTTGGAATAATATAAAAGACGGGGTTTGTGGAATAGATTTTATCAAAGCATTTGATACGGAGAATTTCAAATCAAAATTAGCAGCTGAAGTAAAAAACTTTGATGCTAATAAAAGCCTAGGAAGGAGAGAGGCTAGAAGACTTGATAGGTTCTCACAATTTGCCCTGGTTTCTGCAGAAGAGGCAGTAGAAGATTCAGGTCTTGATTTAGATGCCATAGATAGATACAGGTTTGGAGTATTAGTAGGTTCCGGTATTGGAGGCATAGGGACAATAGAGGAAGAGCACAGCATCCTTGTGGAAAAAGGGCCTAACAGAATAAGGCCGCTATTTATACCTATGATCATAGGGAACATGGCAGCAGGGAATATAGCTATAAAATTTGGAGCCAAAGGTATATGTACTACGGTAGTATCAGCTTGTGCTACAGGTACTAATGCCATTGGAGAGGCCTACAAGATCATTGAAGATGGAAGGGCCGATATAATGATTGCAGGAGGAGCAGAGGCTTCTATAACACCTCTTTCTATATCGGGATTCATATCATTAACTGCATTGAGCAGAAGTAATGATCCTAAAAGGGCTTCTATTCCATTTGACAGGGAAAGAGGGGGTTTTGTCATGGGGGAAGGCTCAGGTATTGTTGTATTGGAGTCATTAGAGCATGCAAAAAGTAGAAATGCACATATTTACTCTCAAATAGTTGGGTATGGCTCTACCTGCGATGCTTACCACATAACAGCTGTAGCTCCGGATGGAGAAGGAGCAGCAAGAGCTATGAAGATGGCAATAGAGGAAGCAGGAATAGACAAAAGAGAGGTTTCCTATATAAATGCCCATGGAACAGGCACTGTGAGCAATGATAAATCCGAAACCAGGGCTATAAAGAAAGTATTTGAAGATTATGCAAAAGAAATTCCTGTAAGCTCCACGAAATCAATGACAGGACATCTTCTGGGAGCAGCAGGGGCAATAGAAGCCATAATATGTGCTAAATCCATAGAGGATAATTATGTTCCACCTACTATAGGTTATAGAGAAAAAGATGAAGAATGTGATCTTGATTATGTGCCTAATAAAGGTAGAAATTTAGAAGTTAAGTATGCTATGTCTAATTCTTTTGGGTTTGGGGGACATAATGCAGTTATTTTATTAAAAAAGTGGAGTGAATAATATGGATTTTGAAGCAATTGAAAATATGATAAAGGTTATGGATAACTCAAAGCTTGGTTATTTAGAAATTAATTGGCAGGATATATCTATAATAATGAAAAAAAAGGGAGAAAAGGGAAATATAAAGCAGATAAATATTGTAAAAGAAAATGAACGTGAAGACAGTATTGCAGCGGGAAAATGTGAAAATAAATGTGAAGAGGAAGAGGGCGATACAGTAAATAAGCTTGAATCAGATAAGAAAGAAAAAAATAATAATGAAGAAGAAGATAATATAAAGGAAGTTACATCACCTATTGTAGGTACTTTTTATAGCTCCCCAGATCCAGAGAAACCTGCTTTTGTAAATGTAGGAAGTAAGGTAAAAAAGGGGGATACTCTATGTGTCATAGAGGCCATGAAACTTATGAATGATATTCAAAGTGAAATAGATGGAGAAGTGGTGGAGATTTTAGCTAAAAATGAGCAAATGGTGGAATATGGGCAGCCCTTGTTTAAAATAAAGACCGATAACTGAAGTTGATTACAGACTCTAGTATTGGAAGATCTATGGAATGGAGGAAAGATATATGGACGAAGACAGGTTTAATGTAAATTTTGGTTTAAAAGAAATAAAGGAAATTATACCGCATAGATATCCATTTTTACTAATAGATAAAGTTACTTATATGGAGCCGGGTAAAAAGGTCACAGCTTATAAAAATGTCACTGGAAATGAGTATTTTTTTCCGGGGCATTTTCCAGAAGAACCTATAATGCCGGGGGTACTCATAATAGAGGCTCTGGCCCAGGCTGGTGCTGTAGCTATACTGAGTAAAAAAGAATTTAAGAATAAAATAGCTTTTTTTGGAGGAATAAATAAGGCAAAATTTAGGAAAAAAGTAGTTCCTGGGGATATACTTAAACTAGAAGTTGAAATTATAAAAATCAAGGGCCCTGCTGGAATGGGAAAAGCAACAGCATATGTTCAAGATAGGAAAGCTGCAGAAGCGGAATTAATTTTTATGATAGGAGACAAAAACTAATTGTCAGGAGTTGAGTTTTAAAAAATGTTTAGTAAGATTTTAATTGCAAACAGGGGAGAAATAGCAGTTAGGATAATTAGAGCCTGTAGAGAAATGGGAATAGAAACTGTGGCTGTATATTCTGAGGCCGATAGAGAGGCACTACATACCCAGTTGGCAGATGAAGCTATTTGTATAGGACCTGCTTCTCCTAGAGAAAGCTATCTAAATGTGCAAAATATAATAAGCGCAACAGTTTTATCTGGTGCTCAGGCTATTCATCCTGGATTTGGATTCTTATCTGAAAATAGTAAATTTGCCAGTATATGTAGAGAGTGTAATATAACTTTTATAGGGCCTTCTCCTGAGTGTATTGAAAGTATGGGTAATAAATCCAATGCCAGGTATATAATGAATAGGAACGGTGTTCCGACTGTGCCGGGATCAGAGGGAGCTGTTACTTCAGGCGAGGAACTTCTGGAGGTAGCCAGGAGGATAAAGTATCCTGTTATGATAAAGGCTTCAGCAGGGGGCGGTGGAAGAGGTATACGAGTTGTATATGCGGAGGCTCAACTTATAAAAAATTATGAAAATGCCAAGCTAGAAGCTAAAAATGCTTTTGGTGATGACACCATATATCTAGAAAAATTTATAGAAAGACCAAAACATATAGAAATTCAGATA
The DNA here is from genome assembly GCA_902809985.1 of Clostridiaceae bacterium BL-3. Taxonomy (GTDB): domain Bacteria; phylum Bacillota; class Clostridia; order Clostridiales; family Clostridiaceae; genus Clostridium_B; species Clostridium_B aromativorans. The sequence continues at coordinate 3,025,007 of CADDXC010000001.1, read as the reverse complement.
CTTGCAGATAATTTTGGGAATACGGTTTACCTGGGAGAAAGAGATTGTTCCATGCAGAGGAGAAATCAGAAAGTGCTGGAGGAAACGCCCAGTAAAGTTGTTACAGAAGAACTTAGAAGATCTATGGGGGAAACGGCGGTAAAAGCTGCTAAAGCAGTGCATTATACTAATGCGGGAACGGTAGAGTTCCTTTTAGATAAAAATAATAATTATTATTTTATGGAAATGAACACCCGTATTCAAGTAGAACATGGCATAACTGAAATGGTAACGGGAATAGATCTGGTAAAGGAGCAGATAAAAATTGCAGCTGGAGAAAAACTTGATTTTTGCCAAAATGATGTAAAGATTCACGGACATTCTATAGAATGCAGAATAAATGCGGAGAATGTGCAAAAGGGATTTATACCCTCACCGGGGAAGATAAAAGATCTATACGTACCAGGTGGTTTTAATGTGAGAGTTGACAGTGCAGTTTATTCGGGATATGATATTCCTCCTTATTACGATTCTATGATAGCAAAGCTAATTGTATATGGTAAAAATAGAGAAGAGGCTATATGTAAAATGAAAAGAGCTCTGGGAGAATTTATTATAGAAGGGGTTGATACCAATATAGATTTCCAATTTAAAATCATAAATAGTGATGATTTTGTGAAAGGAATTTATGATACAAAATTTATAGAAAATAATTTGACAGGTTAGAGCCATATTTTTGTTTTATGCAATAAAGTTAGCTGGTAATTAAGTTAAGCAACCAACTCAATAAAAGAGGTGATAGATTTTGTTGGATAAATTATTTAAAAAAACAAAGTATATTACAGTAAGTCAGAAGGCTCTAAGTAATATTGATAATAGCTTAAGTAAAAGACCAAGTATACCAAGCGGTGCTTGGGTAAAATGCGGTAACTGCGGTAAAATATTGTATAGAAAGGATTTAAAGAACAATTATAGTATATGTCAATATTGCAATCACCATTTTAGAATAAATGCAAGAGAAAGAATTGATCTTATAGCCGATAGGGAGAGCTTTTATGAATTTGATAAAAATATGACTTCAGCTAATCCCATAGAATTTAAGGGGTATAGGGATAAAATTAAAAATATGCAGAAAAAGACTAATATGGCGGAGGCAGTAATAACGGGACAATGTACTATATTTAAAGAACCATCGGTTATATGTGTAATGGACAGTAATTTTATGATGGGAAGTATGGGTTCTGTAGTAGGAGAAAAAATAACCAGGGCAGTGGAAAGAGCCATAAAGCTAAAATTTCCATTGATTATTTTTACAGCTTCCGGAGGAGCGAGAATGCAGGAAGGTATTTTTTCGCTTATGCAAATGGCCAAGATAAGTGGAGCCATTTCCAGACTGAATGCAAATGGCCTCCTTTATATACCTGTACTTACGGATCCAACTACAGGTGGAGTCACAGCTAGTTTTGCCATGCTTGGAGATATAATATTAGCTGAACCTGGTGCACTTGTGGGATTTGCCGGAAAAAGAGTAATAGAGCAGACTATAAAACAAAAACTTCCCGAGGGATTTCAAAGCTCTGAATTTCTATTGCAGCATGGTTTTATAGACAGTATAGTTTCAAGAGAAGATTTAAAAGGAACTCTGGGAAAGATACTGTCGATTCACAGCAGAAATAGGTAATATTTTAAAATTTTTTATGTAAATTTTCTAAAGGAAAGGAAGCTCTCGTATGGAAAAATTGGGAAGGGTTCAAAAAATTTTGAATAGGAAGCTTGATGTTAAGGATGCATGGAGAAGGGTGACTTTAGCTAGGATGTTGGAAAGACCAACTTCTTTAGATTATATAAAAAATGTATTTGATTCTTTTATGGAACTTCATGGTGACAGATATTTCGGAGATGATCTCTCCGTAGTTGGAGGTATTGCACTTTTGGATGGAGAACCTGTAACTGTAGTAGCCCAGCAAAAGGGTAGAAATACTGAAGAGAATATTAAGAGGAATTTTGGTATGCCAAATCCTGAGGGATATAGGAAAGGTTTAAGACTCATGAAGCAAGCGGATAAATTTGATAGACCTATTATATGTTTTGTAGATACTCCCGGAGCTTTTTGTGGAATGGAAGCAGAAGAAAGGGGACAGGGAGAAGCCATAGCAAGAAATCTGATGGATATATTTAATCTGAAAGTGCCTATAATATCCTTAATAATAGGAGAAGGTGGCAGTGGAGGGGCTTTGGCTTTTGCCGTGGCAGATTCGGTGTGGATGCTGGAAAATTCCATATATTCTGTTTTATCTCCAGAGGGATTTGCAGGTATACTTTGGAAGGATGCCTCCAGAGCTAAAGAGGCAGCAGCGGTTATGAAAATCACAGCTCAAGATTTAAAAAAATATGGTATAATAGATAAAGTATTAAAAGAACCTGTAGGTGGAGCGCAGAAAGATGTAAGAAAGATATCTAAAGTTATAAAAGGTCAGTTTATAGAAGAAATAGGTATACTTAGAAAGCGTTCTAGGAAGGAATTGTTAGAAGAAAGGTATAATAAATTTAGATGCATTGGAAAATTTATAGAATAGATAATTAAATTATCATATTTTAATATAGAGGTGAATTTCATGGGAATTAAATTGTTGTGTACGCGTAATTTTGGCGATAAAAATATTGCCAATATAAAAAAATTAGGATACGATGTAAAGATCGTAGGGGAAAATGGAGCTCGCTATACAGAGAATATGAAGGATACAGAAGTACTGCTCTGTTATGATCCATTTAAGACCCTGGATATAAGCGGCATGAAAAATTTAAAATGGATACAGTTATTCAGTATCGGTATAGATCAGCTTCCCATGGATGTAGTTAAAAAAAATCATATATTAATTACCAACAATAAGGGTGGATACAGCATACCCATGGGTGAATGGATAGTATTAAAGATATTGGAAATGCTTAGACACAGCAGAAGGTTTTATGAAAATCAGCGGAACAGATTGTGGAAATTGGATACCGGTATATTGGAATTATGGGGTAAAACCGTAGGCTTTATTGGAACTGGAAGTATAGCAAAGGAAGCCGCCAAAAGATTGGTAGCATTTGATGTAAAAATAGTAGGATTGAATACAAAAGGCGAAGATGTAGCTTACTTTAACCAGTGTTTTTCATCGGAGCAAATAAAGGACATGTTGAAATTATGTGATATAGTTGTGATAACCATTCCCTATACTAAAAAAACATGTCATATGATAGATGGTAGTGCATTTAGAGCTATGAAAAATGGGGTCTATATAGTAAATACAGCAAGAGGTTCTATAATGGATGAAAGTGCCTTTATAGAGAATGTAAAGAATAAAAAGATATTAGGAGCAGCCTTAGATGTGGTGGAAGAAGAACCTTTAGATAAGGATAATCCTCTTTGGGAATTTGAAAATGTAATAATAACGCCACATAATTCCTGGGTGTCTGAAAGGGCTGACATTAGAAGATTTAATATGATATATAATAATTTAAAAAGATATGTATCAGGAGATAAATTAGATAACTTAGTAGATGTATACAGGGGTTATTGAAAAATATAAAGAGCTTTAAATGAAAGCAAGATACACTAGAGAGGGGAGATATATCTGGACCTACTAGTGTATCTTTATTAGCTTGTAAGAATTATTGATTTTAATTTACAGAGGGGGATGTAGTTGTGGGTGGCACGAAAGTTCTGGCTGCAAGCTCCTGATCATACAGGTAGAGTGCAGCTGGATTATCTCCTATCCTTTTTAATGTTTGAATGGCATTGTTGAATGTATCTTCCTCTTCTACCTGTTCATTGATAAACCATTGAAGCAAAGCTATTGAAGCATAATCCTTATCTTCACTGGCTATAGACATTAAATTATTAATTCTTGAAGTGACTATTTGTTCATGCTTTAAGGCAGTTTCAAAAACTTCAAGTGGTGATTCGTAGTCATTTTTAGGATCGCTAAATCCTTTTATGGTAATATTGCCACCTACTTGATTTAAGTAGTCAAAAAATTTTGATGCATGGAAATTTTCTTCCTGTATCTGAACTTTAAAGAAGTTGACAAAACCATTTAGATTTTGTCTTGCAAAATATGCTTCCATGGCCAAATAAATATTAGCAGAATAATATTCAAAGTTTATCTGATCGTTTATAGCTTTTTCTAATCTTTTGCTTAGCATAATAATACCTCCTAAATTAAATTGTTATCATATAATAGTATATATTATATGATAACATATAATAATCCAATGTTCAAATACTTAATGAACATTAAGGTTTTAATATTGTTTAAGGAAGCAATTTATTTATATTTATTGTACCGGCACCTTGATACCATTTAGGAATATTTAAAAGATCACAAGATATTTTAAGAAGTGACATTAAATCATTAAAAGTGAGATCAGGATTGTTTTCGTACAGGAGAGCACATATACCGCTTACGTATGCTGCTGAACAAGAAGTACCTGTATAACAAGTATAGGGATTTCCCAAAGGTTTTGGATATATTTTCATTCCATTTCTTTCTGATATATATTCTGGGCTGGAATTTATGGAACATATATTTACACAAGCAGCGGTTAAATCAGGTTTTCCGATTTTATCTACAGGTCCGCAGGAAGAATATTCATAAGGTTTAATTATATTAGCACTTGTATCTATACCAGATACTGTTATGCAGTTATCAAGAATAGCTATACCTCTTATGCTTCCCTGAAGGTTGCCGCAGTGGCCTGAAGGCACTATAACAGTTATATTCATTTTTACTGCTATCTGAAAAGCTTTTTCAAATAGAGATAATATAAAATGATTATTTGCACATAATTCAAAAGGGAGGCAAATTATCTTTATGTTTTCATTTTCACTATCATTTAGAAGAAGCTGAATAGAAAATAAGATATCTGATACTAGTCCCTTTCCGAGGGCATTGAAAGCCTTTATTGAATAAATATTGCTGTTTTCGGCAACACCCCTATATATTCCACCGGATTCATTTCCATTTCCACATATGATTCCACTCATAAAAGTTCCGTGCCCATTGTCATCGTAGGGATGTTTATATCCTTTTATTAAGTCTATAAATTTTTTGATTTTATTTTTAGGGCTTAAAAGATCAGGATGGGGATAGACACCTGAATCCACTATGCCTATACATATGCCTTTTCCCGTAAGACGATACTTTTCTCCAGATATTATACCATTTGAAACAAGTACACTTTTGCCAGCACATAATAGAGCGAGACAATCATCTTCTATATGTCTTACCTGTGGTAATTCTATTAGTCTATTTATGGCATTAGGTGTTAAGATGGCACTTATACAATTTATAATTGGTATAACATGAAGTAATTTTCCTTTGTATATTTTTATTTTTTTTTCTATAGTCTCTGGAAGTGAAGTATATTGTAATATTATCCTATAGTTTTTATATAAATTTTTATCTATTGATGATTTCAAATTGGATCCTAATTTATTTTTAATGGAAAACATACTATTCCCCTTAAAATTATTTATAATATATTATAATAATTATTATAATATATGTGCTCCGGCTGAAAATAATTAAATGTATAAATAGTTATTTTATATCAAAAGTTTTTTTACACAGATCAAAAAAAGCTTTTGCTGTTGGAGTAAGAGTTCTCTTAGAACTTAAAATTAAATATATTGCCCTGTTTAAAGATATATTTTTTAATTTACTTTCTTTTATGACTCCCCAGGATATATAATCTCTAAAGACTTGATTTGAAACTACTGCTATACCTAATCCATTTTTTACAAATTGAATAAGTGTGTCTAAATTATTTACTTCAAAATAGGAATTTATATTTGAAATATTGTATCCGTTTTCCTGGAGAATATCCTCAAAAGTTTTTCTAGTGGCAGAACCTTTTTCACGCAGTATGAAATTATACTTAAAAAGCGAAACTATATCTATGATGTCTGGAATATTAAATGAAGGAGGAGATATTATAACTAACTCGTCTTTAGTCAATTTATAACTTTTAATTTTTTCATCATTTACCGGTTCACCTACGAGACCAATTTCACAGTCAAATTTTATTATATTTTTAATTATTTCGGCAGAACTTAATTCTAAAACATCAAAGGTTACCTCAGGATATATACTGTGAAAATTTTTTATTAGAGAAGGAACTAAGGCATTGCATGGTGTTGTACTGGCGGCTAATTTAAGTTTACCACTTATAGTCTTATTAAAATTTACTAAGGTATGTATAGCTTTATCACGTGTATTTAAAATCTCTATGGCAAATTTTAAAAAAGACTCTCCAGCAGGAGTCAATAATACCTCTTTTGAAGTCCTGTCAAAAAGTTGTACTTTTAGTTCTTTTTCTAGAATGGAAATATGAGAACTAATAGCAGGCTGTGACAAGAATATGGAGTTTGCAGCCTTTGAAAAACTTTTAAACTTAGCTACATTTATAAAGGCCTCTATTTGTTTAAAATCCATTTTTAAGCATCCCCCCTAAGAACAAACTGATTTATTTTAATTAATTTATGTTTCTTCATTAATTATATAGTTATCTTTAAAATTAGTCTAATATATTTAAATATTTATCAACCCTTCCATTTTAGCACTAATATGCCTATAATCATAATTATTATTCCAGCTATTTTATTGAAAGTGAAATTGATTTTCTGAGAATCAAACAGACCCCAAAAGTCGATTAAAGCTGCTGCTAGCAATTGAGATACAAGAATTATTGAAATAGAATGAGTTGTACCTAAAGATTTAATTCCCTGCATCACAGTAAAGGTTATAATTACTCCAAATACGCCACCTAAAAAATATAATTTTTTACAGCAATTTATATTTCCCCAGTTTTCCTTTCCGGATGATAAAACTATTATTAGTGTTATTATAAACCCAACACCCTGGACTATTGTATTCGTAGCCCAGAGACCTATTTTTTCACTGAGTCTGGTATTGAAGACACCTTGAATACTCATGCTTATTCCAGCTATTATTGAATATAGTATGCCAAGCATAAATTATCACCTTCCACAATTTAGTTTAACCATAATGGGGCTATATATTTAATAGTTCTATTTATAAAATCTGGAAGGGATCAAAAATATTCTCAAGATGATAGATCTTGAGAATATTAAAAGTCAATTATAATTGGATCTCTTAATTATAAAAGAATTATTATAATAGGCATCTTCTATTTCTTTTAGTGAAAATCCTAATTTGTTTCCTAAACTTATGAAATCTTCAAACAGAGTTATGTAATGATCTTTAGAAGAAGATATTACAAAATCATTTATATCAATATATAGGTTTAAAAATTGTGATGTCATATCATATTCATTAGGTTTTATTTTTACGTTAATATCTGTAAATCCCTTTTCAATACCTAAAGTCAGCATAAAACACAGGGAATTTATATAGCTTTTTAAAATTAAATTTTTATTTATAGTTTTATCATTACTCCAAAAGTTAAAACATCGAGTTTCATTAGCTAATTCGGCCATTTTTACTTGAAGTGCAAGGGTTTTTTTTGAAATTAAAGAAGTTTTATCAACAGAAATGTTTTTTTTAATTCTCTGATCCAAATTTTCTTGTAATTCAAATAATTTTGTGAGGTTCATAAATAGGCTTCCTTTCTTTCTATATTTATATAATTTTTAAAAAGTTTTTATAAGTACTTTTTTACTTAATTATATTTTAACTAAATTTGATAGATATTGAAACAATGTGCAACCGGTTACAACAAAAATTTCAAGAAATTTTTTAGAATCTAAAATATAAATATAAATTGTAAACCTATTTAAAACCAGAAGTTTTAATTGCTTTTGAATGTTATTTGTAACAAAAGAAAGGTTTATTCAAAATTTTATTTTGAATAAACCTTTCCTTATTTATTTTAAAAGTATAAATTTATATATTAAAATTCAGCAGAACCAGTAGTTCTGGGGAATGGTATTACGTCTCTTATGTTGGACATTCCAGTTATATACATAATTATTCTTTCAAATCCCAGCCCAAAGCCAGAATGTTTTGTCTCCCCGTATTTTCTAAGTTCTAAATACCACCAGTAGTCTTTTTTATTGAGGCCGAGTTCCTCTATTCTTTTTTCCAGTACATCATATCTTTCTTCTCTTTGGCTTCCCCCAACTATTTCACCAACTCCTGGAACTAATAGATCGGCAGCAGCTACTGTCTTTCCATCCTCATTTTGTCTCATATAAAAGGCCTTTATCTCCTTTGGATAATCAGTTACAAATATAGGTTTATTAAATACTTTTTCAGTTAAATATCTTTCGTGTTCTGTTTGGAGATCAATTCCCCACTCCACTGGATACTGAAATTTTTCTCCGCTTTTTTTAAGGATATCTACAGCTTCAGTATAAGTTATTCTGTCAAAACTTGAGTTAACTACATTATCCAACCTATTAAATAGATCTTTATCTATAAATGAATTAAAAAATTCCATTTCTTCAGGAGCGTTTTCAAGTACGTATTTTATCACATATTTTACTAAATCTTCAGCTACGTCCATATAATCTTTTAGTTCAGCGAAAGCCATTTCTGGTTCTATCATCCAAAATTCAGCAGCATGTCTTGCTGTATTTGAGTCCTCGGCTCTAAATGTGGGTCCAAAAGTGTATACGTTTCTGAAAGCCAGGGCCATGGTTTCAGCAGATAGCTGACCGCTTACAGTTAAATTAGTTTCCTTGCCAAAAAAATCCTTGGAAAAATCTACGGTTCCATCTTCTTTTTTAGGTATGCTGCCTAGATCAAATGAAGTTACTTTAAACATTTCACCGGCGCCTTCACAGTCACTTCCCGTTATTATAGGAGTATTTGCGTATACGAAACCTCTCTCTTGAAAGAATTTATGGACGGCATAGGCTGCTATAGAGCGAACTCTAAATACTGCAGAAAAAGTATTGCTTCTAGGCCTTAAATGAGCTATAGTTCTCAAATATTCAAGAGTATGTCTTTTCTTTTGAAGCGGATAATCTGGAGCTGAATTGCCTTCTAAAATTATTTTACTGGCTTTAAGTTCAAAAGGCTGTTTTGCATCTGGAGTAAGAACTAATATACCTTCAACTAAGAGTGATGAGCTAATGGCCAATTTTGATATCTGTTTAAAATTTTCAAGTGTATTATCAAAAACTATTTGAATATTCTTGAAAAATGATCCGTCGTTTAATTCTATAAATCCAAATGATTTAGAATCTCTTATTGTTCTAATCCAGCCTGAAATTTGAATATTTTTGCCCGAAAATTTTTCACTTTCCCTGTACAGAGATTTTACTAATGTTGTTTTCATAGTGTCCTCCTTTGTAAACATATTATATTTTGAATTATTAATAAAAAAAGCCCTTCGTCCTTAAAGGGACGAAAGACTTTACTCGCGGTACCACCCAATTTGCCATAAAATATGACCAACTTTAAGATAACAACATATATTTTATTATCTTTCACTTTAAGGTACTGATTACCTCTAAGCCTACTTTCACGAAAGATTTCGGTTAGAAACTCCGAGATGTTCTTCGATATAGATCTATATTGGACTTCCACCATTACCAATTCGCTTTGAATAGATTCTATATTTACTCTTCTCTTCATGGTCTTATAAATTTATACAGTTTTAATATCATAAATCTTCATTCTAAGATTATAATATTTATAAGATACATTGTCAACAATTAGTGTATAAATGTTTAATTTCTTATTTCAAATTCATCTATGAAAGTATAATAGTTTGGTTTAGTGATGGAAGTAAGCTTTATATATCGGGCATTTATAGGCTTGTCTAAGGTAAGATATATGGGATATCTTGAGCCATTTCTATCCGAAAAAGGTACAGAAGGTATTCTCAACAGTCCTACGGGGGTAAAATTTATTCCATCTTCAGATATACCAATAGAAGCCCTTTCAGGGAGTTCAGCCCAGGGAATAGGATCTCTGAGATAATCCACTACGAATTGCTGTACGGGTTGTATTTTGCCTAAATCTATATTTATATCTATAGGATCGTTATACCATCCTACGAAGTCACTGCTCTTTGAAGAGTTTATAGAAGAGTATTTACCATCTGTGAGTTTGATAAAATGTACATCATTATACTTTTCATGGGGCAAAGGCGTAATAGAGTACTTGCAGTTTTTAGAAAGCAAATGTGGTAATTTGGCGAAAGTATCAATATTAACGGATACTGAATTCGAAGGTTTTGAAACATTCCCTGAAAATCCAAGGGATCTTACTGTATAAGTGCAGGATTTTGTATTCTCTTTTAACAAAGGCATGTCTATAATAGATTTTGAAAACCCGTTGGGGTTGCCACCATATTTTCTCTGAAGCATAATTCTTGAAATCAAAATATTGTCCCTATATATTTCGTAGCCGCATATGTTATCGGTGTTTTTGGGAACAGACCAGCTTATTTTGAATTTGTTATTTTCCACAGTTGTTATAGTTAAATTTTGAGGACTGTCTAATTTTTTATAAGGGAGTTTTCCGTGCTCTACATAATATGAATATGCTTTATTAAATCCACTGTCTATATTATTGGGACTGTAATAGTGACTGTAGGAAAAGCATATTATGTTGTCTACACAGGGGCTCTCCAATGTGAGTTGTTTTAGGAATCTGTCTAAAGGTACACTGGAATTATTTACATAGTCGAAATTTTCGGCATTTGACCAAAATAACATGCCAGGTTTTTTAGCTACAGCTTTTTTTAAGGCAGTATACCAAGAATTGACTTCCTCTAAATTTAATCTTCCACTTCCTACAGAGTCTTGTGGGCAAAATATGTCCCCCTTTTTAAAATTGGTTTTTGAAAATAGGTACTGCCAATTTGAAGAATATTGATTAGCAGTACCAGCAGATGAATTCATAAATGGAGATAATAGTATAGGAAGACGCTCTCCTTTGGAATTAAGATGGTTTATGTGAATATTAATGGCATTGGCTAAATTTTTAAATTCACTTATTTTAGTGTATTTGGCGTTGTCGACTTCGTAGGGGAAATACCACCCGTAGAAGGCATTTGGATATTTAGAATGATACTTTTTATACAGATCATCGGCTACAACGTTAGCTCTTTCCATCTGTGAGTTTAGCCACAGGTAGTTGTCTGTAGGTACCTGCCACCAGTCAGTGTTAAAATTAGGTCCTATAAAAACTTTCATGTTTAGGTGCTCCGCATTTTTTAAACATAATTCCACAGGATCTATATTCCCATATATTTTTTTATATCCAGAGATATTATTTTTATAGCAAGTATTTGTTATATTCCCTTGAGTTTGGGACACGTTTGTTATTATTATATATTTCATTTTATTTTCTTTGAGATAATTCAATTCATTTTTCCAGTCATTGCTATTCCAATGTTGTGTCATATCCAGCTGTATAAAGCTTCCCGTTATTATAGGATAATTTCTATTAGATCTAAGAGGGCTATTGAAGTAAATGAGTCCAAAAGTAAAAATTAATATAATTAAAGCTATATAGAGGAATTTTTTATTCATCATGGTGATAGATTTTCCTTTCTTAATTCTAAAAATATTTAAATGTATTTTGCATTTAAATAATAACATATAAATTATAAAGGAGTAAACTTTTAAAGTTTACTCCGAGCTCTGTACAAAAAAATGAATTGCTGCATAGTTTAATTATGCAGTAATCCCTTTTGTAAATGTGTCTTAATATTCTGTACTCTGCAATGATCTTCCACATTTGATTTATTGTTTTGCAAATATAAAATAGCTTCCAATACACCACCAGCAATATTTCTTGCTTTGTCAGAAATTGTAAAGCAGTTCTTACGCTCCGAAGCCCTGGGATCTATATCAGCTATCTTAAGTCCCTTAAATACAGTACTGTTATCTCTTATAATACCTCTTAACACTCCTGTCAATGAGGCTTTTATTTTTACATTGTCTACTAGGGCTATGGTGCTGCCTTTTTTTACTAGATCTCCAATTTGCTTAATATTTTTTATGATTCCACTGCAGGGGCTGTATATCACTCGTTCTTTAGAAAAACCAAGTATACTTCCAGGGCATCCTGTGTCGGCCATGGCACAGCCGCTGTATATAACTCTTCCCAAATTGTGACCTCTCATGGTTTCAACAACTGCATTTACATCGTCACCTGCTTTAAAGCCAGGGCCTAGACCTATAGTTATATCTGCCATGTTTATATTTGTTCCTAAATTTTTTTTAGCCAGTATTGCATCAACTAAAATTTTAGGCCTTATGGTATTTAAACAATTACAGTGTGGATCTACCATTATAGGAACTCTGTTATTTATCCACGCATCATATATATTTTTCATATTTTTAGCATATACAGCGGTAATTCCTTCTATTGTAATCTTACCCTCGTATATTGCTTCGCTAAAAGATACCAATCTTCTAATAGAAGTGGGATTTTTAACTTCTAAAACCAGAACCTTAAAACCACATCTGTGAAGCTTTTGCACAGTACCTGAAGCAATATCTCCTCCTCCTCGAATTATCACAATATCATTACGCATATTAGATCACCCTTATTTTATATTTAATATATTTTTATAATCGTACGGTGTATCAATATCAAAAATAGGATATTGATTTTTTAATTCTAAAAAGATTATTTTATCAATGTTTTTATTTATTATAGATTTTCCACCAGTGTCACCGGTTAAATTCAGAAGTTCTTTTATATAGTCTTTTGGAAAAATGACAGGGGAACCAGGCCTAAGCTTGAATTTAGGTACTATAATAAAATGTCTATGAAATTTAAAGCACTGCACTAAATCGTTTATAGTATTTGAAGTTAGCATAGGCTGATCACCTGTGAAAAACATATATCCGTCAGCAGGGACTGAATTGATAATTCCGAGTTTTATAGATTGACTCTGACCAATGTAAGCCCTGTTGTTTTTTACAACATTTAACCCCTTTTTTTTAGCCAAGTTTATCACTTTTACATCTCGTGCAACTAGAATGACTTGATTAAAAGTACAATTTGCTATGGCATCAATAGTGTGTTCAAGTAATGGTTTACCCTTATAAGGTAAAAGCAGTTTATCGGTACCCATTCTATGAGAATATCCTGAAGCCATTATAATAGCATTGATCATTTAATTTATAGTTTACCCCCTTTAAAGTACCTCATAAATTTTATTTTTTAAGCTGCCCATAATTATTCTATCTACGTAATTATGAGGTTTAATGTTTTTCGATAATATTTTTGAAAATACTGTTGAATTTGTGTCTTCCACTTTGTTGATGAATAGAATTTTTTTACCCGATGATTTTTTAAATAAACCATTAGGATGAAGTATAAGTGAAATCAAATGATTTAATGAGACTTTTTCACCTAAGTGAGAATTAGTTAGTTCTATAAATCTATCAACTCTATGGATATTATCTGAATTGATTGTCTTACCTAAGCAAGTTATATCAATTATTCCAACAGTAATGTTGGTGCCTTTGAAGATTACAGGTTCGTTTTCTCTCCAACCTTTTAGAGATTTGCCTTTTGAACCATCTGCTTCTATTAATATATAGTTAAAATTATGAAGCTCTTTTATTAATGTATCTTCATCTAGTCCCGATATTTTTGAATTATTATCTAATATATTACCATAAACATAGATACCTTTTTCAGGTAATGTACAGCAGTGCAGAAAATTTTTTTTACCTATAGCCATAAAATCATACTGTTCTTTAGAGGGAACATAAATTTTTGTAGTAGTAAATAACAGTACTTTATTTTGAGATCTAAGTTCCTGTGCTAAGTTAAACATAAAAGAGGTTTTACCTCCAGATCCAACTATTGATACAACGCAGTTTTTATATATACCCAACAAGTCTTTCAGCAATTTTTGAACACCTCGTTTATCAGTGTATTAAATATATATTACTGATTTCTATTAATACAAGCAATAAGTATACCTAAAGTATTTGATAAGCCATTGATATAATAATTATGTATGCTAAATTTAAAGATAAAGCAAAGGGTTAATTTTAAATTTATGGATATAAAATTGTGGTTGGAAAATAAAAAAACTATATTATAGGCAGTTCCATTATCAAATTGATAATTATATGTATATTTGATAAATTTCATAATGCTATAGGGTATAATAAAATCAAATTATAATTTTAGTATAAATATATCAAGATGATAATTTATTAGATCTAAAAAGGATTGATGTAATGATGGAAACTTCTTTTTTAAAGCAAATACAGCCTACAGTTATCAAGTATGCAAATATAATTTCAAAAACAATAAATGTAGATGTAGAAATAGTTGATAAGAATTTTTTAAGAATTGCGGGTACAGGTATCTATAGTCAAAAGACAGATGAAGATATTTCTACAGAAGGTTATGTATATAATCATGTTCTTAAAACTGGAGAAACACAGGTAATAGAAAGTCCAGGTAAAAATTTTTTGTGTAGGAATTGTAATAATAGGAAGCATTGTATTGAAAAAATGCAGGTTTCTATGCCTATAATTTATGAAGAAAAGATTATTGGGGTTATAGGATTTATATGCTCAGATGATGAACAAAAGCAGCGGGTAAAGAAAAATATAAAATCTTATCTGGAAATTTTAGAGCAAATATCAGATTTTATAAGAGCTAAGATATATGCCCATTTTGAAAATAAGAGAAACAATATGATGATAGATCTTTTAAAACAGGTTATAGATTCTGTGAATAAGGGTGTAGTGGTTTTGAGTGATAATAATGAAATTGTTCATATGAACAGCAGTGCGTCAGATCAGCTTAATATAGATCCGGAAAAATTTAAACATAGTATAGATGTGACTGCAACTGGTGAATATATAGCAGGTACAGAAGTGTATACAGTTATAGTAAACAAGAAGAAATTATATTTAATGGGACAGTTGATTCCAGTATATCCGAGATTAGCCACCTATGATAGAATATTTATATTTGACAAAATAAAAAAATTAAAGGCGGATATGTATAAGGTAGCAAAAATACGAGAAGTTAAAGCTGATGATATTATAGGAAAGTCTAAAGTTATGATTAAATTGAAAGATAGGATAAAAAAGATGGCTTCTTCAAAATCCACAGTACTTATAACAGGAGAAAGTGGAACAGGGAAAGAATTGATCGCCAAAGCTATACATTCTGAAGGTGATAGGAGGAATAAGCCTTTTATAGCCATAAACTGTGGAGCTATACCTGATAATCTTTTGGAGAGCGAATTATTTGGATATGCCAGAGGTGCTTTCAGCGGGGCAGATCCTAGGGGAAGAATAGGAAAATTTGAACTGGCCAATGGGGGTATAATATTTTTGGATGAAATAGGTGATATGCCACTATATTTACAGGTGAAGATACTAAGAGTAATTCAAGAGAAAAAAATAGTCAGAATTGGATCCAACCAGCTTATGAATTTAGATATACGTGTTATAGCAGCCACTAATAGGGATTTAAAAAAACTTATAAAGGAAAATAAATTTAGAGAGGATCTATATTATCGTTTAAATGTCATACCTATGGAAGTACCACCTCTCAGGTGCAGGAAAGAGGATATAGAATTGCTTGCTATGAATATAATTGGGAAATACAATTATGCTTTTAATAAATCAATTCATGGCATTGATAGTAGAGCAAAACAGCTCTTAGTAGATTATTCCTGGCCGGGCAATGTAAGAGAACTGGAAAATACTATAGAATTTATGATGAATATGGCTGGCAAAAGTGGAATTCTAACTGTAGATATGCTTCCTGAAACTATTTTAAACTATAAGGGTCAGATAGATGAAAAAATTTTAGCACATGAATCGATAAAACCACTTAAAGAAGTTGAAAAAAAATATATATTGAAGGCTTTAGACTTGTATGGCTCTGATACGAAAGGCAAGCAAATGGCAGCAAATAAATTGGGTATAGGAATAGCTACCTTGTATAGAAAATTGGGAGGCATAAAATAATTTTTTATTGGTTATCATTATGATACTTTATTATCATAATGATAACCAAGATATTGTGTATTGTCGCATATTATACAGCGATATCTTTTGAATTTTAAATATCAACTTTTATAGAGTTTTTCTAAATTGTTATGGAACGATTATTGCTGTAGTTAATTGCGTAAAAAGTTATTATGAAGAGGAGACATAAATAAAATGGATAAAAAGATATTGTGGAAGAAAAATACTATCGGAGTAAAGGAAAAAAAATCTGTAGAATTTTTAAGTAAGAGGGAAATTGAAAAGGTTAAAAAATTTCATGAAAGTTTTCCCCAATATTCAGAAACACCTTTAGTGAATCTGAGCAATTTGGCTAAAAAAATTGGTTTAGGTGGTATATATGTAAAAGATGAATCCTATCGTTTTGGGCTAAACGCCTTTAAAGTTTTAGGAGGTTCTTTTGCAATGGGAAACTACCTGGCTCAAAAATTAAATAGGGATATATCAGAATTGGGATATGCCAAAGTCACTTCAGACAAAGTAAGAAAGCAATTGGGAGAAATTACTTTTATAACTGCTACAGATGGAAATCACGGGCGCGGAGTTGCATGGACGGCATCTCAACTAAAACAAAAATCAGTAGTATACATGCCAAAGGGCTCATCTCAAAGCCGTTTTCAGAATATAAAAAATGAAGGTGCAGATGTAACTATTACGGATTTGAATTATGATGATGCAGTTAGATTGGCAAATAAGCATGCAGAAGAGAATGGATGGGTAATGGTTCAAGACACCGCATGGGAAGGTTATGAAGATATCCCTACCTGGATAATGCAGGGATATGGGACAATGTCCTTAGAAGCATTGGAGCAGTTGAAAAAGTTAGAAGTTGAAAGACCAACTCATATATTTATACAAGCTGGAGTTGGTTCACTGGCTGGTTCGGTTCAGGGGTTCTTTGCATCTGCATTTGGAGAGAATTGTCCTAAGACAGTTGTAGTGGAGGCCGATGAGGCAGCTTGCCTGTATAAATCAGCTGTAGCAAATGACGGAAAAGTTAGATCCGTTGGAGGAGATATGCCTACTATAATGGCGGGACTTGCCTGCGGTGAGGCAAATACCATAGGCTGGGAAGTATTGAAGTCCTATAGCAGTGAATTTATTGCTTGTCCCGACTGGGTTACGGCTAAAGGAATGAGAGTTCTTGGAAATCCATTGAAAGGAGATACTAGAGTTATTTCAGGAGAATCAGGTGCAGTTACCACAGGGCTTTTATGTTCTATAATGACAAGAGACGATTTAAAAGGACTTAGAGAAGAGCTGGAATTAGATGAAAATTCAAAGGTACTTTTATTTAGTACGGAAGGCGATACGGATCCGGATAAATACAGAAGAATTGTATGGGATGGAGAATATCAGAGCATATAATTTATAAATATTGTAATCATAATATCTAATTTTTATATATTTTAGATATGTCAAAGAGGAGAGTAATATGTATAAATTCACTTTAAATGGAGTTCAAAAGATTGTAAGTGAAGATAAAAAGCTGTTAGATTATCTAAGAGATGATGAAAGGTTGACCTCAGTAAAGAATGGCTGTGGTGAAGGAGCCTGTGGAGCCTGCATGGTGTTATTAGATGATAAAGCAGCAAGGGCATGTTTGTTTACTTTGTCTAAAGTAGAAGGAAAAAATATAACGACTATTGAAGGCTTTACAGAAAGAGAAAGAAAAGTGTTTGCATGGGCTTTTTCTGAAGCTGGGGCAGTGCAGTGCGGTTTTTGTATTCCTGGGATGGTTATAAGTGCTAAGGCTCTTCTAAATAAAAATTTAAACCCAACTTCTAAGGATATAAAAGCCGCTATCAATGGCAATATATGTAGGTGTACTGGCTATGTAAAAATAGAAAAAGCTATAAAAATGGCGGCTAAGGCTTTTAGAGAAAAAATCAAGCTGCCTGAAAGAAATTTTAAGGGACTTGTAGGAGAGAGAATATACAGGGTTGATGCAGAGGACAAGATATTAGGCAGGGCAGAGTATTCGGGGGATATGTATGTAGATGGAATGCTATATGGTTCAGCTTTAAGAAGTAAGTATCCTAGGGCTTTAGTGAAATCAATAGATACGACAGAAGCAGAGAATTATCCTGGTGTTGTGGCAGTTCTTACGGCTAAAGATGTGCCGGGTAAAAGATATTCAGGTCATATAGTAAGTGATTGGCCGATTATGATTGCACAGGGAGAGGAAACCAGATATTTAGGAGATGCTGTTGCCCTGGTAGCAGCGGAGACTAAAGAAGTATTGCAGAAAGCATTGGGTCTAATTAAAGTAGAATATGAAGAACTTAATCCATTGACGTCTCCTGAAGCAGCTATGGCAAAAAATGCACCTAAAATACATTCTAAAGGAAATATATTGTCAAGAGAAATTTTAAAAAGAGGAGATCCGGATAAAGTTATAGCAGAATCTAAATATGTAGTTACCAACAAGTATTCAGTCCCATTTACGGAACATGCTTTTTTAGAACCAGAGTCTGCATTAGCTATGCCATATGGGGAAGATGGAGTAAAGGTATATACTGGAACTCAGGGCATATATGATGATCGTAGGGAAATCTCAAGTATCCTGGGATTGCCTCCTGAAAAAGTAAGGATAATTAGCAAATATGTTGGCGGAGGATTTGGTGGGAAAGAAGATATGAGCGTGCAACATCATGCAGCTCTTCTGGCTTGGTATGCTAAAAAACCGGTGAAGGTCACTTTAACTCGTAGAGAAAGTATAATTGTACATCCTAAGAGGCATGCTATGGAAATGGAATTTACGACTTCCTGTGATGAAAATGGTATCTTAACAGCTATGAAAGCACGGATCATATCTGATACTGGTGCTTATGCTTCTTTGGGAGGACCTGTCCTTCAAAGAGCTTGTACACATGCGGCAGGACCTTATAATTATCAAAATATAGAAGTGGAAGGAATTGCAGTGTATACAAATAACCCTCCAGCAGGAGCTTTCAGGGGATTCGGGGTTACGGAATCTGCTTTTGCTACAGAATGTAATTTGAATCTATTGTCAGAAAAAGTTGGAATATCACCTTGGGAAATAAGGTATAAGAATGCTATTGAACCTGGAGAAGTACTCCCCAATGGACAAATAGCAGGAGATGATGTGGCTTTGAAGCAAACTCTTCTGGCGGTTAAGGATGAGTATGAAAAATATCCTTATGTGGGAATAGCTAGTTGTTTTAAAAACAGCGGTATAGGGGTAGGACTTCCGGATATAGGAAGATGTAGATTGACTGTAGTAGATGGAAAAGTGCATATAAGGACTAGTGCAGCTTGTATAGGTCAAGGTCTTGCGACTATGGTAACTCAAATACTTTGTGAAACTGCAGGTGTCACTCCAAAAGATGTAGTAGTGGATTCGCCTGATACGGAAATTACTCCAGATTCAGGTACAACTACTGCTTCAAGGCAGACGGTGTTTACAGGAGAAGCTGCCAGGTTGGCATCGCTAAAACTCAAAGAAGCCCTCGCACATGAGCCGCTGGAGAGTTTAGAAAATAAGGATTTTTATGGAGAGTATTCTGGAGTTACAGATCCTATAAATTCAGATAAACCCAACCCTATAAGTCATGTGGCCTATGGTTATGCAACCCAGGTAGCAGTTTTAGATGAAAAGGGAATAGTTCAAAAAATAATTGCAGCTCATGATGTAGGGAAAGCTATAAATCCAAGCAATATTGAGGGACAAATAGAAGGTGGAGTTGTTATGGGACTTGGATATGCTCTTACGGAAAATTATCCATTAAAAAATTCAGTACCTACAGCTAAATTTGGTACTTTAGGACTTTTTAGGGCACTGAAAGTTCCAGAGATAAAAACCATAATAATAGAAAATAATAATTCTTCTCTTGCTTGTGGAGCTAAAGGAATAGGAGAAATAACCTGCATTCCTACAGCACCGGCAATTCAGGGAGCATATTTAAAATTAGATGGAAAATTTAGAACCAAGCTGCCATTAGAAGATACGGCGTATAATAAAAAAATTTTAAAACATAATAAGAAATCCCTACACTAACGTGTAGGGATTTCTTATTAATTATTTTTTCCACAGCATTGTTTGTATTTTTTACCACTTCCGCAGGGACAGGGATCATTTCTACCTATTTTAATTTTATTAACCACTGTTTTGGAATTAACCCAATTTTTATGAATTTCTTTTCTCTTTTCTTTAGAAAATATGGAATTCCACTGGGGAAGTTTATATAAGTAATCTGCTTTTGCATCTAACATATTGTAATATAATTTTTCAAAATTAATTTCTATGTCAATAGTTGAAGTTCTCTTCAGATTTTCTAAATTTAATGGCTTCTCTATGCTTTGATTTATTCCATCTAAAAACCCTGTAAAAAATATCGGTGATATTTTAAATTTTTTAGCTAAATTTTCTATTGTTCCGCTTATGGTAGAGTTATGTTCTGATAATATTTCTGTATAAATGTTTCTTTCAATTGAACCATATTCTTTCCAAAAAGCGTTTTCTCCTTTTGCCTTCACAAAATCTACTACGGTATCTGTCCATTCTTTATATAAACTCATATATTATCCTGCTGCAGTATTTGGCAGCAAGTACCTCCTTTCAAAATTGAAAATAAATTTTAGATGTATCCTGGTATAAAAGTTTGTGTAAAGGTGATTTCAATAAATTCACTTATTATTTTTTTAAGCTTTCAATATCATTTTTACCAAGAGGTTTGGATAAATCAAAATTATCCCCCCAAATTTTAGAATCTTTGTTATCTATAAAAATTTTAACTTTTTTCACAGTTGGAAGTTGTTCAAGAGAAAAAACTATGCCCTTTAAACAAGCTTCTTCTTCTACCGGAGTCATTTTAGTATTAGCTTCCTTACTTAGATTTAAATAGGCAATATTATCTTTTATGGAAATACTCATAACTCTACTCTCTTTTGGAAGTATAGGTGCTAATCTGCTATTTACCGAGGGACCTTTTATCAGTTCATTTACTATTGTTTCAGCCAATAGCTCATCTTCTTTTATAACTCTGCTCTCCTTTGTAATTTCAACAGTATTTGGCTTACTTGAGGAATTGAAATAAACATCTAGATCCAATAAGTTAGTTTTTCCTTTTGAAAGTACTATATCTTTTTCTTTTTGTTTATTATTTATGCTCAGTTCATCTTTTTTTTCACAGGCAGTCAGTGTCAGAAAGGAAAATGCAATTATAGAACATATTGTCATACTGAAAATTCTTTTCATATATTACCACCTTTTTATTAAAAATTTATGAAGTTACTGGGCTCATCACGTTTTGCCATAGAAATATTTATATCTGATTTTAATTTAACTCCAGCTTCATTTAAGGTAGTTGCTACAGTTTGATAAGCTAGCTCAGGATAGTTGTTTATCTTACTTAAATGTCCCAGAATAATTCTTTTGAATTTTCCATTTAAGATATCTAAGATAGCTTTTCCACAATCATCGTTGGATAAATGTCCTATTTTACTTAATATTCTTCTCTTTAATTCATAGGGATATGGACCGAATTTTAACATTTCTACATCATGGTTGCTCTCTATAAGCAGTACGTCTGAATCCCTAAGTATAGCTTTATTTTCTTCTGAAATAAATCCTGAATCCGTTGCTACACAAGCTCTCTTACCATTGCAGTCAACAGCATATCCACAGGGATCTACAGCATCATGGGATATAGAATAGCTGATTATGTCCATATCTTTAATGCTAATATAATTATTCGTAATTATATTGAGATTGTTTTCTTTTATTTTTCCCACAGATTTCAACATAGCTTTCCATGTGAGAGTGTTAGCATATATAGGTATATTGTATTTTCTGGATAATACACCTACTCCCTTAATATGATCAATATGTTCATGGGTAACTAATATTGCATCTATTTCATTGGCATTATAGCCTATTTTTGCAAGACCTCTTTCTATGCTTTTGCCAGAAAGACCAGCATCTATTAAAATTTTGGCATGGCGAGATGCTAAGAATATACTATTTCCACTGCTGCCGCTGTACAAAGGACAAAAAATCATGTTAAAAGTCTCCCCATAAAAATTATTTAGAATAAGATACCCTTTTTATATCAGCACCTAAAGCTTTAAATTTATCTTCTATATTGGGATACCCCCTGTCAATATGTTCAATACTTAAAACTTCAGTAGTACCCTCTGCAATAAGTCCGGCTATGACCATTGCTGCACCGGCTCTTAAATCCGTAGCTTTTACTACGGCACCGCTTAGTTTGCTTACTCCATCTATAATTGCAGTTCTACCTTCTACTTTTATATTGGCACCCATTTTTTTCAACTCATCTACATGTTTAAATCTACTTTCCCATATGCTTTCATTTATAATACTCCTGCCTTTAGCTACGGTTAAAAGTGCACTGAGAGGCTGCTGTACATCAGTTGGAAAACCAGGATAGGGTTGAGTTTTAATGTTTACTCCCTTTAATTTCCCATTGGATTTTACGGTTATAGAATCGCCGTCTTCTATTACTTGGGCACCCATTTCTATGAGTTTTGCCGATATTGATTCCAGATGTTTTGGTATGATGTTTTGAATTTCTACTTCGCCGCCACATGCAGCAGCAGCGATCATATATGTACCTGCTTCTATTTGATCTGGAATAACGCTGTAGGAACATCCTCTCAATTCTTTTACCCCAACAATTCGTATCGCTTCTGTTCCAGCGCCCTTTATATTTGCTCCCATGCTGTTTAAAAAATTTGCTACATCTACTATGTGAGGCTCTTTTGCCACATTTTCTAAAGTAGTTATACCTTCAGCAAGTGTAGCAGCTAGCATTACATTTATAGTAGCACCTACACTTACCACGTCAAAAAATATGTTAGTTCCAACTAATTTGTCAGCGTTTACTATTACACACCCATGTTTAATTTCTACTTTAGCGCCTAAAGCTTCAAATCCCTTTATATGTTGATCTATGGGTCTGACACCTATGGGGCATCCTCCGGGCAGTTCAACTCTGGCTTTTTTAAATCTGCCTAGTAGAGCACCTATAAGGTAATAAGAAGCCCTCATTTTTCTTACATCATCTGTATTTGCATCTATACTATCTATGGTGGTACTATCAATTACCACCGAATTTTTACCTGTTTTTATTTTACAGCCTAAACTCTCAAGAATTCTTTCTATGCAGTGAACATCTTCTATATCAGGAATATTGTCGATTGAAGATACGCCCTTACTAGCCATTATTGAGGCTGGTAATATTGCAACAGCAGCATTTTTCGCGCCATTAATTTCTATAGAACCGGAAAGGGAATTTCCACCGTTAATTACCAATTTATCCATTCATATATCCATCCTTATCACAAATTTGTATTTATATAAAGTTTAGAAAATCTCAAAATTTAATTCATATTACACAAAATTTATTATATCATAATTCCATGCTATTTTAACACAAAATTTTAAAATATGAACAGAAGGTTTAAATAATTATTTGAAAATAAAAATCCAGTTTTAGCAATGATAAAACTGGATTTTTATGTGTAATATTATTTTAGATGAATATATATTCGAGGAATTACTCTTTTACAAAGCTTCCACAATCAGTACACTGAACATCCTTGGCCATTGACTCATGCTTTGTGACCTGTATTTTATTAAGTGTACAATGGTTGGTATCCTTTGCATGAAATTTGCACTCATTGACTATACATCCAATACTGTTATTGTGATCAGTATTCATAATAGCACCTCTTCTTTTATAAATTTTATAACAATAATATTTTTTCACCATTGAGTAGTTTATATACTGAAAAATTATTGAAATTTTTAACATTATGAAGCTGGTGATTCTGTGATATAATATTATAAAATGGCATTTGTATAATATTAATTTGGGGGACTGAGGAAATAATGAAATATTATTTAGTGGCCTTGTTTGATAAGGATTCTTATTCATATATTGAGCGCATACAAAAAAACATATGTAGAAAGTATAGATTGTATAAAAATATGCCAGTTTTACATATAACTCTTGAAGTTGTGGAAAATCCCGATATAGATAAATTTAATGAAATTGTTTCAGGGATATTGAAACCCTATAAGAAATTCAAAGTGGAGATAAATGGAGCTATTTGTTTTGAACCTCCCTATAAATCTGTGAATTTAAAAGTAGAAAATAAAGGATATATTATAAGATTGGCTAGACAGATAAATGAAAAATTGAGATTATATAAATTTGATGTTAGAAAAGATATAAGTAAATGGGATTTACATATATCTCTGGCTAATACCAATTACGCTATGAGAGAATGGAGTTCTAAGGAGTATTCAGCTGCATGTGAGAATGTAAAAAGACAAGGTGTCCACAAAATGGCAAGAATTGATAGAATAGCATTGTGGAAACCGATAAATAATAAAAAGGATATGCTGATAAAAAATTTTTATTTGAAAGATTTTTAGAATATTTCATATAAATGAGAGCAAGATTTGATCTTGCTCTCATTTATATATTTTAGATGTCCAATAAATTTTTTTTGTATATTGAATATAAATTTCTTAACTCGGACATCCTTTCCTCGGCTTCTATTTGAAGTTTAGAAACTTCCTCGTAATTTTTGTTTTCAGATGCAATTTTTATTCTTGAAAATAAACTTTTTTTAGAATAGGAATCTTTCATTAAATAATATCTTAATTCTTCTATTTTCATCCAATTTGCTACATCCAGATCCAGTGCTTTATCTATAGAATGAAGCATTTTATAGCCCCTTATTTCATCACAGAATTCGTTTATGATTCTATGATTTATTTCTATTAGCCACCTTTTTGTAGCACCAAGTTTAAAGCTATTTATCAATTTGTCATTTAATACATCATCTTTAACCAATACAGCTTTCTTCTCAGGATATTTATCAATAGCCGAGAGATTGTCATATACAGTAGCAGGAGCCTTGCCAAAGAATTTTTCTCTTTCTTCATCGGTAAAATCTTCAAATATATTCTCCTCACTTCTATAAGCTCTATCTTTTTCTAGATAATCTGCTTCCTCACCAGGTTTTTTAGAGAGCTCGGATAGAAGTTCATCTTCTGTTTTGTTATTTTTCAAAGCGTAATTTATACCGTCCATCATAGCCATATACAGTGCAGTCAAAGCTAGATAAGTATTGGTGCGTGGGTTTGGAGCTCTTAATTCAAACCTTGTAGCCAGTGGATTTTTTAAATCTCTTATTACACCTATAAGTACCGTTCTATTTCTTGAAGGTATATCAACAGAATGTCCTATAGAGGTTACAATACAAATTGGAGCCTCAAATCCTGGTTTTAATCTTCTAAGTGCATCAGTTGTAGAAGAAACAAAAGGATTGATGACTTCATAATTTTTAAGTATTCCCATTACGGAAGAATATCCAAAAACACTTAAAAAGTGTTCTTTAGTTGAAGAAAATAAATTTATTCTCTTATTGTTTTTCAATTTCAGAGCCAATCCTATGTGAGTGTGTTCGCCGCTGCCAGCTACCCCATCTATTGGTTTAGCAAGGAAAGTAACTTCAAGACCATTGTTCCTGAAAGTTTCTTTGACTATACTTTTTACAAGGAGCTCATTGTCAGCACACTGCATGGCATTAGAATATTTCCAATCTATTTCCAATTGCTCCATTATATGATTGAAATTTCCTGATTCATCGATTTTGGCTTTTACTCCACCTACTTCTTTATGGCCCATTTCCGGTTCCAGGCCATATGATTCCATAGTCAAAATAGTTTGTTCCAAGGCTGTCCTAACTACACCTTTTGTTCTAGTCCAATATTGTTCCTGAAGTACCTGAGATGTAGAAAGCTCCTCAATTTCAGCCTGATCGTTAGGTGTCTTTACCCAAAACTCTAATTCTGTAGCACAAGTAACAACTATGTCATCTATATCGTCATATTTTATGTTAAAAGGCGTTAGGGAATCAGGATGTTCTGTGAATAAATTTAGAAGGTTTGTTTTGAAGTGTTGAATACAGTTTTTCAAAGTGTATCTTGAATCTACAGCTTGATTTTCATGGTACAGAAAACAGGGAATTCTCAGTGTTCCGATAGGTTTTCCTGTTTCAGCATCCTTATTGTCCGTATTGTATTCTACATACCAGTTTACATCTAAGTCGCATACCATATCCACTTTTGCATTATTTAAGCTGGCAATTCCGGGAAGTACTACGGATGAGCCGTCAGTTTGGATTGCACCTTTTAAAAAGGCGTTTATGTCCTCAAGGAGAACTTTGATGGGAATTTTTTCGTCGGTGTCATTTCCAGAAAGGTCTATACCTACCAGGGATACGAATTTTATTTCTGGATGGGAAGTTAACATTTTCTTTAAATTTTCTTCAGAGTGCATTTCTTTAGGCACTATATAGATCAGATCTTTTAACATGGTGTTCCCTCCTGTGAATAATTTTTTAGAAGAGTATTTTAATACTCTAATCATTGTGCATAATAAATTTATGGTTTATATTTTTAAATTTTATATACCTATGATTTTATAATTAATATGTATGTATGTCAACACATTTTGAAGGAATTTAGACTTAAAATTGCAATATTGTTAATATACAAGTACCGTATATTTCACTAAAAGCATAAAATAAAAATTTTGTGTATATTTATACATATGTTTTAATATTTGTATACTTTAAATCTATAATATATAATATAAATGATAAAATATTATTTATTCAATTGGAGTTAATGAGGTGATAGAATGGAGTCAGAGAACAGACCAATTGGTTTTTTTGATTCTGGAATAGGTGGAATAAGTGTTTTAAAAGAGGCTGTTAAAATTTTACCAAATGAAAATTATGTATATTTTGGAGATTCAAAAATGGCTCCTTATGGTATAAGAACTGTGGAAAATGTAAAAGAACTTACGCTTAATGCTGTAAAATTCTTATTGAAGAAAGATATAAAGGCATTGGTTATCGCCTGCAATACTGCAACTAGTGCGGCTATAATAGACTTGAGAAAAGAATATAGCAAATACATGCCGGTAATAGGTATAGAACCAGCATTGAAGCCAGCTATGGAAATTAATAGAATAGGGAAAGTAGTGATAATGGCGACCACTATGACATTATCTGAAAAAAAATTTAATAACCTTATGAAAAAATATGATAAAAATTCAATGATAGAGCCGCTCCCTTGTCCTGGACTTGTGGAACTCATCGAACAGGGTATAATAAAGGGAAAAGTAATTGAAGATTATTTAAATCCGAAATTGCTTCCTTTGAAGAAACAGGGAATTGCAGCTGTGGTATTGGGATGTACACATTATCCTTTTATAAAGGAAAGCATATCTAAGATATTGGGTAATGATATACCTATAATAGATGGCAGCAAAGGTACTGTACAGCAACTTAAAAGGCAACTAATCAAGTATAACATTATAAATAAAAATATAGATAAATTGGGCAGTATAAAGATATTTAATTCTATGAATAGCCAGGACATTATAAAATTGAGCTATGAGCTTTTAAAAAGATAAATTGATCAGTATTTTATTTGAAAGTGATGTTTTGAAAGGATGATGTACATGTTTCTACAAAGTAATAAAGCCATAATTTTATATGGATTTGATAAAAATGATGAAAAGATTATAAAAGATATAGGCAGAGAATTTAATGTCAGCAATTTTAAAATAATAAAAAATCACATGACAGAAATGAAAATAAAAGACATATTATCTGGAAATTCAGGAGAACAATTAAAAAAACAGGATAATGTTTATTTTTTAAATGAAAAAGTAATATTATTTAATGATTTGACGGATAAACAGATAAATGGAATTATGAGAGAATTAAAAATTAAGATAGAGAGTACACCTATTTTGGCCGTGGTCACTGAAACTTCTGTAAATTGGAGTTTTAAGTATTTGTTGAATCATCTCCTCCAGGAGAGAGCATGGTTTAAGAAAAATAAAGAAGTTTCAAAATAGTATGATATAGTATGACCTTTTTAGTAATGGGAGGAAAAAATGAGTAGAATAGGAGAAAAAATAAAATCTGCAAGAATTAAATCGGGAATGAGTCAAAAAAAGCTTGCTAAGAAGTTGGGAGTTTCCGAAGGATTTATAAATGAAGTTGAGATAGGGAAAAAAATAGCTAATCAGGGAATAATAGATAGGATTTCTAAAATTTTAGGTAAAGATATGAATGATATAACAATGTCTTTTGAAGAACAGACACATGAGGTCAAAAAAGAAGAATTTTCTCCGATATATAATAATAAGAAAGAAAAAGTTAAGGATATTTGGAATGAAGCCTTTGGATCCGTTTTGAAAAAAGTACCTGTGTATAAATACGAAATGGATAAACCTATTGGGTTTAAACAACTTCCTCTGATTGAAAATAAAATAGAGGGATATGCACAGGACAAGGTTTTTTATTTGAAAATAGAGAGCGATGATATGGAAGGTTTTAGAATACAGAGAGGGGATTTGGCCTTTGCACATATTACGGGAGAAATTGAAAACAATTCTATATATTTGGTGGAGTATAATGACAGCAGAGTGCTGAGGCAGATAAAGAAATTGGATAACAATAAAATGCTTCTTATAAGCGGTAAAAACACTGTAAGAACGGAAACTATTGAAGTAAAAAGTTTAAATGTAATTGCAAAATTAGATAAAGTAGAGATTATGCTATAAATAAGCTGTACAGTTTAAATGGAACTTTTTATACATGAAGTCACACAAGGAGGATAAAAAAATGAAAGGTACTGTAATTGCCACATGGATGAGGACATGCAGGAAACTTTATGGTGATGAAACTGTAGATACTGCTATGGATAAAGTTGGATGGGGAGCATCTAAAATATTTTCACCTATTGAAAATGTAGATGACGCAGAGATAAAAAAGGTAATTGAAATTATAGCAAAAGATAATAATGAGGATGTAAAAACATTATGGAAAAAGATAGGTCTTGATAATATAAATGCTTTTTATAAAGATTATCCAGCTTTTTTCAAACATGAAAACTTGTATTCATTTTTGAGATCAATGTTTGATGTACATGTAGTTATGACTAAAAAATTTCCAGGAGCCAAACCACCTCTCGTAGTAATAAACCCTATATCATCTAAAACCGCTGTATTTGAATATAAATCTGATAGAGCCATGTTTGATTACCTTATGGGTATGATAGAAGGAAGCGCTAAATTTTTTGGAGAAAAGCTTGGAATAGAGAAAATCGAAGAAACAAATAATTCTGTAAAGTTTAAATTTACTTTTGATAAAGATATATATTATAAGAAAGTTTATGGGTTTAATAAACTGCTTTCTTTGGGATTTATAAAAAATGTTGGAATAAAAGTTGGAATATTCAGTTTGGTATTGTGCTTGATAGTGTCTGTTCCACTATTAGGGTTGAATAATTTATTTAAGTCTATAATAATCTCATTGGTAGCTTTTTTAGGAGCTTATATATCTGGTTCCATACTTATGAAACCTCAGTCTATTATAATGGATACGATGAATAAGATCAATAGAAATAATTACATTGAAGATGGGGATATAGAGACGAATGATTTTTTTGAAAACATATATGACCTTTTAAAGAAGCATAAGAAAACAATAAAATCAGATTTTGTGGGATTCAAAGGTGTAACTGATGAAATGAACACATTTGTGTTAAATATAGATAAAATATCCAATTCAATGAACAATACTTCAGGTGAGATATCTGATGTAGTAGAACAGGTGGCCAATTGTGCGGTAAATCAGGCAGGAAATACAGAAAAAGTGGTATCTGTATTGAATGACAACATTGAAAATTTAAAAATTATAGTGCAAAATGAAAATGGTAATAAGCTGGAACTTGAGAAATCTATGGATAAAATAAGCAACAGTTATAAAAACGTAGATAGTACAAGTAAAAATATATTGAGTACTTTGGAAAGTTTTAAAAAAGTCAGAGATATGGGAACTGAACTTCAATCAAAGGCAAAGGATATAACAGGTATAGTTTCCATAGTTTCAGGAATTTCAGAACAGACTAATTTATTGGCTCTCAATGCATCTATTGAAGCTGCTCGTGCTGGAGAGCAGGGTAAAGGGTTTGCAGTGGTAGCTGAAGAAGTGAGAAATCTGGCAGAACAATCTCAGGATGCCGTAAAAGATATAAATTCCAACTTGGTTAAATTTGCAGAAGATATAAAGGAACTGGTGAAGAATATAGAGGAACAGTTCGATATACTGAAACTGGAAAGTGATAAGCTTCAAAATGTAAGAGATATAAGTTATGAAGCTACAGATTCTATAGAGAAGGTTGCTTCTTCCATGATAAAAACTATAAATAAGCTAACTGAAGAATCGGATTCTATATCTGGGATATATGATAATATGGAATCTCTGGCAGCAATTGCAGAGGAAAACTCAGCGTCTTCAGAGGAAGTTAGTGCCAATGTGTCCAATTATACTAATGACATTAAAAATCTTATGGGCAGTATAGGTGAGTTTAAAAAGATAACAGAATCCTTTAAATCAGAACTGGATAAATACAAAATATGAAAATTTGAGAACTGACTAATAAATAGATATTTGATATATTTTTTAGTCAGTTTTTAATAGAATTAATTATACTCCCTGTAGATCAAAATCAGGTACAAAGTCTTCGGAACACGTACCGTTTTCTTGAATGAACGCATTTTTTATTCCAAGTGAAATACAATAATTTATGAGGGAGTCATAATGTTTAGGATTTAATGCTCTATTTATTTCTGGAAATTTGTAAGCATGATACACGGGGGTATATTGATTCATGATGCTTATATATACTGAATTTCCAAAAGTGTTATAGATATAATCCATTATCTTTTTTGAGTCAAATAGCAGACCTGGGATCATAAGATGACGTATTATTAGTCCCTTTGTTATAAGACCGGAACTATTAAATGTTACACTTCCTACCTGACGATACATTTCTTTTATAGCTCTCGAAGCACAATTAAAATAGCCAGGTGCATTGGAATACTTTATAGCATATTTATTACTAAAGTATTTTAGATCGGGAAGATATACATCTATGTATCCCTCAAGAGCTTTTAATGCTTCTGTAGTCTGGTAACTATTGGTGTTGAAAAGTATGGGAAGGGTAAGTCCCTTTGATTTAGCTATATCAAGTGCCTGAACTATTTGGGGTATATAATGGGTGGGAGTGACTAGGTTTATGTTATGTGCCCCTCTTTCCTGCTGTTCTAAAAATATGTCACTGAGTCTTTCTATAGATACTTCTTTACCTATATTTTCAGAACTTATGCTGTGATTTTGGCAAAATACACATTTTAAATTACAATGGCAAAAAAATACGGTACCTGAACCAATACTTCCTGAAATACAGGGTTCTTCCCATTTGTGAAGAGAGACCTTGGCTATTTTTACATTTTTACCAGCATTACAAAAACCAATGTGTCCTTTTAATCTGTTTATCCTGCAATTTCTAGGGCATAGGTTACAGCTTTTAAGAGTATCTATCATGAAGAACACTTCTTTCCTAATGTTTATATAATAATATGTTAAAATATATTCTCTATTTTGTAAAGAAGCTATGGAATGATTTTTGCTTAATTGTATAGTAGATATAATAATAGCTTTTTGGAGGTGATTCACGTGTCTACTTTAATAAAAAACGGAACTATTGTAACTGCAGATGATATATATAGGGGAGATGTGTATATTGAAGACGAAATTATAAAAGAGATCGGTTTGAATATATGTAAAAGAGCTGATGTGGTTATTGATGCAAAAGGTAAATATGTAATACCAGGGGGCATTGACATACATACTCATCTTAATATTCATGTTGGAAAAGTAACGGCAAGTGATGATTTTTATACAGGTACTGTGGCAGCTGCCTGCGGGGGAACTACATGCATAGTAGATCATATGGGATTTGGTCCCAAGGACTGTGATCTGACGCATCAGGTAAAAGTCTATCATAAATATGCAGACGGAAAGGCTGTTATAGATTATGGATTTCATGGTGTTATACAGAATATAAATGATAATAGACTGGAGGAATTGAAAAAGCTGCTGGAAGAAGAGGGAATTCCAAGCTCTAAAATGTATCTTACCTATGATTTCAAATTAAGTGATTATGAAGCTTTAAGGCTCCTTGCTAGACAGAAAGAACTGGGGGGAATTACTGCAGTACATTGTGAAAATAATGATTCTATAAAATATCTTAAAGAATATTTTATCAAACAGGGTAAAATACAGCCCATATATCATGCTTTAAGCAGACCGGCTGAGGTGGAGGGAGAAGCAATAAACAGAATGATAAACCTTGCAAAGATAGCAGGGGATGCACCACTTTATATTGTCCATCTTTCTACGGAAATTGGTTTGGAATATATTAAAATGGCAAGAGATAGGGGGCAAATGGTATATGCAGAAACTTGTCCTCAATATCTTTTACTCACAGAAGATAAACTTAGGCAACCTGATGGATTGAAGTATATTTTCAGTCCACCTTTGAGAAGAGAAAGGGATACAGCTGCATTGTGGAGTGGAATTAAAGATGGATATATACAGACCATAGCAACAGATCACTGTCCATTTTTCTATAAAGGTGAAAAACAGCTTGGGAAAGATAACTTTGCAGATTGTCCTAACGGGGGACCCGGTATTGAAGAAAGAATACCTCTTATATTTTCTGAAGGTGTTGTAAAGGGGAGAATAGGAATAAATAAATTTGTAGATGTATGTTCCACAGCTCCTGCCAAGCTTTCAGGACTTTATCCCAGAAAAGGACATATTGCAGTGGGTTCAGATGCAGATATAGTTTTAATAGATCCGGATAAAGAGGTTACTATGACCAGGGACATTCTTCACGAGAATGTTGACTATACTATGTATGAAGGATTTAAGGTGAGAGGCTATCCTGTTTTGACTATGGTAAGAGGAGAAATAATCGTACAGGATAATAAATTTATAGGGAAAAAAGGATATGGGAAATTTATAAAAAGACATAGGATAACTCACCTATAATCGACTTAATGATTGATGTTATATATCATATAAAGAGAGCTATTTCAAAGTTTTGAGATAGCCCTCTTATAAGTCTTATTTACTATATTCTCTTATATAAAAAATTATACATTGCAGTATAAATATGAAACTAACCACTCCAAATGCAGGGTATAATAGAGAAATTAAATTTATAAATCCAATTTGGGATATAGGAATTGTGATTAAAATGATTAAGATTACTGACTTATTGTAAGATATATTGAATATTTCCTGCAGATTTTTACCTACACTGTATACATCGGACACTTCTGTAGAAAAC
Source organism: Clostridiaceae bacterium BL-3 (assembly GCA_902809985.1). GTDB lineage: Bacteria > Bacillota > Clostridia > Clostridiales > Clostridiaceae > Clostridium_B > Clostridium_B aromativorans. Next base: position 2,991,753 of record CADDXC010000001.1, on the reverse strand, counting down.
ATTTCAAGCCAAATTACAAAAAGAAGCATTGTTTGAAGCAGCTTGCCAAATCGGTTGGCTATGTAGAGCAGAGGAATTTCATATTTAAATATGTAAGGTATATTTGAGATCAGTAAAAAGTTTATTATAAAAGCCAAAATTGTAAGCCCCAGAGCTCCTATAATAGATCCAGCTATAAGACTTTTTTTCTTGCCGATGGAAAGGCTAAGGGGTACAAGTACTCCGCTGCAGCATAGTACATTGAATCCTGAATATACTAATGAAGATAAAAGCCAGTTATTTTTGTAATAGGGTATGCTTTTTATAAAAGATAGATTTACATTTTTGTAGAAAATTAAATGCAGCAGAAATAAAGTTAATATTACAAGTATAAGAGAGGGTACTATTACTGAATTTATTTCCATCAGTCCTTTGGTATCTCTAAATAGGATAATTATGGATGCGAATACCATAAAAAATATACCTACCCACCTGGATACGCCAAAATATTGATGTATTAAGGCACCGCTTCCTGCCAATATTATTGAGGAACCTCCAATTAAAAAAAAGGTAGTTAAAAAATTAGTTACCATACCTAAAAATCCGGGGCTTACCAAAAGAATAAGCCCATCATAGGAATTTAACTTATATTTTATGCTTAAGTTGATTACTATAATAGACATTATTATGTATATAATACCACAGATTAATATGCCAAAAAAGCTTTTGTATCCATATTGAGTGAAAAATTGGCTTATTTCTTGACCTGATGCCAATCCTGCACCAACTACTGTACCTATAAAAACGGCAGATATTTGGAAAATTAAAATTATTTTCTCCTTCAAAGAGTGTACCCCCTAAATAAATCATTATTAATATAATTATATAAATGTAATATGAAAATAATGAATTATAAATTAAAATTCTATTTAGGGGAAAAATATAATTTATAAAATAGTAAAACAGAATAAATAAACGTTGAAAGGGGTGAATTTCTACTGCAGATATAATAACATGTAGTGGAAAGTACATGAAAAAAAAGGCTTTATTTCAAGTGACTTTTCTTATAGTTTTTTTTTGCGCCATGGTATCAGGATGTAATTTAAATAAAAAAGAGGATACAAAAAATGTAAATCAAAGTTTTGATATGAAATCTGCTACGGCTACAGCCGATATTTATATGAAATATCTCATAAAAGGTGATATGGAAAATGCTAAAAAGTTGTATTCTAAGGATCTTTTGAAAGATGCTCGTAGTGACGAAAATAAAAATTTGCGAATTTTAGGATATAATCTGATTGACAGCAGTGAAGTTGGAGAATCGGGAGTTTTAAAAATGAAAGTTGCAAGAGCTGATTTGATCAGACCTTTTGCAACTCTAGATGAATATTCCATAAAGGTAATAAAAGAAGGTAATGATTACAAGATCGGTGAAACCAATAATACACCGGATAGAGAAGTATTTGTGGAGAGAAATCAGCTGAAAATGAGGAGTAAAAATAGCGTAGTTGTAAATTTAATAACGGATATTGTAAGTATGCCTAATTATGTATTTAGTAAAGATGACAAGGCAAATGTGGAAAAGGTTCCTGTTCCAAAGAGAAATTTTGGCATTATGGATTTTTCTTATGATGGAGATCGACTGGCGGTGGTGACTTATTCTAGTGATTCATATATAGGCATAATTAGAATAAATGAAAGTATGCAGACCCAGTCCCAGGATTCAGGAGATCAACAAGGCGATAGCTCAGGAGGGCAAGGTGGTGGTGGACAGCAAAATGAGCAGCAGGGAGCAGAAAAGCCTATAGGTAAGGATATAACCGATTTGGATGTTTTGAAAAATTCCAAAGTTGAATTTTTGGCTTTCTCTCCAGATGAAAAATTTATCGTAGTTCAATATACCAACAATGCAATAGGTAATTGTATACGGGTATATAAGACAGATTCTGGTGATATGATAAGCTATAAATTTGAAAAAGCGTTTCCTCTTGATAAGGTAAATGTGATTTTTTCCTCCTTTGATGAAGGAATATTGAGTTTTGATGTTGTCTCTAAAAACAATAGTAAAGGGGAGCTTTCTCAAATAATTGGGGAATGGGAATTGGATCTGAGAAATTTTAAGGCAGCAAAGATATGATATAATCTCAGTAGGTTGATTTTAGTACTTGAATTATTTTTGGAAAGGATAGGACTTGGGAATGCAGTGGGGTGACAAGGCATATTACAGTCTAAATTATTATTTGAGAAAAAAATTTGGATGCAAGGTTTTTAAAATATCCTTAGATGCAGGATTTTCTTGCCCCAATAGAGATGGAAGAATAAGTAAGGAAGGATGTATATTTTGTAGTAAAAGGGGATCGGGAGATTTTGCTGGGAATAGAAAAGTTTCTATAACGGAACAATTTGAAAATATAAAACAGATGATGAGTAAAAAATGGAAAAATGGAAAGTATATAGCATATTTTCAGGCGTATACTAATACTTATGCTCCAGTGAGAGTACTTAGAGAGAAATATGAAGAAGCTGTAAATCAAGAAGGAGTAGTGGCACTAGCTATAGCTACTAGACCGGATTGCCTTGGATATGATGTTTTAAATCTATTGCAGGAATTTAATAGAAAAGTTTATACCTGGGTAGAACTTGGTCTTCAGACTTCAGATGATCATACGGCAGGTATAATAAACAGAGGGTATAAATTGGAAACTTTTGAAAAAGCAGTAGCTTCACTTAGAAAAATAGGAATTGATGTGGTGGTTCATATAATAATGGGTCTACCTGGAGAAAATAAAATTAATATGATGAATACAGTAAAATATATTTCACATCAGGACATACAGGGGGTAAAAATTCATTTGCTTCATTTAATGAAACACACTCCTCTTGTTAAATTATATGATGTAGGACAATTAAAATTTATGACAAAAGATGAATATATAGACATGGTGTGCTGGACTCTGTGCAACATTCCTTCGGGCATGGTGATTCATAGACTTACCGGCGATTCACCTAGGAACCTGCTTATAGGGCCTAAATGGAGCTTAAAAAAATGGGAGATTCTAAATGAAATTGACAGAAGGATGAAAGATAGAAAAATATATCAGGGTATATATTTTCAAAATAAGATTTTACCCTAAGATTACCGTTGCTAATACTCCCATTTATAAATTTATCCTCTGCCAAACTCCAGCTATAGATTGCTGGAATTTGGTGAATTTGCTTTTATGCAATTGGACTTTATCCATCCCTTAGAGTTTATTCTAGAGCTTCCTGCAATAGAAACTTCATACCAGAATTCATTTAAGATCTCAATGCTGTCATGAACTCTTATTGGTGTATTTTTTTCTAAAGTATTTATTATACCTGAATTTAAAATAGGAGCCAGATATATATTGCTTTTTACAGTGACTAGGGCATTTACATATTGAGGAGTAATATATCTAACATTTATTTTTGGGGGAATTTCCTTAGATATTTTTGACTTCAAACTGTCATTTTCATATTTTAAAGATAATATCTGTCTTCTCTGCGAGGAAATTTTACTTTGAAAATTATATAGGATTACGGAAGTACAGATTATAAGCGTTATGAACAAAAAAGCCAACATTAATATTCTCCATATCTATTAATTTAATACATTATATTCAATATGGTACTTAAAGATGAAAATTTATATAATTTTACACTAGATCTGTATATTCAAAAATGCTCATATCTGTGTAAGCCAATATATCCTCCCACTGATAATCTGAATATGTATCATGTATGCCGACAACGGTCATACCTGCTGATTTGGCTACTTTTATAGCAGATAGGATGTCCTCAAATACAGCACAATCCTCAGGATTTAAATTCAGTCTATCAGCAGCTAAAAGGTATATGTCTGGGAATCCTTTTCCTCTTTTTACATCTTCTGTAGTTACTATTGAATCAAATAGATTGTATATTTTATTTTTCTTTAAACTTGTTTCTGCTATAGCTTTATAATTGCTGGTGGCGAGAGCCATTTTTATTTTTTTCTTTTTTAAGAGATGTAAAAAATCTCTTGCACCAGGTTTTAAAGAAATATTATGGGAATATTCATAGAAAAGCATATTGTACCACTCTTTTTGTATCTCAGATACACTTTCAGTTAAATTAAATTCATCTTTAAGATATCTTGCAGTTTCATCAAGGGTCATATTTTGAATAGTGTTTTTTAGTTCTATGGTAAAAGGTATATTTTTCTCACTTAAATATTCTTTATCTATATTTTCCCAAAGCCACATGGAGTCCAGGAGAGTTCCATCCATGTCAAAAATAGCTCCCTTGATATTTTCAAGCATGACGATCACCTCATATTGTGTTATGAAAAATAATATTTTAATTAAAAAATCGTTCTAACAATTTTATCTTGTTTTTATCTTTAAAATCCTCTATGGAATGTATGCCTATCTTATCCAATATCTCATTCATGCAGTCACTGTCAATGGAGACTTTTATTTCAGAATCATCGGCAAATTTATCCACATATTTTTTACCTTCTTCTTTTGGTATAATTGCCTTGGGCCCACCTACACACCCACCGATACATCCCATGCCTTCAATGAAATTAGCCTCTATTTCCCCATTTTGAGCTCTGGAAAGTATGGATTTGCATTCTTTTACACCATTTGCCTTTACTGCTTTGAATAATTTGTATTTTTCAGGGAAAATTCTTTTTACAGCTTCACTTACTGCAATTGATACTCCGCCTGTACGTGCATATAACCTTCCGCCGCTGGAAGCATATTCTGTAGAAGGCTCTTCTTTGAGCTCATTTGGATGTATATTAAGAGTATCAAATATATCTTTTACTTCTGAAAAAGTTAGTACAAAATCTATATTTTTAATTATGTCTTTTTCTTTTGCTTCAGATTTTTTAGCAATGCAGGGACCTATAAATACCACCTTGCAATTTGGGTTTAATTTTTTGAGTACTCTTCCTCCAGCGGCCATAGGAGAAACAGATGGTGATACGTACTTTATCAAATTATTGTAAATTTTTTTTAACATACCTACCCACATAGGGCAGCAGCAGGAAGTTATCATAAAATCTTTTTCGTCTTTTATATGATTATCAAATTCTATGGCCTCTTTTAAAGTGAGCATATCCGCAAAAAATGCCACCTCAATCATGTCTGTAAATCCTAATTTTTTAAAGGCACTTCTAAGTTTCCCAAGAGTTACATCTTTCCCAAACTGACCTATTATAGCAGGAGCTACAATTGCTATTACCGGTGAGTTGCCTTTTAATATATTCGCTAAGGGAAGAAATTGTACTTTATCCATTATACCTCCAGTAGGACAGGCTTCTACACAAAAACCACAGTCGGTGCATTTGTGTTTATCAATATGGATACTATTTTGGGCAGCATCCATTAAAATAGCATCAAAAGGACAGGATTTTTGGCATAGAGTTTTGCCGGTTTTGTCCATACATTCCATAGTACAGAATTTTACTTTATTGACTATTTTTCCATCAGGTTTGTAAGATTTTATTGCTTTTTTTAGATCCTCCGTAAAATTAGAACTGCAGTCTGTACTGGTGCCGCATAGTGAAGATATGATTTTACAAAGCTCTTTTTTATTGATTTTACTCTGTGATAAAATAAATTTTACTTCATCTTCAAAATTTCCATTATAATAGGATTCTATCAGGGATTTAAATAAATTTCTATATTGATCTTTCATATTAATGGTACAGCTCCTTATGTAATTGATTTGTTGATGAGCTCAAAGTTTGATTTAATGTATAGGAAACCCCTAGCTTAAAAATAAGCTGGGGCTCTTACTTTAACATAATATAAACTAAAAAAGGTAGGTATCATCAAATCAATAGATCTAAATATCCACAAACCCACCTATATAAATGGTCGGAGTGACAGGATTTGAACCTGCGACCTCTTGCTCCCGAAGCAAGCGCGCTACCATCTGCGCTACACCCCGTTTATATAATACATTATAACATATATTATATAAACGTCACAGTAGAAATTTTATATGAAAATATTTTATTTTGCAGTCATATTAGAATTATCGCCTTCACCTCTTGTAGGAACTGTTGACATTAAAAATCCTACCAGTATAGATACTAAAGCTGGAGATATTATATTTATATAAGCTATATAAGAGGTTCTGTATAATATGAATGCACTTAAACCTGTTATAATCAAGGTTATAAAAAACAGATAGATTATAAATTTAGCAAAAGATTTAAAAAATTTTTCATATAACTTATGCCTTATGGGTCCGCTGAGTATTTTTATAAATAAAAAATAGGATACTAGTATTAAGAATATATCAACTGATGCAGATATTAAAAAGTTTTTCAAATTAAAACACCTCCAATGGCTTATCAATTATAGTATTACCTTATTAGAAGTGTTTTAACACCAAATTATAGATTTTATAAGTTATTTTGATTGCAAATACATTTCACCTATTTTAAAAACATCTCCTGCACCTATAGTTAAAAAGAGATCTCCTTCCTTTAAATTATTTTTTAAATAGTTTACTATTGAGTTGAAATCTTTAATATAGCTGCACTTTATTCCTCTTTTTGAAATATCATTAGCTAGCATGGCTGAGCTCACTTTGCCGGTATCCTTTTCCCTTGCTGGATATATATCTGCGAGGATTAATTCATCTACATTATCAAAAGCGGAAGTAAATTCTCTGTATAAGTTTATAGTTCTCGAAAAAGTATGTGGTTGAAACACGCAGATTATTCTTTTATGAGGATAATTTTGAGCTGCACTTAAAGTTGCCTTTATTTCAGTAGGATGGTGGGCATAGTCATCTATTACTGTTATCCCATTTTTTTTGCTTTTAATTTCAAATCTTCTATGGGTACCTTTAAAATCCTCCAGTGCATCTTTAATATTTTCTGTTGATATATTTAAAATTAAAGAAACAGCTATACTGGCAAGCGCATTTAATATATTGTGTCTGCCCGGGATGGCTAGGTGTAGGGAAAGTATGGCTTTATTATCCTTGTACACTTTAAAGTAGGCACATCCATTTTTATCAAAATGTATGTCATGAGCAGTGATATTTCCGCTATTTATACCATAGGTAATTATATTACAGTTTACGCTGGATATTACTTTATTTATTCTATTATCTTCATTGTAACATACTAGATACCCATTCTGAGGAATCAATTTAGCAAATTTTACAAAGGCATTTTGTACATTGTCTATATTTTTATAGTAGTCAAGGTGCTCGGCATCTATATTTAAAATTATACCTATAAATGGGAAAAATTTCAAAAAGGATTCTTTGTATTCACAAGCTTCCGTAATGAAGTACGGACTGTTTCCTATTCTGACATTTCCATTTATAATATCTAAATTTCCTCCTACTAATATGGTAGGATCTAAATTTGCCTTAAGTGTTATAGAGGACAACATGGAAGTAGTAGTGGTTTTACCATGAGTTCCGGATACTGCTACGTTGTATTTATGACCTTTCATTATATTTCCTAAGAATTCAGCTCTGGACATTAAGGGAATATTTAAATTTTTAGCCTTTAAGAGTTCTTCATTATCTTCGGAAATAGCGGCTGTATATACTACTAAGTCTATGTCCTGTGTTATGTTTTCAGCAATTTGACCTATATATATTTGAGCGCCCATTGATTTGAGTTTGTCTGTTATTGGAGAAGCTTTAATATCAGAACCGGATACTTTAAAATTATTTTCAAGCAAAATTTCAGCTAGGCCGCTCATACTTATTCCGCCTATGCCTATGAAGTGCACTTTTTTATTTTCTACAAAATCAAATGACAATTTAAATCACTCCTTATATTAACTAACCTATCAATAATTATATACAAAAATTAGCTAAAAAACACAATAAAATTATATTTCTATGTAAAACGTTTTTATTTCTTCAGGTGTTTTATAAATAAGTATTGATTAACCGTAGCTTTTAGAATACAATATGAATAATAGAGTATAATATTAGAATATTATTCGTAAAGTTATATAGATAGGTGATAAAATGCAAAAATTTAGTAGAAACAATAGAATAGCTGCAATAACGAAAATATTACTTGAAAATCCTAATAAAATAATGGGACTGAATAATTTTACCGAAATGTTTAATACTGCAAAATCTACAATAAGTGAAGACATAGTAGTAATCAGAGACACTTTGAGTAGATTGGATATGGGAAGAATAGATACTGTAGCAGGGGCGGCAGGTGGAGTTAAGTACATATGCGGTATATCTCCTGAAAAGACCAAAAAATTTGCTGAAAAATTATGTATTATTTTGAAAAATAGAGAAAGAATAATACCAGGTAATTTTTTATACATGACGGATATAATGTTTAATCCAAATATAATACATACAGCAGGAGTGGTTTTAGCGTCTATTTTTATAGATATGGATATTGACTGTGTGGTTACAGTGGAAACGAAGGGAATACCCCTGGCTTATGAAGTAGCTAAAATGATGGGGGTTCAACTTGTGGTTGTGAGGAGAGAAACAAAATTTACAGAGGGTTCTACCATAACTGTAAATTATGTATCTGGCTCTACAGGAAGAATTCAGAATATGTCATTATCTAAAAAAGCATTGAAAAAGGGAAGCAGATGTATATTTATCGATGATTTCATGAAGGCAGGCGGAACTGCCATGGGTATAATTGATCTTTTAAAAGAATTTGAAAGTGAACTTTTGGGTATAGGATTTTTAATAGATAATGTGGGAATTCCCAAAAAATTAGTACAAAATTATGTATCGATAGTGGACTTTGAGGGTATTAATGAAAATGGGAATGCACTATTGACTCCTTCAAAAATGTTTAGCTAATGAAGTTTTCAAAAAATTTTATTAGTTTTTAACAAAATAAGGAGGAAAAAAATAAAATATAGAGAATAGTATATACATAAGCATCTTGGAGGTGGATTTATATGCAAATTACAGACGTTAGAGTGAGGAAAATTGCTGCCGAGGGTAAGATGAAAGCTATTGTTTCAGTAACCTTCGATAACGAATTCGTAGTTCACGATATAAAGGTTATAGAGGGACAAAATGGTCTTTTTATAGCAATGCCAAGTAGAAAAACTCCTGATGGAGAATTTAAAGACATTGCTCACCCAATAAATACTCAGACTAGAGAAAAGATACAAAAAGCAATTCTTGATGAGTACGAAAAAGTTAAAAGTGAGGAAGTTGCTACCGAACAAAAGACGGAGGAATAATAAAGGGGAGTGTTTGCTCCTTTTTATTATTTCCTGTTTTTTTTGTATATTTAAGGATATCTGAAAGAGAGTTTTTTAGAATTATTCCGAAAATTATATATGAGGTTGCAAATAATTTTCATATAAAATATAATATTATAGAGCGTTTTAATATGATATAGTGTAGAAAAATGAGCTTATATGCCATAAAGAGGTGTTAAAATGTATAATTGTGCTATAATATTAGCGGCTGGCAAAGGGAAAAGAATGAAATCTTCTATCCCTAAGGTTTTACACAGAGTATGTGGGACAGAAATGGTTAACATAGTTATTGATGTTGTGAAAAAAGCACAAATAGAAGACATAGATGTAGTAATTGGCAGGGGGGCAGAACAGGTAAAGGAAGCTACTAAGAGTAGAAACGTAAAGTATTCTTTCCAAAATAAGCAATTGGGTACTGGACATGCGGTTTTGTGTGCCAGCGATTTTTTAAAGGATAAAGAGGGGACAGCAGTTATATTTACGGGAGATTCACCTTTAATAGAAGAAGATGTTATAGAAGATATGTTAAATTTTCATAATAAAGGTAGATATAAAGCGACTATATTGACATCTATAGTAAAAGATCCTAATGGATATGGGAGAATTATAAGAGAAAAAAATGGAGAAGTGCTTAAAATAATTGAACATAAAGATTGTTCATTAGAAGAATTAAAGGTTAATGAAATAAATTCCGGAATGTATTGCTTTGATATAAAGGAGCTTGTTGAAAGTTTAAACAAATTACATAACAACAATGTTCAAGGTGAGTACTACTTAACTGATGTCATAGAAATATTGAAAAATAAGGGTGAGAGGATAGGGGCCCTTCCAGTAAGTTTTGAGGAAATTATGGGGGTCAATTCCAGAGTACAGCTTTCAGAGGCTGAAAAGGTTATGAGAAATAGAATAAATAATGTGCACATGGAAAATGGAATTACACTTATCGATCCAAATACTACTTACATAGGACTTGATGTTAGAATAGGGAAGGATACCATAATATATCCAGGTAACGTGATTCAGGGAAATACTGTTATAGGAGAAAACTGTATATTATATCCTAATTCACGTATAAAAGACAGTGTGATAGAAAATAATGTGACAATACAGAGTTCAGTGATACTAGAGAGTAAAGTGGGAGAAAATGTTACGGTAGGACCTTTTGCATACATAAGACCTGAGAGTGTGATAGGCAATTCAGTGAGAATAGGTGATTTTGTAGAAATAAAAAAGTCTATTATTGGGGATAAAACTAAGGTATCTCATTTGACATATATAGGTGATGCCGAAGTGGGGAATGAGTGTAATTTTGGATGTGGAACTGTGGTAGTGAATTATGATGGCAAAGTGAAAAATAAAACTTTAATTGGGGATAATTCATTTATAGGGTGCAACACAAATTTGGTTTCACCAGTTAAAGTAAATAACAACACTTATATAGCAGCTGGATCTACTATAACAGACGAAGTCCCGGAAGGATCACTTGCTATAGCTAGAGCAAAGCAGGTAAATAAGAAAGGTTGGGTATATAAAAAAGGATTAAGGAAATAAATTTTAGGAGGGCTTTACATAATGATAACCCATGGTAAAAATATTAAAATTTTTGCGGGAAATTCTCATCCTGAATTGGCTAAGCAAATAGCTAATATCTTGGGAACTGCAGTTGGAGATGCAAAGGTTTCGACTTTTAGTGATGGAGAAATATCTGTAGATATTAATGAAACCGTAAGGGGTATGGATGTATTTATAATTCAATCCACAAATAATCCCGTAAATGATAATCTAATGGAACTTCTTATCATGATTGATGCATTTAAAAGAGCATCAGCGGAAAGGATAACTGCTGTAATACCTTATTATGGATATGCCAGGCAGGATAGAAAAGCCAAGGCGAGAGATCCGATTACTGCAAAATTGGTAGCAGATATACTGACAGCTGCAGGAGCGGATAGAGTTCTTACAATGGATCTGCATGCAGCACAAATTCAAGGGTACTTTAATATACCTTTAGATCATCTTCTAGGAGTTCCCATACTGGCAAAATATTTTATACAAAAAGGATTTAAAGAGAGAGAAGATATAGTTGTAGTATCTCCGGATCTCGGAAGTGTAACAAGAGCCAGAAAATTTGCGGATAAACTCCATGCACCTATAGCTATTATCGATAAGAGAAGACCAAAAGCCAATGTATCAGAGGTAATGAATATAATTGGGGATGTAAACGGGAAAATCGCCATATTGGTAGATGACATGATAGATACAGCTGGAACTATAACAAATGGCGCTCAGGCTCTTGTGGATAGAGGGGCAAAAGAAGTATATGCATGCTGCACTCATGCTGTGTTATCTGGACCAGCCATAGAGAGAATAAGGAATTCTGTTATAAAAGAACTTGTAATGTTGAATACAATAGATCTTCCAAAGGAAAAGATATTGGATAATTTTAAAATATTGTCTATAGCTTCGGTTTTCGCAGAAGCTATAAGGAGGATATATGAGGGCGTTTCGGTAAGCAAGCTGTTTGAAGATTGATGAGGAAAGAGCATGTAGAATTTTTTCTACATGCTCTTGTATTAAGATGTAAGTCCATTTTGTAACTTATTTGTAACTTTTAAAGAGAGAATATTTTTTATATAGACATATGTGATAAATTTAATTGTAGATAATTAATAATTAAATGTAAAATATTAGTGTAATTGATTGGGAAATATAATTAATAATAAATACTATGGATAGAAAGTGATTAGGAGGATGATGATGGAGGGCTCAATAGGTAAAATTTTGATTGTAGATGATGATGAAAATATTTGTGAAGTAATAAAGATGTATTTGGAGAGTGCAGGATATAAAACACAAATTGCAAATGATGGAAAATCAGCAGAAACTCTATTTCTAGAATATAAACCGGACTTAGTGTTATTGGATATAATGCTTCCCAATATAGATGGCATAGATGTGCTTAAGTGGATAAGGAAAGAATCTCAAATTCCTGTGATTATGCTCACTGCCAAAGGAGAGACTTTTGATAAAGTTTTAGGACTTGAACTAGGGGCAGATGATTATATAGTAAAACCTTTTGAAGCCAAAGAAATGTTGGCCAGAATTAAAGCGGTGTTGAGAAGATATACTGTAGATAATGATAATAGAGAGGTACTTAAATTTGAACAATTGACAATTGATATAAATTCATACACAGTTATATATAAAAATGAAGAAATAAAGATGCCTCCCAAGGAATTTGAATTGCTGTATTATCTGGCTAATAATAAAAACAGGGTATTTACTAGAGAACAGTTATTGTGTGAAGTTTGGGGATATGATTATCCGGGAGACTCTAGAACAGTGGATGTTCATATTAAAAGGCTTAGAGAAAAACTTCAAGGAGGGCCTAACTGGCAAATAGAAACAGTATGGGGTGTAGGGTATAAATTTGAGGTGAAATAGATGAAAAAGGGGTTATTTTCAAAACTTATGGCTGCATTTATTGCAATTATTATAGTGAGTTTTGTAATGACAGCGGCTTTTTTATCCTATTGGTTTGAAGGATATTATTTTAAAAAGAGAGAAAGTGAATTGCTCAGAGAATCTCAATTTATAAAATATAAGGCTATTCAATATTTAGATGGAAACTTAACAGTAGATGACATAAATGAAACTTTAACTTATATAGGAAATTATCTATCAGCAGACATATGGCTTGTGGATAATTATGGATATGTATATTCTGTTTCAAAAAGTGAACACAAAAAATTAATAGCTACATCAAAACAAATAGTTACCAGTGATCTAAAGGAACTTAGAGAAAACAAAACAGTAGATAAGAGTGAGACCTATTCAAGTGTATTTACGGGTCCAGTCCATACTTTTGAAATACCAATTTTTTCAAATAAAGTTTTTAAGGGTGCCATAATGATGCATACATCAATAGATGAATTAAAGGGACCCCTCATAAGAGTATATGAAATCATATGGATGTCAGCAGTTTTTGCCATTATAATATGCTGTTTTGTAATTTATTATTTGTCCCAGAGAATAATAATAAAGCCGCTTAAAGTAATAAATTATGCTGCGGATAAAATATCCAGGGGTGAAGTGGAGAAGAGAGTCGAGGTTAAATCAGACGACGAAATTGGTGAGTTAGCGAAGTCTTTCAACAGTATGGCAGATTCCCTGCAACAAGTGGAAAAAAACAGAAGGGAATTTATATCCAATGTATCTCATGAAATAAGATCTCCAATAACATCTATAAAAGGTTTTATTGGAGGAATGATTGATGGAGTTATTCCAGCGGAGAAACAAAATTACTATCTATCTGTAACTTATTCTGAGATACAGAGGCTTACCAGGCTTGTAAATGATCTCCTGGATTTGTCGACTATTGAATCGGGGCAGCTTAAGCTTAGAATAGAAAAGGTGGACATAAATGAAGTTATAAGATTATGTGTTATAAAATTTGAGACCAGAATAAATGAAAAGAGATTGAAAGTAGATGTACTTTTAGAAGATGATAAACTCTATGTGGCAGCAGACAAGGATAGAATAACCCAGGTAGTTACGAATTTAATCGATAATGCTATTAAATATGTAAATCAAGATGGAAATATAAAGATTTTTACTAAGATAAAAAGCGAGAAGGTATTGGTATCCATATATAATGATGGCTCTAATATACCAGAGCCTGATATGAAATATATATGGGATAGATTCTATAAGCGTGATAAATCCAGGACTTCAAAAATAAGTACAGGGCTTGGACTTCCTATTGTAAGGAGCATCCTTACCCAACTAGGCGAAGATATATGGGCTGAGAATAAGGAACCTAATGGGGTTATGTTTACTTTTACTTTGAAAAGAGTTTAACAAATTATTTTATTTTGTTCATATTTGTGTAAAACTTTTTTATTATAATAATTCTAGATTTTAGATATTATGAGGTGTATTTAATGGATGATAACAACAGATATGATAACATAAAGGATGTTTCATGGGAAAACGTAGAGTCCAGTAAAGCAAAAATAAAATTTATAAATAGCAAGAGAAGATCAAATATGGTGAAATTAGGGAAAATGTGTTGTTTTATTCTGATAGCTGCTGTTTCGGGAGGATTATCTGGAGCTTATATGAGTAGTAAAAAGGAAGTTACTAAAATTTATACACCTAATAATAATCAGGTAGTAGTTGAATCCAATGAAAATGTTAATAGGGCTAAATCGGAAGATAAATCGGGAAATACGTCGGAGAATTCTATAACTGAGGTGGCAGAAGCTGTGAGTCCAGCAGTAGTGGGTATAAGTAATAAAGCAGAAGATTATTTTGGACTGCAGGATTTAGGGAGTGGTTCCGGGATAATAATAGATTCAAATGGATATATAGTTACAAATTATCATGTAATACAGGGTGCGGATAAAGTTATGGTTAAATTGTCCAGCGGAAAAATACTGGATGCATCTGTAGCTGGTGTGGATGAAAGGTCTGATTTAGCTGTAATAAAAGTAAATGCAAAAAATCTTCCAATAGCTAAACTGGGGGATTCTTCTAAAGTGAAAGTTGGAGATGCTGCTATTGCCATAGGAAATTCTTTAGGCGAAGAATTTCCAGGCTCAGTTACAGCAGGTATAATAAGTGCAATAAATAGGAAGATAGAGTATAATGGAGTTATATATAAGGTTATTCAGACTGATGCAGCTATGAATCCAGGGAATAGCGGAGGCCCTCTTTGCAATATACAGGGTTATGTCATAGGTATAAATAGCCTGAAATTAAGTGCTGGTTCCAAGGTAGAGGGAATTGGTTTTGCTATAACTATAAACGAGGCAAAAAATATAATAAAGTCACTTATAAGCAATGGTCAAGTTTCGAGGCCGGAATTGGGTATAAATGGAGAGAGTGTAATATCGCAGGATAATAGAGTTCAGGGAATATATATTCAGCAAGTGGAGAAAAACAGTGGTGCTTCGGTGGCGGGTATAAAGCCTACGGATATACTGATAGAATTAGATGGGAATAAAGTAAAGAGTATGTCAGATATAGAAGCTATATTAGGAGGACATAAATTAGGAGAAAAAATTTTAGGTAAAATTTGGAGAAATGGGGAAATTATAGAAATGCAGATAACTTTGTCTCAAATTCAAAAGGATAATCAAAGATAAAATAGTAAGATTGGAGTGAATTGATGTTTTTAATAGTTGGCTTAGGAAATATAGGGATTGAATATGAACACACGCGCCATAATATAGGATTTGATGCTGTAGATCTGTTAAGTAGTAAGTACAATATTGTTTTAAGTAAGAAAAAATTTAAAGGAACTTGTGGAGAAGGTATTATAGAAAATAATAAAGTTGTATTATTAAAACCAGATACTTATATGAACTTGAGTGGAGAAAGTGTGGTGGAAGCTGTAAATTTTTATAAAATAATGGGCAATAATATAATAATAATACATGATGATATAGATATTCCTGTTGGAAGACTTAGAATAAAAACTCATGGAAGTGCCGGAGGTCATAACGGGGTAAAAAATATAATATTTAACCTGGCTACAGATCAATTTGTAAGAGTGAAGATAGGCATAGGACAACCTGAAGGTCAGCTTATATCCCATGTTTTGGGTAGATTTTCTAAAAATGATAAAATTTATATGGAAAAAGTTCTAAAGGTCAGCCGAGAGGCAGTAGAATGTATTTTGAAAAATGGCGTAGAAGAAGCCATGAACAGATTCAATGGGTTGCTTTTATAGTTTGTATAAATAAAATAGTATAAAAAAACCGTATAATCTCTCTAATAAGGAAGAGATTGACGGTTATTGTGCGTTCAATTAAAAATGTTTAAAGTTGGAATTTGTAAGTAGATATTGTGATAGATAATTTTATTAAGTTATGATGGATGAATAAATTTATAGGGTGGTTGTTAGGATGAGATTAGAAGGGCTTATGAAACCCATTAAAAAAAGTGATAAGTTTAAAAGTGTCATAAAGGAAATATCCAGAGATAAATTTCCTATAGGAGTGTATGGACTTTCAGAATCTGCGAGAAGTTATTTAACATATGGAATATATGAAACTTTAGATAAGCCGATCTTGATTGTTACTCACAGTGATGTAGAGGCTAGGAAATTGTATGAGGATTTATCCTTTTATTTGTCTCAGGTATATTATTTTCCAACTAAAGAAGTGGTATTCTACAATATAGATGCTATATCTGGAGATTTGAGATGGGAAAGATTGAAGGTAATAAGACAGATATTGAATTCACGCAAGAAAATTATAATAACTTGTGTGGAATCATTGAG
The DNA here is from genome assembly GCA_902809985.1 of Clostridiaceae bacterium BL-3. Lineage (GTDB taxonomy): Bacteria > Bacillota > Clostridia > Clostridiales > Clostridiaceae > Clostridium_B > Clostridium_B aromativorans. The sequence goes on along the minus strand of CADDXC010000001.1, from coordinate 2,975,235 downwards.
TTCAGTATATATTCCTGTAGAATTATATAGAAGATATATGTTTAAAGTATCCGTTGGAGATGTCTTAGATTTAAAGGATATTGCAGAAAGACTAATTCAATGTGGATATGAAAGAAGTGAAGTTGTAGATGCAAAAGGCCAGTTTTCTATAAGAGGGGGTATAATGGACATATATTCTCCAATTTCTGCGGAACCATATAGGCTGGAGTTGTTTGGCAGCCAAATAGAATCTATTAGAAGTTTTAATCTGGAATCTCAAAGAAGTATTGAAAAAGTGGATAGTATAGAAATTTTTCCTGCCAGAGAAATTATACTTGACAAAAGTAGAATTAGAGCCGGGGAAGAGGGAATAAAAGAAGATCTGGCAATAGTAGTTGAGAAATTAAAAAAATTAAAAGACAATGAGGCAGTTAAGAGAATAAAAGAAATTACCGTAAAAAATTTAGAAGTTCTTGAACAAAGCTGGAATTTTGAAACTATTGATAGCTTTTTACCTTATTTTTATGAAAATCCATCAACTTTTTTTGATTATGTAAAGGATTATTTTATAATCGTGGATGATGTTCAAAGATGCGAGGGAAAATTAAATAGTGTATATTTTGAATTTGAAGAAAACTATAAAAGCTTTTTACAAAGAGGAAATATACTTCTTAAACAGAGTAAAATGCTCATTGGTAAATCTCAGCTAATTGAAGAACTCAAGAGGAGAAAGAGCATTATATTAGATCCCATTGCCAAATCAGTTAAAACATTTTTACCCAAATCAGTAATAAATTTTTCGCAGATAACTCTCAATGATTATCATGGACAAATAGATCTGCTTATTGAAGATATAAGAGATAGAAAATCTAAGGGTTTTAGAATATTGATTTTATCAGGTACAAGACCTAGAGGAGAAAGATTGGTTGATACCTTGAGAGATAGGGATATAGATAGCAGCTATAAGGATGTAGTACGTGAAATTATGCCTGGGGAAGTGGTTATAACTTTTGGAAGCCAGCTAAAGGGTTTTGAATATCCAGAGCTCAAGTTGAGTGTTATTTCAAGTAAAGAAGTCTTTGGAGAAGCTAGGAGAAAGAATATAAAAAAGGCCGTGAAAAAGGGTGCAGGTAAGATCAAAAGTTTTACTGAGTTAAAACCTGGGGATTTTGTAGTTCATGTCAATCATGGAATAGGTGTTTATAAAGGTATAAAACAACTGGAATTTCAGGAGCATAAAAAGGATTATCTAGAGCTTGTATATGAATCTGATGACAAATTATATGTGCCGGTGGAACAACTTGATATGGTACAAAAATATATAGGGGCTGAAGGTAAAACTCCCAAAATAAATAAATTAGGAAGCTCGGAATGGGCGAAGGCCAAAAAAAAGGCTAAGAAGTCTATAGAGCAGATAGCGGAGGATTTAGTAAAATTATATGCTATTAGATCTACTTTAAAAGGCTATAGATATTCAAAGGATACCGTTTGGCAAAAACAATTTGAAGATGAATTTCCATACGAAGAGACGCCAGATCAATTATCAACCATTCAGGATATAAAAGAAGATATGGAGTCAGATAAAGTTATGGATAGATTGCTCTGTGGTGATGTGGGCTACGGTAAAACTGAAGTTGCTGTAAGAGCAGCTTTTAAAGCTGTAATGGACGGCAAACAAGTTGCCTTTTTAGTTCCAACTACTATATTGGCACAACAGCATTATAATAATTTCGTTCAAAGATTTTCTGATTTTCCTGTAAAAATAGATATGATAAGTAGGTTTAGAACCCCTGCTCAACAAAAGCTTACTATAAAGGCTGTGAAGGTGGGAAATGTGGATATATTAATTGGCACTCATAGGATATTACAAAAGGATGTTCAATTTAAAGATTTAGGACTTCTTATAATAGATGAGGAGCAAAGATTTGGCGTCAGTCATAAAGAAAAAATTAAGAAAATCAGAAAAAATGTAGATGTATTGACTTTAAGTGCTACACCTATACCGCGAACTCTCCACATGTCACTTGTAGGAGTCAGAGACATAAGTGTAATAGAAACACCACCAGAGGAGAGATATCCTATACAAACCTATGTGGTAGAATACAATGATCAATTGATTAGAGATGCTATGCTCAGAGAAATAAATAGAAAGGGACAGATTTATTTTGTATACAATAGGGTCGAGAACATAAAAGAAATGGCCGCCTATGTATCAAAATTAGTTCCAGAGGCCAAAGTAGCAGTGGCCCATGGCCAAATGCAGGAAAGAGAACTTGAGAATATAATAATAGATTTTATGAAAGGTAAATATGATGTTCTTGTGTCTACAACTATTATAGAAACTGGCATGGATATACAGAATGTAAATACCATGATAATATATGATTCAGATAAGATGGGGTTATCTCAGCTCTATCAATTAAGAGGAAGGGTGGGACGAACAAATAGAATAGCTTATTGTTACTTGACTTATAGAAAAGATAAGGTTCTGACAGAAGTAGCTGAGAAAAGACTGAAGGCCATTAAGGAATTTACAGAGTTAGGATCTGGATTTAAGATAGCTTTAAAGGATCTGGAGATAAGAGGGGCAGGCAATATGATGGGTGCATCACAGCATGGACATATGGCTGCCATAGGGTATGATCTATATTGTAGAATGCTTGAGGACACTGTGAAGCTTATAAAAGGTGAAATACACAAAGAGCCGGTGGAGACTACTGTGGAATTGAAGATAGATGCTTATATACCGGATAGTTATATAAAAAATGAAGTTCAGAAAATAGAAGTGTATAAGAAGATAGCTGCTATAGATTCCTATGATGATATGCTGGATGTAAAAGAAGAATTGGAAGATAGATTTTCTAGTATACCATCTTCAGTACAAAATCTTATGGATATAGCCTATATAAGGAGTATTGGTAAGGAACTTGGGATAGAGGAGATAAAAGAAGTAAAGAGAGAAGTTGTATTTACATTTGAAAGTCAAAATAGAGTGGATCAAAATGTAATGAAGGGCCTTTTAAAAAATTATTCAAGAAAAATAGTACTAAAAATGAATAAAAAGCCTGGTTTTGGATATAGATTAGAAAATGTAAAAAGAGAAAATATTTTAAGTGATATTAAGAAAATTATTAATTATATGCTACAAATATATGAACAAAAATAGCTTTGTGGTAAAAATACTTTTATGTTAAAATAAATCTGTATTTTAACATAGAAAGAGTGGGGGAATAATTGTGAAAAATATAAAAAGGTTAGCAACCGCTATGTGTATAATGACGTTCATGTTCTCAATTGCCGGTTGTAATATGATAGAAAAAACGCCAGAAGCTATAGCTAATAGTACTGTAGCGGTAGTTAATGGAGAAAAAATCACCAGAGGCGATTTAGACAAAAATCCATATACCATGCAACTGTTAAGTCAGGCTAAACAGCAATATGGAGAGGATTATGAGAAAAATGAAGAAGCTGTAAATACTATAAAAAGCCAAAAAGAGCAAATACTTGAGGATATGATTACAAATAAAATAATTGAACAGAAGGCTAAAGAGTTAAAACTTTTGCCAGATGAAAAAAAGCTTAAGACAGATATGAACAATCAAATTGCCCAAATAAAAAAGCAGCAGTTTGGAAATAGTACTGAGCAATTTGATGCGGCACTAAAAGCTCAGGGATTTACTGAAGATTCATTTAAAAGCATGTATTTATCTCAGCTTAGAGAACAGCAAATGCAACAAAAAGTAAGTGATAGCATTACAAAAAATATAAAGATAACAGATAAACAAATAGAGGATTATTATAAGGCAAATCAGGATAAATATACGGAACTGCCCAATAAAATGCACCTGGCACATATCCTTGTAAAGACTAAAGCTGAAGCTGAAAAGGTAAAGACAAGGCTGGATAAGGGGGAAGATTTCTCAAAGGTTGCGAAAGAAGTTTCCCAGGATACAGCAACAAAAAATAAGGGTGGAGATTTAGGCACTATAAAATATGATGATTCCCAGTATGACGCTCAGTTTATGGCAGGGGCAAAGGCGTTAAAAGGAGGAGAAATATCGGATCCGGTACAGAGTAGTTTCGGATATCATATAATAAAGTGTATAGATAAAGTCAAATATCCTGTTAAGCCTCTCAGTAAGGTTAAAGATGAGATAAAAAAACAACTGGAAAGTGATCAAAAAAGCAAACTGGTTTCCCAGAAATTACAGCAGTGGAAAAATGCTGCAAGTATAACCAAAAAGGAAAAAAATATTATGTAAATATATATTTTACATATAAGTACCATATAGGGAATTATGATGATTTATGTCATAGTTCTCTTTAATTTTATAATTTAAATAACAATTGTGTATAAAATTTCATATTTAGAAAAATAATATTAATACAAGTTATATATTATTATTTTTGAGGAGGAATTCTAAACATGAAAGCAACAGGAATTGTTAGACGTATAGACGACCTAGGTAGAGTTGTCATACCGAAGGAAATAAGAAGAACACTTAGAATAAGAGAGGGGGATCCTTTAGAGATATTTACGGACAGAGAAGGAGGCGTTATATTAAAAAAGTATTCGCCTATTGGTGAGCTCAGTGATTTTTCCAAGGGATATACTGAATCACTACAGCAGACTGTAGGTCATATAATTATGATATGTGATAAAGATAGTGTTGTATCCATAAGTGGAGCTCCTAAAAAGGAATATGTGGATAAAAAAATAAGTTCAGAATTGGAAAAATTAATAGATGATAGAAAGACAGTTTCAGCTTCTGAAGGAAAAGGAATTATACCCATATATGATGATGAAGATATTCAGGGAAAATATTCTGCTCAAGTTATATGCCCTATAATATCTGGTGGAGATGCTATTGGAGCTGTAATAATAGCATCCAAAGAGGAAGCTAAATTTGGCAATGTGGAAACTAAGCTGGCTGAAACAGCATCTTCATTTCTTGGAAAGCAAATGGAACAATAGGAAAAAATGGCGGCATTAGCTGCCATTTTTTTATGGGCAAACTTCATCTCAGTGTAACAGTCATTTAATCTATTAAAGAAGTATTGACTGTGATATAAAAAATATTCACTTAAAGTAATAATACTTTCAAATTTTAAATAATTATAAACATGGAAATAAATTATTTGCAACTATAGCAATTTGGAGGTATTTTTATGAAAAAACAGTCACTTATAAAAGGTACGATTATATTAGGAGCAGCAGGTATAATATCCAAATTTCTAGGATTATTTTTTAGATGGCCACTTCAAATGCTAGTGGGAGATGAAGGGGTGGGATATTATCAGATGTCTTTCCCCCTTTATATGTTTTTTGTTGCAGCTGCATCGGGTATACCTGTGGCTGTATCTAAAATGGTATCGGAAAAAAATGCACTTGGGGATTATAAAGGTATTATTCAAGTATTGAGAAAGTCTTTACTTTTAATGTTCATTTTAGGAACAGGTTTTACGGCAGTGCTTCTTATATTCTCAAATCCAATTATACATTTTCTAAAATGGGATAGAAAGTCCTACTATTCACTGGTAGCTATAGCCTTTGCACCTATGTTCATATCTATAATGAGTGCATTTAGAGGCTTTTTTCAGGGACTTCAAAATATGAACTATACCGCTGTATCTCAGATTATAGAGCAGATAGGAAGAGTGGTAGTTGGAGTTGGACTTGCATACTTGCTTTTACCTAAAGGCATAGAATATTCTGCAGGTGGAGCGGCTTTGGGGGCAGCTGCAGGTGGATTATTTGGGGGAATATATTTAATAATAAAATATATTCCTATAAGAAAAGAAATAAATGTTAAAGTGGCAGATAACAAAGATATACTGAGCAGACTGTTGTATATAGCAATTCCAGTATCTTTAGGGGCTGCCGTCAGTAGTATAATGAGTCTTATAGATTCGGCACTGGTGCCTCAGAAGTTATTAGAAGCAGGTTTTACATATAAAGATGCAGCAATATTATATGGACAACTTACGGGAAAAGCATTTATATTGATAAACATACCTCTTACTATATCAGCTGCATTATGTGCCTCCTTAATGCCTATAATTGCAGAATCACACATATTAAATAGAAAATTAGATGTGATTAACAAGGTGGATTTATCCTTTAGACTTTCTATGGTGATTGCTCTTCCTTCTATGCTTGGATTGTATACTTTGGCTTATCCGATTTTAGATTTGATATTTCCAGGTCAATCTGCCGGTTCTAGTATACTTCAGTATTCTGCACTATCAATACCATTTATAATATTGGTGCAGACATCTACCGCTATATTACAAGGGGTAGGATATTATATTAGGCCTGTACTCAATCTATCTTTAGGATGTATTGTAAAAGTAATTTTGACTTCATTTTTAGTAGCAATTCCCCATGTAAATATTTATGGAGCCATTTGTGGAAGCATAGCAGGCTATGTTCTGACTTGTATTTTAAATATAATATTTCTTGTTAGAAAATTAAAAATAGATGTAAATTATTTTGAAATCGTAGTTAAACCCGCCTTTGCTTCTATTTTTATGATAATAGCTGTTGTAATTATCTATATGTGCGTCTATAATTATACAGTAAGCAGTAGAATAGCATGTTTTCTGGCTATAATTTCAGGATTGATCATCTATATTCCGCTTATAGTTATATTTAAAATATTTAGGTATAACTATATAAAAAGTAAATTTTTAAAAAGATAAGGAGGTTTACAAATGATTAAGGTAGTAGGCCTAGGTCCAGGCTCAGTAGAATCTCTTACCTTGGGTGCCGTAAATATACTTAAAAATTCAGATGAAGTCTATTTGAGAACAGAAAAACATCCCACTGTAAATTATTTAAAAAAATTAGGCATAAGTTTTCATACCTATGACTATATGTACAAAGACAAAGATAAATTTGAAGATGTATATAAATCTATTGCAGAGGATTTGGTACAAAAAGATGAAAAGTTCAAACAGATAGCCTATGGAGTTCCAGGTCATCCTCTAGTAGCGGAAAAGTCAGTTCAATTATTGATAGAACTATGCAGAAAAAGATCTTTGGATATAGATATAGTACCGTCAGTCAGTTTTATAGATACTATTATAGAGAGACTGAATATAGATGCTGGCGACGGGTTGAAAATAATTGATGCTTTTAACATAAAAAATCAGATGCTGGACAAAAGAACTGGTATCATAATAACCCAAGTGTACGATAAATTAATTGCATCCCAGGTTAAATTGGCCTTGATGGAGTACTATGGAGATGATATTGAAATATATTTTATAAAGTCTGCAGGAATTAAAAACAGTGAGATTATAAGGAAAATAAAATTATATGAGTTAGATAGGCAAAGCGATATAGATTATTTAACAACAGTTTATATACCTAAAAATTTAGAAATTACATATGATTTAAAGGATTTATTGGATATAATGAAGAAATTAAGAAGTGATACAGGATGCCCTTGGGATAAAGGGCAAAATCACGACAGCTTAAAAAAATATCTTATAGAAGAAAGTTATGAGGTGATGGAAGCTGTAAATGAAAAAGACGATGCAAATCTTGTAGAAGAACTTGGTGATGTATTATTTCAGATAATATTTCACTGTCAAATAGGAGAAGAGGAGGGATTTTTTAATATAAGGGATGTAATTAATGGCATATGCCATAAGATGATAAATAGGCATCCTCATGTATTTGGAAGTGAGAATATAGACAATACAGAGCAGGTACTTACGAATTGGAATATTATAAAAAAGGAAGAACAGGGCCTAAAAACATATACAGATGAGCTTATACATGTAGCTAAAACTTTGCCGGGTCTTATGAGAGCAGTAAAGGTTCAGAAAAAAGCTGCAGATGTGGGATTTGATTGGGACAAAGTTGAAAGTGCACTGGATAAAGTTTTAGAGGAATATTATGAAGTAAAAAATGTATATAAAAGTGAAGAAAAGGTAAAAATAGTAGAAGAAATAGGGGATTTAATATTTGCATGTGTAAATGTAGCAAGATTCCTTGACATCGACCCTGAATTTGCATTAAATTATACTATAGAGAAATTTATAAAACGTTTTGCATATATAGAGAAAAGTGCTATGGCTCATGGTTTAGATATGATGGATATGACATTAGAGGAAATGGATAAACTTTGGGAGGAATCTAAAAATAAATAAATCTGAGTTTTATATGCAAAAAAAAGAAGGAGTTTATAAATTAGTGCAGAATATGGCTATATATATTATAATTAAATATAGTAAGTGATAAATAATTTAATTACGTATGCAATATACATAAGTTAAAGGTTAGTTGTTTTTGTACGAATACATGAATGTTTATTACTTTCTATAGTTCCTAATTGAATTTAATTGGGAGTAATTTGTAAAGATATTTGCATGATTTTGCACATATGTCTATGAAAATAAGAGGAGGTAAAAAAGGTGAATAAATCAGAATTAATTGCTAGTATAGCAGAAAAGTCAAAGTTAACGAAGAAAGATGCAGAGGCAGCTTTAAAGGGATTTATAGAAAGTGTAGAGGAAACACTTGAAAAAAAGGAAAAAGTTCAATTAGTTGGATTTGGAACATTTGAAGTGAGAAAAAGAGCTGCTAGAATGGGAAGGAATCCTAGAACTAAAGAGGAGATAAACATACCAGAGTCAACAGTTCCTGTATTTAAAGCGGGTAAAGAATTTAAAGATAAAGTAAATAAATAATATATTTTCAGAAAACCTGGATGAAAATCTGGGTTTTCTGCTTTAAAAAGGAGAATTTGCATGAGGTTAGATAAATATCTTAAAGTATCTAGAATAATAAAGAGAAGAACCGTTGCAAAAGAAGCCTGTGAAAGTGGAAGGGTTATAGTAAACGGTAAAGTGGCAAAACCTAGCACTGAGATCAAAGAGGGAGACGTAATAGAAATCATATATGCAAACAATAGTCTTAAAGCAAAAATTTTAAATGTTAAAAATTATGTTAAAAAGGAAGATGTTCAAAATATGTATAAAATAATTGCGGAGACAAAAGATGTGAAATAGAAAGTAATATAAATTATTCCAGCCACATATATTTATTATAGGTGGAGGGGATGTTTTATGGAGAAAAAAGAAATAAAGCTTGAAGACAAAAAGAGCCTACTAAGTCTTGAAAATAGGAAAAAGTTAATACTAACAGGTATTATTGAAGTTATAAGTTTTAATGAGGATCAAATATCGTTAAATACCAATCTTGGAATTCTTGATATTAAGGGTAAAGATTTAAAGATGAATAAATTAGATGTCCAAAATGGTGATGTTAGTATAATAGGCACTATAAATTCCTGTGTTTATATAAATAATGAGCCTAAGAAGAAAAAGCATAATTTATTGTCTAAAATGTTTAAGTAGTTAGGATTATTATGATTATATCAATAGGTGATCAGGTCAGAATTATATTGTTTAGTATTATGGCAGGAATAATAACTGGGGTGCTGTTTGATTTTTACAGGTTAATAAGGGGATTAAGTGGCTTAAATAAAATAATAATGTTTATAGAAGACACTCTATTTTGGTTGTTTACAGCTGTAATTGTATTTGTATTTTTGATGTATACTAATTATGCTTATTTAAGAATGTATGTATACATTTTATTGGCAGTGGGTATATATTTGTATTTAAAAATTTTTAGCCGCATATTTATAGGCTTTTATGAAAAATTGTTTAGAATATTGGGAAGGGTATTCAGGGTAATTTTAAATACTCTAGTATATTTTTTTCAGTACGTTATTTATATAATTAAGAAAAAAAATAAAAGAAATTATAAGAATTAACTTGAAGAAAATTAAAAATCAAATTACAATATAAATATAATGTTATTTGTGATAATTGAAGATAAGATTATGTTCTCATAGGCATCTAATATAGTTTAGATAAAAGTTTTAATTAAAGAAACTGGTGATTATTGTTGAAGATAAAGGTTAAATGGAAGAATATATTCTTTTTACTGTTAGTTTTATACATAGGCTATATATTCGTAAGCCAGCAGATTACTATGCAGAATATAAAAAAGCAAATAGTCGAGAGAAAAACTGAAGAACAAAAGCTGAAGGTAAAAAACCAAAAATTACAGGATGAAATTAAAATGTCTGCATCTGACATATATATAGAAAAATTAGCCAGAGAGAAGTTGGGTCTTATTAAACAAGGTGAAACTCCTGTAATAGATAATAATAAATGAATTATATTATAAAAAACTATAGCAGAATTTTTAAATTATATCTGCAGGATGATGGAGGATAAATAATTGTGGAAGCAGGAAAAATTTTTGGGCAAGATCCAAGAAGTCCTACTCTATTAAAACTAGAAGAGTAAAATATTAGTATATAAGTATTATTTTTAAGGAGGAGTCTTTTTAATATGACCTTGAAGGCAGGAAGCATACTAGAAGGTACGGTAGTCAATATTACTAGTTTTGGAGCCTTTGTAGAAGTTGAGGGTAAAACTGGGTTAGTCCATATATCTGAGGTATCAGATACTTATGTTAAAAATATAAGGGACTATTTAAAGGAAAAGGATAAGGTAAAAGTTAAGGTGATTTCTATCGATGATAATGGCAAGATAAGTTTATCTATGAAGCAAGTAGATCAGGATAAGAAGAGTTTGAGACCATTAGAGATAGACTGGCAAAAGGAAAATAACAAGCAAAATCAAGGCAGTTTTGAAGACAGGTTATCTAAGTTTTTAAAAGATAGTGAAGAGAGATTTCAAGACATAAAAAAACATCAGGATTCTAAAGGAAAAGGTTATAAAAAATCGTCTAATTATTGATTATAAATTTAAAGAGGTCTGCAGATGACCTCTTTTGTTTTAAAATAAAAGTTTTATAAAATTGTTGACAATATTCTATTTATCATATATAATAACTTATGTCGTCAAGTTGAGAAACTGTTAAATATTGCTGGAGTGGCGGAACAGGCAGACGCACAGGACTTAAAATCCTGCGGGCTTTAAAACCCGTACCGGTTCGATTCCGGTCTTCAGCACCAGAATAATGACGCGGGGTGGAGCAGCTGGTAGCTCGTCGGGCTCATAACCCGAAGGTCGGAGGTTCAAATCCTTTCCCCGCAACCAATTGTATATAATATGGCGGAATAGCTCAGATGGCGAGAGCATTCGGTTCATACCCGAAGTGTCATAGGTTCAATTCCTATTTCCGCTACCAATAGTAAGGACTTGTTAAATTTAACAAGTCCTTTTATGTTTAAATAATAAACATTTATACACAAAGTTCTACATTGGATTTTGTGGATTTTATAATATAAGTAGAATTATAAACATTGTAGATAAATATTGATGATTACATGTGGATAAAAAAATTTTCCAGTACATATATTAAAATTCAATGGTATTTTTTAAGCCTAATTGTCTAAAAGGAAAATTATAGAAAAAACATAGAAATTAATGTCCTAAAAAAAATATGAATACACCTCACCTTCTGACATTTATTTCCATAAGATATTGCTATAATAAAGAAAGTGATTTTATAGGGTGGGGTGATATTGATGCAATACGGAGCAGAAGTTTTTCCTTATCAACGAACAAAAAAAATAAGTAGTGAGAGGAAAAAGAGTAAATTTAAAAATCTAGATCTTATTATTAAACTGGCATTTTACTTTTTAGCAGGTTTCTTAGTGGGAAGAGTTATGATGGTAAATCTTATGGCACCTTTTGGAATAGCATTTTTCATATCAATAGCGGCGTGTGAAAAGCAGATACCTTCACTAGCAGCAGCTCTTGGCACGCTTCTCGGATATATATCTATATATGGAAATGTAAAGTATTTACCAGTATACTGTACAATAACTGTCACATTAGCTTTGTTGAATTATATTTTAAAAAGTATAGATAAAAATAAGAAGCTTGTTTGGTTGTTTTCAACTACATTTTTAGAATTCTTTTTTTATAAACTTATTGTAGTTAAATTAACTGCTGGAGTAGCTGCATTTAATTCCGTTTTTGAAATTCTATGTATCTTCTCATTATATTATATTATTAGCTATTCTATAATATGCTTTAAAAAATCAAAAACGCGGCATTTATATAACAGTGAAGAGATAATTAGCATGGCTATAACTATATCTTTAATTATAGCGGGAACTTGGGGAAGCAGTATAGGCGGAATATCCATTAGGAATATAATAGCCTTGAGTTTTATTCTCATATTAGGTTATGTAAAAGGAAGTACTTCAGGTGCAGCAGCAGGGGTGGCAATGGGAACTATTATAGGAGTTACCTCTAATGATGTGATAATTTACACTGCAGTTTATGGGTTATGTGGGCTTGTATCAGGTGTATTTAGAGAAACAGGTAAATGGTTTAGTGGTTCAGCTTATATTGTAGCCTTTGCTATATTGAAGATGTATTCTAATATAGGTGCCGAATTTAAAATTATAGAGGTAATTATAAGCTGCATTATATTCCTTGCCATACCTAAAGGAATATATAAAAAGGTGGAATTGGAGTTGGATTGCCGGAAAAAGCAGGAATATTTAAAAGAAAATTATGCAGGCAAAATCAAATCTATTTTCACAAAAAAATTGGACAACTTCTCTGGTGTGCTTGTTAATATGTCATCTGTTCTAGCTGAACTGGCTGAAAATGATAAACTGGCTATGAAAAATAAGAGCAGTGCTCTTGTGGAAAATTTAGCAGATAGGGTTTGCACGAGCTGTGATATGAAGTCCATGTGCTGGAGAAGAGAAACTTTTTATACCTATAATGCATTTGTGGAATTAATACAAAATTATCAGGAAAATAAAAAACATATTCCAGAGGAAATTCAAAGGAAATGTATTAAGCGAACCCTTCTAATGAAAAATACTGAGGAAATCATAAACAATTATATTGTGGATGAGATGTGGAGAATAAGACTGGGAGAATGCAGGGAACTTCTAGCGTCTCAGATAGAAAACATGGGCAGAACAGTGGCAGAAATAGCGGAAGATTTTGATTCTGATATAAAATTTAATCCTGAAATTGAAAATGATATCCGAAGAATTTTAAATAAGGAAAATATACGTTATAAAGATGTATTTTGTTTTAATGATAGAAAAAATCATCTAATTGTGAATTTATCTATGGAAGCTTGTGGAGGGAAACAAAAGTGCATGAAGGATGTGCTGCCACTTATAAATAGTGTTTCAGGCAAATTAATGTGTGTAAATGATAAGGGGTGCAATATAAATTATTCTATGGGTACCTGCAGTATAACTTTTGAGGAAATGCCTAAATATCATGTAGCAACTTATGTCAGTGGAAATTGCAAAGATGGTGAAAAATATAATGGAGATAGTTATAGCTTTGGCAAATTGCCAGACGGGACATATATGACAATAATAAGTGATGGCATGGGTTCGGGGCCTCAGGCAGGTCAAGAGAGCACTGCTACAGTTGAACTTATAGAAAAGTTTACTAATTCAGGGTTTAAAAAAATGACTGCCATTAATACAGTGAATTCTATCATGGGTATTAAATTTAATGAGGATGAAAAATTTTCCACTTTGGATTTAAGTAGTGTGAATTTATATGAAGGGGAGATAAATTTTATAAAGATGGGGGCAGCAGCTAGCTTTATAAAAAGGGGAGATGACATAATAGTTATAAAATCCAAAACTCTTCCTATAGGGGTATTGGATAAACCGGATATAGATATAACCGACAAAAGAATAATTAATGGAGATTTTGTAGTAATGGTAAGTGATGGAGTACTGGATTATGACAGTGAAACTACGGGGAATTTTCAGTGGATGGTGGAATTTTTAAAAAAGTTGGATTGCACAGATCCAAAAGAAATGTGTCAGAAAATAATTGACAGAGCTAAAGAATTGTCTGGCGGAAAAATAAAGGATGATATGACAGTGATAGTTGAAAAAATATATAGTCTTTATTAATGGGATATGATGATGATAGAATTGAGAATTTTTTATATTATAAGAGTTGGGCTGTTGATGATTTATAGGATCAACAGCCTAAATAGGTAGTATACTATTTGACCACAAAAAATAATATATTTATGGTATAATGTAATAACATATTATGATAAAGATTTTTGATTTGGGAAGTGCTTGTTTTGATAGAATCTGTATTGAATACTATAAAAAAAAATAAGATGTTTAATAGCAATGATAAAGTAATAGTGGCTGTGTCGGGAGGGCCAGATTCTATATGCCTGTTACATATATTATATATTTTACGTAAGAAATTAAATATTACACTGGTTGCAGCCCATGTAAATCATTGTCTGAGGGGTATTGAGGCTGATGAGGATGAATTATATGTAAAAAGATTTTGTAAAAACCTAGAAATTGAATTTAAAAGCTTAAAGATAGATATAGATAGTATAGCTAAAAAGAGGAATATTTCCTGTGAAAGTGCAGGAAGAGAAGAAAGATATAAGTTTTTTAAAAGACTTAAAATTGAGCTGGGAGCTCAAAAGATAGCTATAGCACATAATGCTAATGATCAGGCAGAAACGATCTTAATGAGAATTATAAGGGGAGCTGGATTAAATGGACTTATTGGGATAAGACCGATAAGAGATGACATCTTTGTAAGACCACTAATACATAATACCAGAACTGAAATTGAAAAATATTGCAGTGATAATAACCTTCAACCCAGAGTTGATAAGACTAATTTTGAAACGGTATATTCCAGAAACAAAATAAGATTAGAGCTTATACCATATATACAGAAAAATTTTAATAAGGATATAATTGAAGTATTAAATAGATTTTCGGAGACAATAAAAGTAGATAATGACTATTTAGAATATATTTCAAGGGAAAAATTTAAAAAATATTGTGATATAAAGCCAGAAAAGGTTATAATATTTAAGGAGGCATTTTTAGAGAAAAAAGCCATATTAACTAGAATAGTTAGGTTTTCATTAAAAAGTATAGCTAAAAGTTTGATAGACTTTGAAAAAGTTCATATACTTGGCATAATAGATATTCAAAAACATTCCACAGGTAAAGAGCTGATGCTTCCGCATAATATTTTAGCAGTGAATGACTATGGTAATATAATAATAAGAAAAAATACAATGAAAACTAATAAATTCTGCTCGGAACAATATAAATTGAAAATTGGGTGCAATTACATTCCGAATATTAATTCAAGAATCTATTTGAAACTAACTGACATGGGAGGATATGTGAGCTATAATCAAAATAGGTTTATTCAATATTTTGATTATGATAAGATACAGGGAGATATAGTGTTGAGGAATAGAAAAAAGGGGGATAGGATAATACCACTTGGAATGACAGGGAAAAAGAAACTAAAAGATCTTTTTATAGATTTAAAGGTACCCAAAGACACAAGGGATAACGTCCAATTAATATGTTTTGGCGACAAAATTGGATGGGTAGTTGGATATAGAATAAGTGAACTTTTTAAAGTTGATAAAAATAGTAAAACCATTTTAACTATAGGATTTGAAAGCGGGGAACTATAAATCATGAGTACTATAAGTGATGATATTAGAGAAGTATTGCTTGATGAGAACACGATAAAAGGAAAAGTTAGGGAAATAGGAAAAAAAGTAAGTAGAGATTATGAGGGCAAAGATCTATTGCTGGTGGGTATATTAAAAGGATCAGTCCCATTTATGGCAGATTTGCTGAGACAGATAACTATTCCATGTAGTATGGATTTTATGGCGGTTTCCAGTTATGGAAACTCTACGAAAAGTTCAGGTGTTGTAAGAATTTTAAAAGATTTGGATTATGAAATAGAAGGTAAGTATGTGTTGATAGTGGAGGATATTATAGATTCAGGTACAACTTTGGCATATTTAGTTGATTATTTAAAAGGCAGGAAAGCTAAAAGCATAGAAATAGCTTCTCTCTTAAATAAGGCTGAAAGAAGAAAAGTCAATGTTAAAGTTAAATATATAGGATTTGAAGTCCCCGATTACTTCTTAGTAGGATACGGATTGGATTATGCAGAAAAATATAGGAATTTTCCATATATTGGTATATTAAAGGAGGAAGTTTATAAATAATTAGCATTAAAATTTATTGTAAAGAGATATTACTTATGATACAATTTTACAGTATTAAACTGGAAAGAGAGGGGGGCCTTTAATGAAAAAATTTTCAAGTGCAACGGCCTGGGTTATAGTTTTTATATTAGTAATTCTTGCTGCATTACTATTATTGAGAACCGATAATAATTCAGTATCTATTACTTTCAATGATTTTCAAAAGGATTGGTTAAATAACGATATAAAAAGTTTTCAACTTAGAGAAGATAAAATGACAGTTCAAGGAAGTTTAAAAGATGGAACACCTTATGAAACTGTAGTTCCATCTGAAAGACTGTTTCAATTTATAGGAGAACATCCTAAAGATGGTGAAGTTCAAGAAATGTACGTCAAGCCAGCTACAATGCCCATGTGGGTTCAGTATTTACCTACAGTTCTGGTAATACTTATGCTTGTGGCATTTTGGTTCATGTTTATTCAGCAGTCGCAAGGCGGTGGAGGGAACCGGAATGTTATGAATTTTGGTAAGAGTAGAGCTAAGATGGCGGCTCCGGATAAGAAAAAAGTGACTTTCGCAGATGTTGCGGGGGCAGATGAAGAAAAAGAAGAACTAGCGGAAATAGTGGATTTCCTAAAGCAGCCTAAGAGATATATAGAGATGGGAGCTAGGATACCTAAGGGAGTTTTACTCGTAGGGCCTCCAGGAACGGGTAAAACACTTTTGGCAAAGGCAATATCCGGTGAGGCAGGGGTACCATTTTTTAGCATATCGGGTTCTGATTTTGTAGAGATGTTTGTTGGTGTAGGTGCTTCTAGGGTAAGAGATTTATTTGAGCAGGCAAAGAAAAATTCACCTTGTATAGTGTTTATAGATGAAATAGATGCAGTTGGACGGCAAAGAGGAGCTGGACTTGGTGGAGGTCACGATGAAAGGGAGCAGACTCTAAATCAACTATTGGTTGAGATGGATGGATTTGGCGCTAATGAAGGAATAATAATGATAGCGGCTACAAATAGACCTGATATACTGGATCCTGCCTTGTTAAGACCTGGAAGATTTGATAGACAGATATTGGTGGGTGCTCCAGATGTCAAGGGAAGAGAGGAAATATTAAAAGTTCATTCCAGGAATAAGCATTTATCCGATGAGGTGAAATTGGATGTTTTGGCAAAGAGGACTCCAGGGTTTACTGGTGCTGATTTAGAAAACCTGATGAATGAATCTGCTCTTTTGGCAGTTAGAAAAAATAAAACTTTAATTGGAATGGATGAATTGGAAGAAGCAGTAACTAGAGTTATAGCAGGCCCTGAGAAGAAAAGTAAGGTTATTGATGAAGAAGATAGAAGACTTACTGCATACCATGAGGCAGGTCATGCAGTGGTTATGAAGCTTTTACCTAATTCAGATCCGGTTCATCAGATAAGCATAATACCAAGAGGAATGGCTGGCGGATATACCATGCACCTACCTGAAAAAGACAGCTCCTATATGTCAAAAGCAAAGTTGGAAGATGAAATTGTAGGGCTTCTAGGAGGAAGAGTGGCAGAAAAGTTAGTTATCGGTGATATTAGTACTGGAGCTAAAAATGATATTGAGAGAGCTACGACTATAGCTAGAAAGATGGTAATGGATTATGGAATGAGTGATCTTGGACCTATTGCATTTGGCTCGGGGCATGATGAGGTGTTTTTAGGAAGGGATTTGGGAAAAGGTAAGAATTATAGTGAAGAAGTAGCTTTTGAAATAGATAAGGAAATAAGGAAATTGATAGATGAAGGCTATAATAAAGCTGAGAAACTTCTTTCACAGAATATGAACAGATTGAGGGCTGTTGCTGAGAAACTGCTTGAAAAAGAAAAACTTGAGGCAGATGAATTTGAAGAGGTTTTTGCTCAAGCTTAATTTAATACGATATATAAAAAATCCTATGTTACATAGGATTTTTTATATTGTAAACTAAGAATGGTTTTGTAAGTAATATATTTTAAAACTTAACTGACAGTGATATAATAAATCTATGTGTTTTATAAAGTGTAAATTTTATGCGGAGTGAGATGATTATAGTGGAATTTAATTTAAAAGAGGGTATTACCTCTACTGCGGAGATACAAATAACTAAGAATGATACAGCAAAAAAAATGGGTTCTGGTGATTTGGATGTATTTGCTACGCCTGCAATGATAGCGCTTATTGAAAATACATGTAAAAACTGTGTGGATCTTCACCTTCCTTCAGGCTACACTACGGTGGGAATAGAGGTAAACGTAAAACATATTAAGCCATCACCAGTAAATGTAAAAGTTAGATGTGAAGCAATTCTTGAAAAGATTGACAGGAAGAAGTTATTTTTTAAAGTTGAAGCCTGGGACAATAAGGGCAAAATTGGAGAGGGATCCCATGTTAGATATATAGTAAATAGTGAGGAATTCATGAAAAAAATACAATAGGGAAATGAACGCGATTTATCTTGACAAATAGAATTTTATTGATACAATTAAATTATAATTTTGACAGAGCTTGACATAATTCTAGAGCAGCTTTAAAGTTGCTCTAGAATTATGTATATTATGAATAAAATGATTTACTAATTTTATTTAGAAAGATGGTGTTGTTTAGTGATTTTAGTTTTGGATGTGGGTAATACCAATATTGTATTGGGGGTATATGACGATAATGAGCTTATTTCAGTATGGAGATTATCCACAGATGATAAAAGGACAGCAGATGAATATGGAGTTCAAGTAATGGAACTATTCCTACAAAATAAATTGAATTTATCGGATATAAAAGGAGCTATTATATCTTCTGTAGTACCTAATATCATGTATTCATTGGAACATATGGTAATAAAGTATTTTAAAGTTATTCCCATTATAGTTGGGCCTGGAGTAAAGACTGGAATAAATGTCAGATATGACAATCCGAGAGAAGTGGGAGCAGACAGAATAGTGAATGCTGTAGCTGCTCATGAAATATACAAGAGATCTATAATTATTATAGATTTTGGAACAGCTACTACATTTTGTGCAGTTACTGCTAAAGGGGATTATCTAGGAGGAACTATATGCCCTGGAATAAAGATATCTTCAGATGCTCTATTTGAAAAGGCTGCTAAACTTCCTAGAGTAGAAATTATTAAACCCGCTGGGGTTATATGTAAAAATACTGTCTCTAGTATACAAGCTGGCCTAGTATATGGATATATTGGACAGGTAGATTACATAGTTAAGAGAATGAAAAAGGAAATGATGGATTTAGGCGAGGATGAACCCTTTGTGATAGCAACTGGAGGTCTTGCCAAGCTTATAAAGGAAGGAACTAAGTCCATAGATATAATTGATTCCATATTGACATTAACAGGACTTAGAATAATTTATGACAAAAATAAGGAGCCGATATCTTAATGAAAATAGGGAAAGCGGAATTTTGTAATAATGTATTTTTAGCTCCCATGGCGGGTGTTACAGATAGGGCATTTAGGGAAATATGTAGGGAGATGCAGTGTGGATTTGCCTATACGGAGATGATAAGCTCTAAAGCTTTGTTTTATGGAAATAAAAAAACTCAGGATATGTTTCTGACCTCTTCTAAAGAAAAATCTGTAGGAGTGCAGATATTTGGGAGTGATCCCCTTGTGATGGCTAAGTCCTGTGATTTTTTTAACGATAATGAAAAGATTGTTCTTGTAGATATAAATATGGGGTGTCCGGCCCATAAAATAGTAAAAAACGGAGAGGGATCTGCCCTGATGAAAAACCCTATTCTTGCATCACAAATAGTAAAAGAAGTGAAAAGGGCTTCTTTAAAGCCTGTTACTGTGAAAATGAGAATTGGGTTTGATGATCGCAATATAAATGTAATAGATTTTGCGAAATGTATGGAACAATCTGGGGCAGATGCTATAGCTGTTCATGGCAGAACTAGTGCTCAAATGTATATTGGCAAAGCTAATTGGGATATAATAGGGGAAGTAAAGAAAGCAGTTAAAATTCCAGTTATAGGCAATGGAGACATATTTACAGCAGAGGATGCAGATAGAATTTTAAATAAAACGCAGTGTGATGGAATAATGATTGGAAGAGGGGCTATGGGGAATCCTTGGATATTTAATCAAATACTGCAGTATGTGAATAATTGTCCTGTAGAATATCCTACACCTAGGGAAAGGGTGGATGTGTGTATAAGACATTATAAAAAGTCAATTTATTACAGCGGTGAAAATAGAGCGGTTAAGGAAATGAGAAAGCATATAGCATGGTATATAAAAGGTTTGAAAAATAGTAAGGAAATAAAAGATAAAATAAACTATGAAAAGCACAGTGAAGGTGTATTTGAAATTTTAGATAAATATAGAGATCTATTGTAATTTTTGATTTAAAGGGAGAATAGAATAATATTGTAACTAATTTAAAAGGATAACAAGCTTGAAATCTATTTTGTATGCTAGATCTGACAGAAACATATTTTATGATGACAATAGTTTTTGGGGAAGGATGAAAGATAGATTTAAAATAAGAGTGGAGGAAAAACTTTTTATAAAAGAATTTGGAGTCAAAATTGGAATTGTAAGATTTCCATTGAATATTAATATTAATTCCTATAAAAATAATATTCTGAGAGCTCAAAAGGTGTCAAAAATAAAAGATATGCAGTTGGCGCCTAAAATTTATAGATATTTTGATTATAATTTGTACAATAAATTCCAAAGGGAATTGATGGCCTTTAGTATTGTAACAAGTTCGAAAATCATACTTAGAAATAGAAAAAAAAGTATAAGACGCAGTTGTATGGTTGTTTATGATGCTTCAGAGCCTATTTTATTTGACACTATATGCTTTTTAGCTAAAGAAGCTAAGTTTATAGTTCTGCTTTCTAAGAATATTATGAGGTCAAATGGGATCAGACAGTATGTTACGGCAAATTATGGTGTAACACCTATAGTCACGTCGGATATGAATTTTTCTTTTAAAAGTGCAGATTTTATTATAACTTCTAGGGGAATTGATATAAATAGCAAGGCATATATATGGTATCTGGATAATAGCTATATACCTTATTATAAAAATAATATTATAGTTAATGATATTAGATATAAGATTCCCTGGAGTTTTAAGTATGAAAACATATCCTTTGAGCTTTTGGGATCTATACTTTGTCAATTAGGCGAAAGAAATGTAGAGAGATCTTTGCACTCCAATGGTGTGTTTTTAAATAAAATAAAATTTAATAAAGATGAATTGATTTTATAGAAACGGGGAGAACTATAAACTAATGAAATGAAATTTTTATTACGTTGACAATATAGTAGTGCTGTTTTATAATTACTTAAATGATAATGGAGAAGGGCAATTAATAGTAATAAAATTCAAGATATTATGGGATATGATAGAATTTTATATAATTATAAAAGGGGAGAGCAGAATGAGCACGTCAAAAAAATATGTAATGACTTATGAGGGAATAAGAAAACTTGAACAGGAATTGGAGAATTTAAAAACAGTTAAGAGGAAAGAAATTACGGAAAAGATTAAAACAGCTCTTTCGTTCGGGGATTTGAGTGAAAATTCAGAATATGATAGTGCTAAAAATGAACAAGCATTTGTAGAGGGAAGAATAGTTCAACTTGAAAATATGCTAAAAAATGCTACTATAGTAGATGAGGATGAAATACCACCGGATGTAGTCAGCGTGGGTTCCATTGTAAAGGTGAAAGATTATGATTTTAATGAAGAGGTTGAATATTTAATTGTAGGATCTGCAGAAGCTGATCCTGTTAATAATAAAATATCAAATGAATCACCTGTAGGTAAAGGACTAGTGGGGAAAAAAGCGGGGGATATAATTGAAATACAAGTTCCTGATGGTGTTAGTAAATATAAAATACTGAGTATAAGAAGATAATTGGAGGGTAATATTCATGACTAAAGAGGAGAAGAGTATACACATGCTGGAAGAAAATTCTAATGAATTGATAAAGGAAAGATTGCAAAAATTAGAGCTTTTGAAAGAAGAAGGAAAGGATCCTTTTGAAGTTTATAAAGTAAATAGGACTCATACTTCTAAAGAAGTAAGGGATAACTATGAAACTCTAGAGGGAAAAGATGTAACTGTTGCGGGAAGATTGATATCAAAAAGAGTACACGGTAAAGCCGGGTTTTCAGATTTATATGACAGGTATGGAAAGATTCAACTGTATATAAAAATAAATGATGTGGGTGAAGATAAGCTCAAGGAATATAAATCCTATGATATAGGTGATATTTTATCCGTAACAGGCAGAGTATTCAAAACTAAAACTGGTGAGATAACGATTCATATTATAGATTTTCAGCTGGTATCTAAATCTTTAAAACCTCTTCCAGAAAAATGGCACGGGCTCAAGGATCCGGATTTAAAGTATAGACAAAGGTATGTGGATTTGATAATAAATCAAGAAGTGAGAGATACTTTTTTGAAGAGAACTGCCATAATAAAATCAATGAGAGAATTCCTAGATAACAAGGACTATATAGAAGTGGAGACACCAATACTTTCTTCAATAGCTGGTGGAGCTGCAGCAAAGCCTTTTACGACCCATCATAATGCACTTGATATAGATATGTATTTAAGAATTGCTACAGAACTATATCTTAAAAGACTTATAGTTGGCGGTTTCGAAAAAGTATATGAAATTGGTAAATGCTTTAGAAATGAAGGTATGGATATAAGGCACAATCCGGAATATACATCGATTGAATTATATGAAGCCTTTGCCGATTACAATGATATGATGGAACTGACTGAAAATATGATAGCCTATGTATGTGAAAAAGTACTGGGAAGTACTAAGGTAATATATCAAAATACAGAAATAGATTTTAAACCACCATGGAATAGAATTACCATGGTGGATGCGGTTAAAAAGTTTACAGGAATAGATTTCGATGAAATAAAAACCGATGAAGAGGCCAGAAAGATTGCCAGTGATAAAGATATTGAGCTTAAGAAAGCCCTGGGAGATTGTACAAGGGGAGATATATTAGATGCGGTGTTTGAAGAATTTTGTGAAGAGAAATTTATTCAGCCTACTTTTGTAATGGATTATCCGGTGGAAATATCTCCGCTGACCAAGAAAAAGAGAGGAAATGATAAGTTCACAGAGCGATTTGAGGGCTTTGTGTTTGGAAGGGAAATATGTAACGCTTATTCGGAATTAAATGATCCTATAGTTCAGAGAGAAAGATTTCTGCAGCAATTAAAGGAAAGAGAATTAGGTGATGATGAAGCGTATATGATGGATGAAGATTTTATAAATGCACTTGAAATAGGTATGCCGCCGACTGGAGGGTTGGGGGTAGGGATAGATAGACTTATAATGTTTTTGACGGATTCCTATTCTATAAGAGATGTTATACTTTTCCCTACAATGAAACCCAATCAGCAACAGTAGTAAGTCTGAACATGTATTCATAGATATTTTATATTTAAAATTAACATATAAAAGTTAAGGCTTTTTAACCAAAAAGGTCTTAACTTTTTATAATGCGATTTTAATTATTTTTAAGGTATAAATATATTGCAATTTTTAAATTGCATGATATAATTATACATGTAAGTCGTTCCGTGGTAGCTCAATGGTTGAGCATTCGGCTGTTAACCGAAGGGTTGGAGGTTCGAGCCCTCTCCACGGAGCCATTTTATTCTACAATTTTAATGAATTAATATTTACATTTGCATATTATGGGGTATAATAAAGTTTATATAAACAATTTAATAAGCAGCTATGATAGAGAAAAATAGCACTATAAATTTCTAAAGAGAAGTTGTGGGTGGTGTAAACAACGAAATTTTTTGCTAGAGGAGCTTTTGAGCTGGATATGTGAAAGATGAGCCTACGCTAAATAGGGTGGAACCGCGGAGTTAATTCGTCCCTTTACGTCAAGCTCTTTTTTTATACCTAAAATCATAATTTGTGTTTAAAAATAATTAATTATAAAAACTGAATAATTTATGGGAAGGAGAAATATAAATGAATTTTGAAAAGACTATGGATAAAATAGTGGCTTTAGCTAAAAATAGGGGATTTGTATATCCTGGTTCAGATATATACGGAGGACTTGCAAACACTTGGGATTATGGACCCGTTGGAGTAGAACTCAAAAATAATGTAAAAAAAGCTTGGTGGAAGAAATTTGTCCATGAAAATGAACACAATGTGGGAATAGACTGTGCAATACTTATGAACAGCGAGGTTTGGGTGGCTTCAGGCCATGTGGGAAATTTTACTGATCCACTTATGGATTGTAAAGAATGTAAAGCCAGATTTAGAGCAGATAAACTAGTAGAGGAACACATGACTTCAAAGGGAATAGAAAAGGCCAGCGCGGATGGATGGAGCAATGAAAAATTAAAAAAATATATAGATGAAAATAATATTGTATGCCCAAGCTGTGGGAAAAAAAATTTCACTGATATAAGACAGTTTAATCTTATGTTTAAAACATTTCAGGGAGTTACAGAAGATTCAAAGTCAGAGATATATTTAAGGCCTGAAACGGCTCAAGGTATATTTGTAAATTTTAAAAATGTCCAGAGAACGAGCAGGAGAAAAATCCCCTTTGGAATAGCTCAAATAGGTAAGGCTTTTAGAAATGAAATAACCCCTGGAAATTTCACTTTTAGAACTAGAGAGTTTGAGCAAATGGAACTTGAATTTTTCTGTAAACCGGGAAGTGATTTAAAGTGGCATAGCTATTGGAAAGATTATTGCTGGAAATTTTTATTGAACCTTGGTATGAAAGAAGAAAATATAAGATTTAGAGATCATGGTAAAGAAGAGCTTTCTCACTACAGTAATGCAACTTCCGATATAGAATATTTATTTCCCTTTGGTTGGGGAGAACTTTGGGGAATAGCAGATAGAACGAACTACGATTTGACCCAACATCAAAATCACTCGGGGAGAGAAATGACTTATATGGATCCTATGACTAAGGAAAAATATATACCTTATTGTATAGAACCTTCTGTAGGAGCAGATAGAGCAGTGCTTGCATTTTTAGTTGATGCCTATGATGAAGAAGAACTAGAAGGGGGAGATGTAAGGACAGTATTGCATTTCCATCCTGCAATAGCACCGTTTAAAGCAGCAGTTCTTTGTCTTAGCAAGAAGCTGTCGGAAAAATCTCTAGAAGTTTATAACATGTTAAAGGGAGATTTTAATATAGATTATGACGATGCAGGAAGTATAGGTAAGAGATATAGAAGGGAAGATGAGATTGGGACTCCTTATTGTATAACAATAGACTTTGATACTATGAAAGATGATACTGTTACTATAAGAGATAGAGATACCATGAAACAGATTAGGGTTAAAATAGAGAACTTAAAGGGATTTATTGAAAATAAAATACAATTTTAGTAGTATGCCGTGCTAATCTTGATTTAAAGACATGTGATTAGTGCGGTAAATTCAAATAAAAAATTTACCGAATAACTTTAGTTATTCGGTAAATTAGGGTTTAATCATGGGGATATGTTATATGTTTAATTAAAACTTGGGGAATTATATTAATGTTTCCTTACGGCACAATCTTAGTATAGCATAGTAATAGAATAACTTTCAATAGCCAACAATAAAGTTGTTAAATTAAATATTTTCTCATAATTTTGACTATAATCGACATATTTTATTTTGACAATATCTATATGGTATGATAACAATGCTTCGTATTAAATTTCATTCAAAATTTACGGTATATTATTTTATAATATGTTGTGTTATTATATAATCGAAATATAAATTATTGTAATGGATTTGGTATGGAGGTAATTTTATGAAGAAAAACTTTGAAGAGTTTAAGGAGTTTATAAAAGGTAAGAGAACAGCGGTAGTTGGCATAGGCATAAGTAACAGGCCTCTAATTAATTTTTTATTGAACTTAGGTGCTAAAGTTACTGCTTTTGATAAAAAAAATGAAAATCAATTAGGAAAAATAGCAAAAGAATTTAGGGAAAAGAATATAAATCTTATATTAGGAGAAGATTACCTTCATAATTTAAACAATTTTCAGGTGATATTCAAAACACCTTCTATGAGAATAGATAATCCGTATCTTGTAAGAGCCAGGCAGAAAGGAGCCTATATAACTTCTGAGATGGAGGAATTTATTAAGTACTGTCCTGCTAAGATATATGGAGTAACTGGAAGTGATGGCAAAACTACTACTACTACTATTATGTATAATATTTTAAAAGAGCACGGATATAAGACATGGGTGGGAGGAAATATAGGCACTCCACTATTTTCTAAAATAGGTGAAATGAGAAGTGAAGATAAAGTTGTATTGGAGCTGTCAAGTTTTCAATTAATGACTATGAATGTATCACCTGAAGTTGCAATTATAACAAATATTAGCCCCAATCATTTGGATATCCATAAAGATATGAATGAGTATATAAATGCTAAGAAGAATATATTTAGATATCAAGATAAAAGTAATTTGCTTGTGCTAAATAGGGATAATGACATAGTAAATTCCATGGTGGCGGAAGCTCCGGGAAGTGTAAGGCAGTTCAGCAGTAAAAGGGTGTTAAATAGAGGAGGATATGTAAAAAATAATAGTTTATATATAGATGAGAATGAAGTTTGCAAAGTAAAGGAAGTTAAAATTAGGGGAATGCATAATGTTGAAAATTTTTTAGCAGCTTTTTGTGCAGTGAAAGATGATGCGGATATTGGCGATATGAGGGAAGTAGCCATTAATTTTTCTGGCGTGGAACACAGATGTGAATTTGTAAGAATTGTGGATGGAGTAAGATATTATAATGATTCCATTGCTTCAAGCCCTACTAGAACTTTGGCCGGGCTCAAGGCTTTTGAGAAACCCGTCATATTGATAGCAGGTGGATATGATAAAAAAATACCCTTTGATGTTTTGGCAGAAGAAGGATATAAAAAGATAAAAGCTCTAATACTAATGGGTGCTACAAAAGGTAAGATAAAAGAAGCGTTTGATAAATTGAAAAATGAAAAGGGAATTCATGTACCAATAGTTGTAGTTAATTCTTTATTTGATGCAGTTAATAAAGCCAGAGAGCTGGCAGAGAATGGAGATATTATTACTCTTTCACCAGCTTGCGCTAGCTTCGACATGTTTCCAAATTTTGAAGTTAGAGGAAACAGCTTTAAGGAGATAGTGTGTAAACTTTAATTTTATCAGTCGATAGTATGTTCCAATATAATTGATCATCTTGCACTTATAAAATAAACAGCACCTAGTGTATCAGTATATGAATGGTATAGAAAAAGCTATTATACAGCAGGAAATATAAGATAAATTGGTTTTAAGGATATATACTGCAGAGAAAATAAAATGAAATATGATAGAATATCAACTGTTGTCACGAAATGAAGCGGCAACATGATAGAATCAATGTTTTTCAATTTTTTATGTTTTAAAAAAATAATAAAAATTCAGAAAAGAACATTGACAAATGTAGTTACAGATGATATACTATAAAAGCTGTCTTAAAGAAGAGCAGGCAGCTTGAGATGATCCTTGAAAATTGAACAGAATAAATATAGGGAAACTTATATGAGAATAAACCAGCAATTCTTTTGAGCTGCGACAGCAGCAAAGAAAGTAATTTCGTAAGTAATATGCTTGAAATTGACAGTAACGAGTACAGCAAGGAAAAGGCCGAATGAGGAGCAGAGTTTACTTAGGTAAATGAGCACCGGAATGAAGCATTTGACGAAGCTGGACGAAGTTAATGGCAATTTCCAACAAAGGCAGTAAGTCTAAAATTGTTAGTGACGAGCAAGACAAGGAAAAATGCGAAGGAGGAACAGAGTTTACTTGAGTAAATGAGTACCGCAGTGAGTATTTTGACACAGTATTGCGAAGTTAATAACAATTTTCAACAGAGTCAAAGACAACTTTTAAATTAAGAGTTTGATCCTGGCTCAGGACGAACGCTGGCGGCGTGCCTAACACATGCAAGTCGGGCGAAGAAGCTCCTTCAGGAGAATCTTAGCGGCGGACGGGTGAGTAACACGTGGGTAACCTGCCTCAAAGAGGGGGATAGCCTCCCGAAAGGGAGATTAATACCGCATGACAAATATAATCCGCATGGATTATATTTTAAAGGAGAAATCCGCTTTGAGATGGACCCGCGGCGCATTAGCTAGTTGGCAGGGTAACGGCCTACCAAGGCGACGATGCGTAGCCGACCTGAGAGGGTGAACGGCCACATTGGAACTGAGAGACGGTCCAGACTCCTACGGGAGGCAGCAGTGGGGAATATTGCACAATGGGCGAAAGCCTGATGCAGCAACGCCGCGTGAGTGAAGAAGGTTTTCGGATTGTAAAGCTCTGTCATCTGGGACGATAATGACGGTACCAGATGAGGAAGCCACGGCTAACTACGTGCCAGCAGCCGCGGTAATACGTAGGTGGCAAGCGTTGTCCGGAATTACTGGGCGTAAAGGGTGCGCAGGCGGACATTTAAGTGAGATGTGAAATACCCGGGCTTAACCCGGGCAGTGCATTTCAAACTGGGTATCTGGAGTGCAGGAGAGGAGAACGGAATTCCTAGTGTAGCGGTGAAATGCGTAGAGATTAGGAAGAACACCAGTGGCGAAGGCGGTTCTCTGGACTGTAACTGACGCTGAGGCACGAAAGCGTGGGTAGCAAACAGGATTAGATACCCTGGTAGTCCACGCCGTAAACGATGAGTACTAGGTGTAGGAGGTATCGACCCCTTCTGTGCCGCAGTAAACACAATAAGTACTCCGCCTGGGAAGTACGATCGCAAGATTAAAACTCAAAGGAATTGACGGGGGCCCGCACAAGCAGCGGAGCATGTGGTTTAATTCGAAGCAACGCGAAGAACCTTACCTGGACTTGACATCCCCTGCATATCTCAGAGATGAGAGAAGCCCTTCGGGGCAGGGAGACAGGTGGTGCATGGTTGTCGTCAGCTCGTGTCGTGAGATGTTAGGTTAAGTCCTGCAACGAGCGCAACCCCTGTTGTTAGTTGCTAACAGTAAGATGAGCACTCTAACGAGACTGCCGCGGTTAACGCGGAGGAAGGTGGGGATGACGTCAAATCATCATGCCCCTTATGTCCAGGGCAACACACGTGCTACAATGGGCAGAACAGAGAGAAGCAAGGCCGCGAGGTGGAGCGAACCTCAAAAACTGTTCCCAGTTCGGATTGCAGGCTGAAACCCGCCTGCATGAAGCTGGAGTTGCTAGTAATCGCGAATCAGCATGTCGCGGTGAATACGTTCCCGGGCCTTGTACACACCGCCCGTCACACCATGAGAGCCGGCAACACCCGAAGTCCGTAGTCTAACGAAAGAGGACGCGGCCGAAGGTGGGGTTGGTGATTGGGGTGAAGTCGTAACAAGGTAGCCGTAGGAGAACCTGCGGCTGGATCACCTCCTTTCTAGGGAGTCGAAAGGGAGCCTGAGAAAGGCTTTCTTAAAAGGTTTGTCTTATGTAAGTATCCGTTTATTCTGTTTAATTTTGAAGGATCAGAAGTCAGTTGACAATCAAGAATTGACAGTTGAATTCTTCACCCAATTGTGCAGTGTGAATTAAACACTGCAGATTGAAAGAAATTTGTTCTTTGAAAATTGCACAGTAAATATAATAGAGTTGGCAGTAACGAGTATGTTTATACGAAGTTAGTGGCAATTTTAAAGCTAAAATTGGCAGCAGCGAGTACAGCAAGGAAAAGGCCAAAGGAGGAGCGGAGTTTACTTAGTGTAAATGAGCACCGCAGTGAGGCATTTGACGCAGCTGTAGGAAGCTAATGGTAATTTTAGAGCTAAGGTTAGAAATAACCTTTGTAGTAAAGCAAGTTATAACTAAGATTGAAGTTAAAAAAACATTTAAGGTAAGATTTATAACTAAGTAATAGAAAATTGGCAGTAACGAGCAGTTCGAGGAAAGGCTTGAGGGAGGAGCAGAGCTTACTTATGTAAGTGAGCACCGCAGCGAAAGACTTGACGATGAAATGCAAAGTTAGTAGCAATTTTTCAATCAGAGTAATAGAAAATTGGCAGCAGCGAACAAGACAAGGAAAGACTCGATAGAGGAGCGGAGTTTACTTATGTAAATGAGCACCGGAAAGAGAGTTTTGACGAAATATTGTGAAGCTGATGGTAATTTTCGAAGCAAAGGTCAAGCTACAAAGGGCGCACGGAGGATGCCTTGGCACCAGGAGCCTAAGAAGGACGTGATAAGCTGCGAAAAGCTCTGGGTAGGCGCAAATAGCCAGAGAACCAGAGATATCCGAATGGGGAAACCCACCCGGCAAAGACCGGGAACTGGAGTCTGAATACATAGGACTTCAGAGGCAAACCCGGGGAACTGAAACATCTAAGTACCCGGAGGAAGAGAAAGAAAGATCGATTTTCCAAGTAGCGGCGAGCGAAAGGGAAAGAGCCCAAACCAGGAACTTGTTCCTGGGGTTGAGGTCAGGTCAAAAAGAGAGAGGAAGCTTAAGCGAATACAACTGGAAAGTTGAGCCGCAGACGGTAAAAGCCCGGTAGGTGAAAAGCAGAGACTCGAAGGCCTGAACCAGAGTACCACGAGACACGAGGAACCTTGTGGGAAGCAGGGAGGACCACCTCCCAAGGCTAAATACTACCTGGTGACCGATAGAGAAGAAGTACCGTGAGGGAAAGGTGAAAAGAACCCCGGGAGGGGAGTGAAATAGAATCTGAAACCGTGTGTCCACAAATAGTCGAAGCACAATAAAGTGCGACGGCGTGCTTTTTGTAGAACGAGCCAGCGAGTTGCGGTATGCAGCAAGGTTAAGTACTTAAGGTACGGAGCCGGAGGGAAACCGAGTCTTAAAAGGGCGGGAAGTTGTATAGTGCAGACCCGAAACCGGGTGACCTATCCATGGCCAGGTTGAAGCGGAAGTAAAATTTCGTGGAGGACCGAACCACAATGGTGTTGAAAAACCATGGGATGAGCTGTGGATAGCGGAGAAATTCCAATCGAACTCGGAGATAGCTGGTTCTCCTCGAAATAGCTTTAGGGCTAGCGTCGGGAATGAGTAATGGAGGTAGAGCACTGACTGGGGTAGGGGCTGACAACAGTTACTGAACCCTATCAAACTCCGAATGCCAAATACTTGAATTCCGGCAGTCAGACTGCGAATGATAAGATCCGTAGTCAAAAGGGAAAAAGCCCAGACCACCGGCTAAGGTCCCAAAGTGTAAGTTAAGTGGAAAAGGAAGTGTGATCTCTAAGACAACTAGGATGTTGGCTCAGAAGCAGCCATACATTTAAAGAGTGCGTAACAGCTCACTAGTCAAGAGGTCATGCGCCGAAGATGTCCGGGGCTAAAACTTACCACCGAAGCTGTGGGCTAGAGATAGCGGTAGAGGAGCATGCTGTCCAGGTAGAAGCTGTACCGGAAGGAGCAGTGGACAGGACAGGAGAGAGAATGCTGGCATAAGTAGCGAGAAATAAGTGAGAATCTTATTGGTCGAAAACCTAAGGTTTCCTGGGGAAGGTTCGTCCACCCAGGGTAAGTCGGGACCTAAGCCGAGGCCGAAAGGCGTAGGTGATGGACAATCGGTTGAGAGTCCGATACCGCAGAATACCGGTAAAGACCCGAAGGGATGACGCAGGAGGATAGGATGTGCATACAGATGGAGGTATGTCCAAGCAGCGAGTAAGGGAAGGGAGGCAAATCCCCCTTTTCAATTGTGAGCTGTGACGGGGAAGCCGAAAGGCGAAGTATCCGAGATCACACTGCCGAGAAAAGTCTCTAGGGAGGTAAACTGTGCCCGTACCGCAAACCGACACAGGTAGGTGAGGAGAGGATCCTAAGACCATCGGAAGAATTGTTGTCAAGGAACTCGGCAAATTGACTCCGTAACCTAGGGAGAAGGAGTGCCTCGGAAGAGGCCGCAGAGAAGAGGCTCAAGCAACTGTTTATCAAAAACACAGGTCTCTGCTAAAGCGAAAGCTGAAGTATAGGGGCTGACGCCTGCCCGGTGCTGGAAGGTTAAGGGGAATACTTAATAGAGATATGAAGGTAAGAACTTAAGCCCCAGTAAACGGCGGCCGTAACTATAACGGTCCTAAGGTAGCGAAATTCCTTGTCGGGTAAGTTCCGACCCGCACGAATGGCGTAATGATTTGAGCACTGTCTCGACAACAAATCCGGCGAAATTGAAGTGCAAGTGAAGATGCTTGCTACCCGCGATTGGACGGAAAGACCCCGTAGAGCTTTACTGCAGCTTAACACTGAATTTCGGTATTGTCTGTACAGAATAGGTGGGAGACATGGAAGCATGGGCGCCAGCCCATGTGGAGCCGACGTTGGGATACCACCCTGACGGTACTGGGATTCTAACCGGGTGCCATGAAACTGGCGACGGGACAATGTTAGGTGGGCAGTTTGACTGGGGCGGTCGCCTCCGAAAGGGTAACGGAGGCGTACAAAGGTTTCCTCAGAAGGGTTAGAAATTCTTCGGAGAGTGCAAAGGCAAAAGGGAGCCTGACTGCGACACAGACAGGTGGAGCAGGGACGAAAGTCGGTCTTAGTGATCCGGTGGTACCTCGTGGGAGGGCCATCGCTCAACGGATAAAAGCTACCTCGGGGATAACAGGCTGATCTCCCCCAAGAGTTCACATCGACGGGGAGGTTTGGCACCTCGATGTCGGCTCGTCGCATCCTGGGGCTGAAGTAGGTCCCAAGGGTTGGGCTGTTCGCCCATTAAAGCGGCACGCGAGCTGGGTTCAGAACGTCGTGAGACAGTTCGGTCCCTATCCGTCGCGGGCGCAGGAAATTTGAGAGGAGCTGTCCTTAGTACGAGAGGACCGGGATGGACTGACCTCTGGTGAACCAGTTGTTCCGCCAGGAGCACCGCTGGGTAGCCAAGTTGGGAAGGGATAAACGCTGAAAGCATCTAAGCGTGAAGCCCCCCTCGAGAAGAGATTTCCCACAGCGAAAGCTGGTAAGACCCCTCGGAGAACACGAGGAGATAGGTCAGGGGTGTAAGCAGGGTAACCTGCTCAGCTGACTGATACTAATAGGTCGAGGGCTTGACCAAAAGAAGACATGGATGGGATATTTACTGTGCAATTTTGAGAGAACAGGGTTCTCTAAACTCACTCAGCTGAAGCTGAGGAGTAGTGATTTATACCTTTGGTAATAATAAGGTAATATGTCAAGAAAATTGATAATAGCGAGCAGTTCAAGGAAAGACTCGAGTGAGGAGCAGAGCTTACTCATGTAAGTGAGCACCGCAGCGAAAGACTTGACGAAGGAATGCGAAGTTAGTAGTAATTTTCGGTAAAAATATCTGGTGGCAATAACGTGAAGGCAACACCCCTTACCATTTCGAACAGGAAGGTTAAGCTTCACAGTGCCCATGGTACTGCAGGGGAGGCCCTGTGGGAGAGCAGGTCGTCGCCAGGTAAATTTTATGGTTCACTAGCTCAGTTGGTAGAGCACATGACTTTTAATCATGTTGTCCGGGGTTCGATTCCCCGGTGAGCCACCAGAGGAAGTATGTTAATATACTTCCTTTTTTACTTGTAAAAAATCTTATAAGCAAACTCCATCTGAATTTTAGATTACTTAATGGAAATAATTTTGCCCTGCGTTATATCTTTTAGAATTTGAGGAGTCAACTTGAAGACTGCATGGGGTGTACCGGCGGCAGCCCATATCTCTTCATATTTCGTTAGATCTTCATCTATTAGGGTGGTTATGTTATCTTTATGTCCAATGGGTGGGATGCCGCCTATAGCAAAGCCCGTTTCTTTTAAAACAAAGTCAGCATCCGGCCTTTGTATTTTTTCTCCAACATATTTTTTAATTACTTTTTCATTTACTCTATTTGCGCCACTTGCTATTATTAATATAGGCTTATTTGAGACTTTTCCTTTGAAAATTAAAGATTTAGCTATTTGCCCTACACTGCAGCCTATTGTGTCGGCTGCTTCCTGTGAAGTTCGAGTAGAGCCGGATAGTTCTAATACATTTAATTCATATCCGAATTTATTAAGTACACTTTGTATTTTTTCAGCACTTTTGCTGAGTTTAGATGACATGAAAATTGCCCCCTTCATTTTGTTTAATTAATTTAAATAATATGATAATATATATGTACAATATATTATACATATATATATTATAACATATAATATCCAGGAGGGAATTGATTTGAAAGATTTTAATTTTATAATAGGGAAAAATTTAAACAGCATAAGAAAACAAAAAAATTTAAGTCTGGATAAAGTAGCTTTACTAACTGGAGTCAGTAAGGCCATGCTGGCACAGATAGAAAGGGGAAATTCTAATCCTACTGTGACAACCTTGTGGAAGATAGCTACAGGTCTCAATGTTTCATTTTCTTATTTTATGGAAGAAAAATCTCATGAAGTTACTTGTGTAACTCACGATAATATTAAACCCATAATTGAAGGTGACGGGAAAATGAGAGTGTACCCTCTCTTCCCCTATGACAGCAAGAGAAGATTTGAAATATTCAATATTGAATTGGAACCGGGATGCAGCCATCAATCTCCTCCACACAATGATGGAATAGAGGAATATATTATTGTCAATAAAGGTGAAATGGAAATGATAATAGGAGATGATAAATATAAATTGAAATATGGTGATGCCATAAGATATATGGCCAATAAAGCCCATTGCTATAAAAATATATCAAATACTTTAGCAAGCTTTCAAAATATAATTTACTATTTTAAATAATTGGCTGCATCCTCAGTGTATACTTATTTTTTAAAATAAATTGTATGCAGAAATTGTCTGCCGGCGGAGGTCTTGAAATATTTTTCATCCATAAATTCTATGTCAGGTTTTTTAATGTTGTCTTCATAGGCATTTACCAGAAAATCACTTTCGATTAATATCTGTAAATCTATTTTGTCAATTTTATTGTAACTGTGGTGACTGCCTATTAAAAAGCATATTCTGTCAACTACATTTTTATCTATGTCAATGTCTTTAAGCAATTTTCTGGCTATGGGAGGCCCTTCAATTTCCTGATAGTTTCCCGCTGAACTGTTGTATTTTTTCTCGCTTTCTTTAATTCCTATATCATGCAGTATGGCGGCTATTTCCAGTATAAGCAGGTCATTTTTATTTAACCCTTCCAGCTCACCTATGGTTTTACTGAAGCCGTAGACTTTTAGAGCATGATTTATTCTTTTAGCATCATTTCCAAAATAAGTTATCATTTTTTTCATGATATGGCTTGTTATGTTCATGATAATTTCCTCCTTGTGGTTTATATTCTATTGATTTTATTATAATATTTTTATAGTGACAATGGTATCAAATTTAAATAACCCTATGATAATATATTAATGTATTCTTGTTAAGTAAAAATATGGAGGACGCCGATATGAAAAATATACTGCTTGTAGAAGACGACAGATCCTTGAACAGAGGAATCAGTTTTAAATTGGACAGAGAAGGCTATGGAGTATTTTCGGCCAGAAGTATAGAAGAAGGGAAAAAAATATTGTACAGCAAAAGTGTTGATCTTATGATCCTTGATGTAGGACTTCCAGATGGAAATGGATTTGATTTTTGCAGTGAAATCAGAAAAAATAGTGATTTGCTCATTATATTTTTAACTGCCTGTGATGAGGAAGTTGATATTGTAACAGGACTTGACTTGGGTGCAGACGATTATATTGCTAAACCTTTCAGCCTTATGGTACTGATGTCGAAGATAAATGCCTTGCTTAGAAGAAACTGTGATAAAGGAGGAAACAGTAAAATCATATCCGGGGATATAGTCTTCTATGTTAATGATATGAAGGTGTTGAAAAAAGGAAAAGAATTGTTTCTGAGCAGGAATGAGGTAAAACTTTTGAAATATTTAATGGATAATTCGGGGCAAATAATAAGCAAAGATCAGCTTTTAGATAAACTTTATCATATAGACAGTACGTTTATAGATGAAAATACTATAGCTGTAAACGTAAGAAGGCTCAGGGAAAAAGTAGAAGATGATCCTTCACATCCTCAATATATAAAAAACGTCAGGGGAATAGGATACATATGGGCGGAGAGCTGTGCAAAAATATGATTGAATATTTAAAAGAAAATCCACTATTTAAAAGGGCATTTATAACAGTGGCTTTAGGTACCATGCTTATTTCCATGGCTGTCTGCTTTTTGCATTATTATATGATAAATAAGATCTATGTAAATCAGATGAATTCCACAGTACAATTGGTGGGATCTCTTGCAAGATCACATCCAGAAGATGAAGAGGAAATTGTAAAAACCATTTTGCTAAAAAAGTACAATTCTGAGGATTTAAATTATGGTGAGAGCATCATAAAAAAATATGGATATGATGATAAAGTTAAAGCCTGGAACGATACTGCATTTAATAAAAATGTATATGATATGGCAATTGACGATCTGGTTGTGTTTATACTGGCTCTTGCTGGAGGCATATGTATTTTTAGATACTGCAGTCTGAGGATTATAGAAGAACTTGAGGAAATTTTAAATGTAGTTGATAAAATAATAGACGGCAAATTTTCCATAAAGGCTGATAATGATAAAGAGGGGATTTTATCTAAAATATATTCAGGGCTTTATCAAATGACCAGAATACTTGAGCTGAATATAAATAAGCTGGACAGGGAAAAGGAAAATATAAAGTCCCTTGTTACAGATATATCACATCAGATTAAAACACCTTTGTCCTCCATAAAACTCTTCAACTCCCTTCTAATAGAAGATGAAAATATGAATACAGATGAAAGAAGAGAATTTTTACATACTATAAAAGAAGAGGTGCTAAAGTTAGAATGGCTTACAGGATCTCTTATAAAGCTGTCAAGGCTTGAAGCAGGCATGATCACATTTAAAAAAGAGAAAAAATCCATAAAGGATACAATATATAAATCCATAAAGGGAGTATATTCAAAAGCACTTCATAGAAATATAGAGATAGATGCTGAAGATATTCATGAGTATTTTGTTTTTCATGATCCCAGGTGGACCAAGGAGGCAATAATCAATGTGCTTGAAAATGCTATAAAATACACGGATTCGGGTGGAAAGATCAATATCAGTATGATTGAAACGAATTTTTTTATAAGGATCGATATAGAGGATAATGGAATAGGTATACCAAAGAAAGATTTCAACAAGATTTTCAAAAGATTTTATAGGGGAAATTCCAGGGTGGTTCAGGAATGTGAAGGATCCGGAGTTGGACTGTATCTTACCAGGAGGATACTGGAGCGGCAGGGTGGAAATATCATGGTGGATTCAGAAGTGGGGAAAGGAAGCAGGTTTAGCCTTTTCTTACAGAAGTGTAAGTGAGTTTGAAAGTGATATGTAATATTGCCATGTTATGATCTGTGTATCAAATGTAAAAGAGAGGTAATAACATGAAGGTATTGGAAACGAAGTCTTTAAAGAAATACTACGGTAGAGGTGAAAATTTGGTCAAAGCTGTGGATGATATAAGTTTTACTGTACAGGAGGGAGAATTTATTGTAATAGTAGGTACCTCGGGATCGGGAAAAAGTACGCTGCTTCATATGATGGGTGGACTAGACAGGCCTACTTCAGGAAATGTGTATATTGAGGGAAGAGATATATTTTCAATGAAGGAAGACGATCTGGCCATATTCAGAAGGAGGAATATAGGTTTTGTATTTCAGGCCTTCAATCTTGTGCCTGTCTTAAATGTATGGGAAAATGTGACGCTGCCCATAGGTCTTGACAATAAGAAGGTAGATGAAAATTATATAAGAGAACTTATGGAAACTCTAAACATATATGATAAAAGAAATTCACTTCCCAATACACTTTCAGGCGGACAACAGCAGAGGACCGCCATCTGCAGGGCACTTGCCAGCAAGCCCTCCATAATGCTTGCAGATGAGCCTACGGGAAATCTTGATTCCAAAACTGCCCAGGAGGTTATGTCGCTGCTTAAAATGTCAGTGGAAAAATACAATCAGACACTTGTAATGATAACTCATGATGAAAAGATAGCCCAGATGGGTGACAGAATAGTTGGAATAGAGGATGGAAAAATAAGGGCAGGTGATATGTAAAATGAACTGTATATCAAATCTGGCCAGAAAAAATTTAAAATTCTCAAAGACTAAAAATATTCTTGTCATAATAACCATAGCACTTGCTACATGTCTCATAACTGCCTCTGGTATAGTGATCTACAGCATTCAAAATATGGTAATAGCTTCCACCGAAGAACAATCCGGAAATTATCATGGAATCTACAAAAATGTGAATGACAGGCAGATTGAAATATTGAAGAACAACATAAAAATTGAAAGTGCAGGAGAATACATTCCATTTGAGAGCGTAAAGAGAAAAAATTCCAATTATCCGGACATATCCTTAATTTACGCAGATTCCAAAGCAGCAGATATGACAAATATTAAACTGGAGAAGGGTAGGCTTCCACAAAAAAGCACTGAAATAGCCCTGGAAAAATGGGTACTTGAAAAATTAGATGTAAAAAGTGCTTTAGGGGAAACCATACATATTGAATATGGAAATACCTCTTCAGCTGCAGACTTTGTACTAAGTGGTATATTGAAGGACAGTACAATGCACAAGCAGCAAAACGTGAGTACAGGGCTGGTGTCAAAAAAATTTGTATATGAAAACTTGCCAAATGTAAAAAAGGACTGCTTTGTAAGGATAAAAAACCATAGAGACGTGGAAAAGAGTATCACTGACGTAGGTCATAGTACTGGGATAAAAGACAAAAATATAATCAAAAACTCCATGTATATAGATGCCTCAGGAGGAGATCCCATGATGCTGGCAGCGTTTGCCGTGATAGCAGTAATTGTTGTTCTGACGACAGTGGTGGTCATATATAATATATTTTATATATCCGTTATTGAAAGGATAAAACAGTTCGGGCTGCTTGCAGCAGTGGGAGCCACCAGGAAACAGATCAGAAAGATAATATTCAGGGAGGGACTTCTGCTGTCTGTGGTAGGAATTCCACTGGGGATTATACTTGCCCACATTGCTGCTTTTATGATTGGATATCTTTTTTCACAGATTTCTAATATAAGAATGAAGTCCTCTCCATACATTGTGATTGTATGTGTATTTATAAGTCTGGCTGCAGTGGCAATCTCTCTTATAAAACCAGGGAGGCTGTCTTCGAAGATATCTCCTGTAGAATCTATGAAATACAGCGGTGTAAAAATAAGTTCCAGTAAAAAGGAGAGGGCTTCATTAAAAAAGATATCCATAGCTAAAATTGCACGGCTGAATCTGTGGAGAAATAAGAAGCGTACGATTATGACCATGCTTTCTCTGACCATGAGCGGAGTTCTATTTATCATAATGTGCAGTGTTTTAAAAAGCATGAATGTAGACAATATGGTCAAGCATGATTTTAAATATGAATTTGATCTTTCGGTTACAAATACCTACGGAAGTCCATTGAATAAAAAATTGATTGATGATATAAAAAGCATGGATGGAGTGAAAAATGTCTATATCAAGAAAAATACATTAAATGTTTTTGTAGACAATGCACGCAGCATTCTATATGGATATGATGATTATATGCTGAACAGGTTAAATAAGTATCTGATAAGAGGGAATATATCCAGCGAAAATCTGAAAAACAGAGATGAAGTTCTCATAGTGGGCAGAAAAAATGAAGATGGCAGTATCAACTGCAAATACAAGGTGGGGGACAAAATCTCCGTTTCAATCAGGAAAAAGGACAGCAGTGGAAATTTGAGAGAGGTCATGAATAAAAAGTTTACCGTAGCAGGTATATTAAGTGACAATATTGCAGGCTCCGGCTGGATTGTGGGAGGGTATGAATTTATAACTCATGAGGATGTATTTACAAAGAAAGAATTTAAAGACAGCCTGGCAGATAACAGGGACAACAAATTAACTGACATTTATATAGATATAGACAGCAGTAAATTTGAGGCCATAAAAAGCAGGCTCAAAGCCATAGTAAATAGGGACAGCAGGATAATGTATGAGTCAAATACGGACTGGAAGAAGGAACTGGAAAATCAGTTTATGGCAATAGAGATAACAGCAATGAGTTTTACTGGAATAATAGCCCTCATAGGAATTTTGAATCTCATAAATACAATGCTCACAAGTATACTCACAAGAAAAAGAGAGTATGGAATGCTCCAGGCAGTGGGTCTGTCAAACAAACAGCTGAGGCAGATGCTTCAGATAGAAGGCATATACTATGCTGGTATAAGTTCTTTACTGTCGGTGATTTTTGGAACCGGTCTTGGATACTTCTGCTTTAAACTGTTTAAAAAGGCAGGAGCGGATTATGCAGAGTATGAATTCCCTCTGATATCTATACTTGCAGTTATTGTGGTGTTTATTTTGCTGGAAATACTGATAACCTACCTCATTGAAGGCAGATTAAAAAAGGAATCCATAATTGACAGGATCAGGTACAGCGAATGATAATATAAAATGATTCTTAGGCAACTGGTATTACTAAATTTATTGATTAAAAATAGTAGTCACTATTTGCAGACAGGGCTACTATTTTTTATTGCTTTAATTGGTATTATTTTATATATTTAACATAAATTTCTAAAGGAAATTGTACAGCAGTATCCTTCTGGAAAGATAGTAATGATCCTGAATAATTCTCGTATTCACCACGTAAAACTTATACAGCCATTTATGGAGGCAACCCCCCGATTGAAACTTGTATTTCTTCCACCATACAGTCCACAGCTTAACCTTATTGAAGGTCTGTGGAAGTGGCTTAAATCTAACATTATAAATAATGTATTTTATCCCACAGTAAAAGAAATAAGGACAGCTGTCAGAGAGTTTATTAAACGTATCAATTTATCCAACTCAGAGGTTATTGACAGACTTTGTATAAAGCTTTGAACCATTTTTACTTTCTATATAGTAATATATTTTTTAAAATTTTAGTATAATTTTTAAAGATAAATAAAATTAATACCACAAAATATGATTTAAAATAATAAATTGTGATATAATATATTTAAAAGAAGCCGTTACGGTTTTTGATTGTTAAATGTTATTAGTTAATTAAAATGCACTTACGCTAGGGTGCATTTTAATTTTTTAAGTTATTTTCTTTATAACTATCCGCAGTAATAGATATTTCATTATTACTGTGTTTAGAGCTGTTCTTATATTTAAGAATGGCTCTTTCTTTTAAGTATGCAAGCATAGCAAAAATACCAACTATACTCACTATTGTAACGCATACTATAGATGTAATAGTAATAGAATCACTCATTTATGTCACCCCCTCTGTTGTCGGATTAACCGTAACGACTTCCATGGGAGAGATAAAATCCTGGAGGGTGACTAACTAAAAACATCCTTATTCTCCTGATAATTATTATAGCATAAATTTTAACCACGAATCTATATTTATAAAGTTTATCCATATTCTACCTTGTAGTTAAGCACAGAATTAATTATTGCCCCGAGTTATTGATTTAACCCGGGGCTTGTTTCTTATTGCTGGGATATTTTTATAAATAGAGTGTTCTGAAGTTTGTCCACTAATGTGGAATTATAAAAATATAATAATTCTGACTATAGGATTGTGGACAGGAATGAAAAAAGTACATGATAGAATAAATTATTATGCTGAAAAATCAGATTTTGAAGAAGTCAATCAGGCACTGAAAAATAACTCAAATAAGAGAATGCATATAAGATATATTGTTATACTTAACTATCTCCAGGGATACAAGCTTAACGAGATTGCCTATATGAACAATATATCTTTTCAAACTGTAGGTGTATATGTTAAAAAATATAAATCGTCTGGATTAAGTGGTCTGGTTATTGGCAAAAGCCCGGGAGCTCCCCGTCATCTAACCAATGCCCAGGAATTAGAACTAATTAAAATAATTACAACCAGAACCCCCGATGAAGAAGGCTTTACTGCGAGGAAAAAGTGGGATACTACGATAATAAGGAAGCTGGTAATGAAACTTTATGGTGTTTCCTACTGTCAAAGAGGAATGCTTGAAGTATTATACAGAAATAATTTAAGTTTCACCCGGCCGACGTATTCTTTGAAAAAAGCTGATGAATCAAGACAAAAAGAATTCAAAGACCAGTTTGAACTTTTAAAAAAAAATTAATGAAAGGTCATATAGATTATATTCTTTTTGAGGATGAATCAATGATTCGGGATTACCAGGCCATAGCAAAAACATGGTTTATAAAAGGCAGACAGCGCATTATTCCTACTACTGGTAAGCATAGGGGAGTAAACTTTTAGGTGTATTAAACT
This sequence comes from Clostridiaceae bacterium BL-3, assembly GCA_902809985.1. Taxonomy (GTDB): domain Bacteria; phylum Bacillota; class Clostridia; order Clostridiales; family Clostridiaceae; genus Clostridium_B; species Clostridium_B aromativorans. The sequence continues at coordinate 2,932,935 of CADDXC010000001.1, read as the reverse complement.
ATGAAACTGGACAAGTATATTGCAGTGAAGACGAAAAGTATGATGCTGAAGTATTTCTTAAATTTCTAAAGGAAATTGTACAGCAGTATCCTTCTGGAAAGATAGTAATGATCCTGGATAATTCTCGTATTCACCACGCAAAACTTATACAGCCATTTATGGAGGCAACCCCTCGATTGAAACTTGTATTTCTTCCACCATACAGCCCACAGCTTAACCTTATTGAAGGTCTGTGGAAGTGGCTTAAATCTGACATTATAAATAATGTATTTTATCCCACAGTAAAAGAAATAAGGACAGCTGTCAGAGAGTTTATTAAACGTATCAATTTATCCAACTCAGAGGTTATTGACAGACTTTGTATAAAGCTTTGAACCATTTTTACTTTCTATATAGAGTAAAAATATTCTGGTTTTATTTTATTTAAAAGTACTATAAACCACCATTTATGGTACAATTGATTAAAATGATCGGGAGGGTTAATAATATGAATTTTTTAAAAGATATTATAAGTCGGGGTATATTTTTATTGATTTCGGGGCTAATCGTATACATTTTAACTTCAAAACTAGGATTTGAGCACAAAGAATATAATTTTAATGATCCAAGAAAATCCGGATTACATGCTTTTGCTGCAGTTTTTATAAGTATTTTTTTAATTACGCTTATAATATTTTTTGTAAATTATACTGGTAAATCAAATACTGATATACAGACAAGTGTAACTTATAATTTTTCTACTGTTCTGTCAAATGCATTATTGTATTTAATAATTATAAGCCCTATATTATTAACAAAGAAATTTTTTAAACAATCATGGGCAAGTACAGGGGTGTCAAGGCATAATCTGAAAAAATCAATTGGTATTGGTACAATCTCAGGTATTATATTTATAATATTGTCGCTATTTTATATGAATATAAATGTCGATAAAGTAATAACTCATTTAAACATTGGCCATTTTTGGGCGTTATTAAACTGTGCTGTAATTGGATTTTCTGAAGAGTTCATATTTAGGGGATATTTACAAACCCGTTTGATTGCATGGATGGGAAAAAACAAAGGATGGATGACTGCTTCTGCTTTAATGGCTTTAATGCATTTACCTCAAAGAATTTTTATTGGGAAAATGACTTTAACTGAAACCCTTACGAGTATGTTTGGTTTAGTTTTTTTCAGTTTGTTCTTGGGATATATGATGATTAAAACTGAAAATGTCACTGCACCATCTATATTTCATGCTTTATATGATTGGGGATATACACTAGTTTAGTTTTAAAGTATATAAAAAAATGGGTATTTTTCTATGCTCGCATAGTTAAAATATTGAAATTTTAACTATAACGGCAAAAATAAATATACCTACTAAGATTAGCAATATTCCATCGGATTTTTTATTTTGTTTATAAAAATATATTCCATTTAAAATTTGAAAAATTCCTACTGGCTTTTTATATTATAATAACATAAATGCTAGTTTCCAGCTTTAGTTTTTTTACATAAAAATATCTTTTTTAATATGATATAATATCTATTAAGAAAATAAAGTTTTTTAATTGGCCACTCTCCAGATTTTATCTCTTGCAAAGAGGGTATTTATGGCTAATTGATAACAGAGATCGGTTATTGAAAATCGATAAATTTTATGGAAGGGTATAAGGATGAAATTTAATTCGAAAATTGGTTGGTGGTTTCATATTACAGTAGTATTATTTACAATTATAACTTTATGGTTGTTTTATTTATATATTATAAATAAAATAGGATCTTTAGCATTTATTTTATTCATTTCTTTATTAATATTATTTATTTTACCAAGATATTTTCTTACTTATTATGTTTTTGAAGATTCATATTTATATATAAGAAGTGGGCTAATATTAAATATTAAGATTAATTATGGAGATATTATTTCATTTAAAGAGAGTAATAACATAATATCTTCTCCAGCGTTATCTATGGATAGATTAGAAATTAAATATTATAAAAATTCTTTCTGTGATTCTATATTAATTTCTCCAGATAAAAAACAGGAATTTATTGATGTACTCAACAAGCGAATTGCTTCACAAATTTAAAATTTTATTTATTATAAAAAGGCATGATCACCTTTTTATTTTGGAAAAAGACTAAAATAAAAGCTCAAAAAATTAAATGCACTTTGCGAGAGTGCATTTAATTAACTGAAAATCCAATTCAATAATAAAGCCGCAATGGCTTCTTTTAATTATATTTTAACACATTTTTAAAAAAATAAACTCGATTTTAGAATAAATTATCGTAAGATCATGGTAATTTATTTTTTTATTTAGAACTTTTATTAACTTAATAATTGATATTAAGTGTAACTTTTTATATATTAAAATTGTCTAATTAATGTGTGATAAATTGTTTCCAGATATCTTTGTGGAGGAGTGAGGTAGTGAAAGAAACGGATAAAGTTCAAATTCTTGTAAATAATGCTAAAAAAGGAGATGATAGATCGTTTGTTGAGTTGATAAATTTTTATAAAGAAAATCTTTATAAAATGGCATTTATATATGTAAGAAATGAACAGGATGCTCTGGATATTGTAAGCGATACTGTATATAAAGCCTATATGAATATAAATAAATTAAGGGAATCACAGTATTTTAGCAGTTGGATTATAAAGATACTTATAAATTTATCTATAAATAAGTTAAAAAGTAATAAAAATATTATTTATGTTCATGACTATAATTTATTAGACAAGGATAATAATATTTCAGAAATGGAGTTTAACATATCTAAAAATGTTGACTTATATAATGCTATGGATAATTTGAGTATAAAATATAAAAACTTAATCATTTTAAAATATTTTCAGGATATGACTATTCCTCAAATTTCTAAGCTTTTAGAATACCCGGAAGGCACTGTGAAAGTTTATTTAAGAAGAGCGTTAAAAAAATTAAAAGTTGAATTGGAAAAGGGGTGTATTTAAATGAAGCATGATCCTAAAAATGGGTTTGAAAAAATTGACATATCAAGCAGGCTTGATGATGTAATTAAAAAGTCTATTTCAAAAGCAAAAAGAGATAAAAAAATAAGAACTATAAAACTAAGGCTGATTAAGATTAATGCTGCAATAGCTTCATTGATTATTATTTTCATCAGCAGTGTCAATTTTGTGCCTGCTTTTGCGGAGTCACTAAGTGATGTGCCTGTAATATCATCTATAGCCAATGCTGTACAATTTCATTATGATAAAAATATAGATAGTGCTGTAAATCAAAATTTGTCTCAAAATATAAGTAAAATTCAAAAAGACAAGAATATAAGTATCACTGTTGATAATGTAATTACAGATGATAAAGATATATTTATATTATATACGTTAAATGGAACAACAGCTGATGAGGATATCAAGAATCTTCTGATGAAAAAATTTTCTATAAGTGACAACAATGGAAAAACTCTCTTGAGCAGTGATGATTTTAAATCACAAAGACTTCCGCCTAAGCTGAATAATAAAAATCAAGATAGTCTATCCTTAAGCAACACAAATTATAAATGTATAATTTCATCATTGGGTAATTCTATTGAAAATTATTCTAAAAATAAGAAAACTTTTGGTTCCATAGAGTTGATAAGTATAAAGGATATGAAAATACCTGATGAAATAAATTTAATGATTTCAGGTATTACTGAAGCATATAATATGTCTTATTCTAAGGAAGCTTACAATAATTTTACTTCAAAATTCAATAGAGAACCCAAAAATATATCCGGCAATTGGAATTTTGAAATAAAACTTGACAAAAACCTAAAATCACAAAAACCGGAAGAATATGATAATATTCCATTTTCAATTAATAATACTAATTTCACTTTTAAGAGTGTAAAAATCTACCCTACCCATACTGAAATAAGAATACAATTGGGTAAAAACAGTATTGATAAATCTCAATGCAATTCAATCGGAAGAATAGTTGGAGGGGATACCAGCAAGTTACCCTATTTGACAGATGAGAAAGGAAATAAATATAGTATTTCGGGGAATGCTCTGGTAAGCATGGATTCGGAAAATTGTATAAATTTATCATTTGAAAGTCCTTACTTTAACAGAACAAATAAATTGTATCTAGTGATAAATCAACTTAATTACTCAAATGGTGAACCTTATACAAATATAGAGACAACGAAAGTAAAAATCAAATAGTTTTTATTAAAAAATTATAAGTATCCATGAACTAAAAAAAGGAGTAGTGACTAGGTAATACTGTAAATTTAAGAAGTTAGCCCAATACAAGCAGTACTATTTTTGAGATAGCTTTATCATCATAGTAATTATGAATTAAGATTTATTTTCTTTGGTGGTGAAGAATTGGGAGGAGTAGGTTCAAATCATTACATAAAAAATTTATCCTCTAATGATAAAAAAATATAAAAGCAGTTATAAATATTGATTCAATAGCACAGAAAGGCGGTAGTAAACCATATATATTTACCATAAGTGGAAAGGAAAATTTTGCCGTTACATTATTAAAAAGAAAACCAAAAGATATTAATATAAAGAAAACAGATCGTGAGTTTAGCGATTATGTTGCTTTTGATGCAAATAAAATTCCGGCATTGTGTATAGGACAGGCTTATGACAAAAATTTGAAAATAAACAGTTCACAGGATACAATCTCACTTATAGATGAATCAAAACTTAAATTAGTTACAGATACTATTATAAATTCATTATCAAATGATGATTTCTCTTCTGATAACAATTGTCCCTTGTAGTTATGCTATAATTAAATTACCAATATATTTGGCTGGAGGTAGGAAATGGAAGATTTGGATTTTTTAAAAAAAGTTTGTGAAGCCGATGCACCTAGTGGGAGAGAGGATTGGCTGTACTCTATCATAGAAGATGGTTTTAAGGAATTTGGGAATATAACCATGAGCAAAATGAATAATATTTACATATATAAAAAAGGAAAAAGTTCCAGTAAAATAATGATAATGGCCCATGCAGATGAAGTGTTTTTAATGGTAAATGAGATTTCAAAGGAAGGATTTTTAAAATTCAAAGCTGTGGGAATAGATCCTAAAAGTCTTGTATCCCAGGAGGTTGTCATTCATGGGAAAGAGAGGATAAAGGGAATTGTGGCTTTAAAACCCGAATATGAGGATAAAGACAGAAATAAGGTCAAAATGGAAAATTTGTATATAGACACCGGATATAATTTTGATAAATTAAATGATTTAGTCAATATAGGGGATTATATTACTTTAAAAAGAAATATGATTCAGCTTTTAAATGAGAATGTATGCTGTAAAGCCATAGATAATAGGGCAAGTATTGCAGCTATGCATATATGTGCAGCAGAACTCAAAAATGTCACTCCGGACCTGGATGTTTATTTTGTATGCTCCTGTCAGGAGGAAGTGGGACACAGAGGAGCTGGCATGGCAAGCTATGAAATCAAACCGGATATAGGCATAGCTGTTGATGTGACCTTTGATGGAGGAATATTCGGGGATACTGACAGAGAAAATAAATTGGGAGAGGGACCCGTCATATGTATAGGACCCAATGTGCATCCTAAACTTAAAAGCAGGATAATAGAGACGGCAGATAGACATAATATTTCCTATCAAGTTGAAGTGGAGCCGGGAAACACCGGGACGGACGCCTGGGACATTCAGACTGCTGTTGGTGGAATACCCACCCTTTTAATATCTATTCCGATAAAGTATATGCATACTTCCGTGGAGATGGTGAATTTAAGAGACATTAGAAATACGGGAAGGCTTCTGGCCAGGTTTATTCAGGAATTAAAAGCAAATGAATTGGAGGGATTGTTTTGTTTTTAGAAAAACTCTGTAATTCCATGGGACCCTCCGGATATGAAGGTGAAACAAGGAAAGTTATCTTAGATGAGCTGGGAATGTTGACCAAAGATATAAATGTAGATAAAATGGGAAATGTTGTGGTTCATAAAAATAATAGTTCCAATTCTCCTAAAGTAATGGTGATCTCGCATATGGATGAATTGGGGCTTATAATAACAGGTTATAATGAAGATGGAACTTTAAAATTTTCAACTATAGGAAACGTGGATAAAAATTCACTGCCCTGTAAAACTATTCTGATTGGTGATGAAAAAGTATCGGGAATTATAGGAATAAAACCAATACATCTCCAGAACAAGAAGGAAGTAAATGAGAGTTTATCCTGTGAAAATATGTGTATAGATATAGGTGCTTTCAGTAGGAAAGAATGCAGCAAAATTGTTTCACTGGGAGATTTTGCGGTGTTTGACAATCATTTTTGTTATTTTGGAGATGACTATATAGAGGGAAAAGCTCTGGATAGCAGAATAGGTTGTTCCATACTTATGGAATTATTGAAACAGGATTTCAAATGCAATTTATATGGTGTATTTAGTGTACAGGGCAATATAGGGCAAAGGGGAATCTATGGTGCAGCTTATAATATTAATCCAGATGTTGCTATAATTTTAGATGCGATAAATAGTATGGATATGTTAGAAACCCCAGATTATTTAAAAACCATCCAATTGACGGATGGCCCTATTATACCATTTAAAGGGGGAGAGTCAATATTTGACAAAGATATTGGAGAATCTATTAGGAATGAAGCAATTAATAGAGGTATTCCCTATCAAAAAGTTGGAGGTACTCAGAAAGAGGGAGAACTTAAGGCAGTCCGTCTTAGTGTGAATGATTGCAAGATTGCGGCTGTACTAATGCCCTGCAGGTATATGAATTGCAATATATCTCTATGCAGTAAAGCTGACTATCAAAATACGTTGGAGTTGCTGAAAAACTATTTGAAGGAATTATAGTATGGTTTAGTTAAAAGGTGGAGGGGTGAGAATTTTGGATAAACTTCTAATAAAATTAATCAATTCTTTTGGAATTAGCGGTAGGGAATATGAAGTTAAGCGGGTAATAAAAGATTATCTAAATAACATAGATCAGAGCGTATATGAGGATGGTATAGGTAACGTAATATTGAAATTAGGATCTGGAGAAATTAAAATTATGTTGTGTTCCCATATGGATTCAGTTGGATTTATAGTAAATCATGTAGATGATAATGGAATGATAAGAGTCAGCAATATAGGTCATTTTAATAAGGAAGATATATCCCACAGTTTTATAAGATTTGAGAATGGCACATTGGGTAAAATATATACTTCTTCCAAAGATATGTTTGTTGATATAGGGGTAAAAGAAAAGGAAGAGGTATTGAAAAAAGTAAAAGAAGGTGACATGGCATTACTCGTAGGACCTTATTTAAATGCAGGGGATAATAATATAATAAGTCCGCTTTTACACAGTAAAGTAGGATGTTATATACTTTTGAGGCTTATAGAGGAAATTGAAATGGAGGATGGAATTGAGATTGATTTTGTGTTTGCCTCTCAGGGTGAAGTCGGAGGAATAGGAGCAGGAATTGCGGCGAATAATATAAAGCCTGATTATTGTATAGTAGTGGGAACTGATAAGGCAAAAAATTCAGAAAAACCGGATACAAATATAAACATGGGAGAAGGTCCTGTGCTCAAGATCATGGATAATTCTCTTATAATGCACAGAGATGTAAAGAATATATTGGAAAATGCAGCCCAGAAGGCAAATGTAAACCTTCAGTACAGCATAAGTACAGACAGATCTGAAGGAGGATTATTGCATAAAGAGAGAATTGGTATAAGAACTGGTGAAATTGCGATACCCTGTAGGTATAAGTATTCTGCTTCAGAAATGATATCTATTGATGACGTGGAAGATACTATAAAGGTATTAAAACATTTGGGGAATTTTAGTAGTCTTCTGTAAAAATGAATATTCGATTAAGGTTATTTAGAAAGGCTTAAATGTGAAATGAGAAAATTTAAGTGGATTTTAGTAGTATTATGGATGATAATAATATTTGCTTTTTCCAATCAGAAAGCAGTTGTGTCAAATGATAAAAGCGAATTTGTTATATATATATTTCAGATGTTAGGGATTGATTTAAATAGTATATTTGGAAACTTAGCCAATTTTGTAGTGAGAAAAGTTTCTCATTTTTTAGAGTATTTAATATTATCAGTACTTATATTCAACGCGGGAAAAGAGAATTTCAAGTTGAAAAAATTAGCTGCTTTTTCACTTTCAGTAATATTTTTGTATTCCTGTTCAGATGAATTTCATCAGCTGTTTGTGTTGGGAAGAACTGCTCGAATGAAAGATGTAATAATAGATACTGCAGGTGGAATGGTGGGATTTTTGATATGTTATTACTGGTACAAAAAAAGGGCTAAAGAGCTCTAAAGGTTATTTAGAGCGTTCTTTAATTTTAGCCAGTCGTTTTTATAGGTAGATTCAAAATTGCTATTTCTATTGTAAGTCAGAGCAGAGGGGTGGTACATAGGAAATATATGTTTTTTAAGCTGTTCATTAAAATAGATATTTCCGTGACACTCTCCTATAGAGTTGAATTCAGTAAATATTTTTAAAGGTGTATTTCCCAAAGTTATAATTATTCTAGGATTTACCAGTTCAATTTCTTTATTCAGTATATCCTTGAACAGTTTTATTTCAGAAATCTTTGGAGTTCTGTTGCTTACAGTTTTTCTTCCGTTTTTACCTTCTTTTATCTTAATAGGCCTGAAAAAACAGCTGTTAGTTATTCGAACCATTTTCCTTTCTAAATTTATTAGGTTTAGGTATTTTTCAAAAGTTTTGCCAGCCATGCCCACAAAAGGTTTACCCCTTTCTACTTCTGTTTTACCGGGAGCCTCACCTACAAATAATACGTCACAGGGAATGGGACCATCTCCTGATATATATCCGCCTATTGGAGACTCCTTGTAATTGTCACAAATTTCTTTAATTTTTTTTCTAAGCCTTTCTTCTATATCATTCATAAAAGATTTCCTTTCTAATATTTTATCAATTATATTTTCTTACATTTTAACATATATATACTTTTTAAATGAAATAATTTATCTACTTTTAGCATAATTGTACCAATACATTTGCAAATAAATATGCTGATGATATAATGCTGTTAAATTGTTTAAGAGGTGATTTTGTTGAAAGTTCCATATATAATGACGCCGGGGCCCACAGAAGTTAGAGAAAATGTGAGGCTGGCTAGAAGTGTGCGATGCACAAATCCTGATTTAGATATTAAATTCTATGATTTTTATAAGGAAACTTGTAAAAAGATAAGTGAACTTTTAAAAACTAAAAATGAAGTTAGAATATTAGGCGGCGAAGGTATGCTTGGTTTAGAGGCTGCCTGTGCCTCTCTCACTGAAAAAGGGGATAGAGTACTTGTAATTGACAATGGAATATTTGGAGAGGGATTTGCAGATTTAATCAAATTGTATGATGGCGAAGTGGTGTTTTTTAAGGGAGACAGGAGAGAAGAAATAAATTTAGAGGATTTAAAGAGATTTTTAGATAAGGACAGCAATTTTAAGTATGCCACGGTTGTGCACTGTGATACTCCATCAGGAGTACTGAATGATTTGTCAAAAATATGTCCTATGCTCAAGGAAAAAGGTATATTGACTCTAGTGGATAGTGTTTCCGCTATGGGAGGTGAAAATCTAGAAGTTGATAATTGGAAAATAGATATAGTTGTAGGAGGATCTCAAAAATGTATTTCAGCACCTCCGGGTCTTTCACTGCTCAGTATCAGTAAAGATGCGTTTTCTGCAATGGAAAGCAGAAAGAGCCCTATAAAGTCTTTTTATTGTAATCTACTGATTTGGAAAAATTATTATGAAGAAAAGTGGTTTCCATATACCCCACCTATAAGTGATATAATTGCATTGAGAACAGCGGTGGACAATATTTTATCAGATGATGGTGTTCTAAAAAGGCATGAAAGAATCGGAAAAAGCATGAGAAAAGCTATTATAGAAGCTGGACTGCATTTGTATACAAGAAATGGATATTCCAATACTGTAAGTGTTATTGAAGTACCGGCAGGTATAGATGAAAAGAAGTTGAGACAATACATGGTGGACAATTTTAATGTTCTGATAGCAGGTTCTTTTGGATATTTGGAGGGGAAGGTGATTAGAATAGGGCATATGGGTGAAAATGCTAGAGAAGATCTAGTAGTCCATACTTTATATTCTCTTCAAAGAGCTTTAGAGCATTTTGGATTCAAGTGTAAATGTGATATGGCACAGTGCTTTTTAAGAGAAATTCACAGTTCATGATGATGAAATTATAAAATAAACAGCACCTAGTGTATCAGTATACGAATGGTATGGAAAAAGCTATTATACAGCAGGAAATATAAGATAAATTGGTTTTAAGGATATATACTGCAGAGAAAATAAAATGAAATATGATAGAATATCAACTGTTGTCACGAAATGAAGCGGCAACATGATAGAATCAATGTTTTTCAATTTTTTATGTTTTAAAAAAATAATAAAAATTCAGAAAAGAACATTGACAAATGTAGTTACAGATGATATACTATAAAAGCTGTCTTAAAGAAGAGCAGGCAGCTTGAGATGATCCTTGAAAATTGAACAGAATAAATATAGGGAAACTTATATGAGAATAAACCAGCAATTCTTTTGAGCTGCGACAGCAGCAAAGAAAGTAATTTCGTAAGTAATATGCTTGAAATTGACAGTAACGAGTACAGCAAGGAAAAGGCCGAATGAGGAGCAGAGTTTACTTAGGTAAATGAGCACCGGAATGAAGCATTTGACGAAGCTGGACGAAGTTAATGGCAATTTCCAACAAAGGCAGTAAGTCTAAAATTGTTAGTGACGAGCAAGACAAGGAAAAATGCGAAGGAGGAACAGAGTTTACTTGAGTAAATGAGTACCGCAGTGAGTATTTTGACACAGTATTGCGAAGTTAATAACAATTTTCAACAGAGTCAAAGACAACTTTTAAATTAAGAGTTTGATCCTGGCTCAGGACGAACGCTGGCGGCGTGCCTAACACATGCAAGTCGGGCGAAGAAGCTCCTTCAGGAGAATCTTAGCGGCGGACGGGTGAGTAACACGTGGGTAACCTGCCTCAAAGAGGGGGATAGCCTCCCGAAAGGGAGATTAATACCGCATGACAAATATAATCCGCATGGATTATATTTTAAAGGAGAAATCCGCTTTGAGATGGACCCGCGGCGCATTAGCTAGTTGGCAGGGTAACGGCCTACCAAGGCGACGATGCGTAGCCGACCTGAGAGGGTGAACGGCCACATTGGAACTGAGAGACGGTCCAGACTCCTACGGGAGGCAGCAGTGGGGAATATTGCACAATGGGCGAAAGCCTGATGCAGCAACGCCGCGTGAGTGAAGAAGGTTTTCGGATTGTAAAGCTCTGTCATCTGGGACGATAATGACGGTACCAGATGAGGAAGCCACGGCTAACTACGTGCCAGCAGCCGCGGTAATACGTAGGTGGCAAGCGTTGTCCGGAATTACTGGGCGTAAAGGGTGCGCAGGCGGACATTTAAGTGAGATGTGAAATACCCGGGCTTAACCCGGGCAGTGCATTTCAAACTGGGTATCTGGAGTGCAGGAGAGGAGAACGGAATTCCTAGTGTAGCGGTGAAATGCGTAGAGATTAGGAAGAACACCAGTGGCGAAGGCGGTTCTCTGGACTGTAACTGACGCTGAGGCACGAAAGCGTGGGTAGCAAACAGGATTAGATACCCTGGTAGTCCACGCCGTAAACGATGAGTACTAGGTGTAGGAGGTATCGACCCCTTCTGTGCCGCAGTAAACACAATAAGTACTCCGCCTGGGAAGTACGATCGCAAGATTAAAACTCAAAGGAATTGACGGGGGCCCGCACAAGCAGCGGAGCATGTGGTTTAATTCGAAGCAACGCGAAGAACCTTACCTGGACTTGACATCCCCTGCATATCTCAGAGATGAGAGAAGCCCTTCGGGGCAGGGAGACAGGTGGTGCATGGTTGTCGTCAGCTCGTGTCGTGAGATGTTAGGTTAAGTCCTGCAACGAGCGCAACCCCTGTTGTTAGTTGCTAACAGTAAGATGAGCACTCTAACGAGACTGCCGCGGTTAACGCGGAGGAAGGTGGGGATGACGTCAAATCATCATGCCCCTTATGTCCAGGGCAACACACGTGCTACAATGGGCAGAACAGAGAGAAGCAAGGCCGCGAGGTGGAGCGAACCTCAAAAACTGTTCCCAGTTCGGATTGCAGGCTGAAACCCGCCTGCATGAAGCTGGAGTTGCTAGTAATCGCGAATCAGCATGTCGCGGTGAATACGTTCCCGGGCCTTGTACACACCGCCCGTCACACCATGAGAGCCGGCAACACCCGAAGTCCGTAGTCTAACGAAAGAGGACGCGGCCGAAGGTGGGGTTGGTGATTGGGGTGAAGTCGTAACAAGGTAGCCGTAGGAGAACCTGCGGCTGGATCACCTCCTTTCTAGGGAGTCGAAAGGGAGCCTGAGAAAGGCTTTCTTAAAAGGTTTGTCTTATGTAAGTATCCGTTTATTCTGTTTAATTTTGAAGGATCAGAAGTCAGTTGACAATCAAGAATTGACAGTTGAATTCTTCACCCAATTGTGCAGTGTGAATTAAACACTGCAGATTGAAAGAAATTTGTTCTTTGAAAATTGCACAGTAAATATAATAGAGTTGGCAGTAACGAGTATGTTTATACGAAGTTAGTGGCAATTTTAAAGCTAAAATTGGCAGCAGCGAGTACAGCAAGGAAAAGGCCAAAGGAGGAGCGGAGTTTACTTAGTGTAAATGAGCACCGCAGTGAGGCATTTGACGCAGCTGTAGGAAGCTAATGGTAATTTTAGAGCTAAGGTTAGAAATAACCTTTGTAGTAAAGCAAGTTATAACTAAGATTGAAGTTAAAAAAACATTTAAGGTAAGATTTATAACTAAGTAATAGAAAATTGGCAGTAACGAGCAGTTCGAGGAAAGGCTTGAGGGAGGAGCAGAGCTTACTTATGTAAGTGAGCACCGCAGCGAAAGACTTGACGATGAAATGCAAAGTTAGTAGCAATTTTTCAATCAGAGTAATAGAAAATTGGCAGCAGCGAACAAGACAAGGAAAGACTCGATAGAGGAGCGGAGTTTACTTATGTAAATGAGCACCGGAAAGAGAGTTTTGACGAAATATTGTGAAGCTGATGGTAATTTTCGAAGCAAAGGTCAAGCTACAAAGGGCGCACGGAGGATGCCTTGGCACCAGGAGCCTAAGAAGGACGTGATAAGCTGCGAAAAGCTCTGGGTAGGCGCAAATAGCCAGAGAACCAGAGATATCCGAATGGGGAAACCCACCCGGCAAAGACCGGGAACTGGAGTCTGAATACATAGGACTTCAGAGGCAAACCCGGGGAACTGAAACATCTAAGTACCCGGAGGAAGAGAAAGAAAGATCGATTTTCCAAGTAGCGGCGAGCGAAAGGGAAAGAGCCCAAACCAGGAACTTGTTCCTGGGGTTGAGGTCAGGTCAAAAAGAGAGAGGAAGCTTAAGCGAATACAACTGGAAAGTTGAGCCGCAGACGGTAAAAGCCCGGTAGGTGAAAAGCAGAGACTCGAAGGCCTGAACCAGAGTACCACGAGACACGAGGAACCTTGTGGGAAGCAGGGAGGACCACCTCCCAAGGCTAAATACTACCTGGTGACCGATAGAGAAGAAGTACCGTGAGGGAAAGGTGAAAAGAACCCCGGGAGGGGAGTGAAATAGAATCTGAAACCGTGTGTCCACAAATAGTCGAAGCACAATAAAGTGCGACGGCGTGCTTTTTGTAGAACGAGCCAGCGAGTTGCGGTATGCAGCAAGGTTAAGTACTTAAGGTACGGAGCCGGAGGGAAACCGAGTCTTAAAAGGGCGGGAAGTTGTATAGTGCAGACCCGAAACCGGGTGACCTATCCATGGCCAGGTTGAAGCGGAAGTAAAATTTCGTGGAGGACCGAACCACAATGGTGTTGAAAAACCATGGGATGAGCTGTGGATAGCGGAGAAATTCCAATCGAACTCGGAGATAGCTGGTTCTCCTCGAAATAGCTTTAGGGCTAGCGTCGGGAATGAGTAATGGAGGTAGAGCACTGACTGGGGTAGGGGCTGACAACAGTTACTGAACCCTATCAAACTCCGAATGCCAAATACTTGAATTCCGGCAGTCAGACTGCGAATGATAAGATCCGTAGTCAAAAGGGAAAAAGCCCAGACCACCGGCTAAGGTCCCAAAGTGTAAGTTAAGTGGAAAAGGAAGTGTGATCTCTAAGACAACTAGGATGTTGGCTCAGAAGCAGCCATACATTTAAAGAGTGCGTAACAGCTCACTAGTCAAGAGGTCATGCGCCGAAGATGTCCGGGGCTAAAACTTACCACCGAAGCTGTGGGCTAGAGATAGCGGTAGAGGAGCATGCTGTCCAGGTAGAAGCTGTACCGGAAGGAGCAGTGGACAGGACAGGAGAGAGAATGCTGGCATAAGTAGCGAGAAATAAGTGAGAATCTTATTGGTCGAAAACCTAAGGTTTCCTGGGGAAGGTTCGTCCACCCAGGGTAAGTCGGGACCTAAGCCGAGGCCGAAAGGCGTAGGTGATGGACAATCGGTTGAGAGTCCGATACCGCAGAATACCGGTAAAGACCCGAAGGGATGACGCAGGAGGATAGGATGTGCATACAGATGGAGGTATGTCCAAGCAGCGAGTAAGGGAAGGGAGGCAAATCCCCCTTTTCAATTGTGAGCTGTGACGGGGAAGCCGAAAGGCGAAGTATCCGAGATCACACTGCCGAGAAAAGTCTCTAGGGAGGTAAACTGTGCCCGTACCGCAAACCGACACAGGTAGGTGAGGAGAGGATCCTAAGACCATCGGAAGAATTGTTGTCAAGGAACTCGGCAAATTGACTCCGTAACCTAGGGAGAAGGAGTGCCTCGGAAGAGGCCGCAGAGAAGAGGCTCAAGCAACTGTTTATCAAAAACACAGGTCTCTGCTAAAGCGAAAGCTGAAGTATAGGGGCTGACGCCTGCCCGGTGCTGGAAGGTTAAGGGGAATACTTAATAGAGATATGAAGGTAAGAACTTAAGCCCCAGTAAACGGCGGCCGTAACTATAACGGTCCTAAGGTAGCGAAATTCCTTGTCGGGTAAGTTCCGACCCGCACGAATGGCGTAATGATTTGAGCACTGTCTCGACAACAAATCCGGCGAAATTGAAGTGCAAGTGAAGATGCTTGCTACCCGCGATTGGACGGAAAGACCCCGTAGAGCTTTACTGCAGCTTAACACTGAATTTCGGTATTGTCTGTACAGAATAGGTGGGAGACATGGAAGCATGGGCGCCAGCCCATGTGGAGCCGACGTTGGGATACCACCCTGACGGTACTGGGATTCTAACCGGGTGCCATGAAACTGGCGACGGGACAATGTTAGGTGGGCAGTTTGACTGGGGCGGTCGCCTCCGAAAGGGTAACGGAGGCGTACAAAGGTTTCCTCAGAAGGGTTAGAAATTCTTCGGAGAGTGCAAAGGCAAAAGGGAGCCTGACTGCGACACAGACAGGTGGAGCAGGGACGAAAGTCGGTCTTAGTGATCCGGTGGTACCTCGTGGGAGGGCCATCGCTCAACGGATAAAAGCTACCTCGGGGATAACAGGCTGATCTCCCCCAAGAGTTCACATCGACGGGGAGGTTTGGCACCTCGATGTCGGCTCGTCGCATCCTGGGGCTGAAGTAGGTCCCAAGGGTTGGGCTGTTCGCCCATTAAAGCGGCACGCGAGCTGGGTTCAGAACGTCGTGAGACAGTTCGGTCCCTATCCGTCGCGGGCGCAGGAAATTTGAGAGGAGCTGTCCTTAGTACGAGAGGACCGGGATGGACTGACCTCTGGTGAACCAGTTGTTCCGCCAGGAGCACCGCTGGGTAGCCAAGTTGGGAAGGGATAAACGCTGAAAGCATCTAAGCGTGAAGCCCCCCTCGAGAAGAGATTTCCCACAGCGAAAGCTGGTAAGACCCCTCGGAGAACACGAGGAGATAGGTCAGGGGTGTAAGCAGGGTAACCTGCTCAGCTGACTGATACTAATAGGTCGAGGGCTTGACCAAAAGAAGACATGGATGGGATATTTACTGTGCAATTTTGAGAGAACAGGGTTCTCTAAACTCACTCAGCTGAAGCTGAGGAGTAGTGATTTATACCTTTGGTAATAATAAGGTAATATGTCAAGAAAATTGATAATAGCGAGCAGTTCAAGGAAAGACTCGAGTGAGGAGCAGAGCTTACTCATGTAAGTGAGCACCGCAGCGAAAGACTTGACGAAGGAATGCGAAGTTAGTAGTAATTTTCGGTAAAAATATCTGGTGGCAATAACGTGAAGGCAACACCCCTTACCATTTCGAACAGGAAGGTTAAGCTTCACAGTGCCCATGGTACTGCAGGGGAGGCCCTGTGGGAGAGCAGGTCGTCGCCAGATAAATACATATATGGCCAGATAGCTCAGTCGGTAGAGCAGAGGACTGAAAATCCTCGTGTCCCTGGTTCGATTCCTGGTCTGGCCACCAGAAGTTTCAGAGTTTATCTGGAACTTTTAATTTTTATATAGAAAAAATGTGGGAATTATGTCATAATTGATAATAAATATAATAATGTTAAGGAGAAAATATATGCAAAATAATGTGTTGGCAGTTGTCAATGGAATGGAAATAACAGAACAGGATCTGCAAAATACGATAAGAAGATTTCCAGCAGAAAGACAGCGGTACTTGGAAACTGAAAATGGTAGGAAACAATTGTTAAATGAAATAATATCTTTTGAACTCATTTATAATTATGCTAAAGATGAACACATGGAAAGTAGCGAGAGTTATTTAGCTAAATTAGAAGCCGTAAAAAAAGAAATGATGACTCAAGTGGCAGTAGATAAGATTCTGGAAGATGTCAAGGTCACAGATAAGGAAGTTGAAGATTACTATAAAGCTAATAGAAACATGTATAAAAATCCCGAAAATATAACAGCAAGACACATACTGGTGGATTCCCTTGAAAAAGCAAATGAAGTATTAGAAAAGGTAAAAACCGGGTTATCTTTTGAAGATGCTGCTAAAAAATACTCTTCGTGTCCATCAAAAGCACAAGGAGGAAACCTTGGAAAATTTACAAGGGGACAAATGGTACCTGAATTTGAAAATACAGCTTTTCAGCTAGAGATAGGAGTAGTAAGTCAGCCTGTAAAAACCCAATTTGGATATCACCTTATAAAAGTTGAAAATAAGGAAGAGGCTTCAATAAAAACTTTTGCTGAGGTTAAGGATGCAATTAGGAGAGGGCTATTACAGGAAAGACAGGCTTTTAAGTATAGTCAATTTACTGAAGGTTTGAAAAGTAAATATGAGGTGGAACTTAAATAGCACTGGGGAAAATGCCTGGATTTGATTTATGCAAATCCAGGTATTTTTTACTTTCCGGGTAATTTCCTGAGACAGTCTTGTTTATATTATTCTTATAAAACACTTTTTAAAACTGTACCTATTTTATCATGTATAACTATATCAGCTCTGTTATCATAAGGAGTAGATGATTTATTTATAAGAACGAGTTTTTTGCCTTTAAAATAATTAATTAATCCTGCAGCAGGGTATACTACCAGGGATGTTCCACCTACAATTAGGATATCAGCTTGACTTATGTATTTAACGGATTTATTCAATACATCCATGTCTAAGCTTTCCTCATATAAGACTACATCAGGTTTTACCAGTCCGTTACATTTATCACATTTAGGTATGGTATCAGGACTATTTATTATATAATCCAGATCAAAAAACTTATTGCATTTGGTACAGTAATTTCGATGGATTGAACCGTGCAGCTCCAAGACATTCTTTGATCCGGCCATTTGATGAAGGCCGTCTATATTTTGAGTTACTATGGTTTTTAATTTTCCTTGCTTTTCTAATTCAGCTAGAGCATAATGTGCGTCGTTGGGCTTTGCATCTTTATATATCATTTTTTTTCTGTAAAATTCGAAAAAGTCTTCAGTATGAGACATAAAAAATGAATGACTTAACATTACTTCAGGAGGATATGAAAAATTATTTTTAGTTTTGTAAAGGCCTGCTTCGGATCTAAAATCAGGTATATTTGATTCTGTAGAAACTCCCGCACCTCCTAAAAATACAATGTTATTACTATTGTCTACAGCAGATTTTAAATTTTCATAACTCATAATATCACCTCTATGTAGTATTATAACATATATCGGTAGATACTTTTTTTATAGCAATAAATTCAATTTATGGAATAAATTTATTAAGAATTAATTGGATAAATTTGGATTGACAGAGCATACATATTAATGCTATAATAAATTTCGTTGAATATTAGACATGGCGCTATAGCCAAGTGGTAAGGCAGAGGTCTGCAAAACCTTTATCCCCAGTTCAAATCTGGGTGGCGCCTCCAAATTTGATATTGTTGATAGTTTAAAAATAGCTTATACTATAACTTCTAAAAGAAGTTGATAATATAAGCTATTTTGGCTTGTTGTAAGAGTTTTCGAGGTTGCACAAATGGCTTATAATTGCGAAAAAGGTTGGAAGACATAAATACCTTAATGCCATTTTTTAATTTTAACGTAATGCACCCTTAAAAATAAAGTTATTATAAAAGTAATTCCTACTATAAAAGCAATGCCTCCCATTTTATGATGTGGAAGATAAGTCCATACAAACAGAAAAGGTACACATATGACAAAATCGCAAAACAGAAAAGCCATTAATACTAATTCGAATTTTTTAGCAAAATAATAATAATAGAAAGCTATATCCCAGATAGCCAGAGAAATCATGAACAGCAAATATGAAATATTTTTAAATCCATTTTTACTTAACTCTCCGCTAAAATAATTAAGTAATTCATTGTTGTAGAACATACCGATGATTTGAAATAAGCAGCCTATAATAAAAATAACAGCTCCTGCCTTGATGAGCATTTTTGTAAATACACTGCGATTATTTAATACGTGGTTCATTTCGGCTACTACGGTTTTTTCTTGCCCAAAGCGTTGTAAAGCCCTAGATATACTCTTTTCTTCACTCAAGCCCTGCTTTTTTAATTCTTCTACTTCTTCATACAGATGATCTCTCATTTCTTCTTTTAATATCTTTGTATTTTTATCTGAATTATCAAAATTTACATAAATGCTATCAATATATTCTTCAATTTTATCGATCATAATATAACCTCCATAAAATTATTTAATAATGATTTTAAAAATCTCCATTCTTTTACCTTTACTGAGAAATAATTTTTGCCTTCATCAGTGATTGTATAGTATCTTCTTCTTCCACCTCCACTACCTTTATCATCATTCCAGTAGCCTTTTAAGTAGTCCTTTTTTTCTAAACGTTTTAAAGATACATATAGAGTAGCTTCTTTCATTTCAAATTCTTCTTTCGATTTTTCTTTTATCTTTTTAGCAATTTCATATCCGTACATATCATGATTTTGTAAAACACTTAATACTATTATGTCAATATATCCCTTTAGTATTTCTTTATCAAATTGCAATGGTTGAACCTCCTTAGTAAAATTATATTATTATGTATATTACTTTATAATATATAGTAGTATTATTATACTATATAATAGTCAGAATTGCTACATTCAGTGATATAGTTTTATACGACTTATTTATAAGTTATTTTACAAAAAACTATCTTTAAGAGACGTTACCCATAGCTGACTAAGTTGTGAGAATGTAAGCAAACTATAAAATAAACAGGAGAGCTTAATTGAACTTAACTCTCCTGTTCGTTTATTTTATATACTAAATTATTTCAATTATTTTACTACAGGTTCTAACAAGTTAATTTTTCCCTCTTTAAAGTCTACTTCTACATTAGTGCCAATTGGAAGAGTTATTCTGGGATATGAGTGACCAGATTGAAAATTAATTAGAGTAGGTTTTTTTAAACTCAATATTCTATCTTCCAATATTTCATTTAGAGTAAGGCTTCGTTCGTAATTGGGAAGCTGGCAATTTTTGAATTGTCCCATAATAAAACCCCTGCATTTGGGAAGATCTCCACTTAATATAAGTTGGGTAAGCATTCTGTCAATTTTATAAGGCTCTTCATTTACATCTTCTATAAACAATATCTTGTCCTCAGTGTTTACAGCATAAGGAGTGCCGAGAAGACTGCATATTAGGGAGAGATTACCTCCAACTAATTTTCCACTGGCATAGTCGCCGTTAAAATGATCTGTAGATATATTTTCAGGATTTTCTATGGTAAAAGGAGTGTAACCGGACATTATGGTATTCAGAAAACTTTTTAGTGTAAAATCATCGAAATCTGTGTTGCACATGGGAGAATGGAATGTAATAATGTTGCATTTTTGAAATATGCTATTGAGCAGAGCGGTTATATCGCTAAAGCCTGCAAATATTTTGGGATTTCTTTTTATGATATCAAAATCCATAAGATCGAGAAGTCTCGCAGTACCATAACCGCCTCGTGTGCATAATACCATATCTACCTCCGGGTCCAAAAACATGTCCATTAGATCCTGAACCCTATCAATATCTTTTCCCGCCAGGTATCCCCATCTATCATATATGTGTTTTCCCTCTTTTGTTTTAAAACCAAGGCCATTTAAAAATTTAATGCTATCCTTTATTTTTTCAGGTTCTAAGGCGCCTGAAGGAGATACAATACCTATAGTATCTCCACTTCTTAATCTTTTTCCAAGCAAAGTATCACATCCTAAAATTAAAATAAGTTCTTTTTTTTCAAGAATATTATACATATTATACAAATAAGAGCCGTTATTGCATATACGGTCCAAAAACCATTTTTATAAGCAGCAAAAGGTATTCCAGGTATATTCATTCCAAAGGAGCCGAATATTATATTGGGAATAGCCATAACTATAGTTACAGAGGCTAAAAATTTCATCACTATATTTAAATTGTTGGACACCACAGAAGCAAATGCATCCATAGTTCCACCTAGAATATTACTGTAGATGTTAGTCATCTCTATTGCCTGTTTATTTTCAATAATGACATCTTCGAGAATATCCTGATCTTCAGGGTATTTCTGTAAAATTTCTAATTTCAACATCTTTTCTAAAGTTATTTCATTTGCTTTTAAAGATGTAGAAAAATAAACGAGAGATTTTTCTAGTGATAAAAGCTGAATAAATTCCTTATTTTTCATAGACCTATGAAGTTTTTGCTCTATCATTACACTTTTTTTATCTATTTGTCTTAAGTAGAGTAGATAATAACTTGCTATTCTGTATAGTATTTGTAAAATAAATCTGGAGCGTTTAAAAGTGTAAAAAGATTTAACTTTTCCATCTATAAAATCTGTAAGTATCTTGCTATTTTTTAGGCAAACTGTTATCAGATTAAATTCTGTATGAATAATTGCCAGGGGATAAGAATCATAGGTTAATGAGTTGACCTCCATTTCTGTAAAGGGTATATCAACTATTACTAGCAAATTGTTATCTTCAGTGTCTATACGGGATGTTTCCTCCTCGTCGAGGGCCGCTCTTAGAAAATCTAATGAGACTCCAGATTTTTTTGATATTAAAAGTAAATCTTCATCTGAAGGAGCTACAATATTGATCCAGCACCCATGTTCTATGGTATCTAGAGCCTGCAACTTATTTGATGTATCCATAGTCTTATAAATTGAAATCATGTGATAATTTCCTCCGCGTAAAAGTTGAATTAAATAAGGTAATTTATTTTAGCAATTACTTTTATTATAACTTATAAAATGAAAATTTAAATATATTATTATAATATTTCATATGAAT
The DNA here is from genome assembly GCA_902809985.1 of Clostridiaceae bacterium BL-3. Classification (GTDB taxonomy): domain Bacteria; phylum Bacillota; class Clostridia; order Clostridiales; family Clostridiaceae; genus Clostridium_B; species Clostridium_B aromativorans. The sequence continues at coordinate 2,911,161 of CADDXC010000001.1, read as the reverse complement.
ATAATAATAAAAAATAAAATTATTTATGTGGACAAAATAAATTTGGGGATAAATTGAATATTATATTAATGTAAGAAAAAAATTAACAGTAAAATTGAATATCATATACGTTAAAAGGTAAGAATCTAAATGATAAAATTAATTTACTAATTTACAAATAGGACTTACTAGGAGGATATGAATGAAAAAAAAATATTGTATCATATGTGGAAAGCCTTTAAGTAATGGTATAATAATATATGGCAGAGGAATTTGTTCCTGCTGTGAAGAAAGATTAATTAAGTTGGAAAATAATTTGGATTTTTACGAATACTATAGAAAAAGAATAAAAAAGACTATAGTTCATTATATAATAAGAGGAGAGACAATACATTGTCAGAATTACCGCTTTTAGAGGGAATTTTAAAATATATTAAAGAGAATAATATATCATTTTGTATGCCCGGACATAAAAATGGAAGGGGATTTTATAATACTTCTATAGGAAGGGAATTTGCGGACAATATTTTAAAGTTTGATATTACAGAAGTAGATGGGGTAGACAATCTTCATAATCAAAAAGATATAATATTAGATGCAAGTGGACATCTTAGAGATTTTTACGGAAGTAAAAAATCTTACTTTTTAGTTAATGGCAGTACCTCCGGAAATATGATAATGCTATTTAGCAGTTTTAATGAAGGCGATAAGATCTTAGTGGAGAGAAACTGTCATAGTTCTATATTTAACGGTATAATTATGAGGAAGTTAAAACCTGTATATTTAAAAAATATTATAAGTAAAAGATTAAATGCTCCTATTTCTATAGATCTGGAGCATTTTTTACAGGTTTTAAAAAGAAATAAAGATGCAAAGGGCATTGTAGTAACCTATCCTAATTATTATGGTATATGCAGCAATTTGAAATTTATAGTTGAAGAGGCTAAAAAATATAATATGAAGGTACTAGTGGATTGTGCCCACGGAGCCCATTTTGGAGTTCATCCAGATTTACCGGAAAATGCAGTAAAATTGGGAGCGGATATGGTAGTTACAAGTGCTCATAAAACCTTATGTAGTTTGACCCAAAGTGCTTATCTACATGTTAACAATGAAAATGATGTTGATAAAGCAGATTTTTACTTCGATGCGTTTTCGAGTACAAGTCCTTCTTATATAGCACTTTGCTCTATGGATTACGCTAGATTCTATTTAGAAAAATACGGATATAGAGATTATGAGAGACTTATTAAAAGAAATCAGTATTATAAGGGGAAAATAGATTCTATAGAGGGATTGAGCATAATTGGTAAAGAAGATATATTAAAATTTAATAGGAGCTGTATTGTAGATAAAAATATTTCAAGTGTATGGGATATAGATACAACCAGGTATACTATAAATTTGAATAAAAATTTTAGTGGGAATCTGTTGTTGAAGTACTTGAGAAAATCGGGAATACAGTGTGAAATGGGTGACAGTTCCAATGTAGTGCTTATTTTTTCGCCTTTTAATAGAGAAGAAGAATATGAGAAATTATACAATTCGTTGAGAAATTGCAATTTAAATTATTTTAAGTGTAGGAAATCAAGTATAATTGAGTATGGTGTACCTGAGATTAAGATGATGCCCTATGAAGCTTTAGAAGCGAAAAAGAAAAGCGTCAATTTAAATGAGTCTGTAGGGAAGATAAGTGGAGTAAATGTAATACCGTATCCGCCGGGAGTACCAGTATTGTTAATAGGAGAATTGATAGATAGAGATGTTGTAAGAGTCATTAAATATTATATTGATAGTGGATCGGATCTAATAGGGGTAAAAGATAATAAGATAAAAATTATAAAATAGATTTTGGAGGAAATTAAATTGAGCACATCATTAAAGGGAAAACTTATAGTTATAGAAGGATGTGATGGAAGCGGCAAGGCAACCCAGACAAAAATGCTTTATGAAAGACTTCTGAATGAAAAATATAATGTGAAAAAAGTGGAATATCCTGATTATACTAGTCAATCTTCAGCTCTGGTTAAAATGTATTTAAATGGAGATTTCGGGAAAAACCCCGAAGATGTAAGCGCCTATGTGGCTTCTACTTTTTATGGTGTCGATAGGTTTGCATCCTATAAGATGAAGTGGAAAGAGTTCTACGAACAGGGTGGAATAGTATTGGCAGATAGATATACTACGGCAAATATGATACACCAGGCTTCTAAAATTGATGATATTAAAGAGAAAAATAAGTTTTTAGAGTGGCTGTGGAATTTCGAATTTTGTATATTTGGTCTTCCGGTACCGGATTGTGTGATATTTCTAGATATGCCCCCTGAATACAGCAGACAACTTGTTATTTATAGAGACAATAAATTTACAGGGAATTCTGTAAAAGATATACATGAAAGCAACTATCATTATTTAATTAAATCCTATGAAAATGCGCTGTATATTGTTAGTAAGTATAACTGGAATAAGGTTTCTTGTATACAGGATAAGAGGATAAAAAGTATAGATGAAATACATAAAAATATATATTTTTTAGTGAAAAATATATTAAAATAAATATATAAAGAAATTTAGGAATATACTAGAATTAAGATCCGAGATCATATAATGTGACAAAATTATGTTATAATTATTATGTTAATTTAAAAAGTGATCCTTAGATAAAAAAAAGTGAGAAGGAGGAAACCTCATGAAGTTAATTATAGCTATTGTTCAAGATGACGATGCTGGCGATTTGCTAGAAACTTTGACAGAAGGTGGATTTGAAGTAACTAAACTTGCTACTACAGGAGGCTTTTTAAAGGCAGGTAATACCACTTTGATAATAGGTGTTGAAGAAGAGAGTGTAGATAAAGTAATAGGACATATAGAAGAAGTATGTAAAACTAGAAAGCAGATTATAACAACTCCTTCATCTGTTGCTAGTTCTACAGGTGTATATATGCCATATCCTGTGGAGGTGGAAGTTGGAGGAGCTAATATATTTGTGGTAGATGTAGATAAATTTATAAAGATCTAACGGGAGGAATATTTGGTGGACTCTTATAGAGTAATAGGACATCAGGGTATAAAGTTACAGATAACAAATTCTATAAAGTTAAATAGATTTTCACATGCTCATATTTTGGTGGGAGAAGATGGTATAGGAAAGAGTATGATTGCTAAAGAGATGGCTATAAGGGTACTGGGCAAAAATGAGTTAAAACCTTATGTTGATATAATTGAATTTAAAATACCTAAAGGCAGAAAATCCATCGGGATAGAAAAAGTAAAAGATATAGTTGAAGAGATAAATAAAAAGCCTTATGAAGGTGATAAAAAGGTAATAATATTATATAACTCTGATAAAATGACGGAGGCGGCTCAAAACGCATTGTTAAAAACTATAGAGGAACCGCCTTCAGGAAGTTTTATGATACTTTTATGTGAAAAGTTAGATGGTATTTTAGATACAATAAAATCAAGATGTCAGGTGTATAAATTTAACAGATTAAGTCAGGAGGATATGCTTCTATTCTTAAAAAATAGATTTCCCCAGTTATCTGGAGAAGAAGTTAAGGCTGTCTTGGCTTTTAGTGATGGGATACCGGGAAGAGCAGAAAAATTCATTTCAGATTCTTTTTTATGTGAGATAAGAGATACCGTTATAGATATGCTTAAAGAATTGAAGGATAATGATTTGGAGTATTCTTTAAAATTTTCTAATTATTTGGTTAATATGAAAGATGAATGGCAGGAAGCACTTACTTGTATTTTATCATATATACGTGATGTATTTATATATAAAGAAACGGGTAATCAAGAATTGATTATAAATGCGGATAAATTTGAATGTATAAAGACTATAGGAGAAATGTTTTCATTTAATAAATTAAATGATATTATTGATATTGTCAAGAATACGAGAGAGAAACTGGAGAAAAATGTGAATCCAGCGTTAGTTTTTGATTCTATGTTGGTGAAAATGCAGGAGGTATAAATGAAATATGGTAATGGTGGTAGGTGTACGCTTTAAAAAAGCAGGTAAGATATATTATTTTTCACCGGCTAATTTAAATGTACAAAAAGGAAATAATGTAATAGTGGAAACGGCTAGGGGAATGGAATTTGGCAAATGTGTCATAAAACCTAAAAATATAGATGAAAGCGATGTAATTCCACCTCTTAAAAATGTTTTAAGAATAGCTACAGAAGAGGATGTAAAAAAACATGATGATAATAAAAGAAGAGAAAAGGAAGCTTTTGAAATATGTTTAGAAAAAATTAAACAGCATAACTTGAAAATGAAACTTATAGATGTAGAATACACATTTGATAACAATAAGGTGATATTTTATTTTACTGCAGATGGAAGGGTGGATTTTAGAGAATTAGTGAAAGATCTTGCCTCGATTTTTAGAACTAGAATAGAACTTAGACAGATAGGGGTAAGAGATGAGGCAAAAATGATAGGTGGGTTGGGGCCCTGTGGTAGGGTTATGTGCTGCTCTGCATTTTTAGGAGATTTTGTACCTGTATCCATAAAAATGGCGAAGGAACAGAACCTATCTTTGAATCCTACTAAGATATCTGGCATATGTGGAAGGCTTATGTGCTGTTTAAATTATGAGCAGGATGCTTATGAAAAAATAAGACAAAGGTTGCCGAAAAAAGGTTCTGTTGTAAATACGGTTTATGGCAGGGGAGAAGTTATGAGTAATTCTGTAGTGAAGGAAAGTGTTAAAGTTAAAATAAAAAATGAAGATGGTGAGGATATGATGAAAGAAGTATTGATAAATCAAATTGAAATGGTTTCGGGTGGATTTGAGGGTAGTATAAATGATGAGGAAATAGAAGTTGATGTGGGAAATGAAAATTCAGATGTAATTAAACAATTATTTAAGGAAGAGTAGAGAGGTGGCGTATGAAGTCTGTACTTAAAATTTCTGATATGCGTACTGCTGAGGATGTTAATAAAATAAGATATTGTATCTCTAATAATGAAGGAATTATTGCTTTTGAGATAAATAAAGAAAAGAGTGAGGTAAGCATAGTATATGATAATTATTTTGTAACAAAGGATAAAATAATCCAATGTCTTGAAGATATGGGGTATATGGTATTATAAAATTCTCTTTAAAAGTAATTATAAATATGATAGAATAGCAAGGGATAGGATAAATAACTTGTAAGATCATAAGGAGGTGTGACGTAAATGGCATATAAAATTACAGATGCTTGTGTAAGTTGTGGCTCATGTGCTTCAGAATGCCCTGTTGATGCTATAAGTCAAGGGGATACCCAATTTGTAATAGATGCAGATACCTGTATAGAGTGCGGAAACTGTGCTAATGTTTGTCCAGTAGGAGCACCAGTTCAAGAGGATTAATCTTTAAAAAGGCTGCCTAAATATGGTGGTCTTTTTAATTTGGACAAGTATTTAATTTATCAAGTGATTCTTAGGTTCAGATGGTGTTCGCTAACAGGAAATGCTCTTTAATTGATATTTGTTCTTTGCACCTTGTACTTTGAATTTTGGATTTTATAATAAAGAGGGAGCGTTAGGATAAAAGGTGTAAGTACTATGAACGTTAAAAAATTAACAGATATGAATAAATTTATATCTTCGTATAATGTTACATTAACGGTAAAGAGTATAAAATTTTATACGAATATTTATATAGACATAATAAGTGTAAACTAAAGGCGAGGATTAAATTAACTAGATGGAGGAGAAAAAATGGATATATCTGTTATTATATTTTTGTTTTTTGGGATACTTTCAGTAGTAGTTGGTTATATAATAGAAGGTGGACAGGCAACTGCACTTTTAGGAGCTACTGCAGCCATAATAGTTTTTGGAGGAACAATTGGTGCTACAGGACTATCTTTCCCAATGGATATATTAAAAAGAATTCCCAAAATATTTAAGGTGCTTTTTAATCCCAGAAAAACAGATTTACCAGCTTTAATTTCATATTTTAAGGATGTATCCTACAAAACAAGAAAAAATGGATTATTGAGCCTAGAAAGCGAAGTGTCTAATGATCCAAATTTGGATCCTTTTATAAAAAAGGGTCTTCAGCTTGTTGTAGATGGAGTGGATCCGCAGGCTGTGAGAAGCATATTGGAATTAGAACTTGATTCTACGTCTGAAAGGCATAGAGAAGGTGCTGATATATTTGAAAGTGCGGGCGGGTATGCACCTACTATGGGTATTGTAGGTACAGTTATGGGACTGGTTCATGTTTTAGGAAATTTGGAGGATACTTCTACCTTAGGACCAAAAATAGCGGTGGCATTTTTAGCTACATTATATGGTATTGGATCTGCAAATCTTTTATGGCTTCCTATAGGAAGTAGGCTGAAACAGGCAGATGAGAGAGAAGTAAAAGAAAAGACACTTATTATTGAAGGTGTGCTCTATATTCAAGAGGGAATAAATCCAAATACGATAGCGGAAAAATTAAAGAGTTTCTTAAATAAAGAGGAGTTATTGAGATATGAGGCATTAGAAGGGAAGGCTGAGATATGAAAAGAATGAGGAAGCCGGGAAAAAAGCCAGAGGGCCTAAGATGGATGCTAACTTATTCTGACTTGATAACACTGCTTATGATATTTTTTGTTGTTATGTATTCCATGAGCCAGGTAGATCAGACCAAATACAAGCAGCTTTCTGAATCCCTAAGTGTGGCTATGGGAGGAGGCAAAACTATAATAGGCAGTGAGGATAATCCCAGTATTAAGGAAAATGTAAACAAAATGGATAATTTGAATTCTACGCAAGATGAAGAAAAAAAATTATCAGAATTAAAAGCACAAGTAGATAAATATCTTAAGGAAAATGGAATGAGTAAAGACGTATCCACTACTGTAGACGAAAGAGGCTTAGTAGTGAGCATGAATGATACTTTATTATTTGATACAGGCAAAGCGGATATAAAACCACAATTTCAACAGGAGCTTACGGAAATGGGCAAGATTTTGAATCAATTGGGTAATTATATCAGAATAGAAGGACATACGGATAATGTGCCTATTAGTAACAGTGAATACTCTTCTAACTGGAAATTATCCTGTGATAGGGCATCCAATGTTACTGAATTTCTTATAGCAAAATCCGGAATTCAACCTCAAAAGCTTTCAGCAATTGGATATGGTGAATACAGACCTATTGCTGATAATTCTAATGAAACAGGAAAGGCTAAAAATAGGAGGGTGGATGTAATCATATTAAACAGCAAATTTAATGCAGTTGAAAATAACAGTTCAAGTTCAAAGTCCTCTGGAAGTAAAGATAACACAGAAAGTCAAAATACTACAAAAAGTAATAAGTAAAATGGAGCTACTATTCCCTGGAATGTTTATCTAGGGATTTTTATTTTAGAGTATTTTAAAAAAACAGTGGATTGACAGTGTTATTTATTTAAATCATAATTATAAATATCAAGTAATGAAAATTTTTGATATAGTGAAAACTGTGAGTTAGATTAGAAATGAGGTATTGAATTTGAATAGTACTTTCTTAAAAGAAGATGAAACCTTAGATGATCTGCAATTAAAGGGACTATATGTAATTCAGAAAAAAAGTACCTTTAGGTTTGGAATAGATGCAGTTTTGCTTGCTAATTTTGCAGATATAAAGAGAAATGCAAGTGTAATAGATTTATGCAGCGGTACTGGTATAATTCCTTTTATACTGGTGGGAAAAACACCTGCGGGTAAAATAATCGGAATAGAGATACAAAAAGACATGGTAGATATGGCCAATAGGTCTGTGCAATTAAATGATGTACAGGGGAAAATTGAGTTTATCCATAGAGATTTAAAGGATTTGAAATATCTAAAAACTCTACCTAAAGCTGATGTAGTTACTGTAAATCCACCTTATAAATTAAAGGATTCTGGAATTGTGAGTTTAAAAGACGAGGATGCCATTGCCAGACATGAAATTTGCTGCGATCTAGAGGATGTTATAAAAGCTGCTAAAATTGTTTTAAAAGATAATGGAAAGATTTATATGATCCATAGACCTGATAGATTTGCAGATATTATATGTACTATGAGGAAATATAAGATTGAGCCTAAATTTATAAGGATGGTTCATCCCAATATAAACAAAGCTCCCAATATGGTATTAATAAAAGGACAGAACAATGCGGGCCGTTTTTTAAAATGGGATGCACCGCTGTATGTACATAAATTGGACGGAAGTTATACAGATGAAATAGATAAAATATATGGAAGAGGTAAGAAAGGATATGGCAGATGATGGGGAAACTTTTTTTGGTGGCAACTCCTATAGGTAATTTACAGGATATAACCTTACGTGGATTAGAGGTACTTAAAAATGTGGATTTAATAGCTGCTGAGGATACAAGGCACAGTTTGAAATTATTAAATCATTTTAATATAAAAAAACCACTTGTCAGCTATCATAAATATAATGAAAATGAAAAATCTATGGAACTGATTAAAAAATTAAAAGATGGATATAACATAGCCTTGATAAGTGATGCCGGAACCCCTGGTATATCGGATCCAGGCAGCATTATGGTGCGCAATTGTATAAAATATGGAATGAATTTTGAAATAATTCCTGGAGCTACTGCTGTTACTACAGCCTTAGTTTATTCAGGATTAGATACTTCAAAATTCATTTTCATTGGTTTTTTGCCTAGAGATGTTAAAAGTAAGATGGGCATTTTAGAAGATATGGCTGAAAGAAGAGAAACACTGATATTTTATGAAGCTCCACATAGATTATTGAATACTTTAAAACAGATGAGAACTGCTTTGGGTAATAGATATGCAGCTGTTTGTAGAGAGCTTACTAAGATTCATGAAGAAATATTGAGATCCACTTTAGAGGAAATACTAAATTATTATGAAAATAGAGAGATAAGAGGAGAATTTGTAATTGTAGTAAAGGGCAAAAGTGAAGAAGAATTTATGAGAGAAAAAAGACAAAAGTGGATAAATTTGTCTATAGAAGAGCATATAAAAATGTATATGGATGTAGGATTGAGCAAGAAAGAATCCGTGAAAAAAGTAGCTAAGGATAGAAATGTTTCTAAATCTGACATATATATCCATTCTATTAATTTACAATAATTGAAAATGAATGCAAGATGGTGCTGGACACAATTTCCATGTTGTTAATAATATTACTTAAAAACAATCAGATTTTCAATAAATAACCGGGTTTTATTAAAGAAATCTAATATTTTTAAGAAAAATTTATTACAGGCGTTGAGATATACTATGATTTAATGCTATAATAAACATATGTTACTTTTAAATTTAAAATTATGCTCCTAGGAGTATCATTTTAAATTTATTTAATGTGGGAGCCCAAATTTATAATTTGGAAGGGGTAATTTAAAAATATATTAGTAGGAGGTAGATAAATTGAATAGAAAGACCTTATCTGTTGCAATGGCTCTAACATTGGCATTGTCAACAGGGACAAGTGTTTTTGCAGCATCGGGTAATTCGGGTTCACTGACTCAAGTTAAACAGCAAAAACAGGATTTGGAGATTAAAGTTGAAAAATTAGATGATGAGATAGGACAAGTTATACAGCAAATTGACAATAATAAAAAAGATATTGGCAAAGTTTCTGATAATATAGAAAACACGCAGACGAAGATGGAGTCAACGGAAAAGGATATAAAAAGCCAGCAGAAAGTATTTAATCAAAGAGTAAGGGCTATGTACATAAATGGCGTGGATAGTTATTTAGGTGTAATACTAAACGCTGACAATTTAAATGATTTCATATCTAGATTGGATAATGTAGCAAAAGTGATGGGGTTTGACAAGGGCGTTATATCGAACTTAACAGATAAAAAAGAAGAATTATCTGCCCAAAAGGAAAAATTAAATAGTGAAAATAAAAGGCTTTTGGCATTGAAGTCCGATAATGAAGAAAAATTGTCCAAGCTTAAAAGCGATAAAAACAGTCAAACCGCATTGATAACATCTTTGGACGCTAAAGAAAAGGAACTTGCAGCAGCAGATGGAGAAACTTCAAGGCTAATTGCTTCGGCAGCAAATAATGTACAGCAGATTAGAAATGCGGCACCAAGAATTACTGGCTCAAATCAGAGTATTTCAAGAGGTGGAAGCGCATCAGTATCTTCAAATGCAATAGTAGCATATGCTTCTAATTTTTTAGGGGTTCCCTATGTCTGGGGAGGAACTTCACCATCGGGCTTTGATTGCTCGGGGTTAGTTTACTACGTATATGCGCATTTCGGAATTAATCTTCCAAGAACTTCACAGGCACAGCAAAATGTTGGAGTACCGGTGTCTAGAAGTCAGCTTCAACCTGGTGATTTGGTGTTTTTCGGTTCACCGGCACATCATGTGGGAATATATGTGGGTAATGGATCATTTATTAATGCTCCTAGAACCGGAAGAAATGTATCCATAGATCCTTTGGATTATAGATCGGATTTTAGCGGTGGAAGAAGGGTCAGGTAGTCAATAAAGTATAATATTAATATATTTAGGAATTTAGACATATTTAAATAAAAAATATACATACATAGTTAAATTTCAGTGGTATTTTACAGAGTTTAGCTATGTCTTTTTTTTATATTTATGGTGATAGATAGTTAGTGTATTATAGATATAAATGGACTTCAAAAAAGCTGATATGAAATTTCCATATCAGCTTTTTTAATAGATATTACTTGCCTTCTCTTAGTTCATTTAAGCATTTCTTACAAATATTTTTACCTCTGTAATTTACTACATCCCTTGCATCACCGCAGAAAATACATGCTGGTTCGTATTTCTTTAATATAATTTGTTCACCATCAACATATATTTCTAAGGCATCCTTTTCAGCAATGTCTAAAGTTCTCCTTAATTCTATAGGAATTACAATTCTTCCCAGCTCGTCCACTCTTCGAACAACACCAGTAGATTTCATTTGTGCTCTCCTCCTTTAATTCCATAATTCGACATAACTACAATTAAATAATAGCAAAAATTACATTAAAAGTCAACATATTTTCATAAAATATTTTACAAATTTCTTATGAAATTCCATCTAAAGTTAATATACTACCAAAATATACAAAAGTCAATAATAATTAAGGTGCTTTGATTTTTGATATACACTTTGAAAGTGGGCTAATATTGGGGGTTAAGGATAAAATTAATATGGATAGAGATAAAATAAAGATAATGTTGAAGGTAATTATGAATAAAATTATAACAAATATTTATAAATAAAATAGTAATTAAATGGATAATTCAATATTATGTGTCGAAATAATTTTATAGTTTTTAATTGAGTATGCTATTTGTAATAAAAAATATAAGCTGGAGTTTTTGCTAATATTATAAAATAAATTATTTTATATGGTAAAATAATAGAGGAGTAGGTGATTGATTTGAATTATTTGAAAAAGTTTATTTATGATTTGAGAGAAATAGTAAATAATATGGAATTAGAAATTTATCTAGTAGGTGGATATGTAAGAGACAAATTGATGAATATAAAGGCTGAACCTAAAGATGCAGATTTCGTAATTAAGGGAGATATTCATCAATTTATAAAGGAAATTGGTAAAAAAGGATATAGATTTTTCACTATAAAAGAAAGTGTAGGTATATATAGATGTGTATTAGGTGAAAATACAATAGATATTTCATCTATGAGGGGTAATTCTATCGAGGAAGATTTAAGAACCAGAGATTTTACTGTAAATGCGATAGCTATGAGAGTTATCCACAATAAAATATTTGATCCATTTTATGGAAGAAGAGCATTGAAAAGTAGAATACTTAAAAGTGTAAGCGATAAAAGTTTGGAAGAGGATCCTGTTAGGATATTGAGAGGCATAAGGTTTTATATAAAATGTGGAATGCATTTTAATTTGGAGACGGAAAAGCAGATTGAAAAAATATCGGATAAAATAATGGAATCACCTAAAGAAAGAATTTGTAGGGAGATAATGCTTATAATAAAAGAAGATCAACTGGGGATAGCTTTTGAAACTATGGATAATTACGGAATACTAAAAAACATTATACCCTATATAGACGAGTTAAAAACCATAGGAAAATGCAAATATCATATGGAAGATGTATTCACGCATATGAATTTGACATATGGAGTATTTAAAGATATTTTAAGGGATAAAATTAAGTTGAGGAATTTGGATTTAAGTATCTTTGATTGTAGAATAGGGGAATTTAGTCTTAAAGAATATCTAAGTCTGGCTTGTTTTTTGCATGATATAGGTAAATATGAAGCTTATAAAAAGGAGAATAATAAAATAAGTTTTCATGGACATGATATAAAGGGAGCCAGCATATGTAAGGCTTTTTGCGATAATTTGAAATTTCCTAAAAGAGCAGAAAAATATATAGAAAGTATAGTAAAGGGACATATGTATCCACTGGGACTTTTTAAAAACGAAGCTTTTAACAGTAAAAAAGCTACCTACAAGTTTTTTTACAATTATGGCATATGCGCAATTGGAATACTTACTACTGCATTTTGTGATAATTATGCTACTAGAATGAATCTAGATAGGCAAAATGAAAAAGAAAGGTTTAAAATATTTATTGAATATATGTTAAAAGAATATAAACTTTACTGTAAAATGAAGGAAGATAGATTTTTGAATGGAGAAGATGTTGTAAAAATTTTAGGGCAGGAAGGTCCCGTTGTGAAAATTGCTCTTGAAGATATCCACAGACTTAGATATTTGGGAAAAATAAATAATAGAAGAGAGGCAATTGATTATTTAAAATCACAGTCATTTTAAAGTACATTGAAGAAGTATTAACAACAAGAGTTATCCACGGTGTGGATAACTCTCCATTAAATTGTTGTAAGTACAATAATATCAATAATGTGACTTATCCACAGAAAATGTGCATAAAGTTGTGATTTTTGTGGACAAGTATTTGAAATTATAAACTATATTATAGATTTTGGAATAAAATGGAAAAATTACTTATCTACACTTTGAAAAGTAGAAACTATAAAATCAAACTCGTGAGCATCTGTAATTTCTCCATAACTGTCTTCAGAAATTCCAGGATAATAATAAAGTATAAACTTTTCCTTGGACACTATATTTTTAATTATAATATACTTTTTATCCAATTTTATATCTTGTAATGTAGCGAGAACAAAATATCTGTCATTTTCACCAGTCCTATTATTTACAAGATTAATTGAAAAATTATCATGTTTTGTTAAATTTATTTTTTCCCTGTCACAATATATGATGTTTGAGCCGCTTTTACATCCCAGGCAGCTGTCAAATTTACAGTCAGCGGTACAGTTTAGGCATTCGCAATCAGCGCATTTTTCAAGTTGTGATAAAGATTCTAAATGGTCATTTTTATAGGATTCCAATAGAGAAATATATTTATCTGCGTTTAATCTTTTAAAAAAATTTTTTGTATTAAGGTCACTTTCCGCAGCCTCTATTAGTTCTATATATTTTTTTAAAGTTGCTATTTTGGCAGTATATTTTCGCCTGGTCAAGATTTTTTTATCTACAAAAGGTGAAATATTGTCTATAGCATAGGTTATATCCACAAATATTTTCCCGTATTTATTCTTTTGAAGCTTTATAAATTGATGAACTTTATCCATGATATCACCTAATTTTGCTTATATTTTTTTAATTCTTCATCAATATCAACTTCATCTAATTTTTCAAATTCCTTCTCCAAAGTATCTTCTTCCTTTAAATCTCCAAGTCCTTCAGCTAGAGCTTCTTTCTTTTGAATTTTTCTTTCGATATCATCTAAGTTTATCCTATTGTTCCCCGTATCTACATTGGCCATTATTTCATTTACTTTTTTACTGGCTTCAGCATTGTTAAATCTTGCGGCAGCTTCATCTCTGTATACTCTGGTTTTGTGAATTTCCTCTTCTAGTTCCTTTAATTTGACTTTTACTGATTCAGCTTTTTCGCAGGCATCTTTGTAACTTGCCTCAAGAGATGTATAGCTTTTATCAGCCTCTAATTTTCTAGCAAGAGCCTTTTTAGCTAATTCTTCATTTCCTTTACTTAGGGCAAGTTTTACTTTGCCGTCGAATTCAGCAGATATTCTCTTTGATTCTTCCATCTTTTTTTCAATTTCGTGAACATTTCCCAATATTTGAGCTGAAGATAATTTAGCTTTATTTAAACTGTCCTCCATATCTCTTAATTTTTGATCCAGTAATTCAATGGGGTTCTCCACTTCATCTAAAGTGCCATTTACCTTTGCTCTGAAAATATTGGATATTCTCTTCAACACGCCCATAAAAAATCCTCCTTAAATTATCTTTTCCTTTTAAATTTATTTATTCTATTTATGATAAAAATTATTATGAGTACTAATATTACAAACTTAGCAAAACCCCAGAAAAAACTTGCTAAAAGACTGCTTCCTCCATAATATCCGTTATTATATCCCCAGGGTATGGGAATTGGTATAGGGAAAAAAGATCTTCTGCTTTCATTGTTATAGTTTCCCTTAGACTGAGAAGTGCTGCTGCTGGCTTTGTCATTGCTGGATTTTGAAGAAGAATTAGGTGCATTGGAAAAACTACCTGATTTAAAATTTCCACTAGAGCTGTTACCACTGGAGCTTTTATGAAAGGTAGACTTAGGTGAAGAAAAACTACCTGATTTAAAATTACCTCCGGAAGATTTTGAACTACTAATATGTGAAATAGAAGTTCCAAAACCGTGTCCGCTGGAGTGTGAACCTTTGGCATAAACAATACTGGAATTATTGTTTACAACTAAATTAGCGGACTGTATGTTAAAAATACCTGCTGATAGAAATAGGAAAGTAAGCAATAATGATATAATAAAGTATTTTTTATTATGCTTAATTTTAGTCACCCCCTTAAGTCCTCACATCTCTTTCATAGTAACATAATATTTGGTTGATAGCTACTAGAACAATTCACAATGCACAATTCAATATCGTTATGTTATTTATTATATAGTATTAAATAACACATAACAAGTCTTAAATTAACTTATTTTAGGTAACTTAAGACGATTTACTTGTAAAAATATTATATTTTTATGTATTTTATAAATGTTTAGTTTGTAAAGATTATAAATATGCCATATAATATTAGTATAAATTGAGTTTAAATAATAGAAATTTTAATGTGCTGATGAATATGTTATTTGGGAGGTTGTAAAAATTGAATGAGCAAAATTTTGAAATGAAATATATAAATAAAATAGCGCAAAACATATCAAATAATACAATAATACCTTATGAAGATTTACCGAGATATGATTTGTTTTTATCTCAGGTTATAGATTATTTAAATGATAAATTTGAGGAAGAAAACTATACCAATAACATAGTGCAGAATTATATTAAAAATGAAGTTATATCTAAACCGGAAGACGGGAAAAAAAGAGGATATACAAAAGTTCACCTAACTCAGCTTATTCTGTTAAGCTATATGAGGCCTATATTGACAACAGAAGAAATAAAGAAAGTGTTTGCATTGGCTTTTAATGAGATAAATAATGGAGAAGATGATATAATATCCTGGGAAGATGCATATAAGATATTTTCAGATCTTCAGAAAAACAGTCTTAAAGATTTGATGGCAAAAGAAAGTTTTAATGAAAAAAAGTTTCAGAATATAATGAAAAATATGCACTTGAAAATTGAGGGAAAAGAAGAAGAGAGAATAATGGTATTTTTCGTAGTTATGTCTTTGATCTGCCAGGCAAGTGCGATTAAGAAATTAGTTCAAAATATAGTTAATAATTATGAAGATAAATAAGAACTTTATGTTTCTGTTTATTTTAAAGCAGACAAATTTTTATTCAATAGACATATACTTTGAGCAGCTATGCCTTCCCCTTTTCCTGTAAATCCTAACCCTTCTTCAGTAGTGGCCTTTATGCTTATTGAAGATATATCTATGTTTAATGTTCTGGCTATATTTGCTCTCATATATTTGATGTAAGGTGATAACTTGGGTTTTTCAGCTATTATGGTAGAATCTATGTTTTCTATAATATAGTTATTATCTCTAATTAAATCCAATACTTTAGATAATAAGCTGAGACTAGATACATCTTTGTATCTTTCATCCTGATCTGGAAAGTACTTACCAATATCGCCTAGACAGGAAGCTCCTAATAAACTATCCATTATTGCATGAGTGAGTACGTCAGCATCAGAATGACCAAGTAATCCCCTGTTGAAGGGAATGATTACTCCACCTAATATAAGATGTCTATTATAAACTAATTTGTGAACATCATATCCAAGTCCAATTCTCATGATTAATCCTCCTGTGAATAAACTTAATTTTAGTAAGAATTACTTTATTGTATTTTATCATATATAATAAAAAGGTGCATTTACAAAGCACCTTAAGATATATCCTTAGAATAATATATTATTTTTTTAGTGTCTTTATCTTTTGTCGTGGTTTCTTTAGGAGTTTTATTTGCAGAGCTAAATAATTTTGATAAAAATAATTTTGCTGAAGATAAAAATGACATATCCTTTTTCTTAACATTTTTTGAAAAATCCACTTTGATAACGTTATCTTTCATAAACTAGCCCCACCTTTCATTAAAAGAATTTCTTTACTTTTATAATATCATAAAAATAAAGAAGTGTTAAGAAAATTATGAAAAATATTCTTATTATTTTTATATTGAGATCATAAAAATTGAGGAGATGGTAAATCCCCTCAATTTTGTGAGATAGAAAGGTATATTACTTTGTATTAGGAAATGTTAACTTGTAATCTATGAGCTTTGTAATTGTGTGGATAATAATATTATATGAAGATTGCTCTAATTTGGTTACTATAATTTAAAAATTATACACATGTTGTCCACAAAAATGTGGATAATGTGTATAAGTAACAAGTTATTTACAATAAAATAAGACAAATTAATTATTGAAAATAGAAAAGAAATAAATAATAACAGGTTATAAACAAAATATGTGTGGATAATGTGTATAAGTAAAAATTTTGTTTTACTAATCAAGCATATATATATTATAATAAATGGTAGAATGTATAGGTTTAATATTAAATTGCCTTATATGATAGTTTTATTATAAAATGGAAACGTAGCACATCAAAGTTCTTTTAAGGTTCTTGAAAAAGTTTTTTCTTGTAAGCAAGTTACTGCGAACCTAAGAATGAGCTTATCCAGACGCTCAGCAGTGCCTATCTTCCTTTAGAAAGTTGGGAGTATTGGCAATGGTAGCCTTCGGATAAAATAATATGTGTCGGGAAAGTGAAAAGGATGATACATAAAAAAATTTTAATTACAATAATTTTAATATTTTTTGCTGCAGCTGCAGCCTATAGTATATATAAAATTCAAAATTGTAATAGGAACTATGGGGAAAAAAGCGGCAATAAAGTAAATTCGAAGATAGATCATCAGACTGAAAAAAAAAATATAAATGACAATGCTAATCAATTGAATATAGCTGAGGATAGGATATTTACGGGAGGAGATTTAAAATACAACACCCAGTCTATTCCAGTATTATATTATCATTCAATAGATTATGAAAAAGGAAATGAATTGAGAATTCCAAAGGAAAAATTTAGAGAGGAGATGAAGTTTTTAAGGGACAATGGATATACTACTCTTACTATGAATGAGTTCTATAATTTTTTAGCCTACAATAAGCCTATACCAAAAAAATCGGTGGTTATAACTTTAGATGATGGATATGAGGATAATTATGAAAATGCTTTTCCAATATTAAAAGAATTCGGATTTAAAGCTACTATATTTATAATTACAGGTGCAATAGATAATGGAAAAAATATCTTAACTTCAAGCCAGTTGAGAGAGATGGAACACTATGGTATAGATATTGAAAGTCATACAGTAAATCATGATAAGTTGGATAAACTGACTTATAATGAACAGTTAAGTACATTAAAAAATTCCAAAAATTTTTTGGAAAAATTATTGGGTAAAAGAGTGAATTATATTGCGTATCCCTATGGGGAATGGAATGGAGATACTGTAAAAGCTGTAAAGGCTGCAGGATATAAATTAGCTTTTACCACAGCATCGGGATGGGCTAATAAAAATGAAGGATTATATACATTAAGTAGAGTTTATATAAGTGCAAACCATAAAATGGAGGAGTTTAAAAGACGATTGACAAATGAAAAATATAATATTTCAAATTGAATTAACACATTTTGAAAAAATAGTTAAAAATTTTTGTGATTAAGTGATAATATATCATTGTGGAGGCGGAAAAATTGAGTAAAGGGAAAAAAATAAAAGTATTTATTTTGGGAGTGGCTTTTACAATTTTAATCTTCCAATTTAAGACGTTGGCACAATCTTCAGTTGGAACTCCTAGAGTGAATATAGACACCAATAAAGAGTGGACTGTTAAATTTAGTAGAGCCCTGAATCCAAGTACTGTAAATAGTTCCAATATATCTGTTACGCATGTTATAGATGGGAAAAATGTTACAGTACCGGTGATGGTAACTTTGGGAAGTGATCCCACGACTGCAATAGTGAGCCCTAGAACAGGCGGATATGAGCCGGGGGAAAAGTACAATCTTACCATAAGTGGTTCAATAGAATCAGCATCGGGAAAAAAGCTGAATAATTCTGTGACTTTACAGTTTGTTACAGATAATGCCTATTCTGATGGGACAAATTATCCGGATCTTCCAAGCATAAGTTCTAATCAGTTTGAGTATACACCACTTTTATCATCTCAAAAGCAGGGATTTTTTCTAAACGGTAATAATGGGACAAGTGTTCAGTATAGAGTATTTGTAAATGCACAAAATGAAGCGGGAGAATCCTATACAGAACTTACCAGTGGTTATACCAGTGAGGAAAATGGGAAAATAACATCTTTGAAGACATTGAGTTCGGGGTCTAATGGAGAGAAATATAAGGCAATTATCTATGTGAAAAGAACGGGAGCTCCAGGAGCACATCGAGATGCCAATACAGATTATGATAACTACTATATAGATTATTTCAGGTGTGTAGACAGTATTGATGTAAATTCTGGCGATTATGTAGATTATAATTTATCTCTGGATGACATAGTTAATACTCAGGTAAATTTAGACAGTAATAGTACTCCTGTATTTGTAGCTGACACTGCAATGGATAATGCAGCTTCGAAAAACCAAATAAAGTATTATGTAAATCCCGATAATTTTTTAGACAGCTATGGTAAATATCAGTTTTTGAAACTTACATATGAAGATGGAATCACAGTGGACAGTTTGAATAATTTTTTAAAGGGAAAAGGGATTTTCGAAGGAATGGGACAATCTTTTTTGGATGCAGCCGAAAATAATAATATAAGCGTGGCTTATTTGGTATCACATGCCATGCTTGAAACTGGAAACGGTGAATCACAACTTGCAAATGGTGGAGCTCGTGACAGCAAAAATAAGTATGTTTATGGTAAGGCTGTATACAATTTTTTCGGCATAGGGGCTACAGGCGAAGATGCTGTGCTCAATGGAACTAAAACAGCTTATGAAAATGGATGGGACACCCCGGAAAAGGCTCTCAGTGGAGGTGCCAAATGGATAGCAGCTCAGTACATAAATAATCCTTCATACAATCAGGACACGCTTTATAAAATGAGGTGGGATCCTGCTAATCCAGGACAACATCAATATGCCACGGATATAGCCTGGGCTTATAAGCAGATATCTAATATAAAGTCATTGCAGGATATATTGTCGGGATCCAATGTCAATTTAAAGTTTGAAATACCTAGATTAAAAAAATAACATTGAGATGTATAAAATAAGAAGACAGTCTTGAAATAAAAATATTTTTTATTTCAAGACTGTCTTTTCATTTTTAGGAAATAATCTGTATTATATTTCAATTAATTTAATATGTTTTTTATATTTTTCGTATTCTTATCCTTTACGAAAGGAGCGCAAAATTGAAACGTCTTTTCATGACCGCATTCGGAACAAATACAGTCACATATGTCATAGGGGATACCATTAATCACAGCTACATCTGAATCCTTAGCTATGTAGTCTCCGCCGCATATTTCACAAGGAGTATCATTTATAACAGAATATTCACTTTCAATATATTTCATCATATCTTTAATGGTCATTAGTAGCCTCCAATAAAAAAATTATCATAATATAAATTTAACACTCTTAAAGGGTATTTTCAATAGAATGAAGGGGCTTTTTAAAAAGAGTATTATAGAAATTAGACTAGCATGAGCATTAGAAACATAAGCTTGTTCTAATAAATAGGCTTATATATGCAGAATATATCATATATTAAATATATAAAAAGTAATTAGGATGTAATATTTGTCCAAACGCTGCCAGGTTTAATTTAAAGAGGTGAAATATTGTGATTAACATTATATGGTTTTTTATTTTATCTTTTGGAATATGCTTCGGAGTATTGGGGGGAAGGGGAGAAGAAATATCTAAAGCTATTATTTTATCTTCAGATTCAACGGTAAAACTTGTCATAAGTCTAGCAGGTATAATGTGCTTATGGTGCGGTGTTATGAAAATAGCAGAAAGAAGTGGGCTCATGGGGAGAATAGCTAAAATAATGAAACCAATTTTAAAAATATTGTTTAAAAAAGCTGCTAGAGATGAAAATAGCATTGGAGCAATAGTTATGAATCTGACTGCCAATATGATGGGATTATCTAATGCAGCTACGCCATTTGGAATAAAAGCTATGGAAGAACTTAAGCGGTTAAATGAAAGAAAAGATGAAGCAAGTGATGATATGTCATTGTTTCTGGTATTAAATGCAGCCTGTATACAATTTGTACCTACTACGGTTATTTCCATAAGGGCGGCTGTTGGATCAAAAAATCCAGCGGAAACTATAGTGCCGGGCATAATAGCAACTTCTGTAGCAGCAATAGTTGGAATAATATGCTGCAAAGTAATGGAAAAATATTTTTGATTAAAATTTAGGGGAACAAAAGGGGGAGAATGATTTGGAATACATTGTAAAGGCTATAATACCTATAATAATATTTGTTATAATTACATATGGAGTATCCAAAGGGGTTAAAGTCTATGAATGTTTTATAGAAGGGGCAAAGGAAGGTATTGGAATATGTATCAAGATATTTCCATACTTACTGGCTATGATAATAGCAGTAGGAGTGTTCAGGGAATCTGGGGCTTTAAATTATTTCATATCTCTTATAAAGCCTGTTGTAAAAGTCATAGGACTTCCTCCAGAAGTGGTTCCCCTTGTACTTATAAAGCCATTATCGGGAAGTGGTGCTTTAGGAGTATTTGCTGAGACATTAAAGGAATTTGGGCCAGACAGTTATATAGGCAGGATATCTTCTATAATCATGGGGTCTACAGAAACTATATTTTATACTATTACAGTTTATTTTGGAGCAGTGGGGATAAAAAAGATAAGGCATACGTTATGGGCTGCTGTAATGGCTGATATAGCTTCTGTTATAGCTGCAGTTACGATAACTAGAATTATGTTTTAATGTAGTATTCCTATAAAATCATATTAGTTGTATAATATATAATATAATTGATAGGTATAGTTTGAGGTGAGAATTAAATTGCTAAAGTGGAAGGAATTATATGAAGAATGTGTAAATTGCCATAAGTGCGGTTTAGGTGACAATAGAACCAATATGGTTTTTGGGGACGGCAATCCTAGGGGAAGAATCATGTTTATAGGAGAGGCACCTGGTGCAGATGAGGATAGAACCGGGTTGCCTTTTGTAGGAAGGGCCGGGCAGCTTTTGACCAGAGCCCTTGAATCCATAGGCCTGTATAGAAAAAATGATTATTACATATGTAATATTTGCAAGTGCAGGCCGGAAAACAACAGGACACCTTATGGACATGAAGAAGAGGCCTGTATTCCATATTTGAGGAATCAAGTGGCACTGGTAAAACCTAAAATAATTGTCTGTCTTGGAGCAACTGCTATGAACTGTATACTGGGAAGAGATTGGAGAATTACAAGAGACAGGGGAAAATGGGTGGAAAGAAAAGGATTTTATATGACTGCTACCTTCCATCCTTCTGCAGTGCTTAGAGATGAGAATAAAAAGGATGCGTTTTGGGAAGACTTGAAAAACATAAAGAAAAAATATGAAGAAACTTTTGATAACAAAAATATTGACAGCTAAAAATATATGACATATTATATTGTTAAATGCGGTGAAGGAAAGAGTAGTAAGTTAATTTATGCGAAGAGAATCGACAATTTGGTGAAAGTCGAAGATAAAACAACTTATGAATATGGCTCCAGAGCAGGCTGTTTGAAATAATAGTAGAGTGACACGGCAGCAGCCGTTATAGTGCAGGGTAATAGATAATCTTGATGTTCTGGATTTTAGTTACCTGTTGAGGTTTTTATTGTAAAATAAAAATAAAATAGAGTGGTAAAGCGTATTTGCGCCTCTATATGAAGATATTTTCTTCATATAGAGGCTTTTTTAAGCCTGTTGCTGCTAAAAATACATTTATTTTACTATAGAATATTTTGTATTCACATAAAATTAAGAGAAAAAGGAGAGAAAAATATGACTAAAAAAACTTATTATATTACTACACCTATTTATTATCCATCTGCAAATCTTCATATAGGAAATACCTATACTACTGTAGCGGCAGATGCTCTTGCTAGATTCAAAAGACTTACTGGGTATGATGTCATGCTTTTAACTGGCACTGATGAGCACGGGCAGAAGATTCAAAGATTGGCAGAGGCCAAAGGAGTGAGCCCTAAAGAGTATGTAGATGAAATAGTGGCTGGTATCAAAGAACTGTGGAAAATGATGAATATAAGTTATGATAAGTTTATAAGGACTACAGAAGATTATCATGTAAAGGCAGTTCAAAAAATATTTAAGAAATTGTATGATCAGGGAGACATATATAAGGGAAAGTATGAAGGTTGGTACTGTACACCCTGTGAATCCTTCTGGACTGAAACTCAATTGGTAGATGGGAAATGCCCCGATTGTGGAAGACCTGTAGAAAAGACAAGTGAGGAAGCTTATTTTTTTAGAATGTCAAAATATGCTCCAAAGCTTATAGATTATATTAAAGCACATCCGGATTTTATACAGCCCGAATCCAGAAAAAACGAAATGATAAATAATTTTTTGAAACCTGGACTTCAGGATCTATGTGTCTCAAGAACATCTTTTGATTGGGGTGTACCTGTAACTTTTGATAAAAAACATGTAATATATGTTTGGATAGATGCACTGGCAAATTATATAACTGCATTGGGTTATGGCAGTGAAAATCAGGAATTATATAAAAAATACTGGCCGGCAGATGTGCATTTAGTGGGAAAAGATATACTGAGATTTCACACTATCTACTGGCCTATAATGCTCATGGCGTTAGGAGAACCTATTCCTAAAAAGGTATTTGGACATGGATGGCTTTTGGTAAATGGGGGAAAAATGTCTAAGTCTAAGGGGAATGTTGTGGATCCTGTAGTTTTAGTGAATAATTTTGGTACAGATGCTGTAAGATATTATCTTTTGAGAGAAATCCCATTTGGCGCCGACGGATTATTCAATAATGAGATATTTATAAATAAGATCAATTCAGATTTGGCTAATGATTTGGGAAATCTTTTATCCAGAACTTGTACTATGATAGAAAAATATTTTGATGGAATAATACCAGTGCCGTCAGAAAAGGAAGCTGTGGACAGTAAGCTTATAGATATAGCTCTTGATACACCTAAGAAAATGGAGAAAAATATGAATGATCTCAGGATACCTGATGCACTGGACAGCATATGGGAACTTGTAAGTGCGGCAAATAAATATATAGATGAGACTACACCTTGGATATTAGCTAAGGATGCAGATAAAAAGAACAGGCTGGGAACTGTACTTTATAATCTCTCTGAATCTTTGAGAATAATAGCAATCTGCATTTCACCATACCTTCCTGAAACCAGTGAAAAGATGTATAAACAGCTTAATGCAGACGTCGTTTCCTGGGACAGTATAGCGTCTTTTGATGGCACCAAAGCTGGAACTAGAATTCATAAAGGGGAGATTTTGTTCCCAAGGATAGATCTGGATAAAAAAATAGAGGAATTAAACGCATTAAAGCAGCAGAATTCTACAAATATACCTAAAGCAAAAGCCTGTAAGAAAGAAGTAAGTATAGATGATTTTGAAAAACTTGATTTGAGAGTGGCTAAAGTATTGAAATGTGAAGCTATAGAAGGATCAAATAAATTACTTAAATTTCAATTGGATTTAGGAAAAGAGAAACGACAGGTGGTTTCGGGAATAGCTAAATACTATAAACCGGAAGAACTTATTGGGAAAAATGTAGTTGTCGTAGCAAATCTGAAGCCTATAAAGTTAAAAGGCGAGATTTCACAGGGAATGATTTTGTCTGCAGCATCGGAAGATAATAAAAAGTTGTTTACCGTATCTGTTCCTGGAGAGCTTCCAGCAGGAAGTACAATAAGCTAAAACAAAATTTGATATTATAATCAGACAAAATACTATCAAAATTTATGGAAATTTGATAGTATTTTGTTGTAATTAAAATAAAGAGATTTGAATGTGAGGAGGGTAAAAATTGAATATAAGCATTTTTGATGCACATTCACATTATGATGATGAAGAATTTGATGAAGACAGAGATCAAGTCATAAAAGAGCTTAAAGATCACGATATAGTGGGAGTACTAAACTGTGGTTCTTCCATAGAGGGTTCTAGGTTCTCTGTAAAATTGACGAAAAAGTATGATATATTTTACGCAGCTGTTGGAATACACCCAGAGTATGCATACAAATTTAATGATGATACAATAAAAGAATTACGAGAACTGGCCAAAAATAAAAAAGTAAGGGCTATAGGAGAAATAGGTCTTGATTATTATTATAGAGAAAATCCATCGAGGGATGTACAAAAAGCTGTATTCATAAGACAGATGGAGCTGGCAAGAGAATTGAATTTGCCCGTAATTATACATGATAGGGAAGCTCATGAGGATACCCTGAATA
This sequence comes from Clostridiaceae bacterium BL-3, assembly GCA_902809985.1. Classification (GTDB taxonomy): domain Bacteria; phylum Bacillota; class Clostridia; order Clostridiales; family Clostridiaceae; genus Clostridium_B; species Clostridium_B aromativorans. The sequence continues at coordinate 2,886,169 of CADDXC010000001.1, read as the reverse complement.
TAATAAAGCAGTTTAAGGATGTTATCGGTGAGATCCATTGCTTTTCAGGAAGCGTTGAATTTGCAAGAGAGTGTTTGAAATCAGGGTATTATATAGGTTTTACGGGAGTAGTGACTTTTAAAAATGCAAAAAAAGTGATAAATGTAGCAAGGGAAGTACCAGTTGATAGGATTTTAGTTGAAACTGACTGCCCTTATATGACACCAGTTCCCTTTAGAGGTAAAAGAAATAGATCTGAGTATATCCAATTTATTATGAGTAAAATTGCAGAAATAAAAGAATTAGAAATAGAGGAAATAAGTAAAATAACAATTTCCAATACAAAGCACTTGCTTAATTTGTAATAATAGTGTAAAATAGGAAAGAGGTTTTAGCATTTTTTATTTAAATTGTATATTTTAGTAATTAAATTTGTAGTTATAACATAGTCTATATAAAAAACCACCAAAAGATAATAAAAACTGTGATTCAAATAAAAAACTATATGGGAGATTCTGGAATAGGGATCATTTTTATATTGCAATCATAAATAAGTATTTTATTTATAAGTTTTATGCATAGGATGCATTGATATTTTGAAAAACAGTTTTATACAGGGTGATATTTGACATGAATTTAGATTCCATTTATAATGGGATATGTCGCTTTTGCCCAGAGGAGGTATTTTTATGGTGGAGAAGTTTAAAGCTTGCTTGAAGAAATATTTTCCCCGTGGTCCTAGAATAGAATTTGTTATATCTATAAGTTTAGTAATTTTGGTTTTAGTAATGTTTAGTATAAAAAAAACGGTGACAATTTCAGTAGATGGTAAGAATATAAAGGCTGTTACATTCAGCCATAACTATGGAAAGGTTTTGACCAGTAATGGAATTAAAATAGGACCGAGGGATAAGGTAATACCTAGTCTAGACAGTGAAGTGAAAGATAAAAGTAAACTGATAATTAAAAGGGCAGTAAAAGTTGAAGTAGCAGTTGATGGTAAAAAATTAAGTATAGAGTCAGCAGAAGATAATGTTGAGAATTTGTTAGAAAATGAAAATATTAAAACCTCAAACATGGATAAAATATATCCGTCTAGAGAGCATGCTATTGTAAAAGGAATGAAAATAGTAGTGACTAGGGTCCAAATTAAGGAGCTGAGGGAAAGTAGACCGATAGAGTATGAAACAGTTTTGAAAAGTGATGCACAAGTTAAATACGGAGCTAAAAGGCTTTTACGAGAAGGACAAAAGGGTGAAAAAGAGATTACAACAAGGGTAATATATGAGGATGGTAAGGAGGTTTCCCGAAAGATAATAAGAGAAATTGTGAAAAAGGAGCCTGTGCAAAAAGTAGTGGCTATAGGCACATTAGCTAACAGTACTCTTTCAAGAGGGGGAAGTACTAATTATGCCAGACACATTAAAATGAGAGCAACTGCATATACTGCAGATTATCAAAGTACAGGTAAGAGACCTGGAGATCCGGCGTTTGGCATAACAGCTTCAGGAACTGTTGCAAAAAGAAGTATTGGCAATTATAGTTCTATAGCAGTTGATCCTAGAGTAATACCACTTGGTACAAGACTTTATGTAGAGGGCTATGGCTATGCCATAGCAGAAGATACAGGCGGAGCAATTAAAGGTAATAGAGTAGATCTATTTTTTAACTCAGGATCAGAAGCTATCAATTGGGGCGTGAAATGGGTTAATGTTTACGTAATTGGGTAGGAGCAGGCGCTCCTATTTTTTCTTTAAATAATTGATTTACCATAGGAGGAAAATATGATTAAAGAGATAATAGTAGTTGAAGGAAGGAATGATGTAAGGGCAGTTAAAAGGGCTGTAGATGCGGAGATTATAGCAGTAGGTGGATTTGGAATAAATAAAGAGGTTATAAATAGAATAAAGGAAGCTCAAAAAAGACAGGGAATTATAGTTTTAACTGATCCAGATTTTGCAGGAGAAAAGATAAGGAGGATAATATCAAAGAGGGTTAAAGGAATAAAACATGCATATATATCTCAGAAGGATGGGGTAAAAAACGGAGATATTGGAGTGGAAAATGCACTTCCAGAAACAATAATAGATTCTCTAAAGAATGCAAAGTGTGAGCTCAAAGAAAAACATTGTGAATTTGATATAAATGATATGATATTTTTTGGACTTACAGGAGAACAGGATTCTAAGGAGAAAAGAGATATCTTAGGTAAAGAGCTTGGCATAGGGTACGGCAATACTTGTCAGTTTTTATTCAGGTTAAATAATTATGGAATAACAAAAGAAGAGTTTAAATTAGCTGTTAATAAAGTAAATAGAAGGATGAATAAGGTGAAGCAATATGAATAAGCTGTCTACAGAAAGTATAGTAAAAAAATACGGATTTAGATTTTCCAAAGCTTTAGGACAGAACTTTTTAATAGATACTTCAGTATTACAGGATATAGTAAATAGTGCAGAAATAGATAAAGGCGATGTAATTATAGAAATAGGTCCTGGAGTGGGAACTTTGACGAGAGAACTTTTAAAGTCTGCAAAAATGGTATATGCTATTGAATTGGATATGAATTTAATTCCTATTTTAAAAGAGGAATTAAAGGAATTCACCAATTTTCAATTAATACATAAAGATGTACTAAAGATGGATTTTTCTCAAATAATAAATGTTGAAGATAATATAAAGATTGTGGCAAATTTACCTTATTACGTAACTACACCTATTATTGCAAAAATGCTAAATGAAAACTACAATTTTAAGACTTTTACTATAATGATACAAAAGGAAGTAGGAGAAAGAATTGCAGCAAAACCTAGTTGTAAGGAATATGGAGCTTTGTCTATACTTGTTCAATATTATTGTGATGTTGAATTAATAAGAAAAGTGAGTCCTTCTTCTTTTATACCTAAACCTAAAGTGGATTCTATAATCATAAAATTAATTAAATTACACAAGCCCAGAGTTAATGTGAAAGATGAAAAGCTATTTTTTAAAGTTGTAAGATGTGCTTTTAATATGAGAAGGAAAACATTGTGGAATGCGGTAAAGCCGTTGAATATATCTAAAGAGTGTATGAAAGAGGCCTTTAATACAGCGGGAATTGATCCTAAAAGAAGGGGAGAGACATTGTCGCTGCAGGAATTTGGCAGGTTATCTGATTGTATACATGAAATATCCGAGAAATTATAATTAACAAAGCATGATTTTTGTATAGAAGTTAAAACTATTTGTTCACTTTTTGAAAGTTTCTTCATATATTATAATGAATATAATATATGGAGGTATAGGAAATTGGCACAAAAAAAGAGTTATAGTAGATACTTTATAATATTACAAGAAGATGAAAAAGGATACTCTTTAGCTTCTGATAAAATTGCTTCAGGATATGCAAAATTGGAGATGAAAAATAATAAGTGCAAAATATCCTATTATGTACAAAATCTCAAGAAAGAAAAAACACCCTATTACATGATGCTTATATGCAATAAAAAAGATATAAAAAATATAATTAAAATAGGTGAAATGAACATAGATGATTATGGAAGAGCGGATATATGTTATGAATATCCTATGGATGATGTGGCTGGCAGCGGCATATCTATGGATAAAGTATCAGGAGCTGCTATAGTCAGAATACTAGATAATAACATAATATCTGTAATGAGCGGATTTGCAAGCACAGAAATACCTCAATGGAAGAACTTTACAATGCTAGAAGATAGGAGTAAGAGCTCAAAAGAAGAAAGCGAAAAAGTTGAAGAATTGGAGACTATTGATACAGAAAAAATTGAAAAAAAGAGTGTATTTGATAAGTATGAAGAGAGTATAGAAAAAGCTAAGACAGATAGAGAAAATAAAATCAAAGAGGATGCAAAAGAAGAACATGCAGATAAAAAGGAAGAGAAGGCATCAGTAAAGGTCGAAAATCAAGTAGAAGAAAAACCATCCACGAAATCGGAAATAAAGAATGAGGAAAATAAATCAGAAGATGATAAAGAGAAAGTTGTTGAGGATACTTTTGAATCAAGAATTAAAAAAGATCTAGAAATGAAAAATGAGTCTGTAGAAGAAGATAATTCTATATACGTAGATGATTCTGTGACTGAGTCCTATAAAAAAGCAGAGATAAATAGGCATAAATGCAAAAAAATAAAAGGAATAAGTCAACCTGGTAATTATCCTCAGGGACCAGAAGGGGACTTTTTTAATAACCTTATGAATGGATTTAAGGAAATTAAAAATATAAGTAAAGAATTAAAAAGATGCAAGTGGTATAAAGTACCTGTGAGTTCTATGGAAGATATGTATAATATGAACGATTATAATAAATATGCCCTAATATATTATCCTATGATAAGTTATTATCCCTATGTAAAAAAGCACTGCCATTATTTATCAGGATATAAATGTGATAAAAAAGGTAGAGTGAAATATCTGGTGTATGGAATTTTAGGTACTAAGGATAAAAGAGATCAGCCTTATGGAGGTAAATCCGGGTTTGTTACATGGGTGTCTTTAAAGGATAAAAATAAAGTGGGATATTGGCTAATGTTTTATGACTTTAAAACAAATACAGTAGTAATACCTGTAAGAAAATAGTACTGGGTATTATTTATGAAAGTGCTATTCATAAATAAAAGAAAACTTGGAGTTACAATAATTATAATAGGGCTTATGACAATTCTCTTTGGGCTTGAGAAAAATTTTGATGTGAAATTAAAATTTACAGCTTTAATGCAAAATGACATAAAATCATTAACTCAGTACAGCGGGTTGAAAAATAGATTAAAATATAAATTACCTTCTAATTGGGATTGTAGAGTTCAGGATATATTTGGAGATGAGATAGTATACCACAGTAATTTTAAAAGCGCTGATGGCAAGATAAATGGTTTTGTCCAGGTTTGGAATTTAAAGGGAAATTTAAAAATATTCCTGCAAAATAGTAGAATCATATCTGAAAAACAGAATTTATATAAAAGTTATAATATGAGTAGGATTAATATAAATGGCAGAAATGGTTATTTAGTTGAGTATATTATTACAAAAGAAATTGGAGATAGTTACAGGGGTATAGAATATTTTATAGAAGAGGGAAAACAATTTTGCAGATTTTCTTTTTTTGTAAAAGATATGGATTTTAAAGAAAACATGCCCACTATATTTGAAACCATTGTGAAAACTCTAGAGTATAAATGAAAAAATATATATTATCCCTTTCAGGTTTAATTGCGTGAAAGGGGATTTTTTTGTTACAAATATGCTATAATATTCATAGATTTTCAGCATGAAATAGCATAATTAATTAGGTCAATAAACGAAATTTGACCGTAAAAATTGATAACATTTAATAGCAGGTGAGTAAATTGCAGCAGAAAATTAAAAAGGGATTGAGTGTATTTTTAGTATTGATTACTTTGATGACATCTATTTTATTGAGTGGCTGCGATAAAATAGATGAGCTAGAAGTTAAGGCTGGCTTAAAAAATTCGGATTTTGAGTACATAAGAGAGGGAAAAGTTGATAAAATAGTTATTCAGAATATAAGGGATCAGGGATTTAAATTTGTGGTTACTGATCAGAATGCAATTAAAGATCTATATGATATATTGTCTTCGGGTAAAAAGGTATCAAGGAAATCTTCATTGCAGCCAGATTATATATTTGAGATATATGAAGGGAATAATAAAATTCATAAATTTAATTATATAGCGGGTCTTGATAAAAAAGATTTTGGAAATCTTTATAGTAACAATCAAATATATATTGTATCAAAAAGGATAGATAATGATATGATCAACAATTTTTGGAATATAAGAATGCCTCCAAATAATTTTAAACAGGTTTATTATGGATCAATAATGAACACTTTAAATGAATATTTTAGAGACAAAGATAAAAATAAAAAGATAGGAATAAATTTTAGAGATGACATAGATGGATCCAGGTTTATACTATCTACAGAGGTAGAAGAATTTAAGTCGGATCTCAATGATAAATTTAAAAATGCCGGTATTGGTAATAACAATAAGGATAAATACGATATATGGGTTACAATAAAGACTGAAGGATATAAATCTACACTGTACAAGGCGACTATTACATTTTGGGATAAGAAAAATAAGAGTGAAAAAATTTATTATATATATGACACCTACAGCGGTGCCGGATGGGACATAAAAGTGTATAAAAATGAACCTGAGAATTTTTAAATTGTAGGAGGAAAAAAATGAGTAATTGTGATAACTGTTCAAGTAGAGCAGCATGCGGTAAAAATCAAGATGAGTGTAATTTTATATTGCCAAAATATGGCGGTATAAAGCATATAATAGGTATTATGAGTGGAAAGGGTGGAGTTGGAAAGTCTACAGTCACAGGAATACTAGCTGTAAAATTAAAGGCTGCAGGCTACAAAGTAGGAGTACTTGATGGTGATATAACAGGACCATCTATGCCCAGGTTTTTTGGAATAAATGATAAAAGAGCAGATATAATTCAAATTGATGAAGAACAGCAGGTAAAATTTCTACCCGTAGAAACCTCTTTTGGAATAAAGGTAATTTCTTTAAATCTTTTAACAGAGAAGGAGGAACAGCCCGTTATCTGGAGAGGACCTATGATAGCAGGAGTTTTAAAACAAATGTATTCTGATACAGAATGGGGAGAATTAGATTATCTTCTCATAGATATGCCGCCTGGGACAGGAGATGTAGCACTTACTATAATGCAGGAATTCCCACTAGAAGGAGTAGTTATAGTGTCTACTCCTCAGGATATGGTATCCATGATAGTAAAAAAAGTAGTCATAATGGCAGAGGAAATGGATGTAAATGTTATAGGAGTAGTGGAGAATATGTCTTATGTTAAGTGCAGTAACTGTGGAGAAAAAATAAAACTATTTAGTAAAAAATCCGCAGAAGAACAGGCTCAATATCTTGGCTTGAAACTATTAGAGGAAATGCCTGTAAATTCTGAGTTAGTAGAGAGCATGGAAAATGGGAAAGTGGAAAGCTACATAGGCAATTCTCATGATTACAATGATTTGTTGGATAATCTTATAGCTCTATCAAAATAATTCAAACGTGGATATAATAAATTAGTTTTATGGCAATAATACAGATGAAAATTATTTTATTATTGCATTATGTATTAAATTTATAAAAAGAGAGGTGAAAGTCCTGTTGTCCAACAGGAGATATTATGAAAGCGGTAGTTGATAAAGATGTCTGTATAAGTTGTGGACTATGTCCAAGTACATGTCCTGAAGTATTTGAAATGGATGAAGATGGTAAAGCAGTTGCAATTACAGGCGAAGTACCGGAAGAGTCTCAAGGCTCGGCAAAAGAAGCTGAGGAAAATTGTCCTGTTTCTGCCATTACTGTAGAATAAAAAAGTATATTGAATTGATTTTGAATCAAATAGGGAAGTGCGTTCTGAAAAAGCTTAATGGGTTTAGTCAGAACGCATTTTTGTATAATATTTTTTTAGGAAAAATTAAAATATATTCATGAGTGAAGTATTTCCAAACTTATCATTTAACTTAGATGTAAAATTTGGATTTATATTTACAGTATCTCCTATTTTTATGCTGGCAGGTAAATGAGAGATACCTATATCGGCAGTTGATCCATCTTGAAAACTTATAAGTGCTTCTGTAACATTTAAATCTATTATTTTACCAATCATATAGATTCCTCCTATAAAATTGAGTTTTTATTAGTTTTATCATTATTTTGATTCTTATTCCTAAAATTTAAAAATTGATTTTTTATATGTGGTATAGTATAATAAACCAGGTAGATATACAAGATATAGTGGTCAGGAGGAACAATATATGCTACATGTTGTGAAAAGAGATGGAAGGAAAGTTGACTTTGACTCTGTCAAAATCACCAATGCAATAAAAGGTGCTTCTGAAGAGATAGGGTATGAGTTGAAAGAGAGCGAATTTATTGATTTAACTCAGAAAGTTATACAGTGTTTGGAAAAGTTAAATTTGAAAGAAATAAATGTAGAGGATATACAAAATATAGTTGAAGAAGTGCTTTTAAAAAGGGGATATTTGAAGATAGGATTATCCTACTCAAATTATAGAAAAGAGAGAAATAATATAAGAGAGATAAAATCCGATCTTATGAAAGCCATTGACAAAATAGGAATTCAGACAGATAGGGATAATGCTAACGTAGGAAATAATTTTAGTGCCAAGCTTTTGAGAATAGCAAGTGAGTCCAATAAGTGGCACAATTTAGCTACTATGCCAAAGTATCTGGCTAAATTACATGAAAATGGAGATATATATTATCATGATTTGGATTCTTATAATCTGACTGTAAATTGTCTTCATATACCGACTAAAAAAATGCTTTTAGAAGGCTTTAATACAGGATATGGGAATATAAGATCGCCTAAGAGAATAGAATCTGCTGCAGAACTTTCCTGCATACTCTTGCAGTCATCACAAAATGATATGTTTGGGGGACAGTCTCATCCGGATTTTGACAATGACATGGCTGTTTTTGTTGAACCCACTAGAAAAGAGATAATTGAAGATCTAAGGGCAGTGGGAGTGGAAGAGAATAAAATAGCTAAAATTTTGAATAAGAAATTAAGGCGAAGTATAGAACAGGCCATGCAGGGAATAATTTATAATTTAAATACAATGCATTCAAGAGCTGGTTCACAGGTGCCTTTTAGTTCTATAAATATAGGTATACCAAGATCAGAAGATGCGGCTTTAGTCTGTGAAATATTTTTACTTGAATATGAGAAGGGACTTGGGAAAGGCGAGCAGCCCATATTTCCGAATATAATATTCAGAGTCAAAAAGGGTGTAAATAAAAATGAGGAAGATCCATACTACTATTTATTTAGCATAGCTTGTAGAGTGGCCTCAAAAAGAATGAATCCAACTTTCATGAATTTAGATGCGGATTTTAACAAGACTTATTATGACAAGGGAATTATACCTGCTACTATGGGATGCCGGACTTACGTTTGCTCTAATGTAAATGGAGAACCAGGCCCGGAGGGAAGAGGAAATATAGCTCCAGTTACTATTAATTTGCCCCGCATTGGCATTATTTCTAAAGGTAATATAAATAAATTTTTTGAACTGTTGAATAAAAGACTTGAGCTTTCCAGGCAGTCTCTCATGCATAGGTACAGCATATTAAAAAGATTGAAGGTCAGAGATTTACCTTTTGTAGCCGGACAAAAACTTATGAGGGGTGCTGAGAATTTAGAAAGCGATGATTCCATAGAGCCGATATTGAAACAGGGCACCTGGGCAATAGGTTTCATTGGTCTTGCAGAAACGTTGGTGGCATTGACCGGGAAGCACCATGGTCAGGATGAAAATTCAAGAGAACTCGGGATAAGAATAATTTCTCATATCAGAAATTATACTGATAGGCTTACAGAAGAAACTCATTTAAATTGGAGTTGTTATGCCACCCCTGCAGAAGGTCTAAGCGGGAAATTTATAATTCACGATAAGAAAATATTTGGTGAAATACCGGGAGTTACAGATAAGAATTACTATACTAATTCTTATCACATTCCTGTGGGATTTCCAATATCTATAAAGGATAAAATTGATATTGAAGCTCCTTACCATAAATTGTGTAATGGCGGACATATAAGTTATGTGGAAATAGACGATTATCCATCAGAAGAAGTGGTAAAAAATATAATTAATTATGCCTACGATAACACGAATATGAGCTACATAGGGATAAATTTTCATATAAGATATTGTAAAGAATGTGGTACTTATTTGCAAGGCGAAGAAGTATGTCCTAAATGCGGCAGTAGTAATATACAGGGAATATCCAGAGTAACGGGATATTTATCACTGGACGAGAGATTTGGAGAAGGAAAGGCCGCAGAAAGAGCAGATAGAGTATCTCATAGGAATAATGAACTTATATATTCTTAAATCATCATCTATGGGGGTAAATTTTAATGGTAAGAAAAAAAATTAGATTGGCAGGTATTGTATATGAAAGTTTGGTCAATGGCCCCGGGATGAGAAGGGTGTTTTTTGCTCAAGGATGCAGACATAATTGCAGAGGATGTTTTAATCCTTCCACACATGATTTTAATGGGGGAGAGCTTAGAGATACAGATGAATTGATTGAACAGATAAAGGGTAATCCGCTGATAACTGGAATTACATTTTCAGGAGGCGATCCCTTTGAACAGGCAGAAGAATTTTCCTATATGGCAGATAAAATTAAAGCATTGGGTTTGAATATATGGTGTTATACAGGATATACTTTTGAGTATATCCTGTATAACACTCAAAATGAATATTGGCAAAGTCTGATAAATGACATAGACGTATTGGTTGATGGAAAATTTGAAGAAAATAAGAAGGACTGCAGATTAAAATTCAAAGGTTCAAGCAATCAGAGAATTATTGATGTAAAAAAAAGTCTAAAAACTCACAAGGTTGTAGAGATATTTTATAATTAAAAGTAGTACTATTGTGATTTTAGTTGAAAGGATCCAATTAAATATATTATAATACTTCTAGTAGGGAGTTGATAATGTGAAAGATAATTTGGGAATTGAAGTGTGCTCCTGTACTGAACTTCATGAAGACTGTATAAAGTGCGTTAAAGAGAGTATGCTGGATGAAAAAGTCTTTAGGGATCTCTCCGGTCTCTTTAAAGTGTTAGGTGATTTCACAAGAATTAAAATAATATATGCACTGTTTAAGAAAGAACTGTGTGTATGTGATATAGCAGAGATACTTCAAATGAGCCAATCCGCTATATCACATCAACTTAGAATTTTAAAGACAGCTCGACTAGTTAAATTTAGGAGAGATGGTAAATCTGTATATTATTCATTGGATGATGAACATATAAATAGGCTGTTTAATGCAGGATTAGAGCACGTAGAGCACAATTAATATTTTGATGGATATCAATGTTGGTGCTTGTTTGGCAATTATTTAAAATCAAGTATTTTAACTGAATTGTATTCTTGTAAATTATTTTCTATAATTAAAGTGTTGTTCTTAACTCTTTCTGCATTTCTTGCGTATTTAAGGAATTTTTCTAGACCATCTAATTCGAAAGTTAAAGGGGAAGTCTTATAATGCATTGGAATTACTATGTGGCTGTTAATGGATTTAGCAAGTGCTGCAGCTTCTTTACCATCTATAGTAAAATTGCCGCCTACCGGAATAAATAATACATCTATGCTTCCTAATTCTTCTACTTTATCCCTAGACAATACGTATCCAATATCTCCTAAATGGCATATTCGATAGCCGTCCATTTCTATTATAAATATTATGTTTTTTCCACGTTTTGCTCCATTGACCTTATCGTGATAAGAAGGTATACCAATAATTGGTATGCCGCATAGGTTAAAAGAACCCGGCTTGTTTATAATATGGCTGTATTCTATATTTTTCGTATAATTATGATCAAAATGACTGTGACTTATTGTGATTAAATCCACCTTACCACGAAATACCTTATACCCTACAGTTTCATCAAAAGGATCTGTTAGAAGCTTGTGACCCATTGAATCTTCCAATAAAAAACTAGAATGACCTAACCATTTTATTTTCATAAAAACATCTCCTCAATGAAAAAATTTTTTATATTTATAATATTATATCATTATTATGATCATTCTATTAAAATATGATTATTTTAGATTAGTATAAAAATATAACTATATTTATGTATAAAATTAATACTTTTTATATTATAATAAAATAATGTAAGGTTCATATGGAGGTGATTGATTGAAAAACATAAAAATTTATATGGTACTGCTAGTAGGTTTTGTGCTAATGTTTGCAGCACTTGCAGGAATTAATATTGTACAAGCATCTGACTTTGACGGAAAACTCATAGGAAAGGATGTAGAGCCTACTAAATCATGGAATGTAAAGTTTAGCATGAAGGTGGATACAAGTACAGTAAATAATTCCAACATAGTTGTAACGGACAGCGAAGGGAATATAGTTCCAGTTTCTTTACAGGTTGGAGGTGATGGAAGTAGTGTGATAGTTAGTCCTGAAGCTCCATATACATATGGCAAAACTTATAATTTGATTATAAAGAGCGGTTTAAAATCAATAAATGGCAGGAGCTTAAAAAAAGATGATGTTAAAATGCAGTTTATAATAAAAGCCAAGCCAGCTTCCAATGGCAAGTATACTGTTACTATTGATCCGGGACATGGTATGGGACAGGATATAGGCGCTACGGGAATAAATGGTCTTCAGGAGGATGATATCACTTTAGCGGTAGGACTAAAAACTGGAAAGATACTTGAAAGCAAGGGAGTAAATGTGGTGTATACCAGAACTACGGATATGCGTTCTACGCCCATGAGTGTTGCAGACAGCCTTCAAAAGCGCTGTGACATATCAAATAATGCAAATGCCGACTATTTTGTATGTATCCATGCCAACTATTTTAATGAATCTGGTGCCAACGGTACTGAAACTTATTTTTATCCAGGGAGTACAAAAGGCCAAAGGCTGGCCTCAAATATACAAAACAGCATAATAAGAGAAGTTGGAATGTATGACAGGGGAATAAAGTATGACACCGAATTATATAAAAGCGGGCTTTATGTGATCAGAAATACAAATGCCCCGGCGGTTCTTGTAGAATTGGGTTTTGTAACTAACCCAGGTGATGCGGCAAAACTAAATAGTGATGCGTACAGGCAAAAATTTGCACAAGCTATAGCTGATGGTATATTACAAACTCTCGGTTATTGATAGAAAAATAAATTGACAATAAAAAGCTCATATAATATAATAAAAGGAAATTATATCATGATTGTTTTAAAAACGTTGAAGAAGGAGAGTATCCAAGTTTATATTACTTACAGAGAGTGAGGGTGTTGAGAACTCATAGAATAATTTGGAGAAAATCACCTTGGAGTTTGGAAGTTGAAAGATGTTTTATTATTTTGAGTAAGCTTTCACGTAATTCTGCGTTAAAGAAAAGAATATAATAGTAAAAAGTATTACCATAGGTGGTATAACGAATAAAACTTCGTCCTATTTGGATGAAGTTTTTTATTGTAAATAATTAAAGTTATATATTGCATTTCGTACTGTGTATAAAATAAACATAGTAGTAAAAACTTAACAATAAGAATAGAAAGGGGTCAAATCATGTATAAAAAAATTGACAATGATAAAAGTTTTGTAGAGAGGGAGAAGGATGTTCTGAAATTATGGGAAGACAAAAAAATAGAGGAGAAGAGCTTTAAAGAGAATGAAGACGGAGAATATTTTACTTTTTATGATGGACCTCCAACTGCCAATGGAATGCCTCATATAGGCCATGTTTTGACTAGAGTTGTAAAAGATCTTATACCAAGATATAAAGCCATGAAAGGGTATAGAGTCTTAAGAAAAGCAGGATGGGATACACATGGACTTCCAGTAGAACTTGAAGTTGAAAAAAGCCTTGGAATATCAGGAAAACCACAGATAGAAGATTATGGAGTGGAAAATTTCATAAAAAAATGCAAAGACAGTGTATTTACATATGTGAGCCAGTGGAGAAAAATGTCTGACAGAATAGGTTTCTGGGTTGATATGGATAATCCCTATGTAACTTATCACAATGATTATATAGAATCAGAGTGGTGGGCATTAAAGAAAATTTGGGAAAAGGGTCTTTTGTATAAAGGTCATAAAGTTGTACCTTATTGTCCGAGGTGTGGTACTGCACTTTCCTCTCATGAGGTTTCGCAGGGATATAAGGATGTAAAAGAGACATCAATATATGTTAAATTTAAACTCAAGGGTGAAAATAAATATATGCTTGCCTGGACCACAACTCCATGGACACTTCCCAACAACATGGCACTGGCGGTAAATGAAAATTATGATTATGTGGAAGTGCTAAATAGAGGAGAACGTTTAATATTGGCAGAGGCCCTTTTAGAGAAATTAGAAGACGAATATAAGGTTTTAAGAAGATTTAAGGGGAAAGAACTGGTAGGATTAGATTATGAACCAATGTTTAATTTTGCATCTTTTCAAGGAAGAGCACATTATGTACTTCATGCAGATTATGTGACATTGACAGATGGAACGGGAATAGTTCATACAGCTCCTGCTTTTGGTGAGGATGACAGTAACAGCTGTAAAAAGTATGGTATACCTATGACCAATTCTGTAGATACACAGGGGAAATTTAAGGAAGAAGTTACACCATGGAAAGGACTCTTTGTGAAAGATGCAGAACCTAAAATAATAGAATATTTAAAGGAAAATGGAATACTCTATAAAACGGAAAAATTCACCCATTCCTATCCATTTTGCTGGAGATGTGATACTCCTCTCCTGTATTATCCAAGAGATACCTGGTTTATTAAAATGTCATCAGTTAGAGATAAGGTGGTTAGGAATACCAATAATACAAATTGGTATCCTGATAATATAAGAACAGGTAGGTTTGGAAAATTCGTAGAAGGAGTGATAGACTGGGGGCTCAGCAGAGAAAGATATTGGGGTACTCCACTTCCAATATGGGAATGCGAATGTGGTCACAAAGAGTGTATAGGAAGCATTGAAGAATTAAAAGAAAAGGGGATAAATGTACCTGAAAGTATAGAACTTCACAAACCGTATATTGATAGAGTTAAATTGAAATGTCCAAAATGTGGTGGAGAGATGAATAGATCCTCAGATGTAATTGACTGCTGGTTTGATTCAGGATCCATGCCCTTTGCGCAGCATCATTATCCCTTTGAAAACAAAGAACTTTTTAAAGAAAATTTCCCCGCTCAATTTATATCTGAAGCTGTAGACCAGACCAGGGGATGGTTTTATACTCTTATGGCTATATCCACGGTTCTGTTTGACAGAAGTCCTTTTGAAAATTGTCTGGTACTAGGGCATGTACTGGATAAGCATGGATTAAAAATGTCAAAACATAAGGGGAATGTATTGAGCCCAGAGGTGGCACTGGAAAATGAGGGGGCGGATGCAACTAGATGGTATTTTTATACTGAAAGTGCACCTTGGCTTCCATCACGATTTTACGAGGAAGCAGTTCAGGATAGTCAGAGAAAGTTTTTGGGTACTCTGTGGAATGTATATTCATTTTATGTGCTCTATGCGGATTTAGATAATTTCAATCCACTGGACTATAAAGGGTTTACAAGCAAAAATATAATGGATAAATGGATAGTTTCAAGATTAAATTCACTTATAATGGAAACTGAAGATCATCTGGATCATTATAGAATTACTCAGGCAGCCCAAAATATTGGAGATTTTGTGGATCAGCTTTCTAACTGGTATGTGAGGAGAAATAGAACAAGATTCTGGAGTGACCATTTAACAGAAGATAAAATAGGTGCTTATGTAACTCTGTATAAAGTATTGAATACGCTGATTTTGGTGGCTGCACCCTTCGTACCATTTATGACAGAGGAGATTTATCAAAATCTTGTGGTAAACCTTGATAAAGATGCTCCGGAAAGTATACACTTATGTAAGTGGCCCAAATATGATGCCAGTGCTGTTAATGAGGATTTGGAAAAGGATATGGCAGAAGCTTATAAGATAGTTAAGCTGGGAAGAAGTGCTAGAAACACCGCCAATATCAAAAATAGGCAGCCTCTTTTAGAAATGCTTGTAAGTATAAAAACTTTACCTCAATATTACGGAGATATAATAAAAGAGGAGTTGAACATTAAAAATATTGAATTCAATGCGGATCTATCAAAATATGTCAACTTTAACATAAAGCCCAATTTGCCTGTATTGGGCAAAGAATATGGAAGATTGATACCTCAAATAACGAAAGAGATATCTTCTATGGATCAGGTAGAGCTTGCACAAAAGGTAAATAACAACGAAGCTGTAAAAATAAACGTAGGAGGTTCTGAAATAGAATTGAATTCAGATAATCTTCTTATTACTATGGAAGGTCTTGAAGGTTTTGCATTTGCAAGCGAAGGAAGCATAGGAATTGTTCTGGAGACTAAAGTTACAGAACAACTTAAAGAAGAGGGAAATTTAAGAGAAATTTTAAGCAAAATACAAAATATGAGAAAAGAAAGCGGTTTTGAAGTTGCAGATAAGATAAACTTGTATATTTCCGGAAATGATAAACTTGAAACTGTAGTAAAGAAATTTGAAAACCGAATTAAAAAAGAGACTCTTTCATTAAATATTATTTATAATGCCGATAGAAAATACAATAAATGTAATATTAACGGGAAGGAGCTTGATATAGCTGTTGAATTAGTGAAATAAATTATATTGTTCAGATTCCCAGATTTCAGAAAAATTATTTGTTTTATCCGAAATCTGGGGTATCAAAATTAATTTTATGGCTTAAAATAATGATAATTGATAAAAATATGTAAATTATCTTGTAATAATGTAATTTTATAAGTATAATTATAAAAAACGCAAATTGGTAGGTGGTATAAAGTGGCGGCATCAATTAAAGACGTGGCGAGAGAAGCTGGAGTTTCGATAGCTACAGTATCTAGAGTACTTAATGATGTAGACGTTGTAAATGAAGAGACTAAGAAAAGGGTATTGGCAGCTATTAAAAAATTGGGATACAGACCCAACATAGTGGCAAGAAGTCTTAAGACACAGAGGACTAGAACTATAGGGATAATAATTCCAGATATATCCAATCAATTCTACCCTGAAATTGTAAGGGGAGCCGAGGATGTGGCAAATATATATGATTATAATATAATGCTGTGTAATACTGATTTAAATATAGAAAAAGAAATGGAGTATTTAAAAGTTCTAAAAGAAAAAATGGTAGATGGAGTTTTATATATGAGTAATTCTCTTGAACCAAATATTCTGGAACTCATAAAACAACTTGAATTTCCTATGGTTTTAGTTGAAAGTACAAATAAAAAAGAAAATATCCCCAGTGTAACCATTGACAATGAAAAGGCAGCCTATGATGGAGTTGCATATTTGATAAAAAAAGGCAACAAAAAGATAGCATACATAGGTGCTGGAGAAGATACGGTCAATGCCAGTGCCGTGAGGTATAAGGGATATAAAAGGGCTCTTGAGGAAAATAATTTAAAACTTGACAGAGATAAAATTTATTTTACCAGTTCCAAAGCGAAAAATGGATATAAGGGGATAAATGAAATATTAAATAAAGCCAAAATAGATTCAATATTTTGTACTAGTGATGAAATAGCCATAGGGGTTATAAATGCACTTAGAGATAATGGAATTAGCGTACCTGATGATATAGATGTTATGGGCTTTAACAATATATATTTGGCATCCATATTTTATCCTAAATTAACTACTGTATCACAACCTATTTATGATATGGGATCTGTGGGTATGAGAATGCTTATAAAGATGATAAACAAAGAAGAATTAAAAGAGAGAAATTATGTATTGCCACATGAATTGATTGAAAGAGATTCCTGTAAAAAATAGTTATGTCTAAAAGTACTATTTTTCCATAGATCGTTAGTAATATATATGCATCCCGGCAAGAGAGGAAATAGTAATGGTAGAAAAAATAATAAATGTAGTTATTTTTGTTTTGGATAAAACTGGATATACAGGCATATTTATGGCGATGGCTTTGGAAAGCGCCTGTATACCTATTCCAAGTGAAGCTATATTGCCTTTTGGAGGATATTTGAGCTTTACGGGAAGACTGAATCCAGTACTTGTTATAATTTTTGGAACATTAGGTGGAACGATGGGATCTATAGGAGCCTATTATATTGGGAAAATAGGAGGAAGGCCTTTAGTGGAAAAATATGCGGATAAGCTTAGGCTGTCTAGATCTCACCTTGAAAAGAGTGATTATTATTTTAATAAGTATGGAGAAAAAATTGTGTTTTTTTCCAGACTATTACCTATAATCAGGACCTTTATCTCCCTTCCTGCAGGCATAAGTAAAATGGAGATTAAGAAATTTGTTGTTTATACTCTATTGGGTTCCCTGTTATGGAGTATATTTTTAGGATATGCAGGATATAAAATGGGAGAAAAATGGACAATTATACGGGAATGGTTTCATTTTGCCGATATAGCTCTGGTGGTTATAATAATAGGGTTTGTGTTCTATAAAATAATAAGGAGAAAATTGAGGAAGTAAGTTTTTACATTAAAACTTACTTCCTTTAATTTTTAAATAATTGTAGAAAAATACCGTCATGAATGTTTGAATTTTGTTTAACGAAAGTTTTGAAATTTTATTTATTTAATGGTATAATTTAACATAAAAGTAAATATAATATTTAGTTGGCCATTATTAGGAGGGGAAATCATGGATTATAGGGATAGAGTAAAAAATATATTTTCTTATTTATTGAGCTTAAAGAAGTTAAATCAGAAGGTTATAAAAAGTGTTTATGATTATGAAAAATTATATTGGGAAGAGGAATTTTTTCATGTACAGGGATGTAGTGTAAACAAATTGGCGGTAAATGAACCTTGGATTGAGATAAATGCGAAATGCGGCAGACTATATGAAGAGTTTTTCCATATATATCAGGAGAATGAGAAAAACGAGGAAGGTTTTGAAATAGTTTTTGGACAAGGGTTACTCATATGGAAGAGAGAAAATGAAAAGATTATTCATCCTATACTAAATACCAGGATGAAAATAGAATTTAATAAAAGGAGGGAAGTATTTGTCTTAACACCTTCAAATAGGACTGTACTGGAAATTTCTTTGTTTGAAGGGTTTGAGGAGTGTAATATGCAGGGCATTTTTGCACTGGCCGATAAAGTGAATAGAATTAATTTGGATCCAAGAAACTTGAGACAGATCGAGGGCATATTTTTAAAACTTCTTTCTCATATAGATGCTCCTGGGGAATTTAAAAAAAGTAGTTTTTCTAAAAAAAGAGTTGATTTTCAGCAACGTCCAAATATCTATAACACGTCCGTCATTTTTGTAAGAAAAAATAATGCTAGATTATGGCAAGTTGAGATAAATAATATAATTAAAGCCATAGACAATGGATGTGAAATACCTGAAACTGTAAAGGCATTGGTAAATGAAAAGACTATAGATTGTGATGAGAAAGAAAGACGTGAGTGGGAGAAAGTCGGGGAAAATGTACTTTTCCCATTACCTGCAAATTTAGAACAGAAGGAGATAATAAAAAAGATGGCCCAAAATTATGGGGTAGTTGTTCAAGGACCTCCAGGAACAGGTAAAAGTCATACTATAGTTAATTTAATATGCCACCTTCTTGCCCATGGTAAAAGGGTATTGGTGACAAGTCAAACGGGAAGGGCACTTAAAGTACTGACAGAGAAGATACCTGAAGAAATAAGACCATTATGTATCAGTGTATTGGGTAATGATCCCAATTCCTTAAACAGACTCAATGAATCAGTACGGAAAATAACGGATACTTTATCTGTGGATGCTGAGGGTATATGTAAAGAAGTTGAATTATTAAAAAAGAAGTTGGATTTTTGTAAAAAAAGACAGGGGGAATTATATGGAAAATTTAGGGATATACAGGAGCTAGAAAATAGGGGCATCAGTTATAATGGCAGAGAATACAGCTCTATGGATATTGCTAAATGGGTTAGAAATAATAGGGGAAAGTATTGTTGGCTGGAAGATGAGATCCATATGGATGACATTATGCCATTATCGGAGAAAGAATTCAATTTATTAATATATTTGAGAAAAATATTGAATAAAAATCAAAAACGTAAATTTGATAATGTTAAGGGAATAATAGAGAAATTGCCTGATGATGATGAAATTTGCAATAGGATATCAGAGTATAAAAAAGTGAGATTGGAATATCATAAATATATTGAAATTTTAGAAGGGTGGCATATACCTTGTAACAATAGGTGCAACTATGATAAATTATTAGAGCTGCTAGATGAGTGTAGGAATAAAATTGCAGTGTTAGGAGAAGGCGTGTGGGGTGATATATTTAATAGTTATTATAGCAGTAAATTGGTAAGGCAGACTCTCAAAGATCTTCTGTATAAGAGTAATAATTGCATGTTGATACTCAGTAAAGTTAGAGATCAGATTAGAGATCACAAAATAGAAATTTCCGATGATATTGATACTGATAAATTTTCAGAGAGTTTTGATATATTATATAATTCCTTTGACAGGAATGGCAAAATAGGAAAGTTATTTACACTTATACATCCTGAATGTAATTATGTATTAAAAAATTGTAAGATAGACGGAATGCCTTTGAAGAATATGAAACAAGCAATAATAATTAGACTACATGTTCGACAGAAACAGGTTATTAATGAATTGAGAAATATGTGGAATAATACTATGCGAGATTATGGGCTAAAGGTAATGGCTGCTTCCATAAAACCTTCTGATATAATTTTGATGGAAAAGAATCTAAGCTATTTGTACGAAATTGTAAATTGGGATGTAAAATATAAAAGGCCAATAGAAGAAGGACTGGGGAGGATATCAGTTCCGCAGGACATGGACTGGCACAAGAGAGAATCCTATGATTATCTAGTCAAATGTGTATCAGCTATAAAAGGCATTGATATATACAATAATGATAAGGCCTACATAGAAGTATTTAAAAAGACAATAAATAATACAGGAGAATTAAAAAAACTCTATGAAGCTGTGGACAATTTGAATGTAAACCAAGTTAAAGCGACATTACAGGAATTAAGAGAAATTAAAGGGGTAAAGAATAAATGTCTTAAGGTAGATGAGTTAATAGGTAAATTAAATAGAATATGTCCTAAAACTGCTAAAAATATAATAGACGACTGGGACTGCGGAAAAGAGAAATTTAATGATTGGACAAAGGCGTGGAAATGGGCACAGTGGAATAGTTTGTTAAATCACATGTATAGCCTAAATCTAGAAAAAATAGAAGAGGCCATAGGAATAGAAAAGAATAGGGAGAAAGAAATCATAAAAGATATAGTTTCAAAAAATACATGGTATAATCAAATACTTAGAACTACGGAAAATGAAAAGAGAAGTTTGTTTTCATGGATGCAGGCAGTGAAGAGGATTGGAAAGGGTAGAGGTAAGATGGTACCTGAGTACAGAAAAATAGCCCAGAGGGAAATGGAGAAGTGCAAAAAGATCATTCCAGTATGGATTATGCCATTAAACAGGGTTATAGAAAATGTAAAGCTTTCAAAAAATATGTTTGATGTAATAATATTTGATGAAAGCAGCCAAAGTGATTTGTTTTCATTGTGTGCGCTAATGAGAGCCAAAAGGGCAGTTATAGTAGGAGATGATAATCAGATAAGTCCAGAAGTTGTGGGTGTTGATCAGAGGACTATGTACAATTTAATAAATAAATATTTAAAAGAAATACCTCAAAGACAGTGGTTTGATTTACAGACAAGTCTTTATGATACGGCACTGAGAGTATTCCCAGCTAGACTTATGCTGAAAGAACATTTTAGATGTGTACCTGAAATAATAAACTTCAGCAATAATTTGGTTTATTCCGGAGAAATGTTGACTTTAAGATATCCTAGAATCAATGAGAGATTTTATCCTGTTATAAATACAATTAAGGTAGAGGAGGGAGTTAGGGATTCCAGTAAACCGGTAAATATTAAAGAAGCTGAATATTTGGTAGACAAAGTTGCAGCCTGCTGCAGGGATAGTAAATATTCAAATATGTCTATGGGTGTTATATCACTGCTTGGTGAGGCACAAGGACGACTTATTGAAAATATGTTAAAGGATAAAATAGGTGTAAAAGAAATTATAAGGAGAAAACTTATATGCGGAGACGCTTATTCTTTTCAAGGTGATGAACGGGACATAATGTTCTTGTCTATGGTGATTTCTAAAAATGTAAAATTTGCACCTCTCACAAAAGAAAATGATATTAAGAGGTTTAATGTGGCAGCAAGTAGGGCTAGAAATCAAATGTGGCTGTTTCATTCTGTAGATCTGAAAGATTTAAATGAGGAGTGTGTACGGTATTCTCTTCTCAATTACTGTCTGAACTATAACAAACATGATAAAAATAGTGGAAATGTAGAATATATATTTCAAACTGAATTTCAAAAAGATGTCTATAATCTTATAAAAAGTAGAGGGTATAAAGTCACTCCTAAAGTAAAAATAGGTAAATACAATATGGATTTTATTGTAGAAGGTATGCGAAATAGGGTTGCCGTAATATGTGACGGCGATGTTCCATCTGAAGAATATAATTGGAAGGAGGCAGTAGAAAGACAGCTGGATTTAGAAAGAGCAGGATGGGTGGTTTATAGGATAATGGGGGGTGAATTCTATTATGAACCTGAAAAAACCATGGAAAAGTTGTGGAGTAAATTAAATAATATGGGAATTGAAAGATATAGTTTACAGACAACAGATACAAAAGTCCTAAAAGTAGTATAATTATAAGCAGAATCTGTTTAGTAGAAAAAATAATTCTTGAGAAATTTTTTAAAGGACTATTTTTTATTTATGACTAATTGATTTTAAGAAATAGTTTAAATGTATGCTCAACTAATGATAAAATAAGTATACAGGTGTATTTTATATATGTATATTTAAAAATATAGGTAGGTGAGTTAATGAGTATTTTTGAATTAGTTTATAAAGTTAGGGATATAATGACGGACGGGTTTGTAAAGGTATGTAGTAATGAGACTATAGAGAATGCTCTTAATAAAATGATGCAGTCTTATAGGAATGAAGTTTTAATAATAGATGATGAAAAACTAATTGGTATATTTACTATGAAAGACGCAATAAGAATCAGAAATATGGGAATATCATTTAAAGATTTTGTAATTAAATATGCTGCTAAGGATGTATCAACTATAGATTGTAATTCATCTGCTAGATTTGCAAGGGATTTGATGATTAAAAAAAATATAGGAAGATTACCTGTCATAGAAAACAATCACATTATTGGGATTATTACAAATAATAATTTTAGAGACATATTTTATATAAAAATGGATGAGCTTTTTAAACTCCAAAATTATGTATTTGATAATTTACATGAAGGCGTATGCATGTGTAATGAAAAGGGAATAGTAAAGTACTGGAATAAAGCTTCTGAGAGAGTATATGGTGTTAAGTTGAAGGATATATTGAATAGGTATATAGGGGACTTTTTCCCAAATGCTATGCTTTTAAAAGTATTGAATACGGAAAAGAGAATTGACAATGTGTTTCACGAGCCAGTTAAAGGCAAGTTTGTAGTACTGAGTGCTTTTCCAATATATAATTCGGATAAAAAGTTGATAGCTGTGGTATCAACAGACAGAGATATGACAGATGAAGTGAATTTAACGAAACAGTTGGAAGATGAAAAAAAGAAGGTAGAATTCTTTAAGGATGCCTATAAAAATGAGCTGTCTTCCAAGTATAATTTTTCATTTATAATAGGCAAAAACAAAAAGATAATAGATGCAATTTCCATTGCCCAGAAAGTGGCTCCTACATCCACCAGTGTTTTGATTACAGGGAATAGTGGTACAGGGAAAGAGGTATTTGCAAAAGCAATACATAAGGCCAGTGAGAGAACTGGAAGCTTTGTAGCCATAAATTGCAGTGCCATACCTGTAAATTTATTTGAAAGTGAATTATTTGGATATGTGGAGGGAGCTTTTACGGGAGCTATAAAAAAGGGTAAAATAGGCAAATTTGAACTTGCCAATAAAGGCACCCTATTTTTGGATGAAATTGGTGATATGCCTATGGAAATGCAGGCAAAGCTGCTGAGGGTACTGCAAGACGGAGTTATATACAGGCTGGGAAGTGAAAAATCTATCATTACCAATACCAGAATAATATCCGCTACAAATAAAAACTTAAATGAATTGATATCGGAAGGTAAATTTAGAGAGGACTTGTTTTATAGATTGGCTGTGGTGCAGATAAAATTACCAGATTTGAAAGATAGAAGGGAGGATATAAGGGATTTATCTAATTTATTTTTTAGGCAGGTATCGAAAGATGAAGGTATAGAGATAAATTATATTGATGAGAAGATATATAAAATTTTAGCTGATTATAAATGGGATGGCAATATTAGAGAACTAAAAAATGTTATCCAGAGAATGGTTGTATTATCGAACGATGGGAAAATAACTGTGAAATCTATACCTGAATATATAAGAAATGAAAATATAAGAAATTATGAATATAATGATGAAAATAAATATGATCTACAAAAAATAACAGAGAATATAGAAAGAAAAACCATAGAAAAAGTGATGAAAATGGTACATGGGAATAAAAATAAGGCAGCAAAGATATTGAATATAAAAAGAAGTACTCTTTATTATAAATTAAGTAAATTTAAGTGAATATCTATCGTTTTTTAAAGTACACTCCAAATGTTAGATGAAATCTAATATTTGGAGTGTTTTTTTGTAGGCAATCGAAGTGTCAATAATTTAACAAGTGTGTTAAATTATTGACACTAAAAAAATAAAGTATAATTGGGGCATGTAAAGGTTTATAAAAGATTAATGAATTTACGACTGCAAAAAGTGTCAAAAAATAATACATTTACTCATATTTATAGAAGCTATAAAAAAAACTTATAGCTTCTAGATATAGCATTAGTAAGCATTATAGCATGTATGTATAAAATAAAGCGTATTGGCATAAAATATGCTTTTAGAATTTAGTAGGCAGTTGAATTAGCCTAAATACTTAGGAGGGATAATATGGAACAGTTTTATAGTTTTCCCCTTAAAATGCATGTAGGAGGCCCTGATACACCTATTGTAAAGGAAGGCCAGAGAATAAAAAGGGGAGAATGTATAGCAGAACCAAAAGGTCTTGGAGCTAAAATACACAGCAGCGTTTCAGGAAATGTAGTAAAAATAACTGATTCGGCGATCGTAATTAAACCAGATGACAAACAGTCAGAAGAATATGTAAAAATTAAAAAATGTGATAGTATTGCTGATACGGTTTATGAAGCAGGAGTTGTAGGTGCTGGAGGAGCAGGATTTCCAACTCATATAAAATTAAAGACTAAACTTTCCAATGGATATATAATAGCCAACTGTGTGGAGTGTGAGCCAGTACTTCACCATAATATAGGGAGAATAGAAAAGAAACCCGAGGAAATAATAAAAGGGATAAGATATGCTATGAGTTCTACTGGTGCTAAAAAAGCCTATATAGCAATTAAGTCTAAACATTTAGAAGCTATAAAAGTATTAAAAAATTGTTTGAAAAATGACAATTCCATACAAATTAAGGAATTGCCTGACATGTATCCTATGGGAGAGGAAAGAGCTATTATTCATGCAATATTTGATAGATGGCTTGAACCTACTCAACTTCCAGCAGATGCAGATTGTGTAGTTCTGAATGCAGAGACTCTTTTTAACATAACTATGGCGGTAGAATATGGGAAGCCGGTAATAGATAAAGATATAACAGTTATAGGAAAATTAAAATCAGGAATAGAACCTAATGTATTTTTTCAGGTACCTGTAGGAACAAGCATAAAAAGTCTCATTGAAAAATGCGGCGGCATAGATGGTGAATACGGTGAATTGATAATAGGAGGACCCTATACAGGGACTTCACAGGATATTGACACTGCAATAGTGACGAAAACTTCAGGGGGAGCTATTGTAACCATACCTTTTCCTGAGTACAAGGGCCCTATAGGACTTTTGGTATGTGCTTGCGGAGCTAATGAAGCAAGACTTAGAGATGTGGCTTCCAAAATGAATTCCCAGGTAGTTGGTGTGACTAAATGTAAAAATGTAGAGGAAATTAAAGGTGCGAACAAATGTAAAACTCCAGGGCATTGTCCGGGTCAGGCACAGGCAATTATGTACTTAAAGAAACAAGGTGCGAAAAGGGTTCTTATATCCAACTGCAGCGATTGTTCAAATACGGTAATGTGCTGTGCACCTAAGATGGGATTGCCTGTATATCATCATACAGATCATGTATTTAGAACAGTAAACTATCCATTAACAAGAAGGCTTCCAATGGAACATGAATCTTAAAATATAAAAATCAAGGAGGATGATTTAATATGTCAATGAGTGCTGAACATGCAGAAGAAGTAAAGGATGAAGTAGCTGTTGTATGCTGCAGAACAGAAGAAGGTACCATTATCGCAGCTGAAAATCTGGAAGATCCAGATATATTTCCAGATATGGTGGACTCAGGATTGCTGACTATACCTGATAATTGCCTTAAGGTAAAGGAAGTAATAGGGGCAAAGCTTACTAAAACCATAGATTCCCTAACTCCACTTACTCCAGACATTTTGGAGGGAATTAAGACTGCAGAAAGTAAGAAGGAAGATAAAGAAGAAGTTAAAGAGGATTCAACAGAAGATAAAGTCCCTCAAATAGACAACATGGTAAATGAGGGAAATGCATCTGTTTCAGTAGTTGGTGGAACTTTGAAAATACAGATAGAAGAAGGCAGGGGAATAGATATTGAACTTCCTTTTTATATAGGGTAATAGCTGTATAAAGAGGATTTAAATATAAATTAAGTTTTAAAAAGTTCAATAGAAAATTTAGGATCAAAGAACCTTGAAAAACGAATAAGGAGGTATTATGAATGAATGCTGAAGGAGAGAAGAAGGCAGTTCTAAAGTACAACAAAAAAGCAGGAGATACTATAGAAGCTGCTGATCTGGAAAATCCAATGAATTTTGAAAAACTTGAAGATTCACTATTAATTAAATTGGATGAAAATGTGCTTTCAAGAGAAGAAGTCATTGGAAAAAAACTTAAAGTTGATGCATCAGCTCTAACGGTTGTAACTGGAGATATTCTAGAAGGCTATGTTAAAAAAGAAAGGGCTAGTAAATCGAGCAGTGTTTCTAGCGGAGTTCTTAAAATTAAAATTGCCGAAGGCAAGGGAATTAATATAGAGCTGCCACTGGGAGGATTAGGTGCAGTATCTTCTGCAAATGGGGTTACAGTACCGGCAGTAAAATCTATATCTGGTGTTAATGGTGTAGTGGAAAGCAAGAGTGGAAAAGAAGCTCCAGAAGAAGAAAAAGTAATGAGAACACTTACGAGAAAACATTATAAGATCGACAAAGTAGAATTTGGACCAGAGACAAAAATAGAGGGAACAACTCTTTATATAAGAGAAGCTGTTTGCAAGGATGCTGTAGATGAGAGCCAACTGGTTAAGGATATGAAGATTGACATAATAACACCCGACAAATATCACACTTACAGTGAGACCATAATGGATGTACAGCCAATTGCCACAAAAGAGGGAGACTCAAAGTTGGGCACTGGGGTAACTAGAGTATTGGATGGCGTTGTGATGATGCTCACAGGTACTGATGAGAATGGAGTTCAGATTGGAGAATTTGGTTCTTCAGAAGGATATTTGGATGAAAACATTCAATGGGGAAGACCAAGCTGTCCAGACAAAGGAGAAATATTTATCAAAACTCAGATGACTATTCAAGCCAAGACAAACATGGAGAGAAGAGGACCTTTAGCTGCTCATAAAGCTACAGATGTATTGACGCAAGAAATAAGAGAGGCACTTAAAAAGGTCGATGATGAATCTTTGGTGGTAAATGTAGAAGAGTTTAAGCATGTCAGAAGACCTGGTAAGAAAAAGGTTATAATAGTAAAAGAGATAATGGGCCAGGGTGCAATGCATGATAATTTAATATTACCTGTAGAGCCCGTTGGATTCCTTGGAGGAAAACCAAATGTAGATTTGGGAAATGTTCCTGTAATGTTATCACCTCTTGAGGTAGCTGATGGAGGAATTCATGCACTGACCTGCATAGGACCTGCATCTAAGGAGTGCTCCAGGCATTATTGGAGAGAGCCTTTAGTACATCAAGTTTTAAATGATGAAGAGCTGGATCTCTGTGGAGTATTATTTGTGGGAAGCCCTCAGATAAATACTGAGAAATTCTATGTATCAGAGAGAATGGGAATGATTGTAGAGGCACTTGACGTAGATGGAGCTTTTGTCACGACAGAAGGATTTGGAAACAATCACATTGACTTTGCCAGTCATGTGGAACAGATAGGTATGAGAGGAATACCTTGTGTAGCTTTCTCATTCTGTGCAGTTCAGGGAGCTTTGGTCGTTGGGAACAAGTATATGAAGTATATGATAGACAATAATAAGTCTGAAGCAGGAATAGAAAATGAAGTACTTGGCTGTAATACACTTTGTCCGGAAGATGCTGTAAGAGGTGTTGCTATGCTTAAGGCAGCTATGGCAGGAGAAGATGTTAAGAAGGCAGAAAGAAAATACAATAGAAACGTGCTTGAAAATAACCTGGATCTTGTAGAAGAAACTGCTGGTGAAAAAATAGAAAGAGCTAAAAATGAACAGTCACTTCCAATGAGTAAGAAGAGGAAAGAGAAATATTCTTAATATAAGAGGGTAAATTAGATGAAATTAAAATACGGTGACAAGATCATTGAAATGCAGGGAATAATTGTTCAGGTCGAAGATGGTGCCGTTGGAATAGATTTGAAGGGAAGACTAGGATATTTGAAAATACCTCTCAGGATGTTGATAACGGACTACCCATTAAAATTAGGGCAGGAAGTTGGATTTAAAATGAGTTTCCCAGAAGTACTTTCATTAAAGGCTAATGAGAAATATATAAGTAATATTGATAAAAAGAACGGAAAGGAAGGTAATCTATAATGGATTTAACGGTTGTTAAAGGGTTGCAATCAGAAATATATGTGCCCATAACTCCTCCTCCAGTATGGGCTCCGGTGACAAAAGAACTTAAAGATATGAAAATTGCCATTGCTTCTGCAGCAGGAGTACATTTAAAGACAGACAAAAGATTTAATTTGGCAGGAGATTTTACATTTAGGAGAGTCCCTGGTGATACTAATACTGATGATCTTATGGTTTCTCATGGAGGATATGATAATGGAGATGTAAACAAAGATGTGAACTGTATGTTTCCATTGGATAGATTGAGAGAATTGGCAAAAGCAGGTTTCATTGGTTCAGTAGCACCAACTCATATAGGATTCATGGGCGGCGGTGGAAACCAACAGAAATTCAGGGAGGAAACTGGCCCAACTATAGCTAAAATATTGAAAGATGAAGATGTAGATGCAGTTATAATGACTGCTGGATGAGGAACCTGCCACCGCTCTGCAGTATTGGTGCAGAGAGCAATAGAACAGATAGGTATTCCTACTATAATTATAGCAGCATTACCTCCTGTAGTTAAGCAGACAGGTACTCCAAGAGCAGTTGCTCCAAGAGTCCCTATGGGTGCCAACGCAGGTGAACCCCATAATATAGAGATGCAGACTGGAATAGTAAAGGACGCACTTACACAGCTTACTAAGATAACTACTCCAGGCACAATAGTACCACTTCCTTATGAATATGTAGCAAAAGTTTGATGCTTATAAAATGGTGCTCGATTTAGGAATTCTTGCTAAATGAAATGTTTTATTTATGGCAATTACAGACTGAGAAGTTTGTAATTGCTATAAGACAATTTAAAATAGGGTGAGATATATGGATAAAGAGAGAAAAATGAGAAGACTTGTTATAAAAACTTTTTCTATAGATAAGGTGGAATTTGCAGATAATACATCCATAGAGGGTAAAAATTTATATATCAAAAAGGATATAGCGGATAATATAGATATAAATGAAGATCTTATTGAGAAAGTAGATCTAAATATAATTGAACCTAATAGACATGACATTTTTGTAAATTCCATAATGGATTTTTCACCTATAGCTGTTAAGGTGCTGGGTAGAATTGGTGAAGGAATAACACATGTTTTAACAGGCGTATACGTTATGCTGACAGGCGTAGATGAAGATGGAGTCCAAGTTGCTGAATTTGGTTCTTCTGAAGGAATACTTGAGGAACAGGTAGTATTTGGAAAAGCTGGAACACCTGATAAGAATGATACTATTATCAATGTAAATGTCACATTAAAGTCTGGGAAAGGAAGCAGCCGACCGGGACCTATGGCAGCTCATGAAGTTTGTGATAAGATAATTCAGGAAATAAGAGAACATTTAAAAAAAGTACATGGTGAAAAATGTAGTGAAAAATATGAGTATTTTGATAGAATAAGATATGGTAAAAAGAAAGTTGTTATAATAAAGCAGGTGGCGGGACAAGGAGCCATGTATGATACAGGGGTTTTTGCTAAAAGTCCAGGTGGGTTCATAGGATGTAGATCTGTAATAGATATGGGAAATATACCTATAATACTAAGCCCTAATGAGTATAGGGATGGCGCATTGAGAGCTATGAATTAGAGGTGATAAAAGTGGGAATTGGACCATCTACAAAAGAGACTACGTTACATCATTTTAGAGATCCGCTTTTAGATGTGGTATCAAATGACGATGATGTAGATCTTCTGGGAGTCATTGTTGCAGGAACGCCTCAGGAAAACCAGGATAAGGTTTTTGTAGCCCAGAGAATAGCAGCCTGGGTGGAAGCCATGAGGGCTGATGGGGCCATAGTATCTATAGATGGATGGGGAAACAGCAACATAGATTTTGCCACAGCTATAGAAGAAATAGGCAAAAGAAATATACCCATAGTGGGGATGAGCTTTGTGGGAACTCAAGCGCAGTTTGTAGTTACTAATGAGTATATGGACACCATAGTAGATTTTAATAAGTCGCAAGAGGGTATCGAAACTGAAGTGGTTGGAGAAAACAATGTGACGGAATTGGATGCTAAAAAGGCATTAGCTTTTTTAAAATTAAAAATGAGAAATAAGGAGGATTAATCATGAACATTGAAAGGACTATATTTGCAATTGACTCACATACAATGGGAGAGCCTACAAGGGTAGTTGTAGGGGGAGTTCCGAATATTCCTGGCAATACAATGCCAGAAAAAAAAGCTTATCTTGAAGAGCATATGGACTATTTGAGGACAGCTATAATGCTTGAACCGAGAGGGCACAATGATATGTTTGGATCCATATTGACACAGCCAACTACAGACAAGGCTGATATAGGAATAATATTTATGGATGGCGGCGGATACTTGAACATGTGTGGGCATGGCTCCATAGGTGCATCTACAGTAGCAGTGGAGACTGGTATTGTAAAAGCTGTCGAGCCGGTTACAAAACTTACTTTAGAGGCTCCTGCAGGGCTTATACAAGCATCTGTAAAAGTAAAGAACGGAAGTGCAAAGGAAGTTTCTATAACCAATGTACCAGCATTTTTATATAAAAAGGATGTAGAAGTAGAAGTGCCTGACGTGGGAAAAGTTGTGATGGATATATCTTTTGGAGGAAGTTTCTTTGCCATAGTTAAAGCTAAAAATTTGGGAATAGAAATAGAACCTAAAAATGCACAAAAATTAATAGAAGTAGGAATGAAAATAATAAAGTCAGTAAATCAGCAAGTAGAGATACAACACCCTACCCTTTCCCATATAAAAACTGTGGATTTATGTGAAATATGGGGACCCGCAAAAAGTGAGGATGCTACTTATCAAAATGCAGTTATATTTGGACAGGGACAATTAGATAGATCACCTTGTGGGACAGGTACTAGTGCTAAAATGGCTACTCTCTATGCAAGAGGAGAGCTTAATATAAATGAAGACTTTGTATATGAAAGTATAATAAATACAAAATTTAAAGGAAAAATACTTGGGACAACTAAAGTTGGAGACTATGATGCAGTTATTCCTCAGATAACTGGTTCTGCTTATATAACAGGACATAATCAGTTCTTTATAGATCCTGATGATCCAGTTAAATATGGGTTCATCCTTAAATAAATTAAAAAATATATAAATTTAGTACTGTATTGATTTTTGCAAAATATTTATAATTATAAGAAAAAAATAAAGGGGGTCTTTTAGTGGTAAAAATAATTTTTGGTATCCTGCTTATTTTGGTATTGTACTTTGCATTTTTATTCTTTAAAGATTATGCAAAAGCCGTTAAAGAAAAAAAATTAGAAAAAGCAAATTTCTTTGCACTAGGTGGAGTTGGATTTATAGCAAATTTTTTTGATACTCTTGGAATAGGCAGTTTTGCAACCAGCACAGCATTGTTAAAGTTTTTCAACCTTACGAAAGATAGAACTTTACCCGGTACTTTGAATGTATCTTGTACTATTCCTGTAATTGTTGAAGCACTTATATTTATAACAGTTATAAAAGTAGAGCCTGTAACACTGTTTGCCATGTTGATTTCGGCAACTGTGGGTGCGGTAATAGGTGCAGGAATAGTTTCCAAACTGGACGAGAGAAAGGTAGAATTGGGGATGGGTGCTGCATTGATTGTAGTGGCATTTGTAATGCTGGCAGGTCAGTTAAATCTTATGCCCGTAGGTGGAACTGAAATAGGACTTACAGGGGCAAAACTTGTAGTTGCTGTAATAGCTAATTTCATATTGGGAGCTCTTATGACACTTGGCATAGGACTTTATGCACCTTGTATGGCATTGGTGTTTGCACTTGGAATGAGCCCTAAGGTAGCTTTCCCTATAATGATGGGCTCCTGTGCATTTTTGATGCCGGCTGCTTCAGCTAAATTTATAAAAGAAGATTCTTATGACCGAAAGGCCTCTATGGCTATAACTATATTTGGCATTATAGGTGTACTGATAGCGGCATATATAGTTAAGTCACTACCTTTGAATATTTTGAAATGGGTTGTAATTGCTGTTTTAGTTTATACATCTGTAGCTATGTTTAGATCCGCATCAAAGCACAAGCAAAAGACTGTAGAAGCATAAAATTTATAGCTATAGAATTAATAAAATAATAGAGCTATCATGAAATCTCACACTGATATTTATAGAATATTCTCATATGTGTAAAAATTGGAATTGATATTATATAAGACCTCGTTCCCATGTGAGTGGGATACGAGGCCTTTCAATACACTGCAAGTTAAATAATAAATTTATGCAAAACAATGTTAAGTTATTAACTATGTAAACGAATAATCAATTATAGGAAGGAATGATGTGAGTGATTAAAATTTTAATGATATTACTTATTATTTCAGCATTATATTTTTTAGCAGTGTTTATTAAAGACTATATAGATAGGATAAAAAACAAATCTATTGATAATAGAAAATTTTTGACTTTTGCTGTGAGTGGCTTTATAGTTAATTTTTTTGACACTTTGGGAATAGGCAGCTTTGCCATCTTCACAGCCATATTAAAAAATTTTAAATTAACTGAGGATAGAACTATACCCGGTACGTTAAATGTTTCCTGTGCAATACCTGTAATAGTGGAAGCTATGGTATTTATAAATGTGATCAAAGTGGAACCTTTTACTCTGATATCTATGATTGTAGCGGCTACTCTTGGAGCCGTACTTGGAGCTGGATTTGTAGCTAAATTGGATGAGAGAAAAATAGAAATAGGTATGGGTTCTGCGCTTTTAGTAGTGGCTTTTATAATGTTTGCTGGACAAATAAATTTAATGCCATCGGGAGGAGCTTCAACTGGCTTAACAGGTGTAAGGTTGATCATAGGCTTAATTGGAAATTTTATATTTGGAGCATTTATGACTCTTGGTATAGGAATTTACGCACCCTGCATGGCTCTAGTATTTACTCTTGGTATGAGCCCTAAAGTAGCATTTCCAGTAATGATGGGTTCCTGTGCTTTTTTAGAAGCGGCAGCCTCTGTAAAATTTGTAAAAGAGGGAGCTTATGATGCCAGAACGCCTCTTCCTGTTATGATATTTGGATCAATTGGTGTATTGATAGCTGCTTATGTAGTTAAATCACTTCCGCTTTCCATATTAAAATGGGTAGTTATAGGGATTATAGTATATACTTCTGTAATTATGTTTAAATCAGCAAAAGGTAAGAATAGAAGCAAAATTCAGCCAGTTTAAAATGTGAAATTATTCTGTTTCACACTTAGAATGACTTACACATATTATAAAACATAGTAAGCATTATATTTGGAGTGAAGTTATTGTTATATGCGCTAATTCTTGCAGGAGGCAAAGGAACAAGGCTATTTCCATTATCTAGGGCTAAAAATCCAAAACAATTTTTAAAAATTGTAAATGATAAGAGTTTTTTACAAAATACCATAGATAGAATTATACCTCTGGTGGATAAAAAAAATATATATGTAGTTACAAATGAAGAATATATAGATAAGGTCCAAGAAGAGCTTTTAGATATAGACAAAGAAAATATATTTGCAGAACCTGAAAATAAGGAAACTGCCACTTGTATTGGCTTTTCGGCGGTGAAACTATTAAAAAGAGATCCTGACGCTACTATGATAATTTTACCTTCGGATCATTATATAGAAAATAAAAAGTTGTTTTTAGATACTGTTTCTCAGGCTGTACAGATTGCGGAAAAGAAAAGGGGCCTTGTTACCATGGGAATTAAACCTACCAGACCTGAGACTGGATATGGTTATATAGAAATGGGGGAAAAGGTTAATTTAGGAACTGCCACTTTTAAAGTTGAGAGATTTTTGGAAAAACCCAATATAGAAGTAACTAAAGATTTGATATTAAAAGGCACATATCTTTGGAATAGTGGAATATTTGTGTGGAGGGCAGATGTTTTTTTAAGAGAAATGCAGAAGTATCTTCCTAAGATGTATAAATGTATGTTATCTATGTATCAAAGCTTGAATACGAAATGGGAGGAGGAAACTGTAAAGGAGCAATATGAAATTATAGATGGAATATCTGTTGATTTTGGAATAATGCAAAAAACCAGAAAGGCATATGTAATTAAATGTGAGTTCTTTTGGGATGATATAGGAACTTTTACTGCTTTGGGAAGGCTTTTTAAAAATTTTGATGGAAATAATGTAAAGGGAAATGCGGTACTGCAGTCCAGCGAAAACTGTACCGTATTTGGAAATGACAAACTTATAGTAATGTTTGGAGTAAAGGATTTAATTGTGATAAATTGCAAAGATGTACTTTTAATTATGGATAAAAATAAAGATCAGGAATTAAAATATTTAGTGGACATTTTGAAAAATAAAAGCAATTTCCAGAAATATCTGTAAATATTAAACGTAAAGTTAATTGTAGATCTTTATTGACAAAAGGGGTTTAGTATTAAAATCGACTGATTTTCTAATACTAAATCCTTTATTTTATTATTAAAAGGTGGAAATATTTTGCGTAAATCTATCTTCTAAGTTCAATGATTTGATCAATTTTAATTTTTCCTCACGTTTCATTTTTTTTATTGAATATTCTCTATGTAAGGCCTCTTTTTTTAGGATAAATTCTTCAAAATAAACTAACTTTACAGGAGTCCTGCCCTTAGTATACTTGGCCCCTTTTTTACTGTTATGAGCTTTTAGTCTTTTTTTTAAATTATTAGTATATCCTGTATAAAAAGTGCCATCCCTACACTTTAAAATATAGACGTAATTCATGTTATAAAAATCGCTTTCATAAATTTATTTGACAGATACATAGATATTATTCTCTATATAAAATCTCCAGGGATAATCTACTGCCTCCTGAGCATAACTGATACCTATACGTTTAGCATTTTTTATATTAAAATTGCTGAAATTATCTTCTGCAATATATAAAGTATTGCCGTAAAGATCCAGCTTATTTTCAGTTTTACCTATGGCTAGTCCCTTACATAATTTGCCGGGGCCGTTGGTCAAATTTTTTATTTGGGTCTTATTTAAAGAAGAAAATAATCTATTATATCTGTTTAGAGATATTTCATTTAAATTTTCCAGAGGTTCAACGGCTCGTATTAATACTGCCTCAGGTATGTCTTTTTTTTCAGTTACTATATTGAAACAATAATACATTCCATATATCATGTACACGTATGAAAAACCGCAGGGACCGTACATGACTTCAGTTCTTTTGGTCCGCCTTCCACCGTAGGAATGAGCGGCTTTATCTGTAATACCTTTGTAAGCTTCTGTCTCAACTATTCTTCCGGATAGCCTTTTGCCATTGATAGTGTGAACCAATATTTTGCCAAGAAGATTTTTTGCCACAGACAGAGTGTCTTTATTATAGAAATTCCGCTGTAATTTTTTCAATAATAATACAACCCCTTTTATGTTATACGAGAGATATATAATAAATTATATACTAGGTGATTGTTTTGTCAAATTAAATGTGAAAATTTCACATTTTTGATAAGAGCGTTTCAACTATGCAAAATATTCATATTTATGGTAAAATTATATTATCACATTATTAGACAAATGATTATAGGAGATTAAAAATTATGAAGATACTTTATTATGACTGTTTTTCTGGAATAAGTGGAGATATGAATTTGGGAGCACTAATAGATCTAGGAGTGGATGTGGAATATTTAACAACAGAGTTATCCAAATTAAAAGTTAAAGGATACGAAATTAATACACATAGGGATATAAAAAATGGCATATCAGGAACTAAGGTGGATGTAATTCTGAAAAAAGAACATGACCATGCTTCCCATCATCATAGAAATTTAAATGATATAGAAGATATAATAAATTACAGTGATTTAAACGTAAGAGTTAAAAATATAAGTGTGGAAATTTTTAAAAAGGTAGCAGAGGCTGAAGCCAAAGTACACAATAAACCCTTAAATGAAATACATTTTCATGAAGTAGGGGCGGTGGACTCTATAGTTGATATTGTAGGGGCTGCCGTATGTTTTGATTATTTAAAAGTGGATAAAGTGGAAGCCTCTAAAGTGGAAGTTGGCAGGGGATTTGTAAAATGCGCCCATGGTGTATTTCCGGTACCGGCACCTGCCACAGCGGAAATATTAAAGGATATTCCCATTAAATCTGAAGTACCATTTGAGGCTACTACTCCGACAGGTGCAGCAATATTATCTTATTTTTCTTCAAAATATACAGAGAATAAAAATTTTAAAATAGCTAAAATAGGCTATGGCATAGGCAATAGAGATAATGATGGCATTCCAGATGTACTGAGGGTCTTTTTAGGAGAAACTATTCCTGCAGAAAACGATGGTAAACGGAAAAATTTCAGTGAGAATAAAAATCATAAAATTGAATATATATCAATTAATAGGGAAAAACTAGGTGAACATGATTTTAATAATAAAGATTATAAGGTAGAGGATATACAGGTTATAGAGTGCAATATAGATGATATGAACCCCGAAATGTATCAATGTACAATGGATGCTTTACTGGAAAATGGGGCGTCAGATGTATATTTGACGCCTATAATCATGAAAAAAGAGAGACCTGCAGTAAAGCTTACTGTGTTATATAAATCTGAAATAGAGGAAAAAATGAGAGAAATTATTCTGACACAAACCACAACTATAGGTTTTAGAAAGTATAAAATGCAAAGAAATATTTTGAATAGGGATTTTACAAAAGTAATTACCAAATATGGAGAGGTCAATGTAAAAAATGCCTATTATAAAGGAAAGAAGATAAAGAGTAAAATTGAGTATGAGGATTGTAAAAAACTTGCGCTGAAAAATAAAGTGGGTATACAGGAAGTATATAGAGAAACTATGGCTAAGTTGTTAAAACAATGAAGGTTTAAGGACCAATTTTAGTATATTAGAGTGGTTTATATGAAAATTATAAATCATAGACTGTAGTTGTTTGAATTGAATATTGACAAATATATGTTAAAAGCTATATTATATTGGTATATAAATAACATATATTATATGATAATGTTTTTATTGTTTTTATATCCTATGTATTTAAAAGAGAAATGGATGTTTTGAAGCATTCGTTTCTTATATTATTATTATTTAGGAGGAATGCCGTATGAAGGTAACTGCAATATTGGAAAAGACAGCTAAGGATGCATTGGTTAAAGCTGGTGTAGAGTTACTTGACAGGGATCCGGAACAAAATCTTGATAAAATATTTGCACTAATAAAAAGGACGGTAAAAAATGATGAGGACAATTTAGCTAAAGTGCTTAGAGTTGAGGAATTGTATAAAACAAATCCTGCAATTCACAAACTAGCTATAAGCATTGTTAAAGATTCCAATAAAAAATGCATAGATAAATTTTTTACTAATTTTTTTGCAAATTCAGCTTGGTATGGGATACCAAAGAGAGAAAAATTTTTTCGAGAAACAGGAACAAAAACTCCTTTTACTATTTTGATGAGTCCATCTATGAGATGTAATTTAAGGTGCACTGGATGCTATGCTTCAAGCTACAGCAAGGAAGATGATATTCCTAAAGAAGAGGTAGATAGAATAATTGGTGAGGCCAGAGATCTTGGAATTTACTATTTTGTAATTCTTGGAGGGGAGCCTTTCATAAATAGCTATATGCTTGATATATATGAAAAATATAATGATTGTATGTTTACTCCATTTTCTAATGGAACTTTATTCGATGAAAAACTGGCAGATAGAATACAAAAACTTGGCAATGTACTTCCCATGTTTTCATTGGAGGGATTTGAAAAGGAAACAGATGAAAGAAGAGGCAAGGGGATATTTAAGAAAGTTATGCATGCAATGGAGCTTCTGAGGGAGAGAGGAGTTTTATTTGGAGTTTCTACAGCAGTTAGCAGGTATAATATAGATACAGTTACATCAGATGAATTCATAGATATGCTAGTGGAAAAAGGCGCTAAAATGAGCTGGTATTTTATATATATGCCTGTAGGTAAAGAACCTGATGTGGATTTGATGCTTACCCCCGAACAAAGAATACATCTTGGAGAAAGAGTTAGAAAGATAAGAACTACAAAACCATATTTTGCCATTGACTTTTTTAACGATGCTCCTTATGTTGGAGGATGCATAGCAGGTAAATTTTACTGTCATATAAATTCAGAAGAGCAGGTAGAGCCTTGTATATTTGCCCATTTTGCAGTGGACAATTTGAAGGGCAAAAAACTTGTGGATGTATTCAAGTCAGATTTTTTCAATGAACTGAGGCACAGACAACCTTATAATGACAACTTATTGCTGCCTTGTATGATGATTGACAATACAGAGCAGATTAGAGAAATTGCAAAGAAAACTGGAGCGAAACCTACAGATGAAGGTGCTAGGAGGATGCTGGAAGATCCTGAATTTCAGAAAAAATTGGATAAATTGTCAGCAGATTTTAAACCTTATGCAGAAAGTGCATGGAAAGAAGATTTTAGCTGTAATGGAAATTATAAAATGTCTAAAGGTTAAATCTTTAAAACATCCGAAGAAGAATGACTTCTCCGGATGTTTTAATTTTTTAAGATTTCTTAGATGCAGTATAAAGTTGAAAGATGTATTTTTATTTGTTAAGATTAGTATAAAATGTGTATGCTAAGTTATAATTAATGAAAATATAGGGGAGTTTTTATGAACAGATGTGTAAAGAGGGTATTATTTTTAGTACTAGTGATAATTTTAATTTCTACTGTTTCTTGTAATGGACCTCAAGGTAAAAAAGACAGTAAAGAATTGCTTCAGGGAAATATTAAAATTGTGACTGATATGGAACATGGGCCACAGTTAAAGTTTGCGGCAAATAGATTTAGTGAGACATATAAAAAAGTTACTGTAGATGTCATAACAGTAAAAGGTACGGATGATAATATTAAGTCCATATTGGATAATTCTAAGTATCAAGCAGATATATTGACAGTGAATGACAGTTATGTGAAACATATTCTATCTGCGTATTCAGACAAAATTTTAAAAATAACAGATTCGGTGAGTTTATATAAGAATATTTTATTAAGCAATAAGGTAAACAATGATACTATAAAGGGCTCAATTTATGCATTACCTTGGGATACATGTCCTGAAACTTTAATATATAGAAAAGATATATTTGCCAAAGAGGGTATTGATGAAAATAATATAAAAACCTGGAATGATTATATAGAAGCGGGAAAAAAGATAAAAAAAGATACTGGGAAAGTGTTTATGGCAGATGTTTCTAATTATGATAGTGATATTTTTTTATTGCTTGCAAATCAACTGGGAACAAGTTATTTTAATGAAAGTGGCAAATTGGGATTTGAGTCTCAGAAGTGGTCTAAAGTTATGGATATAGCTAAAATTCTTTATAGAGAAAATTTGATAAAAGATTTTAGTTCTAAAAGTAATTTGATAAATGAATTAAAGGGAGATAAAATAGTGTCATTTATTGGGGATCCAACTTATGCTAAATCATTGATGAATACTTATTCTAAAGATAGTTATAAATGGGGCATAATGAAATTTCCCTCTTTTGAGGCAGGTGGAAATAGAGATGTCTCCGTTGGAGGTACCAATTTAATTATAAATAAAAATACTAAGCAAGCTAAACTGGCACAGACTTTTATAAACTTTGCTCTTACGGACGACAAACTGCAGATGGATTTATTGAATAAATATGGAAGATTTCCTGCAAGTATAAATATATATAATCTTGTAGATTTTAATAAACAAGTTTCTTATTTTGACAATAGGATATGGAATTTATTTGCTGAAGTAGAACAGGGAAGTTTTAATATAAACTATACTAAAGATTTTCCACGAGTAAGAGAAAAGGTAAAGAAAATTTTAACTGCAACCAATGTAGAAAATAAAGATTTTAAGACTATAATGGAAAATATAGAAATGTCTCTTAAAAGTAATTAAAAAAAATAAAATACTATTCCTTAAAATTTTAATTGAAATATATAAAAACGTTTACTAAATTTTTAAATTAGTGTATAATAAAAATATGGGGAATTAATCTTAGGGATCTTTTAACATATAAGCAAGACCTTTTAACTGGGAGCGAGAGCAGCTAAAAGGTTTTTGCTTTTTTTTATAGCAATTTTACATATCTAAAATTTTTTTATAGGCTCTTATAGTATTTTCCGAAGTTTTCTCCCAGGAGAATTTAGACGCCTGATTTAAAGCTTTTAAGCTCAGTTCCTTCCTTATACTTTCATCGTTGAGTAAGGCCTCTATAGAATACATAAGGCTTTTTATATCAGATGGATTTATAAGGATACCACCATCTCCCACCACTTCTGGAATGGATGATGTATCTGAAGTTATTACAGCAGTACCGCAGCTCATGGCTTCTAATGGCGGAAGGCCAAATCCTTCATATGAGGATGGATATATGAAAGCATCACAAGCATTGTAAAAAATAGGCAGCATTTTTTCCTCCACAAATCCCGTAAATTTAACATTATCTTTTATATTTAAATCTATACTTAAATTTTTTAGTATATCTAAGTCGTCCTTATTTGAGCCTATTATAATTAAGTCATAATTCTTATCTAAATTTTTGTGAATTTTAGAAAAGGAGGTTATTAATGAGGATACGTTTTTCCTGGGACTAAAGCCTCCTATATAGAGAATAAAAGGATTATTTATATTGTAGTTGATTTTTATACTATATTTACATTTGTCTTTTTCTAAGGGCTTATATTTTTCATCTGCGGCCAAAGGAGTTACAAATATTTTATTTTTATCCATTGGAAAGAACTTTAAGATATCATTTTTGGAATGATTGGATACGGTTATTATTCCATCAGCTAAGTCGATAACATTTGGCATTTGCTTTAAAAATTTTTCTAAGTATCCCTTTCCAACAGTTTCAGGAAGTACATAAGGTATTAAATCATGTATAGTGACAACTTTTTTGCAGTTTATATTTTCAGATATGCCGATACCGTTTTGAGGAATATGATATATATCTACAGCTTCCCTTTTTAAATTTTCGGGAAAAAAATATTGTTCAAAAAATCTATGTTGTCTTTTAGAAGACATTATTATTTTAGTATTCTTTTGCCTAAAACTTTCATATTTATTACCTGACCAATATATATTGTAAAAATTTTCCTCGTGATTTTTGATCATATATTTTAGTATTTTTTCTGTATAAGTGCCTATGCCGGTTCCCCTATACCAATTGATTCCTCTTGCATCAACGGCAATTTTCATTGTTCTCTACCTCCACACTCTAGTAACACTAAACTGATTGAAGCGTTCTAATATATATTATTAACACCTATATAAAAAGGTGAAAGCAACTTTTAAATCTGAAGCTAAATGAATTTATATCTATCACATACACGTGAGATTAGACATATACTACGTATATAATAATTTTTGGAGGAAGAAGCTTTTGGATATATTGAAAGTACGAAAATATGTTGAAGATGCCTATGATCTCCATATTGAATTTATAGAGAAGATAAAGAGCATATATAAAATCCATACCAAATACCACCAATATTGTTTGAAAGTAATAAATTATGATTTCGGACATTTTCTATTTATAATTTCCGCTATAAAGCATCTCCAAAATGAAAAGTTTAGAAACATACCTGAAATAATCAACACCAAAAATAAAAAGAATTATATAAAAATAGGTGATTCCTATGCTTATTTGTGCAAATGGATTAATTCCAGACAATGTGATTATAACAATCCGTTAGATATTTTAGTGGCTACTTCGAAGTTAGCGGAGCTTCACAGAAAAAGTCATAATTTTCAAGTTACGGATAAAATGAATCCAAGAATAGGATGGTTTAAATGGATAGAGAATTTTATGACTAGAAGAAATGAGATATTGGATTTTAAAAGAAGAATAATGAATAAACCACATAAAGAGGAGTTTGATGTATTGTATTTGGAGGCTATGAAAGAAGAAATCCGTATGGCAGAGAGTTCGATAGAGCATTTGAAAGCTTCTGATTATATAAATAGTATGAAAAGGCAGATAAAAGACGGTGGATTTTGTCATCATGACTATGCAAACCATAATGTCCTAATAGATGATCAAGGGGAGATAAATATTATAGATTTTGATTACTGTATGATGGATACTTATCTTCATGATTTGGCTAGTTTGATTATAAGGGTGATGAAAAATGGGAGATGGAGACTTGACAATGCGACTTTTATTATAGATGCATATAGTGCAATAAATAACGTAAGACAGGAAGATATACCTATTATGGCTGCTTTTATGGAGTTTCCACAGAATTATTGGCAAATAGGAATACAGTACTATTGGGAAGAACAACCTTGGGGAGAGGAGCATTTTATTAAGAAATTAAATAAGATATTTAGAGATAGGCAGGATAGACTGGAGTTTATAGAAGAGTTTCAAAATAAAAAAATATAGTTGATACAAGGAGGAGTAAGTTTATGTCACATAAAAAATCACACTCTCGAAAGATGGAAGAAATTGAAAATAATGATTTAGGATATTATGAAAACAAGGCAGAGAGTTTGAAAAAAACTGTCAAACAATTAGAAAAGATGCATAAGAAGAAAAAAGAAGTTATGAAACTTGAAAAAAAGAAACGACATATATTAAAAGAAATGAAAAAAGCTCACAGATAGAACCAAGACAAAAGTAAAATTACGGGGTGATTTAAAAGTGTATTGTGACAATATCGAGTCATATTTTATAAAATATCTGGAATCAAAGAAAATATTTGTGGTAAAAGAATTTAAGAACAAGATTAAATATGAGGACTTAACTCTAGATAAAATAAAAAGCCAAATATGTACAATGGGTGAATTTCATGAGAAAACTTTAGGGTATACAGGCGTTATGAACAGACGACTGGATAATAACATAGGCAAAGTTGTAGAACAGTATAAGATCTATACCAGGAGATTTAAAAAAGATATAGTTGAAATAGAGAAATTAAAAGATAAGACTGATTTTCAAAAAAAAATAAATGAAATAGGAGAAAAATATCTGACAAGAGCGGAGAAATGTTTGGATAATATATATCAAAGCCACTATATGGATTTAATAATAAGAAGTATGAATAGAGTTGAAATGTGCCTTAGAAATACCTATTTTGATAATTTGAGAAAAAATGAAAATAAAAATATAGAAATAATAGATATAAAAGGATGCTGCTACAATATGGTAGAAATGGATGCTATTTATTTTTTGAGTAAGTTAAAAAGAAAAAACAAAGACATTGATTTTAACCGTATTACTTCAAAGTTTTG
Organism: Clostridiaceae bacterium BL-3; assembly: GCA_902809985.1. Taxonomy (GTDB): domain Bacteria; phylum Bacillota; class Clostridia; order Clostridiales; family Clostridiaceae; genus Clostridium_B; species Clostridium_B aromativorans. Next base: position 2,842,349 of record CADDXC010000001.1, on the reverse strand, counting down.
TAAATATGAAACTTTAAATGACAACAGCGTGCAATTTATATTGTCCATGGTGTCTTATCCACGTGAATTTATGAGATGCTACAGCAGATATAAATACCATACTAAAGATTGGGGTGAAGAGGAATATTTAATGAAGTTAAATAAATCTATTGATGAAGATGGAGATAGTCTGATTTAAATTATATCAGGTAATAAAGGAGGTTTTGAATTGATAGATAGATATGGGGAAAAAAAATATTTAGCTAAATACGATTTATGTATAGAGCTTTTTGATAGATTTGATCTAAAAATAGATGATATAGTACCTGTAAGGAATGTGTATATGGTTTCTACAGATAAAGGAGAGAAGATATTAAAAAAAGTAGAATATACTTTAAATGAATTGAAGTTTATCCATGAGGTTTTAACTTATATAAGAAACAAATTTTCCAGAGTGGTTAATTTCGTAAAAGATAAAAAAGGTCATATATATACAATTTGGGAAGGTGATATGTACTGCATAATGGATATGGTTCAGGGGAAAGAATGCAATTTTAGTAATCCTGTGGATTTAGATATTGCATCTAAAGGATTGGGAGAATTTCATCTTGCTTCTGAAGGATTCAAAAGCAGTATGAACAGCAAATACAATAATGGAAGGCTCATTGATGTTTTTAAAAGAAGAGTCCAGGAAATGGAGTTTTTTAGGAATATAGCAAATGTACATGAAAAAAAAACAGAATTTGATGAAATATTTATAGATAATTCAAGGCATTATATAAAAGAAATAAAGAAAAGTGAAAAACTGCTGGAAAAATCCTGTTATTATAAGCTCTGCAGTGAAGAGGATAAAATAGCAGTATGCCATCATGATTTAGCCTACCACAATATACTGATAAATGATAACAAAGCCTATTTTGTAGATTTTGATTATGCCATTATAGATCTTAAAGTACATGATTTATGTAATTTTATAAATAAGGTTATAAAAAATTTTGCTTTTGATATGGAAAAAACAAAACTGATAATGAATGGTTACTGTGCAGAAAATAGTTTAAGCGATAGAGAGCTTGAGGTATTATTTGCTATGCTGAATTTTCCAAATGATTTTTATACTATATCAAAAGATTATTATACTAAACGAAAAGATTGGGAAGAAGAAGTGTTTTTGGATAGATTAAAGAGGAAGATAAGATATAAAGATGATAGAATGGAATTTTTAGCAGAGTTTGAGGATACAATTTTAAATAGCTAATGGTGTATTTAAAAAATGTTTTGACATATTATACACACACCCTTGAAATAAGCAGTATATTTATTTAAAGGGTGTGTGTATTTTAATAATTAATTTTTTTACCTATGATTTTATTGTATATGGTTATGGTATCACTAGCTGTTTTTTTCCAATTTAGTTGAGAAGCTCTCTGAATTCCCAGAGAGGTAAGTTTTTTTTTGAGATTATCATCGGACAGTATATTTAGCATAGCTTGACATAAATCATCTTGATCTTTGGGATTTACGAGAAGAGCTCCATCTCCAACAACTTCAGGTAGAGAAGTAGTATTTGAGGTTATTACTGGAATTCCACAGGCCATAGCCTCTATTGGTGGCAAACCAAATCCCTCATAAAAAGAGGGATATACGAATAGTTTAGCGGCATTATATATATAGGGAAGATGATCCATGGATATAAAACCGGGAAATATAACTTTGTCAGATATATTTAATATTTCAGTACGTTTTCTGTAAGTACTGTATGATTTCCCCTTTGTACCTGCTATTACAAGCTTTATGGGTTTTTTATACAGCGATATAAATTTATTGAAACTTTCAATTAAACCCAATATATTTTTTCTAGGGCTGAATCCCCCCACATAAAGTATATAATCTTCATCTATGGAATAATATCTTTTAGCTATATATTTACTTATATTTTTATCCAAAGGTTTATATATATCCTCGCTGGCCAAATGAGTAACGTATATTTTATTCTCGGGGAAATTAAAAGCCTTCATTATATCATTCTTGGAGAAATTTGAAACTGTAATAATTCCATCACATTTAGGTATTATTTCAGGGATATAGTCGGAAAAAATTTTTAAATATCTGTCACTTACAGTTTCAGGCATTTTATAGGGAATTACATCGTGAAGTGTTATAGCAAATTTACAATTTTTATCTACAGGAAGCCCTACACCGTTTTGTGGAACGTGGTACAATTCTATTTTATTGTGTTTTATTTTATTAGGTATATTTATTTCCTCCCAAAAACTGGTTTTATTCTGTGGAGGAATAGTATTTAGAGCAAAATTTTTTTTTAAGCATATATCATTTCTAAAACTTTTCGGCATGAAAAGTAAATAGTTATTTATATTATCAATATTATTTAAGCAACTTATGAGCTGATAAGTATAAGTGCCTATACCGGTACCTCTATACCATTTTGCAGCACGACCATCAATTCCTATTTTCATAGAATTATTCCTCTCTAAATTGGTATATTTCATTATATTAAAATCCAGTTAAAAATGTTAATATTCTTCTAAAATAACTTAGCCGTTCATATAGATATATAGGGGTGATTAACATGATGCGAGAATTTGAAATAGAAAGACAATTTAATGTAAAAATTGAAAATATAAGACCAAATAGAGGGGTATATCTTTTAAAAACGGATAAAGGAATGAAATGTTTAAAGAGAATAAATTATGGAACTCAAAAACTTTTATTTGTATATGGTGCAAAAGAACATTTAATAAATAATGGATTTCCATATGTAGATAAATATTGTGTTAATATAGATGGGAATCCCTATGCTCTTGTAAATGAAGATATTTATACCCTTTCAGAATGGATTAATGGTAGGGAATGTGATTTTAAAAATAAAGAAGATGTCATAAATGCTTCTAAATGTTTGGCAAATATGCACATAGCTTCTAAAGGATATGAGCCTCCTGAAAACAGCAAACTTAAGACGGATCTTGGAAGGTGGCATCATTTAATGGAAAAAAGGGTTAGAGCTCTTGATAAAATGAAAGATATGGGCAGAAAAAAAAGCAATAAGGAAAGTTTTGATTTAAATTATATGAAGGCTATTCAGTTTTATAAAGATTTTGGCAGAAAAGCTATAGAAGTACTAAAAGACTCCAAATATGATGAACTTTGCAATATAACAAAAGAGGAAAAAGGATTTTGTCATCATGATTTTACATATCATAATATAGTGATAGATGATGACAACAATGTAAATGTAATAGATTTTGATTACTGTAAAAGAGAAATAAGAGCTTATGATATATCATCTTTTATGATTAAGGTTTTAAAAAGATCAGATTGGAATATAGAAAATGCCAAGCTTATATTTGACTCCTATAATGAGGTAAGCCCGCTTGAGGAGGAGGAATACAGGGTAATATTTGCTTTCTTATTATTTCCTCAACGTTTCTGGAGATTGGCAAATAGATATTATTATAATGAGGTTAATTGGCAGTTAAATACCTTTAATAATAAACTGGAGGAATTGATTTCAGAACAGGAAAAGTATGTTCGTTTTATTGAAGAATTTAAAAGTATCTATAACCAAAAATAGATTTAAGTTGGGAATAGGCCTATGTGGATAATGTTAAAATGAACCCGGCATAGGCCTTATTTTTTGCACTTAAAAAAGGATAAACTCATAATATATATCATGACTTTTTATATGGGGATGTTAGATTATGAAAATAGGTGATATAGTAGTGAGAAAATCCTATGGTAAAGATATAACTTTTAAAATAATAGATGTAAAAGAAGAAAAAAGCGGGAATATTTATATTCTAAAAGGGATAGATTTGAGGCTGATTGCAGACTCCACCATTGAGGATTTGGAGATCGTAGAGAATGAATCTCTTACAAAAAAGGAAATTATATTTAATAAACAAATTAACAGTTCAATTCGGGACATTCTAATTAGCAGAGGGGGCTTTAGGTATAGTGGAGGAACTGCACAAGAATATAACATAACAAAATTTGCATCACATGATTCCAAGAACGAACTTGCTTTTGGAAGGCCTGGTAAAATACTGCATGTAGATGGTGATTCGGAATATCTAGATGTATGTATTAAAGTGTATAAACAACTTTTGTTAGATGTAGTTGGCAGGAATATAGCTGAAAAGGATCAGCCGTCAAAAGTGGTAGAGTTAGTAAAAGAAATAAAACCAGATATAATTGTAATTACAGGGCATGATTCTGTGGCAAAGGGTACTACTGATTTCATGAATTTGGATAATTATAAAAATTCCAAATATTTTGTGGAAGCTGTGTCAGAACTTAGAAATTATGAATCAAATTATGATGATCTGGTAATATTTGCAGGAGCCTGTCAGTCCTGTTATGAAAAAATTTTGGATTCAGGAGCTAATTTTGCAAGTTCACCCAGTAGAGTACTTATACATTGTTTAGATCCTGTATTTTTATGTGAAAAAATAGCTTATACGAATATAGAAAAAGTAGTATCCATTCAAGAGGCCATAAGAAACACTATAACTAGGACTAATGGGATTGGAGGGCTGCAGACTAGAGGAAAATACAGGGAGGGTTTTCCAAAATCACCATATGTATAAAGATTATAAAAGTTGTAAATAATATTGTATATATGAGTGACTTGAAGAAATGGCAATATATTATAATATAAATAAAACTATGTGGGCCGTGTTTACAAAAATTTAATATTGACAAAATAAATTATTAACTGATATACTAAATGGTTTAGTTGACATAATTAACCTTACGATGTATAATATAAGATGTAGAGAGAGGGTGTTTAGAGAATGGAAGGAATGAATGTGTTAGCTTCTATAAGAAAGAACATTGAAGATCATGTAGGAGACAAAGTAACTTTAAAGGCAAATGGCGGTAGAAGGAAAGTTTTTGTGAATAAAGGAATAATAGAAAAAGCTTATCCTAGCATATTTGTGATTAGATTAGAAAATGACACCCAAAGGAAAGTGACTTATAGCTATTCGGATGTTTTAACAAAAACAGTTCAGTTGGTTTTTTCAGTTTAAACAGTGTTTAGTTCACTTAGTTATCAATTATCTCATATGTTTGTTAACCTATTTTATAAAAGTATATAAACGTAACATTTTTAAAATAGTATATAAAATACTAATTATATTTTATGTGCTATTTTTTGTTGTCAATTTACAGGGTAAGAAGAAAGATGGTAAGCTTCCATCTTTCAACTATGGTATAAAAGGGTATTGAGAATTTATGAGAGGTTATATGGTTAACAACCAATTTAATATTACGTCAAAATTTTGTAAATGTCAATATTAAGAGACATTATTGAAAATTATCAAAAACGTTAGCATATTTTTTACCTTTAATTTATATAAATAAATAGTAGGTTTTTATATGGGGGGTAATAAATATGAGTATAGATTTTGTTAAAGAAAATATAGAATGTGAACAGCTCATGGCTGAAAATTTTTCTGATACTGTAATAAAAGCAGAATATATAATACCGGATACAAATCCAGATGTTAACCATATTTTAATTCTCAATGCAAAGCCCATTATAACTAGTAAGGAAGTAATGCAGGATAAGGTATTTGTTGAGGGAAAAGTGGAATATACTATACTTTATTTAGCTAAAGAAGATGAAGCAATGGGCATCTACAGCGTAAATTATACTGGCGATTTTTCAAATTATATTGAAATACCGGGGTCTCAACATGATATGCTCTGTGATGCAGATTGCTATGTAGAACATATGAACTGCAATATAGCTAATGAAAGAAAGGTATCTATTGAAGGAATTATAAAATTAAAAGCAGAAGTATATAAAAAATATGAATTTGAAGTTATAAAAGATGTAGAAAGTTCTGGAGATATACAGATGTTGAAAAATCCTGATACTATAGATAAAATAGTTGGAACAGTCTCAGGAGATTTAGTGGCAAAAGCTGAGATTCAAATACCTGTGGATAGGCCTCAAATAGGGAATATATTAGAATGTAACGTAAATGTGCATAAGAAAAATATAAAGGTTTTAGATGGGAATATCTCTATAGAGGCATATGTGCTTATAGGTGTACTTTATAGGGGAAAGGACACAAGGGACATAGAATATATAGAGGATGATGTTTATGTAAGTAAAGAAATTCCTGTAGATGGAGTGAACTCATCTATGGACAGCTATACCGACTTTTGTGTAGATGAGATTGAAAAGAGTATAAGAGAAGATGATTTGGGTGAGAGCAGGATAATTGATATGGAAGTGTTGGTAAAATCCAATACAAAAGTGATGTATAAAGAAGATATGGATATAATAGAAGATGCTTATTCTCCTTCCTCACTTATGCAGATGGATAAAAAAGATTATGAATTGAATGTAATGCATGGCCAGAATACCACCCAAAGTATGATTAAATCAAATATAGAATTAGAAGGTAACTCCAGGCCTAAAGAGGTAATTATGTGTTATGGAGAAGTGTGCATAACAGACAAAAAAATAGTGGAAGACAAGGTAGTTGTAGATGGAGTTTTAAGTGTTAAGGCTTTATATAAGGATTTAGAAGATGAAATAAATAAGGCTAGTGACGAGATACCTTTTAGTTGCAGTGTAGATATACCTGAAAGTAAAATTGACATGCAGTGTATAGCAAAGGTGGCTTTAGAGAGTATACAGGGAGAGGTAGAAATAGACACCATAGCTATAAAGGCAGTAGCTGAAGTTTATGCAAGAGTAAATTATATTACTCATAAAGAGTTTTTGGTGAATATAGATTCTTCAGAAGGGGAATTCCCAGCTAAGAAGGCCAGTTTAACCATATATGTGATCCAGCAAGATGATACTCTGTGGAAAATAGCTAAAAAGTATTATACTACTGTGGAGGATTTAGTAAAATTAAATGATATAGAAGATCCGGAAGTTATAAAAGTGGGAGAAAAACTCATTATACCTGGAAGAGCTGTAATATAAGCAGGGAGCCCAAATCTTCGATTTGGTGCGAGTCGCTTACTCCGCCGGACCGAAAGGAGGTGGAGTTTCATAAAAGGGAGCCCAAATCTTCGATTAAACTTCGGCAATAAATTGCTGAAGTTTTTGTTTTACGCATAATAATTGAGAAAATGGAAAAAATATAGAATATCCGCAGGAGAGGGTGCATGACTTTGAAAAAAAAATCAGAAAAAAATTTAATAATAATAGGAGGAGCGGAAGATAAGACCGGTGAAAAAAAAATATTAAAGGAAGTCTGCAGTAGATTGGATAAACAAGAAGATATTCTTGTTATTGCAACTATTGCATCTGAGATACCGGAGGAATTAGGAGATGAATATAAAAAGATATTTCAAGAATTGGGAATAAAGAATATAAGGATACTGACTATAAGAAGCAGAAAAGATGCCTTTGACGTGAACAATCTAGAGCTCATAGAAAATATTGCATTGATGTTTTTTACAGGAGGAGATCAGCTTAGGATAACAAGCCTTGTAGGAGGTACTCCACTGTATTCGAAGATTCAAGAATTATATGAAGGAGGGTGTACTTTTGTGGGAACTTCCGCAGGGGCTTCTGTTATGAGTGATACCATGATAATAACAGGACCCGATGAAGAATCACCTAAAAAGTGTACTTTAAAAATGGCGCCTGGGTTGGGTCTCATAAAAGGTGTGATTATTGATCAGCATTTTGCACAGAGGGGTAGAATAGGAAGACTACTTGTTGGAATAGCTGAAAACCCACAGAGCTTAGGTATTGGAATAGATGAAGATACAGCAATTATGGTTAAAGACAATGATGAATTCACGGTAATGGGTTCAGGAGCAGTTTATGTGATAGATGGCTCTGGCATAACCTATACTAATGTGTCAGAACAGTATCCTGAGGAGATATTGTCTATATTTGGAGTGAAATTACATGTACTTAAATATGGAAATAAATTTAATTTTATAAATAAAAAGCCTTATAATAATTGAGAAAATTTGATTTGATGATTTGTAAATCAAATTGATTAAAAATCCGAGAAAGGGTCAAATAGATGTAAGGGAGGAGTCGTAAAAACCGTTAAATCAGCAAATAAATATGAATTATATGCTGATATACCGTTAGTTAGACGGGATTTCAAGCCCCTGGAGTATCAGGCCGAATGAAAGTAGCACAAATAGCAAAATCAGATACTATGAATGGGGAAATAAACAAACTTTTACTTAAGTGTAAATAAGTGTTTATGTAACGGGCAGTATACACAAAAATGAGGATAGATGATTTTAGAGTTTTTGAAGGAAGAAATATATTTGCTCATAGAAAATGTATAAAAATGTCTGTGGATTTAGAGGGGTATAGTAAAATACCAACTAAGGATATAAATGGATTTAATGAAAAACTGCTGACGATCATGCCTGATTTGAGGCAGCATAGATGTGGAATAAATGAAGAACATGGCTTTGAAAAGAGATTGAGAGAAGGAACTTATCTTGCCCATGTGTGTGAACATATTATACTTGCTATGCAAAATGATCTGGGCATTGATGTTAGTTATGGGAAGGCAAGGGAAATAAAGGAAGATAAATATTATATAGTATATGAATATCTTTATAAAAATACAGCGCTGGAAATTGGCAAAATAGCTGTGAATATGATCAACTCTTTGATAAAAGGAATAAATTATAAACTTGAGGAGGACGTCACAAAATTAAAGGATATTTTAAAAGCAGAGCAAGTTGGCCCCAGTACGCTGTCCATAATATCAGAGGCCAAGAGGAGAGGAATACCTGTAACAAGGATTGGAAATAACAGTGTATTTCAATTGGGATACGGAAAATACAGCAAGATTATAGAAGCCACTATATCATGCAATACATCGGCTGCGGCTGTAGATATAGCTTGTAACAAAATGCTAACTAAAGAGATGCTGAGAAATCAGTGTTTACCTGTGGCAGAGGGTGGTGAGGTGAAAAGCCTGGAGGAATTATCAGATCTCACTGCTGAGATAGGATACCCCATAGTTTTAAAACCTTGTTTTGGAAATCAGGGCAAAGGGGTATTTGTAAATATAAAAAATAAGACAGAAGCAGTAAAAGCTTACAAGATATTAGCACAGAAGTTTGATAGTATAATTTTAGAGAAATGTATAACTGGAAAAGACTTTAGGGTATGTGTGGTGAATGGAAAAGTAGTAGCTGCTGCTGAAAGAATACCGCCTTATGTTGTGGGAGATGGAATAAAAAGCATAATTCAATTGATAGAAGATGTAAACAGGGACAGCATGAGAGGAGAGGGACACGAAAAGCCTCTAACTAAAATAAAAATAGATGATGAATTGAAAGCCTGCATACTTAAAAGTGATTATAAATTGGATAGTATCTTACCTAAGAATAAAAAATTGCTCATAAGAGAAAATGGAAATTTATCTACAGGAGGAACAGCTGTAGATTGCACTGATTTAATTTGCAAAGAAAATATAAATATCTGTGAAAGGGCAGCTGATACGATTGGACTGGATATCTGTGGCATAGATATATGCTGTAAAGATATAAGTGAATCCATACTTAAAACCGGTGGAGCTATAATAGAAATAAATGCAGCACCGGGTATTAGAATGCACCAGTATCCCTGTGTAGGTAAAAAAAGAAATGTGGCAAGAGCCATAATAAATATGCTATTTTATAGATCCCGATCCATTCCTATAGTTTCAGTAACTGGAACAAATGGGAAAACCACAACTACTAGACTCATTGCACATATATTAGGCAAATCTGGCTATAAGGTGGGTATGACTGTTACAGGAGGAATATACATAGATAATAAATGTATATGTAAAGGTGATACTACAGGATATTATAGTGCTAAGACCATTTTGAGCAACAAAAATGTAGATGCAGCGGTGTTGGAAACTGCTAGAGGAGGAATAATAAAAAAAGGTCTTGCCTATGATTTGGCAGATGTGGCGGTGATAACGAATATAACTGAAGATCATCTTGGCATAGATGGAATAAATACAATGGAGGATCTAGCTTATGTAAAGGCGTTGGTTGGAGAAGCTGTTAAGAAAAATGGATATGTGGTTTTAAATGCGGATGATCTGGTAAGTTCAACTATAATCAATAGGTTAAAGGGCTCAATAATTATGTTTTCAAAGTATAAAAATAATACAATTCTCAGGGACAATATAGATAGAGGCGGATATGGAATATATATAGATGATCAGATTATGTATTTTGAAAGGCAGGGTGTTGTAGTCCCAATAGTAAAGATGCAGGATATAAGGATATCGCTGGAAGGGAAACTTATTTATAACATAGAAAATGCCATGGCTGCCTGTGGGGCTGCAATTGGGTTGAATATAGCCTATTCTGTTATAAAGGATGGTTTAAAAAGCTTTTATGGAGATGCTTCATTTAATCCAGGACGGTTCAATATTTATAATTTAAATGGAATAAATGTGGTGTTGGACTATGGTCATAATATAGAAGGATATAAAGCGGTTATAAAAGGTGCTAAAAAGTTAAATTATAAGAGATTGGTTGGAGTTATTGGTGTACCTGGAGACAGAACTGACACTAGTGTTGAAAAAATAGGGCGGATTGCAGGAAGGAACTTTGACTATATATATGTTAAAGAAGATAAGGACAGAAGAGGCAGGAAGCCTGGAGAAATAGCATCAATTCTTAGAAGGGGTATAATGAAGACTGATTTTGACTTAAAGAAAATAGAAACTATATTGGATGAAAAGGCTGCACTTGAGAGAGCAATAGATGCAGGAAAACAGGGGGATTTGATAATAATATTCTTTGAGAAGATGAACCCATTAGTAGAATTGATAAGTGAAAAATTAAAAGATGGAAATAAGAGAATAGGGAATATAGCTATGGTGTAGGAACAGAGTTATAAGGTAAGCAAGTAGGATTATCAATTTAACGCAATCGGCGAGAAGTCGCCCACTTCTATAGGTGGTGTGATGGATCGCCTTTTCTTTTGATTTATGTTATAATCAGTTTTACAATATTTTTAAAGGTAGTGAGAATTGAAATGCCATTATTAAAAGCCTATGCCAAAATAAATCTTTCATTGGATGTGATTGGGAAAAGGGAAGATGGATATCATCTTTTAAAAATGATAATGCAAACTATAGATTTATATGATGTTTTAGAAATGTATAAAGCTAAAAGTGGTATACATATAACCTGTAATAAAAATTATATACCTTGTGACAATAGAAATCTGGCCTATAGAGCAGCGGAGTTATTTATACATAAATATAATATAAAAGATGGAATAAATATAAATATAGTTAAAAACATACCTACAGCAGCGGGACTTGCGGGAGGAAGTGCAGATGCTGCAGTAGTATTAAAAACTATGAGAGATATGTACGTACCTGAAGTACATGACAGTGAATTAATTAAATTGGGATTGAATATAGGTGCAGATGTTCCCTATTGTATATTAGGGGGTACTGCATTATGTGAGGGAATAGGTGAAATAGTTACTCCTCTTACTCCTTTTAAGGATCATATATTGATATTGATTAAGCCATCTTTTGGGGTTAGTACTAAGGAGGTATATAAAAATTTAGACATAAATAAGATAATGAAACATCCTGATACTAATTTGCTTATAGATGCTATTCGTGAAGGTAACCTGGAGATGTTGAGCAGAAATATGAGAAATGTTCTTGAAAATGTGACTTTAAAGAGACATTTTATGCTGCGGCAAATAAAGGGACAATTAATTAGAGCTGGAGCTTTAGGAACATTGATGAGCGGAAGCGGTCCAAGTATATTTGCTTTTTTTGATGATATGTTGGAGGCACAAATGTGTTATGATAGGATGAAAATTAAATATAGAGAAACTTTTATTACGAGAACTATATAAGAGAATAGTTAACATGTAGTTGAAAAGGCTGCCTCAAAATAGACTTTGGGGTAACCTTTTTATTTGATTGAAGAAATCAGGCTTATAATTTTATGAATAAATAGCTTGAAATAGGTAGAAAATAATTTAGAGTTATTTTGAATTGAGTGGAAAAAAGAAAGAGGGAGAACATGTGGATATCATTCACTTATTTAATAAATATTTTTTTATACTTATGATAATCCAGGGATTTTTTTTAACATTTATTGATCCTAAAAACTTTAAAAAAGACAATTTAAAAAAAACTGTTTTAAAATCTAAAATAATTGGTATATTTTTTTTTATATTTTCAATCCTGTTGTATGCCCTTTCAATTTACTCTTTCTGATAGGAGGTGAAGTACATGAAAGAAGAAGTAAGAGATTTTGTATCTCCTAAAGTCAATGAAAATGTAAAATATTTAAAGGAACTGTTTGAAGATAATTCAGATGTAGTGTTTAGAGAATTTTATATAGGAGAAGTTAAAGCCGCAATAGTGTATATAGATGGAATGGGAGATAAGATGCTCTTAAATGATTTGTTAAGAGGTCTTATGACTAGGTACAGATATATAAAAAATGTAAGCCTCATAAAGGAAAGATTGATAACTGTATCTGACATGAAAGAACTTGTTGACTTGAGAAAAGGAGTTGACTTGATTTTATCTGGTGAAACGTTAATGCTTCTGGAGGGGCTAAAAAGTTTTTATGTACTTGCCACTAGAGCCTGGCCTGTAAGAGGGATAACTGAACCTTCAGGAGAAACGGTTTTAAGAGGATCTAGGGATGGATTTACGGAAACTTTACGGTTTAATACGGCCTTGATAAGAAGAAGAATAAGGGATACTAGGCTTAAAATTGTGCCAAAGCCTTTGGGAGTGAGATCTAAAACCGATGTAGTAGTGGTGTACATAGATGATATAGTAAATGAAAAAGCATTAAAAGAACTTATGAAGAGACTGGATAACATAAAAATAGATGCCATTTTAGACAGTGGGTATGTAGAGCAGCTTATAGAAGACAATAAATGGTCCTTTTTCCCACAGATTCAGAGCACTGAAAGGCCTGATGTAGTGGCCTCAGCATTGTATGAAGGAAGAATTGCAGTAGTAGTGGATAATTCTCCTTTTGCAATTATAGTGCCTACTACTATGGCAAATCTATTTCAGTCACCGGATGATTACTATCAAAGATGGATATATAGTTCAACAATAAGAATAATAAGGTTTATATCGATAATGATTACATTGATAATGCCTGCTCTTTATGTTGCAGTTACTTCTTTTCACACTGGAATAATACCCACTAGACTGGCATATTTTATTGCCGCTTCAAGGGAAGGAGTGCCTTTCCCAGCTTTTATGGAAGCTATAATCATGGAATTGAGTTTTGCCCTTCTTTTAGAATCTGTAGCTAGACTCCCAAAGTCCATAGGAGCTACAACTGGAATAGTGGGAGGTCTAATTATAGGTCAAGCTGCAGTTCAAGCTGGAATAGTGAGTCCTATAATGATAATAATAGTATCCGTTACTGCCATAACAAATTTTACTACTCCTAATTATGAGATGACCTCTGCATTTAGGCTAATTAGATTTTTACTTATAGGTGCAGCGGCTGTGGCAGGATTATATGGTATCATGATTGGACTTATAATTACTCTGATACATCTTGTAAGGCTCAAGAGTTTTGGAATATCTTATCTATCACCTACAGTAAATGAAAATGTCAGTGATTTTAAAGATATGTACTTTAGAGCGCCTATTGATTTTTTCAAAAAAAGGCCCAAATATATGAATACCAAGGATAAGGTTAGACAAAAATAATTGGGTAAATTAGTTTTTTCAAGAAGGTGATTATATGACAGGCAGAAGTTTCATAACTGGATTTGGAGTATTTACCACTATAATAGTGACTGTTATAGGTGTAGGAATATTTTCCTTGCCAAGAGAGTTAGTAAGTGCTGCAGGCACTGATGGATGGGCTGTGGTTATAATGGCAGGGTTTATTACTTATTTCTTAATTTATATGGCCTGTAAAACTTTTAAATCCAATGGATATAATAAATTCAGCACAATACTTGAAAATAATTTTGGAAAAATATTAGGTGGAATTTTAGCTGTTGGATTTGTGCTATATAATATATTTACCATATCAATTGGCATGAGAATATTTGTAGAAGTTATAAAAATGTATCTTCTTGAAAAAACACCTACGGAATTTCTGATAGTCGTAACTATATTTTCAGGAATTTATCTTGTAAGAAGTAAATTACAAAATTTAATAAAATTTAATGAAGTTTCTTTCTGGATAATGTTTATATCACTGGATATGATACTTCTGTTTACTTTAAATAAAACGGATTTTACCAATGTACTGCCTATGTTTACCAATACACCTTATACCTACTTAATGGCACTTAAAAGTGCAATCTACAGTTTTGCTGGAATAGAAATAATATATTTGATGGGACCATTTATAAAGGATAAATTTAATATAAAAAAAACAGCAATAAAGAGCATTGCATTTATAACGCTTTTTTATGCAATGATAATTGTTTTTTCACTGGCTATTTTCTCCAAAGAACAGACTAAAATTTTATTGTGGCCTACTATAACTATGATAAACTCCATAAATATAAATGGAGCTTTTATAGAGAGATGGGAAGGAGTAGTTATGGCCCTATGGGTTATGTTTTACTTTACTACTTTTTCAAATATATATTATTTGTCATCTGATATAGTAAAGGATGTATTTAAATTAGATGATGTAAAACTTTCGTCGGCTTTGATAGCACCAGTAATATATATAATAGCTTTGTATCCTCAGAATATAGCACAACTTTATGATATGAGCAATAGATTTATACCTCCGCTTTTTATATATAGTCTAGTTGTACTGCCCATCGTGATACTTTTGTTTGGCAAGGCTAGACATGTAGGTAATAGGGGTAAAGTTATATCTCTGCTTTTAATTTGTATTATACTGACTGGGTGCTGGGACAAAGTTGAAATAGAGAGAACTGACTTAGTGTCTATAATGGGAGTAGATGCAGGAGTAGATATAGGGAAGAGAAAAGAATCAAAGAATATAAAACCGACAGATCCACTGACGTCTATAGATTTAAAAAAGTTTCATGTTACTTTTGGTATACCGGATTTAAGTAAACTGGAACCAGGTAAAGGAGGAATATCTCGAGATAGATATTTAGATGTAGATGGATATTCAATTCAGGATGCAGTAAGTAATGCAATAGCTAAGAGCAGCAGATCCATAAGATTTAGCCATGCTAAAGTGTTGGTGTTAGGAGAAAATTTAATGAAATATCCCGATGCAGTAAAGGAAGCTATTGATTACCTTCAAAGAGAGCCTTCTTTAAATAGAAATATGTATATAGTTATGTCAGATGGAAATGCAGAGAAGTATGTGACATTTAACAATCCAATAGAAATGAATGTAGAGAATTATATATTGGGTATGGTTGAAAGTGATTTTAAAAATAGTGCAGTTGTTCCAATAACTTTAAATGATTTTTTAATTCAAATGAGTGAAAATGGAAATAGCATAGTTCCCAGAATTGTTATTGATGAGAACGGGAATACCATAAAGGTTTCGGGCACTTTTGTAATAAAAAACTTTACACAAAAGGGAATTTTGAATTCAGTTCAAACCTCAAATATAGAACTACTAAAGGGTATCTTGAGAGGCGGAAAGAAAATGATATATTTAGATGGCCATCCTGTAGATATAAGAATTGACAATGCTGATAGAAAGATGAGGATGTCTCAGAAAGACGGAAAATTGATATTTAATATAGACCTGGATATAGAAGGCCAGATAAAAAATTATTATACTGGAAATGAGGCATTATCTGTAAGTAAGTTGGATCAAATTCAACAGGATTTCAATGAAGCTATAAGAAAAGAATGTGAAAGTGTGGTAAGGTCTACTCAAAGAGAGCTTCAGGTGGATCCCATAGGTTTTGGAGAATATGTAGAAAAATATCATCCAATTATATGGAAACAAATAGGAAATGATTGGGATGATGTTTATAAAAATGCAGTTGTAAACATAGATGTAAATACAAAGATAAGGAGAATTGGAGTGACAAGATAATATAGTATGCAGTGAATATAACTTGAATATATGTCAATAATTACTAGTGAGGTATATATAAATAATCATAGAAAAGTGGGGATGAAATCGTGAAGAAGGTTTTATTGATATTTATAATAGGTATTTTAAGTGTATTTACTGCAAACTCTCTTTTGGCTGAAGTGAGAAATAATAACATGCAGCATGACATGGCGTCTAAGATAATAAGATTTCATGTTATAGCAAACAGTGATTCAAAAAGTGATCAAGCTCTTAAATTAAGAGTGAGGGATAAAATACTGGGATATATAGCTCCTAAATTGAAGAATTCAAAAAATATAGAAGAATCCAGAAAAATTTTAAGAGAAAACAATGGAGAAATGTTAAAAATAGCTAGCAGTGAAATAAGAAAAGAAGGTTATGATTATAAAGTCGATAGTACTTTATCCAAAGTAAATTTTCCTATAAAAACTTATGGGAATATAACTCTTCCCCAGGGGAAATATGAAGCTTATAGAATAATTATAGGCAGCGGGCAGGGGCAAAACTGGTGGTGTGTTATGTTCCCTCCATTATGCTTTGTTGATATTACAAAGGGACAAGTATCTTATGAGAAAACGGAAAATGAGATGAAAAAAGTTTTGACACCGGAAGAATATAAGATGGTGGATAATGCATCATTGGGATTAAATAAAAGAAACATAAAATTCAAATTTAAGATATTAGAAATACTGAAAAGCATAGGAGTATAAGGACCATTAAATACAATGGACAGTATTGTGAAAATACATACAAGTGGGCTTTACAGATATTAAATTCTAGTTAACAACAAATATGTAAGGAATCCGTGTCCTGATTAGCCATCACTTGTATATTGGAATTTGAGTTTATATTAGTTAATTTCCTGCAAATAGTTTTTGGGCAGTCTTGACAAAGTGTTCTTCAGCACATTTAAAAAATGTCTTAAGAGTATCTCTATTGTTTATTTTTTCGTTCCCAGTTAAGGTTTTTTTAGCTAAATTTTTTTCTATAAGCCAATTGATTAAGTTAAATATGTCATTTACAGCATAAGGTCTGGCAAATTTATTACAGTTTTCACTTATAATTTTCAATTTTTCTTTGGAGTTGAGAAGTTTTTCGATATTTTCTTTACATCTGCTTATATCGGTTAAATTTACTGCTAAATTATTTCTCAATAAAAATTGAGCATTTTTTTCCTCCTGACCGGGTATAGGAGAAAATAACCCCAGAGGTATTTTGCATATTAATGCCTCAGAAATAGTAAGCCCTCCGGGCTTGGTCAGAAGAAGATCACTGGCCTGCATGTATTTGTTTACCTGGTCGGTAAAGCCTATTATTCGGGTTTCCTTAGAAGAAGACATTTTAATTTTTAAAAGTTCCGAATAGAGCTTTTTATTTTTGCCAGTTATGATTATTATCTGAATGTCTTCATTTATTTTATCAAGTTCCTTGTATATATCTGCTATTTTACCTAAGCCTAAACTTCCTCCCATAACCAAAATGGTAAATTTCGATTGAGACAATTTTAAATTTTTCAATGTATCACATCTGTTATAGTTTATGTTAAACTCAGGTTTAACGGGAATACCTAAATTATATATGGTGTCTTTTGGTATGCCTTTAGACATCATCTTTTTTATCATGTCTTTATTGGAAATCACATAGGCATCTATATAAGGATGAAGCCAGGAAGTATGAGAATAATAATCGGTAATTATACACATACAAGGTATGCCTATATGATATTTTGATTTCAATACAGACAACATTTCTGTAGTAAATGAATGAGTAGATATTAATATATCAGGATCAAACTCATTTATAAGAGGAAGTAGCTTGTAAGTCAGAGACTCAATAAGTTTTGAACTTATTGTAGTTGTGATTGTGTAATCGCCTTCTGAATAACTGTATAATTTTCCATATAAAGAAGGAGATACTTTTAGTGACTTCAAGTAGCTGCCTATTACTACTTTATCTATTATGGGATTTATATATTTTAAGGCATCAACAATTTTTACCTTTGATGCTGGATCTCTCAAGGATATGTAGCTTTTTAGCGCCTCAGCGGCATTACCATGTCCGCCTCCAGCGGAAATTGAGAGAATTAAAACGTTCATCTAATCACCTTCTGATTAAGTATGTAATCTTATTATATAAAATGTAGTAAGAATAATAAACTCATTTAATAAACATTTAAGAAAAAATTAATAATAATCCATAAAATAGTATTGACTTTTATGAACATTATTAAACTAATAATACATAACAATTGAATAAATGCAAATAATATGAACAAAGATTGAATTTACCAGTAAAACTCTCTGTGAGAAAGAGGTGGAGTTCTGTGAAAATTGCAAAAAAGAGAATTATATACACGGCATTAGTAATTTTGATTGTAGTATTTTCAAGTACTTTTGCAGTTCTTATGACTCTGGAAAGAAATGACTATAGAAATTATCTTCAAGGTGAATATGGAAAAAGCATGTATGAGCTTATAGATGCAGTGCAAAATATAAGAGTAAATTTAACAAAAGCAGCTATAGTAGGGTCAAGAGAACAGGCGATAGTTGTTTTTGAAGAGATATTTAGATATTCTGGTATAGCTAATGATAAATTACATTCCCTTCCAGTAGATCAGCCGACAATATCTGGCACCAGCAAATTTTTAAGCCAAACTGGAGATTTTTGCTATAATTTAGGCAAGTTATCTACTAGCGGGAAACAATTGACCAATGATGATTATGACAATATAGAGAGATTAAAAAAACAGTCCGTAATTTTAGAGGGTCAGCTGAAAGCTACAGCTGATAATATAAATCAGGGAAAGGTCAAGTGGGGAGAAATAAGAAAAAAAATTACTGGTGCATTTGCAAAAAATAATGATAATTCTATATCTGAACAATTTCAAGGTATGCAGAAGCAAATAGTTCAGTATCCGGCATTGATTTATGATGGGCCATTTTCAGACAATGTACTGCAGGTTAAACCTAAAATTAATTCGCAAAAACAGGTATCAGAAAAGAAAGCAGAAGCTATAGCTAGAAAAATAATAGGAGAGGCAAAAATAGAGAGCCTGAATGTATCTTCTGTTAAGGGAAAAGCTGACATAGATGTATATAGATTTACTGCTGCCCTAAAAAATAGAAATAGAAAAGGAGACAGAGTAATATGTGAAATAAGCAAAAAAGGCGGAAGGATATCCTATTTGATAAATGATAGAGCTGTAAATAACAGCTCCATATCTGCAGAAAAATCCCGGAATATAGGAATAAGATACTTGAAAAATTTAGGATACGATAATATGGTTCCTACCTACTCTCTGAGATATAATAATATAGCAGTAATAAGTTATGTGTATAATCAAAATAATATATTAATATATCCGGATCAAATAAAATTAAAAATAGCTTTGGATAATGGGGATATCATAGGTGTAGAAGCAGATAAGTATTTAATGTCTCATATTGAAAAAAGGAAAATATCAACCCCAAAGATGAGCTATGAAGAGGCCAAAGAAAAAGTTGGGAAGAGATTGAATATAACCGGCAGAAGGCTTGTTATAATCCCTACGGAAGCGAATAGTGAAATATTGTGTTATGAATTTTCTGGAGATTATAAGAATGATGATTTTAAAGTCTATATAAATGCTGAAACTGGATATGAAGAAAAGATAATTCAAATAATTAATACTCCTAATGGAGAGTTAACTATATAGCCTATAATCATAAAATATAAATGTACCCTAAAAGGTAGATGCAGAAATAAGGCTGTGTTTAACCTATAGGGTATATTTTTGCTTGAATCATACCCAAAAATAAAGTAAAAATTCTATAAAAATCCTGGCCCATTTGATATAATAAAGTAAATTTTAAGATTTTGTTGATGTAGAAATTAGAAAGGCAGGTTAAAGTTTAACTATGAAGAAAAAGGCAATTATATCTTTATCCAGTAAGCAATCTGATAATAATGAAGTTATAGAAGTAGTTACTCCCGGAGACTTTTACAAAAAAAATGACTGTTATTATGCGGTTTATAAAGAAACTCAGTTATCTGGAATGGAGGGAACTACTACTACTTTAAAAATAAAAAATAATAAATTATCTCTCATAAGAATGGGGAGCACTAATGCTAAAATGGATTTTAATAAGTATGAAAGAAGTAGATCTATGTATAAGACACCTTATGGGGCTATAGAATTGAAGATAAAGACTAATGAAATAAACATAGATGTAGGGGAAAATGGAGGGGATGTATTGATTAATTATAGCATGAGTTTAGCAGGACAAACTGCTCAGGATACACAGTTAAAGGTGAATATAAAAACCAAGTAGCGGCTGTCAACTTTTAGCTTTTCACTTTTAATTTTCAGTCTAAAAATTTTATTTTTGATTAAAAGTTTTATATATGGCAATAATTAAATAAACAGATAAGTGTAAAAAAGGAGGGTGTATATTGAGAAGATATTTTAATGATAAAGAAAAAGTATATTCCAAAATTATTGAGATATTGTGTAAATATAAAGGACTGGATAGAAAAAAACTGTTGGAGATCTTAAAAGATGAATCCTGCAAATATCTGTTTTTTTTACTTGTTAATAAGTATGAGTGTTATGATCTAGATGTATTAAAAAAAGATTTTCCCTCTGTAAATAGGAATAACATGAAAAATAACATAAGAAAAGCGGAAAAAAAATTACTATTAAACAAGCGTATAAGAGATATGTATTTTGAAGCAGAAGAGCTAATAGATAGAGTAGAATAAAATAAATGTTTTATAAAAGCAAAAAAACCTAGAATATAAATAGAAAATATGGTATCATATTAAGTATGTTTTTGGACAAAACATACTATTTTATTTGTGAGGGTATTTTTCATTATAAAACTAATTAGATATTTTGTCAATAATATATGAGAAAATTTTTGAAAATTATTTATGCTTTTTTTCAAATAATTTATTTAAAAAATATGCAATTTAAATTTTACCAGGATAAAAAACAGGGGGTGACACTGCTTTTAAAAGCAGAAACTTATGAATACAAAGTATATATTTGTAACTGGGGGAGTAGTATCTTCGCTGGGGAAGGGAATAACAGCAGCTTCATTGGGACGACTTTTGAAAAATAGAGGACTTAAAGTTTCAATCCAAAAATTCGATCCATATATAAATGTAGATCCAGGTACTATGAGTCCATATCAACATGGAGAGGTTTTTGTTACAGATGACGGAGCAGAGACAGATTTAGATTTAGGCCATTATGAGAGATTTATAGATGAAAATTTAAGTAAAAACAACAATGTTACTACAGGAAAAGTATATTGGTCAGTTATATCAAAAGAGAGAAAGGGAGAGTATTTAGGAAGTACGGTTCAAGTGATTCCACATATAACGAATGAGATAAAGTCCAGGGTATATAAAGTAGCGGAGGAAAAAGATATTGATGTGGTTATAACTGAAATTGGCGGAACGGTAGGAGATATAGAGTCACTGCCTTTTTTGGAAGCTATAAGACAGATAAAATATGATGTGGGAATAGAAAATGTATGTTTTATACATGTTACATTGGTTCCCTATTTAAAAAAGTCGGGAGAATTAAAAACTAAACCTACTCAACATTCAGTTAAGGAATTGAGGAGCATTGGAATACAGCCTGATATAATAGTATGCCGTTCAGAGAAATTGATTTCCAATGAATTAAAAGAAAAGATAGGGTTATTTTGTAATGTAGAGAGAGACTCTGTAATTGAAAATTTAGATGCTGAAAATTTATATGAAGTTCCACTGATGCTTCATCAAGAAGGATTGGATGATTTGGTATGCAGAAAATTAAGACTAAAAAGTGGTAAAATAGACAATACTGAATGGATAGAGATGGTAAATAGAATAAAGAAGTTATCGAGAAGTGTAAATATAGCTTTAGTTGGAAAGTATGTAGAACTTCATGACGCTTATATATCTGTAGTTGAGGCGTTGAATCATGGTGGATATGCCAATGGGGCGAGAGTTAATATAAAATGGATAAATTCTGAAAATGTTACTGAAGAAAATATAGGAGATTATCTAAAAGATGCAGATGGTATACTTATTCCAGGAGGATTCGGAGATAGGGGAATAGATGGAAAGATATTGTCTGCAGGATGGGCTAGAAAAAATAAAGTACCATTCTTTGGCATATGTCTGGGAATGCAATGTGCTGTAATAGAATTTGCGAGAAATGTGCTTGGTTATAAAGGAGCCCACAGTTCGGAAATAGATCCTTATACCAAATATCCTGTTATAGATTTGATGCCGGATCAAAAGGATATAGATAAAAAAGGCGGTACCATGAGATTAGGCAGCTATCCATGTAAGCTTTTAAATGAAAGTAATTCTTTTAAAGCTTATGGAGAAGAAGTTATACATGAAAGGCATAGACATAGATATGAATTTAATAATTTTTATAGAAATAAGTTAGAAAAAGCGGGGCTGGTACTTTCTGGAGTCAGTCCTGATTCGAGATTAGTTGAAATTGTAGAAATAAAAGATCATCCTTGGTTTGTAGGAGTACAGTTTCATCCAGAATTGAAATCCAGGCCCAATAGACCACATCCTTTATTTAGAGAGTTTATAAGGGCGTCTTTAGATTATGGGAAATTGAATGACTAGGTGATTTTTGAGTAAAGTACTTAGTTCTTATTGTGTATTTAAAAATCCAAAGTGTAAATATCAAGTTGTAGAAGATTTTTGGCTCCTGCTGAAAATCTTCTACAACTCTATATTAAATCAATTGTGAATTGAAATAAGATCGATAGAGAAAAATAAAATAAAATTATGAAGGATTTTGGAGATATTTATAGAATATAATTGCATAGCTGTAAAATAAATTTTAAATTAAAGTGTAAATTAGGGGTGAATTTTATGATACTTCAAACAAATATAAGTGTTGCTGTTAGAAATTCAGAAGGAAAATATGATATTAAAAATTTTTCCGTATTTGATGTAAATAAAATCAATGAGAGCTTCACCTCTTTAAAGATAAGTCTTGTAAATAATAAAATTTTACTTTTGGGTGTTCAATGTGAACTGTGTGGGAATATTCATTATTTTAGATATAACATCAATTATCTGGTTAGAAAAGATATTATAATTGGAGGCTGTGAGATTCTGGGATTCCCAATCTTGTATATAGGCAATTATAATGTTATAAAAAATAAAATTTTAAAGTATAATGAGATCAAGGAAAAAATATATGCACTTATATAATATTTTTATTTTTATTTATAATTATTATAAAATGAGATGGATTAAAGTCTAAAAAAGGGGTATAATGTATTTTGAAATGTAACCTTTCTATAATAGGAATTCTTTACTTATAAATATAGTATTTTTATATTATATTTTCAATTTTATTTTGATTTTCCCAAGATTACGTTAAAATATAAAATTTAATAATTGTGAGGTGTTACTTTTTGAACAGTGAAGATATAGATAATATGACAGTTGCAAAATTGAAAGATATTGCAAAGGCCCTCGAGATCAAAAATATATCTAAATATAAAAAATCTGAATTAATTGAAGAAATAAAAAGGGTTTCTCCTGCTTATATAAATAAAAACGGTATCGTACTTAGAGAGAAAATAAGCCCTAAAAATGAGGAGTTAAGCAAACACAAGGAGTTGGAACATGGTATAAAAACATCAGAGAATAAAATTCACGAATCTAAATCACAGGAACAGAGGATAAATTGTGATGAAAAAAGAGAAAAGCTTAAGGAAATGATAAGCGAATCAGATAGTGCAAGAGGAGTGCTTGAGATAATTGAAAATAATAATTATGGATTTTTAAGAGGTAAAAATTATCTTACAGGTCCTGACGATATATATGTATCCCCATCTCAAATAAGAAGATTCAATTTAAAAACCGGTGATGAGGTATGCGGAAAAGTTAGAATTCCAAAAGAAGGAGAAAAGTTTAAAGCATTACTGTACGTTCAAAAAGTAAATGGGGAGAATCCAGAAAGAGCAGTTGGAAGAAAACCTTTTGAAACACTCACTCCTATATATCCTAATCAGAGATTAAGGTTAGAAACTCAAAGTTCAAATCTGTCTACAAGACTTATGGATATAATATCACCTATAGGCAAAGGACAGAGAGGAATTATAGTTGCCCCACCTAAAGCAGGCAAAACTACTCTTCTAAAAAAAATAGCCCAGAGTATTTCAAAGAATCACCCAGAAATAAAACTTATAGTTTTACTTATAGATGAGAGACCTGAAGAAGTTACTGACATGCAGAGATCTATAAATGGAGAAGTAATTTATTCTACTTTTGACGAAGAACCGGAACATCATACTAAAGTTGCCTATATGGTGCTTGAGAGAACCAAAAGAATGGTGGAACAAGGTCAGGACGTAGTAATACTTTTGGATAGTATCACCAGGCTTTCCAGAGCATATAATCTGACTATAACTCCAACTGGTAGGACTCTTTCAGGAGGTTTGGATCCGGGAGCACTTATAATGCCAAAAAAGTTTTTTGGTGCTGCTAGAAATATAGAAGAAGGAGGAAGCCTCACTATACTTGCTACTGCATTGATTGAAACCGGAAGTAGAATGGATGATATGATATTTGAAGAATTTAAAGGCACTGGAAATATGGAGGTGCATTTAAACAGAAAGCTTCAGGAAAGGAGAATATTCCCTGCTATAGATATATATAAGTCTGGTACGAGAAGAGAGGATTTGCTTTTTGAAAGCCAACTTGAAAGGGAAACTGCTTTTAATATAAGAAAAGTGCTATATGATGACAACATTCAAAATATTACTGAACAACTAATAAACCTATTGGCAAAAACAAAGAATAATGTAGAGTTTATGAATATTGCAAGCAAGATGGAATTGAATAAATCATTAGATAAGCGTTAGAATAAAGACCTGTCTTTTTATACTTAAAGACAGGTCCTATAATAAAATGAGAAATTGTATATTTTATTGTAATTATTCTTCATTTTTCAAATTAAATTTCTTTAAGAATCTATCAACTCTTCCACCGGCGTCGACTATCTTTTGTTTACCAGTGAAGAAAGGATGGCATTTAGAGCATATTTCCACCTTTAACTCTTTTTTTGTGGAGCCAGTTGTAAAGGTGTTTCCACATGCACACTTAACTACCGCATCATGATAGTATTCTGGATGTATGCCTTTTTTCATATTGTTCACCTCTTTCAAGTTTATATGACGAAACTCTAATTTTAACTTCTGTATTATAACACAGGCATAGTGCTAAGTCAACAAACAGCCAAAAATTTCTGTGAGTAGGGCTAATTTATTATAGAGAAATCAAATAAATACTTTAATATATTTAATACCTCTGTTAGAATATATTTGATTATATAAAGAGTTGATATTTAATTTTTGCAACTTTGAGCTTTAAAATGAAGGTGAAGCCTTTAGATAAAATAGATTGCATGAGAGGTGAATACAATGTCAAGAAAAACATCTGTTGGAGGTCAAGCTGTAATAGAAGGAGTTATGATGAGAGGGATCCACGGTATAGCTATCGCTGTTAGAAAATCCAATGGTGAAATTGTAGTTAACAGGGAGGAGAGTATACCCTATAGTAAGAAAAACAAATTTTTTGGGTTACCTGTTATAAGGGGATTTGTATCTTTAATAGAATCATTGATTGTGGGTATAAATACATTGAATTATTCAGCAACGTTTTTTCAAGAAGAAGAGGAACCTACGAAATTTGATGATTGGTTTGAAGGTATATTTAAGGAAAAAAGTGAAGCCGTACTCATAGGTATAACTCTTATTATATCTCTTACTATAGCAATTTTGTTATTTTTCATATTTCCGACTTTTGCAGCAAATGTATTTAAAAAATTTGGAGTACGCGGTTCTATATCTCTTAACATAGTGGAAGGTATAATCAGAGTGTCCATATTTTTGATATATATATATGTGATAAGTAAGATGTCAGATATAAAAAGAGTATTTCAATATCATGGTGCCGAACATAAGACTATTTTTTGCTATGAAAATGAAAAAGAATTAACTCCAGAGAATGCAGCTAAATTTGGCAGACTTCATCCAAGATGTGGTACAAATTTTTTATTTTTAGTCATGATAGTAAGTATAATACTTTTTTCGTTAACCGGATGGGGAAATATTTGGCAGAGAATCTTATGTAGAATAACATTATTGCCTCTAGTATCAGGGGTTACCTATGAACTTATAAGATGGATGGGGAAAAGCAATGGATTTTTAACAAGGGTTTTATCCTATCCAGGACTTATGCTTCAAAATTTGACTACAGAGGAACCAGACTATAGTCAATTGGAAGTGGCCATTGTGGCACTGAAGTATGCGGAGGGGATAGAAAGTGAAGATGAAAAAAGCAAGTATAATGAAGATGGACAGATAAAAGATATAGTAAGCGTAGATAGAGAAGGAGTACAGCTGGGAATATGTAAAAGTACAATGAAATGAATTCAATGAAAGTAGAGAATTTTTATGAAAAATAAGATAAATGAACTTTTAAAATATGGATATGAAATCTTAAAAAATGAAGAAATAAATAGTTATATTTTGGATGTACAGCTTCTTTTGGGAAAGGCTATAAATAAGAGCAGACTGTTTATATTTATAAATGGCGATTATGAAGTTACTGAAAAGGAGGCCCAAGATTATCGTAGATATATAGAGTTAAGGGAAAAAAAGATGCCTGTAAAATATATATTGAGGGAATGTGAATTTATGGGGCTAAATTTTCTGGTAACACCCGGTGTGCTGATACCAAGGCCGGATACAGAAACTTTAGTAGAACAGGCCTTAGATAAAGTAAGGAGTAATAATTTTCACAATATATGTGACCTGTGTTGTGGAACTGGGGCAATTGGATTGTCTATAGCTAAGTTTATAAATAATGTAAATATAAAATGTTGTGATATATCCCCTATAGCTTTAAAGGTTGCAACTGAAAATATAAAAAGATTTTCTCTACAAAAAAGAGTTGAAGTGATAAAGAGTGATTTACTTCAATATTTTATTGAAAATAAAATGAAATTTCAAATGATAATATCAAATCCACCCTATGTAAAAAAAAGTATGATGGATACATTGATGGAAGATGTAAAAAACTATGAACCCTATGAAGCACTTTGTGGAGGAGAAGATGGGCTGGTTTTTTATAGAGAAATTGCGAAAGAAAGTTTGACAGTTTTAAATAAAGGGGGAGTACTTATGCTTGAAATAGGTGATGATCAAAAAGATGAAGTAAGCTGTATATTGAAAAAATACGGCTTTATAAATATATCCTGTGTCAAAGACCTATCAGGGAAAGATAGAGTAATCAGTGCGGTGGCTGGGGGAAAAATTATAGAGTAAATTTAACAGGTATTTTCTGTTTTCCAAGTTTATTGCTATAAATAAAAGTATTATGATATAATAATGTATTGTGAAAATGTTTATACGGAGTGATAAAAATTATGTTAGAAAGACTTGATTTCATAGAAAATAAATATGAGGAATTATCCATTAAAATAAGCGATCCTGCGGTTATAGAAAATCAAAAAGAATGGCAAAAACTGTGTAAGGAACATGCCGAAATGGAAGAAGTGGTTGTGAAATACAGGGAATATAAAAAGGCTGTTCAGGATCTAGAAGACAATAAGGATATGCTTAAAGAGGAAACGGATAAAGAAATGAGGGAAATGGAACAGGAAGAGGTAAAAAATCTTACAGAGCGCATAGATGAAATTGAAGATGAATTAAGGATTCTACTTATTCCTAAAGATCCTAATGATGATAAGAATGTATTTGTAGAAATTAGAGGTGGAGCAGGAGGGGAAGAGGCAGCTTTATTTGCGGCAAATCTTACAAGAATGTATACCAGATATGCAGAGCGCAAGGGGTGGACAATAGAAACCATAAGCTTAAATGCTACGGATATAGGTGGATTTAAGGAAATTGTATTTATGGTAAAAGGAAAGGGAGCCTACAGCAGGTTAAAATATGAAAGCGGTACTCACAGGGTTCAAAGAGTTCCAGATACAGAATCCAGCGGCAGGATTCATACTTCTACTGCAACTGTAGCAGTACTTCCAGAAGTAGATGATGTGGATGTAGTGGTAAATCCAAACGATATAAGAATAGATGTTTTTAGAGCATCAGGTCATGGGGGACAATGTGTAAATACTACGGATTCAGCTGTTAGAATTACACATTTACCTACGGGACTTGTTGTATCCTGTCAGGATGAAAAATCCCAGCTTAAGAATAAGGAAAAAGCCATGAAGGTACTTAAATCAAGGCTTTATGAAAAGGCAGAAGCTGAGAGAAATGCAAGTATAGCAGAAGATAGAAAGAGTCAGGTGGGAACGGGCGATAGAAGCGAAAGAATAAGGACCTATAATTATCCTCAGGGAAGAGTTACAGATCATAGAATAGGAATGACACTATATAAATTGGATGCATTTCTAGATGGAGATATAGATGAAATAGTAGATGCCCTTATAACTTCAGATCAGGCGGAGAAAATGAAAGCCATTGGCAGTAACTAACATATATGTGAAATGATTATGGAAAGTATGGAATACGGGGTAATATATAAGATGGAAGGAGCTGAAACAACCGTTAAACTCCACTTAACGGGAAAGTATGAATATAGATAAAGCTATTAGGAAGCAAAAAAAATCCCATAAGATACTTCTGCTTTCTACAGGCCTTATTTTTTTTATACTCCCGGGATATTTTATTTTGACAGGTAAATTTTACACATTTTACATAACTTACCTTATAGTGCTTGAAACACTTATTTTTTTGGCTATTATCATAAGAATTGACAATGCTTCATTGAGTTTTATTTATGACGGATATAAGTTGAAAGTAAATATGGGAATAAAAAATGGAAGGTTAAATATAATATGTGATAAAATTGTACTGGTGCATGTGGAAAACTATATGCGGAGAAATGCGGATGAAAGTGAATTTAGAATTATTCTCCTTTCGACATCTAAATTCAGAAGTGATAGAATGGTACTCGTACACAGAGAATTTCTCAAAAGACATGCTTATGTTGCCCATGAATACAACAAGCTGAAAATTTTAAGGCCTGAAGAGAGTTTTTATTATACTATAATAAAGAGAGGCCAATTGAATAAATATTCATTTTTAGATACAGTGTACAGAAGCTGTGTCTATGCGCATTTTACAGAGGAAGCTGTAGAAAAAATAAAATTTTATAGACAGAACTCAGAAAATTACACCTGGAAGAATGGAAAAATAAAAATATAATTCATATATTATGAAGTATTAAAATAAATATGAAATATAAATAATAAGCATAAGGTGATTTTTTGAGTATAAATTTAATTGACATAGTAGCAATAGGGAGTTTAGTATCTCTTACAGGTACTATGATAGGGGCTTCACTAGGTGTGGCAGTGAAAGAACCGTCTGATAAATTGCTGGGCTTTATAATAGGATTTGCAGGGGGAATAATGTTATCTGTAGTAGTATTTGATTTAATTCCCCAGTCCGTTGAAAAATGGAGTTTTGGCCTGACCATAATATTTGCAGTCTTAGGTATTGTGATCATTTCCACAATTGATGCAAAGGTGAATATAAACAGCAGCAATAAACATATGAAAATGGCATTTATGGCTTCACTTGGCCTTATGATCCATAATTTCCCAGAGGGGATAATAATGGGATGCGGATTTGCAGCAGGCAGTACCCTCGGACTGAAGATGAGTATTATAATTGCAATTCACGATATACCGGAAGGTATTGCCGTATCGGCACCTCTTATGGTATCTAAAGTAAAAATTCCAAAGATACTTTTTTATGCTTTTATAACAGCTTTTCCAACGGCTTTAGGAACCTTTGCAGGTACGTACATAGCAAATATATCTCAAAATGTGTTAGGAGCATGTCTTTCTATAGCTTCTGGAATAATGCTGTATGTGGTATGTGGAGAGATGATACCGGAATCTTCAAAACTATGGGAAGGTGTAACAAGTACACTTGGTACTCTCTGTGGTATTATCCTAGGGCTTATAATAGTACAGGTATTGTAAATTATGTACATTTAAAAAATAGTAAACTTGTAGTTTTAAAATAAAAGGTGGTTTATTAGCAGATGAATACGAAAATAAAGATGATAGATGAGACAAATTTAGATGAAGGGATTATTGAGGAGGCTGGAAAAATAATAAGAGAAGGTGGGCTTGTAGCTTTCCCAACAGAAACTGTTTACGGTCTTGGAGCTAACGCTCTTGATTCAAGAGCGGTAAAGAAAATATTTAAAGCTAAGGGCAGGCCACAGGACAATCCTTTAATTGTACATATATGGAATATAAAACAGATAGAAACTTTGACGCATGATATACCGGATATAGCTTATAGATTTATGAAGAAGTTTTGGCCTGGACCTATGACTGTAATTCTTCCTAAATCATCTATTATACCGGATGCTACCAGTGCATCACTTCCCAGTGTGGGAATTAGAATGCCATCTAATATAATAGCTAGAAAACTTATTGAAAAATCAGGAGTTCCCATTGCAGCACCGTCTGCCAATATATCCGGACGTCCAAGTCCAACAGATGTTGAAAGATGTATAGAAGATTTAAATGGGAAAGTGGATTTTATATTGGGAGGAGAGATGTGCCAGGTGGGGGTGGAATCTACAGTAGTGGATTGTACAGTTACACCTAGCTGTGTATTAAGGCCAGGTGGAATAACACTTGAAATGTTGAGGAAAATAGATAGAGAAGTTTATATAGATCCTGCAGTTATGAAAAAACCGGATAAGAACATAAGACCTAAAGCACCCGGAATGAAATATAGACACTATGCTCCCAATGCTCCGGTAAAAATAGTCAACGGAGATTTGAAAAAAACTATTGCAAAAATTAATGAAATGGTGCAAAATTATATAGATGAAAATAAAGTGGTAGGGGTAATTGCTACGGATGAAACAAAAGATTTTTATAAAAAGGGATTAGTAGTTTCTTTAGGTAGTAGAAGTAATATGCTTAGTGTGTCTAAGAATTTGTTTGAAACCCTTAGGAGTTTCGATGATAAAAAAGTTGATATTATATTGTCTGAAGCTTTTGAAGAAAAAGGTATTGGGGTTGCTGTGATGAATAGGTTAAATAAATCTGCAGGGTTTGATATTATAAAGGTGTAAGGTATACTGTTCATAGGGTACTTTTACTTTAGGGGGACTGGTTTGTGAAAAACATACTGTTTGTTTGTACAGGTAATACTTGCAGAAGTTGTATGGCAGAGGCTATATTCAATTCCATAGGTAATATGACGGATGTAAAAGCTTTGTCTGCAGGTATAATGGCATTTGATAATAGTGTGGCTTCTAAAAATTCTGCATTGGTTATAAAGAAAAATTTAAATGTAGACATAAGTAATAGAAAAGCTGTTCAGGTAAATCAGTATATGGTTAAGAATTCAATGATTGTTTTGGCTATGACTTCACATATAAAAGATATACTGCAGAAAAATTTTCATCAATTCAGAAATAAAATCTATACTTTAAATGAATTTGTTTCTTTAAAGGAGGATATAGAGGATCCTTTTGGAAAAAGTATTGTTGAGTATGAACATACATATAGTCAGTTGGAAAATAGTATTTTATTGTTAGTAAATAAGTTAAAAGAAGATATGGGCATTGATTAGATGTTATTATCTTCTTTTTTTGCGGGTATGTGCTCAGATAATGTTGAGGATCAAATAATAATATATTTTAGGAGGTATTTTTTATGAAAATCGCTATAGGGAGTGATCATGCCGGATTTCCGTTAAAAAAGGAAGTAATGAAATACTTGCGGGAAAAAGATATGAAATTTGAAGATTTTGGTACTTTTTCAGAGGATTCTTGTGATTATCCTGATTATGCACTAAAAGTTGCAGAAGAAGTTTCCAATAAGAACTATGATTTCGGCATACTTATATGTGGCACTGGTATTGGAATAAGCATTGCCGCTAATAAGGTACCGGGAGTAAGAGCGGCACTTTGTGGAGATACTTTTAGTGCTCATGCCAGTAGAGAACATAACAATGCAAATATACTTGCACTGGGACAGAGAGTAACAGGTTCAGGGCTTGCAGTTGATATAGTGGATACATTTTTATCTGCTGAGTTTCAGGGGGGCAGGCATCAAAGAAGAATAGATAAAATTACTGAAATAGAAAAAAAATATAGTAAATAGACTATTACTGTTTTTAGACTATAATTTTAAACTGTAAAATATTCATTTATTAAATTGGAGGAATTGAAATGAATAACATAACACAAATAACTCATCCCCTTGTATTGCATAAATTAGCTTTGATAAGGGACAAAAATACAGGTTCTAAGGACTTTAGAGATCTTGTAGAGGAAGTGGCTATGCTTATGGCCTATGAAGTAACTAGAAATTTTCAGACAGAAGATGTGAAAATAGAGACTCCTATAGGAAAGACAACCTGTAAAATGCTTTCCGGGAAAAAAGTGGCTGTAATACCTATATTGAGAGCAGGACTTGGCATGGTAAGTGGAATATTAAGGCTTATACCTGCAGCAAGAGTAGGTCATATAGGACTTTACAGGGATGAGACCACGTTAAAGCCTGTAGAATATTTTTGTAAATTGCCGCAGGATATAGGAGAGAGAGAGATAATAGTGACTGATCCGATGCTGGCGACAGGTGGGTCAGCTATAGATGCTATATCTATGTTAAAGAGAAAGGGTGCAAAGAATATACAACTTATGTGTTTGATAGCTGCAAGGCAGGGGATTGAGGCTGTAGTGGAAGCTCATCCTGATGTACATATATATACCGCAGCTATAGATGAAGAATTAAATGGAAATGGATATATAGTACCAGGTCTTGGTGATGCTGGAGATAGATTATATGGAACGAAGTGATAGGCCTTTTAGCTTACTGGACAATGTTCTAGAGCCCACTGTAATATAGGTGGGCTTTTGCATATTGAAGATAGAGATAAATTAGCAGGAAGTATTGAAGAGGATACCTGTTAAAAAGCAGCATCAATTGTTTTAAAATATCATTCAATAGTTTATAATATATAGTATATTCTTATGAAGCAAGGAGATATTTGTCGATGAGAAAAGATTGGGATAATTATTTCGTGGATATAGCATTTGAGGTTGCGGAAAGAAGTACATGCCCTAGGCTGCATGTGGGGGCAGTTCTTGTTAAAAACAGAAGAATAAAGGGTACTGGTTATAATGGAAGTCCCAGAGGATTAGAGCATTGTGATGAGGTTGGATGTTATCTTAAAAATAATCATTGTATAAGGACAATTCACGCAGAGGTGAATTGTTTGCTAGAAGTATCGCCAGAAGATAGAGAAAATTCAACGCTGTATGTGACTCATATGCCGTGTCCAGAATGTCAAAAATTGATAATTACCTGTGGTATTAAGAGGGTGGTGTATTCTGAAGATTACAAACCTGAAATTAATTGGTTTGAAAAAGCACCGCAAATTGAATTAATATGTTTAAAAAGAGCAGAATAACATAATATCTAAAGAACAAAAGATGTGATTGAGGAAGGTTGTTATGGATAATTTATATTTATTTGCAGTAGTTTCAGCAGCACTCTCAGCTGTTATTACACCATTTGTTAGAAAGTATGCTATAAAATTACAAATTGTGGATATCCCTAAAGATAATAGGAGGGTACATAATAAAC
The DNA here is from genome assembly GCA_902809985.1 of Clostridiaceae bacterium BL-3. Lineage (GTDB taxonomy): Bacteria > Bacillota > Clostridia > Clostridiales > Clostridiaceae > Clostridium_B > Clostridium_B aromativorans. The sequence goes on along the minus strand of CADDXC010000001.1, from coordinate 2,808,679 downwards.
CAATACCACTTTTAGGTGGAATGGCCATATACATTTCTTTTATGGTCACTCTATTTTTAAAATTAGGCAGGCTTACAAATTCTGAAATTGGCCTTATATTGGGTTCTACTGTAATAGTAATAGGAGGATTTCTAGATGACAAGTTCAATATAAAGCCCTGGTGTAAATTATTATTTCAATTGGCAGCAACTTTGATTTTAATAGTTTATGGAATTAAGATAGTATTGATTACCAATCCATTCAGTGGATTGTACCAATTTGTGAATTTAGGTATAATGTCAATTCCACTGACACTGATTTGGGTGATTGGAATTACCAATGCATTGAATTTAATAGATGGATTAGATGGGTTGGCTGCAGGCATTGCACTTATATCATCCATAACTATTTTTATTATAGCTGTACTGAATGGAAGAAACGAAGCTGCCATACTTACAATTATATTAGCAGGAGCTACAGCAGGTTTTTTGCCTTATAATTTTAATCCAGCATCTATATTCATGGGTGATACAGGAGCACAATTACTGGGCTTTTTACTTGCAGCTATATCTATTGAGGGAGCTGTTAAATCTGCAGCTGCTTTTTCTATAGCTGTGCCCATTCTTGCTTTGGGAATACCAATCTACGATACTTTATTTGCTATGGTGAGGAGAAAGATAAATGGGAAGCCTATCATGCAGGCAGACAGGGGACATTTGCACCATAGGCTCCTGGATATGGGACTTACCCAGAAACAGGCGGTTATGATAATGTACATTATAAGTGCAGTTCTTGGCAGCTTTTCCATAGTAGCCATGGAGATAAATGCGCAGAGATCCTATTTTTTGCTGATTATAGTAATGATTATTTTAATCTTGATAGCCTGGAAAGCTGGTTTTTTTAAACATAGAGAGTAAAATGGAGGATTTTATATGAAAAAGATCAAGAGTATTGCAATATTTGGCACAAGACCTGAAGCAATAAAGATGGCTCCCCTAGTTAAGGAGCTTGGAAACATAGAGAATATAGAAAATAAAGTCTGTGTTACAGCTCAGCACAGACAAATGCTTGATCAAGTTTTGGAGCTTTTTAAAATTGAACCGGATTTTGATTTGAACATAATGAAGAGTAAACAAACCTTGACGGGAATAACTACCAGGGTGCTTCAGGGGCTTGAAAATATATTTGATGAAGAAAAGCCGGATCTAGTTATTGTTCATGGAGATACTACTACCACTTTTGCAGGAGCTCTGGCGGCATTTTATAAGAAAATAGCAGTAGGCCATGTGGAAGCTGGCCTGAGGACTTATGATAAATATTTTCCTTTTCCCGAAGAAATGAATAGAAAACTTACTGGAGCTATAGCTGACCTGCATTTTGCGCCAACCACAGGTTCTAAAAATAACCTTCTGAAAGAAGGGGTACCTGAAAATAAAATATTTGTTACAGGGAACACAGTTATAGATGCTATGAATTTTACGGTGGAAAAAGGTTATGTATTTAACAATAATGAACTAAATCAGATAGACTATGATAACAGAAAAATTATAATGGTAACTGCTCATAGAAGAGAGAACTGGGGCAGGGGAATTAGAAATATTTGTAATGCACTTAAAAGAATTGTTCAGGATAATGCCGAAGTAGAAGTTATTTATCTTGTGCACTTAAATCCAATAGTAAAGGACGTGGTGTATAAAATATTGGATCATATTCCAAGGATACATTTACTGCCGCCTCTGGACACAAAAGAAACTCATAATTTGATGAATAAATGCTATATGGTCATGACTGATTCAGGTGGTCTTCAAGAGGAGGCACCTCATCTTGGAAAACCTGTGTTGGTACTTAGGAATGTAACTGAAAGACCAGAAGCTGTAGAAGCGGGCACAGTGAAATTGGCCGGAACTGATGAGGATAACATAGTTAAATTGGCAAATGAACTTATATTGGATCAAGATGAATACAATGTAATGAGCAGAGCCATAAATCCATATGGGGATGGTAAAGCATCTGGAAGAATAGCAGCAGCTATTTTACAGTATTTTAATATAGAAAGTGGCGAATATAAGGAGTTTCAATAAAATTTTTATTTGGAAATTGACAGGGATTACTTTATTAAAGCTAAAATCTTTGTGTTTTTTTTAACAAAAATATTGATAAAAGTCTAATTAGCTAGTATAATAAAGAGGATGACAGAAAACTTTGTAAATTAGAAATAGATAATTTAATTTAGGAGGATTAATTATGAGAGATGTAGTTATTGTAAGTGCTGCAAGGACTGCCATAGGAAAATTCGGGGGAAGTTTAAAAAATGTTTCTGCAGTAAAATTAGGTACTGCAGTTATAAAAGAGGCAGTAAAAAGGGCAAATATTAAACCAGAACTCGTAGATGAAGTTATAATGGGAAATGTATTGCAGGCGGGTCTTGGACAAAGTCCAGCAAGACAAGCTGCTGTATATGCAGGTATTCCTGTGGAAGTTCCCTCATTTACTTTGAATAAACTCTGTGGTTCAGGTCTTAGGGCAGTTAGTCTAGCAGCTCAGCTCATAAAAGTTGGAGATGACGATATAGTTGTTGCTGGAGGAATGGAGAACATGTCTGCTGCTCCATATTTACTTGAAAGCGCTAGATGGGGAGCTAGAATGGGCGACGGGAAATTAGTGGATTCCATGTTGAGAGATGGTTTGTTTGATGCCTTTAACAATTACCATATGGGAATTACTGCAGAGAATGTAGCTGAGCAGTGGCATATAACTAGAGAAATGCAGGATGAATTTTCAGCGTCATCTCAACAAAAAGCAGAAAAAGCTATAAAGAGCGGAAGATTTAAAGATGAAATAGTTCCAATTACCATAAAAGATAGAAAAAAGGGAGAAATAGTTTTTGATACAGATGAGTTCCCTAGATTTGGAACTACAGTCGAAACTTTATCCAAATTAAAACCGGCTTTTAAAAAGGATGGAACTGTTACAGCAGGAAATGCTTCGGGAATAAATGACGCAGCTGCAGCATTAGTTGTGATGAGCGCAGACAAAGCAAAAGAATTGGGAATAGAGCCAATGGCAAGGATCGTTTCATATGGGACAAGAGGTTTGGATCCTAAGATAATGGGCTATGGTCCTTTCTATGCAACTAAAATAGCATTGGAAAAGGCTAATTTAAAGGTAGAGGACCTGGATTTGATAGAGGCAAATGAAGCATTTGCGGCTCAGAGTTTAGCTGTGGCTAAAGATTTAAAATTTGACATGAGCAAGGTAAATGTAAACGGCGGAGCAGTAGCTCTTGGACATCCAGTTGGATGTTCCGGTGCAAGAATACTTACTACACTGCTTTATGAAATGAAGAAAAGAGATGCTAAAAAAGGCCTTGCAACATTGTGTATAGGTGGTGGAATGGGTACTGCCATAATAGTTGAGAGATAAAATTTGTATTTAATAATGTAAAATTTATAACATAGACGCAAGGGTTATGTTTTTTAGCAAAATTAATTTGTGAAATACATAACCCTTGTGTTTTTTTTGTAATAATTGTATGATTAAATCATACAGTTGTAATGTATTTAAGTAAATAATATACTATATTGAATTATAATTTAAAAAAGCATAGATTTAATAAGCAATTATGGGTTAAGATCATATAAATTGACGAAAATTACATAAAAACAATCAATTAATCGAAAAAATAGAACTTTTAGATTATATTTTTAAGGTATATAATTTTATTAGTTTATTTCTGCACGGGGGAACTTAATGGATAAACATATTTTGAGCATGGTGAAAAAGGTGTCCATCATCAATCTAATATTTATTGTTGCAATGGCCTGCCTAATACAGTTGATTTTTAAAAATTATGGATTATTTACATTGATAGGAATGCTGGTGGCAATCTTTAATTTTTTTATAAATGCTGTAGTGGGAGGCTTCGTATTTCAAAAGCTTCCCAATTCGTCTAGTTCATTATATATCATAGGTTTCATCATGAGAATTGTCATTGCGGCGGGCATAGGATATGTTATTTTTTCTTACAATAAAAATAACACCATTGCCTATTTATTTGGCTATACTTCTCATTTATTGGGAGTATATATATATTCAGTTATAGAAAGTAATAAAAACAATATAGAATAAAGAGGGGATGTGATGAAGTGGAAGGCTTTTCGCCATTGTTCCTAATACATTTGGGATCACTTAAAATTCCAATAACTTCTAGCATTATGGTACAATGGGTTATTATTGTGATTTTAGCCATTTTGGCAAAAATTTTCACTAATGGTATGAAAAAAGTACCTGATAAAAAGCAAACTGTTATTGAAATCATTGTAGAATCAATACAAAATCTTGTAAAGGATAATATGGGAAAAGAGTATGTATCATTTATACCATATGTGGGAACTCTTGCGATATATATATTGGTGATGAATATCGCTCCTGTTATTGTAGGTGTAAGGGCTCCAACAGAGGATCTGAGTGTGGCAGTGGGGCTTGCACTTATAACTTTTATTCTAGTTCAATACAATGCTATCAAGAAAAAAGGGCTTAAAAGTTATTTTAGTGCTTATGCTAAACCAGCAGTACCATTGCTGCCACTCAATATTGTAGAGAGAATAGTCCTACCAGTTTCACTGAGTCTTCGACTGTTTGGTAATTTAACAGCAGGTGCTGTAATTATTGGAATGGTGTATAAGGGACTAGGGAATATAGCATGGTTTTCTCAATTATTGATACCGATTCCCTTACATGCTTTTTTTGATTTATTTGATGGTTCTATACAGATGATAGTATTCGTTATGCTTACAGTAATGAATATAAAGGTTATAGCTGAAGAATAATGGTTTATATTCAATATTTATTTTAAGGAGGATTTTTTATTATGAATTTAGATGCAAATACATTCATATCGGGAATGGCAGCAATTGGTGCAGGATTAGCTGCTATAGGATGTTTAGGAGGAGGTATTGGAGTTGGTAATGCTGCAGCAAAAGCAGTTGAAGGTGTGTCCAGACAGCCAGAGGCAAGTGGTAAGATATTGAGTACATTTTTTGTAAGTGCTGCTTTATCAGAAGTAACAGCTATTTATTCTTTGCTGATAGCTCTTATTTTAGTATTTAGAGTTTGATTATATCTATACCTCACCAGTTTACATATAATTTTAGAGGGGAGGATTGAAGTTCAGTATGCAAATTGATTTGACTCGAGTTGTTATAACAATAATAAATTTTATTATATTGTATTTTATTTTAAAACATTTCTTTTTTAAACCTGTGGATACTACCCTCACTAATAGGCAAAATGAAATTGATTCTAGAATTAAAAATGCTGTTGAAAATGAAAAAAAATCAAAACAACTGGTAGCTCAGCACGATGAATTGTTGAAAAATTCAAAAATAGAGGGTAGAACTATTGTTGAAGATTATAAAAATAAAGCCGAGAGAGTTTCTGAAGATATATTAGGTGATGCTCATAAAGAGGCTCAACTTATATTAAACAGGGCAAAGATTGAGGCGGATAGACAGAGAGAAAAGGCACAGGATGAGATAAAAAATCAGGTGGTTGATCTGGCTCTTTTAGTGTCTGAAAAAGCTTTAGAGGGTTCTATTGATGAAAAGCAGCACAGGAAACTTATTGAGGATTTTATAGCTAAGGTAGGTATCTAATTATGTATGAATATTTAGATAGAAGGTATGCTCTTGCACTCTATGAGATAGCGGAGGAAAAGGGGAAAGTAAAGGAGTACCTGGAGGAATTAAAACAGGTCGTAGATATCATAAATAAGGATACTAAATTTTTGGAGATTATGGAACATCCTGAGGTCAGCACAGCAGATAAGAGAAGGATGTTTACAGAAATATTTAAAGATAGAGTAAATAAAGATATTCTTTCATTTTTATTGATTCTTATAGATAAGGGAAGAATCAAGCAATTAGATGGAAAACTCAAGGAAATGAAGGATATATATCTTGGAAAACACAATACTGTTGTCGCAAAAGTAAAGACAGTTATCCCATTGAAAGACAATGAGAAAAAAGATCTGATTCAGAAATTAGAAAAAAAATTTAATAAAAAAATTTTGATTGAAGAAGAAATAGATCCAAGTATTATAGGCGGAGTTTATGTAGATGTAAATAATGAAGTCATTGATGGTACTATAAGGTCAAAACTTTCTGAAATGAAAAAAATAATGCTTAAAGGAGAACAGAGGTGAGCCTATGAACGTAAAACCTGAAGAGATAACTTCAATTATAAAAGATGAAATACAAAAATATGAAAAAAAAATAGAGACAGTTGATTCAGGTACAATAATTCAAATTGGTGATGGTATTGCCAGAGTTTATGGCCTTAACCAGTGTATGTCTGGAGAACTTTTAGAGTTCCCAAATGATGTCTATGGTATGGCTTTAAACCTTGAACAGGATAATGTAGGTTGTGTTCTTTTAGGTTCTGAAGAGGGAATAAAAGAAGGAGATACAGTCAAAAGGACTGGTAAGGTAGTAGAAGTACCTGTGGGTGATGCCCTTATGGGTAGAGTGGTAAATTCCCTTGGCCAACCTATAGATGGGAAAGGTCCTATTAAAACCAGTGAAACTAGACCTGTAGATCTGGTTGCACCCGGAGTTATAACAAGACAATCTGTTAAAGAACCGCTCCAGACTGGAATAAAGGCAATAGATTCCATAATACCAATTGGTAAAGGACAGAGAGAGTTAATAATAGGAGACAGGCAGACAGGTAAAACTGCCATTGCTATGGATACTATAATAAATCAAAAGGGAAAAAATGTGATATGTATTTATGTGGCTATAGGACAGAAACAATCCACTGTAGCGCATATAGTGAATGATTTAGTGGAAACAGGTGCCATGGATTATACCATAGTTGTATCTGCATCTGCGTCGGAATCAGCACCGCTTCAGTATATATCCCCTTATGCAGGATGTTCTATGGGTGAGTATTTTATGAATAAGGGAGAAGATGTACTTATTATCTACGATGATCTGTCTAAACATGCTGTTGCCTATAGAGAGATGTCGCTGCTGCTTCGTAGACCACCAGGAAGGGAAGCCTATCCTGGAGATGTATTCTACCTTCATTCACGACTTTTGGAAAGGGCGGCAAAACTTTCAGACAAACTAGGAGGAGGTTCTCTTACTGCACTTCCTATAATAGAGACTATGGCAGGCGATGTTACTGCATATATACCGACAAATGTCATATCAATAACAGATGGCCAGATATTTCTTGAAACAGAGCTTTTCTATGCAGGGCAGAGACCGGCAATAAATGCAGGAATATCAGTATCTAGAGTTGGAGGTAATGCGCAGATTAAAGCTATGAAACAAGTTGCTGGAACACTGAGGATCGATTTAGCCCAATACAGAGAACTTGCTTCATTTGCTCAATTTGGTTCTGACCTGGATAAAGAATCAAAGAGATGGCTTGAAAAAGGAAAGAGATTGACGGAAATACTGAAGCAGCCTCAATATAAACCAATGCCTGTAGAAAAGCAGGTAATGATATTATTTGCTGCTTCCAGAAATTATATAATGGATGTACCTGTTGAAAAGATCTCCCAATTTGAAGAAGAATTTCTTGATTACATGGATACTCATCATGGTGAAATTGGAAAGGAAATTCTGGAAAAGAAGATTTTATCGGATGAACTCAGTGACAAACTTGGCAGTGCTGTAGAAGAATTCAAAAAAATATTTTTAGCAGAGTGATATTTGCTCTGCGGGAGGTGAAGTATGGCAGGGGCAGGACTTGTTACAATTAAAAGAAGAATTAAATCAATAACTAGTACCCAAAAGATAACAAAGGCCATGGGACTTATTGCCACCTCTAAACTTAGAAAAGTTAGAAGAAAGCTTGAGGTAAATAATAAATATTGTGAACTTTTTAATTCTATTGTAAATGAAATTGTTTTAGAAACTGAGAAAAATAATATTTATATAAAGGGCAATGGTTCCAATAATAAGCTCTACATAACTTTAAATTCAGATACGGGATTATGTGGGGGATTCAATGTGAATGTTGTAAATGAAACAGATGCCGTTATATCAAAAGAGAGGGATAATTCTCTTTTGATAGCTGTAGGCCAAAAGGGCAGAATGTATTTTAAGAGACTTGGGTACAATACAGAGGCAGAATATGTGGATATTCCCGATATTCCTACGGTAAAAGAGGCAAGTACTATAGTGTATAAAGCCCTGGATTTTTATAGAAGTGGTAAAGTTGGAGAAGTTAATATAGTATATACTAGATTTATTTCTACAGTTAGACAGAATGTAATTGTTGAAAAATTACTCCCGCTGGAGAGTAACAAAAGTGAAAAGAGAAATTTTCTTATAAAATTTGAACCATCTGCAGATAAGATGATAGATGATATGGTGGTTCTGCACTTAAAGCAGAAAATACTTAATTGTATGATAAATTCAAAGATTAGCGAGCAAGCTTCCAGGATGACAGCAATGGATGGGGCTACTAAAAATGCAAATGACTTACTCAGTGATTTGAATCTCAAATACAATAGAGCAAGACAGAGCGCCATAACACAAGAAATAACCGAAATAATTGGAGGAGCAGAAGCTCTGAAGTAAGGAGGGACGTTGATGCCAAATATAGGCAAAGTTATTCAGGTTATAGGACCTGTAGTAGATATAAAATTTAATACAGAAAACCTTCCTAACATATACAATGCCATAGATATACAATCAGGAGATAAAAAAATTGTTACAGAAGTTGCTCAGCATTTGGGGGATGATATAGTGAGGACTATATCTATGGAGAGTACAGATGGGTTGGTTAGAGGAATGGAAGCCGTAGATACTGGCTCACCTATATCTGTACCTGTAGGAGAACAAGTTTTGGGAAGACTTTTTAATATGTTAGGTCAGCCGATTGATGAAAAGGGAGAAGTAAAATCAGATAAATATTATCCTATTCACAGACCAGCTCCAAGTTTTGAAGATCAATCTGTAAAACCTGAGATGTTTGAGACCGGCATTAAAGTTATAGATCTAATTGCACCGTATCAAAGAGGTGGAAAGATAGGGCTGTTTGGAGGGGCTGGCGTTGGCAAGACAGTTATTATTCAGGAACTTATAAATAATATAGCCAAAGAACATGGTGGACTCTCTGTTTTTACGGGCGTTGGAGAGAGAACAAGAGAGGGAAATGACTTGTATTATGAAATGCAGGATTCTGGTGTCATAAATAAAACTGCCCTGGTATTTGGGCAGATGAATGAACCGCCTGGAGCAAGGATGAGAGTTGCGCTCACAGGCCTTACCATGGCAGAATATTTTAGAGATCAGGGTCAGGATGTGCTTTTATTTATTGACAATATATTTAGATTTACCCAGGCAGGTTCAGAGGTTTCTGCACTTCTTGGCAGGATACCTAGCGCTGTTGGTTATCAACCGACACTTGCCACGGAAATGGGTGCACTGCAGGAAAGAATAACATCTACAAAGCAGGGTTCTATTACATCTGTTCAGGCTGTATATGTACCGGCAGATGATTTGACTGATCCGGCACCGGCAACTACTTTTACACATCTTGATGCTACTACGGTTCTTTCAAGATCTATATCAGAGCTTGGAATTTATCCTGCAGTTGATCCACTGGCATCTACTTCTAGAATTCTGGATCCTAGAATTGTAGGAGAAGAGCATTATAAAGTGGCTTCAGGAGTTAAAAACATACTCGAAAGATATAGTGAACTCCAGGATATTATAGCTATACTAGGTGTAGATGAGTTGTCAGAAGAAGACAGACTGGTGGTTTTGAGAGCGAGAAGAATACAGAGATTTTTATCTCAGCCTTTTACTGTTGCGGAACAATTTACAGGTTATAAGGGAGAGTATGTTCCTATAAAGGAAACTATAAGAGGATTTAAAGAAATACTCGAAGGCAAATATGATGATTTGCCTGAAGCAGCTTTTCTCTTTAAAGGGACTATTGACTCAGTAATTAAAGCGGCTAAAAATATGGCACAGAGTTAAAGGAGATTAATATGTCAGAAGTGTTAAAATTGACTATCCTTACTCCCGATAGGGAATTTTATGAGGGAGAAGTGATAGAATTGATAACGGAAAGTACTTTAGGAGGCATAACAATTCTTCCAGATCATATGCCTTTAATAACTACTTTGAGACCTGCTGATACAGTGATTGTTCAAAAAGATAACAAGAAACTAAAGGCATTTACATCTGTTGGAATATTGGAAGTAAAAGAAAATAAATTAAAAATCTTGTGTGATGCTTGTGAATGGCCAGAGGAAATAGATATAAGGAGAGCAGAAGAGGCCAGGGATAGGGCAAAAAAAAGACTGACCAATAGAGATGGAATTGATGTACAAAGAGCAGAACTGGCACTTGCTAGAGCGCTGGCTAGAATTAATCTAAAGCAATAGATGTGTTTTTATAGTTTATTTAAATGTGAAAAAACACTGTCAAACTTCATTTATATAATGATTTTGGCAGTGTTTTTTATTTGAAAATATGCACCTTTTATTGAGTAAATTTATATATTAATATAAAGTCCCTTCTATGGAATTTTATTTTTTTTGAATATTAGTATAAAAGTTGTCCATAATGTTTAAGAGAAAAGGGGGGAAGGTTTTGTGAAATATTTTCACAAAACTGCTTTATATGAAAAATATAAAAATATTATTTTGCTTATTATTGTGTATATTTTCTTTTCAGTACTATGTAAAAGCTTATGGAAGTAGTGTAGGTAGTTTAAGTTTTCCAAAAAATATTGTTTTGAATGAAAAAAAAGCTGATCTATTTAAATATATACTGGATGATACTCATAGTAGTCCTGAGGAATGTAATGTCATGGCAGTTTTTAGCACTGATGAACAGGGAGAAAAAGTTGTAAATAGAATATTTCAGAATTTACTTGAATATGAAAAACTCGACAAAAAAGTTTTGAGAAATAATGGATTATATTCAATAGAATTTGGCCATAGTTACATAAATGGCTACATAGAAAGTGTTCAGTATGAAAATCATAATATTATAACTGTTAATGTTGTTGAAAAATGTGATGATTATGAATTGCCATATCTAAAGAATATGGTTGAAGAATGTTTATCTAATGTAGGAGAAAAATGTCAGTACTATCAATATGTAAAAGCTAAGGTACAAATGGGGAACGTTACAACTGTAAATAGAAAACTGGAGGATACTTTGAAAAACATAGGTACATCTAATATCAAAACTGTGCCCTTAAATCAAGGATACAGCTCTACTGCATATACTCATATGTTTGATCCAATACAGAGTAACGGAGATTTGATAGATTTTAATTATTCTGTTGTAAAATACTCTACTGGAATCTATATAATTATGGGAACACCGGAAATAATGACAACATACTAGTATAGTAGTACAAAATAATTAACATATCAGCAAATTATAGAATGGAGGAACATTATGAGTAAAATAGTGGTTAGGGGAGGAAATAAACTGCATGGAGAAGTAAACATCAGTACTGCTAAAAATTCTGTGTTACCTGTTATAGCAGCTTGTATTTTAAGTGGGGACAAATGTATAATAGAGGAAGTCCCGATGCTTGAAGATGTCTTTGTAATAAGCGATATACTGAGAAGTATATTTGCAGATATAAATATAGATAAAAATGCAAATAAGATTATAATAGATACTTCCAATATAAGGGACTGCAGTCCCTGTAGTGAGCTGGTAAAAAAAATGAGAGCTTCATTTCTAATAATGGGTCCTATGATATCTAGGTTTGGTAGATTTAAATTATCTCTCCCAGGGGGATGCAATATTGGAACCAGACCTATAGATTTGCATTTAAAGGGTTTTAGTGCTCTTGGAGCAGAAGTAAATATAGGACATGGATATGTGGAGGCACAAGCTAAAAAGTTAATAGGCAGTAAAATATATTTAGATTTTCCATCTGTGGGAGCTACGGAAAATATAATGATGGCAGCAGTAATGGCTGAAGGAGAAACTATAATAGAAAATGCAGCAGAAGAACCGGAGATAAAAGATCTGGCCAAATTTTTGAACAGCATGGGTGCTAGAATTGTAGGGGCAGGATCCGGGACTATTCATGTAATAGGAGTTAAAGATTTAAGGGGAAGTACTCATAAACCCATATGTGACAGAATAGAAGCTGGAACTTTTATGGTTGCTGCTTCCATAACCAGAAGCAAAATTAAAATAAATGGCATAAATGAGGAACATTTAAAACCTATAATTGCTAAATTAACTGAAGCAGGAGTGTATATAAGAGTGGAAGGAAATAGTTTGATTGTAGATGGAGATAGAAATCTAAGACCTATAGATATTAAAACAATGCCTTATCCTGGATTTCCCACTGATATGCAATCTCAGATGACTGGCCTTTTATGTACGGTTAAAGGGACGAGTATAATAACTGAGACTATTTTTGAAAATAGATTTATGCACGCAGTGGAGATGAAAAGAATGGGAGCAAACATAAAGATAGATGGAAGGAGTGCTGTCATAGAGGGAGTTGATAAACTTACAGGAGCAGAAGTGAGGGCAACAGATCTTAGGGCTGGTGCTGCTCTAATACTCTGTGGTCTGGCAGCAGAGGGAGAAACAGAAGTTACTGATATATATCATGTAGACAGGGGATATGTGGATATTGAAAAAAAACTCAGAGGATTAGGTGCTGATATTGAGAGGATAAATTGATAATTTAATGATGTGTAGAGAAGAAGATTAATCAAGATCTTCTTTTTTTTAATGTGCAGTTATATTTGCAGAATTATTGTACAGCTTTAATAGAGGTTTTTAAATATGTCCGTGATTGGAATATTTTAGATGTAATAATAATAAGAATATACTATTGAAAATATAGATGGGTGTGGAATAGTAGAGAGGTAAATCATGAACTTTTTAAAAAAATCTGCAATATTGATATTTATGAGTGTACTTTTTATCATTGTACTTTCTTTCATCATAGTGGGAAAAGAAAATGGAGGGGATAGTCTGCCAGAATTTATAATGAAATCAAAAAATATAATATTCAGAGAAGATCATGACAATTCAAAAAGTATAAGAGTGTATATAACCGAGAAACATAAAATAGAAGAAATGAGTTTGGAGGATTATGTTCTGGGAGTGGTGGCAGGTGAAATGCCAGCGGAATTTTCAAAAGAGGCCCTTAAAGCTCAAGCTGTGGCAGCGAGAACTTTTGGAGCTGCCCATATGGAAGTATATGGTGGGAAAAAATATAAGAGTAATACAGGAGCAGATGTATGTGACACTGTGGCATGTCAGGTGTTTCAAAGCAAAGAGAATAGGATGAATACCTGGCCAAAGGCAAAAGCTGAAGAATACTGGGATAAGATAGAACAAGCTGTACAAGCTACATCGGGGCAGGTATTGTCCTATAAGGGTAAATTAGTTATGGAACCTTATTATTTTGCCATAAGTGGAGGGAGGACGGAAAATGCAGAAGATGTATTTAAAGAAGGAGAGGGGTATTTGAAGAGCGTGAAAAGCCCAGAGGAAGAGAGTGCACATAATAAATATAAAACTTCAGTGGGAATGTCCTATAAGAACTTTGTAGATAAGGTAAATATGTATTATCCTAGCTCGGGACTGAGTTTAAAAAGCCTATCTAAAGAAGTAAATGTACAGGACAGAACGGAAGGAGGAGCAGTCAAGGAGATTAAACTTGGTTCGGTTACTATCTCTGGAACTAAATTTAGAGCTATTATGGGGCTGAATTCTACAAATTTTACTGTATATTTTAAAGACAAGGTTTATATTGAATGCCTGGGATATGGGCATAGAGTTGGAATGAGTCAATGGGGGGCCAATACTATGGCTAAAGAGGGTAAAAATTACATGCAGATTTTAAGTCATTATTATACTGGTATAAGTTTAAAAAATGTATCTTTATTTCTAAAGTAAACATAATATTCTATGCGGCATATTACAAAAGGGAATGCTGTAAAACTATTCTTAAAAACGGTTTTACAGCATTCCCTTTTTTTACAAAAAATTTATAAAAAAATTTATAAAATATGTATTTTTTGTTATTCTCTGGACAAACTACAAAAAGGAGGTGTTCATATGGACAAAAAATTTTCAAATAAAGCGATTAACTTTTTGAAAAAGGAGGGTTTTTACGTAATATTATTTATTTGTCTTTGTATAGTTGCAACAGTTGCACTGCTGACTGCAAAAAACAATAAAGAACAGAGTGCTGAGCTGCAGAAAAGTCAAGCCATAGAACAAAAGCAGGTTAAGCAAACTGCAAAGGCGGATAAAAATCCTTCTTCAAGCTATGACAATGCCCTTCAAGTTAAAGAGAACAGCCAGGCAAATGCTGAGAAGGAGGCTTCGAAAGGAGTATCCAATTCAATGAGTACTTCATTCCAAAAACCAGTGGAGGGAGTTATTGCAAGAGGATTTTCAGAAGATCCGGTATATTGGAATTCTACTGGAACGTACAGACCCAACTTAGGATATGATATACAAACAGATTTGGGGAAACCAGTATTTGCAGCAATGGATGGAAAAGTAGAAGCGGTAAATACTGCAACGCAAGATGGAGTGGAAGTCATATTAGATCATCAAAATGGATTGAAGACCATTTATTCTAATTTAGATCCAAACGTTAAAGTCAGTGCAGGTCAGACGGTAAAAAAGGGAGCAGTTATAGGAATAGTGGGCAAGACTACTTTGAGATCAGCCTATGAAAAATATGGGAATCATCTACATTTTGCTGTTTTGAAGGGAAAAGAATTTGTTGATCCAGGTAAATATATAAAATATTAATATTTGGCCATTTCTCTTAGGTTTTATAGAGAAATGGCTCATATACAATGAATTTTAAGGTATAAAGGGGCATATTTATATATGGAAGGACAAGTATATACTAAAAGTTTTTTAAATTACGTAGAAAATGTTTAAACGATTTTATAATAGAAAGTTTTGAATAATAACATTTTTGTATGAAGGAGTTGAATGAGTTTGAAAGATTATATTGAAGAGAGAGTTATGGAAGTTGCTAAATATATAATAGGATCTAAAGCTACTATAAGAAAAACCGCTAAAGTTTTTGGAGTCAGTAAAAGTACTATACACAAAGATATGACTGAGAGGTTGCCAAAAATAAATCCACAGGTTGCCCAGGAGGCCAAGAGTATATTGGATTATAATAAAGCAGAAAGACATATAAGAGGTGGAAAGGCCACCAAAATGAAATATAAAGCTATTGAAGGTTAAAAAACATTCCCATTATAATTATAATATGATATTATAATTAATAGTAAATGTATTTACATTTTATTATGAAAAGCAAGTTAGAGTAGGAGTGAAAAAAGGGATGTTTTTTAATATAGGAACTGATATGGGAATAGACTTAGGTACGGCTACGGTGCTTGTATATATTAAAGGCAAGGGGGTAATTTTAAAAGAACCTTCTGTGGTTGCCATAGATAAGAGTAAAAATAGAGTGCTGGCTGTGGGAGAAGAAGCATGGCAGATGATAGGCAGGACACCGGGTAATATTGTTGCAATTCGTCCGTTAAAAGATGGAGTTATATCCGATTACGATGTAACGGAAAAAATGCTGAAGTATTTTATAGGAAAAGCTTGTGGGAAGAAGAGAATGTCAGCGCCAAGGATAGTTGTTTGCATTCCCTGCGAGGCTACTGAAGTTGAAAAAAGAGCTGTAATCGATGCAGCTAAAAATGCAGGTGCAAAAAAAGTATTTTTAATTGAAGAACCATTGGCTGCAGCTATAGGTGCTGGAATCGATATAACTAAAGCGAGTGGAAGTATGGTAATTGATATAGGAGGAGGAACCACCGATGTGGCTATAATTTCACTGGGAGGAATAGTGGTAAGGGCTTCAATTAAAGTAGCAGGAGACAAATTTGATGAAGCTATAATGAAATATATTAGAAAAGAACATAAATTGATGATTGGTGAGAGAACTTCAGAAAACTTAAAGATAAAAATAGGTTCTGCATTTCACAAGGATGAAGAAAATAGCATGGAAATAAGGGGAAGAGATTTAATCACTGGACTTCCTAAGAACATGGAAATATCTTCTAAAGAGATGAGAATAGCTTTGAAGGAAACTGTAAATGCTATAGCAGATACAACCAAGGCGGTATTGGAAAAAACTCCTCCAGAACTATCTGCAGATATAGCGGAAAAGGGCATAGTTATGACTGGAGGAGGAGCTTTGCTAAATGGCTTAAGTGATTTAATACAGGAAGTTACCTGTGTGCCCGTTTATGTAGCCGAAGATCCAATATCCTGTGTAGCTTTAGGTACAGGTAAAGTTCTTGAATATTTGGATAAAATGGAAGTTATTTTTACAGGCGATGACATAACTTTAATAGATTAAATAAAAGAGTAAAATCATATATATTATAATAATATCTTATTGTAGTAGAGGTAGTATGAGTGAATCAATGAATAGAGTATTACTTCAGCCATATTTAAAATTAGGTTTAAGCGTATGTTGCTGGTATTGCTGAATACATCTTCACTGCTGTTTGAGTCTACTATCCCTATTATTGATGAATCTCCTACGTTTGGAAGAGATTTTCCTACTCCTTTGCCAGGGTGTACAGGGAAATCTCTTGCCTGTATTTCACCTATGGCTTCATGATCACCTAGACAAGCATCAATTCCTATAATATTATTATTGGGGTGAAGCAATTTTATTTCGTTTAACTTACTTTCAATGTTTAAAGCGTGTATTGGCTCTGGTATTGTACCATAAACGGGTAGAGGAAAATGCTTGCATTTTAATAGGGTACCTACTAGAGGACCAAGGCAATCTCCTATATATTTATCTGTACCAATGCACACTATAACGGTGTCTTTGTTGATGTGATCTTTTAAAAAATGGGCTAAATCGTAATATGCCAGTGGGTTTTTATAATTGGATTTTATTTTACTCAATATATTCACCTTCTTTTATGTATACAATGCTTATGGATAATGTTCACAGCAAACACTATATATAATTTATATGATGAAATCATGTAAATTATTAGGACTAAAATAGAGGTATATGATTTTAAAAGAAATAACGAGGTAGGCAGAGAAATAAACGTTTAATATTAAATTTTACTCAAATATGAAATTTGAAAATAATCTTGTAAAAATGTATACTAAACTACGTTAAACGTTAAATGCCTTTATATTTTATCTAAAATGTGGTTTTATATAAATAAGCTGGCATAGCTCAGCAGGTAGAGCAACTGACTTGTAATCAGTAGGTTGTGGGTTCGAAGCCTACTGCCAGCACCAAATGTGGAGGAATTCCCGAGCGGCCAAAGGGGGCAGACTGTAAATCTGTTGTCAGTGACTTCGATGGTTCGAATCCATCTTCCTCCACCAATACTGTGGGCGCATAGCTCAGCTGGGAGAGCATCTGCCTTACAAGCAGAGGGTCACAGGTTCGAGCCCTGTTGTGCCCACCATTATTTTATATAACAAAATAAGCTGGCATAGCTCAGCAGGTAGAGCAACTGACTTGTAATCAGTAGGTCGTGGGTTCGAAGCCTACTGCCAGCACCAAATGTGGAGGAATTCCCGAGTGGCCAAAGGGGGCAGACTGTAAATCTGTTGTCAGTGACTTCGATGGTTCGAATCCATCTTCCTCCACCATAAAAAGCACTATTGGAGTGTTTTTTATTTTATAAGGATTTTTTGTAAATATTGTAAGCTCATAATAAAAGCTCTTATCCAGAGAGGTGGAGGGAAAATGGCCCGATGAAACCCGGCAACCAGTAGAAATTTTGCCAAGGTGCCAATTCCTGCAAGTTGACTTTGCAAGATAAGAGAGCAGTTAATTATTTAACCTCTTCTTACTTGAAGAGGTTTTTATTTTTATATAGTGTGGAGGTATTGAAAGTGAGAAAATTATTTACGTCTGAATCAGTTACAGAAGGACACCCGGATAAAATGTGTGATCAGATTTCAGATGCTATTCTGGATGCTATATTGGAACAAGATCCTTATGGAAGAGTAGCTTGTGAAACTGCTACCACTACAGGCATGATATTGGTTATGGGAGAAATATCGACTAAGTGTTATGTGGATATTCCCAAAATAGTTAGAAAAACTGTAAAGGAAATAGGATATACCAGGGCTAAATATGGATTTGATTGCGATACTTGTTCTGTGATAACTTCAATAGATGAACAATCATCAGATATAGCAATTGGTGTTAATAAGTCTTTAGAAGCAAAAAAAGGACAAATGGAAGAAATAGATGCTATAGGAGCCGGAGATCAAGGTATGATGTTTGGATTTGCCACTAATGAAACTCCTGAATACATGCCTATGCCAATAAGCCTAGCTCATAAACTGGCAAAAAGGCTTTCTCAGGTCAGAAAAGATGGTATCTTGAACTATTTAAGACCGGATGGTAAAACTCAGGTTACTATAGAATATGAGGGCGATAAACCCATTAGAGTTGACACTATAGTTGTATCTGCCCAACATGATGAATTGGAAACTAAAGAACAGATTGAAAGAGATATAATTGAGAATGTCATAAAGCCAATTGTACCATCCGATTTCTTAGATGAAAATACTAAATATCTTATAAACCCTACAGGAAGATTTGTAGTTGGTGGACCCCAAGGGGATTCAGGACTTACAGGAAGAAAGATAATAGTGGATACCTATGGTGGATATGGAAGACATGGCGGCGGAGCATTTTCGGGAAAAGATCCGACTAAAGTGGATAGATCAGCTGCCTATGCTGCAAGATGGGTGGCGAAGAATTTGATAGCTGCAGGTGTGGCAGATAAATTGGAAATACAACTTGCTTATGCCATAGGAGTAGCAAAGCCTGTGTCCATAAATATAGATACTTTTGGTACAGGAAAAATGCCAGAGGAGAAAATAGTTGACATAGTGGAAAAGGTATTTGATCTGAGACCTGCTGCTATAATAAGAGATTTGGATTTAAGAAGACCTATATATAAACAGGTTGCAGCCTATGGACATTTTGGAAGAACAGATATAGATTTGCCCTGGGAGAGATTAGATAAAGTCGAAGATATAAAAAAATATATTTAGAAATTCAAAAGCTTTGTATATGATAAATTATACAGAGCTTTTTTAAAATTGGATTGATGTGTTATAATTATACTCAAATGATATGTTATATTGAAATGGGAGAGATTCTATGCAGGATTTACAGGGAACTATAGAAGATGTAATATTTCAAAATAAGGACAATGGATATGTAGTTGCTAAAATGAAAGAAGGAGAGAACATAGTAACTATAGTAGGCTGTATACCCTATATAACTGAGGGAAAGAATTTAAAGGTCATGGGGGAATGGGTACTGCATCCTCAGTTCGGGCGTCAGTTTAAAGTTAAAGTTTCTGAAGAAATAGTGCCTAATACTATTACTGGTATAGAAAGATATTTAGCTTCAGGAATAATATCGGGCATAGGACCTGTCACTGCAAGAAAAATAGTCAAGAAATTTGGAGAAGATACTCTTCATGTATTAGATGATAACATAGATAGACTAAGGGAAATAGAAGGTATAGGAGAGAAAAAAATAGCTCTAATAGCAGAGTCTTATTCCAGGCAAAATGAGATAAGGAACATAATGATATTTTTACAAACTTATGGGGTAACTCCAAATCAGTGTGTAAAAATACACAAGAAATTTGGAAGTGATTCTGTGCGTAAGGTAAAAGAAAATCCCTATATACTTACGGAAGAAATAGGTGGGATAGGATTTAAAACGGCCGATAGAATAGCTGCTAGTCTTGGAATAGAAAAGAATTCTGATTTTAGGATACAGAGCGGAATAAGGTATGTAGTAAATCAGTTTTGTAGTTTAGGAAATACTTATATGCCCATAGACAGACTTATAAAGGAAGGTAAAGATATACTTGGAGTAACTGAAGAAGAATTAGAAAAGAATATATATGAGAACTCAATAAATGGCAAAATAAAATTAGAAAAATATGAGGATAAACTATGTGTGTTTCCGATGGCATATTACTATTGCGAATTGAGTGTAACCAAAAAGATTTTAACCCTAGCTTTTTCAAATTATGAGAATATAGGCTTTGATGTAAATAAGGAGATTGAAAATTTTGAGAATGTAAATCACATTGAATTTGCACCTTCTCAAAAAGAAGCTATTGAAGGAGCGGTAAAAAATGGTGTAGAAATAATAACAGGAGGGCCTGGTACGGGAAAAACCACAATTATAAATTGTATAATTCAGTTGTTTGAGAAGGCAAATTATAAAGTCCTTATGGGTGCACCTACTGGGAGAGCAGCAAAAAGAATGTCAGAGGCTACTAAAAGAGAGGCAAAAACTATACACAGGCTGCTTGATATGGGAGTAGAAAATGATGAGGAATCCATGTTTTTCTCTAGAGGAGAAGAGTCACCTCTTCAATGTGATGTGGTAATTATAGATGAGGCTTCTATGATAGACATAATGCTTATGAATAATTTATTAAAGGCTATTTCAGTTGGAACCAGACTTGTAATAGTAGGAGATGCCCAGCAGCTGCCCTCAGTGGGACCGGGGAATGTACTCAGAGATTTTATTGATAGTGGCTGTATTAAGGTAGTTAGATTAAAGGAGATATTCAGACAATCCAGGGAAAGCATGATCATAGTGAATGCACATAAGATAAATTCAGGGGAAATGCCTATTTTAAACAGAAAACTAAAGGATTTCTATTTTATAAAATGTAGAGAACCCTCTGCTATAATGGATATACTCATGGGATTGATCGATAGAAGATTGCCAAATTTCAATAAAAAGTGGAATAAAATGCAGCATATTCAGATATTGTCTCCAATGAGGAAGGGGATTTTGGGAGTATCCAACTTAAATTCAAGACTTCAGGAAGTGTTAAATCCAAAATCTTCGGAAAAGAAGGAAAAGAAAATTGGGAATACTGTCTTTAGAGTGGGTGACAAGGTAATGCAGATTAAAAATGATTATACTTTGAAATGGACTGGAATTTCAGAACAAAATCCAGAAGAAGGTATAGGAATTTTTAATGGCGATTTTGGATATATCGAGTGCATAGATGAGGAAAAAAATACATTGACTGTTGTATTTGATGAGGACAAAAGGGTCGTATATGATAGTATGCACTTAGATGAATTGGATTTGTCTTATGCAATAACTATACATAAAAGTCAAGGCAGCGAATTTCCGGTAATTGTTCTTCCAATATTTATGGGGCCTCCTTTGCTGATGAACAGGAATTTATTGTATACTGCCATAACTAGAGCAAAGCAGATGGTGGTATTGGTAGGAGATTTAAGGGCTTTAAGTTTTATGATAAATAACAATAGAAGTTTTGAAAGGTATTCGTTATTAAAATACAGAATAATGGATATAATGGAGAGTGAAACGGATGTTACTTTGGAATAGTACGAATTTTATAAGTAAAATGGAGCAAATAAAGAGTGAAATAGTGAAATGGAATGGGTCTGGAGAACATTTTCTAAGCATTATTTCTGTTCCATACAATTCTTCCGAGTTTTTTATAGATATTATTATAACCTATGTTAGACAAAATAAAAATGTAATTTATATTACGGATGAGAAACCTAATAGAGTTAGTATAATAAAAAATGTAAAAAAATATACGGATTTTAGGAATTATGCCTACATAAAAAAAGAAGGAAACGATATGAATTGTTTACTTGAAGTATGTAGTTTTCATAGTGCGCTTAAATTAGAAAAGAAATTTCAGCTGGTAATATACGATGATATAAATAGCTTTTCGATATACAACAAATATGAGGTAGTTAATTTAATTGATAGACTTACTTATAAACAGGGTAAAGCGATTGTATATTCCATAGAAAATATATTTGAAAATAGCAGAGAATTGTTTTTCCCCATTGGGAGGGAAGGCCCTATAGTAGAACCTAGAACTATACTCACTAGATTTGATATGAATAAGAACATACCATTTGTAGTATATGACTATTTGAAATGGTCTTTAAGTGAAGGTAAGAAAGCAATAATATATGTTCCGGATGAATTTAAAGCAGCAAACGTTTATTCTTATACACATAATTATTGTAAAAATTTATGTAAAAATATCTTGTGCTATACCAAAAAAGAGGAATCCTGTAAAAAATCTGTGAGCAAGTTTTTTGAAATGAAGGATTCAATATTGATAACTGATAGTTTCAAGCAGATTATATCTAATGGCAAAAATTCAAATATAATGGTATATTTTGCTGATAATATGGATTTTAACTACAAAGAATTTGTTTATTTATGTGGGAGTATGAAAAGAGGTGGAAGGAACGTAAAGGGAGAGGTTATATTGGTAGCCAATTTAGAAACGAAAGATATGGAAAAAGCCGGAGATATAACCAGGAACTTTAACAGAGAAGCATGGGATATGGGTTTGTTGAAAATTTAGCTTTTTTGTGGGATTGTGTATTGGGATTGATATACTGTAATGATGAGAAATGTGTACTCTGCAAGAAGGATATATATGACGGTGAAAATATATGTAGGACTTGTAAGGATAATATAAAAATTTGCAGGGATAGATTTCAAATTGAAAGCAACAACTGTCAATTTAACTGTTACAGCAGTTCATATTATTCAGGTGCCATGATGGAACTTATAATAAAATTAAAATATAAGAATTCTTTTAAGTCGGGGGATATAATAGCATCTTATATGAAAGATACAATATGCAACAACAATATACATTTTGATGTGCTGACATATGTTCCCATGACAAGGAAGTCTTTTAAAAAGAGAGGATATAATCAGGGTGAATATTTAGCGAGAACTTTGGGAAAACATTTTAGGAAACCTGTTGTGCATTGTTTAACTAAGACTAAAGATACTATGGATCAAATAGGATTGAGCAGGGAAGAAAGATGGAACAACATATATGGAAGTTTTAAAGTTTACAATAGCTGTTGTATTAAAGGCAAAAGTGTTTTGTTGGTAGATGATGTTTTAACTACTGGAGCCACTGCTTTTTGCTGTGGTTCTGAACTTTTGAAAAATGGAGCAAAAAAAATTAATATATTGACTGGAGCGAAAAGTAGGGTATAATTTTAATAGTTGAGCTAGGTCTGTGGTTGAAAGTCGATGCCAGTCGCAGGCAAAACGATCCACGTAAGTTAAATAAGATATTTAATGAGCATGGTGCGGCTTAGAAGTAAGTCCTGCCGCTGTAAACGCGAGAGGGTTAGTAATGAGAGGATAAATCCGGGTAGTGAAAATTCCAGCAGGCGAGTGTGGGGTCAAAGACCAGGTCAGCTAGCTCGACAATGCACTGATAGTGCGGTATGGCAGTCCTTTATAGACTGTCATATTTCCTTTTTAAAATAAAAATTCCCGACCTAATTGGTAATTATTTTTATTTTGTTCATAGGATGGTAAAATTTATTACAAACAGTTAATAAATATGACACTAAGCTGTAATGGAAACCATATATACTTATAAGTGGTCTAAGGAAATAACCTTAGCGAAAATAAGAATGATTATTTGAAAGGATGAGTATAATGTATGATTTTCCAAATGCTACCATAGTTTATAATACAAGTAAATTAGAGGATTTAGAAAGTAAAATAAAGGAAATAAGAACGGAACATAAGAAATTAAATAGAAGATGTGAAGTTGAAGTAATACCCAAGCCTAATCCTCAATTAATTACGTTTGATGGATATACGAATATTCGATTTGAACTTTCTATATATATCAGACATTTGAGTGTTAATTAAAAAACAAATTTAAAATCATTTAAATAATGATAATTATTGAAATGGTGCTTACGGTTGAAGGGTACTTTAAACTTAAATGCAACTGCATTTTCAACCAGCACAGAAATAACGTATCACATGAAAATTACAAAAATATAATATATTTTAACCATAGTAGTTATATATACTATATTTAAAGTTAAATTTAACTTTAAATAATTTAATTCAGGAGGTACAAGAAAATGTTAAAGATGAAATACAAAGTAATATCAGCTGCTATGGTTATTGCACCAATATTAAGTACAGGAGTTGCTACAACAGTAAGTGCTGCTCCAGGATATAATGGCCCCGCACCAAAACTAGGAGTTGTTTACAAGTATTCCTATGGGAGTTTCACAGCAAGACTTAATAATCTGGTAGCATCAGGGGTCATAAATTCCTATCAGGAATCTAGAATATTAGCGGTGTATAATTCTACAGGAAATTTCAAAATTGGACTTGATAATTTGGTTGCAGCAAATGTTATAAATAGTTATCAAGAATCAAGAGTATTGGCTATATTTACTTATTCTACATCAGGATATAAACCTGCATCAAGACAAGGGCATAAAACTACGCCTGCATCAAAAAATGTTGGAAATCAAAAAGCTGGCAATAAAGGCGGAGCAATAAATAAAGACAGCGGACATCAGAGTGGCAGTATTAATAGAACTGCTGGAAATAAATCTGGAACTGTAAACATCGGAACACATAAGTAGGATATATGGAATAACATAGGTTGTCAGGTTGGAATCTTAATTTCCAGCCTGACAATAAAACCAGAAAGAGAATTTTTAAGAAAGGTGATTATTATGAGGGATTTAATAAAATATATTCCAGTATTCTTAGAATTGTGGCTTGGGTTAAGTATGGTTGGGATGGTAATTTGCTGTATGGTTGCAAATAACCTAAAGAAAAAACATGAAATGTACTGATTAACCGCTCTATATTAACGATATTAATTAAAACTGTTGACATGCTATTCATGAAATTATAGGATCATAGTATGGATGTTAGACAATGTCTAATATTATATTTAATCTATTAGGAGGAAAAAATAATGAATACTTATTACAATCCAGAGGATTTACTTCAGTTTGGGAACATGGGAGAGGATGCACCTGAAATGTGGAAAAAATTTATGGATTATTATAGCCATGTGTTTGCTGATGGTGCGTTGACAGCTAAAGAAAAAGCACTTATTGCTTTTGGAGTGGCACATGCCATTCAATGCCCTTATTGCATTGATTCCTATACACAGGCACTTCTGGAAATGGGTGTGAATCAGGAACAGATGATCGAAGCCGTTCATGTTGCTGCGGCTATTAGAGGTGGGGCCACATTAGCTCATGGTATGCAGGCAAAGAACGTAATTAAAAAGCTGGAATTATAGAGGAAATGAATATGAAACAGAATTTATATTTGGAACAAATTGATGGAATTCCTCTTTTTTCAGAAAGAGTTAAGGGTCAGAAATTTTGTAGGACAAGGTCCCAATTGGATATCATGCAAGTAAATATTACAAATCGCTGCAATTTATCTTGTAAGCATTGTCACGTGGATGCTGGACCCACATGCACTGAGATCATGAGCCGCCAAACTATGAAGGATTGTCTTCAGGTATTTGAAGAAAATAAATTTTCTGTGCTTGACATTACGGGAGGATCACCTGAGATGAATCCTGATTTTCAATGGTTGATAGAGGAAGCATCAAAAAAAGGAATACATACTATAGTCCGTTCTAATTTGATTATTTTAACAGAAAAAGGTTATACTCATTTGCCTGAATTATACGCTCATCACAATGTGGAAGTTGTAGCCTCTTTGCCGTACTACTCAGAAAAGGATACCGACAGGCAAAGAGGCATTGGAGTTTTTAAAGCATGTATTGATATGCTGCGAAAATTTAATCAATTGGGATATGGTAAAACACCGGATTTGGTGTTGAATCTAGTATACAATCCTGGGGGTGCTTTTTTACCACCAAAACAAGATAGCTTGACTCTGGAATATAAGAGAAAATTGATGGAACAATATGGAATAACATTTAATAAACTGTATACAATTACAAACAGCCCTATTGGCCGATTTGGTAAATTTTTAGAGAGAAGCGGCAATTTGAAACCTTACATGAATCGCTTGTGGTCTGCTTTTAACCCTGAGACACTGGAAAATATGATGTGCCGTAATCAGCTATCCGTAGGATGGGATGGCCTGTTGTATGACTGCGATTTTAATCAGGCACGAGGATGGACAGCAGAGAGCAAACACCAAATTCAAGATTTAAAGGGGAAGTCTGTGGCTGCTCGAAAAATTGTTTTTGGAGATCATTGCTATGCTTGTACAGCTGGCAGTGGTTCTAGCTGTGGAGGAACTATTGCTTAAATGCTGACAAATATAGCAGATAAATTTGTTCAAAAACGGGGAGGAAATGCCGATGAGAGAAAATGAAGTTGTAGAATTGTTTGAACAAGGTTTTGACTGTGGACAGGTAGTGCTGAGCAATTTTGCAAAAGAACTGGGTATTGATGTAAAACAGGCAAATAAAATTGCTGCCAGCTTTGGCGGGGGCATGTTCTCCGGAGAAACCTGCGGTGCAGTTATTGGTGCGTTGATAGCAATTGGTCTTAAATATGGTCATTATTTGAAGAATACCCCCGACGTCAAAAATCAAAATGTAGCTAAAGTAACTGAATTCAGGAAAAAATTTTTAATGAGATATAATTCTACAGTTTGCAGGGAATTATTGGGATATGACATCAGTAAACCAGAGGAAATGAAAATTATTCTGGAAAAGGGATTGCTCTTGAGTTTTTGCCCGAAATTAACAGTTTATGTTACAGAGATTTTATCTGGGATATTATCGGAAGATGTACAATAATGTAGAAAAAATAAATTTTTTAGAACAATTAATGTTTATTTTGAATTCATTGAGAATATATTATAAATTGCTGCTGGCTTATGGCCAGCAGTTTACAATATTTCCATGTTAAAATATAGTTTCAATTATATTCTACTGATCATACACATTCCTGTTACAGCACCCCAATCCAATAGTGTTAATGATTGTGTTCCAAAGTACGGGCTTATAAATGGTAGATATATTATACTTAGCAGCATAGCCATGGAAGAAGCAACTCCAATGTTTATATACCTATTGGACAATGCAGGTTTATTTCCCCTACAATCGTATAGGTTTAAAAATTGAGAACAGATTAGATTGGAAAAAGCTAAAGTCCGAGCTTTATTTAAACCTGCTCCCAAAATCAGAGATCCTTCGAATATTGCAAAGGTAGTTAAACCTATTCCAAGACCCCTTCTGGCAATTTGTAACCCTAGTTTTTTGCTGATCAAAGGTTCATATCTTTTCAAAGGTGACGAATTCATCACGTCATCACTGGATGGTTCTGTAGTTAAAGCAGAACCTAAAATACTTTCTGAAATTAAATTTGTCCATAGTATTTGTATAGAAATAAGAGGTAGTATTCCTCCTACAGTAGAGGCTTGGGCAATGGCAATTATTTCACCAAGATTACCTGCCAACAGATACTTCATGGAATTTTTTATATTATTGTTGACAGCTCTTCCTTCTTCAATAGCTTTTACTATTGTACAAAAATTGTCGTCAACAAGAGTTATGGAGGCAACATCTTTAGCTACGTCACTTCCATTATTTCCCATAGCTATACCTATGTTGGCTTCTTTAATAGCAGGGGCATCATTAACACCGTCACCTGCCATAGCGACTACATATCCAAATCGTTTAAAAGCCTTTACGATTCTATGCTTCTGCTCGGGAGAAGTTCTTGCAAAAATTTGTACTTTACAAATTTTACAGTCTAATTCCTCATCTGTTATATTTTCCAGTTCGTTTCCTGACATAACCAGGCCATTGGTTAATAGACCTAACTCTCTCCCTATGGCAGCTGCGGTGTTTTTGTGATCACCTGTGATCATGACAACTTTTATGCCTGCTCTGTGACATTTTTTTATACAATCTTTGACACCTTTCTTTGGTGGATCCTCCATTCCAACTATCCCCAGGAAGACGAAATTATTATCGACGTTTTCAGAACCTTTACAGTTAATTTTCTTATATGCAAAAGCTAAAACCCTGAGAGCATTTTTCCCCATTTCATCGCCTATTGACATAAGTCTCTCTTTATCCGTTGACGTTAGAAGCCTTTCTATTCCATTTTCATAAATAGTTTTACATTTTTCGATAACAGAATCCAGCGAACCTTTACAAAAGGCATTTTTACCTTCTGACTTCTCTATTATTACGGTCATGAATCGTCTGGAACTATCAAAGGGAATTTCCTTTATACGGGGATTAAAATTTCTGAGCATATTTTCATCTAATCCCAGTTTACGGGCGGCGGTTATTAAAGAACCCTCTGTTGGATCACCCTGCACAGCCCATTTATTGTTGTTTCTTACTAAGAATGCATTGTTGCAGATTACTCCAACAGCTAACAGTTTTTTAAGGCAGTTTTCTCCTGTAGGATTTCCATCGATAAGATTGATACTGCCTTTGGGGTTGTAGCCTGAGCCAGTTACATCATACAGGCATCTGTCCGTGTAAATTCTTCTAACTGTCATTTCGTTCATGGTAAGAGTTCCGGTCTTGTCACAGCAAATTACATTAGTGGAACCCAATGTTTCCAGGGCGGTCAGTTTTCTTACAATGACGTTTTGCTTACTCATTCTTTGTATTCCCAAAGCCATGGCAACGGTGACAATAGCTGGAAGGCTTTCAGGCAGAGCTCCTATAGAAAAACTTACTGACATGGTTAAAACCTGGACAAGACTTTTACCGGCAAGCAGGGCACCAAAACCGATAAATGCACAGCAGGCCAGGCATATTTTGGTTAAGTTGGCAGTAAAATTTTGCATTTTTATCTGGAGAGGAGTTGCCTGGGATTTTATGTTTTGAAGCATTGCAGCAATCTTTCCTATCTCAGTATTCATTCCTGTGGCCACTACAATTGCTTTACCTGTACCGCAAATAACGTTAGTTCCCATAAACAGCATGTTGTGTCTATTGCCAAGTTCAGTGTATTTATGACATAGATCAGCGGATTTAGTTACAGCAGTGGATTCGCCAGTTAGTGATGCTTCAGTGGCCTTTAAATCGTAGCATTCAATTATTCTGGCATCAGCTGGTATTTTATCTCCTGCCTGAATTAAGATTATATCACCTGTAACTAAATGCTTGGCATCTATATAAGTTTCATGTCCATTTCTAAGTGTTCTAGCTTTATGCACCATTACATCCTTTAGAGAATACATGGATTTCTCTGCCTTATGCTGTTGGGCAGTCCCAAGTACCGTTTCAATGAATACTATACTGAGTATAGCTATGGCATCTGGAATCTGTCCCAAGATAAATGAAACTGCACTGACTCCAAGGAGTAATTTTATTGAAAAATTATTGAAACTTTCCAAAATTTTAGAGATTAGCGAACTTCTTTTTTTCTCTGATAGCACATTTAATCCAAGCTCTTTTATTTTTTTTGATGCCATTTTACTGGTCAGACCGTATTTGAGGTTCGCATTCAGCATAGTCTCAATTTGATCTTTATCCATTGTATGCCATGGTGTTAAGTTGTTAATTGTTGAAACATTTGATATTGGTGTATTATCTTCAAAACCAATTGGCAGAGCTGTTTCTTCATTTATATTATTGATTTTAATTATGTTGGAATCATGAATAACTTTAGTTTTTTTTATATAAATATTGATCTGTTTTTCGATGTATCTCTCTGATACTATATCTTCATCAAATAAGATCAATACTTTACCAGTTATGGTATTGGCTTTGGCTAATTTTACTCCTTTTATAGACATGATATATTTAGTTATTGGAGATACCGCCGATTGGTTTCTATAAACAGATTTAATTGGTATCCTTATTCTTTTATATAAAAAATCATAGTCGTCCATACGATTTTTGATATTATTATTTGAATGAAGCACTCTGTTACATCTACCTTTCCCATTTGTAAACTGCTGAATTGATTTATTTTGGATTACTTAATTATATTTTCCGATAAAATTATAAATTATTCCTTGATTTTTACTTTAACGTTGGTTTAACATTTGCTTTATGTCCAGTTTACTTTTGAGTAATAAAATAATAAAAACGGATGTTGAATTTAAATAGATATTATTTAATGATAGAATCTTTTGTGAATTGTAATAGGAGGATACTATGAAGGGTTCACATTTTTATTCCCAAAGCAATATAAGTGAACTTGAAATGTCTTGTATTTTACTAGTGGAAAGAGAGCTGGATATATTTTTTTCTGTCCATATGAAACAAGCAGTTGTCTATTCTCGGATGCTGGCTGATAATTTGACGTTACACGGGGAAAAGAACTTTGCAGAAGGAGTATTGTCGGATTGCCAGGTTAAAGAGTGCATAGAGAGTATATTATCTAAGGTCAATATGGAAATTGTTAAAAATATGGGATATTTGCATTTGAGTGCTGTATCAATAGGATCAATAGAAGACTATTATGTTGATCTTCTTGGGGGGACGATTAATAGTATTGAAATTACTCAAATAACATCTAGAATTTGCGAAGATATTATAGATCTTAGTATATCATGTATTTTAAATAAAATATGCTGGAGTAGTGTAGTAAAGGAAATGCTAAAAAAGAGCATTTCAGGTAAAAATATATTAAGCAAAAATAACCTGGCAAATCAAAAGAAAAAACATCAAGAATTAATATACAATCAAATAAAGGGGTTGTTGATAAATGTAAGGGTAAATTTAAAAAATGAATTAATTAAAGCCTTCATTATGAGTATAAATAACATTGAGAATATACTTGATGCACGTAACTTAAAATCTGCAAGTTTTTAAATAGAATTGTTGAATAAAAGCCGATGATGTGAGAAGAAACTTTGTTTTATCAGAGCTTCTTTTTATTTGGTTTATTCTCAAGGAGAAATTGTTATAATTATGTATTATTAAAGAAAAATTGTGAATAATAAACTTGATTATAATCTTTAGAAAGAGGTTGATTGGAAATGAATAACGATAATAATGAAGCTCATGTAGAAGAATTACAGAAAAAGATGCAGCAGAAATTGGATGCACTTGAACAAAAATATAGTCAAATAAGTACCCAGATGCAGAAACTTCAGGATGATAGATCTGATTTGAAAAATAATATTAAAACTATGAATGATAGATTTCAACAGATCAATAAAAATGTAGAAGATATATTATCTAAACTTGACAATATTGGTGACAATAATAAGAACGTGGATGACGAAAAAACAGATTTTTCAGTAGGGAAAGCACTTTTCAGCCCCCTGCGAAAGTTAACAGTGGGCGCTGTAGGTTCAGTTCTTGCAGTGATAGACAAAACTGCTGAATTGGCTTGTGGAGCAAAAGAAGAATTTGAGGATATAGTGGCAGAAGCGCAATATCAGCGCAAAAGAAAACGTAAGACCTCAATGGATGAGGCATAGGACTTGAAATGGGTGCTGCAGGAATTGATATAATAAAAATTATCTCCTCACTTCCAGGAAGAGTCAGAGTCAATGTAAAGGGTTTACTGAAAAATGAGCAAAGGATACTCAGGGTAAGAAGTGGATTGACTAGATATGATAGTATATTGTCTTTTCATGTGAGTAAAAATACAGGAAATGTTCTTATATATTATAATGAGAATGAAATTGACGAGAACAAAATAGTGGTTATAATAGAAAAAGCTTTTAATGGTCCAGAAGTAGCAGCTGTTGAGAATATAGATAAGAGCTCTCTGCTAAAGACTCTAATTGATGCAGTAAATCCTTTCTTTTTATTTAAAAAAAAGCTTTCAGAACAAGTATATAGAGATGAATACAGTATCTCCAGTAAAATATTAAAAATTTCAATGGGCATAGCAGCTATTGTATTTGTGTTTACTGGTAATGTTATCAATACTATTTCTATATTTGTATTGAGTTATCCAGGAATTTTGTTTGGCGTAAGGGCATCCTCCTATTACTATGCGTCGGTTAAATTGAATATGGAAAATATATATTTGAAAGATAACACTTCAATGAGTTTCCTCAGTAATGTTAATACTTTGTTAATAGAAGATGACATCTTTAGAAATGGATTCAATGAACGGGATATGGACATTATGAATTTAAACGAATATGAAATACAAAAGCTAGTCATATTGGGGAAATTAGATGATCCAATTAATGATAACATGAAATTGATTATAGATAATATACGTATGTTGGGAATTAACAATATATTTATAATTGGAAACAGTGAAGATGGTATTATACGTTATATTGGCTATGTATTGGGAATAGAAGTATTGGATAAAAATGACCTGGATGGAAAGAAAAATTGTCTGATAACTGATAAATCTGATAGTAATACTATTCTAATAGTTACAGGGAAATTCCCTGAAAATGAATTGAGCTATATGTGCAGTGATTGTGTTATATGTTTGTACAATGAATTGAGTAGCTTAAAGGCAGATATTAATTTGAAATATTCTAGTATGGATAAATTGATTTTGTTAATAAAATTGGGTTATTTTTGCAGGGAGGTAAATGTTCAAGTTGAAAATACAGCAATTACATTGAACATATTGGGAATATTACTTGCAGTATTGAATTATTTAACGCCTTTATATTCTATAATCTATTATATTTTAAATACTTTGCTTATGGTTTTGATTTTAAAATTGAAATTTGATTTTTATGAAAGTTTCAATAAAATACCCTACATTAAATTACGTTATTTGACGAACTAAAATATTTATATACAAGGAGCTTTATATATGGAAAACAATGCAGATATTTCAGCTAATGCAATTTTAATAAATGATAGCTTAAATAGAGCTGAAGCAGTTTTACAGGACTTATTGATTTTTAGTCTAGAGGAAATTAAGAATAATCCTTCATCTGAGGAAAAGATATTATCATTATGGTCTGAATCCATAACGGATTTGGGCAACTTTTTCTTTCAAGAGTGTCAAAAAGTGAATAATAAGAGATTGTATAAACATGTAATGAGGTCGTTGATGTTTAAACGCTGATAAGTGTAATTGTAATCAGAAGGCAGAGTGAAAAAGTTAACAATTTTTAGTGCTGCAAGGAGGATGAATTTTAAAGTTGAGGGAATTGAGTGTGTTACCTGGAAGAGTGAGATTTAAATGTGATGAAGCATATTTAAACAAGGGATTGGCAAAATATATTGATATATATACAGAAGGTCTGTATGGAGTAGAATACAGTAAGGTAAATTATAATATTGGAACTATTCTGGTTTTGTATGATGAAAAAAAGACCGATCTTAAGTCAATTAAAAATAGTATTGAGCAGACACTGACTTCTGAAATAAATTATAATGATGAAATTTTCAAAGCCTATGATTCATACTACAATATTAAAAATAAAAGGAATATTGTTAAAAATAATTTTATAAGATCCACTCTAGTATATTTATTTTTTAAAATTAAACAGCTTCTGTTTGGAAAATTTTTTTTAAGCGGGAGTCTTGCTATGGTAGAAATGGCCTCTCTTGTAACAATAGTAGGTGGATATTCTGTATTTAGGAGTGCTTATAATAGGCTCGCAGGGCGCATATATCCTCATCCAGATGTTTTTCTAAAGTTAGCCGGTCTGATTTTGACTATTTCTAGAGAAAGTACAGAAGGTTTATTTTTGATTTTGATGACTGATTTTACAGATTATATAAAAGTGTCTGCGGATTTAAAGTGCCAGTGCCTGTTGAGAAAGAGTACAGCTAATCCTCCCAATACAGCCTGGATTGTTACAGGTGATGGCAATGAAATATTGACTTCAGTTAAATCATTGGAAGTAGGAGATACTATATTAGTCCATAAAGGGGAAGTTATTCCTGTAGATGG
Organism: Clostridiaceae bacterium BL-3; assembly: GCA_902809985.1. Lineage (GTDB taxonomy): Bacteria > Bacillota > Clostridia > Clostridiales > Clostridiaceae > Clostridium_B > Clostridium_B aromativorans. The sequence goes on along the minus strand of CADDXC010000001.1, from coordinate 2,775,035 downwards.
AAAAGTTCTGGAGGGAAGAGCTGCAGTAAATAGTTTTTACTATACGGGACAGCCTCTTGTATCTTTAATAGAAGAAGGCAGCAAAGTATATGAAGGGATTGTTGTGATATCTGGAGAACTGAAAGTTCGAATATCGAGATTAGCTGAACCTCTTGAGAAAGAGGATATTTCTATTGATAAGCTGAATTTAAGAAAAAGTGTTATAAGATATCAGGAGAGGGCGCTGCCTGCTGCGATGGTATTGTCAGCCTTAAACTATGTGTTTACAGGTGACATATTAAATGCACTGTCGATAATATTGCTTTTGTGCCCGGCATCCTCAGAATTGGCATTGAGTACGGCAATAAAGAATTATGTACATTGGCTGAGTAAGTATGACATATATATTAAGAATCCCAACACTCTCGAAAAAATTATCAATATCAATAGCTTAGTTTTTGATAAAACGGGAACTCTTACTTATAAGAACATGAGCATTGCCCATATTGAATCCTTTAATGAAAATTACACAATTGAGGACTTGTTGAAAATATGTTCTGCCTGTGAAGGCGAAAGCTGTGAAGAGATTCCGAATATTTCTCAAGGTATATCGATGGAAACAAGTTTTTATGAGGCAGAGGGAAAGCTGGAAAAAATAGTTTTATTACCTTCGAAAGGAATAAGTACGAGATATAATGGCCATAAAGTATTGATTGGAGATAATGGTTTTCTTAAGGAAAATAATGTTGATTTAAATGATGTTCTGGAAAGGTACGCATATTATGAAGGCGGCCTATACAGTCCTATGCTTGTGAGTATAGATAATGTAGTAGCAGGTCTGATTGTGATGAAGGAAGCTATACGAAAAGGTGCTTGCGATTTGATCAATAAGCTTGAATTCAATCATGTGGAGAACATATCTTTAGTAACAGGTGACTGTTGTGAGAAAGGTAGATATATTGCCGATAAATTGGGAATAAAAAATGTCTATGGCGGTTGTAATAGTGAAGAAAAGCTTCAAATTATATTAGATCAGAAATCTCAGGGGACTGTTATGATGGTTGGAGATGGAATAAATGATATTATGGCAATGAGAGCCGCAGATATAAGTGTGAGCTTTGCAAACTATTCCAGTAATGAGATTAAATTTAATTCAGATTGTATTATCTTTGATGAGGATATTAATAAATTAGATGATCTAATAATGCTATCTCAGAATGCATACAGAGTCATACAGCAAAATATTACAATGTCAAATTTATTTAATATTTTTTTAGGAACTATTGCTTTTTTCGGGAAATTCGATATATTTTCTGCAAAGTCAATAGATACAATAAATTCTATTTTGGCTTTAGTCATGAATGAAAGAGTCAGGTTGGGTCCGAGATTGTTAAAATAATAGATGCTTTTTAAAAGATCCATCAATTACCTAGAATAATTTTTGCAGTAATGTACAAACTGTAATTGTAAGCAGTAAAATTTACTATAAAAAGGAGTGTGTATTATGGCATATAGTAATAAACCAGTAGTTCCACAAGCTAAAGAAGCTTTAAATCAATTTAAAATGGAATCAGCAAAAGAGGTTGGAGTAAACTTGAAAAATGGGTATAATGGAGATCTAACAGCTAGAGAAGCTGGTTCAATAGGTGGAAATATGGTTAAGAAAATGATAGAAGCATATGAGCAAAATTTAAGGTAGATCTGATGAAAAAACCTGTACTTTATATAAAGTACAGGTTTTTTTATGTGAATTTTTAATAGAAGTTCTATAAATGTTTTAATTTAAGCATGAATTTTATTTGAAGTGAAATTGTTTAAATAGGTAGCTATTGTAATTTATAATTAGTAGTATTACAATAATATTAACAAATAAAAGTATATTGATTCTAAACATACTCAATCAGTTTAGAATAACTATAGGAAAGGGGCTGAAAATATGAAAATAATTGTAACTGGAAAGAATATGGTGATAACTGATGCATTGAAAAATGTTGTGAGAAAAAAATTATCTAGGCTTGATAAGTATTTCAACCCTGATGTAGAGGCTCATGCTACATTAAGTGTACAGAAAAACAGGCAAAAAATCGAAGTAACCATTCCCTTTAATGGAGTTATACTAAGAGGCGAAGAAGAAAATGGAGATATGTATGCTTCAATAGATCTGGTTTTAGATAAATTAGAAGGACAAATACGCAAGCAGAAAACAAAGCTTTTGAAAAGAAACAATTCTGAATCTCTAAGATTTCAATTTATACCAAATGATGCAGAAGAAAACGAAGAAGAACATAAAATAGTAAGAACTAAAAAATTTGCAGTGAAGCCTATGTCGTCAGAGGAGGCAGTACTTCAGATGGAGCTTTTAGGCCACAGCTTTTTTGTATACAGGGATGCTGAAAATGGGGAAGTAAATGTAGTTTATAAAAGACGGGATGGAAATTATGGTTTAATAGAACCTGAATTTTAGATTATTACTGGAGGGGAAGCAGGAGCTTCCTCTTCTTTACACTTTAAAATACAGCTTATATTATTAAACTAAAGTAAACTATTATTTCTATGAGTTGAATAGCTAATAGTTAGATGATATAATTTAAAAAGCATGTATTTTTATAAAATTTAATGTGGTGAGGATGAAAAAAAAATGAAACTTTTTCAGAAATTATTTAAGTCGTACAGCGAACGGGAAGTAAAAAGAATTATCCCTATAGCGGATAAAATAGATAGTATGGATTCTGAAATGAAGCAGTTTAGTGATGAAGAGTTGAGAGCTAAAACAGATGAATTTAAGAATAGAATTTCCAAGGGAGAATCTCTGGATTCGATACTGCCTGAAGCTTTTGCAGTTGTCAGGGAAGCAGGATATAGAAATGTAGGGTTGAAACAGTACAAAGAACAGTTAATAGGTGGAGTGGTATTGCACCAGGGGAGGATAGCAGAGATGAAAACCGGTGAAGGTAAAACTCTGGTTGCCACGGCACCGGCTTATTTAAATGCTCTTACCGGCAAGGGAGTGCATATAGTAACTGTGAATGATTATCTTGCTAAAAGGGATAGGGATTCCATGGCACCTGTATATGAGGCATTAGGTCTTACAGTGGGTGTTATTTTGCATGATATGGATCAAAAACAGCGTCAGGAAGCCTATAGGTGTGATATAACCTATGGAACAAACAGTGAATTTGGCTTTGACTATTTGAGAGACAACATGGTTATATACAAGGAAGAGAGAGTTCAAAGAGGATTGAATTTTGCCATAGTGGATGAAGTTGACTCAATTCTGATTGATGAAGCAAGGACACCGCTTATTATTTCGGGAGAGGGAGAAAAATCAACTGAATTCTACAATGTTGCAGATAGTTTTGCAAAGTCCCTGCAAAAAGAAGATTATACGGTAGATGAAAAGGCAAATGCAGTCATACTTACAGATACAGGTGTAAAAAAAGCTGAAACTTTCTTTCATTTTGACAATTATGCCGATCCTGAAAATATGGAAGTACAGCATTATGTGGTTCAGTCCCTAAAGGCCAATTATATAATGAAGCGGGATAAGGACTACATGGTGAAAAATGGAGAAGTACTGATAGTGGATGAATTTACAGGAAGGATGATGGAGGGGAGAAGATACAGTGACGGGCTTCATCAGGCCATAGAAGCTAAAGAAGGAGTCAAGGTTGAGAGAGAATCCAAGACCCTTGCCACCATTACCTACCAGAATTATTTTAGAATGTTCAATAAATTATCCGGTATGACAGGTACTGCACAAACGGAGGAAAATGAATTCAGAGAGATATATGAGCTGGATGTAATAGCTATACCTACACACGAACCGGTTATAAGAAAAGATTATCCAGATGTTGTTTATAAAAGTGCAAAGGGAAAATTCAATGCCATAGCTGATGAAATATACGAAACATATAAAAAGGGTCAGCCGGTGCTGGTAGGTACTGTGAGTATAGAGAAATCAGAACTTCTATCAGATATGCTTAAGAAAAAGGGAGTTCCCCATCAGGTTTTAAATGCTAAATTTCATGAAAAAGAAGCGGAGATAATTTCTCATGCAGGTGAAAAGGGGACTGTTACTATAGCTACCAATATGGCTGGCCGTGGTACTGATATAAAACTCGGAAAAGGTGTTGTTGCCCTGGGAGGACTTAAGATAATAGGTACAGAGAGGCATGAATCCAGGCGAATTGACAACCAGCTCAGAGGTCGTTCAGGCCGTCAGGGCGATCCTGGAAGTTCAAGATTCTATGTATCTCTTGAAGATGATCTCATGAGAATATTTGGTTCAGACAGACTTCAGGGTGTAGTGGAAAAACTGGGGCTTAAAGATGATGAAGCCATAGAGAGTAAAATGGTTACAAATGCCATAGAAAATGCACAAAAGAAAGTGGAAGGAAATAATTTTGACATAAGAAAAACACTTCTTCAGTATGACGATGTTATAAATAAGCAGAGGGAAATCATATATAGACAGAGATCTCAAGTCCTTGAGGGAGAGGATTTGAAAGATGATATGTTAAAGATGATAGAGGATTTGGTATCTTCTATTGTAGATTCTCATATATCTGGTATAGAAGAGGATTTTGAAGATGAAATAGTGAAACTGATTGACTATATGGAGGAAATTTATATACCCAAGGGTTCTGTTAAAAAAGATGATATTATAAATCTTTCCAATGAAGAAATTAAAGCTAAATTTACAGATATAGGGATAAAAATGTATGAGGAGAAAGAAAAGGAATTTACCCCGGAACAGATGAGAGAAATTGAAAGAGTTATTCTTCTCAGGGTTGTTGATACAAGGTGGATGGATCACATAGATGATATGGAGCATCTAAAGAGAGCTATTGGGCTCAGAGCTTATAGGCAGCAGGAACCTGCCCAGGCATATCAATTTGAGGGCAGTCAGATGTTCAATGAAATGATCTACAATATCAAAGTGGATACAATCAAGTATTTGCTTCATGTACAGATAGAGAGAGCACCGGAAAGAGAAAGAGTAGCTAGAAACGTAAGTACTAATCAGCAGGAGGATAGTGTGGTAAAAAAGAAACCTATAAGAAAGGCGAAGACTGTGGGAAGAAATGATCCATGTCCCTGCGGCAGCGGTAAAAAATATAAAAATTGTTGCGGAAGAACTGCCTAAAATTATAAAAGGAGAGTGATTAAATGGTATTTCAATTGGAAGAAGATATGAATAAATTAAATGATCTGGAACAGAGTATAGAGCAAATGAGGGATTCACTTTGACATAGAAGGTTCTAAAAATAGAATAGAAGAACTCCAGATGAAAATGCAAAAGGCTGGCTTTTGGGATAATGTAGAAGAAGCTCAAAGGGTATCCAGTGAGGAAAAAGATCTTGAGGATAAGCTCAATGAATACAAGAGTCTCCTGCAGAGAATAGAGGATGCTAAAGTTCTCATTGAAATTGCATCGGAAGATGAGAGTATTTCACCTAAGGATATATCAGGTGAAGTAAAAAATATACAGTTTCATGTAGAAAAGTTCAAAACGGAAACGCTTCTAAATGGTGAGTATGACAGAAATAATGCCATATTGAATTTACATGTAGGAGTAGGAGGAAAAGATGCGCAGGACTGGACGGAAATGCTCCTCAGGATGTATACAAGATGGTCAGAAAAAAAAGGTTACAGAATTGAGACATTGGATATGCTTGCTGCGGATGATGCTGGAATAAAAAGTGTTTCTCTGAGAATTATTGGAGAATTTGCCTATGGATATTTAAAAGCAGAGAAGGGAATTCACCGACTGGTTAGAATATCTCCTTTTAATGCAAATGGGAAAAGACAGACCTCTTTTACGTCAGTAGAGGTGCTTCCTGAACTCACAGGGAGTCAGGATATAAGTATAAGAACTGAAGATCTAAAAATAGATACTTTCAGGGCAGGAGGCGCAGGGGGACAGTATGTAAATAAAACTGAATCAGCTGTTAGAATAACCCATATACCTACAGGCATAGTTGTCCAGTGTCAAAATGAAAGAAGCCAGCACTACAACAAGGAGCAGGCACTGAAAATGTTGAAATCAAAGCTGGTAGAACTTAAGGAGAGAGCACATAAAGACAAAATAGAGGATTTGACAGGAGAGCTTAAGGATATGGGATGGGGAAGTCAGATAAGATCCTACGTGTTTCATCCTTATACACTGGTAAAAGATCACAGGACAGGTGTTGAAAGTGGAAATATATCTTCCATAATGGACGGTAATATAGATGATTTTATAAAGGGATATTTAAATCAGCAAACAAAATAGATGTAATTAATATACTGCCGGATTTTAATTATCAGGCAGTATATTAATTTTAAACAGTTGGGAGGGGCTATGACATTGAGCACTGGAACAAAATTCAAAGATACCTTTATTTCACTTAATCATAGAGATTTCAGATATTTTTTATCCGGACAATTTTTGTCACTTATGGGAACCATGATTCAGAATACGGCACTGAGCTGGTACGTTTATAAAATAACCAATTCTCCTTTTTTGCTTGGACTTATAGGTGTGTTTCAATATGCTCCGGTGCTTTTAATAACCCTGTTAAGTGGTGTAATTGTGGAAAGGCATCCCAAGAAAAGGATTCTTCTTGTAACCCAGATATCCTATATGCTGCAGGCTTTTGCACTGAGCTTTTTTGTATATATGGGTGAGAGCAAATACTGGATACTTGCTCTGCTGGCGGCTATAAATGGAATCATAACAAGCTTTGATATGCCCACCAGGCAGTCCTTTTTTATTGAACTTGTGGGAAAAAGAGATCTGCCCAATGCCATATCCTTAAATTCCACCGTATTCAATATGTCACGTATAATTGGACCTGCGGCGTCGGGAATAATAATGGATGATCTCGGAGTGTTCCAGTGCTTCCTGATGAATGCCGTCAGTTTCATACCTGTAATATATGGGATAGTCAAGATAAAACATATGGGAAATCCCGTAATTAGAAATACTGAATCCAATTTGCTTAAAGATCTGAAAGATGGTATATTGTATACAGTACATAAAAGAATATTGATATCCACAATGTTCATGATGGCAATAGTATGTACTTTTGCGTTCAACAGCAATGTGATTGTTCCTGTTTTTGCAAAAGAAGTCATGGAAGGCGGAGCCAGGACCTATAGTTTGCTAATGAGCCTTATAGGTCTGGGTTCTCTTCTTGGAGCCATGTTTATGGCAGGACAGGGCAGGAGAATTAGAGCTAGATATTATCTTATTATAAATTCCTTTATAATTGCAATTTTACAGATAGTAACTCTGTTCACAAAAAATTTTATATCTGTAAGTATGATTTTTGTGCTCATAGGATTTTTCAATCTTACTTTTTTAAATAAAGCCAATACCATAATCCAATTTAATACTGAAGATGCATATAGAGGAAGGGTGATGAGCATATATTCTCTTTTAAATATAGGAAGCACCCCTCTTGGGAGTGCTTTTGCAGGTGTAGTGATGGAAAAATTCGGTGGAAAATTTGGATTTTTCAGCTGTGGTTCAATTATATTTATAGTTGCTGTTATAATAATGATTTTTATTGAATTCAGGAAAAAAAGTGCAAAACCTTTTTCAGATACGTAGTTTCAATATTATTAGTATGCCTAAGAGAGATAATATAAATGAAATGCGGCAGTATAGAACATAAAAGTTATTACTAAAGGCATAATTTAATATTTCATCCGAGACTATACTAAAACACCTGCTTATAGAAGCTGTACTTATATATCTATTTTTATCTTCCGGCGTATGTATTTTTGACATATCTTCATCTGACAGAGTAACAGCATCTATAGCATAAGCTCTGAAGTATTCGTGGTCACTGGAATTTTCAAAGGTATATTTAAATTCCACATTATTTTTGCGGCACAAATTAGCTATTTCTTGGACAAGACTTGATTTTTTTGTGTCCCATTTACTGCCCATTATAGTGAGAGGTATTTTTTTATCACTGCCTATCATATCAAAATTTATTACTTTACAGCCTTTTAATTCATTATAGTATTTTTGGACAAAGGCCTTTGAACCCAGACAGCCAAATTCTTCGGCATTGAAAGATACAATTACTATATTTCTATCCGGCTTTCCAAGGGAGTTTATATATTTTACAAGTCCCAGTAAAAAAGAGGTACCAGAGGCATTGTCCAGAGATCCGCTGTATACTTTTCCAGATAGATCAGTGCCAAGGTGATCAAAATGCGCACATAAAACAAGAGGCGGGAGGTTTGTATTTTTTCCCTCTATGTATCCTATTATATTGTATACAGATGTTAATTTATTCTCAATGGGAATGAAACAACTGACTTCATAACCAGAATCTACATATTTTTTTATATCTTGGGCAGTTTGTTTTTTTACCATTACGTACATGGATTGACTGGAGTTTGCCATAAAGGAACTTCTGAAATTCAGATTATCGTTTTCTGGATTGTAGAATACAAAATATTTGCCGTTCTGGTATATTTGGAAATTGTTTCCCCTTTCCACAAGAATATCGGATTTTTTAAAGGATATTTTGTTGTCCTTGAAATTCAGCATATCTTCTTTATAATCCGCTCCATATTTGTATTGCCGTACTATGAAACCATTTTTGTCTATTACCCTGAGATAGGGGACACCTTCTATTCTTTTGGGGTAAAGTACATTGAAGTTCTCCAGATAGTTGCCTTTGTAGGGCCTTAAGTGCTGATTTTGAAAGTAATTTTTTATAAAATTTACTACCTCATAGTTTTCCAGAGTGCCGGGAAGCCTTCCTTTAAATGAATCAGAGGATAAATAGGAGATATTGTGTTTTACCTCAGCTGAGTCTAAAGGGGTTATGAGATAACAGTATTGAAAACTCAAAGAACAGGTAAGACACAATACAGCAAATAATAAACGCAGCATGAAATTTTTCATTATAAATAAACCTCTTTAATTGATGTCTTTATAAATATATTAATTTGCCAAAATGTATATAACTGTTGTAATATATTTTTAGCTGCATTATTTCAGACAAAAATCTATCAGGAGGAAAATATGGATAATATAACAAATACGCTGGCACTGGAGCTGGGAGTAAATAAAAAATATATAGATAATGTAATTGAGCTTTTAGATTCAGGAAATACAGTGCCTTTCATAGCCAGATACAGGAAAGAGCTAACTGGAAGCATGAGTGATGTGATTTTGAGAAAACTTGAAGAAAGGCTTGTATATCTCAGGAATCTTAAGGAAAGAAAGGAAGATATCATAAGAATAGTGGGGGAGCAGGGCAAGCTGACAGAAGATTTGCAAAAATCTATAGAAAATGCCACTACTCTTACGGAGGTAGAAGATATATACAGACCCTATAAGCCTAAAAAGAGAACCAGAGCTATTATTGCAAAGGAAAAAGGACTTGAATCACTTTCACAGGTAATTTTAGACGGGAATTTTAAAGGAGATATAGGAAGATATGCGGAACAATTTGTAAGTGATAAAAAAGGAGTTCAATCCATAGATGAAGCATTAGATGGCGCTGTGGATATAATAAGTGAAATTATTTCTGACAATGCTGAGTATAGAAAATGGATAAGAAAATTTGTCTATGACAACGGTGTAATTGAAAGCAGAGGGGAAAGTAAAGAAACTACTCCCTATGAAATGTATTATGATTATAAAGAGGCGGTTAAATCCATTCCCGCCCATAGAATACTTGCCATAAACAGGGGCGAGAAAGAAAAGGTTTTATCAGTAAAAATAACCTGCAATATGGATAATATAATAATTTATTTAAAAAATCACTGCTTGAAGGGCGACAGTATAACTGATTCATATATAGAAAAAAGTATTGGAGATTCTTTAAAAAGACTGATCTACCCTGCTATTGAAAGGGAAATAAGATCTGAACTTACGGACAGAGGAGAGGAAGGGGCTATAAAGATATTCAAGGCCAATCTAAAGGCCCTTCTAATGCAGCCTCCTATAAAAGGCAAAAATGTACTTGGCTATGATCCTGGTTTTAGAAATGGATGTAAGATTGCGGTACTGGACGATACGGGTAAGCTTTTATATACTGCCATAGTATATGCTACTGCTCCCCAAAACGATATAGATGGATCTATAAAAAAACTCAAAGAGCTGATTTATAAATATAATGTTGATGTTATATCTCTTGGAAATGGAACTGCCAGCAGAGAGTCTGAAGAAGTAATAGGAAGACTTATAAAAGAAGTAAAAGCAGAGAAAAACAGGGATCTCTATTATGTCATAGTATCTGAAGCGGGAGCTTCCATCTATTCTGCCTCTGAACTTGCAGCAAGGGAATATCCAGATATAAATGTATCCTTAAGGGGAGCTATATCCATAGGAAGGCGGCTTCAAGATCCACTTGCAGAACTTGTTAAGATAGATCCTAAATCCATAGGAGTGGGACAGTATCAGCATGATATTGCTCCTAAAAAATTAGATGAATTCCTAAAAGGTGTGGTAGAGGATTGTGTAAACAGTGTAGGGGTGGATTTAAATATAGCAACGCCATCTCTCTTATCCTATATATCAGGAATAAATTCAACTATAGCAGCTAATATTGTAGTCTACAGAGAGGAAAATGGAAAATTTAAAAGCAGAAAAGAACTCTTAAAGGTGAAAAGACTTGGCAGCAAGGCTTTTGAGCAGTGTGCTGGATTTCTCAGAGTGATGGAAAGCGCCGAACCGCTGGATAATACTTCAGTACACCCCGAATCCTATAGTGCGGCAAGAGGACTTTTAAAAACTTTGGGGTATACTTCAGAAGATCTTAAAAAACAAGATGTCTCCCATATTGATGATAGAGTGGAAAGGATAGATATGCAAGTTCTTTCTGAAAAACTTCAGGTAGGAATACCCACTTTAAAAGATATAATAAAAGAGATAAAAAAACCAGGAAGAGATCCAAGAGAAGAGCTTCCAAAACCTGTGCTTAAGACAGGTATTATGGATATAAACCAGCTTAAACCTGGAATGGTACTTACTGGTACAGTTAGAAATGTAGCTGATTTCGGTGCTTTTGTGGATATTGGGGTACATCAGGACGGACTGGTGCATATAAGCCAGCTTTCAGATAAATTTGTACAACATCCTCTTGATGTTGTACAGGTAGGAGACATTGTACAGGTGACCGTGCTTGAAGTGGATGCTAAGAGAAAGAGGATTTCTCTTAGCATGAAGTAAAGCGGTTCCCAATAATATATAATTTTTCTAGTGAAGGGATTTTTCAAAAACTTTCCTTATTATCTCCTGGGATGGAACTCCCTCATGAATTTTGGTGTTTCCTACGAAATATGTAGGTACATAATAATAGTCATATTTTTTGGCTATTTCTGGGTGTTTCTCTTCATCAATTATTTCAACATTGATATTTTTATATTCAGGAATTTTGTTTTGAAGTTCCTTCATCCAGGACAGTGCCTGCCTGCAGTAAGGACACCAGCTTGTTACGAACATGTGTACAGGTTTCATTATTACATCACCCAACTTTATATATTTTTTAATAGCTTTTACATTTTATAACTTAATTATATATCAAAGTAATGTATTTTTTACAATATAATTTAAGAAAATATATTGAAGTATGGGTATAAAAGTATTATAATGAATTTGAAAATTAAAAAGTAATCTTCAGGGCGGGGTGTAATTCCCCACCGGCGGTACAGCCCGCGAGCCCCAAAGGGTATGATTCGGTGAAATTCCGAGGCCGACAGTAAAGTCTGGATGGAAGAAGTGAGAATGTAATGTTTATTAGCCCTGGTATTTATTTATCAGGTTTTTTTATTATGTTTGCTCACCTGGAAGATTATATTTGATGTTTTAGGAGGGTGTCAACTGATGAAAAATAACAAATTAAATAGGTTAGTAAAAATATCATTACTGGGAGTAGTTGGCTTTTTGCTTATGTTTATAGAATTTGCCCTTCCAATATTCCCATCGTTTTTGAAAATTGATATAAGTGATTTACCGGCTTTGATGGGAACTTTTGCGCTGGGACCAGGAGCTGGAATTGCCATAGAATTTTTGAAGAATATACTTCATGGGATATTTAACGGAAAGACTGCCTTTATAGGTGAAGTTGCCAATTTTGCAGTAGGATCAGTTTTAGTTTTTACGGCAGGGTATATATACAGTAAAAAGAAAACCAAAAAGTCAGCGGTAATCAGCCTTGGAGCTGGAACTATTGCCATGTCGGCAGCAGCTGCACTGCTAAATTATTTTATACTACTTCCTCTTTATGAAAAAGTACTTAATTTTCCTATAAGCGCAATGGTAGCGGTGGCAGGAAAGATAAATGGGAGCGTAACGGATTTAAATACACTGGTATTATTTGCCATTGTGCCATTCAATCTGTTAAAGGGAATAGCACTTACAGCCCTTACGCTTGTTCTCTATAAGAGTGTATCTCCAATATTAAAGCAGGAACAGGCAAGAGATGGGAAGTTAGCAGAAAATAAAAATTAACTTAACTGAGGAGTCATAATAAGAAAATCTGGGATATTCCCGGATTTTTTTATTATGAAACAGGGATTTCATACGATAAATTATATATAGAACAAAAATTTTTAGTAAATTAAAAAGGGTGATGAATTTGTCAGGGATTTGGAATATAAGCAGCACCTATAATGTAAATAATAAAAAAATATCTGCAAAGCTTTCTTTTCAAATAGGAGAGAAATTTTCTGCTAGAGTTATGCAATTAAATAAATCAACAGGAGAAATACTTTTAAAGCTTTTAGATGGATGGCAATTTTCAGGTGAACTGGAAAGTTATCAGAATATATTAGAAAATCAATTGATAAGACTGGAAGTAGAAGGGTTTGAAAATGGAAAATTAAAATTAAAAATTGTGAATTCAGAAGGAGAGCATAATAACAGTGGCAATGATCCCATAAGTTTGTTTATCAAAGAAAATGATTTTAATCTCAGTAATGAAGATTATGATCTTATATATAAAATGGTTAAACATGAAATCCCGCTTACAAAAGATAATATTTCCAACATAAAAAGTGTACTGGAATTTATGAACAAGATAAAACAGAATCCGGAGGAACAGGATATCTTTATTCAGAAATATTTAATCAGTAAAAATCTATCACCCGACAGTGAAGAAGGCAAATTTACAAATACTACTTTGAAAAAATTTTTTAACCAGCTAAAGAGTATAAACGGAGATGATCTGTTTACTTTTTTGGAGAACAATATAGAATTAGATGAAAATAATATAAAGAGTTTTAACAGTATATTCAAAAACAAGGGAACTATATATAATGAAGTTAAGAATCTTGGACAGCTTTTACCAAAACAAATTGTCCAGCAAGATCAATCTGAAAATATCCAATTACAGGATAAGGCTAAAAATGCTGAAGATAGTTTAAAAGAAAACAATGTGGGCATTATTGATAAAAGTAAAAACCAATTTGCCATACTCCAGGGTGAAGAAGACAGGACAGGTTTAAAAACAAAACTGGAGGGTGAAAAAAGCAGCATAGGTTTAAAGACAAATGCTTTGAAAACTGCAGCAGATGCTGAAGAAAATTTAGGTGTACAGAATTTGAAAAGCCAGGAAACTTCCAAAAATGAAATAAATATAAAGAGTAAAACTATTGAAACAACCGGAGAGACAAGTGGTATGGGGGATTCAGGTAAAGTTCATCCTGATAATGTTCTGAGTTCTTTTGTAAAAGATAGGATCATGCCTTATGTTTCACATAGAGGCAGAGCTGCAAGTGAAAATAATATAGGACAAATTGCTGTACAGATAAAAGATCAAATAGATGCAAAGATCAATGATATGAAAGATATTGTGAGAGAAATATTAGAACAAAAAAATAGCGGCAAAAATGATATTTCCGAAAATATAAATCATATACTGAATAATAATATAAATGATTTTAAAATATTCAATACTATTTCAAATTCCTATTATTATATGGATCTTCCCATAAATTTGAATCAGAACAATTATCAGTGTAGGCTTATGATTAAAGATGAAAGGAAAAAAGGGAAAAAAATAGATTCCACAAATGTCAAAATAGCTGCTTCTATAAGCACTGAAAATATGGGAGTAGTAGATACCTATTTGACTGTGAATGGTCACAATATGGATATAGATATTAAATGTAATGAAAAATGGCTGGATCTACTTAGCAGAGAGCACGAGAAAATACTGGAGAGCTTATCGGATGTGGGGTATAATGTAGATGTCAGATTTCATGAGAAGGTAGAAGAAATGAACATATCCACCTGCGGGGAATTTTTTGAGGACAAGGATATAAGTATACTCAATACTAGAGTATGAACCATATTTAACGGAGTAAAAAGGGGGAAGGAAGGTAAGGATAAAAGAATGAGTGAAAGAAAAAAGGCAGCAGCTTTAAAATATGAACAGAGCTATGAGTCGCCTATGGTCACTGCTGCAGGTATAGGACAGATAGCAGATAATATATTGGAGAAAGCAAAAGAAAATAGAGTTCCTATAGTCTATGACAAGGAATTGGCGGATCTTTTGATCAATGTAGATGTAGGGAACTATATACCTGTTGCATTATATGATGCGGTGGCTAAGGTTATAGCATATGTAATAGATATAGATGAAAATATAAGTAGAAGGTGATGATTTGGCTTTATTTGCAATATCAGATTTGCATTTAGATATGACTGGGGATAAGCCTATGGATATTTTTGGGGACAATTGGATTGGACATGATAGAAAAATAAAATCAAATTGGATGAATAAAATAACTTGTGAGGATACGGTGATTATAGCAGGGGATATATCCTGGTCTATGAATATGGGAGATGGATTTTTGGATTTGCAGTGGATTCATCATCTTCCGGGGAAAAAAATATTGGTAAAGGGAAATCATGATTATTGGTGGAACGGCATCACAAAATTGAACAGTTTATATGATGATATGAGTTTTATACAAAATAATTTTTTTCCATATAAGGATTATGCATTGTGCGGAACTAGAGGATGGAATTGTCCAGGTAGTGAAAATTTCTCCCAGCACGATGAAAAAATATATAAAAGAGAACTTATGAGAATGAGGAATTCATTGAGCTGTGCAGTAGAAGCGGGATACAGTAAATTCATAGCTGCCATTCATTATCCTCCCATAGGTGAAAAATTTATGAGTTCAGGATTTAAAGATATATTTGAGGAATATAAAGTAGAAAAAGTTATATATGGACATCTCCATGGAGAAACCTCTTTAAAAGCTGTGACAGGAGATTTAAATGGAATAGAGTATATATTGACTTCTGCAGATTATATAGATTTTGATCCTAAAATAATAATTGGCAGATAAGTTTATCCTATAAGGGAAAAATTTATTTGCCAGATCATCTGCTATTTGTGAAATTTAACGAATAGGCCGTGAGCTTTATTCTCTTTGAGAATTTTTTTAGGCTGTCCTTCGGAAGGCAGTGATTTATTCTTAAGAAAATCTTTTACAAGATCCTTTTGATCTCTGGCCATATTTTTAATTCTTGAAGATGCTGCAGTAGAAGTTACTACTTGGCTGAACCATCTCAATGATTCTTCTTCTTTTCCTGTACGTCTCATAAGTTCACCTATGAGATAGATGGTGGTGTACCTGTCCATGCCGCATATTGGTAGGCTTTCATTGTAATATGCGGTGCTAAAATTGTCTAATGCCTGATTTAAGGATCTTATCTCATTTTCATTATCATTTTTAAGCCTATACATCCAGGCAATTTTTAGAAAGTTAATTGCCTTTTTACTGGCTTTGGCATCTATGACATAATAATTTAAAAGAGATAGCTTGTACCTTTGAATAGCTAATTCAATATCATATACCTCTGGGTAATTTTTGCGGTGCCATTTAGGGGAGATCTTATTCCTTATTGTATCTGCATCATGTTCATTTAAATGAAGAAAATCGTTTTTTATAGCAGCGTAACCACAGTTATCACATACCCATACGTCATAAAAATAGGGATTTATTATAGAATACCTTATAAAAAAATCTGAATCCCTTTTTGTTATCCTGTATGAAGATTTTTTAATGGCCCTGGCATTAAAGAAATTTTCACAGACAGGACAGGTTATTTTTCTATCGTACAACATGGATTTTTGCTTGTCTTTTGATTTTAAACTTTCTGGATTTAAGGATATTTCTCTAGACATATTCTATCACCTTTACTATTGATCATATAAATTTTATAATATAAATTAACCCTCTTTAACCATTATATCAAAAATTTAGTTAAAATAATAGTTCTTAAACTTTCCATATTTTTGATATAATAGTATTATTGTACTAGATGAATTAATTTTATAATATCTGTTAGGGGTGATTTATGTGGCAATAAGAGAGTGGAAGACATTTCTACTACCATATAATCAAGCTGTTGAGGAATTGAAGGTAAAATTTAGGAGCATAAGAAAAGAGTATAGGAGAAAAAATGAATATTCACCTATAGAGTTTGTTACAGGAAGAGTAAAGGAAATATCAAGTATACTGGAAAAGGCAAATAAGTTTAATATACCCTTGGATAGAATAGGATATGAAATGGAAGATATAGCAGGAATCAGAATAATGTGCCAGTTTGTAGATGATATAAGTAAAGTAGTTAATATAGTTAGAAATAGAAAAGATATGGAGATAATGTATGAAAAGGACTATATAACCAATGTAAAAGAAAGTGGTTATAGAAGCTATCATATGGTGATCAAGTATCCCGTGAATATGTCGGATGGGGAGGTTGAGATATTAGCTGAATTTCAAATAAGAACACTGGCAATGAATTTTTGGGCTACTGCGGAACATTCTCTAAATTATAAATATAAACATGATATACCAGATGCCATTAAATTAAAATTGAAAAGTGCGGCAGATGCTGCATTTCAACTTGATGAACAAATGCTTGAAATCAAGGATGAAATAAAAGATGCACAAAAGCTGTTTGAGGTAAAATCCAGTCTGGTCTCGGATATAATGAATAACATATTGACACTGTCATCTATGGGTAAATTAACTGAAGCTACCAGATATCAGATGCAGTTAAATAAACTGACTGAAGAGGGAGAAGTCTTTGAATTGTCTAATTTATTACATTCTACAGAGAAGGCGCTTCAAGTATATAAATAAAATTGAATTATTTTTAAATAGTAAAAGGGCAGCTTTAGCTGTCCTTTTACTGAATTATTTTGCAACTATATTTACAAGTCTTCCTTTTACTACTATGACTTTTTTTACATCCTTACCTTCTAACAAAGGTTTGATATTTTGACTTGAAAGAGATAATTTCTCTATTTCTTTTTCATTTAAATTTGTAGGAATATTTATCTTGGATCGTATCTTCCCATTTATCTGTATAGCCATTTCAACTTCATCTTTTATAAGAGCATCTGGATTAAATTCAGGCCATTTTTCATTGAATATGGAGTAGTCCATACCTAAATTCTCCCACTGATCTTCTGAAAAATGGGGGGCAAAAGGAGCTAGGATTTTTATAAAATCAAGTATGCTGTCTTTTAACAGGGGTAAATTCTTTTTATCCTCCTGGGTGTATTTTGAAAGAGCATTTGTAAACTCCATAATTCTGGCAATAGCTGTATTGAATTGAAATTTGCCGGCATCTTCCGACACGGATTTTATCGAAAAATTTCTTACATAGTTTAATTCTTTTTCCGCACTGTCCATGGAAGTCTTGCTGTTATCTTTATTTTCAAGTATTTCTTTTATAGAATTTACGAGTCTCTCTATTCTGTCTACAAATCTATCCATGGATTTAATGCCGTCTTCACTCCAGGCACCACCTTCTGCGTAATCAAATCCAAACATCAGATACATTCTAAATACGTCAGAACCGTATTGTTGTATGCAGCTGTCTGGAGATATGGTGTTGCCTTTGGATTTACTCATTTTCTGACCGTCAGGCCCAAGTATTATACCCTGATGTCTTAAAGACAGAAAAGGTTCGTTGAAATTTAGAAATCCCATATCCCTGAGTGCCTTGGTGATAAATCTGGCATATAGAAGGTGCATGCATGCATGTTCCGGACCGCCCACATACATATCCACAGGCAGCATTTTATCTATTGTGTCTTTGTCAAAAGCCTGTTTATAGTTTTTATTGTCTGCATATCTTAAGTAGTACCAGGAAGAGCATACAAAGGTATCAAGAGTGTCAGCCTCTCTCCTCGCAGGACCTCCACAGTGAGGACAGGTTGTATTTATAAATTCTTTTGATTTTAAAAGAGGTGATTTCCCATCAGGAGAAAATTCCACATTATAAGGAAGTCTTACGGGAAGCTCATCTTCTGGTACCGGAACTACTCCACATTTATCACAATATATTATTGGAATGGGAGTTCCCCAATATCTTTGTCTTGATACAAGCCAGTCTCTCAGCCTGTAATTTACTGTGCCAGAACCCATCCCCATTTTCTCCAGTTCTTTAGTTACAGCTTTTTTACCTTCCACAGTGGATAATCCATTGAATTTACCGCTGTTAATCATCTTCCCGTATTCTACATATGGAAGAGAATCTCCTCCCTCTATAACTCTTTCGATAGGAAGATTATATTTTGTGGCAAATTCATAATCTCTTTCATCGTGAGCTGGAACTGCCATTACGGCACCAGTGCCGTAAGTGTTGAGTACGTAATCTCCTACCCATATGGGAACTTCTCTACCATTTATGGGATTTATGGCGTAGGAACCAGTAAATACACCGGTTTTTTCTCTTGTTATGGATTGCCTTTCAATATCAGTCTGTTTTTTTGCCTGTTCCTTATATTTTTCAACTTCATCTTTATAGACATTTTTAGTTACTTTATCTACTAAATTATTTTCGGGAGATATGACTACATAAGTGACACCAAATAGTGTATCCACCCTGGTAGTAAATACACTGAATTCTAAAGAAGAATCTGCCACCTTAAAAGTTACATTAGTACCTGTGGATTTGCCTATCCAATGCCTTTGCATGGCCTTTGTCTTTGATGGCCAATCTATTATATCCAGATCCTGAAGCAGTTCCTCTGCATAGTCTGTGATTTTGAAAAACCATTGGGTTAAATCCTTTTTAGTTACCTCAGTGCCGCAGCGTTCACAGCAGCCTTCCTTTACCTGTTCATTGGCGAGTACTGTTTTACAGCTGGGACACCAGTTCACAGGTGCATTTTTTCTGTAAGCTAATCCATGTTTGTATAACTGTAAAAATAGCCATTGATTCCATCTGTAGTAATCAGGATGACAGGTAATGACTTCATTTTCCCAGTTGAACATGGCACCCATGGATTTAAGCTGTTTTTCCATGGTTTCAATGTTTTTTTCAGTGGAGTCTTTTGGATGAATTCCGGTTTTTATAGCATAGTTCTCAGCGGGAAGGCCAAAGGCGTCAAATCCCATGGGTTGAAATACATTGTATCCCTGCATTCTTTTCAGTCTGGCCCAGGAATCTACAGGAGCATAGTTGAACCAATGACCTGCATGTAGCTGGCTGCCAGATGGATAGGAGAACATCTCCAATACATATAATTTATTATTTAGATTATTTTTATCAAATTTATAGAGCTCTGTTTCTTCCCATTTTTTTTGCCATTTTTTATCAGTTTCAACACTATACATAAAATCTTCTCCTTTGCTCATAATTTTATAATTAAACTTTATCATTGATGCACAATTAAAAAAGCCTTTCGTCTCTAGAATTTTAAGAGACGAAAAGCTAAATTTCCGCGGTACCACTCTAATTAAATCAATAAGTTGATTTCCCTTAAAAGATAACGGCTTTTTTACCGTATCTGATTTTTCAGATAAGCTCTTAAGGTGAGTTCATATCATCTTCACGCTGTTTTTCACCTGACAACAGCTCTCTTTAGTGGTATATGAGAATACTACTACTCCTTATTCAAAGCTTTATATTGACTTATTTCACATTTTATAATATTAAGTAATGTTTTGTCAAGAATTAATTTAAAAAATTGTTAAAAAAGAACTCTTTATAAAGAGTTCTTTTTTGGCTGCCCATGCTGGATTCGAACCAACACATGCCTGTTCCAGAGACAGGTGCCTTACCGTTTGGCTAATGGGCACTGTTATGTGAATCTCAACACTAAATATTATATCATCAAAAATTCATATGTCAATAGTATACATACGGAATTTGTATTATTTTAGTCCTTTAGCTAAATATTTGTTTATATAGTTTATAAATAGAGTTAAAAGGTAATCATATATTAAAAATGCTATCTGCCATCCTGCTATAATTATATAAAAGTGAAAATTTATTTTTAAAAGTCCAGGGAAGAACAAACTGTATATTAAAAGTAGTAAAACTGTGCATAAGTTAAAAAAAACCAGCTTAACTATGATTTCAAAAGGTAATTTTCTCAACTTTTCAATATAATATTTAGTAAATCCGTAGAGACCAAAAAATATTATATAAGCTATTACTGTTATTTTTAATCCGCATATAAGTAAAGATAAAAGCGAAGTGGCAGCATAAACTGTAAAGGCATTTTTCAAATTTGTAATCAGTACAGCCAGGGGGATGAGCAATGAGGATAAAGCCAGTATAAAGCCTTGATTTAAAGGAACTATACTGCTTATATAGATCAGAATAACGCCCATGGTAGTTAAAAGTCCCCCTTTAGCTATATTAGAAGCTGCATTTGTTTTTTCTGCCATTTTAAAATCACCTCGTCAATTCGTTAATTATTAGCAACCGCCGCAATCTCCACCACCGCAAAGACAATCCAGACAGTATAGGGTAGCACAGATGTTGCATATGTCAGGATCTCTTCTCTGGTTTCCATAATAAGGCTGTCTGTAGGAACTGTTCATTCCGGATAATCTATTTAAGGCACTTTGGTATTTAAAATTATTTGGGTCTAACCTGCAGGCAGTACTCAGGTTGTTATAGGCATCATTATACCAGCCTTTTCTCATATTTAAGATTCCCATAAGATAGTTCCATTCAGCATCTCTTGTACCCATTCTTAAAAGTTCCGATTCAGCATCTCTAAAATTACCGCTGTTGATATTATTCTCTACAGATTGATACATGGCAGAGCCATTTCCGCTGTGGGAATTGTCGTCTGTATTCTCATAGCTGTTGTTTGGATTATTTTTCATCAGATAGTCGTAAGCTTCATTTATTTCTCTCATTTTACTTTCGGCTAAATCCCTTAATGGATTATTGTCATATTGATCGGGATGATATTTTTTAGCCAGATTTCTGTAAGCCTTTTTTATTTCCTCTTTTGAAGCATTTTCTTTTACTTCAAGTACTTCATATGGATTTTTCATCTTTGTAAACGCCCCTTCTAAAAACTTTATCCATTTTATCTAAGAGTCCATATTGTATTATATTG
Source organism: Clostridiaceae bacterium BL-3 (assembly GCA_902809985.1). Classification (GTDB taxonomy): domain Bacteria; phylum Bacillota; class Clostridia; order Clostridiales; family Clostridiaceae; genus Clostridium_B; species Clostridium_B aromativorans. Next base: position 2,753,703 of record CADDXC010000001.1, on the reverse strand, counting down.
TAAAGTAATTCTTCATTTCTTTTTACAGGAAGTGCCTTAAAAGCATTCATGCATTGTGCGGCACAGGTGCCTAAAATAAAATCTATTCTCGTTTCTATACGTTTTGAAAATTCTTCGAAATGTAGATTTTCGCTATTGAAGCAGTGATTTATGGCATTGAATTTTCCGTGGCTCATATCTGTATTTAAATCGTCCAATGCATCGATAATATATATCCATTTTCCAAGATTATACCCGAGAAAATAAAGATCATTTTTGACGGTATCTTTTTTAGAGGAACTTAATATAAAACCGGTGAGCTCTCCAAAGGGATGAGCCAGGAGATCTATGGATCTGTTTTCCAGATTTTTTTCTAGCTTGTATAAATTTTGAAGTTTGTCGTTTATAATCTGAAAATTTTTCTTGAAATCTTCAGGCATAGAACTCAGGTAGCTTCTTAAATAAGAAGACAGTATCTTGCTCTTTATAGACATATCGTCATTTGTGTCATCTAGAAGTTTGAAATAGGTAAGAGATATATTGCAAAAAGCTGCATATTTTAAAGAAGTATTATCCTTTAAAATGATTTTTTTCTTCATAGGATGAAGAACACATCTTTTTTTAGTATAAATTTGTCTACCGTCTTCCAGAGAATCTAAAAGTATTGCTAGAAAAGTCATGTCATAATTCAAAAAAATCCTGGGAATATTTCCAATGTTATGTTTAATAGATCTGCATAATCCGCAGTAATATGCTTTGAATTTTTCGTAATCTTTTATTTTAAGTTCCATTTTATAAGGAGTTACATAACCAAACATATATTCACCTATTTAGTATTAAAGTATTTTGCAGCATTCAAAATTGTGTATCCTTGTGCAGTATTTCATATATAGTTTTGGAAGTGGTGTCTTTTATGGAATATCCCAGTAAATCAACTATTTCAACAAGCTCGCTGTCATTTTTGGTCTCTATTTCTACATAGGCAAATGGACAGAATGATCTATCGTTTATGTCTATTTCAATTAAGCTGTCTTTGTATTTATAGCTTTCCCTATATTTGCTTATTGATTGCAGTAATTTTAATCCAAGGGATTCAAAAATCTTTTTACCAGCTTTCCAGTCTGATATTTCTGTTTCATTTTCTTCCATTACTTTATATTTTTTCTGACTTAAAAGTTTTTTTGTAGTCATATAAAAATGATTGGAATTATGTATTAAATCCTCCACTATCCTTATTCGAGCATAACCTCTGCCTTTTATCAATTTTCTGTCTTCAAAGTCGTATATGTAATTTGTCTGATTTTCCATTTTAACTTTTAAAGCTGCGGCATTGCTCAGCCTCAAGCGTATATTATCGGGTTCTATTTTTATTATTCTTGTTTCACACTCTTTTATATAAGCTCACCTCCTGGTGCTGCAGATTGCTACTATTTGAATTATACCATAAAAATCAATCGTCAAAAATTAATTATGTAAAAATTAAGTTCATTATGAGTATAAAAAATCAGGAGACTTTCTTAGATTCATGGAAGGTCTCCTAAATATTCATATATATGTGATTTTTTATGCTAGAGAATTTTCCGAACCCAGTACATTTTCTATTTTGTCTTCCACCACTTTTTGTATGGCATCTCTTCCAGCGCCCAGATATTTTCTAGGATCAAAAATTTTTGGGCTGTCGCCGAAAGTTTTTCTTACAGCAGCAGTCATGGCCAATCTCAAATCCGTATCCACATTTATTTTGCAGACTGCCATGGAAGAAGCTTTTCTGAGCATTTCTACAGGGATTCCCTTGGCACCGCTTAAGTCCCCACCGTATTTATTACAGGTTGCCACAGCATTTTGATCTACAGATGAAGCTCCGTGCAGGACTATGGGGAAATTAGGCAGTTTGTTCTGAACTTCCTCCAGTATGTCGAATCTCAACTTAGGTTTGAAATTTGGCGGAAATTTATATGCCCCGTGAGAAGTACCTATGGCTATAGCCAGGGAATCCACGCCTGTTTTATCTACAAAATCAGCTGCCTGATCTGGATCCGTATACGTGTGTTTTGATGCAGATACGTCATCTTCAACTCCTGCAAGAATGCCAAGTTCTGCTTCTACTACCACGCCGTACTCATGGGCGTATTTCACGACTTCTTTAGTTTTTGATATATTTTCTTCATAATCCAAATGCGATCCGTCAAACATCACCGATGTAAAACCTGTTTCCACACATAGTTTTACAGTTTCAAAATCAGGGCCGTGATCCAGATGGAGGGCAAGGTCAATTCCGGTTTCTTCTATGGCGGCATCCACCATGGCTTTTAAGTATTTTGGACCTGCATATTTTAATGCACCTGCGGAGCACTGTAAAATAACAGCAGAATTTTTAGCTTTTGCTCCATTTACCACACCTTGAATTATCTCCATGTTGTTGATGTTGAAAGCACCTATTGAATATTTACCATCGTATGCCTTCTTGAACATATTCTTAGTAGTAACTAATGCCATTTAATATTCCACCTTTCAATAATAAAATATTTTATGTTAAAAAATTATATTTGTTGTTTATTCACCTTATATTATAAACTATTAATTGTTGTTTTTCATAGTGACATTGTAGTCTTTGAAGAAAATTATTTGCAGTATTTAACATAAATCTGCAAAAATTAGAGTAGATTTTGAATATTTAACCGCTGCATTTCAAGTATATGTTCCAGTGAATTCTGTATTATATTTGTAGAGGACAGGGATTCCTCCGAATTTTTATAAAGTATATGGTTCATGAGTTTATAGGATTCATTATTAATATCTTCCATTTCATCATGATCTGAGAAAATAGACAGTTTTGGAGAATATTTTTTCCACTCCGCCATAAAATCCTGAGAACTTTTATAAGCTTCATTCCAGGAGTTTAATTGGATTGACTTTTCTATCTGCATACTTGAATTTTGCAATCTTGTGCATATGGAATTTAGATAATTTATTGAAAATATTATACAAAAAATCATCAGCATAAATATGGAAAAAGATATTATTGTACTTTTCATGTAATCACGTCCTATTCATTTTTTTCTTTTAACTGGCAGTAAAATTTCCCTTTTGAATCCAGCATGGCCACGAGAACGTCTTTTGCAGAAGATATGCTGTTTTTTTTCATCATCTGGTTTAACCAGGTTTCATCTTTTTTTGCTGTAATTAAATTTTTAAAATTTATTTTGCCGTCTAATATGAGGGTTATAGGTAAACCTTCCTGGGCTGGTTTTATCTTTAAATCCTGTTTAGTTGAGGGAGAGAGTTCTGTTTTGGGTATGACAGAAAGCTGGCCGCTGGTCTCAAGTATAGCATATTCTATATCTGACAGATTGAAATATCCCTGCATTCTCAATTCTTCCATTAAATTGTTTATATTAAATTTTTCATCTGTCAGTTTCTTTAAGTCCAATTTGCCTTTATTGATCAATATACTTGGTTTGCCGCTGAAAATAAACCTCATTTTTTCACTCTTAAGCTGCAGAAGTCCCAGTAGAGTTTGAAGGGTCAAAAGAGTTATTATGGGGATTATACCGTGTGTTATAGATATTCTGGTGTCCTGCATGGGAAGAGATGCCAATTCAGATATCATTATTGCCACGGCTAATTCAAAGGGTTCCATTTCTCCTATTTGCTTTTTACCCATAAGTCTCATGGATACTACCACAAGTAAATATAATATAATTGTTCTAATAAGTACTGTAAACATAAAACATCACATCGCCTTTCAGGTTAAATACTTTTAAATTTTTTACTTATTTATATTCTTACATTAATATAAAAAAATATGAGTAAAATGAGAACATTTCCGGGCAAATATGAAGTATAATAATAATGACACTAAATTGAGGGGATGAAGTTATGAATGAACTGGCTACTGACTTGAGGTATAGAAATACCAATACCTTGAGAAGCAGAGAAGAGAATATGTTAAACCTTAAATTGGGATGCAAAAGTATTAAAGTAAAATATAATACAATTTTATATAAAATATTTAAGGACAATTATGAACCGCCGGATATACCTACAGTACTGGCCAAAGTAAATGGAGAATATTTTGAGTTTACAAGTCCGTTAAAAGAATCTGGAAGTTTTGAAATTGTAGATATAAGAGATGCTCTGGGAAACAAAACCTATGTGAGAACTCTTCAATTTGTACTGATTAAGTCTGTATACGATTTGTTCCCTGAATCTAAAGTAACTATAGAGCACTCTTTGAGCAAGGGGATATTTGGAGAAATCCATAAAGATACTCCACTTTTGGAAAAAGATATAAAAAAGATAAAAAACAGGATGAAGGATATAATAAAATTGGACATACCTATAAGAAAGATAAGTATGGACAGGAAAGAAGCTATAGAGATCTTCAAAAGCTATAATATGGAGGATAAGGTCAGGCTTTTAAATCATGTAAATACAGAAGAAGTGAAATTATATGAATTAGATGGAAGATATGATTATTTTTATGGCTCCATGGCTTTTTCCACTGGAGTACTGAAAACATTTGATCTCATGTATTATAAACCTGGATTTATATTGAGGTATCCTGTGGAGTCAGATCCCTATCATCTTCCTGAGTTTGTGGAATATAGGAAATTGAGTAAAATATTTTACGAAACAGAACAGTGGGGAAATATACTGGATGTAGGAGATGTAGGCTCCCTGAATAACAAGGTGGAAAATGGAGAAATTGTAGATATTATAAGAGTGGCAGAAGCTCTTCATGAAAAGAAAATAGCGAATATAGCGGATATGATAAATGACAGAAAAGAGGTAAAAATTGTCTTGATTGCAGGCCCTACTTCTTCGGGAAAAACCACTTTTGCAAAGAGACTGGCAGTTCAGTTAAGAGTAAATGGAATAAAACCTGTTCCTATATCTTTAGATGATTATTTTGTAGATAGAGAGCATACTCCTAGGGATGAGAATGGAAATTATGATTTTGAATCTATATATTCACTGGATTTGGAGCTTTTCAACTATCACCTGGAAGCTCTTATGAGAGGTGAAGAGATTGAAATTCCAGTATTTAATTTTAAAAAAGGAGCCAGGGAGTGGGCTGGCAGAAAAATAAGGATTCCAGATAATGGCGTAATTGTAATTGAGGGCATACATGGTTTAAATGAAGTTCTCACCCAATCTATACCTAGAAAATATAAGTTTAAAATATATATAAGTGCTCTTACTCAGTTGAATGTAGACGATCATAATAGGATAGCAACCACTGATGTGAGAATTATAAGAAGGATGGTGAGAGATTACCTTTTTAGAGGATATAATGGTGAAGATACTTTGAAGATGTGGCCTTCTGTAAAAAGAGGAGAGGAAAAAAATATTTTTGTGTTTCAGGAAAATGCAGATGTTATGTTTAATTCAACGTTGGTATATGAACTCTGTATATTGAAAAACTATGCCCTTGAGCAGCTGGAAAAAATAAAGAGTTCAAGTCCAGTATATTATGAAGCTTTGAGGCTTAAAAGTTTTCTCCACTTTTTTAAAGACGTGGACAAAAAATTTGTTCCATCCAATTCCATTTTACGGGAATTTATAGGAGGAAGCGAATTCGAAGATTAGAAGTTTGATTTTAACAGTTCACCGTTACATGTGAACTGTTAGTTATTTTTAAACTCATGTCCATAATTAGTTGAAAATTATAAGCATAATCAATATAATTATTATTGAAGGAAATGTTTAAATTTAATATATTTTGTCTATGAGGTGAAAAAATTGGATGAAGCCGACTTGAAAAAGTTACTGGAAGATGTTAGAGAGCAGAAAGTGAATGTGGATGAGGGCGTGAAGATATTAAAGGATTTACCCTTTAAGGATCTGGGATATGCTATGATAGACAATCACAGGGAAATAAGGGTTGGATATCCTGAAGTCATATATTGTGCAGGGAAAACCGTGGATCAGGTAAAGGGAATTGTAGAATTTATGCTTACAAAGGGAAACAATATATTGGGAACGAGGGCAGACGAGGAGATGTACAGAGCAGTAAGAGAACTTTGTCCCTATGCAAAATATAATAAGGCGGGCAGGACTATAACCATAAGGAAAAAGGAACAGAAGGAAACGGATTCCTATATTGCAATAGTGACTGCAGGTACATCTGATATTCCTGTGGCGGAGGAGGCATTTGAAACTGCCAGAATATTTGACAATAAGGTAAAAAAGGTCTTTGATGCAGGGGTAGCTGGGATACACAGGCTGTTTAATAAGATGGACATTATAAGACAGGCAAAAGTAGTTATAGTGATTGCAGGAATGGAGGGGGCACTTGCGAGTGTGGTAGGAGGGCTTGTAGATAAGCCGGTTATTGCAGTGCCTACAAGCGTAGGATATGGGGCAAATTTTGGAGGTATAACAGCGCTTCTTTCCATGCTCAACAGCTGTGCCAGCGGAGTGAGTGTAGTAAATATCGACAATGGTTTTGGAGCAGGTTACCTTGCAAGTATTATAAATAAGCTGTAATATGAAATGCTTTTTCATATGTAGACATTTTTCAACGGAGGTATCTGAATTCAGCAAAGGCTTTTTTACTGGTTTAAAAGAGATAAAAATGGATCTGTTGAAAGGGACATAGTTAATTAGAACATAGACTGTGCTGCACTTATTAATCAATATTATAGATTTCAATTTAAATATTTCAATGGATGTACAGCACCTGCCTATTAATTCTATTTATACTAATGAAATAGTAAAAGAAAAGCCTTAATAATACGGTTAATATTGTTTAAGCTCAACGTATTTTCAATTACTTAAAGTATTTTTTTAACCACTCTACAATTAAAGATTGTATTATATTATGTTTGTTTATATATATATGATCTATTCCTTCTAATTTATGGAAAACTTTTTCACCCTTGTATCTTTTATATAGTTCTTCTGATCCTGAAATTGGTACGGCACAATCTTCAGTTCCATGTATAATAAGTAAAGGAGTTGAATAAGTATCTGTCACTTCTAAAGGTTTATAATTTCCACGAAGCATGTCTGCAACAAAAATACCATCATCTAATGTAAAAGCTTTATTGAAGAAATTAGAAATTGTTTTTCCTGAAACTGCCTTATCCCATAATTCTTTTCCAAATATACCTTCTGCACTAAATGTTTCAACAGGATGTACTACTGAAGAAAGAGCCATTCGTCCTTTAATTGCATCATCGTTTGGATATGATAGTGCAATAAGACCTCCTAAACTATGGCCGCAGAGTATAATAGGAGAGCCTGAAAATTCTGGACTGTTTTTTACCCAACTTACTATGGTATCTAAGTCTTGTTGCCATCCCGATATGGTGGTATCTTTTGAGAACTCCCCGTAGCTTTCACCTGAACCTGCAAAATCAAAGCGTATTGCAATATATCCTGCGGCTTCTATACCTTTAGCCAAATTTAATATAAGTTGATTGGGACCTATTTTATCACCGGTAAAACCGTGGCAAAGGATTACAATAGGTGTTCCATCAGCTTTTTCTCTGTAATTGTGAACCATTACAGACAATTCCTTTCTACCTTTTACGAAAAAGTGCTTTTTTAAGACGTTTTTCAAATTATTACCCCCTTGTGTAAATTTCTATACAAAAATACATACAAGCATATAATGTGCCAGTAGCTTTTATATTGAAGATCAAAGTTCTTATGTAACTTAAAGAGCTATTATTTAAAATAACTTTTTAAATAATGGCTTTTGTAAAATATTTTTTTTGTTAGTATATTGTTATAAAATGTTTGAATTACAACACTTTAGTGAATAAATTTTTAGGTACGGTTTATAATCTTTTTATATAATTATTATTCATTTTCTTTACTTAGATTATAATGAAAGATAAAAAAACGAAGTTAATTTGGGATATTTTAAATGTTGGCATAAAAATTGCTTTATTACAATTAAAGAGTATAATTTTTTATTCTAAATTTTATAAGGGGGTTAATGATGAGTAATAATATTATTGAAATTAGATGGCATGGAAGAGGAGGACAAGGTGCTAAAACAGCATCTTTGCTTTTGGCCGAAGCTGCATTTAAAACAGGCAAATATGTTCAGGGATTTCCTGAGTATGGCCCGGAAAGAATGGGAGCACCTATAACTGCATATAACAGAGTTAGTAATTTGCCTATTAAAATACACAGCAATATTTACAAACCGGATTATGTAGTAGTAGTAGATGAAACTCTCATAAATAGTGTAAAGGTTACAGCTGGCTTAAAGGATTCCGGTGCGGTAGTGATAAATACATCAAGAAAACCTGAGGAGATAAAGTCATATTTTAATGATTTTAAAGGAGATATATACACTATCGATGCCAGAAAGATTTCTGAGGAAGAACTTGGCAAGAATTTCCCTAATACACCTATGTTAGGGGCTATAGTTAAAATTTCTAAAGTTATGGATGAAGATGATTTCATAAAAAATATGGAAGGTTCCTTCAAACATAAATTTGCCACTAAACCGCAGGTAATAAACGGCAATATGGCCGCATTGAAAAGATCTCTAAAGGAGGTACAAAAAATATGAGTGATAAGAATTACTATTCTACAGAATGCAAATGGCAGGATACAACCCCTGGAGGAATAATTATTGATACGGGAAATGCTTGTGAATTTAAAACCGGAGACTGGAGAACTACAAAACCAATATGGAATAGTGAAAAATGTAAAAATTGTTTTTTATGCTGGGCTTTCTGTCCGGACATGTCTATAATAGTTGAAAATGAGAAGATAAAAGGTATTGATTATGACCACTGCAAAGGATGCGGCTTATGTGCTGCCCAATGTAAATTTGATGCCATACAATTGGTTGAGGAATAACTAAGAAAGGGTGATGAATATGGCAAAAAGAGTAAGTTTAAGCGGTAATGAAGCTGTTGCAACCGCAATGAGGCAAATTGAACCGGATGTAGTAGCAGCATATCCTATAACTCCATCTACAGAAGTTCCACAGTATTTTTCCCAATTTGTAAACAATGGACAGGTTAAGACAGAATTTATACCGGTAGAATCAGAGCACAGTGCAATGAGTGCATGTATAGGTGCTTCAGCAGCTGGTGCGAGAGTGATGACTGCAACATCTTCAAATGGACTTGCATATATGTGGGAGCCACTTTATATTGCTGCATCATTGAGAAGACCAATAGTCATGGCAGCAGTTAACAGGGCACTGTCAGGGCCTATTAACATACACAATGATCACAGTGATTCTATGGGTGCGAGAGATTCGGGTTGGCTTCAGATATATAGTGAAAATGTACAAGAAGCATATGACAATTTCATACAGGCAGTTAGAATTTCAGAGAATGCGGATGTAAGACTACCGGTAATGGTATGTTATGATGGGTTTATAACAAGTCATGGGATTGAAAACATGGTGCTTCTTGAAGAAGAAGAAGTGAAAAAATTTGTAGGAGAACACAAGGATGACTATTTCCTTCTTGGGGATACTCCTATTGCACTAGGAACATTTGATGGAAACCAGTATTATTTTGAACACAAAAGGCTTCAGGCTCAAGGAATGATAAATGCAAAAAAAGTTATTCTTGAAATTGCAGCTGAATATGAAAAAATTACAGGAAGAAAGTACAATTTCTTTGAAAAATACAAAATGGATGATGCGGAAATTGCAATAGTTGTCATTGGATCCTCGGCAGGCACTTCAAAAGTAGTAGTAGATGAACTGAGAGAAAAGGGAATAAAGGCAGGACTTATTAAAATCAGGGTATTCAGACCTTTCCCGGCACCTGAAATAGCTGAGGCACTTAAGAATGTGAAAGCACTGGCTGTTTTAGATAAAACGGATTCATTTGCCACTACAGGGGGACCTCTTTTCAAAGAAGTAAGAAGTGCCGTATATGGGATTGGAGACAATAAAGTTGTGAAAAGTTATATTTATGGATTAGGCGGAAGAGATGTAACCGTAGACAGTATTAAGGAAGTTTACGCAGAGCTTCGAGAAGATCTAACTACAGGGAAATATGAAATTTACAACTATCTGGGCGTTAGAGAATAGGAGGAGATAAAATGGCAGTAAATTTAAAAGAATTATCAAAAAAAGCGGACAGAATAACTGCAGGACATAGGATGTGTGCTGGATGTGGTGCACCAATAGTGGCAAAATGGGTGCTTAAGGCATTGAAAACTGAAGATAAGGCAGTTATTGCAAATGCCACTGGATGTATGGAGGTTTCGACGTGCTTGTATCCTTACGTTGCATGGAAAGATTCCTACATTCACTCTGCATTCGAAAATGCAGGAGCCACTATAAGTGGTGTTGAGACTGCATATAATTCCCTGAAAAAGCAAGGTAAGGTAAAAGATAATTATAAATTTATAACTTTTGGAGGAGATGGGGGAACTTATGATATAGGCCTTCAGTCACTTTCTGCTACTATGGAAAGAGGACATGATGTTGTATATGTCTGCTACGACAATGGAGCATATATGAATACTGGAATTCAGAGATCCTCTGCTACTCCTTTTGGTGCAAGTACTACTACTTCTCCTCAGGGAAAAGCAGTTCCAGGAAAGCAGCAGTATAGAAAAGATTTGACCAGTGTAATAGCTGCACATCATATTCCCTATGCAGCTCAAACGGTTGCTTCAAAATGGAAAGACCTCTATGAAAAATCCGAAAATGCAATTTATACAAAAGGACCTGCATTTATAAATGTACTTATACCTTGTGCAAGAGGCTGGAGATGTGATACTCAAAAAGAACTTCAGATAGTTGATTTGGCCGTGGAAACTTGTTTTTGGCCGCTGTATGAAATAATTGATGGTAAATATGTATTAAATTACAAACCTAAGAAAAAGCTTCCCATAACTGAATGGTTAAAACCACAGGGGAGATTTAAACATCTATTTAAACCTGGAAATGAATATATGATAGATGCAATTCAAAAAGAAGTAGATAAAAATTGGGAGGAACTTCTCAAAAAATGTAATTTATAGCTGAGTTTTTAAATTTTGGGAGGAAGTTATATGCCAGATTTTTAAAATATTTAATAATAGTGTTATAATTATAACAATTAATGTAATAGAATCTAACAAAATACTATCTGTTAATTATGAATATATAGATGTTTTATTGATTTTAGTACCTAATGTATGTTATAAAAAATGAAAACATAAACATTATTGAAAGTTTACACAGTTGGCATTAAACTTGCTCCTATTTTTAATGTGTGTAGGTATAATTAAATGTTATTTAAGTTGAGGAGATGAGAATTATGAAATTGATGCATACTAAGCTTCCAGAGTTTATTGAAAAGATGAAGAGGGCTGTTGTTAAAAATACTCCGGATAAAACCATTGAAATCAGAGGTCTTGAAAATTTAAAATGTGCAAAAATGCAGTCTCTTAGAACAGGAAGAATCGAGCTTTCAGTAGAGGAACTTGCAAAAAGAGAAGATGTTCAAAAAGTTGAGCTCATTGTCATACCAAGAGTTCCTGAAACTATGCACACTGTTATTGTCAAAGGAATTGACAAAGATGGAAAAGCCAAAAAAGCAATTTTGGAGGTTATCAATATTATACATCCTACTGAAGAGGTGGAAACTGCAGATTGTGAAGAAGTAGAAGACAGAAGGCCACCTTTGGGGAAACATTAAGGGGGAATAATCATGAAAAAGCTGTTATATAGAATGATAAAACAGGGTCTTGTCAAAGACATTTTAATTCCTTTGAATATAGTATTTGTAGATAAAAAGGATATTGAAAATTCAGGGATTGAAATAGATCAGGCAATTAAAAAGATAGCTCAGCAAATAAAGGGACCAGCTGGTATAAATGTTTTTGATATGGATGCCTGCACTACCAGCAGCGATGGTATTGTGCTGGACAGTGCTATAATTAAAATGGCTGCATCGGATAATGGAAAAATCCATAGGGAATTTGGAATGCTTCCAATGGAAGAAATGAAAGTTACAGATCAGTTGATATCTGAAGAACCACATCTTGCCCAGTGGAAAAAATATTACAACGGCAGAAAGCTTTTCAGAGGGCCTGATCCTGCAAAAAAGATGATACCTGTGCATAACGCAGTTATGACAGGCAGGGCTGTTAACAATAATTCTGCCACTGAGATGATGAATGTAGTTACTATGGAAGAGATATTACTGCCTATTTTTGGACAGCTTCAGATAATGAAGGATCAGGATGTCCTTATAGGATACACAGGAGAATTTATATCCGTAGGAATTGGAATGACTGTTGCTGAAAAATATGGCAGAGTATTTCCTACAAGACAATTCAAGGCAGGAGATACAGCTCATGGTTCAGGTGAGTACGCAAAAACTCTTAAAAAACATATTCCTTGTATAGTAACTCCTAAACAAGTTATTGCCAAATATACTATCGATGCATTGGAAGCTGGTATGATTCCGGGAAAACATATTGGATGTTCTCCAGTAGTTTTGACAATTGCCAGATATTTAGGCGCTGATATAGATTTTGACAATATTACTGAAAAAGCCCAGGCAGAACTGGCAAGTGTGGGAATTACCTTTGACTCTCTAAAAGCTCCGGTTAAAAAGCTGTCTAGAGAAGAAATTATAGCAAAAGCGGATGATATTGTACCGGGTGTGGAGAAACCGGTAAGAATAAGCAGTACTGAATTTGTTACAAAAGAAACTCTTGAAGTATAATTTTTTAGGTTGAATAGTTGTGTATAATATAGATGATCTTACTACTTTTATAATAAAGACTGTAACTGAAGAGTCCTATCCTATAATTATATGTGGAATATGTGATAAAAATAAAAGACAGGAAAGTTTGGATAATCTTCTAGAGCTGAAAAAAATAAAATTCAACGGGTTAAAAGATCCATTTTTTATTGATTATAGATTGGCTGAAAAGGTGAAAACCATATCGACTGATTATATAAAGGCTTTGGGTGTAAGTATTGTTATTGGCGGTGTTCATCAGTCTACTGGTGGAATAATTGGATCACCTAAAAGTAATATAACTTCTTCAGATAAAGATATAGAGCTCCTGGATGGTGGATTAGTTGTTGTTTCAATACCTGGAGGACCTGGATTTATAGTTAAAAGTGATGAAATCACAGCTAAAAAGATATATAGAGAATCTATGCTAAAAGATAAATCAGTTATTAATAGAGTACTTAGTATATTGTCCAATATGATAAAATATGATGTAAATCTGGGACTTATCATTACAGATGGATGTGGGCCAAACAGCAGAGGGAGTGCAGTGACTATAGAAAATGACAGAATATGTATGAGAATATTATAGGATCAAGTGATTCTTGGGCTCAGGTGGAGTTTGCTAATAAGGAATGCTTTTCTCCACCTGAACCTTAGAAGAACTTATCCAGGCGCGTAGCAGTGCTTATCTCCCACTTTAAGAATTTGGGAGTATTAGCAATGGTAGCGTTCGGATAAAATTGATATGGCTATGAAAGTAAATTCACATAAAAACTACTTTCATAGTCATTTTTGATAGTGTAAAGTGAGCTATGAAAAAATAGAAACAAAGGAAACTAGAATTATGGCTTTAGAAATCTAACTGGAGATAGGATTTTTTAATGTACGCCGCCACCCTTGACTGCATGATAAATAAATGCTCTAAAGGATATACCGACGGCGAAGAAACTCAAAAACAGATAGATTTCACCGTCTTGTTCACAGCATTTTAGCATTTATTTATAAAGCCATCAAGGGCAAGCCCGAAGGGTGGCTAAGTTGTACCTCCGGCTCAAAAATCTAAAAACAGATAGTGGTTAGGCCACTGGATTTTCCTGCATATTTAGGATAGTCTGCTGACCAAGGTAAATAAGCAGCTGCCATTTGGCAGGCATATTACCTGCATCAGTTAAAATGTCTAACTCATTTAGTGGTTTCCAGTAATTATAGGGATGTGGGCGCAGGAAATTATAGTAGGCAGCCCAGAGGGAAACACCATAAAGAGCACCATTTTCACTTCCATAACCACCTGTAACACGATAGGAAGACTTGAAGGTGCGGTTAAGCCGTTCTACTACTTGCTTTACCCAACGGAATTCAGTGGATACGGCATCATCATTAGTAAGTCCTATAACTTGGGTAACATCAAAGTTCCAGCCGTTCATGAGTTTGCATTGTTGGCTGGCAAGAGGATAGGCGCTGTAACCATCTGCAATAAATTTCAGGGCTTTGTTAGGAAATTCTTTGAACTTCTCGAAAGCCATACGCATAGCCAGGATGCAGGGACCTACAGCACGGGTATCAGATACCTGGTAACCGAGAATAGATTTTTTACAAGTATCCATGATGAACCAGACATAATGCTTTATACCTTTAACCTTGATATAAGTTTCATCAGCAGAAAGAATTTTAGAAGGCTTATAGTCAAAGGTATCTGTAAGAGGTTTGATAACTGCGGCAGCAGTCATAGCATAGTTGGCAACCATTGTGTGTGAAATCTTTATACCATGAACTTCCTGTAAAGCGTGGGCTGTCTGCCTTGTTGAAAGCTTTAGATTTACATGATAGGTAAGGCACAATCCCATGATGTGGGCATTGAATTTCTTATACTTAAAGTTAATAGCATTTTTAGGAAGTCCATGTAAGTCCATCTTAAAAAAATCCATTGTGAATTCACGGTAGATATAGTGAAGCTTATAATTGTGCTTATGGGCAGCATCCAGGTTTTCAGGTAATTTAGCAAGGTTGTTTTGATAGTAGGAGCATTCGGGATTAACACATTTATGTATGCGAAAGTGTTTTCTGTCTTTTCTGGGTGAAAGAGTATGTCCACAATAAGGGCAGAGAAACACCATGGGTTTGTCAGCATGATTGCTTTCATTGAAGTTCTGGCCGCAGACCTTACACTGAAACTGACCTCTGTTACCGTTGTTGTCGTAGATATATTGGTGGGGTGCACCACATGTGGAGACTATAGTTTCGCTACAAAGGAAAGATATGTAGAAATCCTTGATTTTAAGCACTTTCTCAAACATATCGTGTTTATAGAAAATAGTGATAAAAGCCGAAATAAAGAGATAAAAAATTATATTAATGTTTCAGTAGTAGTTGATATAGAGTGTGGGGATACAATAAAATAAGGTTTATAAGGGATGGGATATTAAATAAAAATGGTTTTCTTCTTCTTTATTTTTAGACGTTCAGAAATGAACGTCTATTTTTATACCTAAATTTAAAAAGGAAGTGGTAATAGTGTATATATTGTTTTATTCAAATTACAAAAAGAAATCACGTTCTCCACCATTTAAAATTGTAAAGAACAGTTAGTATAATGTTTCCTTATTCTGCTTACCTACTATTTACCTTTTTGACCGAGCTTTGTCAAGGGTGCGAAGCACATAAGCTTGCCCTTGATAAAGAACGGGCAGAAAGGTATGCTTCATGCAGCAGAATAAGGAGACAAGTAGAATTTAAACTATTATAAATGAAAAGAGGTTAAAGTATATGGAACTAAAATATGTTATTCCTAACATGGAAAAGACATTTGGAAATCTGGAGTATGCCGGAGAAGGTAAAGTTGAACAGCGCAGAATGAACGGTCGTATGTCAATTCTTTCCCGTAGTTACAATTTATATTCTGACATTCAGAGAGCAGACGATATTGTAGTGATATTGCCGCCGGAAGCTGGTGAAAAACATTTTGAGGTAGAAGAAAAAGTAAAACTTATCAATCCCCGTATCACTGCTGAAGGATATAAAATTGGAAATCGTGGTTTTACAAATTATATTCTGCATGCAGGTGATATGGTGAAAGAATAAGGAAAGAGAGGTAAAAAAAATGAGATTAGCTGAAGGAATTGTAATTGACAAGGAAAAGACATTTGGAATATTGAAGTTTTCTGCACTTCGCCGTGAGGTGCATATCAACAATGAAGATGGTACGGTCAGTGATGAAATAAAGGAGCGTACCTATGATCTTAAATCCCGTGGACAGGGTTGTATGATACAAGTGAGTATTCCAGCTTCTGTTCCTTTAAAAGAGTTTGCCTACAACGCCGAAGTGGAACTTGTAAATCCAGTAGCAGATACGGTGGCAACTGCCACTTTCAGGGGCGCAGACGTGGACTGGTATATAAAGGCCGATGATATTGTACTGAAAAACAAACAGGCAATCTCCCATGTTAAAAACCAACAGCCGCAGCCTCAAAATAAAGGAAAATAGAACATTTATATTTTCCGGAAAGGATGATTTATGAAACATTTTATCTATAAAGGAAGACGAATTAGAGCAAGTGATAAAAATTTGGTATTCCGGTTTGATGCTATCTCACTTACTGTGATTTTCTTACTGGTGCTATTGTCATTTCATGGAAAACAGCTCATACTAATGGACTGGCAGAAAGTCAGGCTTATGCATGGTGGCTGTTTTCAATTGTCTATTACGCCCTATCTGATATTTAGTGTAGTTATTGCCACAGCAGTAAGCGTGCTTGTAGCTTGTCTGTATTACCATTTTCGGCGTGACCATGTGAAACAGCTGATTCACCGTCAGAAGCTGGCAAGAATGATACTTGAAAATAAATGGTATGAATCTCAGCAGATACAAAGTGATGGACTATTTAAAGACATACCATTTGGCAGATCTAAAGAGAAAATCAGTCATTTTCCGAAGATGTATTATCTCCTGAAAGACGGGTTGATTCATATACATGTGGAAATTACTCTTGGAAAGTATCAAGACCAGCTTCTGCACCTGGAAAAGAAACTGGAAAGTGGCTTGTACTGTGAACTGGTGGACAAAGAGTTAAAGGATTCCTATGTGGAATATACCCTGCTCTATGACATGATTGCAAACCGAATTACTATTGATGAATTAAAGGCAGAACACGGCAGGCTAAAGCTCATGAAAAATATCTGGTGGGAATATGACAAACTCCCTCACATGCTGATAGCCGGAGGCACAGGCGGAGGTAAGACCTACTTCATCTTCTCCATTATTGAAGCATTACTGCATACAAATGCCGTTCTCTATGTTCTTGATCCAAAAAATGCTGACCTTGCCGATCTTTCTTCTGTCATGCCAAATGTATATTACAAACAGCAGGATATGATTGACTGTTTGGATCAGTTCTATGATGATATGATGAAACAAAATGAAGAAATGAAGTTGATGGAGAATTACAAAACAGGTGAAAACTATGCCTATTTAGGACTGCCGGCTCATTTCCTTATCTTTGATGAGTATCCTTCATTTATGGAGATGATAGGTAAAAAAAGTACACAGGTTATGAGCAAGCTAAAACAAATTGTCATGCTGGGGCGCCAAAGTGGTTTTTTCTTGGTTTTAGCTTGTCAGAGGCCAGATGCAAAATATTTAGGAGATGGGATTAGGGATCAGTTCAATTTTCGTGTAGCACTTGGCAGAATGAGTGAGCTTGGTTATGGAATGATCTTTGGTGAGGTGGAAAAAGATTTTTTCCTAAAGCAGATAAAAGGCCGTGGTTATGTGGATACGGGTACAAGTGTGATATCAGAGTTTTATACTCCCCTTGTACCAAAAGGACATGATTTTTTAAGAGAAATATCAAGATTAGTGAACAAAGAACAAATAGAAGAAAAAGAGTAATGGCGTTTGCTTTTAAAGTAAATGTCATTTTTTACTTTACAGATTGGAGAACTATAATGAAATACAATATTATTTATGCTGATCCTCCTTGGCAGTATAAAAGAAAAAAAGGACAAGGAGTGGCAGAAAACCATTATCCAACAATGTCTATAGAGGATCTATGTAATTTACAAGTAGATAAAATAGCCGAAAAACACTGCATACTATTTTTATGGGTTACATTTCCCCAATTAGAAAATGGCTTACACTTAATTAAGGCATGGGGATTTGTGTATAAAACAGTAGCTTTTGTATGGGTAAAATTAAACCGGAAAAGCAAGACACCATTTTGGGGTCTTGGGAACTGGACAAGATCAAACTCGGAAATATGCCTTCTTGGAACAAAAGGACATCCTAAAAGAATATCTAAAAGGGTTCATCAGCTTATCTGTACTCCTATACAAGAGCATAGTAAGAAGCCAGAACAGGCAAGGGAAAAAATTATAGAACTTATGGGAAATTTGCCAAGAATAGAGTTATTTGCAAGAGAAAAAGAAGATGGATGGGATGTTTGGGGAAATGAAATTAAAAATAGCATAGAGTTGCCTGAAATAGCAGAATCAATAAATAAAAGCAGGCAGGACGGACAGGCGGCGTGCGAAGCGAAAGCCGCAGGGACGGACTGACCTGCTTTTGGTGTGGCGATAGCCACACCAGTGATTAGCCCCCCGTATCTAACAGGGGGGCACAAATACAATAAAAAACAGTTTTAAAATCCTGCAAATACCTTATTATATAAAGGTTTGTGGGATTTTTTAAGTATGTCAACTACAACCCTTTCAGTTGACATACTTTTTTGATTGGAGGGATATAGTTGAGTGAAAATGGATTATGGGTACAGGTACTAAAAGAAAAGAGAACTTACTATGGTATCTCGCAAAACCGCCTTGCAGTTGCAGCTGGAATCACAAGACAGTATCTAAGTGACATTGAAAATGGCAGAACTTCACCATCGGAAGACATCAAAGAGACTATTTTAAAATCACTGGAACGTTTTAATCCTGACTCGCCTCTTGAAATGCTGTTTGACTATGTGAGGATACGTTTCCCCACTGTAAATGTAAAACATGTTATTGAAGATATACTGCTTCTTAAAATGAAATACATGCTTCATGAGGACTATGGTTTTTATTCCTATGCAGAGCATTATGCTTTGGGAGATATTTTTGTAATGGTATCTCCTGATGAAAAGAAAGGAGTACTGCTAGAGCTTAAAGGACGGGGCTGCAGGCAATTTGAAGGATTTCTTCTGGCACAGCACAGAAGCTGGTATGATTTTTTCATGTGTGCAATAGGTGAAGGCGGCGTATTCAAACGATTGGATTTAGCTATAAATGACAAGGCAGGTATACTTGATATTCCAAAGCTCACTGAAAAATGCCGAAATGAAGAATGCATTTCAGTATTTCGAAGTTTCAAGAGCTATCGAAGTGGTGAGCTTATACACCGTGAGGAAAAAGAAGCCATGGGAAATACACTCTATATCGGTTCCCTGAAAAGTGAAATTTACTTTTGCATATATGAAAAGGACTATGAACAGTACGTGAAAAACGGCGTTCCCATAGAAGAAGCAGAGGTCAAAAACCGTTTTGAAATTAGGCTGAAAAATGATAGAGCCTATCATGCAATTATTGACCTTCTGTCATATAGAGATGCAGAACGTACAGCTTTTTCCATTATAAACCGTTACCTTCGATTTGTTGACAAGATAGAGAATAAGAGGCGCAGTGAATGGAAGATAAATGAAAGTTGGGCCTGGTTTATAGGCAAGGACCGTGAAAAGCTCAAACTTACCACCAAACCGGAGCCCTATTCCTTTGTACGTACCTTAAACTGGCTAGGGCGTCAGGTTGCCCCAACATTAAAGGTGGCACTTTTAATCGATCAGATACGTGGCACAAACATCATCTATGATATTATACAAAATGCCAAACTAACAAAAAGGCATGAGAAAATACTACAGCAGCAGGTGGATAATACAGAACAGATGGTAACTAACTGCAACTGATAAATAGAATTTTATTTGATTATATAATGAAAGATTATGGAAGGAGAAATGTGTAATGAATTTCGGACAGAATCTATACAACTGGTTTTTAAGCAATGCCCAGTCACTTGTGCTCATGGCAATTGTAGTAATCGGGCTTTATCTTGGTTTCAAGAGGGAGTTTTCCAAGCTCATTGGTTTTCTTATAATTGCACTTATTGCCGTAGGTCTGGTTTTCAATGCTTCTGGCGTCAAGGATGTACTTTTGAACCTGTTTAACAGAGTTGTTGGTGCATAAGGAGGTGAAGGAAGATATGGAAATGCAAGTCTATATCGCTAATATTGGTAAATACAACGAGGGCGAATCAGTAGGTGCGTGGTTTACTCCACCTATAGACATGGAAGATGTCAAGGAGCGCATTGGCTTAAATGGTGAGTATGAAGAATATGCCATTCATGATTATGAGCTGCCCTTTGATATTGACGAGTACACATCCATTGATGAAATAAATCGTCTGTGTTCTATGGCAGAAGAATTGGAGGGAACTCCAATTGAGGACGAAATGAGAGAAATTCAGAGAACTTTCTTTGGCAGCTTTGAAGAGATGGTGGAGCACAAGGATGATATTATCTGTTATCCTGATTGTGACGACATGGAGGATGTCGCCTACTATCTACTTGAGGAATCCGGAAGGCTTGGTGAGATCCCCTCCGATTTACAAAACTATATTGACTATAAAGCCTATGGGCGAGATCTTGAGATTGAAGGAAATTTCCTTGTCACTCCCCATGGGGTTTTTGAATATGCAGGTTAGTTAAAAAATTTCCAGAAAAGGTGCCAGTGCTATAATTATCCCCTGTTAATTTATGTACTGGTCACCTTTCTTATTTGAAAATTCAAAACAGAAAGGATTGTTACATGTGAAGAAGATTAAAAGCTATACAAGCATCTGGAATGTGGAAAAGGTCATATATGCAATCAATGATTTCCAGCTGCCTTTTCCGGTTACATTCACGCAGATGGCATGGTTTGTTTGCTCCCTACTTCTGGTAGTTATGTTTGCAAATGTTTCACCACTTTCAATGATCCATGGTGCACTGCTTAAATATGTGGGAATCCCTGCTGCGCTTACATGGTTCATGTCACAAAAGACTTTCGATGGGAAAAAGCCCTTCGGCTTTTTAAAATCCGTGTTTTCATACATCGTTAGAGCAAAAGTTACTTATGCAGGAAAACCAGTGAGACTTAAAAAAGAAATTGTGGACGAAGCTATTACCGCAGTTAGGAGTGAAATTTATGACTTATCCCATTAAATATATAGAAAATAATCTTGTATTTAACCATGATGGAGAATGTTTTGCTTATTATGAGATGATACCCTACAATTACTCATTTCTCAGTCCGGAAGAAAAATATCAGGTGCACGACAGTTTTCGTCAGCTTATAGCCCAGAGCCGTGATGGAAAAATACATGCCTTGCAGATTGCAACAGAATCCAGTATCAGGATAACACAGGAGAACAGCAAGAGAGAAGTCACTGGAAAATTAAAGGAAGTTGCCTATCAAAAAATCGACCAGCAGACCGAAGCGTTAGTCAGCATGATTGGTGAAAACCAGATTGACTATCGCTTTTTTATTGGCTTCAAGCTCCTTTTAAACGAGCAGGAAGTGAGCATTAAAACTATAGGTGAGTCCATAGCTATGACTTTTTCTGATTTTCTACATGAGGTAAATCACAAGCTCATGGGTGATTTTGTAAGCATGAGCAATAAAGAAATTGACAGGTTTATGAAAATGGAGCGTTTGCTTCAAAGCAAGATTTCCCGCAGATTTAAATTTCGCAGGCTAAACAAGAATGATTTTGGCTACTTAATTGAACATCTCTATGGAAAGACAGGTACACCTTATGAGGAATATGAATACCATTTGCCTGTAGAAAAGCTAAAGCAGGAAACTCTAGTAAAAAGATATGACATTATAAAACCTACTCGCTGCCTGGTGGAAGAAAAGCAGAGATACTTGAGAATTGAACATGAAGACCAAACGACCTATGTTTCCTATTTCACTATAAATTCCATTGTGAGAGAGCTTGATTTTCCATCCTCGGAAATTTTCTACTATCAGCAGCAGCAATTTACTTTCCCCATAGACACCTCTATGAATGTAGAAATTGTCGCCAACAAGAAAGCCTTGACTACTGTTAGAAACAAGAAAAAAGAGCTTAAAGACTTGGACAATCATGCTTGGGAGTCCAACAATGATACAGGTAATGATGTTTTAGAAGCGCTTGATAATGTAAATGAACTGGAAACCAATCTGGATAAGACAAAGGAAGCTATGTACAAGTTGAGCTATGTTATATGTGTATCAGCTTCAAGCCTTGATGAACTGAAACGCCGTTGTAATGAAGTTATGGACTTCTATGACGATTTAAGCATTAAGCTGGTACGCCCTTTTGGAGATATGCTGGGACTTCATGGTGAATTTCTACCTGCCAGCAAGCGCTACATGAATGACTATATCCAGTATGTTACCAGTGATTTTTTAGCTGGTTTAGGCTTTGGTGCCACACAGATGCTTGGAGAAAAAGAAGGAATATACATTGGATACAATCTTGACACAGGGCGAAATGTGTACTTAAAGCCTAGCCTTGCAGCCCAGGGCGTGAAAGGTTCTGTTACCAATGCTCTTGCAGCAGCTTTCCTTGGTTCACTTGGTGGTGGAAAATCATTTTCAAACAACCTGCTTGTTTATTATGCTGTTCTCTATGGAGGACAGGCGGTAATTGTTGATCCAAAGTCCGAGCGCGGCAGGTGGAAAGAAACACTGCCGGAAATTGCCCATGAAATCAACATTATAAACCTTACGAGAGAGGAAAGTGACAAGGGATTGCTTGACCCTTACGTGATTATGAAAAAAACAAAGGATGCGGAAAGCCTTGCAATTGACATTCTTACCTTTTTAACTGGAATTTCAAGTCGTGATGGAGAGAAATTCCCGGTTCTTCGTAAAGCCATTCGCAGAGTAACACAAAGTGAAAATAAAGGACTTTTGCGTGTCATTGATGAGCTGCATAAGGAAAATACAACTGTTGCCAACAGTATTGCCGATCATATTGACAGTATTAAGGACAGTAATCTTGGTCAACTGTTATTTTCAGGCGGTACTACTATTCAGTCTATCAGCCTTGACAGACAGCTGAACGTCATACAAGTGGCTGACTTGGTACTGCCGGATGCAGAAACAAATTTTAAGGAATATACCACCGTAGAACTTCTAAGCGTAGCCATTTTAATTGTTATAAGCACCTTTGCTCTTGACTTCATTCATTCCGAACGCAGTGTATTTAAAATTGTGGACTTGGATGAAGCATGGAGTTTTTTGCAGGTGTCACAGGGTAAGACGCTTTCCAACAAGCTTGTAAGGGCCGGTCGTGCCATGAATGCAGGTGTTTATTTCGTGACGCAGAATGCGGATGATCTGCTTGATGAAAAGATGAAGAACAATATAGGACTTAAATTTGCATTTCGTTCCACGGATATCAATGAAATAAAGAAGACACTGGAGTTTTTTGGAGTAGATAAGGAAGACGAGAATAACCAGAAGCGATTGCGTGAACTTGAAAATGGTCAATGCCTAATCTCTGATCTTTATGGCCGTGTAGGTGTCATTCAGATTCATCCGGTATTTGAAGAACTTCTCCATGCCTTTGACACCCGACCACCGGTTAAGAAAGAGGTGACCTAAATGAGCTTGAAGAAAGTACAGATGAAAAAGATACGAAAAATCTTTATAACTATCTTGCTGGTCACCGTAATATCCTTTCTTTTTTTAGTCATTGTTGGAACTGTAGTACATGCATCAGGTCTTGTAGATGATACAGTAAGTTCCAAGAATACTTACTCCAAATATCCTCTTGGCAATTATCAGCTGGATTTTTACGTGGATAATTCCTGGGGCTGGCTGCCCTGGAACTGGACAGATGGAATAGGCAAACAGGTCATGTATGGGCTATATGCCATCACCAATTTTATATGGACAATTTCACTCTACCTGTCCAATGCCACAGGATATCTGGTGCAGGAAGCCTACTCACTTGATTTTATCTCCAAGACTTCAGATGCCATCGGGAAGAACATGCAGACTTTGGCAGGCATTTCGCCAAATGGCTTTCAAAGTTCCGGTTTTTATGTGGGATTTCTTCTGATTTTCATCTTGATAGTTGGTATATATGTTGCCTATGTAGGGCTTATCAAGAAAGAAACTACTAAAGCTGTTCATGCAGTAATTAATCTAGTTGTAGTCTTTATTCTTTCTGCTTCCTTTATTGCCTATGCTCCAGATTATATTGGTAAAATCAATGATTTTTCATCTGATGTCAGCAATGCCAGC
Source organism: Clostridiaceae bacterium BL-3 (assembly GCA_902809985.1). Lineage (GTDB taxonomy): Bacteria > Bacillota > Clostridia > Clostridiales > Clostridiaceae > Clostridium_B > Clostridium_B aromativorans. Next base: position 2,729,743 of record CADDXC010000001.1, on the reverse strand, counting down.
TTATCCATTGGTGGAAAAATTGTCATGTCAAATTCAAAAACCAAGGGTAAAGACAGTGTAGATATGATAAGGAACAACCTGTTTTCCATACAGGTACAGCAGCCCTGGCTTCTACTACAGTATGGCAATTCCGACATGGATAAAATTGGACAAAAAAGGGTTGAAAAGCTGATTTCTGCTGATCCTGATAAGAATAATGGAAAGGATAGAGAAACAGTTGTAAAAGAGGAAATTGAGGACAAGAACAACATGAATCTTACCATTACCAAAACCATTACACGCCTTGGTATGGTATTTTTTCTGTTTATTTTCAATATAGGGATTTCCATATTCGTGTTTTTGCTGACAGGTATTATGATATTCTCACAAATACTTTTCATAATCTATGCCATGTTTTTGCCTATGAGTTTTCTACTGTCCATGATACCTGGTTTTGATAACATGGCAAAGCATGCCATAATGAAGCTTTTTAATGTGATTATGACAAGAGCAGGTATTACACTTATTGTCACTGTTGCCTTTTCAATCTCTACAATGATTTATACCCTATCGGAAGGATTCCCCTTTTTCCTAATTGCATTTTTGCAGATAGTGACATTTGCCGGTATTTATATGAAGCTTGGAGATCTGATGGGCATGTTCAACTTGCAGGCAAATGACTCCAAGCAGATGGGACACAGAATTTTTCAAAAACCTTACAAGCTGTTAAACCGTGGGACACGAAGACTAAAAAGGAAAATCGGACGTATCCTTGTTGCCGGAACAACTGGTGCGGCAGCTGGAGCCATGGCAGGTGCCGCAGCTTCAAAAAAGTCTGGAAAATCTCAAAGAGCACAGCCTAATCATAAACGTCCAGCCAGCAGCTCTGATGTATCATCCGAAAATAAGCCAAGTTTTGGAGAGAGTGTCGGTGAGAAAGTTGGAGCAGTTATGGATACTAAAGATCGCATTGCAGATAAAGCAGGACAAATAAAAGAGCAGGCAAAGGATCTGCCAGTCAATGCACGTTATGCCCTATACCATGGGAAAAAGCAAGTATCAGACAAGGTAGTAAAAAATGTGGATGGCTTCAAAAGTGGTATGGTACAAACACTAGAGTGTAAAAAGCAGGAACGAGCAAAAAACGGAAATCTACGCCGAGAGACAATTGCAAAGCGTCGAATGGAGCTGGACAAAGCACGTCAGCAGAGTACAACGAAGCAGCCTGTAACAGAGCAGCTAAATATACAAAAAACATCATCTCCCAGTCCGGTACGTACTAGACCTGTAACATCTAGTGATATTCCCAAAACAAACAGGGCCAACATGAGTCAAACAAATTCATTTACTGATGGGATGACAACAAACAGTTCTGAAAATCTTAATATGAACTCTCCTATAGCAAGTACACCAAAATTTACAGAAAATCATGTTTCTAGCAAAGATTATTCTTATGAAAAAGGGAAAGGATCGGAGAATATTTATCAAAAGCCAGTTGTAAAGTCTTCCACTTTAAGATCTACCACACAGCAGCGCCAAAAAGTAAAAGAGCAAGTAGGCAAAAGGCAGAAAGGACGAAGAAAATGAAGCTTAAACATTTGATTGTCCTCGGTGTTGTGTTTGCTGTACTGCTTTTTCTTCTTATTTTTGTTGCTGTCTTTATTTCAGATGAAGACAGTGGAAATGACAGCGATATTGATCTTGCAGGTTCCAATTTGTCACAGGAAGTGCTGGCACACAAGCCTATGGTTGAGAAGTATGCCAGGGAATATGGAATTGAAGAATATGTAAGCTATTTGCTTGCCATCATGCAGGTGGAAAGTGGCGGACGAGGAACAGATGTCATGCAATCTATTGAATCTGCAGGAGTGTCCGCAGGTTCCTTTTCTGTAGAGGAATCCATAAAGCAAGGCTGTAAATATTTTGTAACCTTGCTTGAGTATTCCAAGAAAAAAGGCTGTGATATAAATACTGTTGTACAGTCTTATAACTATGGAGAAGGTTTCATAGATTATGTCGCCAGTCATGGCAAGAAGTACACATTTGAACTTGCAGAGAGCTTTGCAAGAGAAAAATCCGGTGGAAATAAAGTCACTTATACAAATCCAATTGCTGTAAGAAAAAACGGCGGTTGGATGTATGGCTATGGAAACATGTTTTATGTGCCGTTGGTATTACAATATCTGAGCACTCCTCGTTTTGATAATACCACAGTCCAGACAATTATGACAGAAGCCCTTAAATATGAAGGCTGGAAATATATGTTTGGTGGCAGCAACCCAAACATTTCATTTGATTGCAGTGGGCTGACACAGTGGTGTTTTGGGAAGGCCGGAATTAAACTTCCCAGGACAGCCCAGGAGCAATATGATATGACGCAGCACATTTCCCTATCAGAAGCAAAGCCAGGTGATCTGGTGTTTTTTCATGGTACCTATAATGCAGGAACCTATATCACGCATGTGGGCATTTATATTGGAAACAATCGTATGTATCATGCGGGCAATCCTATAGGATACGCCGACCTCACTACTTCATACTGGCATGAGCATTTGGTAAGCGCAGGTAGAATTAAAAATAAATAGAAAGGAAAATTTAAGATATGAAGATATGGAAAAAAGAAAAGAAGCTTAGGGCGAAAAAGGTACATGTTATGAAAGTTGGTACCCATAGGAAATCCATCATTTTTCTGTGGGTACTGCTTGTTGGCAGTATTATTTTTGGAATTTATAAGAATTTTACTGCCATAGATATAAAAACTGTTCATGAAACAAAGGTCATTGAAAAACAAGTGGTGGATACCAATCAGATAGAAAATTTCGTGAAGAACTTTGCCAATATCTACTACTCATGGCAAAACAACCAGAAGTCTATAGATGCGCGAACAGAAAACCTCAAAGGGTATCTGACTAAGGAATTGCAGGATTTGAATACTGATACTATTCGAAGAGATATACCAACGTCTTCTACAGTTAATGACGTGGAAATCTGGAAAGTAAAAAAGGTAGATAACAATAAATATGAAGTTATTTTTTCTGTTGATCAATTGATAACGGAAGGTACTACAAAAAAGGTTGTTGATTCCTCTTATGAAGTGACAGTCTATGTTGATAAATCCGAAAACATGGCCATTATAAAAAATCCAACCATTTGTGGAATACCTGCCAAGTCAGTTTATGAACCAAAGATACCAGAAAGTGATGGTAGAGTGGATGAGGCTACTACAGAGGAAATCAACGAATTCTTAAAGACATTCTTTAAACTCTACCCTACTGCAAGTAAAAAGGAGTTGTCCTACTATGTAAAAGACGATGTACTGAAACCAGTTAGTAAGGATTATGTATTTTCAGAGCTTATCAATCCCGTGTATCGAAAAATTGATAATAAAGTGCAGGTATCGGTATCTGTGAAGTACCTTGATCAACAGACAAAGGCGATACAAATTTCACAGTTTGATTTGACTCTGGATAAGGATAGAAATTGGATGATTGTTAAATAAAAATAGCAACAAATGTTATATTATCAAGAATAGAAATTACCATGCTTTATCATTTATTAACGATTTATATTAATTACTAAATAAAAAGAATATTTTTATTCCTTTCCAAGCAGCCATAATATATTTACACCTAAAGCATCAGCTATGGCAACAAGTTCCTTGTCTGTAACCGGTCTTGTTTTGGATTCAATTTTGGATATTGCTGTTTTTTCAAGAGTTATTCCTCTTACTGCAAGTCTAGCGAGTAAATCGTTTTGAGTTATTTTGGGCTTATTTCTAAGCCTTGCATATTTGACCTTATCACCAATTAAATTTTTGTTTTTATTTTTAGTGTATGCCATTAAGCTAATCCTCCAAAATAATCCTTTGTCTATATTGATTATATGTGAGAAATAATGTTATAATTTGCTTGTGAAGCAAGTTTACTAATTATATGGAGGATTTTATGGATAAGAAAATGAGAATAAGGCATGAAATAGAAGAAACTAGGCATATTTTAAATAATAAATTATCACAGAATATCTTAAATAAAGATATGATAGATGTGGATATATTAAGTGTAAGCTGGGAATTAGACAAGTTAATTCTTGATTACATAAAAGAGGAAAGTTTGCATAGATAGAAACTATATTGTTTATACTTATTTTTTATTATATTCGTTAGTAAATATAGTAATATATTAAAATTGTAACAAAACAAGCATTAATTGCAATAGCATGCAGTATGCTCATTGATATATATTATATTTTAAAAGAAGTTACATCGTTTAAAGATTTAGAAAGCAGTCATTTTGTCTCTATTAACAAGGACTTATATAAAATATATGGAATTGATTATAAACAAATTGATAGATATAAAGGATTGATGATTTAAATAGAACTTTTTATAAAAAATTTATAGTTAAGTTTTTTAATGCTAATTTTTTAGAAACGAGATCTAATATAGTTTCTGCAAATATTAATTTTGTAGAGGAAATATTACATCTAGGTAAGGAAAATATTGAAGATGATGAGTTCGTACCTTTGGGTGGAACGGTTAATATTATTTGCAGGAATGGTTTAAAGATGGTAATGCATACGTGGAGAGATAAAGAGTATAAACACCTTGATATTTTGGAAAATGAAATAAGTACCTATTTAAGGTTTGAATATAAAATAAATGATAAAAAAGAATGGTTACATGTAATTGAAAAAGGTGAAGAATGGTATTAATATAATAAAAATTTCAGAAAATAAAATGGCCTTTATATTTAAAATAATGCTATTACTTATGGTATGTATTGAAAGTAATGCATTATTAATTTTAAGTTAAATTATAAATAATTAGTTGTAAAATACAACGGTTGTATGATACAATTCATTTGAGGTGGTTATATGGAAGAAACCGAAAGTAATTATTTAAGAGAGCTGATTAGGATATTAGTAAGAAATCTAGGAATATTGGAGAAAGGAGATTCAGTTTGTTGTGGTGTAACTATTTCGCAATGTCATGCTATTGTAGAGATTGGGAGAGCACAAAAAATTTCTTTGAATAGGCTTGCTGAAATACTGACTTTGGATAAAAGTACAATGAGCAGAACAATAAATAATCTTGTTGAAAATGATTTTGTAATTAGAGAACTGCATCCAGATGATAGACGATACGTAACAATAAAACTTACAGATAAGGGAGTAGGAGCATTTAAAAATATTGAAGGAAGTATGGAAGAATATTATGAAAGAATTTTTAAATCTATACCTGAACATAAAAGGGAACAAGTAATTGAAAGTTTAAAATTGCTTGTTAAGGCTGTAAATCAAAATAAATGTTGTTAAGGAGGAATATATTATGAAAAATTCAATTAAAGGTCAAGTTAAAGAGTATTATGGCAATATAGCTAGAAAGGTAAGCGATAAAACCAATGTTAATTGTGGATGCGGTACATCATCATGCTGTGGAGATACTACCAAAAATCAAAATTTGTATACTAAAGATTTTATAGAAGGGTTGCCGGATGAAGCTGTAAATGCATCACTTGGATGTGCAAACCCTGTTGTACTTGCTAATCCTAAATTGGGTGAAACAGTTCTGGATCTGGGAAGTGGTGGCGGAATAGATGTCTTTATTTCATCTAAATATGTTGGTGAAGATGGGAAAGTGTATGGCCTTGACATGACAGATGAAATGCTGGAATTAGCAAACAAAAATAAAGAAAAAATGGGAGTTAAAAATGTAGAATTTATAAAGGGATATATTGAAGATATACCTTTAAAAGATGAAACAATAGATGTTATTACATCAAATTGTGTAATAAATCTATGTGAAAGTAAAGAAAAAGCCTTGTCAGAAGCTTATAGGGTATTAAAAAAGGGTGGAAGGTTAGCAATTGCGGATATTGTTGTTCTTAAAGATGTACCGGAAAATATAAGGCATAGTGTTGAAATGTGGGTAGGGTGTATTGCAGGTGCTTTACCAATCAAAGAATATGAGGAAATACTTGAAAAGGTCGGATTTAAAGATATTGAAATAACGCCGATAAATATATATACCAAGGATGTTATAGAAAATATTGCAAAGCAAAAAAAATTAGATGATGTATATAGTAAAATAGATACGGATATTGTTGATGGAGCTTTCGCAGGAGCGCATGTAAAGGCATATAAATTTTAGGATAAAGATTGTATATAAGTGGGAGATGTGGAGAAAGGTGAATTTTAATATTGAAGAAATAACTGAAAAACACTGGGAAGAAGTATCAAAAATTTATTTGGAAGGTATAAATACAGGTAAAGCCACATTTCAGACAGAAGTACCTACATGGCAGGATTGGAATAACAGCCACATTAAATCATGTAGATTAATAGTATGTTCATCTACTAAAGTATTGGGATGGGCAGCTTTAAGCCCAATTTCAAGTAGATGTGTATATGCAGGTGTTGCAGAAGTAAGCATATATATAAAAAAGGAATACAGAGAGAAGGGCATAGGAACCGCCCTTCTAACAAACTTAATAAAATTTTCAGAAGAAAATGGATTCTGGACTTTGCAATCTGTAATTATAAAGGAGAATATTAAAAGCATAGATCTTCATAAAAAATGTGGTTTTAGAAAAGTAGGTATAAGAGAAAGATTGGGAAAAATGAGTAATGGTGTATGGCATGATGTGGTTTTGATGGAACACAGAAGTAAATCAGTTGGAATAAATTAGATGCATATAGTAGAAATTAATTAGATATTTATACAAATTGAGAATAAATAAAATCTTATTACATAGACTATTATACATATAATAGTCTATAATTTTAATTAATTTTAGTAATGTTGTTGACAATACATAGATAATAATCTATATTTATAAATATAGATTATTATCTATGTGAAAAATGATTTTGTGAATTTATATTTAAAAGTTAAACATAAAGATTTTAAAAATAAAAATAAAAAGCTTTTTGAATTAATATGAATTTTACGAAATTATAATTGATAAATCATAGGATTAAGTTTTTTAGTTTCATTCTCCCTAACTGATGAAATTATTTAGTTAATCCTATGAAATTTCAAGATAGTTGTTTAATGCTATTTATATAAAATGTTAAATGTATGCTAAATAATTATTATAATTATTGATAACTAATATGATCTACCATATGATTATGAATAAGTAATTACATAAAAGAATTAGGGAGTGATATTATGCAAAAGAAAGTATTATTTTTATGTACTCAAAATTCTGCAAGAAGCCAAATGGCAGAGGCCATACTAAATGATAAAGGTAAGGGCAAATTTATTGCCTTTAGTGCGGGAAATCAGCCAGCTGATGATATTAATATTTATGCAAAAATTGTTATGAAAGAAATGGGTATAGATATTAGTAATTACAAACCTAAGTCAATACAACAATTTTTAAATGAGGAGTTTGATTTTGTTATTACATTATGTGATAAGGCTAAAAATGAATGTCCTACTTTACCAAATGATGCAATTTATGTGCATTGGGGGATAACTGATCCGAGAGATTTTAAGGGAAATGAGGAAGAGACAGTTAATCACTTTAAAAAAATTAGAAATGAGTTGGCTAAAAGAATTAATTTATTTATTGCTCTACCAATAGATAAATTGGACAAGGTGACATTGAGAAAAAGATTAGATGAAATAATTTTAAAATAATATTTTATTTTTAATATATGGCTATAGTGAAAGATTAAAAGGTATAAAAATAATGTTTTATTGATTATAAATTAATCATTATAAGTAACAAATAAATGTTCATTACATAGGTTATTATATATATAATAACCTATTATTTTTATTTATTACAATAATCATATTGACAACACATAGATAATAGTCTATATTATACATATAGATAATCATCTATATAAGGAGGTGACTTTATGAATTTGGATTACGAACTAAACGCAAAAATATTCAAGGCACTGTCAGATCAAAACAGATTAAAGATCATTGATATACTTTCCTGTGGTGAAAAATGTGCTTGTGATTTACTGGAACATTTTGATTTTACACAGCCTACTCTATCTCACCATATGAAAGTTCTGATGGATTGTAAGCTTATTAAATGCAGAAAAGAAGGGGTATGGAGTCACTATTCATTAGATAATACTAATACGAATAAGCTGATGTTGTTTTTAATGAATATTATGACGGATACAGAGGAATGTATCTGTAAAGGCAAGAGTATTGGTTTATGTAAAACTGACAATGAAAAATAAATTTATATAATAAGGAGAGATTTATATGAAAAAAATGATAATTTTTGAACCGGCAATGTGCTGTTCTACAGGTGTATGCGGACCTTCCATAGATCCAGAATTGTTAAGGATCTCCACTGCTATTAATACACTTCAAAAGAAAGGAATATTGGTTGAAAGGTATAATTTGACCAGTAATCCCCAAATATTTGTAGACAATAAAACAATTAATGAGGTATTGAATAAAGAAGGTACAGAAATACTTCCAGTAACTATGGTAGATGGTGTAATAGTAAAAACAAAGGCATATCCGACAAATAAGGAATTTTGTGAATTACTAGGTATATCAGAAGATTATTTAAAAACTGGACTTAAGATAAAGTCTAAAGGCTGTGATTGCGGAGGAGGATGTTGTTAATGTTTAAAAAATTTAACCCTGACAGTATACATTTAACTAAATATTTGTTTTTTACAGGTAAAGGCGGTGTAGGCAAGACTTCCACTGCTTGTGCCACTGCTGTTACCCTTGCAGATCAAGGGAAAAAAATCATGCTCATTAGTACAGATCCAGCTTCCAACTTACAGGACGTGTTTGGTACAGATCTCGATAATAAAGGAGTTGAAATTAAAGAGGTACCAAATTTGACAGTAGCAAACCTCAATCCTGAAAAGGCTGCGGAAGAGTACAGGGAAAGTGTAATAGCTCCATATCGAGGTAAGCTTCCGAAAGCAGCCGTTAAGAATATGGAAGAACAGCTTTCAGGTTCTTGTACTGTGGAAATAGCAGCTTTTAATGAATTTTCAACTTTTATTACTGATGAAAAAATTGAAGAAAAATTTGATCATATAATTTTTGATACAGCACCTACAGGGCATACTTTGAGGATGCTTCAACTTCCTTCGGCTTGGAGTAATTTTATAGGAGAAAGTACTCATGGAGCTTCATGTTTAGGGCAGTTATCAGGACTTGAAGATAAGAGATCATTATATAAAAATGCGGTTGAAACTTTATCGGATGGAACAACGACTACTCTTGTTCTTGTTTCAAGGCCTGAAATTACACCTCTTAAAGAAGCAGAAAGAGCATCTAAAGAATTAAGAGATATAGGTATAAATAATCAGTCAATGATTGTAAATGGTGTACTTGAAATTCATAATGACAATATTTCAAACGCAATTTATTTAAAGCAGAAAAATGCTTTAGAGAATATGCCTAAAAGCTTAAAAGATCTTGAAATTTATGAAATACCACTTAGGCCATATAATGTAACAGGAATTAAAAATATAAGAGCATTTTTAAAAAAAGATAACGTTGAATATAAAGTTGCAGAATTAAATGTAAATAAAATAAATAAGCTGAAAGATATAGTTGATGATCTATACAATAATGATAAAAAGGTGATATTTACTATGGGAAAAGGCGGAGTAGGTAAGACGACAGTTGCGGCTGCCATTGCCCTGGGACTTTCAAAAAGAGGTAAAAAGGTTCATTTGACTACTACTGATCCAGCAGCACATTTAAAATTTGTTTTAAACAAAAATTATGGTATTACAATAAGCCATATTGATGAAAAAGAGGAACTTGAAAAATATAAAACAGAAGTATTAAATAATGCCAGAAAAACTATGGATGAAAGCGACATAGCATATATTGAAGAGGATTTAAGATCTCCGTGCACACAGGAAATAGCTGTATTCAGAGCTTTTGCAGATATAGTTGAGAAATCAAAGGATGAAGTTGTGGTAATAGATACAGCACCTACAGGTCATACATTATTACTATTAGATTCCACAGAAAGCTATAATAGAGAAATACAGCGTTCAGAAGGCAATATACCTCAATCTGTCAAAGATCTTTTACCTGAACTCAAAAATGCCAATGATACAGAAGTCATTATTGTAACTTTGGCCGAGGATACTCCAGTTTACGAATCCATGCGTCTCGAAGCAGATCTAGAACGTGCGGGAATTGCAAGTAAGTGGTGGGTTATAAATTCTAGTATGTATATGGCTGATACTACAAATAGTGTACTCAAGGCTAAAGCAAGCAATGAAATACCATGGATAAACAAAGTCAATGAAATTTCCAATGGAAATTTTGCATTAATAGAATGGAAAGCAGAAGAAATTAAAGATGAAAAATTATTTGAGTTATTAGGTTAAAGAAAACAGGAGGAATGTATATGAAAAGTAAATCATCTAGATTGTCATTGCTTGATCGTTATTTGACGCTTTGGATATTTCTTGCTATGTTTGCAGGAATTTTGCTTGGGTGGGGTGTACCGGGTATATCAAGAGGACTATCCAGTCTGTCCGTTGGAACTACATCCATTCCAATTGCAATAGGGCTTATTGTAATGATGTATCCGCCACTCGCCAAAGTAAACTATAAAGAACTTGGAAAAGTATTTAGAAATCCTAAGGTATTATCTTTATCACTTATTCAGAACTGGATAATAGGACCTATACTGATGTTTGCACTTGCAGTAATATTTTTACATGCTTATCCTGCATATATGACAGGTCTTATCCTCATTGGAATTGCCAGATGTATTGCCATGGTTATTATATGGAACAGTCTGGCAGATGGTGACACGGAATATGCAGCTGCACTTGTAGCTTTTAACTCTATATTCCAGGTTATATTTTATTCTATATATGCTTATATATTCATAACTGTACTTCCAACTTGGTTTGGACTTACCGGCTATAGTGTAGATATTTCTATGGGGAAAATTGCCTCATCTGTTGCAGTTTATCTTGGCGTGCCTTTTGCACTTGGAATACTGAGCAGGTTGTTGTTGGAGCCTAAAATGGGTACTGAATGGTATACAAAAAAATTTATCCCTAAAATAAGCCCTTTGGCTTTGATTGCATTATTGTTCACTATTGTTGTAATGTTTACCTTTAAAGGAAAGTATATTATAGAATTACCTTTAGATGTAATCAGAATTGCCATACCACTTGTAATCTATTTTGTAGTTATGTTTTCAATTTCGTTTTTTATAAGTTATAAATCAGGTATAGATTATAAGAAGACAGCTACACTTTCATTTACTGCTGCAAGTAATAATTTTGAGCTTGCTATAGCTGTGGCAGTTGCTGTATTTGGTATAGAGTCCAAGGAAGCTTTTACGGCAGTAATAGGGCCGTTGATTGAAGTGCCTGTAATGATAGGACTTGTGAATGTAGCATTGCACTGGGGAAAAAAGTATTTTGCATTAAATAGATAGGAATTTTTAAGGGGGTATTGTTAATATGGAATGGGAATATAAAGTATTTACGGTTGACCATTTTTTAAGTTCACAAGAAAATTTAAGTATAGAAGAATTACTAAATAAATATGGAAAAGAGGGATGGGAGTTAGTAGGAATTTTACAAAATCTTTATAAAACATTGGGTAAATCGTCTAAATTAGATAGTGATTTAATAGTGTTTAAAAAATCGGAATATAAATCATAATATTAAAATTTAACACAGGAGGAGAATAAGATGAAGCCAAAAGTAGCTTTTATATGTGTCCATAATTCATGCAGATCACAGATGGCTGAAGCAATAGGAAGATTATATGGAAGTGAGGTATTTGATTCATATTCAGCTGGAACGGAGATTAAATCCGGAATAAATAAAGATGCAATTAGAGTAATTAAAAAATTATATAGTATTAACATAAGTGAAACTCAACATGTCAAATTGATTGATGATTTACCCCAAATTGATGTAGTAGTAAAAATGGGATGTAATGTCACATGTCCATTCTTGCCATCCAAATATGAAGAAGATTGGGGACTTGAAGATCCTACAGGAAAAAACGACGAGGAATTCATTAAAACAGCTAAAATAATTGAGGAGAAAGTAAAGAATCTAATAAAAAAAATAGAAAATAAAGAAATTAAATTATAACAAATAATAAAAAACGAGGATCGATGTACTGAATAATTTTAAATTTTTAATAATAAAAAAGAGTGAAAATCACCCTTTTTTATTATACCATTTTTTTGAAATAACAAAATTTTTTACTCTTTTCAAAAAGCTTATTAATAAGCTCTAAATCTAAATCTCCTAAAAAGACTCCATAATAGATTATTTATTCCAAGCTACTAAAACAAATTTTCCAATTACTATGAAGCTTTAACTTTTATATTAAGTTCTCTACAGTTTTCTTCACTTCCAATACATTGATGGATAAGTTTACTTCGCTAGATTATTGATATAACTAAAAATATATCATGTATAGAATTAAGACGATTTTCTACATACAATCAGATTATCACTGTAATGATTATAGAGTGTTACTAGATTATATCATTCTTTATAAACAACCAAAGTAAAGCAATATGATAAATGGTTTTATTATATATCAATGATATTTTCGCACATTTCTTTCATTTTACAAAAGTTTGCTCAATACTCTCAAAAGAATCTATTGTTATAACAGAAATTCCAGAAAATGTTGAAAGATAATGTCTTTTAGCATTAAAAACCGCTATTAGGCGGAAATTACGTTTTTATATCATATCTAAACTAATTTGTCTAACAGCGGCTTTTCTACCTGCTAAAGCTGCTGCCTTTTTTATTATGGACAAGCATCTCTTCATCATAGTAAGCAATATTAACTATTGGACAGTAGCAAAATAAGGAGGTCTCCGTTATGAGATTAAAATATGAATCTCGCCCTTGTGAACAGAGTGATTTTCTAAAAAAAGCTCATTTTTATTTTGGGATAGCTATGGTCTATCTTATGTAGAATTATATCATATAATAGAAAATAATGTCATATTAAAAGCTCGTTCGGATAACAATATCCGTTCGGGCTTTTTTCAGTTCTTAAAATATTTTTCTCAAATAAAAAGAATTTTCTGCAACAAGTATCGACCTCCCGGTGAGAGTCAGTGTGAAAGAGGAAAAAAGAAACGAAGTCTTCTCATTCCTCACTGGCTTGGAAAGGGGGTGATATCTTATGAAGCCATCTTCTTTCAATAAATTACTACTTAAGAAGTTTAATCACAAAATACAGGACGATTTTCAGACAACCATTCAATTTCAGTTTGACCATATGGCAAGAAAAGTGATGATACGTACCAGAAGTAATTGCTATCGTTCTATTAATAGGCAGAGTAAGCGTGAATGTCTGTTTTCAGAAATGTCGGAATTGGAATTGAGCAAGTTACAAACCTTTGATACCTATCATCTTGATAGTCGAATTTATGAGATATTGTCACTGAATGTGGAAGTTATTGATTATCAGATTGCAGAGGCACTGGATATTTTACCAAAACGCAAGCGTGACATCATTCTGATGTCTTACTATCTGGAAATGTCGGATGCAGAAATTGCGGATGAATTAGGTGTAAACCGCAGTACAGTATACCGCAACCGCACTAGTGCATTAGAGATTATAAAAGAACTATTGGAGGAGGATTTATGAAAGAAACAAAGAAATTAATTCCCTTTCCTATTATAAAGGCAGCAAGTGAGGGCTACACTTTGGCAATTGAATGTATATTGAAGCATTATGAAGGCTATATTGCCAAACTTTCTACAAGGATTCTTGCTGACGAATACGGCAATGGGTATTATTTTGTGGACAAGGATATTCAAGAACAGCTTACTACTGCTTTACTGAAAATGATCTTCAATTTTAAAATCTAAACATATAAGGGCGTAGGGATACACCCATACGCCCTGACTTTAAGGTTGTCATTCTATCAAATCATATTTCTATTCAGTATGCTTTGATAGGCTGACAAGGCCTTATGATCTTTGAGAAAGAAAACACCTTTTGAAGGTGTAGTATAACGCAATCAGATACATTCAATATGCAGAGAGCCGGCGAACTGGAACGCCATGACCATTGAAAGGAGGAATAAAAAGTGAGCGATTATTCCAGTGCTTCGCAAGTGACCTGTGGCAAGGTTGCTGTCATGACCTGCATATTGGGATAATGATACTCCTGCCTTGAACGTCTGCACGGCATTGGGTGGTATACCCATAAGTATGGGATAAGGTGAAAATCCTGTGGAGCTTTGCCAGAGTCATCTGATTTGTTGATTCCCTATATATTTAAAAGCGAGGAGGTTTTTGATGGATAAAAAATTGATTCGATACAGTATGCAAATTGCTATGTTAAAGCAACTGCTTTCCTGTAAGTTAATTTCAAAGAAGGAATATAATCTTGTTAAAAGCCGACTTATGAAAGACTATAAAATATTTTCTGATATAACAGCTTGAAAATGTATCATTTTATATGATATTATAACACTATAAAGGAGATACAAAAGGAGGCTGTTATATGCAGAAAGTTGAAGTTATAAAAGCAAGAGATGTATTGCCAAAACGAGTACGTGGAAAAACTATAGAACGCCTACGTGTTGCTGCTTATTGTCGTGTCAGTACAGATAGTGAAGACCAGTTGAATAGTTACAAGTCACAAGTCAGCTATTATACTGATTTGATTAATAAGAATAAAGAGTGGGTATTAGTAGATATTTATGCAGATGAGGCAATTACAGGTACGCAGGTTACAAAGCGTGAGGATTTCCAGCGTATGATTAATGATTGTATGAATGGTAATATTGATATGATTATTACAAAATCTATTTCAAGGTTTGCCAGAAATACTTTGGATACGCTGAAATATGTTCGTATGTTGAAAGAAAAAGATATTGCCATCTATTTTGAAGATGAAAAGATAAACACACTTACGATGGATGGAGAATTACTGCTTGTTGTACTTAGCTCTGTAGCACAACAGGAAGTTGAAAACATTTCTGCCAATGTTAAAAAAGGATTAAAAATGAAAATGAAGCGCGGAGAATTAGTTGGATTTCAAGGTTGCCTTGGATATGATTATCATGCAGAAGACAAGACTATTACTATAAATGAAGAAGAAGCGGAAATTGTTCAATATATCTTTAAGAGATATATTGAAGGTGTTGGTGCTTATGTAATAGGCCATGAATTAGAGAATCTTGGATACAAGACGAAATATGGAAATACTACATGGGCACCGTCTACAGTTATTGGAATTATTAAGAACGAGAAATATAAAGGTGATTTATTGTTGGGTAAGACTTTTACTGTTGACCCTATTTCAAAGAGACGTCTCGAAAATATGGGAGAAGAAGACAAGTTTTACATACGTGATCATCATGAACCTATTATTAGTGGGGAGGTCTTTGAAAAAGCACAGGAAATCCTTAATAGAAGAAGTAAAAATAGAACAACAGTAGGTGTTGGAAAAAGAGAAAAATACAGCAGAAAATATGCCTTTAGCTGTATGCTTGAATGTGGATTCTGTGGTAGTAACCTGTCAAGACGTGTCTGGCATAGCAGTTCCAAGTATAGCAAGATTGTCTGGGAGTGTGTAACAGCTACCAAAAAAGGTAAAAAGTTTTGCCCAGACAGTAAAGGTATACCCGAAAAAGCAATTGAGGATGCTTTTGTTGAAAGCTATCGTTTGCTATGTAGTGATAACAAAGATGTACTGAATGAATTTCTTCAGAGAATGGACGATACATTAAGTAGCAGTACTATAAATAAGCAACTTGCTAAAGTAGAAAAAAATATAGACATAATAGAAAACAAAAAAAATAAACTAGTAGATATGCTTCTGGAAGAAGCTATAGATAAGGATATGTATGAAATGAAGTATTCTGCATTGATAGAAAAGCAGGAACAGCTTTTAAATGAACGTGAGAAACTACAAAAATCAGCAGGCAATGAAAAAAATATTAAACATCGTTTGAAGGAATTCAAAAAGACATTAGAGAAAAATGAAGTTTTAGATAAATTTGATAGGCACGTTTTTGAAAGTGTTGTAGAAAAAGTGATTGTCGGTGGAATTGACGAGGATGGAAATAAAGATCCAGCACAATTAACATTTGTATATAAAACAGGTATGAAAAACAATGTGAATGGAAATAAATTTAAACCACAGAGAAGAAATAATAAAGATAAAAATAAGACTAGCAAATTGTACTCCCATGATAATAACGAGGTCAATAAATTGTCTTCTCATAGTAGCGTTGATACACCTGGGACACACAGTATTTTCAAGAATGGATTTTCCATTACGTCTTTTAACGGGCTTGATTAATTTATTGTATTTGTGTTTATAGTAAGCTAAAAGGAGCTGGTAGTCTACCTTTTCAAAACGAATGATTTTAGGTAGTTTGTCAACTTTGAATTTTTGATATTCTGGGCTATGTGAATCCTCAAAAACCCACTGCTTGAGAGGAATATATTTGGCGATAAACAAAAGTAATTGAGAAATTATTTTCAAAAGATATTGATTATATAAGAACAAGTAAGTTATAATTGAATCCAAGACAATGACACCCTTTCGTGTTTATTTTTGGTTTTAGCAGATTCAATTATAACATGAAATAGGGGGGTCATTGTTTTTTTATTTGAAAAAACTTTGTAACCCTTGATATATAAAGAATAAATTTTAAAAACAGTGTAAAAAACTTTACACTAACTCATTTTTTAGGGAGGGTAAAATATGAGAATTGCTTATTTTCAATGTACTGCCGGAATAAGCGGAGATATGATTTTAGGGGCATTGGTGGATGCAGGATTAAAACTGGACACTTTAAAAGAGGAGCTTATGAAACTTAAAGTACCTTTTGATCTAAAATCAAGGCATGTATTGAAAAATGGAATAGGAGGTACAAAAGTAGATGTCATTGTAGAGGAAGGGCATGTCCATAGACATCTGAGTCACATTAAAACCATCCTTCAGGAGAGTGAACTCAAGGGAAAAGTTAAGGCGGACATAATAAGGATATTTACAAATCTTGCAGAAGCAGAAGCTAAAGTACATAATACTGCTGTGGAGGCTGTACATTTTCACGAGGTGGGTGCAATGGATTCCATAATTGACATATGTGGTGCAGTTATTGGATTGGAACTTTTGAAGATTGAAAAGATATACTGTTCTCCTATACACATAGGGACGGGATTTACAAAGTGTGCTCACGGCATTATACCACTGCCGGCACCTGCTGTAGTTCAGCTGCTTCATGGTATAAAAATATATTCGAAAGGGATAGAAAAAGAACTGGTTACCCCTACAGGTGCTGCTGTTATCTCGACTCTCTGTGATAACTTTGGAGAGATGCCTTCTATGAATATAGAAAGCTGTGGTTATGGGGCAGGGGATAGGGAGCTTGAAATACCTAATCTGCTTAGAATTTGTACAGGGAATTTGGAAGACAGCAAAAATAGAAATTTTGTAAAAGAAGGAGAGGCAGTAAAAGTAGAAGTCAATATAGATGATATGAATCCCCAGTTCTATGAATACATATCTCAAAAGCTGTTTTCTGCAGGAGCGAGGGATGTATACTTGCAGACAGCTTTTATGAAAAAGAATAGAATTGGAAGCATACTATGTGTCAATGCTGGCGGTGAGGATTTAGATAGAATTTTAAAAATCATATTTGAGGAGACTACTACTATTGGAGTAAAAGTGTTCAATTTTCATAAATACATGCTGCCCTATGAAATCAAAAAAATAAATACGGAATTGGGGGAGTTTTCTGTAAAAGTAGCGTTTTATGGCAGCAAAATTTTAAATATATCTCCTGAATATGAAGAGTGTTGTGAAAGGGCAGAGGAGTATGACATGCCTATTAAAAAGGTATACGATATAGTAAAGCAGACTGCTGCCAGACAAAATATCATATAATTTTTCCCAAATATCCCGGGCAATATAGCCCGGGATATTAATTTTTTTGCTGTTATTTTTAGTCTCCTGAAAGTTCATTTAAATTATTCTTCATTTTTATGGATTTAACACCTCAATTTTCCTAATCAATATAAGTATATCTATAATGTATCAGCTAAGTATGCTTATTGCATATATAAATTTTCAGCATATAGATTATTTAATTAATTAATTGTTATGTATAAAGTTAAAGTAAGAGGTTAAGGACAGGAGTGAAGACAAGTGAAGAATAAGGAATCGATTAATGGGCAGGAAGTAGGCCGTAGAATTCGAGGGAAGAGAGAAGAGCTAAATCTAACGAGGGAAAAGTTTGCTGAAATGGTAGATCTCTCTACACTTTATATAGGACAATTAGAACGAGGAGAAAGGCAGATGAGCCTTACAGCTTTAGTCAGGATAGCCAATTGTCTCCACGTCACCACTGATTATTTAATATATGGGGAACAGAAAGACAATGGTAAAAATATTATGATTAGGGAAAATTTAAGAAAGTACAAGCTGTCCGGCACTGAGGATAATTCCGTATTGTATGAACTCCTTGGAAGGTGTTCCAAGAGAGAACTGGATTTAATAGAAAATATGGTGAAATTGATTTTGCCTTATATCAGATAAATGATTTTTTAAAAGTTCAATTTAAAATGTATAGTGAGGAGTTAATGGTAAATGAAGATTTTCGGCTGGTACCGAAAATCAGCTAAAGCTATTAACTCTTGATTTTTAATTTTGAATAATAAAATATTATAGAATAAAACTTAAAAGATAGCTAAAAAGATGGTAACCCTGACAAATATTGTAAATGACATAACTTCTGATTTTTTATATATGGGAATGCCAATTGAATAATTATAGAAGCACTCTTTACCACTGAAATGATTGATAAAGGGTGCTTTTTAGAGAAATTTTTAATATTTGAGATAATTTAAGGATTTTCCATGATGTTATTGAAGTTAGAATGTTTATGGAATAGAATAGTGATGTATATAAATGAACTTTGATTTAGTCTAAAACAATTATAGCTTGTAAGGAGGGTTCTAATGAAGAGAGTTATTTTATTTTGTTTAGTTATAGGTTTGCTTTTTAGTGGATGCAGTTCTGGTAATAAAAGCAGCAGCAAGTCTATCAGCATAAATGGGCCAAGCACCGATACTGTATTTATTATGGGTGGAAAGATTGCAACGGATGACAGCATAGATGTGAGTTCAAATATTACCGGAAAAGTTGTGGAAGTGTCTGCAGATCTGGGTAAAAAAGTGAAAGCCGGGGATGTAGTAGCCAGACTGGATACCACAGAACTTCAGAGTAAAGTAGATGAAGCGCAATCGGCAGTAAGTACTGCACAGACTGGCCTGTCTAATGCTCAGAGTAGTAAAAATTCAAATTCTTCTGATATCAGCGGATATCAATCTCAGCTTTCCCAGGCTCAATCGCAGTTGAAAGCTTCTCAGGAAGCACTGGATGCTGCTGTTATTAAAGCACCTATTTCAGGTACGGTGAGTTCGAGAAATGCAAATATAGGGGATACGGTAACTGAAGGCGAATCGATTATCTCAATAGTTAACACGGATAATTTATATGTAAATGCATATGCTCCAGCTCGTATCTTAAATCAGATTAATGTTGGACAAAGTGTAGCTGTAAAAATACCTGATATATCAGATGACGAGTTTTCGGGAAGGATAGCCGTCATAAATTCAAAACTGGATCCCAGAAGTTCAGATGTGCTTGTGAAAGTAACTTTAAATAATAAAAATAAACTTTTAAAACCGGGTATGTTTGCAGAAGTTGGATTGCAGTAATAGAAGAGGTGGGTTGATATGAAATTTAATATAATTTCTGTTATAAGAGAAAATCGAAAAAAGATGATTTTAGGGATCTTAATAGCTGCTGCAGTAATAGCGGTGAGCTTGATATCACATTATGTGTATGAACATATCTACTATGTCTTCACTGACGATGCAAAAGTTACTGCGGATTTGATCAATGTAAGCCCGCAAATTCGTGGAAAATTGCTGGAATTTGATGGAGATGAAGGCGATAGGGTTGTGAAGGATCAGATAATAGCCCGTCAGGATTCGGGAAATCTTCCTGATTCAAATGTAGATCAATCTCTCATAAGAGCACCTATCGATGGCCTGATTGTAAAGAAGCAGGCAAATGTTGGAGACAATTTGTCTCCAGATAAAACCATAGCACTTCTGGCTGATCCAAATAGCTATTACATAATCGCCAATGTAGAGGGTACAGAAACCAGAAGACTGCAGTATGGACAGAAGGTGGATATATCCATAGATGAATATGGATCAAAAAAATTTACAGGTAAAGTCCAGTCCATAGGGAAGATGTCTCAGGACGCACTGAAGTCTGATTCCTATTCGAAGGATGGAAAATATAAAAAAACAGTTCAAAAAGTGCCTGTAAAAATCAAGTTTGACAGCTCGAGCAACTTGAAAGATAAGTTTACCATAGGCGACAATGCATCGGTAAAAATTCGTGTTGTAAATAATAAATAAAAATTTAGGTATATGATCAATAGTTATCATATACCTCAATTTTTTTATTTAAAGAAGTAGTTGAATTTGTCGGTAACTTATAAAAATATCACACATATTTTTAAATGTAATTATATGATAACATAGTACGGCAATATAAAATAAGTGATATTAAAACTCATTGAGTTTTATATTTTATTCTAAAGATTTATAACATAAATTGTTGACATTTGTAATATTATTGAGTATAATACTGTTAATGAAAAAAATAAAGAATACAATACGATAATATAGTACAAAAATTTATTTGATAAATTCATTCTGTAAATATCTATATTAATTAGAGTAAATTAGAAAAATATTTATTTTTTAGAACTTATGAAAACGATATGCTATGTTGCATTTCATCAATTCTAAATATAAATAATATTTTTTTAAAAAATAATAAAAACATTATACGATAATATAGTACAAATTAAATTTTGTTCTAGGAAAAGGAGATGTAAATATGAAAAAAGTCAAAGTAGGTATTATTGGACCTGGAAATATTGGTTCTGATTTGATGTATAAAATTATGCGAAGCCAATATATTGAGTTAGCTATGATGACTGGTGTAGTTGAATCAGAGGGTATAAAAAGGGCAAGAAAGTTGGGATTTAATACATCAATAAAGGGAATTGATGCAATACTCCCTGAGAAAGATATTAAAATTGTATTTGATGCTACAGGAGCACAGCATCACTTAAGACATGCGCCACTGCTCAAAAAAGCCGGCAAAATAGCTATTGATCTTACGCCGGCAGCTGTCGGGCCCTATGTAGTCCCCTGTGTAAATCTTGATAAGGTAAAAGAAGAGCCAAATTTGAATATGGTAACTTGTGGAGGACAAGCTACTGTACCTATAGTGTACGCTGTTAATAGAGTGGCAGGAGCGAAATATGCAGAAATCGTATCCTGCCTTGCATCAAAGAGTGCTGGTCCGGGAACTAGACAAAATATTGATGAATTTACTCAAACAACATCAAAAGCATTGGAAGTTGTGGGGGGAGCAAAAAAAGGCAAGGCTATAATAATATTAAATCCAGCGGAGCCGCCTATCATGATGACCAATACTATATATGTACAGGTTGAAAATCCAGATATAAAAGCTATTACTAAATCGGTAAATGAAATAGTGAAACAGATAGAAGTCTATGTACCTGGTTATAAACTCAGGGTGCCGCCTATCATTGATGGAGATAAGGTGACAGTTATTGTGCAGGTTGAAGGACAGGGAGATTTTCTGCCTAAGTATTCTGGAAATCTTGATATAATAACATCTGCTGCTGTAAGAACAGCCGAAAGGTTGGCACAACAAATTATTGCAGAGGAGGGGAAATAATATGGGCGAAAAGAAATTTATAAATTTAGTGGATACAACTTTAAGAGATGGAAGTCATGCTGTTTCTCATGAGTATGACGTGAAACAAGTTAAAGCCATAGTATCCGGGCTTGATAAAGCAGGAATTAAGTATATCGAATTATCTCATGGTGATGGACTTGCAGGTTCTTCTTATAATTATGGATGGTCTAAAACAAGTGAAGAAGAACTTTTAAAAGCGGCAAGTGATGTAATTGAAAAGGCAAATCTTACGGTACTTTTGTTACCAGGAATTGGAACTATTGAGGATTTGAAAATGGCATCCCATTATGGAGCTAAAGTAGTTAGAGTTGCAACTCATGTTACGGAAGCAGATATAAGTGAGCAGCACATAGGCATGGCTAAAAAACTTGGCATGATGGCAGTGGGATTTTTGATGATGACTCATATGGCACCGGTGGAAAAAGTTGTGGAACAGGCAAAATTACTTGAATCCTATGGAGCAGATTATGTAAATATAGCAGATTCTGCAGGGGCAATGCTTCCAGAACAAGTTACAGATAGAATCAGTGCAGTTGTAGATGCATTGAATGTACCAGTGGGATTTCATGCACATAATAATTTAACATTAGCTACTGCAAATTCTTTAGCAGCGATTAAAGCAGGAGCAACGTTCATTGATGGAGCATGCAGGGGACTTGGAGCTGGAGCAGGCAATGCACAGATAGAAGTTTTAGCGGGGCTTCTCCAGAAGCTGGGCTATGAAACTGGTGTAGGTTTTTACAAAATC
Organism: Clostridiaceae bacterium BL-3; assembly: GCA_902809985.1. GTDB lineage: Bacteria > Bacillota > Clostridia > Clostridiales > Clostridiaceae > Clostridium_B > Clostridium_B aromativorans. Next base: position 2,707,205 of record CADDXC010000001.1, on the reverse strand, counting down.
ATGGATGTAGCTGAAGACATAGTAGAACCGATCATGAAGCGCCCGCAGGTTGTGCGTAATGCTCCTTTGATGCTGGGATATTCAGGAGTTTATTCGAGTTTTCTACTTCATACCTATAATGCAGCAAAAAGATTTAATTTAGACCCGAGGGATATACTGGTTGAGTTAGGAAAGAGAAAAATGGTTGGTGGGCAGGAAGATATGATTATAGATGTTGCCTATGAACTATCAAAAAAATAAGGGGGAAATGTTAAGTGAGGAGTTCAAAAATATTAAGTGGAATCGATAATGGCTTCAGTCGATCTTTGTATAAATCCATGGGTTTTTCTAATGATGATTTAGAAAGACCAATTATAGGTATAGCAAATTCTTGGAATAATATTTCACCTGGTCACTTTAATCTTAACCAATTGAGTGAGCAAGTGAAAAAAGGTATATACAGATCAGGAGGAACTGCTGTAGAATTTGGAGTTATCGGTGCTTGTGATGGAATTGCGCAGGGACATAAGGGAATGCATTATATACTTCCGTCCAGAGAGGTCATTTGCAGCTCAATTGAAATAATGGTGGAGGCACATCAATTAGATGCGATTGTATTGCTTGCATCTTGTGATAAAGTTGTGCCTGGCATGCTTATGGCAGCTGCAAGACTTGATATACCAGCTATATTGGTAAATGGAGGACCTATGGCAGGTGGAGTTGTATTTGATGAAAGAAAATCTGATTCAACGTCTATGTCAGAAGCTTTAGGTATGTATAGAGCAGGCAAAATTACAAAAGAAAAATGCTTATTGTTGGAAGATTTAGTATGTCCTTCATGCGGTTCATGTGCATTTTTAGGCACTGCTAATACAATGGGATGTTTAAGTGAAGCATTGGGAATGTCACTTCCTGGGGCAGGTCTCATTCCAGCAACACATTCTGATCGTTTGAGAATTGCCTATGAATCAGGTATTGCTATTGTGAATCTTACTAAAAATAATATAACAGCTAAACAGATAATAAATAAAGAATCGGTAGAAAATGCTGTTAAAGTATGTTTAGGTATTAGCGGTTCTACAAATGCAGTGCTTCATTTAACGGCTATAGCTTATGAAGCAGGATTAAACATGAATGTATTAGAGGATTTTGATGAATTTAGTCAAAAAACCCCGCAGGTGGCAAAGGTTAATCCGGCTGCTAAGTGGGATATGGAAGATTTTTGGATGGCAGGTGGTATACCCAGGGTGATTGAAAGAATGATGCCCTTGCTGAATAAAGATGTTTTAACTTGTACGGGAAAGACACTTGAAGAAAATGTGAAAAATTATCAATATAAATTTCCGGAAAATAATGAAATTATTAAAACATTGGAAAATCCATTTGGTTTTTTAGGAGGAATAGCGGTATTAAAGGGCAATTTGGCACCCAAAACTGGTGTAAGCAAGCCAGGAGCAATTGATCCTAGTGTATATAAATTCAGCGGGAAAGCTATTGTATTTGATTCTGAGGAAGAAGCCGAAAAGGCGATTTTAAATGGAGAAGTAAAACCAGGACATGTTGTTGTAATTAGATATGAAGGACCTAAAGGAGGACCAGGAATGAGAGAGATGTTTAAAGCCATGAAGTATCTTTACGGAATGGGTTTGACAAAAAATATAGCTCTGGTTACAGATGGACGTTTTTCAGGTACAAACAACGGCTGTTTTGTTGGGCATGTTTCTCCAGAAGCTGCTGAGGGTGGACCTATTGCAATTGTTGAAGATGGTGATCTTATAACTATTGACGTAAATAATAGAAGACTGGAAATTGATTTATCTGATGAAGAAATTAAGGAGAGGTTGAGCAAATGGCAGCCTCCAAAGCCTAAATTCACTAAAGGGTATTTGTCAATCTATTCAAAACTGGCCTCGTCTGCTGCTGAAGGTGCAGTTGTAAAATTACATGCAAATAATCAGTAAATTATATAAATAGGGAGGATAACTAAGATGGATTCAGATTTAAGTAAAAACATCCCAAAAGCTCGTTGGCTTCACATCATTCCACCTGTGTTGCTGGTGTATATAATTGCATATATGGATCGTACTAATATAAGTTTTGCGATGGCAGGGGGAATGAATAAGACACTGGGAATAGCTGCTGATATGTCAGGTCTTGCTGCAGGTATTTTCTTTGTAGGATATATGGTTCTTCAAATACCAGGAGGACAAATAGCTGAACGAGGAAATGTAAAAAAGTTTATAGCACTCACAATAGTTGGCTGGGGAGGATTTGCGATTTTATCGGGTTTTGTTCAAAATTCTATCCAACTACTGATTGTGCGTTTCTTAATAGGTGTTGCAGAAGGAGGAGTTTATCCTGCAATGCTTACTATATTAAGCCATTGGTTTCCCAATGAAGAACGAGGTAGAGCAAATGCACTATTTTGTATGAATCTTCCTATTGGAGCTATTATTACTGGACCATTGTCAGGTTTGATTATATCTGCGTTCAGCTGGCGTTATGTATTTATAATTGAAGGGATTATAGCGTTGGCGTTAATATTTGTATGGTGGCCGCTTATTAGTGATCGTCCTGAAAATGCCAAGTGGATTAGTAATGAAGAAAAAAATTATATTTTGACTAAATTACGTGAAGAGCAAGAAGAATTTAAAAAGGAAGATAAAGTAAATGGGAAAGTACCATTTAAAAAGCTGTTGTCAAATTCTAATGTATGGAAATTAACCGCTATATATTTTTGCTTTACAACTGGAGTATATGGATTTGCACTTTGGCTACCATCACTTTTGAAAGAAATAGTTCATTTTGGAATGAGCGGAATAGGGTTTTTGTCGATTATTCCATACATAGGTACTATAATTGGCTTATATGTTTTTTCAAGCCTTTCGGATAAAAGTAATAATAGAAGATTCTGGACAGGAATATTATTGGTGGTATTTGCAGTATGCCTGATTTTGTCAGTGCAATTTAAGCACGTAGTTTGGCTGTCATTTATATTTATGATAGGATGTGGGGCATGTTTGCAGGCACCGGCAAGCGTGTTTTGGACAATACCACCGATCTTATTTGAAAGTGACATGGCAGCAAGTTCACGTGGATTTATAAATGCATTGGGTAATTTAGGAGGTTTTCTAGGACCATATATTGTAGGGTTCTTAATTTCAAGATATAATTCAACGATTGGGATATTTAGCTTGGCAATATTTTTACTTGTGGGATTTTTTATATCGATGACATTACCAGCTAAAACTGCAGGTGCAGGGTATGAACGAAATTAAATCTGTTTAGAGATTAAATTATATATTTTATTACCAGAAAGTTTTTCAAATATTAAAAATTTTCTGGTAGTTTTTATTAATTTAATATTATTTTTAAAAGATAGATATATATTAAAAGTTTTATTAATGTAGTAAAATGAAAACATAATAATATTCAAAAACTTCTAAAAATATATTACTTTTGTAAATAATTTTAAAGAAAGGAATAAAAAAGATGCAAAAGAGCAAATCAAACTTAATTCAATCAGTAGATAGGGCACTGCAGATATTGGAATGTTTTTCTAAAAAAGATAATGAGCTGGGTGTTACAGAGATTGCCAATCGTCTGGATTTGCATAAAAGTACAACTTTTGGACTCCTTAGCACATTGGAAAGCAGAGGATATTTGAGGCAGAATTTAGAAAATGGGAAATATAGATTGGGGCTAAAACTTTTTGAATTGGGAAAATTAGTTGAAGAAGGCATGGATTTAAGGACTAGTTCATTTCCTTATTTGAAAAAATTGGTAGATAAGTATGACGAGACGGCTCATTTAGCCATATGTAATGGAAACCAGGTGGTGTATATAGACAAAGTTGAAGGAGAAAGTGCTATTAAAATGAGTTCACAGGTTGGAAAGAGCGCTTATATGTATTGTACCGGAGTAGGCAAGGCTATACTGGCTTCTATGTCTGAAAAAGACATAGATAATATAATTCAAAACACTGATTTTAATCAATTTACATGTAATACAATTACAGATCCTGATAAATTAAGAGATGAACTGAAGGAGATCAGAAAAAGAGAGTACTGTATTGATAATGAAGAACTGGAAGTGGGATTAAGATGTGTAGCTGCACCTATCATAAATTATAATGGATATCCTGTAGGTTCTATTAGTGTAGCAGGTCCTACCAGCAGGATGAGTGATGAAAAGTTACAATCAATAGCAAAGGATCTAAAACATATTGTTGTTAAAATCTCTGAAACATTCGGATATAAAACAAAATTGCACAATATTGACCTATAAAAAATTTTGATATATACTAGCTAATAAGGAATGTGTTTTATAAAAATTTAATATGTACTGTTAGGTGCTGTTATTTTAGAAGACATTTAAATAACAGTTAAAAGGAAAAGTGTAAAAAACACTGCAGCCCACCGTTACTGTATGGAGGATGAAACCTTATTTATGTCACTGGTGAAATAGAGCCGGGAAGACGAGGAAGTAAGATGAACCTTAGCCAGGAAGCCTGCCTGATATGTTGTTAATTCTTTCGGAGGGGGAGATATTACATGATTTAAGTGAATTGTTGCATAGATGGAAGATTAAAAGTATTGTGGAACAACACTTTACATGATCTTTGTATTTGATGTAATATATTTTAATTTGTAAATAGCTGTATTTAAGATAAAGAAAGAGGATCCCTTTGGATTCTCTTTTTTATTTAGGAGGTAAAGATAAATGGAAAAAAATTTGCAACAAATTGAAGATAATTTTGATAAGTACTGTCTGAAAGAGGAAAATAAAAGCTTTGAGGAAATTATGTTTGAAAATAAAATGTCCAAACTTATTGACAAATTATACAATCAAATGGATGAGAGCTACAGGTTGGATATATTGATAAAACATAACTTGGAGGAAATAGAACATGGGAAATTTATGGGAAAAAGCTAAGCTCGGGAGAATTTGTTCTAGAATAAGTAGAGGCTCATCTATAAAAATTACTGAGGGAATTTATAGAGAATCTGCAGTACCTTTTGTAAGAAGCCATAATATAGGCGACGGCATATTTATTTATGATGGACTTTTATTTATTGAAGATAGTGCGGCAGAGAGAATTAAAAGTGTAAAACTGGAAAGAGGGGATATATTGATCAATATGAGGTTAAATTCTTCTCTGAGATTTACACTGGTACCTGAGGATATAATAGGTGGTAGAGTAAATCAACATGTTTCTGTAATAAGAGTAAAAAAGAATATTGTTGACCCTGTTTTTTTGAAATATTTTTTGATGTGGAATAAAACGCAAAATTTATTAATTTCCATGGCTATGGAGGGCAGTGTTAGAACAACTCTTACCAAAAAAGCAATTGAGAATCTAGAAATATATATACCGCCTATGAATCAGCAGAAAAAAATTGCTTTTATTCTGTCCTCATTAGATCATAAAATTAAATTGAATAATGAAATGAACAAAGTTATTAATGAGATGGCAAATACCATTTTTCAATATTTATTTGTAGATTTTATACCTTTTAGTCAGAATGAATTCAGAAAAAGTGAATTGGGGAATATACCCAAAGGCTGGAGAATAGAAAAAATGAAAGATATGGTTCCTGTAACAGATGGAACCCACGAGTCACCTAAAAAGGAAAAAGCAGGATATAAACTTATAACCTCCAGAAATATAAAAAACAATAGCATAGAACTTAGAAATGTTAATTTTATATCTAAGGAGGATTTCAAAAGGATTAATAGGAGGAGCAAGGTAGAAAGGCTTGATATTTTAATAACGATGATTGGAAGTATAGGGAATACATTTCTTGTTCAAGACGAATGTATAGATTATGCTATAAAAAATATAGGGCTTATAAAGACATCGTCAAATAAAGAGATGGCAGAGTTCATTTTTATGTATCTGTCCTCCACTAAAATGAAGAATTACATAGGGACTAGAATAACGGGAAATAGCCAGAAATACATTTCTCTCACGGAATTGAGGAATATACCTGTCATTATTCCACCTGATGATGTAATTATAAAGTTTAATAGATTAATTTCAAAACTGTATAAAAAAATGGCTCAAAATAATTTTATGAATAGTAATTTGATAGATATCAGGGATATATCCATTTCCAAATTGGTTTCCGGTAAAATATTATTGGAAGATATTACGTGAAGATTAAGGAAAGTAGTGTTTGTAGGCAGAGAACTATAATTGAATATCTATTGACTGAATAAAATTTATATCTTATACTTAAAAATAGAGAAATAGATAATTTATAAAAATTTAATATCCAGTAGTAAGTGATATTTTTAACATTCAGGATGAATCTAAAATGGGAAGTCTGTCTAATATGTCGTTAATTCTTTCAGGAGAGAGGAGATGTTGCATGACTTAAGCAATTATTGTATGGGTAAAAGTTAAAAATTAATGCTGGGACAATATTTTACATAATATTTGTAAATTGTGTGTTGTATTTTAATTTGTAAACAGTTTTATTTAAAATATGAAAGAAGATTCCTTTGGATTCTCTTTTTTATTGTGCAGAGTAGATCAAGTGATTCTTGGGATTGAGTGGAACTTTACTTATCTCTAATTTTATAAAATTTTTTGAAAGGTGGTTTTAAAATGATCTCTGCAAAATTGGAAAATTTATATAAAAGTAAATTGGTAAGTGCAGATGAAGCTGTATCTAAAATAAAATCGGGTGATAATGTAGTTTTTGGAACTGGATGTGCAGAGCCTCTAATGCTTCTTGATGCTTTGGTGAAGAACAAAGAGAAATACAAGAATTTAAATTTATACAGTATGCTGCCTAGATCTGAAGGTAAGTATGCACAAGAAGGTATGGAAAAATACATTCATTACAATTCATTGTTTGTAAGTAAAGGTGTAAGAAATGCTGTCAATTCGGGAAGAGCAGACTATGTTCCATGTTTTTTTCATGAAATGCCAAGGCTTTTTAAAGAAGGCTACATTCCTTTAGATGTATCGTTGATTCAGGTAAGCAAACCGGATAATCATGGTTTCTGTAGCTTTGGAATTTCCAATGATTTTATAAAGCCGGCAACAGAATGTGCTAAAATTGTTATTGCAGAAGTCAATGAAAATATGCCAAGAGTTCTTGGAGATTGTTTCATACATATTTCTGATATAGAGTGTATAGTTGAAAATACACACCCTGTGGTTGAAATGGCACCTTCTAAAATAGGAGATGTAGAAAAGAAAATAGGGAAATATTGTGCTTCCTTGATAGAAGATGGGTCAACCCTTCAGCTTGGAATAGGAGCTATTCCAGATGCTGTACTTTCATTTCTAAAAGATAAAAAAGATCTGGGAATACATTCTGAGATGATATCTGATGGGATTGTGGATTTAGTTGAGTCTGGAGTAATAACAAACAAGAAAAAGACTCTTCATCCAGGTAAAATAGTTGTGACTTTTTTGATGGGTACTAAAAAATTATACGATTTTGTAAATGACAATGCCATGGTTGAATCCGACTCCGTAGATTATGTGAATGAGCCCATGGTTATTATGAAAAATTATAAGATGGTATGCATAAATTCCTGTGTGGAAATGGATTTAATGGGACAGATAACTGCTGAAAGTGTAGGATTAAAGCAGATAAGTGGAGTTGGAGGACAAATTGATTTCATGAGAGGAGCTAGCATGGCAAAAGATGGCAAGTCAATTATAGCTATACCATCTACTGCAAAAAAGGGTACGGTATCAAGGATAGTGCCTTTCTTGAGCAAAGGATCAGCAATTACTACTTCAAGAAATGATGTGCATTATGTAGTGACAGAATACGGAATTGCACAGCTTAGAGGTAAATCGTTAAAGGAAAGAGCTAGAGAACTTATAAAAATTGCGCATCCGAAATTTAGAGATGAACTGATAAGTGAATTTGAAAGTAGATTTAATTGCAGTTATTAAAATGAAGTGTAATCCATTTCTCTTTTACGAATTCTATTTAATTGAATATATTGACTGAATAAAATTTATATCTTATACTTAACGGTAAGAGCAGCAGATAATTTGTAAAATTTAATATTTGATGTTAGGTGATGTTTTAAATATTTAAAAGGAAAAGTATAGAAAATACTGCAGTCCCACCGCTACTGTATGGAGGATGAAACCTTGTTTGTATCACTGGTAATATATCTGGGAAGATAAGGGAGTAAAATGAATCTGAGCCAGGAAGCCTGCCTGACATTTTGTTGATTTTTCGGAGGGAAACATGATACATTTTATTAAATTGTTTTTTATTGCTAAGATATATATAAGCAGCCATAATTGAATGTAAATAGCGGGATCCTTAGGGATCCTTTTATTATTGGAATTGATTTGATCTTTTATTTAGGGGAGGGATTATGATATGAAAGGTATGAAAAAAATTATCGGCAAAATTGTCATGCTTTTGTTTGTAATTGGCATTGCTTTATCAGGATTCACTGGAAATGTATATGCGGATTCAAGCAGTGCCGGCAATATGAGTACAACTGCAAATGAAAACAGGCTTTGGGGAGAGGACAGAATAGAAACATCCTTAAAAATAAGTCAGGAGGGATGGAAATATGGTGCAGCTACTGCTGTTATAGCCCAGGGATATGGCTATGCAGATGCTCTCTGTGCAGCACCTCTTGCAAAAAAATATAATGCTCCTATAATACTTTCAAGACAGGGTTCGCTGGATGATGAAACTATAAAAGAACTTAAAAGGCTCAAAGTGGATAGGGCATTTGTGATTGGTGGAACAGGTTCTTTATCTGATAATGTGGAATCGCAGCTAAAAGATATTGGTGTCAGCGTTGTGAAAAGATTAGGTGGACAAGATAGGTATGAGACCTCTGTGAAAATAGCAGAAGAATTGGAAAATGTCAGCAATATTGTAGTTGCATCTGGAAGCGGCTATGCTGACAGCCTTTCAATAGCTGCAATAGCTGCTAAAAAGGGAATGCCCATATTGCTGTCACAAAGCGATGCTCTTCCACAGGCAGTGAAAAATTACTTGAAAAACAGAAATATAGAAAAAACTTACATAATAGGCGGTACTGGAGTCATATCCAGCAACCTGGAATCTTCTCTTACGAATGCTGTAAGACTTGGGGGTGACACCAGGTTTGATACAAACCTGGCCGTGCTTCAGAATTTTAAATCCGATCTTAATTTTAGCAATGTGTATGTGGCAAGGGGAAATGGACCTAATGGGGATGAGTTTGCAGATGCGCTTTCCGGATCAGCTCTTGCAGCTACAGAATCTGCACCTGTTGTTTTGACCGACAATACTGTTGCTTCGAAAACAGCGGATTTTTTAAAAGAGAACATGTCAGATAAAACCGTTATTATTGCATTAGGCGGAATTGCGGTAGTTCCAGCTGTGATTTTGGACGATCTGGTTCGTTATTTCAATGGAGAATCCACCAGCGGCGGTATAGGAGATGAAACCAAGCCGGGTACAGGAGGCGGTGGAGGAGTTGTTATCCCTACAACTGGCAACACTTTTACTCTTGTTATTAGCCGGGATAATGGAACTATTATTAAACAGAAGGTTTTTGATATAGACAATAGTAAAAATGCTCTTGATTATCTTAAAACCATGGCAAATGTAACTGAAAAATCTGGATTCATAACTGGGATAGATGGCAATTCTTCTGTATCTATAGAAGGGTTGACGAATTCGGATAGGAAAGCAGGATATTATGGGGTTGACTGGTTTATATATTTGAATGGAAGTCGTTCTGGAGCAGGTATTCAAAGTGTAAATATCCAGCCTGGAAGTACCTTGAACCTTGATTATCATAAGTGGGACTGGCATGATCTGATGGATCCTGGTACTACTGCTGTTCCATTGAGTTTAAGTATTCCTGATTCCATTCAATCTGGAAAATCATTTTCGGTGAAATTTACTTGTGCTGGGAAACCTGTTTATGGTGGGGCTATAAGTGTAGATGGTAAATCTACAGGTAGTACTACAGATCAAAACGGAAATGCAGATATAACTATAAATACGTCTGGATCTTATGAAGTAAAAGCGGAAAAAGATAGCGGGCAGGATAAGGGAAGTGTTACTAAGACAGTTAATGTATCTTCCGGTGGTGGAGGCGGCAGTTCTACTATAGATGTTACAGGTGTGACATTGAACACTTCGAAAGTTACGATGGCACAGGGAAATATATTGAGATTAAAAGCCACTGTAGAACCTGATGAGGCTTCCAATAAAAATGTAACTTGGTCAAGCAGTGACGATTAAAAAGCTACAGTGGATTCCAATGGAGTGGTAACAGCTGTTGGACAGGGCAGTGCAACTATAACAGTTACTACTAAAAACAGTGGAAAAACTGCTAGCTGTTCAATTACCGTAGAAGGACAGGGAAAAGGTTATAGTGATTATGAATCTGATATAGATAGTCTTGTAAGCGGTATAACTTCAAAAGTATCTTCCACGCCAGATGATTGGACAGTTATGGAATTAAATAAACTTAGCAAACCAATTCCATCTGATTATCTTACAAATCTTGAACAGAAAATAAAAAATAATCCGGGTGAAGTTTTAAAACAGCCTACTGATTATGCCAGAACTGTTATCGGAGTAGTGGCGGCAGGAGGAGATCCTACAAATTTTGCGGGACAGAATCTGGTGGAGAAAATATATGATTATGATCCTCAAGCGATGGATGATTCCGGTGCTAATGGTGCTGTATTTGCACTTCTAGCTTTGGATTCATCAAATTTTTCAATACCTGATAAAGCAAACTGGACAAGGCAAAACCTTGTAAACAAGATTTTGAGTTATAGAACAGGCGATGGTGGATGGACCTATCAGGGAGATACTGCAGACCCTGATATGACTTCCATGGCAATCTCCGCTCTTGCACCTTATAAAAGCAGAGAAGATGTAGAATCAGATGTTGATACTGCTATAGACAAGCTTTCTTCCATGCAAAGTGAAGATGGTGGATTTGCAAGCTGGGGAGTAGAAAATCCAAACAGTGTGGAAATGGTGATAATAGGTCTTTGTGATAATGGGATAGATCCAGTTAAAGATAGTGCATTTATAAAAAATGAGCAAAATCCTATGGATGCACTTAAAAGTTTCAAAGTGGTTGATAATTCTGGATTCTGGAATCCTTGGAATACTGATGAAAGTGGGAATATAATAAAAACAGCAGATTCTTACGCTACTGAACAGGGGCTCAGGGCATTGGCAGCTTGTAAACTGTTTAACCAGGGGAGAGGTTCTGTATACAAGAATTTTGTGGATTATAATACTGATATAAATAATCTTGTAAATGGGATAACTTCAGAAATATCTTCATCTCCAGATGATTGGACAGTTATGGAATTAAATAAACTTGGGAAAACAATTCCGTCTAATTATCTTACAGATCTTGAAGAGAAAATAGAAAATAGTCCAGATAAAGTTTTAAAACAGCCTACTGATTATGCCAGAACTGTCATTGGAATAGTGGCATCAGGAGGAAATCCAACAAATTTTGCAGGACAGAATCTGGTGGAAAAGATATATGACTATGATGAGCAATCTATGGAAGAACAAGGTATTGGTGCTTATGTATATGCTTTAATAGCATTGGATTCAGCAGATTTTTCGGTGCCTGAGGGATCAAAATGGACAAGAGATAAACTCGTAGACAAGATTTTAGATTGTAGGACAAATGATAAAGGATGGACTTATTGGGGGGACAGTGCAGATACGGATATGACTTCTATGGCGATTTCGGCTCTGGCTCCTTATAAAGACGAGGAAGATGTTAAGTCAGCTGTAGATGCTGCTGTAGATAAACTTTCTTCCATGCAGAGAGAAGACGGTGGGTTCACTTACAGCCAAGGAGATGTCGGAGCTGAAAATCCTGAGAATCCAAATAGTGTGGCGATGGCTATAATAGGTATTTGTGACAATGGAATAGATCCTGCTTCAGACGCTAGATTTATAAAGAACGGTGGAAATGCCATAAGTGCTCTTCTTAAATTTGCAGTAAGTGACAATACTGGATTTTGGAGTCCATGGGGTTCCAACCAGACAACGGATTCTTCTGCTACAGAACAAGGATTAAGGGCTCTTGCTGATTACAAGCTTTTTAAAGATGGAAAGGGTTCTGTATACAAGAATTTTGCGGATGTTCATAATACTGATATTCCTGTGGATTCCATAACACTGGATAAAACTCAGGCAACATTAAAAGAAGAGGAAACTTTAAAATTAACTCCAACTATAAGCCCTGATAATGCAACTGAAGCGTTGGTTTGGGAAAGTGATAAACCTGATGTTGTTGCAGTGGATGCAGACGGAAAAGTGAAGGCAGTAAGTGTGGGAATTGCAACTATAACTGTGAAACCTCAGTACAATACACATGCCCAACCGGTAAAATGTACGGTTACGGTTAATGCAAAATAGCATTTTAGGGAATACTTAAAGAATGGCTGTTATTCGGGATTGCGGCCATTCTTTAAACAGCTGACAAGGAAGTGAATATCCATGACTTATAAAGATGAAGAAAAATCCAGGTATTTCATTGATTTTAAACAGTACCACGTGCTGACCGCTTCTGTGGTTTTCATGTCCATGATGGTAATAATATTTTCCAACGACAACCCGGTGATACTGTCATCTGTATATGTCTTTATCCTGTTTATTGCGGTGTTTTGCAGTGAAAAGCACAAATTCAAAACGGCACTGTACTATTTCTTCCCAATTGCTTTTTTTATAATTTTGCTGAATGTACTCTTTGTGAGTTCCGGAAGAACAACACTGTTTTATCTGTTTAATAGAAGATTTACACTGGAGGCATTTATATATGCCCTGGTGATGTCCCTTAAATTTCTGGCGGTAATCTATCTTTTTATAATACTCGAGCTTATGGTTGATTCTGACAGGGCAGTTTCCTATTTTTCATCCATAATGCCCAAATCCACTCTCATGCTCATGATAAGTTTCAAGCTCATACCCAGTATGAAGGATAGATTTAGAAATTTAAAGGAAATATATGAGGTAAGAGGTGTGATGTTTGACAAGAAAAAAGCCAGAGAAAAAGCTGCAAGTTATATTCCTGTGATGTCCATACTTCTTGAGGATTCCATGGAAGGCTCTTTTAACATAGGTGAGGCAGCCTATGTCAGAGGATTTTTAAGCGGAAGCAGAAGTGTCTATGAAAGGCAGAAATTTAAAGCGAGGGACTGGGAGATAATAGCTTTGAGTACTGCCCTTATTATATTTTATGGAACAGCACAGTTTAAAGGATGGGTGCAATTTAACATATATGATGGTGTAACCATTGTGAATTTCATCAACATCGGAATAGCTGTAATTTTTGCCTTTATAGTAGCTATTTCATTAACTGTAATATTGAACGGCGAGGAGAAAAAGTATGGCATATATAGAGATTAAGGATTTGAATTTTACTTATCCTATGGAAAAAGAGAGGTCTTTAAAAAATATAAATTTACAGTTAGAAAAAAATGATTTTCTGTTAATAGCAGGAAGATCGGGATCTGGAAAATCGACTCTTGCCAGGGCAATAGTTGGTACAGTACCTAATTTTTATGGCGGTACCATAGGCGGGGAAATAAAAATAGGTGGAAAATATTTAAAAGATATGAGCCATAGGGAAAGAGCAGAAAAGGTAACCATGGTATTTCAAGATCCTGAAAAACAGCTTATGATGAATAGAGTCCACAGGGAAGTAGCATTTGGACTGGAGAATATAGGAGTGGATGAAGATGTGATCAAGAGGAGAGTTTATGAGGCACTTCAATTTTCGGGAATACTTCATCTTGCTGATAGAGATATTGCTTCCCTGTCAGGAGGGGAAAAACAGAAAGTGGCAGTGGCCTCTGCCCTTGTATATATGCCGGATTGTATAATACTGGATGAACCAACTTCACAGCTGGATCCCTCTTCTGCAGAAGAAATGCTGAATATAACTAAAAAAATAAATGAAGAACTCGGAATAACCATAATAGTCATAGAGCAGAGAGTGAACAGGTGGTTTGATACTGTGGATTCCATAGCTATCATGAATGATGGGACTTTGGAGTTATTTGAAGATAAGAGAGATTTTTATTATAATTGTAATAAAAGACAATTTATGTTTATGCCCGATTATCTCAAGTTCTTTAAAAAAATGAATTTTAATAAAATGCCGCAAAATTTTAAAGACGCCCGGGTGGAAATTCTAAACAGCTCATTGAATGTAAAATCAGGAAATGAAGTTGCTGCTGCTGAATTCCAGAATAATGACAAAGAAGTGATTTCTGTAAACAAATTAAATTGTAAATATGGCTCTAAACAAGTTTTGAGAGATATAAATTTTACTGTGGAAAATGGTGAATTTATTGCAATATTGGGAGCCAACGGTGCCGGAAAAAGCACTCTCTTAAAAACTATTCTGGGACTTGTGGAGCATGAAGGCATCATAAGGCTCTATGGAGAAGATACTTCGAAAATGGATATAAGGCAGATAGCCAGACATATAGGATATATATCTCAAAATCCCAATGATTATTTGTCAAAGGACAGTGTTTACGAAGAAGTTAAATTTACCATGGACAATTATGGGATATATGATGAGAAAATAGTGAATAGCGTTTTAAAAGAACTTGAAATATATGATCTGAAGGATAAAAACCCAAGGGATTTAAGCGGCGGTCAGCGTCAGAGGGTAGCCATAGCCTCCATACTTGTATTACAGCCTGATATGATTCTACTGGATGAGCCAACGAGAGGCCTTGAGAGTGGACTTAAAAACAAATTGGGGAAATTACTTCAAAATCTCAATAGAAAGGGTACTTCCATTATTTTGGTGACTCATGATACAGATTTTGCCAGTAATTTTTGCAGAAGATACATGATTATGTTCAATGGGAGAATTGTGGCAGACGGAAATAAGAGGCAGGTATTGGGAGATGGAATATTTTATACAACTTCCATGAACAAATTGTTGAGGGATAAGGATGATAGTATATTTACCCTGGAAGAAGCCATTGAAAGGTGTTCAATATGAAAAAATTTATTATTGTAGTTACTTCTCTTATAATCATAGTGCTAATGGCACTTACGGTTAGAAGTAATTTTCAAACAGGAGTTTCACTTATATGCACTGTGAGTGTTTTTGCAATACTTTTTATGAGTTATTTCTATTTTGAAAAAAGTCACTCAGGTACTAAGGAAATTGCTATAATAGCTACTTTAAGTGCATTTGCAGCTGTTTCCAGAATAGTATTTGCTGCTGCTCCAAATATACAACCGGTTACTTTTTTAGTGGCAATTTCTGGCTTTGTATTTGGATCTTATGAGGGATTTTTAATTGGAAGCACTACTGCATTTTTATCCAATATATTTTTTGGTCAGGGACCCTGGACTCCCTGGCAGATGTTTTCCTGGGGGCTTGTGGGAATCATTTCAGGGATATTGGGGAAGAGCGGCAGAAAAATTTCAACTTTTAAATTCTCAATTCTGTGTTTTTTGTTTGGCTTTATGTTTGACTGGATTATGAACATTCAGTATATATTGGCTTTCGTAAAACCTATAAACTTAGGCTCAATTTTAGCTGCTTATGCTTCGGGATTGACTTTTGATATTCTCCATGGAATCAGCTCTTTTGTGTTTTCAGTTATATTTTACAAGAGGTTTTTACCGGTGCTTCAGCGCTATAATAGGAGATTGATTATAAGTTACATGAATACTAAAAAGGGAGATGAAATTAATGAAGAATAAAAAGAAAAAGTATATAATAATTGTATCTGCTGTTGTGGTATGCGCTGTTATATTTGCGCTTGCGATCAAGGCTCAGAACGTATATACCAGCACTATTTCAAATAAACAGGCAAGTGCAGAGAAAGCCCAAAATAAGTCAAATAGTACAGCTCAAGCTGGGAAAAGCCAAAGTGGTGCTAAAGATGAAAAGGGAAATCCTGCTGTCTCCAGCAAATCGTCTAAAAATTCTGCTTCCAGCAGTTTAGATGGAGCTTCAAAGGTAAACAGCAAAACTGGACAGACTTCTTCAACTCAAGGTGGTTCTTCACAAAATTCCAGTGCACCCGGTGCTAGTTCTCAAAAGTCGGTAGAGCAGTCTTCTATTGAGATTATTGATGAAGCTCATGGAAATAGAGTTGTTTTACAAAAAAATTTGAATGGTATAGATGGACAAACCGTAGGATATGTAACTCAAAAGGTTCTTGATGGAGTCAAGATAAGTTACACAACAAAGGGAACTGGTTCTACAATTTATTTCTCAGATATAAATGGGCTGAAAGAGAGGGCAGAAGGACCCATGTCCGGATGGTGTTATTATGTGAAGAAAAAAGGACAGTCCCAATTTGTAAAGGCCAATATAGGAAGTGGACAATATGTGTTGAAGAGTGGGGATTCTGTGATTTGGAAGTATGTTAAAAATGGTATGTAACGATTAGATTATATTTGTTAAATAATTGTATATGGGGGGAAATGTAAAATGTTAAGATCAAAGATAAAGTATGCCGTTTTAAGCACGGCTGTGACTTCAATACTATTGGTTCAACCGCTGCTTGTGAAAGCGGCTTCTGTAGATAAAACTATAACTGATCCTAATAGATCATGGACTATAAAATTTAGTCAACCTGTGGGTTTTGATGATCAGACCAAAAATGCCATAACTGTAACGGACAGTAAAGGAAATTTAGTAAATGTCAGTATAAAATTACTTGACAGCAGCAAAGTAAAGGTAGATGCTCCGGAAGGCGGATATAAGCAGGGGGAAGTTTATTCTTTAAATGTAGGAAATGGAGTTCATTCTTCAGAAAGCAGGTATTTAAAAAGTAGTCTTAAATACACTTTCGAATTGAGCTCTGTATCTCAAGATTATAATTATAAGTCTCAGGTGGAAAGTACACTTGATGCAACTGTGAATAAAATTTTAAAAGATGGGATCCAAGATGATTGGCAAGCATTGGTGGTATATAGATGTGGAGAGGAAGTTCCCCCAAGTTATTGGACTTCTTTTGAAAACAGCCTGACTTCATCACAAGCCGATTCTTTTGCCCCTACGGATTATGAGAGAATGGTAATTGTCCTATCATTACTGGGCAAGGATTCTACAAGTTTTGGAGGATATAATCTGGTAGAAAAAATATACAATAATGCCGGCATGGATAACCAGGGTATAAATGCCTATATATTTGGTCTTATAGCTTTGGATTCTGGAAATTTTGACGTGCCAAATGATGCCCTTGTTAGTAGAGATAAATTCATAGATAAAATAGTATCTGCCAGGACAGAGGATAATGGATGGAGTATTACGAGTAATAAAGCGGATACAGATATGACATCTATGGCACTCACAGCTCTGGCACCGTATAGAGATAGAGAAGATGTGAAGCAGGTCGTAGATGCCGGAATTGCAAAACTTTCCTCCATGCAGGGCAGTGATGCAGGATATTCCTCTATGGGTGTAGAGAACAGCCAGAGTTTATCTCAGGTTATCATAGCTCTCTGCAGTAATGGAATAGATCCTACAGGCAGTGAATTTACGAAAAACAACAAAAACCTGATAGATGAACTTTTAAGTTATAAATTAAAAGATGGAGGATTCAGCTATAATAAGCAGAATGTGTATGATCCTCTTTCTACTGAACAGGCTGCGGAGGCACTGGAAGCTTATAAAATGTTTAAAGAACAGACCGGCAGCATATTTAGAAATTAGCTCCTCTTATGAAAGTTCAAATATAAAATATCAAATGATAAAGATTTTCGGGTAAAACCGAAAATCTACTATATTTGATATTTGAACTCTAAACTTTATTTTTATACTTGAGGTTGACGTACCTGAAAACCTTCTTCCCTCCATTTCTTTTTGGAGAGCTCCGTTTTACTTAAAGAGTTCTTGTCCGGATCCAGGGTTGTCTCGTAAAATAATTTCTGGCTGTCCAGGGCCCGTTTCCCGCCGCGTTTGTCTATATGAGAATAAGAACCGTCGCTGGTCAGCATTCTAGCTTTGATTGTGTCGTTTAACTGTGTATTGAGTATTCCCTTCAATTTATTCTTTACATCTGTATCTTCTATGGGAAATAAAAGTTCCACTCTTCTGTCCAGATTTCTGTTCATCCAGTCTGCACTGGATAAATACAGTGCTTCCTCACCATTATTGTAAAAATAATATATTCTGCTGTGCTCGAGGAACCTTCCCACGATACTTATTACACTTATATTTTCACTGACACCCTTTATTTTTGGCCTTAAACAACATATACCCCTGACGATTAACTGGATTTTTACTCCTGCACAGGATGCGTCGTACAGAGCTTCAATTACATGTTTATCCACCAGTGAATTCATCTTGGCAATTATTTTAGCAGGTTTGCTATCTAGAGCGTTGTTTTTCTCCCGTTCTATGAGATATAGAAACCTTTCTCTCAAATTAAGTGGAGCTATACAGGTCTTTTTAAGTTCTTTTGGAATGGAATGACCTGAAAGCATGTTGAATATTACGGATGCATCTTCACCAAAATAGGGATTTGATGTGAAAAGACCCAAATCCGTATATATTTTTGCAGTTACATCGTTGTAATTGCCAGTGCCCATGTGAACATACCTTTTTATTCCGTCATTTTCTCTCCTGACTACTAAGAGAAGCTTGCAGTGCGTTTTAAGTCCCACTAATCCGTAGATTACATGGCATCCTGCCTTTTCCAGCTGCTTTGCCCATATTATGTTGTTTTCTTCATCAAATCTTGCCTTTAATTCCACGAGCACTGTAACCTGTTTTCCATTTTCGGCTGCTTTTATAAGAGATCTTACAATGGGAGAGTTTCCGCTGACCCTGTAGAGCACCTGCTTTATGGCAAGTACTGAAGGATCTTCTGTAGCCTGCTTTACAAATTCTATAACAGGTTCAAAGGACTCATAGGGGTGGTATAAGAGTATATCTTTCTTTGATATTATGGAAAAAATGTCCTCATCTTCCATCCCTTTAAGTGGATTTAATGGCTTTATAGGCTCATAGCACAGATATTTGTACTTTTTTACGGATATGAGCTTATTTAAAAAGGTCAAGTCCAGTGGAACATTTAAGATATATTCCTGAGTCTTTGAGATTTCCAGTTCTTTCTCAAGGGTTCTCACTATATCCTTGTCTATTCCTCTTTCAAGTTCCAGTCTTACTGCAGCACCCCACTTACGCTGCTTTAAAGATTCCTCTATGGCTTCAAGAAGATCTTCTGCACCCTCTTCATCCACAGCCATATCTGCGTTTCTCGTTATTCTGTAACATCCGCAGGATAATATATTTTCGGTACCAAAAAGAGTTTTTAAGTTTGATTTTATAATATCTTCCAGAAGTATTATGTTAAAATTTGATTCACTTGGTATCACCACTATCCTTGGAAGTACCGAGGGTACCTGAACCGTAGCGAAAGATTTGACTCCTTTTTTCTCGATGATGAGACCTATGTTTAAACTCTTGTTTAAAAGCAGTGGAAAAGCACTGCTGCTGTCTAAAAGTACTGGAGTCAGAACGGGAAAAACATTCTTGCGATAGTAGTTTTTTATAAATTTGCTCTGATTTTCATCTAAATCCTGAGGTTTTAGAAATTTTATGTTTTCCTTTCCAAGAGCTATTTTTAAAGAACGATTATAATAACTGCACTGCTTTGCCACCAATTTTGTCACACTTGAATATATATCTGCCAGCTGTTCTTTTGGAGTCAATCCTGAAGGATCCGGTTTGTTGAAGCCTGCCTTTATCTGATCCATGAGAGAGCCAACTCTTACCATGAAAAATTCATCCAGGTTGGAACAGGTTATAGAAAGAAATCTCAGACGTTCAAATAGAGGATGATTTGTATCTCTGCACTCTTCCAGTACTCTCTTATTGAATTCTATCCAGCTTAGCTCTCTGTTTATAAAATTTTTACTTTTGTTGAATTTACCCATAAATTGAGCCTCCTTAAATTGTTGGTTTTATACCGAAAACTTCCTGAAAAAAGTTTGCCTTACTGTTAAAAGCCCATTCTTCAAGGCTTATGTCTTTTTCAGATGTAGTATTGAAAAATAGCATGTCGCCGTTTTTCGTAAGTTTTATATCTGTTATTTTTTGAAGATGGGATGTATCAAGTGCCTCTGATAATTTTAAAATGGCAGACAACATAGATGTGACCATCTTATCTCTGGAATCCAGAATGGAATAATTATAATCTGATTCTTTAGGTATTATATCCCAATGGTATTTGGCTATGCTGGCTATTATGTTTAGTTCTCTATATGAAAATCCCATTATATCCTGATTTATTATTATGTTATAAGCTTGAATTTCAGGATCTACTGCATCTATAAATTGTCCTACATCGTGAATCCTGCTGGATACCTGCAGATACAATCTTTCAGATTCCCCCATCTTGTGAATTTTTAAAGTTTGATCAAATATTGACAGTGCAATTTTTTCTACGTAATTGGAATGGATTTTGTCAATCTTATATTTGTCGGCAATATGATCTATAGAACTTAAAATATCATCTATAAGCTTTGATTTACGGGGAAGGTTGAAAATCTTATCAGAAAGATCCTGTAAGACCCCAAGCCTTAAAGTTATGTTGGGGTTGTATATACTTTCCGTATTTGCCATCTTGTAAAAGCAGTTGAATAAAATCAGCGTGGGGAGCAAAAGGTTCATTTTAATGGCACTGATTTTATATTTAAAAGTGATTTGATCCTCAGTCATATTTTTAATTTCATTGTACAGTGATTTAAAATCTTTTCCAAGTATTATATTATTCATTTTGGAATTATTGCCCCTGCTGTTGATTAAATTGACAATTGTATGTACTTCGCCTCCTATTATGATGAGGTTTTCTATTTTTAAATGCTTTGTATTGGATTTTATCCAGTATAATTTACTTTCAACGTATTCCTTCATTAAATTGGAGAAATTCATAATCTTATTTTCCAAACCCGTAAAGGTTTCTTTCAACCTGAGAGACCCTATTTGGATATGCTCTGTAAATTTTAATTTATTATCTTCAAAAATGGAAGCTTCCACTGAACCTGTTGTTATATTTATAACCAATGTGGTCTTTTCATCAAAAAAATTAAATTCAGATACATTGTATTTTAGAGCTTTCATTATATAAAAACGTTCTTGTGATACATTTATGTCCTCTATTTCTATTCCTGTTCTGAGTTTTATCTGTTCCAGGATATACTGCTTGTTTTCAGCTTCACGTATTCCACTGGTGCATACAGCCTTATAATTTTTTATTTTGTAATCTTTCATTACCTGTGTGAATCCCTTTATGTCATTACAGGTATTGTGAATAGTATCAACAGATATTCTGCCGCTTGAAAAAGTATCTCTTCCTATATTGGTAGGTTTGATTAAATCTTCCAGTACATTGATGTGACCGTCATGATCTATGTCGGAAATACTCATTCTCAAGTAGTTGGAACCAGCATCTATGGCTGCTACTGTCTGTGACAATTTAATGCTTTTCATGTACATCAACTCCAATATAAATTTTAAGTGCAATAATTATATTATGAACAATTAAATTATACTTTATTGAGGGTGGTGAATACTTTAAACTTAACAGGATTTTAACATTTAAATAACATACCCTTAAATATACTTCCAGATATTTGTTGAAATATTTGCTGAATTTATATAATATAATAGGTATATTGTAAATAGTTATAATTTCATATAAGGAGATACGCTATGAAAAAATTGGCAATAATAGATATTGGTTCTAACTCCATGAGAGTCTTGATTGTAAAAATTATGAATGGAAGAAATTATCAGTTTGTAGATGAATTGAAGTCCATAGTAAGACTCGGAAGGAATATGACAGCTGATGGAGCCATAAGTGAAGAAAAAATCAGATTGGCCATTATTGCATTATCTCATTTTAAAAGACTATGTGATTCAAATGATGTAACTGAGATTGTGGCGGTTGCCACAGAAGCAGTGCGGAAGGCTTCCAATCAGAGAGAGTTCATAGATAGGGCAAAAAAAGAAATAGGAATAGATATAAGAGTACTTTCGGGAGATGAAGAAGCATATTTTGATTATCTGGCAGTAGTTAACAGCATTGATGTTAAATCTGCACTTTTAATGGATATAGGTGGAAGCAGCACTGAATTCATACTGGTTAAAAATAGAAAGCTAAAAGAGTGTATAAGTATTCCAATGGGAGCAATTACACTCACAGATAAATTTCTTTCCATTAAGGGAAACAACCAAAAAAGAATAAAAGAACTAGAGGCTTTTCTGGTGTCAAATTTTGATAAAATAGGCTGGCTGAAAGAAGCATCTGGTATGTCTCTTATAGGTATCGGAGGAAGTCACAGGACTATTGGCAAAATACATAGAAATAAAATCAATTATCCTTTTAATAACCCTCATAATTATATAATTTCTTCTAAAGATGTTATAGATATATACAATTTTTTAAAGAACATGGGTATTTCTCAGTATAAAAAAGTGAGGGGAATATCCAGAGACAGAGCGGACATATTTGTAGGCGCCATTTGCTGTATAGCTACAGTGATAAAGTACTGCAATACTAAAAAACTCTGTATCAGTGAAAGCGGGTTGAGGCAGGGACTGCTTTATGGAAAATTAATAGAAGGTTATCCTCCTCTTGTTGAAAATATACTTGATTTTTCATTGAATAACATAATGAATAATTATAATCTGGATAAAGATCATCTAAAGTTGGTGTGGGGCTTTGCCAAGAAATTATGTGCAGTTTTTTCAGATATGTTATCCATGAAGGATGAGGATTATAGAATATTAAAGTCTGCAGTTATGCTCAGTGAATGTGGTATTTCACTGGGATTTGGGAGCCAGGAAAATTATTCCTTTTACATTGTGAGAAACCTGAAGATATATGGACTTACCCATAGAGAACAGATAATGACAGCCTTTGTAGTGTCCAATTTTGAAGAAGGCAAAATTAAAAAAACTGATTATTTTGGCAAGATCCTAAATTGTAGTGATATTGAAATGATTAAAAAATTGTCTTTGGTGTTTTATATTTCAAGGTCTCTTGATAGAGCATATGATGGCAACGTTGTGGATATAGACATTGAGATTGAAAAGGAAAAAGTTATTTTAAATATAGTTTCAAAAAAAGAATCTTTGCTTGAGATGGGTATGATTGATGACTGCAAGGATTATTTTTATAAAGTGTTTAATAAAGTGCTTGTGGTAAAATGAGTTCATATAAAAAGAAATCCTTTCATATTATTTGTAGTGTATAAATAATTATGAAAGGATTTTGTATGCTCGATATATATGATTATGTAAAAATTAATGATGTATTTAAGACCGCTGAAAAATACAATGTCAGAAATATATTAGATCATGAAATTAAAGTAGAAAATTTTGCCGGCCAGATATATGATGAACTAAATAAAAAGTCCTATTTGATAGGATCCTACTACAGAAATCTTCTAAGCTGCAGTGCAATTTTACATGATGTAGGCTGTTTTATAAACAAGTCAAACCATCAACGTCATACTAAATATATAATACTGCAGGAAGAAAATTTTCAGGCCGTTCCATGGGAATTAAAGCATTGCCTTTCTATAATTGCAGGTAGCCACGGAAAAAATGTGGATTGTGACATTCAACTGTATGATATAATGAAAAAAAAAGAACTGTTAAAATTAATAGCAATTCTAAGAGTGTCTGATGCGCTAGATCATACGCATAGGCTGAATACTGCTCTTGAGGAAATAAATTTAGAAGATAATTATCTATACATCCATGTAAAAAGTGATAATATAGGAAAAATATTTTTGAAATTAAATAATAAATCAGTTTTGTTTGAGGAGATGTTTTCTATAAAGGTTAGGCTAAAGAAGGTATGAAGTTATAATTTATTATAACTTTAATATAAATATTATAGTATATTATAAATTTTAGTCAGGGTGATAGATATGTCTCATAGAAAGATAATTGAAGAATATTATTGTGATATAAATAACCTGACAGATTTATTGTCTAAACTAACCAATTGTTATAGATTACTTATAGGAGGAGCAGGGGAATTAAATTCCATAGCATCTGCCCATAAGAAAGAGGTAAAAGATGCTCTTCATAGGGTAGATGAATTGGGTGATATACTCGATAAGCTCATAAGTGCCATAGATAAATCTACCGTAGAATATGCACAGTATTGCAAAATGAGAACTGAAATCATCAGGGGAAAAATGAAAGCACAATATATGGAGACAGAAATAGATGAGGAGTTGTTTTTGAACAACTTAGATACGATATATGATGATAATACAAAAGAAGAATAAGCAAAAAGCCGATCTGTACCTATTCTTCTTTTATTACATTAAACAACAAGTTTAACTGGTACCTATAAAAAATTTTATTAAGATATAGGATTAAAATTTTTTAAATCTGTACTTACATACCATAAGATATGAAAGTATTATAATAAGTAGAATTGTAACTTCTGAAGGAAGAGGATGTCTCAATGTAATCAAACAATAAAGTGACATGAACATACCTGCAAAAGTTATGGGAATACCGAAGAATTGTCCATCAAATTCAGTAATATTAAATCTTGCCAGCCTGTATGCCCCGCATATTGGCAGCAGCAGTACCAGCAGATAGCCCAATAGGCCTAAGTTAGAAAAATTATAGAGATTAAATGCGAGAACTGAAGGAGCCACTCCGAAAGAAACTAAATCTGCCAGTGAATCCAGTTCTTTGCCTAAATCACTGGATACCTTTAAAAATCGAGCAACTCTTCCGTCGTATCTATCAGCCAAACATGCCAGCAATATAAATAAGCCGGCCCATATATAATTTTCTTCAAAGGACATTATTAGGGATATTATACCGCAGCTGAGGTTAGTAAGAGTAAATGCATTTGGGACGGTACTTTTAGCTAGTTTTATTTTAGCCACTGTGGATCACTCCTTAAAAAAATAATAAAATATTTTATTGCTTAAAACGAGTAAAAAGTATATAATTACATAAAATAATTATAACTCATTTTATAAAAATAGTTAATAAGTAGATTAAATTCTTTTTAGTTGGAAGTTCATAAATTTTTATTGAAAATATACTTTATATTTTATCAATTTAACTTTAAAGTCATGTAAAAAGGATAGTTGGAAATTCATGAGAAAGAATAATAAAAATTTTGTTAAATCTATAATATTTGCCATCTTGGTTTTATTTATCATAATCGTATTGTTTGTTTATAAAGATAAATTATGTAATATAAATGTATATAGGATCAGGAGTTATATACAGAGTTACGGGGAATTCTCTGCTGTTGTCTTTATTGTCATGTATACGTTGAGGCCACTGCTTATTATATTTCCAGCATCCCTTATGTCCATTGTTGCAGGGAATATATTTAATTCTCATATAGCGGTTTTACTGAGCATGATTGGATGTTTTGGATCAGCTACTGTAGCTTTTTTCTTATCCAGATATTTAGGGCGTTCTTTTGTAGACAAGATATTAAAAGGAAAAGCTTTAGTATTGGACAAAAATATAGAAAAATATGGATTTAAAGTTATGACCATAATGAGATTGTCTTTTGTGTTTCCCTATGATCCATTGAGTTATGCAGCAGGGCTTACAAAGATGAAGTACAGTGATTTTATTTTTGGCACATTAATAGGAACTTTGCCGGAAATGGTTACCTATTCATTGATGGGAAAAAATCTAGAGGATCCCTTTTCTATTAAGTTCATATTACCCATAATGATTTTATGTATTATAGCCTTTTGCTCTTTATATGTACATAGGAGAATATCTAAAAATACCAATAATTTATAAGCAACATAATCTTTGATTTAGGACATAATATTCTATGTAATCTAAATTTAAAGGAGTGTTTGTAAATGAAAGTTAAGGATATAATGACTAAATCTGTAATTAGCCTGAAAGCTGACGATACCATAGAGAGGGCAGCTGAGATTATGGAACAGAATAATATAGGAGCTGTTCCAGTATGTGATGGGGATAGAGTTATAGGAATTATAACAGATAGAGATATTGCAATAAGATCGGCAGTTAAGGGTGAGAGCTATAATTCTAAGACAGTAAGGGATATAATGTCTTCAAACCCTGTAACAAGTTCTCCAGACATGGATTTGAGAGATGTTTCTAGGGTAATGAGTGAAAGACAGGTAAGAAGAATTCCTGTAGTGGAAAATGAACATCTTGTGGGTATGGTGTCATTGGGTGATTTGGCTACTAACTCCAAGTCCAATGAACAGGCAGGAGATGCATTGAGTAATATATCTAAGCCAGGCATATCCTAAAAATAGAATTTAATAATTTATGAATAAATCCACAGGAATTACCAGTAATCTTGTGGATTTATTACTTTAGGTGATATAATATCAGGTGATGTAAATAAAAATTTAAATTTTTAATTCAATATAATTGAATCAATAGCGCATATTTTATTAAGTTTGTGTAATAGGAGAGTTCAGTATGAATAAAGTAAAATTTATTTATAATCCATATTCGGGAGAGAACACTATAGTGTCGGGTATAGATACAGTGATTAAAATACATCAAAAATATGGATATGAAATAGTTCCATTTAGAATTAGCCCTGGTGTTAATATGGAAGAGGCTTTTAAGGGGTTAGATGAAACTTATAACTACATATTAGTGGCAGGTGGAGATGGAACGGTGGATACTGCTGTAAACCATATGAAAAGGTTAAATATAGATATACCTATAGCTATTCTTCCGGTGGGTACAGCTAATGATTTTGCAAAATTTATAGGAATACCTGAAAATGTAGGAAGGGCTTGTGAGAAGATAATAAATAGTGAACCTAGAAGTTTGGATTTGGGTAAAGTAAATGACAAATATTTTATAAATGTGGCAAGTACGGGGTTATTTACGGATGTTTCCCAAAAGACCGATGTAAATTTAAAAAATACCATAGGGAAATTGGCTTATTATGTTAAAGGCTTGGAGCAGCTTCATAATTTAAGAAAGCTTAAAATAAAGGTGAAATCTGAAACTGCATTTTTTGATGGAGATATGTACTTGATGATGGTGTTTAACGGACAGACTGCTGGAAATCTAAATCTTGCTTATAAAGCCAGAATAGATGATGGACTATTGGATGTCATAATAATTAAGGCGGGAGTGATAAAAGACACGATTACGCTTTTTATAAAAATGCTGAGAGGAGATCATTTAGAAAATACTGCAGGCCTTATATATTTTAAATCAGATAAAATAGAAGTGGACTGCAATGAAGATATAGTCACCGATATAGACGGTGAAAGGGGTCCTGATTTTCCTCTTACAATAGAATGTATAAAAGGCGGGATAGAGGTTTTAGGGGTAAACATGAATTCAAAATATGGAGAGAGTATATAATTTTTGTTTAAAATAGTAATATAAGATAGGCAATATTAATAAATATAAACTAGAGTGCTGTTAAGAGAAGGAGAATATATGACGTTTTATATTTGTCTATTACCTATTATGTTTATAATGATTATACAGGGCTTTGCCTGGATTAAATTTTTGCCAAATAAGGTAAAAATAATAACACTTTTTATTTTAATAGCCATGCTATTTAGATATATTTGTATTCTTATTTTATTTTTGGCAGACAACATAAAATATCTTTATATGCTTAAAATACCCTTTTTCTTAAATCTAATTGCCGTTCCCCTGATAGCTTTTACTGCTATGTATATTTTTATGAGAAAGGACAATATCAAATTTTATTATATATTTGTAATATCTGCTGTACTATGTGTATTATATGGTTTTATAATGCATAATTATGAAGTTATATTGAAAAATGCACAGCAGTATCCTGCTGTGTTAGGATATATTATGACTTTTTCTAAGGGTTCATACATATTTTGGCCATATATAGTATTTAATACTCTGGTGATATTCTTTGTACTGGGATTTATGGGTAAAAATAATCCGAATAAATTTGGTATATACATTATAGTATTGGCGGCATGTATAACTTCAGTAGAACTAATAGCCTGGCTCCTGGATGTAAAAGTATTAGTGCAGCCAGTGCTGGGTGATGTAAGCTGGACTGCTGTATGGATTTATGTTTTAAACAAAGTGAGGAAAAATCACTATTCAAATATCAAATCCGGTTGATTTTCAACTTTGTACTTTAAATTAGCCTTGGAAGTGTTTATGTAAATGCTTTTTCCTGGGTGGATTCTTGGAAATCAAGCAGTGAGGATCGCTTCCTATTAAGTCATCACGGCCGGCGGAAATCAGAGCTTCTTTTACCAGTTTGTAGTTTTGGGGAAGGGAAAATTGTAAAAGAGCTCTCTGCATATTTTTTTCTCTTTGTTTTTTTGGAATATAAACTTTTTGACCGGTTATAGGGTTAATGCCTGTATAGTACATAGTTGTAGACAAGCTTCCTGGTGTAGGATAGAAATCCTGAACCTGTTCAGGAGTATAACCCATTTTTTTAATATACAGGGCCAATTCTACAGCTGAATTTAAATCGCTTCCAGGATGGCTGGACATTAAATAAGGCACAAGGTACTGTTTTTTACCTAGTTTTTTGTTTATTTCAAAATATTTTTTTACAAATCTGTTGTATACGTCCATTTTAGGCTTACCCATTTGTGCCAATACTTTGTCGCTTATATGTTCAGGGGCTACCTTCAACTGGCCGCTTATATGATATTTGCACAGCTCTATGAAAAAGTCTGTATTTTTGTCATTTATCAGGTAGTCATATCGTATTCCAGAGCGTATGAATACCTTTTTTATTCCTGGTATTTTTCTTATTTTTTTCAATAAACTCAAGTATTCACTGTGATCTATAATGAGGTTTTTACAGGGAAGGGGAAATAGGCACTGTTTGTTTTTACATACTCCTGTTTTTTCTTGAATTCTACAGGCTTTATGTCTAAAATTTGCAGTAGGTCCCCCTACGTCGTGTATATAGCCTTTAAAGTCGTCCAGTGTAGTCAGAAGTTTTGCTTCGCCGACTATGGAGTTTTCACTTCTACTCTGAACGGTTCTTCCTTGATGGAAAGTCAGGGCACAAAAGGAACATCCGCCATAGCATCCCCTGTGGCTGGTAATGGAAAAACGTACTTCCTTTATTGCAGGTATGCCTCCTGCTTTTTCATATACTGGATGATAAGTTCTGGTATAAGGAAGGTTGTATATTATATCCATTTCTTCTTCTGTCAATGGATACTGAGGGGGATTTTGGATAATGTAGTGATCTCCATGTTTCTGTACCAGTGTTTTTCCCCTTATGGCGTCCTGTTCTAAATATTCCAGTTTGAAGCTATCTCCATAGGATTTTTTATCTTTCAGCACTTCCTCAAAGGAAGGTACTTCTATATATTTCCCTAAATGGTTTTTGTCCTTAGAGCAATATACAGTTCCTCTTATATCTGTGATACTTTGGATATCCATGCCGTATTTTAGCAGGTTTGCTATCTGTACTATGGATTTTTCTCCCATGCCGTATACAAGCAGATCGGATTTGGAATCCAGAAGAATACTTCTTCTTATCTTGTCACTCCAGTAGTCATAATGGGCAAATCTTCTCAGGCTGGCCTCTATACCACCTGTTATTATGGGAACGTCTTTATAGGATTCTTTTACCCTGTTACAATATACTATTACAGCTCTATCGGGCCTATATCCGGGTTTCCCCCCTGGTGAGTACAGATCTTCATGTCTTCTTTTCATGGAAGAAGTATAATGATTGACCATGGAGTCCATATTTCCAGAGTTAATTAAAAATGCCAGTTTAGGTCTGCCTAATCTTTTAAAATCATTTGTATTTTTCCAATTTGGCTGGGCTATTATACCTACTGTGAATCCCTCCCTTTCTAAAATCCTGGATATTATGGCAGTTCCGAAGGAAGGGTGATCTACATAAGCATCTCCAGTTATAAATATAAAGTCAAGTTGGTTTATATTATTTATTTCCATATCTTTTTTGTATATTGGTAGAAAATTTTTATTTAATCTCAATTTAAATTCTCCATTCTGTTTTTTTATTGCTTTTATTATAACATATAGAGTAATAACCTATAGGGCAGCTGATGGCTAATAGTGAAAAGTATGTGTACCAAAATAAATGTGTAGTATATAATATAAATAGATGGGAAAAGATTTAGATAAAAGAGAACATGATATTTAAAATTATATTGAGCAAAATAAGGGAAAAGTGTATTAATAAGTGAATAGTAAATAAATATTGATAAATTTAGCATTTACTTATTGCATTTTGGCAAATTTGTAATATAATTATAGTGTAAATGATAATATCATATGTTTGCAATTTGTTATGTTAGGTGAGGCTCCTATATAGACATATGCTGATGCCCGGAAACATCGAGAGATGCCAATGGGTCAACAGATATTACCGGATTAAGGTTTTATCTAATGCAGCTGGATTGGTTTAGTCTAAAGCTATATAGTGCTAAAACTCAGACGATTAGAAAGTTTTAGTTTGTGAGGAGAGCCTTGGAGGCTCTTTTTAATTTTTTAATTTAGGTGGTGTAGTTAAATGGAAAACGGACCTTATGGAGGTCGGTGTGACTTATTACAAAATTTAATAAGTGCCTACGGGGAGGTATTTAAATAGATTCCTAAACTTTGATGTGCGTTGTACAGTTGTTGTTTTTAAATATTTCTCCGTAAGTCAAAGGAGGAATATTTATGCAAAAGTTAACCAGTTTCTTTTTGAGTAAAATTCTTTATAAGAAAGTGTATGATGAATTCAATGAGTATGTGGGAAAGCTTGTGGACATATATGTATCCACTGATCATGGCATGCCAAGAGCTATAGGATATAAGATAAAGAATGGTACGGAAGTTTCCAATTGTGAATGTAAAAATATAAATTTTTATGAAGATAATAATAGGGTAATAATTAGAGGAGAAGGTATAAGAGGAATAATACTTCAGAGTTATTCATACCTTTTGTCAAAGCATCTTCTAGATAAACAGATTGTAGATATAAATGGAAAAAAGTTAGTTAGGGTCAATGATCTCAGAATTGCAAAAATAGCTGGTGAGTACAGGGTTGTAGCTGTTGATACAGGTACCTTGGCCTTGGGAAGAAGATTTGGCGTGGAACATATTATAAAGAAGTTTTATGATATATTCAATAAGAAACCAGAGGACAGCCTTATAATGTGGGATAATGTGGAGTCTTTAGAAATGGTGAATAATAATTTAAAGCTTTCAGTTCCATATAAGAAATTATCAAAACTTCATCCTGCAGATTTGGCAGATATATTAGAGGATATGGATGTGAATTATAGAAAAAAAGTATTTGAAAGTTTAGATCAAGATCTGGCGGCAGATACACTGGAGGAAATAGAACCCAAAATACAGGCGAACATTCTGGAAAATTTGAGTCAGTCTAAAAGAGACGAAGTACTGTTTAATATGCCAAAAGATGAAATTGCAGATATCTTGGACGAGGTTGATGAAGACACTGCAGAAAGGATGCTTTTGAATATGAAAAAAGGAGATGCTGAGGAAGTAAGAACTCTTATGGATTATAATGAAGAGACAGTGGGAAGTATAATGAAAAAGGATTTTATTTCATTTAATATAAATATAACTGTCAATGAAACCATTGAGTTATTTAGGGAAATCAATCCAGAGGATGAAGTGTCTTATTATATATATATTATTGATGACAAAGGAAAGCTTCAAGGGGTTGTATCTTTGAAGAGTCTTATATTGTCCAGCGCCGAAACTAAATTGAAAGAGATCATGATAGATGATGTGGTAAGTGTAAGTCATAATGAAAATATAAGTAAGGCCATAGAAAATTGTTCAAAATATGATTTACTTTCCCTTCCCGTGGTAGATGATGAGGAGAAGTTGTGCGGTATAGTGGTCATAAATGATATCGTGGAAGATATATTGATACCGAGCTGGAAAAAGAGATTGAGAAAAGTTGGATAAAATTATAAAGCTGTCATTTGACAGCTTTTCTTTATGTATTTTTTATTGTATTTGTGCATAAACTATGTTCACGTAAAAATAAATACAAGTTTAATAAATACTAAAGGAGAGATGATCATATGGGTAAAAAGTCTATGAACTTTAAAATAAAACTTATATTGATACTTGCCATAGTGTTCACATATATATTCACTTCTCTGTTTTTACTTCCTTATGATAATGCTGTAAAAGCCATAGCTTATTCCTATGGATCCAAGGGCAATGTGGTAAGTCAGATACAGACAAAACTTAAAAACTGGGGCTATTATAATGGAAGTGTAGATGGGGCATATGGATATCAGACTTATACTGCTGTAAAATATTTTCAATCAAAGAATGGATTGACTCCTGATGGTATAGTAGGAGATGCTACATTGGCTGCTTTGGGTATAAATACTTCAAGTGGCGGCACTGCATCTGGCAGCAACAATCAGAATGTCATGCTTATAGCCCGTTTGATAAATGGAGAGGCAAGGGGAGAACCCTATGAAGGACAAGTAGCTGTAGGAGCTGTAATACTAAATAGGACCAGGGATCCTAGATTCCCTTCTACAGTACCAGGAGTCATATATCAGCCGGGAGCTTTTACTGCCATAGTGGACGGTCAGATTCATGCTAACATGGAACAGAATTCCATAAATGCAGCTCGAGACGCACTAAATGGTTGGGATCCTTCTGATGGGGCCATATATTATTTTAATCCTGCAACGGCAACGAGTTCATGGATATGGTCAAGACCTCTTATAAAAATTATAGGTAAACATAGATTCTGCAGATAGAATAGTGTTAAATCTATAAAAATATATAGTCAATATATATAAAATTTCGACATAGAATTTCAATAAAAACTGTTAATAAATAGAATAAAAGTATATTTATACTTTTACCTGTGGAGTTGAGAGATTTTTATTGTCATATATAAGGGATAATTTATAATCCATCTAATCATGAACTGACACATTTTTTTGTGGGCATGTGCTAATATATGTGTAAGTCAATAATATTAGCTAATAATTACAGGGGGAAAATGTTTATGATAGTTGAGAATTTTAGCCTTAGTAAAATAATAGGAGATAAAAAATATGTGTATCTTTACAGATTGTTAAAGGAAAAGGTTGCCATTACCTACAAAAATGAGGTTATACAGGTTCAATCCTATGGAATTGAAGTGGAAAGACAGGATATACTGGAAAACAAACTGGTAAATGTACAAAGGGAGTGTATTAAAAATATAAGCCCTGAGAGATATAAAGTACATAATTTACTGAAGTTGTTATATGACAACCAGGTGTCACCCATACATTTAGTTGATGTACTCGGAGATTATGTAGATGAATATATTTTGGACTTTGACAAACAGATAAATTATATAGCTTATTAGAAAGGAGGAGAAATCCTCTTTTTTTATATAAATTTAATTTATTATTTACTGCATTGAAAAACAAATATAATATAATAAATACTGGTATAATTAAATTAATGAATTGGGGGTGAAATGTAATTTTGATATTTGGAGTTGGAGTGGATATAGTTGAAATTAGGAGGATTAAAGAAGCCATTAGTAAACATGCTAATTTTATGGACAGAATTTTTAGTAAAAATGAAATAGAATATCTTAAAAATAGAAATTTAAGACCTGAATTTGTGGCTGGAAGATTTGCAGCAAAGGAAGCAGTGGTAAAAGCAATGGGTACCGGATTTAGAGGATTTGATTTTAAAGAAGTGGAAATAGACAGAGCAGCTTCTGGCAGACCTAATGTGATATTGAAGGGAAAAGCTAAATTGATGGCCAATAAATGTGGCAATTATAAGATACATTTGAGCATATCACATGGTGTGGATAATGCCATAGCATATGCAGTGATGGAGGTGGATGAGATTGAGGATAGCATCCATAGAGACATGCAGGAAGATAGATAATTATGCTATAAGTGAATTAAAAATACCCAGCATTGTTCTAATGGAAAACGCGGCTTTAAGAGTAATTGCGAATATAGATTTAAAAAATTATAATAGTTTTTGTATAATCTGTACAAAGGGCAACAATGGTGGAGATGGTTTTGCAATAGCGAGACATCTATATAATTTAAATAAAGAAGTTCATGTATTTTTAGTTGGGAAAGAGGAGGGCATGAGTGAAGAATGCAAAATAAATTATAATATATTAAAAGTTCTCCATATGAGTCTGGATAAGGTTAACTCTTTAGAAGATATGGTGAGACTTAGAAAAAGTATAAGAGAAAGCCAGGTTATTATTGATGGTATATTTGGTACTGGACTCTCTAGAAATATACAGGGCATACAGGATTCTGTCATATCGTTGATAAATGAAAATAGTAAATATACCATTTCTATAGATGTTCCTTCTGGTTTTAATGGGAATACGGGAGAGATAATGGGCAATTGTGTAGAGGCGGATAAAACTGTTACATTTCAATTGTATAAGCAGGGTTTTTTAAGATATGGAAGTGATAAATTTACAGGAGAGGTAACAGTTGAGGATATAGGAATTCCCAAAATTGCTGTTGGAAAATTTATCGATTCTAAATTTATAATAGAAAAAAATTTTATAAAAGAAAAGTTAAAGAGGAGAAATAAATTTGGGCACAAAGGCGATTATGGCAGAGTGCTTGTTATAGCTGGTTCTCAAGGGTTTACAGGAGCCGCTTATATATGCACTCAGGGAGCTGTAAGGAGTGGTGCGGGACTTGTTACTTTAGGCTGCTATAAGAATATTCAGCCAGTACTCAGCTCAAAACTAGTAGAGGGTATGACAATTCAGCTGGAAGATGATTCAAAGCTGCAGAAGGCCATAGAGAAAAGTGATGCTATTGCCATAGGACCAGGTATGGGAGTAAATGACAGAACTTTGAATATGGTTGATAGGATTCTAAATGTATCTAAAAAAAATGTTGTAATTGATGCAGATGGAATCAATGTGCTGATGGGGAATTTACATATATTGAAGAACAAAAAATGTGGAGTGATTTTGACTCCCCATCTAGGAGAAATGGCTAGAATCACGGGATTTGATATTCAATATATAGAGAAAAACAGAATAAAGGTAGCTAGAGATTTTGCAGCTGAAAATGATGTAATTGTACTCTTGAAAGGATATAATACTATTATTACAGATGGAAATGCAGTGGCCGTAAATCCTGTGGGGAACTCATCTATGGCTTCTGGAGGTATGGGGGACTGCCTTACTGGAATTATAGTTTCTTTTGCGGCTCAAAAGTATAATCTTTTTGAAGCGGCGTGTATAGCTGCTTTTGTGCATGGATACTCTGGAGAGAAACTATCCCAATATATGTTTTGTGTAAATGCCAGTCATGTTTTAAAACAGCTTCCTTTTTCAATAAAAGAATTGATGCAGTAGAAGATCAACCCCAAAAAATAGTAATATCAAAGGGTATGGTAGAATAGATTAATAGTGGAGCGCTTTAGATCAGGAGGAGTGGCATGAAGAAAAAACTATTAATGGGGATAGGTATATCTTTTGTTTTACTTGCTATTTTTTTATTCCATGGAAGAGATATTCAAAACACGGAAAAGATAATATATTATTTAAAGGACCTAGATAGTTATAGCTGTAATGTGAATATTCAGATAGAAAATGAGAAACAGCAAATAAATTACGGCGGCAGACAGTATTATGACAGCAGATATGGAGAAAGATTTGAACTGGGCAAAGACAGAGTAATTGTATATAGGGGAAATAAAATATTTGTTAAAAATAGTGACAACAGTGGTAAATACAGTATGGAAAAAAATTTCAATAGCTTGTTTAAATTCTGTTTTATAGAAGAGTATATATCACTGCTTTATACCAATGAAAAGATTGACAACTCCTTTAAGAAGGTAAATAATGAGCAGTATCAGGTTGTGCGTTTGGATATACCTGGTAATAATAAAAACATCAGTAAAGCTGAATTATATGTGAATTTAAAGCATAATACGCCAACTTACTTGAAAATATTTGATTCTACTGGAAGAAAAAAAGTAGATGTGGAATATAGTGATTTTAAGGCAAACGTGGAGTTGAGTGAAAATATTTTTGATATAAATTAATATTGAAATAATTTTATTCACAATTCCTATAGAAAAGGTATATAATTAAGTTAATGTCCTAAAATTATTTATTTTCTTTCAATTATATATAGAGGTGATGTGTCGATGTTTAGAAATTATAGACCAGTATGGGAGGAAGTTAATCTAGATAATCTTACATACAACATAGGTCAAATAAAATCAAAAGTGGGTAGTAAGGGATTAATAGGAGTTGTGAAAGCTGATGCCTATGGACATGGAGCAGTAGAAGTTTCACAGGTTCTTCTTGAGAATGGAGTAGAAAGACTGGCGGTAGCTGTTTTGGATGAAGCCATAGAGCTTAGGAAAAATGGGATAAAATCGCCTATAATGGTACTTGGTATAATACCCCATACCCTTATTAGTGACGTAGTAGATTATGATGTAGAGTCCATAACTCCTTCCTATGAATATGCATGTCAGCTGTCTAAGGAGGCCGTAGATAAGGGGAAAATTGCAAAGATACACATTGCTGTGGATACGGGAATGGGTAGAATAGGATTTTTGATAAATGATGACAGTGTAGATGAAGTTTATAAAATAAGCCAATTGCCCAATATAGAAATACAAAGCTTGTTTTCACATTTCTCTACAGCAGATGAGACAGATAAGACATATACTCATGAACAGTTTGAAAAATATAAACTATTTTATGAGAAATTAACAGACAAAGGTATAAAAATAAATATGAGAGATATAGCCAACAGTGCAGCTATAATGGAACTTCCAGATACCTATTGTGATTCGGTCAGACCTGGAATAATAATCTATGGTTATTATCCTTCCCACGAAGTGGACAAGAATCAGTTGAATATAAAACCTCTTATGACTTTGAAAGCCAATGTAGTTCATGTAAAAACACTGGAAGTTGGGCAGTATGTAGGTTATGGAAGGAAATTTAAAGCCGACAGGAAAAGTGTAATTGCCACTTTGCCGATAGGATACGCTGATGGATATACCAGAAGATTATTTGGGGAAGCGAAGGTTATAGTTAACGGAAAATTTGCTCCAGTAGTGGGAAACATATGTATGGATCAATGTATGGTAGATGTCACTGATGTAGGAGAGGTCAATGTAGGAGATGAAGTTGTTCTTCTAGGAGAGAAAGATGGCCTCAAGTTTGATGCAGAGGATGCAGCACAGATCCTGGGTACTATAAGCTATGAAATACTCTGTATGATGAACAAGAGAATTCCAAGAGTGTATATAAAAAATGGAAAAGTAGTTAAAGTTAAAAATTACTTGATTTAATGATTTTTAGGTTCAGGTGTAGTTTTTCCATAGATAATAATTTTTTTCATCTGAACCTTCGTATGTATTTTTAACTGATTGAGGCGAATATCAGTGTTTTTTTCAGTAAGAAATATAATTATTTAGATGTTGAATTGAAATTACATATATTAAAATTATGAAACATTTGCACGCAGCCCTTATGGTAAATTTATAATTATGTGGTGCATTTTATGAGGCTGTATTTTTTAATGAATTATATACAATGATTTCATATATGACAATATTGTGAATATAAATTAAAAAAATGGTATAACATAATAATAATATGCATTATGAAATTATATCTATGTTTACATAGTATTACATAATTGTTAGGATTAATTAATGCCTGTTGATATCGATTTTCCAAATACAATATGCACTTGAAATTGTATAGGTGCGGTTTTGTAAATAATATAAAAGCTGATACATACAATATTTAAATTAATATCTAAAAATTTTTACATATAGATTGTAATATGCTTAAATAGAAATATTAAAAAGTTATATTAGAATAGTTATAGAGATAAAAAACCCTATGTAAAAAAATACAAGTAGAAAATTGGTGAAATTATAGATAATTTCTTTGACATGCCTACAGATTTGGTACTATAATGAGCTTGTATAATCTTTCGCTTAGGGTAATAGGAGGTATTAATTTGTATATGTCAAATTCTAAAAGATTAGTAATAGACCTCTCAGAAACACTATATAATGAATTCAACAAGGCACTTAAAGAAGATTGCAAAAAAAGGAGTGAATTTATTAGGGAAGTTATCATATTATATATTAGTGAGAAAAAAAGGTTAAATAGAATATCAGAAATGGAAAAAGGATATAGGGAAATGGCACAACTTAATCTTGAATTTTCAGAAATGGGCTTTGCAAGTGACATAAAGGAATTAAAAGAATATGAAGCGAAGCTTTCGGAGAGTGATTTGCCAGATGACGACAATAGTGAAAAGAGGAGATATATTTTATGCTGATCTAAGCCCTGTAGTTGGGTCTGAACAAGGAGGGGTAAGACCTGTTATTATCATACAAAATGATGTTGGTAATAAATATAGTCCAACCGTAATTGTTGCAGCTATTACCTCTCAGATAAATAAAGCAAAACTTCCGACTCATGTGGAAATATCTTCAGAGGCCTATGGCCTCAATAAAGATTCGGTAGTGCTGCTGGAACAAATAAGAACCTTAGATAAAAGAAGATTGAAAGAAAAAATTGGTCATATGACAGATAGTGATATGAAAAAAGTAGATAATGCACTTTTAGTAAGTATTGGGCTTCAATAGATTTTCAATTGAACTCAATGACGTATAATTTACTATAATTTTTAATTTTAACAGAAACCTGGATTCAGGTTTTGTTGTTGATTATAAGCCCCGGTGCTTAGAGCACAGGGGTGAAGTTTTGTGGTGCTTTATATATATGAAATTAAAACTTTGTGTTAAAATAAAGTTAAAGTTTTTTATCCGAGGTTCAGGTGGAGAAAAGCATTCTCTGTGAATAAACTCCAGCTGGGCCTGAGAATTACTTGATTAGTAGTATTAGTAGGAGGTTGAAGTTGTGAAAAAAAATATAGAAGAGCTTAAAAAAATTGCATCAGTTATAAGAAAAGACATAATAAAAATGCTGACTAAGGCTGGCTCAGGCCATCCAGGCGGTTCACTGTCTGCAGTTGAAATTTTAACTACATTATATTTTTATGAGATGAATGTTGATCCTGAAAATGCCAGAGATTTAGATAGAGACAGATTTGTACTTTCAAAAGGGCATGCGGCTCCAGTACTGTACAGTACTCTTGCTAGAAGAGGATATTTTAGTGTGGAGGAGTTAAAGTCTCTTAGAAAACTGGGTTCTATACTTCAAGGACATCCTAATATGAATGAAACTCCTGGTGTTGATATGTCTACGGGATCCTTGGGACAAGGAATATCTGCTGCTGTTGGTATGGCACTTGGCGGTAAAATCGATAAAAAAAGTTATAGAGTTTATACCTTGTTGGGAGATGGCGAACTTGAAGAAGGTGAAGTCTGGGAAGCTTCTATGGCTGCAGCTCATTATAAGTTGGATAATTTGACAGCTTTCATAGATGCAAATGGACTTCAGATAGACGGCACCTGTGAAGAGGTAATGTCTGCTTATCCCATCGGAGAAAAATTTAAAGCCTTTAAGTGGCATGTTATAGAAATAAATGGACATGATTTTAAGCAGATTATAGATGCTATTGAAGAGGCGAAATCAGTTAAAGATAAACCAACTGCTATAGTTTGTAAGACTGTCAAGGGCAAGGGGGTATCCTTCATGGAAAATCAGGTAGGGTGGCATGGCTCTGCACCCAACATAGAACAATGCGAAGAGGCATTAAGGGATATAGGAGGTGAAGAGTAATGTCAAATAAAATAGCAACTAGAGAAGCTTATGGGAAAGCTCTTGTAGAATTGGGAGCTGAAAATAAAAAAGTAGTGGTCTTTGATGCAGACCTTTCGAAATCCACCAAGACTGCCGGATTTAAAAAAGCTTATCCTGAAAGGTTTATGGATATGGGAATAGCAGAAGCCAATATGATGGCGGTGGCAGCTGGGATATCCACCTGTGATAAGATACCCTTTGTAAGCACTTTTGCCATGTTTGCTACTGGGAGAGCCTTTGAACAGATAAGAAACTCCATATGCTATCCAAACTTAAATGTTAAAATATGTGCTACTCATGCAGGACTTACAGTAGGCGAAGACGGGGCCTCCCATCAGTCGGTAGAGGACATATCCCTTATGAGGAGCATTCCCAACATGACAGTTATCTGTCCTAGCGATGCAGTGGAGACAGAGGCAGCAGTTAGAGCCGTGGCTGAAGTGAAAGGACCCTGTTATGTGAGACTTGGAAGATCTAAAGTTTCCGTTATAAATAATAATGAGGATTATAAATTTGAAATAGGGAAAGCTATAAAAATGAGGGAAGGAAAGGATGCAGTTATAATTGCTACAGGGATAATGGTAGAGGCAGCATTGGAAGCCTATAATACTCTGGCTGAAGAGGGAATAAAGGTATCAGTTTTGAATATACATACTATAAAACCTATAGACAAAGAAGCAATAGTGGAAACTGCTAGAAAAACCGGTGTAGTTATAACTGCGGAAGAACACAGTATTATAGGTGGGCTGGGTTCTGCCGTATGTGAAGTGTTAAGTGAAAATTTGCCTACGCCAGTTATAAGGATAGGCATTAAAGATACTTTTGGGGAAAGTGGAAAACCCAATGAACTTTTAAAAGCTTATGGGTTGACCGGAGATGATATAGTTAAAGCTGTTAAAAAAGGACTGTCTTTAAAATAAATATGGGTTAGAAGAGATGCTGATTTATAGGGCATCTCTTTTGCTAAATTCTCCGTAATAATAATTTCATATATTTAACTTTTGGTTTTTTGCATTATTATGATATAATGTTTGATGTAATGTGCAAGCTTGGAAACTTGTTAAATATAAGGAGAGGTTTAAATGATACAGTTTAAAAACGTGAGCAAGGTTTACAACAACAACATATTTGCATTGTCTAATATAAACCTGGATATCCAAAAGGGAGAATTTGTGTTTTTAGTTGGACCTAGCGGTGCGGGAAAAACTACATTTGTGAAAACTATTTTAAAGGAAATTGAACCTACAAGTGGAAATATAATAGTTAATAATGTAGACATTACGAAACTAAAGAGAAATCAAATACCCTTATATCGAAGAAGGTTGGGAGTTGTTTTTCAGGATTTTAGGCTAATACCAACCCTCAATGTTTATGAAAATGTGGCTTTTGCCATGAGGGTAATTGAAGCACCCTTGAGAGAAATAAGGAAAAAGGTCCCCATTGTATTGTCCCTGGTTGGACTTGCCAACAAATATAGATCCTTTCCCCATGAGCTTTCGGGTGGAGAGCAGCAGAGAATTTCTCTGGCAAGAGCTATAGTAAATAATCCATCTATACTGATAGCGGATGAACCTACAGGAAATTTAGATCCAGATACTTCTATGGATATAATGGATACTATAAATGACATAAATCATGCTGGAACTACGATATTAATGGCAACCCATGCAAGCAATATAGTGAATTCTATGAGAAAGAGAGTTATAGCAATAGAAAAAGGTATTATAGTAAGAGATGAACAGAGGGGTGCATACGGTTATGAGGATTAGTGCCATGGGGTTTTTTGTGAAAGATGCATTTAGAAGTTTAAAGAGGAATAAGACTATAAGTATAGCAGCAGCGGCAACAGTAGCAGCTACACTTTTTATATTCGGAATATCTATGCTTACAATGCTGAATATCAAACAGGGAATATTGGAGATACAGTCTAAGGTAGAAGCAAAAGTGTATTTGGAAGATAATATAACTATGTCTCAAAAAAGGGATATTGAAGATAAGATAAAGAATATAGATGGAGTAGTCAATTTGAGCTATGAAACAAAATCTGAGGCGCTGAATAAATTTAAAAAGCAACTGGGAGATCAGAATAAATCACTGGTGGAGGGACTAGATAAGGACAATCCGATTCCAAGTTCATACATAGTTAAAGTTAGCAGTCCGGAAATTATTTCCAAGGTAGTCAGCAACATAAAAGGAATGCCTGGAATATACAGTATCCAGGATGGGAGAGGTATTGTAGATAAAATTGTAACTATAACCAGAACTATAAAGTGGGCAGGAAGTATTATATTTGTATTGCTCATAGGAGTTTCACTGTTTTTAATAGGAAATACAATAAAGATAACAGTTTATTCAAGAAGAAAAGAAATAGGTATAATGAAATATATTGGAGCTACAGATTGGTTCATAAGATGGCCTTTTATTATAGAAGGTATAATAATAGGGGTAATAGGGGCAATAGTATCAAATTTAGTACTGTATTATCTGTATAGGATAGTTTATGCTAAGGCGTCATCTGCATTTATAATGATGCAATTGATAAGCCCGCATTATGTGGCTACCACTGTGTTTGGATTGTTTATTTTAGCAGGTGTGATAATAGGTGCAGCAGGAAGTGTAATGTCTATTAGAAAATTTTTAAATGTTTAAATTGACATAGCTTTTTATTAACTGTTTATTAGAGGTTGTTTCGAAATTTATTTGAAACAGCCTCTATGGTTTTATGAGCAAACTCAACCTAAAACTAACAATCACTTTATAATTGTCTTGAAAGTATTTATAAATATTTCCGCAAATTTATTTTTTAGTGTTATAATTATTTAAGATTTACATAAATACTATTATATAGTGAATGTTTCAGAAAACGAGGTGTATAGTTTGAAAAGTAAAAAAAGATGGATAACGTGGACTGTAGTTATTGTACTTGTGACAAATATTCTTACAATGTTTGGAACTACTAGTTTTATAAAAAATACTCAAAGTAATGTAATGGGAGAATTTTCAAAGTTATTTGAGGTCAGAAACCAATTGTATAAATATTACGATGGACCTATAAATGATAATACATTAGTGGAGGGAGCCATTAAAGGAATGACTTCGTCACTAAATGATCCATATACTGTATTTATGAATAAAAAAGAATATGATGATTTTAATGTTCAAACTGAAGGAAATTACAGTGGAATAGGAATTCAGGTTACGTCAAAAAACAACAATATTGTAGTAATGAGTGTGTTTGATGGTTCACCTTCTAAAAAAGCAGGAATAATTGCAAATGATATAATTCAAAAAGTGAATGGGATTACTGTAAATGGAAAGGATCTTGATAAAGCTGTATCGCTTATGAAGGGTAAGGAAAATACAGAAGTTACCCTTACGTTGTACAGAAAAAATAAAGGCAGCTTCAATGTGAAAGTCAACAGACAAAAGATAGACATTTCTACAGTAACTGGCGAGATGCTTCAAAATAATGTAGGATACATACAGGTGTCTATGTTTGATGAAAATACAGCTAAAAGTTTTAAGGATAAATTAAATACATTGAGAAGTCAGGGGATGAAATCACTAATAGTGGATTTGAGAGATAATCCGGGGGGACTGCTGGATCAATGTGTAGATATGATTTCCAATTTTGTACCGAAGGACAAAGTAATAGTTTCCACTATAGATAAGTATAATAATAAAAAAGAATATAAATCAAAAGGTGGAGATTTTAACGGACTGCCCTTAACTGTACTTACCAATGGGAATACAGCCAGTGCCTCGGAAATATTTTCGGGAGCAATTAGAGATTATAAACTTGGGACTTTAGTTGGAGAAAAGACTTATGGAAAGGGAGTCGTTCAGACCGTTCTGGATACAGGAGATGGGACTGCACTTAAGGTTACTATTTCTAAATACTATACTCCAAATGGTGAAAATATACACAAAAAGGGAATAAAACCTGATGTGAAAGTGGAATACCCCGAAGTTCTTAAAAATTCACCTTATGATAGAAATAAAGATCCACAATTTAATAAAGCTTTAAATATAGCAAAAAATAAAATAAAATAGAATTGTAGATAATTTTGACGATATGTGAATATATAATTATAATATATTTGAGATTTTAAGTTAGACAGATGGTTTCTGTCTAACTTAGTTTGCGAGAGGGGAATTAAGTTTTAATGATATTATTGTACACGTTGAAATCTATAGCTTTTGCACTGACGGAACCCTATTTAGTGTTAATTCTAGCTATTTTGGTGTTTACATTATATAGAAAGAATAAACAGACAGTTATAATGCAAAAAATGATAATTGGAGAGGGAATCAATTCTCCTTTTGAACTTACAATATCTCAAATTGTGATAGGAATTTTTGGAGGCATATTGGCCAGTGTTATTATGTCATATTTAGGGGTGGTTTTTGACGAAGATTCAGCTGTAGATTTAATATTTTTGGCATCTATCGTTTTTATGTTTTTTAATGTGAGATTTATATGCTTTTCCTATTCTGGAGCAATATTGGGATTTTTAAGCCTTATATTGGCCATGTCTTCCCAAACTTTTAACATTCCCAATCTGGATTTTTTAAAAATAGATGTGGTGGCGCTTATGAGCATGGTAGCTATATTGCATTTTGTAGAGGGAATTTTGATTATACTGGATGGGAAAAAGGGTGCAGTTCCTGTTTTTTCAAGTAAAAATGGGAATATAGTAGGAGGATTTGCCCTTCAAAGATATTGGACAATTCCGATAGCCGTATTTTTTATAATTCACAGCAGAACGATGATAGGAAGCTCCTGGCAGGTAGCTGTTCCTACATGGTGGCCGCTTATAAACAGTTCCATTCCATATGATATATTAAAAAGTGCGGTGGTATCTTTAATACCATTTTATGCAGTGATGGGATACAATAGTGTGACTTTTACAAGAGATACTAAGGAAAAATCGTTTTTATCAGGAGGCCTAATAATATTATATAGTGTTATTTTATTCGGCATGGCTCAACTTGCAGTTTTGAATATTTGGTTGAAGTTTTTAGTGGTTATATTTGCACCGGTGGCTCATGAGGGAATTATAATGTTTCAAAGGCATTTAGAAGTAAAGGGAGTACCAAAGTATGTAAGCAGCAGTGAGGGTATAATGGTACTTGCAGTTGCACCTAATTCTCCTGCCAATGAAATGGGAATTAGAAGTGGGGATATGTTGGTGGAAATAAATAATGAGAAAATCGACAATGAAGATAAGATAGCAGA
Source organism: Clostridiaceae bacterium BL-3 (assembly GCA_902809985.1). Lineage (GTDB taxonomy): Bacteria > Bacillota > Clostridia > Clostridiales > Clostridiaceae > Clostridium_B > Clostridium_B aromativorans. The sequence continues at coordinate 2,662,245 of CADDXC010000001.1, read as the reverse complement.
AGTTATCAGAAAATGTTCAAATTTTATATGGCTCAAGGTAAAAAAGGAAGCAGGAAATTTTGAGCAGGTAAGTTACAGTAAAATGAATGAAGATAAAAAATTAGGCATAGTGTTTGTACCAAGAAAAATACCTCAGAATAGTATGGTGATAAAATTGGATAAGAATAAATTTTCTGATGTACTGAACAAGATAAAAAATAAAGATAAGGATGATTAAAAATGGGAAAATTTAAAATACATTCTAAATTTAAACCTACGGGTGATCAGCCTGAAGCAATAGATGGTATAACAAAAGGTATTTTAAAAGGAGATAAATTTCAGACACTACTTGGTGTAACTGGTTCGGGCAAGACTTTTACCATGGCAAATATAATAGAAAGGGTACAAAAGCCCACTCTTGTACTAGCTCATAATAAAACTCTGGCATCACAATTGTGTTCGGAATTTAGAGAATTTTTTCCTGAAAACAGTGTGGAATATTTTGTATCATACTATGATTACTATCAACCAGAAGCTTATATACCTCAGACAGATACATATATAGAAAAAGATGCTTCCATAAATGATGAGATAGATAAGTTAAGGCACTCAGCTACTTCTGCCCTTTTGGAGAGAAAAGACGTTGTAGTAGTGGCCTCAGTATCCTGTATTTATGGACTTGGTAATCCGGAAGAGTATAAGAAGCTGACGTTGTCCCTAAGACCGGGTATGATAAAAAACAGGGATGATGTGTTGAAAAAATTAGTGGAAATTCAATATGAAAGAAATGACATAAATTTTGTGAGGGGAACTTTTAGAGTAAAAGGGGATATAGTAGACATATTTCCGGCTTCATCTACGGATCATGGAATAAGAGTGGAGTTTTTTGGAGATGAAATTGATAGAATAAGAGAATTTGACGTACTTACAGGAAAAACCATTGGAATTAGAAATCATGTTTCCATATTCCCGGCATCTCACTTTGCTACATCCAGGGAAAGGCTTGAAATAGCTATAAATAAAATAGAAGAGGAGCTTGAAGACAGACTTGAAGAACTCACATCCCAGGACAAATTACTTGAAGCCCAGAGGTTGAAACAGAGGACTAATTTTGATATAGAGATGATACGTGAAGTTGGATACTGCAGTGGAATTGAAAATTATTCCAGAATATTGGACGGCAGGGCAAAGGGAACTCCACCCCAGACTCTTATAGATTATTTTCCAAAGGATTTTCTTTTATTTATAGATGAAAGTCATGTTACTCTTCCTCAGGTGAAAGCCATGTATGCAGGGGATAAATCAAGGAAGGACTCCCTGGTACAATACGGTTTTAGACTTCCTTCGGCCTATGATAATAGACCACTTAAATTTGGGGAGTTTGAGAAAAAAATAAATCAGGTGGTGTTTGTAAGCGCCACCCCTTCGGATTATGAACTGGAACATTCGCAAAATGTAGCTGAACAGATATTGAGACCTACGGGACTTTTGGATCCGGAAATCATAGTAAAACCCATTAAAGGGCAGATAGATGATCTTTACAATAATATAAGAGAAACCTCATCTAAAGGTTTTAGAACCCTTGTAACCACTCTTACAAAAAAGATGGCAGAGGATTTGACGGATTATTTTAAGAACATGGATATAAGAGCTAGATATTTACATTCAGATATATCAACAATAGATAGAATGAAGATAATAAGGGATTTGAGAAAGGGCGAATTTGAAGTTTTAGTTGGTATCAATCTTTTAAGGGAGGGGCTTGACATACCGGAGGTTGCATTGGTTGCCATTTTGGATGCGGATAAAGAGGGCTTTTTAAGATCGGAGAGATCACTTATACAAACTATAGGAAGGGCTGCCAGAAATTCTGAAAGCAGAGTTATAATGTATGCGGATACTATCACCAATTCCATGGATAAGGCTATAAGCGAGACTAAAAGGAGAAGAAAAATACAGATGGCCTATAATGAGAAAAATGGTATTACACCTACGACTATACACAAAGATATAAGAGAAGTTATAGAGTCAACTATGGTTTTGGAAGAAAAACAGGAATATAATAGTTTAAAGGAAGCTGTAGAGGCCGATAATGAAAAAATAGATGAACTTATAAAGACCCATGAGAAACAGATGAGGACGGCAGCTAAAGAACTGAGGTTTGAAGAAGCTGCAAAATTGAGGGATATAATAACAAAGCTGAAAAAGCAGAAAAATAAAAAGCTTGTATAAATATAATCGAAATACCTAAGGAGTTAAACCAATGAAAGATAGCATAGTGATAAAAGGTGCTAAAGTACACAATTTGAAGAATGTGAGCTTAACTATACCTAGAGATAAATTGATAGTTTTTACCGGACTTTCAGGATCGGGAAAATCCTCATTAGCTTTTGATACTTTATATGCGGAAGGGCAGAGGAGATATGTAGAGTCATTGTCTGCTTATGCCAGGCAGTTTTTGGGCCAGATGGATAAACCTGATGTAGAATACATTGAAGGTCTATCCCCTGCAATATCCATAGATCAGAAGACAACCAGCAGGAATCCACGTTCTACTGTAGGGACTGTTACTGAGATATATGACTATCTGAGACTTCTATATGCACGTATAGGTGTACCACATTGCCCTAAATGCGGTAGAGAGATATCACAGCAGACGGTGGATCAGATGGTAGATAGAATTTTGGGCATGCCTGAAAAAACCAGAATACAGGTACTTTCTCCCATAATTAAAGGGAGAAAGGGAGAACATGTGAAAGTATTGGACAATATAGTCAAAAACGGATTTATAAGAGCAAGAATTGACGGTGATGTAGTTGATTTGGAAGATGAAGAGGTAAAACTTGAGAAGAATAAAAAGCATACCATTGAGGTGGTCATAGACAGGTTAATAATCAAAAATGACATAAGAAGCAGATTAGCAGGTTCTATTGAAACTGCTCTTAAATTGTCAGAAGGTGTAGTTATAATAAATGTTTTAGGTGGAGAGGATGTGCTTTTTAGTGAAAAGTTTGCATGTCCTGACTGTGGTATAAGTATAGGAGAAATCACTCCTAGAACTTTTTCTTTCAATTCACCTTTTGGAAAATGTGATACCTGTGACGGACTTGGAACTCTTCTTGAAATAGACGAAAATTTGGTCATACCTGACAAAAAAAAGAGTATACTTGGGGGGGCTGTAATGCCCTGGGGAGAAGGAAGCTTAAAAGAGGATTCCTGGACTTTCAGTATATTGAAGGCCCTTTCCAACAAGTATAAATTTAAATTGGACACTCCAATAGAAAAACTCAGCCCGAAAGTTTTAGATATACTCCTGTACGGACTCAGGGGAGAAAAGGTAAGAGTAAGATATAAAAAGGATAATAGGATAATGGAATTCAATCATTCTTTTGAAGGAGTGGTGAATAACTTAAAGAGAAGATACATGGAGACAAATTCCGACTATATAAAAAGGGAAATAGAAAATTACATGAGTGATAACCCATGCCCAACATGTAAGGGAGCTAGATTGAATCCAGCTGCACTGTCTGTTACAGTGGGTGGAAAAAATATATTTGAGCTCTCTAGTATGTCCATAAAAGACGAACTGAAATTTTTCAAGGAAATAGAGCTGTCGGAAAAGGATAGGCTAATAAGTGATCAGGTACTTAAGGAAATAAACAGCAGACTTCAGTTTTTAATAGACGTGGGATTGGATTATCTGACCCTTTCGAGAACAGCTGGAACACTGTCCGGAGGAGAAGCACAGAGGATAAGACTTGCCACTCAGATAGGTTCCGGGCTGGTAGGTGTACTCTACATATTGGATGAACCAAGCATAGGACTTCACCAGAGGGATAATGATAGGCTTATTGCTACATTGAAGCATCTGAGAGATGTAGGGAATACTCTTATAGTTGTGGAACATGATGAAGATACCATGAAGCAGGCAGATTTTATAGTTGACATAGGACCTGGAGCAGGAGAGCATGGTGGGGAAGTAGTGGCAGCGGGGCCTATTTCAGATATCATGAATTGTGAAAGATCTATAACGGGGCAGTACTTGACGGGCAAGAAGAAAATAGAAGTTCCCAAACAGAGGAGAAAAGGCAGCGGCAAGTTTATAAAAGTAATAGGGGCCAGGCAGAATAATTTGAAAAATATAGATGTGGATTTCCCGCTGGGAATATTTAATTGCGTTACTGGAGTATCCGGATCGGGAAAAAGTACTTTGGTGAATGAAATATTATATAAGGCCCTGCATAAGAAATTGAACAATTCGAAAGATAATCCGGGAGCTTATGACAGCATTCTCGGTGTAGAGAATATAGATAAGATCATAAATATAGATCAAAGTCCCATAGGAAGAACCCCCAGATCAAATCCTGCCACCTATACAGGAGTATTTGATATAATAAGAGAAGTGTTTTCAAATACGGCGGAAGCTAAAATGAGGGGATATAAACCGGGACGGTTTAGTTTTAATGTAAAAGGCGGCAGGTGCGAAGCCTGCAGCGGTGATGGGATAATAAAAATAGAGATGCAGTTTTTGTCAGATGTATATGTACCCTGTGAAGTATGTAAGGGAAAAAGGTATAATAGGGAAACTCTCCAGGTAAAATATAAAAATAGGAATATTGATGATGTACTAAATATGACGGTGGAAGAGGCCCTGGAGTTTTTTGAGAATATACCTAGAATAAAAAATAAATTACAGACATTGGCAGACGTAGGACTTGGATACATTAAATTAGGGCAGCCTTCTACACAATTGTCTGGAGGAGAAGCTCAGAGGATTAAATTAGCTTATGAATTGTCCAAGAGAAGTACTGGAAAAACACTGTATATACTGGATGAGCCTACTACGGGGCTTCATATAGATGATGTGAGTAAACTTATAAATATACTCCAGAGAATTGTAAATGTAGGTAATACGGTGGTAGTTATAGAACACAATCTAGAAGTTATAAAGTGTGCAGATTATATCATTGATCTTGGACCTGAAGGCGGAGAAAAAGGCGGCACCGTTATTTGTACTGGCACTCCAGAACAAATAGCTAAAAATAAAAGCTCCTATACGGGACAATATTTAAAAGAAATGTTATAATTTATATAAAGGCTAGCATAGGCACACTTATAATGCTAGTCTTTCTATGTGTTAAGGAGGATACTTTTAAATGGATCTGAGTAAATTGAGTATGATTTTTAAAATTGTAATCATAGGTATAGTTTATATTATAATATTTTGGGCGCTCAGGATAATGTATAAGGATATAAAAGTGGGAAGTAGAAGAGCGAGAAGAATAAATAGAAAATCCTTTGGACTTGAAGTGATAAACCCGGGTAATAATTCCAATCTCAGGAAGGGAGCTGTGATTCCGGTTAGAAGAGAAATAACCGTAGGAAGAAAAAATGATAATCAGCTTATATTAGAAGATCCTTATGCATCAGGGCATCATGCCAGAATTTATATAAAAAATGGAAAGGACTGCATATTGGAGGATTTGGAAAGCACTAACGGAACTCTTTTAAACGGGAAAAAACTAAGGGGAAAGCACTATCTGAATTCCGGAGATGAAATAAGAATAGGTAATACGTCTTTTAAGGTCATAGGGTAGTTTTAATTTGAATATTATAAAATTGCTGTAAATAGATGGGTGGTGAGAGTATTGGACTCTATTAAGGACGAAAAAAAATTATTGAAATATACATACTTTTTATGCTTCATATGCTTTTTTAATCTGGCAATAATAAAGCAGCCTTTTGATAAAGGAGCCATGGTAATGGCACTGGTAATCTGCCTGCTTATAGGATATTCATATTTTGTAATAAGAAAATTTTTTTCCGATGGAGATAAATATATATTTATTTTTTCCAGTATACTGTCTGTTATAGGTATGGTGATGTTGTATAGATTGAACATGGCAGTTGCAATCAAACAGATAGTCTGGTTTGCAGTGGGGGTTACAGGATTTATACTTATTGTGGTCTTAATGCCGGATACAAGTAGGTTCAGCAAGTATAAATATATCTATCTGGTGTTCACGCTGATATTTATGGGAATGGGTACTTTTGTCGGCATTGAGTTAAATGGTTCTAAGAACTGGGTGGATATAGCTGGCTTTCAGTTTCAACCCTCGGAATTTGGAAAGTTATTTTTAGTTGCGTATTTAGCTGCAGACCTAAAGGATTATAAGAATTTCAAAAGCCTTATAATACCTGCACTGGTTGTAATGATGTCCCTTGGGTTCATGGTGATTCAGAGAGATCTTGGATCTGCCCTCATATTTTTTGGAATAGCTATAACCATGCTCTATATAGCAACTTCAAAATTTAAATATGTTATAGTTTGCTTTTTATTATCTGCTGCAGGGGCCCTGATGAGTTATAAACTGTTTGATCATGTTAGAACAAGAGTTATGATATGGAAAAACCCCTGGCCATATGCAAATGATCAAAGCTATCAAATTGTCCAATCCATGTTTTCTATAGCATCTGGAGGACTTACTGGAACAGGGTTGGGATTGGGACACCCCGAATATGTGCCCATAAATACTACGGATTTTATATTTGCAGTACTTTGTGAGGAATTGGGGATATTGATGGGATTTGCCATAATAATATTGTATTTTTTGTTGTTTTATAGATGTATGAGAGCTGCCGTGTATGGAAACGATGAATTTTCAAGGCTTTTGGCTGTGGGGTACAGCGCCATGATAGCATCACAAGTACTGGTTATAGTCGGAGGTGTTATGAATGCCATTCCCCTTACGGGTATAACTCTGCCTCTTGTAAGCAGGGGCGGAAGCTCCATGTTAATAACGTTTTTTTCTTTAGGCATAATTCAAAAAATATCAGAGGAAGGTAGGTAGAAGGATGAATGACATATTGAATAATATAAAAAAGGTAATGATGGTTTTTTTAATATGCTTTATAGCTCTTATCTCCTACATGACCTATTTTGAAATGTTAACAGGCCCGAAAATATTGAACAGTACCTACAATAGGAGGCTTTGGATAAAGAGAAATGAAGTGCTCAGGGGAACCATATATGATAGAAATGGCAATGCCCTCACTAAAAGTCAACCTATAAATGCAGAAACTCAAAAGAGAGAGTATACCGGAGGAGCTATATTTGCCCATGTGCTTGGGTATGTAGATATTAAATATGGGATTACAGGTCTTGAGAGAAAGTACGATGAGGAACTTATGTCCTCAAATATTCAGGACAGTATAAAGAGCTTCATATTAAACAAAGGAAAGGCTCAAAAAAAGATCGGCTATAGTTTGAAGACAACTTTAGATCTAAACACCCAGCAGGCGGCTTATAATCTTTTAGGTAGTAATAAGGGTGCTGTTGTGGCTTTGAATCCCAAGACTGGAGAAGTAATAGCCATGGTCTCAAGACCTTCTTTTGATCCAAATAACCTGCAAAATACCTGGAAACAATTGAACCAAGACAGTAATAAACCGCTTTTGAACAGAGCTACAGCAGGTTTGTATCCTCCTGGTTCCACTTTTAAGACCGTGACTGCCATAAGTGCCCTGGAAAATATACCTGGTGTTCAGAATAAGTACATCCAAGATACCGGGAGCCTCCCTCTGGGAGGAGGTTATTCACTGAATAATTTTGAAGGAGAAGTTTTGGGAAGCATAAATTTCAAAGATGCGTATACACATTCCAGCAACGTATATTTTGGAACTCTGGGGCTTGAATTGGGAAATGACAAATTAAAGCAGACTGCAGAGAAATTATTTTTCAACAAAGAAATCCCAACAGATGGCATACCAGTGGAACCCAGCAAGTTTCCATCTCTTAAGTCCTATGAAAAAGGAAGCATAGCCCAAAGTGCCATAGGACAGAGCAGTGACCTGGCGAGTCCGCTTCAGATGGCAGTGGTTACAAGCACTATAGCCAACAGAGGAATTCTTATGAAGCCTCATTTGGTAAGTGATGTACTTACAAATACGGGCCAAGAGGTAAAAAGTATACAGCCGGAACAGGTAGGACAGTTGATATCCACCAGCACAGCAGATGTCATGCGAGATCTTATGAGATCTGTAGTGGAATCGGGAACAGGAGTTAATGCTTCCATAGCGGGAATGGACGTAGCTGGAAAGACTGGAACAGCAGACAATGAATCTATGGGAAAATATTCACCACCTCACTCCTGGTTCATAGGTTTTGCACCTTATGAAGATCCAAAAGTAGCTGTGGCGGTGATTGTAGAAAATGGAGGACAGGGAGGAAAATTGGCTGCTTCTATAGCGGCGGAAGTTATGAGGACAGCACTTAGAAAATAACTGTAAATTGTGTATTGTCGATTATATATTTCCAATTGTATAAATTTCCCGGGAAATTTTGATGTAAAATACGAAGTTACTCTGAATTTAATGCTATAATATAGTCAATAAAGGGGTTATTGAAATTAAAAGCATGAAAGTTGTCTAATATTATGACAGTTAATGAGGAGAAAATATGAAGGGGAAAACTCATATAGGCATGGGGCTAATCACCTATTTATCAATTTACAACATACTTCCCGGCAAATTTAATTTTATGGGACTTTTATTGGTGGCATTTGCATCTATATTGCCGGATGTAGATCACCCTAAAAGCATAGTAAATAAATATATTCTTCCTTTTAAAAACAAATTTACCAAAGTTATTTTTTATGGCTGTATTGGAATAACTTTTATCTGGTATGATTATTTATATACTGATGCCCCAATAATGAAGGCTATTGGAATATCTTTCATTATAATAGCAGTATCCTCTCATAGAAATGGATTAACTCACAGTTTTACAGGTATGATAATGTTTTCTTTTATTGTAGGATATCTAGGTAATATGTACAATATCCATTATTTGGTTTATTATTTTATGGTAGGTTACGGCATGCATTTGTTATGTGATATGTTTACAAATAGGGGAGTACCGCTTTTTTATCCTGTTGAAAATAAGAAATTTAAATTTCCTCTCACTTATAGAACTAATTCTAAAGTTGGTTCTGCTATAGAGGAATTGTTGATGATATGTGGAATTTTATTTACAATATATAGACTTCCAGTTATATTTTACAAATAGTTTTAGGAGTGATTAAGTGTTTGATTTTCAATATCAGCTAAAAGTATTGCCAGATAAACCTGGAGTATATTTGATGAAAAATTCTCTGGGAGAAATTATATATGTGGGAAAAGCAAAAATTTTAAAAAATAGAGTGAGACAATATTTTCAGAGTTCAAAAAATCATTCAGAAAAAGTGAAAGCCATGGTCAGACATATTTCTGAATTTGAATATATTGTAACTGATTCAGAAATGGAAGCCCTTATTTTAGAATGCAATTTGATTAAAAAATACAGACCACACTATAATATACTATTGAAAGATGATAAGAGATATCCATTTTTAAAGATAACTGTAAATGAAGATTTTCCTAGAATAATATATGCGAGAACTGTGGCTAGAGATGGTGCAAAATATTTTGGACCTTATGTAAGCTCTTCTTCTGTATATGAGACTATGGAGATCATAAAAAAAATATTTCCTATAAGGACCTGCAGGTTTTCCATAAAGGAAGATGGAAAAAAAATAAGACCCTGTCTGAATTATTATATAGGGATCTGCAAAGCTCCCTGCGGAGGATACATTAGTAGGGAAAAATATAGGGATATAGTGAATGAGGTAATAGATTTTTTATCCGGGAAAAATAAGGATATAGTCAGAGAACTGAAAGAAAATATGAATTCCGCTTCGGAAAATCTTGAATTTGAAAAAGCAGCGGAGTTGAGAGATAAGATATTTGCAGTGGAAAAAGTTATTGAAAAGCAGAAAATAACTACAGTGGGTTTTGAAAATGAGGACTTTATAAATATGTACTCTGATGGAAAAGACAGCTGTCTGCAAGTGTTCTTTTTGAGATCTGGGAAAATAATTGGCAGAGAACATTTTATTGTGGAAAATACAGTGGATTTACCTAAGAGCGAAGTAATAGCCAATTTTATAAAGGAGTTTTATGGAGGCACTGCTTATATAGGTAAGACCATATATGTACCTGAAGTGGATGATATTGAACTGCTGGAGGATTGGCTCAGTATGAAGAAAAGTTCTAAAGTGTATATTAGAATTCCACTTAGAGGTGACAAAAAGGCAATTTTGGACTTGGTTCAAAAAAATGCTGAAACTATGCTAAAAAATTTTAAATTAAAGTTTATTCAGGATAAAAAATTATATGATACATCACTTGAAGAACTTTCTGAAATACTTAAACTTGACGATATTCCCCATAGAATAGAGGCCTATGATATATCAAACATTCAAGGAGTGGATTCTGTAGGTTCTATGGTGGTGTTTGAGAATGGAAGACCTAAGAATAGCGATTATAGGAGATTTAGGATAAACACTGTAGTAGGGGCAAATGACTATGACAGCATGAGAGAGATAATTAAAAGAAGATTTCAGCACGGTCTGGATGAAATAGAGAAAATAAAGGAGAAAAATCTTGAATTGAGTGCTGGAAAGTTTTGTATTTTTCCAGATCTGATCCTTATGGATGGAGGAAAAGGGCAGGTAAATGTGGCACTTCAAATATTGAAAGAACTTGGAATAGACATACCGGTATGCGGAATGGTGAAAGATGACCGGCATAGGACAAGAGGGATTATATATAACAATGAAGAATTGGCCATAGGCTATAGTCCTAATGTGAATAAGCTTGTTACAAGAATACAAGATGAAGTTCACAGGTTTGCCATATCTTATCACAGAAGTCTTAGAAATAAAAGAGTGTTTCATTCAGTACTTGAAGATATACCTAATGTAGGAGCGGTCAGAAGAAAAGCATTGTTGAAGAAATTTGGAAGCATAGATAATATAAAAAAGGCAAATCTAGAGGAACTGCTGGCTGTACCTTCTATAGACAGACGAACGGCGGAAAATATCATTTTTTATTTCAAAAATGGCAGTAAAAATTAATAGGCTTGAATTTAATGGGTAAAATGTAATATATAAGAATGTACAGTCTTGATTAAGTAGTATACATACATTATACTAAATATAATACTTAATTTTAATTTTCAAGGAGAATACTTACAATGAATAAGTTTAAAAATTTTGCTATAAATTTGAAAGAAATATTGAATGAAGAGGATATAAGAATAGATGAACCTATGAAATATCATACTTCTTTTAAGGTGGGAGGACCTGCAGATATACTTATTACTCCAAGAAATTTTCAACAGGTGATAGATGTAATAAAATTTTGTAAGAAGAATAATGTACCTTTTTATATAATGGGAAATGGTTCCAACTTACTTGTAAAAGATGGCGGAATAAGGGGTATAATAATTAAGCTTATAAAATTAAATCATATTATAGTTGAGGGAAATAAAATTATTTCAGAAAGCGGAGCATCTTTGAAAGAGATTTCAGCTGCTGCCTTAAATAGCAGTTTAACGGGAATTGAATTTGCCTGTGGAATCCCTGGCAGTGTGGGAGGGGCAGTTACCATGAATGCAGGTGCATATAATGGAGAAATCTCCAATATAATAGAGAGCGCAAAGGTTGTAGACAATTTTGGCGAAGTAAGGGTGCTTGATAGAGATGAGCTGAAATTGGGATATAGAATGAGTTCTATATTGATGTATGGATATACTGTTTTAGAAGTGACTTTTAATTTAAAAAATGGAGAATATGAAAAGATAAAAAATCGTATAGATGATTTAAATAGAAGAAGAAGTCAAAAGCAGCCCTTGGAATATGCTTCAGCAGGAAGTACTTTTAAGAGACCGGAAGGCCATTTTGCCGCTAAATTAATAGAGGACAGCGGGTTAAAGGGGGAAAATGTGGGAGATGCCCAGGTTTCCGAAAAACACTCGGGGTTTATAATAAACAGGGGAAATGCTACTGCCAGTGATATTTTAAATTTGATAAAGATTGTGCAGCATAGGGTGAAGGAAAAGTTCAATGTGGATCTTTATACTGAAGTTAGGATTATAGGAGAAGATTAAAATATAAAAATTTTCCCTAAGGTTCAAAGTATAGATATTAAATATCAGTTTAAGTGGAGAATTAGTGCTAATACTGCATTTGATTCTCCACTTTAAACTATATTTATTCTTCTAATTCATTGTGCTATAATTAAAAAAAGTAAATTTGCATAAGTTGATTTTAAAAATTTTATATAAATGCTAAATATTTGTTGGTGGAGGAATGTGGCCATGAGATTTGTTATAGTGACAGGATTATCAGGAGCCGGGAAAACTCAGGCTATAAGAAGTTTGGAAGATTTGGGTTTTTTTTGTGTAGATAATCTTCCTCCTACCCTTATACCTAAATTTGCAGAGGCCTGTTATCAAACTGATGGTAAAATAGATAAAATAGCTTTAGTAATAGATATAAGAGGAGGGCAGTTTTTTGATGATATATTTGAAAGCTTAAATTATATAAAAGAGGAAGGATATAAATATGAAATATTGTTTTTGGATGCTTCAAATGAGGTATTAGTTAAAAGATTTAAAGAATCTAGAAGAAAACATCCATTGTCTCCTGATGGGAGAATTTTAAATGGAATACTTATGGAGAGAAATAGACTTAAAGATATAAAAGACAGAGCAGATAATATAATAGATACTTCAAAACTTGCAACCAGAGAGTTGAGGGAGAAAATAACAAAGATATACTCAGAAGAGGGTCAAATAGAAACTCAGCTGATGATAACTGTACTTTCATTTGGTTTTAAATACGGCATACCAGTTGATTCGGATTTGGTATTTGACGTAAGATTTTTGCCAAATCCATTCTATATACCAGCTCTTAAAAGATATTCTGGAAAAGATAAACCTGTAATAGAGTATATAATGGATTTCAAAGAAACTATAGTATTTATAGATAAGCTGGAAGACATGTTGGAGTTCCTAATTCCAAATTATTTGAAGGAGGGTAAGAGACAGCTTATTGTATCCATAGGATGCACTGGAGGGAGGCATAGATCTGTAACTATTGCCAATGCTATTTACAGTAGATTAAAAGCTAATGGGCATAAAGTTAATATAGACCACAGGGATATTGAAGAAGACGTGAATGATAAAGGTGGTAAAAAGCTATGAGGATTGTAGATTGGCTCAGACCTGGTATAAAAGTTAAAAGGTGGGTTATGCTTGGAGCCATGGGAGTATTATTTATAATATTTGGAGTGATAGAATTTGTAAACAGGAGGTTTTATAGCTTTTATTATATTTCTTTTTATATATTTTTAGTTATATCAGGGATATTTGTAGTATATATTTCTATAACCCAGGGAATGCGTTCTATAATAGCACTGATAAATAAAGGATATTTAAGCGTATCCTTGGATTCAAAAAAATTAGAAAATCTCATATATGAAAAGCGTCTTCTAGTAAAAGGGCCTAAGATTGTGGCTATAGGCGGAGGTACAGGGCTTTCTACCATGCTCCGGGGACTTAAGTATTACACCTCAAATATAACTGCTATAGTGACTGTAGCAGATGACGGTGGAGGTTCTGGTGACTTAAGAGAAGATTTGGGAATGCTTCCACCGGGAGATATAAGAAACTGTATACTCTCTCTTGCAGATACTGAGCCTCTTATGGAAGACTTACTTCAATACAGGTTTAAAGATGGAAGACTTAAAAATCAGAGTTTTGGAAACCTCTTCTTAGCTGCTATGGATGGAATATCCGCAAATTTTGAGGAAGCTGTTCATAAGATGAGTTCTGTTCTTGCAGTAACTGGAAAGGTGATGCCCGTAACTCTGGATAATTTGGTTTTAAAAGCCAAATTGAAAAATGGTTCTGTTGTGGAGGGAGAATCCAATATTCCAAGAGAGGCTGTTGAGCAGAACAGCAGTATAGATAGGATATTCATAGAGCCTGAAAATGCCAGGGCTTTAAGAGAAGCAGTGGATGCCATATTGGATGCAGATGCTGTAATATTAGGGCCGGGCAGCCTTTATACCAGTGTGATTCCCAATCTTTTGGTAAAGGATATAGCCAATGCCGTACGAAATACCAGCGCCATAAGGCTTTATGTGTCAAATATAATGACCCAGCCCGGTGAAACAGATGGGTTTTCTGTAGAAGATCATATAAGGACTATTTTTAATCATATAGGCAGCGGTATAATTGATTATGTGATCGTCAATGTAGGAAAAATAAACAGAGAATTGGAAGGAAAATATAAGGAGGAGGAATCTCATCTAGTTAAAATAAATGAGGATGCCGTGGATTCCCTGGGAGTGAAGGTCATAGAGGGTGATTTTATAAGTGCTAAAAATGGACTGATAAGACATAATTCTGAAAAATTAGCTTCTATATTGATAGAAACTATTATGGACAAAAAACTTCTATATGATAGGAAAAAGATAATAGAGTATTTTTATTTGTCGGAGAGGTTAAAGGAAATAAAGAGATAAGTAGGAGATTGGATATGTCGTTTTCATTGAGAGTAAAAAATGAAATTTGCAGATATACGAATATGGGTAGAGAAGAGGCTGCAGCGGAACTGTCTGCAATAATGAAGGTGAGTGGAACTTTACTTTTAGGAGGCATAAGGAAATTTAGTTTTAAGATAATTACAGAAAATGCACCAACTGCTAGATTTCTTTTTAAGTTATTAAAAAATAAGTTTGATATGCACTCAAAGATATTGGTAAAAAAAAGTAATTCTCTAAAAAAAAACAATGTATATGAGATAATTATAACTGAAGGAGAGAATGTTAGAACACTGCTTAAGGAAGTGGGAATTTTAAAAGAGGAAGAGGATGTATTTTCTTTAGATTATAGTATCCCCCAAAACATGGTGAGAACTGATTTACTGAAGAGAGCATATATAAGAGGAGCATTCCTGGGAGGAGGGAGTATCAGCAATCCTGAAAAGACTTATCATTTAGAATTTGTAACCCATAATGAGATATACGCAGGTGATTTAAGCCATCTTGTAAATGAATATGGATTGAACTCCAAGATAATACAGAGGAAGAACAGTTTTATAGTATATATCAAAGAGGGAGAACAGATAGCGGATCTTTTAAGTATAATAGGGGCATATTCTGCACTTTTGAAACTGGAAAATATAAGAATAATGAAGGAAATGAGAAATAATGTAAATAGATTGGTGAATTGTGAAACTGCGAATTTAAGCAAGACTGTGAATGCATCGGTAAGACAGACAGAAAGCATAAAGCTTATACAAAAGAAAATAGGTCTAAATAGGCTCCCTAAGAATTTAAGAGAGATCGCCGAACTCAGATTAAATTATCCGGGCGAATCTTTAAAGGAATTAGGTGAAATGCTGGAACCTAAAGTGGGCAAATCTGGGGTAAACCACAGGTTGAGGAGAATTGAAAAGATAGCAGAGGAGCTTAGAAAAGAAAGGTAGGAACAGAGTATATGTCTAAGCATGAAGATATAATCAAGTATATACTTTCACTGGAAGCTGGCACCAAAATTTCAGTTAGAAGTATAGCAAGTGAATTAGGTGTTAGTGATGGAACGGCATATAGAGCTATAAAAGATTCTGATACTCTGGGGATAGTTACCACCATTCCAAGGGTTGGAACTGTCAGAATAGAAAAAGTTGAGAAAAAAAATATAGATGCTTTAACTTATGGTGAGGTTATAAATGTAGTGGACGGAAGTTTGCTGGGGGGAAAAAATGGAATACATAAAATACTCCATAGTTTTATAATAGGGGCAATGACTATAGAAGCCATGAAACAATATATAAGAAAGGACTGCCTTGTTATAATAGGGAATAGAGAAGATGCACAAAAGCTTGCACTTTTAAATAATGCAGGTGTCCTTATAACAGGTGGCTTTGGATGCACTAATGAAATAAAAAAACTGGCAAATGAGAAATGCCTCCCCATAATATCCAGCAGCTATGATACTTTTACTGTAGCTAGTATGATAAATAGGGCTATTTCTGAAAATATGATAAAAAAAGATATAGTTCTTGTAGAAGATATAATGCAGGATGAGCCCTGCTATTTGGAAGTTACAGATACAATTAAAAAATGGAAAAATATAATGCAGGAGGTTAAACATGAGAGATATCCTATAGTAGATAGTGAAAAAAAGATAGTTGGAATTGTATCTCTAAAGGATTTATCAAATCACTATGTGGATGATGAACCAGTAAGCAAAGTAATGCACAGAGATCCTATTACAGTGACGCCTCAAACTACAGTAGCTTATGCAGCTCATATAATGGGCTGGGAGGGCATAGAGCTGTTTCCTGTAGTAAAAGGTAAAAGATTGGTAGGTGTTATAACCAGGAGAGACGTGATAAAAGCACTTCAATATATGGCAAGACAGCCTCAGGCTGGAGAAACTCTTGAGGATTCCATATTAAAGAAATTTGAGTTTAATATTGAAGATAATGTAGCACATTTTATGGGTAAGATAACGCCTGAAATGCTGGATCCTATTGGTACTGCTTCATGGAGTTCACTGAATATGCTTCTATCCACTATGGCAATCATGATTTTGAGGCAGAAAAATAATGCAAATATTTTAGTGGACAGTATAAATACATATTTCATGAAGCCTGTGCAAATTGACAGTGAAATTGAAATATATGTAAATGCAATAGATGAAGGCATAAACTACTGTAAAGTGGAAGTTGACATGTTTGATGGAAAAAAGGATATAGTTGGTAAATGTATTTTATCTGCAAGAATGATAAGGAGGTGATAAGCTATGTTTGTTCATGTGGTCTTTTTTAAATTGAAAGAGAGAAATGCGGAAAACATGGAAAAAGTAAAAAATATATTAATGCGTGTAGACGGTAAGGTGCCTACATTGAATACCATAAAGGTTGGCACGGATGTAGTGGGATCTGATAGATCCTATGATGTGGCCCTTATTGCTACTTTTGATTCCAGAGAAGATATGGATGCCTATCAGGTTCATCCAGTGCATCTAAATGAAGTGAAGGCCAATTTGAAGTCATTGGTCAGTTCTTCGGTATCTGTAGATTTTAATAGTTAATAGTTGGTGGACATGAGATTAAACTTGTATCAGATTCAATTTCATGATGCTCCTTCAAACAAGGGGGTAATTGATTATGGAGAAAAAATGTAAATGGGTGAGTTTACACCAGCATACGGAGTATTCCCTTTTGGATTCTTCGGCTAAAATTCCGGAACTTATAGCAAGGGCCAAGGAATTGGGAATGAATAGCATGGCTATAACGGATCATGGGGTTATGTACGGATGTGTGGATTTTTATAAAGAAGCCAAAGCACAGGGAATTAAACCTATAATAGGCTGTGAGATATATGTTTCCCAGGGAGATATGCATATAAAACAAAATAACGGAAGAAATGAAAACTATCACCTTGTACTTCTTGTTAAAAATAAAGAGGGGTATGGAAACCTGATGAAGATAGTTTCAACTGCTTCCATTGAAGGATTTTATTATAAGCCCAGGGTGGATCATGCCTACCTGAGATCTCACAGCAGTGGGCTTATAGCTTTAAGTGCCTGTATGAGCGGTGAGATACAATCTAATATATTAAAAAATGATCTTGAAACAGCCAGAAATGCAGCACTTTTTTACAGGGATACTTTTAAGGATGGCTTCTACCTTGAACTTCAGTATCATGGAATAGAACAGCAGCTTAAAATAAATGAACAGCTTATAGCTATGTCTAAAGAACTTCATATACCTTTGGTTGTCACCAATGATGTCCACTACATAAGAAAAGAAGATTATACAGCTCATGATATTTTACTCTGCATACAGACTGGAAAAACCGTAGAGGAAGAAGATAGAATGAGGTATCCCTCTGATGAATTCTACTTGAAGTCACCGGAGGAAATGTGCAGTATGTTTTCAAATGTACCGGAAGCACTGGAAAACACGGTTAAGATAGCGGAAGAATGTAATTTTGACTATGAATTTCATGAATCTAAACTCCCCAAATTTCCTCTTCCAGAAGGAACAGATGCCTATGAGTATCTGAAAGAACTGTGTTATAGGGGACTTGAACAGAGATACGAAAATATAACTGAAAAATTAAAAGACAGACTTGAATATGAACTTGGTGTAATAAAGACCATGGGATATGTAGATTATTTTCTCATAGTCTGGGATTTTATAAGATTTGCAAGAGAAAACAAGATTATGACAGGACCGGGAAGGGGAAGTGGAGCAGGTTCCATAGTTGCCTATACCCTTGGCATTACAAAAATAGATCCCATAAAATACAATCTTATTTTTGAACGTTTTTTAAATCCTGAAAGAATTTCCATGCCTGATATTGACAGCGATTTTTGTTATGAAAGACGGGGAGAGGTTATAGATTATGTGGTCGGAAAATACGGAAAAGACAGCGTGTCCCAGATTGTAACCTTTGGAACTATGGCAGCCAGGGCAGTTATAAGGGACGTGGGAAGGGCTATGAACTATTCCTATGCTGAAGTGGACAGAATAGCCAAGATGATCCCCACAGTTTTGAATATAACAATAGACAAAGCACTTGAGATGAACCCTGAATTCAAGGAAGCCTATGATGCTGAGCCAAGAACTAAGAAACTCATAGATGTGGCGAAAGCCCTTGAAGGACTTCCAAGACACACTTCCACCCATGCGGCAGGAGTTGTAATAGCATCTAAACCACTTGTGAATTATGTGCCCCTTCAAAAAAATGAAGACAATATAGTAACCCAGTTTACCATGAATACTTTGGAGGAGCTTGGGCTTTTAAAGATGGATTTTCTGGGACTTCGTACTTTAACCGTTCTAAGAGATGCGGTGGATATGGTGAAACAGGATAAGGGTGAAGAAATTGATCTGGATAGCATAGATTATGATGATCAGTCCGTATATAACATGATAGGCCAGGGAAAGACCACAGGGGTGTTTCAGTTGGAGTCTCCTGGAATGACCTCCTTCATGAAGGAATTAAAACCTGATTCACTGGAGGATATCATAGCAGGAATAAGCCTGTATAGACCAGGACCAATGGCAGAAATTCCAAAATATATTAAAAATAAGAATAATCCAGATAAAATCGAATATATAACTCCACAGCTTGAACACATACTCTCTGTTACTTATGGATGTATGGTGTATCAGGAACAGGTAATGCAGATCGTGAGAGATCTGGCAGGCTATTCCATGGGCAGAAGCGACCTTGTAAGGCGAGCTATGTCTAAAAAGAAGCACCACGTTATGGAGGAGGAAAGGCATAATTTTGTATATGGAATAGTGGATGAGGATGGAAAAATACAGGTACCAGGATGTATAAGAAATGGTGTATCTGAAAGTATTGCCAATAAGATATACGATTCCATGATTGATTTTGCCTCCTATGCTTTTAATAAGTCACATGCAGCGGCTTATGCAGTGGTAGCATTTCAAACTGCTTATCTGATGCATTATTATCCTGTTGAGTTTATAGCAGCTATGTTAAACAGTGTAAAAGGGGACAGTGAAAAGGTTGCCTATTATATAAGATTTGCAAAAAGTGAAAAAATAAAAATACTTCCGCCAAGCATCAATGAGAGCTGTGCTAAATTTACAGTAGAAGATGGGAAAATTAGGTTTGGTCTGTCTGCTGTAAAGAATGTAGGCGAAAACATAATAGACAGCATAGTCAAATCCAGGAACCAGCATGGAAAATTTAAGGATTTAGCTGATTTTTGCAATAACATAGATATGAATTCAATAAATAAAAGAGTTGTAGAGAGCCTTATAAAAGCAGGAGCTTTTGACTGCTTCAATGTGTATAGATCTCAGCTGGTGGCAGTGCATGAAAAAGTGATTGACAGTGTAGTAAACTCCAGGAAAAGAAATATAAAGGGACAAGTAAGTCTGTTTTCGCAAATTGAAGATGACAGTGTAAAAATACAATATCCTAAAATAGGAGAATTCACAAAAAAGGATATGCTTGCGTTAGAGAAAGAGATGACCGGATTATATCTTTCAGGACATCCTCTTGAAGAGTACGTTAAAACTCTAAAACTTCAAACAGATACTAAAATATCTGACATAGTAAATGTAAAAACACTGGAAGAAGGTTTTGTGGAGGAAAGCAAGGTAAAAGACGGTGATAGAGTCACTGTTGGAGGAGTACTTTCAGAAGTGTCCAAGAAAATAACCAGAAACAATGACATGATGGCTTTTGCAAAAATAGAAGATCTCTATGGTATTGTGGAAATAATAATATTTCCAAAGGTATTTCAAAAATTCAAGAATTTAATTTATGATGATTCCATGATTATAGTAAAGGGCAGGGTAAGCGTGAGAGAAGAAGAGGATCCTAAACTTCTCTGCGAAAATATAGAACCTCTGGTGAGAGTGGATATAGATAAGCTTTATATATTAATTAAAGATCAATTGGCCTTGAAAGAAACTGTAGATGAAATTAAAACTATATTTTCAAATTTCAGAGGAAATATGCCTGTATACTTATGTACTAAGAAAGAAAGAAAGAAGTTTAGACTTGATAGAGAACTTTGGGTAGAACCCAATTCAGAACTTGTATCTATTTTGAAGAGAAGGTTCGGGGAAGAAAATCTAAAAATTATTTAAAAAACTGGTATATTTTTAGTATCATGTAAACAAAATAATATAGGGAAATTTCTTCCCGATTTTTAAGTATTGGTAGTTGTTGAAATTTTGTTTTTAGAGAATATGCTCTATAAATTAATGTAAAAATGTGGTGAAAAGACAATCATTATATGATATAATTAAGTCATGGTATAAAAACTTTGTTTATACTTTTAGCGGGACATAAAAAGTCCCTGCGGTCACAGGAGGTACTAATATGAAAACAATAGCTGTATTGACAAGCGGTGGAGATGCTCCAGGCATGAATGCTGCCATAAGAGCGGTAGTGAGAACGGCTTTAGATAAAAAGTTTACTGTGATGGGAATAGAAAGAGGATACAGTGGACTCATAAATGGTGAAATGATACCTATGGAAAGAAGAAGTGTGGCAGATATTATACAAAGAGGAGGAACTATATTAAAAACTGCCCGGAGTGAAGAATTTAAAACAGAAAATGGAAGAAAAAAAGCAGTGCAGATGCTGGGAAAATTTGGCATAGACAGCTTAGTGGTAATTGGCGGAGACGGATCATTCAGGGGAGCACAGGAATTATCCAGGATGTCTATAGCAACTGTTGGAATTCCTGGCACTATAGATAATGATCTGCCCTATACAGATTTTACTATAGGATTTGATACGGCGGTAAATACGGTATTGGACGCCATAAATAAATTGAGAGATACTTCTACTTCTCATGAGAGGGTAAGTGTAGTGGAGGTTATGGGAAGAAATTGTGGAGATATAGCACTTTATTCTGGCCTGGCAGGAGGAGCCGAAAATATAATTTTACCTGAAAAGGGATATGATCAGGATAAATTGTGCAAAAATATACTAGAGGAAAAAATTAAGGGTAAATTGCACAATTTGATAGTTTTAGCAGAGGGTATTGGAGGAGCTGAAGCTCTTGCAAAAAAAATACAGGAGGTTACGGGTATAGAAGCCAGGGCCACAAAGCTTGGACATATTCAAAGGGGAGGAAGTCCCAGCTGTATGGACAGAATATTGGCTTCAAGATTTGGGTATAGGGCTGTAGAACTGCTGGAGGAGGGAAAGACTTCTAGAGTTGTTGGAATTAAAGGCGCAAAAATTATTGACCTGGATATAGATGAAGCTTTAAGTGTACCAAGATATTTTGATGATAAATTATATAAAATAGCAAATGCACTGGCTTGACGGAAGCTTCAAGTAAATCTTGTGTTGAGGAGGAGTTATATACTATGCAAAAAACTAAAATGATTTTTACCATTGGACCTGCAAGCGGCTCAGAGGAAGTTTTATCAAAGCTTATTGAAGCTGGCATGAATGTATCGAGACATAATTTTTCTCATGGAGATTACGCTGAGCATGAAGAGAGAATAAATGCTGTAAAGAGATTGAGGGAGAAGTATGATAAACCCATAGCGATTATGCTGGATACCAAGGGACCTGAAATAAGGACAGGAAATTTTAAGGAAGATAAAGCTGAGCTGGAGGAAAATGGAGAGTTTACTATTTACTGCAGGGAAAATGTTATTGGTGACAGTCATGGATGTTATGTAACTTATGACGGGCTGTGTGAAGATGTCAAAAAAGGCAATCATATATTAATTGATGATGGATTAATTGATCTGAAAGTTGAAACTGTTGAAGATAATAAAATACACTGTTTAGTTGAAAACAGCGGGACTATCAGCAATCACAAGGGGGTAAATATTCCGGGAATTTCCATATCTCTTCCAGCCATTACCAAAAAGGATGAAGAGGATTTAAAGTTTGGATGTAAAATGGGAATAGATATGATAGCGGCTTCTTTTATAAGGAAGGCCTCGGATGTGTTGACTATAAGAAAAGTGCTTGAAGCAAATGGAGGACAAGACATACAGATATTTTCTAAAATCGAAAGTCAGGAAGGCGTTGACAATATAGACGAGATAATAAAATTTTCTGATGGGATAATGGTTGCAAGGGGGGATATGGGAGTGGAAATCCCCATAGAAGAGGTCCCTTTAATTCAGAAGATAATAATAGAAAAGTGCAACAGAGTGGGGAAACCTGTTATAACCGCCACTCAAATGCTCGATTCCATGATAAGAAATCCAAGGCCTACAAGAGCAGAGGCGTCCGACATAGCCAATGCTATATTTGACGGGACAGATGCCATAATGTTAAGTGGGGAATCTGCCAATGGTAAATATCCTGTAGAGGCCGCACAGACCATGGCGAAGATAGCCCAAAGTGCAGAGAAAAAAATTGATTATGATGCCTTGCTGGAGAAAAAGAGAGAGGCCCATATACAAAATGTCCCCAATGCCATAAGTCTTGCAACTTGTACAACTGCTTCGGAATTAAAAGCTTCAGCTATAATAACTGCTACACAAAGCGGCCATACGGCCAGGATGGTTTCAAAGTACAGGCCTCAGTGTCATATTATAGCCGTAACTCCAAGTCATAGAGTGGCGAGAAGCCTGGCATTGAATTGGGGAGTATATCCCATGGTTACCAAAAAAGTTAATTCTACAGATGAACTTATAGAGAATTCAGTGGACATATCGTTGAAAAGTGGTTATGTCCAAAAGGGTGATCTGGTAGTCATAGCTGCTGGCATACCCGTGAGTTATTCAGGAACTACAAATATGCTTAAGGTTCACATAGTAGGAGATATATTGGTTCAGGGAAGAGGAGCTGGGATAAGATCCGGATATGGAAATGTAAAAATAGCAGCTAGTCCTAGAGAAGCAGATGAGATTGTGGAAAGAGATGATATTTTAGTAGTCAAAAATTTAGATAGAGGATATATGAATGTGCTGGATAGAGTGTCGGGAGTTATAGCGGAAAAAGGTGGATTAACATCACATCTTGCCATTGAATGTATAGCCAGGGAAATACCGATTATATGCAGTGCAGGAGGTGCTACTGAAATACTCAAAACGGGTACATTCATAACTATGGATGTTATAAGAGGTATTGTATATAACGGCAGGGCCAACATAATGTAGAAAATATAACATATAAAAAGCTATTTGAATTGTAGAATATAGATAAAAAAAGCAGCTGATCAGCTGCTTTAAAATAAAATATATGAAATGGGCAATAAGAGTTTTATCCTCCGGCTGTCATTGCTGACATTTCAAACTTCTTCAAGATTAGAAATGACAGGCAATGCCATCCCTCTGGATAAATTTGATAAATATAAGTATATTCTTTAGGATTAATTTAATTATTTTTGAGAATCCTTTGAATCATCCGATAGATCTTTGCGGTAAGAAAAATTACAAGGTTCTCCATCACAATTCAATACTACTTCATCATCTTCACCCGCAAATACTGCATTTTTATCTATTGCATCTTCATGTACTTCTCCTTCATGTACGTTTTTCTTTGATTTTAAATCTTTCTTATCTTTCATAATAAATACCTCCAATTTATTAATTTTATGATAAATTTAACTATTGTGCCATATTATTTAATAATTACTATTTGTTAATTATTATTATAGCACACTAAAATAAATAGTCAATGCTTTTTTTTATTTATTTTTGTCTGAATTAGCCCTTCTAAGGTTTTTAAAAAAGATTTTTCTCATAAGCAAATCACTGTGAACATTAAAATCATTTGATATTTTAAATTTTTTCTTCCTAAAAAATTGGAAATAATCATGAGTTTGATGTATAATAAATAAATATGTGGCTAGAATTGTATGATGGAAAGTAAGACAACTGATTCTATATTTTTTGCACCTTTAGGGGTGCAATTTTTTTGAATGTGTACAAAGTGTTTGATTTGATGACATAGATTTTTTCTGATGAAATAATGTATACTGTATTTAGGTAACTAATTTTTTAGCAGGTGAAAATATGAATGATAAAATAGAGAAAAACCTAAAATACATATTGAAAATAGATGGTATGGGATATCAGGGAGAGGGAATCGGGAAAATAAATGGATTTACAGTTTTCGTACCTGGAGCCCTGCCGGGAGAAAAAGTAAACATAAAGGTGATAAAGGTAAACAAAAGTTTTGCCTTTGGGAAACTGTTTCATGTAATTGAGCCATCTTCAGAGAGAGTTAATCCGTCCTGTCCCATATACAAGAGATGTGGAGGCTGCCAGCTGCAGCACATGTCCTATAGGGCACAATTAAATTTCAAGAAAAATAGAGTAAAGGACTGCCTTGAGAGAATAGGGAAATTTCAGGTGGCTGAGACCATTTCAGAAAATGGCTTAAAATTATACGATACCATAGGCATGAAGAATCCCTATAGGTATAGGAATAAAGTACAGCTTCCAGTGGGCAGATTCAATTCCAAATTGAAAATTGGATTTTATGCCAACAGAAGCCATGACATAATAGATATGGACAGCTGTCTCATACAGAATGAATCTGCAGATGAAGCGGTGAAATTTATCAGAGAGTGGATTGAAAAATACAACATACCAGTTTATGATGAAAAAGCCGGAAGGGGAATTGTAAGGCATATAATGATAAGAAAAGCTTTCACGACAGGTGAGATAATGGTGGTAATTGTAACTTACGGTTCTAAACTTCCAGCAAAGGATGAATTCATAGAAATTTTAACTGGAAATATATCTCATATAGTGAGTATAATCCAAAACATAAATGACAAAAAAACCAATGTAGTATTGGGACAAAAATCTATAACTCTATGGGGAAAAGACAGTATAAGTGATTATATAGACAATTTCAAGTTCAACATATCTCCCCTATCCTTTTTTCAGGTGAATCCGCTGCAGACCCGGGTTCTCTACCACAAAGCACTGGAGTACGCAGGTCTCACGGGAAATGAAATTGTGTTTGATGCCTACTGCGGCACCGGTACCATTTCACTCTTTCTCTCACAAAAGGCAAAAAAGGTCTACGGCGTGGAGATAATAGAAGCAGCCGTGGAAAATGCCAGAATAAATGCGGCAGAAAACGGAATCCACAATGTGGAGTTTATAACAGGTAAATCCGAGGAAATCATCCCCCGGCTCATAGAACAGGGTACAAGGGCCGACGTGGTAGTTGTGGATCCTCCCAGAAAGGGATGTGCCGCAGCACTTCTTCATTCCATCGCCGACATGGCTCCAAGGACCATAGTCTATGTATCCTGTGACCCTGCCACCCTTGCCAGAGATCTGGCAATACTGCGGGATCTGGGATATGTGGCAGAAAAGGTGCAGCCAGTGGACATGTTCCCGGAGACGGCACATGTTGAGTGTGTTGTGAAGCTAGTACGGGAATAGCCTGATATCAAAGGCTTGGGGCATTATGCCCTTTTTTGTCGTGTGTTTTATGTTCTCACAGACTGGGGTGATAATTAGATTTGCGCCCCCCGGGGGTATATAAATACGCAGAACTTAGGGCCTTTATATATTTAGTGAAAACATACGCAAAGTGGTAATATCTTTTGATTTTAAAACAAGAACAGAGGAGGATAAGGCATACATCCTCTGCTCTTGAAATTAAATGTAGATGCGAAATTTATATTTTTAATAGCTTTTAGTTAAGCTGACTCCATCAAATATTTTGTTATCTAAATCAGAGACAAATTCTTTTGAATTTTTACCTGTATAGAATTTAACACCATATAGTTTAACATTATTATCTTCTACTAGTATTTCAAATTTATCAGAGTTAATAGACTTCAAAATGTCCTGTTTCCAGGAGTCTCCAACAACTAGTTGTTCACCTTTAGGTTCTATATAAACTTGATATATAAAATTCTCGCCACTTAGGTACAAAATAAAGTCTGGCATAAAGCCATCATAAATAGCAATATCATCACTTGAATTTAAATAAGTACTTTGTGATTCTGCAATTAATTCTCCTGAGAAATCTAAATTGCTGTTGAAGCGATCTAATTTTTTAGTCCTAAATTGATGAAGCTTGAATCCTGTTTGCCTTTCATCATTTCTGATTAAGTAGATTTCATTATATTTCGATTCTAATGTAGCAACTAACCTTTTGATTAATTCTATTAAGTCTTTCTCAAGTCCGTCAACTATTGCATCTTCATATACAAACCACTTTTGTTTAGACATAGGGTATTTTTGTATAATTTCCTCCACAGTTTTCTTAGAAAGTGATTTAGATACCTTTTTGCTATAAGGAGTAACTACATCTTTTATATTAATTGGGATAAATTTGTTAGTACCTCGCTTTTTGTTAAAGTTCTTCTTAATGTTACTTTGAATATATCTAAGGCATTTTTCTGTGGCTATTAGCTTTTCTAAAGGTGATAGACTTTCTGTACTAAAAGGTACGATTGCATCTATCTTTAGTTCTCCAAGCCATTTATCACTATTTATAAATTCACTTTTTGAATTTAAAATAGGTATAAAATTCTTTAAGTTGCAAAATTCAAAAAAGCTATTTCTAGCTAGAGCTTTTTTTAAAATTCTTTTGTCAGCATCACTGTTTCTAAGTATTGGTACTTTTTTATACTGTCCTTTATCAGCCGCTTCAGCATATTCAGCTTCTGATATTACATTTAGCATATTTGCTTCATAAAGATTATTTATTCCAAAGGAGCTAAGTGAGTTATATTCTTCAACAGGGACATCTTCAACTTCATTATAGTATAACTTACCAGCTTTATATACAGGAGACTTTTTAAAACTAGTCTTTACATCAGTTTCAAATATTACAAAGTCACTGTCATCCTCAACGGTTAGTTTTATCTTATCTAGTGATTTGACTAAATTATTGATATAGTTCTTATCATTAATTGTGTGATAATGAAGAGACTCTAGAAGTTTTAAATCCTCCATATTATCATCATATCCTAAATTATCAAATCTTCTTTTATAAGAAATTTGATTTTTAAAGACAAATGGATTATATCTTGCACCACGTCCTATAAGTTGTGCCTCACTCATAGTAGCAGCGCTTGTGGATTTTGCCTGTTCACTTATTCTTACTATGTCATAAAGATTTAAAACGTCCCAACCTTCACTGAGTTTTGCAACTGCAAATACCACTCTAAATGGATTTTCATTATCCTCAAGAGAATTTAAGGTATGTGTAAAGTTTTTGTCTTCCAATATACCCTTAGTACTATCATTAACGTTTATGACTTTTTCTTTTGAGAAATCTCTCTTAATAGTAGTTATAATATGAGCCAAATCTCCATTTTTATAATAACTATAGACTCTTTGCATAGTGCTGCTTGTAGTGTTAAGATTTCTGTCTATAAATTTTTTTAAATCTTCAACATTTAAATCATCTATGAGACTATTAAATGTATCATAGCTTGCATTTGAAACCTTTATAGAATTAGATTTAAACATGAGAACGGGTTTAAAATAAACAACGCCATATTTTTTAGCTATTATCTTTCTGTATTGACTTAAAAGGACTGCGTTTAGCATTTTATCATTATCTGAGGAGTTAGCTTCAAGTCTAAATACTTTTTTTGAGTAGCCTTCGCTTATAAGTTTATCTAATCCATATCTATATATGATCTTATTTTTATACTTTTCATATAAGAATTTATCTCCTTCAATATCAATAGTAGCTGTAAATTCAAGTTGTCTATTTTGTGAATTTGATTGTCTTATAATATCTAAAGTATTCTCCCAACTTTTTTCTTTGCTTTCTGCAGAGGTTAAAGTCTTTTTAGTATAAGCACTATAGTGGTGGGCTTCATCTCCTAAAATTACTAGTTTTTGTTTAGAGAGTTCTTCTATTGTAAGTCCTCCTTCTTTAGTTTCATTTATCTCATTTGAAAGACTTTGGATTGTGGAGAGCTTTAAATAAATAGTGTTTTTCTCCCTACTAATTGGAAATCTAGTAACTTCTTTAATATTGATTCTATTTCCATCAATCTCTATGATATCTTTAAAGAGATATTTTGAAGAAGCTTTATTTAGAAGATTTTCTCTTGTTTTTGAAAGAACTCCATTTGTATTTACCACAAATATAAAATTTGTGTATCCCATTTCCTCATAAAGATAGAGTATAAGACCTGCCATAACATCCGTTTTTCCAGAGCCCGTTGCCATATTAAATAGAAGGTGGTTGTATAATTCATCTGCTCCATTTAACTCTTGAGAATAATGAAAATATCTTATAGCTTCCTCTTGATAAGGTCTTAGAAGGTGTTTTAAATTTTTAATAATATAGTCTGGCACAACGTAGTGTCTTTTTACAACTTCACCATTTACATTTTCCCACGATATATCATCTTGCTTTCTTAGAAGCTTTAGGGTAGGGAGTTCTAGCTCTTTCATTTTTCCTTTTGCCTTAGCCATAGTCTATCCCTCCAAGTCTTCATAGAAATTTTTATTGAAGGCTATTTCCTCATCAGTTAGCCATTCACTAACTTCATTATCGTCAATTTCTGAATAATTAAAGTAAAGCTGGTTTTTATCTATTATCTTTATAAGTAGTTTTTGATTATCTTTAAAAGACATAGTCCAATCGATTTTTGATAAATCGGCTCTAAAATCTAGGTCTCCAACTTCTAACATGATGCTATAGACCTTTTTAAGGTCATCTATAGTTTCAGCATTTAAGATATCCTTTATAAAGCCTGTATTTTTTTCAAATAGTTCGGCATAAACAAAGCTTCCACCGCCTTGCCAATTAACATCTTTGGAAATACCTCCTTGTTCGCCTTCAATTACTTTTTGAAGTCTAGGTACTGATATTGTGTTTATATAGTCCATTTGTTCAATACCAATAAATCTTCTGTTTATTTTCATTGCAACTGCTTGAGTAGTAGCGGAACCCATAAAGAAATCAAGTACTAGATCATCTTTTTTGGTAAATAACTCTATAAAGAATTTTATGTATTCCTCAGGTTTTTTTCCGTTTCTAAATTCAAATACACCTTCATTATTAACAGTATTGTATTTGTTCATAAAATTAAGAAAATTAGAGTATTGTTTATATGTTACATCTGTACTTGTTGGCATTCCTTGATAATATAGACCGTTCTTATTACCGTTTTTAGGTAATTCAAATAATCTATATGGGACTTTGTCATCCCCCATGTGTGGAACTTTAAATATTGTACCTTCAGGATACGATCCTACTAATTTTTCTAAGTGGGCTACATAAAATCTACCACTAGAGTTTTTTTCTTTGATACTACCTCTGACACTAATAGTTTTTAAACCAGTTGCATGACCAATTGTCTTCGTACTCTGTAAGAAGATGGTAAATAGACTTCAACATTTTTTCCATTTAACTCCAGTATCTTATCATAATTGCCTAATTCAACATCATAGATGTAATCATCGACAGTTTTAGCTACTGATATCTTTGGCATTTTATAATTTGAACTAGAACTATAAATTAAAGTATATTCAATAACATCATTGAATTCTTTATCCCCAGTAAGATTTCTATCAGGATGCCTAACTAATGTGTTAAATGTCATAACATGTTTACCATTAGCATTCTTAAATATTTCGTCTAGCATTACTTTTAAATATGCATACTGATGAAAACTTATTTGATAAGCTATTACACCGTCTTCATCTAGTAATTCTTTAGCAATTTCTGTACGATTTTTTATAAAAGTTAACCATGTGGATCTATTAAAACTATCATTATAAGGAAAACTATCTGTGTCTGTATTGTAAGGAACATCTATATAAATTAGTTTTGCTTTTTTAGCAAAACGTTCTTTAATAGAGTATAAACCTAGCAAATTGTTGCCTTTTATAATCAAATTATCATCTTTCCTAAATTCTGATACTGGTTGAATCCCTTCAGTGCTATATTTTTTTACATTTTTAAATATCTTCTTATCAAAAAGAACGTCTATCTCGTCTTTTGCAATAATTTCATTTAAAAAGATTTCATTAGGATCTAAGTCTTCTTTTTGTTTATCTTCCTTTGTCATTCCAGCTTTTAAGACTGTGTCTTTATATGGAAAGTCAAGAACAACATCTTCACATTCATCTATAAACTTTCCACCAACTGTAAGACCTATCTTGTTAGCATAGTTTGTATAGCTATCTTGCCAAAATTTCTTATATTGGAACATATCTATAAACTCATTAAGCTTAAATACCTCTTTACCATTTAGTGATATAACAAAGTCCCTATTTATAGTTTTATTGTTTAATAGACTTTGTATAAGTTTTTCATCATAAGCGTTTAAATCTTCTATAACTTTGTGCCTTTTTAGTTTATCCCCGTTAAAATACTTATTCCCAAAGCTTTTGAGAATAGCCTTGACTTCAAGCATAAGTTTGCTTTCTACCACCATTTTTTATTCCTCCATATAGTTAAAAATAATAGTTTCATTGTAACTAATAAATTAGGTTTAATTAATTACACATTTAAAATTATATCACAGTAATTTTATAAAATTACTGTGATATTTTAGACTGGATATGGAAGCAAGAAGAAATTTACTGATAATTTTATTCCTTTATTATCCAATAAGAAAATAGAAAAGAATGTATTAAAGGAATACGGTAAGAAAAAAACATTTTAATATCAAATTAAATTATCGATTTTATTAACTGGTATTTTAATTTGCTCAAAATTAAAAGGAAATAATAGAAAAATGTAGAATAAATATACATAATGCTAAGATTATGTTTACATATGGAGTGATAAAAATGGATTTAGATATATTTTTTCGAGAATTAAAAGAAAATTTGCCTGACAAAGCAATAGATATATCAGAAAGCTTAGGGCTTCTTAAAGAAACCATTAACGATACTATGGAAGCAATTGCAGCAAAAGTAAATGAATCAATTATTGCAAGAGATTTAGAAAAAATGAAACAGTATTTAGGTTTAGTAGAACAAGGTCATGATTATGAAGTTAAAATCGAAGAAATTATAAAAATGTTAGATGTTGAAGAATTAGCTATAAAGGAAGAAATTAATGAAAATATAGGTAATAAAATTCTTCCTAATTATGATGAATATACTGTTGACAATAAAGTGGAACATACATTATATGAAAATTTTACTCATATAAGGCCATTTGGATTTAGAATTGATGGGACAGAACTTATTGAGGTTAAAACTTGGCAGGAAGTATTTTTAAAAACATGTGAATTACTTCTTTATAAAGATGAGAAAAAATTTGTGCAATTTGAGAATAAACCTAACATGAATGGCAAGAAAAATAAGTACTTTTCAGTTAGTGTTAAAGGAATGCGAAAGCCAGAAATGATCTCAAACAAAATATATGTAGAGACTAATATGAGCAGTAATTCAATAAGAAATATTATAGTTAAAATGCTTAGAGAATATGATATTAAGGTAAATGATTTTAAACTTTATTTTAGAGCGGATTATACAAATATAAATAAAGAAAATTTATGATAATTGGAGTGATTTTAATGGCAATTAAAGAATTGCAATATAATTTAGAGATATAATATTGAAAAAATATATTAAATTATTTTAAATAAGATTACTAGGATGTGATGAGATGAAAAATAATAAGATTTTACCAGGATTGCTATCATATACTTATGAAGTTGATATAGACATGAAAAATGATTGGAATAAAATCCTTAATAAACGCGTGGAAAATATGGGATACAAGTATGATAAGAAAAATTTTCAAACAATTGATTATTTTAAAGCAGTAAAAAGATTAATTCCTATAAAACCAAGAAATATCCTATATTCAAAAGAATTTACATGTCCCGGTGAATGTAAAAATGGTCTGAGCTTGATAGAGAATGCCATAAAAAATGGAGATAACCTTACACCTTTTATGAATAAGCAAATTAGAAATTCGAAGTATAATGATTTATTGCTTAATGATTGGGGAATATATCATTTCCATTTAAATATTAGAAAAGATAAAAATGGAGTTATAAAGCGGAGTGCGTGGTTATTATTATCTTATATGGATGATAATTATGCTTATTTTATTAATATATATCCTCATAATAAGCCAAATTTATGGGCATATCAAAAAATGATAGGGATACTTTATAATAATTGGCCAGACTCCATGGAGAAGTTTCATATTAAAGAAATTTCAAGTTTAAGTAAAAAAATAGATGATAAAGCATATACTCAACTAAGAAAATCAGGAGTAAGCACTTTGGTTGAAATTGAGAAGAATAAAGTATTTGGTCTGATAGGCGGAGGTTATGCAAGTGATGGAAGTTACATTGAAGCAGTTAGACAACATGATTACTGGCATAATTATTTAAGTAGAATAGAATTTTACATAAAGGAAAATTATTATAAATTGAAGCAACAGATGTTGTGTTTTGATAAAAGAAGCCTAGATAAGCCTTTGAAAATCCAAATGTTGACTTTAACTAATGATGAACTTATAATTTTAGAAAAAGAACGAATGGTCATTATAAAATGTAATTATAGAAATAGTAATATAAGTATGTCAAGATTACGAGATATTATTTATGAAAATTCATATTCTAGATTAACATAAAGAGTAAATAAGTAATTCTAATTTTTTAATTTTAATAACTTGATTTTTTATTTTGTAATAGATTTATGGAATCATTTTATTTTAAATCTTATATTAACTCTGCCACTTTAAGAAGCATCTGCATATATACTATGTGGAGGTGTTGTTGATGGATAAAAATTTAAAAAATACTATTAGATTGGTAAAGAAGTTACAGAGGAAAGATATTTTATATATGAGTGACGACATGGAGCTAAGGGTGGAACCTAATTATCAGGTATTGGCTTTAATTATTGAAGATGTACACTTAACTATGGATAAAGAACATTATGATTCGATTAAAGATAATAGAGAAGATTTTATTTATGAATTAGCTATTTCAAGCTTTAAAGGTGAGAAGCTTATTTCTGAAATAGATATAAAATTAATGGAACATATTATAAAAGAATATATAGACTTTAGAGATCCATTTTTAATTGAAGATATCTATATTTTTAGTGTTAGAATGGATAAAATGCAAAACTTATATAATAGAGCCCTAAAACAGATAAAGCAAGGAAAATTTAAAAATTATATTTTCCATTAAAAAATTTTAGCAATTCTCTCTTGACAATGGAAAGAGTTTCCTATACAATAATATTAACAAATATGCGAACACGCTATTTTGTGTAGAGAGGGATTAAAATGAATGATATGTTGGGCTTTGGAAAATTTATAACAGGTAAAAGGAAATCACTTGGAATGACATTAAGAGGAATGGCTTCTGAACTAGGAATTGCTCCCGCATATCTCAGTGACATTGAGAAAGGCAGAAGATACCCACCAGATATGGATAAACTTAAACAAATGGCTGAAATCTTAAAATTAACTGAGGATGAGAAACATACAATGTTTGATTTGGCGGGAGAAGGTAAAAATACAATAGCACCTGATCTTCCAGATTATATAATGTCATCTAAAAAAGTAAGAGTGGCACTAAGAAAAGCTAGAGAAGTTGCGACAGAGGAGGACTGGGAAGAATTCGTTAAAAAGTTAGATAACAGGGGGGATAAAGATTAGTGTATATTGATATTTCACGAAGAAGAGATAATGGTCTGCCGCTGCTTTGTAAAAACGATATTGAACAAATTGCAAAACTTTACTTAGAGGATTTCAATTCAAAAATATTAGAGGAGCCTGTACCAATGCCAATAGAAGAATTTTTGGAAAATTATCTGAATCTTGATCCGGATTATGCAGATATAACACCAGATGGAAGTGTTCTTGGATTAACGACTTTTGATAGTGGAAATCTTACTGTATACGATTTAGAAAATAACAGATATAGAGATATACCTGTTGCAAGAGGAACTGTAATTATAGACAATACACTTGTTTCAGGAGATCAAGAAGGAAGATTCAGATTTACTTGCGGTCATGAATGTGGACATTGGATACTTCATAGGGATATGTTTAAGTCAGATGAAAATCAACTTAATATTTTTGATATGTTAAATAATAAAGAAGTAAAATCAATAAAATGTTTAAAAAGAAATTTTGAAAAATATTCATCAAAAAGGACACTTGAAACAGATAATGACTGGATGGAATGGCAGGCAAATTTTACATCATCCTGTTTTGTAATGCCTAAAGACACCTTTATAATGGCATCACTCAATATATTTAGAAAAGCTGGTATTTATACTGATTATATAGTTTTAGGACAAGATTTTGATACCTATGAATTTGCAGATGATATGTCAAGGAGACTTTCTAAAATATTTAATGTATCAATACAGGCAGCTTCAATAAGACTCAGGCAGTTAAAACTCATAAGAGAAGAAACAGCACAATTAGGATATTACTAATGTGCTGTTAGTATATATTTTTTTAACATCATGTTAGCACAAAAGCGTATAAGCATAAAAGGATAACTATTATACGAGATATTTAAAAGAGGTGTTGTAAATGGATATTAGTATTAGATTAAAAATAGATTCCCAGGATATTATGAAGATTTTATTGGATTCAGTTAATTCCCTGTCAAAAATAAAATCTAATTCAAATGAAGGCAGTAATAATACAACCTTAAAAAAAGTAAGAAGTGACTTCAGTAGTTTTTCACATATTTGTGAGATGGAAAACCTGGATATATTTGAAAAAGTAGAAGAAAAGTATAATGCTACTAATATATTTTTTAATCCTCTTAAGATTATTATAGACAAAGAGTTAAGAGAGTCCATTGCAAAAGCACAACAAATGCTATCACAGGATCATAAACAAGTAATACAATTACGCTCTAATGGAATGACAGCAGGACAGATCTCTGAGATGGCAGGCATCAGTGAGGCTGCTGTTAATTCTATGTTTTATAAAGCTGTTAAAGAATTTAAAAAGAATTTTAGAGACATATATAATAAATAATTTTTCAGAAGCTGTATCGCTAAATAATATTAGTTATGAAGCATTATTAAATAAAAGCATTTCATATTGTACAATCCAAATTTAAGAAGACTATGTATTCATCATTAAGATGACAACATGGTCTTTTTTTGTGCCCAAAAAAGACTCAGCTATATTGTTTGCTATCTAAAGCTATAAACAATTGAGGCTTAAAAATCTATAACAAATTGTGTTTATAAGCCAGAGACTTAAGTCTTTGGCTTTTTTTATTCCAAAAAATAAGGAGGAAAAATAATGAACAAATTCATTAAAATTGGTGAAGAACTGGTTCCGGTAAGTGAGGAAATTTACAAAGAATATTATAAAATGGACAGGCATGCTAGATATCTTGAAAAAGACGTAAAAGTGGGCGGCAGTAAAATTGATCCAACAACAGGAGAGGTTAAGTATCAGCCAAGCAAGGAAGATTCTATTGAAAGGTTAATGGATCAAGGCTCAGATTTTGCAGATGACCAAGCTGTAGAAGATATTGTCTGTGATAGAGCAATGCTTTTTATTTTACAGAAGGCAATGTCAGAATTAAATAATGAAGAACAGAAACTAATACAAGACCTATATTATAACAATCTTACGGTGAGACAAGCAGCACAAAAAGAAAACGTTTCCCATGTAACTATTATTAAAAGACATAAAAAAGTGTTAACTAAACTTAAAAAATATTTTTTATGAATTTGGTTACCAAACATCACTTCCCATTGGCTAATAAGTGAAGGAATTTATTTTAAATAAAGAGGAGGTGAAAAATTATGGAGCCAGGTGTAAACAAGGATATACAAGAGGAAATGGTTGGGGTTTTAACAGCTATAAGTATTGTATCCAAAAGACTGGCATCAAGATTGAAGGAGCAAAGCGAAAAAGAGGAAGAGGTGTCAAAGGATGGACAAAAATAAAATAATTCAAGATATTATAGTCAATTTAAAAGGTATTACTAGTAGCTTGGAAACTTTAGTGAAAACATTGAATGAATCAGCAGATTCAGAACAAAAAGAAAATACAAAAGAAGTAAAGCAAAAACAGCCAACACTTGAAGAAGTTAGAGCAGCTATGGCTGAGAAAAACCGGGAAGGACATCGAGAAGAAGTTAAAGCAATACTTGTTAAATATGGTGCCAATAAACTGACTGCCCTTGACCCTGAGCATTATGTTGAGGTGTTAAAGAAAGTCGGTGGAATAAAATGAGCGGTTCCCATAACGAGCATTCTAAATTTTCACCATCTTCAGCACACCGTATTTTAGCTTGTACGCCTTCTCTGCTTTTAGAGCAGCAGTTTCCAAAGGAAACAAGCACCTATGCAGAAGAAGGTACAGCAGCACATGATCTTGCGGAGCATAAATTAAAGAAAGCATTAAAAATGCGTTCAAATAAACCTGTCAGCAGGTATGACTCAGATGAGATGGATGAAATGACAGATGTATATGTTGAATACTGCATGGGTGTTATTGAAAAAGTAAGAGAAAACTGCAGGGATTTACAAGTTCTCATAGAGCAGAAACTGGATTTCAGTGATTATGTTGAAGGCGGATTTGGAACAGGAGACTTTGTAATAGTTGGAACAGGTAAACTTCATGTTATTGATTTTAAATATGGAAGAGGTGTCATAGTATCTGCAGAAAAAAATCCTCAGATGATGCTTTATGCATTAGGTGCATTGTCTCTCTTTGATATGCTCTATGACATTAAAAAAGTCATTATGA
Source organism: Clostridiaceae bacterium BL-3 (assembly GCA_902809985.1). Classification (GTDB taxonomy): domain Bacteria; phylum Bacillota; class Clostridia; order Clostridiales; family Clostridiaceae; genus Clostridium_B; species Clostridium_B aromativorans. The sequence goes on along the minus strand of CADDXC010000001.1, from coordinate 2,625,225 downwards.
CCATAGTTCAGCCAAGGGCAGATAATTTCTCCACATATGAGATGAGTGTAGATGACCTCCTTAAATGGGCGGAGGAAGAGTTGAAACCAAAAGCACTTCTTGCGTTAAAAGGAGAAGGAGAATTTTGTGCGGGGAAACACTGTAGATTTTGCAGAGCTAAAAATAAGTGCAGGGTCAGAGCAGCTAAAAATCTGGAACTTTTAAAATATGAATTTGCAGATCCGGCACTTTTAAGTGATGAGGAAATAGCTGAAATTATAGGAGTTTCAGAAGAACTTTCCAAGTGGGCAGGTGATATTTATACCTATGCTTCAGCACTTGCTGTCAATGAAGGCAGGCAGTGGGACGGATACAAGCTTGTGGAAGGAAGAACTCGAAGGAAGTATACCAATGAAGAAGCTGCAGCTGAAGCTGCAAAGAGTGCTGGGTACAGTGATATCTACAAGAAGAATTTAATTTCTGTAACTGAAATGGAGAAACTGATGGGAAAGAAAAAATTTAAGAATATATTAGGTTTTCTGGTGGAAAAGCCAAGGGGTAAATTGACCCTGGCATCAGAGTCAGATAAAAGAAAAGCAGTAGAAGCAATAACTACAGAGTTTAAAGTTGAAGAATAATATACAGCTTAGAAAAGCTGAAATCAAAATATCAGGAGGAATTTATAATGAGTAAAAATACAAAAATAGTAATACCAGGAAGATTGAGTTATACAAATTTATTTGAACCAAAAAGCATAAACGGGAGTGAGCCTAAGTACAGTGTTTCTGTAATTATACCCAAGAGTGATAAGAAAACTTTAAATGCCGTTCAAAAAGCTGTTGAGGAAGCTAAAAAAGAGGGCATAGGAAAATTCGGGGGAAAGATTCCTAAAAGCTTAAAGACACCGCTTAGAGATGGGGATATTGACAGACCGGATGATCCGGCATATGAAAACAGCTATTTTATAAATACAAATTCAAAAGATGCACCGCAGATTGTAGATGCGAGAATACAGCCGATTCTCGATAGAAGTGAGGTTTACAGCGGCTGCTATGGAAAGGTCAGCATTAATTTTTATGCTTTCAACATAAACGGAAATCGCGGAATTGCCGCAGGACTTGGAAATGTTCAAAAGCTTCGAGATGGTGAGCCTTTGGGGGGAAGATCAAGAGCAGAAGATGATTTTGAAATTGAAGAAGATGATGATGACTTTATGTCATAGGCAGAGGGAGCAGGTATTTGGCTCCTTCATCCATCACAGGAGGTAGTGAATGTATGAGAATATTGTCTATAGATATAGAAACTTTTTCTGATGTGGACCTTGGCAGGTGCGGAGTGTACAGATATGCTGACAGCCCGAACTTTGATATTTTACTGTTCGGATATAGTATAGACGGCGGTTCCGTGAAATTGATAGATATTTGCAGTGTAGAGGAATTACCTCAGTTTATTATAGATGCATTAATTGATGATGATGTTACTAAAACAGCTTTCAATGCTCAGTTTGAAAGAGTTTGTTTAATGAAGTATCTCTCAAGGTTATTGCACAGGAATATATATCTTGACCCTTCTTCCTGGAGCTGCACAGAAGTACAAGCTTCAATGCTGGGATTACCGCTTAGTTTAGTAGCAGTAGGTAAAGTGTTAAAACTTGACGAGCAGAAAATGGATGAAGGTAAAGCATTAATTAGATATTTTTGTACACCCTGCAGAGCCACTGCTGCTAATGGTGGAAGAACAAGAAATATGCCAAAGGATGCACCTGAAAAGTGGGAGTTATTTAAAAAATACAATATTAGAGATGTCCAAGTGGAAATTGCCATTCGTGAAAAGCTAAAGAAGTATCCTATACCAGAAAAAGAGCAGAAATTTTATATACTGGACCAGAAAATAAATGATCGTGGATTGCTGGTGGATATGGAATTGGTGAAACAAGCTGTTTTCTGCAATAAACAGTTCACAGTTGCAGCTACAGAAAGAGCTTATGAGCTGACAGGACTTGAAAATCCAAATTCCGTAGCACAGCTGAAAGGCTGGTTAAAAGAACGTGGAGTTGAGGTAGAAAGTCTTTCAAAAAAGGCAGTAACTGAACTAATAGATGAAACAGAAGGTGAAGTGGAAGAAGCCTTAAAGCTGAGACTTTTAATGGCTAAAACCAGTGTGAAAAAATATGAAGCTGTTGAGAGAGCAGTCTGCTTGGACGGCAGAGTTCACGGGTTGTTTCAGTTCTATGGAGCAAATCGAACAGGAAGATGGTGTTTAACTGGAGACCATGAAGTTCTTACTTCGGAGGGATGGATGAGGCTTGATGAATGGAAAGGTGGAAATATAGCTTGCTGGTCACCTGATACTGAATTTATCTCATTTCAAAAATCGAGAACTCTTGAATTCGATTATGAGGGAGAAATGTATTTATTGGAATCGCAGAGGTGTTCTCAGTTAAGTACGCCAGACCATAAAATGCCGTATTGGAATAAAAATGGCTTTTGGAGTATAGATACTATATTAAATTTATCTAAAAAACGATTCAGTATACCTTATACGGGAAGACGTATAACAAATTGTAGTTTAGAGCATATAGAATTAAGAATCTTAATTATGACTCAGGCAGATGGATATTATACAAAAGATGGTGATCTTAGATTTCATTTTAGTAAAGTTAGAAAAATTGAGCGCTGTAAAAGGTTATTAAGGGGAGCTGAAATTATATTTACTATTCATGAAAGAAATGATTCAAGTGTAATATCTATAAAATCCAGAATGCTTCCACTCTGGCTTAGAACGTTTAGAAATAAAACTTTTCAAATGTGGTTATTGGACGAATCAGCGGATGTCATTTTTGATGAACTGGAATATTGGGATGCTTACAGATGTGGACCTAATTCAATTCAATATTCAACAACAAATAAACAAAATGCTGATATTATCCAAGCACTAGCTAATCTTTCAGGAAGATCTGCAACAATTGTTAAAAAGGTAAGAGCAAATAAGAATTGGAATGATGCCTATATAGTAAATATTTGGCTTAATCCAGGGGGCAAAAATGAAATAAAAAATAAGCCTGCTAAAAAATTCTATAGGGGGAAGGTATATTGTGCAGAAACAAATACTGGTTTCTTTGTAGTTAGACGTAATGGAAAGGTATGGATAACTGGGAATTCAGGGCGTTTAGTCCAGTTTCAAAATTTGCCTCAAAATCATCTGAAGGATCTAGAACTTGCAAGGGGTTTAATAAAAGAGGGAAGATTTGAAGATGTGGAATTGTTGTTTGGAAATGTACCCGGTGTGTTGTCTGAACTTATCAGGACTAATTTTATCCCTGAAGAGAAGTACCATTTTATAGTAGCTGACTTCTCGGCAATAGAGGCGAGGGTAATTTCATGGCTTGCCGGTGAAAAATGGAGACTCGAGGTTTTCGCATCTCACGGAAAAATTTATGAAGCTGCTGCATCCATGATGTTTCACGTACCTGTTGAAAGTATTACTAAAGGCAGTCCGCTAAGACAGAAAGGGAAAGTTTCAGAACTTTCCTGTGGATATGGCGGCGGTGTTGGTGCTTTAAAATCTATGGGTGCTTTGGATATGGGAGTTAAAGAACATGAACTTCAAGGCCTTATAGATAACTGGAGATCAGCCAATCCTCATATTGTGAAATTTTGGTGGGATGTGGACAGGTCAGCTGTTAAAGCAGTGAAGGAAAGAAGTAAAATATCTACCCATGGTATTAACTTTACTTATAAAAGTGGAATGTTATTTGTCAACTTGCCATCTAGAAGAAATCTTGTTTACGTAAAACCAAGGATTGGATTAAATAAATTTGGCAGAGAAGGACTCACTTATGAGGGAATCGGAACAGCCAGGAAGTGGGAGAGAATAGAAACTTATGGGCCTAAAATTGTAGAAAATATTGTGCAGGCTGTTTCAAGAGATCTGCTGGCAGAAGCCATGCTACGATTAGATGAAGCCGGGTATAAGATAGCTGCCCATGTACACGATGAGGTTATATGTGAAGTACCTATAGGAGAAGGTTCTGTAGAAGAAATGTGTGCAATTATGGCAGAATCGCCTAAATGGGTAAAAGGATTACCTTTAAAGGCAGATGGCTATGAATGCAATTTTTATATGAAAGACTAGGAGGTTACCATGAATTTTGTTATTTCAACCGGCAACAGCCGTAAGGATAAATTTTGGAAAAAACAATCAGTGACCTGGGACGAGTTTACGGAAAAACTCTCCCATACAACTGTTACAAGTGAAACTCAGGCAGAGTACAGAAAGATGAAAAGATTTCAGCAGGACAATGTAAAAGATGTAGGGGGGTTTGTAGCAGGAGAACTTAAAGACGGTAGACGCAGAAAGGAAAATGTGCTTTCACGTTCCATGATAACCCTGGATATGGATTATGCAGATAATGTTGAAAATATAATTTCAAATATTGAAATGCTGTATGACTATACCTGCTGTATATATTCCACACATAAGCATACTCCCGAAAAGCCTAGACTCAGAATTATTATTCCACTGTTAAGACATGTGACAGCAGATGAATATCAGGCTGTGTCACGTATGATAGCAAAGCAGATAGGCATTGAACTGTTTGATGATACAACATATGAACCCAACAGGCTGATGTACTGGCCAAGCACCTCAGCTGACGGCGAGTATTTCTTTAAAGTGATTGACGGGGAATTTTTAAATCCTGACAGTATCCTTTCACTGTATAAATACTGGAAGGATACGTCTTCCTGGCCTGTGTCCTCAAGGCAGACAGCCGTTATACAAAAAGCTGTTAAGAAGCAGGAAGATCCACTGGAAAAGAAAGGCATGGTGGGTGCATTCTGCAGAAGTTATACAATTATAGAAGCTATAGAGACTTTTTTATCGGATATTTATGCGCCCAGTGTAATTCAGGACAGATATGACTATATACCTGCTGATTCTTCGGCCGGCGTGATTATATATGAAAATAAATATGCGTATTCCCATCATGCCACGGATCCGGCCTGTGGGAAACTTTTAAATTCCTTTGACCTTGTAAGAATTCATCGTTATGGAGATATGGATGATGGGGCAGATGAAAAGAAACAGCTGCCGTCTTATAAGGAAATGGCGGAGTTCTGCAGAGAAGATGAGAAGGTGAAAAGACAGCTTTCAAAAGAACGTGAGGAAGATATCAGAGAGGAGTTTGATAATGACTGGGAGCTTAATCTGGAACTTAATAAGAACGGGACGGTCAAAGACACTCTCAGCAACATAACTGAAATACTCCGCCATGACAGCATGTTTAGAGCCATTTCGTACAATGAGCTGTCGCATACCATAGATGTTAACGGACAGCTTCCGTGGAAACAGGTAAAGCAGGGCTGGAGCGATTCGGATCTCTCCTGCGCCAAGGTGTATCTGGATAAAAAGTACGGTATCTGGTCACCGGGGAAATTTAAAGATGCGCTGCTTGCTGGAGCTTCTGAGAGATCATTCCACCCGATTAAAGATTATTTTAATTCGCTGCCTGCCTGGGACGGAATAGAGCGGGTGGATACCCTCCTCATTAACTACTTTGATGCTGAAGATAATATTTATACCAGGGATGTAATGAGGAAAACTTTAGCTGCAGCGGCGGCCAGAATATATGAACCGGGGATAAAGTTTGATTATGTATTAATTTTAAACGGTGATCAGGGTATTGGAAAATCCACTTTCTTTTCAAAACTTGCAGGAAGATGGTTTTCTGACAGCCTGACAATATCAGATATGAGAGACAAGGCTGCGGCGGAAAAGCTCCAGGGTTACTGGATTTTAGAACTCGGAGAACTTGCAGGCCTCAGAAAGATGGATGTTGAAACAGTTAAATCCTTTATCACAAGGACGGATGACAAATTCCGCCAGAGCTACGGGGTAAGTGTTGAAAACCACCCGAGGCAGTGCATCATAGTCGGGACCACCAACGCAGAAAAAGGTTTTTTGAGAGATGTGACAGGCAACAGGAGATTCTGGCCTGTCCAGGTAAAACTAGGTAAAAAGAGTGTCTGGGATGAACTCAGCCAGAAAGAGGTTGACCAGATTTGGGCGGAGACAATTGTAAAGTATAAAGCGGGAGAAGAATTAACATTAAAAGGAGAATCAGCAGTAATGGCTTATCAGCATCAACAGGAAGCCATGGAAGAAGATGATCGTGAAGGTCTTGTTAGAGATTATTTAAATACACTTTTACCAGATAATTGGAATGAGATGGACTTATTTCAAAGACGTAATTTTTTAGTAGGTGACAGTGAATTTGGTACTGAAACTTTAGTAGGTACTGTAAAAAGAGAAAAAGTATGCATTCAAGAGATTTGGTGTGAATGTTTTGGTAAAAAGAAAGAAGATATAAGAAGAAGTGATTCTTTTGAAATACAAGGTATTTTAGTAAAAATAGGAGGATGGAAGCGTTATAGGGGTAATAAATTTGGTAAGATGAGGATTCCTATTTACGGTCCGCAATTAACATATATAAGAGATGAAAACTAATGCAAGTTTACAAGAACTAAATAAATGTTTTTAAGATACTTAAGATTAAAACAGGTACATTTTAAAAACTTGTGTCAAATGTATATAAAACAAGGCTTTATACTATATTAGTTCTTATGTTCTTATCTATATTATAGAGTATTTATATATATTATATATAGAGTATATAAGGTACACACGTAGATATACGCACGCGTAAGAGTTTAAGACCCTAAGAAACAGCCTTAAGAACTAAAGATGGAAGGTAAAAATCATAATCTCAGCTATAAAAAAAGCATGGAGGGCAGTAAAATGAGAGAAAAAGATATAGAGCAGATACTAATTAGAAAAGTGAAAAAAAGAGATGGATTAGCATTAAAGTTTATTTCTCCTAATGTGAATGGAGTGCCGGATCGTCTGGTGCTTCTGCCAGGCGGAAGGATGGCATTTGTAGAACTGAAAGCACCCGGAAAGAAAATGAGACCTCTTCAAATAAAAAGAAAAACACAATTAGAATCATTAGGATTTTTAGTTTACTGCATAGATAGAAAAGAAGAGATAGAAGGTGTTATAGATGAAATTGAAAAAAGTAAATTATAAACCACATGAATATCAAGCTTTTTCAACAGAGTTTATATTAAAACATAAATCAGCGGGACTTTTCTTGGAATGTGGCCTTGGCAAAAGTGTAATCACTTTAACTGCAATTGCAGAACTTATGTATAATATGTTTGATGTTTCAAAAGTTTTAGTAATCGCACCTCTTAGAGTAGCTGATACTACATGGCAGGATGAAATAGAAAAATGGGAGCATCTAAAATGTTTAAACATTTCAAAGGTACTGGGAAGCAAGAAAAATAGGATAATGGCACTTTATAGAAAAGCAGATGTATATACCATCAACAGAGAGAATGTTCCATGGCTTGTGGATTTTTATAAAAATGATTGGCCTTTTGATATGGTGGTTATTGATGAGCTTTCAAGTTTTAAATCCCCGTCAGCTAAGAGGTTCAGGGCTTTAAAGAAAGTAAGGCATAAGATTAAAAGAATTATAGGGCTTACCGGAACGCCTGTCCCCAACGGACTTTTGGATATTTGGAGCCAGATATATCTTTTGGACGGCGGGCAGAGACTTGGCAGAACTTTTACCGGCTACCGCAGCAGATATTTTCATCCCCAAAAGTATATTAACGGCGGAATACCCGCTGACTATGCTGTTAACGAAGGCGGAGAAGAAAAAATCTATGAAAGGATTTCAGATATATGCATCAGCATGAAGGCTCTTGATTATTTGAAAATGCCTGAGTGCATTTTAAACAAAGTGGAAGTAGAACTTTCAGAAAAAGAGATGAAACTGTATAGAAAGCTGGAGAGGGATTTACTCCTTCCTTTTGAGGATAGTGATGTAGATGCGGCAAATGCAGCAGTTCTGGCGAACAAATTCCTTCAAATGGCAGATGGCTCTGTCTATGATGAATTTAATGATGTGAAATATATACATGACAGAAAGTTAGATGCCTTAGAAGATTTAATAGAATCAGCTAATGGCAAACCGGTTCTCGTGTATTATGCTTTCAAACATGACAGAGACAGGATTAAAGCACGCTTTGATGCAGGAGAAATTAACACTTCAGAGGATATTGAAAAGTGGAATGAGGGAAAAACTCAGACAGCTCTCTGTCATCCGGCTTCTGCGGGACACGGCCTCAATCTTCAATACGGAGGCTGTACTATTATCTGGTTTGGTCTTACCTGGAGCCTTGAACTTTACCAGCAGGCAAATGCAAGACTCTGGAGGCAGGGACAAAATCATACTGTGGTTATCCACCATATCCTAGCTAAGGATACAATAGACGAACGTGTTATGAAGGCACTTGAAAATAAAGATACAAGCCAGGCAGCTCTGATTGATGCAGTTAAAGCGAGGACAGGCGGTGAGGATTATGAATAAAAAAGAACTTTCACAGCTTTATTATCTTAACCGGGAGATTGAGCAGTTAAAAAGCAGAATAGAAGAACTGGAGTGCATTGCGGCTTCAGATACATCAAGGATAACAGGCATGCCGCACGTCACTGGAATATCAGATAAAGTAGGAATATACGCTGCTGAAATTGTGGACCTTAAGGAACTGCTGAATTTAAACTTAAAAAAATGTTTCTATGAACTCAACAGACTTAACAGGTATATAGAAAGTATTGACGACAGTCAGATGAGGATGATCATGACATTGAGATATGTAAACGGGCTTAGCTGGGAGCAGGTATCGTCAAGCATCAGTCCATATGCATCTGGTGAAAGTGTGAGAAAAGCACATGATAGATTTTTAAAGAAAAAATAAGACAAGCTAATTTATTATGTGATAGAATAATATTGTTAAGTGATGATAAGTGAGGTGTAACTAATGCCCAAAAATAAAGAATATAAAGCAACAATAAATGCAAATGGAACAAATATTTCTATTGTTTCGAAGGGAAATGAAGATGACTACATCAGTTTAACTGATATTGCAAAATATAAAAATCCAGAAGCTCCTGCTGATATAATTAAAAATTGGTTAAGAAATAGAAGTACTATAGAGTTTTTAGGATTATGGGAAAGAATGAATAATTCAAGTTTTAAACTGGTCGAATTCGACCAGTTTAAAAATGAAGCAGGAGCTAATGCATTTGTTCTGTCTCCGCAGAAGTGGATAACATCAACTGATGCAATTGGAATTATCTCAAAATCAGGCAGGTATGGTGGTACATATGCCCATAAAGATATTGCCTTTGAGTTTGCTTCATGGGTATCACCAGAATTTAAACTTTATATAATAAAGGATTACCAGAGATTAAAAGAGGATGAAAACAGTAAACTATCCATCAAATGGAATTTAAACCGTATGCTTTCAAAAGTAAATTACAAAATACATACGGATGCCATAAAAGAAAACTTAATATCTAACGATTTAACGGGCAGACAAATTGCTGTCACATACGCTAATGAAGCAGATGTGCTTAATATGGCCTTATTTGGCAAGACGGCAAAGGATTGGAGAAACGAGAATCCAGATTTAAAAGGGAATATAAGAGATTATGCAACAATTGAACAACTTATTGTAATGGTTAATCTCGAAAATATGAATGCTAATTTTATTCAGCAGGGATTAGATCAGAAACAGAGACTTATGGAATTAAATAAAATAGCAAGAGTACAGCTAAAATCGTTGTTAAATAATAAAAGTGTTAAAAAACTACAAAATTCAGACAGAAAATAATAAAATGATGATAAAAAAATCAAGAAAAGTAAAACCTGTCCGTTTTGTCCGGTTGGTATGTGTTAGAATAATAATATAAAAGTGTATGATTAACTCTCAGATCAACCTGGGAGTTTTTTATAGTTCAAAAAGAATAACTTAAAGTTTCTGAGGAGATTGCCTTGGAAGCTTTTTTATTTGGAGGAATAAATGTTTGTTCACAGATGCAGGAAATGTATTTGGAGTAATAAAATAAGCAGAGATCTTTTGTATTGTATCTTTCCGGGATGCATTATGAAAAGAAGAACAGAGGTGTGTAGAAATGAGCCCGAGAAGACCGCTAAAACCTTGTAAGCACCCAGGCTGTCCTAAACTCACAGAAGGAAGATACTGTGAAGAACATAAAAAACTTTATGTTAAAGAAAGAGACAGCTCAGCAGGTAGAGGCTATGGCAGCAGATGGAGAGCAGCGAGAAACAGATACCTCAAAGCTAATCCTCTGTGCGTAAGGTGCAGGAAACAGGGGAAGTTAACCAGAGCAGATGTTGTTGATCATATTGTTCCTCACAGAGGTGACAGGACTTTGTTCTGGGATGAAAGCAACTGGCAGCCGCTTTGTAAGAGATGTCATGATAAAAAGACTATGACTGAAGACAGATATAAGGAATATAAATTTTGATACGAGGAAATTTTATCAGAACCCCAGGGGGGTCAAGTTCTCTAAATGGGACAGGTAGGAGACCGCCGCCCCCTCTCGTGCGAATTTTCGCAGAATTAAACAAGGGGGGTAATGAAAAATCCAGGAATATAAAGGCCGGATTAAACAGCCGCAGTATCCTGCAGCTGTTTTTTTAATGCGTAAAAGTTTATTGAAAGGAGCATCTGCCATGACAGATGATGACAGGCAAAAAATAAGAGAATTAAGGCAGAAGGGCATGGGCTATAAAAAGATTGCAGCAATTTTAGGACTGTCAAGAGACAGTGTCAGAGGATTCTGCAGGCGCAGCGGATTAGGCGGGAACTCATACGTGGTTGCCCTTAATGTAGAAGAAAAATTAAAAAGGAATCTGCTCTGTGCCTGCTGCGGAAAACCTATCAAGCAGAAAAATCAGGGAAGAACAAGGAGATTCTGCTCTGAAGAATGCAGAAGAAAATGGTGGAGGGAACACCAGAGCGAAAGAAATAAAAAGCCCGCCTCCATTTACAAATACATCTGTGTGTATTGCGGAAAGGAATTCAGTGTTTACGGCAATAAGAAACGAAAATACTGCAGCCATGACTGTTACATAAAAGACAGATTCTGGGGTGATGAAATTGGAATTTAAAAAGCTGAAGATAGATTCGCTTATACCCGCTGAATATAACCCGAGGAAAAAACTTAAACCGGGGGACAGTGAATTTGAAAAAATAAAGAACAGTATCAGTGAGTTCGGATATGTTGATCCTGTCATTGTTAACAGTGATTTGACAGTAATCGGCGGCCATCAGAGAATATCGGTGTTAAAGACACTCGGATTCACCGAGATTAACTGCGTGGTTGTTGATGTTGATAAGACTAAAGAAAAGGCGCTGAATATTGCGCTTAATAAAATAAGCGGGGAATGGAACAAAGAATTGCTTGCCGGCCTTATAAAGGATTTGCAGAGTCTGGACTATGATACATCTTTTACTGGCTTTGATCCTCCTGAGATTGATGAACTCTTTAATGAAATTTATCCTGAAGGTGTGAAAGAAGATGGATTTGATGCACCGCTTCCGGAAACACCCGTTACAAAACAGGGAGACATATGGCTGCTTGGCAGGCACCATTTAATCTGCGGTGACAGTACAGAACTTGAAACCTATGAAAAACTTATGGATGGGAAAAAGGCAAACCTGGTTGTGACAGACCCTCCGTACAATGTGGACTATAAAGGAACGGCAGGAAAAATTCAAAATGACAATATGGAGGATAAAAAGTTCTACAATTTTCTGCTTGACGCATACAGGGGTATGTACGAGAGTCTTGCAGACGGCGGTTCAATTTATGTATTTCACGCTGACAGGGAAACTGTGAATTTCAGGACAGCATTTAAAAATGCAGGATTTTTCTGCCATCAGACCTGTATATGGGTAAAAAATTCTCCGGTTCTCGGAAGATGTGATTATCAGTATAATCACGAACCGGTACTTGTAGGCTGGAAGCCTACTGCGGGACATAAGTTTTATGGAGACAGAAAACAGAGAACTACCTGGAATTTTGACAGACCTAAAAAGTCAAAATACCATCCGACAATGAAGCCTGTAGCATTAGTAGCATATCCTATTACAAATTCAAGCCTGACTAATTCTATAGTTCTTGATCCTTTTGGGGGCAGTGGAACAACTCTCATTGCCTGCGAACAGACAGACAGGATCTGCTGTACCATTGAAATTGATGAAAAGTATGTGGATGTTATTGTTAAAAGATATATTGAGCAGGCAGAAAATGAGGATAACATTTATTTACTTAGAGGTGGTGAAAAAATAGCATATAAAAATATATCTAAAAGTGAATAAAACCCTTGATATATATGTGTTTTAGAGTGATATATAGTATAACAAAAAACACACTTTGAAAGGGGAAAACAAAATGCAAGAAAAACTAAGAAGGCTTACCAAGGATGGAGAATTCAAATTTTACAACGGAACCAGAGCAGAAAACAAAGAAAAGGCATTGAAACTGATAGAAACAGCACAAAGAAGTGGCTGGCAGGGTTATAAGATTTATTCAAACAGCTTTGGATATATTGTGAGATTGGAGGGCTAAGCTTGAAGAATCAGACAATCGGCGTGGAGATTGAAATGACAGGAATAACCAGATCAAAAGCTGCTGAAATTGTTTCAGAATTTCTCAAAGGAAAAATCAGAAGAGTATATGACAGCTATGATACTTACAAGGTAACAGCACAAGACAGCAGAGTTTGGAAAATAATGAGTGACGCTAGTATCCGGACAATGAAAAATGAAAAAGGAACACTTGTTCCGGCAGACAGAAGCTACAGCGTAGAACTTGTAACACCTATTCTAAAGTATGATAAGGATATAGAAACTTTGCAGGAACTTATAAGAAAACTGCGGCATATAGGTGCAGTCAGCGAAAGCAGGCTTAAATGCGGTATTCACATTCACATAGGAGCGGAGAAGCATACTCCCGGTACATTAAAGAATCTGGTTAACCTCATGGCTTCAAAGGAAGATTTAATTTACAAAAGCCTTGAAATTGATCCGGAAAGAGTCAGATACTGCAAGAAGATCAATGAGGATTTGATTGAAACCATAAATATAAAAAAGCCCAAGACTTTAGAAAAACTTGCCGATATCTGGTACAGCGGCTATGGCGTTGAAAGCAGGGAACGCCATTACCATACTAGCAGGTATCACGGCCTTAACCTTCACAGTACTTTTACCAGAGGTACCATTGAATTCAGACTTTTTAACGGAACTATGCACGCAGGAAAAATCAGAAGTTACATTGTTTTCTGCCTGGCAGTAAGCCATCAGGCATTAGTTCAGAAGAGGGCGATGGCAAAACGCACACATACGGACAATGAAAAGTACACCTTCAGGTGCTGGCTTTTGAGACTCGGACTTATAGGTGATGAATTTAAAAACTGCAGACGCCATCTTATGAAATCACTTGACGGGAATTCAGCCTGGAGAAATCCAAAAGCTGCCTGAAACTAAATTGTTGCAAAGGAGAAATGAGAAAATGCCGGAAAAAACGAAACTTTATGGTGCCTACGGTTCAAATATGAATCTGAAACAGATGAACTGCAGGTGTCCAAAAGCTAAGGTTGTAGGAAATGGAACACTCGAAGGGTATAAACTGACCTTCAGAGGAAAATATAAGGGAGTTGCAAACATTGAACCCTGCGGTGATAAATCAGTGCCTGTGGTTTTATGGAAAATAACTGGAGATTGTGAAAGAGCACTTGATCTGTATGAGGGTTTCCCGAACCTTTATATCAAAAAACAGATTAAAGTGAAGTTGGGACATAAATCAAAAGGAGCTATGTTTTATGTTATGGCAGATGAATATGCAGATGTGCCGGCGGCTCCTACAGAATACTATTTTGGAGTAATTGCCAGAGGATACTCTGACAACAAAATTGATTTGAAAACTCTTGAGATTGCGTATTCAGAATGTTTATCTGAACTAAGAGGAGGCAGCCATGGATAAATTTTTTACACAGGAAACCTGTGACAGGTGCGGAGGTTCCTTAGAGAAAGGTAGAATAATGTCAATGTTCAATACAGAGTGCATCTGCATGGCCTGCTCTGAAAAGGAAAAGAAGGATAAGGATTATGATAAGGCAGTAAAAGCTGACCATGAAGAAATCAAAAAAGGTAATTATAACTACAAAGGTATAAGAGGTTAATTGAAAATGATGAGTGAAAAGATTGCAGGGCAGATTTTATCAATAAGAGAAGATGGAAAGTACAATATGTTTGATATTGTTAATATTCAGAAGGAAGCCTATAATAGGAAATTTTATGAACTGGCATATTTCTTAGAAGAGCATAAGCAGAAGTATTCGAATTTCATATTAACCGGGCAGAAATAAGATTGGTTTTATAGGAGCTTACAAAGAAAGTAGGCTCTTTTCTTATGATGAATTTTAAAGATTGGGGGTGAAACTTATGGCACAGAGGGGAAGAAAACCAAAGCCAACTCTTATAAAACAGCTTGAAGGCAATCCGGGAAAAAGACCGCTTAATGAATTTGAGCCAAAGCCTGAAAAAAGAGCACCGAAATGCCCAACCTGGCTGGATAAAGAAGCTAAAAAAGAATGGAGAAGGACGGCAAAACAGCTTGAGAAACTTGGAGTGCTGACAGAAGTTGATATGGCGGCTTTTGCAGGATACTGCGAGGCTTATGCACGCTGGAGAGAGGCGGAGGAATTCATATCAAGACACGGAACTATTATAAAAACACCAAGCGGATATTGGCAGCAGGTGCCGCAGGTATCTATTGCCCAGACCTATCTTAAAATTATGATTAAGTTCTGTGAACAGTTTGGACTTACGCCTTCCTCAAGGAGCAGGATTGTTGCAGATAAAGGAAATGATGAGGTTAATGATCCTATGGAAATGATGCTGAGAGAAGTGGTGAAATAGATGTATGATGAAGTAAAAGCACTGCGAACGGTGAATTTCATAAAATGTCTCAGACACACAAAAGGACAGTGGAGAGGGGTGCCTTTTGATCTGCTTCCCTGGCAGGATAAAATAATCAGAGATGTATTTGGTAATGTCAAAGAAAACGGATATCGTCAGTATAATACTGCTTATATAGAGATCCCAAAGAAAAACGGAAAAAGTGAGCTTGCAGCAGCAGTGGCACTTTATATGACCTGCGGGGACAATGAATGGGGAGCTGAGGTTTATGGGTGTGCATCTGACAGGCAGCAGGCATCAATCGTATTTGATGTGGCAGTAGATATGATTGATCAGTGTCCAGCTCTTAAGAAAAGAATAAAACCGATAATGTCAGTAAAAAGACTGGTATACAAACCTACAAATAGCTTCTACCAGGTACTTTCAGCTGAAGCCTATACAAAACACGGTCTCAATGTCCATGCAGTTGTTTTTGATGAGCTGCATGCACAGCCTAACAGGGATTTATTTGACGTTATGACAAAAGGTTCAGGAGATGCAAGGCTGCAGCCTTTATTTTTTCTCATAACTACAGCAGGCACGGACAGAAATTCCATATGCTTTGAACAGCACCAAAAGGCACTGGATATAATAGAAGGCAGAAAAATAGATCCAATTTTTTATCCGGTTATTTATGGCATAGGTGATAGTGATGACTGGAGCGATGAGAAAAACTGGTATAAAGCCAACCCATCTCTTGACCACACCATTGATATAGAAAAAGTCAGAAATGCCTATAATAGTGCGAAGGAAAATCCAGCTGAGGAAAATATATTCCGTCAGCTAAGATTAAATCAGTGGGTAAAGCAGTCAACCCGCTGGATGCAGATGGATAAATGGGATGAGTGTGATTTTAGTATAGATATGGATTTACTGAAGGGCAGAGAATGTTACGGGGGACTTGATCTTTCAAGCACTACTGATATTACTGCTTTTGTTCTGGTATTCCCGCCAAGAACAACAGATGAAAAATATATGGTTTTACCATTCTTTTGGATACCAGATGATAATCTAAAGTTAAGAGTGAGAAGAGATCATGTACCTTATGATGTGTGGGAAAAGCAGGACTATATAAAAACTACTGAAGGTAATGTGGTCCATTATGGATTTATAGAAACCTTTATTGAACAACTCGGTAAAAAGTATAACATTAAAGAAATAGCTTTTGACAGGTGGGGAGCTGTGCAGATGGTACAGAATCTTGATGGTATGGGATTTACAGTAATTCCTTTCGGACAGGGATATAAGGATATGTCTCCATCTTCCAAGGAATTAATGAAGTTAACACTAGAGAAGAAAATAGCACATGGAGGAAATCCAGTGCTCAGGTGGATGATGGATAATATCTATGTCAAAACTGACCCGGCAGGAAATATAAAGCCGGATAAAGAAAAAAGCACAGAAAAAATTGATGGTGTAGTGGCACTTGTTATGGCATTGGACAGAGCTGTTAGAAATGAGAATAAGAGCAGTGTTTATGATGATAGAGGGATTCTGGTTTTGTAGATATTTATTAAACCAAAAATTATTAATATAGCTGTAATAAATTTATGTTATAATATATATAAATTAATATTTATATAATTAGTACAGTTTATTCATATATTTCGTATGTTGGGGGAATTTTTACTGTGGGATTAGGAAATGTTAAAGAGGGGAAGTTGCTTTATCATTTAACAAGATTGAATAATTTAGATTCTATTTTAGAAAATGGTTTATTATCAAGAAAAGTTGTAAAAGATACTAATATAAGTTTTTCAGATGTTGCTGATCAAGAAATTATATCAAAGCGAATACAGCTTGGATTAGATGGCTATATTCCGTTTCACTTTCATCCATATTCGTCTTTTGATGTAGCAGTTAAGCATACTTATGAAGGAGAAGAGTTCATATATATATGCATCACACGAGAATTAGCAAAATGCAATAAATTTAAGATATTGCCTGAACATCCTCTCTCTATACAGGAATGCAGATTATTAGACTATGATGAAGGATTTAATGAGATAGATTGGGATACAATGAAAACTGTTGGAGTAAATAATGATTATGTTAAACATGTTAAAATGGCTGAATGCTTAACCGATTTAAAAATACCAGTTAATTGGTTTCATTGCATTTATGTTAAAAGTGAAAAGGTTAAATCATTAGTAGAAGAAAAGTTAGAAAATAATAATATACAATTTCCTCCACCGTTTGTCGATATTCAAAACTGGTTTTAGATTAAATTAAAAATATATTAAAGGGGGTGAAAATATGATTATTTATACAGCAGGAGATTTATTAAAATCAGCAGCAGAAGCTTTGGTTAATACTGTAAATTGTGAAGGATACATGGGAAAAGGAATAGCTTATCAATTTAAATTACAATATCCTGAAAATAATAAGGATTATGTTAAAGCGTGTAATAGAGGCGAACTTACGGTAGGAAAGTTACATTATTTTAAAGAAAGAGGAAAAATTATTATAAATTTTCCTACTAAAAATAAATGGAGAGCAAAGTCTAAGATGGAGTATATTGCAGATGGACTTGATGAATTAATAAAATTGATTAATAAGCTGAATATTAGAACTATTGCTATTCCACCATTAGGTAGTGGCAATGGCGGGCTTATATGGAATGAAGTGAAATATTTACTCGAGCAAAAATTGTCTGTGATATCTGATGATATACAAATATATATTTATGAACCATCTAAAAACTATGTTTCACAACCATCGGTTGAACCTAAATTGAGTATGTCAGCACTTGTTCTCATGGAAATAAAAAAACGGCTGAATAGATTTAATTCACTTAGACTGCAAAAAACGGCTTATTTTATAAACATATTTTCTAACCAACCTTACTTTAATTTTAGAAGACATAAATATGGACCTTATGATAATTCTATATATATAATTAGCAGAAATATTAAAGAATTTCAAAAATATCATAATGTAAAAAGTACAGAAGAAGCATATAGAATTTTATATAATAAAATAGTAAGTAGTAATATAGAAAGAAAATTAAATCAGCTGTTACCTTTTATTGATGAAGCAGCGGATTATGTAAATTCTATTAAAACAAATCATGAGTTAGAATGTTTATCAACAATTGTATTTTTGATAGAGGAACAGAAATCTTTATCCAGAGATGAAATTTTGAAAGATTTTAAGCAATGGTCAGAAGATAAGGCAAAAAGATTTTCAAATGAGAATATTTTAGATGGCGTAGATAAGCTGTATAACTCTAATATTATTGAAAAGACTTTAACTGGATATAGCATTGTAGATAGGTTAAGTAGAGTAGTAGCATTAAAGCTTGAAGAGTGTTAAATTTTAATTATTAAGTCTAGCATCTGTTAAACAGGTGCTTTTTTCATACTCATTTTTAGGAGGTAACCACTATGAGAATACCGATACTATCCAGGCTTTGGGAATCCAGAGCAGGTCCAAAAAACAGCTTTTGGCGGAGTACCTGCAGCTTTTTCTTTGGTAGTACCACAAGCGGCAAAACAGTAAACGAAAGAACTGCAATGCAGACTACAGCAGTTTATGCCTGTGTCAGAATACTTTCTGAAACCATAGCTTCACTGCCGCTTCATACCTACAGACATACTGAAAATGGTAAGGAAAAAGCAACAGAACATTCCATATATCATCTTCTTGCAGATGAACCAAACCCTGAGATGACATCGTTTGTGTTTAGAGAAACACTTACGGGTCATCTTTTATTATGGGGAAATGCTTATGCACAGATTATTCGCGATGGCAGAGGAAAAGTAATTGCTCTTTATCCTCTGCTGCCGGATAAAATGACAGTGGACAGAAATGATAAGGGAGAAATTTACTATATTTATAATAAAGAAGGGAAGCTTTATTCACTGAGATCTGATGAAGTTTTGCATATTCCCGGACTTGGATTTGACGGATTAATCGGATATTCTCCAATAGCCATGGCTAAAAATGCGATTGGTATGGCTATAGCGACGGAGGAATATGGTGCTAAGTTCTTTTCAAACGGTGCAAACCCAGGAGGTGTACTTGAGCATCCTGGTATAGTAAAAGATCCCGCAAGAGTGAGAGAAAGCTGGAACAGTGTATATCAGGGAAGCAGTAACTCACACAGAGTTGCAGTTCTTGAAGAAGGTATGAAATTTCAGAGCATAGGTATCCCACCGGAGCAGGCACAGTTTTTAGAAACCAGGAAATTTCAGACAGAGGAAATCTGCAGAATTTTCAGAGTCCCTCCGCATCTGGTGGCCAATTTAGATAAAGCAACTTTCAGCAACATAGAGCATCAGTCAATTAGTTTTGTTGTCCATACTATAAGACCCTGGCTGGTGAGAATAGAGCAGTCAATTAATAAAGCCCTGTTTACTGAAAGTGAAAAAAGGGAGTATTTTGTAAGTTTTGTAGTGGAAGGACTGCTGAGGGGTGATTATGCTTCCAGGATGCAGGGCTATGCAATAGGAATTCAAAACGGGTTTTTAAGTCCAAATGACGTCAGGACTTTGGAGAATATGAATACTATTGAAAATGGAGATATATATGCCATGAATGGCAATATGCTTAAACTTGAAGATGTCGGGGCATATATAAAAGGGAAAAAATGGAGGAAAGAAAATGAAACGTAAATTTTGGAACTGGGTAAAAAATGAAGAAAGCAGAACGCTTTATTTTGATGGATATATTGCACAGGACAGCTGGTTTGATGATGACATTACTCCAAGGCAGTTTAAGGATGAACTTACAGCTTCTGATGGAGACATAACAGTATGGCTTAATTCTCCGGGAGGAGATGTTTTTGCCGCAAATCAGATTTACACAATGCTAAAGGAATACAAGGGTAAGATAACAGTGAAAATTGATGGAATAGCAGCCAGCGCGGCATCAGTTATTGCTATGGCAGGAAGTGAAATATTAATGTCACCGGTAGCAATGATGATGATTCATAATCCATCTACAGTTATTTTTGGGGAAGAATCTGATTTACAAAGTGGGATTGATATGCTGTCAGAGGTAAAGGAAAGTATAATCAATGCCTATGAGCAAAAGACAGGACTCCCTAGAAATAAGATATCAAAGATGATGGATGCTGAAACCTGGTTCAGTTCTAAGAAAGCAGTGGAGCTTGGTTTTGCAGATGAAGTTCTGTACGGTGATACTGAGAAAGATGTAACTGACGGTTTTATATTTGACAAGGTCACTGTCACCAACACATTAATGAGGAAAATACCGAAGACGAAACAAATGAAGCCTGTGGCAGAAACAGGTATACAGTATGAGCAGCTTTTTAAAAGACTTGAACTTCTAAAATATTAAATCGGGAGGAATGTACATGAATAAAATATTGGAACTCAGAGAAAAGAGAGCTAAATTGTGGGACAGTACAAAGGCTTTTCTGGACAGCAGGAGAAATGAAAGCAGATTATTATCAGCAGAAGATACTGCTGCATACGAAAAGATGGAAGCCGATGTTGTAAACCTGGGAAAGGAAATAGACAGGCTTGAAAGACAGGCAGCACTGGATCTGGAACTTTCAAAAGCAACTTCAAGTGCAATCAGGAACAATCCCGGTGGAAACATTTCCGGAGAAAAGACAGGAAGGGCATCAGATGAGTATAAAAGTGCTTTCTGGAAAACCATGAGAAATAAGAGCAGTTTTGATATTCAGAATGCACTGCAGGTTGGAACTGACAGTGAAGGGGGTTTCCTTGCACCGGACGAGTTTGAAAAAACACTTATTGAAAGCCTGGAAGAACAGAACATATTCAGGCAGCTTGCAAATATAATCACCACATCATCGGGGGATAAGAAAATCCCTGTGGTCGCATCTAAGGGAACCGCATCCTGGGTGGATGAAGAAGGAGCCATTCCGGAATCAGATGATGCATTTTCACAGGTATCAATAGGAGCATATAAACTGGCCACTATGATTAAGGTTTCCGAGGAACTTCTTAATGACAGTGTTTTTAATTTAGAGAATTATATAGCAAAAGAGTTTGCGAGGAGAATCGGTGCTAAAGAAGAAGAAAGCTTCTTCACAGGTGACGGCACGGGAAAGCCTACAGGAATATTTAACGGGACAGGCGGAGGAGAACTCGGGGTCACAGCATCAAGTGCGGCAGCTATAACTCTGGATGAGATTATGGATTTATTCTACTCACTTAAATCTCCATATAGAAAAAATGCTGTATTTTTAATGAATGACTCAACTGTTAAATCCATAAGAAAACTTAAAGACGGAAGCGGTCAGTACATCTGGCAGCCTTCTGTTACAGCACAGCAGCCCGATACCATACTTAACAGACCTGTAAAGACATCTGCCTATGTGCCTGCAATAGTATCGGGTTCAAAGATTATAGCCTTTGGTGATCTCAGTTACTACTGGGTGGCAGACAGGCAGGGAAGATCCTTCCAGAGATTAAATGAACTCTATGCAGCAACAGGACAGATTGGATTTAAGGCGGCACAAAGAGTTGACGGAAAGCTGATACTTCCTGAAGCCGTTAAGATTTTGCAGATGAAAGCGTAGGTGAGATTCAATGAGTAATGTAAAAAATTATGCAGAGCAGGGCGGAGACAAATGGGTTGTAAAAGGCATACTTGAAATCACAGATGGCGGTGAAATTAAAATTGATGGAACACAGTTTACCAGAGCAGAGTCACAATCTGACAGTACTGCCGCAGATATAACTGGACTTAAAGATGATTTTAATGCACTTCTTACAAAACTGAAAAATGCCGGACTTATGTCATAAAACTAAGCAGAGGGTTAAATTGGAGGTGGGTGTATGATAATTTCACTTGAAGAGGCAAAACTTTATCTGAGAGTTGACGGTGATGAGGAAGATACACTCATCACTGATTTTATAACTGCTTCAGAAGAAATCTGCGAGGAAATATTAAGGTATCCGCTGTCAGAACTTGATACAGTACCGGATACAGTAAAGCAGGCTGTTTTATTTGCTGCAGCCAATATGTATGAAAAACGGGAGAACTTTGAGATAAAAGAGGTATTGGATATCATGACAAGACTGTTGTTTTCCTATAGGAAGGAAAGCTGGTGAAACTATGGATATAGGCAATTTAAGGCATAGAATAACACTTCAGAAATTTATTACCGAAGTTAATGAAAATGGATTTGAGACTGAAGTCTGGCAGGATTATAAAACAGTATGGGCATCGGTTTCGAATTTATCAGGAAAAGAATACTACCAGGCAGCAGCAGTCCAGGCAGAGAAAACTGTTAAATTTACTATAAGGTATTTATACGGTATATCCAGTGATATGAGGATATTATTTGAAAGTAAACAGTACAGCATAACTTCTGCTGACAATATCAAGTACGAAAATAGATTTATAGAAATAAAAGCTGTGGAGGTGGAGAAAAGTGGCTGATATAGAACTTAAGGGAGTGGATCAAATACTAGATAAGCTCAGCCGGATGGGTGCAAACATAATAAGGCTTGAAAACAAGGCGTTGAAAAATGCCGCAGAACCTGTACTTGAAGATGCAAAGGTCACAAATGCATTTAATGACAGGAGCGGCAGACTCAGAAAAGGACTTAAAATAAGTGGTGTGAAAAAGAAAGAAGGAGTTAAATATATCCTTGTAGGTGTGGATAAAAGTGATAATTCGAAGATATTCTACGGTAAATTTTTAGAATTCGGAACTTCAAAAATATCTGCAAGACCGTTTCTGCAGCCGGCCTATGAAAAAAATAAGGAGGAAATACAGAAAACTATAGCTGAAACCTTGAAGGAGGGTTTGAAGTGATAAACAGTCTGATACTTCAGGCTTTGAAATCCTTGAATGTTCCTGTTTCATTTCAGAAATATAACGGCAGGGAAAATACCTATATAACCTTTTTCAGCTATCTGGAGCAGGGTGAGCAGTATGCTGACAATGAAGAAAAAGCCGCAGGTTATTATATTCAGATAGATGTCTGGAGTAAAAATGATTATACAGAACTTGCAGAAAGGGTAAAAAGTCATATGAAAGCCGCAGGGTTTATAAGAACTTCTGCGGCTGATTTATTTGAGAAGGATACAAAAATATATCATAAAGCATTAAGATTTTTCTATTTAGATTGATCAAAGGGAGGAAATAATATATGCCTCAGGTGGTAAACAGTGCTCCTGTGGGAGTGGAAAATTTAGTATATGCAGTTTTGACAGATGAAACAGCGGTAACTTACGGAATACCGGATTTAATTTCACCGGCAATAAATGTGAAGATAAGCCCGAAGAGTAATTCGGACACCCTATATGCAGATGACAGGGCAGTTGAGACAGTATCCAGCATGGGAGAAGTGGAAGTTGAAATTGAAACTCAGGATCTGCCTTTGGAGGTACAGGCAGTACTTTTAGGTCATAGTTTGGATGAAACGACAAAGGTGATGAGTTACTCAGCTGATGACATGGCACCTTATGCAGCTATTGGATTCAAGATAAAAAAGGCGAACGGCAGGTACAGGTATGTCTGGCTTCTCAAGGGTAAATTCAGCGAACCGGAGGAAGAACATTCGACTCAGGAGGACAAGACCAATTTTCAGACGCCAAAACTTAAAGGCGTTTTTCTCACAAGGGCGGACGGCAGGTGGAAGTATACTGCCGATGAGGACAGCGGATTTACAGGAGGAGATACCTGGTTTACCAATGTTTATAAGCCGTCAGCTTAATATAAAAGGAGGGACAAATTGTGGAAATATCATTAAATGACAAGATTTATGTAATGCCCAGGGTGAAAACAAGAATGCTCAGAAGAGCCATAGAAATAAATGAAAATACAGACTTTAATAATCTGAAAACAAAGGATCTGGACGGTCTGGTTGATTTTGTAGTTGAACTTTACGGGAATAAATTCGGGAGAGATGATTTTTATGATGGTCTGGATGCTGATAAACTTATAGAGACTCTTAACAGCAGTATAAACGGAATAGTGGGGAATCTGGGAAAGAAATTAAATGAGTTCCCAAACAAGTAGGCGGAGGAGCAGAAGAAAAGCTTTCTCCGCTTGATTTTATAAAGGAGATATATTCGAAACTTCTGGAGCAGGGATGGATGCTAAATGATATTGATGAAACGGACATATTCTTCTATTTTGATATCTTGATTTACAGGGCGGACAAAGAATATAAAAAGAATCTAAATGATGTTTTGAATATATTGTAGACAGGTGGTGAGAGAGTATGGCTGAAGAACTCGGAAGTCTGGCTGTAAAAATAGGACTGGATTCGAGTGGATTTCAAAATGGTATAAGCAGTATCAACAGAAATCTCAGAGTGCTTGACAGTGAATTTAAAGCAAATACTGCAGCACTTGGAGAAAATTCAAAGGGACTTGAAGGACTCAGGCTAAAATTACAAAGCATTTCAAAACAATTGGAGCTTCAGAAACAGAGAGTAACTGTTCTTGATCAGGCCTATACTAAAAGTGCACAGACTAAAGGCAGAGACAGCAGGGCAACCCAGGAACTTGAAATAAAACTCAACAGGGCTAAACAGTCTCTCTCACAAATGGAAGGAGAACTCTCAAGAACAAATAAAGAAATAGAGGTTCAGAGCAGCAGGTGGACAGCCTTGGGTAAAAGTCTTGACGGAGTGGGAAATAAAATGAAATCCATAGGTGACGGACTGACAGGTGCAGGATCTAAACTTTCCCTTGCAGTAACTGCCCCGCTTGTTGCAGCAGGAGCCGCAAGTATAAGGCTTGCTTCAGATACAAGTGAAAGTATGAATAAAGTTGAAGTTGCATTTGGAAACACCAGTCAAAGTGTAAAAAACTGGTCGGATACAACTTTAAAAAGCTACGGCATAGCAAAGGGTACTGCACTTGATATGTCTGCTCTTTATGGAGATATGGCAACAAGTATGGGATTAAATCAGAGGGAAGCCGCCAAAATGTCTATGTCTCTTGTTGGACTTGCCGGTGACCTGTCCAGTTTTAAAAATATAGATATAAAACAGGCTGAAGAAGCTTTAAATGGTATATTTACCGGTGAAACAGAGAGCCTGAAAATGCTTGGTATAGTTATGACAGATACGAATCTGCAGCAGTATGCCTATTCAAAAGGCATACAGAAAAAAACACAGGATATGACCGAAGCAGAAAAAGTTCAGCTTAGATATAACTATGTCATGGATAAGACAAAAAATTCACATGGAGATTTTGAACGTACCAGTGCAGGTACTGCCAACCAGATGAGAGTATTTCAGGAGAGTTTAAAAGAACTGGGTGCTACAATGGGACAGAATATACTCCCTATAATAACTCCCATAATTGCCGCATTAAATGAATGGATACAGGCATTTGGAAAACTGGACCAGGGTTCCCAGAGGATAATACTAATCACAGGGGCATTAATTGCTGCAGCTGGTCCGGTTCTTGTTGCAGCTGGAAGTGTGGTAAGAGCTGTGGGAGATATATCTACAGCAATAGGAAAGGTGTCAACTGCAGCAGGAAAATTAGGCGGTATGTCTAAAATCTTAGGAATGGTGTTTAATCCCTGGGTTATTGGCATAGGCCTTGCCATATTTGCAGGATACGAAATTTACAAGCACTGGGATGTTATTTCGCAGGGAGCTGCTCAGCTTTGGAATAATCTTACCGCTGTTTTTGAAAATATCAAAATGTCTGTATCCGGTGCCTGGGAAAATGTAAAAACTGCTACACTTACTGCCTGGGAAACTTTAAAAGATACAGTAAGCAGCGGCCTTAACAGTATAAAAAGCTTTTTAGAACCCGCCTTAAATTTTTACAGGACAATATTTCAGAATACCTGGGATATTATAAAAAATGTTGTTTTAGGGGCAGTTCTTATAATCTTTGATATAGTTACCGGAAACTTTACAAAGTTAAAATCTGATACAGAGCATATATGGACAAATATAAAAACAGCTTTAACAAACATATGGGAAACTATAAAAAATACTGCAGCAAATGCCTGGACCAGACTTAAAGAATCTGTGACAGGTTTGTGCAGCAGTATAAAAGAAACTGTGATTAACATATGGAATTCTGTATTGTCCTGGTTTTCAGGACTGCCCGGGAAGCTTTATAATTATGGTTCAAGTATGTTTACCAGAATGAGAGATGGAGTTAAAAGCACCATAGGAAGTGTCAGAAGTTCCATAGAAGGAGGCATAAACAGCGCATTAAGTTATCTGTCAGGTTTACCGGGAAGGGCCTGGAGCTACGGAGTGGATTTCGTGAATGGAATTGTTAATGGCATAAGATCTGCCATAGGGAGAGTTGAAGATGCGGTAAGTGCGCTGGCTGCTAAAATAAGAAGCTATCTTCACTTTTCAGTTCCGGACGAAGGCCCTCTTACTGATTACGAAAGCTGGATGCCGGACTTTATGGAAGGTCTTGCTGAAGGAATAAATAGGAGCAGATACCTTGTTTCTGATGCTGTAAACAGACTGTCACTTGATATGAAAGTAAGTCCCGGTGTATCAGAAATACCTGTATCCTATAATTATAGCAATAGTTCAGAAGAAAAAGGAAATATGAGCAGCAAAAACGGACTTACCCTATATATAGAAAACTTTAATAATTACACTGAAAAAGATATAGAGCAGCTTGCCTATGAACTTGAATTTTACAGGCAGAAAACTGCCCTGGGAAAAGGAGGAGTTTAATGTGCTGAGTTTTGATTTTGGCGGTAAGAACAGCTGTGATGACTTTGAAATTTTAATAGCCAGAAGGCCGGATCTTCCTTCTCCTAAACGCAGGGTAAATACAATAAATATTCCCGGCAGGGATTCAAACTTAAGATTTGATGAAAAGACTTATGAAGACATAACGCTGACTGTTGAGTGTTCAGTGAAGGATACGCAGAATCTTGCAGATAAAATTGATGAAATAAAGTCCTGGCTTTTTACAGCAGGTGAGAGTGATCTGATATTCAGCTTCCAGCCTGATAAGAAATATATTGCCCAGGTAGTAAATGCCATTGACTTTAAGCAGGTGTATAAATACTTCAGTGAGTTTCCTGTAATATTTAACTGCAGACCTTTCAAATATGCAGTGGAAAATCACATAATAAATATAATAAGTTCAGGTACAGTCATAATAAATCCCGGAACTGTGGAAAGCGAACCTGTAATGAACATCTATGGCTCTGGTGATATAGTTCTTAAAGTAAATGATGAGCAGATAAGTTTTAAAGATGTAACTGAAAAAATCATAGTGAATTCAGTTATACAGGACTGCTATGATGATGCAGGAAATAATCTGAATGCAAAGATGGCAGGGGAGTTTCCAAAACTGAACCCCGGGCAAAATATAATTGAATGGAGCGGAGATGTTGTTAAAGCTGAACTTCTGCCAAACTGGCGGTGGCTGTGATGATGTGTGTTTATGATAAAAAGACTGCCAAAGGAAACTTTGACAACAGCGGTCTTGGGGTATTAAGTGACGCTGTAAGCTGTTATATAACTGAAGAATTAAACGGTGATTATTCTCTGGAACTTGAGTATTATGCAAATTCTAAAAAGGCAAAATATCTTACAGAGTGGAATATCATTAAAGCAGAAGGGCAGCTTTTCAGGATATATAAAGTGGAAAAAAGCAGTGAGGTTAAAAATATTATCAAGGTATGGTCAAAACACATATTTTATGATCTTCTGTATTACTTCATAGAAAATATGCAGGTTGAAAACTGCAGTGTTAAGACAGCTCTACAGAAGTCCCTTGTAGGAGACCTGATAACTATATATTCTGCAGACAGTGATATTATAACTTCAAACTCCATCAGTATTACAGAGAAAAATCCTGTGGAAGCCATATTTTCAATAATTGCTATATGGGGATGCGGAGAACTTAAAAGAGACAACTTTGATATCAAGATATTAAAAACTATAGGTAGTGATGCAGGAGTATTGATTGCCCAGGGTAAGAATATAACAGGATTGAAATTCAATATAGACACGACAAGTGTTGTGACAAAACTCTACCCCGTAGGTAAAAATGGTGTAAAGCTTACTGAAAAATATATAAGCGTCCCCAACTGGAACAGTGATGCTTATCCGCCTTTTCCCATAATAAAAAAGGTGGAATTCAAAGATGCGGAAGATGAGGTCACATTAAGATCATTGGCTCAGGAGGCAGCAGAGGTAATAGGCTTAAGCAAGGTGAACATTGATGTGGATTTTGTTGAACTTAGCAGGACAAAGGAGTATGAAAATTATAGACACCTCCAGACAGTAAATGTAGGAGATCTGGTTATAGTAAGACATAAAGACTTTGGCATTGATGTGAAAGTACCTGTAATTAAAATAAAGAAGGATGTCTTAACTGGTGTAAATGCTGAAGTTGAACTCGGACAGCCCAGGGACAGCATATTTAACAAGCTTGATACGGCAAATATTAAAACAACCCTGGATGAACTGGGAAATAAGGTGGCCGCATCTTTCAGCTCAATGCTTTATTATGCCAATCCTGTGCCGCTGACTGTAGGTACGTCGCCCGTTGAGCCGGTTTATCTCGGGATAACAGCAGCGGCGGATACAAACCTTTCAATAAATTTCAGCATGTACTGCACAGCAGAAAGTTCATGTACAATAACAATTCAGATTCAGCTGGACAATGTGGATATTGTATTTACACCTAAGCAGAAATTGCAGCAGGGGGATAATGTTGTAGGTATGCCTCTTGGAATACCTCAGGTTCAGCAGGGAGCACATTATATAGCTGTGTTTTTAAAGGTGGATACAGGTACGATAAATATACCGATGTTCAATCTTCAGTGTATGATTGACGGAAGAAATCTCCAGGGCGGATTAAGTGCCCAACACCCGCATGCAGAATGTCTTGAGAGTCAGAAACTTGTGAATATAAACAGCTTGTATTTAAGCAAAGTGAAAAGTAACTATATGGGAACGGAATTTCAGAATCCTCTTACCCAGACAGTCGGAATTCATGAAACAGCAGATATATCAGCAATTATAAACGGCAAAAATATGAACACAAACTATGCTGTTTCAATTAAAAAATACGGGGATATCCTGTATTTCACCCCACAGTACAAGTACAGGTATTCAATAGATGAAGATGTATTAATACTGGACAGTGATGGACTCTGCTTCAGGACAATTTACGAGGGAACGGCAGCAAGTGAGTCTGTAGATTCAGGTAAAATGTACAGCTTTGAACTTCTGGACAGCGGTAATTTTGCAGGCATTGAAAAACTGGAGGTGGAATAATTGGGCATATATACTGCAGCTGTGATTTCTCCAAAGGGAAACAGCGGCATGACTTTGTTGAGTTCTCATAATGATGACAGCACAGTTAGTTTCCCGGACATTGGTTTCGATTTTTTCTATAATGGAACAAACTGCAGAACTGCAATCAGCGTAAGCGGAAATTCCTGGGTTGGTTTCACCGGTGCAGCTGAACAGCTTAAAATAAACAGGAGAGATGCCGGGGCGGATAATATCTACTATGCAAAAGAAACAGTGAATTGCAGACCAACATTCAGAATAAGATGGGAAGGACATCAGAGCTACAGCAGCTGGGGAACTCTTGATCTTGTGTGGGAGCTTATACTGTTTATGGTGCTTGTCATTGACAAAATACCTAATACAGGTACGAACTCCTTTGCAAATCCTGTACTTGGAACTACTGCCTTAACTCTTGAAAACAGCAAATCCTATGCTTTTATTCCCGGACAGGAACAGGGAAAAGCGTATACTGTCAATGAAGGTTCCTATATTCAGACCGATATAAAATATCTTATAGCTGACGGAAGTGATATCAAACACTGGGATACTGTAAGCGAAAGCTATGTCAAAATTTCAGAACTGCCGCTGACAGCAGAAAAATTTCAAACCTATGGTGATGATATCTGCCACAAAGAAAGAACAGGACTTGTATCTTCATCTCCGGTCTTAAAAATATGGTCACCTTCAGAAGAACTGCCTGCGCCAAAAATAACCCAGACAATTGTTCCTAAACCTATAATAGTAAGAATGCTGGAGGACGTTTCATTTAGTGAAGCCTATATACAGGATATCGCAAATGTTGTATTGACCATGGACAGCATTGGCAGTGGAATCATAGCTTTTATAGTAAGCACAGACAGCGGAGTTTCATGGAAAGCATGGAATGGCAGTTCATGGATATTGGTGGATATAACAAATATGCAGGATGTAAAAAGTAAAGGGATGTCTGCTGCGGAGCTTCAGGGAATTACTGAAGCACAATGGACCTCCCTTGGATTTTCGGATAAAAAAATAAGATTTGCATGGTATATGGAAGTTAGTTCAAGTACGGATATTTTGAAATTGAAAGAATTGAGGATTAATTATAATGTAATATAAAAGCATAATATTAGTATACTAAAAAATTTAATTTGCTTAGATTTCATAGTATACTAAAGTTAGTTAGAGATATGTAATAAATTATATAAACGAATAAATCTGAAAAGTATAAATTTGCTATTATAAAAGATATTTATATAAGCTTTCGGAATTAATAGCTATATAAAATTATCGTAATTTAGAACATTAAAAAGACTGGGAGAATAAATATGGAATTGGTTTTTGAATCAACTAAAGAATTTAAAAAAGATTTAAATAAATTCGAAAAGAAAGATCAAGGTAAAATTATCGAAAAGTTAAATTGTTATTGTAGTACTTTGTTAAATGATAGCAGCATATTTTATTCTAAAGTGTATAAACCTTATATTTTTATGTTAAAAGATAATTTTGAACAATCATTATACAGTATGAGAATATCAATTGACATAAGGGTTATTCTTGCTGTAGATGAAGATCCATTATTTAATCAAATATTGATTACCTTATTTAGAGTTGTTAAGCATGACGAATTAAAGAAAGCATTCAAATCAATTGGAGAATCACTTTTATAGGATGATGGTTTAATATTTTTATTGGAACACAGTTTTATAAGAGCATAGCAAAATATTTTAATTATATTTACGATCATTTTGAAAGATAAATTATATAGAATAATTAATTATTTTATTAATCAAGAATTGAAAGGTGAGTTGGGTATAAATGGATAATTATAAGGAGTTAATGGAAGAGTCAAAGTCGGTACTTATTCCTATAGCAACAAGTATTATAACTACGATTGCAACTACATTTATAATTGACTACAAAAAACGGTTTGGGAAAATAAAAATTTTTACTAAAAATTGGGAGTGTACAACTTCTGCTGAAAATGAAGTAGGGGAGACTACCTATGTTAAAGCAAATTCTTTAAATGTGAAAGATATATATATTATTTATAAATTGGAGATATATAATGGTTCTGAGATTAATAAAATAATGAGAGATATTAAAATTGAATTTTTTAAAAAATCCTTTCTCAAAAACAGAAACATTCTAACTACAATACCATTAGATGAAGATACTAAAACAAAAAAGTCAGTATTCCATGAATTAAGTGAAGCAAATGTAATTAATATTAAACCTAAAGAATGTATTGAAAAAATATTTCATTTTACTTTTAATTCAAATAGTGATGTGAAAAAGCTAAAAAATACTAATAGAATATACATATCATATATTAATGAGAGAAATAAGAAAGAAATGCAATTTATTAAAGAAAACATTATAGATTAATTATAAAAAGATGATTTCATAATTTTTAATTATAAAAATATCGGAGAGGAGGAAGGCAATGCCTTACAAACAAAGTTTAGCTTACAGCAAAGATTTAATAAAAGGAACTAAAATAGAAGTATTGAAGAAAAAACTGATAATGCCTTTTACAGGTACTGCCACAGTAAAGTTATATGATTCACTTACAGGAAAACAGACATATGAAGCAAAAAGTGAAAACAGGATATCCGCTGTATTCGGCAATATAGCTTATCTTGATGGCTTTTATTATCCTATGCTGGATAATGATCAGGACAATCTGCTCACCCGAATATATACAACTTATCCGTTCAGGATAATGGTTCTTACTACGGGAGATATCGCAGAAGATCCTTATGATTATTTCACCTGGGGAAATATTATAGGCTATGCTGACAGCCTATATAAGTACAGCAGCAGTGACAGCTTAAAGGGTAATGTAAATAATGTTGAAACAACAAGAAATGAAAACACAAAACATTATGTTATGGATTTTCCAACAAATGCAGCCAACGGAACTTTTAAAAGCATATACTGGACCGGCGGAGCAGGAGTTGGAAGCAGTGCTCAAAGTCCGAAGATAAATTCACTGTATACCAAGAGAACTTTAGAAGCAGGCAGCAGTGGAAACTACCTTCCTGACTATAATCTGTGTACAGATGAAACAAATCTCTATGCATTGAAAATTAACTCAGTAACACTATATGCATATGACAAGATTACAGGTGACAAGAAAAGTGATATAACTCTTCCTGCAGCCGCTAAAGCTATAGCTTATGATGGTACAAATTTCTGGATACTTATAAGTGACGGTTCTTTTAAAAAGCTGGATAAAAATTTTACTTTAGTAGAATCTTATCTTAAAAGTGCTGCAATTCCAGGTGAACTTGTATCAGGTGTGCATTATTATGATATAGCAGTAAATGCTGCCAATGTGTATATAACGTACAATGGCTGTACGGATTCCTCGGGTTCAAGTTCCAAATATAAAAGCTGTATAGCAAAATATAATAAAGATGGAACTTTTTCAAGCAAAGCTGAAATATACACAGGAAGTTCAGGCAATATTATTTTAACTAAAATACCCAATAATAAATTTTGGGTA
The DNA here is from genome assembly GCA_902809985.1 of Clostridiaceae bacterium BL-3. Classification (GTDB taxonomy): domain Bacteria; phylum Bacillota; class Clostridia; order Clostridiales; family Clostridiaceae; genus Clostridium_B; species Clostridium_B aromativorans. Next base: position 2,592,646 of record CADDXC010000001.1, on the reverse strand, counting down.
ATGATAAATTATGGCACTTGTCTTCAGCTTAACAGCGATATGAGCATTTACGGCACTTCAAATTTTACATCTGCTGATTACGATAGTATTGCATGGGATGAAGATACATCAACCTTGTTTACAGCTGGCGATAGTAATTATGGAGAGTTAAAGCAGCAGTATATCGTTCCGGCTTCAGCACATACACTACTTCCGGAGGCAATAACCAAAACCCCGACAAATACTATGAAAATACAATATGATTTTACCTGTGACTATGTATATCCGCTGGATATGTCGCAGCATTAATAACATGTGGAGGAGATAAAGTGAAAAATTTAATTAATAGTTTTCAATTAATATTTGCGGTCATTGGAGCATATACCGGGTGGTTTCTGGGAGGCTTCGATGGCTTTTTGTATGCACTGGTTACTTTTGTGGCAGTTGATTATATAACAGGACTTATGTCAGCAGTTCTTGAGAAAAAGCTTTCAAGTGAAATTGGCTTCAGGGGAATATTTAAAAAGATACTTATATTTGTACTCGTGGGAATAGGAAATATAATAGATGTACATTTGGTTAAAAACGGTAGTGCAATACGCACTGCTGTTATTTTTTTCTACATTTCCAATGAAGGTATCAGTATAATGGAAAATTCAGCTAAGGTTGGACTTCCTGTACCTGAAAAACTAAAGAATATTTTAGAACAGATAAATGAGAGGGGAGATAAATAATGGCAAAATTATGTTTTGATTATGGACACGGCGGTTCGGACAGCGGTGCCTGCTATAAAGGCAGAAAAGAAAGTGCTGATGTATTGAGTATAGGAAAAGCTATAGTGGCGGAAGTCAGAAAATACGGAATAACTGTTGATGAAACAAGAATTTCAGATGTCACAGTGAGTCTTGGAGCGAGGAGCAGTTTTGAAAACAGAAGTACTTATGATTATTTCATATCTTTTCACAGGAATGCATACCAGCCTGAAAAAGCCAGAGGAGTGGAAACTTATACCTATCTAAACGCAGGAACAAAGGCTAAATCACTGGCACAAAGCATACAGACCTTCCTTGCAGCTTTAGGTTTTATAAACAGGGGAGTTAAAACTGCGAACTTCCATGTTCTCAGGGAGACCAAGGCACCTGCTGTTTTAATTGAGGTTGGTTTTATTGACAATAGTGCAGATAATAATCTGTTTGATGCAAAGAAAAATGAAATAATAAGGGCGATAGCCAAAGCTGTATTATCCCAGTTAGGAATCAGTTATACAGAAAAAATACCGGCAAAGCAGATATCCACTGGAAAAACTGTTTACAGAGTTATGTCAGGTTCTTTTTCATCAAGAGAAAATGCCGAAGTTCAACTAAAAAAACTTAAGACCGCCGGCTTTGATGCTGTGATTATGACATTCAGTAAATAGTCCTTTTACATTCGTATTACTTGACTTCTATCAGGTTCAGAGTGATGTATAGTAATACAAATTTGACAGAAAGGAGTGGAAGCCTGTGAGAGTCAGGATTATACAGCCTGTAAAGGAAGTAAATAAAAAGAAACGGGTTTGCGCCTATGCAAGGGTGTCAACAGGAAGTGAAAAACAAGGTGAATCCCTGGAAAACCAGGTAACTTACTATAAAAAGCTTATATCAGATAATCCGAATTATGAGTATGCAGGTATATTTGCTGACAGGGGCATTACGGGAACTGTTGATAAAAGACCGGAGTTTCAGAAAATGATGGAACTCTGCAGGGAAGGAAAAATTGATTTAATCATAACAAAATCCATTTCGAGATTTGCACGAAATACGGTGATAACGCTGCAGATAGCGAGAGAGTTAAAAAACATGGATGTTGAAATCAGGTTTGAAAAAGAAAATATAAATACTTTATCAGGGGATGGAGAGCTGAAGCTTGCCATCCTCTCTTCTTTTGCCCAGGAGGAGAGCAAAAATATAAGTGACAATGTGAAATGGAGGATCAGGAAAAAGTTTCAGCGGGGAGAGATTATTATAAATACGTCAAGATTCCTGGGATATGACAAAAATGAGTACGGAGAGTTAGTTATAAACCCGAAAGAGGCAGAAATAGTGAAGAGGATTTTCAGCGAGTACTTAAGCGGCAAGGGCAGTTTTGTCATAGCAAAAGATCTAAATGAAGACGGAATTGCCACCGTGGGAAATAAAAAATGGTGTGACAGAACTGTGCTTGAGATATTGAAAAATGAAAAATATAAGGGAGATGCCATTTTACAGAAATACTGCATTCTGGACCATCTGAAAAAGAAAAAAATAAGAAATAACGGAGCAGTTGACAGTTACTATATTGAAGATAACCATTCTCCAATAATTTCAAGGGATATGTGGGATAGAGTTCAGAAGGAAATAAGAATAAGAGCCGAAGCCAAAGGCAATTTTAAGGGAGACAAGTATAAAAGAAGATACCCTCTGACAGGAAAGCTGTACTGCAGCAAGTGCGGGGCTGTTTTAAGGAGGAGAACCTGGAACAGCAGATTCAGCTACAGAAAAATAGTGTGGCAGTGCAGCAATTATGTTCAAAATGGAAAGAATGCCTGCCGGGGAACTGTAATCGATGACGAAACAGCGGCCGGGCTTAATATAAAAGAAGAAATTGTTGTGAGGGAGGAATTCATAGATGGCAAGAAGCATTACAGTTATTCCCGCAGGAACAGGCAGAAACAGCCCGTCACAGAATGCAAAGCCAAGGAAAAAGAAAATGGCAGCTTACTGCAGAGTGTCCACAGACCAATTAGAACAATTATCAAGTTATGAAGCGCAGGTTAATTATTATACTGCATTTATAAACGGTCATCCTGACTATGAACTTGCCGGTATTTATGCCGATGAGGGAATTACGGGAACTAATACCAAAAAGAGAGAACAGTTTAATAAAATGATTGAGGACTGCAGAGCCGGCAAAATAGATATGATAATTACAAAATCAATATCAAGATTTGCAAGAAATACTTTGGATACACTGAATTATGTAAGACAGCTTAAAGACCTTGGAATCGGAGTCATATTTGAAAAGGAAAATATAAACACGCTGGATTCCAAAGGGGAGGTTCTGCTTACCATATTAAGTTCCCTTGCCCAGGATGAGTCAAGAAATATTTCGGAAAACAGTACATGGGGAATAAGAAGAAGGTTTGAGCAGGGGAAACTTCATATAAATGATAAAAAGTTTTTAGGATATGATAAGGATAAAGACGGCAATCTCATAATAAATGAAAAACAGGCTGAGACTGTAAGAAGAATATACAGAGAATTTCTGGACGGAAAAGGGATAAACAGTATAGCCAGGGATCTTGAGAAGGATAAAGTCCCTAAATGGAATGGAACTTTCAAATGGTATGAAAGCACGATAAGAAAAATGTTAGGCAATGAAAAATATAAAGGAGATGCACTTCTTCAGAAAACTTATACAGTGAATTTTCTCACAAAGAAAAGAGCGGAGAATAAAGGGCAGGTTCCAAAGTACTATGTGGAAGAAAACCATCCTGCAATAATAGATAAAGAGATGTGGGAGGCAGTACAACTTGAAATAGAAAGAAGGAGAGCATTTGCTGAAAAATACAATCTAAAAAAATCTAATTATGCGACAACGGATAATCCCTTTGCAGCCAAGATTATATGTGGAAAATGTGGTAGTTACTTTGGAAGAAAGACCTGGCGTTCCACTAAGGAAACACCTAGAGTAAAGGTCTGGATATGCAGCAGTAGATATAGAATAAAAGGTAAAAAGGGGTGTGACAACAAACATATATATGAAAAGGTTTTGTATCAGGCTTTTATAAATACCTTTAATACCATGATTGAAAACAGAGATTACTTCATGCAAAAGTGGAAAGAGCATTTAAAAAGCGGGAATGCTTTAGTGAGGTATAAGGCAGGGCAGTTTATAAAAATCATAGAATATGCAGAGCCTATAAAAAAATTTGATATGAACTTGTTTTGTAAGATAACAGAGAAGATGACGGTGTTTGAAGGAAAGGAGATTATAGTAAGCTTGCTTGATGGGACTGAGGTAGAGGTTGTAATTGAATAAGGTATTTTAAAGAGCCAGTTAAGATGAAGTATCATTTTAATTGGCTTTTTTTATTTTTTGAATATATAAATCAATAATAATTGTGCTATAATTGGATTATAATGTAAACAACTGTCAGAATATAAGTATGGGGTGTCAAAATGCTTACTATTGAAGAATATATTGCAAGAAGAAAAAAAGAAGATAAACTTGATGAGTTTAATGTTGATGAAAGAAATGAGAATATAAAATGTTGTGTTAATTATATTTTTGAGTATTTCAATAATTATTTAAACATTACTGAGGCTGAAGAGAAAACTGCTTTGAAAGATGAAAAATTGGATAAATATCGTAAACAATTAAGAGACTATGATCAAGAAGTAAGAGAATGGCTTGTGGGAATCTGTTCAGAATATGGAAAGAAGATAAATAGAAATATTGGGAATATTTTAAAGGGTGATAAATTCTTTTTCCTCTATAATTCTGATAAAGAATTTAGAAATTTATCATATGATTGTTATTCTAAATTAATAAAAAAACTTCCCTTTATAAAAGATCAGACTGAGATGCTGTTTTTGTTTATTAAAGATTATCATAGAGTAATGAGTCAGCCGGGTGATGAGTTTAAAGAGCAATATATTTCAGATGAAATACAAGAATGGATTGAGCATACATGGGAAAGATATCAAGTTAATATATGGGCATTTGTATATCAGTGGACGGAATATTTCTGTGATAATGAGGATTTATGGCCTATTACATATAGGAAAAAGAGTATTTATAATTTTAGAAACTATGATTATGATGTAAAGCAAAAAAGTAACCTTTTTAATCTTGATTCCCTATATAGAAAAATGCCTAAAAAAGCATATACTAAAGGAAGAAAGCAGGAATTTGAAATTTTGATGATGTATTATTGGCTCCATAGCCTGGAAGGAGATGATGATGGTTATTGGGAAGAATATTTAAATAAAACTTTACCATATCTAAAACATGATTAAATAGTGAATATGGCAATATTGATTTTATAATAAATAAGAATAAGTTTTGAAAATAAAGGTGAGGACATGGATTATGATGCAATATTAGAAAAAGTTGAATATCTCCAGAATGCAATGATATCATTTGCTACAAATGATGACTATGAGAATGAAAAGTATGAAAAATATAGAATTGATATTATTAATGAGGTAGCACTGACTAAGCTTATACCTAAAATATTAAAAAAATATAGAAGCAGAGGAGAGTTTTGGCCTTTTATAAAAGCTAAATTTGCTCATTATCAACAAAGGAGAGTTTTTATTTATGAACAATTTAGACCATTAATAAATTTTTTAGAGACTAGTGAGGTCTCTCCAGCAGATAATGTTATGTCAATAACAATAGAAAATTTAGGACAAGGTTATATTACAGAGGAATGGAATAAGGCATTACTACGAAGAAATACAGATCCTAAGGGAGCAATAACTATAGCAAGAACTTTATTGGAAACAACTTGTAAATATATACTTGATGAACAAAAAATAAAATATAAAGATAGTGTAGATCTACCAGTATTGTATAATATTACTTCAAAACAATTAAATTTATCACCCGCTCAACATACTGATGATATTATAAAACAGATATTAGGAGGATGTTTTAGTATTGTGCAAGGTATAGGAGCATTAAGAAACAAAATAAGTGATGCACATGGACAGGGTATAGATAGAATAAGTCCTTACGAAAGACATGCAATGTTAACTGTAAATGCTGCAGGTACCCTTGCTACCTTCCTATTACAAACATTTGAAAATAAAAAGATCCAAGACAAAAAATAGGTTTTATTAAAAAATATATATTGCAAACTGATAAAATATATTAAAATTATAGATTTATAAATTACGCCTTGACAAGTATAACTTTTAGAGTGATGAATATTTTTCAAGGAGTGATGCAAAAGTGACAGATGAATTTACTTATAAATTCTGCCTTTATTGTGGTAAAAAATTAGAACAGAACAATAGAGGACGTAGAAAAAAATACTGCAGTATAGAATGTAAAAGAAAATGGGAAAAGACTCATCATAAAACCTATAATCTTCATTGTGAGTATTGCGAGAAAGAATATAAATCTTTTACAAATAAAAATCGTAAATATTGCAGTCATGACTGCTATATAAGGGACAGGTTCTGGAGAAAAGAAGATGCTGCTGAAATCTTAAAAAATATTTCAGAGAATAAAAAAGTTGAGCATGTACCAAAATGGTTGAAAAAGTTATTACTCTCCAATAAAGAAGAGTGAGATTCTTGAAAATTTAAATTCAGTTCAAAGAGAGCAAAAAGGGGTCATAGGTAAAGAGTAATTATATTTAATTTGGACATGTCTGAATAGAGAGAATTCTATTGAAACTATCTGTATATGCGAGGACTCATTCTTAGAACTGAGAAAAGATAACGGCCTTATTTGGAGACTTTGTTATGAAATAATACAATGCAGCAGTTGAAGAAGGTTATAAAGAAGCTTTTTATATGCTAAAATTATGAATGAAAAGCACTTAGCGAAAGGGTGATAAGATGGGACTAATTGAAAGCGAATTATCAATTGTTGCAGTTAAAGAGCTATTTGAATTGAATTTAGCCATCCCGGAATATCAGAGGCCATATAGTTGGAATATTGCCTCAACAAATACCTTGTTTATGGATACTTATGATGCATATAAGCAAGGGCTTAGTGAATATAGGCTTGGTTCTATTATTCTGCATAAGAAAGATCAAAATTATAATATTGTAGATGGACAGCAGCGTATCACTACATTGTCCATTTTACTTTATTGCCTTGGAGATAGAGATAAAGGTTTACTAAATGAACAGTATAGCTCTCTTTCGGTAAATGCCATAATAAATAATCGTGAAATATTAAAAAAGAAAGTATCTGAACTCAAAAAGGCAGAACTTTATAGGTCATACTTATTAGAGAATTGTACTGTCGTAAAAATAGTAACTGATGAAGAACAAGAAGCATTTCAATTTTTTGACTCCCAAAATTCACGAGGCAAGGAATTAGTTCCACATGATCTGTTAAAATCTTATCATTTAAGAGAGATGAATAATGAAGAAGAAAATATTAAAACCAAGATCATTAACAAGTGGGAAAATAAGAACCAGCAGGAACTAGAAGCATTGTTTAAGATTTACCTATTTCCATTGACTCAGTGGTACAAAGGGAAAAATGGGTTAGGTTACTCAAGTGAAAAAATTGGAACGTTTAAAGGGATTAAAATCAATAATATTTATAATTATGCCATTTATCAAAAGGCTGCAAATCTTTTTGTAGAACAACTGAATAATAATGGCAGTGTGGAAATATTAACTGCTAAAACTTTGAATCAATTTCAATTAACTCAGCCAGTAATTGCTGGAAAGAGATTTTTTGCATATACGATTCATTATGCTGATTTGCTTGAGAAGATTCAAAAGAAGATTAATGATTTCCACAAGGATGTTGATGAAATACCTAGTAAGCGATCTGGAGATATCTATATAAAGCAACTTTATGAAAGTATATTGTTATTTTTTGCAGATAGATTTGGTTTTGATTCAATTACTGATTCAGTGATGAAACAATTATATACTTGGAGTTATTCTCTTAGATTGATGATGACAGCAGTGTATCCACAGACTATTAATAAATATGCCAGTGGAAAGCATGAGAGAATTAATGAAGGATTGGACCTTTTCACTAAGATTAATGAGATGAATGAACCTGAAGAATTGAATCTTATTGTTTTTGAGAAAATAGATGAAACACAAACAAAAAACAATTTAAATAAATATCCAAAGGTGTGGAAATTTTTGTGTAAGGAAAACAGGTGGTAAAAAATGAATAAAAGACCTGAAATATTACAAGTATCAAGATTATTTACTAATGTAAAGTATAAAATACCCATATATCAAAGAAATTATGCTTGGGAAGAAAAGCAAATCCAACAATTAATTGACGATATTTATACTTCGAATGGCACATATTTTTTAGGAAATTTAATTGTTAATCAAAAAGAAGCTGATGTTTATGAAGTAATTGATGGGCAACAACGTCTTACTACCTTGTATCTGCTAGAAAAATATTTAAAGATGGATGTTCTTAGAGGCTCATTATATTTTGAGGCTAGAGAGAAATCAAATCGCACACTTTCGATTATCGGAACAGAAGAAACAAATAACCTTTTAGATGAACTGCAATCTGAAGAACTTAACCGTGGTTATAAGATTATTAAAGGATATTTCCAAAGCGAAAGACTTAATTGTACGAGTTTTATAGAAAAATTAAACAATGTGCAATTAATTCGTATCCAAGTGCCACAAAACATAGATTTAAACCACTATTTTGAGATTATGAATACACGTGGTGAGCAACTAGAATTCCACGAAATCGCAAAAGCTAAACTGTTAAGCAAACTGTCAACAAATGAGGACAAAAAGGCAGGTTCTCTTATTTGGGAAGCTTGTTCTAACATGGGCACGTATATACAAATGAATTTTGATTTAGAAACCAGAGATGAACTTTTTTCTAAGAATTGGTCTGGACTAAATACAGAAGTGAATGATTTTGATAAAGTTAAAGAAAAAATTATTAGAAAAAACGTTGATAATTTAACTAATGATACCAAAACGTTGTTTGAAATTTTAAAAGACACAAAGCCTATCAAAACTGATAATTCAAATATCATTGAAGAGAATGAAAGATTTGAATCGATTATTTCTTTCCCTAATTTTATCTTACAAGTGAATGAGGCAATATCAGAATCTGATGAAAAGGAGTCAATGCTCGATGATAAGAATTTCTTAAAAAATATAGAGATAAATTGGAGAAATGAGGAAACATCCAAGGCCTTTCTATATAATCTATTAAAATGTAGAGTTTTGTTTGATAAATACATTTTGAAAAGAGAATTCGCAAGAGATTATAAGGAAACGGGGAAATGGTCGCTGCAGTGTTTAGAATCTTACAAAGATGAGAAAAGAGGATACTTGAAACCGAAATATTTAGGAACTTTTGGTGGAGACGATGATAATAAGAACAAGCAGTTAAGGACACTTCAATCTTGCTTGCGTATTACTTATACATCACCTAAGACAATGCATTGGATTTCACTGGTATTAAAGAATCTGATGAATGATGAGAATAGCAACATTTTAGAGGTTTTAGAAGGGTATTGCAAGGATAAAGTAAACGAATCTAATTACAAAATTGCCAGAGGATTTGATTTAGAGCGTATTGTTTTTACTTATCTTGACTATATTCTATATAGAGATGGTTATTCATACCGAGGGAAACAAATAATCTTGCCTTTAAAAGATGATTGGCAGTTTCAATTTAGAAGTTCAATAGAGCATTTTTACCCACAGCATCCGGTAGATATAGAACCATCTATTAAATGGCACTCTGATGACTTGAATGGTTTTGGAAATTTAGCTTTGATAACTGTATCTGGAAATTCTAAATTCTCTAACTTACCGCCAGAAGGAAAAGTAAAATCATATCCAAGCATTATTGAGCAGAGTCTTAAATTGAAAATCATGAAAGAAATGATCAGCATAAATGGCGGTGTGTGGAATAAGGAGATTTCAGATAAACATAAAGAAGAAATGTTTGATATACTTGACAAAGAGCTTTTAAGATAAACACTAATCCAAGCTTTGTTAGTCATATTGAGAAAATGGTGAAAACATTAAAAAAGTAAGTCTGAAAATTCCATGTCTTTCGTATATACAGGGGTACATCTTTACGCAAAATAAATATTTTTGCATAATTTTATCCACAGCTTGTCTACTGCCATGTGGAGACTATAGTTTCGCTACAAAGAAAACATATGTAGAGATCCTTGATTTTAAGCACTTTCTCAAGCATATCGTGTTTATAGAAAATAGTGATAAAAGCCGAAATAAAGAGATAAAAAATTATATCAACGTTTCTGTGGTAATTGATATAGAGTGTGGAGATACAATATTCTGCTTACCTGCTATTTACCTTTTTGACCGGACTTTGTCAAGGGTGCGAAGCACGTAAGCTTGCCCTTGATAAAGAACAGGCAAGAAAGGTATACATCCGGCAGAATAAGGAGACAATTACAATTTAACTATTATAAATAAAAAAGAAAAGAGGCTAAAGTATATAGAATTAAAGCACGTTATTCTAAACAAGGGAAAGACATTTGGAGTGCTGAAATTTTCTACACTTAGCCGTGAGGTGCATATCAACAATGGAGATGTACGGTAAGTGATGAAATAAAAGAGCGTACTTATGGCCTTAAATACCGTGGACAGGGTTGTATGATAAAAGTAAGTATTTCAGCCGCTGTTCCTTTAAAAGAATTTGACTATAATGACGAAGTGGAATTTGTAAATCCTGTAGCAGATACGGCGGCAACTGCGATGCTGATATTCTCATAATTTGCATCAGAATTTAACTGTTTAAAAATGGACATCAAGGCTCCAAGTGTAACACTACTTGCAAAAACAGTTGTACACGTTTTCCCATGAGCCAAATCGTTCTGGCAAATTACGTCATGCTGCTCCACTTCCTGTAATCCATAGAATTGCATTAAATATAAATCTATTATCTTTGGAAGTCTGCCCGTTTTTGCTACTGGAATTAAGCTTTTTATCTGATCCAATTGTTAATCTGATATTTCATAACGCTTTTGTGCCGTATTTGTAACCACCCCAGTTTTTTTATCTTATTTTAACTAAAACTCAGTTCTTATGCAATATTTAGTTTTCAGACACACCCTAATAAATATTAAAACAAAAACAATATGATATTCTAATATATTTTTCTTTATTACATCGTCGTAAGGATTGTTTTTCTATTTATCTATTTTTATCTTTTCGATAGCCGAAGGGTGTTACTCCAGTTTTGTTTTTGAATTTTTCAATAAAATAGCTGGTACTGCCAAAACCACATTGATAAGCTACGTCAGCAATGGAATCGTTAGTTGTAAGCAGCAATTTGGCACTTATTACAAGCAGATAATTGGTAATATATTCAAAAATAGTACATTGCGTTCATGGGATTAGCCATAACCCTAAAGAGTTTACAGCGAAATCTGACTTAGCTGCTGGAGCTAACGTTTTACTTGATGTAGTTGCTAAACTCATAGCGGCTAAAAAAATTATTTTATGAGTGATAGACTAATATGAGCAATGAGGATTTTGAAAAACAGCTTATTGAGTGGAGACATTATTTTCATATGTATCCTGAAACTGCTTTTGAAGAAACAAATACTTCAGATGTAATGATTAAAGGGGATACTAGAAGTTATGCTTCAGAGGTACAAAAGTTGTTAGAAGAAAGGATGCAAATTATTAGTGAGAGAATTTGCAAAGTAAATGGAGCAGAATGTAAATTTGAATATACCCACGAATTCGCACCGACAGTTAACTCAGCAAAATGTGTTGATATTGCGGTAAGAGCAGCTCGAAATGTTGTTGGTGAAAATAATGTGGATGGAAATTGTGAGCAGTGGATGGCTCCTGAAGATTTTGGCACATTTTTACAAAAGATTCCTGGCTGTCTTATATTTATAGGAAACGGCAATGATTCTGATGGAAATGGAGGATCTTTCCCTAATGGATTTAAAGTGTTTATTCTGTCTTTTACTGCTGTAGCTTTTGTTTTTTATGGTGTAGAACTTGTTGGGATAACTGCAGCTGAGACAGAAAATCCTAAAAAACCCATACCTACTGTAATTAACAGTATATTTTGGAGAGTACTTATTTTTTATATTGGAGCACTCTTTGTTATGTTATCTCTTTATCCATGGAGTGAAATTGGGGTAAATGGCAGTCCTTTCGTACTTGTATTTGCAAAAGTTGGGATTCCGGCTGCTGCATCTGTTATAAATTTTGCAGTATTGACAGCTGCCTTTTCTTCTATGAATAGTGACTTATATGTTAGTAGAAGAATCATTTATAGTATGGCTTTAGAAAGCAATGCCCCAAAACTATTTAGTAAGATCAGTAAATCTGGATCACCTTACGTTGGAGTCTTAATTAGCTGCGGACTTACAACAATTGCTGTAATCTTAAATTATTATGTTCCTGACAAAGTTTTTGAATATATTATGTCAATATCAACTTTTGCGGTTTTAATTTGCTGGGCTACTATAATTTGTACACAGATAAAAAGGTGCACTTTATTAGGACATGTATCCTATAAAAACATTTTTAGAAGAGAAAAATAAAAAACACCCGAAATATGTGTTTATACAGCTTCAAATCTACAGTATTATGTAGGACAAATTATCCAAGGTATAAACACATACTCTTCTAAAAACGCTTTTTTTCACCATTGAATAAAAATGGTATACTAAGACAGCATATAAACTAAAATGATAGTTTATATGCTGTCTTTTTTTACTTGACTGGAAAAAATATGAAAATTGTTTTATACTCTACTACCTTTTCTTGTTTTCCTTAGGGGGTATCAATTTACGCCCTTCTTGAAAATTTCTCTAATCGCTCTTTGTGCCTAGTTTGTGCCTAGAATGAATATCTCTAATTGATTAACGTGGATTTTTATATTCAAGGGCTTGCTTTATTTATCCATTCAAATCAATTTTTTAAACATGCCTCTTAGACCACCTTTTAAGGAGGCCTAGGCAAATATTTAATTCTCTATAATGCCTAGCTTATAATATACTCTGCAGAGAACTAACCTCTGTACTCAGGGCATTAAGCATATTTCGGCTTGACTTATACGTTTCCTGTGCCAAATCCTTGTTGAATTTCAAATCCACCACATCCCGCATCTCTGGCTACGTCATTTATAAGACTTATCTACGGCTTTTATAGACATTAACTACCTCCCCTTATGCTTCTTCTAAAGTACCAAAATATTTATTATAAAGCTCAACTTCATTCAAACTTTTAAACAATTTTTTCACCGTATCATTAGTTTCTTTATATGCTACCTTCTTGTCAAAACTTTTTATAGCCACCGAGAACCAATTACCTCTTCTGGTCCTATACAAAATAGTATCGTACTTAGGTTCTATTATTAGACCTAAAGGGCCCTCTAGTGGATATTCCTTTTTATATTTTATAATCCTTTCAGATTTTTCAGTATCATATACTTTATTATCTATTATAGATCTCATTTATTTTCCCTCCAAAATATAATAAAATTTGTTATTATCACTTATTTATTATATTTATCTTATGTCATAAATGAGACTAATCTATATTCATCTTCCCATACCCATATTTACACTTCTTTCTTTCTCATATAAGGTATCATATATATCATAAGATTTTCCGTAATAACTCTTTTCTTCTTTCCTTTATTTTTGCTATTGTATTTATCGTATTATCTTTTTGAATATTATCATTTTGTTTTGTTTCATTAGTTAAATCTGACGAACTTTTCTTATTTGAATTATGAACTCTATCCAGGCTATTTTCTACTTGCTGATTTCGTTCTGACTCACTTACAAAATTTTTAGGGAAGTCATTCTGATTTCCCTAAATGTGCCTTTAAGGCATTTAGAATTTTTTAGAAAGATAGTCCGTTACAGTTTTTATATCTTTGTTTTTTCCAGACTCATTCATCTCTTGAGATAGTTTCGTGTCACAAATAAACTTTTTATCAGCATTTTGCAACCAAACAGCGGATATTGGTTTCCCAAAGTTGGCGTTGTCAATAACAATGATGATTATATCTTTTAATTCATCTTTATTTACATCTTGAAATGAAACTGCTTTAACATCTACATTATACGGGAAAGGTGTATCTTCAAAGCTATAAAGAATATCTCCATTTTCATTGGTTAAATAAAATACTGCCGGTATGTGATTGCCACCTGTAATTTTCCCGGATACAAATTTGACATTACCCCATGAATTTAAATCAACCGTAAAAGACTGATTTTCAATAGCGGCAAAACCTTTTATATTTTTTATGTTATTAGTATCAGACTCTGACTTTGAAGTTGTTGTATTTGTGCTATTTTGAGTAGTGGTATTAGGTGTCGACTGGTTATTTTGTTGCGGAGGATTAGTTGAATTGGTTCTTCCACAAGCCGTCATAAGCAAAGATACTATGATAATTGTTGAAAAAAATTTTTTATTCATATTTTCCCTCCTATGGCCATTTTTATTGGTAATGTATATTCGGTACAAAGTATAGAATTATCCCCTATACAGTCATTATAGAGCCTTTCTATTTCTTGATATGCCATTTTCCCATTCCTTGAAACAGTTTCAGCACCACAATGAGGGAAGAATTTATCTTTGCAAAATCTAAATTCTTTAACTTCTTATGTAATTTGTTTTATTTGTGAGCCTAACACAAGTACTTCTTCTAAAAAAGAATATATATGATCTTGTTTATGTAATGGTAATTTTTTTATCTCTTCTATCATAGTATTTGAATTTGCCATAGTCATGAACTCCTTCCATCAAATATAATATAATTATATCAAGTTTCAGCATTAAATTAAAACATACCCTAATATATCGTTACGAGTAAGTAAAATATTTTTAGGCAGAAAATAAGGAAAGGCCTTCAGCAATTACCTGGCTGAAAGGCCTTTTATTCATACTAAAGACTTTTTATAATTAAATTGCCATAAAAAAATAGAAAGGAGCTTTAGCATGAACAATATAATTTTAGATGAATTAGAATTGAATTTCAACAATATAGAAGAGGAAGTTTATGGTATTGTATGTGAAGCAGGTCTATCAAGGATTAAGCTCATGCTGGAAAATGTAGACAACTTGATACTTGAAAGCAGGAATACCAAAAGATACAGGTATAAGTTCAAAACAGAAAAAACTATTCAGACAATAATGGGCGATTTGACCTTCAGCAGGAGATACTATATAGATAAATACAATAACCGGGGAGTCTTTCTCATGGATGATGCACTGAATTTAAATTTGGTGGGCAGAACAAGTGAAAATTTAATTGAGAAAATGATAGATACCGCGGTTGACAGCTCTTACAGGAAAAGTGCAGCTAAAATAGAAAAATCCACATTAACAAAAGTAAGCCACCAGACTATAAAAAATAAAGCAGACTACTTTGGCAGTGCTATAGAAAAGATTGAAAATAACAGGGTTACAAAATACCTTAAAGGAGAACTTAGAGGTAAAAGAGAAGTGAATGTGCTCTTTGAAGAAAAGGATGGGGTTTACTTAAAAATACAGGGTAAAAAGAATAAACAGGAACTCAAGGTGGGTAAAATATACGAAGGGTGGATTAAAAAGAATGATGGATACAGGACTGTTGGGACCAGGTATTTTTCAGGGTATGAAAAAGGCAGTAACTTTGATAACCTGATAAACAGCCATATTTCAGAAGTATACAACCAGGATAAAATTCAGTATACTATTCTAAATGGTGATGGAGCCCCATGGATTAGCGCTGAAACAGAAAATGACACCCAGAAAATATACCAGCTGGATCTATTTCATATATTCCAGAAGGCAAATCGTAAGATTAAGGACGAAGAATCCAGAAAGACGGTAAAAAAGCTCTTAAAAGAAAAAAAGTACGATGAAGCATTGGAAAAAATTAAGGAACTTATAAATTTAGAGACAGATAAAAGAGCAAATGATGAACTGAAAGAGTTGTACAGTTACTATAAGAACAATTTTAATGCACTTGCAAGATACCAGGACAGAGATGATATCACTATACCGCCGCCTGGAGGTATAGAATATAGAGGTCTGGGTACTATGGAGAGTACTATAAGGAATGTAGTAGCTTCAAGAATGAAAGGCAACGGGACAGCCTGGTCTATAGACGGGGCAAACCATATGAGTAAAATTCTATGTCTGAAACATTCTGACGAATTAAAAGGGAAGTTAAGGACTATATTGAGGAATGGGAGGGTTATAGACTTCATAGATATCAATGAAATTATCAAAGAACAATTGAAAGAATCCAGGAAAACCATAAATGCCGAAGTGAAAGCGCTTATAAAAGGGCAGAAAAAAGCCGGGAAATATAATGAAAGTATGAAAAGCAGCATAATATATGGACAGGGTAAAGTTACGAGAACCAGAGAAATACTAAAAAGCCTGTCAGGCATTTAATTTCACATTAAAATTATTGTAATAAGTATCAAAAATGCATTTTTAAAATACAAGGGACAGTTTCCGCCCATAATAAAAAAGGAAGAGTATTCATATTGAGGAAAAATCTGCGCCATATAAATTTTTACTGTGACTTTGCATAGCAGGAGATTTTACCAAATATGATGAATATGCTGTAAAACAAATAAATAGGAATATAGACTTAATACGATATAAAAAATTTGGAGAGGAACTTTTGATGTTTGACCTCATAAATTCTAATGTAGCTACAGCATTTAAGGACACAAATACAGAAAAAGTAGTTAAGCAGAGCACAGATAAAACCTTTGATGAACAATTGGAAACGACGAGTTCAAAATTAATAGAATTGTATTATTCTATTAGAGACTATATCTTGGCATTAGGTGATGATGTTACAGAAAATAAATTGAAATTGTATAGTGCATTTAAGAAAATAAAAAATATTGTATGTGTAGAGGTTAGAACGAAAAGCATAATGTTATATTTAAGGTTAAGTCCGGAAGATATTGTGCTTGAAAATGGTTTTACAAGAGATGTGAGTAAAGTTGAACATTGGGCAACTGGAGATTTGGAAGTTACAATAAAAAATGCTAAGGATTTTGAGAAGGCTAAGGAATATATTGATAAAGCTTATGAGATGAATTAATTTAATGCGAAAGTAAGTATCGAAAAAATAATTAAAATCTAAAAATGTAATTTTTAAAAATTACATTTTTATAGTTGCAATAAAAATTCTTTTATGATATGATTACATCGTAGTAAATAAAGTTAATTTTAGAAAGGCACAATATTTTATGAAAAAGTTGAGTGAATTGGTTGAATTAGTAAGTGGATCCCCCCAGTTTAGAATTACTGAAGTGTTTGATGAGAAAGCACCGCTTTTTGCCTATTATAGTCAAACAGATTTAACGGATGATCTGGTGGGTATTATTTCAAACGGTGCGGACAATAAACAAGTTAGAACCAATGACAAAGTAAATACCTTGTGCCATGGTGATGTGGTGTTTAGTTTAATCACGGGAACTGCAGCCATGGTAAGAAAAGAGCACGAGGGATATCTTTATACGCAAAACTACGTTAAGTTATTACCTGGCAATAACATTGATCCGAAGTTTTTGGTTTATCTTATTAATGAAAACAAAACAATCAAGAAACAGTTTGTGTTGGGACTGCAGGGTTCACAAGTTTTAAAATATACCCTGAAGCAGCTTAAAGAGCTTAAAATACCGAATATACCTTTCATAGATAAGCAAAAAATTATAGGACAAGTCTATTTTAATCAGTTAAGGCTGCAAGCTGTTAAGAATAGAGCAGCAGAACTTGAAACAAAAATCATATTATCCAAATTAGAGGAGGCAGGTGAAAAATGAATGAAGAGCAATTTGAAACTGAATTAATACAATATATTACCAGTGGAACCATAACTAAACCTGAACATTTGGAAGTAATTGGTGGCTTTAAGGTTAGTGAAAAATCTGCTGATTACTGTGTGAAAACAAAGCTGTGGAAGTATGAACCAAAAATTAAAACTACAGACCAGCTTTGGGATAACTTCAAAGAAATTCTTGAGAGGCACAATCAAAATACACTTGATCATCCACTAAGTACTGTTGAATTTAATCAAGTTAAAAAGATTATATCTGATATTCAAACACCATATGAAGCCGGACAATTTTTATATGGACTTAATGGTGTATCGCAGATTGAAATTGATTTAGATGACGGCCGTCACGTGTTTTTAACGGTTTTCGATCAAAAACAAATCGGTGCTGGGGATACGGTATATCAAGTGGTTAATCAAATTGAACGCCCTGCAGTTATCGCCGGGAAACAAAATCGTCGTTTTGATACTACACTTCTTATTAATGGTTTGCCTATCATACAAATTGAAGAAAAACGTGATACGCATGATGTCAATGAAGCGCTGAATCAAATACATCAATATTCCAAAGAAAACCAATATCGTGATATTTTTTCCACCTTGCAGATATTAGTGGCAATTACGCCAAATAACGTGAAGTATATGGCTAATACCACGCCGGATAAGTTCAATAAGGACTTTGCTTTTAACTGGCAGCGTAAAAGTGATAATACCATTGTTCGTAATTGGAAAGAGTTTGCGGATTCAATGCTAAGTATTCCAATGGCACATCAGATGGCTACTAATTATATGATTTTGGATGGCACAAAAAACAAACAAATGTTAAAAGTAATGCGTCCGTATCAGGTATACGCCACTCAGAATGTAATTGAAAAATTAAAGAAAGTTGATTTTGAACTGGGTACAAATAAAGTAGGTTATGTTTGGCATACCACTGGTTCCGGCAAAACCATAACCAGTTTTAAAACAGCATGGCTTGCAAGCCGCATGCCCAAAGTTGACAAAGTTGTCTTCGTAGTGGATAGAATTGCTTTAACGAAACAGACAAATGAAAATTACAGGGCCTATGACCCGGATGCTGGTGAAGATATGATTGGAAGTGTTCAAGATACCAATAATACTACTGATTTAAGCCGTAAATTAAAGAGCAAAGATAATAGTATCATTGTTACTTCTGTTCAAAAACTTGATACTTTAGTGAAACGTAAATCTTTTAAAGCACCTGATAAAAATATTGTATTTATCGTGGATGAGGCACACCGTTCAACTGGCGGCGAAAGTTTTGCAAAGATACAAAAGGCTTTTAGAAAATCCGCCTGGGTTGGTTATACAGGAACACCCATGTTTGATGAAACTACCAGCGGTTTGCGAACTGAAGACATTTTTGGACCACTGCTACATGCCTATACTATTCGTGAAGCAATTGCAGACAGAAATGTTTTAGGTTTTAAAGTGGATTTTGAAACAACCATTGATGAAGAGCAAATGAAAACCAAATATCTGCCAAATTTCTACCGGGAACGCTATCCGAAGTGGACTGAACAAAAAATTAAAGATAAGATCAATAATCTAAGTCAGGAAGATATGGATGACGCAGTTGAACCAAGCTTTTATGATGAAAATCCGGATCATATCAAGTTAGTAGTTGAAGATATTTTCAAGAACTGGAGAAATCGTTCAAATGAAGGTAAATATAATGCCCTCTTTACCACTCATGTTGGTGGCGGGAAAGCCAGTACTCCAATGGCAATGATGTATTTTAGTGAATTTCAGCAAGTAAATGATGAGAATAGGAAAAATGGTGGTCAGACATTAAAAGTAGCAGTTACATTTAGCCAGAACTCATCCAATAATGATAGCATGCTTGCCACCAATCAAGGTTTATATGATGCTATAAAGGCCTATAACAAAGAATTTGGTACAAGCTTTGGCATGGATGATGTAGCTGGATATACACAGGATGTTACTAGTCGTTTGAATAAAACTGCTACGGACAAGAACTTCCTGGATATTGTGATTGTGGTAGATCAGCTTTTGACTGGATTTGATGCACCGGAACTTAATACACTTTATGTAGATAGAACACTTAAAGGAGCCGGACTTATTCAAGCCTATTCAAGGACAAATCGTATTGCTGACATGCAGGAAAAACCCTGGGGGCGTATTGTGAACTATCGCTGGCCTGCTCAAAATGAGAAGCTGATGAATGAAGCTCTCGCAATTTATGCCAATAAAGATTCAGCAATTTTATCAGAAAATGAGCAGCGTAAATCCAATCAAAGAGATGGTATTATCGCTAAACCTTTTGAAGATGAGTTTAATGAAGTTAAAGAGGTTGCTCAGAAATTAGGCACCTTAACTAATAAGTTCCAGCAATTACCGCCTTCTGAAAAGCAAAAAGAATATATGTTTGATTTACTGCGTGATTATAATGCTGGAATGGCTAAATTAAAACAATATACCCCTGAAGAAGTTGATGGAAATACAGTAGGTTTCAATTACGACAATCCTGATGAGTTAGTTGAAAAATTAGGTATGACAAGTGCTCAAGAAACCATGCTTACCACAGTTTTAACCAATGAGCTTAAACAATATATGTCAAAAAAGAAGAAAATTCCTTTTTATCAAATTGAGTTGAAAATGACCCATGTGAAGGATGTGAAAATAGATTATGATTATCTAACTGAACTGGTTGAACAATTATTAAACCAGGTGCATGAGGGCAAGAGCCAGGAGGCGCAAGCTACGAAAGAGAAAATTGATCAATTTGCCACTGGCTTGGAAGACAGAAATTATGCTGCGAAGGTTATGAATGCAGCAATTGCTATTATAAAAGGGCATTTTCCAATCGAAGGTTATAATCTTAAATATCCAGTAAAATTGAGAGATAGTGAACAAATTATTCAGGCGGCCAACAATGTCAGCCTTGATAGAATGTTCCTGGATTTTCGGGTGAAGTGGGGAATTACAGACATTATCACAAGTGCTCAGATGCGTGAACTATTTAGTCATCATCGTTATGGCATGCAGGATTTAGATGATGCTGGTCAAATCCGGGATATAATTGCCAAAGCAAGCGTTGACTATAAGATGTTGGCACATGACGAAAAGATACAATCTTTGTCTAAAATCAAGTACCGTAATGGTTTGCGTAAAGCCATTTATGAATTGGCTGATGAGCATGCTAAAAGCTAATTCATATCTAATAAAACTTTAAAATTAATTATTGAACTGCTAATTATCAATTGACAGTTAAGATAGGAGATAAAATGGATAAAAATAAAGCTAATGTACCTAAAATAAGATTTCCAGGATTTACCGACCCTTGGGAACAGCGTAAACTAAAAAATATAGCAGAATTTAATCCAAAATCTACTTTACCAGATGAATTCGAATACGTTGATTTGGAAAGTGTTAATGGTACAGATTTGATTAGTCATAGGACTGAAATAAAAGGAAATGCACCGTCAAGAGCACAGCGTTTAGCAAAACGTGGTGATGTATTTTATCAAACAGTAAGACCATATCAAAAGAATAATTATTTGTACGACTTACCTTACGATAACTATGTTTTCTCGACTGGATACGCTCAAATGCGTCCTAATATTGATAGCTATTTTTTGCTTAGCAGACTTCAAGAAGAAAGATTTGTTAAAGCAGTTTTGGATAGAAGTACAGGAACAAGTTATCCTGCTATTAACTCAAATGATTTATCTGAAATTGAAATAAAAGTTCCATTTGATAAAGACGAACAATTTAAAATAGGATCTTTATTCAGAGATTTGGATAATCTTATCACCCTTCATCAGCGTAAGTTAAATCATCTGAAGGATGAGAAGAAAGGTTTGTTACAAAAAATGTTCCCGAAAAAAGGTGAGAATTTTCCAGAACTTCGTTTTCCGGGATTTACTGACCCTTGGGAACAGCGTAAGCTAAAAAATATAGTTGATGTTAAAAGCGGGAGAGACTATAAGCACCTTTCAGAGGGTAAAATTCCAGTCTATGGAACTGGTGGATATATGCTAAGTGTGAATGAAGCTTTATCATATAAAGAAGATGCGATAGGTATTGGGAGAAAAGGTACAATTGATAAACCATACATATTGAGAGCACCTTTTTGGACTGTGGATACCTTATTTTATGCGGTTCCTGAGAATAATAATAATTTAAATTTTGTTTATGATATTTTTCAAAATATAAAGTGGAAACAAAAAGATGAATCAACAGGTGTGCCAAGTTTATCCAAAACTGCTATTAATAATGTAGATGTTTTGATACCTGATTATAAGGAACAGAAACAAATAGGTGACTTTTTCCAAGATATTGACCACCTTATCACCCTTCATCAACGTAAGTTAAATCATTTGCAGGAACAAAAGAAAGCATTACTACAACAGATGTTTATATGAAATAATTTAAAAGAAAGGAATTAAAACAATGAGCAATAATCTACAAACAATTACCAGTAAACTTTGGGCTATGGCAAATGAACTGCGCGGCACAATGGATGCGTCGGAGTACAAAAACTATATCTTGGCATTTATGTTTTATAGATACCTTTCGGAACATCAAGAGCAGTATTTAGTGAAAAATAATGTTATTGACATTGCAGAGGGAGAATCTATCAATGATGCTTATCTAAAACAAGCGGCAGGTGCAGATTTGGATGACTATTTACAGGATATTTCATCAAGTTTGGGGTATGCAATTGCGCCAGATGATACATGGGAGTCTTTGATTAATAAAATTAATGATGCACAAGTTATTCCCAGCGACTATCAGACTATTTTTGATGACTTTAATAAAAATGCTGAATTAAATAAAGAAGCGGTGAAGGATTTTCGTGGCATATTCAACGATATTAACCTGGGGGATTCACGTCTTGGAAGTTCTACAAATGAACGTGCAAAATCACTTAACAATGTAGTTAAGTTAGTGGACGAAATTGAATACAAGGGAGATGATGGAAAAGACATTCTAGGTGAAATCTATGAATATTTAATTGGTAAATTTGCTGCAAGTGCTGGTAAAAAGGGCGGGGAATTCTATACGCCTCATCAAGTAAGTAAGATTTTGGCTAAAATAGTCACCAGCGGTGTAGAAAAATCAGATGAATTTTTCAATATATATGACCCGGCAATGGGTTCAGGTTCCTTGCTGCTTACTGTTGGACAGGAATTGCCTGATGGTACTCCTATGAAGTATTTTGGTCAGGAGTTGAATACAACAACGTATAACTTGGCCCGTATGAACTTGATGATGCACAATGTGTCTTATAACAATATGACACTAAATAATGCTGATACTCTGGAAAACGATTGGCCGGATGGACCAGATGGAAAAGGGATTGACCACCCGCGCAGTTTTGATGCAGTGGTTGCAAATCCGCCATATTCTGCGAAATGGGATAATGATAAAACCAAATTAAAAGATCCACGTTTTGGCGATTATGGGAAATTGGCACCGGCCTCAAAAGCAGATTATGCTTTTGTATTGCACGGCATATATCATTTAAACAACACTGGCACAATGGCTATTATTCTGCCTCATGGTGTGCTGTTTCGCGGTGCAGCAGAAGGCAGAATCCGTCAGACTCTCATTGAAAAAAATTATCTTGACACGGTTATTGGTCTGCCGTCTAACTTATTCTATGGGACAAGTATACCAACAGTCATTTTGGTATTTAAGAAGAATCGTAAAACCAAAGACATACTATTTATTGATGCAAGCAGTGATTTTGAAAAGGGAAAGAATCAAAATAACTTGAATGATGAAAATATAGATAAAATCGTAAGTACATTTAAAGAACGCAAAGATGTTGATAAATATGCTCACTTGGCATCAATTGAGGAAATCAGAGAAAATGAGTTTAACTTGAATATTCCACGTTATGTTGATACTTTTGAAGAAGAAGCTCCAATTGATTTGGAAGAAGTAAATAAGCAGTTAGAGCAAGACAATAAAGAAATTGCAGAACTTGAAGCAAAGATCAATGAACAATTGAAGATTTTAGGTGTAAAAATTTAAATTTGCCGGTGCTGGAAGCAGAGTAAGCCGGGTGCAATTTCAGATAAAGTAACTTAAAAGAATACGGATTTCAAACTTTGTGCCGTCGGAGCAATAAAAACGGGAAAATGGACGAGATGTAGAATGTGAAATTATATCGAAAGATATAATTCACCACTTGGAAAAATAACATTGATAAGTGATGGTAAGTTCCCTACGGGATATGCAGGCGGCATGGACAGAAAAATAGAGTTATTAAAGATAGAAAGGGAATATCAGAATTTTTTCTATATTCCGAAGAAAGGTACGGCATTGTAATATGAAACCAACGAATTTAGACAATGATATTTTAGTTAATATGGTATAATAATAGTAAAATAAAGAATATACAGGAAGGTGATTTATATGATTAATAAGGATGTCTTAGTAAAAAAAATTGAAACATTACCACCTTACTTATTGCAGGAAGTAGCTGATTATATAGATTATATAGAATTTAAAAAAAATAGAAAAAGCAATTTAAAGATAGATGATATAACATTAGCAAGTGAAGAGAATCTAGCAAAAGATTGGCTTAAACCTGAGGAGGATAAAGCATGGGAAGACTTGTAAAGGGTGACGTAGTCGTTGTACCTTTCCCCTTTTCAGATTTATCGCAATCGAAGAAGAGACCGGCCTTAGTATTAGCTGATCTAGAAGGATATGATTTAATTCTTTCCCAAATAACAAGTCAAAATGTATTTGATTCATATTCAATAAAATTGAAGAATAGTGACTTTGAAGAGGGATCATTGATAAAAAATAGTAATATCAGACCTAATAAGATATTTACAGCTGACAGAGATATAGTTTTGTATAAGATTGGGCATTTGAATGAAGAAAAAATAAAAGAGGTAACAGATAGGGTTATTAGAATCTTCGCAGAAGGCTAAAAATGAAGTTATAAGTAAAACTTATTATATAAAAAGATTTTTAGGGCAGTTTGCTCTATATAACAATATGACGTTAAATAATGCCCATGTGGCATCAATTGAGGAAATCAGGGAAAATGAGTTTAACTTGAAACAAGGATTAATGAACAATTGAAGATCTTAGGCGTAAAAATTTAGATTTGCCGGTGCTGGGAACAGTGTGAGTTAGATGCGATTTAAAATTTTATATAAGTAGGATATTTTTATCCTACTTATGGTATAATATAAACATATTATAGTGTTAGGAGGGGTTTCAATGCTGGTAAATACTAAAAAGATAGTTTCAATGTCAGAGGCTAACCAGAATTTTTCTAAAATAGCCAAGATGGTTGATGAGGACAAATCGGTAGTTATTATGAAAAATAACAAGCCCAAATATGTAGTTTTGGACTTTGAAGAATTTACTAAAGAAGCTGTATCTGAAGAACAGACCCTTGATAGGATTGCGGATAAAATTCTTGAAGAAAATATAGAAGCTTTTAAGGAACTGGCTGATAGATGAAATATATATCTTTGGAATATATAATAAAATTGCATGATAAGATGATAGGTATTACAGGAGGATCAAAAGGAATTAGGGATATAGAACTTTTGAAATCATCAATAGAAAATTCCAGGGCTACATTTGGTGGGGAAGATTTATATCCAACTGCTGAATCTAAATGCGCAAATACCTGTTTTAATATAATAAAAAATCATGCATTTGTGGATTGCAATAAAAGAACTGGAATATATGTTATGCTTATGCTTCTTGAATATAACAATATTAAATTAGAATTTACCCAAAAAGAATTAGTGGATTTAGGTGTGGATATAGCATCCGGGAAGTTAAATCAGAAAGATATAATATCATGGATAGAAAATCATAAATAGGTACTTACTTTTATAGTAGGTGCTTATTATGCCTGAGAAAATGATGATACCATGAATCTAACAGCGCTTATGGAGACAGTTAAACGGCTAATGAATTTACAAGTATGATTATACCCAATTATGATATCTGTCTTTTAATTGATATTGCAAAATATAAGAAACCAGAAGCTCCTGTT
This sequence comes from Clostridiaceae bacterium BL-3, assembly GCA_902809985.1. Taxonomy (GTDB): domain Bacteria; phylum Bacillota; class Clostridia; order Clostridiales; family Clostridiaceae; genus Clostridium_B; species Clostridium_B aromativorans. The sequence goes on along the minus strand of CADDXC010000001.1, from coordinate 2,567,121 downwards.
GATATGATTAAAAATTGATTTAAAAAATATAAATACTATTGAGTTTTTATGATTATAGGAAAGAATTAATAATTCGAATTTTAATCTGGAGCTAATGCATTTACTTTCCCACGCTTGCTTGGGAACAGCGTAAGCTAAAAAATATAGTTGATGTTAAAAGCGGGAGAGACTATAAGCACCTTTCAGAGGGTAAAATTCCAGTCTATGGAACTGGTGGATATATGCTAAGTGTGAATGAAGCTTTATCATATAAAGAAGATGCGATAGGTATTGGGAGAAAAGGTACAATTGATAAACCATACATATTGAGAGCACCTTTTTGGACTGTGGATACCTTATTTTATGCGGTTCCTGAGAATAATAATAATTTAAATTTTGTTTATGATATTTTTCAAAATATAAAGTGGAAACAAAAAGATGAATCAACAGGTGTGCCAAGTTTATCCAAAACTGCTATTAATAATGTAGATGTTTTGATACCTGATTATAAGGAACAGAAACAAATAGGTGACTTTTTCCAAGATATTGACCACCTTATCACCCTTCATCAGCGTAAGTCATTTCTGATAATGATTTCCAGTTAACTTAATCCTGACAATGAACGCATAACCAAATCTACATCTTTATTTTCAAGTTCCTGAATAATGTGTAAATAGGTTTTTTGGGTTGTTGTCATACTAGCATGCCCTAACCTTCTGGCAACACTTGCAATTGATACACCGGCAAATAACAAAAGAGAGGCATGGGTGTGGCGTAATCCGTGAATTGAAATTACTGGAATCTTTGCATCCCTACAGTGTCTTGTTAATATGTTATTAACAGTAGAATTATATACTTTGTTTTCTGTAAATATAGGGCTGCCTTCCGGCAATCCCTTTATTAACTCAGAAAACTGAATTACTGTTTGCCAGTCTATTTCTACTTTGCGTACGGAGGATTGATTTTTTGTTGGAAGAAAGCCGCCATTTCCTTTATAATCCCATGTTTTACTGATTGAAAGAATCTGATGTGAAAAATCAAAATCTTTAGGTGTAAGCGCTAATGCTTCTGAAAAGCGCATCCCGGTTTTTGCAACTAATAGTATGAACCAATCCCAGCTTACTTCAGGCTTTAAATCGAGATTGCTTAATAGAGTATGCAGCTCAAACTGATTCAGGTATTTTATTTTTTTATCTTTTGGAGTTTTCCCTTTGATTATTGCTTTTCGCGTAGGATCCCTGTCAATTAGACCTTCATCCACTGCATCCAAAATTGCAGCTTTTAATTGATGATGAAAATCCATCGTCGTTTGACGCTCATGCCATGCAGCATAGTCATTAAGTAATTGCTGATAGGTTATACGGTTTAAATCGCAAATTATAAGGTTTGGAATAAGTTTTTCAAGCCACTTTTTAGTCATAAGATATTTATCCATAGTCACTTTTCTTATAGCACCATCTTTGTATACTGAAATCCATTGTGAATAATATTGGTAAAATAAATCGGTTCCTTTTACTTTTTCTAACATTATTAATCTCTCCTTTTGATTTATCGAAAACTGCCTAACGCTGATCATTTAAATGAAATGCTGCCTGCTTAATTCTTTCCGAAATAATTAGTGTATGCGCAAATCAGTAATTGGAAAAAACACATCTATTTTCTTATTATAACCATATGTCAGAATTTAGTAGTTGGAATTTTTACCTCAGCAGCATTCTTAACAGGTATCTTAATGTTAAGTTGTTTTAAATAGCGGATTTTAATAGTATCAATATGTGGACAGTGAAGCAATTTTATTTGTAAAAAACTATTTCAATGTATAAAATTAAGCGATAATATTGTATAGTAAAGTTAATTTACAATTATGGGAAAGGGAAATATTATGATAAAATATAACTTTGATGAAATCATTGATAGAAGAAAAACAGATTCTATAAAATGGTCTGAAAAATTTCTTAAAGAAAAATTTGGAGATGAAAAAATTATTCCAATGTGGATTGCAGACATGGATTTTAAAGTAGCTGAGCCAATTGTCGAAATGATAACAGATAGGGCGCGGCATGGTATTTTTGGGTATGGTCATAAGAGTGCTGAATTTATGGAGGCTGCAGTTAACTGGCAGAAAAAGAGGAATGGATGGAATATTGAAAAGGAATGGATGCTTTTTACGCCGGGAATAATACCGGCACTCAATTTTATTGTAGAAACATTTTGCTGTCCAGGTGATAAAGTGATAATTCAAAATCCTGTCTATCATCCATTTGCCAATGTTATCACTAATAATGGCTGTCATATTGTCAATAATCCGTTGGTGCTCAATGATGGAAAATACGAAATGAATTTTTCGGGATTGGAAACAATTGCTCAGTATAGTAAAACTAAGCTAATGTTTTTATGCAGTCCACATAATCCAGTTGGGCGTGTATGGACAAGTGAAGAGCTGAAGCAATTAGGGGAGATTTGTTTAAAGAATGATATATTGGTAGTTTCAGATGAAATTCATTTGGATTTAATATACCTTCCCAATCGTCACATTCCATTTGGTAAGGTTTCTAAGGAATTTGAGATGAACTCAATTGTATGTACATCGTCTTCAAAGACATTTAATCTTGCAGGGTTACAGGTTTCTAACATTATAGTACCAAATGAAAAGTTAAGGAAAAAATTAAATCGTAAACTATCGTCAATCAATATCGCTCCAGGAACTTTTGCATCTGTTGCTCAAATAGCAGCATACAATAAAGGCGAGAAATGGCTTGAACAACTTATTATATATCTTCAAAATAATCTAGATTTTATTGATAAATTTCTAAAAGAACGAATTCCAAGAGTAAAGATGATTAGGCCGGAGGGAACTTATTTGGCATGGCTTGATTTTAGTGATTTTAACTTGACGGATATAGAGCTTCATCAATTGATGCGGAAGAAAGCTAAAGCGGAAGAAAGCTAAAGTTGTAATGGATGATGGTTATATATTTGGCGCTGGAGGAGAACATTTCCAAAGAATCAACTTTGCATGCCCCAAAACTATATTGAAGAAAGCTTTAGAGAATATTGAAAAAAGCTTGGAAGATATCAACTAAAAGCAGTGCAGATTGTATTTGCGCAAGAAAGAAGCAAATTGTCTAATTGGACATTGTAGGACTATTGTTAAGAAACAAAATAGAGTAATTGACTATTTATTTACAGAAAATGGATATGAACATTTAAAAGAGGTCATAAAAGGCTAACCATATATTTTATGATTTACAGTATGGAATGATTAAGGAGATGTAAAAAATGGGAAAAGTTAAAATGGAAGATGTATTACAAGCAATAGAATTAGCTGATGATGGGGGAAACTGTTATTATAATAAGATTACAGGTAAAATTATTTATATAGATGATGAGACAAGAAGAATGGCTGAGAATTATGATGAAGATGATGTAGAGAGGCTGCTAGAATGGCAGCTGGATGATGTTAAAGCTGCTATTGACGTGGAAGAAAATTGGGATAACTATATCTCATTGCCATCAAAATTTGATATTAATGAGTATGATATTATGGTTCAATTTTGTTATTCCTTAGATAATGATAAAATATCCAATAAACTATTGAATGCATTAAATGGAAAGGGAGCTTTTAGGAGATTCAAGGATGCAGTCATAAGATTTAATGTAGAAAAGGAATGGTACAAGTTTAAGGATGATGAATTTAATAAAATTGCATTAGATTGGTGTAGTGATAATGGATTGGAAATTAATAGATAAATTTTTTTGATAATTTCATTGAGATTAAATGTGATGTTTACAGAGCAATCAAGAAAATGAAAGGTAAAACTTATGGATGAAAAAATAGAAATACTATTAAAATTTGATAAAGAAAAATTAGCAGGGCTAGTTGTTGATCTTTTAAATAGACTTGATGAAACTGAAAAAATACAATTTATTTCTAAAAATATAGACGCTAAATTGGCTATAGAATCAGCTAATAAAAAAGGTGAGCTGGAATTTCTAGAAGAAGTTAAAGACTTTTATAAAAGCTGTCTTGAAGGGAAATATTATATAGAAGTTTATTATGATGATTATTTAGATAATTATGATGATGTGAATTTTGAAGATAGTGAGTGGGTACAAAAGTTTACTGAATACTTTAATACAGTTTTACTATATTCTAGAAGCAAAAATTATGATGTTGCTTTTGAAGTCTTTGAACTACTTTTAAATTGCATCTACAAAGCTTCTTTTGATGAAGAAATTCTAGGAACAGAAAACCCTGAATATTACATAGATATCAATTGGGAAGATGTATTTGATGAATACTATACCTGTATCATAAATTGTATAAAAGACAAGAAAGAAAGTATAGATAAGTGTTTTGAAGAATGGTTGAATTTTGGAGAAAAATGCGAAAAAGCTATGCTTTCACATATAAATGATATCTCTATTTTAGAAGAAATTATAAGAGAAAAAATAGAGTTATATGATGAATGGAGTAAACAACAGTTAATTTTTGAGCTCCTTAAAAACTTTTATGAAAGGTATGAAAAAGGATATAACAGAATAGAGCTTGCTAAAAGTTTTTTCAAATATAACGTTAATTTTTATTACGACATTGTAAAAGCATATTTTGAATTAGAAAGATGGAAAGAAAGTATAGAGTTAACTGAAGAGGCATTAAATAAGATTAAAATTCAATCAATAAGAGTTGAATTACAAAATATGCTTATAACTTCCCTTGAAAAATTAAATGATTTTCAGGGAGCATTCTGTGCTGCAAAAAATTTATTCTATGAAGATACTACTTATAAAAACTATAAAAAAGCCCATTATTTTGCGGAAAAGATCAATAACTTAGAAAGTTTTATGGGGGATTCTAAAAAACGACTAAGAGTTATGAAAAGTTATGGATCTACATGGATATTTATAAAGATTCTATCCTATGAAGGGAAAGTAGATGAGCTGTTAAAGGTTGTAGAGAAATCAAGTGGATATGATAAATATTATTATTTAAAATACACATGCAGATCTTTATTATACCGTTTATTTTATGATAAAAAATTAAGTTATGAAAATTTAAATGACTTTATATTAAAAACCGATGAATATGATGCAGAGGGCATTGAAGACATGTTAGTACTAAATGGAGATATAAATAAAAAAGATTTTTATATAGATGAAGCTACGAAAATACTTAAAGAAATGGTTAGTTTTCATATAGATGCTGCCAAAAGATCACGATATGCTAAGGCAGCATATTATTGTAGTATAATTAAAGAAATATTTAGTTTCCTTGATAAAGAAGATGAGTTTAAGGATTACTATGATGGAATTATAAGAGAAAACAATAGAAGACCTGCATTAAAGGACGAGATGAGGAAAAAAATAGAAGAGTGAAGGGAAAATATCTCATAAATATATGTATTGTGAGATAGCTTTTTAAACATTTACAGAATCTTTTTTATTATTTTATCTTTTTTAAGAATCTATACGTATAACTTGACTTCTATCAAATAGAATTTCATAAGATAAAATAATCAATATATTTCAGGAAATAAAAAAGTTGATCATGTACAAAATGGTTGAAGAAGTTATTGCTCTCTAATAAAAAAAGTGAGATTCCTGAAAATTTAAATTCAGTTAAATACAGCTATTTATGGGAGTACTATATTAGGGTACAATATAGTAAAAGATATATCTATCGGAGTGGAAGTGTTATGGAAAAAATAAATCAGCAAAGTAGTTGATTCAAGCTTTTGTTGATTTTTTCAATATATAGTGATACAATGTAAAAAAGTTGAAGTTTGAGGTGAAAAGATGATTTAATTTTCTTGCTAATTTTTAAAGTACAATTGACAAAAAGATAAAAGGATGTATTTTGTTTATTTTGTCGTACTTATGCAAGAAAGTTATTCTTTTTTCTCTTAATATATACTCTTGTGTTATGCTATAACGATTAGCTTAATTAGTATATCTATGAGCTGTAAGAATGATAATTTCTTGCGGCTCTTATTTTTTATAGATAATTAGAATAAGGAGGATAATTAATATTATGAAAAACAAAGACACTTTGCTAACACATGATAATCTCCATATAAAGCCGGATACTGAAGGCGACATTTATATGAAGTAAATAAACACAGTCGCCTGTTGTTCCGACTTTGTTGTTTATACTATTAATTACAGAGGAGGACAAAAATATGTCTTTAATAAATGTTACAAACCTAACCTTTGCTTATGAAGATAGTTATGATAATATTTTTGAAAATATAAGTTTTCAAATTGATACAGATTGGAAATTGGGGTTTACCGGAAGAAATGGAAGGGGAAAAACCACTTTTTTAAATCTCCTGCTTGGGAAATACGAATATAATGGAAATATTTCAGCTGATGTGACTTTTGAATATTTTCCTTATAAGGTGCAGGAACAAGGAAATTTCACCATAGATATCATAAGGGAAATCAGTCCAAATTCAATGGATTGGGAAATAATTAAAGAATTATCATTGTTAGATATGGATTATGATGCTTTATATAGACAATTTTATACACTATCTAAAGGAGAGCAGACCAAAGCATTACTAGCTGCTATGTTTTTAAAGGAGAACTCCTTCTTACTTATTGATGAACCTACAAATCATTTGGATGTTGAAGCTAGAAAAAAACTAAGCAATTATTTAAAAAAGAAGAAAGGATTTATTCTGATTTCACATGATAGGTATTTTTTAGATAATTGCGTTGACCATATTTTGGCCATTAATAGAACTAATATTGAGATACAGAAAGGAAATTTTTCTTCATGGTGGAGAAATAAAGACTTACAAGATGGTTTTGAACTAGCAGAAAACGAAAAATTGAAAAAGAATATTAGCCGGCTTTCCAGTTCAGCAAAACGTACATCTGCATGGTCAGATAGTGTTGAAAGCAGTAAATATGGAGCTGCTAATTCCGGGAGCAAATTGGATAAGGGGTATGTTGGACATAAAGCTGCAAAAGTGATGAAGCGTGCTAAAAATATAGAAGCTAGACAACAGAATATGATTGAGGAAAAATCAAGGCTTCTTAAAAATATTGAATCCAATGAAAGCTTAAAAATAGTACCGCTTACTTTCCATGGTAAAAAGCTTGTGGAACTTGCGGATGTTTCAATTCAATACGATAATAGAATTATCTGTGAAGCAGTAAGCTTCACCATAGAGCAGGGTGAAAGAATTGCTGTTCAAGGGAAAAACGGCAGTGGGAAATCAAGTATATTAAAATTAATTTATGGAGAAAAAATCCCGCATAATGGAATTGTGAGGAAAAGTAGTCAGTTGATTATTTCTTATGTTTCACAAGATACATCAGATTTATATGGTAACTTGTCTGAATACGCAGATAAATATTGTATTGAAGAAAGCTTATTTAAATCAATTCTTAGAAAGCTTGATTTTTCAAGAGAGCAGTTTGAAAAGAATATCCAGGATTTTAGTGGAGGACAGAAGAAAAAGGTATTGATTGCAAGAAGTTTGTGTGAACAGGCACATTTATATATTTGGGATGAACCATTGAATTTTATCGATGTAATTTCTCGTATGCAGATTGAGAAATTGTTAATTGAATATCAGCCCACAATTTTATTTGTTGAGCATGATATTGCATTTTGTGAAAATGTTGCAACAAAAACTATAAAATTGAAGGGATAGAATGGAATTAATATGTTTAATATGAATATACAAGTAACACATAATAGGCTCCATGCAAAGTCAGATGTTTTAGGCGACATTTGCATGGAGTAGTATAAGTCGCCAATGCTGGCTTTGCTTCCTAACTATTAATAGCGAGGAGGAAGCCTACATGAAGCAGACAAAAACAAAATATGAAAAAATAAAACAAATAGTATCAGATTTAAATTTACCAAATTATAGATATATACAGCTTGCAAAAGCTATTTTTCGTCAAAGGATAGATAATTTTGATGATATGGCTATGTTGCCAAAAGTATTAAGGATAGCTTTAACAAATGAGTTTGGGAATAATGTATCTAGCTTAATACCTGTTTTTTCACAACATTCTAAGCAAGCTGAAAAATTGTTATTTGAATTGACAGACGGAAAGAGAATAGAGGCTGTTCGATTACAGTATAAACAGGGGTGGGAATCGTTTTGTATTTCTTCTCAATGTGGTTGCGGTTTTGGATGCCGTTTTTGTGCAACTGGAAGTACTGGATTTAAACGAAATCTCACTGCTGATGAGATAACTGATCAATTACTTTATTTTTATTTCTATAGACATAGTTTGAATAGTGTTTCATTTATGGGAATGGGTGAGGCTTTTGCAAATCCAGAGTTATTTGGTGCACTAAAAATTTTGACTGATCAAAATTTATTTGGTTTAAGTCAACGAAGAATTACGATTTCAACAATTGGTGTTATACCAGGAATTCAAAAATTGACCAAAGAATTTCCACAAGTAAATCTCATTTTCTCACTTCATTCACCATTTGAAAGTCAACGAAGCGATTTAATGCCTATAAATGAAAGATTTCCATTGCATGAGGTAATGAAGACATTAGATGAACATATTATTCATACGGGACGAAGAGTATTTCTTGCGTATATTATGCTTGAAGGGATTAATGATTCTAAAGAACATGCAAAGGCAGTTATAGGTTTGTTGAAAAATCGTGGTTCATGGGAGTATTTATATCATATTGATTTGATATCTTATAATTCTACGAATAAAACAACTTTTAAATTTCAACCATCGAGTGCTATCAACCAGTTTTGCAGTACATTAAAGGAAGCAGGCGTTAGTGCAACTGTTAGGACACAATTTGGTTCTGAAATTGGCGCTGCCTGCGGACAATTGTATTGTGAAAATGAATTGTGATGTTGGTTCGAAAATATTATTCTAAGAATAAGCCCTCTCAATTAAAAAAGAGGGCTAATTTTTAAGTGTTGACTTTCTATCAAAATACGTGTGGATATGATAATTTCATTAAAAAGCACAGCAGGAAGACTTTAGTAGCTGTGCTCTTATTAGTGTAGGTTTATTATATACTCTAAAAATTGCTATATCTTTCAAGTTAATTTTAGAAGCTTTTAAGAGGTTGTAATTGAATAATGAAATTCAAGAGTCGGTTAAGGCGAACAATCATCTTAATTGGCTTTTTTGTTTTTACATATAGGTAATTTTATTGTTGCTGACAGTCTATGTCAGTATGAATGTATATAATAGAAAATATAATATATAAATGCTGAGGACAGGGGTGTGTGGCGTGAATTATGAGGATATGGACAAAAAAACGGAAGTGAACAAAATGAAAAAAGCTATTATTGGGATTATCACATTATTGGTTATTGCTGCAGGCGGTTGTGGTTATTACTTTGAGGTATATTCACCACATGAAAAAGCCGTTACTCAGTTTGATACTGCAAAGAAAAAAGTTGAAGCAAAAAATAAGGAACTGCAAACATCGATTGATAATTCTGAAAAGTTGATAAATTCTAAGAAAGAAGCTTATGATACATCGGCATTAGGTAAGCTAAAATCAGCTGATAACAGTGCCAAGAAAGCATTAGTATCTGTTCCCGAAGTTCCTAAAAAGACTGATGCAATCGAAAAAGCTACCAAAGAATTAGAAAAGCCAATTGACTATTCAACACAAATTAGTGAATTGAAATCAGCTAGTGAAGCATTTGAAAACAGCGTGAAGCAGCTTAAGCAAATTACAAATCCAACAAGCGATTTTGTAATTCAAAGATTGAAGGAAGTATCTTCAATCACAGGAACGCAAGCAGTAACAGAAAATAATGATCCGAACGGTAATCTTAACAAACAAGGTGGATATACCGCTGCAGTTTATTTTACTGACAAAGATGTGACTGAAGAAGTGGATGGCAGAGATATTGTTGATAAAGGAACTGATGCAGGTGGATGTATTGAAGTCTATCCAACTAAGAAAGATGCAGAAACTCGTAATGCTTACCTAGCAGCGTTTGATGGAGCAGAAATGTTTAATTCTGGTTCTCACGAAGTACATGGAACAGTTGTGATCAGAACTTCAACCAATTTAACAGCGGCACAACAAAAGGATTTGACAAAACAAATTCTTGACAAGTTGATTGAGTTGAAATAGTTTATACCAAGAGCAATGGGTCGGTGTTTGACTCCCGGATTATCCTGTGATCAGGAAAGGCTGGGTAGTATTCCCATAAGTATTCATGTCCTTTCCTAAAAATTGGCATAAGAAAAGCACCTATCTTTCGATAGATGCTTTTGAGAATTAATATTCTATTCTTTATATCGTCCATACATTTGTTAATTTCAGTATCAAATTGTTTTTTGGTAAGTGAACCAAAGACAGTCGGAGCATTTGCAGGCAGTTTTATTTCAAATGGAATACCGCGTTGCAGTACAACTTGTCTTAAAAACATTCCTAAAATCGGCTTGTTGTAGTTATATAAGCTGATTTTTTATTACCTAGAATTAAAATGATTTGAGTTGATAAAATGATGCGCTTTTATGCCCGGGCAGGAATAATGTAATATAGAGAATCAATAATTATATGATTTATATTCAAAAATTTTAAATATTTAACTCTATTAAATTTCATGATATACTGAAATTAGTTATAGCAGATTCAAAACTATTGGCTAGTTTTAAGGCAATAGTAGTTTTGGGAGCGGTAATGATTATGTGTGTAAAAATCAGCAAATATTTAAAAGGGTATCGAAACAAGTACTCAGTGGATTATTGCTCTGACAATGGGAACAAAATACATCTGTTTGATTTTGATGAGAAAGAAATATTCCATGCTGAGGAGACTGGGGATTCATCGTTTTATAGGTATGACATAATGAGTCTTTTAGAAGAATTTAAGGTATTTGATAAGGTACAAGATAAGTTGAATGTACAGAAAAAGTCTTTTGAGCGAATGGTAATAGAGTCAGTTGAGGATTTTTATGAGTATGAGTTCAAAGATAATTTCACTAAAAACCAGTATAGGTTGCATTTGCGTAAGGAAAAAGAAAATGAGATTATAAAGGATATGATATATTATGAAGAAGAATATGATGAAAATTTCAATGATGAAGAGCATTTCAAAAAATGGTATGTAAATATAATCAACTATAACTACAATACAAATTTCAATACATATAATGAGGCTAAAAGATTTTACAAATCTCAAGGATGGAAAGAAATTAACAAGCAGAGGAATTCTAATCCTTATCATCTGACAGCGGAGGAAAGTGAACTTTTTAAGGAACTGCTTAAAGCAGGATTTACTACACTTGCAAAAAAATATCATCCAGATGTAAAAGGTGACAGTGAGAAAATGAAAATGTTGAATTCTTTAAAAGAGAAACTTAAAAACGATTAAGTTTATTTACTATTTAATTAAAGTCTGTATCTAAGAATAAAAAAGTTAAGCATGTGCCAAAATGGTTGAAGAAGTTATTGCTCTTTAATAAAGAAAGGTGAGATTCCTGAAAATTTAAATTCAGTTAAGTACAGCTATTTATGGGAGCACTATATTAGGGTACAATATAGTATAAAGATATATTTATCGAAGGGGAATCGTTATGGAAAAAATAAATCAGCAAAGTAGTTTGTATAAGCAGTTTCTTAGGTATTCATATGAGGATTTAAAAGAACTGTTTAAAAAATCAAAGACAAAAGAAGAACAAGATTTTTATGCTGCTTTATCGGATTTAGTGCTTCAAAGAGAGCAAAAAAAGGTGATAGGTAAAGAGTAATGGCTATTTATACTATATTCGCAGGAGTAAATGGTGCCGGAAAAACATCCATATATAGATCTATTTATTATGAGAGAGATATAGAAAGAAGATACTATTAATCATTGAATAATTTAAAAAAGATACTGGGTATATGTAATGAAATAAATATATATGATAATACAAATGAATTTAAATACGCAGCCTATATATGCAACGGAACAGTTAAATGGAAAAGAAATACAATTCCCAATTGGAGTAGAAAGATTCTGCAATAAAAAAGCTAATATTTCTGCATAATTATATCTATAGCTTGTCTACTGATACGTGGAGTGTGTTGTATTGATAACAAGGGTAGAATATTTGATAAAAGCAGTGAATGGATGCATTATGTAATGCAGAATGGCATATGGTGGTTCAAAGTTAAAAATAAAGATAATTGGGAAGGAGGACAAAATGAAAAACAAAATAAGAGGTGATAAAAAAGAAATCACATCGGTTCATCTTCATTTGGAATTGAAAGATGAATACCTGACGGAATACCAGAAAATAATGCTTAAAAGATATGGAGAATCTTCTACGGGGAAGTCCATATGCAGAGATATTCTTATACCATCTGATATGCCGCTTCATAATCTACACTATACAATACAAAAACTTTATGGCTGGAGAAATTCACACTTACGCAGTTTTCATCTACCGGAAGAAGTATATCAAAAACTGACCAGTGGCACTGTTAAAGGCTGGTCGGATTTAGTGGGAATTTTATTTCAGCCTCCGTCCGAATCAGAGGGAGATATTTTCTGGGATGATGATTATAAAAAAGGCAGTATAAGTGCATGGATTAAGAAGAAATATATTGGACCGTATTTTTATGGCGGAAAACTGGAGCATCCGGAAATTGCTAAAAGAGATGTGCAGCGGCTCATGGATGATTTTAAGATGATTGATGTTAGGGAGTCATTTAAAGATTACATAGAACGGACTAAAAAGGCTGAGGGCAAGGAGATTAAAATTTTGCGTAAAGCTCCTTTGATTGAGTTGACTCTTGAAGAAATGAATTCTTCTATTATCATTGAGGGTGGAACAAAAAACTTGTTGGAGAGATTGGAAGTTAGCAAGATTTTAGCAAGTAAACATGAACTGCTTGGTGAAAAAAGGTTGTTTCCGGTAGCAAAGGAGCTCATTTATAAATATGATTTTGGGGATAATTGGACTATTATCATAACTAAGAAAGACAATTACAGAGACCTGATTAAAGGCGGGCTTGTTTCGCATGAAGAGATTGCCTATGCAAATGATACTGTGCTGAATGAGCATAGGCCGGTTTGTATTTATAAAGATGGAGTTTTTTTGATTGATGATGTAGGTGGACTAAGTGGATTTGCTAATTTTTTAGGGACTGTTTATGAAAGTGAAGACAAGGTAGAAAGTAATGAGCTTCGTGCTTGGTCAAAGAGACTTGGCTGGAGTGAAAAAAAGATTGCCAATAAAAGGATATTGTAGTATGATGATGGGCATAAAAATTGTATAACAATGAAATTGTAATTTTACCACGGAGAGAAGAGATTTTATTATGGATAAGACTAATCCGAAGAAAGCAGTTAAAGAATTGACCATGCTGTTGATGTATTTAACAAGATTTAAGGAACGTGATTATTTTGGATCAGATTTGGATATGGCTTGGAAGGGATATGATTTCGACATTATTAATGAACTGGATAAGGAAGATTATATCCGGCAGGGGAGCCATCGTTCTAAGTCTGTAGCAATTACAGATGAAGGCATGAAATTATCACGGGAATTATTGGCTAAATATAATATATCAGATTGGAAGTAGATATATATGGTGTAGCATTAATCTGTAAATATATACAAATTACAGCTACCCTCATCAAATCTAAATCTTGACAATATATAAGATTAGTACTATAATTTAGAAAAAATTAAATTTAAGAACTATGACAGGAATCAAGTAAATATATGATATTTAAAGAGAGTGATGTTTGCTGTAAATTCACAATACTCATGTATTGAAAACTCGTCCTTGAGTTATCGGTTGAAATACAAGTAGACTGTATCGGGTGAATCCGTTATTTTATAAAGAAAAAAATTTGGATGGTACCGCGGTATTGTTTCTCGCTCCAAGAGAAACAATACCGCTTTTTTATTTTGATGAAAACTTAATATTGTAAAAGTAATGCCAGGGATAAGTAAATACAGATATACTTTTAAAGAGAGTGTTCATGGTGAAAAAGCACATTTATACTATATTGAAACTCACCCTTAAACTGCAATCTGAAAATTAGTAGGATTCTGCCGGCAGTGACGCCGTTAAAATATTCAAGTTATAAATTTGGGTGGTACCGCGATAGACCTTTCGCCCCATGGAAAGGTCTATTTTTTATGCTTGTTTTTAGAAAATAATTTTTACTGGCCAGTGAAATTATATATTAAAAATATTAAATTTTTGTTTACTAAATGGAGGTATTTTAATGGAAGAAGTCAATTATATTTCGGAAAAAATGGATTATGTTCCAATATCCAAATTACACTATAAAATTTTATGGCTCATCGGTCTTGGAATATTTTTAGATGGATTTGATGTATATCTGGCAGGTGGAGTCTTAGGTGTGCTGTTAAAAAGCGGATGGTCAAGCATAAGCTTAAATGCTGCTTTTATTTCTGTAACTTTTTTAGGACTTTTGATAGGGTCGCTTATCACTGGATTTTTAGGAGACAGTTTTGGACGTAAATTTTCTTATCAGCTGAACCTTTTGATATTTGGTGGAGCATCCCTTGTAGCTGCATTTTCCCCAAATATGATTTTTTTAATAGCCTGCAGGGGAATAATGGGAATTGGACTCGGTGCTGAAATTGTTACAGGATATGCACTGCTTGCAGAATTTGTGCCTTCAAAAACCAGGGGAAAGTGGGTGTCCATGCTTTCGCTTATAACGAACGTTTCTACACCGGCGGCTGCATTTCTGGGATATCTTATAATACCACGGTTTGGCTGGAGATGGATGTTTGTATTTGTAGGTGTATTTTCCGTAATTGTATGGTATATGAGAAAAAGTATGCCTGAATCCCCAAGATGGTATGAATCCAAAGGAATGGAAGAAGATGCACAGCATGTTGTAAATATATTTTACGATGAAGCAGAGAAGGAGGCTGATAATTCCATAGCACAACCTAATGTCATAAGGAAGGAACATAATAAAGAATCGGGGAAGTTTAGTGATTTATTCAGTAAAAATATGATCTCGAGAACTATTGTAGGTTGTGTAGTGCTGATTGCAATAAATACTTTGATATATACTTTTGTAAGCTGGGCACCTACATTTTTCTTGAGAAAAGGCATAAATGTTTCTAAATCATTGGGATATACAACTATAATGATGATAGGTGCACCTCTTGGAGCGTTAATTGGGAGTTTTATTGTAGATAAATTAGGGCGTAAATGGTGCCTTACTATATTTATGCTTGCAGCAGGAGCACTTGGATATGCATATGCTTCACAAAATACTATGACTGTAATATTGACTATGGGTTTTTTCCTCACTGTAATTATATATATACTTCTTACACTTGGCCTTGCCATTTATGTTCCGGAATTGTTTCCCACAGACATAAGACTTAGAGGCTCAGGATTTTGTAATGCAGTAGGAAGGCTGGCAACTATATTCAGTCCTTATGGAGTAGCATGGATACTTAAAAACTATGATACCAGGACTGTTTTTATAGTACTTGGATGCATACTTGTAGTAGTGGCATTTATTATTGCTGTGTTAGGAGTTGAAACAAAACAAAAATCCCTGGATGAAATTTAAGTGCCTAAGTTTTGAAAGTATTGATTTTAATAATTCATTTTGTCCGGTTAGTATGTGTTAGAATAATAATATAGAAATATATGTTAACTCTCAGAAAAGTCCTGGAGTTCTTTATAACCAAGGGAGTTTTAATCTGTCAGGTAAATAATGATATAATTTATTTACCTGACAGATAAAAAAAGGGGGACATTGCATGCTTATAAAATTGCTGGATTTAGAACTGCAGAGACGGAGCGTAATTTTGAATGCGGCATTGAGAGAGTTTGTGCTAAAAGGCTATGAAAATGCTTTGATTTAACTAAATCGTTTCTTTATATGTGCAAGTATTATCTATTGATTTAAAATTTTTTAATATTATCCACAAAATCACAGCAAATATTACGGTAAATAATGGAAATAAAATTAATTCAATCGGCGAAACTGAAACACCGCTAATTGCCATGGAAATAGCCATCACATCAATAGCTAACAGTAATGTTATGCCCTTAATGATAATGATTGGGGCAAGCAAGTAACCTAAACTTTTCTTTCGCAATAGCAAAACACCACTTACTACAGTCACTGGAAGGACAATTCCTAAGTCCATTGCTTGAATAACGAAAGTAGTATAATGCTCCAAACCATTCACAGTATTATTACCAATGGTGGGAACGATTCTGCCTAACCACATCAAACTTATAATAATGCCGATAACGATGATGAAAATTCCAACAGGCTTACTGGGCATGGCGGCTGAAAAGCATTTCTCCAAATTCTGCAGTTGCTGTGAAGTAATATTGATTATAAATGCAAAAAACGACAGTGACATCAGTAACACATAAATCAGAAAGAAATTGTTGTATATTGCTAAAAACGAATAGCTCATATAGGTGTATAGAAAATAACCTAATGTTCCTACCAACAACAATTTTCCTTTGAGGGACCTCTTGTTCAGAATCAACGAAACCAGCAGTAGGGGAATGGCAAAGACTAGTGTAACAACGTCTTGAGCTCTTACTTGTGCTGCCATAGATACTGATTCATTATGATATAATCCTTTCCCATAAAGCCTGACGGTTTCATTATGAATAGTCTGAATTGTTTGATTTTCATTGATAGCATTATTTGAAAAAAAACCATATGCAGAAGCAATTGATGCTAAGATGATAATGAAAATCACCAATAAGTTGCTTGTTTTATTCATCTTCATTACAGCCCTCCTTGATGTATGACATCAATATAGTAACTAGTTACCATTTACATTATAGCAACTAGTTACTATAATGTAAATGGATATAATGGATAAGTTTTTGTTAATGAAAGGGAAAACGTTATGCAGATTGATGATATGATTAAAAATTATAGCGGTGAGCGGGAAAAAGAAACACGTGGTATCTTTGCGAGTATATTTATTTTGCAAAATCGTCTGCAGACAATTTTTGATAAAGCCGATCCATTTCTTACATTGAAACAATTTATGCTGCTTGTGATGATAAAACATACAACTGGTAAAACCACCTTTACTCACTTGGGGAAATTGTCAGGTTCCTCCAGACAAAATATAAAGAAATTGGCTGCATCACTGGAGAAAAAAGGTTTTATAACCATTCGGAAAAATCCTGTTAATAAGCGAAACACCTCAATTCAGCTAACGGAAAAAGGTGATAGCTATTTTGAGGAAGTTTTTTATTTTCACAATGAAAAACTTAATAGTTTGTTTCATGAGTATTCTGATGAAGAAATCCATTTGTTTTACACTATGATTACCAGGTTGTATGCAGGTGTTGATAGTCAAGGGTAAAAGTATAAATATAGATGGATTGGCGGACAAAGCAGAGTATAAGACATCTTGCACCCCCAATTTATCCTATTTGAGTTATTGTCTCAATAGCGTGACTACTGGCATGTAAAGACAGTAATTCATTAAAAAGTACAGCAAGAAGGCTTGAATTGAGTCTTCAGGAAGATCAATTAGAGGAGGATATATTATGAAGATTTCAAAGAAAGATGCGCTGAAATGGTTTGAATTTTTTTCAACACTGCCTGAGGAAGAGGAAATTATGACAAAACAGCAGGAGATAGTTTATTCTGCTTTTGCACAAATTGAAGCAGCCGTTGATAATAGAAATGATATATTGATGTCGAAAATTAAAGGTTTGAAAACTTTGAAGAACAGAACTTTTTTTGTGGGAAATGAAAGTAAATTTCCCCAGGGGTGTCGTTCCTGTCTGCTGGGTACTGGTCTGAATGCAATCAGAAAAACCAACAAGTGTAACATGGAGTGTAAGTTCTGTTATGATTATGGAGAACTGGAGGATATTCCTCCAATTGGTGAAGGTATGTGGGAAATCGGAGGCACAAGATTTTATGATAAGGATATTGATTTGCTTCTTTCCATTCAGAAGAAACCCACTGGCATTTGCTACGTTTATTTAGAGCCATTTATGGAAATAGAAAAGTACTATCCGGTAATAAGGAAATTTAGTGATGCTCAAGTTCATCAACATTTGTATACAAATGGCATTTTAGTTACAGAGGAGACATTGAAAGCATTAGGTGAAGCCGGTCTTGACGAGATACGTTTCAACCTGGGCGCTTCTGAGTGTTCGGACAAGGTGATTGAAAATATCGGAACAGCGAAAAAATATATTAAAAGTGTAGGTATTGAAACTCCAATGACTCCTGAGTTTTTCCAAACTTTTTTCATGAAAAAGCAAGCTATTTTGGAGACAAAACTTGATTTTATCAATTGTGCAGAATTACATTTGAATGAGAATAATATAAACAATTATTATGGAGAAGACATGTATATTTCCAGGCAGGGCTACATATCTCCAATCTGGAGCAGGGAACTGACTTTGAAATTCATGAAAACAGCCGATGAAGAAAAGTGGGATTTAGTGGTTCATGATTGTTCAAATTATACAAAATTTGCCAGAGATTTGAACCTGAGCAGCAAAGAGGGCAAATGGTTCGGAGCCAGTAATTATGCCTGTGAGTTTTCCAGAATTCCATATGAAGCATTTTTACCCATACTGGGTGATGATAATTTCAAGTTTTTAAGTGAAGAAGAATTGTCTGAGGGCTATAAACCGGGTGAGATGATTTTTTAGAGGGTTCAAAGCAGAAGTGGCAGAACTTTGTTCTGGTATGAAAGCAACTGGCAGCCGCTTTGTAAGAAGCGTTATGACATAAAAGACCGAGGATCAACATCATAAATATAAATATCAACAAGGAGCGTTAAGAAGACAATTGTTAAAAGTAAAAATATACCTTGGAATGAATATATAGAAGATGAAATAGTAGCAGGATTAGGTTCGTGGAAAGATAATAATCTTTAAATCATTTGAAAGGAATGGTCTTCTATGAAAAACATTTTAATTACGGGGGCAGCAAATGGCATCGGTTATTATCTGGCCAGGCAGCTTTTATCAGAAGGTTATAATGTAACTGTTCTGGATTTAAAAACCGACAATCTCAGCAGTTTGTGTGAAGAATATGATTCTCTTTTTTCGCTGACCTGTGATGTTCGCGACTTGAAGCAAATGGAGATTTGCGTAAGTAAAAGCGTCAAAAAATACGGGAGCATTGATTGTGCTGTACATAATGCCTGACTGTGTACATTTGAAAGTATGGAGCAGACCAGTGAGGAAACGTATCATCATGTAATGGAAGTGAACTATTACGGAGCGCTTCATCTATCCAAGGCTTTTGCCTTATATGAAGAGTCAAAGGAACAGCAAAGTCATATTTACAAGTTCCTGCGTTAGTGTGATGGGATTTGTCAATATCAGTCCCTATTCTTCAAGTAAAGATGCGATTGAAGCACTTGCCAAGTGTCTTAATATTGAGTACCAAAATTACGGCATCAGTTTTCATATTTTTCACCCGCCTCTTACCAGGACAAAATCAGCAGAACCTCTGCCTGTTCCCAAAGAATTTATGGTCGATCCGGAAAAGGTCGGTACCGGTCTTGCAAAGCACATACAAAATAAATCTTTTATTATCTGCCATAGCTTGGGGCAAAAGATACAGATATTGATCTGCTATCTGTTTCCTTTAAAAATGGGAAAAATCATGAGTAAGATGACTGCCAGGTATATGACAGGGAAAGATAAGAGATAAATTATGAGCATGTGACATAGTGAATTGAAAATGGATGCTTTCTGGATAAACAGTGGATGTTACAAGTGAAAATAAAGTTCCTTCTTTGAATATTTAACAATTCCCATCTTAATTATAACATATAAATAATTGTAAATGCAGACTGTTTGTTCCCAACTGCCAGTGTTATAATGCAATAGCACGTTAATGTGATTTGTTGGAGGGATTATTGTGGAACCCAAGGGAGGTAAACATATGAGTTCTTATGTGCTTGGCTTTAAGGACATTGACAAAACAAAGCTCATGGCTGTGGGAGGTAAAGGCGCAAATCTGGGGGAACTTTCCAGGATTGAAGGAATACACATACCAGATGGCTTCTGTGTTTTTACTGAAGCCTTTAAAAGAATTATCGAGGAAACGCCGTCCATTGATGAATTACTGGATGAGTTATCACTTCTGAAAGCGGGAGACCGAGATAAAATCAGTAAACTCAGTGGTGAAATCCAAAAGATCATCGAAGACACAGCCATCCCTGAAGATATTAGTGAAGAGATCACCCGCTTTCTCGCAAGGCTCGGAGAAGAAAATGCCTATGCAGTACGATCCAGTGCAACTGCAGAGGATTTACCAACGGCCTCCTTTGCAGGTCAGCAGGACACGTATCTGAACATTGTCGGAAAGGAGGCCGTTCTAAAGCATATAAGCAAGTGCTGGGCATCGCTGTTTACCGAGAGGGCAGTAGCTTACCGCCTTCGAAATGGTTTTGACCAGCGTAAAGTCTACCTGTCTGTAGTTGTTCAGAAGATGATCTTCCCTCAGGCGGCAGGGATTTTGTTTACTGCCGATCCCGTCGCTTCCAATAGGAAGGTATTGTCCATTGATGCCGGCTTCGGACTTGGTGAGGCACTTGTTTCCGGCCTGGTAAATGCAGATAACTATAAGGTGCGTGAGGGTAGAATTATTTATAAGAAGATATCCATCAAGAAACTGGCTGTTTATGCCTTAAAAGACGGCGGTACGAAAGAGAAGAAGATTGAGCCTGAAAAGCAGAAGAAGCAAGTGCTGTCGGAGAAGCAGATTTTGCAGCTTGAGCATCTGGGAAGGAAGATCGAAGAACATTTCGGCTGTCCCCAGGATATGGAATGGTGTCTGGCAGATGATACGTTTTACATTGTGCAGAGCCGGCCAATCACTACTTTGTACCCCATACCTGAAGCAGATGATCAGAAAAATCATGTTTATGTATCCGTGGGTCACCAGCAAATGATGACCGATCCCATGAAACCGTTGGGATTGTCTTTTTTCCTGATGACCACCAGAGCACCCATGCATAAAGCTGGCGGAAGGCTGTTTGTTGATGTTACACAGATGCTTGCTTCCTCTGACAGCAGGAAAATCTTGTTGGATACCATGGGACAGCACGATCCGCTTATGAAAGATGCGCTCATGACTGTAATAGAACGAGGAGATTTTATAAAATTCGTACCAGATGATAAAAAAGAACAGAGTTCAGATAAAGGCAATAAAATTGTGTCATCTGCAGGTTTCCGGGTACAGATCAAAAGCGATCCGTTAGTTGTTTCTAATTTGATTAAAAGTAGTGAAACATCCATAGAAGAGCTGAAACAAAATATGCGGAGGTCATCAGGATCGGATTTGTTTGATTTTATTCTGGAAGATATTCAGGAGTTAAGGAGGGTTTTATTTGACACGCAAAGTTCCCGTGTGTTTATGGCTGCTATGGATGCTTCATTATGGATCAATGAAAAAATGGAGAAGTGGTTAGGTGAAAAAAACACAGCAGACATCCTTTCTCAGTCTGTGCCAAACAATATTACCTCGGAAATGGGGCTGGCGCTGCTGGATGTAGCAGATGTTATCCGTCCTTATCCGCAGATAATTGATTATTTACAACATGTAAAAGATGATAATTTTTTGGATGACCTGGTTAAGTTTAATGGCGGACAGGAAACCCGGGAGGCTGTCTGTGCTTATCTCAATAAATACGGAATGCGGTGTGCCGGAGAAATCGATATTACCAAACCTCGCTGGAGCGAAAAACCCTCTGCACTTGTTCCCATGATTCTCAGTAACATCAAAAATTTCCAGCCTGAAGCTGGTAGGCGGAAATTTGAGGAGGGACGGCAGGAAGCTTTGAAAAAAGAACAGGAGTTATTGGATAAATTGAGGCAATTAGCGGATGGTGAACAAAAAGCCAGAGAAACAAAAGGAATGATAGATCTGATCCGGAATTTCAGCGGGTTTAGGGAATATCCAAAGTACGGCATGGTTAATCGCTACTTCATTTATAAGCAGGCTTTGCTGAAAGAAGCCGTTAAGCTCGTCCAAGCGGACGTTATTAATGAAAAAGAAGATATATACTATCTCACCTTCGAAGAACTTCGGGAAGTGGTATGCACAAATAAACTGGATTACCAGATCATAGAAAGGCGAAAAGAGGAGTACAAATCATATGAAAAACTAACTCTGCCGCGGGTTATCACCTCTGATGGCGAAATTATTGCAGGTGAATACAAACAAGAGAATCTCCCGGAAGGAGCTATTGCAGGTCTGCCTGTTTCTTCCGGAGTTGTAGAGGGACGGGCACGTGTCATTTTAAATATGGAAGATGCTGATCTGGAAGAGGGGGATATACTGGTAACCTACTTTACTGACCCCAGCTGGACACCATTGTTTGTATCCATAAAAGGCCTGGTCACCGAAGTTGGCGGACTTATGACCCATGGAGCAGTTATCGCACGTGAATATGGTTTGCCGGCAGTTGTGGGAGTAGAAAATGTCACCAGACTGATAAATGACGGACAGAGAATCCGGGTTAATGGAACAGAAGGCTATGTAGAAATCCTGTAACGGGGAAGATGTTAATTATAGAAACATAGAGAATGTAAAAAACTATTATGCACCAATTTCATCACCATTTGGAGCTCCTATGTTTATGGGAAAAAGATTAGTCAAGCTGGCACAATTATTTAGAGTTCAAGAAAAAAAGAAGATTACAAGTTGGATTATGGAACAATTAAGCCGAGGACAGTTGTAGATAATTTGATTAAAGCATTTGAAGGAACTGATTTTCAGATATATATTGCAGCGGAACAAATAAATCCATGTGAGAAAAATAATATCTATATTGATAAAAGATTTGATTTTAGTAAACTCATACCGGAAACTGTAGCCTATATAAATCGTGGAAGTCAGAATAGCATTATGACAGGCTTGATGTATGGGGTCCCTCAGAAACAATTAAGAGTACAATTGATGATTTTAACAGAACATCTATTTATATAAATAATTCTAAAAAAGCAGGAGAACATCTACTAAGTCTTGGAGGGGTAACCAGAGTAGTGCAAGTTATGGGAAATTTGTTATAATAAACGGTACTCCTACTTTATATACTAATTGAAACCATTGAACTGGGGTTATAGACAGGCTTATGACCGTCAAATGTGAATAAAAATTAAATGATTGGATCAGATAATTTAATTTTTCTGATTATAAGGTATAATTATGATAAATAATTATTAAGGGTGTGAAATAAATGAATGCTGGGGAAATAGTCAGGAGAACAATAAAAGAGGAAGCACATGTAATGAATCCGACAATTTATTATTTTTCCGCTACGGGCAATTCGTTGTCAATAGCCCGACAAATCGCAAAGGGACTTGAGAACTGTACAATTAAGTCCATGGCTGTAGGGGCGACGGATGAACCTGTTGGCGGTCCTGATAATCCGATTGGTTTCGTCTTTCCCGTTTTTTATATAGGATTACCGAGACTTGTAAAACGCTTTGCACAAAACCTCAATATCATTAGAGGAACTTACTGCTTTGCATTTATAAATTTCGGTGGGAATGGAGCGGACACTTTGGGAATGCTGGACGATATTTTGAAAGAAAAGGGTGTTTGTCTGTCCTATGCAGCTGGAGTAAAAATGCCTGGAAATTATATCGTGAAGTATCAAGCCTTTGCCAAAGATGTTGTACAAAAGCTTATAGAAAATGCAATGAAAAAGGCAGATGAAGCTGCAGAGGCAGTTGCGGGCGGAAAGGTTTGGCCGATTAAAAGAAAGGCCAGGCTTCTTAGTAAGATAGCCAATTGCAGTTATTTATACAAAGGGATCTCCGAATGGGACAAAAAATTTGAGGTGAGCGGAAAATGCAGCGGCTGCGGTCTGTGTGCCAGAGTATGCCCTGTAAATAATATAAAAATAGAAGACCGGAATCCGATTTGGCAGCATCGCTGTGAGCGGTGTCTTGCCTGTATTCAGTGGTGCCCACATGAAGCAATAGAATATGGGAGGAAAACAATCGGGCGCAGAAGATATCACAATCCCAATATTAAAGTTGAGGATATTATAAGAGGATTGACCTGTGAAGATATTTAGTTGCAGGACTGATCACATGGTTTATAATAGATAATTATTAAGTATAAAAATGCATCTAGGTTAAAACTTGGATGCTTTTTATCTTTCGATAAATTTTCCTTTACAAATATTAAGTTGTTGATTACAAACATTGCATTTAGTTTTACAAAGTAGCTTCTCGTATTGCTATTGAGGGTTGTAAATCGGGTTACAATAAAATAACAATAAATATGCAATCTAATTCGATAATAATATATTGTAAAACAATAAAATATATGTTAAAATCAAATAAACAATAAATAAGTGAGGTGCTTTTTATGAAACCAGGATCAACAATTTTTTTAAAGATAGTGGTTTTTCTTGTTGGAATTATAGTACTTGCATTATGCATTTTTTGGCTGCCTGCAATAGCTAACGGAGCAGCAGAACATTATCCAAAGTTGCATTATTGGCCTGTTTTAATAGGTGCCTATCTTTCAGCAATACCGTTTTTTGCTGCATTGTACCAAGCCTTGAGACTTTTAGGCTATATTGACAGAAACAAAGCCTTCTCGGAATTATCTGTAACAGCTTTGAAGAATATAAAACACTGTGCTATTACAATCAGCATTATATATGCAGTACTAATACCATTTTTAGTTCCTATAGCGAATGCGGACGATGCCCCGGGTATTGTAGCACTGGGATTGGTCATTGCTTTTGCTTCATTTGTGATCGCAGTCTTTGCTGCTGTTCTCCAAAAGCTTTTAAAAGATGCGGTAGATATAAAATCAGACAATGATCTAACGATTTGAGGTGAATAACATGGCAATTATAATCAACATTGATGTTATGTTGGCCAAAAGGAAAATGAGTGTCACAGAACTTTCGAAAAAAGTTGGAATAACCATGGCAAACATCTCTATATTAAAAAATGGAAAGGCAAAAGCAATTCGACTATTAACTTTAGATGCAATCTGCAGGGCTTTGGAATGTCAGCCCGGAGATATTTTGGAATACAGAAATGATTCGCGATAATTTGGCTGAATTTGTTTGAGGAGGCAATGTATGAAAATTAAATTGATTCAACCTGCAATGCTGCCAAGACCTATGGATACGAAGTTGAAAACAAGAATGAGCCCTTCATTGGCATTACTCACAATAGCAAATCTTACGCCGAAGGAGCATGAAGTTATTATTGAGAATGAAAATGTTGAAAAGATAGATTTTGACGAGCCTGTGGATTTGGCAGCAATAACTGTTACTGTAGATGTTATGAACAGGGCGGTGGAAATATCGAAGGAGTTTCAAAATCGTGGAGTAACAGTAATTGCAGGAGGTATACATATTACAGCAGATCCAGAGAGAGCTGCTGATAGTTTTGATGCAATATGCGTGGGAATGGCTGAGAGAGTATGGATAAAAATCCTCAGGGACAAAGAAAATAATTTACTTAAGAAGATATACTGTGACATGGAAAATATTGCCGGAAAAGAAATAGTGTCGCCAAACTATCATATTATTGATGATAAAAAGTATTTATATACTAATATAATTAGTACAAGCAGAGGATGTCCTTTTGAATGCGATTTCTGCTATAATAGTTGCAAAAATGTACTTAGGACTTATATCAATAGGCCCATAGATGATGTGATTGAAGATATAAATGTATTAAAAACGAGACATATAATGTTTATTGATGATAATTTTATTGGGAATCCCAAATGGACAAAAAAATTATTAAAGGAAATAAAACCTCTTAAGCTGAAGTGGAATGCAGCGGTTACTTCCAATATAGTGGACATGCCTGAACTGTTGGATGAAATGAAGGCGTCTGGCTGCCAAAGTCTGTTTATAGGTTTTGAAAGTATAAACAGCAGGTCAATAGACAGTGTCCACAAGGTACAAAACAGTGTAAACAGATATGAGAAACTTGTAGATGAAATTCACAAAAGAGGAATAATGATAAATGCAAGTTTTGTTTTCGGACTAGATGAAGATGATATCTCCGTATTTAAAGATACATTGAAATGGATAATTAAAAATAAGATAGAAACGGTGACTTCGCATATCCTCACCCCGTATCCCGGCACAAAGTTATACTCAGCATTGATAGAAGAAGATAGAATTGTAGATTATAATTTGTCAAATTATAATACTGCACATGTTGTATATAAACCCAAAAATATGACAGCAGAAGAATTATATAATGGCTATCTATGGATATATAGAGAAGTATACACGTTTAAAAATATAATGAAGAGACTGCCAAAATCTAAAAATCAATGGATTCCATTTTTAGCATTTAATTTATTTTATAGGAAGTTTGGAAAGCTGACTGAATTATTGTGCAGACTGGTTTCTTTTGAAAATGTAGGAAGGCTTTTTAGATGGCTGGCTTATTGTATAAAATAAGTGAAGTTTGGGATCACCTATTTTTATGCTGTGTTTTATCTTTCTCATATGCTATAATAGTTGTGAAAATGTGGTTAAGAGTAATTAAATATAAGATTATTTGAAATTTAGTTAATATTGACTGTTGGGGAACTGGAGATTTGCAAATTACAATAAAAAGATACTAAAGATTTTAAAAAGGCTAAGAAATGTATTCATAGGGCTTGTGAAGAAAATTAACAGCGTTAATTATTTTTAGTATTTGGGAGGGTAAATTGATGGTTCAGTTTAACAACAATATTTCAGTTATTGGGACAGGGTATGTAGGTTTGGTCAGCGGTGCATGTCTTTCAGAATTTGGCATGAATGTCATATGCATGGATAATGATTTGGATAAGATAGAAAAGTTGAAAAATGGAGAAATGCCTATATATGAACCTGGGCTTTATGATATAGTAAAGAAAAATATGAATCAAGGCAGATTGAATTTCACAAATGATTTGAAATATGCCGTTGAAAATTCGACAGTTATATTTATTGCAGTTGGTACCCCTCCACTGGAAGACGGCTCGGCAGATCTGCAGTATGTACTTGATGCAGCTTGCGAAGTGGCGAAATATATGAATGGATATAAAATCATTGTGGATAAGAGCACGGTTCCTGTAGGAACGGGACAAAAGGTAAAAGCAAAGGTAAGGGATGTGTTTAATGCGAGAAATGTAAATTATGACTTTGATATAGTATCCAATCCAGAATTTTTAAGAGAAGGAGCTGCCGTAAAAGACTTTACACATCCGGATAGGGTTGTTGTGGGGGTTGAAAGCAAAAAAGCCGAGGAAATAATGAAGCAAATTTATAAAGTACTGTATATTATAAGTGTGCCATTTGTTATAACTAATCTGGAAACTGCAGAGTTGATAAAGTATGCTTCCAATGCTTTTCTTGCGACTAAAATTTCTTTTATAAACGAAATGGCAAATATATGCGAGGAAATTGGAGCTGATGTTCACAAACTGGCCAAAGCTATGGGACAAGATGGGAGAATTGGCTCCAAGTTTTTACATCCTGGTCCAGGATATGGGGGAAGCTGTTTTCCAAAAGACACTAAAGCATTAGTACATATAGCAAAAGAAGCTGGTGTGAGGTCTGAAATTATAGAAACTGTTATAAAAGTAAATGATGCACAAAAAGAAAGAATGATCAGCAAGATAAAGAATAGATTCAACAATGATTTACATGGTAGAAAAATTGCGCTTTGGGGATTGTCATTCAAGCCTGAAACGGATGATTTAAGAGAATCACCGGCTCTTTACATAGGCAAAAGGTTGATTGAAGAGGGGGCGGAAGTTAATGTATATGATCCAATAGCTATGGATAACTGTCAGAAATTTTATTCTGAAATTCAATTTAATTACTGCAAGAATGAGTATGAAGCCTGTAAGAATGCGGAAGCAGTTGTTTTAGCCACCGAATGGAATCAATTTAGAAGCATGAATTTAAATGAAATTAAAAGTAATATGAAAGGTGCTCTGTTTCTAGATTTTAGGAATGTATATGAACCACAGGAAATGAAAAAGATTGGCTTTGATTACGAAGGAGTTGGCAGAAAATGAACAGCATATTGGTTACAGGTGGTTCGGGATTTATAGGTTCTAATTTGTGTGATAGGTTGTTGAATTTAGGATACAAATTGATAAATATAGATAATTTTAATGATTACTATGCTTCTGAAATAAAGGAAAAAAACATTGAGACGGCATTGAAAAATGATAACTATACACTATATAGAGGTGACATACTTGATAGGGATTTGGTAAATAGAATATTTGCTGAAAATGATATAGAACTGGTCATACACCTAGCTGCCATGGCGGGTGTACGGAACTCCCTGAAAGATCCCCTTGAATATGTTGATATAGATATTAAAGGCACTGTAAATTTACTTCAGGTATGCGCTGAAAGAGGAGTAAAAAAATTTATTGAAGCCTCTTCTTCATCTGTATACGGGGTTAATTCAAAACTTCCATTTTCAGAAAACGACAGTGTAGATCTTCAAATTTCACCTTATGCTGCTGCAAAAAGAGCTGCAGAATTGTTTTGTTCAACCTATACAAGATTATATGGAATGAGTACGGCCTGCTTGAGATTCTTTACTGTTTACGGGCCAAGGCAGAGACCGGAAATGGCAATACACGTGTTCACAAAGAATATAGATGAAGGTAAACCGATAAATATGTTTGGTGATGGTTCAAGTAAAAGGGATTACACATATATAGACGATATAGTGGATGGAATAGCTTCTTTGATAGACAAAAATTTTGAGTTTGAAATATTTAATTTTGGAAGCAGTAAAATCATCTCTCTTTATGATTTAATAAAGATCATAGAGGATGTTGTAGGCAAAAAGGCTATTATCAATAGAATGGATATGCAAAAAGGTGACGTGCCCATTACTTATGCGGATATAAGCAGGGCAAAGAAATTCATTGGGTATAATCCCAGAGTTAATATAAGACAGGGCATTGAAAAATTTTATGATTGGTATTGCGGCGGAGTAAAAAACGAATAGTTTTTACAACCATCCGTTTTTTTGAAAATATAACATTGAAAATTTACTGTTTACCGTCAATAGGTTTTTGCTGTAATTTTAGTCCCGCCTGATTTTATAACATAGTTAAGCACTGATAACACCATTCTTTTTATTAAGTAAAATATTATTATAAGTGTCCATAAGTCCGCTAAAAACCTTATTCCAGGATCTTTTCAGCCCAGTATTTCTGGCATTTGTCCTTAATGTGTTTCTCAAATTTTCATCTTCAATTAACTTTACCATTAAACCAATTAGCTCGTTCATATCCCTTGCCTTGAACTTAAGGCCATTAATTCTGTGGTCGATGATATTTTTAACTCCCCCTGCGTCAGCACCTATAACAGGGATGCCAGAAGCCATAGCCTCAAGTACTACATTTCCAAAAGTTTCTGTTGAGGAAGGAAACACAAATATGTCACTGGAGGCATAAATTTGTGCTAATTCTCTTCCCTTCTTAAATCCCGTAAATATAGTATTTTTTGGAAAATCATTTTTACATTTATCCAGATATGGACCTTCTCCTGTTATAATAAGAGCTATTTTGTCCCTATATTTATTGTAGATTTGTCCGTAAGCATCAATTAAAATATCTAAGTCTTTCTCGGGTGAAACCCTGCCTACGTATAAAAACACCAATTTATTATTGATGCCAAGCTGCATTCTTAGATCCTCACTCCTCAATTCAGGGTTAAACTTTTTGGAATCTATGCCTCTTGAAAAAATATCTGTATTTGCTATTCCTTTCTTTTTAAGATAAAATTTTATTTCTTCCGACGGACATAAGGTCAAATTATTTTGATTGTGAAACCATCTCATATAAGCCCATACGGAATTATTTAAAAAATCCAAATTATAATAATTCAGATACTGACAAAAATTAGTTGTATAATTAGATACAGTAGGTATGCCGTGCTTTTTCCCATACATTAATCCAGTCATTCCCATGTTGAATTCGGTCATGAGTTGTATTATGTCCGGCTTAAAACTAGATAATGAAGCACTTACTTTGAAAGTGTTGGGGAAAGCTATTCTGCATTCAGGATAGAGAAAAAATTTTATACTAAAAAACCTTTGGATATTGTAACTTTCGTTTTTCTCTGTATCATTATCAGGTGCGAATATTAAGTATTCAATGTTATTTGCTTCATAATATTCTATAAGCTTATTTAAGGTATTGGTAACTCCGTTTATCTGAGGTAAAAAAGTATCTGTAAAAATAGCTACCTTCACATTATCCCTCCTATATCCCTTGTTAGATTATAATTTTTTAGATTTCTAAATTTGTTCATATCTAAATAAAATGTATCTCTTAAAATGACCTCCTTTGCCTAATGCATTTCTTTTCACATTAAAATAAGGTATATTCCTCTGTGGCAAACTGCTATTATCAATTAATTTTGAACTGCCTCATGTAAGAGAAATTTACAATATAATAGTATCTCTCATAGGCATTTTTTGATTGCATGTTTATGTTAAGTTTATGATAAAAATTATGAATTTCAGTTAATATTGGGATTGCTCGGCGTATCTGTCTTTTTATTATGACAAGCTGCTGTCAGGCTAAAAATGATATAATGGCAGTATATCAAAAATGACTGGAGGATACTTTTTATGGAGCTACGTTGATTCTGTTCCGATTATAAACAATTGGGAGTTTGATGGAGGTGTCCCGGCTCAGACCGTTTTGTCGGTCCGGTGATCGTCTACTCATTTATGCAGGCAATTGGCATGCTTATTATTGACAATAAATTAAAATTAACAAAATGCTGTCGCCCGAAACTTTATTTTATATACAGTTGCATTGATAATGTTGCTGATATATAAATGTAGACAATAAAAGCTCGATACCTATAATAATGGTTGCCCAGAAGGAAAGTGATTTCACGGCAATCAAAACTCAAAAATATATTTTAGAGGGGAAATGAATATTATGAGTGAAGAAATTTTACAACCTTTTTTGAAAATAATGCCTGTTTTAAAAGAAATATTACAGGAAGACATTTTTGTTTCTGTTACGGATACTTCAACATTTTTATATTACAGACCCGGTGACAAAATTGATGCAAAGATAGAAGTGGGCAGCAAAATTCCAGCTGAGGATTTATTATATAAAACGGTTAAAGAAGGGAAAGGATACAGTGCAGTTGTTCCAAAGGAAATATTCGGAACGCCTTTTAAAGGTGTTACATATCCTATTAAAAATTCGGATGGCGATGTCATAGGCGCTGTTGGTGTGGGTAGAAGTTTAGATAGGCAGGTGAAATTGGAAGAATCAGCGGATACATTGTTTTCCGGTCTTGAAGAAACCAGTGCAGGTATTGAGGAAATTAATTCGGGATCTGAAAAAATGAATCAAATGGTAATCGACATGTCTGAAATTACAAGACAGGCAGAGAAGCAAATAGCAGAAAGTAATGAAATAATAAGCATGATACAAAATATAGCGTCACAGTCAAATTTATTAGGGCTTAATGCGGCAATAGAAGCGGCTAGATCTGGAGAACAGGGGAAAGGATTTACGGTAGTTGCAAGTGAAATGAGAAAATTAGCCCAATTAAGCAGTGAATCCTCGCAAAAGGTTTCAAAAGCATTATCAGAAATAAGTAATAATATAAAAAATATATTTGAAACAGTCAATCAAGTTCAATCTGTTTCAGAAAAGCAAGTGACTGCAATGAAAGAAATTACTTCCACATTGGAAGAGATCACTGCAAGTGCACAGACGATGACGGAAATTTCCAGAGTAGAGTGAATCTAAAAAGCTTTTATGAATGCTGTCGGGTTTTAGAAGTAGAAAAGGTATGCCATGAACAGGCAGACATAAGAATTTTGTGGGAATATTTTAATACATTTCGATTATATCACTGAAGTCTATATACAATTGTATAGGCTTTTTTATTTTTTATCAGAGAATTGTATTTTTACTGACAGTCAATGTCATTATGGCGTTATATAATTAAAAATATAATATATGAATGTTGAGGGCAGTGATATTGTGTGGATTATGAGGACATGGACAAGCAAACACTTATCAAGATTTTAAGGGAAAAAGATGCTGTACTGGAAAAACTGTATACGCAAAGGGAAAAATTGAATTATTATGCAAGTATAGATGCTATGACTGGAGTGTTGAACAGAAGATCAGGTCTGGAGATGCTGGATAAAGAACTTAATTTGTCAAAGATAGGCAATACAAATCTTGTTGTCTGCTTTGTTGATGTAGATGGATTAAAAATAGTAAACGATAACTTTGGACATCAAGAAGACGATAGGCTTTTGATAAATACAGCTAAAATACTAAAAGGCAGTATTAGAAAAACTGATTTTGTAATTAGAATGGGCGGGGATGAATTTCTGGTGGTGTTTCCAGGCGCTACAATGGAGGAAGTCCATAAAATTTGGCATAGAATTGAGGAAAAATTAAAGGAATACAATGAGAATAATGAAGATTATAATTTCAGCTTGAGCTGTGGATTTTGTGAGTGCAGGAAAGGAATGTAGTGTGGAATGTCTGTGGAGGATTTAATAAAAAATGCGGATTTTAAAATGTATAAGAAAAAATTGCAAAAAAAGAAGGAATTATAAATATATATGTATAATTAGTTAATAAAATGTTAACAAAATATAAGGAAGGGCACATATATATGGAGAGATTTAAAGCAGATGTACTATTGTCTATCTACAATCAATTAAAAGAAGGAAAAGTGATTGTAAAGAATGATGTAATAGATAAATTCAATATCAATGAAAGAACTTTTTACAGATATATAAAAGACATAAAGAAATTTGTAGAAGATGAATCTGATGGCGAGCTAATAGGAGAGGAAATTATATCAGACAGAGAAAAAGGCGGATATATCTTAAAAGGCGGGCAGAAGAAAAATCTAAGCGAAAAGGAAATACTGGCAGTTTCCAAGGTACTTTTAGAGAGCAGGGGATTTATAAAAACGGAAATAGAAGATATAATTTACAAACTTCTTGATAATTGCATATCTAAGGACAGGGAGAATATCAAATACATTATTGGCAACGAGCTCATGAATTATGTTCCTCCAAAACATGGCAAGGAGCTTTTGGATAAGCTTTGGAAAATAAGTGCTGCGATAAAAGATAAAAATATACTGAAAATTGAATATTTCAAAATCGGCACAGGTGGAAAGATAGAGGAGGAAATCTCGAAAAGGACACTGTATCCCCAAGGCTTATTGTTTTCTGAATATTATTTTTATCTTATAGCTTTAATAGAAGGTAAAAGTTATGAATATCCTGCCATCTACAGGGTGGATAGAATTGAAAAATTAATTGTTACAGACAGAAAATACAAGGTGGATTACAGCAAAAGATTTAAAGACGGGGAGTTCAGAAAGTTAATCCAGTTCATGCAGGCAGGGGAACTGGAAAGAGTGAGATTCAGGTATACAGGCAGATCCATAGAGGCAGTTTTAGATAAACTGCCTAATGCCAGAATAGCAGAAGAAAAAAAGGGCGAGTATATGGTGGAGGCTAGGGTATTCGGAAAGGGAATAAAGATGTGGCTTCTGAGTCAGGGAGATTCTGTGGAGGTCTTGAGCTCAGATAGATTCAGAGAAGAAATGATAGAGACTATAGACAGAATGAGGGAAAGGTACAGATAAGCTTTTATATAATGTAAGTAAAGTAAGTGAGGGGGGAATATAATGCTGGACAAGGCAATTCTAATAGCTGCAAAGGCCCATGAGGGTCAGGTTGACAAAGGCGGTGAGCCATATATACTGCATCCCCTGAGGGTTATGTTTTCAAGAAAAACTGAAATTGAAATGATATGTGCAGTGCTTCACGGTGTAGTAGAGGATACAGATATATCGCTGGACTATCTAAGAGATCAGGGATTTTCCGAGGAAGTACTGTCTGCACTGGATGCCCTGACTAGGCGAGATGGTGAAACCTATGATGAATACATAAGCAGGATTATTGAAAATAGGATAGCCAGTCATGTAAAAATGTGCGATTTATGTGACAACATGGATTTGTCAAGGATAAAAAATCCTTCAGATGCAGATCACGAGAGGGTGAAAAAATACCGTAAAGCCGAGGATAGAATATTCGATGCTCTTGATGAAAATGAAGATGGAGAATTCATCAACACCAAGGAAATTGAAATAGATGGCTGTGTATCAGTGCCGGAAAACTGTTCAGAAGATGAATTCTGGGATAAATTTATAGATTTTATTGAGAGAAATTACTGGTATTTTGGCGGAGGTATAAAGGAAGTTGAGTGATTTTTGAGCATATTGTTCATAGGTAAAGTGTTTACATCTTTTTGGTAGCATTGAATAATATTTAGCAGGAATATGATAGTTTTTGTAGAAATAACTAATTATGAACAAAATGTTACAACAGGAAAAAACATGAGGAAGAGGAACAAATAGTTATAGATAGTTTATTGAATAATAACCAATAGTACAAGTTTTATTTTATATTTTTAAATTAAATGAAGTCGTTGCATAATTAATTATACAATGACTCACTTTTAAAAATTTATATAGATAAATAATAATGAGAAAATATCAATTTGTGGTAAATGTTTTATTTGGAGTTATATTAATAGTTTTAATGATTATATCATGAAGTGGTAATGAATTTGCTTTTTATTATGCCCTGACAGCAGATGATGTTGTAAAACAATTTATAAAAGATAATGTTTTGAAGAAAATAGCTCATAAACTGACTGCAGCAATCAGAAAAAATATAACTATTGACTGAAATATAAGAAAAAGTGCTCAGGCAGGTATGCGGAGAATTATAAAGTCTGATATTCTACATTGAATATTGGCAATCTTATGTAATTTGTGCGGAGGTACAGAATGAAATTTGGTATTGATAAAGAAGGCAGGAAAGTACATTATAAAAATGCTTTACAATGGAAACAATATTTTTGTCCTTATTGTACAGAAAAATTAGTTCTGCGGAATGGTAAGAAGGCTTGTTTTGCACATAATGTCATAAAAGAGAGAACACCTTTGCAGCGTATGTGTCCTGAATATCATGAAAGTATAGGGTATAGTAAGATTGATAATGCAGCAGATGTTGTATATGTGATGAACGGTGGAATTCCATTATATTTGTGTAATGATGGGAATAGATTTGAACTTCGTGCCTATTTTCCTACTATAAGTGAGAATTGCAGAAATAGACTGATAGAAAACCGGACAGAAATTCTTGTTAATGAGAATAAATGGTGTTGTATAGAAAATTTAGGTTATTATCCAGTACGTTATATTACCAAATGGATAGATATCAGTACTAAACCTAAACTAGGTACAGAATTTAAGGAAATAAGAAGGAAATGGCTGTATGGAATAAGAGGCATTGATATAAAAAATGACATATATCATTCTGGTGAAAATGGAGGATATCGTGTAGCTATAAAAGCTAATATTTATGTTGGTAAAAAATATAGAATGATATTTCTGAAAAAAGCACCTCAGATTAACGGTATTGTATTTAAAAATATAGGTCAAATTAAATTAAAAGAAAACTTGAAACAGAAAGTATTTAATATATATGAGATGAAAATTACAAAATTTACAGAAGAGGCAAGACAGTTTATAGAAGGAAAAAGTTATCATCTTGCTGATAAAATAAGTGAAATTATACCTTTGTGGCCGCCTGCTGTGTGTAATGGAAAAGAACTTACTTTTAACAGTGATACAGCGTGGTTTTATCATTTACCTAATAGTAGTGAAGAATATCTTTACGAAATACAAGATGGAAGAATGTACTTTTTATCGGGGAATAGAGTCTTTAAAATCTCTGATATATCTGCATTTAGTGAGAAATCCGTTGTAATTACAAATAAAATAATTAAAGATCAAAAAATATTAGATAATGCGGATGATACAAATGTTTCAGCAGAAATTAAGTATATTTTAAATTATAAAAAGAGATTAAACGATAAAAACTTATTAGAAGCTAAGATAATAATAAAAGATATTGAAGGAAAGATCATCGATTATAACAAGGATAATAATTCTGTTCCTAAAAAGGGTATTTTGTTTATCAATACTAATGTTCCGATTATAGCAAGAGTGATGAAAGGTAATTATTGTATATATTCAGGTAGATATGGCTTAGAGAGAATAGATTATGGAAGAACAGTAAATATTGATTGCAGGGGATTTGGGAACATGTATTACAGATATAATAAAGTCTGCAGGTATAGAAAAATAAATTGGGAAAGTATACACGAAAAATTTTATAGGTATAGAGGAGGAGTTGCAGGTTCTGCAACTTATGAAAATAAAATATTATTGTACAAGCTTAGAAAAAATCCTACTAAAGAAAACAGGGATATTTATAAAATTTTATATAAATGGATTTGGACAGAAAAAGTACCTGTAAATCTGCAAGGACTTTTACATGAAATGGGGGAAAATTTATAATACAATGATTGAATTTGAAAAGTTGGATAAAAGTGAAATAAGATTAATGATAGAATTTTTTCTACCTATAACACCTGGGCTGATAGAATTTTTAAAGAAAAAAAGAAAACTTTTTGGAAATGAACTTGATGGAGCAGATTTAAAAGTGAATTCACTGGTATTGCAAAAGAGAATACCAAATGTTTTTTCAAATGAGATTAAACGAAAAAATAGTGTGGTGATTAATTTTGTTGAAAAAAATGTAGGTGGAAATCTGAATGAAATTAATCAATATATAAAATTAAAATTTGGCTCAATGCAAAATATAGAAAAGACAATACAAAGTAATAGAGAAGAAAACTATATAAAGTTATTAGATATTTTATTAGGAAAAATGGAATCAAAATATATAGAAAAAAGTTTGGAATGGATTTCATTATTTTTGAATCTAAATGGAATTTATATTAATGAACAGCAACAGGAAATGATTGGGAATAGTATTGAAAAGGTTGTTGAACTCAGGAAAATAGAAAAGCGGGTACTAAAAGAAGAAGAAAAATTACAAATAAAATATGAGAAAGAACTTAAAGCTGTAGAAAATAAATTTAAAAATGAGAATCAGATTTTAAGTTCACAGGTTTTAGAAAAGGAAAGGGTGATTGAAGATATAAATCAGATGCTTAATGAAAAAAATAAATATATAGATGAACAACAGAAGAACTATGATTATTTAAAAGAGAAATCAGAGTTTTTGGAATCTAAGATTAGTGAAATGAAGAAAGAATTAAACGATAATAAAGAAAAATGGCAGCAAAATATAATTAAGGAAAATCAGAAAAATCAAAAATTAGAAAGTATAAATGAAGATCAAAATAAAAAGATTGAGTACCTAGAAAATGAATTAAATCGACAATATAAAGATTATAGTAATGAATACAGGGTAAGGTGGGAAAAAGAGAATCAGTTGGTAATAGATAAGAAAATATATGAAAAGAATAGTTTAGAAGAAGATGTTAGAAAATTAAAAAAAGAAGTTGCTGATTTAAAAAAAGAAATTATAAATTTAAATGATGAAAAAGAAGAATCTCAGAAAAGATTAAAAGAATACAACGGTATGGTAAGTGGTTTTATTAATAATATTGATAAAGAACTTATTAGATCAGCCTTAGAATCTTCTGTTTTAAATATAGAGAAATTGCAGACAAAAGAAAATAAAATGGAGCTGTATATTAAACATCAAATTAAGTGTAATAACATGGAGCTTCTTGATGGTATAGATGAAGAAGAATGGAGTAATACAATATTAGATAATCTTAAAAATATAGGTGCAGTGGGAGATAGATATGAATGGTCAGATTACATAATAGGTGTATTGGCGGCTAGAATGATACCCCTTATTGTTGGGTATAGAACTAGAGAAATTGCCAAAGCCATAAGCTGTTCATATGCAGGAGAAACACCATATATTATCACTCTATCGCTAGGATATAATAAAGTAAATGAATTGATAGAGCTTTATCATAATTCCAAAGCTAAAGTTATTTTAATAGAAAATGCAATAGGACAGATGAATGAATCTTTGTTGCTCCCGCTTTTTAAAGAATATATTGAATCAAAAGAAGATAATAAAATTATATTGTTATCATGTGAAGACATTAATATAGTCCATTTGATGCCATCATATTTATTTGAATATTTGGCACTTATTAAAATATCAGATATTAGACCGGTAGTGCAATCTGATTATAATTATGCCGATAATACGAAAATATTGCAATCAATTAGAAAGAGTAAATTGAATATAGAGGATAGTTATAAAAAACTAAGAAGACTGCTTGAGTATATTAAAGCTGAAGATTCCTACATAATTACTAGAAGTCTGATACTAGCTTATTTGTGTAATATGGAGGATACGGGAAGTGCTCTTAAATGCCTAAGTATATGTGATTTGAAATTAATGTTTAAAGATGATGTAATAGAAAAAATAGGAAGTAATATAGATAATTATCCTGATTATTTTACGCAGGAGTTAAAGAAATCTATAATAGGTGATTAACATGGATGAATTGATACTGCAAATTTCGAGAGATTTAAGAATGTATCCTTTTGATGGCGAGACGGCTGAGGAATATGGCAATAGAGTGATATATTGTGCGTTGGCAGCCTGGGCAAAAGTTCAAATTCTAGGAAATTCCTATACTGAAATAGTGAATGAAGTTGAAAGAGAATATCCATATGTAAGTCAGCGCTATGTAAATGAAAGACTGAAAAGTGTTGCTAATGGATTAGTTAATGCAATTCCTCATTTAAAGAAGTGGACAGAAGTAAATGACACCCGGTCAGTAAAAAAAGAGTTGAGTAATTATATAATTGGGAAATTGATTTTTTGTTATCAAATAAATAAAACGTGTAAAACACAGTGGCTGACATCATCACCTCAGCGAATAGTATATTTTAAAAACAATGAATTGATTTTGGGTGGTGTAGATTGGAACAGTAATCTTAAAGGGGCTTGTGCTGTTGGCTTGGGAGAATGGAGAAATAAAAAGCAGCAATGTGAACCTAATTATAGGAAAGTGTTTAATATACCTGAATGCAACTTAGAGGAATATTATAGATCTTTAGAAGAAAATGCTTCCTGGCAGCTAGATGAATTAGAAGATGACTATGAATATTTTAGTGGAGTAAATGGTTTGTGGCACAGCAAAGCCTGGAGAAAACTTAATAGATCATATATTCCTAATGGTATTTCGTTACTTAGAAGAAATGATCAGAAATGCAATTATGTTTTACTGTATCATAGAAAAGGAAAAATTTTTATGGCCAAACTGGATGAATGGTATTATAGGGAGAAAGAGATAAACAGAATTATGTATGCTTTGGATTATTATCGTGGTAAACATACAATATTTAAAGCAAAAACAAATGGAAAAATAATAGAATTGCATTGCCATAGTAGATTACCTCATGCAGAGACCAGAATACTTTTAATGTCATCCTGGCCTAAAAGAACGTATGACGATATTTATTTAAGAGAAATTCCTGTATTTATATGGAAAGATATAGAAGATATGCTGGATGGATTAGGCATTCAGGTTTTGTTTAAATAATTACAGAAAGGGGAAAAATAGTGAGTGAATTAGGAATCAGAAAGATACATGAAAGGCTAAAGGCGAAACTTGCAAATTATATTAAGGCCCAATATTTTGCAGAAAATGATTTGTTGCTGGAAGCTACGAAATCAATGTTAAATGAAGAAGGTGTATTGTTTCGGGAGCCTTTTATTGAGGCAACACAAAATTATAAGGTTGAGATAGAAGAATTTAAAAATGCAGATTTGGATGAAAATATAAAGAGATACTTAGATTATTTAATAAAAAATAAATTAGGTGTTTTTGATACCCCTTTTTCACATCAAGTTAAAGCACTTGAAGCTTTTTATCATGATAAAGATATGTTAGTTACGACTGGAACTGGTTCAGGTAAAACAGAATGTTTTCTTTGGCCTATATTAACTGAGATGATAAGACAAGCAGCTGCTGATATAAATAATTGGGAACAAGAAGGTATAAGAGCACTTATTTTGTATCCAATGAATGCTCTAGTATCAGATCAATTGGGAAGAATACGCAATATTGTAGGAAGAGCAGATGATGCTTATATGGAACTTATGAAACAGGAAAGTAATGATAACGTTAGAAGGTTGAGGTTTGGTATGTATACTGGACGTACACCGTATCCTGGAAAAGAAAATGAGGATAAAAATAAAGAACTTGCTAAATCATTGAGAGGAACATATTCCCAGGAAAATGAATATAGGAAAAGGGTATACGAAGAATTGAAAAAAGCAGGGAAAATTCCAGCTAAAGACTTAAATGCTTTTATTCATGTCCTGGATAAAGAAATTCAAGTAACTGGGAATAATGATGCTGAACTTCTGACGCGCACTGAAATGCAGCAAATATGTCCTGACATCCTTATTACCAACTATAGTATGCTTGAATTTATGCTTATGAGGCCTATTGAGCAGTGCTTTTGGGAAAAAACAAGAAAATGGTTAAAACGTTCAATAAATAATAAATTTTTATTGGTTATAGATGAAGCCCATATGTATAGAGGTGCTGCAGGGGGAGAAGTTTCTTTACTTATTAGAAGACTACTGGATAAGTTGGATATTAGCAGAGAACAAGTTAAATGTATATTAACTAGTGCTAGTGTACCGTCTAACAGTGAAAAGGAATTACGAGAGTTTGCTTGTGGTTTAACAGGGCAAAGTTTAAAAAAAGATAAATTTTCTATTATTGAAGGAGAGAAAACGCCGTTATTAGGTCATAAAAAAGGTAATAAAGAAGATGTGAACTGCCTTTTGCAGCTTGACTATGATAAATTACAAGGTAATGAAAAGGATTTAGAGGATCAGCTTATTATAATTTCGCAATTATTCAAGTGGGGAAAAATTACAGGTAATTATAATAATTGGCTTTATGAAAAATTGTCTGAATATCCACCTATGTTGGAACTGATTAAATTATGCAGTGGTAGTGCTGTTCCATTTAAGAAAATTGCCAAATGTGTTTTTAAAGGAGTTTCTCAAGAAGATGCAGAAAAGGCAACGGAGATTTTATTGGCATTAGGAGCATTATCACGATCTAGAGATGGGAAGGTATTACTTCCAGCTAAAGTGCATTTATTATTCAGAGGAATAAATGGTATATATGCTTGTATAAACCCGGAGTGTAAAGATAATCATGAAATAATGGGAGTAAAAATAGGGCATATTAGCAATGAACCTAGTTTTACATGTCCCAAATGTGGAGGAAGGGTTTTTGAACTTGTTGGAGATAGAAGATGCGGCACACTATTTATTCGAGCATTTAAAGAAAGTGAAGATATAGGATATCACACATTTTTATGGCAGGATAGCAGTAAATTTATCGATAATCCTAGAGAAATACATCTGTGGCTGGCATCAAAGTATAGAACTAAAAATGATATATTTAAAGAAGGGGTAAAAAATAGTAAATCAAAAAAAGAATCTATTTTTGGATATATTAACAGTCAGACGGGAATTCTCTATGAAGGAGAAGAATATTCTAATAAAAGAGGATTTATCAGAGTATTAATACCAAGAACTTATGATAAAGATAAAAAAATGTATACTTTTAGGATGTGTCCCAATTGTGGGAGAGAAAAAAATAATCCAACACCATTTAGGGTAAGGGGAAATGAACCCTTTGCAAATTTAGTTACAGAACAGCTAATAGATCAACCTGTTAAAAATGCAGAATTAAAAAATGAGGGAAAAAAAGTGCTTCTGTTTTCTGACAGCAGGCAGCGAGCAGCTACACTAGCACGTGATTTGACAATAGCAACTGATGGAGATGCAGGAAGACAAGCCATTTTTATGGCACAAAAAGAGTTAGATAAAAGATATGGTGAGGAGCAGAAATCGCTTGATATATTGTATTATGCATTTCTTAAGGTTGTTGAGGAAAATAAAATTTCATTTTTCTATGGAGATGAAAAAAAAGAATTTAATGAACAATTAGAAC
Organism: Clostridiaceae bacterium BL-3; assembly: GCA_902809985.1. Classification (GTDB taxonomy): domain Bacteria; phylum Bacillota; class Clostridia; order Clostridiales; family Clostridiaceae; genus Clostridium_B; species Clostridium_B aromativorans. The sequence goes on along the minus strand of CADDXC010000001.1, from coordinate 2,525,231 downwards.
GTTATAGACAGATGTATGGTAGTAAAAATAAAAAAAGGTTAGACTATGAAAGAATGGCGAGAAGATTAGGAAGCCCACCTAAAATGTTTTATCAGCTTCTTTTAAAAAATATCAGTGATAGTTATCGTTCTTTTAATAATCTTTGCTTAGGACAAGTTATTCTTTTGGAAAAAGGTGAAGATGCAGAGGAATTGGAAGAGTTAGTATTAAAGGAAGTAAAAAGAAGTACTGGGTTAGATGTAAATATTATTAGAAATATATATAATACATGGATTCAAAATATTTTAGTTAAAGATATAGCTATATTTCCATCAGTATCTGATGAAGTGAGAAATAGTATATTACCTTTTGATAAAGGAAACTTAGGCATTGGAGAAGAAGATAAGTTTCCTAAATATTTGATTGAAATACTAAAGTCAAATGGAATAAATAAAAATCAAATAGAAGAAATGAGAAAAAATTTTGTTTTACTGCTTGCTGATGTAAACAAGGACAGTCATGTATCTCATAATAATAGATATTTGTTGCCGAGCAATCTGATGTTAAAAACAAATGAAAATGGGAAATGGTATAGATGCAACAGGTGTTCAGGCACATCTACATTTACTTTATTTGATAGTTGTATTTATTGTGGCAGTAAGGATTATTTATCAGAGATGTCACAAAAAGACTTAGAAAGATATGATTTTTGGAGAAAGCCTGTAATAGAAGCGATACAAGGAAGGAAAATTAAGAATTTCGTAACTGATGAACATACAGCACAATTATCTCATAAAAGCCAAGAAAATGATGTTTGGGCAACTACGGAAAAAAATGAAATGCTTTTTAGAAATATTGTAATAAAAAAGAATAGTGAGCCAATTGATATTTTAAGTTGTACAACTACTATGGAAGTAGGGATTGATATTGGGTCATTAACAGCAGTTGGTTTGAGAAATGTACCGCCTATGAGGGAAAACTATCAACAACGTTCCGGACGTGCAGGCAGGAAAGGTGCAGCTGTTTCTACCATTGTAACATATACAGAAAATGGACCGCATGATGCATGGTATTTTAATAATCCAGGAGAGATTATTTCAGGTGATCCTAGAATACCTTGGATTGACTATACTAATGAAAAACTAATTGGAAGACATTTGAATTTGATCTTATTACAGGAATTTTTTATGTCTTATGAAATGAGTATGGAAGATATAAATGTTATAAATTTCTTTTCAGAGGAAGTAAAGCCCAATTATCTAAATTTCATTGAATGGCTAAAAAATAGATTGCCATTGGCCCAAGAAAGAGTAAGAAGACTCATACCTGATGAAGTTCCAATTAATTGGGATAAGTACAGAAAAGATATAATAAAGCAGCTTCAAGAAATAAAAGTAAAGGTTAATAAAAATCCAATTATTTATAGAGCAAGTAAAAAATGTGAAGAAGATGAAAAGGAGAAATATATTTCATTGATGAATGAGCTCTTTACAGAGGGCTTACTTCCAACATACTCTTTTCCAAGAGATATTGTACATTTTTGGCTTGAAAATAAATATGGAAAAGTAGAGCAAAGTCCTGAAAGAAGTATTGATATTGCTCTTAGTGAATATGCCCCGGGCCGTATGCTTGTTATTGATAAAAAGTCCTATATTTCAGGAGGCTTATATGATTATTATACTAAGTATAATAAGGAATATTCATATAGGGCTGCGGAACCATGGTTGAAGATGAATGAATATAATAAACGCATTTATTGTTGTGAAAATCATGACTGTGGATGGTTTGGATTAGAAAACAAAACAGGAGTTTGTCCATTGTGTGGAGGTAGTTTAAGGGAAGAAGTTTTGATTAAACCTTGGGGATTTACAGCAAGAGATGGAATGAAAATTCCAGAAGTAAGAGATAATCAGGAATACTCCATTGTAAGTAAACCTTCCTATGCTTCAGTTTACGGTGATACAAGTAAAATGGAATCAATATCAAAAACAGGCCTGATTCATATGGAAAATAGAAAAGATCAGCAATTGATTCTTGTGAATAAAGGTCCTGATGATGAAGGTTTTGATTTATGTACTAAATGTGGTGCCATTGATCCATGTGTAAGCCCGGATAAAGATAAAAGGGAGCGAAAAAGGCCGTATAAAGTTTCTTATAAATGGAAAAAGGATATACAAGAATGTTCTCATACGAGACAAAAAGTATTTTTGGGCTGTGATATACACACTGATATGCTTGTTTTAGAATTGAAATTGGAAAATGAATATATTAATATTGATAAAGATAGCTTGAATATATGGATAATACCTGCAGCAACATCATTATCTGAAGCATTAGCACTAGCAGCTAGTAAGGTTTTGGATATTGAATTTAGTGATTTAAGATCAGGATATCGGTTAAGATATGGTCGGAAAAGTATTTATGTAGATATATATTTATATGATAGTTTATCGAGTGGAGCTGGATATGCAAATAGAGTTGCAGATCTAATAGAGGAAGTGATGGACGAAGCTGAAAATAGATTAAAAAAATGTAATTGTGAAACAGCATGCCCAAATTGTTTGCAAAATTTTTGGAATCAATCTATCAGGGAAAATTTGGACCGCAAAGCAGGATTACAGTTATTAAACTGGGTGAAAAAGGGTGAATTAGCTGAAGTTGAGAGAGAAAAGGAAATCAATTATATGAAAACACTTGAAGAAATAGCAAAATTGCAGGAAGAACCAGGTCGTATTGTAAAAGGAGAAAATGATTATTGGATAAATATAGGAGAACAAAAGAAAAAAATAAAAATATATCCTGCAATGTGCAATACGAATAAAATAGATAGAGATAAAGAAACAATTTTAATACCTGATAGATTATTTAAGGTGTCTATTGCAAATGTGTGGAAAATAGTAGAGAAACATATTGATAATAAACCTAATTTATAAATTAGAGTAGTGTAAAAAGATACATATGTAAAAAATATTTTTACATATGTATCTTTTTTTACAATATTGGTCTATAATATAAGTAGGAGGTAATAGTATGGATATAGCAAAAAAATATGGTGAAATGCAATTAAAATCTTATATATACAATAATAGATATAAAATAGGCTCTAATATTCTTCAATTTATTAGAGATAATGGGTACACTAAGTCATCTTTTTCAAAATTAACTGGTATTTCCAGACCGACTATTGATAAATTGGTTAAGGGTGAAATAGACAATAATACAACACTTAAAAAACATGTGGATAAGATTATTGCAACCTTTAATATAAAGCTTGAAGAATTGATGGAGTATAAACGTCTGGAGTCAGAAAATAAATGTAGAATTGTAGCATCTGATAATGCACCGGAGGAATATAAATTAAGTGACAATGCTAAGAGAATGTTGGGATTTTTAGATGATATAATAGATCTTTATGAAGTCTATAATGAGGATAGGTAGGTTGATAAATATGTCTCAATATATAACATCTCAGAATTTAAATGAAGTTATAGAAGCAAATAAAAAAATAAGGAATGAAATTGAAAGCTTTAAAAGTGATTTCTTTATTAATTATAACAAAATTGGAATAACTGGTTGTGATAGGCTAGCTTTTGAAGTTCTAAAGAAAAATTATAATTTAATACAGCTGCCAATAGATGATGAATATTGGGGGGGAGCCATATTTATTAGAAATAATTTTAAAATACCTGTCATTAATTCAGCACAGCCTAGAGTTTATCAATTTTTTATTGCATGGCATGAAATATTTCATTTACTTTATGATAATTCCATAGCTGAGGGACAGCACAATATAAAAGCGGAAAAAATGGAACTGAATGAGAGAAAAGCAGATTACTTTGCTGCCAGAATGTTATTGGGAGATGTCTATGGATATTACTATTCACTGGAAAATGATGAGTTTATAAATAAAATTGCCAGGTGCATGGATGTATTTAAAGCACCCTATAAGGCTGTATTAATCCAGTTATATGAGGATGCCGCAGATGTGTTCAATGACATTGGATTGAAAAGACTTATAATTGAAAATTTCGATAAGAAGCCAGAAAATTTAGTTGAGTTGTTTGAAAACTTGGAATTGGATACTGATTTGGTTAAGCCATCTAATATAATAAGTTTTGGAGGATTGGATAAAAAAATAGAGATATTGTCGAAAAAAGAACCGGATGTTGATTATCACAAGGACAATTTGAAATTTTTAAATAAACTCAAGGATCTAATGAAGGGAGAGCTAAATAATGGAAATAATTCAGGTAAAGAAATTCATTGAAATATTAAGTTCCAGTACTCCTAAAAAAATTGGGATCCTTGATAATAATACAATTAGTTTTTTAATAAATGTAAGTGAATATATTTGTATAGAAAAAATATTGACAAATTATGATCTGCTACTAATACCTAATTGGGTTTATGAAGAAGTAAGAGACTCAAAAGGAAGAGTAGGTTATATAGAGAAAATTTTCAACAAAGGCATAAAAATTTTTGTGGTAGATGAGAGAGACTATGAAAAGTTAATAAATTATAAAACAGTATGGCTGTATAAATTTTTCCTCTATTCCTCGTATAAAATTGGTGAGTTAAAAAGTTTTATAAAAAGATATATTGAAAAAGGCCAACCCCTGGAAGAATTAGAAGATTATCAAGTTTGGCTGAACTTATTATATCATAATGGATTTGAAGGTAAAATGCTTGGGAATGGAAGAATGAAAAAGAAAAATGCAGGTGAGATTTCCATAAGTGTTTTGGCCTTGACTATGTCATATATCTATTTTAAGGCAAATCATACTGTAACTATATTGTCCAATGATAGGGATACGTATGATTTTATTGAGTTTGCGAAGTTAAAATTATCAAAAGATAGTATGTTTATAGAATTAAAAGAAAGTTCTGTAACGTTTAAATCTAATGATTTCATAATTAAAGAAAGTTATTTAAATAACTATATAAATTATGGACAGGATATTTGTTCTATTATAAGATTTAGAGATGAGAAGAGGGTTAAATATACAAAAAATGCACTTGATACTTCAGTTGAAGAACATGATGAAATTTTAAGCAATGAAGCTTTTATAGAAAACTTAAAGGACAGTACTTTTAATATTATATTTTGATAGATAATTATATTTATGTATTTAATTGCTATTTCAATAAAGGTGTCGTTGGTGGTTTCAGTATCGAATGAATATATAGGACATACTTTATCAGATAAATTAAGTAGAATGACCACAAGTGTAAAGGACTCACAAATTTATCTGTATAATTTTTATATTCTATGGTATAATATCAGTAATAAGAAGGGTGGATTATGAATTTAGTCTGCTTAGTAAAATTTATATGTTACACATAATAGATAGATCTTGGGAAAGGCTATCTATTATTTTTTCAGAATTATTTATCCGATAGCTAGCTGCCCTAATACTGCCACTTCTACAAGTGACAGATAAGGGCAGCTATGCCCCTGGATAACGATTTCTAAACTTCAGGTGGTGTCAAAAACCCCACCTGAAGCAAAGAACTTTGTTTATGTTTACTTTGGTATCAGATGATATTTCATCAGGTCTCAAAGTTATTTTATTTTCGATTTTAATATCTGACTTTTTATCAGACAACGCCACTATACAAACAGCAGTGATTGAAAATAAACTGAAGAACAATATTAAATATCCTTCTGCCATAAATACATCACCTCTTCTTCATACGCAGACATTATTAACCATAATCCACCCATGAATAAAGAAGAGGCAGCCATATAAATTTTTCTTATTACATTTTAGATTATATCATATACTTTAATTGCTGAAAACTAAAAGCAAGAAAGACATGGCAAAAATTCATACAGTGATTTATAATATTTAAGAGAGCATAAATATTTTTTAGACAGCCGCCTCCCGGATTTTATCTTTCACAAAAGGAGCTGTTGCGGTAATTGACAGCAGAGGAGGTGGCGGCATGAGTGGATATATTGTTATTACAGCTATGGTATGTGTTACTGTAGTTGGCATAGTGGGTATTTTTTCTATACTCGCATACTTAAAAGAAAGAGCTGTTCTTAAATATAAGAATAACTCCAATGTCAGTGGCAATGAAATCTCAATTACCGTTGATGATAATAAAGATAGATACTCAAAAAATTAAAATGCACTCTGGCACAAGTGCATTTTAATAAACTAAACTAAAAAAGTATAAACATTTAAAACCGCAATGGCTTCTTTTAAATATATTATAACATATTTTTTGAAAATTAAACTTGATTTTTAGATAAATTATCTAAAAATATATAAGGTGATAAGATGAAAGATGATATAATTTCCTATCTCAAATCCTATAAGAGAGCAACTATAACTCTGGGAGAATTGGAGAGCTTGGTGCCGGGAAATATGAAATATGATGAATTTGCCGGCTGTATAATGGAGCTGGTGAAAGATAATGTGCTTGTGGAAAGAAAGCCGGAGGTGAATAACGGAAAAGATATTCCACTTCCTTATAAATTCGGCATCAATAAATATGAATTGAAAAAAGACTACATTGATTTTCTGCAGAATTACAGTTTGAGCATAAGCAGTGAAATCGACCTGCAAAAATATTTTGCCGGCAGTTTTGAAGAATTGAAAAGGGATAAACCCTATATCGATAAAATTAGTGAATATATATGCAAAAACGGGCTGCCAAAGGAATATGCAACTTCACAGGAAAGATCTTTTTATCTTGTAGGGGATGAAAAGTGGATTGATGAAAAATCCGGCAGAAGACTTCTTGACAAGATTGGACTTTGGAATAAATTGAAGATAATGAACAATTGTGATCCTCTTATGATGGCAGTGAATCCAAAGAAACTTTCACGACCCCAAGATGAATACTGCTATTTGATTGTGGAAAATAAAGCCACTTTCATGGCACTTGTGGACGTGCTCTGTGATACTGATTTTACTGCTCTCATATTTGGTTCCGGATGGAAAATAGTTTCCAATATAGGACTTTTGGAAAGACAGCTTGGTGTAACTGGAAAACACAAACTGTATTATTTTGGAGACCTGGATAATGAAGGCATATCCATATGGAATTCCTTGAATGGAAGGAGAAAAGCCTCTATTGCAGTGAAATTTTACAGTGAACTCATCAAAAAGCCCTGCAGCAGGGGAAAGGAAAATCAGGTTGAAAATCACAGTGCTGTTGACAACTTCTTGAAATTTTTCAGCGGAGATGAAAGCCGAAGAATTTTGGATATACTGCATTCAGGAAAGTATTTGCCCCAGGAGGCTTTGAAAAAAGAGGAACTTGAAAATATATGGAGGGAAGATTGTTGGACATAGATATAAAAAGCATTACGGAAAACTATAGAGAGAGAATTCAAAGGCTTGCACTGTTTGATCCCCTCTACAAGCTGTCTAATAAAAATTCAAGGGACAGGAGCAATAAACCCATTGACTACTTTAATTTGGGGTTTCTGGCTCTATTGTTCTTTTTTGAAAATATGCTCATGAGAAATAGAAAAACTGGAATAAGGGAATTGGCCGAATTTTTTCAGAGGGTTAACCTGGGAAGGCTGGATCTTGGCTGTGAGGATTTTGAGAAGATTGCCAGAGATATAATAGAAATTTTCAGACCGCCCAATGGAAAGAGAAATTCCAGAAAATTTTACAATTGGGAAACGGGAAGGGAGGAAACCGTTCAGTATTCCATAATAAAGGCTGAGAGGGCGGATTTTGAAAAAAACACCCAGTACTATACTCTTGATGAGCAGGGACTGGAACTTGTATTTGCTACAAAGGAGTATTTCAATGAATTTCAGCTCTCCATAAATCAGCTGGTTTTAAGAAAGCAGCTGGAAAAGGGAGAATTTGTAGGAGCACTCAGGCAGATTGACGAAATGAGCCTCGATGTGAGAAATCTTCGTGACAGAATAATGAGAATCAAGCATGAGGTCAGCAGAAATATAATTTCAAATCAGATCTATGAAAGATATAAAAATACAATTGAAGACATCAATATAAGACTGCAGCGGGAAGATGAGGAATTCAGCGAACTGCAGTCTTTTGTGAAAGACACCGGGGAGAAAATGGGAAATGAGATAGTCCATGAAAAAGACAAAAAAGCCTATGAACTCATAATTAAAGTGGACAGGGAATTGGGACAGGTGAATTATGAACATAGACTGCTTTTGAAGGAAAGTATAGTTTTAAAGACCAGGGCACTTGAGGCAGCCCAGGAGGCACTGTATTATTCGGGAATAGATTCTTTCAATTTTGATCAGGAGATAGCCGGCAGATTGTTTTCATCGCCACTGCCCCTGCATGCTTCAAGAATGCTCATAGAGCCCTTCATGTTTTTGGAAATGCATAAAGAATGGTCACCTCTCGCAGTTTTTTCCAGACAGAGGATAGAAAACAGGAGCAGGCTTAAAAAATCCCAGGATTTTTTGTCTGTATCCGATAGGGAAGAGACAGAGGAGGATATTGAAATCCAGGGAAATAATTTCAAGGAGATAACTTCTATATTACTTGATGCTTTGGGAGATGGGAAGGATATAGACCTAAGGGAAGTGGCAGAATATATGAAAAGAAGTGGATATGAAAATATACTTGACAGACGCTGCTTTTACGACTACTGGATCCTGCTTCATCAAAAATCTCCTGTGAATTTGAAAAATTATGAAAGCAGTGAAAAGAGTCTGTTTGGAAAATCTTTTGATTTATTTGCACAGAAGTCAGACTGTATTTGTGTAAAGGAAATAGAAGGAGTATTAGAGGTTACAGAAAGATTTACCATAAAAGATATGAATTTGAGATTGGAGTGAAAACATGGCTTTTTACAGTAATGAACAGGTGATGCAGGCATTTGGCATATATTCAGTGCTGGCTGTGCAGGGATATGGAGAAAAAGAACAGCTTCATCTCTACATGTCCGATGACAGTATAAGATCGCTGGTGGATCAGTTCGCAAAGCAGGTGGACTGCAGCATATTTTTATCCGGGGATTACATATATCTTATACCTGTTTTAAAAGATTCAGTGTTCCACGTTTCAAATGATTATATCAAAAAAACCTATCTTCCTGCAAAGGCAGTAAATGTGGATTTATACATGATGTACGTATCAATAATAGTTCTGTTTGGAGAATTTTATGACAGCTATCAGACAATAGAACCCACCAGGGATTTCATATCTCTAAATGACTGGCTTTCCAGTTTGAATGAGAGGATTTCGTCGCTGAAGGAACAGGGGGATAAAAAGCTGAAAGAGCTTGACAGTAAATACGATTATAACTGGTCCTCTGTTGTAAAAAAGTGGACGGATATAGATGAAATAAGGGAAACTGCAAAAGTTCAGGATGCCAGGACTGCAAGCAGAAAGGGCTTTTTGAATATAGTAAAGCATTTTCTGGAATCCCAGGATCTTATAGAAGACATTGGGAATGAGGAACTGGCTCTTACGGAAAAGGCCAGGACCATAATTCAGAAGTATTATATGGAATATGACTACAACAGGGGTATACTTGATTTTATGTACAATATTGATAATAGAAAGGAAGAAAAATAATGCCGTCTATTTCCAGAATAAGATTTACAAATGTTATCTATGAAAATGGTGCCAAAAGGTTTAATGACGACATATTTCAGTTTGATGGACACAATGGAGCCCTTCTGATTCCAAACGGGGGAGGGAAAACCGTGTTTGTGCAGACAGCCATTCAGGCTGTGCTGCCCCATGTGGAAGTTGCAAACAGGAAGATAAGAGATACTCTGGTGCTTGAAAACACTTCTGCACATGTAGCAATTGAGTGGATACTGAGTGAAAAGCCCAGGAGATATGGACTTACAGCTGTAACTCTGTTTATGAACAGGGGATTGGTGAGCTCTCTGAAATATGTCTATGAATATGAAGAAAATGATGAAAATTCCATAGAAAAACTGCCCTTTGTGATACAGAGCGGCAGTGGAAACAAGAGACCTGCCGAAAAAGAGGAAATGGGTGAATACTATTTGAATATGAGCCGGAATAAGATAAATGCCCATGAATTTTCAACCATAAAAGAATATCAGGAATATATAGAGAAAAATTTTAAAATAGTTCCCTGGGAATGGAGGAAAATTGCACTGATAAATAGTGCAGAAGGAGGAGTAGAGGAATTTTTCAATAACTGCAGAAGTACGGGACAGCTGGTGGACAACCTTTTGATACCAACTGTTGAAGAAGCTATAGCCGGTGATGGAACAAGGGATTTTGCCGAGACTTTTGAAAAGCAGATACAGCATTTTAAAAAATATAAGCAGCTGAAAGCCAGGGTAGAGGAAAGCAGATCCATTGAAGCCGAAATAGACAGATATGTAGAAGTTTACAGGGACTACCATAATGTAAATTTAAAATTTGGTAAAATGAAGAAAAATGTAAAGGCTGTATATAATTTTGCCAGAGAAGAGCAGACTGAAAATAAAAATAGAATAGATAAAAACTGTGCTGCGCTGGAAGAACTGGAGAGGGAAGAAAACAGCTGGAAACAGAAGGAGAGTTCCTACAAGCTTCAACTTCTGAAAGTGAAGATGGAGGAAAACAGGAGAAATTTTGAAAGAGTTTCCGACAGTTATAATGGAATGCTGAATATTAGAAATAGAAAGCAGAAGGTCTATGAGAGGCTCCGATTTTTAAAATATAAAAGCAGTATCAAAATTCAAAATGACAAAATAAAGTTTTTACAGAGCCAGCTTGAGGAATTCAATAGGGACAGAAAAGCAGTAGATACTGTTGAAAAAATTCAGGATAATTCCTGCTGCCTTAGAGGATATTATGTAAAACAGGAGAAAAAACTGGAGAATGAAAGATCTTTAGCTGAGAATCATCTCAAAAATGCTGAAGATAAGATTAGACAAATTGAAAACAGAATTTCAAAGGTTCAGGATATGGGTAAAAAATTGATTGAAGATAGGAGCAGGCTGGAAGCTAAAATTGAATATCTTGAAGAAGATATGAAATCCATAGAGAGAGAAATACTGAGCAATCCTGAACAGGAAAGTGTTGAAGAAGAGGCAGTCAAATGGCAGCTCCGTATAGATGTTCTGGAAAACAATATTTTTGAGTGTAATAAAGAAATTAAATCCATTGAAAGAGAAAAAGAGGATCTAAGAACGAATATCAAAATGAAGAGGGAAGAGCTGGAGGAGCTTAAAAGGGAGGAAAGCAGTATTGGGGACTACCTGGAAGCCCATGGAAAAAAACAGGATGCTTTGCTGAAAAGACTTAAAGAATTCAAGGGAAACTGGTTCAGCTTTGATTCACTGTACTCAAAACAGGAAACTATACTGCAGCAGCTTGAAAATAAAGCCGTAAGTCTTTATGAAGAAAAGGAAAATCTTATAATTGAAGAGAGAACAGCTCACAGATGGGCGGATGATTACAGTGACAGTGAGTATTATACTGCAGATCCTGTTATAGAAAAATGGGTTAGAGCCTGGAGAAACGGATTCAATTATATAGAAAGCGGAACCCAGTATTTTCAAAGAGCTTTTGATGGCGGTGAAAATGTATATCCTTACTGGACTATATCCATAATAACTTCCAGTTCAGAGACAGATAAGCTGAAGAAAAAGATAGCTGACAACTGCAGCAAGCTTTCCCATCCTGTTATAGTAATGGATGAAAATGAAGCAAGATTAAAAATTGAAGACAGATATACAATTACAGAGGAAAATATATTTTTTCCACCCAGCTGGAAGAAAAACATTTTCCGGGAGAATTTTGAAAACTGGAAAATGGGCATTGCGTCAAAGGCTGATGAATCCACCAAGATCCGAATTGAAAAGGAAAAGGAAGTTGAAATATGCCGTAGGCTGCTTATGGATGTGAGAGAGTTTTATGAAGTATATCCCTATGAACAGTATATGGACATGCAAAGAGATCAAAAGAGTGTCAAATACAATATATCAGTGACAGCAGGAAATATATCCTCTGATGAGAAGAGAATTGAGGATATTGATGATAAGATAAAAGAACTCAACAATAATATGAAGGATTCAAGCGGTGAACAGAATGTACTGGGAAATAAAATAATAAAATCGAGAAAGTATCTAAATGACAGAGAGAAAAAGAAAAAATGTGAAATGGATGCGGCTGAGATAAAAGAAGATATTCTGGAAAATAACAGGAAATTTTCAAAGCTCAATGGAGAGAAGAGCATATCCTCAAAATTACAAAGGGATCTGGAAGATAATTTTAAAAGTCTCTGCATTGCCCTTAAAAATCTAAAAGGTCAAAAACTTTATACAGAGGTACTTGAATTTGATCCTAAATATACTTCCACAAGTGTGGAGGTGCTTGAAGATGAGAGGATGGCCCTGAAGGATATACTTGCCCGGAAGCAAAAGGGAAGAGATTTGCTTGAACAGAAAATGAAAAGTGCAGTTGAATTGAAAAATTCTCTGGAGTCCGAATTTGAAGTTTTTAAAAACGAACTGGAATTTCCCATAGATGAAAAAGAAGAGTTCATTTACCACAGTGGTGAGGATATAAATGAACTTTCAGTTGAAATAAAAGATATGAGATTGCCCTTGAAGAATCTGAAAAAAAAGTATGATGGAGCTGAACTCGTACTTCAAAATAGCAAAAATAAATATGAAATCAGGGAAAAGGACTTTAAAGGCGAGTATGAAGATATAATATCTTTTTCCATTCCACTGGAGAGAGTACCTGAGGTTTTGTCCCGGGAAAGAAAAAATATAAATAGAAGGAAAGATTATCTCACAGCAGAACAGGAATCCCTGGAGAAACAGAAAGTGGATATAGAAAATGTCCTGCAGGAAATCAAGGTCATAAATGCAAAATATCCATCTTCTGCAGAAGAAACAGGAGAAGTGACTATTTCTGAAGATGTAAAGGAAAGGTTTCCCTATAAGAGGATGGAAGTTTTAAAAGAAATGGAGAAAAAACTGAATGAAATCGCCGGAAATCTAGATAAAAAAGCCGACAGGGTAAAAGTACAAAAGGAGAATTTTATTGATTTCTGTCAAAATGACATATTGGATGTAAAACTTAAAGAGATGTCTGTGACAGGTATAGAATATAACAGAAATTTTGAAGCTATTTTAGAATGGCAGAATAAAATGAGTGAAAGAATTATGCGCATAGTTAAAATTACAGAAGATGACATGAGGAATCATGACAGAGAAATTCAGCAGTTTATAAACCAGCTTCATTCCTATCTGAAGACAATATCAGATGAATTCAGGAGACTTCCCAAAAGCACCAGGATAAAGATTGATGGAAAGTGGAAAGAGGTATTTTTGTTTACAGTACCTGAATGGGATGAAAAAGAAGGCAGGGAAAGACTGGCCGAATATATTGACTGGATGCTGAATCAGCTTCAGGGGGATCAGTTCAAGGATGAAAATGGCAGGGAAGATGTGGAAAAAGCCAGAAAATCCATTGAAAAATGGCTTCAGTCAAAACAGCTGCTGCAGTATGTGATGAAGCAGAACACCATAAAGGTGAAATGCAGGAAAGTGACCAATGATGGAAAGATGAGCAGTCTGCCTTTTTCATGGGAGACATCAAATCAATGGTCCGGCGGAGAAAAGTGGAGCAAAAACATGACTTTGTTTCTGGGCATACTGAATTATCTGGCAGAGAAGAGAATCAGGATGGCTTCAGATTGTAAAAGGCACAGAGCAGTTATAATGGATAATCCTTTTGGCAAGGCTTCCAGTGAACATGTACTGGATCCGGTATTTTTTATTGCAGAACAGCTTGGATTTCAAATAATAGCTCTTACAGCACATTCGGAAGGAAAATTTATAAGAACCTATTTTCCAATTGTATACAGCTGCAAGCTCAGAGAAGCCAGCGACGGTATAAATCAGATTATGACGAAAGAGCTGGAAATGAAGAAGGCATTTTTCAGAGACAATGATCCACAGAGTTTAACAAGGCTTACTTAGCCGGGAGTATATATGCCCATATAGTATAAGGAAATGGTTAACAAATTTGACCTGTCTAAATATAGATCAAATATAAGCAAACTTCATCTGAACCTAAGAATCACTTGATGTTTACTTTGGTATCGGATGATATTTCATCAGGTTTCAAAGCTGTTTTATTTTCTATTTTAATATCTGACTTTTTATCAGACAACGCCACTATACAAACAGCAGAAATTACATTGTATTTCATACATAATTATGCTATAATTATGACACAATAAAAGTGAGGTGATTTAAATGCCGCAAATAAGGCCTATAAAAGATTTAAGAAATACAAATGAAATTTCTGAAATATGTCATAAAAGCAAAGAGCCAGTGTTTATTACTAAAAATGGTTATGGTGATATGGTAATAATGAGTATGGAAATTTATGAGCGCAAAATGGCTCTTTTAGAAGTTTATAAAAAATTATCTGAGGCGGAGAAAGAACTTGCAGATGGTATGCCGCTTAAAGATGGAGAAAAAGTATTTAAAGAGCTGAGGGAGAAATATGGGAAATAGGGAGTATGACTTAAAATTTACTCTGAAGGCTCAAGAAGATTTAGATCAAATATATGATTATATTTATGGAAATCTTTTTGCTCCCGAGGCAGCAGAGAACTTAATAAGCAATTTTGAAAGTAAGATTCTAAGACTTAAAGATTTTCCATATTCTTGTAGTTTGGCAATAGATGAGACATTGAAGCAGCGAGGTTATAAAAAACTTATAATAGATAATTATATTGCGTTTTATCTGGTGGATGATAATAAACAACAGGTGATTATTATGCGCATTCTCTATGGTGCTAGAAATCATAAAGATATTTTATAAAATAGAAAATCTTAAGTATAGGGAATGGATGAATCTAAATCCATATCTTTTGTATCTGCAACTGCATTCTTGCCGAAATTTCTTGCTGTAAAAAATGTTCTCCATTTATTACTTTCAGGATGAAGCCGGGCCATAGGCGGCTCGTGAACAATTACCCCCAGTACATTACCCGGGAAAAGACGCTCCATTTCAATGGCAATAACCGCGCCACTGCTGTTGCCGAATGCTATTGCGGAATCTTCTCCGGCAGCTTTCAGCACTGCCAGGGCATCTTTTGCCTGCTGGGAAATATCGAAATGATCTGGAAAATTCATGGTACTTATCGCATTTGCACGGCGATCATATGTGATAACTTTATACTGATTTGCAAGCTCATCTGCCAAAGGTAAATAAAGGTCTCCGTCACCACCTCCTCCTGCAATTAGAAGAAAAAGGCTTTCCCATCCCTGTTGCCTTGTAAAAAAGTGTGTCTCCTGTCCATTTTATTATAATCTCTTTTGCAATGCTGCCAATTGCTTATTTTTCACATTGGATGGAGCATACATTTGCCGGCATCGTAAGTTATTATGGTATATTTATAGCAATATATATTATAATGGTTTATACAGTATAGCATGTGGAAATATAGAATCAGGCAGATAAACAACAAAATTAAAAATGACAGGGTGAAATGATAAGTATCTTCAGTTTTCAAAAGAAGTTTTTAAAGCAGGCAAAACCCGTACAATAAAATCAGGGCATGACATTCATTTTGAAAAACCAGGTGAATTTATTTAGATTATGGCAGATTTTTGGGGTAAGACAAAATAATTTTTCATTGTAAAAGAGATGTTGAATATAATTAGTTTATTGAAAATGACTATCAATTACACAAAAAATATGATATTATTATTTATATGAGGGATACTATTTTTTGAGGGGAGGATGGTATGTTCAATAAATTATTTCAAAATACATGTAAACCCAGGGGATTGGGTGGAAAAATGATTCTAAAGATGATGAATTCAGGTCATGCCAGGCTTTCAGACTGGGGCCTTAAACATCTTCAATTGAAAAATACAGACCATGTACTTGATATTGGATGTGGTGGAGGGGCCAATATATCCAGATTGTTGGAAAGCTGTCCGGATGGTTTTGTGGCAGGTATAGATTATTCAGAAGAAAGTGTAAAGTGCAGCAGGAAGAAGAATATGGACCACATTGGGAAAAATTGTGAGATAAGAACAGGTAATGTAAGCCATATACCTTATAGAGATGAAAGATTTGATATTGCTACTGCATTTGAAACCGTATATTTCTGGCCTGATTTGTATGAAAATTTTAAAGAAGTCAGGAGAATATTAAAACCGGAAGGGTATTTTATGATATGCTGTGAAGAAGGAGATCCTGTAAATGATAAATGGTCTGAAAAAATAGAAGGAATGACAGTATACAGTATTATACAGCTGGCAGATATTTTAAAATCAGCAGGGTTTGCCGTAGTTCAGAAAGATGAAAAACAGAATGGGAAATGGATATGCCTTGTTGGAATGAAGAAATAAATCCGCTGAAATTAAGAGAGGGTACTGATCAAGCTTTTTTGTATGAATTATGGAAGGGTTAAAGCTTGATTAGTACTTTATTTGTTTTAAAATCAACCCAGTATTAAAGACCAATACATCAAATAGCGCTGCTGAAGAAAAAATAAATTTACCTATAAAAGAAATGGTAGTATAATTTAATGGATAAATTTAGGGAAGCGAACAGAGAGGTGAAAAATTTGAAGCAAGTGGAGATAATGATTGTGGAAGACGATGATGACATCAATAAAATACTGGAACTGATTGTAAAGGAGCAGGGATACAAAGCAACCTGCTGCTTTTCCGGTACGGAAGCCAGATTAAGACTTCAGCAGCAGTCCTTTGATCTGATTTTACTGGATATTATGCTGCCTGGACTGACAGGGGAGGAATTGCTGGGAGAAATCAGGGAGCATTCATCTGTCCCGGTTATTGTTGTTTCTGCGAAAAATATGATTGAAGACAAAGTCAGCCTGCTGAGGCTGGGTGCGGATGATTACGTGGTCAAACCTTTTGCCCGTGAAGAAGTTGCAGCACGGATTGAAGTCCAGCTGCGTAAAAATTATTCACGGCAGGCTGATAAGTGTTTAAACTGGAAGGCACTGACTCTGGATGAAGGCCGGCATGTGGCAATGGTGGAAAAATCAGAGTTGAATCTCACCAATGTGGAGTTTGATATCTTGAAAATTATGTTGAAGCATCCTAAACAGGTATTCTCAAAAGCCAAGCTGTATGAACTGCTGTGGAATGATGTTTACCGGGGAAATGACAACAGTATCAGTGTCCATGTGTCCAATATTCGTAAAAAAATTGCAGCTGTTACCAAAGAAGAATATATTAAAACTATCTGGGGAATCGGCTTTTCACTGGTCTAGATATCATCTTTATGATTTCTTTATAATTTGCTTAAGGGTTCTTAAAAAACACCTTGTAAACTGATAAGTGTAAAGGAGGAATTGAGATGAAAACACCAGTTTTGAAAATAACTGATCTGGAGAAAAGATATAAGCATCAGGTTGCCATGGAAAGCAGTGATTTTGAACTGTATCATGGAGAAATATGTGCTGTTATAGGGAAAAACGGTGCGGGAAAATCAACCATGTTCAGGATGATTGCCGAAGAGATATTTCCCACAAAGGGTGAGATTACACTGTTTGGTGAACCCTACGGGAAACATAATGTCCGCAGGAGAATGGGGGTCATGATTGAAAACAATGTATTTTTTGATAACTTCAATGCCATCCAGAATTTAGAGTACTATCGTCTGCAGCGGGGAATTCCTGAAAAAGCCGTAATAAAAAAAGTATTGAATACAGTGGGACTTGCAGAGTATCAGGGAAAGAAATTCTCGGAATATTCACTGGGGATGAAGCAGCGACTGTCACTGGCACTGGCTTTATTATCCTCACCGGATTTTTTGCTTTTAGATGAGCCTGCCAATGGTTTGGATCCGGAAGGAATGGCTGAAATGCGTCAGCTTTTTCTTAATTTAAACCAGGAGCATCAAATTACAATTTTGATTTCAAGTCACATTTTATCACAGCTGCAGTCAATTGCAACACGTTTTGTTTTTCTTCACAAAGGTAAAATTATTCAGGATTTGTCACGTAAAGAGCTATTGGAGATGAATCAGCAGTTTATATTCCTTCGTGTCAATGATGCCAAGAAGGCCTGCTTTATATTGGAAAATCATTTTCCAGATATGGACTATAGGGTTTTAGCTGGTCAGCAGCTGGAGGTTTACAATCATATTGAAGACCGTCAAAAAATCAATAGGCTTTTGAATGAAGGCAGTGTGGATATTTTGGAAATGACAGTTAAAAGCAAGAATCTGGAAGAATATTTTCTGGAGCTCATAGGAGGTAATAATAATGCTGAATCTCATTAGAAGTGAAGTCTACCGGTTGATACGTTCAAAACTGTACTACGGGCTTATTGCAGTTAGTGTCTTTCTAGTCATGGCTGCCGCAGGGGTACTGCAGTATTTCAGATTCAAGGAATCAACCTTTCCCTACGGAACAAGGATGTTCTATTACAGTAATGTATTTGGTATGACTACTTTAATTATTGTTTTATGTTTATTAATTGTTTTAATATTGACACGAAAGAGTCAGTCAAAAATCTGTGCAGCGGTTTCTTTCGGATATTCCCGAGGGGCTGTCTTTTGGTCAAAATTGATTGCTTTGTCTCTGGGAGTAGCTGTTATGGCTGCTGTTATTTTGTCGGTCACCATTTTAAGCGGTAATGTTATTTTTGATTTGGTGAATAATTCAACTCTTGGTCAATTTTTAATTGCCTTTAGCAATGTACTGCCCATTGTTGCCTCCGGTTTTGTTCTAGGTTATGTTTTAAGTGTCAATGGTGTCTCAGAAGTTTTGAACCTGCTTATTTTGCTGTTTATTTACAGTATTTTAGGACGTTTAATCGATACTTTAGCCGGCAGAGTAAGTGTTTTGAGAACTATATCTAAATGGACACCTTCTTCACTGCTTAATAATAATTTAGTCCACTATATGTCAGGCAGTGCTTATTTTGACGTGAAGTGCTGGGTGCTGGGACTGATGATTATTTTTGTAAGCTTGATTATGGGGCTGGCAATTTTTACGAAAAAGGATTTATCCTAGAGAAAGGAGGAGAGTTATGATTTATATTAACTGTATACTGACAGTTGTAACTGTCCTCTGTCTGACAAAGCATTATTTTATCAGAATGAATATTCGTACATTAACTGCGGAGGTTAAAAAATTAACTAAATTGATTTCTCAAACCAATCAGCAGGTTACTGTGGCTGCTCCTGATAAAACCACAGAAAAGCTGGCTGCTGAAATCAATCATTTAGTTGAGCGCTATAAGGAATTGCAATTGAAGAATATTGAGGAGAAGCGTCAGAATAAAGAAGCTCTGGCTAACTTTTCCCATGACTTGCGCACGCCGCTGACTTCTGCCATGGGATATATTGATATAGTTTTGAATATGGATCTATCCATCAAAGATAAAGAAAAATATTTAAATATTGTACAGCATAAGCTGAAGAGTTTAAACAATCTGGTGGATTCACTATATGATTTGTCCCTGGTTGATGCCCGGGAGTATCCTGTGCAGCTGAATCCGCACTCCTTGTATCAGCTGCTGTGTGACAGTCTGCTGTTGTTTCACCAGGACTTTGAAGATAAAGGTATCTCCCTGCAGCTGGATCTTGATGAAAAAGTTCCGTTGGTGCTGCTGGATGAAAAGATCACCAATAGAGTGTTCTTGAATCTGTTTCAAAATGTCATACGCTATGCCAGGTCATACTGCAGGGTTGAATTGAAAGTGACAGAAGAGCATGTTCATATCAGTATAAGCAATGATTCTGAAGCTTTAAGCGAGGAAACTGTAGTACAGCTTTTCAACCGTACATATAGGGCTGATATTAATCGCTCCGGGCACTCTTCCGGTTTGGGTCTGGCCATTGCAAAAGAGCTGATGGAACTACAGCGGGGTAGGATAACTGCAGATTATAAGCATAATACTCTGACTTTTATGCTGTCTTTCAAACGTTAAAATTGTTTCAGCAGATTTTAAAAGTTCTGCTGTTTTTTTATACGTTCAAATCGTTATATTAAGTATTTATAATAGTGTTGTTAAAAAAATAAAAAAGGTATATACTAATGTATATACAGTAATTATAAAATATTATTTTAGGAGCACAAAAATGGATAGAAGTTTTTTAATAAATGAGATAAAAAGATTGAAAACAGAGAGAAATGCCTGTATACTGGCACATAATTATCAGGTACCTGAAGTTCAGGATATAGCGGATATTGTAGGCGATTCCTTTGTCTTAAGCAGGGCGGCGGCAAAAATGGACAAGGAAGTTATAGTGTTCTGCGGCGTCAGATTTATGGCGGAAAGTGCAAAGATACTTTCTCCGGATAAGAAAGTGCTGCTTCCTTCAAAATATGCAGGGTGTCCTCTGGCGAATTCCATAACTTCAAAACAGCTTCAGACGATGAAAAACAAACATCCTGGGGCAGCTGTTGTATGTTATGTAAATTCTTCAGCAGAAGTCAAAGCCATAAGTGACATATGCTGTACTTCTTCTAATGCAGTAAAGGTTGTTGAAAGTTTGAAGGAGGATGAAGTGCTGTTTGTACCTGATGAAAATCTTGCCGGCTATATAGCTGAGAAAGTAAGAGGAAAACATATAATACCCTGGCCCGGACACTGCATAACTCATGCAAGGATAATGGTGGAAGATCTTGTAAAAACATCGGAAGAACATCCGAAAGCAGAAATACTGGCTCACCCTGAAGTTTCCGGGGAAATAAGGGAAAGTTCTGATTTTGTTGGCAGCACTTCACAGATAATTGATCATGCCCGTAAATCTTCAAATACAGAATTCATCATAGGTACTGAAATAGGTGTGCTTCATAAGATGAAAAAGGATAATCCTGGCAAGAAGTTTTATCTCATGAGTCCCAGACTCGTATGTGAGAATATGAAAATGACATCTCTCGAAAATGTTTATACATGTCTTTTAAATATGGAATACGAAATATCAGTGCCTGAAAATATCAGAAAAAAGGCTGAGAACTCCCTGGAGAAAATGTTGTGTATTGAGTAAAAGGTTGGTATCGGAATCAAGTAATTATAAAATAGGCTGGTGATATGAATGAAAAGATATTTGGTTGATTTTAAAAATGAACCCTGTGAAGGTAGATATTTTGATATTGTAATAATAGGGGCTGGAATAGCCGGCCTCTACACGGCTTTGATGCTTCCAAAAAAATTAAAGATAGCAGTGCTCAGCAAAAAGGAAATAGATGATTCGGATTCCTACATGGCTCAGGGAGGTATTGCTGCCAGCATAGGAGATGATGACAGGGAACTCCATATAAAGGATACTGTGAATGCAGGCTGTTATGTGAATAATGCAAAAGCCGTGAAGGTGCTGGTAGATGAATCCCAGCAGGCCATAGAGAATTTGATTGAACTTGGTGTGAATTTTGACAGGGATGATCAGGGTAACTTCTACAGATCCTTTGAAGGGAATCATTCCATACCCAGAATACTCCATGTAAATGGCGATTCCACGGGAAAGGGTATAATGGACGTGCTCATAAAAGATGCTGAAAGTGCCGACAATATAGAAATAATACCGGATGTATTTGCCCTGGATATTGTGGAAAACAGGGGGAAATGCTGCGGCGTAACGGCATTTTATAAGGGAAGATCGGTGTATCTGTCATCCCGGTATTGTATAATGGCATCAGGGGGAATAGGCCAGCTGTTTTCAAAAACCACAAATGTGGATGTACTCACTGGAGATGGAATTGCCATGGCAATAAGGGCAGATGTGAAACTCAAGGACATGGAATATGTTCAATTTCACCCTACAGCCTTTTATACAGGAGATACAAATGACAGGTTGTTCCTCATATCCGAGGCCGTAAGAGGAGAAGGTGCAGTACTTAGAAATATGGAGGGAAAGAGATTCATGGAGGAATATGACAGAAGAATGGAGCTTGCACCCAGGGATATTGTTGCAAGGGCCATATTCCATGAGATGAATAAGGTATCATCTAAATATGTATATCTGGATGCCACCATGTATGATAAAGATTTTCTCCAGAACAGGTTCAGGCAGATCTACAGGGAATGTGAAAGCAGCTCCATAGAGATGTACAGGGATTATATACCTGTTACTCCTGCGGAACACTATTTCATGGGCGGAATTGAAGTGGATCTTTTCGGCAGAACAAGTATGGAAGGACTTTATGCCCTGGGTGAATGTGCCTGCACTGGAGTACATGGTGCCAACAGGCTGGCAAGCAATTCTCTTCTTGAAGCTCTTGTATTTGGGAAAAGAGCTGCAGAGGATATCTATGGAAAAATTTCATGCGGAGAAGTATGCAGCCTGCCGGAATTGAAAAATGAAGACAACCTGGATGAAAAAAATAAAGAAGTTGATTTTGACCAGTTTAAAAGATCTTTAAAAGTCCTTATGGAAAAACATGCTGGAATAATAAGAAATACAGATGATCTTAAAGGGGCATTGAATATTATTGAAGACAAGCTCTCTAAGATGGAGGCTTCAAGTCTTGAAAGTGTGGAAGCCGTGGAGACATATAATATGTATCAGGTGGCCAGAAGTATTGTGATTTCAATTCTTGAGTCCAAAGCTTCCATAGGAAGCAACTATGTTGAAAATTATTCTGAACACAATAAGGTTTTGAGGTGATTTGATTGAATTTTTTAATGGTTGACAAACTGATAGAGGAAGCACTGGTGGAAGATATAGGTTATGGAGATGTAACCACTGATAATTTGATACCTGAGGACCAGATTTCACAGGGCAGGTTTATTTCAAAGGAATCCGGTGTTGCTGCAGGTATTGCTGTGGCGGAAAGGGTATTTGAAATTTTGGATGACAGCATAGTATTTGCTGCAAAAATGAAAGATGGCGGCAGAGTCGAGAAAGGCAGTGTCATTTCAGAGATAAAGGGCAGTTCCAGATCCATATTAAAGGGAGAGAGAGTTGCCCTCAACATAATGCAGAGGATGTCCGGTATTGCAACCAAAACCAGAAGAATGATGGAACTTGTAAAGGATTATGATGTTAAAATAGTGGATACCAGAAAGACGCTCCCGGGATTCAGGATGCTGGACAAGTATTCGGTTAAGGTGGGAGGAGGGTATAATCACAGGATGAATCTTTCAGATTATGTGATGATAAAGGACAATCACATAAAGGCAGTGGGTTCCATAAAGAAAGCTGTTGCAAAAATAAAGAACAGCCTGCCTTTTACTGTCAAGATAGAAGTGGAAGTGGAAAACCTGCAGCAGCTCCAGGAAGCAGCTGATACCGAAGCGGATGTAATAATGCTGGATAATATGGACGTGGATGAGATGAAAAAGGCTGTAAAATTTATAGATGGAAGATTTGTTCTGGAAGCTTCAGGAAATGTCACTGAAGAAAATGTGCGGAGTATTGCTGCTGCAGGAGTGGATATAATATCAATAGGTGCCCTTACACATTCGGTAAAAGCTCTGGACATAAGTTTGAGATTTATTTAAAAGATGAAATGGTGTAAAATTAAAATTATATCCCGATGATATGGAGGAATAATTATGTTTAGAGATTTGAGAAGAAAAGACAGAGAGATTGGGCATACTGAAGTTATAGAAATATTAAAGAGCTGTGAATATGGTGTTTTATCTACAGTGAGTGAAGATGGATATGCTTATGGAGTACCATTAAATTATGTCTATGCCGATAATTCCATATATTTTCACAGTGCTGAACAGGGACATAAATTGGATAATATAGTAAACCAAAACAGAGTTTCTTTTTGTGTAGTTGGGAAAAATTATGTTCTGCCGGATAAATTCACTACCAATTATGAAAGTGTAATTATATTTGGAAGGGCGGAAGAGATTTTCGATGATGAAAAAAATGCGGCCATGCTGAAAATGCTGGAAAAGTATTCAAAAGAATATGTGGAAAAAGGCAGAGAGTACCTGAAAAAGGCAAATTCAAAAGTGAAAGTGATAAAAATAAATATCGAACATATTTGCGGAAAAGCAAGGAGATGAATATATTTTTGATCGTTATAGTTGTAATTGTTGCTGCTGCAGCAATTGCTGCCAGCATTTACGCTTATAAGAACATGCATTACGATGAAAAACCGTTGAAGGAAACGTACAGCACTGGATATAGGGAAAAACGCATAGCTCTTGATGATGGAACTCTGCTGAATTATGCTGAAGGACCTGATAATGGACCGGCTCTTTTATTGATACATGGGCAGTCTATGAAGTGGGAGGATTATTCAAGAGTGCTCCCGGGATTAGCTAAGTATTATCACGTGTATGCTGTTGATTGTCATGGACATGGGAAATCCAGTCATGATTCCTCAAAATATACAGGAGCTGCTATGGGGCAGGATTTTATCCTGTTTATTGAAGATGTTATTGGAAATCCGGTTGTAATATCAGGTCACTCCTCCGGAGGAATTTTGGCAGCGTGGATTGCAGCCAATTCACCGGAAAATGTATTGGGAGTAGTTCTGGAGGATCCGCCATTTTTTAGTGTGGAACCGGAAGAGATGAAAAACACTTTTGTTTGGCGGGAGAATTTTGAAACAGTACATAATTTTAAAAGTCAAACAGAAATTAAAGATTATGTAGTGTATTATATGGAAAATAGTTATATTTGGGGACTATTTGGAAATTTGAGATCCATTATAGCAAGAAGTACGAGAAACTATAGAGAAAAGCATAGTGGAGAACCTCTGAAATTATGGTATGTACCATATAAATGGATTCACGGTACCCTTTATATAGATGACTTTGATTTGGATTTTTCGGAAACGTTTTATACAGGTTCCTGGTTTAAAGGAATTAATCAGGAGAAAATTTTATCTAAGATAAATTGCCCCTCAGTATATATTAAGGCAAATACATTATATGGAAAGGATGGAGTGCTTTATGCAGCCAACAGTGACCAAGATGCCAGAAATGTACATAGTCTGCTCAAGGGAAATGAAATGGTAAAGATAAAATCCGGTCATGATATTCATTTCGAAAAACCAAATAAATTTATTCAGATCATGGTAGATTTTTTGGATAAAATAAAATAGTTTTTTATTGTAAAAAAAGTATTAAGTATGATCAACTTATTGAGAGTAAGTAAAATATTTTTAGGTAAAAATAAGAGAAGGTCTCCAGCAATTATATGGCTGAAAGGCCTTTTATTCATGCTAAAAATGATGAGATATTATTATGGCATATGAAAAATGCTTTTTTGAGGGAAGAATGAAACGTTTGATAAATTATTTTAGAATACATGCAAGCCCAGGGGATTGGGTGGAAAAATGATTCTCAAGATGGATTCCATTGGGAAAAATTATGAGATGATGAAAATCAGAACGGGAAATGGATATGCCTTGTTGGAATGAAAAATTAGCAGAAAATTATGCAATATTTTCTAGATTAATATAGTGATGTAGAAAAGTTTTTACATTACTATATTAATCTAAGAGAGAAATAATAATTATAAGAAAACCTGTAATTTAGGTAGTTAATTAATATTAAAATTAATGTGAATCAATGACAAAAAAATTCATGTAAAACTCTGTTAGTAATCTATTATATCTAAAGGATGTCCATAGCAGCACAAAAGCCTTCATAAGTTGCCTCTTTTACTGTACGGGCTTTTTTGGCATCTCCAGTAACTATAAACCATGGAACGATGTTTTCCAAAGATTTTACAATCTCATCATTGGAACGGTTACCACAGGCATATATAATGTTATCCGCATCAATGAAATGCTCATTTTGATTCTTATCCATAAATTTTACACAATTGTTGATGATTTCTTTAACTGATACATTGCAATCCCATGTCATGCCCACTTTTTTCATTCTTGGAATTAAAGCACGACGCTGAGAGTCATTTGAATCTTTACATACGTCATCTCTCATTTCAAGAATATGTACGTGGCAGCCACAATGTTCTGCAAAGAAGAAACCGGACTCACATCCGATTGCACCACCTCCGATTAAAACAACTTTCTTGCCTAATAAAGATAAGTTTTTATAGATTTCTATAGCATGTGTTGCATTTTCAATTCCTTTAATGGGTGGAATAAAAGGATGAGAGCCGACTGCGCAAATGGCTGCGTCAGGCTTCATGCCTTCAATTAGTTTGGGAGTAACAGTTGTATTTAACATAATATTAACGCCAACATATTTACAGCGAGCTACAAGAGAATCACGAAAGCGTTTTAAAGATTCTTTGTGAGTATCTACATCGGTAAACCACAATAAGCCGCCTAGTTTTGATGTTTTTTCACATAGGGTTACATTGTGACCGCGCTCGGCTGCTGTTAATGCAGCATACATTCCAGAAACGCCACCACCGATGATCAGCACCTTGCGTCTTCCCTTTGGAAGGGGGGCTTGTCTCCAGCGTAACTCTCGTGATGACCAGGGATTTACTGTACAGTGCCATAATTCAGGAATCGGACGCTCATTTGGATTTGGAGGCAGAGGATTAAAACAAGAACAACGCAGGCAAGGAGCGATTTGATCTGCACGTCCAGTTTGTGCCTTGTTGCAGAATTCAGGGTCTGCAAATTGCTGGCGACCTAGTGCTACAAAATCACATTTGCCAGAAGTAATTGCATCCTCAACCTGTTGTGGATCATTGAATCCGCCTACAGCTACAACAGGAACATGTACAGCAGCTTTAACGGCAGCAGCAAGATCCAAATTGCAGCCATGTTTGTCATACATGGAGGAGAAAGCCTTTGTCTCTACGTGAGAATGGTAAACACCGCTAGTAACATGTATGATATCAACATAATCTTGAATGATCTTGCAGAATTCAATGCAGTCGTTAAGCGTCATGCCGCCTTCAATACGTTCGGAACCGGAAACACGGTATTCAATCAGAAAATCATCACCGCAGAGCTCACGAATTTTTTTACAAACCATAATGGGAAAGCGAGCACGATTTTCCATGCTGCCACCGTACTCATCTGTTCTATGATTCATACGGGGAGAGATAAACTGAGATAATAGCCATCCATGGCCGCCGTGCAGCATAACCATGTCGAAGCCAAGTGCTTTGCAATTCCAACTTGCTTCAGCATAATTATTAGCTACATGTTTTATCATTTCTACGGTCATTTCATCTACTTGAACTCCATCCTTGCGTATAAATGAAGAAGGACCAATGGGATTATTATGATTGATAATTGTATCTGGATGATTGATTGCACCAATATGATTTAATTGGATGGAGGCAACAGCTCCATGAGCTTTTATTGCCTCAGTAAGTGTCATTATACTCTCCATGTGGAATGTGGTCATATTTTTGGAATAAACGTTTAAACCGTGTTCATGGCGGGCAGAGTATTCGTTATCTATAAAAGATTCGGTGATTGTAACTTCAGCAAAGCCTCCCCTTGCTTTGGTTTCAAAAGCATCAATGCCTTCAGGGGTAGGGTATCCATGGTCTACAATACGATTAGTCGTAATGGGTGAAGCAAATACCCGGTTCTTAAATTTTACACCTTTGATAGTATAAGGTGAGAACATATGAGGAAACGTATTCATAAATAAACTCCTTTCTACTGTTTTTTTATAATCAAGTATAATTTTAGTATAGGACAATTAAATATGGCTGTGAAGTACATACAATTTTTCGGCAAGCAGAAAATATTTGCAGTAATATACAAAAATTAAAGTTACTTTCTTTTTGACATATATATAAAAAAACTACATGCGATTGTCTAAATGCATGCAGCTTCTTTTTATCTGAAAAATTATTTTTTTTTGAATGGATTGTCCATTATTGAATTATCTTTCTCACGATATCCATGCCACATTTCACCAAGAGGGTCTATTTCCATTCCTAAGTTTTTCATACGTTTCCATCCCCAATCATAAAGTATATCTAAAATTGGCAGTATGCTTTTTCCTATATCTGTAAGACTGTACTCGACTCTAACAGGTACTTCAGGGTAAACGGTGCGTTGGATTATTCCATCAGCTTCTAGTTGCTTTAGCGTTGTCGTGAGAACTTTTTCAGATATAGGAAGTTGTTTTGTAAACCTGCTAAACCGAGTGGTTCCATCATAGGATATACCTCTTATAATATATGGTTTCCATTTATTGCAAAAAGTTTTTATAACATAATTATAAGGGTCATTCTCAAAATTATAAACCCCATATTTTTCAGTCATATTATTTCCCTCCTCTCCTGATAATAAATTAAATAACATGAAAATATATGAAATCTAAAATTGTCACTTTTTTAATTATAGTACTTATTATCCCAGATGGTACATTGATATTTTTATTATTCAAAACTTAAATGGTTAATTTAATATGTCGCAAAAGGAAAATGCCTTTTTCATAAGGTTAAGTGGAACCTGATCCATATTAATGTCTGCATAAATAATTTCTTCTTTGTTCCATACAGATTCATTGACATAGTGACCGAACGGATCCACAATACAGCTGCTGCTTGTATATTATCTCAATTGTCTTACTCTTTCAAGTCCTTCATCAACCCTCTTGTATAGATTCAGCGCTTTAATCAGGTTGTTCTGTTCAAAAGCCTCTTCTGCTTTTTTCAGATATCTGTTGATTTTCATATCATTTTTCATAAATACACCATTTCTTATTTTACAATTTATATATTTTTAAAGTATCCATAGATTAAGTTATCACCAATGGAAGTTAATTTTAAGTTTTCTTTTATAAAATTTGACTATATGCTTCATAGTGCTCTGTTATTTAAGATATTGCATATCCAATCCTGTACTTGCTGGCATTTTTGGAATAAGCAGCCTTTTATGGAAAGTATACTTGACATTTAAGACAATTCTGATATACTTAGTATATGGAAAGCTTGCTTTCCATAAGGAGGATTAAAATGTGAAAAATCGATTGGAAGAAATACGAAAGAAACATGGACTAAAACAGGAAGATCTGGCGGCGGCTCTTGAAGTATCGAGGCAGACAATAGGTTCCCTTGAAAACGGCAGATATAATCCGTCAATAATACTGGCCTTTAAAATAGCAAGATATTTTAACGTGAGCATTGAAGAAATTTTTATTTATGAGGGGGATGGAAAATGAAAAAGGGTATTTATTACATCATGACCGTAATTGGATTGTTGCTGCTGGGTGTAGGAGCATATTTTGTCAAAATGGTTATTGAGCCCCAGGGAATTATGAAAACTCTGCCATATATCTGCATCGGTCTGGGGTGCGGTATTTTTGGCTATGGTGCTGGAGAAGTAATCAGCCACAGAGTGATGAAAAATCATCCTGATATTAGGAAGGATGAACGCAATGTTGCCATTGCAAATAGGGCAAAAGCCAGGGGATATGACATGATGATATTTATTTTTGCTGCTTTAATGGGTGTTGATTTTACAGTTGTCCTTCTTTTGGCTTTTTCCTACCTTTTTGTCGTAGGGTACAGCCTTTACTACAGATTCAAATATGACAGGGAGATGTGAGAAAATGAAAACTTTTAACTATGTATTTATTGCAATAGTAGTTATATTGTTGATCAGTTCATCTGTGGGTATGTTTTTTGTAGGAGGATATACTCCGGAGACTATATCTGCAATTTTAATATCTGCATCGGTATATTTGGTCATAAGCGGGATATATCATAAATTTTTTGTTAGGAAAAGAGATAAGGATGAACGGGATGCCAGCATTGAAGACAAATCCAAAGCAAAAGCTTTTGATATTATGGGAATAGTATTTGGTATTCTTGTGATTGTATATGGTTTTTTAAAGGTCAACTTGCTTATAATTTCATTTGCACTTATAGCATATTTAATTATTTTTGTAGTTTATATGATATATTTCTCCAGGTATCATAAAGAAATGTAAATAGAAAAATTTTAAAAAAGGAGGATAAGAAATGGGGCACCTGGGATTTTCATATGTAGGGCTGGCTTTCTTAATGATGCTTATAATTCCCAATTTCATATGGACAAAATATCGGCCTGAAGGCTATGATGCTCGAAGTGAAAACAAGGTTCTGCTGATTTTTGAACGTTCCGGTCAAGTGCTTGTTACCTGTACAGCACTGATTTTTTCAGATCTTAATCTTCGTTCATGGTCCTTATGGACACTGTGGCTTGCTGCTGCAGTGATATTGATGTTTATGTATGAATGCTGGTGGGTTGGATATTTTAAAAGTAAAAAGACATTGGGCGACTTTTACAGCAGCTTTTTCGGTATTCCTGCAGCAAGTGCCACACTGCCTGTTGTTGCGTTTTTGCTGTTTGCTGTATATGGTAAAGTAATGTGGCTTTTTATTTCCACAGTGATTTTGGGAATAGGACATATAGGTATTCACCTTCAGCACCGCAGGGAAATCAGCAAACCAGATGATCTTTAGCTTTCTGGAAAAGATTTTTCTCATAGGCAAATGGAAGCAGGTAATTGAAAGATAGAAAGGGAAATATAAAAAATCTATAGAAGTTTTAAGGGAATTGGCACTGAGAGTGATGATTATATGGGTAGGACTCAGTGCACCCCCTGACTTTTGAAAAATTGTAGAGCCTGTTTTATTTTGCTTTTTTGTACCGATTTTAGCACTATGCTTATATTATTTCTGGACCTGTGGAAAAGTTATTCATGAACAACAAGTTCCAAGACATCTGGACGTGAATAATGACCTGTCCCATCAAATTCCATTCGGCTGAGCGGAACCTGATTCATATCGATGTCTGCGTAAATGATTTCTTCTTTGTCCCATACAGGTTCGTTCACATAGTGCCCAAATGGATCCACAATACAGCTGCCGCCGGTAAGAACAGCTTCTGGCAAATTTGCCATTTCATTCGGACAGTGGAAAATATCAGGATACATATCTTTTGTTACATATTGATTGACATTAATTACATAACAGTGTCCTTCTATTGCTATGTGGCGTATTGTAGTCTGCCATTCTTCATTGTTGTTTGTGTTGGGTGCAAGATAGAGTGTAACTCCTTTCATATAAAGAGCTGTACGTGCCAAAGGCATATAGTTTTCCCAGCAGATTAAACTGCCCATGTTTCCCCAGGGAGTATCGATGATGGGAAAGGCACCTTTATTACCGTCACCCCATATGAAGCGCTCCGCACCGGTTGGCTTTAATTTACGATGTCTGTCCACAAGCTTTCCCTCCGGTGAGAAAAACAGATTAGTGCAATAGAGGGTACAATTATTGATATCCCTTTCTGTAATGCCAAGACTTACATAGGCATGTGCCTTACCAGCTGCCCTGGCAATGCGGTTTGTGTCGGCACTTGGTACAATGACGGAATTGTCATAATAGACTTTCCAGTCCTTTCTGCCTTCTTCCGTACGGCTGCCTACAGTGAAGCCAAAAGTCATTCCATAGGGATAGCAGGGAACAAAGGATTCGGGAAATACAATGACATTGGCACCTTGTTTTCCAGCTTCAAGAATTTCCTGAACAACTTTGTCGATGGTTGCATTTTTATTAAACAGAACAGGTGATGCCTGTATAAGGGCAACTTTACAGTTCTTTTTTAAATCTTTCATAATAACTTCATAACCTCCTCTATATTTTTATCCGAATAAGCAAACTCCATCTGAACCTAAGAATCACTTGATAGGATTTATGTTTTGATTATACTATAGTATAATTGCAGTATCAATTAATAAAACTCCAATCTTTTATAGTGCAAATAAGTCTGGTATTTTCATTGAAGGAGCTGAAAAAATTTTATATTATAAAAGTAATTTATAATAGTAGGATATTATATACCAACCAAAAAAGAAAAAATATGAATTTCAGGAGGTGTTATTATTAAAAAGATTATTAAATTTGTTAGAAACATTTTAGTTATTTTATCATGCTTATTACTTGTTTTTAGCATATATGCCTGGGCGGTGAAATTAAAAATAAGCGATTCTGAATGGTTACCAATAATGGTTTCAAGTAGTTTGAATTTATTTCTATTATTTGTTTACTGGGTATTAGGAATAGGCTATATCAAACCTTCAAATATACAAGAAAATAAGGTCATAAGAGTTTTGTCCAAGGTAGGGTTTGGTGGGAATATAATTTTATTTATATACTGTATATTAATTATTATGGGATTTGGTATTATACCTTAATTGAGATTAGCATGTACAATTTTTATGATACATTATTTTATGAACCAACATACTGGGGATTTAACAAAAAATAAACAGGAGGTATTTTTATGGATTATAGAATAGAAAAGGACACAATGGGAGAAATGAAAGTCCCATCCGATAAATTATGGGGTGCCCAAACCCAAAGGAGTTTTGAAAATTTTAAAATAGGTACAGAAAAGATGCCCATAGAGGTGATCAGGGCATTCAGTGTTTTAAAAAAGGCAGCTGCAAGGGCCAATAATAGACTGGGCAAGCTTGATGATGAAAAAATGAAGGTTATTCAGCAGGTGTGCGATGAGATCTATGAAGGCAGATTGGATGATAATTTTCCACTGGTGGTCTGGCAGACAGGCAGCGGAACCCAGAGCAACATGAATGTAAATGAAGTCATTGCCAACCGGGCAAATCAGATATTGGGGAAAAAGCTCATTCATCCCAACGATGATGTAAATATGTCCCAAAGCTCAAATGACACTTTTCCAACGGCTATGCATATAGCTGCTGTAGTGGAAATAGAAAATAAATTACTGCCGGCAGTACATATACTGAAAGACACCATGGAATGTCTTGAGGTAGAAAACAGGGAAGTTATAAAGACAGGAAGGACTCATTTGCAGGATGCCGTTCCCATAGCATTTTCTCAGGAAATAAGCGGATGGAAGCAGATGCTCATCAAGGGAGATAAAAATATAAAACAATCTATAGAAGGCCTGAGAGAGTTGGCACTGGGAGGAACGGCTGTGGGAACGGGACTCAATGCACCTTCTGACTTTGGGAAAATTGCAGCGGAGGAAATCAGCAATTATCTTGATACGAATTTTGTCACTGCCGAAAATAAGTTCCATGCTTTAACCAGCAGGGATGATTTGGTTTATGCCCATGGTGCTTTAAAGGCATTGGCAGCAGATTTGATGAAGATTGCCAATGATGTCAGATGGTATGCCAGCGGCCCCAGATGCGGCCTTGGGGAGATAACTATTCCTGAAAATGAACCTGGAAGCTCTATAATGCCGGGCAAGGTAAATCCGACACAGTGCGAAGCTGTAACTATGGTGGCCTGCCAGGTAATTGCCAACGATACTGCAGTTTCTTTTGGTGCTTCACAGGGAAACTTCCAGCTGAATGTGTTCATGACAGTGTGCATATATAATTTTTTACAATCTGTCAGGCTGTTGTCAGATGTAATTGTATCCTTTAACAATAATTGTGCATCGGGGATAAAACCTAAGGTGGATAAAATGAAGGAAAATCTGGATAAGTCCTTGATGCTGGTAACCGGACTTAATCCATACATCGGTTACGATAAATCAGCAGAGATTGCAAAGCTTGCCCATAAAAAAGGAATCCGTTTGAAAGATGCTGCTGTGGAATTGGGATATTTGACAGAAGAACAGTTTGACCATATTATCAAGCCGGAAAATATGGTTTAAACATCTGCTGGGAGTTATATGGCCTTTGGGAGTGGGTATCTCTCTCCCCATACCTACTCTCATAATTGAGTGATTAGCCCCTGGCTTCTGATATAAAAGCCCTCATTGCAGCTGTTACACACTTATTCTTGTGATATAGTATTTGTGTGGCCATATTAAATTCACATCCATCCAGATCAAACCCGACAAGCTGTCCATTTTGGATTTCTTTCTCTACAGTCATAACGGGAAGCAGGGTTATTCCTAGATTACTCATGGTGAAACTTTTAATTGCTTCAATACTTCCAACTTCCAAAGCTATATTAGGTTTCAGATCTGATTTTTGATACATTTTCTCAAAAATATTTCTATAGCTGCAGCCCTTTTCCGTTACAATTAAAGGCTCATCTTTAATATCTTCCATTGTAACCTGTTTCTTGTCAGCAAGCCTGTTTACTGGAGAGGCAAGAAATATCATGGGTTCATTGCAGGATATGCAGCATATCAAATCTGGATCAACAGTTGTTTTATCGAGAATAAACGCCAGATCAACTATATTGTTTTTGAGCATACTTCTTAAATCCGAACAAACTCCAACTTTAATTATGATTTCTACTTCAGGATATTTCATATGATAATTTTTGAGCAGTTCTGGAAGTCTCATAGTACACAGGGACTCCACAATTCCTATTCTTAAAATTCCACGGGGAATATCTACACCGCTCACCGCTTCCCTGGCCTCTTCTGTAAGACTTATTATATTTTCTGCATATTTGAGAAATACTTCGCCTTTTAAAGTAAGATGTATTTTTCTTCCAATTTTTTCAAACAGTTTTACACCAAGCTCCTCCTCCAAAAGTTTAATCTGGGTTGTAATAGTAGACTGAGCATATCCTAATTCCTCTGCCGCCCTGGTGTAACTTTTCAAATGGGCAATTTCCGAAAATGTTATCATATTTCTAAACTCCATAATATACCTCCAGTGAATTCAATAAAATCGAATTGTATTTTCAAATAATTCAATTTTATTAATAGTTAATCTTATGCTAATATAAATCTATTGGAAATTCAATGAATTTTTCAATTAAATTTTAAAAAAATACAGTTGGCTGCAACAAGATTAGAAAAAATAGGGGGTGAAGTTTAGTGAAGGTTTGATTATTAAATCCTATCACTAAATGTAAAATATGAGTAAAAATATTGGAACAATAACACTTTCCGGCCTCATAGCAGGCTCGGTACTGGGATCAGGAATAATACTGCTGCCGCCCATTGCCTACAGGCTGGTTGGGGGGTGGGCAATAGCTGCCTGGATTATTATAATGCTGCTGGGTATTATATTTGCCTATGTTTTTATATTCTTGAGTCTGAAAAGCCCTGGAAATGAAGGTGCTGCAATTGCAGTTGGAAATGCCTTTGGAGATTTTTTTCGAGAACTGACTTCAAATTTTCTCACAGCCGCAGTTTGTTTTGGCCCTACGGCAGTATTGATTACAGCTGCAGATTTTTTAAAAAACTTTAGACTGTTTTCAAATATAAAAGTGGAGATCATCGCATTTGGAATGGAGATCATATGTGCCCTGGTTCTTATGTATGGTGTAAAGGCTCTGGGAAAATTCACCTTGATTTTAACAGGATTCACAGCTGTACTGTTATTTTGGGGAAGTATGTATACATTGATTTTTGCTTCAAATATACATGTACACCAGACAGCCTTTTCCATCTCCAAATTTGGATACACTCTCTTGCTTTTATTTTGGGCAATCATAGGATGGGAAGTTGTAGGCAACTATATTGAAGATATAAAAAATCCTAAAAAAACACTTATTGAAGCAATGACTGTAAGCTTAATAGTCATTATCAGCTTATATATTATTGTTGCCCTTTCCATACAAAATGTATCTGCCGGTAATCACGATATACTGGCAATCATGACACCTCTGTTTGGTTCATTTTCTTTACCTGTAATCACCATTGCTGCGTCAGGACTGTGTATGTGCACCTATCTTATGGTAGTTGGAGGAGTTTCAAGAATGAGTGCACAGCGCGCAGCAAACGGTAAGCTGCCTGCATATCTGTCGTATATGAACAGATATGAAAGTCCTGCTAAAGCTATCATAACACTTGTGTGCATACATTTTTCAGTTTTATCCCTGTCTGCTGCAAACCTTATAAATATGGATAAAATTATAACCTGTGCCAATGTGTTTTTTCTGTCCAATGCAATAATCGGATTGGCTGCCGGATTCAAGTTACTGCACGGTATCAAACTGAAAATTGCAATTTCCATACTCATCATATCATTTGTACTATTATTGTTTAAAGCAGCTTTATGGAGTCTTTTACTTTTAATTTTAGTAATACTTTTATCTGTATATAATAATAAAAGAGTTAAAAATAATGAGAAAATTACCGCACATAATGTATAGTTGAGGATTCTAGATTATATTGGTGCACCTATTGAATATCCAATGCTTCTGATGTGTTTGATCATAATATCCATTCATTGAGACAATATAATGCATCTATTATGCTTTACATAATAGATGTATTATTGTATAATAATATCGACACTAATATGTATTGCACAATAGATGAGGTCAGGAGGGATAATTTGAAGCAAACTCAGCTCTTGAAAGGCGTACTTGAAGGATGCGTGCTTTTGATTGTTTTAGAAAATGAGGTATACGGGTATGAGATGATTCAGCTGTTAAGAAAACACGGATTTAAGGAAATAGTTGCCGGTACCGTATATCCGCTGCTGCAGAAGTTAGAAAAGCAAGGTTATCTTTCCAGTGTAATAAAACCTTCCCCGGAAGGTCCTGACAGGAGGTATTATTGTATAACTCCGGAAGGAAAAACCCACTGCGGGGATTTTATTGAACAATGGAAGGATTTGGTGTGTAAAGTTGATAATCTGATATGTTTGAAAGGGGGAAAATTGGATGAATAAACAAAATAATTCTGTAAACAAAATCGTTGAACAAAATAATCAGTTACGCGAAAAATTGAGGGAGGAGAATAGAGAGTATTATGAACAGCTTCTGGTATACCTCCGCAGTGCCGGATTATTTTATGACGATTATGAGATAGAAAACTTATTACTGCAGATTTTGCAGGATATAATTTCTGCCCAGGAGGATGGACAATCTGCTGAAGAATTTTTTGGGAAAAGGCCCCAGCTGGCGGCGGATGAATTGATTCAGAACCTTGGTAAATCCAGCAGGAAAGAAACATTGAAATTGGTAGGTCTGGTTTTTGGCATAAGCTCCTTTTTTGAACTGCTGAGTGCATTGGCATCTCCGGATAAGGGAATAAACCTTCTCGTATTGATTATATACGGCCTGCTGAGCTTTTTATTTGTAGGAATTGTATTTTTTATAATACACAAGAGTATTTATACAAAAGTTATTAGAGGAAAGGTTGCTTCCTTTCTGTTTACATGGCTCATCTTCTCTTTGATGATTGGTTCATTTATATTGATTGAAATATTTATTCCACCACTGCTGACTGTACATTTGTCAAATTCTCTGGGAATTTTCATAATATCCATTTTGCTTATTGGCAGTGTTATTCTGGCATTTATCCGAAGTAAGCAGGATGGAAGGATGTGGTGGCCTTTTCTGCCTTTCATATGGATCTTAGGTCTTATTGGAATTGCTTCAAGGCTGCCCGTGACGGAAAACTGGATGTCAAGCGGTGATGGTAAAATTACAGCAGCAGTGTTGACTGGGGTTGGGTTCATTCTTTTCTGGGTATTGACTTATTTGTGCCTTAGAGAAAAGAGAGAATAGTCATCTTACTGTTAGATTTATGGAAGAAATTATGATCTGGTGATTATTTCTATAAAATTTACAAATATGTCATTGATATTTAATAAATATTGTATATGATAATAATTTCAATATTTTCCTAATTGCACATTAACTGCACTATGATTTTCTTAACTCATTTTATGTATGTTTATTTTCCTGTTAGCTTTACATACTCTGGAGAATGGCCTGTATAAGGGAGAAATCTATCTATAATGTATTTTGTCATAATTTTAAGGCTTGAGGAATACAGGGATGACATCCTAAATATTCCTTCTTTAATATTATATATAAGTATCAACACTCTTATCAAGTGACTCAGAAAGAAATTTTTATTGACAATAACGTAAATAGTTATTACTATTATTATTAAAATAGCAAAAAATTAATTAAAATTTTGAAATTGATTAAAATAATATGTTTGTAATATTAGAGGAGATGATTGTGTTGATTTATTTTTTTGCGGGACTGGTTATTGGTGTTCTGCTCTGTTGGTTGGCTTTCTCGTATATTAGAAGAAAAGAGAATGGGACCATTGAAAGAGCACTGAACGGACTGCTTAGTGATAAATATTATTTGAAAATGGATATGAATCATGAAAAGAATAAATGTATGAATATGATTGATTCCATCAGAAAGAAATCAATTAAAAACGATTTTAAATTTGAGGCATTGTTCAGCAAAATATACTCTGTATCAGACAGTCTTTCTCTAACTATAGAGGATACATCTCAATCTACTGGAGTTTTATACAAGGAAGCAGAAAAATTATCTGAAATAAATGACGTATGCTGCAGTAGGGTAAATGGTATGCTGGATGACATGAAAAAAGTGATGAAACTGTTTGAAAATGTAAAAAGCACTTCAAATGATATTTCTTCGACACTGGATAAATCGCAGCAGATTATAACAAATGGTGCAGAAGATATAATGAAGATAGTTGCCAGTGTTAAGGAGATAAAGACATCTACTGACAAAACAGTGGAGAGAATTAATGAACTGAAGGATATTTCGCTGAAAATATCCACTATACTAAATACGGTACGCAGCATATCAGAACAAACTACGATGCTGGCTTTAAATGCTTCTATTGAAGCTGCACGGGCAGGTGAGTATGGGAAAGGGTTTAGTGTAGTTGCGAAAGAGATATCCGTACTGGCTGAAAACAGCAAAAGCTCTGTTTCACAAATAGCGGGACTTATAGAGAAAATCGAAAATCAGATTGAAATTGTCATTCGGACAGCAGTTCCAAATATGGAAAATGTCAAGAAAAGCGTGGCTTATTCCGAAAATATAGGAAATATATTGAATAAAATGAATGGTTCAGTACAGAATATCTTGACTTCAGTGAATAAAATATTGGATTTTACCGACAAAGAATACAATTCTGTAGAAAATATAAATTCAAATTTTAATGAAATACAGCAGAACTTTAATGATATCAATTCAAGTGTAAATACAATGCACAGTTCTGTCAAAAATCAAAATGACAGTATACAGGATCTGCAGAAAATGAAAGGATTTTTGCTTGAGGCATTATCATCTTTGGATGAGTTTTCTAAAAAAATTGAAGACAATGTTTATAAACTCAATACAGATGTAGTGAAATCCAAATGTTCTGATATTATTGAGAATATTGAGAAAGATCTTCTTTCAAATCGTGAACTTTTGAAATTGGAACAATCCCTGCACAAGAAGATACTCTCTGAATTCCTGGAAACTCATTCAAATCTGGAAGCAATTTGGACAAACTACATAAATGGAAAATTTATTTATTCCAATCCTCCCAATGGAATAGCAAATGCCGGCAAAAGGCTGTGGTTTAGAAAAGCCATGGAAGGCAGCAAATACATTTCAGATGTTTATATATCTGCCATCAATTCTAACCCCTGTGTTACAGTTTCCATGCCTATACGTGATTTGAAGGACAGTATAGTTGGAGTTATAGGGGCAGATTTTAAAATTGACATATAGAAATATCATGGAAGCAACAGCACCGTAGAATTCAGGTATGAATAGTACGGTGCTCAATAATTATTTTATAAATTTCTACTTAGGAAAACATCTTTTGCAACTGAAACGGCATTTAACACTTTTGGAAAACCTAAATATGGTATACACTGTATAAAAACTTCAATTATTTTTTCATTTGATATTCCAACATTCAATGCTCCGTTGATGTGGACTTTCAGCTGTTCTTCACATCCACCTAGTGCAGTAAGTGCTGATAAGGTGACCAGTTCTCTCTGCTTTAAATCCAGTGGTGGCCTGGTGTAAATATCGCCAAAAGCAAACTCAATAATATATTTTCCCAGATCCGGGGCAATATCTTTAAGTGATTCTACTACTTCTGTGCCTCCTGTTCCATCAACTTCTTTTAACTTGTTTACTCCTAATTCATAACGACTTTTCATGATTGCATTGCCTCCTTATATTTGATAACATTATAATACATGCTGGAGTTAACTCTATGTCAATAGGGAGATGAATATATTTTGAATTATCATATTGGAGAATTTTCTAAAAAGATGGGATTGAGCATAGACACATTACGCTATTATGAAAAAATTGGTTTGATTCATCCGGTGCGAGATAAAATCAATAGGCGGATATATTGTGAAAGAGATATATCATGGCTCAATTTTATATTTAGGTTAAAAGAAACGAATATGCCAATTAAACAAATTCAACATTACTCTGAGTTAAGGTATAAAGGTGATAGTACTTTAAAAGAGCGTCTGGAATTATTGGAAAAGCAAATGAACAGATTATATGAGCAAAAAAATAATATAGAAGACAATATATTGCATATGAAACAAAAAATTGGTATTTATAAGAAAAAGATTAAGGAGCAAGAGGTCAATAAATGAGGAAAAAGTTTTTTATAGTGTTTTTGTGTTTGATTTGTTTGACTGCTGCAGGGTTTGAACTTTTTACACATAGAAATATATTTCACGATAAAAATACAGCAAAGGTACAGAGTAAAAATACGGTTGATGAAAAAAAGCATGATACAATTGATGAAAAACTAAAGAAAACAATAGTATTTGAGAATTCGGATAAAGACGGAGATGGCATAAGGGATCAGGAAGATATACTTCTTGGAGCGAGAAAAGAAGCCCGTAAAAAAGTAAAATATAAAAGCGGGTATTATGTAGGCGGATACCCTTCGGAAAATGAAGGTGTGTGTACTGACCTGGTCTGGAGGGCTTTTAAGAATGCAGGGTATAATCTTAAGGATATGGTGGATGAGGACATAAAAAATAATCCTAGTAATTATGCAGGTGTTCTTAAAAGAATTGATCCGAATATAGATTTTAGGAGGGTGTCCGTTCTCTATATTTATTTTAAGAACCATGCAGCCAGTATCACTACTCAGCTGAAACCCAATGATTTTGAAAATCTGAAACAGTGGCAGCCGGGCGATATCCTGACTTTTGACAATAGCGAACACATAGCTGTAGTTTCCGACAAGAGAAGGGCAGACGGTATTCCATATATAATACACAGTGCACCGCCCTATGCCAGAGAAGGTAATGAAATCATGTACTGGATGCCTAGAATAACAGGTCATTTTAGATTTCCTAAATAAGTTATGTGAGAAAGAGGACTATTTTAATCCAGATCTTTTTTTGAATAACCGCAGCAGTGGGGAACAGGCAGGTCAGAATCATAAGCACTGCAGGCATCATGATAATAGCTGAGTTTATGGTCAATTAAACGTAGATTTTTCTTTAAAGAGTCTATTTGCTTTAGCACATTTTCTCTGTGCCTTAGGAGCATGTCATTGCGGGTATGTAGTGTATAATTCCCCTGATTCTGCCAGTCTGTAAACTGTTTTATATCTTTTATGCTCATTCCCGTATTTTTCAAACAACAGACTATAGAAAGCATTTCCAGGTCATCCTGAGTGAAAATACGGTTTCCCCATTTGTTTCTTCTGATGGAAGGCAGCAATCCTTCCCGATCATAATATCTTAGTGTATATGTGGTTAAGTTCATTTTTTTGGCTGCTTGGGAAATAGTGTATTCCAAATTAATCACCTCAAATCATGTTTTATCTTATTATTATACATCTTACAGTTAACTCTAAGGCAAATGCAAGAAAGGCATTATCTCCTTTTAAGGAGTGGGGGTATTAGCAAATGGCAGTCTTCGGATAAATAAATTTTTTGTTATATACTATTGACTTACAGCTATCTAAAAGGTTTATAGTTATAGTAATGAATATTTGAAAGAAGGTTATAGATTATGAAAGTTATAGCAATTAATGGAAGCCCGCGGAAGGATGGAAATACAAGTCAAGCTTTAAAGGTAATGGCAGATGAATTGCGAAATCAAAATATAGATGTTGAGATTATTCAGATTGGACATTTAAATATCCATGGATGTACAGCATGTGGATACTGTGTAACTTCTGAGAAAAACAGATGTGTTTTTAAAGATGATATTGTCAATGAAGCAGCAGAGAAAATGAGAGAGGCAGATGGATTTATTCTGGCATCACCTACCTATTATGCCGGAATTGCAGGAACCATGAAATCTTTTTTGGATAGAGTATTCTTTACAAGTTCAGGTTATTTTAAATTTAAAGTGGCAACTTCTATTTCTGTGGTAAGGCGTGCAGGAGGTGTGGATGTAGTACATCAGTTAAATAACTATCTCAATCTGGCGGAAACAATTTTACCACCATCTCAATATTGGACCTCAGCCTATGGTATGAA
Source organism: Clostridiaceae bacterium BL-3 (assembly GCA_902809985.1). Classification (GTDB taxonomy): domain Bacteria; phylum Bacillota; class Clostridia; order Clostridiales; family Clostridiaceae; genus Clostridium_B; species Clostridium_B aromativorans. Next base: position 2,483,296 of record CADDXC010000001.1, on the reverse strand, counting down.
TAAAGGTGAGGTTATGCAGGATGGCGAGGGAATACAGACACTTCGCAAAAACGCAAGGGCCATGGCATGGCTTCTCAAAGTAATTCATGATGGAAAGGAGAAATTTTCTCCACCTGATGATGAAGATCATATCATGACAAATTTTATTAGGTAAATTATGAAAGGATATAGTTGGTAATAAAATAGAAGTACAGATTAATGACAAACAGCGGGATAAATTGAGCCTGCTGTTTTGTTTTTAATTAGGTCAATGATTTTAAGGATCACAAGATAAAGGTGAAAATTCTATTACTTTAGTTCAATTTGCTTGTATTTTATAGTATACTAAAATTAATAGTAAAAAAGATACAATATACGAAAAAAAGTGTATTTGGAAGTCCTGCATTTTACATCATTTGTTCTTTGAAATTTACACTTTGAACTTTACATTTTAGCAAAGTATCCAGGGGGCACAATAGTGCTTATCACATCCACACTTTGAAAAGATTGGGCGTGGTACAGTGGCCTTTTGATCAATAAACATAACAGGGAGGATTAGATACATGTATTGTGTTAGAAAAGTAGACAAAGATATCTATTGGGTTGGTGGAAATGATAATCGCCTTGCCCTATTTGAAAATGTTCATCCAATTCCTGAAGGAATTTCCTATAACTCCTATATGCTTTTGGATGAGAAAACTGTACTCTTTGATACAGTGGATTGGGCGGTTTGCCGCCAGTTCCTTGAAAACATAGAGGCAGTTCTTAAAGACAGGACTTTAGATTACATGGTAGTCAATCACGTGGAACCGGATCATGCAGCTTGCATTGAAGAGGTTATTCTCCGCTATCCTGATGTAAAGATTATATGTACTAAAAAAGCTGCTGTATTTATGAGGCAGTTTGGTTTTGTTGCAGACAGAAAAGTAGAAGAGGTTAAAGAGGGAGACACCAAATCCTTTGGAAAACACAAGGTTATGTTTGTAACTGCTCCGATGGTACATTGGCCGGAAGTCATGGTTACCTATGATACCACAAATGGTGTATTATTTTCTGCCGATGCATTTGGTACCTTTGGAGCACTAGGTGGAAAATTATTTAATGATGAAGTGAACTTTGACAGAGATTGGATTGAAGACGCAAGAAGATATTATACAAATATCGTAGGCAAATATGGTTTTAATGTTCAGGCACTTTTGAAGAAAACCAGCAAGTTGGATATTAAGACTATTTGCCCGCTGCATGGTCCGGTATGGCGCAGCAATCTGGGATATTTTCTTGAAAAGTATGATAAGTGGAGCCGCTATGAACCTGAAGAAAAAGGTGTAATGATAGTTTATGCGTCAATGTACGGCAATACAGAGTCCGCTGCAAATAATCTGGCAGCCAGATTAGTGGAAAAGGGAATAAATAATGTGGTTATGTACGATGTTTCAAAAACCCATGTATCCTATTTGATTTCCGAAACATTTAAATACAGCCATGTGGTTCTTGCGTGTGTAACCTACAACATGAAAATTTACCCCCCAATGCTTGATTATCTGGAACATATGAAGGCGTTGAATCTTCAGAAGCGTACTTTTGCCCTTATAGAAAATGGTTCCTGGGCTCCTCAGTCGGGTAAATTGATGCGGGAATTTTTAAATGAAATGAAGGAAATGACTGTTTTAGATGATGAGATGTCATTGAGATCCAAAATGAAAGAGGATGATGCTGGTTCAATGGATGAGCTTGCTGACAGTATTATCAGGTCAATGAAATGATCTTAGAAGAACATCAATGTGCAATTAAGAAAATTATTGCGAAAAAATTATCAATATTTTAATTATGAAATATTTTCTGTAGTTTTAAATAAAATTTATTGCAGAACAATTATTAATGAACAATTTTTTTTAAATAATATCAAAACTCTAAAAATAAAAGGAATAGGAAGATAAAAAGTGTCAGATAGGTAGAATAAAATTTATTGCCATTTTAATGGAGATTTATGAGAAAAATGAGTCAAAATTAAGATTGTTAGGAAAAATGCTGAGGGCTATAATTAGTGTATAGGTTTTAGATTGATACTAAAGTAATATTATTTAATAAAAGGGAGGGGCATAAATGTTTTTTAAAACTACTGAACAACATGAAAATTTGAGAATGAAAATCAGAAAATTTGCTGAAGAGGAAGTTAAACCTATAGCATTCACACTGGATCAAGAGAATCAATTTCCAGATGAAATTGTTCATAAAATGACGGATATGGGAATTATGGGTATTCCATATCCAAAAGAATATGGAGGAGCTGGATTGGATGTAATCAGTTATGCTATAGCTGTAGAAGAGTTGTCAAGAATTGATGGCGGGGTAGGTGTAATTCTTTCTGCCCATACATCCTTGGGCACATATCCAATTGCCGCCTATGGAACTGAAGAACAAAAGCAAAAATACTTAGTCCCGCTGGCTAAAGGTGAAAAGCTTGGTGCATTTGGTTTGACTGAGGAAAATGCAGGTAGTGATGCTGGCGGCACAGAGACTACTGCTGTATTGGAAGGTGATCACTACATTTTAAATGGTGAAAAGATATTTATAACCAATGCAGGAAAAGCTGATGTTTATATAGTTTTTGCAGTTACTACTCCAAATATAGGTACTCACGGTATAAGTGCATTTATTGTGGAGAAAGGCTGGGAAGGCTTTAGTTTTGGAAAACATTATGATAAGATGGGTATTCGATCCTCAGCTACTGCAGAACTTGTTTTTAATAATGTAAAAGTACCTAAAGAAAATCTTTTAGGTAAGGAGGGTGAAGGCTTTAAGATCGCTATGTCTACTCTGGATGGAGGCCGTATTGGTATTGCAGCCCAAGCTCTCGGCATAGCACAGGGAGCATATGAGAATGCCTTAGAGTACTCGAAAGAAAGAATACAGTTTGGGAAACCAATCTGTCGACAGCAGGTCATTGCTTTTAAACTGGCGGATATGGCTACGAAGCTTAGAGCTTCCAGACTGCTTATTTACAGTGCGGCAGAGCTGAAGGGAAACCATGAACGTTACAGTGTGGAGGCTGCTATGGCAAAACAATACGCTTCGGATGCTTCACTTGAGATTGTCAATGATGCCCTTCAAATATTTGGAGGAAGCGGTTATATGAAAGGAATGGAGGTTGAACGCGCCTATAGAGACGCCAAAATCTGTACTATATATGAAGGAACCAATGAGATTCAGCGTGTGGTTATTGCCGCTCATATTGTTGGTAAAGCTCCTAAAGGCCAATCTGGAATTAAAACTTCTCAGCATGGACCAGCTACGGGTTATCGTAAGAAAATTGTTTTTAACAAGGGAACTTCCAAGGAAAAAGTTGATGCACTCGTAAAAGCTCTTAAGGAAGATGGATATGATTTTACAGTTGGAATTCCAATAGATACTCCTATAAATAAAGCAGAAAGAGTAGTAAGTATAGGCATGGGTGTAGGTAAAAGAGAAAATATGAAGCTTATAGAAGATTTAGCAGTACAAGCAGGTGCGGCTATAGGTTCTTCACGTCCAGTAGCTGAAACCCTTAAGTATGTACCACTGAATCGTTTTGTTGGTATGTCCGGTCAAAAATTCAAGGGAAATTTGTATATTGCCTGCGGTATTTCCGGTGCGGGTCAGCATTTAAAGGGCATAGTGGATGCTTCTACAATTGTTGCCATAAATATAGATCCTAATGCCAAAATCTTTAAAAATGCTGATTATGGTATAGTCGGAGACTTAGTAGAAATTGTGCCATTGCTTACTGCTGCACTGGATAATGGACAGCCTAAAAAGGAGGCACCGCCAATGAAGAAGATGAAGAGAGCAGTTCCTAAGAAAGTTGTTCCAAACTGGAAACATTATGTTTGTAATGGCTGCGGTTACGAATATGACCCAGCTGTGGGTGACCCTGAGGGTGAAATAAACCCGGGAACGCTTTTTGAAAATATACCGGAGGAATGGACTTGTCCTGCTTGTGGTGAAGAAAAAGGTGCATTTATAGAATGCTAAATTATAATTAATAAACAAAATAGGGAGGATTAAATACATGTATTGTGTTAGAAAAGTAGATGAAGATCTTTATTGGGTTGGAGGGAACGATAATCGTCTTGCCTTATTTGAAAATATTCATCCAATTCCAAGGGGAGTTTCCTATAACTCCTATGTGCTTTTGGATGAGAAGACTGTGCTCTTTGATACAGTGGATTGGGCAGTCTGCCGCCAGTTTCTTGAAAATATAAAAGCAGTTCTTAAAAATAGAACTTTAGATTACATGGTAATCAATCACGTGGAACCGGATCATGCGGCCTGCATTGAAGAGATACTTCTCCGCTATCCTGATGTAAAGATTATATGCACTGAAAAAGCTTTTATGTTTATGAATCAGTTTGGATTCAATTTAGATGAAAAAGTGGAAAAAGTTAAAGAAGGCGACACTAAGTCCTTTGGAAAACATAAAGTGGTGTTTGTAACTGCCCCGATGGTACATTGGCCGGAAGTCATGGTTACCTATGATGCTACAAATGGTGTATTGTTCTCTGCCGATGCATTTGGCAGCTTTGGCGCATTGGGTGGAAAGCTGTTTGATGATGAAACGGACTTTGACAGGGACTGGATTGATGATGCCAGGAGATATTATACAAATATTGTAGGTAAGTATGGACCTCATGTTCAGGCACTTTTGAAGAAAGCCAGCAAGCTGGATATTAAAACTATTTGTCCACTGCATGGTCCGGTATGGCGCAGTAATCTGGGATATTTTCTTGAGAAATATGATAAATGGAGCCGTTATGAACCGGAAGAAAAAGGTGTGATGATAGTTTATGCGACGATGTATGGCAATACGGAATCTGCTGCAAATAATCTGGCAACCAGATTAGTGGAAAAGGGAATGAATAATGTGGTTATGTACGATGTTTCAAAAACCCATGTATCCTATTTAATTTCCGAGACATTTAAATACAGCCATGTGGTTCTTGCGTGTGTAACCTACAATCTGAAAATTTATCCGCCAATGCTTGATTACCTGATGCATATGAAGGCGTTGAATCTTCAAAAGCGTACTTTTGCCCTTATAGAAAATGGTTCTTGGGCTCCTCAGTCGGGTAAATTGATGCATAAACTTCTGGAAGAGATGAAAGAGATGACTATTTTGGATAATGAAATATCATTGAGTTCCAGAATGAAAGAGGACGATGCCGGTTCAATGGATGAACTTGCTGACAGTATTATCAAGTCAATGAAATGATTTTAGAAAAATATCAGTGATTTTACAGTGCACCTCAAATGTTAAATAATAAGATAACATTTGAAGGTGCATTTTTTATGTCTGCATACCGGGATAAAAAAATGTTATTAATACAAAAAAGTAGATATAGTACAAAAATTCAAAAAAACTAGAGGATATTATGCAGTAAAATATTGTACTTTATGCCATGAAGAAGCTGATGTATTAAGTTAATATTAATATATAATATATCATTAAAAAGAAAAAACGTTTTCGCTAAAGTTTAGTTCTAAAAGAGGGGAGTTTTATTTATGTGCGAAGTTACAGAAGCGGCTAATGTACGTGCAATTGCTGCCAAGAAGAAACTATCATCACAATTTTTTAAAAAAGGCATATCAATTGCTTTATTTTCAGCTGTCATGTATGGATTCTATTCAGCATTTTTAACATTGGGTATGTCAAAGGGGATCTGGAGCGATTGGTATGGTGCTAATACAGCAGGCTTATCTGCTTTCGTCATTACATATCTACTAGGTGCACTTGGCAGTGCAGTGAATGATTCCTGCAGTGCTGTTTGGGCATTGCTTTATGCAAGTATTAAAGGTAAAATAGGGGATTTTTTTAGGTGTCTTAACACTACTCCAGGTCGTGTGATGATATTAGCTGCTCTTATAGGAGGTCCTATTTCCAGTACGGCTTATGTTGTAGGCCTTCAAATGGCAGGTTCAATTGTCATTCCTATTACTGCCCTTTGTCCAGCTATTGGTGCTATTTTAGGCAGAATTTTGTTTAAACAAGAATTAAACAAACGCATGATGCTGGGCATTGCTATTTGTGTTATTGCCAGTTTTATGATTGGCAGCACAAGTATTGGCGGAAGTGCACCAAAGGGTGCATTCTTAGGTGTTTGCATTGCTTTTATCGCTGCTCTTGGATGGGGATTTGAGGGTTGTGTTGCTGGTTATGGTACATCTATGATTGACTGTGAAATTGGTATTACTATTCGTCAGGTGACATCAGGTATCTCAAATTTGATTATATTGCTTCCTATTTTTGCTGCAATGGCAGGTAATATTAAACTTTCAGCTAATCTTGCTGGCCAGGCTTTTTCAAGCGGATCTGCCATGATTTGGTTTGCCTTAAGTGGTCTTTGTGCATTTGCATCATACATGTGCTGGTATAGAGGCAACAGTATGTGCGGTGCTGCTCTTGGCATGGCTTGTAATGGTACTTATTCATTTTGGGGACCTTTCTGCTGCTGGATAGTGCTTGGTGTATTTGGCGGTATGGAAGGTTGGGGATTACCTCCTATTGCCTGGATTGCCGCTATATTGATGATATTTGGTATTTTGGTAATATCCATGAACCCAATGGATTTATTCAGAAAAAAGGAGGTTAAGTAGTATGAAAAAACCGCTTAACTATGCTATTTTAAAATATTTTACGACAGTTAAAGAAGCTTGTGCAGAAGACGTTATTGAGGCTTTAAAAAGTGAGTATGGCAATTTTAAAGCACTTAAAAAGAAGGCTGTAGTCTTTGCACTAATGACTGCTGAAGCCAATGGACTCCTTGAAGAAACGAGATTTGAAATGGACAAAGAAGGTATTTTGAAAGTTTACTATAGAGCACCTGAAGAGGGTGCAGCTACAATTAATAAATATATTAAGGGTTGATAATTTGATATAGAAAGAGGGGGTTTATGAAGTGAGGTATTACGGAGAAGAAGCATTGGGGCTTGTTGAAACGATAGGTATGGTTCCTGCAGTTGAAGCAGCAGATAAGATGTTGAAAGCTGCTGATGTTGAGCTCATATCCTATGAAAATATAGGCTCTACTCTTGTCACAATTATGATAAAAGGTGATGTTGCTGCTGTTAAAGCATCTGTGGAAGCTGGAGCTGCCGCTGCCGCTGCAATAGGCAAATTGACAGCACACAATGTTATGCCGCGGCCCATTAAGGGTGTTGGGGATATTGTTTCGGTACATGATGTGGATGCATAAAAATAAAATGAGGGAAAGGGAATACAGATGGATAAATGCATAGCTTTAGGTCTAATAGAAACATTCGGTTTGGTTTTTGTTTTGGAAGCTGCAGATGCAATGTGTAAAGCTGCAGATGTTGAATTGATTGGTTATGAAAATGTAGCTTCCGGTTATATCTCCGTGCTGGTTCGTGGAGACGTAGGGGCATGTAAGACAGCTGTAGAGGCCGGTGTAAAAGCTGTAGAAAATATGGATGCCGAAGTCTATAGTTCAGTTGTTATTGCAAGTCCCCATCCAGATCTTGAAAAAATTATTGCACGTTATTCACTTGAAAATTTGCTTCCTCAATAGGCGGAAGATATAGCTGCATTATATGAAATGTAGAAGGCACAAAATTAAGATATTTGGTCAATAAATGATGAAAGGGAGAGTCAGAAATGAATATTATTGACAATGATTTGCTCTCCATACAAGAATCTAGAATTCTTGTGGAAAATGCAAGAGATGCACAAAAACTTCTGGCAGCTTTTCCTCAGGAAAAACTGGATGAGATTGTTGAGCGTATAGCGGAAGAAATAGGAAAGCATGCCTGTGAACTTGCCGTGATGTCCCAAGATGAAACTGATTATGGTAAATGGCAGGATAAATATGTAAAAAATCGATTTGTCAGTAAGTGCCTGCCAGCTAGGCTTAGAGGAATGCGTTGTGTGGGAATTATTGGTGAGGATAAACAGAACAAGACCATGGATGTAGGGGTGCCGATGGGTGTAATTATTGCATTATGTCCCGCGACTAGCCCAGTTTCTACCACTATTTACAAGGCTTTAATTGCAATCAAGTCTGGTAATGCAATTATTTTTTCTCCGCACCCCAGAGCAAAAAAAACAATTTGTAAAACGCTTGATATTATGATTCGTGCAGCAGAGGGTTATGGATTGCCGGAAGGTGCACTTGCCTATTTGCATACTGTGACGCACAGCGGGACGATTGCATTGATGAATCATGAGTCAACGTCATTGATTATGGATACGGGCGTTTCCAAAATGCTTAAGGCAGCTTATACATCAGGAAAGCCTGTTATCTACGGAGGAACCGGCAATGGGCCGGCGTTTATTGAGCGTACAGCTGATATTAAACAGGCGGTGAGAGATATTATTGCCAGCAAGACTTTTGACAATGGAATAGTGTCTGCGGCAGAACAATCAGTTGTTGTGGATAGCTGTATTGCAGCTGATGTTAAGCATGAATTTCAGAATAACGGCGGGTATTTTATGACAGAAGAAGAAACACAAAAACTTGGTTCTATTTTTTTTAGATACGATGGGAGTATGGATACAGAAATAGTAGGAAAATCAGCACAAAAATTAGCTAAGAAGGCAGGCTTTTGTGTTCCAAGTAGTGTGAAGGTATTGATCTCGGAACAGAAATATGTTTCCGAGAACAACCCTTATTCAAGAGAAAAACTTTGTCCTGTACTAGCTTATTATATTGAGGATGATTGGATGCATGCCTGTGAAAAATGTATTGAACTGCTTCTCAGCGAAAGACATGGACATACTCTTGTTATACACTCAAAAAATGAAGAAGTAATTAGACAGTTTGCATTGAAAAAGCCGGTGGGAAGGATACTTGTTAATACGCCTGCTTCCTTTGGCAGCATGGGTGTTACAACTAATTTGTTTCCTGCTTTGACTCTGGGCAGCGGATCCATGGGTAAGGGCATGACTTCTGATAATGTTTCACCGATGAATCTCATCTATATCCGCAAAGTCGGTTATGGTGTAAGAAAAGTAGGAGAAGTTACTGGCAGAGTGATACCAGAAGGAAAAACCTGTATGGGTAATGAAGCAAGACCCCTGGATTATAATCCGGAGGATGTACAGATGCTTCAGCACATTTTAAAAAAAGCTATAGAAGAGATTAAGTAATGCATAGACAGATGTATATAAACTACAGATGGAAAAATCAGATAACTGAATCTGAAATAATTATAAAAGAAGAGAGGTAAGTATTTTGGATATTCGTGAATTTTCAAGTAAATTTGCAGAAGCAACTAAAAATATGTCTGCAAATGAACAAGTTGCTTTATTGAAAATATTTGAGGGTGTTTCGAAAGAAATCACAAAAGAAGATGAAAGTTCTGCTTCTAATTCTCAAACATGTTGTAGCGATGATAAGGGAGTCCCCAATGGAATGACAGGGCGTTTGAAAAAACTTAAGGAAAATTATTTGAAGCAAAAACCTTCCATAACCACATATCGTGCCAGAGCAATAACTAAAATTGCCAAAGAAAATCCTGGTATGCCTAAAATTTTACTGCGTGCCAAATGCTTCCGCCACTGTTGTGAAACTGCACCACTTGTAATTCAAGATAATGAACTTATTGTAGGAGCACCTTGTGGAGCACCTCGTGCAGGAGCCTTTTCTCCCGACATATCCTGGAGATGGCTGGCGGACGAAATTGATACCATTGGAACACGCCCTCAAGATCCATTTTATATTTCCGAAGAAGATAAAAAGATTATGCGTGAAGAGCTTTTCCCTTTCTGGAAGGGTAAATCCGTTGATGAATACTGTGAAGATCAGTATCGTGAAGCGGGAGTATGGGAACTTTCAGGTGAATCCTTTGTTTCAGATTGTTCTTACCATGCAGTCAATGGCGGCGGCGATTCAAATCCTGGATACGATGTGATCCTGATGAAAAAGGGTATGAAGGATATTCAGGAAGAAGCGAAGGAGCATTTAAAAAAACTGGATTATGAAAATCCGGAGGACATTGACAAGATCTATTTTTACAAATCCGTTATCGACACTACTGAAGGGGTTATGATTTATGCTAAGCGTATGTCTGATTATGCGGCTGAACTGGCTGTAAAGGAAATGGATCCTAAACGTAAAGAGGAACTGCAGAAGATTTCTGAAGTCAATGCATGGGTACCCGCACACAAACCCCGTACTTTCTGGGAAGCAATTCAATCTGTATGGACTATTGAATCACTGTTGGTAGTTGAAGAAAATCAGACTGGAATGTCTATTGGACGTGTGGATCAGTATATGTATCCATTTTACAAAGCAGATATGGAGCAGGGACGTATGAATAGTTTTCAGGCATTTGAGCTCGCGGGCTGTATGCTTATAAAAATGTCTGAAATGATGTGGATTACCAGTGAAAGCAGCTCCAAGTTCTTTGCAGGCTATCAGCCATTTGTCAATATGTGTGTAGGCGGTGTTACCCGTGATGGCCTTGATGCTACAAATGATTTGACTTACCTGCTGATGGATGCTGTCCGCCATGTCAAGGTTTATCAGCCGTCTCTGGCATGCCGTATTCACAACAAGTCGCCTAGAAAGTATTTGAAAAAAATTGTAGATGTTATTCGTGCAGGTATAGGATTCCCAGCTTGTCATTTTGATGATACACATATTAAGATGATGCTGGCAAAGGGAGTATCCATAGAAGATGCCAGGGACTACTGCATAATGGGATGTGTAGAGCCTCAAAAGGCCGGTCGGCTGTATCAGTGGACTTCTACTTCTTACACCCAGTGGCCTATTTGTATTGAATTGGTTCTAAACCACGGTGTTCCTCTGTGGTATGGCAAGCAGGTTTGTCCTGATATGGGAGAGTTGAACAGGTTTAAGAATTATGAAGAATTCGACAAAGCTGTTAAGGAAGAGATCAAATATATTACGAAGTGGACTGATGTTGCTACAGTTATTTCTCAACGTGTCCACAGAGATCTAGCTCCAAAGCCATTGATGTCTATCATGTATGAAGGCTGTATGGAGCATGGTAAAGATGTTTCTGCCGGTGGTGCTATGTACAACTTTGGACCTGGCGTTGTATGGACTGGCTTGGCTACTTATACAGATTCCATGGCCGCTATCAAAAAGCTGGTATTTGATGATAAAAAATATACACTACAGCAGTTAAATGAAGCGCTGAAAGCTGATTTTGTAGGATACGAACAGGTTAGAAACGATTGTATGAAAGCTCCTAAGTACGGCAATGATGATGATTATGTAGATCTGATTGCTGCGGATTTGATCAACTTTACGGAAATGGAACACCGCAAGTATAAGACACTGTACTCTGTCCTGAGTCATGGAACTTTATCCATATCCAATAATACACCGTTTGGACAAATGACAGGTGCATCTGCCAGTGGACGTAAAGCCTGGACGCCATTGTCCGATGGCATCAGCCCATCACAGGGTGCAGATTATAAGGGACCAACTGCTATTATCAAATCTGTTTCCAAAATGTCCTGTGACAACATGAATATAGGTATGGTCCATAACTTTAAGCTTATGGCAGGGCTGCTTGATACACCGGAGGGTGAGGAGGGCATTATCACGCTTTTGCGTACTGCATGTCTTTTTGGTAATGGACAGATGCAGTTCAATTACCTGGATAATAAAACGTTAGTTGAAGCACAAAAACATCCTGAACAGTATCGTGATTTAATTGTCCGTGTAGCAGGTTACAGTGCATTTTTCGTTGAGCTGTGCAAAGATGTTCAAGATGAGATTATAAGTAGGACTATGCTGACACATTTTTAAGTGTAGTATACCGTTGGATTTAAATTGATTTATCTGTTCCCATGTCTTTCTACGAACTGTGACAGAGAGGATGGGTGTAGTTAAATTGTTCAGTTGAATATTAAAATGAGTCAAACAGGAGAATGGTTGGTATGAGTGATAGGAAGGGAGCAATAACTGAAAGAAAAGCGTTCATTTTCAATGTGCAAAAATACAATATGTATGATGGGCCGGGAGTAAGAACACTGGTGTTTTTCAAGGGATGTCCACTGCGCTGCAGATGGTGTGCGAATCCTGAAGGACTGGAACGAAAATATCAAGTTATGTTTAAAAGAAATTCTTGTATTGATTGTGGTGCCTGTGTTTCGGTGTGTCCAGTTGGAATACATACCATTTCAGAAAAATTGAAGCATGAGGTCAATCATAGTATTGATTGCCTGGGATGTCGTAAGTGTGAGAATGTATGTCCTCAGTCTGCATTATCTGTTATGGGAGAAGTAAAAACTGTTTCCGAACTTATGGAAATCATTGAGGAAGATAGGAGATTTTATGATGTTTCAGGCGGGGGTGTCACGCTGGGAGGCGGCGAGGTAACCATGCAGTGGGAATTTGCTGCAAGTCTGCTTATGGCATGTAAGCAGGAGGGAATCAATACTGCTATTGAAACCTGCGGCTATGCAAAACTGGAATCAATGCTTAAAATTGCTGAATTTTTGGATTTGTTTCTTTTTGATATAAAGCATATCGATTCTGAACGACACTATCAGCTTACGGGAGTTCACAATGAGCGGATTTTAAATAACCTAAAAGAACTTCTTCATCGCAGGTACAATGTAAAGGTCAGAATGCCTTTATTGAAAGGTATAAATGATAGTCAAAATGAAATTGAGAGTGTAATTGATTTTTTGATGCCTTTCCGCGATTATAAGAATTTTAAAGGTATAGATCTGCTTCCCTATCACAAATTAGGGGTAAATAAGTATGTACAGCTGGGCAGAGAGTATCCAATAAAGGGCGATCCAAGCTTGAGTAGTGATGAATTGGACAGAATTGAGAGTTGGATTAAAAAATATGAATTCCCGGTTGCAGTTATAAAGCATTGATGAGTTGTTGAAATAAAAAATAAATGGAGATGAAATTTACAACCGCTCCTATTACAAGAACATGAAAAGGAAGAGAATAATGATAATCGGACCCACGAATTGTGGGAAGACCACCTTGGCAAATGCGTTGAATGACTATAGGGGTCCATTGAGAAAAGCACAGGATATTATTTATGGGAAAAATACTATAGATGTTCCAGGTTCTTATATTGAAAATACATGGATGTACAAGCATATAATTGCAGCTGCCCAGGATGCATCGCATGTTTTGATGTTAATTGACCAGTCAAGGTGTGTTAATGTGTATTCCCCTGGTTTTGCCAAAGCATTTAGATGTCCTGTAGTTGGTGTAATTACCAAAGTTGATTTGATGGCAGAAAATGAAGAATTCTGCTTTAAACAGTTAAAACAGATAGGAATTGTAGAACCTTACTATAAAATCAGTGTCCCTAGTAGGATAGGTATTGATGCTTTAAAAGAGTATTTATTTTTTAAAAAGAAGTAAAGGGGGATTGAAATGAAATTTATTACCGAAATTGATTTGAGGGATTTATATAGAAAAGAACCTTTTACAGATTATAAGATTGAACCGGGGACAAGGCTTACGCCGGGAGCACGTCAATTTTTGGCAGATAGGGGAATAAATAAATTTGACAATGGTTCTTATGCAAAAAAAAATGATGTAAATAAAAGGCATCTATCTGAGCTGCCAAAAAAACAAGATGATTGGAAAAAAAAGAAACTCCGCAGCAGAATGAAGTCAGTAGAGGCATTATTTTTTGTCACAGAGGAAGAATTTTTAAGCAGAGATGTCTTTTTGGCACAGAGCATTATTGATCTGGGTAAACAATTTACTAAAATTAAGAATGCTCTGGATAGTAAAAGCCCCATTGAAGATCTTTGCCTTAAGGAATGTACGGGAATAAATGCTGATAATTTTTCTAATGATTTAGATGATTGTTTTGAGATTACTGATTTCCATGTGCAGTTGAAAAATGGCAGGGATATTATAATCTTGCATAGGCTGCGCTGTGCCCTTAGGGAAATTGAACCGGTTGTTTTAGAAGCTTATGAAGACAGTGATGATGGAAATGAATTGCTGTATAAAGATATTATTGGGAAAGTTAATCAGATTATCAATGCCTTGTCCCAAAGGATTTGTTCTATTTTTGGAGGTAAAAAATGTCAGAGAAAAAATTGACTTTTAAATTTTGCGATAAGCTTGTAGATGATTTTGAACATGTAGTAAAACATCCTATTGTGGATAAATCGTCTGTTTATTATACGGGAGTTGATTTAGGAACTGCCTGTGTTGTTTTAGCAGTTCTAGATGAAAACTATAGGCCGGTAGCAGGCGATTATAGATATGCTGATGTAGTTCGCGATGGTATGGTTGTAGATTATATTGGTGCAATTAATATTGTCAGGGAAATGAAACGGGGAATCGAGGAAAAATTGGGTACAGAATTGATTTATGGTGCTGCAGCCATTCCACCTGGAACAGATGAACTGGATTCGGGGGCAGTTAGAAATGTGGTTCAGGCTGCTGGCTTTGAATTGACTAACGTGCTTGATGAACCTACAGCTGCCAATAAAGTACTCAAAATCAAGAATGGTGCAGTGGTAGATATTGGCGGTGGAACCACGGGAATTTCGATTCTTAAGGATGGAAAAGTTGTGTACATTGCTGATGAACCCACAGGTGGTACTCAACTTTCTCTGGTCGTATCCGGTGCATACAACATGCCTTTTGAGAAAGCGGAACTTTACAAACGTAATTCTGAAAATCATAAGGAACTGCTGCCGGTATTAAAGCCAGTAGTTGAAAAAATTTCGTCTATTATTAACCATCACATCAAAGGTTATGATGTACAGGAAATATCCCTGGTAGGAGGGACATGCTGCTTGACAGGTATTGAAAAAATTATAGAAAAGCAGACGGGGATTTTTACTCATAAACCACATAATCCAATGTTTGTGACTCCCTTGGGTATAGCACTTAGCTGTAGACAGGAAGGTATGTAATAGGAGATGGTTGTGTATGGAGTTCCGAATTATTAAATCTCCTTCAAAAGGTGCTGTAGACATGCTTATGCGGCGCTCAGGGGCCAGTGGTATTAGTAAAGATTCAATTCGCATTGATGCAGTTGGCCTTGTACAGGGAAAAATGATAGAGATGATTTGTGCAGCTGATATTGCCGAAAAGGCAGTTGATGTTACGGTAGAAGATATTAGAGGCAGTTGTCCTCAAAATATGATAATGATTGCAATTTTTGGCGATACAGCATCTGTTGAATCAGCAATTCGAGAGATTAAACGCAATTTCAAAAAGGGGAAGGATTTATGTTAACGGCAAGATTGATTGACAATATATGGGCAACAAGAAAGGCAGAGTCGCTTAATGGACTGAAGTTCATGTTGGCAGAGGTAATTGGCGGCAGTGATGCTGGCAAGCGTTTAATTGTTGCAGATATCATCAGTGCTGGTATTGGAGATAGGGTTATTGTATGTACGGGTTCATCAGCTCGAAGGATGCTGGGGAATGATGATATTCCAATTGATGCGGCTGTTGTCGGAATAATTGATGAAGACTGCAATTTTGAATAAATTCAGGAGGTGTAAGGATGAGTCTTCTTGATATGGTGAGAGAAGCTGGCGTTATCGGTGCAGGCGGTGCAGGGTTTCCTACCCATGCAAAGCTAACATCAAAGGCAGAGTATATACTTCTTAATGGAGCTGAATGTGAACCGCTGCTGCGGGTAGATCAGCAGCTGATGAAACTGTTTCCCGATGAGATAATTAAGGGGTTTGAAGCAGCTGGAAAGTTAGTGGGTGCTGCCAAGGGCCTTATAGGTATTAAAGGAAAGCATAAAGAAGTAATTTCCATACTTCGTAATAGGATCAAGGCACTTCAAGTAAGTGATTTTATTGAAGTCAAAGAACTTCCAGATATTTATCCAGCAGGTGATGAACAGGTTTTGGTTTATGAGCTGACAGGTAGAGTTGTTCCAGAAACGGGTATCCCAATTAAAGTTGGATGTGTGGTAGTTAATACAGAAACAGCATTGAATATTTATCACGCTAATCTTGGAGAACCGGTTACGGAGAAATATATTACAGTTGCAGGGGATATTCCCAAACGATTGACTGTAAAAGTACCGGTAGGCACACCTATTATAGATGTGTTAAAACTGAGTGGTATAGAAAATTTTGATGATTATGCAGTTATTGATGGCGGCCCTATGATGGGACCTGTCATGGATAATATAGATGGATATGTTACAAAGAAGAATAAGGGATTTGTAATTTTGAAAAAGCAACATTCTCTAATCCGAAGGAAATCCGTTAATATAGAACAGGCAAGAAGAGTAAATAGATCTTCCTGTGAACAGTGCCGTATGTGTACGGATATGTGTCCTCGTTATCTTCTTGGACATAATATGCAGCCGCACAAGATAATGAGGGCTTTGAATTATGCATTAGATGATGTTGAGGGTCAGAAGATTGCACAGCTGTGCTGTCAGTGTAATTTATGTGAATTGTTTTCATGTCCCGCAGGGCTTTATCCCAAATCTGCAAATCTATATTTTAAGGGGAAACTGGCGGAGCAGAATATAAGGTATAAACCGATTAAGTCGCAATTTGCTGCCAGAAAAAGTCGTGAATATCGTTTGATTCCAAGTAAGCGTCTTATTGCAAGGTTAGGTTTGAATAATTTTGATAGACCGGCTCCTATGACAGAAGTTAATATGGAACCTGAATTAGTACATATTGCGATGAGGCAGCATGTAGGAGCGCCTGCAGTTCCAATTGTCAATCCTGGCGATTATGTACAGGTGGGACAGCAAGTTGGTAAAATTCCTGAAGATAGCCTAGGTGCCGCCGTTCATGCAAGTATTTCAGGAAAGGTTATCGAAAGTGAAAATGGTTTTATTGTGATAAGGAGGGAATGATATGTTGAAAGCAATAGGAATGGTAGAATTTACAAGCATTGCACGTGGTATATATGCAGCAGATCAGATGGTAAAAATTTCTCATGTGGAAATAGTTACGGCAGGTTCTACCTGTCCTGGCAAATATATTGCTATTGTTGACGGGGATGTTGCAGCAGTAAAAGATTCAGTAGATATTGGTGAAAGGCTGGCAGGAGAATTTTTAGTTGATTCTATTGTTATACCAAATGTAAGTCCGGCAGTGTTTCCAGCAATAACAGGTGCAACTGTACCAGATGAAATTCAAGCCTTGGGAATTATGGAGTCTTTTTCTCTGTCAACAATGATTGCTGCAGCTGATGCAATCCTTAAAGCTGCAGAGTTACAGCCATTAGAGCTTCGCCTGGGAAATGGATTAGGTGGTAAGTCATTCTTTACTTTTACTGGTGACGTGGCTGCAGTTGAAGCTGGTATTGGGGCCGGAAAAGCTATTGCAGAGGAAAAAGGTTTATTAGTAAATGCAGAGGTAATACCTTCACCCTCTGATATACTGGTGGCATCTTTACTTTAAATATGTAAAAGCTTTTATATATGGGAGGATGTTTTCAATGATTATATCAATGAATGAAAGGATGTGGAGGAATGAAAAAATTAATTTGTGTCAAAGATGTTGACGATGCGGAAAAGCAAGGTCAAAAGACAGTTTATATTGACTGTAATACGATTATTACTCCATCGGCTAAGGATGCAGCCAGAGCTCGTGGAATAGAGTTTTCTACAGAAACTCAAGTTTGCAAAACAAAGGAGCCTTGTGAAACAAAAAGTTCCTGCGAAACGAAGAACTCTTCTGTGGAGAAAGCTCCTGAACCTCTAAAAAATTGTGAGAGTGGAATTAGCAGTGATATGATCTATAAAGTGCTCAAGGTCATGATGGATAAGGGTCTTTTAAAAGGTGTACTTGATTCAGTTTCCAATAAACCATATGTTGCTGAAAGTGATTGTAGCGGTTTGAAGTTAGTCCGTGGAAACTCAGTAAAATTTGATACCTTTGATACTGGGAATCCAAATGCCAAAGTATGTTATCAGGAATTGATCAGTAAAGATGATTCTTCTATGAGTGCCGGATTTTTAACAATTGATCATTCTAGTTTTGACTGGAAACTGACTTATGAGGAGATTGATTATGTTATCGAAGGTACATTGACAATTACTCTTAATGGGAAGACATTCACTGTACACCCGGGTGACGTACTCTATGTTCCATCGGGATCCAAAGTTATATGGGGATCTCCTGACAAGGTCAAGTTATTCTATGTTACATATCCAGCCAACTGGGCTGATCTTGTAAGCTAGAACTAAGAGGGGGACTAAGTGATGCAAGCACTTGGATTAATCGAAACGAAAGGACTCGTTGCAGCTATTGTGGCTGTAGATGCCATGCTCAAGGCAGCATATGTGAATATTTTGGAGAAGACATATGTAGGAGGAGGCCTTGTTTCGATTGCTGTAACTGGTGATGTAGCTGCAGCAAAAGTAGCTGTAGAAGCTGGTGCAGCTGCAGTTAAATTGATAAATAACACATTACTGATTTCACAGCATGTAATTCCACGTCCACATGAGTATTTAGACAAGATAATTGTATCATCAGTACCAGCGGAAAGTGAAGATATTTTAGTTACTGCTTCAGCAGAAGCCGAATTAAAAGAAGAAGTGGAAAACATTGTAGAGGTTCCTGTTGAGGTTAAAGAAACAGTAACAATTGAAGATTTAGGAGTAAAGGAGACAAATAATAGGGAATCCATGCCAAAAGAAACAACAGTTTTGTTGAAAGAAGGTTTGAGTAAAAAGCACAATAAGGAAGCTGTAGACAAGATAGTATTTGAATGTGGCCCTGAGAAAGCCATTGAGATTTTAAGCAAATATAAGGTGGTAGAACTTAGAAATCTAGCACGCAAATATGAAAACTTTGGCATTAAAGGAAGGGAAATTTCTAGAGCAAGTAAAAAGCTGCTGATTGCAGAGTTTGGAAAGTATTATGGGCATAGTTAACACAGTTGCAGAAATTAAAATAAATAATAAAAGTTTTATGAAAAATAATGGAGGGATCACAATTGGAAAATATTGATTATGATTTACGTTCTGTACAAGAAGCGAGAAATCTTGCACGTCTAGGAAAAATTGCAGCAGATCAAATTGCTAATTATACTGAAGAGCAAATCGATAAAATTCTGCGCAATATGGTTAAAGTGGCAGAGGAAAATGCAGTTTGTTTAGCCAAAATGGCTGTAGAAGAAACCGGTTTTGGAAAGGTTGAAGATAAGACTTATAAAAACCATATGGCTTCTACTTGTGTATATAATTCTATTAAAAATATGAAGACAATTGGTGTAATCAAAGAAAATCCGGTTGATAAGGTAATTGATATTGCAGAACCTGTTGGCTTAGTAATGGGTATAGTTCCTTCTACAAATCCAACATCCACCGCTATTTTCAAATCAATGATAGCAATTAAATCACGTAATGCCATTGTATTTTCACCACATCCTGCTGCAATAAAATGTACAACAAAAGCTGTTAGTCTCATGTGTAATGCAGCAGTAGAAGCAGGTGCTCCTGCGAATATTATAGGCAGCATTTTAACACCGTCTATGAATGCTACGAACGAGTTGATGAAATGCAAAGAGGTTTCCATGATAATTGCAACTGGAGGACCGGGGATGGTAAAAGCTGCTTATAGTTCTGGAAAGCCTGCATTGGGCGTCGGTGCTGGTAATTCTCCAGCTTATATTGAGAAAACAGCTGATGTTCACGAAGCGGTTAGGGATGTTATTGCTAGTAAGAGCTTTGATTATGGTACTATCTGTGCATCTGAACAGTCTGTAATTGCTGAAGAGTGCAATCATGATGCTATAGTAACTGAATTCAAAAAACAGGGTGGATATTTTATGACAGCTGAAGAAACCAAAAAAGTTTGTAATCTACTTTTTAAAAATGGCGGCCACAGTATGAGTGCAAAATTTGTTGGAAGATCACCACAGGTCATTGCCTCTGCTGCAGGTATTTCAATTCCAGAGGGAACAAAAGTTTTACTTGGAGAACAACAGGGTGTTGGTGACGGTTATCCGCTTTCTTATGAAAAATTGACAACAGTACTTGCTTTTTATACAGTTAAAGATTGGCATGAAGCATGTGATTTAAGTATTAGATTGCTTCAAAATGGCCTTGGTCATACTATGAACATCCATACAAATGATAGAGATATGGTAATGAAGTTTGCTAAAAAGCCAGCATCCCGTATTCTGGTTAATACCGGTGGAAGTCAGGGCGGCACTGGTGCAAGTACAGGGTTATTGCCTTCCTTTACATTAGGCTGTGGTACATGGGGAGGAAGTTCTGTTTCTGAAAATGTCAGTCCGATGCATTTGATTAATATCAAGAGGGTTGCATATGGTATTAAAAACTGCAGCACATTGGCTTCAGATGATCCGACGTTCAATCATCCTGAACTTTCTGGCAGCTGTGGGAATCAGCGGGATTTAGGATGCTATGCTACGAGTCCTGCCTCCTATGTTGCAAAGAGTACTTGCCAGAATAAAGCTAATTATGATAAGGAATGTTATAGTACAAATTCTGATTCAACTGACAATGAAAAGCTTACTAAGCTGGTAAGTGAATTAATAGCTGCGATGAAGGGAGCTAATTAAAATGGACAACAAGTATGAAGCTGTCCTCAAACTTTTACTGGAGACTGTCAAAGATAATATGCCTTCTGAAGGTAGGAGAGAGGATGAGTATAAAATTCCAATCGGAATTTCGAATCGTCATGTTCACCTTTCACAGGTAGATTTTAACACCTTATTTGGAGAAGGATATCAGTTGACTAGAGTTAAGGATCTAACACAACCAGGACAATTTGCGTGTAAGGAGACTGTGACTATCTGCGGCCCAAAGGGTGCCATTGAAAAGATTAGGATTCTTGGCCCAATACGCAGTAAGACACAGGTGGAAGTTCTAAAGGGAGATTCTTTTAAATTGGGGACAGTTCCACAGATTAGAATGTCAGGTGATTTACACGGAACATTTGGAATTACTATAGTTGGACCAAAGGGATCCATTCAGATAAAAGAAGGATTGATTGTTGCACAGCGTCACATCCATATGACACCTGGAGATGCACAGCATTTTGATGTTCATGATGGGCAAATAGTAAGCATTCAGGTTGATGGGCCGCGAGGTGGTATTTACAATAATGTAGTTATTAGGGCAAATGATGCTTCGGCTTTAGAATGTCATGTTGATACAGAAGAAGCAAATGCCATGAATCTTAATAATGTATCGAAAATTACAATAATAAAATAAGGTATTAGGAAGAAAGGAGAAAAAAAATGAAATATGATGCATTGGGAATGATCGAAACGAGGGGTTTGGTAGGTTCTATTGAAGCAGCAGATGCTATGGTTAAAGCAGCTAATGTTTATTTGATTGGTAAGGAACATGTTGGAGGCGGTCTTGTAACAGTGATGGTAAGAGGAGATGTAGGTGCTGTAAAGGCAGCTACTGATGCTGGTGCAGCAGCAGCACAGCGTGTTGGTGAGTTGATTTCAGTTCATGTTATTCCACGTCCGCATGTGGAAGTTGAAAGTATTCTTCCTAAAATTGAAAAGGAAGATGAAAAATAAATTGTAGATCATAAATGAGGTTTTAGGAGGGAGAAAAAAATGCAACATGATGCATTGGGAATGATTGAAACAAAAGGTTTAATAGGTTGTATTGAAGCAGCAGATGCAATGGTTAAGGCGGCAAATGTCCATTTAATTGGTAAGGAACATGTTGGAGGTGGTCTTGTAACAGTGATGGTAAGAGGAGATGTAGGTGCTGTAAAGGCAGCTACTGATGCTGGTGCAGCAGCAGCACAGCGTGTTGGTGAAGAACTGATTTCAGTTCATGTTATTCCACGTCCGCATGTTGAGGTTGAATCTATTCTTCCTAAAATTTCTGAAGGAAATGAAGAGTAGACAAAAATTTGATATTTGAAAAGACATATGAAGATGACTTTAAAATAAGATATAATATGCTATCATCTTATGATAGATGCTAAAATCAAAATGATAGTTTGTTTAGAGAACGTATCTGGATCCATGTAAATCAAATCGGGATACGTTCTTTTTTCAAATGTAATTGGTACTATAAAATTTATAAAGGGAGGCTATGATGCACTGGTTTTTTCTATTTTTAGCAATAACGTTGGAGCTAATAGGTACTTCGTTAATGAAAATTTCCAATGGATTAACGAGGTTATTTCCATCCATAGGTATGTTTGTTGCATATTTTTTATGCTACAGTGTATTTTCATTGGCTTTAAAGAAAATAGATGTAAGTATTGCATATGCAATATGGTCAGGGGTAGGAATTACAGTAATATCAGTTATTGGAATAATGTTTTTTAAAGAGGAAATTAACATGGGTAAAGTAATATCTATAATTTTAATTATCACTGGAATAGTAGGCTTAAATTTAAGTGGTGTAAATCATTAAAAAATGTTAGTACAGATGGCTACCATATTAGGGTAGCCATCTGTATTTACTTTGTGTAAATTAAATTTTAAGTACATTTTCTCTTTTTATAGCTTGTTATAGCTTGAATATGGAAATCATGTTTTTCAATTTTTCAGAGCTTGATTTTGATTCTGCTGTCTGATTCAATACGTTATTGCTTAATTCAGCTACTTCTGAAGACATCTGTGCTATGCTTGTAGTTCCCTGTGCACCTTCTTCCGATGCTGCAGATACCTCTCCCACGGATTTTACTATATCAGAAATAGATGAAAGTAATTTTTCAGATATTTTATTGAAATCATCAATCAATTTTTTGATTTCAGAAGAATCTTTGCTGTACTGTTCTCCTGTTTTAACTAAATTAGTATAATCAGGCACCACTTGTTTTTCGATAAATTTCATTATATCTCTTGAACTATTTCTAAGTGCATCTACGGATTGAACTACATCCTTATTGGTATTTTGAATTTGGATGACCATGTTCTGAGATGAATCGGCTAGCTTTCTGATTTCATCTGCTACAACGGAAAATCCTTTTCCAGCTTCTCCTGCACGTGCTGCTTCGATAGATGCATTTAGTGCAAGTAAATTTGTCTGTGAGGTTATCTCCAATATTTCATCTGTCAATGAGTTTATTTGCTCCACAGCTTTTGACTTTTCAAGTGCCAGTTGTAATTTTTTATTCATATCTGAACTCATGTCATGTACATTCTGTTGAGATTGAATTGCAGAGGATTTCAGAGCATCAGCTCTTGTATTTATTTTTTCTGCAGATTTTAATCCGCTTTCGATTGCTGATGACATGCTTTCAACGGTTTTCTTTATTTCAGATGCCGAGTTGTTCATTTCTTGAGAGGATGCCGCAGTTTCTTCCATTCCGGCAGAGAGTTCCTCTGTAGTTGCAGATACATCACCAATCTTTGAGTTTAGGGTACCTATACTTTTTTCCACATTGCTTATTGAATGATCTACATTTAAAGAATTGTCTTTCACGCCTTTTACTATATTCTTAATTGATTTTTGCATTTTCCACATAGAATTTATCATATTTCCAATTTCATCTTTGGATTTTGAAAACTTAGAATTAATTTCCTTACTGAGATCTCCCTGTGCCAATAAATCCAATTGATCTTCCGTATATTTAAGTCCTTTGGTCATATAACCTACAATTAATACTGTTACCAGGATTATAGCGGCAAGTCCAATACAGGCCATAAGTATTATTTCTCTTAATTGAGCATAGAAATCCTTTAAAATATTTGCCATGGGAATATCAATGCATAGACTCCAATTCATATCATAGTCACTTATTTTTACCGGGTATGCTACTCTGAAGACGTCCTCTCCTGTTGAAATTGATTTTCCTATGGCTTGAATCTGTTTGCCTGCAGATGTTTGGCTTACAACATTATTCCAGTCACTACCACTTTTCTTTGCATCAGTCATTATCAACTTCTTATTGGCCCCATTTGCTACATATATACCATTTTTCGATAAAAGTTGAGCATATCCTCCCATGGGTTTTATTTGATCTACAATATTTTGAAATGTTTCAAGTCTGTAATCTATGGATACAACTCCTCGAAAATTTTTATTTTCATCTAAAATAGGTACTACCAAAGATGCCATGGAGATATTATTGCCATTAACTTTATATACAGTTGGTTCCGTCACAAATACTCGTTTACTTCTTTTAGGAGTATTATACCAGGTCATCTCAGTTTCAGAATTATATGCCGGTTCAATATGAAAAGAGCCGTTGCTTCTGGTTACATAGGGTATAAACAATCCCTTTTCGCCGTATCCCGGTTTTCCTGCATAGGAAGAATCCTTGCCGTCAAAGGCATTTGGTTCAAAAGCCACTGTTATTCCATAAATATTAGGATATTTATTCAATATATTTTTTTGCATATCAATGATAATATCTCTATTCTTAACACCTTTTTTTATCTGACTGTTTATTGAATCTTTGAATGTATCACCTATTGTTTCAAGTGTTATAAAATGACTGTCAACCTGGGATGCATAGGATTTTGACATTTCCTCTGAGAGAGTTTTAGCTTGTGATATACTGCTATTATATAACCTGACTAATAATATAGAAAACGTAGCTGCGAAAGTTAGTATCAGCAATAGTCCAATTATAGTGCTAATTTTTACTTTTAAACTCATTTTTTGTAACATAAATTTTATCCCCCTTTTACGTTTTTAAATCATATATTAGTATATAAAAATAACCATTTTTATTAGCTAAAATAGTTGGTATAATTTGTATAAATAAAGAACCCTAGCGATTTTATGTTAGAGTTCGATAAAAGATTTATAATAATTAGTACTTTAAAGATTTTATACTATGTTGCAATAATTTCATAACTTTCAATCTCTCTGTGCTGACATACGTGTATATTTTCTGTAGGATTGAGGAGTCATATTCATCTGTGTACAAAATACCCTGTTAAAATAAGAAGGATCTGAAAAACCACATTCTATTGAAATGCGATAAGCGGGATAATTGGTTGTCTCTAACAATCTACAGGCATGTTGAATTTTTAAATTGATTATATAATTTGAAAATGAAACCCCCATTTCCTTCTTAAAAACACGACTGAAATACTTGGGACTTAAAAATACTCTAGAAGCAACCATTTTCAAAGTGATTTTTTCTCTATAATGTTCTTTAATATATTTTATGGATTCCTCTATAAAGTATCGTTGACTTCCTCTAGAATCTTTAATATTTTCGTCAGGATTTTCTTCTGTCAATGCATCACAATCGTTTGCTGAGTCCAGCATTTTTCGGAAAACCTGTTTGATAACATTGGGTTTTACAGGTTTCAACAAGTACTCGGAAACTTGCAGCCTGATTGCTCTTTGTGCATAGGAAAAGTCCGAATAGGCGGACAAAATTGTAATAAATACATTGGGTAAAAATTTTCTGATTCTCTCAATGGCACTTAAACCGTCCAATTCAGGAATCATTATATCCATTATGATAACATTGGGTTGATATTGCTTTGCTAGATTGATGGCCTGTATTCCGCTTTCGCAGGTCAGCAGCTTATCTTCTGGAAAAAGCTCTTCAAGCATAACTGATCTAAGAAATTCTTGCTCAAGCATTTCATCTTCTACAATCAAAACCACGCTCATTGCTATCACCTCACAATAGGCTGGGTAGGAATTGTGATAGTAACGGTACTACCACTATAATCAGACTTTACAATTTCCAATCCGTACTGTTTCCCATAGTATTGTTTTAAGCGTTTGTCTGTATTCCAAAGCCCTAAACCCGATTTATTTTCAAATTTTTTCATGTTTAGCAAAATGTCCTTTGGAAAGCCATTTCCGTTATCCATAATGGAAATAATAATTTCCCTTTTACATTCCTCTGCACAAATAATTATTTTACCTCCTTCTCGTTTTGGTGTAATTCCGTGGATTAAGGAGTTTTCAACAATTGGCTGGATAACCATGTTGGGAATTGTGTAAGATTTAATATTTTCAGGAATATCTATGCTGTATTCAAGGCGGTTTTTAAATCTTACTTTCTGAATATACAGGTATTTTTCAATATTATTGATTTCAGCGCCAATAGTGTGAAGTTGGTTTTCCTGTTTTAAGTTGTATCGCAGCAAGTCAGAAAGGCAATAAATGAGTTTTTCTGTTGTGTGAGAATGCTCAAAATAAGCCACACGGGCGATGCAGTTTAAAGTATTAAACAAAAAATGAGGATTAACTGCTAAAGACATGTTTTTTGCCTCTAGATCAATGATCTTTTTTTCCAGTATCTCTTTTTCAATTGATAACCTTTTCACATCTTGATGAAAATAACTTATATTTTCAGATAAGTCAAGAGAAATATTTTTAGCAATTTGACCGCATAAACGTTCATGTATTTTAATTTTATTGGATTCCACGGTTTTCAGTGAGGAAATCGATTTAGCAACAAATTCTAATTCTTCAGCTTTGCTCTCTTTGGAGGGATTTATATTAATCATGTATTTTTTATATTCATTATCCTTCAAATATACCTGCATACCGGCTACGTATCCTAAGGTTTCATTTTCTACTCTGATGGGAAAAAGTATATTTTCAAGGCCATATCGACATACAAATCTACCCTCGCCCTTGGGATTTAATCGACATCTGTAGTCAGGGCATACTTCTCCGCCCTTTTCCTGACATACATGTGTACAAAAATCAGGAGATGGAATAAATTCAAGCAAAATATTACCATTTGTATCTGCCAGAAACAGAGGAATATCTGATAAGGATAAAATACCACTATAACGATCGTATAAATTTGAGGATATTAATTTTTCAAGTGGATTATTAGTTTTATTCATACCTGTAAATGCACCTCTTATGACCTTATAATTGTACGTGAAGGAAGAAATTATCTAAACTTCATTGTAATACATAAGAATATGAAAGTAAACTAGTAATTTACCTTACTCTTTGAGTTTCGTCAAAAAGAAACCAAAGTTAATATTTTATAAGTTATTTTCTGTGATTTTGAACATTTTATAAATAGCATTTTCTACAAATATATATAAGTTCCTCAATTTGTTCTAAAAGCTGTATGGATTGCTTATTAAAATAAATATTGGATTTCAGTTTAAACTTACCTTCCATGATTTCCTCTCCTATTTTCTACTGAACTTTAATAATTACCATCATTTATGATACCATATAAGATAACTGATTTATTGTAGAATTAATGTATATTATTAGTATTATTGTATCTAGTTAAAATATTATATTGTATAATATCGTTTTTTTTGAATAATATCCACTTTTATTTTGAAAAGTGGAACTATTACAATAGAAGTTATTGTAATGGAATATTTGTAATGGAATCTAGAACTATGTCTATATAATTCTAGATTTCTGACTTCTATATGCTGGTATCAGCTAGAAGAGACATATAAGGTAATATGTTGATTTTTAGGCATATTATTGTTATAATGATCCTTGTAATGGATTTCAGGAAATTATAAATTGGCGCATTTATTTGGTTGCTTATGTCTTCTTAATTAACAAAACAATAGATTGAATATGTGTGGTGGATTATTTATGGAAATGGAAGAATTAGTACAAAAAAAACTGCGTCTTGTTTTTAGTGACGACAGTATAATATTTGACAAAACTCGTTTTGCAGGTGGACTTACTAATTACAACTATATTATGAATATAAATGGAACAGAGTATGTTGTCCGGCAGCCAGGCGGTATGACCAATTTAATGATTGACCGAAAAATTGAAAAGCTTAATAATAAAATTGTTTCAGAGCTAGGCCTGAGCTCTGAGTGCATTTATTTTGATGAGGTAAGTGGGATTAAAATCAGTGTATATATTGAAAATAGTAAAAATATTGCCCAAATAGATCCTTGCTCTTCAGCTAATATAAAAGCTGTTTCTGCTCTTATGAAAAAGATTCACTCCAGCCAAAAACATTTTCCCAATTCTTTTAATTGGGAAAAAGAGTTAAACAAATATGAGCATATTATTAAAGAACTTAATGGAGATTTTTTCTTCGACTATGCTGCATTAAAAAAACGACTGCTGGATTTTATGCAAAAGAATATTAAAAATACAATTTCTGTCCCCTGTCACAATGATACGGTGCCCGAAAACTTTGTGGTGGATAATAAAGGAAGAACCTACCTTGTAGATTGGGAATATTCCGGGATGAACGATCCGAGTTGGGATGTAGCTGCGTATATTCTTGAATCCAGACTAACTGAAGATGCAATTAAATATCTCCTTTTAGACTATTATGGTAAGTTTCCCATGCCTTCAGAAATATTAAAAATAAAATGCTATATGATGGCACAGGATTTGCTGTGGATGGTATGGGCCATGATTAGGCACTACAGCGGTGATGATTTTCTCGATTACTGCTGTTTTAGGTATGAGCGTTTTCAAAGAAATGTCAAGACAATAACAGTTTCATCAGATTATTCCATTGCTGATATGGTAAAGAAATGTTAATAGAGAAGGAAACATTGAAATTTTTATGCTTACTATGATAAAATAAGTAAGTATATTGATTATCATATTTTTATGACTATTAGTTATAGAAAGGATAATGACTCTAACTTTTTTGGGGTTGGAGTTATTTTTGTTTAATATTTATTGATTGTGGGTAATTCATAAGTATGAGAATAATGTAGAAGTTCAATTAATTATATGTGAGGAGAAAATATAAATGAATATTCTTGTTACACTGGATTCAAATTATTTAAAACCATTAAAGGTTATGCTGAAATCTTTATTTATGAATAATCCTGAAGAAAGATTTTATATTTATATGATGTATTCAAATATGGAAGAAGATGAGATTTATAATGTAAATAAATTTGTAAAAAAGGAAAACCATAAGCTTTTTATAATAAAAGTGGAGAATGAACATTTTAAAGATTCACCTTTGACTATGTATTATACTAAAGAAATGTACTATAGATTATTGGCATTTGAGTTTCTACCTTTAAATGTGGATAAAATATTATATCTTGATCCCGATATTCTGGTTATAAATCCAATAAGAAAATTATATGATATTGGTATTTCTAAATATCTTTATGCTGCAGCATGTCATAATATATTGA
Source organism: Clostridiaceae bacterium BL-3 (assembly GCA_902809985.1). Taxonomy (GTDB): domain Bacteria; phylum Bacillota; class Clostridia; order Clostridiales; family Clostridiaceae; genus Clostridium_B; species Clostridium_B aromativorans. Next base: position 2,454,365 of record CADDXC010000001.1, on the reverse strand, counting down.
CAGTTAAAGAAATCAATAAGTTGCGATTAAAACCTTATCAAATCGAAACATATTATAATTCCGGGGTTCTTTTAATGAATATTGATCTGCAAAGAGAAATTGTAAAAGAAAAAGAGATTTATGATTTTGTGAAGAAAAATAAAAATAAATTAATTTTGCCGGATCAGGATATAATTAATGCACTGTATTCCAAATATATAAAAAAATTTGATGAAATATTATTTAATTATGATCCTAGATATTATAAATATAATAAAATTTTAAGTAAAGGTAATATTGATATGGATTATGTAATTAATAATACTTCCATAATTCATTTTTGTGGAAAGAAAAAGCCCTGGCAAAAAAATTATGTAGGTGAATTTTATTCACTGTATAAACATTATGAAAAAATGGCATTATCTCACACATAAAAAAATATTTTAAATTGTTCATGCTATTGTTTAAGGATAGAGAAGATATAATATATATACTAAGTGATTAAAATAAAAATAGTAAAATTAAAGTTGTTGAACTATAATTATAAAAAAAGGAGGATTTTACATATGAGTAAAGTATTAGACGAGGCCATCAAATATATAGAACAATCCAGGACAGGATTGCTGATTACCGTAGGTGAGGACGGTGCACCATATGCGAGAGTTATGGGAGCATTTTCAAATGCCAGAGCCAATCTGTATTTTGAAACGGGGAGAAAATCAAATAAGGTCAGTCATATAAAGAAAAATCCAATAGTTACTTTTTATTTCCAAAATGAGAATCAATCCTATAATACCTTTAAAAGTGTTTCTGTAACTGGAGAGGCATCGGAAGTACTTCAGAGCGATGATGACTTTAAGAGCGCAGTGGATGGAATAAGTGTCAGGTATCCGGTATTAAAGGAAAATGTAGATAAAGGTAATATTGGAGATTCCGTCATATACAGGATAAAGACAAAATTTGTGAAGATGGCTGATTATACTAAAGATCCAAAGGAAGTAAAAGAATTAGTGTAAACAGAATGTTTAATATCAGACAAAAACATCAAATTCAAAGTGGAGTACTGCAAAACTGTTCTTTAAAATAATTTTACAGCACTCTATTTTTAACTTATAAAGGGATAAATAAAGTGTTTTCCAAATTGTGACGATACATTTGAATTATACGGTGTACATATTATAATTAACTTCAAAAAGTAAGTGAGGAGTTGTTTTATTTATGGCAAAGTATGAACTTAATAAAAATTTGGCTCAAATGCTTAAAGGCGGAGTGATTATGGATGTGGTGAATGCCGAACAAGCTATAATTGCTGAAACGTCAGGGGCATGTGCGGTTATGGCACTTGAGAAGGTACCTGCGGATATAAGGACACAGGGTGGAGTTGCAAGAATGTCCGACCCCAAAATGATAAAGAAGATAAAGGCATCGGTATCCATACCGGTTATGGCCAAGGTTAGAATAGGACATTTTGTTGAGGCTGAGATACTGGAGGCTATAGGAATTGATTTTATAGATGAAAGTGAAGTACTAACCCCTGCAGACAATAGATATCATATAGATAAAAAAAGATTTAGCGTTCCTTTTGTATGCGGTGCAAGGAATTTAGGGGAGGCTTTAAGAAGAATTGGCGAAGGTGCGGCTATGATAAGGACAAAAGGAGAAGCTGGTACTGGAGATGTAGTTCAAGCTGTTACTCACATGAGAAGCATAATGGATGATATAGGAAGAGTTAAAAATTCGTCAAAGGAGGAGTTGATGACATTAGCTAAGGAATTTGGGGCTCCTTTTGACTTATTAGAATTTGTTTGGAAAAATGGAAAGCTTCCCGTAGTTAATTTTGCTGCGGGTGGAATAGCTACGCCTGCCGATGCAGCACTTATGATGAAACTAGGAGCTGAAGGGGTGTTTGTGGGTTCGGGAATATTTAAATCGGGAAATCCGGAAAAAAGAGCTAAGGCAATAGTTATGGCAACAACAAATTATAATGATCCCAAGTGCATTGCTGAAGTATCTGAAGATCTCGGGGAACCAATGGTGGGTATAAACTGCAGTGAATTGGACAGCAGATTTGAAGAAAGAGGCTGGTAAGATGAAAATAGGGGTACTTGCACTTCAGGGTGGGGTAATAGAGCATATTCATCACTTAAAAGCCCTTCACTGTGAAACGGTTGAAGTAAGAAAGCCTAAAGAATTAGATGGATTACAGGGAATTATTCTTCCAGGTGGAGAAAGTACGACTATTGGAAGACTATTAAGGGAAACGGATATTTTTCACAAGCTTAAAGAAAAAATAATGAATGGTTTTCCGGTGTGGGGAACCTGCGCAGGTATGATACTTCTTGCAAAAAATATTGAAAATGATAAAAAAAATCACCTGCAGGTAATGGACATAACTGTTAAAAGAAATGCCTATGGAAGTCAGATTAACAGCTTTTTAACCTATGAGAGGATAAATAAAGTTTATAATGGTGAAGTACCTTTGATTTTCGTAAGGGCTCCTTATATCACCAAAGTAGGAAATGATGTGGATGTATTGTGCAAAGTTGATGAAAATATTGTAGCTGTAAGACAGGATAATATGCTGGCCACTTCCTTCCATCCTGAATTAACAGATAATCTTCAATTTCACAGATATTTTGTCAATATGTGCAGTAATGGCTGAAATAAAATTCAATTTATGAGCTTGGAATTTTGCATTCCTATTATGCCTTCAGTATTTAAATACTGGGGATTTATTATCCCCAGCATAAATTAAGCATTCAATGTATTCAATTACAAATATCCTAAGTTTATAGGAAACTTCAATATTTTAATAACTTAAAACACATTGGTATCCTTACATGAATAGAATATGCAAAATTCAAATTATTATTCTGGTAATTTAAGGATAAATGAACGCCAATAATATAACCAATGAAATGTATTATTGCTAAATAGAAGATTATTTTCATAATGTTTACAGAAAGTTTATAAATATAGCATTAAGTTGTAATAAATACTATGTATAATTATATATGTCCTAAGGAAATACCCTTAGCGAAAAATAAAAAAGTGTCATCCTTGAAAGTATAATACCAAAATGAGCATCCGTCATGTGGGGTGCTTATTTTGCGTGAGAAAAACATATAAATAAGTCAAATAATGGTGAACGAAAGTTAAAGGATGCCAGTCCCTGTTGTAGAAATATTGAATAAAGAGTGACTACAAAAAGTCAATAGGGGGAATGGTTAAGTATGTCAACATACAGAAGTAATGCTATTGGAATTAAAGGATTACATGAAAACACATTGGAGAATCTAGAGAGTAAAATTAAAGATACTCTTGAAATTGATCTAAAGGGTAAGGTGGTAATCGATATAAAATATGCCCATGCACAAAATGATTATACGGCATTGATTATTTATGATAAGGGAATAAGTTGACAAGATATTATCGAGAACTCAAGTAGTTTATATAGAAATTTATGATTTAAAATAGAATAAATATTATTATAAAGAGGAAATGGTTTTTACTGAAAAACATAGGAGAAATAAAAAAATAGGGTTATAATATAATGACAGTAAATAAGTTTGAGACAGTAAAATTTAAAAAATAGGGAATTATATGTCGTATTTAGAGGTGATAAAGGGTGATTTTCAATGAAATTTAGAAATAAAAAATTATTCAAGATAAATGAACTTCAGATTTTAATATGGGGTTTTTTGATTATAATTTTTATAGGTACTATCTTATTATGGCTTCCTATATCATCTCAAAATCATATTCATACGAATTTTATAGATTCATTATTTGTAGCTACATCAGCCACCTGTGTAACTGGACTTGTAACGGTGGATACAGGAACACATTGGAGTTATTTTGGAAAGACTGTTATTTTAATTCTGATCCAGGTAGGTGGACTAGGATTTATGGCATTTTCGACGCTTATTGCACTGGTTTCAGGAAGAAAAATAACTTTAAAAGAAAGACTATTGATTCATGAATCGCTTAACTCATTTAATATACAGGGACTTGTAAAAATGTCTAAATACATATTGATATTTACTTTTTCAGTGGAATCTATAGGTGCGGCTATTTTGTCGTTTCAGTTTGTTCCACAATTTGGATTTCGCAAAGGCCTTTTTTATTCAATTTTTCACTCTATTTCAGCATTTTGCAATGCGGGAATAGATCTAGTGGGGAAAGGCAAGAGTTTAGTTCCCTATTATAATAATGAAATGGTAATACTTACTATAAGCGTTTTAATTATGATTGGGGGGCTTGGGTTTTATGTATGGCAGGAGATATATAATTTAAAGAGCTTTAGGGATGTAAGAAGAATATCACTGCATTCAAAAGTTTGTATAACAATGGCTATTGTACTTTTGATTTTGGGAACCATATTTTTTCTTCTGTTTGAATTTAACAATCCTGCGACTATGAAAGATATGACTTTAGGGGACAAGATGTTATCTTCATTTTTTGCTTCGGTTTCTTTAAGAACTGCAGGTTTTAACTCAATTTCTATTTCTGACATGAGCGAGAGCAGTAAACTTTTAACAATTGTATTCATGTTTATAGGTGGAGCTCCGGGTTCTACAGCAGGGGGAATAAAAACAACTACTGCAGCTTTAATTATAATGACAGCTGTATCCGTAATAATGGGCAGACGGGAAACTGAAATTTATAAAAGAACCATAAAAAAAGATCTTGTATATAAAGCCATTGTAATATTGGTAATTTATATGATATTGATATTGATTTTTTCCATGATATTAGGTGTAACCGAGAGTGATCAATCTTTAGAAGCTATATTTTTTGAATGTGTGTCAGCTTTTGGAACTGCAGGGTTGAGTTTGGGAATTACACCTAATTTAAGCATTATAGGTAAAATTATTATAGTTATAAGTATGTTTTTTGGAAGACTAGGAGGACTTACAATAATATTATCCATGGTAAACAGAAAAATACCTAAATCTATAAAGTACCCTGAAGGTAAAATATTGATTGGATAAAATTTTAAGATTTGAGGTGATTTTGTGAAAAGAAAACAATATTTAATTGTGGGACTGGGGAGATTTGGAAAGTCAATAGCAAAAACCCTCTATGAACTTGGAAATGATGTATTGGCAGTGGATTTGCGAGAAGAAAATGTTCAGGATATAGCCCCATATGTGACACAGGCGGTCTGCGCGGATGCAACTGAAGAGGAAAATCTAAAAGCACTTGGTATAAATAGTTTTGATGTGGCTGTAATAGGGATAGGTACTGATATTCAAAGCAGTGTTATAGTCACACTATTGTTGAAAGAAATGGGTATGAAATTTGTACTTGCTAAAGCAAGTACTGAATTACATGTAAAAATCCTCTATAAAATAGGAGCTGATAAAGTTGTGTTACCTGAAAAAGATACAGCTATAAGAGTTGCTCATAATCTTGTATCAAATAATATATTAGATTTTATAGAATTGTCTCCTGAGTACAGGGTAGCCGAAATACTATGTGCGGAAGAATGGGTTGGTAAAAGCCTGGGTAATTTGGATATAAGGGCTAAATATGGAGTGAATATTATAGTTATAAAGAGGGGAGACGATATAAGCGTATTACCTACATCAGATTTCGTATTTATGAGAAAAGATATAATTGTAGCTATTGGAAAAGAGAAAGAGATTGAAAAACTAGAGGATATTATTTAATTATTACTGTACTGAGGGATATTTGACTTTTTATATATATAAATTTGATAAATATTCTGAATTAGCCGCATGATTTATATGTTTTTAAAACGTAAGAGGTAATTAATTATGAAGTTTACTAAATTTAAGAAAATATGTTCTATAACGCAGGGAGTACAGATACCTAAAAGTAAGCAGATTGACAGTAAGGTTCAAGGATATATTAGGTATTTATATATTGCTGATTTTAAAAATAACAGCAGAAAGAAATATGTTGAAGACGTATATCCGCAAAAAGTAGTGAATGATAGAGATTTAATTATGGCTAATACGGGATCACCTGGAATCGTATTTAGGGGAAAACATGGAGTACTGAGTAATAATTTATTTAAGATAAATTTTGACGAAGATTTACTCAACAGGGATTATCTATTTTATTATCTATCGTCAAACAGATTTCAACATACAATTCAACATCAGATGAAAGGCGGAGTTCAAAAGCACCTTGGACATCAAATCATAGGAGAACAGTTTATACCAGTATTAAATATGGATTCCCAGCTTAAAATAGTGAAGGTATTAAGCAAAATTCAGGAGTTAGTGAATAAAAGGAAAACTCAGATAGAGCTTCTGGAGGAGCTGATAAAGAGTGTTTTTTACAATATGTTTGGAGATTTGAAATTTAACGAATATAAATGGGAGAAGATCAGCTTAAAGGATATTTGTAATAAAATCACCGATGGAACCCACAATGCTCCAAAAAGAGTTGCAAAGGGAGTTAAATTTATTACCGGTAAGAATGTAAAAGCTTTTAAATTAGATTTATCTGATTTAGAATTTGTTTCTGAGGAAGATCATCGAGAAATATATAAGAGATGTAATCCAGAATATGGTGATGTTTTATACACTAATATAGGTTCTGGTGCGGGAAATGCCGCTTTTAATCCATTACATGAAGAATTTAGCATGAAAAATGTGGCTTTGTTCAAATTAAATAGGAATAGGGTAAATTCTATATTTATAGAATATGAATTAAACTATTTAAAAGACTACATTGTAAATAAGTATTGCATAGGTGGAGCGCAAACATTTTTAAATCTTAAAATCATCAACGACTTGAAATTGCCTCTTCCACCAATAGAACTACAAAATAAGTTTACAACAATAGTGAGAAATATAGAAAATCAGAAAAAAAAGCTGCAGCGAAGTCTGAAAGAACTGCAGGAAAGCTTTAATTCACTGATACAAAGAGCTTTTGATGGAAAACTGTTTAATTAGGAAAAGTGCTCTAAAATTGTATCATAGACTCTAATATCAAGAAGCTGTTAAAAATAAATATCAATAAATAGAAAGAAGGGATTGTAGCTGTGGAAATCAAGGATTTTAATGTCATTGTATCTGGTGATGTATGTGTAAACTTGTTATTTTGGCAAATTAACGACGAGCACATCAGTGATTTAAATTGGCATCAGTATCCACATATATGCAGCAGATTAAGTGAGGGAGAAGCCCTGCTTCTAGCTAAATTTGTAACTTTATCTACAGGAGCCAATGTTATTTCTCCTAAAATGGATTATGATAAGGGGAATTTGCCGGAGGGAATTCTTAATTCTACTATACGATTAAGCCTTTTCCCTGCAACATCCAAGGATAAAGATGGAAATAGAGTATACAGAGTGAAAGAGTTTTTGGGTTTTACAGAAATGCCTTTTAAAGATCCAAAATTGTTTCCCATTATAGATGATAATGAAAATGCGGATCTAATTATATTGGATGATGAAAACAATGGATTTAACAACAATGAAAAATTTTGGCCTTTAGCTTTAAAAGAGCATAATAAACATCCGATGATTGTATATAAAATGGACAACCCTTCTAACTCAACTAAACTTTGGAAACATTTGGAGCAGTTTCATATGGAAAATACTTTAATAGTTATAAATGGAGAAGATCTGCGCTCCAAAGAGGTTAACATAAGTAAAAATCTTTCCTGGGAAAAGACGGCACTTGATTTTGTCTGGCAAATAAAAAATAATCCAATTCTTGCCTTTTTATCAAAATGTAGCCGCCTGGTTATACCATTGGGTTTAGAAGGTGCTATATACTATAGAAATAATGGAGAATCTAGGTCACAACTTTATTTTTTAACCTATGCCTTTGAGGGGGATTTAATAAAGGAGGCTCAGGGTAAAATGTATGGACTTACTTCCTGTTTTGTTGCTGGATTGGCCAAGTCTTTAGTTTTGGGAAAACTTAATAATAAATCCATTGATGAATCCGTTGACGACGGTATACGAGAGGGGATTGTAGCTACACAAAAATACTTTATGTATGGGTTCGGTAAAAATATTGTGGAAAGCATTTTCCCTAATCCTTCAATTTTCAGTGAAGGAGAAAATGATTTTATATATAAAGAATACATACAGGATATTGAAGTGCCCAATTCAAATAATTCTAAATGTCAGTCATGCTGGTATATTATTAAGGATAAAAGTTCTACCAATCTAGCAGAAATAGCTTACGATATTGTTAAAAAAGGGGAGGAAAGTGCTCTTAAATATATACCAATAGCGCAATTTGGAAAGTTGAAAACTGTTGACAGGGATGAATTTGAAGCTTATAAGAGTATTAAAAACCTCATGTCTGAATATGTTCTTTCTAAAAATTCAGTTCGTCCTCTTTCTATCGCTGTATTTGGAACACCTGGTTCCGGAAAATCTTTTGGAGTAACAGAAGTTGCCTCGTGCGTGGCTCCAAACTTAATTGAAAAATTGGATTTTAATTTATCTCAGTTTAGGACATTATCGGATCTCATTATAAGTTTTCATAAAATAAGAGATGTTTCTTTGATAGGTAAAATTCCTCTGGTATTTTTTGATGAATTTGATTCTACTTTTGAAAGAAAACTGGGATGGCTGAAATATTTTCTGGCACCTATGCAGGATGGTATATTCAGAGAGGACAATTCAATCCATCCTATCGGAAAGGCCATCTTTGTATTTGCAGGGGGTACAAGCAGTACATTTGAGGAATTTTGTGGGGAAGATATTAAGGACAGGGCTGAATATGGAGAATTTTTTAAGGAATTTCAAAATGCAAAAGGCCCTGATTTTGTGAGCAGGTTGAGGGGATATGTAAATATTTTAGGACCAAATCAAACTAATGAGGGAGATCAGTTGTTTATTATTCGCAGAGCGATGCTGCTGAGATCTCTTTTGGAACGCAAGGCACCGCATCTTATAAATGAAAGACAGGAGGTTCAGATAGACAAGGGTGTGTTGAGGGCACTTTTAAAAGTCGGTAGGTACAAACATGAGTCAAGATCTATGGAAGCTATATTGGAGATGAGCAGGTTGAGTAGTGCAAAGAAATGGGAACAATCCTATCTGCCTTCCAGGGATCAATTGAAGCTGCATGTGGATGATGATGAATTTTTCCGTTATTTAATGAAAGACGAATTTTTCAATGAGAAAATTGATCAGATTTCCAGGGCACTTAATTACAGCCATGTGATGATTTACTATGACAAAGATGAAATTGTCATGAAACCTGATGAATGTTGGAAAAATCTAAGTGAAGAACAAAAAGATTCTATTAGAGATTATGCAAGGCACATACCTGATATGCTCTATAAAGTTTATTATGATTTGATTTCAATGTCTGAAAGTGAAAAACCAAAAATTATTGATTTTACGGAAAAAGAGTTGAATATTTTGGGAAAATGTGAGTATGAATATAGACTCTCTGAAAAAGGAAATGCCAATTCTTCAATGGTGTCCTGGGATGAATTGGAGAAAGATGAAAAGAATAAAATAATAGAGTATGTTAAATGCTGGCCCAGGATATTTGCAGATGCAAATTTTAAAATAGAGAGGCTTAAATTTGCCTGTTATTGTGAAGCTCAACTTAAATTCATACATCAGTAGCAGCAGAATATAAATATAAAACAACATGCAGGAAATATTTTTTAAGATGTTACCTGCATGTTGTTTTTTTAATTAAGCCATTGACATGGATTTATTTGTTCTTGCTATGCTGGTATTGTCCTGTTTTCTGTCTGACAGATCCGGCACTGGATTGGGTTGGGATTCGTCACGGTAGTCCTCGCCTTTCTGTCTCTGATGCTGTTCAATTACCATATGACTTGCCACTGAGTTGATATCGTGGTTCACTTTGTTCTGGTAACAGAAGAATTTATGATCTGCAGGAAGCTGGTGGATATTTTTAAAATCTTCATTGTCTGCAGTCAGTTCAATTTGACTGGCAAGAATATTTCGTACATAGTCCCTTGTGTCATGAAACTGAAGCAGTTTTGGGAAAGCTCCTGGTACAACTTGCTGCCACTGTTTATTTTCATATTTGGAAAGAAGTTCAGCTGCCTTGTGCAAATGGGATATTTCCTGCTGAAGATGCATCTCCCAGATTGATTTCACATTGGCATCCACCTCATCCTCATAGAAAGAATAGTAGAGATAACATTCCATGTATTCATGAAGCAAAAGGCTTTCCAGCCATGTACAGTTGGGGTCTATAAGTCCCCCGTATTGGCTTACATGCTGTTCTTCTATCATGGCAATTTCCAGATAGAGCTGACGTCCCAGATCATTATAATATGTGTTTCCCAAATTCATATAGAAATTCATGGTCTGCTGTTCTCCGGCAGTTATGATCATGGTATTCAGCTTTGTACGAATATCTGCCTTTTTAAAGTCCACAAATCTTTTGACTTCCTCTTTAGGACAGCGGTGTTCTGCTATGGTTGGCCGTCCCGGGGTTATGTCTACATATTTTTTCACCAACTGCTGGGAGGGAATATTTTCATCCAGATCCAACAGGTTGGAATAACGGTATAGATGATCGAAATCCTCCAGCAGTGCGAAATCAAGGCACTGTTTTACATTGGAATCCGGTTCGTTTTGGGCAAGCCAGGCTGTCAGATCCACGGCAACATGTTCGTAGCCAATGGTGGTCTCCAGCTGTGTCTCGTCAATTGGTTTGAGCCAGTTGATGTGTTTTTGCTGCTGCTGCTCAATCCGCCGCAGCATTGCCAGTTCACGGCGCAAATCGTTGTTATTGCAGTGACGATGGAATTGATGGGAGAAAAGAGCTGCTTCAACCTCGATTCCATTCATTAAAATAATACGGATCCTTGTATATGGATCAATAGTCTGCTTTGAATATGATTTTGGGTATATGGTTTTCCAGTCCATGATACCATCTTCCAGGGGCATGGGCTTTTGGTCAAACGGGTTAAACATCAATATCACTCCTTTTTTATTTAGTGTGCTCATTAAATTATCCAAATATGTATGGATTTTAAAAAAGTTTGGTAAGTGATATTATCATATTTGTACCATTTTGTACCATGAAAAATCGTGAATTATTGAGATTATTTTAAAGGTTTATTTTTATATTTGATTTCATATGCTTATTTGAACAGTGTAATATTGCTCTATAAATTTCAAGTCATATTGATGTTTTTTACCCAGATATTCATGTTCTCAAAACCACCGCATATATTACAATTATTTATGAGCTTTCCTCTAAATGTATAGCCATGTTTGCTGAGTACGAAATTAATACCTGGATGTATTGCTCTGGACAGGCTGTATAAAGTAATAAATTCCATGTTTTTCAGTTCCAATTCAAGGGAATAGATTATATTAGACAGTATACCTTTATTCCTATAATGTGGATGGGTGGCACAGTCGGTTATTTCTGCATTTAAATTTTCTCTATCCAGATCCGCTGAAGCTACACCGATTATTCTGTTATTATTATCCACTGCTACCTTATATAAAACTTTTTTATTTAAAGTGTTTTTCAGATAATCTTCACTGAAAATTTCAGATGGATAGGTGGAAAATGTCCGGGAAAATAATTTTATCATACCCCCTATATCACTTTCTGATGCATTTCTTATGTGGTAGTTGGAATTGTCACTGTTATAGATAAAAGTATCCTTTTTATTTAAGCTCTGCTTTAAAATCAGATCTTCTTTAGAATGTTCATTATAGAGTGTCCTATCTTTGGAGATAAAATAGGACATACAGAATGCATCTTTACCCTTGAAATAACCGTCTATTTTCCCCTCCAAGTGAAAACCTGCTTTGATAAAGTTATCCAGATTTTCAATATCACAGTTGCATATGATCTTCCCCATATGTTGTTTTGAGGCAAAATGAATAAGTCTTTTTATATTTTGAACGGATATATTGCAAAATTCGATTATTTTTACACGACTGTTGATATAGTCTACAAATATTTTATCCTTACCTATTTTGACATAATAGTTATTTAACTGACAACCGCTTGCCCTCATTATACTGCTTTCTCCTTTCCATTCTGGCATTATTGATTGGTGTTAAGCATATTTTCTCATCTCTGAAGAGTTTTTCTAAGCCTTCATATGGAGTGTTTTTGAATTTTTTACACAGTCCACAATGTTTGCAGTGGCGGTTTTTATCAGATGGTTCGGTATAAGTACACAATACACCTTCATAGTTTCTGAGTATTAATTTTTCAGGTGTTTGTGAGACCAAATACTGGGGACCTATAGGTATTTTTCCGCCGCCGCCTGGAGCGTCAATTACGAAAGTAGGCACTGCAAATCCGGAGGTATGGCCGCGTAAAAGTTCCATGATTTCTATACCGGTTGAAACTGGCGTCCTGAAATGTTCAATACCTTGGGATAGATCACATTGGTATATATAATAAGGTCTTATTCTGTTTTTCACTAATTCCTGTACAAGGTTTCTCATAATATAAGGACAGTCATTGATGTTTTTCAAAAGTACTGACTGGTTTCCAAGTGGAATTCCTGAATCGGCTAGCATCTTGCATGCCAACATTGATTCTTCGGTTATTTCATTTGGGTGGTTGAATTGTGTGTTAATCCAAACTGGGTGATATTTTTTTATGATTCTGCACAGGTTACTGGTTATTCTCTGAGGCATGACAACCGGCACTCTGGTTCCAATTCTTATAACTTCAACGTGGTCTATCCGTTTTATCTCCTTTAATATAAATTCAAGCTTATCATCGGAAATGCATAGGGCATCACCACCGGATATCAATACATCCCTGACTTCGTCATGAGCTTTTACATATTCTATAGCTTTTAGTATATCATTGTTTGATAGAGAATTATCATTGTGTCCTGCAAAGCGTCTTCTTGTACAGTGTCTGCAGTACATAGAACATTTTTCGGTAACAAGGATTAGTACTCTGTCAGGATATCTGTGGGTTAATCCGGGAACAGGGGAATCAAGAGTTTCATGCAATGGGTCATTTATATCACATTTGGATATTTTGGTCTCATCTATGGTGGGAATTGCTTGTCTTCTAATAGGGCAATTGTAGTCATCTGGATCAATCAATGTTGCATAATAAGGAGTTATTGCCATTCTTAGTTTTTTAAGACTAGTTTTTACTCCCTCTCTTTCGTCTTCAGTGAGATCTACTACTTGTTCCAATTCCTCCAGTGTGGTAATTCTGTTAGAAATCTGCCATTTCCAACTGTTCCACTCATCTTCTGCAACGTCTTTCCATAATGGTATATTCCAGTATTTCCTTTTCAAACCAAACACTCCTTTTAAAAATTAACAATACAATATAAAAAATTGTCTATGTTATATGGAAGCCAATGAACAATCAAAAAAACAATAAGCTGCAGAGAAGTCTCTGCAGCTTGTAAAGCCGTAAATTCAAAGGTACATTAAAAAATACAAATTCAAGTATACCAAAAACTTCCCTTCAACGCTTGCGAGATTAGCTGACGGATTCGGATCGAAGAAATTAACCCTACCTGCCTAAGCAGGATTCACCCCAAAATTGGTTTTCCCGTTCAAATTGATTAAGCGCTAGTAACATTGTATTATTTCTCATATTTATTGTTATACATACAACCATAACACTTTAACATATGTATGTCAAATGAACAACATTGTTTTTTATCATGCACTTGTAAAACATCTATGTCTATGATATCATATAAATGATTTTAGATTTAAGGAGGGCTGCTTAAAATGCGTATCAGATTCCGATTTTATGCTTTATTTAACTAATTTTATAGTGATTAAAGGCTCTACTTATAAGTGTAGAGTAATCGGGATTGATCTGGCTATTTTTAAGAAACCTTATAAACATATGGATATATGATGGTATATGTATGTAAAAATGTATTAGAAAGGGAAAACGTAAATCCACTCCCTTTTGCGTATATCTAATAGTTACGTATATTCCGTTTACTCAATGCGCAGGTAGCAGGCCTGTGTTTTTTATTTCAATAAAAATGGAGGAATATATATGGAACGGGAGAAAAAAGCTATAATAGCGGGAGCAAATCTTAATAATGATAAGGATTTTGCAAGCCTTATGCAGGAATTATTCAGCCTCGCAGAGGCATGTGATATAGAAGTAGTTGGAGAGGTGACGCAAAAATTAAATAAAGTGAATTCATCTCATTATCTAGGCAGTGGTAAAATTAAGGAAGTATGTGAATTAGTTGATGAGAAAAATGCAGATGTGGTAATTTTTGATGACGAGTTGTCACCTTCTCAAATTCGTAATTTAGAAAAAAGCTTAAATTGCGGTATAATAGATAGAACTTCTTTGATTCTTGATATTTTTGCAAAAAGAGCAAGGACTAGAGAAGCCCAGCTTCAAGTGGAGATAGCGAAACTTCAGTATATGCTCCCGCGATTGATTGGATTTGGGGAATCCATGGATCGTCAAGGAGGGGGATCGTCTCTTAAAAACAGAGGTTCCGGCGAAACAAAATTGGAACTTGACCGTAGAAAAATTGAAAACAGAATCAGTGGCCTGAATAGAGAACTGGAAGTGCTTGTGTCACAACGTCAAAATCAACGAAAAAAGCGTAAAAGAAGAGATATACCTGTGATTGCTTTAGTGGGATATACTAATGCAGGTAAATCTACGGTTATGAATGCCATGATGGATTTGTTTAATCCGTCAGATGATAAACAGGTTTTTGAAAAGGATATGCTGTTTGCAACATTGCAAACTTCTGTCAGGAGAATTGATCTGCCAGATAATAAGTCCTTTTTATTGACGGATACAGTGGGATTTATCAGTAAATTGCCCCACTACTTAATAAAGGCATTTCGCTCAACACTAGAAGAAGTTTCTGAAGCCGACATGCTTATTCATGTGGTGGATTACTCAAATGCCAATTATGAGAAACAGATGTATGTCACCATTGATACATTGAGAGAACTGGGTGTGGAGGATATTCCCGTTATTTACTGCTATAACAAAATAGATTTAGTGGAAGGCAAAATTCCTGAAAGTAAGGAGGACTATGTATATATTTCCGCCAAGAAAAAATTGGGAATGGATAAATTAGTGGGGGCAATTCGTAGAAAAATTTTTGAAAGCTATATTTGCTGCAAATTTCTAATTCCTTATGATAGGGGAAATATAGTAGCTTATTTTAATGACAATGCAGGAATAAAGTCAACTAGTTATGAAAATAACGGCATACTTTTATCTGTAGAGTGTAAAAAATCTGATTATGAAAAATACAAAAATTATTTAATCTAGATTGGCATTTATGATGGATTTAACTATTAATGAAGTGAAATTAATTAGACAGTGTTTGGATGAGAAGATAGTTACTTTACAAAATCCTATTTAAGTAGTATGCTGTTGTTAAATTTAATATTATTAATTTAGTTTTGTAGGGGGACCTCCCGGTTGAGAAGGTTAAAACCTGACCCTTTAAACCTGATATAGTTAATACTATCGTAGGGAAGCAAAATATTTATGATTGATTTATATTTAGTGCTTACCTTAGTGGTAGGCATTTTTACGTAAATTTTCAAGGTGAAAATTTCACCCTCAAGAGCTAAATTATATTTTAAATATTATATAATATAAGGGGGAAATTATTTTGAAAACAAAAAAAATTGTATATGCAGCCATGCTTACGGCCATTGGGGTACTAGGTGGAAGTGCCATATATTTTCCTATAGGAGCTTCTAAATGTACGCCAGTTCAACATATAATAAATGTGATAGCAGCAGTCACTTTAGGGCCGGTTTATGCAGTATTGACAGCTTTTTGTATTTCACTTATAAGAAATTTTACTGGTACTGGAACACTTTTGGCTTTTCCAGGAAGTATGATAGGAGCTTTTTTTGCAGCTATACTTTATAAAAGAACAAATCAAAAACTTTTTGCAGTTGCAGGAGAAATTATAGGAACAGGTATTATAGGATCACTTCTTTCATTTCCCATTGCAAAATTTATACTTGGTAAAGACGTAGCTGCTTTCTTTTTTGTAGTACCTTTTTTAATAAATACAACAATAGGCAGTTTGATAGCATATTTTATATTAAAGTCCATAGAAGCAATAAAGGGTAGTGCAAATAATTTAAGACAAGACTAAATCAATGGTCCCTGCCACGCTGTGTAAAGCAACAAAATTTTAGCTAAAAAAGTAAGCATGGAAAATTTGCATTATTTTGACGGGGTAAAAGATATGATTATAAAGAAAAAAAAGGAAAAAATAACAGGTGGCATAATTGTAGCGGCAGGAAAGATATCTGAAGGTAATGATGAATGCTCATTATTGAAAATTGGATCTATTACTGCAGTAAAAAGAATTGTTTTGACCTTTCAGCAGGTTGAAATTTCACCGATTGTAGTGATAACTGGATATGAAGCCAGGGAAGTTGAGCATGATTTGGCTGATTACGGAGTTATATTTTTAGAAAACAAGAATTATGAAAATTCACAGATGTTTGATTCTGCGAAAATTGGATTGGAATTTTTGCAAGATAAATGTGATCAGGTGATATTTAACCCTGTAAGTATTCCAATGTTTACACCGGAGACCATTCAGAAGATGATGGAATGTGGTGCGGAGGTTATTTCTCCATCCTATCATGGAAAATCTGGACACCCTCTTTTGATATCTTCAAAATTGATTCCAGACATTTTAAAATATAACGGAAATATGGGAATGAGAGGAGCCATTAGGAGTATTAAAGTGAAAAAACAACTGATGGAGATAGAAGATGAAGGTATCCTTCAAGACATGGATGATATTGATCACTTAGATCAACTTCTAAAAAAGCACAATCAACACATTCTTCATCCTTTTGTTAGAATAAGTATTGAAAAGGAAACCATGTTTTTTAACTCGAGGACAAAATTACTTTTGCTGCTGATTAAAGAGATGCACTCTGTAAGAGGTGCATGCAGACATATGGCATTATCTTACAGTAAGGCGTGGAATATGTTAAATCAACTGGAACAAGAATTAGGTTATGCAGTGGTTGAAAGAAGACATGGTGGCAGCAGAGGCGGGAAAACTTTTTTAACAAAAGAAGGAGCAAAGTTCTTAGAAAAATATCAGCTTTTTGAACAAAACGTGCGTCAATATGCAAAAGATGAATTTGACAGACTATTTTAAAATCCAGAATTTTATGTAAAGCAAGTTCCTTTGACAAAGAATTTGATGAAATATACCCTCTATTTTATAATGAATGTAACAGATATGTTTACTTATTATAAATGTTAAGAGGGTTTTTTATTTTACCCTATATGAATTTAAACGTATTCACATAAGGTAAAATGAATAAGTATCTTTGTAGTTGTGAATTGAATAAAACATATAGGAGGAATTATATGGAAAAAATAAGCAGATCTATAAAGAAAAAGGATCACGATGATAAAATAAGTGGACGTGCTTTATATGTAGATGATTGTGTAATGGAAGGAATGCTTTATGGCAAACTTCTTCACTCTACTAAAGCAAAAGCACGCATTGCTGATGTTGTTGTACCTAAATTACCTGAGGGATATTATGTTGTGGATAAAAATGATGTGACAGGGGAAAACCGTGTTCATATAGTTCTTGATGATACGCCTGTATATGCTGAGAATACTGTGGAATATATCGGTGATCCAATTTTGATGGTTGTTGGTCCCGAACTTGATGAAGTTAAAAGGATTTTAAATGAAATTGTTGTAGTATATGAAGAGCAGATACCTGTTCTAGACATGCGCAAATCCAATACTGTTTTTTTTAATTATAATTATGCAAAAGGAGATATAGATAGGACATTAAAGGAAGCAGACCGTGTTTTTGTGGAAACTTTTCAAACAGGCTATCAAGAACAAGCCTATCTGGAGACTCAAGGTATGATTGCCTATCCTCATGGGGAAAGAATGACTGTACGTGGTTCCATGCAGTGCCCATATTATGTACATGGTGCAGTTACAAAGGCACTTGGATATGATGAAAAGGATGTACAGATTATTCAAGATGTTACTGGTGGGGGATTTGGAGGTAAGGAGGCATTTCCATCCATACTTGCCTGCCAGGTAGCGGTGGCAGCGAAAAAAGTTAACAGACCGGTAAAAGTTATATTTGACAGGCGTGAAGATATGGAATTTACTTCAAAGCGGCACCCTTCAATATGCACTTATAAAGTGGCTGTAAAAAATGGTAAAATTACTGGCATGGATATTGATGTATTGTTTAACAGCGGTGCATATACTACTCTGTCGCCTGTAGTTTTGCAGCGTGGTGTAATTTGTGCAAGCGGTGTATACGATATAGAAAATTTGCGTGTTGTAGGACGTGCGGTTAAGACAAATACTATACCCTGCAGTGCATTTCGAGGCTTTGGTGCTCCCCAGACTTTCTTTGCGGTAGAAATGATGATGGATCATATTGCCAGGGAAATGGGTGTTGATTCTCTGGAACTGAAAGAAAAGTATATTGTTAAACAGGGAGATTCAACGTCCACCAGCGGTAAGTATCACTTCCATGTACCTTTACCTGAAATGATTAAGCAAATTGACGAACTCACTGATTATCGTGAGAAACGCAAGAAGTATAAAAATCAGAGGGGAAGATATCGTAAGGGAATTGGTATGTCTGTGTTCTATCATGGCTGCGGTTTTACGGGCAGTGGAGAACGCGATCTCATCAAAGCTGTTGTTAAAATAAGAAAAAACTCAGATGATACTGTAGAGATTTTGGCCAGCAATTCTGATATAGGCCAAGGCATAAAAACTACTTTTAGTAAAATTGTTGCAGATACACTTGGAATTTCCTATGACAGGGTTTTAATACAAAATCCAGATACGGATCGTGTACCTGATTCAGGTCCTACAGTAGCCAGCCGTTCCCTTATGGTAGTCGGAGAACTGCTTAGACGTGCAGCGGGAAAACTTAAAAAACAGTGGGAATCAGGAAAAGAACAGGTTGTAGAAGAACACTTTATAGAACCTGATTTTGTAATCCCATTCAGCCTTGAAGAATTCAAGGGAGATGCTTATCCAACTTATTCCTGGGCTGCTAATGTGGTTGAGGTTGAAGTAGATACTCTAACTGCAGCCACAAAGGTATTGGGTGCATGGGGGACTTATGACGTAGGTGTGCCCATTGATATGAATATTATAAAAGGACAGATGCAGGGAGGCTTCCTTCAAGGTATTGGATATGCTTCTATGGAACAGATAAATTGTAATGAAAAAGGAAGAATTCGTAATAACAGTTTTACTGATTATATTATTCCCACTGCAGTGGATGTGCCTAATCTGGTAACGGAGATTATCAACAATCCATACACTCATGGACCTTATGGAGCAAAAGGTGCAGGCGAACTTCCCCTTGTCGGTGTAGCTCCTGCTTATATCGAAGCTATGGAAAATGCTCTTGGTGTAAATTTAAATAAGGTACCATTTACCCAGGAAGATACTATGAAGGTTTTACAGGGGGTGCTTAAATAATGATAAAATTTATTCTCAATGGAAAAGAAGTGGCATCTACAGCGGAAGCAAATGAGCGTTTGCTGGATATACTTCGAAATGAATTCCGTCTTACAGGCGTGAAATGCGGATGTAAGGAGGGTGAATGCGGAGCCTGCTCTGTAATTCTCGATGGCAAACTTGCCAATTCCTGTATGGTGGCTATGGGAAGTATTGAAGGCAGTTCTGTCATGACTATTGAAGGTTATCGTGAAACCAAGCGTTTCGAAGTAATAAACAGGGCCTATGCTTCTGTAAGTGCGGTGCAGTGTGGTTTTTGCATTCCTGGAATGGTACTTGCTTCTGAGTGTATCCTTTCCAAAAATCCAAATCCTACAGAAGAAGAAATCCGTGAAGGTATTTCTGGAAATCTCTGTAGATGTACCGGCTACAATGCTATAGTTAATGCAATTTCTATAGCAGCAAAGGAGGGAAAAGGGTTATGGTAAATTGTTATCAAGCGGCATCCTTGGAAGCGGCACTGAAAATCCGTGCAAAAGAGTCTGTCACGCCTTATGCTGGAGGTACTGATTTAATGGTTAAACCAAAAAAAGATGCTGAATATCTATTTTTAAATAAAGTACCTGAAATGAAAAAGATTGTAGAAGATGAAAAATATATCCGTATTGGAGCAGCATGTACTTTTACAGAAATTATTGAAAGTAAATTGACACCAGCTATTTTAAAAGAAGCAGTGTCCCAGATCGCTGCACCGGCAATTCGAAATCTGGGAACTGCTGGAGGTAATATATGTAATGGTTCCCCAAAAGCAGACAGCGCATTGGTATTTTTCGCTACGGATTCTAAGTTGAGACTTGTGAGCAGTAAAGGTGAACGTGTTATTCCAATTACTCAATTTTATCTTGGACGAAATAAGACTTCGCTGCAAGATAATGAATTGTTAGTTGAAATACTTATGGACAAAACAGGTCTTGACAATTACTATTATGAAAAAGTAGGGGCAAGAAATGCTCTTGCTATTTCAAGGGTTTCTTTTGCCGGTGTGATCAATATTGACAAGAGCATAATTAAAAGATTCATTACTGCATTTGGTGCAGTCAGTGATGTTATATTAAGAAAGGATGATATTGATTCAATGCTCGTGGGAAAGACCATTGAGGAGGCAAAGTCTGTTAAGGAAGATTATCTTGCAGCATACGATAGGGCAATTGTCCCTATAAGGGGCAGGGTTTCTGCGGAATACAGAAAAGCTGTCTGCATGAATTTGCTTCGTGATTTCCTTGAGAGCGAGGGAATCTGATTTATATTAGATGACTTAAACTAAAGTGGAAATGTGCCTGGATTTGTATAGATCAAATCCAGGCACATTGTTTTATTTGAAAGTTAGCACATTATTTCAATTTAAGAATTACTTGTATAATAGGGTTCCCAGATTTCATCTTCTACTGCTTTTTTAGCATCAGATATAGGTTTTCTATTTAAGCCCTCTTTTACAGCTTCCTTTACTACAGCAATGGCTACAAGCTTGGAGGCTTCTCTAAGTTTATCAACTGGAGGAAGAATAGGAGCCCCTGGTTTTGAGAGATCCTGCAGGGATGCAATACCGTGCGCTGCGGCAGACAACATGTCATCTGTCACTATTCTTGATTTTGCAACTATTATGCCAAGTCCCAATCCAGGATAGAGAAGTGCATTATTGGCCTGACCTATGATATAAGTTACTCCTTTGTAGGTTACAGGATCTGACGGACTTCCTGTAACTACGAGTGCCCTGCCGTCACTCCATTTTATTATATCCTGTGCCGCTGCTTCACAGAGTCTTGTAGGGTTTGAAATGGGCATAATGGCAGGTCTTTCATTTATTTCAGACATAGCTTTTATTACTTCTTCTGTAAAGGCACCATGTACACCAGAGGTGCCGATGAGTACGGAGGGTTTGACTTCTCTTATTATTTCAGCCAGATTTTTTAAAGGATTTTTAAATTCATTTTTCGATCTCGTATATTTTTTTTGTCCCTCCGTAAGAGTATCCATATCGTCAGTAAGAAGTCCCTGACGATCTACAAGGTAAAATTGTTTTTTAGCTTCTTCTTCAGATAGGCCATTTCGTATCTTTTCCTGGAATATTTGATCAGTTACACCTATTCCAGCAGTTCCTGCACCAAAGATCACCACT
Organism: Clostridiaceae bacterium BL-3; assembly: GCA_902809985.1. Lineage (GTDB taxonomy): Bacteria > Bacillota > Clostridia > Clostridiales > Clostridiaceae > Clostridium_B > Clostridium_B aromativorans. Next base: position 2,432,807 of record CADDXC010000001.1, on the reverse strand, counting down.
TTATGATCTTTAACAGGTATATTTGTGGCCCTGGCTACAGCGTTTATGGCAGAATTCATCATCACACCGGTACCCTGAATGTCATCATTAAAGGTACAGATTTTTTTTCTATACTTTTCCAAAATAGTTCTGGCATTTCCGCGGCCAAAATCCTCCCAGTGAAGAAGTGCTTCAGGAAATAATTCGAGACTTATCTTTACAAATTGATCTATGAAATCGTAATATTTTTTACCTGTAACCCTTCTGTGCTTATTTCCCAGATAAAAGGGATCATTTAAAAGTTTTTCATTATTGGTTCCCATATCTATTACTACAGGAAGGACATTCCTGGGATTTACCCCTGCAGCTATAGTATAGACTGCCAATTTGCCGATAGAAATATCAACGCCCTGTACTCCCCAGTCTCCTATGCCAAGTACGCCTTCACCATCAGTTATAACTATAAGCTTTATTTCATCCAGATCTTTGAGGAATGCCTGAATGGATTTTTTTATATCTTCGGGATGATCTATCGACAAAAAAACAGCGTCCTTTGGAGTATCGTAATTTTTGGAATAATTTATGACAGCATCTCCTATAGTTGGGGTGTAAATTATAGGTAGAAATTCAGCGATATGTTTTCCAACTAGATAATAGAACAGAGTTCTATTGGTGTCATATATGTTCATGAGATAAAGATGTTTTTCAAGATCGCTCCCAAAGTTTTTTGATCTGTCGTAGGCTAATTTTTCCTGCTCTTCTATAGTTCTTACGGCATCCGGAAGGAAACCTGTCAAATCATATTTTTTTCTTTCATTTTTTGTAAAAGCAGTTCCTTTATTTGAAAATGGGTTTCTCAATAAATCCTGGCCTTTTAAATAATTCATCTGTAAACACTCCTTATTAGTTGATTTGTATTTTAATATTCAGTGTAAAGTAAAATTGAATTTGCATAGGGAATTCACCGTAAAGTCCACTCTAGCAAGAGTGTCTACTTGATCTACATCCTCTATTTTGAAATTTACCTTATATAATATTATACTAAACAGGATCAATTTTTTCAGTTTTTTGGTTTAAAAATATGAGAAATTAAATTTTAAATCAAGTTAAATCAATATTTACATTTAGCTTCATCCTGGACTGAGGGTTTTCTATTTCCATAACAGATTTTTTAACTTCGTATTTGTCAGTTACAGACAGTTTTATATGGAGTTTAAAATTGTTTGATTTATGAAGCTGTTTCATAAAATCATGAAATTCATCAGAGCTCTTTTCAAAACTAAAATTTTTGTAGAAATTATCATTTTTCTCCTTAGCTTGATTGTTTATGATATTAAATAATAGTTTTTTCACATCTTCAGAAATTTTATTCGAAATTAGAGAAACAGTATAGCCACTTTCTTGGTTTTTTTCAATTTTAATGTTATTTAACACATCAAATAGAAATTTAAATTTATTTACTCTATTTTCATGATTTAATTTAGTACTGTTATGAAAATAAAGATCATCGTGATAATGAATATGGAATCCGTTATTGTTGTTCATCTCAAATAGCTTAGTATTTCCTTTTACGCCTGTCATGTTGAAACTGCCTTTAATATTTTCCTTTTGTTTGATTACACCTATTAAATCATAGATAAATTTTATTTTATTCATTTATTTCCCCCTAAATTTTATTTACAATGTGATTTTGATGTCTGAACTTAAAAGTATATTGAAGAAATTTTAGAATTAGGATTTTTTTACTGGATGTTATATAATTATTTATAAAAGAAAAATTATATGAGTGTATAAGGGAGCGATTTTCAGTGAAAAAAATACTGGTAGTTGTGGATTATCAAAAAGATTTTGTAGATGGAAGTCTGGGGTTTGAAAAAGCAGTTGCACTGGAAAGTAGAATTGAAAAAAAGATTAAGCAATATAGGGGAAGCGGTTATGAAGTGGCGTTCACTTTTGATACCCATGGAGATAATTATCTAAATACTCAGGAGGGAAAGAATCTGCCTGTTCCACACTGTATCGTGGATACAGAAGGATGGAATTTATACGGAAAAGTTGCCACTTTATATGATGAAAATACCAGGCGTTTTGAAAAACCTACTTTTGGCTCAATGGAGCTTGCGAAATATCTTAGTGGTAACGGATATGACAGTGTAGAGTTAGTTGGTGTTGTGTCCAATATCTGTGTTATATCCAATGCTGTTTTAGCTAAAGCGGCGCTGCCAGAGGCTGAAATCATAGTTGATGCATCCTGTACTGCCAGTAATGATGACAGCTTAAATGAAAAAGCTTTTGATGTTATGGAGGGAATGCAGATAAAGGTTATAAATAGATGAGAAATTAGAATCTTTTAGTTAATTTGATAATATTAAGTTTAATAATGTATAATAAAATAGCAAATATAGTAATGTTTTATTATTTTTAGCTAAAATAAGGTTGTTTTACGTCAGATGATATTATGATGAAGATACGTAAAATAATTTAGGAGAAAGAAATGGAAGTTAAATCAGCATATAGAGTTTTAAAAATTTTTGAGTTATTGTCAAAAAATAAAAGTGGATTGACTATAGCAGATATAAGCAAAAAATTAGATATTCCACAAAGCAGTACTTCTAATTTGATTAGAACATTGTATAGTTCAGGATATGTAGCACGAGATGAAGCTAAGAAATATGTTCTTGGAGTAAGATTAATCCAGCTGGGATCAGTAGCTATGGAATCTTTTGATATAGGTGCTGTGGCGAAACCAATACTACAGAAATTAACACAAAAAGTTCAAGAAACAGCTTTTTTAGCTATTCGTGCTCAATATGAAGTTGTTTATATATTGAAGATTGATTCAAATCGATCTGCTAATACAACTGCACAACCTGGATATCATAGACCTTTATATAATACTGGATTGGGAAAAGCATTTTTATCAGCTATGACAAGAGAGGAACAAGAAAAAATATTTTCGAATATTGAATTAAAACCAGTTACTAAACATACAATTACGGATAAAAATGTACTTATTAGACAGTTAGAACAATTTAAACGTCAGGGCTATGCTATTGATGATGAGGAGAGTGAATATGGGCTATATTGTATTGGCACAACAATTTCTACTGTGGACAAAAATATAGAAGCTGCTATTAGCATATCTGGATCAAAGACTAGAATAATTTCCAACAAGGAGGCTATTATAGAAGATATGTTTGATGCAGCAAATGAAATTTCTAGAAAACTTGGAGGAAAGTAGGAATATATATTTTATAGAAGCTGGGGAAATTTTGCATTGCACCTAAAGGGTGCTTTTTTTTTACAATCTTTTGAAAGTCAAAAAGTAGATAAACGTTGACAAAAAGGAAAACGGAGAAGATTTTGTAGCTAATAGGTATAATATTTCTTCTATTAATAATATGAGAGGTGAAGAGATAGAAACATTTGGTATGTTGTCAATGGTTAAGGAAGATTGGAAGGAAGATGGGGTATCAGTGTTTTTACCAGGATCTCATACCCATATAGTATATATTAAGCATGGCTCTATTAAAGATATTTTGTCTACGTTTTCAGGGGAACTTTTTTATGCAGTTTCAACGAGTACGATTTTAGCAACCTCAATAGACAGTAAAACAGACAAGATTGATGAGGAAATGTTGTTAATGGGTTTTCAAGCGTTAAAGGAATATGGAATAAATAGGGCACTTTATTTAGTAAATACTATGAAAATATTTAGTAAATTAGATAAAGTTGAAAAAACTTCGTTTTTAGAAGGTGTAATAATGGGTGGAGTTATATTAGCATTTGAGAAAATATTAGAAGATAAATGGATGGATATAAAAGGTATAGCTATTGTTGGAAATAACAAAATAGCTAATATTTATAGAATTCTTATGAAAAAGTTAAATAGATATATACCTGTTAACACTTTTCAACAACCGGAAAAAGAAAGCTTTGCGGTAAAAGGTTTTCTAGAACTTATAAGAATGGAGGAGCTAAATTGAATAAAAAGGTATTTATTACTTCAAGATCATTTGGACAGGTGAGTGATAGGCCACTAAAAATATTGAGCCAAAATAATATAGAATATGATTTTAAAAGTAAGCCAAGTCTTTTGGAAGAAAAAGATTTTTTAAATGTAATTGATAAATATGATGCACTTATAGTAGGTGCAGATAAGATTACTGAAAAAGTAATAGAAAAAGGTAAAAATTTAAAGATTATTTGTAAACATGGGACTGGAGTAGATAATATTGATTTAAATGCAGCTAAGAAGAATAATGTTTGTGTAACTAATGTAGCAGGTGTAAATTCTGATGCGGTAGCAGATACGACCTTTGGATTGATTATTGACATTGCAAGAAGGTTATCATATGCCTCAAATATAGTAAAGTGTGGAGAATGGACAAAAGTTATTGGCGTTGATGTGCATAATAAGACTTTAGGTATTATAGGATTTGGTGCAATAGGTAAAAAGGTTGCGAAAAGGGCTTTAGGATTTGACATGAAAGTTATAGCATACGATCCGTTTATAAATAAATTGCCAGATAATTATGATAAAGTACAATTATCAGGATTTCAATATATTCTTAAAAATTCGGATTTTTTAACTTTGCATATTCCTCTAAACAAGGGTACGAGAAATCTTATAGATGAACCCCAGATGTCAATAATGAAAAAAGGAAGTTTTATAATCAATGCATCAAGAGGTGGAATCATAAATGAAGATGCTCTGTATAAGAATATTATTAATGGGCATTTGGCAGGTGCTGGTTTAGATGTTGTTGAAAAAGAACCAGCAAAAGGAAATCCTTTGCTGAAATTAGATAATGTTGTTATCTTGCCTCATATAGCATCATATTCAAAAGAAGCTATAGACTCAGTAAGTACTACATGTTCTTGGAATGTGGTAAAAAAATTAAATAATGAAACGCCAGACAATATAATAGTGTAATTCAATAAAAATTATTATTTTAATATTAATTTAATATATTATGGAGGGTTATTATGAAAATTACAGGTTATAAATTATTTCAAGTACCGCCAAGATGGTTATTCCTAAAAATAAATACTGATGAAGGAATATCAGGATGGGGGGAGCCAATAGTTGAGGGAAGAGCTTCAACTGTTAAAGCTGCAGTAATAGAATTTATGGATTATATGGTTAATCAAGATCCAATGAAAATTGAGGATCATTGGAATATTATGTACCGTGCAGGATTTTATAGAGGTGGACCTATATTAATGAGTGCAATAGCAGGAATTGATCAGGCCCTTTGGGATATAAAAGGGAAATATTTTAATGTTCCTATATATCAATTACTGGGAGGAAAATGTAGAGATAAGATTAAGGTTTATTCATGGGTTGGCGGAGATCGTCCTTCGGATGTTGTTAAAGCAGCTAAGTCGGCTGTTAATGCAGGATTTACGGCGGTAAAAATGAATGGCTCTGAGGAACTGCAAATTGTTGATTCATATAAAAAAGTAAATAAATCAGTTGAAAGAATAGCTATGATAAGGGAAGCTCTTGGATCTGACATTGGAATTGGAATAGATTTTCATGGAAGGGTACACAGGCCAATGGCTAAAGTTCTTGCAAAAGAATTAGAACCATATAAACCCATGTTTATAGAAGAGCCAGTATTGCCAGAGAATAATGAAGCCCTAAGAGATATCGCAAATGCTGTAAGTATACCAATTGCCACTGGGGAGAGAATGTTTTCTAGATGGGATTTCAAAAAAGTATTTATAGATGGATATGTAGATATAATTCAGCCAGATCTATCTCATGCTGGTGGAATTACTGAATGTAAAAAAATAATATCTATGGCAGAAGCATTTGATATTGCAGCAGCTCCCCATTGTCCATTAGGACCAATAGCACTTGCGGCATGTTTACAGGTTGATGCAACTGTATATAATTCATTTATTCAAGAGCAGAGTTTGGGAATTCATTATAATGTTAAAGCAGATTTGTTAGATTATCTTAAGGATAAAGAAGTTTTTGATTATAACGATGGGTATGTAAAAATACCTAATGGGCCTGGCCTTGGAATTGAAATTAATGAGAATTATGTAGATAAGATGGCTAAGATAGGACATAACTGGAGAAATCCTATATGGAGACATAATGATGGAAGTATATCGGAATGGTAGTTTTTGGAAAGATAGATATAAACTTTTTGTATAGTGTTTTAGATTTACCTTAATAATATTTAGAAGGGAACGATAAATATGGAAACTGGTAAAAATATAAGAATTGAAAATACAAAACCTACAAGAGCAAGAATGATAATATTAGCAATGGTTTTTGTATGTGTTATAATTAATTACATGGATAGAAGTAATGTATCCATTGCTGCCCCAATGTTTAGTAAAGAATTACATTTATCATCAGTACAACTTGGACTAATATTTTCGGCTTTTGGTTGGGCATATGCACTTTTGCAAATTCCAGGAGGAATATGTTTGGACAAGTTTGGATCAAGGGTAATGAATACGATATCATTAGGAATGTGGTCATTGTCAACGTTATTACAAGCTTTTGTTAAGGGATTTCCGTCATTTTTAGGATTAAGAATATCATTGGGAATCTTTGAGGCACCAGCATTTCCAACTAATAATAGAGTTGTAACTACATGGTTTCCAGAAAATGAAAGAGCATCTGCTATAGGATTTTACACATCAGGGCAGTTTGTTGGATTAGCATTTTTAACTCCTTTATTAGTTGCACTTCAAAATATTTTTGGATGGAGAGCCTTGTTTGTCATTACAGGAGTGATTGGGATGTTATGGGCTGCAGGATGGTATTTTTTATATAGAGATCCTAAGGCAAGCAAATGGATTAATGAACGGGAACTTAATTTTATTCGAAAAGGTGGAGCAATAGTAGATATATCTAATAAAAATGAAGAGGGAAAGATTAAGCGTAAATTTACCATAAATGATTTTAAGATTGTATTAACTAGTCGTAAATTATGGGGTATATATATAGGACAATTTGCAGTGTGTTCAACATTATGGTTTTTCCTAACTTGGTTTCCAACTTACTTGGTAGAATATAGACATTTAGGTTTTATTAAAATGGGTTTTTTAGCTTCACTGCCATTTTTAGCAGCATTTTGTGGTGTAATAATTTCTGGAATAATTTCGGATTCTTTAATTAAAAAAGGTGTGTCAGTTGGGATAGCAAGAAAAACACCTATAATATTTGGGCTATTATTATCAACATCAATAGTAGCAGCGAATTTTGTTGAAAGTCCATCGCTTGTTGTTTTGTTTATGACATTGGCTTTTCTAGGAAATGGACTAGCATCAATAACGTGGGTTTTTGTATCTACAATAGCTCCTATAGAATGTGATAGCGGATACCAGTTGCCAGAAACATATGAAAGTTTTTGTATCTACAATAGCTCCTATAGAATTAATAGGGTTAACAGGAGGTGTATTTAATTTTATAGGAAATTTATCATCGATTTTTATACCATTAGCTATTGGATTTATTGTCAAGGGGGGAAACTTTCAACCGGCTATTATATTAATTGGTGTGATTACATTTTTGGGAGCTTTGTCTTACATATTCTTAGTAGGAAAAGTTGAAAGAATAAAGGTTAATGGCTAATAATCTAGAATTCATAAAAACATACTGTAATTTTCTTATGTGATTCACCAATGTTATTATTAATGTGTTAATATAATTTTATAGTTTAGTTGAAATTGACGTTTTATAAAGTTAATCTTAAGATGACATTATCACAAGTTAACAACACAAAAAATGAATTAAATATTGACTTGAAACTAAAATTGTGTTATTCTAAGCTACGGTAAATTAAATAGTAGGAGCCCTTTAAAACTAGTTCAGAGAAACTGGGAAGGCTTAGTAATGATTTAAGATATTATATAATATTCAGTAAAAGTGTCTTCCAAATTGAGGAGACACTTTTTTGAACCTTTAATTTTAGTACAGAGATACTGAGAAGGAGGAAGGAAAATGTTAAAAGGAAGACATTTAATCGACATCATGGATTTTTCGACAGAAGAGCTTGATGAAATATTTGAATTAGCCAATGAGATAATTTCGGGAGAAGAAAAATTCTCTCAGGTATGTCGGGGAAAGTTACTGGCTACGTTATTTTATGAACCCAGTACTAGAACCAGGTTGAGCTTTGAATCAGCCATGATGAGACTGGGCGGAAAGGTAATAGGGTTTTCAGATGCACGTTCAAGTTCCGTGTCAAAAGGTGAAAGCATAGCGGATACCATAAGGGTAATTGGCTGCTATGCGGATATAGCTGCTATGAGGCATCCAAAAGAAGGAGCACCTAAAATTGCATCTATGTACTCCCCTATACCCGTTATAAATGCGGGAGATGGAGGGCACCAGCACCCTACTCAAACTCTTGCAGATCTTTTAACTATCAAATCTATAAAAGGAACAATGTTCAATCTGAAGATAGGATGTTGTGGAGATTTAAAGTTTGGAAGAACAGTACACTCGCTTATTAAAGCCATGTCTAGGTATGAAGGAAACAGCTTCACATTGATATCTCCCAAGGAATTGAAAATACCCGATTATGTAAAAAAAGAGCTGGACAATAAGAATGTTGAATACAGTGAAACGAGTAATTTGGAAAATGTTATAGACTCTTTGGATATTCTTTATATGACAAGAGTTCAAAAGGAAAGATTTTTTAATGAAGAGGACTATGTAAGGTTGAAGGACAGCTATATATTGGATAGAGAAAAGATGTCCAGAGCGAAAGAGGATATGATAGTGCTGCATCCACTGCCGAGAGTAAATGAAATCTCTTATGAAATTGACAGGGATCCCAGGGCCTGTTATTTTAAACAGGTGAAATACGGCATGTACGTTAGAATGGCTCTTATGATGAAATTACTTGGAATTCAATAGGGGGTAATGAATAATGCTTACTATAAATAGTATAAAGAACGGAATTGTCATTGATCATATAAAGGCTGGATTTGGAATGAAAATATATAAGTATCTTGAGCTGGATAAAGTTGATTATTCTGTGGCTCTTATAATGAATGCTGAAAGCAGAAAGCTTGGGAAAAAAGACATTATAAAAATAGAAAACAATCTGGAAATGGACTTTGATGTACTTGGGTTTATAGATCCAAACATAACAATTGATATAATAAAGGATGAATCCATATATAAAAAAATAAAATTAAAGCTGCCGCGCAGGGTGGAGAATATAATAGAATGTAAAAACCCAAGATGTGTAACTTCTGTAGAAAAAAATATACCTCATATTTTTAACCTGGTGGATGAAAAGACAGGGGAATACAGATGTGAATACTGTGATCAGATATATGAAAATATATCCCTATAAAGTATACAGTAGGATTAGAGTTCGTGAAAGGATGATTATAAATGGAACTTCTTATAAGGCATGCCAGGGTAGTGGATTGTTCCCAGGATTTTCTAGGAGATGTGTATATAAAAAATGGAGTTATAAACAAAATTGGAAAAAATCTGGAAGGAAATTGCAGGACAATAGATGCTAAAGGGTTAGTTCTAATGCCATCCTTGGTAGATTTGCATGTGCATTTTAGAGAACCGGGATTTACAGATAAAGAGGATATAGAAAGTGGGTGCAGGGCTGCAGTCAGAGGGGGGTATACCATGGTAAATCTCATGGCAAATACGAATCCCCCCTGCAGCAGCATGAAAACTATAAATTATGTATTGAAAAGAATCAGAGAAGTGGGACTGATAGATGCACATCAATGTGCCACTATAACCAATAATTTTGACGGAGAGGATATAAGTCATTTGGATGAACTCAGCGGAGATGTAAAAATAATATCTGAAGACGGAAAAGATGTCATGAATGGCGGAATTATGCTGAAAGCTATGATGAAGGCTAGAAAACTGGGAAAGATAGTAATGTGCCATTCAGAGGATGGATCCCTTTCGGACATTGACATGAGGCTGGCGGAAAATATAATGACCTGGAGAAATATATCATTTTCGGAATATACAGGATGTCCTGTGCACATAGCCCATGTAAGCACCAAAGAATCCATGGAATATATAATAAGGGCTAAAAGCAATGGGGCAAATATAACTTGTGAAGTTACTCCTCATCATATAGTCCTTTCAGGAAACAATTACAGGGTGAATCCTCCCATAAGAGATGCAGAGGATGTAAATTACCTCGTGGACAGTATAAAAAAAGGCTGGGTAGATGCTATAAGTACGGATCATGCACCTCATATGAAAGAAGATAAGCAAAGAGGTGCAGCTGGGATATCAGGTATAGAGACAGCTTTCAGCTTGTGTTATACAAAGCTTGTTAGGGGAGGTCACATAACTTTAAATAGACTTTCACAGTTGATGTCCAGAAATCCTTCCAGAATATTGAAGGTCCAGAAAGGACTTATAACTCCAGGATATGATGGAGACTTGATTTTGGTAGATTTAAACGTGGATTATATAATAAGAAGCTGTGAATTTAAATCCAAAGGTAAAAATACTCCCTTTGAAGGACGTAGGGTATTTGGTAAAGTGATTAAAACAATAAAAGCAGGAAAGACTGTGTTTGAACAGGAAATTTGATATTTTTGATTCGAGGGGGTTATTTATGATTATAGATGAATTATATGACAGAGTGGAGAAGACGGGAAATGTATGCGTAGGTCTGGATACAGACCTGGAATACATACCTAAAAATATAGTGAAATCCTGTGAAAGTGCAGAGGATGCAGTATTTGAATTCAACAGAAATATAATAGACAGCACTTTTGATGTAGCTGCCTGTTATAAGGTGCAGATTGCCTACTATGAAGCCCTGGGAATTGAGGGTATTAGAGCTTATAGCAGGACTTTGAAATATATAAGGAGCAGGCATGCCATAGTTATTGCCGATATTAAGAGGGGAGACATAGCAAAGACAGCTGAAATGTATGCAAGAGCCCACTTTAATGGAGATTTTGAGAGTGACTTTATCACTCTCAATCCATATATGGGGTTTGACACCATAGAGCCCTATATACCTTATATTGCAGGCAAAAATAAAGGCCTCTTCATACTTATACGAACTTCAAACAGGGGTGCTAGGGATTTACAGTATGTAAATACGGAAAAAAAGAGAAAATTATATGAAATAGTGGGAGAAAAAATAAACAACCTGGGCAAAAGATATCTGGGGAACTGCAGTTACAGCAGTATCGGCGGTGTAATAGGCTGCACTCATCAGGAAGAGGGAGCTCAGCTTAGAAGCAATTTGAATACTACCTTTTTTTTAATACCCGGATACGGAGCACAAGGTGGAAAAGCTGAGGATATTTCAGTTTATCTTAAAAATGGCAACGGCGGCGTGGTGAACTCCTCCAGAGGTATATTACTTGCCTATAAGAACAGGGAAATGGGTGAAAAAAACTATGGAGAATGTGCCAGGGAAGCGTGCATTAAAATGAGAGAAGATATATGGAAATTAAGATAATAATGGAGAGAAATGGAGAAAAAATCTATTGGAAGATAAGTTAAATTATACATGTAAGGAAGTATATGGAAACGCAGAAATAAGCGACAATATATATCAACTTGAAGTCAGCGGTAGTTTCAGGGGAAACCCAGGCCAGTTTTATATGCTGAGATGCTGGGAAAAGGAACCTGTATTGTCAAGGCCCATAAGCATACATGCTTTGGAAAAAAATAAAATAACTTTCCTGTATCGGGTAATAGGGAATGGAACCAAGAAACTGTGCAATTTAAAAAGAGGGGATAAAATTAACCTCCTGGGGCCTTTGGGAAATGGATTCAATATGAAAAAACTGGAGGGAAACATTGCCGTAATAACTGGTGGAATAGGTATTGCTCCAATGTTTTATCTTGTCGTGGATATGATAAATCACAATTTAATCAGCAGTGAAAATCGAAAAAATTTGAAAGTGGATTTGTATGCAGGATTTAAAGATGAAATATATTCTGTAGAAAAATTCAGATCCCTTGTTGATAATGTATATATTACTACAGAATCGGGTAAATATGGGAAAAGAGGTTTTGTCACGGAGGGATTTAAACCGGAATTTTATGATATGGTACTGTGCTGTGGACCTGAAGTCATGATGAAAAAAGTGGCGGAAGGTTGTGTGAGAAAAAAGGTAGCAGTGTATATGTCCATGGAAAGACGTATGGCCTGTGGGATCGGGGCCTGTTTGGGATGTGCCTGTAATACAATTTTTGGAAATAAAAGGGTATGTAAAGATGGTCCTGTTTTTTCAGGCCGGGAGCTGGTATGGTAAGTTGAAACTGTTTATTTTATTTGGAAGGGAGTTTGGTCAATTGCTGGATATATGCGGCGTGAAACTTAAGAATCCTGTAATTGCTGCATCGGGAACTTTTGGATTTGGAGAGGAATACAATGCTATCTACGATGTGTCAAAATTGGGGGCAATATGTTCAAAAGGCATTACACTGAATAAAAGGGAGGGAAATTACGGCACTAGGATTTTCGAAACTACAGGGGGTATATTAAACAGTGTGGGACTTCAAAACCCAGGTGTTGATCATTTTATAGAAATTGAGCTGCCTGAGATGAAAAGATTTGACACAGTTGTAATAGCCAATCTGGGGGGAAGTACTTTGAAGGAATATATTGAGGCCGTGGAAAAGCTGAGTGATTCAGATGTGGATATTGTAGAACTCAATATATCATGCCCCAATGTGAAAAACGGCGGTATGGCTTTTGGTATAAAATCCCGGGTGGCCAATGAAGTAGTAAAAGCGGTCAGAGAAAAATGCAGTAAACCTCTTATGGTAAAATTGTCGCCCAATGCAGAAGATATTGTGGATATGGCCTTAAATTGCTGTGAAGCAGGGGCAGACAGTATATCTCTTGTAAATACCTTTAAGGCCATGGCTGTAGATGTAAGAAATAAGAAAGCGGTATTTGATAATATTACTGCTGGGCTTTCAGGACCTGCAATAAAGCCCATAGCTCTTAGAATGGTGTATGAGGTTTCAAAGGCAGTAAATGTTCCTGTAGTTGGGATAGGTGGAATATGCAGTTGGGAGGATGCGGTGGAATTTATCATGGCAGGTGCCAGTGCGATTCAAGTTGGAACTGCAAATTTCATTAAGCCTGACATATGTCTGGATATAATAGAGGGGCTTGAAAAATATGCGGCAGAGGAAAAAATAGAGGATTTAGAAGAAATAAGAGGAATAATCTAGGAGGAAAATTATGAGCAATTTAGTTATAGATAATTTGAAAGAATCCGGGGCACTTTTAGAGGGACATTTTTTACTTTCTTCAGGGAGGCACAGCAATAGATACTGTCAGTGTGCTAAACTTTTGCAATATCCGGATAGGGCGGAAAAAGTATTGGCAGTTGTTGTACAAAAGTTGAAGGGTGTCTATTTTGACAAAATAGTAGGGCCTGCAATGGGTGGAATAATAGTTTCCTATGAGCTTGCAAGACAGACTGGAAAACCCGGGATATTTGCAGAAAGACAAAATGGAGATATGACTATAAGAAGAGGTTTTGAGATAAATCCGGGAGAGAAGATCTTGATTTCCGAAGATGTGGTGACTACGGGGAAGTCTTCACTGGAAGTTGCCAGAGTTGTAGATAATTTGGGAGGTAAGGTTATAGGTATATGCTGTATAGTTGACAGGAGAGCAAAAGATATAGATATACCCTATCCTGTATATAGTGCAGTAAAGTTAGACATAAGCACTTATGATGTAGAAGATTGTCCTATGTGTAAGGATGGAATGGAATATGTGAAGCCCGGGAGTAGAGTGTTTAAATCGAGTAATTCTTAAGCTCAGTTAAGTCTATTTAAATAAATTAAGTAGGGCTTAGCTTTATCCGAACGCTAACATTGCTAATACTCCCAACTTCTTAAAGTTGGAGATAAGCACTGCTACGCGCCTGGATAAGTTCTGCTAAGGTTCAGCTGGAGAAAAGTATTTCTTATAGGCAAACTCCATCTGAACCCAAGAATCACTTGATAAATAAAGTGGATGCAATAGATTAAATATATCTGGAAAGGTTCACAAAAAATTAGTACTATTTCTTAGGATTTTGAGTTATAATAAATAACGAGTATTTATGTATTATAGATAAAAAATTAGAATGGTTTTTTTATCTATGATGATTGGTTAAGTTTATAATTTTAATACTGAGTATAGGAGGAATTTTTGAGTGGTTAAGCCAAGTATTTTTAGCAAAGAATATGAGAAGAAAATGCGACGACGCAAGAGAAATTTGATTATACTTGTGATAGCGTGTTTATTAATAATAGCTTTAGCTGTAATTTATATAAGAGGGGCATTTAAAGCCGCAGTAAAGGAAACAAATAAAGTAAAAAGTAATATTTCTGCTGAAAATAAACAGGTAAAGGACAGTAGCCATGGTGCAAAGGTATCTTCGACAGATCAGAAATCCAAATCAGTAAAAAAAGAAGAAAATTATAAAATAAAATTGAGTGATGGCAAGAGTGTAAATTTGGCATACGAAGGTAAGGGCAGCGATAGAAAATTTAAAAGTGTCACTCCTGGAAATGGAAATTATGATATAAGTCCCTCTGCTAAAAATATAGTGCTATTTGACAGCAAATCTCAAAGTATACTTCTAGTAGATATAAATGGCAATAAACAGGATATAACAAATCCTAAATATGTATCTACTAACGGCAGTGTGATAGAAAAAAATGCCCAAATATCCAGCAATCCATCTTATATATGGTGTTTATCACCGAAATTTTTGGACGACAATAATATCGCATATATAAGTCAACTACCATGGATAGGTAAGACCTCAAAATATGTGTGGATAGAGAATATACAGAATAAAAGTCACATTATGGTTCAAGGTATACAGGGAGAAAATATAAAATTTCAGAGATTAACCGAGAAGGGACTTACAGTGATCGAAGATGGCGCAACTGTTTATGTAAATGCAGCAGGTTCTGTTACCCAGTAGGTGGGGTATGTACCTTGCTGACTGGGTATTCTTGTAGTACAGTGGACAATAATAACTAGCTTGTTAATTTAGGAGGTATTATGGATATAGGATTGTCATCTGCCAGTTTTTATCCATATGTAAATACGGAAGACAGTATAACTATAATGAGAAATTTAGGATTTAAATTGGGAGAGATATTTTTAAACAGCGATAGTGAGTATGAAGAAAGTTTTGGAAAGTTGCTTTTGGAACAAAAGTTAAAAAATGATTTTGTTATCAATTCAGTTCATGCATTTTCTTCTTCTTTTGAACCCTATTTATTTGATGAGTATAAAAGAAGAAGGGATGATGCTTTTTTAAAATTTGAAAAAGTTTGTAAATTAGCAAAATTGCTGGGAGCTAAATGCTATACTTTTCACGGTATGAAGTATAGAAAATTACAAGAGGTTCACAGCAGTTTTATTTTTGACATTTATAATAAGTTGACATACGCAGCAGGAAAACAGGGTATAAAATTATGCCAGGAGAATGTTTTCTGGTGTTTATCCAGCAATACTGATTTTTTGTATGAGCTTAAGGAAAAATGCAGTAATCCCATATATTTTACTCTGGATATAAAACAGGCTTATAGAGCGGGCAGGACACCTGAAGAATATATAGACGTCATGGGAAGTGCTATGGAAAATCTTCATCTAAATGACAGAGACGATAAAAATTCCTGCCTTCTTCCGGGAAAAGGAGATGTGGATTATAAAAAAATACTTTGTAAGTTAAAGGAAATAGGATATAATAAAGTGGGTATAATTGAAGTATATAGTGATAATTATAAAGATTATTGTCAGCTGAAAGAGTCCCAAAACTATATCTGGAATATTATTTGCAGTCAAAAACTATGAAATTTGTTTGCTTAATATGAAATTATAATACGAATATTATAATTTTAGTGGTAAAATATATAATATAAAGGTACAAATTAATAATTTATTCTTAATATTGAAATTAAATTATGGTCAATGAGTAAAAGTGGAAAGTATAATATATAAATGTGAATGGATATATGATATAATAGCATAGTTGATATAAGCATACAGAGTAATTAGTGGGAGGAATTTTGTAATGAATGTTAAGAAGGAAACGATAGAAGAAAATGTTGTAAAATTAGAGATAACTGTAGAATCTTCAAAATTTAATGAAGCAATGAAAAAAGCATTTGTGAAAAATGCCAAAAAGTTTAATATACCAGGTTTTAGAAAGGGCAAGGCCCCAATGAACATAATAAAGAAATATTACGGTGAAGGAGTTTTTTATGAAGATGCTATAAATTTCTGCTGTGATGATACATATCCCAAGGCACTGGAAGAAAACAGCATAAAACCTGTGGATTATCCTCAAATTGATATAGTTCAGATAGGTGATAATAAAGATTTTGTATATACGGCAACTGTAACTGTGTTTCCAAAAGTAAAACTTGGAGAATACAAAGGTCTTGAAGTGAAAAAGAATACATATGAAGTGACAGAGGAAGATGTGGAAAAAGAATTAGAGACAATGCAGCAGAAAAATGCTAGAATAGAAACAAAAGAAGATGGAGTTGTAGAAAAGGGAAATATAGCCGTAATAGATTTTAAGGGAACAGTGGATGGCAAAGAATTTGAAGGTGGAGAAGGAAAAAATTATAAATTAGAAATTGGTTCAGGAACTTTCATAGATAATTTTGAAGATCAACTTATTGGACTAAAGACTGGTGATTCCAAGGATGTCCATGTGAAGTTCCCCGAAGAATATGGAAGAGAGGATTTAAATGGAAAGGAAGCTGTATTTAAAGTTACAGTCAATGAAATAAAGATCAAGGAATTACCGGAGCTAGATGATGAATTTGCGAAGGAAATATCTGAATTTGATACCTTGGAGGAAGTTAAGGCTGACATAAGAAGTAAGAAACAGGAGGCAAATCAATTAAAAGCTGACAGGGAATTTGAGGAAGCAGTTTTAGATGCGGTTTGTTCAAATGCAGAAGTGAATATACCAGAAGTTATGATTAAAAAAGAAGTTGATAATATGCTTAAGGATTTAGAGATGAAATTGAAATACCAGGGGTTAGATCTTAAAACTTATTATCAATATACAAATAATACAGAAGAAAAAGTTAGAAATTATATGAAAGAAACAGCAGAAAAGAGAGTTAAAACGGATTTAGTTGTTGGAGAAATAGCTAAAGTGGAAGATATAAAAGTGGAAGATGAGGAACTTTTAGAGAGAGCAAAGGATATGGCTAAACAGTATGGCAGCAAAGAAGAGGATAAGATTCAAAAGATGTCAAAGCTTATTCTCGATAGCCAGAAAGAATATTTGAAAACAGATGTAATGAATGGCAAGGTAGTAAATATGTTGGTGGATAGTAGTAAGGCGATATAAATTATTTTTTAATATATACTAATTTAAGATATAGTATAAAGGAGGAGAGATTTATGAGTTTAGTACCAGTAGTTGTAGAACAGACAAATAGAGGAGAAAGATCCTATGATATTTATTCTAGACTTTTAAAGGATAGGATAGTAATGTTAAGTGAGGAAGTAAATGATGTAACGGCTAGCCTTGTGGTAGCACAATTGCTGTTTTTGGAAGCTGAAGATCCAGATAAAGACATATATCTTTACATAAATAGCCCAGGAGGATCTATAACCTCTGGAATGGCAATTTATGATACAATGCAGTATATAAAGTCAGATGTGTCCACTATATGCATAGGAATGGCAGCTTCTATGGGTGCATTTTTGCTTACAGCTGGTGCAAAGGGAAAAAGATTTGCACTTCCAAATGCAGAGATAATGATACATCAACCTCTTGGTGGATTTCAAGGGCAGGCGACTGATATAGGAATTCATGCAAATAGAATACTAAAAATAAAGAAAAAACTAAACACTATAATAAGCGAGAAAACAGGTCAGCCTCTTGAAAAAGTTGAAAGTGATACAGAGAGAGATAACTTTATGTCGGCAGAAGAAGCCAAAAATTATGGTTTAATAGATGAAGTTATTACAAAAAAGAAATAACCTTTAGTGAGGTGTAGAAATGGCAAAAAATGATGAAAAAAAGCAACTTAAGTGCTCATTCTGCGGTAAGACACAAGATCAAGTTAGAAGATTAATTGCAGGACCTGGTGTATACATCTGTGATGAATGTATAGAGCTTTGTTCTGAGATAATAAGTGATGAATTTGAGGAAGATGTACAGATAGACATGACTTCAATTCCAAAGCCTATAGAAATAAAAAATTATCTTGATCAATATGTGATAGGTCAGGAAGATGCAAAGAAGTCACTAGCAGTGGCAGTATATAATCATTATAAAAGGATAAATTCTAATAAGGAAAGTGATGATATAGAACTACAGAAAAGTAATATACTTTTACTTGGACCTACAGGATCTGGTAAAACACTTTTAGCTCAGACTCTGGCAAGATTTCTGAATGTACCTTTTGCTATTGCAGATGCTACTACGCTTACAGAAGCTGGCTATGTGGGTGAAGATGTAGAAAATATATTGTTAAAACTTATACAGAATGCTGATTATGATATAGAAAGAGCTGAACGCGGAATAGTTTATATAGATGAAATAGACAAGATAGCTAGGAAATCAGAAAATCCATCTATAACTAGGGATGTGTCGGGAGAAGGTGTACAGCAGGCACTTTTAAAGATACTGGAAGGTACTGTAGCTTCAGTGCCACCTCAGGGGGGAAGAAAACATCCTCATCAGGAATTTATTCAGATCAATACCACTAATATATTATTTATATGCGGTGGAGCTTTTGACGGTATAGATAGTATAATAGAGAGAAGGACTAGAATGAGTACTCTTGGTTTTGGTGCAAATATACAATCTAAAAAGGAAAAGGACGTAGGAAAGCTTCTAAAGGAGATAATGCCAGGAGATCTCTTGAAGTATGGTCTTATACCGGAGTTTGTAGGAAGAATTCCAATTATAGTAACTTTAGATGCGCTTGATAAAAATGCATTGATAAGTATTTTGAAGGAACCCAAAAATGCACTTGTTAAACAATATAAAAAACTCTTTGAATTTGATGATGTAGAACTGGAATTTGAAGATGGGGCATTGGATGCGATAGCGGAAGAGGCATTAGAGAGAAACACAGGAGCAAGAGGACTTAGAGCTATTATAGAAGAAACTATGAAAGACATAATGTTTGATATTCCCTCGAGAGAGGAAATATGTAAGGTAATAATAGATAAAAATGCAGTGTTAAAGGGAAAACCAAAGGTTATAAATGCTGAAAATGGGAAGAGAACTCCTATTAAATTAAAAAAATCCAGAACGCGAAAAGGTCCTGAAACTGCATAGCTTCATATCAAAAAGAGTACTGATTCCGGTACTCTTTTTTAGGTAAAGTTTAGGTTATCTATGTTTAATTCAATAAAATGATTGTGGATAAAGTACAGGGTAATTGAAAAAAATATATTTTATAGTTATAATAAATTAATCTGTTGTTTGTTAGCAGAAAATGTTATTGTACTATAAAATCTTTTAAAAGGAGGAGAGAGATATGGATAAAAATTTAAGAGATCTTCCTCTAATTCCGTTGAGAGGTATTACTATATTTCCGTATATGGTTCTGCATTTTGATGTAGGTAGGGAAAAATCAATACTTGCACTTGAAGATGCCATGCTTACAGAGCAGAGAATATTTTTGACTGCACAGAAGGATGTAAAAACTGAAGAACCTGGAGAAGAAGATATATTTAGAACAGGTACAATTTGTAATATAAAGCAGATATTGAAATTGCCTGGAGATACAGTGAGAGTACTTGTAGAGGGTGAATCCAGAGCAGTGCTTAGAAAATATATCAGTGAAGATCCATTTTTTAAAGTTCAAGTTGAAGTAATAGAGGATAAAAATTATAGCGAGGATAAAAATTATGAAGCCCTTGTGCGAGCTATAGAAAAAAATTTTAATGAATATATAAAGTTATCTGGAAATATACCGGTAGAAACTATAATAACATTGGAAGAGTTAAACAGTCCTGGAAGATTAGCTGATACTGTGAGTTCCTATCTGATGTTAAAACAGGAAAAAAAGCAGGAACTTCTTGAATGCTATGATGTGGGAAAAAGACTTGAAAAATTGCTTTCCATATTGGTAAATGAAATAGAAATTTTGAAGTTGGAAAGGAAAATAGGCGCTAAGGTAAGAAACAAAATAGATAAAGTTCAAAAGGAATATTATCTGAAAGAACAGTTAAAAGCTATACAGGAGGAACTAGGGGAAGAAGATGAAGACAAAAGAGAAATAAAGAGGTATAAGAATAAGATAACTAGAGCTAAATTGCCTAAAGGTGTTAAAGATAAGGCGTTATATGAGTTGGATAGACTTAAAAATACAGGTTCTTATTCTTCAGAAGGAGGAGTAATAAGAACTTATCTGGACTGGATATTGAGTCTTCCATGGAATATTGAGACTAAAGATAATTTAAATATAAAATTAGCCAGAGAAATACTTGAAAAGGATCACTATGGATTAAAAGATGTTAAAAATAGGATAATTGAGTATCTGGCAGTTAAAAAAATGAACAAGTCTCTTAAAGGACCAATACTTTGTCTTGTAGGACCTCCAGGTGTAGGGAAGACTTCTATTGCAAAGTCTATAGCCCATGCTTTAAACAGAAATTTTGTGAGAATGTCATTGGGGGGAGTGAAGGATGAGGCAGAGATCAGAGGACATAGAAAAACTTATGTAGGAGCTATTCCAGGAAGAATAATATATGGCATGAGACAGGCAAAATCAAAAAATCCACTGTTTTTACTGGATGAAATAGATAAAATGAGCAGCGATTTCAGAGGAGATCCAGCAGATGCACTTCTAGAGGTATTAGACAGCGAGCAAAACAGTACCTTCAGGGATCATTACCTTGAACTGGATTTTGATCTGTCCAATGTGATGTTCATAACTACTGCGAATACCCTTGAAACTGTTCCAAGGCCCCTTTTTGACAGAATGGAGGTAATAGAAGTATCTGGGTATACTTCTGAGGAAAAGTTTAATATATGTAAAAAATACCTGGTACCTAAAGAATTGAAAGAAAACGGAGTTAAAAATAATGAGATTGCTTTCTCAGATTCTTCCATATATAAGTTGATAGATAATTATACTAGGGAATCTGGGGTCAGAAGCCTGGAAAGAAGAGTTGCATCCCTTATAAGAAAAGCTATATCAGAAATGATGGAAAAAGGTAAAAAGTCCATAAGTATAACCGTAACTAAGGTTAAATACTACCTTGGTTCTGAAATATTTACCTATGATAAGGCAAATGAAGAAGATAAGGTTGGAGTAGTCATGGGAATGGCATGGACCGGATATGGAGGAGATACTCTTCCTATAGAGGCTACTGTTATGCCTGGAAGTGGCAAATTGCAGCTTACGGGTCAACTGGGAGATGTTATGAAGGAATCGGCTAAAGCTGGTTACAGTTATATAAGGGCCAATTCACATAAGTATGGAATTGAAAGTGACTTTTACAAAAATTATGATTTACATATACATGTTCCGGAAGGTGCAGTACCAAAAGATGGTCCTTCGGCAGGTGTGACTATGGTTACTGCTATGATATCTGCTTTAAGTAAAAGAAAAATAAAGCACAATGTGGCCATGACAGGGGAAATAACTTTGACAGGAAGAGTTCTTCCTATAGGAGGATTGAAAGAAAAAAGCCTTGCAGCATATAGGGCTGGTATAGATACGGTTATAATTCCTGAAAAAAATAAAAATGATCTATTGAAAATTCCCAATACAGTTAAAAACAAGATGAAATATATATTGGCAGACAACATAGATGTAGTATTGAAAAATTCGCTTTTAACCAGAGATTAGGTGGTATTTATTTATGAAAATAAAACAATCAGAATTTTTAATTTCAGCAGTAGATTCAAGTCAATATCCCAAAGACAACAGGGAGGAAATAGCTTTTGTTGGAAGATCCAATGTAGGAAAGTCCTCCCTTATAAATGCACTTGTAAATAGAAAAAAATTAGTTAAAGTAAGTAGTACTCCAGGTAAAACCAGGCTGATCAATTTCTTTTTAATAAATGATATGTTCTATTTTGTAGATTTGCCAGGTTACGGATATGCGAAAGCTTCGAAAAGGGAAATACAGGGATGGGGAAAAATAATAGAAAAATATCTGCAGGATAGAAAACAACTTAAAGCAATAGTTCTTATATTGGATTGCAGGCATAAACCAACGGCAGATGACATAACTATGTATAAGTGGATTAAGCATTATAAATATAAAACTGTTATTATAGTTACAAAAATTGATAAAATTTCTAAAAATAAATTATACGATAATTTAAAAATTATAAAAGATACTCTGGAGTTGAAAAAAGATGATGAAGTATTGACTTTTTCTGCTTTAAATAAGAAGGGAAGAGAAGAAATTTTGGATACTCTAGATTCCATGCTTAATTTAATTCCTGAAGATTAATAATTAGTAAGGCTAATAAAAATAGCAAGGAGAAATTAATAATGTTTAGGTTGGATATTATAAAAAATGCTCTAGTTTTTGTACTTGTTTATGTACCACCTCTTTTGGTATTTATCAAGTTCTGGCGGAAAGATAAAAGAAATAATGTAATTTTGCTTATTATAAGTGTATTGTATATAATTCTTTCCATATTTACAGAAAATTTTATTCCATTTATTTTTGTAGTTATTAATTTGTGGTATATAAAACATACAGATGAATTCTATAAGTTTGATTTTAAAAATTTTAAAATTTTTGAAGCTTTTAAGATGGTATTCATATTTTATTTGGCTGCTTTTTTTATATCTGCAATTGAGACAACAGTGCTTTCTAATTTTAAATTGGAATTACAACAGCAGGAAATAGTTACTCATATGGCAAATATGCCATTGGGAAAATTTTTAATAATGATTCCAATAGTTATAATATTTGCACCTGTCTTAGAAGAATTTGTATTTAGATGGCTTATATTTGAAAAAATATTTGCGAAGAGAATTGGAATTTACCTGGGAGCATTTTTAAGCAGCTTTTTATTTGCTGTAATTCATTTTAGCCTTAATGCATTTCCAATAATACTGTGGATTGGACTTTATAATTGTTATTTAATATATAAAAAGGGATACTGGTATGCAGTGTTCAATCATTTTGCATTTAATTCTGTAACTGTAATAGCACTTTTACTGCAAAAATTAAGCTGATTTTTAAAGTAAAAAACACTATCGGAAACTAATTACAAATTTTGATAGTGTTTTTTAATGTAATTTTAATTAACTTCTATGTGTGTTTCTACTGGAATTGATGGAATTTATATAATTATTTAATGTTTTGGCTGCATCTGGGGAATCTTGTAGCTCTTTTATTGTACGGAGAAGCTCTTCCTTTATAGTTCCTCCGTTTTCTATTTTAGATAATCTATTTTCCAATGCTGCCAGTTTTGATTTTATATCTGAATCGTTAAAGTTAGAATTCCCCTGAGTTCCTCCATTGGAAGAATTTAAATTTTCCATAAGTGAACCCAGTTGATCATTGGAGAAATTTTTATTTCCACCCAATGCGGATAATATGGATAGAAGTTGAGTTATATCTATATTGTTTAAAATATCACCTATATTAAAACCATTATTATAGTTCCTGTGGTGTTTTGACATTTACATTCACCTCGTTTTTAATGTTGTGTATTTGGTAAGTTGAACTTATACTTATATTCATTGAGTTATCATAATTAAATTTATATTATATATTATTCAAGATGGACAGATTTGACACAAAAATGGGAGATTGTAATGGTAAAATGTCCGGATAATAAGAGAAATTTAATTTTATATAAAATTTCACTAAAAAAATTATAGAAAGTAACGATATAATTAAATATTATGATAATTTTACACTGGAGGTTAAAAACATGTCTAAAATTTCTAATTTATTAGAGATAATAATGATAATACAATATAAGGGATTGACTACTGCATCGGAATTAGCCCAGACTTTAGGGGTGGATAAGAAAACGGTATATAGATATATAAGTAGTCTGAATAAAGCTAATGTACCTGTGTACACTAAAAAAGGAAGATATGGTGGATTTTATATAGATAAAAATTTTTACATGAAGTCTGCAAATTTGAGTGCAAGAGAACTTAGTGCACTTCTCATGGCCTCAGAAGTGCTTACAAAGCAAAATGGATTCATATATGAAAAAGAGCTTAAGAATGCAGTTTATAAGATAAAAAGTGTTTCTATAAATTCAGATATTAATTTAAGTGAAATGGATGACACAGGTGGCTTTTCTATAGATTCAATAGGCAATTTGAAAAAATTAGAGGATAAAATATCACAGATAAGTTATTCCATGAGTAAAGGAAAAAGCCTGAACGTAAATTATTTTTCGGTAAATAAAAACAATCTGACTATGAGAAAAGTGGATCCCTACGACTTAGTATTTAAACAGGGGAACTGGTATGTAGTAGGGTACTGTCATATGAAAGATGATATAGAAATTTTTAAGCTTGATAGAATCAAGAGTTTGAAAATAAGCGATGATATTTATATGAGACCCCACACATTCTCTCTTAAAGATTATTTAGACCAGCATTGGGGAGTGTTTATGGGAGATAAGATAAAGGTACTAATAAAATTTAGCAGAAACATCTCTCATTTTATAAAAAGTACAAAATGGAATACCAACCAGCGCATAGACGATCTGGAAGATGGAAGTATAATTTTAAGTCTCTATATAGATGATATTGAAGATGTGAAGAAATGGGTGATGGGTTTTGGAAAAGATGCTGAGATAATTGAACCTGAAGAACTGCGAAAAAATATTAAGTTAGAATTAGAGGAGTTATATAAAAAATATTAAAAATTTTAATTTATATGAATAATTTATTTATATTAGGACAATATAATAAATGTAATTAGGAGATATAAAATTCTCCTTAGCATCAAATAATATAAATTATTGTTTGATGTGTAACCCCCCATCCCCCTTGGGACCGCATATACGGTCCCTTTTTAATTATCTATTTCTATACATAGAGGCAATTTTGAAACGACAGTTTTTAGTATCACTGCTGTCAGGTACGAGAATTAAATCCAATTTATAATTTTTTACTGTATTTTTATCTGTTCTGGAAATACCCTTAAAATTTAATGACCAGGAAATTTCAGAAGCATTGCCGTCTTTATCGCATTTATTTTCCATGAAGAAACCGTCTTGAAATACATAGGTATTATTTTCTCCTGTCAAGTTGCCAATTAGGGCCATATTCTCTTTAGATATATTAGATGAAAAAATATCTTTTGGCTTATATGGTTCGCTTTCAGGCAAACTTTGTATAAATTTTACAAATGTATAAATAGTATCTTGTCCCATAAGAGAACTTCTGTATTCATAATCATAGTTTTTAAATCCATTATTTAAAAATATGTAATTGGAGAGATACATGGAGCTTTCACTCAGTTTACCTGATATGATTTTTGGAGTTCTGTTGTTTTTACAATCCATAAAACCAAGTATGTTGCTAGAATTTGACATAATATTTTTAAATCCTGTACCAGTATATATAAAGACACGTTGAACAGGTTTATTTTTTATTGAACCCTGCACAAATATTTCAGGAACTCTGTTTCTGGATACATCCATGAGTGTTATTCTTAAAGGCCAATATGGGGAATAGCTTTGAATTATTGGTGAATTTTTATTAGTATTGAAGTTAAAAGTTTTATTATCTATAACTGCTTTTATTAGATAGCTGTTTTCATCTCGTATGATAGACAGTATATCATTCTTTCCGTCACCATTGAGATCTGCCCGTATTTTTCTGCTGCTGGAGATAGTATTGAAAGAAGGAGAAGAATGTCTGGATACTATAAAGGTTACAGATAAAAATATGATTAAGATTAACAATATTAAAAAGTAAATATGTCGTTTCTTTAGAAATATTACTCTAAATTTCATAAATTTCACCTCCATTTAATTATATGAATTTATTATATATTTAATTATTTATGTACAAAATAAATTTATAAAATATTGACTGTATGAAACATAATTTTATGTACATACTCAGTATGAGTAATTTTTGAAGTGTTTATATTTGGAAGTGAGATGAGAAAATGTATGCTTCATAGAAATAAAATAATAATATTTTTTCTAACTCTGATATTACTGTTTAATTTATCTGCCTGTGGTGGAAATAGCAATGCAAGTGATGATGGACAAATAAATCTATATATTGGAGTGAAAGACAGAGAATCTTTAAATATGATAAAATATATTATAAATGAGTACAAAAAAGCCAATCCCAAGGTTGAATTGAATGTGGATAATTCCATAGGTGAGAAAATAGATGGAGATATAAATGACAACAGCAATATGGATGTTGTATTTATTTCCAGAACAGACATGCTGAATTTAGTTAGGAAAAGTGCTCTGTCTGATATGAGAAATTTATACAGGGAAAATAATTTAAATGAAAGATATTACAGCGTATCGAAGTCCTTTGGGAGATTTAATGACAGATACTATGGCATTGCATTATTTCCCTATACTATAGAAATATTGTGTAATGAAGATGCTTTTAATAAATTGAATTTAAAAATGCCCAATTCCATGAATGAATTTATGGGCAGCTTGAAAGCTCTCAATTCTCTGCAAAAAAGAGTACCTGTAGTATTAAATGAGGATGTGGATATAAATACAGCTTTATTTTCTATAGTGTCAAATAACTTGATTTCCATGAAAAAACTAGAAGATATATATGACAGTGGACCTTCAGCTTATAAATCACTGGGGGAGATGCAGGAGTGTTTTCACAGATTAAATGATATGGTTAAAAATGGTTATGTAAATAAGGATACCTTTGAGATTGGGAATGGAAGTACTATACAAAAATTCAATGGAAATGATATACCAGTGATAATAACATCTTCCTATTATATAAATGATATTAAAAATACCAGGATAAAATGTTTGCAATATGACAATTCAGCATCTGATAATGTTAAAGTTCCAGTTATGGCAGATGTTATAATGAGTACACCTGTAAATAGCAAAAATATGGATCAAATAAATGATTTTATAAAATTTATACTGAGTGACAATATCCAAAAAAAATTGTATAATAAGGGTTTTATAACTGGAAATAGGAAAGTAAATACTCCTAAAAAAGGTATAAATAAAAGTATAATAGAACATTTGAAAAATAGTACGGAAGATAATATAGCCGTTATATACAATATGCCTAAAAATTTTAGATACAGTATATCTCTGAAAATAGATGATATATTTTCAGGAAAATATACGGGAAATGAATGGAATGAAGTAGTTGAAGAATCCTATTGAAATGCTATAAAAAATGACAGCTGTCGTAAATCAATTGACAGTTGTCATTTTTTTTATCTAGTCTGTTGAGTTTTTTTGACAGTTTTCACATATTCCATAAAAGTAGACCTGATTACTCAATACCTTGTAGTTTACAAGATCTTTAATTTTATAATTTAGATCCTGAAAGCAAATTCCCTCTATATCATCTACTTTTCCACAGTTTATACATTGAATATGGGAGTGTGGTTCAACGTTTCCATCGTATCTGAAGTTACCTTCCCCCACATTGATTTCCTGTATGAGATTAACTTCGACCAATGTTTTTAAAGCTTTGTATACAGTTGCCAAACTCATAGTAGGATAATCTATCTGCAGAGTCTTGTATATTGTCTCGGCTGATGGATGTTCTTTAGTAGATTGTAGATATTTATATACTGCAATACGTTGGGGAGTGAGTTTCAATTTTTTATTTCTAAAAATACTAGTTAAATTATCCATAGACACCATCCTCATTATATAATCAATTATAACTATATAATAAAAATTATTACTTGTCAAAAACAATTTTATAGTAATTGTTTTGATATGTCAAGATAAGCTGTACAAAACCTTGATTTTTAATTTGTATATTTTATTTTAATGCTATATAATAAAATCATTGACTGAGTAAAGGAATAATTTATATGAATATTTATTTTGTAAGACATGGACAAACAGATGAAAATAATAACAGGTATTATTATGGAAAGCTGGATGTATGCTTAAATGAAAAGGGTTTAAGCCAGGCTAAAAGAGCAGCTGCTTTTTTAAATCGTGTAAAATTTGATGAAGTATATGTAAGTGAGAGAAAAAGAGCTGTTGAAACAGCTGATATAATTTTAGGACATAATTTTAAAAAGATCAATATAGACAAAAGAATAGATGAAATGGATTTTGGAAAGTTTGAGGGTAAAAGTTATGAACAGATAAAAAAATTATATCCAGAGCAGTGGGGTAAGTGGTGCAGTGATTGGAAAAATGAATCACCTCCAGGCGGTGAAAGTTATATAGAGTTCTATTCGAGAATACGTGGATTCATGGAGGATATTTTGAAATTAAATAGAAAAAATATTCTCATAGTCACTCATGGAGGTGTGATAAGATCTGCCTACTGCTATATACTAAATGATAATCTGGATTTTTTCTGGAAATTTGCCTCCAAAAATGGTGATATTACATTGGTAAAATATGAGTATGATAATTTGTATATAGACAGCATAACTCATGTTGATGTTTAGTTGTATTGTTGTAAATTTTAATTGGATAGGCCAATTCATATTAGCGGTTTTGGAGTGTTGGGAGGGATTTATATGAGGGAGTTTATGAATGATTTTCTTTTGATGATTCAATTTTTAACGAGAATTCCCGTAAATAAAAACTTAAATTGTGGGAAAGAAAATTTTAAGAGGGCGTCTATTTTTATGCCTGTTATAGGTCTTATAGTAGGAGGAATACAGTGGGCAGTGTATAAATTGGCTGTACTCATATTGCCGGTGAATGTTTCTGTAGCCGTTGTTATGTTAGTGGGAATAATACTTACCGGGGCATTACATATAGATGGACTGGGAGATATGTGTGATGGTTTTTTTGCTTTTAAGGGAAATAACAGAATAATAGAGATAATGAAGGACAGCAGAATAGGAAGCTATGCTTGTGTTACCATAGTAATGGATTTGCTTTTGAAATATAGCCTTCTTTGTTTTATAGTCCCTAGATTCTCTTTTGTAATAATAGCTGCCCCTGTTATAGGCAGATTTTCTATAGTTTTTATAGCTTTTATAGGTAAAACGGCAAAAAGTACAGGTTCAGGGAATCTTTTTATAGGAAATATAGGAAAATTTCAAATTTTTATCACTACGTGCATCACTGTGGCTATCCTGCTCTTTATAGTCAATATGAACCTGAAGTATATGATTATGGTTATATTAACTGCTCTTATTGTAGCAACTTTGTTCAATTTGTATTGCAATAGAAAGATAGGAGGACTTACAGGAGATTTATTTGGAGCAGATAATGAAATGGTGGAAATAGTTACGATGCTTATGGTATCTGTTGCAATCATGAACTGAACCGATAATCTATAGTGCTTTGTTTGGAGGATAAAGATATGGGTAAAATAATTTTGGTAACAGGAGGAAGCAGAAGTGGTAAAAGTACCTTTGCTGAGAAGCTTTTAAAGGATAAGGAAAAGGTTCTTTATATAGCAACAGCTGTGGTCACGGATGAAGAGATGAAAAATAGAATAGAAAAGCATAAATCCAGAAGAAACCCCAATTGGATAACTTACGAGGGATATAGGGCATTGGGCAATGTGATAAAAAACAGCAGTTGTCAATATATAATGTTGGAATGTATAGGTACTATGATAACCAATATAATTCTGGAAAATGGCTTTGACGTAGACAATGCAGATCATGAAGAAATAGAGAAACTGGAGAACTGTATTATTGAAGAAGTTAAAGACATAATTTTTTCAATAAGTGAAAGCTCAAAATGTATATTAATTGTAACCAATGAGGTTGGTCTAAGTGTAGTGCCGGAATATAGGCTGGGCAGAATATTTTCAGATATATTGGGACGAGTAAATCAGCTTATAGCTGAGTACAGTAATGAAGTATATTTGACAGTCTGCGGGTTGCCATTGAAATTAAAATAACATGGCAGTGGTCATGAAGGTTAAAATTTTTAGTAAAAGGAGTCAATTCAGTGAAGTACAAGAGAAAAAAACTAAGTATTTTTTTAAGTGCAATCATAATGATATGTATTATTCCGCTGTCTTCCTGCAGTGACATTGGTTCAGAACCTATGTCAAGAACAGAATTTATGCTTGGTACAATATGCACAATAACCATATATGATCATGAGTCCAAAACAACTTTGGATGAAGCCTTTTCCAGAGTAAAGCAAATTGAAAATAAAATGAGCGTGAACAAGTCGGGAACAGAAGTGGATAATGTGGCAGATGCTGCAGGAAAGAATTTTGTTAAAGTGTCTGATGACACCTTTTATGTACTTGAGAAGGGGAAATATTATT
Organism: Clostridiaceae bacterium BL-3; assembly: GCA_902809985.1. Lineage (GTDB taxonomy): Bacteria > Bacillota > Clostridia > Clostridiales > Clostridiaceae > Clostridium_B > Clostridium_B aromativorans. The sequence continues at coordinate 2,402,470 of CADDXC010000001.1, read as the reverse complement.
CAGAGCAATCCTCGGGAGTTTTTGATATAACTATCGGGCCGCTGGTGAAGCTGTGGGGAATAGGCACGGATCATGCCAGACTTCCTTCCCAAAAGGAAATTGATGAAAAAAAATCGCTGGTTAATTATAAAAATCTTCTGCTTGATGAAAAAGGTAAAAGAGCGATGCTCGTGAAACCTGGAATGTCATTGGATCTGGGAGGTATTGCAAAAGGATATGCAGCAGATGAGGTGGTAAAGGTATTGAAAAAAAATGGAGTTGAACATGCAATTGTGGACTTAGGAGGAAATATTCTGACTATAAATGGGGATCCTGATGGCAAACCGTGGAATATAGGAATACAAAACCCCTTCAAGGCAAGAGGAACTCCAATTGGCACTATAGGTGTAACTAATAAAACAGTGGTTACTTCAGGTATATATGAAAGATATTTTGAAAAGAACGGAAAAAAGTATCACCATATATTAAATCCCTTTACAGGGTATCCTATGGACAATGATTTGGCAAGTGTAACTCTGGTTACAGATGTTTCTCTGAATGCTGATGCCATGACAAAGAATATATTTTATCTTGGTTTAGATAAAGGTGCAGAATATGTAAAAAATATATCTGGGTTGAATGCTATATTTATTACTAAAAATAAAGAAGTCTATGTTACAGAGGGATTGAAAAATAATTTCCAGCTCACTGATTCAAGTTTTAAACTAGTTGGTAAGATTAAATAAATTGTATTGTAATATTTTATCTATGTAAAGCTTGATGTAAAATGATTTTAGTATTAAAATTATTCTATACTATTCATGAGGTAATTATATAAACCTGCTGATTAAAGTATGTAAATAAATATGAAATGAGGTATAAAATATGTCTGAGATAACCAAGGATATGACTATAGGTGAAATAATCAGATTACATCCGAGGCATGCTGAAACGCTTATGGCATTTGGAATGGGATGTGTAGCTTGTGGTGCAGCTCAGGGTGAGACTTTAGAGGAAGCAGCCATGGTACATGGAATAGATGTTGACAATTTATTAAAGGCATTGAACGCACTTGTTTAGCTTGTATATAGATTTAAAATGCTGGAAATTATAATTAGGGATATATACTGAATATTTAATAAAAAATGTAAGGAGAGATTAAATATTATGGCTAAGATTAATAAAAATATGACTATAGGTGATGTGTTAAAGATAAATCCTACCTATGCTGAAATACTTATGGATTTTGGAATGGGATGCATAGGATGCCCTGCATCATTGGCCGAAACAGTAGAGGAAGCAGCCATGGTACATGGAATAAACGTGAGAAAGCTGATTAAAGCTCTAAATGAGGTGGAATAAAAAAGATCAATTTTAAAATAGATAGGAATGTTCAATTCCTATCTATTTTTACATTTTGACTTGTTGAGGAGTCCACAATTTCTACAATCATTATTGCAAGGTTCTAAATGAATCATTACTTCTGTATTTTTAAGGGAATTACCCATTTCGCTTTCTATATTATCGCATATATCATGAGCCTTTTTCATATGCATGTTTCCGGGAAATACCAGATGAAGATCTACATATCTTTCATTTCCAGATTTTCTAGTTCTCAATTTATGAAAGCCGCAGCCAGGGCTGTATTTAGATATAGTATTGGTTATAATGGAGATCTCACTGTCGGATAATTTTACATCTACTAGTGGATCAAAAGCAGACTTTAAAAGATTGACGGCTTCTTTTAAAATAAAGAGAGCTATGAATATAGCTATCAGTGGATCTAGAAAATGAAGATTGGTAACCCATATTAAAAATAGCCCCAGGCCGACTCCTGCAGAGGAATATACATCTGTTCTAAGATGAAGAGCATCTGCTCTTAAAGCCATAGAATCATTTTTTTCTGCCACTTTGTATAATCTTTTAGATACCAAAAAGTTTATAGTTGCCGATAAAAACATAATTAAAAATCCAAGAGTGGAGGAATTTATTTCTTTCCCACTAATTAATCTTTTGGAAGCCTCTATTATTATAAATATAGAGGCTGTAAAAATTAAAATTGATTCCAGTACGCCAGATACATCCTCAAATTTTCCATGACCGTAAGGATGCTCTTTATCTGCTGGCTTGGATGATATTTTGACAGAAAAAAAGGATATTATGGATGCAGCTAAATCCATAGTGGAATGTATTGCCTCAGATAAAATGCTCACCGAGCCTGTAAATATCCCAACTATTAATTTCATAATTATTAAACTGCTATTAGAAATTATAGAGAGTGTAGCAGTTTTTACTCTTTCATCCATTTCAAACATCTCCTAAGATTCAATAATTATCAAATGATAATTAAGTATATCTATCATAATAGACTAAAATAGCTTATAAGTCAATAGTAATATAAGATAATAAACATTATCAATTGATAAAGAAAATCGTTTTTAAAGTACAGCTATGTAATTCAATCCATCTATTTATTATATAGAGAAAATAATTAAATGTGATTATCTAGAAAACCTGATATTTTTAAAATATTTATGTATGAGAATCTTTATATTTCAAATAATAAGTTAAAGAAGATATACTTTCTACCCTAAAATTGAAGAAAATGGAATGATAAAAACAAAGGTGGAGAGAATTTCATGGGGACTCTAGACTCTATGAATATTATACATATCTATCTATAAATAATAAAGGAGGATGACAAGTTTTATGGTTAAGAATATGAAGACTATGGATGGAAATCAAGCTGCAGCCTATGCTTCTTATGCATTTACTGAGGTAGCTGCTATATATCCCATTACTCCATCTACTCCAATGGCCGAAGGTGTGGATGAATGGTCTGCCCATGGGAAAAAGAATATTTTCGGTCAGACTGTAAAAGTAGCTGAAATGCAATCAGAGGCAGGAGCAGCAGGGGCAGTGCATGGATCACTAGCAGCAGGGGCATTGACTACTACTTATACTGCATCTCAGGGGCTTCTGCTGATGATACCAAACATGTACAAAATAGCAGGAGAGCATTTGCCGGGAGTATTTCAGGTGAGCGCCAGAGCAGTTGCTACCCACGCACTTTCAATTTTTGGGGATCATCAGGATGTAATGGCCTGCAGACAGACGGGTTTTGCTCTTCTGGCATCTTCTAATGTTCAGGAAGCAATGGACCTGGGATTTGTTGCACATCTGAGTGCAATAGAGTCTAAAGTGCCATTTTTACATTTTTTTGATGGATTTAGAACCTCTCATGAATACCAGAAAATAGAGGTCATGGACTATGATGATATTAAACCATTGGTAGATTATGAGGCAATACAGGAATTTAGGGATAGGGCCTTAAATCCAGAACATCCAACAATTAAGGGAACTGCGCAAAATCCAGATATATATTTTCAGAGCAGAGAGGTTTCCAATAAATTTTATGAAAGAGTTCCTGAGATAGTAGAGAGCTATATGGAAGAAATAAATAAGATAACTGGGAGAAAATATAGACCTTTTGAGTATTATGGGCATAAAAATGCCAAATGTGTAATTGTGGCCATGGGATCCGTATGTGATACCATTGATGAAACTGTAGATTATTTAATTAAAGAGGGTAAAGAAGTCGGGTGTATAAAGGTGCACCTTTACAGGCCTTTTTCAAAAGAGCATTTTTTAAAGGTACTTCCCTCCACTGTTAGAAAAATCTCAGTTTTAGACAGGACCAAAGAACCGGGCTCTGTGGGGGAGCCTCTGTATCTGGATATATGCAAGATATTTTATGGGAGACAAAATGCACCTGCAATATTTGGTGGAAGATATGGGCTTGGTTCTAAGGATACCACCCCTTCCCAGATATTGTCTGTATTTGAAAACATGAGGGAAAGTGAGCCAAAAGAAAGGTTTACTATAGGCATAGTAGATGATGTTACCAATACTTCATTAAAAAATTATGGTACAATAGAAACCACTCCTGAGGGAACTATAAGCTGCAAATTCTGGGGACTTGGTTCTGACGGTACTGTGGGAGCCAATAAATCTGCCGTAAAGATCATAGGTGATAATACGGATCTTTATGCTCAGGCCTATTTTTCCTATGACAGCAAGAAATCTGGTGGAACTACGGTATCTCATTTGAGATTTGGGAAAAAGCCTATTAAATCACCTTACCTTGTGAATAGCGCGGATTATATAGCCTGTCACAATAGGTCTTTTATAAATAATTATGATATACTAAAAGGCTTGAAGAAAGGCGGGACTTTTGTATTAAACTGTCCCTGGAGTCAAGAGGAGTTGGATGAAAAACTTCCCCCATCCATGAAAAAATATATTTCTCAGAATAATATAAAATTTTATATTGTGGATGCAGTTAAGATTGCCAGAGAAATAGGCCTTGGCGGCAGAATAAATACGGTGATGCAGGCAGTGTTTTTTAAGCTGGCCAATGTTATACCAATAGGTAATGCCATTAGATATTTGAAGGAATCCATAGAGAAAACCTATGGACGTAAGGGGAAAAATATAGTTGAGATGAATGACAGAGCTGTGGATAGAGGACTGGAGGCTGTTGTAAAGGTAAATGTTCCTGAAAAGTGGAAAGACGCTGTAGAGGAAATGGAGATAATAAGAGATGAACCAGATTTTGTGAGAAATATTCAAAGACCTATGGCGAAAAATGAAGGAGATGATTTGCCTGTAAGTGCTTTCATTAATATAGCTGATGGGGTTTACCCTGTTGGAACCACAGCTTATGAGAAGAGAGGTATAGCAGTGACCATACCGGAATGGCAGATTGACAAATGTATACAGTGTAATCAGTGTGCCTTTGTGTGTCCACATGCTACTATAAGGTCATTCCTTCTAGATGAGGATGAGATAGAAAATTCACCTGAAAGTTTTGAGAGTAAAAAAGCTGTGGGCAGGGGGCTGGAAAAATTTAATTTTCGCATACAGGTAAGTCCTATGGATTGCACTGGCTGTGGAAATTGTGCGGATGTATGTCCGGCACCGGGAAAAGCTCTTGTTATGAAACCACTGGAAGAGAAGATGGAAGTGGAATCGAAAAATTGGGATTATGCTATGAGTATAGTCTCAAAAGAGGATGTAATGAGCAGGAATACCTTAAAGGGAAGTCAGTTTATAAAACCGCTTCTTGAGTTTAATGGGGCCTGCCCTGGGTGCGGTGAGACTCCTTATGTAAGACTTATAACTCAGCTCTTTGGAGAAAGAATGATGATTGCAAATGCCACAGGCTGCTCATCTATATGGGGTGCAAGCGCACCATCTATGGCCTACACTAAGAATTTAAATGGAAAGGGTCCATCTTGGGGGAACTCACTGTTTGAAGACAATGCTGAATATGGCTATGGTATGTTTTTGGCTGTAAAGCAGATGAGAGATAAAATTAAACTTCTTATGACCTCCTATTTAAAAGACTGCAAGTATGATAATATCAGAGAGGCCTTTAGTGAGTGGCTAAACACGATGGAAGATGGAAGTTTATCTAAGGTTTCTTCAGATAAAGTAGTAGAATCCATTGAATCCTGTGATTATAAAAAAGATCCTGTACTGAGAGAAATAATGGATAAAAGGGATTATCTGGTAAAAAAGTCCCAGTGGATAATAGGCGGAGATGGGTGGGCCTATGATATAGGATTCGGAGGTGTAGATCATGTATTGGCTTCTGGAGAAGATGTAAATCTGTTTGTAATGGATACAGAGGTGTATTCTAATACAGGAGGACAGTCTTCAAAGGCGACTCAAACTGGTGCCGTGGCAAAGTTTGCAGCTTCGGGTAAAGTCCTTAAAAAGAAAGATCTAGGACTTATGGCAATGAGCTATGGATATGTATATGTAGCGCAGATCTCCATGGGGGCAAATATGAATCATGCTCTAAAAGTTATAACAGAAGCTGAAAACTATAGAGGGCCTTCGCTGATAATAGCCTATGCACCATGCATAAACCACGGTATAAAAACTGGTATGGGAACCAGCATAGCTGAAGAAAAAAAAGCAGTGGAATCTGGATATTGGCATCTATATAGATTTAATCCTCTATTGAAACTTGAGAATAAAAATCCATTTATTTTAGATTCTAAACCACCTAAATTATCTTTCAGGGATTATATAGAGGGAGAAATAAGATTTTCATCTCTCAAAAATACATTCCCGGAAAGGGTGGATGAACTATTTAAGTTATCAGAAAAAAATGCTATGGATAGATATGACATATACAAGAAACTATCTCAAATACAATAACTAGGCTAAAAATTATGGATCGCTTTAAAAATAGCGATCCATAATTTTTAGCCTATAATATAACTATTTGTTATATATTTTTTTGAGATTTCATTTTTCATTACTGTCTACCCATTCTTTAGAATTCTCAGTCGCGTTTTCATCTGGAATAGGTACCTTGGAAAGCGGTTTGATCTTAGTAATGTTTGCCCATGAAGCAGTTTCGTGATTTTCTATGATTTTTTCTCTATGATTTTTTTTATTTTTTGACATAGTTTATATCACCTCAATTTTAGTATTTTCGAAAAACCACAATATATAAGTGAAAAGTTTTTCTAATATTACGGCTTTTAATTACAATTTTTAAAAATTTTATAAAATACTATAAGGTAATAAGGTAATATGTAAATTCAATTATCCTCCTAAGGTTATATCTTGATTATTATACCATTTTAGGGCTTTTATAAGATGCTCGGCTTTGAAATCCGGCCAATAATCATCTATTATATAAAAATCTGAATATACTGATTGAACAGGAAGAAAACCGCTGAGTCTCCTTCTGCCGCCCCATCGTATTATCAGATCCACTCTTGATATATCATGGGAATTTAGAGATGAAATAATGGAATGTCTATTTGTAGTTCGGGAATGTTGTGTTTTTCCCAAATCCCATTCCCACCCGTAATTTACCAGAAAATTAAGTTTCATTCCACCGCTGCCTAAATTTTTTCTAATGGTATAGGGTAGAAGAGCTTTTGGAAACATATTAGAATCGGTATTTCCCACTACCAGTAGGGAAACATCCTCTTTAGAAAGCATTTTTACAGCTTCTACACATGCTTCAGTAAAAGCCTTTCTCTGAATCAATGGTCTTTTGGTATTATCTGTAGTAAAACCGTAATAGGTTAATTCTTTTATTCCTAATCTTTCGCATAGTTTAAATAATTTCATACCAGGGGTTAGACCAAAAACATAACCTTTTTCTTTACTCAATTTATTTTTTACAGCCCATCGTCTGTTTCCATCTGGAATTATACCTATGTGATTTGGTAATTTCATATGCATATCCCCCTTCAATACTGTCTTAAATTATAGCCAATAACTTTGGTTAATATTCTAAAATATATAAAATAAATTGATTTTGAGTAAAAAAATTTGAAATCTATATTTGGTTAGTATTTTTTATTATTTTTTAGTTTATTTATTTTTAAGGCTATTGACATTTGTTCGATGAATTTTATATGGTTGTGTTCAAGGTTTAGTATTTTTTTGGCCTTTAGAATTCTATATCTTATTGTATTTTCATGTTGATGAAGTTTTAAAGAGGTTTTCTTGTAATCACCGTCATTTTTAAAATAAGTGTTTATGGTTTTTATCAGATCAGCATTGTAGTAATCGTCATATTTTTTTATTGGAATAAAAATTTCATTGTAAAAATCATTGAGATATATGGTATCTATTAGTGGATACAAGATTTTATAAACATTTAAATCTTTGTAATAAACTACATTACCGTCAATTATTTTTGCTATTTCAAATGAAGATATGCATTGCTTTATGCATAAATTAAAATCCTTAATATTGGAAAAAGAATTACTTATACCAATATAATAGGTATCTTTATAAGAATCAACCAAATTTTTTATATAGTTAACGGTTGAAATGAATTCGCTTATGATATTAAAATTTACAATGAGTATAGAACCTTTCTTATATCTTAAAAGTTCACATCTAGTCAAATTTTTTAAATTAGTCTTAATGAGGTGATTTTTGCCAGGAGTAAAATTATCTGTATTTATATATATAGATGCATAATTTTTTTTGAAATTACTATTTAAAAGCTTAGCTAAATAGATCACTTCATTTGTAGTTATATTTTTATTTAAAAGTTTTTCTAATCTCATCTCTGATATTACGTTAGATTGCTCGAGAAAGATCATTTCCGTTACAGTTTTTATTATTTCTGCATAAGGTATGTCAGCATCGATTAATATTATGGGGAAATTATTTCTATTAGACAATTCTATGATTTTGTCTGGCAGTTTCTTTATATATTCGTTTATTACAAACATACCGCAACTTTCGCTTTTTATACAAAAATCAATAAGTTTGAACATTTTATCCGTACTATTTTTAACTATATATAAACTACTTATGAATATATCACCTTGTTTTACAAGATTTTTATCATAGATATCATCTACAATAGGACAATCTGCGAAATTAACTCTTTTTATTTCATTTGAAATACCATTTTTGCCGGATACAATGACAGCACTTTTAAATAAATTCAATGATAGCAAGTCTTTAATTTGGATTGCCATTTATCTCCCTCCTATGTCTTACAGGGTTTTTGCTCCTGAACTTTTTGAAAGTTTATATACAATGTAAAAAATATTTGCATTATTATACAATATTATAATGCAGTTTCCAGAATTGATATGTAATTTCCAAATCAATTATAGAAAACTAAAAAAAATAAATGGATATTTGTAATAATTATAATAAATTATATCATAATTAGTTATATAATTATGTAAATAAATATCAATAAAATAGTTGTATATTTATCGAATTGTTAATATTGGAGGAGTTTTAATGCGAAAATTGTTATATCAAGAAGTAGAGGATATACTGATTGGATGCACGATTTTAAGTACTGGAGGTGGTGGAGATTTAGATAAAGGAATTAAAACTGTAAAAAGGACATTTGATGAAGGAAGAGAATTTAAACTTTTAGCGTTTGAAGAAATTAGAGATGATTCTTATTACGTAAATCCTTATTACTGTGGTTCAGTTAAACCGAAAGATGAAATGAATAGTGAAAAAAACAATATGGAAACTATCCGTGCAGTGAAAAAACTTGAAGATTATATGGGAATAGAATTTGAAGGTATAGTTTCTATAGAATATGGAGGGGGTAACACAGGACAAGCTATGGCAACCGCTGCAATTATGAATAAATGTATAGTTGATTGTGATGCAGCCGGGAGAGCAGTACCTGAGCTTCAATTTTCCACATATTGCATTAAGAGCAAACCTATAAGTCCTTTTGCTATTGCAACTAAATATGGAGATTCTATAATTGTCACCAAAGTTCATGGAGATGAGAGAGCTGAAGCATTGTCCAGGGTTATGGCTGAGGTTACGGATAACGAAGTTGGAATGGCAGATCATCCTATAAATGGGATGGAACTTAAAAGATCTGTAGTTCCGCATGCTCTGAGCTATGCTGAAAAAGTTGGCAGGGCCAGAAGAGAAGCAGAAGAAAATGGTGTTGATCCAATAGAGAATATAATTAAAAATACTGGAGGGTATATGCTTTTTAAGGGAAAAGTGGAAAAGGGAACTACATTTCAAATAAAAGATGGGTTTACAATAGGGACGATATCTATAGGAGGACAAAATCAATTCCGGGGTGAAAAATTTAAGATATGGTATAAAAATGAAAATATGATTTCCTGGAAAAATAATGAAATATTTATTACTTGTCCAGATCTTATATGTGTTTTAGATGCTGAAAAAGGTTATCCAATAACAAATCCTAATTGCAGGGAGGGTGACCAAATAGCTGTTTTGGGGTTTAAATCACATGGGATATGGAGGAGCAAAGAGGGGATCTCACTTCTAAATCCCAGATTTTTTGGATTTGATGTGGACTATGTACCTATAGAAAAAAAAGTGGCTTCAAAATAATTTTGATATAAGGGGGCATTATCTTATGAAAAATAAAATTTGTTTTTTAGCTGTATTTATGATGATCTTGTCATTGTTTACTGGATGCGGCGGAAGCAGCAGTGATAGTGGTGGCAGTAGTGATGGAAATGATGTTGCCTATTATGCCTATAATAGTGAGCCGATACTCAATTGGGATCCAAGTGTTGAATTTTCCAATGGAGTTATTGTGTTAAACAATGTCTACGAAACACTTCTCAGATTTAATCCTACAACTAAAAAATACGATTATGTACTTGCAACAAGTTATAAAAAAAGCTCAGACGGACTTGTATGGACCTTTAAATTGAGAAAGGGTGTAAAATTTCACGATGGAACTACAATGACTGCAGATGCTGTTAAATATTCTATAGAGAGAACTCAGAAAAAAGAAGTGGGTGCTTCTTATATATGGGCTCCTGTGAAAGAAATAAAGGCTATAGATGATTATACTGTTCAATTTACCTTAAATTATGCAGCTCCACTTGACATGATAGCAAGTTGTCCTTATGCAGCTTTTATAATTTCACCTAAGGTTAAAGATAAACCTGATAATTGGCTGGAACAGGGCAATGAAGATGGGACGGGACCATACAAGCTTTCCAGCAATAAAATGGGAGATGAAGTGGTACTTTCTAAATTCAATGACTATTGGAAAGGATGGAATGGAAAGCATTTTTCTAAAGCTGTAATAAAGAAAACTTCTGAGACCTCATCTAGAAGGCAGATGGTGGAAAAGGGTGATGCTGATATAACAAACAATCTTCCTGCAGAAGATGTAAAAGCTCTTAAATCCTCACAAAATGTAAAAGTTGATATAGAGCCTTCATTTACAAATTTAGTAGCATTTTTTAATACTAAGAAAGCACCCCTGGATAATGAAAAAGTCAGGGAGGCATTAACTTATGCATTCCCATATGAAAATGCAGTTAAGTATGCGGCAGGAGGATTAGCAAAGCAATCTACAGGAGTTATACCGGTTGGAATGTGGGGGCATGGTGACAGCTTGACAAAGTATTCCTTAAACTTGGATAAAGCAAAATCTCTATTGAAAGAAGCTGGAATAAATGAAGGGCAGTTGAAGCTTTCACTTACTTATATGAGTGGAGATGAATCTGAAAAGAAAACAGCAGAGCTGTATAAAAGTGAACTTTCAAAAATTGGAGTGAACTTGGAGGTAAGGGCTATGCCTTGGGAAAGTCAATGGCAGCAAGCCAAAGGTACGGATATACAGAGCAGACAGGATATACTCATGATGTATTGGTGGCCTGATATTTCAAGTCCGTATTCATGGGCCTATAATCTATTTCACAGTGAAAAAAATCCTCTGTATAATTTAGCTTATTATTCAAATAGCCAGTATGATCAATTGGTTGATGATGGATATAAGATGTCAAGCACCAATATTGAAGAAGCAGAAAATAAATTTATAGACGCACAGAAAATTCTTCTTAAAGATAATCCAGCTGTATTTATCTACGACAAAGAAGATGCATGGATAACTAATTCTTCTTTAGGAGGATTTAAAGCAAATTCTGCTTATCCTCTAGTAGTGTTTTTCTATGACTGCTATAGAAAATAGTTTATCCAAGGATAACTAGGAGGTGAAGATTTGAAAAGTTATATATTAAAAAGAATTTTACTTGGAGTGGTGGTATTATTTGGAGTAATTCTCATAACCTTTTTTCTAACTAGGGTGATACCTTCAAATCCAGCTGCACAGTGGGCAGGTTCAAGAGCTACGCCTGCGCAGATACAGAAAGCAAGAATTGAATTGGGTTTAGATAAACCCATATATGTTCAATTTGAAAAATACGTAGTGGATCTGTTCCATGGTAATCTAGGAACATCGCTTAGGACTAAGCAACCTGTTTTAAAAGAGCTGGAAACTTATTTGCCTCCTACGATTGAACTTGTATTTTGGTCTACGATAATGGCAGTTTTGATTGGAATACCGCTTGGCTTGAATTCTGCAAGGAAAAAAGATCATGCACTTGATCATTTCTGTAGATTTTTCTCCGTAGGGGCTGTATCTCTACCTACCTTCTGGGTGGCATTGTTTTTACAATTGATATTTTATAGAAAATTGGGGATTTTGCCTTTAGGTGGGCAATTGGATACAAAAATGAACATCTTGTATAATGTGCCTCATAATACGGGATTATTGCTTTTAGACAGTTTGTTGTCAGGCCAAATACCTGTATTTTTAAATGCTGCCAAGCATATTATTCTACCGGCGGTAACTATAGCACTTTATCCCATGGGGCTTGTAGCGAGAATGACGAGATCTTCCCTTTTGGAAATATTGGAGGAAGATTATATAAAAGCAGCAAGATCCTATGGAATTAAGGAGAGGTTTATCATATGGAGATATGCCCTAAAAAATTCAATGGGAACTACAGTTACAGTATTGGCTTTGTCTATAGGATATACACTTACCAACACATTTTTAGTAGAAGCTATTTTTAGCTGGCCAGGTATAGGAAATTATATATCCACAGCTGTTGTATCACTGGATTATCCCGCAATTATGGGGGTCACACTGTTTTCAGCCTGTGCATATATACTATTGAACCTTATAGCAGATATAATAATTTCATTCGATCCACGAGTCAGAGTATAGGGAGGATGGCAGAAGATGAATAGTATGCAGTTATCTAAAACAATAAAACCTAAAATCAAAAAATTAAGGGTTAATGTTTATTTACTTAAAAGAAATAAACTTACCAGAATTGCCTATTATGGAGTTTTAATTCTTCTTGTCATTGCATTTATACTTCCTATATTTGTACCGTCTATTCAAATTATTGCTCAAAATGCAGTTCCCCAGGACAAATTGATGGCACCTTCTCTAAAACATATTTTTGGAACAGATGAACTTGGAAGAGATGTATTTATAAGAATAATTGCAGGTGCAAATATCTCCTTAAAAACGGCTCTTTTGGCTGTTGGGATGGCTCTTGTTATAGGAATACCATTAGGTGCTGTAGCCGGATTTTTTGGGGGATTTGTAGATGAATTGATAATGAGATTTACAGATATATTTTTAGGATTTCCACCTTTGCTGCTTGCTATAGCTATTGCCGCATTTTTAGGACCTAATCTTCAAAATGCTATGATTGCCATAGCGTTGTCATGGTGGCCATGGTATACGAGAATAATGAGAGGTCAGGCAGTGTCTATAAAAGAGAGGCAATTTGTAAAGGCGGCGAAAGCTATAGGAGCTTCGCCTCATACTATTATTTTAAGCCATATAATCCCCAATTGTATAGCACCTATAATAGTTCAAGCTTCTATGGATATAGGAGGAGTTATTTTGACTATAGCCTCTTTGAGTTTTTTAGGACTGGGTGCGCAGCCTCCCATTCCTGAATGGGGATTGATGGTCAGTACAAGCAGAGATTATTTTTTGGATTCCTGGTGGTATAGTATATTCCCTGGATTGGCCATATTTATTACAGTTCTCATATTCAATCTGTTGGGTGATGGACTTAGAGAGATACTTGATCCTAAAACTAGAAAAAACTGATAAGTGAGGTGGTTATATGAGCAGTAAAGTGTATTTTCATATAAAAGATCTTAAAATTAATTTTAAGAGTTTTGAGGGAGAAAAGACTGTACTCAATATAGATGAAATTAGAATAGATAGAGGGAAGTCATATGGAATAATAGGAGAAAGCGGAACAGGGAAAACAGTACTAGCATTATCTATTCTGAAACTCCTTCAAATGCCTCCTGGCAGAGTGGTGAGAGGAGAGATATCTTTGGAGGGAGAAAATCTCTTAAATATGAGTCAGAAGCGTATGCAGAGTGAAATAAGAGGTAAAAAAATATCCATGATATTTCAGGATCCGATGTCTACTTTAAATCCGGTTTTTAACATTGGAGATCAGATAATAAAAGTAATAATGGAAAATCAAAATTTAAATAAAAGAGATGCATATTCAAAAGCGGTGGAGATGATCAATACTGTTAAACTCCCTGATGCTGAAAATATAATGAAAAAATATCCTCATGAATTAAGTGGAGGTCAGAGGCAAAGAGTTATAATTGCACTTGCGCTAAGCTGCGGAGCACAATTTATCATCGCGGATGAACCCACGAGAAACCTGGATGTAACAATACAGGCAGGTATTTTGAAACTTATTCGTGAACTACAAAAAAATCTAAAAGTAACAGTGCTTTTTATAGCAAATAATCCTGGACTTGTTTCTGCAACTTGTGATGATACTGCAATATTATACAGAGGAGAAATAGTTGAAAGGGGAAAAACTAGAGAAGTATTAAAAAATGCCAAACATCCCTATACGCAGATGCTTTTAAATGCCGTACCGAAGAATAGAAAAAATGAAATAGATTTAAACAAATTGGTATTTACAGAAGGAAATGCTGGAGATGATAGAAAAGGATGCTTATATTATGACCGATGTTTGAAAAGACAGGACAAGTGCAGAAAAAAGCAAGAATTATTACAACTTGGGGAAAATCACTTTGTAAAATGCTGTCTATACAAAGGAGATAATGATGATGAATGAAAAATTATTAGAGGTAAGAAATTTAAAAAAGTACTTTGAAATTGGTAAAAAGGGTCTTTTTTCTAAAACTAAATCCTATTTAAAAGCCGTTGATGATGTATCTTTTGATGTGAAAAAGGGAGAAACTCTTGGGCTTGTGGGAGAATCAGGCTGCGGAAAATCAACTTTGGTAAATACTATTTTAGATTTGATAACGCCGACTTTTGGAAGAGTTATTTTTGACGGGAAAGATTTATTTAGTCTGGGTAAAAAGGAATTGAGAAGTATAAGAAAGTACATACAAATTGTATTTCAGGATCCTTTTTGGTCTTTGAACCCTAGAATGTTGGTGAAAGATATCGTGGGAGAACCACTTAAAGTTCAGGAGAAAATAAATAACTTTGAAATTATGAAAAGAGTCGAAAAACTTCTTGAAATGGTTGGACTTCCAAAAGATGGTGCTTATAAATATCCTCATGAATTTAGTGGAGGTCAAAGACAGCGTATTGCGATAGCTAGGGCATTGGCACTTATGCCAAAACTCATTGTTCTCGATGAACCAACATCATCTATAGATGTATTTTCCCAGGCCCAAATTTTGGAATTGTTGGAAAGGCTTAAAAAAAAGTTCAATTTAACTTATATAATAATATCTCATGATTTAAGTGTTGTAAGCTATATGGCCGATAGGATTGCGATAATGTATCTTGGTAAAATTGTTGAATACGGGGATTCAGATACTGTGTTCAACCATCCAATGCATCCATATACCCAGGCTCTGTTTGCTGCTATACCGGATATAAATATGGAAAATATAGAAGATATGGTTACTTTAAAGGGAAATGTGCCAAGCTCAATAAATCCCCCAAAAGGATGCAGGTTTCATACTAGATGTATCTATGCAAAGGGTATATGCAGTATTGAAGAGCCTGAATTGATTATGTTGGAGGATGGGAGAAGGGTAGGGTGTCATATGATTCGGCAGTGACAAATTTATGATGTTAGAAAACATAATGGTTAAAATTTTATATGGAGGGTGTGATCTGATGAAATTATACGAGTTTGAATTACAAAAGGCAGCAGATAAATTGGTCAATGAAATACTCAAAGTCAAGGAAGGAGAAACTGTTTTGATAACAGCAGATACTTCTTCAAATGAAACTGTTGTAAATACCACAGCTTCAAGCATATATAGTGTAAAGGGAAAGCCTATGGTCATATGGACTGCAACTCCGGATGGAGTTGGAAAGGCAGCAGATCCAAAGCTTCCAGTTGAAGCTCTTGGAGCTGCACTGTCAAAAGCAGATGTGTGGATAGAATATAATGAGAAATGGCTTTTGTATTCTACACCCTTTGAGGTGGCATTTAAAAACAACAAAAAATTAAGATATATAAATCTTGTGGGAATGAATCCGGATATTATGATAAGAAATATAGGAAAAGTGAATATAAGAGTACTTGCGAAGTTTTTGAGAAAAGTAGCAGAGATGAATAGATCTGCCGCAGCTATGACAGCTGAAACGCCTCTTGGAACTCACCTTGAATTTCAACTAGATCCCACACATGTAGTAGCTTGTGATGCTGGAGAAGCTTATGAGCCTGGAATGTTCATGATGCCGGGGCAGATAAACGTGATTCCTAGATTTGGCACAATAAACGGTGTGCTGGTGTTTGACGGATCTCTTGTTCCGCCTTGCGGGCTTTTAAAAGAACCCATAAGGATGAAAATTGAGAACAGTACCATCGTTAAGATAGAAGGGGGTCATCAAGCTGATGAATTTAAGGAATGGCTGAAATCATTGAAGGATCCCAGTATGTATAAGCTTGCCCATATAGCGTATGGATTTGGACCAGGAGCAATGCTTACCGGGAATATAGTAGAGGACGAGAGGGTCTGGGGTGCTGTTGAATGGGGAATAGGATATGTGAGCAAAAGTGAGGCGCCTCCTTTTGGACAAAATGCTGTATCCCATTGTGATGGAATATGTCTTAATTCTTCTATATGGGTGGATAACGTAAAAATAATGGACAATGGTAGGATTATACATCCTGATCTTGTTAAATATGTAGATGAAATATTTAAAAAATGATATGGAGGAAGGTGGACTTTAATTATGAAGAGGCTGAGTATGCAGGACTTGAGAGATATATTGCTTGGAGCTGCAATAGTTGGCACAGGTGGAGGAGGAAGTCTTGAAAATGGAATAAAATTGGTAGAAGGTTCTTTTAATGAAGGATATCAATTTTATCTCGCAGGTTTAAGTGAAATAGAAGATGAGGCCCTGGTAGGAACTCCATATGGATGTGGTTCTATAAGCCCTCTTTCTGAGGATCAGGTAGAAAAATATAAAAATATGTACAAAATAAAATATACTGCAGAAATGGCTGCTGTCAATGCAATAGAAGAATATTTGGGAGAGGACTTATATGGAGTAGTTACAACGGAGCTCGGCGGCGGCAATATGGCATCTGCACTGGATGTGGCAGCTAGAACCGGAAAGCCCATAATAGATGCGGATCCTGCGGGAAGAAGTGTTCCCTGCCTTCAACACTCAACTTATAATTTAAAGGGGATACCTATAACTCCAATGGGTGTAGCAGACAAGCTTGGAGATTCCATGATATTTACAGAAGTTGAAAGTGACGAAAGAGCAGAAGCCCTTGCCAGGGCAGCGGCTGTTGCTAGCTTTAATCATGTTGGGGTGGTAGATCATGTTGCAAGATGGAAGGTAATTAAAAATACCCTTATCAAAAATACTGTTACAATGTGCCTGGAAGTAGGCAAAATCGCCAGAATCGCTAGGAATAAAAATATAAACTTTGCCTATGATATTGTGGAAAAATTTGATGGATTCATCATGTTTCAAGGAAAAGTCAGTAAGGTTTGTTGGGAAGATAAATCCGGATTTACTTTTGGAAATATATATATTGAAGGTAATGGAAAATATCAAAATCAAAACTTAAGAATTTGGTTTCAAAATGAAAATATAATTTCCTGGAAAAATGGAAAAGTGTTTGTAACGGTTCCAGATTCAATAAATGTAGTGGACAATGATAAAAATATGCCACTTTTGAATCCCTATGCAAAAGTGGGTATGGAAGTTACGGTGTTTTCTCTAAAGGCTTTTGAGCAATGGAGAAGTAAAAGGGGACTTGAAATTTTTGGACCTGAGTTTTTTGGATATCACGTACCTTACAAAAAAGTGGAAGATATATTGTCACCAGATTAATATGTAGAAGATACCCGAAAAGTAATCTAGTTACCTTTCGGATATCTTCTACACTATATTGCTAAATCCTTCTCCTAATACCTCATTTATGTCATTTACAGTGATGAAAGCTTTATTATCTAAAAGTCTTATATAATTTTTCAATTTTAAAAATTGTTTTCTATTTAAAATGGTAATTATGACTTCCTTTTTATCATCTTTATAGGCGCCTTTGGCATAATAGATGGTGGCGCTTCTCTCAAGTTCCTTTATAATAAAATTTTGTATATTCCTCCCGTGATTACTTATTATAGCAACCTGCTTATAGGAATTTAGACTTACTATAACCCTGTCTATTATTGTAGAATTTAATATTACCCCCAGTATGGCATAAAGACCTTTGTTTACCCCGAGTACTATAGTTGCAGCTATAGTTACGGTTATATCAGCTATCAACACGGATTTGCCTATGCTTATTTTTGTATATTTGTTTATTATTTTTGCGATTATATCCGTACCTCCAGTTGAAGCGCCTAGATTAAATATTATACCCATGCCCATTCCACATATCAATATGCCAAATATAAGCTGAACTAGAATATCACTGCTAAATGGCTTTATATGTGGATATATTTTTTCTAAGAAAAATATCAGTGCAGATATGGAGAAGCTGCAGAATACGGTTTTCCCGCCGAATATAGGGCCAATTATTATAATTCCTAAAGTGAATAATATAACTTCCATTCCCATCATCAACAGACCAATAGGAAGATTTGGAAACAATGTGTTTATAATTATGGCAATACCGCTTGTGCCACCGGCGGCAATGTGATTTGGAGCTAAAAAGAAATAGGTACCGAAAGCTACAAGAAATGTTCCAATCAACATGAAAAAAATATCTTTTATATTTTTCATAATAAATAACCTCCCTCCTTGTATACACTTGACTGTAAATTTATTCATTAAAAAAAGCATATAAAAATCTAAGTAAATACTCTCTCAGATTCATATGCTCTCATACATACAAAAATTGCAAATATAATTGTGTGTATGTCTTTTAAATGCCTTACTAAATATATTATATAATGGTAAATATTATTGTGTCAACATGTTTTCAATATTGATACTGATAGGTATAATTATGTTGATTTTAAGAATCATCTATAAAAGGCTGGCTTGAATTTTACTAGACTGTCTGGAACTTGGGTTGTATTATTTAATTAGTAATATTATAATAAAATAGTAAGGCAAATGAGCACGTAAAAAAACAGCGAATCCATGAAAAATAGCTGGTTTTTTGATTACATTATGGAAAATTTAGAATAGTAGGTGAATTATTTATGCAAGATGTAATTTTGACAGAATCAGGCAAAAAAAAACTTGAACAGGAATTGGAATATTTAAAGACGGTTAAAAGGGTGGAAATAAAAGCTGCCTTGAAATCTGCTCGTGCACAGGGGGATCTTAGCGAAAATGCCGATTACAGTGCAGCTAAAGATGATCAATCTATGACTGAAACTAGAATACAGGAACTGGAAAGTCAACTTAAAAATGCTGTAATAATAGAGAGTTCACAGGATGAAGATGTGTTCGATATAAATAAAACGGCAGAAGTAAAATTTTGTGATATAGATGAAGTTGAACAGGTTACTCTTGTAAGTTCAGTAGAATCAGATGTGAAAAAGATGAAAATAAGTATAGAATCACCTCTGGGTAAGGCCTTATTTAGGATGAAAGTGGGGGAAAGGGCGACGGTTGCATCTCCAGATGGAAATTATGATGTGGAAATAGAAAAGATTTTATAAATATTTCGCTGGATATTTTATCTAGCGAAATATTTTTTTACAAAAACATGAGTTGACAAACAAATGATAGTCTGGTATCCTGTATTTAAAATTAATATTAAAATTCTTATCGCGAGAGACTGAGGGACTGGCCCCATGATGTCCGGCAACCTAAAATTATATTTTAAGGTGCTAATTCCAGCAGGTGATACCTGGAAGATAAGATATATGAGTATGTAAATCTCCTTATAGCTTATCTATAAGGAGATTTTTTATCTGAAGGCTATCTTTTCTTGATTCACAGTTTACAATGTATAATCATGGATGTCATTTCTTGAACTTAAGAATTATTTGATAAAAAATTGGAGGAATTGAAGATGAGTGTAGAAAGTGTAGTTAATTATTTTTTAGATAGGGGAATGGAAAATCCAGTATTCAAACTTCCTGATAGTGGTGCTACTGTTCAGCAGGCTGCAGAAACCATACATACGGAGCCAAAATATATAGCAAAGACGTTGGCATTTAAAGTTAAAGATGATGATATATTAATAGTTATGAGAGGGGATTTAAGAGTTAGTAATAAAAAATACAAAAAGTTTTTTAAAACTAAGGCTAAAATGCTGAGTCATGATGAGGTGCTGGAAGATACAGGTCATCCTGTGGGAGGACTGTGTCCTTTTGGATTGAAAAACCCTATTAAAGTATATTTGGATAAATCTATAAGGGATTTTGAATATGTATACCCTGCTGCTGGATCTAAAGAGTTTGCCCTTAAAATAAAACCAGAGGTAATTGGCAATTTGGTAAATGGACAGTGGATAGATGTTTGTGAGAGCTAGTTAATACTGTAAATGATCAAATAAAAGCCCTTATCTTGGGGCTTTATTTCTTCTCTTGATTGAATATCCAAAGTGGCCAAGAGGTTTTGAATTTAGGCTGTAGTATTCTCCATGGCTGTAACAGATAAGGTTCGCTTTTTCGAAATGTATTTTATTGTTTAAATCAAGCAGATTTTTATCCACTTTTACGTTTGAAATTTCCAGCAAAAATAGATCGTGAGTTCCAAGAGGTGTAATTGACAGCAATTTGCACTCCAGGGCTACTGGAGATCTTTCAAGAGATGGAGTGGAGATGGATATGCCTTTGTTAAGTTTAAGATTAAAATGTTTGATTTTATCTTCCTTTTTTCCAGAAACAACTCCACAATAATCTACAATTGTAGTCATATCTTTTGTAGGAAGATTTATAGAACATTGTCCACTTTCTTTAATGTATTTATGAGAAAGCCTTTCAGGTCTTATTCCCATGGCGACAATGGGTTTTTTAGTACATACAGTGCTTACCCATCCCACTGTAAAAATATTTAATTTATTGGATATGCTTTTGGAAACCACAAGGACCACTGGAGTTGGGTTTAACATTGCACTGCCTTTAAAATTTAATTTATTCATATGGGTTCCTCCAACTTATTTTATACATTTTGAGTTAAAATTCTATTTTTGATGTTGTTGTTGTCAATATTGGATAAAAGTCCTAAAAGAAACCATAGGGATATATTTCATGATATTTACAGGGTTTCACATGGCTCTTATAGGACAAATTAATTTAACGATGGGATTTTTTATTTTTTGCCAGTTCTACAGAAACTCTTCTGCCTTGAAGCTTTTTACCATTGGATTTTTTAAGTATGATGTTTCCAACTCTTTCGGGAACGCTTATAAAGGTAAATTTGTTTAGTATGTCTATATCTCCTATTTCATAGGCCTCCACTGAAGAGGTTTCAGCTATGAATTTCAACAGCTTTCTTGGAGTTATATTATCCATTCTTCCTATGGAAAAAAATAATCTCATATTTTCCTCTTCTATGTTTATGGAATTCTCCTTATAATTAAAACTCAATTCCTTTTCGAAAATTATCTTCATAAGGGCAGCAGCCACATCCACCAAATTGTATTCTTCATCCAATTCCATTGCTACTGGAACAAAATTTTTATAATTGTTTTCCGATATAACATCTCTTATCTTTTTTTCTATATTTTTATATTTAGCTTCAAATATATCATCTACTGTAGGAATTTCTTTTCTCTTTATTTTGCTTTTAGTGAACTTTTCTATCTGCTTTAACAGCATATATTCTTTGGGAGTTACCAGAGAATAGGCAATTCCCTCTTTATTGGCTCTTCCAGTCCTTCCTATTCTGTGTACGTAGGATTCGGTGTCCTGGGGAAGATCATAATTTATTACATGGGATACATTTTCAACATCTATTCCCCTGGCAGCTACGTCAGTGGCAACTAAAAAGTCCAGGGAGGAATCTTTGAATTTTCTAAGTGTGTTCAACCTCTGATTTTGCCCCATGTCTCCGTGCATACCTTCTACATTGTATCCTCTTGACTGGAGGCCTTCTACTAATTCATCTACGCCGCGTTTAGTTCTGCAAAATATGATAGCACTGGAGGGTTCATCTACATCTAAAATTCTACATAGAGATTCGAACCTATCTTTGTTTTTTATTTCATAGTAATACTGTTTTGTTTTTTCAACAGTTAACGTGTTTTTAGCTATTTCTATATATTTTGTATCGCTTTTCATGTATTTTGAGGCTAATTTTCTTATCTGATTTGGCATGGTAGCAGAAAAGAGCAGTGTCTGTCTATTTGAATTGCAGGCTTTGATTATATCTTCTATATCATCTATAAAACCCATATCCAGCATTTCATCTGCCTCATCTATTATCAGAAATTGTATACTGCTTAAATCCAGGGTATTTCTATGTAGGTGGTCTAATATTCTCCCAGGTGTGCCTACTACTACATCTATGCCTCTTTTCAAGGCTTTGATTTGCCTCTCTATGGGCTGACCGCCGTATATTGGAAGCAGTGATATTTTTCTAAATTTGGCAATTCTGGATAGTTCGTCATTTACTTGAATGGCAAGCTCTCGAGTAGGCGTGATTATTATAGATGAAATGTTTTTACTATTGCAATCAATTTTACTCAGCATTGGTGCTCCAAAGGCCAAGGTTTTTCCCGTACCTGTTTGTGCCTGACCTATTACATCTTTTCCCTCTAATATTATGGGAATTGATTCCGCTTGAATTTGAGAAGGCTCTTCAAATCCCATATTATCTATGGCCTGGAGGACTTTAGAATGTAAGCCTAAATTATTAAAATCAATATTTTTCATTAAAATTCCTCTTTCTTTTTTATATTACAAAACAAAACTTATCATATCATAGTATATACATATTATCAAATTTTAATTTGATTTAAATACTTTTTATTTATAATGATATAAACTATAATAGAATATACTGATGAATTAAAGGAGAATTTCATATGTTTGATGCTAAAGAAAGTGTTCTGCCTAATGGTATAAAACTTATCACTATAAAGAAGGATACACAAATAATGGCTTTACATGCTGGCATTAAAATTGGCGCCATATATGAAAACATTGATGAAAAAGGTATATCCCATTTTATTGAGCACATGCTTTTTAAGGGCACGAAATCTAGAAATAATGAAAGATTGAATGTGAATTTAGAAACCTTAGGTGGAGAATACAATGCTTATACGGATAATGGTTCTACAGTGTATAGCATTACAGCATTGTGGATAGAATTAGAAAAGTCTTTAGATATTATTTCTGATATGCTTATGAATTCAATATTTCCCGCAGATGAAATTGAAAAAGAGAGAGATGTAATACTTTCTGAAATAAGAACCAACAAAGACGATATTGAAGAATATAGTTTTAGAAAAACAAATGAATTGGCATTCAAAAAAGGGCCTCTGAGATATGATATAACAGGAAATGAAGATAGTGTGAGTAAATTTCAAAGAGATGATCTGATTGAATTTTACAATAGATATTATGTACCCAATAATTGCTTTATATCAGTGGTTTCTTCCTATGAACATGAGAAAATCTATAATTTGGTTCTAAAATATTTTGGAGTATGGAAATATAAGGAGTTTAGTAGAAATAAAATAATAGTTGAAAAAAATTTTCCATGCAAAAAAGTTTCTTATAAAAGGGATATAGAACAGAACACTATAATATATCTTTTTTCTTTTTACGGATTGAGTGAAAAAGATGAATTAGCTCTTAGAATATTAAATCACAAATTTGGAGAGAGCAGCAATTCTATTTTGTTTAGAAAGCTAAGGGAAGAAGAAGGACTTGCCTATGATATATATAGTGATTTAGATTTATCGGACTATATAAAAACTTTGTATATATATACCTCTGTAAGAGAAGAAAACATAAGAGATGCCGTTAGTGTCATTGAAGATTGCATAAACAAGATGAAGAATGAGAAGGTAAATTTTAATGATAATACGATGACTCTGATGAAAAAGGTATTAAAAACAGCAGTGGTATTTACTCTAGAGGATCCTATGGACTTAGGAAATTATGTACTGCATCAAGCTATGAGGGGAGACAGCATATACAGATTTATCTATGATATAGAAAAAATTGAAGATATAGGGAAAGAAGATATATATGAAGTAGCCAGGGCTGTTTTTAGGGAACCTACTATTCATATACTCAAGAGAAGGTCTTAGAAGAAATTATTTTAGACAAACTTCAGAGCTGATTTTTGATCTTATCCGAAAGCCTTCATTAATTGCGCATTGAACTAGTATTTAGGGAGGAAATTATGGATAAACATGTAATAACTAAAATTGAAGTTCAAAGAAGGAATAGAGAAAAAGCCAATGTATATGTAGATGGAGAGTTTGCTTTTTCCTGTGATTTAGAACTCATATATACATTTAATATATTTAAAGGAAAAATTGTAGATATAGAATATTTAAAAAGTGTAGCAGCTGAAAATAATTATATGAGATGCAAGAATTCTGCACTTAAAGTATTGGAAAAAACCTATAAGACGGAAAAACAAATGGAAGATAAATTGCTTGAAAAACAATATGACGAGGAAACTGTTGCAAAAGTCATGGATTTTTTGAAAAAATATGGATTTATAGATGATAATAAATTTGTAGAACTGTATATAAAGGAGAAGATTAATTTCCAGGGTAGAAATAAAATTAAGTATTCCTTAATGAAAAAAGGAATAGAGGAAAATCTTCTGAATGAAAAATTGAATTCAATAGATAATTGTTTTGAGGAGAAGACTGCTTTAAATATAGCACAAAAAAAATATGATGCTATTTCAAAAAATGAAAATAGTACAAAAATAATATATAAAAAATTAGGAGATTATTTGACAAGAAAAGGGTATGACTATAGCATAGTTAAAGACGTACTTCGAAAGATATTAAACAAATGTGATGATTTCAATAGAAAGGATGAAAGAATCCATTTAAGTGAAAATGATATAGATAAGTTGTACAATATCGCTCAGAAGAGATACCAGATAGCAATAAAATCAGAAGAGGACAGGAATAAAATATATAGAAAAATAGGGACATATTTGCTGCGAAGGGGATACTTATGGGAAGATATAAAAAAGGTTTTAGGAAAGATTATGGAGGATTTCTCTATTTAATTTAGAATATATTACCTTTTGACTGTACTGAAAAAATAATTTAGAATTTACTATATATAATTAAAATTTATTATTTGGATTTGAAACTTTTTGCCGTTTAGAGGTGATTATGATTATGAAAGTGAATCCTATAACATTGATGATAGGATTGATATTTTTATATCCCCTTGTAAAGGGGTTTTTGTTTAAGTTTTCTTCTAATGCATTGAAGTTAGATATAAGTGATGTGAGTAGAAGTGTTTCATTTATAATATCTTTAATAATGGGCACATATTTTGGGAAAAAAGTATTTATACAGCATGATGGAGGAATATATGAGAAAATATATAATTTAATACCCGACAATCTTTCACAGTATCTTGAGAACAATAACTTTATAGTATATGCAGTTGCAATTCCACTGTTTGTGTTCATATGTTATAAAATTATAAAATTGTTTTTAGATTTACTTAATTATCTTACATTTTACCCTGTACTTGACAGCATAGATAGATTTCTGAGATCCAAAAGCAATACTTTTAAAAGAATACTTGGAGTGGTATCTCAAGTTCCTAAGGCGATATGTTATGTGCTTTTAGTTACATTTGTACTAAATATAATGTCCATGTTTAATATAAATTCAAAGTTAAATAAGTATATGGAAGGTTCAAAGCCCTATAATTATATCTGCAAGGAAATAATAATACCTGTTACCAATTCAACTATTGCAAAACAACTGCCAAATGTATTGGATAATTCTTTCAAGATAGTTATAAGAGAACCAAATTCAAATGAAGTAAAAGATGCAGGTAATTTAAATAGAGTAAAAAATGATGAAAATACCATAGTATATTATAACGGAGTTACACTGGATGAAGGTGTTAAATCAAACTCAGAGATCAACAGTTTTGCCAAGGATCTTGCTTCAGAGGGAAGTAATACTACTGAAAGGGCAGAAATGCTGTACAATTGGATAGGAACTAATATAAATTATGATAATGAGAAAGCCAACAAGGTGTTGAACAATGATTTTAATGTGAAGTCAGGAGCGATTCCCACATTCTATTCCAAAAAGGGAATTTGCTTTGATTATTCTTGCCTGTATGTAGCTATGGCCAGGGCCAATAACATGAAAGTGAGATTAATAACTGGCGAGGGATTTAATGGAATAAGCTGGGTAAGCCATGCCTGGAATCAAGTTTATATTCCAGAACAGAATAAATGGATAAATGTAGATACTACTTTTTATAAGGGAGGAAATTATTTTAACAGCAGAAGATTTCAGGTTGATCACAAAAATGCACAGGTGATAGGAGAATGGTAGAAAGTCAAAAAGATCAATACCACTCTGATTTGAAAAAGAGTGGTATTTGTTTATTTTGATTTTGCTATGTAATTTTTAAGTATGTTATCTATGGCTTTTTCACAATCTGAGTCTTCATTATTTAAACACCATGCATTATTAAAGTATATGAGAGCTTTTTTATTATCTTTCAACATGGTATAACAATATCCAAGATTAAAAAAATATTTACTTTCTCTTTTTAATTTAATTGCGGAATTCAACAAGTCAATTGCTTTTCTGTATTCTTTCAATTTTATAAAACATACGGCTGAATTGTATAGTGAAGATGATTCATTATCCTTTATTTTTATTGCCTTTTCATACATATCAATGGCTCTTTTATAGTTTTTTGAATTGTAATACTCATTGGCTTTTTGAAAATAACTCATTTTACTCCTCCTTAGATTATATATTATTTTGTAATCCCTTAATAAATTTATATCCATTTTTAGAAAAAATATTCTAAAATATTTTCCATTTAAAAAGTTAAAATGCCAGAAAGGCATTTTAACGAAATCTTTTAGTGAAACATTTTTTTTCTCAGCTTTCTTTCAACTATTGATACAGCTTCATACATTGCATAAGCTAAGATTGAAAGAATTATTATACTCAACATAACTGTGTCCAATTGTGATATCTGGCCGCCATATATTATTAAAAATCCAAGTCCCTCTTTTGCCACCAGAAATTCTCCCATTATTACTCCCACCCAGGAAAGTCCAACATTTATTTTTAAGGAAGATACCAATGTTGGTATGGAAGCTGGTATTATAAGGTAAGTTAAAATCTGAAATTTTGATGAGCCAAAAGTTTGAAGAAGCCTAATTTTATCTTTATCCACTTCTTTAAACCCATTTAGTACAGTCAATATGGTTACAATTACTGAAATCAATACGGTTACTAAAATGATAGCAGGTATTCCATTACCCACCCAAAATATTATTATAGGAGCCAGAGCAACTTTGGGAAGAGCATTTAATACCACTACATAAGGATCCAATACATCTGAAACAAAATCAGACCACCATAGGAGTACAGCGATGAAAGTACCTATAATTGTGCTGAGTAAAAAACCCAATATTGTTTCAATGCAAGTTATACCAATATGTTTAAATAGATTTCCTTCAGCATAAAGTTTTATCAGGTTTTTTAACATTCTGGAAGGAGTGCTTGTCAAAAAAGGATCCACCCACCCTAAATCTCCAGCAATTTCCCACAACATAAAAAAAGCTATTAAAATGGCTATTCTGCTTATTATGATTTTTTTCTTTCGCGTATTGACATTTTTTAAATATACTTCACGTTCCTTTATATAGTCCATAATCAATTGTTCAACTCCTTCCAAATATTATTGAAATAAATTCTAAATTTAGGATCTTCTCTGCATTTTAGGGGGGAATCATGATTCCCTTCAAAATCTATATTGTAGATTCTTTTTAATTTTGCAGGCCTTTTGGAAAGAACTATGACTCTGTTTGACATTGATATGGCTTCTGAAATATCATGAGTTACCATTATGGCAGTTTTACCTTCTTTTTTTATTATCTTAAATATTTCATCACTTATGTTTAATCTGGTTTGGTAATCCAATGATGAAAAGGGTTCATCTAATAATAGAAATTCCGGTTCTAGTGCCAGAGTTCTTATTAAAGCTACCTTTTGTCTCATTCCTCCAGATAACTCTTCAGGATAATGATGAATGAAATCCCACAGGCCATAATTTTTTAACATGGCAGCTATTTTATTTTTATATTTAACTGTGGATCTATGCTGTATTTTAATGCTGAGAAATACATTATCCCATACATTCAGCCACTCAAACAGCTGATCCTTTTGAAACATATATCCCATTTTGGAAGAAAAAGAAGTTAATTTTTCATCATCTATATATACTTCGCCGTGGGACGGTTTTATAAGACCTGATATTATATTTAAAAGAGTGGTTTTACCACATCCGGAAGGGCCTACTATACTTAAAAATTCACCTTTCTCTACAGCAAAACTTATATTTTCCAAGGCTTTAGTAGAGTTTTTGGGTGAATGATAATTCATATAGATGTTGTTTACAACTAATTTATTCAAGATATCATCTCCTAATAACTGTGTTTTAAGGTGTTAAAGATAGGTTGAAATTCTAATTTTATATTATTTAATATAAGGTAAAATTAAGTTATAATCTATTATATGAATGAGTACAATATGGTGTTAAAAATCCACATCATTAGGAATATTATTATAAAATTAGGGTATTCAGAATATATTAGAATGGAATATATTAGAATTGCAGATACATGTTCATATGTTATAATATATGTACATACATCTGCAATTTATAGATAATATGTTGTTTTAAAGTCTATAAAATTAGTCTAAATTATTAATTTTAAAAGGTGATTGATTATGAAAAATTTATTTCACGTAGGTCTTGATATAGGTTCAACTACAGTAAAGATAGTAGTATCGGATATAAAAGACAGTATAATCTATCAAAAATATCAAAGACATTTTTCTGATATAAAAAATACTATAGCTAAAATTATTAAAGATGCCTATGTAAAGCTAAAGGATTCAGATATCACTGTAATGGTCACAGGCTCTGGAGGAATGTCTGTATCTAAATGGCTTAATATACCCTTTATACAGGAGGTTGTAGCTTGCACTAATACTATAGAAAGATTTATTCCAGATACTGATGTTGCAATAGAATTAGGAGGGGAAGATGCTAAAATAACCTTCTTTGAGGGCGGAATTGATCAGAGAATGAATGGAACCTGTGCAGGAGGAACCGGAGCATTTATAGATCAAATGGCATCGCTGCTTCAAACAGATGCTAAGGGTTTAAATGAGCTGGCTAAAAATTATAAGGTGATTTATCCTATAGCGGCCAGATGCGGTGTATTTGCAAAAACCGATATACAACCACTTTTAAATGAAGGGGCTGATAAGTCAGATATTGCAGTATCTGTGTTTCAGTCGGTGGTAAATCAAACTATAAGCGGACTTGCTTGTGGAAAATCTATACGGGGTAATGTAGCATTCCTGGGTGGACCCCTATATTTTTTATCTGAACTTAGAAAAAGATTTATAAAAACTTTAAAACTTACAGATAAACAAGTGTTTTTCCCAGAGAATTCTCAATTATTTGTAGCACTTGGTGCTGCGATTTCATCTAAAAATGAAAAACCTATTTCTTTCAAAAATTTAATAGATAGACTTCCAAATTTAAATAAGTCTTCGGGTGAGGATATACAAACATTAAGGCCTCTTTTTAAAGATGAAAATGAATTAAAAGAATTTAGAGAAAGGCACAGCAGGAATTCGGTGAAGAGAGGAAGTTTGGAAGGATTTAGTGGAAACTGTTATCTGGGGATAGATGTAGGCTCTACAACCACTAAGGCAGCTCTAATTGATGGGTATGGAAATTTGCTGTATTCTTCTTATGGAAGTAATAGAGGTAATCCCTTGAAATCTACAGTGGATATATTGAAAGATTTATATAAAAAATTACCGGAAGGTGCTAAAATAGTAAATTCAACAGTTACAGGATATGGGGAAGGACTTGTAAAGGCAGCTTTATCTGTAGATATAGGTGAAGTTGAAACTATTGCCCACTATAAAGCAGCAGAGTTCTTTCAGCCTGGGGTGGATTTTATATTGGATATTGGCGGACAGGATATGAAATGCCTTAAAGTGAAGGATGGAGTAATCGATAAAATAATGTTGAACGAAGCCTGCTCTTCCGGGTGTGGTTCCTTTATAGAGACTTTTGCCAAGTCTTTAAATATGAGTGTAAAAGATTTTGCTAAGTCTGCAGAAACTTCTAAAAAGCCCGTGGATTTGGGTTCCAGGTGTACTGTTTTTATGAACTCAAGGGTTAAGCAAGCCCAAAAAGAGGGAGCCTCTGTAGGAGATATTTCAGCAGGACTTTCCTATTCGGTTATAAAAAACGCATTATTTAAGGTAATAAAGATAAGAGATCCTGAGAAACTAGGTAGAAAGATAATAGTCCAGGGCGGCACATTCTATAATGATGCCATATTGAGAGCTTTTGAAATCATATCCGGGCGAGAAGTGATAAGACCGGATATAGCAGGCCTTATGGGGGCATTTGGAGCTGCTATTATTTCCAGGGAAAGATTTGAACCGGAGCATGAGACGTCACTGTTAAACTCAGCTGAGCTGGATAGATTTTCAACGGAAATTACAATGAGAAGATGCGGGAAATGCGCTAATAATTGTCTGTTGACTGTAAATAAATTTTCAGATGGAAAAGAATTTATATCTGGAAACAGATGTGAAAGGGGTGCAGGTCTTGAGAGGAAAACCTTAGATATACCGAATCTCTATGACTATAAATACAAGAGAATATTTAATTATATACCTCTCAAAAAAGATGAGGCAAATAGAGGACAGGTAGGTATACCTAGGGTTTTGAACATATATGAAAACTATCCATTCTGGTTTACTTTTTTTACTCAGCTGGGGTTTAGAGTGGAATTGTCAGCCCGTTCCTCAAAACGCATTTATGAACTTGGTATAGAAACTATACCTTCGGAATCTGCCTGCTATCCTGCCAAGATAGTTCACGGCCACATAATGAATCTGATACAGAGGGGAATAAATTTTATATTCTACCCTTGTATACCATATGAGCAGAAGGAGCAAAAAGAGGCCAATAATAGTTATAATTGTCCAATGGTAACTTCCTATCCTGAAGTTATAAAAAATAATATGGATATAATCAGAGAAAGACATATTAATTTTAAAAATCCATTTTTACCACTGAACAATAAGGAGAGACTCAAGAAAAGACTTGTAGAAGAACTTAAGGAATTTCACATTCCTGAAAAGGAGATATTCGATGCTGTAGACAAAGCCTTTGAAGAAGATAAAAGAATGAAAAGGGATATAAGGGCAAAGGGAGAGGAAGTACTGGAATATCTTAAAAAAACTGGAAGAAAGGGAATAGTGCTGGCTGGAAGACCTTACCATGTTGATCCGGAGATAAATCACGGGATTCCCAATATAATTACATCCTATGGTATGGCAGTATTTACTGAAGATTCAGTAGCTCACCTTGGCATTGTGGAGAGGCCGCTTCGTGTGGTAGATCAATGGGTTTACCATTCCAGGTTGTATGCTGCAGCAAGTTTTGTAAATACCCAGGATAATTTGGAGCTCGTTCAATTGAATTCTTTTGGATGTGGATTGGATGCAGTTACTACGGATCAAACTCAGGAAATACTCAATAAATATGAGAAAATATATACGGTACTGAAAATTGATGAGGGAAGTAATCTTGGAGCAGTTAAAATAAGGATACGTTCCTTGAAAGCAGCTCTTGAAGAACGAGAAAAGGCAGGCTTTAAGCCACATAGGGTTGAGGACAATTATAAAAAAGTGATGTTTACTAAAGAGATGAGAAAGAATCATACTATATTATGTCCACAAATGTCGCCTATACATTTTCAATTTTTGCAGGAAGCATTTAGAAATTCAGGTTATAATTTGGAAGTACTGCCTTCTGTTGATAAAAAAGCTGTTGACGAGGGACTGAAATATGTAAATAACGATGCATGTTATCCTTCCATAATAGTGGTAGGACAGTTGATAGAGGCATTAAAATCTGGCAAATATGATTTGAATAATACTTCTGTAGTGATGTCCCAGACAGGTGGGGGGTGCAGGGCAACCAACTATATAGGCTTTTTGAGAAAGGCATTAAAAGAAGCTGGAATGAAAAATATACCTGTAATATCTGTGAATGTAGTTGGAATGGAGAAAAATCCTGGATTTAAAATCACACCGAAACTTATAAATAAATCCATGATAGCGCTTTTATATGGGGATTTATTTATGAGAGTACTGTATAGGGTGAGACCTTATGAAAAAATACCGGGATCTGCAAATTTACTCTATAAAAGATGGATTGAAAAATGCAAGAGAAATGTTGCCAACGGTGTTCACAGAGAATTTAAAGAAAATATTTACGATATAGTAGATGATTTTGACAATCTGGAAGTGACCGATATACGGAAACCAAGAGTAGGAGTAGTGGGAGAAATATTGGTTAAATTTCATCCAACTGCCAATAATAGAATTGTGGATACATTGGAAGAAGAGGGAGTCGAAGCAGTAGTCCCTGATTTGACGGATTTCTTATTGTACAGTGCTTATGATGCTAAATTCAAGCACAGATATTTGTCTGGAAGCTATTTAAGTACAATTATAAATGAAGGGGCAATAAAATTTATTGAATATTTTAGACGATATATGAGAGATGCACTGAAAAACAGCAAAAGGTTTGCTCCACCATCTAATATTGAACAGCTGGCAAAAGATGCTTCACAAATATTGTCCATTGGAAATCAGACAGGAGAGGGTTGGTTTTTGACAGCTGAAATGATAGAACTTATAAAAAGCGGAGTAAAAAATATTGTGTGTATGCAGCCTTTTGCCTGCCTGCCTAATCATGTAACAGGCAAGGGAATGATAAAGGAACTAAAAAGAAGGTATCCAGGAAGCAATATTGCAACTATAGATTATGATCCAGGTGCAAGTGAGGTAAATCAGTTAAACAGGTTAAAGCTCATGTTGTCAGTGGCATTTAAATCCATGGAAAGTGAAGTCGCAGTGGAGAGCCGTAAAAATAAACTGGTTCCCCAGGCAGTGCTTGTAGAGGATGGAAATAAATGAAAATCCAAAAGGCTTTAACACAATTTACATTATACTCATATTATGAATAGATATTAAAATTGCTTTTTGGAGGATATATGATAAGAAAAAAATTAGGGCTCTATTCTGTTCTATTGTGCTTTATTTTTATAGTTACCATTTTTGCAGCTTGTGGAAATAGCAAAAAAGGTGCTAATTCCGTAGTTAATATAAAGTTGAATGAAGTGGCAAGATCTGCATTTTATGCACCAATGTATGTGGCGATAAACAAGGGAATGTTTAAAGAACAGGGTATAAATATAGATCTTACTACAGGTCAGGGAGCAGATAAGACAATGCAGCAGGTATTAAGCGGCAGCTGTGATATAGGCTTTTGCGGACCAGAGCAGGTAATTTATATATATAATCAAAAGCGAAAGGATTTTCCTGTATTATTTGCTCAATTGACTGCTACGGATGGATCCTTCTTAGTGGGTAGGAGTGAGCAGAAGAATTTTAAATGGGAATCCGTTAAGGGAAAGACCATAATTGGCGGAAGACCTGGTGGAGTTCCAGAAATGGCTTTAGAATATGTACTTAAAAAAAATAATATACAGCCCGGAAAAGATGTAAATTTAATAACTAATTTGGCTTATACTGCAACAGCAGGTGCATTTAAAGCCAATACAGGAGATTATGTGGCTCTTTTTGAACCCACTGCCAGTATGCTGGAAAAGGATAAAAATGGTTATATACAGGCTTCTGTAGGTGAATCTGCTGGTGTACTGCCTTATACTTGTTATTTTGCCACTAAGTCTTATATATCGAAGAATCCTGAGTTAATACAGAAATTTACAAATGCCATTCATAAAGGGCAGATATGGGTTCAAAAACACAGTGATGAGGAAGTAGCTGAGGCTATAAAATCCTTCTTCCCGGGAACTGATGAGGATGTACTAAAATCTGTAATAAAAAACTACAGGAATATAAAGGCCTATGCTGATACTCCGATTATAAAAGAACAGGATTTAAATAGACTTATGGATGTAATACAATCATATAAATCAGATTTGATACCTGAAAGACCTCCTTTTGACAAAATAGTGAATAATTCTTTTGCGGAAAAAGCCGTTAAATAGGCATGATGTAGAGTTGGGTCAACCCACTGTAAAGGGGGGGGGGAGCCAGCTCTAAAAATATTTTAAATTGAATTCTGTGATTTTAAATATTTTTGTGTCCAAGGGCATACAAATATACATTAAGTTGTTTTATCCGTTTGAATGCTTCTTTTTACTTTTGGCAGTGCCTTAAATCCACGCTGTCGTATTATTTTTGCTGCATATTCATCGAGATTATCCAGAAGCTCGTTTACTCTTGTATATTCAGCATAATAATCTTTTGTCGGTCCATTTTCTATTCCAGCAATTACATGAGGATTCATTGCTACCGCAATTGAAATTCCGTATCTGTAGCTTTCCCTCTGATCTTCTGGAATATCTTTTAGGTCTGCAAAACCGACAATTGAAGCGCCTTTCCCAATAAGGCACTTCCTGAGTTCTGTGCTTAAACAATTCATTTTTATATCTCCTTCCATATATAATTACCTACTTTATAACTGTAAAATACAATAAAATTTATAAAAAAGCAATCTTGTTTTTTTCTAATTGCTGAATGTGTAAAATTTCTTGACAGTATAAAAATTAACGTTATAATAGAAAATGTATTAATTAATTTATCAGCTGTGAAAAAAAAGAGTAAGGATAGCATTGTATAAAGAGAGAAAAGCTTATTAGCTGAAAGGCTTTTCATATGGTATATCCTGAAGGTAGTTTTGGAGCTTCTTTACTGAAATAGAAGTAAGTAGAGACGGTTTTGTACCGTTATTTTTGTGAGAGTCTGTAATTTTCAGAAAAAAAGGTGGTAACGCGGGTCTTCGTCCTTTGTGGATGAAGGCTTTTTTATATATCAAGTTATTTTCAGAACTATAGGAGGAGGAGATTTAATGTCGAAGAGGAAAGATATAGCAACTACTTACAATCCAAAGACATTTGAAGAAAAACTTTATAACAATTGGCAAAAAAAAGGATATTTTACGCCTGCAGCAGAGGACAACAAAAAAACTTATACCATGGTGATACCACCTCCCAATATTACTGGTAAATTACATCTGGGTCATGCTCTGGATGATACGCTTCAGGATATAATAATAAGAACTAAAAGGATGCAGGGTTACAATACGCTGTGGGTTCCAGGAGAAGACCATGCCAGCATAGCCACTGAGGTAAAAGTGGAAAAGGAATTATTAAAAAAGGGCATTGTAAAAAAGGAAATGGGGCGAGAGGCATTTCTTAAAAAAACCTGGGATTGGACTCATGAGTACAGGGAGAGAATAAGAAATCAGGTAAAAAAGCTTGGATGTTCTGTGGATTTTACAAGGGAGAGATTTACAATGGATGCAGGGCTCAACAAAGCTGTAAGAAGATTTTTTGTCAAATTATACAATGATGGACTCATATATCAGGGAAACAGAATAATAAACTGGTGTCCTAAATGCCAGACTGCCTTGTCCGATGCAGAAATTGAATATGAAGAACAGCAGGGCCATTTGTGGAATATAAGATATAAGATAGTTGGCAGCGACCGATATTTGGAAATAGCTACTACAAGACCGGAGACCATGTTTGGTGATACAGCTATTGCAGTTAATCCAAAAGATGAAAGATACAAGGATTTGGTTGGCAAAACTGCCATACTGCCTATTGTCAACAGAGAAATACCCATAGTTTCCGATGATTATGTGGATATGGAGTTTGGCACAGGTGCAGTCAAGATAACCCCTGCACACGATCCAAATGATTATCAGGTGGGAAAAAGGCATAACTTACCTGAAATTGTAGTGATGAATGAAGATGGAACCATAAAGCTTCCGGGAACCAAATATGATGGAATGGATAGATATGAGGCCAGAAAAGTACTGGTGGAGGATTTAAGAGAACAGGGATTTCTGGTAAAGATAAAAGATCATACACATAATGTAGGATGTCATGACAGATGCGGCACTACTGTCGAACCAATGCTTTCAAAACAGTGGTTTGTGAGAATGAAATCTCTGGCACAACCTGCTATTGATGTGGTAAGAAACAAAAAGGTAAAATTTGTACCGGAAAGATTTGAAAAGATCTATTTTAACTGGATGGAAAATATTCAGGACTGGTGTATTTCAAGACAACTATGGTGGGGTCATAGAATTCCTGTCTGGTATTGTAAAGATTGTGGTGAAGTTATAGTAAGTGATACGGATCCTACAAAATGCACTAAGTGCGGTTCAACCAATATAGAACAGGATAAAGATGTGCTGGATACCTGGTTCAGCTCTGCGCTTTGGCCTTTTTCCACCTTGGGATGGCCGGATAACACGGAGGATCTAAAATGTTTCTATCCTAACAATACCCTCGTTACCGGATATGACATAATATTTTTTTGGGTGGCACGAATGATATTTTCTGGTATATACTGCATGGATGACATTCCTTTTGAAAATGTGCTTATACATGGGATTGTGAGAGATTCTCAGGGAAGAAAAATGTCAAAATCCCTTGGAAACGGGGTAGATCCTATAGAAGTCATAGAGCAGTATGGAGCAGATGCCCTGAGGTTTGCACTTATTACCGGCAATGCACCGGGAAATGATATAAGATATTATCCTGAAAAAGTAGAGGCTTCTAGAAATTTTGCCAATAAGATATGGAATGCTTCAAGGTTCGTACTTATGAATTTGGATGAAGATCTGATGGATAAATACAAGAACTGTAAAGATTACAGTATTGCGGATAAATGGATATTGTCCAGAGTAAACTCGCTGGTAAAGGAAGTAACTTACAATATAGAGAAATTTGAAATGGGAATAGCTGCCCAAAAGATATATGATTTTATATGGGGTGAATTTTGCGATTGGTATATAGAACTTGTTAAACCTGCCATGTACGGTGAGGATGAAAAGACCAAGGGAGTGGCTTATAATGTATTGAATAAAGTACTTACTATAAGCTTACAGCTGCTTCATCCTATAATGCCTTTTATAACGGAGGAAATATATACGCATCTCTGCACAGAATATGAATCCATAACCATATCGAAGTGGCCGGAGTATAATGATGAACTTAAAGACCTAGAGTCAGAAAAAGATATGGAATATGTCATAGAGGCTATTAAGGCTGTCAGAAATGTCAGAACTGAGATGAATGTACCATTTTCGAGAAAGGCCAAGGTAATGGTATGGGCTACTGAAAAAAGTGCGTCGGAATCGTTAAAAAATGGAGAAGACTATTTTAAAAAATTGGCTTCAACGAGTGAACTGGAGTTTTTAAACAATAAAGGTGATGTACCAGAAAATGTAGTGTCGGCAGTTACTAAAGGAGCAGAGCTATTCATTCCACTTTTGGATCTGGTAGATAGGGATAAAGAAATTGAAAGGCTGAACAGGGAAAAAGGAAAATTAGAAGATGAAATAGAAAGAGTGGAGAAAAAACTTTCAAATAAAAAATTTCTTTTAAAAGCTCCTAAAGATGTAGTGGATAAGGAGAAAGAAAAAGCTTGTAAGTACAGGGAAATGCTTAATACTGTACTGGAGAGAATACAGAGTTTAAAATAAAAATATGGGGATGTACTACTATGAATTATGAAGAGACCTTAAGATATATAGAAAATGTAGCTAAGTTTGGGAGCAATCTGGGGCTTGATAGAACTGAAAAAATGCTGGAGATTTTAGGTGACCCCCATAAAAAGATAAAAGCCATACATGTGGCAGGCACTAACGGAAAAGGCTCTATCACAGCCATGATAAGTAAAATATTGATGGAAGCTGGTTTTAAAGTAGGGATGTATACTTCTCCTTATTTGGAAGTATTTGAAGAGAGAATACAGATAAATGGCGTCAATATACCGAGAGATGACTTGAGCAAAGTGGTTACAAAGGTATCTGAAGTTGTAAGAAGGGTTGTTGAGATGGGCTATGACAACCCTACTGAATTTGAGATAATTACCTGCAGCATGTTCTACTATTTTGCTGAAAAGAAAGTAGACATAGCTGTGGTTGAAGTGGGGTTGGGGGGAAGATTAGATTCTACAAATGTAATGCCGCCTTTTTCTGAGAAACAAAAAGGTGGAGTTATGCTAAGCATAATTTCCTCTATAAGTTATGATCATATGAAAATATTGGGGGATACACTGGGAAAAATAGCTTATGAAAAGGCAGGTATAATTAAACCCGGCATTCCGGTAATAATGTATCCTGAAGAGGAAGAAGCCGGGAAAGTCATAGAACAGGTGTGTGGACAAAAAGGAAGTCAGCTTATAAAAGTGCCAGTAAATTCAGTAAAACGTATTGAAAAAGATAAAATAAGCAGCCGCAATAGAGGGTGCATGCAGCATATAAGCCTTCATACGGGAAAACAGAACTATGATATTAAATTATCCCTTTTAGGTAGACATCAGCTTTTGAACTGTGCTGCGGCCGTTTTTGCTGTAGAGCAATTGTCCAGATATGGGATTCAAATAGGTAGATCCATAATATCAAGAGCTCTTAGCAGTGTAAAGTGGATGGGAAGGCTTGAGGTGATGGCAAAGAATCCTTTAGTAGTTATAGATGGAGCCCATAACAGGGAGGGGATTTCTGTGCTTAAGGATAATATAGAGAGCTATTTCAGCTATAACCATATGGTGCTTATATTGGGTATTCTGGCTGACAAGGAAGTAGATATCATGGTGAAGACCATTGTACCACTTGCCTGGAAGGTTATAGCCGTAACTCCAAACAATACGAGGGCAGAGAGCTCAAAACAACTGAGAGCTGTAGTGGAAAAGTATAATCCAAACTGTGAAGCTTTTGAGGATTATGAAATTGCCTATAAAAAAGCACTTTCTTACTGCGAGAAGGAGGATTTGCTTTTAATATCCGGTTCGCTTTATATGATAGGGGATATGAGGAAGATAATAAAAAGATACAGTGCAAAATTTTAATTTTGATGAGTTTGCCATATAAAAATGCACCTAAATCAAGGTGCATTTTGTTTTTTGAGTTTTTACGCTATAAATCAAATTGGAGAAATCTAAACCGTCTTATTTTTTAAAACTAATTTTTTGAGGGCTTTTGCAAACTGATCTGGACAGGAGGTACCCTTGCCGTTACAGGAAATACCCTGCAATTTTTTTATTACCTCTTCTACATCCATCCCGTTTACAAGTCTGGATATAGCTTGAAGATTTCCATTACAGCCTCCTATAAAATTTACATTTGCAATTTTATTTCCCACTATGTCAAAAATTATTTTACTCGAGCAAACTCCCTTTGTGGTATAAGTATACATTTTATCACCTGATTTCTATAGGGAATGAATATATTGAACAAAGTAATTATGTAACACAAACATTATACAATACAATAAAATAAATTTTCAATTGTTATTACCTATTTTAGCAGATATTCATATTATATTTGTAAGGGGGTGATGGTGTTGGATTATCTTTATGTATGCAGCACTTCTTCTGATCTTGTGTCAAAAATTAATTTGGACTACTTCTGCGAAGAGAAGAGAATATATTTAAGGTCCAATGATATGATTTATAATGTAGGTCCTCATGGAATATATACCAATGATAATAAGCTCATAACAGCAAATAGATATAACAATACCATATCTATAATTGATATAAAAAGGGAAATACAGGAAGAAAGTTATTATGTAGGAGCTTGTTGTAATGATGTTGTGGTTTACGGAAACAATGCATATATAATATGTAGTGACTTAAACAGCTTACTGG
This sequence comes from Clostridiaceae bacterium BL-3, assembly GCA_902809985.1. Taxonomy (GTDB): domain Bacteria; phylum Bacillota; class Clostridia; order Clostridiales; family Clostridiaceae; genus Clostridium_B; species Clostridium_B aromativorans. The sequence goes on along the minus strand of CADDXC010000001.1, from coordinate 2,362,745 downwards.
TTTTTGATCTTAAAGAGAAGCAAGTAACTGAAGAAATCCCCTGTGGAAGTCTTCCCTATAGCATATGCTTGAATAAAGAGAGAAGATTATTATTGATATCCAATATGGAAGATGATAGCATAACTTTAATAAATTGTACAAACAATAGATGTGTTAAAAATATAAGAGTGGGATCTTATCCTACTAAAGCTGTGTTTACATTAGACGGACAACATGTATTGATATGCGAAAGTAACATAGGATCTGAATTTAGGGGGAGTGTAGCTATTTTATCTTTGAAAAATTATAAAATAATAAACAGGATTATTGTGGGAAATTCGCCAATAGATATTTATTGCAGCAGTAGACATTGTTTTGTATCTAATTTTGGAGAGGGTACAATAAGTATTTTGGATATAAATAATTATAAGGAGGAAAAAAAGATAATTGTTGGTGGAATGCCTAAAAATATAATAAAATATAAGGAAAACCTGTATGTGGGAGACAACTATAATGATCTATTGATAAAGGTGAATATAAAAAGTAAAAATAAAAAATATATACCCATAGGTGGAGAACCTACAGGTATGGTTTTAAGTTGAATTTTAATTGCTCATAAGTAGTTCAACAATATTATAGTAGAGATCTAAGTAATCTTTTTTCCATTTTTTGCACAGCTCTTTGGCCTTGCTGTTGGAGTCTACATTTAATTTTATGTCTATTAGTTCAGAATTATTTTCCAGTATTTTTAAGTTCACGATAAAATTGTTTTTTGGATCGATGGTATAACTGGCATTTATAAAAAGATTCTTTTTTATAGACTCAATTTTCGTATCTAAATACTGATTTATGATGTCCATTTTATTTTTTGAAATTCTATTTCCAAATAACAACAATACTTTAAGACCTTTTTTGGTTATTATGAATTTATGATTATTTGAATAAACTACTTTTTTGATAAAATTAGAAGATAAAAGTTCATTTAAATATTGTTGAAGAGTAAAATAGTTTATAAAGCCGTTCTCAAGTATAATTTGTGTTATTTGATTATTGGAAATGGGAAATTTAATTCTTTTAAATATATAAAGCAGTAATAGTTTATTTTCTGCTAGTTCTAAAGTATCTTCGAACATTTAAAATCCTCTCCATTGAATTTAAAATATATTTATATTATAACATAAAATATTTGAACTTATATTTTGAAATAATTTTATGTCACAGTAAAAATTTATATGGCGCAGATTTTCCCTCAATATGAATACTCTTCCTTTTTTATTATGGGCGGAAACTGTCCCTTGTATTTTAAAAATGCATTTTTGATACTTATTACAATAATTTTAATGTGAAATTAAATGCCTGACAGGCTTTTTAGTATTTCTCTGGTTCTCGTAACTTTACCCTGTCCATATATTATGCTGCTTTTCATACTTTCATTATATTTCCCGGCTTTTTTCTGCCCTTTTATAAGCGCTTTCACTTCGGCATTTATGGTTTTCCTGGATTCTTTCAATTGTTCTTTGATAATTTCATTGATATCTATGAAGTCTATAACCCTCCCATTCCTCAATATAGTCCTTAACTTCCCTTTTAATTCGTCAGAATGTTTCAGACATAGAATTTTACTCATATGGTTTGCCCCGTCTATAGACCAGGCTGTCCCGTTGCCTTTCATTCTTGAAGCTACTACATTCCTTATAGTACTCTCCATAGTACCCAGACCTCTATATTCTATACCTCCAGGCGGCGGTATAGTGATATCATCTCTGTCCTGGTATCTTGCAAGTGCATTAAAATTGTTCTTATAGTAACTGTACAACTCTTTCAGTTCATCATTTGCTCTTTTATCTGTCTCTAAATTTATAAGTTCCTTAATTTTTTCCAATGCTTCATCGTACTTTTTTTCTTTTAAGAGCTTTTTTACCGTCTTTCTGGATTCTTCGTCCTTAATCTTACGATTTGCCTTCTGGAATATATGAAATAGATCCAGCTGGTATATTTTCTGGGTGTCATTTTCTGTTTCAGCGCTAATCCATGGGGCTCCATCACCATTTAGAATAGTATACTGAATTTTATCCTGGTTGTATACTTCTGAAATATGGCTGTTTATCAGGTTATCAAAGTTACTGCCTTTTTCATACCCTGAAAAATACCTGGTCCCAACAGTCCTGTATCCATCATTCTTTTTAATCCACCCTTCGTATATTTTACCCACCTTGAGTTCCTGTTTATTCTTTTTACCCTGTATTTTTAAGTAAACCCCATCCTTTTCTTCAAAGAGCACATTCACTTCTCTTTTACCTCTAAGTTCTCCTTTAAGGTATTTTGTAACCCTGTTATTTTCAATCTTTTCTATAGCACTGCCAAAGTAGTCTGCTTTATTTTTTATAGTCTGGTGGCTTACTTTTGTTAATGTGGATTTTTCTATTTTAGCTGCACTTTTCCTGTAAGAGCTGTCAACCGCGGTATCTATCATTTTCTCAATTAAATTTTCACTTGTTCTGCCCACCAAATTTAAATTCAGTGCATCATCCATGAGAAAGACTCCCCGGTTATTGTATTTATCTATATAGTATCTCCTGCTGAAGGTCAAATCGCCCATTATTGTCTGAATAGTTTTTTCTGTTTTGAACTTATACCTGTATCTTTTGGTATCCCTACTTTCAAATATCAAGTTGTCTACATTTTCCAGCATGAGCTTAATCCTTGATAGACCTGCTTCACATACAATACCATAAACTTCCTCTTCTATATTATTGAAATTCAATTCTAATTCATCTAAAATTATATTGTTCATACTAAAGCTCCTTTCTATTTTTTTATGGCAATTTAATTATAAAAAGTCTTTAGTATGAATAAAAGGCCTTTCAGCCAGGTAATTGCTGGAGGCCTTTCCTTATTTTCTGCCTAAAAATATTTTACTTACTCTAATTTTATATAAGTAAATTTTTTAATTTATGTAATATTTATCAATATGAGATACTATATAAAATTATAAAAGCAAATATTTGGAGGAAAAAAATTGAAAACAAGACTTATAAAAAAAATATTTATGGTATCTGTATTATTATTTGTAGCTATTGGAGTATCATTTTTTACCAATTACGGGTATAGAGGAGTCTTTATAAATTCAAGCAAAAAATTACCTATATATTCTGTAGACACAAAAGAAAAAAAAGTGGCTATAACTTTTGATGTGAGTTTAGGTAAAGATGATTATACTGAAAAAATATTGGATTTACTTGATAAATACGATATTAAAGCCACATTTTTTGTAGTAGGTGACTGGGTGGATAAAAATCCTGTTAAACTAGAAGAAATATATAAAAGGGGACATGAAATAGGAAATCATTCCAATAGACATCCTAACATGACTAAAATATCTCGTGAAAAGATCATTGAAGATATAAATATAAACGAAGCGAAAATAAGAAGCATAACAGGAGCAGGTACCGAGTTATTTAGATGTCCAGAAGGAGCTTATAATGACAGGGTGATAGATTTAGTAAAAGAATCAGGATATTATTGTATTCAATGGAATGTGGACAGTGTGGACTGGAAAGAACAGGGGGCAGATATTGAATATAACAGAATAATTAAGAATACAAAGCCAGGTTCAATACTTCTGTTTCATGGTAATGCCAGATATACGCCGGAAAATTTGCCTAAAATAATAAAAGAACTTCAAAAAAAAGGTTATAAATTTGTCAAAGTAGGAGATTTAATTTACAAAAATAATTACAAATTAAATTATGATGGAAAGCAGATACCCAATTAAATATCTTATATTATAACAGTTATTGAAAAATAGGATAAATATGTATTATAATGGCAGTAAAGCAAGTCTGTATATAATACTCATATAGTAAAGGTTTATAATGAGATTTTTAGCAAATGGAGAATTAGTATAAAAAACTATATCCTGTTTAAAATAATTTTAGATTATATATTTTTTCAGGAGGTAATATTTTTATGGGATTCGTAAAAATTATTGATAGTAATGATAATTTTAAAAGCCATTTGATAAATTTATTAGATCTGAACAATTTACAGTACAATGTGTCTGAAAATAAAGATGGCGTTGAAAAAGCAAAATATATAATAATGAATTCTATAAATAAAAAACATGATATTTTGGATGGACGCTATTATTTTATAAATATGGATTTAATAGATGGTTTAGGTGATGATTTAAATTTGCAAGGTTATATCATAACCTATGGATTAGGCAGCAAAAATACAGTTACCATATCCAGCTTAGATTATAACAGTGGATTTGTATATTGCCTTCAGAGAGATATTGTACAAAATGGACAGAATATAATTGAATCTCAGGAAATTCCGATTAACATGGTTTTAAGAGACATTGATGAACTATATGCAGCTATGATAGCTATAACTTTGGGGCTGATGGATAATAGATACATGCATATATTGCTCAAAAATAAAGCATTTAAAATTTTTAGTTAAATATTAAGTATTTGCAAGTATATTTTTACCTCCCTGTGAATAGTTATAGGATAATGAGATATTTAAAACTAAGGGAAAGAGGGGTTTATGATGGACAATTTAATGTTAAATAATAAAATTTATCTTGAAGGCAAAGTAGTATCAGAATTAAAATTTAGTCATGAAATGTATGGTGAAGGTTTTTATACCTTTAATATTGAAGTCCCGAGATTAAGCGAAAGCAAGGATGTATTATTTATTACAATTTCAGAAAGACTTATAGGTGGAATGAATATTATCCCGGGAATAGATATTGTAGTGGAAGGACAATTGAGATCATACAATAAATTTGTAGATGGAGCAAATAGATTGATATTAACTGTATTTGCAAGGAATATAAGTTTATGTAAAGAAAAAAGTAAAAATCCAAATCAAATTTTTCTTGACGGTTTCATATGCAAAGAACCAATTTATAGGACAACTCCCTTTGGAAGGGAGATCTCCGATATGCTGTTAGCTGTAAATAGAGCCTATAATAAATCTGACTACATACCTACTATTGCCTGGGGAAGAAATTCTAGGTTTTGTAAGTCGTTGAAAGTCAGTGACAACATAAGAATTTGGGGAAGGCTGCAGAGCAGAGAATATCAAAAAAAAATATCTGATACAGAAGTCGTAAAAAAAGTGGCCTATGAAGTTTCCATTTCTAAAATGGAAAAAGTGAATAAAAACGATAACGATGAAGAATGCGTGAAAAAAGCTGATGATAAAGGTGAAGAAAATTTAAAAGAAGCAAAAGAAGAACAAAAGAACAATTTTAATGAAAATGTGGAAGGTAAACGTATATCCTAAGTAATTATGGATAAGAATAAAAAAATTGACAATTCGATTTCTGTTGACAAAAAAATTGATATGTTATATACTAAATCTCGTAATATATGCAATATAAATTAAAAATTAATTTTCTTATCAAGAGAAGCGGAGGGACTGGCCCTATGAAGCTCGGCAACCTGGATATTATTATGTATTCAATGGTGCTAATTCCATCAGGCGAAGCCTGAAAGATGAGGATATTATTAGAGTGTTACTTCTTGTAGTTTTCTCTGCAAGAAGTTTTTTTATTTCTGATTATTTTTTGAGACTTGGGAAAAATTTAAAGATTATTAATTTAAAATTAGTTGATTAGAAAACTAAAGGCTAAGTTTTGCCGTTGTGAAATTATGAATTTATAATTTTATAATGGTAATTCTTGGCCTTTGTTTATTCCCAAAATAATTATCAAAAGGCGGTGATATTGCAGATTTATTTAAAATAGTTGTGAATATTGATAAAGATATAATAAAATTCAAAGGAGAGAAAAATATGGAAAAAAAGAAAACTGCAATAATTTTAGCGTTAGTGGTAATAATAGCGATTTTTAACGGATGCTCTTCAAATACAAAACCCAATACGAGCAAAAAAGAAGTAAAAACCATATATGTAGGTACGCAAAATGATTATCCGCCTTTTTGTTACAATGATGACAAAGGTAATTTAACTGGATATGATATTGATGTAATAAAGGAAATAGATAAGAGATTAGATGAATATAAATTTACATTTGCACCTGCTGCTTGGGATAGTATTTTTCTTTCGCTGGAATCAAATAAAACTCAAATTGTTGCAGATGAAATTGCTAAAAACCCTGAGCGTGAGAAAAAATATCTTTTTTCAGATCAGCCGTATTTTACAGCTGAGTCAGTCATAATTGTAAAAAAAGGTAGAAATGATATAAAGTCGTTGGAAGATTTAAAAGGTAAAAGTGTAGCAGCTTCTGTAGGTGACTCATACACACAATTGCTTGAAAAATATAATAAGGAAAATGGTAATAAAATAATTTTAAAATATAATGATACAGGAAATTCATCAGATAATTTGATAGATGTGCAAAATGGAAGAGTTGACGCTTATGTAAATGATCCAGTAATGACAGAGGCCACTATCAAAAAGCAGAATTTACAGGTACAGGTAGTTGCAAAACCAGTTCAAAGTGACAAGATACATCTTGTTTTTAAGAAAGACAAGCAAGGGCAGGAACTCAAATCAAAAATCGATCCTATAATTAAACAGCTTAGAGAAGACGGCACGCTTGCAAAGTTATCAAAAAAATGGACTGGTGGAGAGTATATACCTAAATAAATAGATGGTATAGAATATCATGACTTCATATCAGGAGGGTGTTTTATGGACAAGATATTTGATTTTACTTATATGGTGAAGTGTATTCCAAAGTTAATTCCATATTTATCAGCTACGATGATGGTAACTGTTATATCCATGTTATTTGGGTTATTGGTAGGTTTTTTTATAGCTATTGTTAAAATTTATAAAATATCAGTATTAAGGCAAATTGCTATGGTTTATGTGTCTTTTGTAAGGGGAACACCTTTGTTAGTTCAACTATATCTTATTTATTTTGGTATGCCTAAATTTTTGTACTTTTTTCAGATAAAATACGGTTGGTTTGAGAACATTAATGTAAATGTAATACCACCTGAATACTATGCGATATTGGCGTTTTCAGTTAATTTAGGGGCATATTTGTCTGAGACCATACGATCTTCAATTGAAGCTGTTGACAGGGGTCAGTTTGAAGCAGCTAATTCTATAGGAATGAGCCAAGCTCAAATAATGCTCAAAATTGTTCTTCCGCAGGCACTGATTGTAGCTATACCTAATTTAGGAAATACATTAATCAGCACCGTTAAAGATACTTCTCTCATTTTTATGATAGGTATTGTAGACATAATGGGGGAGGCAAAAATAATTGGAGCCAGAGGTTTGGCTTTTTTTGAAATTTATATAGCCGTCTCCATTATATACTGGTTTATATGCATAATACTTGAAAAGTGTCTTAATTTATTGGAAAAACGAAGCAGAATATTTGAAAGAAGTGTTGTTTGATGATTAATCTACGAAATATTAATAAATATTTTTCTGAGCATCATGTATTGAAAAATGTGAATTTAACAGTAAAAAAAGGTGAGGTAATTGCCATACTTGGGCCGAGTGGTTCTGGGAAATCTACTTTACTGCGCAGTATAAATTTTTTAGAACGGCCTTCCTCTGGAATAATTGAAATCAACGGACTTAGGGTTAATTCTCAAACTGCAAGCAAAAAAGATATATTTCAGCTTAGGACTTCCACTGCTATGGTTTTTCAGCAGTATAATCTTTTTAAAAATTTAAATGTGCTTCAGAATGTAACTATAGGGCTTACAACAGTTAAAAAATTAAATAAAGAAAAAGCAGTGGAAATTGCAAGGCAGATTTTAGATAAAGTTGGTCTGAAAGATAGGGTTGATTATTATCCGTGCCAGCTTTCAGGAGGTCAGCAGCAGAGAGTTGGCATTGCCAGGGCCCTGGCTTTGAATCCTGAAGTGCTTCTTTTTGACGAACCTACCTCTGCACTGGATCCAGAATTGGTTGATGAGGTACTTCATACTATAAAACAGCTTGCTAATGATGATAATACAATGATTATAGTTACACATGAGCTTGGTTTTGCTCGTGATGTGGCTGACAAAGTGGTTTTAATGGAAGATGGAATAATAGTTGAAGAAGGTTCTGTGGAAAAGATGTTTACTAATCCTTCGGAAAATAGGACACGTCAATTTATAGGTAAGGCGCTTAAAAGGTTTATTGTAAATGCAATTTGAAGATTATTATTTATTTTGGAGGTGAAATACTTGTTGGATTTAGAGGAAATGGAGAAACGACTTAATAGGCATTATAATTTTTGGGACAAAAGATTTGAAGGAGAAGGGGCATATTTTGCCATTATGGCACCAGATGAAACAGCACTTGATAAATATCCACCAATAAAGCCTCCAGGTTCTCTTGAACAAAAATGGTTTGATATAGATTATAGATTGGAAGAAAATAATCAAAAACTTAATACTACTTATTTTGCTGGTGATGCAGTTCCTATTGCCAATATTGACTTTGGTTCTGGTATATTAGCTTCATTTCTGGGCTCTGAATATAAATTAGCAGAGGATACTATATGGTATGATGCCAAACCTATAATTTCAGATTGGAATGATTTACCTAAGCTTAGTCTTCTAAAAGACAGCGAAATTTATAAAAAATTTATTGGTATTACCAAAAGCTTTTGTGAGGCTTCGCAGGGAAGGTATATTACAAGTATTACTGATGTTGGTGCTAATATGGATGTATTGGCGTCCTTGAGAGGAAGAGAAAATTTACTAATGGACTTGATTGTTGAACCGGATGAAGTTAAAAGGTTTCTTTTTAGAATTGATCAATTCTGGAAAGAAGTATTTGATGAAAATATAAAAATTCTAAGCAGGTATAAAAGAACCTTTACTTCATGGGTTCCTATTGTAAATCAAAAAACATGGTATCCGCTTTTAAGTGAATTTTCAACAATGATTTCCCCAACTATGTTTGAAGATATAGTATTTCCTGCAATTCAAAGGGAAGCGGATTATTTAGATCAAGCTCTTTTTAATTTGGATGGTGAAGACCAGGTTAAATATTTATCTATATTGTTGAGATTAGAAGGGCTTCATTCAATAGAATGGGATCCTGTACCAAAGTATAGTCCAAAATTTAATAAAGTGATTAAGGATTTTTCCAGTGAAACATCGATAGAGGTGTATAAACAAATTCAATCCTGTGGAAAAAAATTAGTTATAAGAGAGGTTATACCTGAGCAAATTGAGCCTATTTTAAATAATATTTCTCCAGATGGCGTATTTTTTGTTGTAAATTGTTCAAATAGAAAAGAGGCAGATGAATTTTTAACATTTTCCCGTAAATGGACAAAATATGGAAGATAGGAGTAATTGAGATGAATTTAGAAGAACTTTCTCTATATGTTCAAGAAGGTAATTTAAAAAAAACAAAAGAGTTTGTGCTGCAGTTAATAAAAGAAAAAATCAGTGCAAAGAAAATTTTAGATGAAGCTTTAATAGCTGCTATGGAACAAGTTGGTATAAAATTTAAAAATAATGAAATATATGTACCTGAAATGCTTATTGCAGCAAAAGCCATGAGTGTTGGTTTAAAAATATTGGAGCCAATATTAACTGAATCAGGTATAAAACCCATAGGAACAGTTGTTATTGGTACGGTAAAAGGAGATTTGCATGATATCGGAAAAAATTTAGTTAAAATGATGATGCAGGGGGCAGGAATAAAAGTACATGATCTAGGAGTAGATGTTTCACCAGAAGTATTTGTGGAAAAAGCTGCAGAGGTCAATGCAGATATTGTAGGTATTTCGGCATTATTGACCACTACTATGCCATCTATTGGTGAGGTAATTAAAAATTTTAAAGCTAATGGTGTAAGAGATAGATATGTGTTTATGATAGGTGGTGCGCCAGTTACAGATAGCTATGCAAAGCAAGTTGATGCAGATATTTATATGCCGGATGCCGCTACTGCTGCAGAAGCAGCAAAAGATATTTTGATAAAGAAATATTTAAGTTAAATTTGTCTTATCTTACGAGAGAGGTTTCATATGAATAAAAAGTTTAACAGGTTAGCTTATAGTTCATTAAAAGATTTTATATATGGTGTTGCTGAAAATCCAGTGACAACAAAAAATGGACTGGTAATAGGAGGAGTATTAAAGAGGGCGAAAGAATTATATTGCAAAGGTTTGTTGGTGGAATTAGAGCTTCTTCCACCTATGACTGTAAATCCAGAATGGGGGATTGAAATTAATAAAATAGTTCGTGATGCAATGGATGAAATAAGAAAGGCAATTGACAATAAGGAAGTATGTATTGAGGATAGAGAATATAAATGGCTTGACATCATGAGTGATCAACTTGAAAATATTCCAGAAAACGAACAAGAATTTTGGTATAAAATTAAACAAGAATTAAACTTAAATAATTTTATACCATCAGAATATGACTTAAAGATAGATTGAATGTAAATAGGTATTTAAGCGGATAAGGTTTTTTAGCTTTATTTTATCCGCTTGATTTTAAATTATTGTCTTAAATCTGTTAGAATTTTAGTTTTGTCCATGGTACTGCTGTCTACTTTTTTTATTATTTTTGCAGGAGTTCCGGCAGCAACTACTCCAGCTGGAATGTCCTCTATTACTACCGAACCTGCGGCTACAACCGAACCATTTCCTATCTTCACACCTTCTAGGATGACTGAATTAGCGCCTATGAGGACATCATCACCTATCTCGCAGGGAGACTTACTAGGCGGTTCTAAAACCCCGGCCACTACTGCCCCAGCACCTAAATGAACATTTTTCCCTAATTTGCCTCTGGCACCCACTACTGCATTCATATCAACCATAGCGCCTTCACCTATTTCAGCGCCTATGTTTATGACTGCTCCCATCATTATAACTGCCTTTTTTTCTATTTTGACTTTATCCCGTATTATTGCTCCTGGTTCAATTCTTGCGTCTATGTTTATTAGATCCATAAGCGGAATAGCTGAATTTCTCCTATCCTGTTCTATTCTGAAATGATCAATTTTATCTCTGTTCTCTACTAGAAATTTGGATATCACATCACTTTCTCCAAATATAATATGAAAATTATCACTCCCGTAGATTTCCATGCCATTTAGATTACATTTTGATATATTTCCCTGGATATACAGCTTTATCGGTGTGGATTTTTTGGCTTCTTTTATGTACTTGGCTATTTGATAGGGATCTGTAAGATCATACTTTAATTCCATGTTAAATCATCCTCTCTTTTCATATGTTTATACAATAATTCCTGGCGTTTATTATATAGAAGCATCTTTAATTTTTAAACAATTATAACATATAAGTTTTTTAAAATCTACAATATGGTCTTTAAAGATCTTTTTTAGCACTTTTAAGTATTCTACCTATTTGGTCATGGGTAAATACATAGGATTTATTGCAAAAATTACACCTGAGTTCCTCTGATTTACCTTCAGTATAGATTTTTTTCAAATCTTCAAATCCTATACTCATGAGAGCTTTTTCAACTCTTTCTCTGGAGCAGTCACATTTGTAGGATGGAGACAGCTCATCCAGTATTTTTAGATCTATGTCTCCAAATATATCATTTAATACTTCATATATATTTTTCTTCACATCTATCATGGTGGATATAGGAGATATTTCCTGCAGCCTGCTTGTGAGTAGGTCTGACAGGCTGTTATCTGCCCCCGGCATCATCTGTAGTATAAATCCGCCGGCAGATTTTATGCTGAGATCTACATTTACTAAGACTCCCAGTGCCACAGCAGAAGGAGTTTGCTCAGAAACTGTAAAATAGTAAGCCAAATCGTCTCCTATTTCTCCAGTCTGTATGGGTACCTGGCTGGAATAAGGTTCTTTAAGTCCCAGATCTCTTGTGACGGTTAGATTTCCATTTGTGCCTATGATTCCCCCAACATCCAATTTACCTTTGCCGTTGGGAGGTAGATCTGCCGTAGGATTTCCAATATATCCTTTTACATGTCCGTCTGAATAGGAGGTCACCAGCACACCTTTTGCTTTTCCTCCACCTGATATTCTTAAAGTCAAACTGTCACTTTGTGATTTTAGCATTGCACCCATAAGGCATCCAGCGGTTAGCATTCTTCCAAAAGCTGCAGCTGCAGTGGGGCGGCATTTGTGAATTTTAACAGCTTCATTTACTAGTCTTGTAGTAGAAGCAGCTATTATTCTGATGTTGTCGTTTTTGGCTGTAGCTCTTATCAATTTATCTTCCATAATCAAATTCATCTCCTCAGTGCTAGCAATTTATTGTGAACCACTTCATTTGTATTTTTTTACTACATATACTATTCTTTCAGAAATATCAGTTATACTGTCAGTCTGGTAGTTGTCTAATTTTCCTAGAACACTTAATTTACAGTTTTTTAAAAATTTTTCTATTGTATTACATCTATAAGCTCTTTCTCTGTGGTGTTCGTCAAATCGTCTATATATGTCCTTATATTTTACAAAGAAGGTAAGATACATGTCCACAATTTCATCTTGCAAATAATTTTCCCATATGTAAGTTAGCTCACCCTCATCATAGGTATAGGTATTATTGCCCAATATGCTGGTGATCTTATAATAGGAATTTATATCGAATACAAATATTCCATTGGGATTGAGGTGGCTGAATACGCCTTCAAAATAATTTTCCAGATTTTCTTCCTTTAGCAGGTAGTTTGTGGAATCAAGGCAGCAGGTTATTAGGTCAAATTGTCTATTTAATTTTAAATTGCTTATGTCTTCACATATTAGATTTGTTTTTAATCCTCTGTTTCTCAATTTTTTATCTGCCTCAGAAAGCATTTCATTGGACAGATCCACTGCCCAGCTGTTTTGAAAATGGGGTGCTATTTTTTCAGTCATATTTCCTGTTCCACAGGCTAAATCCAGGTAATTCTTGAATTCTACATTGAAAGTACAGCACAGATCTAAAATTTTTAAAGCCCATTTACCATAATCAATATCTTCGTTTATCAGTTTATCATATATATGTGCGAATTTTTCGTAACAATTCATTTGTATCCCATTATAATCTTATATATAATGGATATTTCCCCTCTCTTAAAGCTATTTTTATACACTCCGTGAATCAAATTACTGTGTATTCTTGGTTATCTCATTGTTCAATAGAGTTTCATTTTTTGGTATATTGAGTTCCTTTTTCCTTTTAGTCATCATACCACCAATTCTTCCAGTTTCCTCAGCTGTCAAACCGCTCCAGCCGTAAAGATCCACTTTTCTTTTTAATCCCAATTCTTCTGCTATTTCGTATTTCAATTTTTCTCTCAGTTTCTCAGCTTCTGTAAGTTCTCTGTTTGCTTTTAATTTTGCCTTTATTATTTTCTTCAGCGGCGTTTTTGACATTAATACCACCCTCCCACTTTTACTATAAATTATTTTTACCTCAAAAGCGAGATTTATACATAATTGAAATCCTATTCATTAAAAAAGCAGTTATCTAACTATATAATAATTATAATCTATATTTAAAATATTATATATACTTACTCCTATATTTTTTGAAGGTAGAAATACATTGACCGTATAATGATTTACTGATACAATTATGGATAAATTAATTCATAAATATTTTTTTCTACTTGAAGAGTAGGAGGTTTGACGGGATCAAATTTAATTGGTTTTATGCACGTTGTACAGAATTAAAGAGGGAGGATTGTAAAATAAAATTATGAATATAGATGATTATGTTGTAGAGAAGGCTAAAAGGGCAAGTACAGCAGCGAGAATCTTATCAAATATGGGTACTGAAGATAAAAATAGAGCACTGTTTTCCATGGCGAAGCAGGTTAAAAAAAATAAAGTTGATATTTTAGAGGCCAATAAATTGGATTTGGAGAATGCCAAAAAAAGCGGGAAAAACAATGCCTTTATCGATAGATTGTCTTTAGATGAAAAGAGAATAAATTCTATGGCAGAGGGCCTTGAAAAAGTAGCTTCCCTTCCTGATCCCATAGGTGAGGGCGTAAAGATGTGGAAAAGACCTAATGATCTGCGTATTGAAAAAGTGAGAGTGCCTTTGGGAACAATAGGGATAATATATGAAGCCAGGCCAAATGTGACAGTGGATTCTTCGGCGTTGTGCCTTAAAAGCGGGAATTCAGTTATCCTAAGAGGAGGAAAAGAGGCCATTAATTCAAATTCAGCTATATATAATATTATAAATAGAGCAGCTGTTGATGCAGGTTTTCCGGAAGGATCTATGGAATTTATTGATATTACTGAGAGAAAAGCAGTAGAGGTTATGATGAAACTCAATAGATATATAGATGTTTTAATACCGAGGGGAGGCAAGGGACTTATAAATTCTGTGGCAGAAAACTCCACTGTGCCTGTAATTAAGACAGGGGCTGGAAATTGTCATGTATATGTGGATGCTGATGCAGATTTGGATATGGCAGAGAAAATAGTTGTAAATGCCAAGACACAAAGGCCGGCAGTTTGCAATGCAATGGAAACATTACTTGTTCATAAGGATGCAGCTGAAAAATTTTTACCTCACCTGGGAGATACCTTAAGAAGGTTAAATGTTGAAATAAGAGGATGCAGAAGAACGCAAAAATTGATTCCAAATATAAAATTGGCTACCGAGGAAGATTATGAAGAGGAATTCTTAGATTTGATTTTGGCTGTAAAGGTGGTTGATTCTGTGGATGAAGCTATAGATCACATTTATAAATACGGTACAAAACATTCTGAGGCCATAATAACTAATAATTATACTTCTTCCCAGAAATTTTTAAGGGAAGTTGATGCAGCTGCTGTATATGTAAATGCCTCTACCAGGTTTACGGACGGCGGGGAATTTGGGTTTGGTGCGGAAATAGGAATAAGTACTCAAAAGCTTCATGCCAGGGGGCCTATGGGATTAAATGAATTGACAACTACTAAGTATATGGTATATGGGAAAGGCCAAATACGAAAATAATATTGCCTTGATAATATGGTGTTCTGCAGCTTGTGAGTTTATAATTAAACTAGTATATAAAAAGAGGAGTGTTTTATATGAGGTTTATAGAATTGAGAAGTGACACTGCAACTGAGCCTACCCAAGCTATGAGGGATGCCATGTATAATGCCAGAGTTGGAGACGATGTGTACGGAGATGATCCGACAATGAGAGAATTGGAGGAATATGCACCTAAACTTGTAGGTAAAGAAGCGGCATTGTTTGTGCCAAGTGGTACTTTTGGAAATCAGCTCTCCTTGTTTACACACTGTAAGAGAGGTTCTGAAGTAATACTGGGAGATGATTGCCATATTGTAGTTCATGAAGTAGGTGCTGCATCGGTTATAGCAGGAGTTCAGCTGAGAACACTTAGAACTAATGCGGGGGAAATGGATCCTGTAGAAGTAAGAAGGACAATAAGAACTGAAAAAAATATACATTATCCAGAAACAGGACTTATATGTATGGAAAATGCTTATTCCAATGGGAGAGTACTTTCCTTGAAAAACATGTCTGAAATTTATAATGCTGCCAGAGAATATAACATACCAGTTCACCTTGACGGTGCCAGAGTATTTAATGCAGCTTCCTATTTGGGAGTTGATGCCAGGGAGATAACGAAGTATTGTGATTCTGTAATGTTTTGTCTGTCAAAAGGATTGTGCGCTCCTGTAGGTTCTATGCTGGCAGGTTCCAGAAGTTTCATTGAGAAAGCTAGAAAATGTAGAAAACTTATGGGTGGTGGATTAAGGCAGGCAGGTTTTCTGGCAGCAGCAGGACTTGTGGCACTGAAGGATATGGTGGGCAGGCTGGGCGAAGATCGTGAAAATGCCATTTTCCTTGGAGAGGAGCTGTCCAAAATACCTGGAATAAAAGTGAATATGAAAGACATTCAAATAAATATGGTTTTTTTTGATATGTCAGAAACTGGTTATGACAGTGCCAAGTTAGTAGAGGAATTTTATAAAAAGGGAATTAAAATAAATCCAGAAGAAGGCGGAAAGATGAGGTTTGTAACCAATTATTGGGTGAAAAAGCAGGACATACCTTATATTGTAAACACTTTTAAGGAAATACTTCGTAAAAATTGTAACTAAATTATTTGTATTGACTTATTTTTTTTATAGCTGTATATTTAATAGTAAATATTTTAAATTTTTGGGGCACATAAAAGTAATTGTTGCGATTTTGGACAACTTGCTTTTAGATGATTTTAAAAGGAGGGCTTTTTTAATGTCAAAATCATATGTATTTTATGATGGAAAAATTGTAGATGAAAGTGAGGTAACTATAAGCATAAGATCAAAGGCATTTAACTATGGATTAGGATGCTTTGAGGGTATAAGAGCCTACTGGGATGAGGATGAAAAACAACTTTATGGATTCAGGCTGAAAGACCATTATGTTAGATTACTTCAATCTGCAAAGACTTTTAATTTAAATATTCCTTATAGTGTAGATGAGTTATGTAAAATTACAGTGGATTTGTTGAAGAAAAATCAATTTAAACAGACTACTTACATAAGGCCTGTCGTATTTGACGGAGGGACAAACATAAATCCAACCCTTTCGGATGCGGAACCTAAGTTCCTTATATATTGTCAACCCATGGGCAAATTTGCAGGCAAAGAGGAGCTAAGCGTCTGTATATCTTCTTGGAGAAGACTGGAAGATACCATGCTTCCTCCAAGGACTAAGCCAACTGCAGCTTATCTGAATTCCGCTTTGGCATCTTTAGAAGCAAATCAAAGTGGATATGATGAAGCACTGTTCTTGACTGTAAGTGGACATGTTTGCGAAGGACCTGGAGAAAATATTTTTATTGTTAAAAAAGGGCAGTTGATTACACCGCCGCCTTCTGACAATATACTAGAAGGTATAACCAGGGATCTTGTCATGAGGCTTGGCAGAGAGGAACTTGGAATTGAGGTAGTAGAAAGAAGCATTGCTAGGACAGAACTCTATGCATCAGATGAAATATTCTTTAGTGGAACTGCTATGGAAGTTACCCCAATAGTAAAGGTGGATAATAGAATTATAGGTACGGGTAAACAAGGAGAGGTTTATAAAAAAATCAAGGAGCTTTTCTTTGGACTTACTACTGGGAAAAATCCTAAGTATGCGAAATATTGTACACCAGTTTATTAATTATATAAATGCAAATTTGAAAAGACCGGTCAAAGTGATCAGTTAGTGGTGAATAGATAACGAAACTTATTTAATATCAATGGCAATTTATCATAAAGTTATAGTGGTGAATTGCCATTTGCTTTATTTTAAATTGAAGGTATAAGAAATATTAATATCTAAAAAAGGAAATAGAATAAATTTGCTGTGAGAAGGTGGGAATATGGAAACTACTCATAAAATTTCATCACTTAGATACAGAGTGATCAGGAAAAACAGAAAGAATGTAAGTATAAGTATAGATGAAAAGGGGGATATAATTGTAATAGCTCCATGGGATATAAATTATGACTCTGTAGAAAAGATAGTTAAAAGCAAAATGGACTGGATATATAAAAGTAAAAATATCATAAAAGACAAGATTGAGTATATGAAGTCCATGGGTATTTCACAGGGGGAAAATATGCTTTGGCTGGGGAAACTTCTAGAAGTAAAAAAATGCGAGTCAGATATAAAAGAATGTCATGTGGAAGTTTTGAATGACAAAATTATTATCTATGGCAATAGTTTATTAATAAAAAATCAGGAGGCTATAAACAAAAGCATCCGTAAATTTTATAAAGAGAAATCCAAAATAATTTTTGCTGAAAAAGTGAGATTTTATGCTAAAAAGATAAATGTACATCCCAATAAAATAACAGTAAGATGCCAGAAAACCAGGTGGGGAAGCTGTTCTTCCAAAGGGAATCTAAGTTTTAATTACAAGCTTCTGATGGCACCTTTGGATGTAATAGATTATATAGTTGTGCATGAACTCTGTCATCTAGTGTATATGGATCACTCCGGAGGATATTGGAGGATGGTTGGCTCCATAATACCTCAATATTTGGATAAAAGGAATTGGCTTAAAAATAATGGATATATGCTTAGATTCCCTTAAAATCCTAGATACACTATTATAGTGTAGACATCAAAAGAAATATGAAGTAAAATAATATTTATACGAGAAAAGTAATGTGAGAGGAAAACTGATATGGAGTTTTATTCACTACTCTTGATTGCACTGGCACTTTCTCTAGATGCTTTTGGTGTTTCACTTTGTATAGGATTAAATAAAGCAATAAGTAGAAAGATTAAAATTCAATTTATAGGTTCTTTTGGATTTTTCCAATTTTTTTTTGCAATATCTGGAGCATATGCAGGATTTCTATTCAATAGATATATTGTTTCCGTGCCAGAGGTTATAGGAGGGGCATTGGTATTGATAACAGGAGTATTAATGCTGAGAGATGGTTTGAAAAATAAAAAGGAATCTCTATTTTTTAAACCGGGAATGGTTATGGTATTTGGAATTTCAGTGAGCATCGATGCTTTGATAATTGGATTTACCACTTTGAATAATATAGAGAGTAATTTGAATTTGCTGTATAGTACTTTATTTATAGGTGTAACTACATTTTTAATATCTTTGATTGCCTTTCTGATTTCAGGGTATCTTCGGAAAATACATATTATAAGCAAGTATGCAGATTATATAGGTGGTATAATACTTATTATATTTGGTATTAAAATGATGTTTTTTTAAGAGAAACTTGGGGTGAATTCATGGATGTAGAAAAATGTTTGAGAAAATATAACATAAAAGTTACAAAGGCAAGATTGAATATCATGGATATATTATGTAAAAGTGAGGAGGCAATAAATGCGGAAAGTATATTTAAAAAGTGCAAGGAAAAAAACGTAAATGTGGATTTATCTACAATTTACAGATCTTTAGAGCTATTTGAAATAAAAAAGATTGTAAGAAAAATTGATTTAGGTCAAGGGGAATACAGTTATTCAATAATAAGAGAAAAACATAAGCATATATTACAATGTAAAATATGTCATAAGCAAATAGAAATAGATTGTCCCATGCAACAGGTAGAGGAAATAATAAAGAGTAAAACAGGCTTTGTATTTGAAGAGGAAAAGCTTGATTTTAAGATAAAAGGTATATGCAGAGATTGCAGAAAGAAAATAAAAAAAGTATAAATTAAAAATCACTTTGCTTAAGAGTTACTTGGGCAGGATATACCTTTTTTACTTTCCATATACCCCTGTTGTTTTTTTCCAAAAATACAGTATATCCTACTCTTCTATGAGGGGATTCACTTGAGATTCCCTCAACTTTAATGAATGCAACTGCACCGTTGGAAAATGAGGTAGTCATATCTTGCATATCGTATATCTTATATTTATTAAAAATTCCCGTTGTAAAGTAGTGCGTAACTGCATAATCAATATTTCTACAATTAATTGACGTGTATATATTTTTTGTTATTACAAGACTTATAATAATTAGCATAGTTAAAAATAAAAATTTTTTCATATTTACCTCCATATAATGGAAAAAATATTTTCAATATTATAATATCTAAAATTTATTCATAAGTAAATACTAATTTCATATTTACTGGTAGAATTTTCAATAATAATAACTGAATATTGATAGATACGCTTTTAATTAAAAGTCATGGTATTTTAATTTTTAAAATAATATGTTGTTATGGTTTCGTAAAAAATAAAATTATTATGCAAAACTTTATTGAGGTGAAATGATGAGGTTAGAGTTTATAAATAGGGTTAAAGAAAAGGATATACTAGGGAAAAGCATATTAACCAGTGAAGGGCAAGTTTTGTTAAGAGCAGGAGTTGAATTAAATAGTAGTTTCATAAGTAAACTAAAAGAATTAGGTGTGTTTTATTTATATGTAGAGGATGAAAGATTAGAAGATGTACAGGTGGAGGATGAAAAATTAACCCAATTAAAACAGTTTACAATTAAAAGCATGTCAAATATACTTGCAAATATACATGATTGCAATGGCAAAAAACTAAAGGAATCATTAATAGATGTGGAAGATATGATAAGTTATATAATTGAGCTTGGAGATGTTAATAAAAGCCTTTATGATATACAAACTTATGATAATTATACTTTTATTCATTCTATAGATGTATGCATTATGGCTTCTTTTTTGGGCATTTCAGCAGGATATAACAATTGGGATTTAAAGGAAATTGGAGTAGGAGCGGCACTGCATGATGTGGGAAAGACGAAAGTTCCTACTGCTATATTAAATAAAAGGGACAGGCTTACGGAGGAGGAATTTTATGAAATAAAAAAACATCCTATATATGGCTCACAACTGTTGAAAAAGAATTTTGCTATCTCAGATAATATAATAAAGATGGTGGAGCAGCATCATGAGAGAGTAGATGGGAAAGGATATCCTTATGGACTCAGTAATAGACAGATAACAAAATTTGCAAAACTGGTTTGTATATGTGATGTATATGATGCGGTGAGCAATGACAGGTGTTACAGAAAAAAATTTAGCCCTAACGATGCCTATGAACTCATTCTTTCAGGAAGCGGAAGCAGTTTTGATCAAAATCTGGTATCTTATTTTAAAAATACTTTTGCTATTTATCCCCTGGGATGTTGTGTCAAATTGTCAAATGGGGTTGAAGGTTATGTTATAAGGCAAAATAGGGGATTTCCAGATAGGCCGGTGATAAGAGTGCTGTATGATGCAAAGACCAGGGAAGCTATACCAGCTTTTGAAATAGATTTGCTGAAAAGTACAGATTTGGTTATAGCAACAATAGTTGAATAAAATGGAATTGTATAGAATAATTTGTAAAGCGTATAATAGATCTAAGAATATTTAAATCATTAAATATTTATATTTTCAGGAGATAAACATGAATTCATATATTAAAGATTTAATAGATAAACTTTATAAATTGTATGATTTTAATATCATAGAGATGGATCAGCAGCCAGGAGTATGCAGCAGATGGGCAATATATAATAGAGATGGTGATGCCCTAAATATAATGTTTTTTTCTGATATAGAAAGTTATAGAGATATAGTAGTAGAAAATATAATGTATAATTTTAGAAAGCTGCTTCCCGGTGAGGATATGAGATTAATACAGATAGTTGTAGATAAAAATGCCGATATATTGCAAAATGGTAGTAATCCACAGTTAAATTATAAAATTTATCCACAGTGTGAATTGATTTTAATCAACCCCAATTTAAACAGGGTATTAGGGTGTACAAATGCTGTGAGAAATTTGGCCGAACAGATAGCTCAGGCAATGCAGCATATTGGCCTCAATAATTCTTATGGCAGTGGTGTAGGTAGAAGAGAGGAAATGACTAAATCTATTGTCACTTACGTGATTATAACTTTAAACATAATGACTTATATTGTAACATCATATTTTTCTGGAAATATATTTGATAGCAATTTAAATGTACTTATATTTATGGGAGCTAAGGTCAATTCTCTTATAGACAGTGGACAATACTATAGATTATTCACATGCATGTTTTTACATGCAGGAATAATACACCTAGCTGTAAACATGTATTCTCTCTATATAATGGGTACTTTTATTGAAAAAATATATGGTAAAATAAAATATGTGATCATATATTTTGTATCGGGTATTATTTCATCTGCCTTCAGCTGTGTATTTTCACCTTCTATTTCTGTAGGAGCATCTGGTGCGATATTCGGACTTTTAGGTGCTTCTCTGGTATTTGCCCTTAAAATGAAAAGGCAGGTAGGAAGAGGATTTATTGTGAATATAATGTTTGTAATTATAATGAATCTGATGATAGGATTTTCTGTGGCAAATGTAGATAATTTTGGACATTTAGGAGGACTTATAGGAGGTATATCTATAACCTGGCTGTTGGATAAGATGAAGTAGAAAAAAGAGTGCTCCTGGTAATTTGAAAAACCGATGATGAGCACTCTTATAGGGAATATGTTGTGATTACCTATATGCCGTTGATTTTAATTCGCTTAAATCCTTTGAAAATAAAGTTTCCTTTTTTAAAAGTAAATCTGTTATTTTTTTAAGACAGTGTCTGTTTTCGATTATGATGTTTTTCACTTCTCCATATATGGAATCAATTAGACTTTTGCATTCCTGAATTATTTTATCCTGATTTATATTCAAATCATATAGCTCCTGCATGTTTAAAAGACCTAATGTTTTTCCCATACCGTATTGAGTTATCATGTTAAAGGCTATATTGGTACTGCGCTGCAAGTCATTGCGGGCTCCGGTAGTAACGTAGTTGGAGCCGAATACAACTTCTTCAGCGGCACGGCCTCCAAGGAGTACCATTATCCGCTTTTTTAAATAATCCTTGTTTTCATAAAGCTTGTCCTCTGGAATACTTAATGTATATCCACCTGCACCTTTGGTACTTGGAATAATCGTTATTTTAGATATCTTTTCATTTGGCAGTATTCTTGAGGATACCAATGCATGTCCCACTTCGTGATATGCAGTTATTTTTCTATCCACATCTCTTATATAATCTCTATTTTTCTTTTCGTATCCCGCCAATACAATGGAGAAGGCTTTATCCATATGATCATTTTCAATAGTAGCACTATTTTCTTTGCAGGCAATTATGGCAGCTTCATTTATTAAATTTTCAATTTTTGCCCCTGAAAAATAGGAAGTTTTTTGAGCCCACTCATGGATGTCTATATCACCTATAGGTTTATTTTTCAAATGTAGATTTATGATTTTTTCTCTTGAGGAAATGTCTGGTAAGGTTATTTCTATATGTCTGTCAAATCTACCCGGCCTTAAAAGGGCGGGATCCAGCATATCCAATCTATTGGTCGCGGCTATAACTACAATGCCTTCTTTTTCATTGAATCCGGACATTTCTGTAAGAAGGGCATTTAAAGTCTGATCCCTTTCGTCAGAACCACCAGAGCTATTTGAAGCACTTCGCTTTTTGCCGATAGCATCTATTTCATCTATAAATATGACGGCTTTTCCCTGATTGTTATTTCTAGCTTTTTTAAACAACTGCCTTATACGACTGGCTCCAACACCTACATATACCTGTATGAAGTCAGAACCAGAGACTGCATAAAAAGGAACATTTGCTTCACCTGCAACAGCTTTGGCGAGAAGGGTCTTCCCTGTACCTGGTTGTCCATAAAGCATGATGCCTTTTGGCATTCTGGCCCCATAAGAGGTATATTTTTCTGGGTTTTTCAGGAAGTCTACTATATCTTTTACACTTTCTTTTGCTTCATCATTTCCAGCCACATTATTAAAATTATAATTGGAGTCTTCAACAGCAGTAGCATCCAGAGAATCCAGGGAAAATGCCTTTTTAGAAGCTTTTGCAGAAGGTTTAAGTGACAAAATTATAATAGATATAATGGAAACAGCCATCAGGGCAATAGGGTATACTTGCCTACTATTTACAGGATAATTTTCAAGTACATTTATTCCATTTTTCAAGAAAGTTTCTTTAGTACTAGGTGTTCTGGGATTATCTGTGTCGTATATTGTACCATTTTTTAATTGTACCCTTATTTTGGGAGAGTCTGTTAAATAAATTGTGGAGATATTTTTAGCAGAAAGATCTTTTTCAAATGAAGTATATGATTTATAATTTATAGAATTATTGTTATAATTCATAAACACCAATAAACCCACAGAGAGTACAAATATTAAAATTGGTATTAAAACAAGCTTGTTTTTTATTTTTTTCATTGAACTTCTCACCTTCTTGAAATAATTTTTAGCTTAATTACAAAAAATTAGTTATAATTAAATTATTTTACATATAATTTGAAAACAAATTTAAACTATAATAATTGTAATATTATAATGATATTATAATATTTTTGACAATTAGTCTAATGAAAATCATAAATATTTCTAGTGTAATTTATGGAAAAAGCTAAAAACTGATGAAATGGCGGGGATAGATACCCGGTAAATTAAGTTGGCTTTACTTCTAGGTAAGTATAGACGAACTGTGTATAAATTGATATGATATAGATAAATTAATTATAGGACATTCCGAAAAGACAGAGGTGAATAAATTGATTCAGGTTATCGGATACTTATTGGTAGTAGTAACAATAATTGCAGTAGTTTCCATTATATCGATTTTAAAAAATAATGCTGAAATAAAAAAAAGAATAGAAGAACAATGGGGTAAAAAATCAGATAAGAAATACAATAGGCAAGAAATCAATGATATATCAGGATATTTTAGAAATATAAATCTATATGAAAAGAATAGTTTTTTCGTTGATGATATTACATGGAATGATTTGGAAATGAATGAAATATTTAAAGATATGGATACTACTTCTAGTACTCCAGGAGCTGAATCTCTCTATGCCATGTTGAGAAAACCCATATATGATGATGAAGCTCTAAAATATAGAAATGAGATTATAGAATATTTTATGAAGAATCCTGAAAAGAGGAAAACTTTACAATATGTGCTTGGTAAGCTTGGGATAAAAAGAGGAATTTCTATAACCAATTATTTTTATAATGTTAATCACTATGAACACAGGCATTCCTTATTAAATATTTATAGATTATTTAGGATTTTACCTATAGCTTCAATTGCATTTATGATTGTGAATTTATATGTGGGGGCATTTTCTTTAATTATATGCTGCTTCATAAATATTACAATTCATTATTTTTTTAAAGGAAGATTAGATTATAAGCTCAGGGATTTCGCCTATATAATCAATATAGTGAAGTGTTCCAATTCGATATTGAAAATCCATGTGGAAGAACTGGGTCAATGTATTGATAAATTGAAAAATGCTTCTGATTCTGTTAGAAAAATCAAGAAATTCTATTTTAGCTTGTTCAATAATGGCACGGATATGGCCATGTTGATGGAATATATGAGTATATTATTCCTGACGGATCTGATAAACTATGAAAAAATGAGTTCTGTACTTGAACAGAAAAGTGATGAATTTAAAACCATCTATTCGATAATTGGGAATATAGATAGCTGTATAGCAATTGCTTCATATAGAGTGAGGATAAAAAGCTATGCTGTCCCAAAATTACATATATGCAGCAGTAAGAAAAATCAAAGTATTGTAGTTAAAGATTTGGTCCATCCACTTATAAAAGGGGCTGTACCTAATTCTTTGAAGATCACAGAATCCATTTTGATCACAGGTTCCAATGCATCGGGTAAATCAACTTTTTTGAAGACCTTAGCTTTGAATATCATATTTGCTCAAACTATATGTACATGCACTGCTAGTTATTTTGAGGGCTATTATGTAAAGGTATATACTTCCATGGCTTTAAGGGATGATGTATTGGGAAAGGAAAGTTACTATATAGTGGAAACTAGATCCTTGAAGAGGATTATGGACAGCATTGACAAAAGTATACCCACCGTGTGTTTTGTGGATGAAATACTCAGGGGAACCAATACAGTGGAGAGAATAGCGGCTTCTTCACAGGTGCTTAAATATTTTACATTGAATAACTGTATTTGTATAGCAGCTACTCATGATATAGAACTTACGTACATACTTGAAGATTATTTTAGAAATTATCATTTTCGTGAGAGCATTGAGGACAATGAAATATCTTTTGATTACAAAATTTACCCGGGGAAGTCTACGACTCAAAATGCAATAAAGCTTTTAAGCATTTTTGGATATGGAGATAATATTGTAAGTGGAGCTGAAGAAAAAGCAGCATCGTTTCTCAAAAATGGTCTGTGGAAAAAAGAACAGATTGAATGATTTTGATAAAATGCTTGATTCTTGAAATATAGTAAAAATTAGTTATAATGTGTCATAATGGAGAGGAGAATTATATATGAATGTGTCTGCAGCAAAAGTTATCTTAACTGAAGAAGATATACTCAGTATAGCTAAAGATTATTTAAAAATAGAAGGATTGGATATAGAAAATATAAATATACAAGAAATAATTACTGTAAGCGGTACCTACAAGAAAAAAATAAATACTGCCTTTGAGATTAAATTGGGGCTAGGCAGCATAAAAAACAATATTATAAATTTAAAGATATTTGATTTAAAGATCTATAAATTGAAGGTAATAAAAAGTGTTAAAAATATTGCAGTAAAAAAAATATTGGAGAATTTTGTTTCTTACGGAATAAATGTGAATGGAGACAATATAAATATTGATTTAAATTTGGCTGTAAAGCTCATACCATATTTTAATCTTAAATTAACAAGAATAGAGACATTACCCAATGCTTTAAAGATAGAGGCAGAAAATATAAAATATGAAAAAGAGAAAAAATTTCCCCATATAGATAAAAAGAAAAACCCATTGATTTTAAATGGTTATCATAAATTCAGAAAAAAAATTTTACATAAAGTGCCATCTAAATACGAAAAAATTGTAGAATATGGTATGCTTGTGCCGGATATAATAGTGCTATTCTGGAGATTGCTCAAAGATAAAAGAGTGAGTTTAAAAGTTAAAATTATTCTTACTGCTCTGACAGCTTATCTGGCAAGTCCTATAGATATACTACCTGATTTTATACCTTTTGTAGGAAAAATAGATGATATTTCCATAGCATTTTTTGCACTTAATATTATAATAGATGAAATACCTGAAAAGATCATAATGGATAATTGGCAGGGAGAAGAAAATATAGTTTCAATTACAAAGGAAGCAGTGAATTATATCACGGAAATATTAGGGGGTAAAAATGTATCTAAAATTTTAGAACAGATTCGAAACATATTTAAATCCCATCCTATAAATAATTGTGAAAATTAGTCTGTTTAAAAAAATTAAATTTACATATCCTATTTAATATAGTTAAATTCCCATTATATTAAAAATCAATATTTTAGGAAAAATTAAGAAAGGAGTAGGATATAAATGCATGGAAAATTTATAGCTGGTGCAATAATCGGAGCGGCAGTTGGCATGATGGTGATGCCTGAGCTGGGGGGATCTAATCGGAGAAAAATAAAAAGAGTCTCCAGACACCTAAAAGATACTGCAGATGAAATGATGAATTGGAGGAAGTGATAATTTATAATTTAATATAAATAAAGGTTGATGTACATTTTTTCATAATATTACAGATGTTAGTGAAAAAATGTACATCTTATTTTAAATAAGACAATTATTAACTTAAATTTAATTTAGATCATATTTTAAAAGATTTTCTTTTATTACAAAAAATATGGTATAATAGGATAAATACTTAGTAAAAATTTTAATGTGGTTAAAATTTATGATCTATAGTTGCACAGTGTAAAGGAAGATGAAATTATGGAGATACTTTCTTTAGGAGAAAAAATAAAAAAAAGAAGAAAAGAACTGAACATGACTTTGAAGGATTTAGCAGGAGATAGAATTACACCTGGACAAATAAGTCTTGTAGAGTCCGGAAAATCAAATCCAAGTATGGATCTTCTGGAATATTTGGCAGCAGAATTGAAGACTTCTGTTGAATATCTAATGGAATCAGAGGAAACTCAAGCAGAAAAAATTTGTACTTATTTTGAAAACATAACTGAATCCTGCATAATAAGCGAAAACTTAATTCAGGCAGAACAATACATTGAAAAGACTTTATATTTTGCGGATAAATATGGACTAGAATACAAGAAAGCAAAGAATTTGTATTTAAAAGGTGTAATACACATGGCTAAAGGTGATTATTTAATTTCACAACAATTTTTTCTATCAGCTAATGGGATATTTATTAAAAATAATAAATATGAACAGATTATAAAGACTTTTATTAATTTAGGTAAAATTACAATGAAATTGAAATCTTACCATTCTTCTTGCAGTTATTTTCAACAGGCGGAAAATGTATATAATGAAAACAAAATTGAGAATGATTTTTTAGTGGGAGAAATATATTATTATATAGCATGTGCAAATTTTAAGTTAGAAAATGTAGAAAAAGCCATAAACTATTCCTATTTGGCAAAAGAAAAATTTAATCAAATGGATAACAAAAAAGAATATGCTAATACACTTTTTCTGCTAGCTGAAGAATATAGTAAAAAGGGAGACATAGATAAAGCTATAAAATATTCTAAAAATGCATTAGAAGTGTACAGAAAATTGGATGATGCTATGAATGTTGCTAAAATTGAAAATAACTTGGGAAAACTATTTTATCAGTTTGACAACATTGAAGAATCTTTTATTCATTTAAATAAGGCGAAAGAATTGAGAATAAAGCTGAAGGACAGAGATGTCGTTACAACACTGGTGGATATATGTGAAAATTATATAAAGCTAAAAGACATTGAGAATTCAAAAAAAGTTCTCGATGAGATAATGGACAAAGTAGATGAGGGGAATAGCAAAACTTTAATATATTATTATTTGCTGAAGTTCAGAATAGATATGCTTGAGTCTAATAAAAAAGAGGCAGAAAATACTTTGATCATGGCATTGAATTTTGCAAATAATATGGATTATATTGAGGAAGCTGCTAAAATATCAATAATGTTAGGAAAATTTTATATAGAAAATAATTTAAATAAAGAAGCTGCTAAATATTTAAATGAAGGTGTTGAGAATTTTAAAAAAATAGGATTATTAAAAGATTCTTAAATAAAAATAGGTGAGAATTATGGAGATACTTTCTACTGGACAAAAAATTAAAAGAGCCAGGATATATAAGGGATATACCTTAAAAAGGTTATGCGGTGATAAAATTTCCGTTTCAAAGATGAGCTGTATAGAAAATGATAAAATAAAGCC
Organism: Clostridiaceae bacterium BL-3; assembly: GCA_902809985.1. Lineage (GTDB taxonomy): Bacteria > Bacillota > Clostridia > Clostridiales > Clostridiaceae > Clostridium_B > Clostridium_B aromativorans. Next base: position 2,334,108 of record CADDXC010000001.1, on the reverse strand, counting down.
TGAACAGTGGATTTTAAAATTTGTATCAAGTAAGCTTGAACTCGATGTTGAATATTTAAAACAGGATGTCAGAAGTCAGATAATCAAAAATATAGATGACATATCTAAAAATTCTCCTGGAGAAAATTATGAAAAATTACTTCAATATAATTTAAAATTTGCGGATAATTACTCTTATAGCGATATATGCTTTGTTATAATGCATATGCTTTTTAATCACTATCTGGATGAAAAACAATTTGGAAAGCTGCAGTTTATAATTTCAACCTATTATGATTATCTACAGAAATGCTTTTCCAATGAAAGAAATTCAATTTACTATATGGATATTGCCAGATATTTTTATGTGTCCGGAGAATTTTCTCAAGCTATAAATTATTATGACAATGTAATTCGGATTTGTGAAGAGGATGGATGCGGTGAATATCTATTAAAAGCTATGTACTATAAGGCTACCTGTTATATTAATTTGAAGTATTATGACAAGGCATATGAACTGGCGATGAAAATTGTAAATTTAATGGATTCAATGCAGGAGGATATAGAAAATGTATGTATTTATCAAATGCTTGCTATACTTTCATTAAAAATGGACATAAATAAATTTAGTAAGTATGAAAAAAAAGTATATGAACTCTGTGAAAAAAATTTAAAGAATAAATGTGAAGCAATGTTTGATTATGCCCGTGTACTGTTTAATTTAGGGGAGAAAAATAGGGCGTTGAGTTATGTGGATGAATCATTGAGAATATATCCTAAGGATAATATAAAGGAATTAGTACATTTTATGCTTATGAGTACAGATATATTAATAGATAATAAATTCTTAAAGAGGGCATGTATTACATGTAACAGAGCTTTAGATTATGCTATAAATTTAGACGATATAGCTTTTATAGAAAGGGCATATTATTACAAAGCTTTGATATTATTAAAAGAGGGAGACTTTTCAAAGGGAGAAATGTGTATGAATCTTTCTTTAGATAATCTTCTCAAATTTGGAACCAGCAGAGAAATATATAAAAGATATATGGAAATGGGAGAGATGTATTATAAGGTAGGTAATGTGGAGGAATCTGTTAAATATTTTACCTTTGCTATAAATCTAAAAGAAAAATATAAATTTTTGTAATTGTTAATTATAATGAATGGTATATGCAATATTAAAATAAAAAGGAGGGATTGTGTAGATACTTATTTATAAGGTTTGCACAATATTGTTATGGATATAAATAAGCTTACAGTAAAGGCCCAGCAGTCAATAAATGAAGCACAACTTATAGCTGTAAGACATAATCATCAGCAAATAGATGTAATTCATTTATTTTCAGCGCTGGTATTTGAAAAAGATGGATTGATTCCAAATATATTCGGAAAGATGTCTGTAGACGTAAAATCTCTTGTAAATGAAACAAAGAAGGTTCTGGATAAAATGCCGAAGGTATTGGGAGAAGGTGCAGAGAGCAGCTCTCTTTATGCTACCAGGAGGTTTGAAGATATTTTTGTAAAGGCAGAGAGTATAGCTAAGAACTTTAAGGATTCCTATATAAGTGTAGAGCATTTAATGTTGAGTATTATGGAAATTCATTCTCGAGATGTGGATGAAATATTGCAAAAATTTAACATAACGAAAAATGGTTTTTTAGAAGCACTGTCTCAAGTTAGAGGAAATCAAAGAGTTGATACCCAGGATCCGGAGGGAACTTATGAGGCTTTGGTTAAATATGGAAGAAATTTAATTGAAGAAGCGAAAAAGAACAAACTGGATCCTGTTATAGGTAGAGATGACGAGATCAGAAGAGTGGTAAGAATACTTTCGAGAAGAACTAAGAATAATCCTGTACTCATAGGAGAACCGGGGGTTGGGAAAACTGCCATAGTGGAAGGACTGGCAGAGAGGATTATAAGAGGCGATATACCCGAGGGACTTAGAGATAAGATAATATTTTCACTTGATATGGGAGCACTGATTGCAGGAGCTAAATTCAGAGGTGAATTTGAGGAGAGATTAAAGGCTGTATTAAAAGAGGTACAGAAAAGTGAGGGAAAGATAATACTTTTTATAGATGAAATTCATACCATAGTTGGAGCTGGAAAAACGGAGGGGTCCATGGATGCAGGAAATCTCATAAAACCAATGCTTGCAAGAGGGGAGCTTCACTGCATAGGTGCCACTACTTTTGATGAGTATAGGAAATATATAGAAAAGGATAAAGCACTGGAGAGAAGATTCCAGCCGGTTGTAATAGATGAGCCGACTGTGGAAGATTCCATTTCCATACTGAGGGGACTTAAAGAAAAATTTGAAATATACCACGGCATAAGAATTCATGACTCTGCCATAGTGGCAGCGGCGAAACTTTCCAGCAGGTATATAACGGATAGATATTTGCCAGACAAGGCTATAGATCTAATTGATGAAGCCTGCGCCATGATAAGAACTGAAATTGACAGTGTGCCGACTGAGATGGATGATGTGAGAAGAAAATTATTTCAATTGAAGATTGAAAAAGAGGCATTATCCAAGGAAAAAGACAATGCATCTGTGGAAAGACTTAAAACAGTGGAAAAAGAGCTGAATGATTTAAAAGACAAGGATAATGAACTGACAGCTAAATATGAGAAAGAAAAGTCCAATATAACTGAAGTGAGAAATTTAAAAAAGCAGCTGGATGTCGCGAGAGGCCAGATTGATAAAGCAGAGCGAGAATATGATTTAAATAAAGTTGCAGAATTAAAATATGGAGTCATACCTGAACTGGAAAGTAAAATAAAAGCTGAAGAGAATCTTATAAAAGAAAATAATGAAAGTGCTATGCTAAAAGAGGAAGTTACAGAAGAGGAGATATCACAAATAGTATCCAAATGGACGGGGATACCTGTATCCAGATTGGTAGAGGGAGAAAGACAAAAACTTGTTAAGCTGGAAGATGAACTTTCAAAAAGAGTCATAGGTCAGGAGGAAGCTGTTAAGGCGGTTTCTGATGCTGTAATAAGGGCAAGGGCAGGAATGAAGGATCCAAAGAGGCCCATAGGCTCATTTATATTTCTGGGACCTACAGGTGTAGGTAAGACGGAACTGGCCAAAACTCTTGCCAGGACTTTATTTGACAGTGAGGAGAATATAATCAGAATAGATATGTCGGAGTATATGGAGAAGTATTCTGTTTCCAGGCTTATAGGGGCTCCTCCAGGATATGTGGGTTATGAAGAAGGAGGCCAGCTTACGGAAGCAGTTAGGAGAAAACCCTATAGTGTAATATTATTTGATGAAATAGAAAAGGCACACAACGATGTATTTAATATATTTCTTCAGATATTGGATGATGGAAGACTTACAGATAATCAGGGCAAGGTAGTGGATTTTAAAAATTGCATTATAATTATGACTTCCAACATAGGAAGCAGCTATCTTCTGGAAAATAAAAGTGCTGTGGGAATAGACAAAGATGTAAGAGACAGAGTAATGAATGACATGAAGTTGAAGTTTAAACCGGAATTTTTAAACAGACTGGACGATATAATAATGTTTAAACCATTGAATACAGAGGAAATCAAATCTATAATAGACATATTTCTAAAAGATATAGAAAATAGATTAAAAGATAAAAACATTTATATAGAGATAACTGACAGGGCAAAAAATATTATAGCAAAAGAAGGATACGATCCGGTTTATGGAGCCAGACCTTTGAAAAGGTACATGGAAAATGTTCTTGAAACTTCTATTGCCAAGAAAATAATCAAGGGTGATATTTATGAAGGCTGTAATATAAGAGTGGATTATAAAGACAAATTTGAAATAGAAAAAATATAGGAAATTTGTTAAAATTAAATATTTAATTAGGTGTTATTTTAATAAGTAAAAGGAAAAGTTGAATACTGCAGTCCGCCGCTACTGTATGGAGGATGAAACTTTATCATGTCACTGGATGTATTGTCTGGGAAGACTAAGGAGTAAGATGAATCTGAGCCAGGAAGCCTGCCTAATATATATGTTGATTCCTTCGGAGGAAAGGGATATATATGTTGTGGGGGTATGTTTTTTGAAAAAGGATAATATATTTATTACAGGCTATGCAAAGCTTCCGAAGGGGATAACGGCAAGTCAGCTTTACGGTGGAGAAGTTGTCATAGGAGTTATTGTAAATAGGTATTCAGGAGAAATACAGGATATAGAGTGTTCTTTTGTCACTGACACCGCAAAAAAATATGCCAAAGAATTGTTAATAGGAAGAAATTTGAATGATATTCGAGAAATTGTGTCGGATATAGAAGATAATTATTTTGGAATGGCTAAAAAATCTTTTATAGCGGTATTGATAAATTGTTATGAAAGGTATAAAATAATAGTAAAGAAAGTAAAGAAAAAAAGTTAATAATATTGCCATTTTATTATGGTATGAAGGCTAAACCTTTATATAAAATTAATAAAAATAACGGCATGAGTACATTTTTCAATGCACTTATGCCGTTTTTTGTTTTTCTATTATACATACCTAGATCAAAAAAGAAAGGAGAGTGTAAAGCATAAATTAAAAAATTTAATAAATAATAATTATGTTAATTATTTAATAAAGAAGGGGATAGTATGATTACGGATAGAATAAAAAACAAAGAACTTCTAAAACGTATAGGGACACCAAACGATGCTGCCCAACTTATCAAAGACGGCATGACTGTCGGAACCAGTGGTTTTACGTTTTCAGGTTATCCTAAATCAGTGCCCATAGCACTGGCGAAGAGGGTAAAAGATGGTGAAAAAATTAAAATCAATTTGTACACAGGTGCCTCTGTAGGGGATGAACTGGATGGAGAACTGGCCAGAGCCGGCGCAATTAAAAAGAGATTTCCATATCAGACACACAAGGATGTAAGAAATGCCATCAATGCAGGCAAAATCGATTACGTAGATGCACATCTCAGTATGTCTCCACAGATGGTGGATTATGGTTTTATGGGCAAAATCGATGTGGCGATAGTTGAAGCTGTCGGTATAACTGAAGAGGGTTATATAATACCAACTACATCTGTAGGGAATTCACCTACATATGTTAAAAATGCAGATATTGTAATTGTGGAGATAAACGAAACTCAGCCCACTTCACTTATAGGAATACATGATATATATGTTCCAGAGAAGCCGCCTTTTAGACAGCCAATACCTATAACTCATGCATCTGATAGGATAGGGACAGACTATATAGTGACAGATCCTAAAAAAATAAAGTGTATAGTTTTCAGCGATATAAAAGATAATATTAGAAGTGTAGCACCAATAAGTGAAACAAGCAGGAAAATGGCTGGAAATCTGATAGATTTTCTTGAAAATGAAGTCAAACAGGGAAGACTTCCTGAAAATCTGCTTCCACTTCAATCAGGAGTTGGCTCTGTTGCAAATGCAGTACTTGCAGGATTAAAAGAATCCAGATTTACTGATCTGCAGGTATATACTGAAGTTGCACAGGATTCAGTATTTAATCTCATGGATGAAGGCAAGATTTCAGTGGCTTCAGCTACATCTGTCTCTTTCTCTGAGGAGGGACAAAAAAAATTCTATAAAAAAATTGATGAATACAGAAAGAAGCTTATATTGAGGCCTCAGGAAATAAGCAACAATCCTGAAGTGATCAGAAGGCTTGGAGTAATAGCCATGAATACAGCTATAGAAGCGGATATATATGGAAATGTAAATTCAAGCCAGATAATGGGTTCCAGAATGATGAATGGAATAGGTGGTTCAGGAGATTTTACGAGGAGTTCATATATATCCATATTCACTACAGAGTCAATTGCTAAAAATGGTGAAATATCCTCAATAGTTCCAATGGTGCCTCACTGTGATCATTCAGAACATGATGTAGATGTAATAGTTACAGAACAGGGAGTAGCTGATTTAAGAGGATTGTCACCAAAGGAAAAGGCAAAAGTCATAATAGAAAACTGCAGTCATCCTTATTATAGACCTTTCCTTAAAGATTATTTTAAGAGGGCAAGTCAAGGCAAAAATATTCATACGCCGGTTTTACTTAAAGAGGCGCTGTCATGGCATGAGAGATTTGAGGAAACTGGCAGCATGAAATTTAAAACTGATAAATCAAGTCCAGAAGTATAGAGAAAGGGGTTAGAAAATGTTTAAGGAAGAAAAAGTTAATGAAGTAAAAGCCAAGAAAAAAGAATGGGAAGAAGGAACTCTTGGGAAAGCTCTTGGAAGATTTCCGGAAAGAAAGAAATCTTTTAAGACCACATCTGGCATAGAGGTCAAAAGACTTTATACACCGGAAGATGTACAAGGCATTGATTATAATGAAGAGCTTTCATTTCCAGGAGAATACCCTTATACAAGAGGCGTTCAGCCTACTATGTACAGAGGTAAACTCTGGACAATGAGGCAGTATGCAGGTTTTGCTACTGCAGAGGAATCAAACAAGAGATATAAATATCTACTTTCACAGGGCCAGACAGGACTTAGTGTAGCTTTCGATTTACCTACGCAGATAGGTTACGATTCAGATCATGAATTGGCAGAGGGAGAAGTCGGTAAAGTTGGTGTTGCCATAGACTCACTTAAAGATATGGAAACTCTTTTCGATGGAATACCACTGGACAAGGTAAGTACATCCATGACAATAAATGCTCCGGCTTCAATACTGCTTGCAATGTATATCGCTGTAGCAGAAAAACAGGGAGTAACTCCTGAAAAATTAAGGGGTACTATCCAAAATGATATTTTGAAAGAGTATGTGGCAAGGGGAACGTATATATTCCCGGTTCAGCCTTCCATGGGACTTATCACCCATATATTCGAATTTTGTTCCAAGAACCTTCCAAAGTGGAATACAATATCCATTTCAGGGTATCACATAAGGGAGGCAGGTTCTACTGCTGTGCAGGAAGTTGCATTTACAATTGCCGATGGAATTGCCTATGTGGAAGCTGCTATAAAAGCGGGTCTTGATGTTGACCAGTTTGCACCAAGATTGTCATTCTTCTTCAATGCGAACAATGGATTGTTCCAGGAAGTTGCAAAATTCAGGGCAGCAAGAAGAATATGGGCAAAAGTCATGAAGGAGAGATTCCATGCAAATAATCCTAAATCCCTGAAGCTCAGATTCCATACCCAGACAGGAGGGTGTACCCTTACAGCACAGCAGCCGGATAATAATGTAGTGAGAGTTACACTTCAGGCACTTTCAGCTGTACTTGGAGGAACCCAGTCCCTTCACACCAATTCGAAAGATGAAGCACTGGCACTTCCTACCCAGGATTCGGTAAGAGTTGCACTTAGAACACAGCAGATCATAGCTTGTGAAAGTGGAGTACCAGATACTATAGATCCTCTGGCAGGTTCCTATTATGTAGAAGCTCTGACGGATGAGACAGAGAAAAAGGCAATGGAATATATAAATAAGATAGATGAACTGGGTGGAGCGGCAAAGGCAATTGAAAAAGGTTATATACAGAAGGAAATAGAAGATAGTTCCTATGAGTACCAGAAGGAAGTAGAGTCAGGAGAACAGATAGTTGTAGGAATGAATAAGTTCCAGATAGAAGAAGAACCTCCAAAGGGACTTTTAAAAGTAGATCTTTCCGTAGGTGAAAAACAGAAGGAAAAATTGAAACAGTTAAAGGCTGAAAGAGATTCAAAAGCTGTAGGCGAAAAACTTGCTTCACTTGAAAATGCAGCTAAAAAGGGAGATAACCTGATGCCTTTCATAATTGACGCTGTAAAACAATATGCTACCCTGGGTGAAATATGTGATGTCCTTAGGGGAGTATTTGGAGAATATAAATAAATTAAAAAGTGAGGGGAGATTTTAGATATGGATAGACCAATAAGAGTTTTAGTTGCAAAACCGGGATTAGACGGACATGACAGGGGAGCTAAAGTAATAGCAAGGGCACTCAGAGATGCCGGAATGGAAGTTATATATACGGGACTGAGGCAGACGCCAAATCAGATTGCAGAAGCAGCAGTACAGGAAGATGTGGACTGTGTTGCAATGAGCATACTGTCTGGGGCGCACAATACTCTGTTTCCCAAGGTAGTAAACCTGCTTAAAGAAAAGGGTGCGGAAGATGTTCTTGTCATAGGAGGTGGAGTCATACCTGAAGAGGATATACCGGGGCTGAAGAAGGCAGGAGTGAAAGCCATCTTTACACCGGGAACAAAAACCTCCGACACAGTTGACTTTATTAGAAAAAATGTTAAGTTGAACTAAGCTAAAGGGTGAATGTGATGGATATTGAAGATATTAAAAGAGGTATTATGGGCGGTCGGAAAAGAGCTGCTGCAAAATTAATAACCATGATGGAAAATGAGGACAGCAGATCTCTTGAACTTATGAAAGATCTATACCATCTAACCGGGAAGGCCAGGGTAATAGGAATAACCGGTCCTCCAGGAGCTGGCAAGAGTACAGTGACAGATCAAATAGCAAAACTTATCAGAAAACAGGGCAAAAAGGTCGGGATCATAGCTGTTGATCCTACGAGTCCTTTTTCACATGGAGCAATACTTGGAGACAGGGTCAGAATGAATGATCTCAATACCGATGAAGGGGTATTTATAAGAAGTATGGGTACAAGAGGGGCCCTGGGAGGACTTTCTGATGCGGTATATGGAACTGTAAATATTCTGGACATTTTTGGCATGGACTATATATTTATTGAAACTGTTGGTGTAGGACAGTCTGAAGTGGATATAGTCAAAGTGGCCGATGTCGTAGTTATGGTAATGGTTCCAGGCCTGGGAGACGATATACAGACAATGAAAGCAGGAATAATGGAAATAGGAGACATATTTGCAGTCAACAAGTCTGATAAGGAAGGTGCCCAGCGTACAGCAGCAGAGATAGAGGCCATGCTGAGCTTCAATGACAAAGGGGGGAAGCTGCCTCCAGTACTGAACATAACTGCAAAAGACAATACTGGAATTGACAGATTACTTTCAGCTATAGATGAATGTTATGACAGTATGGCATCGGAGGGAGTACTGGAAGAGAGAAGAAAGTCAAAATTAAAAGACAAGATAATTTCTATATTGAAGAACAACCTGGTAAGATCCGCTTTAAAACTGGATTATAAAACGGGTATGTTAAAAAGACTTGTGGAGGACGTCTTTAATAAAAAGATGGATCCTTACACTGCATCCGATACATTATATAAAAATTTTAAAATGGGAGATGAAAAATAACATGAGTATTGATTTGAAAAAAATAGACCATGTTGGAATTGCCGTAAAGAGCATTGAGGAGTCATTGAAATTTTATGAGGGTGTTCTGGGACTTAAATGCAAGGGAACCGAGGAAGTAAAATCTCAGAAAGTAATAACAGCTTTTGTACCTATTGGAGAGAGTGAGTTTGAACTTCTGGAACCTACGAGTGATGATAGTCCCATAGCAAAGTTTATTGCAAAAAAGAGAGAGGGAATACAGCATATTGCAGTTAGAGTGGATGATGTAGAAGCAGCTCTGGAAGAGCTTAAAAAACAGGGCATGAGACTCATAGATGAAAAACCTAGGGATGGTGCAGGTGGTGCAAAAATTGCTTTCGTGCATCCAAAGAGTACAAATGGTGTACTTTTGGAACTCTGCCAGAAATAATAATTTTGTCTATTAAGGAGAGAGGAATATGAGCAAGATTGACAAACTTATAGAGGATAAGAAGAAAATTGAAAAAGGTGGGGGCCAGACTAGAATTGACAAACAGCATAAAAAGGGAAAGATGTTCGCCAGGGAGAGGATAGAATATCTGCTGGATGAAGGCAGTTTTGTCGAAGTGGGAGTATTTGTAAGCCACAGGTGTACTAATTTTGGAATGGAAAAGGTTGAAATACCTGATGAAGGTGTAGTAACTGGATACGGTACCATAGATGGAAGACTTGTTTATGTATATGCACAGGACTTTACTTCCACAGGCGGGGCGCTTGGAGAAATGCATGCTAAAAAGATATGTGACATAATGGATCTTGCTGTGAAGACAGGAGCACCTGTAATAGGAATAAACGATTCAGGTGGAGCAAGGATTCAAGAGGGAGTAGATGCACTGGCAGGATATGGTGGAATATTCTACAGGAATACAAAAGCATCTGGTGTAATACCGCAGATATCCATGATAATGGGACCTTGTGCCGGTGGAGCAGTGTATTCACCAGCACTTACAGATTTTATATTCATGGTTGACAATACCAGTCAGATGTTCATAACAGGTCCTAAGGTCTTAAAGACAGTTACAGGAGAAGATGTAACCGTAGAGGAATTGGGCGGTGCAGGAACTCACAGCACAAAGTCGGGAGTTGCACATTTTGAAGCTGCGGATGAAAAAACTTCTCTGGATCAGGTAAAAAAACTACTGTCCTATTTGCCTTCAAATAATATGGAAAGTGCTCCGGAATTTCAGGCAGAGGATGATTTAAACAGAATTATTCCTGAACTTGATTCTATAATTCCTGACAATCCCAATAAACCTTATAACATGAAGGATATAATAAACAGGGTAGTTGACGAGAACAGCTTTTTTGAAATACAGGAAAGATATGCCCAGAATATCATAATAGGTTTTGGAAGAATGAATGGAAAAAGCATAGGAATAATAGCCAATCAGCCTAAAGTACTGGCAGGATGTCTTGATATAAATGCTTCAGATAAGGCAGCTAGATTTATAAGAACTTGTGATGCTTTCAATATTCCAATTTTAAATATAGTTGATGTACCAGGATTCTTGCCCGGCAAAAACCAGGAGCACGATGGAATAATAAGACATGGGGCTAAATTGCTCTATGCATATTCTGAAGCCACTGTTCCAAAGGTAACCATGATTGTCAGGAAAGCTTACGGTGGCTCATATCTGGCAATGTGCAGCAAGGATCTGGGAGCGGACATAGTGTATGCTTGGCCATCAGCAGAAATAGCTGTAATGGGACCTGATGGTGCAGCAAATATTGTATTTAAAAAGCAGATCAAAGCTGCAGCTGATCCGGAAGCCGAAAGGCGTGCGAGAGTGCAGGAATACAAGGATGATTTTGCAAATCCCTATATGGCGGCAAAGAGGGGATATGTGGATGATATAATAGTACCGTCAGAGTCCAGGCAGAGGCTGGCAGCAGCATTTGAAATGTTAAAGGAGAAGAGGGAAAGCAGCCCTCCCAAAAAACACGGCAATATACCTGTGTAAAAAGAGGTATGCAGAGGAGGTTTTGTATGTCTGATTTATTGATTCTAATAGCTGCAGTTGCTTGTATGATGCTGTTGTTTAAGTTAACTCCCCCGCCCTATAATCCGTCAAAAGACAACAATACTGAAGTCAAGAATACAGCTAAATTTGAAGAACGGAAAGTTTTAGTAGAAGAAAAGAATAGCGGGGAAGGTAATGAAGAGCTGATAGCTGTTATAACTGCTGCAGCTGCAGCAGTTATGGGAACATCAACTTCCCACGTATTTATAAGAGCTATAAAAAAAATAACACCAGCAGCTTCACCCTGGACTACTGCAGGGCGTCGGGAACAGATGAAGACATTTAATCGCAACAAGATGTCTAAAATAAATGAAGGGACTAATTTGTAAGGAGAATGAATTATGAGAAAATTTAACATTACTGTGAATGGAAAATCATATGAAGTTGAAGTAGATGAAATAACTGAAAGCTCGTCCAGCACTTATCAGGCTCCAGCAGCACCAGCATCTGCACCAAAAGCAGCACCAGCACCGGCACCAAAAGCAGCACCGGCGCCTGAAAAGGCCGCACCTGCGAAAAAAACCCCGGCAATAGTAAGCGGCGGAGAGACAGTTACAAGCCCTATGCCTGGAACAGTGCTGGATGTAAAGATAAAAGAAGGAGACACAGTTAAAAAGGATGATGTCCTCTTTATACTGGAAGCCATGAAAATGCAGAATGAGATAAGGGCTTCAAAAGGTGGAACTGTAGCGCAGATAGTAGTTTCAAAAGGGACCTCGGTAAATACAGGAGATACTCTGGCAGTATTGAAATAGCACCTTTATTAGCAATATCTGATTATAGTTTAAATTTGAAGTAGGGAGGTAGAAAGATGATAGCGGATTCTGTTTCAGGTGCAGTTCTTATTTCCATAATAGATATGATACTGCTGCTTTTTTTCCTGTATGTTATAGGTTTGATTTTAAGATTACTCCCAATGGTTAATAAAATTCATCTGAAATCTCATGGGAGGGAAAAACATGATAATACTTAATGCACTTAATTCAATGTGGCATTCAACGTCTTTGATAAACTTATCAATTGGAAATATATTTTTGATTATTCTGGGTATAGTGTTCATTTACCTTGCCATAGTTAAAAAATATGAACCTTTTTTACTTGTAGGAATAGGTTTTGGATGCATAGTTGCAAATATACCTGGCAATGAACTTATTAAACCAGGCGGACTTTTCAGTTATTTTTACCTGGGAGTTCAAAAGGTTGTTTTTCCACCTTTGATATTTCTTGGGGTGGGTGCCATGACGGATTTTGGGCCCATGATTGCAAACCCGAGTCTCATGGTACTGGGTGCATTTGCCCATGTGGGAATATTTATAGCAATCATTGGAGCTAAGGTACTTCACTTTACATTGGCTGAATCGGGTGCTATAGGAATAATAGGCGGAGCGGACGGCCCCATGGCCATATATGTTACGCAGACACTGGCCCCTCACTTGATGGCTCAGATCTCTGTAGCTGCCTATTCCTATATGGCACTTATGCCCCTTATACAACCGCCAATTATGAAATGGCTCACAACTCATGAGGAAAGAAATATAATGATGAAGCAGTCAAGGACAGTAACTAAAAGGGAAAAAATTTGTTTCCCGATACTTATAACAGTAATAATTGATTTATTGCTTCCTCCAATTGCACCACTTATAACCATGCTGATGCTTGGAAATTTATTTAAGGAATGTGGAGTTGTAGACAGACTTGCCAAAACTGCCAGCAATTCATTTATGAATGTAATTACCATAATGCTGACATTGTCTATAGGTTCAAGAATGGGAGCAGATACTTTTCTTACAGTTAAAACACTTGAGATAATAGTACTTGGACTTGTAGCCTTTATGACAGGTACTGCAGGAGGTATCTGGGGAGGAAAGATCCTGTGCAGGTTATCCCATGGAAAGATAAATCCTCTTGTCGGATCTGCAGGTATAGCTTCAGTTCCAATTGCGGCCAGAGTTTCACACAATGTGGCCCTTCAGGAGAATAAGTACAATTTCCTTATAATGCATGCCATGGGCCCTAATCTGGCAGGTGTCTTCGGAACTGCCATAGCGGGTGGAATACTTATAACTTTGATTCCCCATTAAAATTTATATTAGTACCCGTACTTATTAAATATAAAATATAGTACGGGTTTCAATTAAAATTATATTCATAAACAATAGTAAGATCTTAACAGAATGTCATTTCTTAAAACGTAAAATCATAGACTTCTAAAAAATGTGCAGTTACACATCTATATTATAACAGATTTTTTATCAAATGATAATTCAGACTTTATAGAAATCGTTTTAATAATATAATACTAAAATACGTTTATTACAATTATAACGTATACAACAATAAAAATTGACAGCGATGATTTTGTAATTAAATAGCCAAAGTAGTAAGAATATTCATGATATTAAACTGTGATAACTGTCAATTTTCATGAGGTATATAGTATTCACAATACGGGATTAGATTAACGGAAAGAGGTTATTATCAATATATTTGGGGAGAGATTAAAAATGAAAAAGGGATATATATTTATTATTTTAACTGCTATTTTCTACAGTACGGCTGAAGTTGCAGGAAGAATTCTGGCACAGGCAGGCAACATGGATCCATTTCAGGTTATGTTCATTGCCTTCTTGATAGGTGCAATAATACTGTGTCCTCTGGCTACCAAAGATATTAAAGCTAAAAAATTGAAGATAAAAGCCGATGATTTAAGGTATTTTGCAATCTGCGGTATATCGGCAGTTACTGTATCCATGGTACTGCTCCAGTTTGCAGTTACTTATACCAAGGCATCTACTGCGGCGGTTTTATATTGTCTGAATGCGGTATTCTCAATACCCTTTGCATATTTCATGTTAAAGGAAAAGATCACAAAAGGAACCCTCATATCCATGCTGGTGTCCCTGGCTGGAGCTGTTATAATACTCAACCCGTCAGAAATCATAAACGGCCTTGGAAACCCCAGGGATATCGTAGGTATGCTTTTTGCACTTGGCTCTGCGGTGAGCTGGTCTTTCTATACGGTATACAGCAAAAAGAGAGTTGCTATATACGGAGGATATGTTTCCAATTTCTTTGGTTTTAGTTTTGGAGTACTGGCACTGTTGATTATTCTCATAGTAACCGGCAGACCAATTTTTTCAGGAATAACACTGCAGAATATACTGGTGCTATTGTATATGGGTATTTTCATAAAGGCAGTTGGCTATATATGCTATATGGGTGCAATAAGGGAGACATCAGCTATAACTGCATCCATGGTATTTTTAATAAAACCTGCACTTGCCACTATTTTTGCCATACTTATACTGGGCGAGAGTATAAAGACGAATATGGTCATAGGTATAATATGTATAATTGCTGGTTCTTATTTTAAAATTAGCTCCAGTAAAAAGGAAAGCGGCAGTTCAGCCCAAAAAGTCTAGATTATAATTTTAGCTTAAAAGAGCAGCGAAGATTATTGTAATCAATAATCAGGTGACTCTAAATATAAAATAAGAAAGATCTTATTTTTTAAATAAGATCTTTCTTATTTTTAGTTTCACGTTTTATTATAAAATTTTTAGCAGCTATTTCAAATTTATCATTTAATGGCTCTAATTTCACATTTTTATATTTTTGTGAAAGAGCTGTGTATATAAGCCTATCTGCTAACTCAGGATTTTTGGAAAGGAGGGAGCCGTGAAAATAAGTGCATAGACAATTCTTGTAAACGCATCCTTCCAAGCCATCTTCTCCATTGTTTCCATATCCCACGATAACTTTCCCAAAAGGCTTCAGATCATTTATATAAGTTCTTCCAGAATGATTTTCAAAACCCACATAGGTTTCATTAAACTTTTTATTGTATATTACCGTATTTCCAATGAATCTTTTATTTCCACCTTCTGTATATATATTTAACACGTCAAGACCGGGAAGTTTTTCGCCATCTGGAGTACAGTAATATTTGCCTAAAAGTTGATAACCGCCGCAAATCGATAAAAATACTTTTCCACCTTTAATATATTTTATTACGCCATCTTTTTTATTTTGAATTAAATCCTCTGATACAATAGACTGTTCATAATCCTGTCCGCCGCCGAAGAAAGTTATATCGTAACTGGAATCATCAAAGGTATCACCTAAAGATACGTTGAATATATTTACAGATATTCCTCTCTGCTGAGCTCTGTATTTTAGAATACGAATATTTCCCAAGTCACCATATACATTTAACAGATCGGGATACAAATGGCATATGTTAAGTTCCATTTTATACTACACCTCCCATTGGTTTAAATAAATCACCATAACTTTTTAATATAGCCCTTAGAATTGAGAAATTTTCTTAAATCTATCATAGCTGTATAAGTAGCCAATATGTACACAGTATCTGATTTACAGCTTTTTATTTCCTCAACTAATTTTTCATAAGTTTTACAAATTACAAAATTTTTTTCAGGCAGTCCTGCAATTTTTAATCTAACAGCCATATCATAGAGTCTTATGCCCGATATCATTATTTTATCTATATTGAGAGAAGACAATTTTTCAAAATTTACATCCCATATCCAGGATACATCTCTTCCATCAGCGTAATTATCATTTAAAAGTATCGCTAAATTAAAAGTATTATTGTCAAGACTGATGGTATTTATAGCCTGATCATAACCAGCAGGATTTTTCACCAAAATTATTTTTACTTCTTTAGTACCTATGTTTATGCTTTCCTGTCTTCCAAAAGCACTTTGCTGTTCTTTAAATGAATTATATATATGAGAAGTGGAGATTCCACAAATCCTAGTTACAGAGTAGGCACATAGGGCATTATATATATTATATACGCCTGGTTGATTTATGTAGTACTTTTCACCATTTATCACTACTAAGGATTTCTCCGGGGTTTGAATTTCTATCTTCTCTAGGATGTAGTCTAAGTTAGGTCTTTTATAGCCGCAGTTTTTACAATAATAATCACCTAAATGGCTGTATGTGATAAAATTATATTCATAGGGGCTCTTGCACTTCTTACAGAACTTAGCATCAGCATTGACGTCTACTTTTCTGCTCCCCGTGGGGGAACAGTTAAATCCATAATAAATAGTTCTGTTAGGCAAGTTCAAATCCCCAAGCAGTGATTCATCACCGTTTAAGACTAAATTTGAAAGAGGGGCTTTTTTAATACCCTGAAGAATTTTGTTCAAAGTAGTATAAACTTCTCCATATCTATCCAGCTGATCTCTAAATAAATTGGTAACAGCTATAATCTCTGGAGTTATATAGTCAGTAAAAAAAGATACATTTGCTTCATCACATTCTATAACCGCATAACTTGTTTCACAACATTTTTTAAATGAATAATTTTCTACAAAGCAAGAAACTATTCCAGTTATCATATTAGCTCCTGTACTATTGGTTATCACACGCTTGCCAGCATCTTTTAATATGTTGTATATCATACTTGTAGTAGTGGTTTTCCCATTTGTACCGGTTATAAGTATAACTTTGTAATTCTTGCATATGACTTTTAAGATGTTTTTATCTAATTTTAATGCTACTTTTCCAGGAAAATTACTTCCACCTTTAAATAAAATTTTTGATAATTTTATTATAGCTTTGGAAATAACAATGCTAAAAAAAGACTTTATATTAATTTTTCACACCACCTTCCTTGATACAAATTAACTCCTAAATATTATAATACAATACAGTGGTTTTTACATTATAAAAATAAAAAAAATGGTTTATAAATTATATATAAAAGATAGAAATATTAGAAAATAGAAGCTTATAATTCACAAATAAGAAATTTATTATTCATGATATAATATATCATATATAAAAGTAGAATAGCATAATAATATTTAATTATAAATGAAGAATATGTTATTGCAAGCATTAATCCAAAAACCATAGATAATAAAAAATTAATAATTTTTTTGTTGCATTTTTCTATAAATAGTATAATATATAATTATAAGATTGTTTGGGGGGAAGGAACATGAATGGTGACTTGACATATTTGAATATTGAGGGATATAAAAATGTGTATAGAAATTTATCACCGGCTCAGTTGGTAGAGTTTTCAATTAAAAGAGGTGAAGGGCTTTTATCCGACAAGGGGGCATTGGTAATTAACACGGGAAAATATACAGGCAGATCTCCTAAGGATAGATTCATAGTTAAACAGAAAAGTATAGAAGACAAAATAAACTGGGGAAACTCAAATTTGCCTGTAGAGGAGAAAGTATTTGATAAATTATATGAAAAGGTTCTAGATTATTTAAAGGGAAAAGATATATTTGTATTTGATGGATTTGTGGGGGCATTAGAGGAATATTCTATGCCTATAAAAGTTATATGTGAAAATGCATCACAGGCGTTATTCAGCACCAACATGTTTAGAAGGCCGAGCCCTGATAAGCTAAAAAACTTTCAGCCGGAATTCAATGTTATAGCTGCACCTGGATTTAAAGGTGAGGGTATAAAGGATGGAATTAATTCAGAAGCATTCATACTTATCAATTTTGATAGAAAAATTATATTGATAGGTGGAACTCATTATTGCGGTGAAATAAAAAAATCTGTATTTTCGGTAATGAATTTTCTATTACCCCAAAAAGGAGTCATGCCTATGCATTGTTCGGCAAATGTAGGTGGAGATGGGAAAACTTCTTTATTCTTCGGACTTTCGGGAACTGGAAAGACCACATTATCTGCAGATGGTCAGAGAAAATTAATTGGTGACGATGAACATGGATGGTGCGATAAGGGTGTATTTAATTTTGAAGGTGGATGTTATGCCAAAACTATAAGGCTTGATAGACAAAAAGAACATGAGATATATGAGGCCATAAAATTTGGTACTGTTCTTGAAAATGTAGTGACAGATGAATATAGAGTTCCTGATTATAATGACAATAGATATACGGAAAATACACGAGCAGCATATCCTGTTGAATATATAGACAATATAGAGGAAAGCGGAGTGGGGGGTAATCCGCAGACTGTAATATTCTTAACTGCAGATGCTTATGGAGTAATGCCTCCTATATCCAAATTATCTAAGGAAGCAGCTATGTATCATTTTATGTCAGGTTATACCAGCAAAGTATCGGGAACGGAAAGAGGTATAACTGATCCTGAAACAACATTTTCAGCATGCTTTGGAGAACCCTTTATGTTGATGAATCCCATAGTTTATGCTAAATTGCTAGGTGAAAAAATAGATAAATATGATGCAGAAGTGTATTTGGTGAACACAGGCTGGATAGGTGGCGGATATGGAGTTGGAAACAGAATAGATCTGCCATATACAAGGGCGATGGTAAGAGCAGCTCTGGAGGGTAAGCTTAGAAATGTGAATTTTATAGAACATCCTGTGTTTAAGGTGATGATGCCTACACAATGTCCTGGGGTTCCAGATAAAATATTGAATCCAAGGAATATGTGGGAAGATAAAAAAGCCTATGATTCCAAAGCACAGGAATTATCTGTAAAGTTCTATAATAATTTTAAAAGATTTGATGGAATTTCGCAAAATATAATCAATGCTGGACCAAAAATCAGATCTTTAAGTCATATATAATATTTTACAAGTCTGTTCGTATTATAATAGTATTTTAACCACCAGGAGTAAATTGTAATTTACTGTTGGCGGTTAATTTTTTTATATGCAATCGTTATGTTAAATGTAAGAGTAGACATGGATGTCTAATAAAATTATAATAGAGGATATGTAGATTTATAGATGGCAATTGTTAATACTTGACAAATATCTGTTAATACTTGATAATTATCAGGAAATCTCTAAATTTATATAGTTGAAATAAAATACGGTGTATAAATTAATTTGCCAAGAAAGGAAGTAATGATGTATGGAAATAATCTTTATTATCAAAGCTGTTATTATTGGAATAGTAGAGGGAATAACTGAATTTCTTCCCATATCGTCTACAGGACATATGATAATAGTAGGAAATTTAATAAATTTTAAAGCACCTACTTATAATAAAGTTTACATAGATACCTTTGAGATTGTAATCCAACTTGGAGCGATATTGGCTATAGTAGTACTTTATTGGAATAAGATATTTAATTCCCTTAAGAACCTTGCACCTGGTAAATGGGGGTTTAGACTCTGGTTCAGTATATTGGTTGCCTTTATACCTTCTGCAGCTGCTGGATTCTTTCTTAATGATATTATTCAGGAAAGATTGTTTAATCCGATTACTGTTTCCTGTGCCCTTGTATTTGGGGGTGTACTCATGATATATATGGAGAATAAATATAGAAGGGGAAATAGTATTAAAAGAATTGAGGATGTAAATATTGTACAGGCATTTAAAATTGGATGTTTTCAGTGCTTGTCATTGTGGCCTGGAATGTCAAGATCTGCATCTACAATAATTGGAGGCTGGGTAAGCGGGCTCACCAATGTAGCTGCAGCGGAATTCTCTTTTTTTCTGGCTATACCAACTATGATAGCGGCATCTGGATGGTCTCTTATAAAAATTAAAATATCCATGAGCCCCATTCAGATAATTGGACTTGTCATAGGATTTGTAATTTCATTTTTAGTGGCACTGGTAGTTGTGGATAAGTTCATAGGATTTTTGAAGAGAAAACCTATGAGAGTATTTGCCGTATACAGAATATTTATAGGAATAATAGTACTTGTTCTAGCTTTTGCAAAAGTTATAAGTATTTAAAATTAAGCATATATATTTGAAGTAAAGTTAGATATAAATTGTCTCATTAATAAATATGTATGAATCATATGCTGCACGAATAACCTGTAAGAGAGTTGATTTATGTTATTTTTAATTCTAAATAATATTTATTTTTTATAACATATTTCAGTAATTTAGTGTAGAATATTTAATAAGGCGAAACTTGATAAATTTTTAGGAGGGGTACTGAGATGAATTATAATGTGGCTGTAGTTGGATGTACTGGAATGGTAGGAAGAAAATTTCTTCAAGTATTGGAAGAAAGAAATTTTCCAATAAAAAATTTGTATTTGTATGCTTCTGCTAAGTCCAGTGGAAAAGTGCTAAAATTTAAAGATAGGGATTTTGTTGTAGAAGAGTTAGATGAAAAAAATGTAAAAAACAAAAAAATAGATATTGCATTGTTTTCAGCAGGAGCAAGTGTAAGTCTTAAATTTGCACCTGTATTTTCAAAATATGGAGCAGTAGTTGTGGATAACAGCAGTGCCTGGAGAATGGATAAACGGATACCTTTAGTGGTTCCTGAAGTAAATCCGGAAGATATAAAATGGAATAGTGGAATAATTGCCAATCCCAATTGTTCTACAATACAGGCAGTGGTGGCAATTAAGCCTTTATATGATAGATATGGCATAAAGAGAATAGTATATTCTACATATCAAGCTGTATCTGGTGCTGGAATGGGTGGCTATAATGATCTTATGGAAGGCTATAAGGGAAATCCGCCTAAGAAATTTCCCTATCCAATAGCGGGAAATATACTTCCACATATAGATGTTTTTTTGGACAATGGCTATACTAAAGAGGAAATGAAGATGATAAATGAAACTAGAAAAATACTTCATGATGATACTTTAAAGATTACAGCTACCACAGCTAGAGTGCCAGTAGTGTATGGACACAGTGAGAGCATAAATGTAGAACTTGAGAAAGATTTCAACATAGAAGATATATTCCAATTATACGGAGATTGTAAAGGAATAATATTAAAAGATGATGTTGAGAATTTAGTGTATCCTATGCCTTTGGACTGCGCCGGAAAGGATGAGGTGTTTGTAGGAAGAATAAGGAGAGATTTTAGTGTGGACAGAGGACTCAATCTATGGGTTGTAGCGGATAATATAAGAAAAGGTGCTGCTACAAATGCTGTCCAAATAGCAGAATGTATAATTAAAGATGAAAAATAATATATTTTATTAAATATTTTAATGATGAGGTGTTATTATGAGTTTATTTAAAGGCTCGGGAGTTGCTATAATTACTCCTTTTAATGATAGTGGAGTGGATTTTAAGAAATTGAAGGAATTGCTCAAGTGGCAGATTGAGTCAGGTACTGATGCCATAATAATTTGTGGAACTACTGGAGAAGCTTCTACTATGACAGAAAAGGAAAGAAAAGATACTATAAAGTTTACTGTAGATACAGTTAAAGGAAGAATCCCAGTTATTGCAGGAACAGGAAGTAACTGTACTGAAACTGCTGTAAATATGAGCAAATGGGCAGAAAGTATAGGCGTAGATGGAGTTTTGGTAATTACGCCTTACTATAATAAAACTACACAAAAGGGACTGGTGGAACATTTTAAAGCAGTTGCTTCAAGTATAAAAACACCCATAGTTATATACAATGTACCAGGGAGAACTGGATTGAATTTAAGACCTAAAACACTGGAAAAATTATGCCAGATAGAAAATATTCAGGCTATTAAGGAGGCCAGTGGAAATATAAGTCAGATTGCTCAGGTAAAAGCACTGTGTGGAGATAAGATAGATCTGTATTCAGGAAACGATGATCAGACAATACCTATACTTTCCCTGGGAGGAATAGGCGTTATATCTGTACTTGCCAACATTATTCCTAAAGACATGCATGATATGTGTAAGTTGTTTTTAGAGGGGAAAGTGGAAGAGGCAGCAGCTATGCAGTTAAAGGCATTGTCATTGATGAATACTATGTTTATAGAGACAAATCCTATACCTATAAAGACAGCTATGAATATTTTGGGAATGAATGTAGGTCATTTGAGACTTCCACTCTGCAGTATGTCAGAAGAGAACCTGAAGATCGTGAAATCAGAACTTAAAAATTATGGACTTTTGAAATAAAAATAGAATGAATTATTGAGAATATTATGTAAATGGAAAATTTCATTTCGTAAATTTAACGTGAAAGACAAGCTACTTTCACGTTAAATTGTATGTAATGGGTTTTAATTTTTTAAAATAAATAATTTTAAGGAGAGATATAAATGGTGAGGGTTATATTGAATGGATGTAATGGTAAAATGGGGAAGGTAATAACAGGTCTGGCAGAAAAGAATTCAGAAGTGTCCATAGTAGCAGGAGTGGATAAGAATTCTGCAGAGAATAAATTTCCTGTTTTTCACAATATAGGAGAATGTGATGTGGATGCGGATGTTATACTAGATTTCTCAAGACCTGAAGCATTGGATTCGCTTATTGAATATGGAAATAAAAAAAACATTGGAGTAATATTCTGCACCACTGGATATAGTGAACAGCAAATAAATAAGATAAAAGAAGCTTCAAATAGTATTCCCATCTTTAGATCCGCAAATATGTCCATAGGTATAAATGTGATAAATAAAGTATTAAAAGATATAAGTGTCCTTCTATATAAAAATTTTGATATAGAGATAATAGAAAAGCATCACAACCAGAAAGTTGATGCCCCAAGTGGGACGGCATTATTACTGGGAAATACCATAAAGAATTCCATATCAGAGGATATAAATTTTGTAAATGGAAGAGAGGGAATCAGAAAAAGAGCTCATAATGAAATAGGTATCCATGCAGTGAGAGGCGGAAGCATAGTAGGAGAGCATGAGGTTATATTTGCCGGACAGGGTGAAACCATAGAGATAAAACATACAGCTATTTCAAGAGAAGTATTTGCAGTAGGGGCCTTAAAAGCCTGTGAGTTTATGTATGGTCGAAAGAGCGGATTCTATTCCATGGATGATGTAATTTCATAAAGATCAAGTAGTTCTTTTTACTTGAAAAGGTGCTGAATAATATTCATTGTATAAAAGGTTTGGATGGAGAAGGAGTATTCCTCATAAACAAACTCCATCTGAACCTAAAAAATGCTTGACGGTTCTAAAAATGACTTGCTATCCAGTCTTCTATTTTTCCCATGGAAGTTTTAAGTTTATCCATGCTGTAGGCATAGGATATTCTAATATGCCCTTCGCCTTTTGTTCCAAAAGCGGAGCCGGGTACAACGGCTACTTTGGCTTCCTTTAAGAGCTTTTCACAGAATTCTTCACTTTTCATGTTGAAATTTTTTATTGAGGGAAAAACGTAAAAAGCGCCTCTAGGTAGATTCAGTTCAAATCCCAGAGATTTTAATTTATTATATATGTAATCTCTTCTTTCAATAAATTTTGAGCACATGTAATCTACATCCTTCATACAGCTTTTTAATCCTGCATAGGCTCCCCACTGGGATATGGATGGAGCACAGGACACGTTGTACTGATGAACTTTCATTATTTCATCCATAAATGATTTATGGGCACATACATAACCTATCCTGAGGCCTGTCATTGAAAACATTTTGGAAAAACCGCTGACTAATATAATGTGATCTTTTATATCATTGTATTGAGCCGGGGAAAAATAATCCTTTTCAAAATTTAATGAAGCGTAGATCTCATCACTTATTACAATCAATTTATTTTTCTTAATCAAATTATAAAGTTTCCTATTGTCATCTCCAGACAAAACGGCACCAGTGGGATTGGAAGGGTATGATAAAACCATTACCTTGGGCTTTTCATTTTCAAGTGTTCTTTTCAAATTGTCAAAGTCTATAGAGAAATCATCTTTTAAATTATAGGTGACTATATTTCCACCTAAAATTTTTACACAGCTTTCGTAAGCTGGGTAAGCGGGATTTGGTATGAGTATTTTATCGCCGCTGTTTATCAATGCTGCAAACACATCCATCAGTGCTTCACTTCCACCTATGGTTATGCAGATCTCATCTTTACTATAATTTATATGAAATCCCTTAAGATATTTTGATATTTCCTCTCTTAGTTCTATGATACCCGCATTTGAAGTATATGTAGTTTTGTTGTCTTCAATAGCTTTTATCATAGCTGTTTTGATTTTACCGGGTACATTGAAATCAGGCTGTCCTAAAGTTAGTGATATTGCATCCGGATATTGGATAACTTTGTTGTAAAATTTTCTGATACCTGAAATTTCCACGGATTGTACATTTCTTGATATGCTGTTCAAGTTTACACTTCCTATCTATTTTGAATTATCGTATCATTATTGCTAATACTCCCTGAAAAAAACTTTATTTTTTCTTTATCTTTAATATATTTTTATTATACTTTTATATTTTACAATTTTAAATGAACATAGTAAATAGATTATGAGGAGAATGATACCATTGATACAAAAAGTATTGGAGTTAAAAGGAGTTTTTAAAAAAAGAGGAAAGGTACAAGTCTTAAAAGACATTGCTTTTTCCATAAATGCAGGTGAGATCTGCGGTCTTGTAGGGAAAAATGGTGCTGGAAAGACTACATTGATCAAAATTATAACCAGTATGTTGTCCACGGATAAAGGTGAAATTCTAATAGAAGGAAAAGATCTTAAAACTGAAAGAGAAAAAGCACTGAAAAATATAGGGGCTATAGTGGAGAAACCGGAGTTTTACGGTTATATGACTGGAAGACAGAACTTGAATTATATAGCCGGCATGATGGAAAGCGTTACAAAAGATAAGATAGAAGATGTCATAAAATATTCTAAATTAGGTTCAAAAATTGATAAAAAGGTAAAAACATATTCTCTGGGAATGAAGCAGAGGCTGGGGCTTGCCCAGGCGCTTATGGGCCGCATATCCCTTTTGATATTGGATGAACCTACAAATGGGTTGGATCCAATCGGGGTTGTGGAACTTAAAAATACTATAAAGATTTTAGCTGAGGAAAAGGGGGTAAGTGTTCTTATATCTTCACATATTTTAAGTGAAATAGAGAGTATATGTACAAAGGTTGTTTTTATAGATGAGGGTAAAATTGTGGGCGTTGAAAAAATAGGCAGCAATTCCAAAGCCAGTAGTGCAAAAAACATGTTTATAAAAACGAATTTATCTGAAAAGGCATCGGAAATTATAAAAAATATATTTGATGTAAAACTGTTGGAAGTAAAAAATGATGGAGTCTCAATTTTAATAAATACTGAATCATGTGATTTATTTACGGTATTGAAAAGATTACATGACAGCGGAATAATTGTGGAAGGCTGTTTTGAAATAAAGCAAAATCTGGAAGATAAATTTATAAAGATGATGGGGGTAAATGATGATGAATAAATATATATGGGAGGAATTAAAAAGGATAGTTGTTAAAAAGAAAATTTGGATTGTCATTGTCCTTATGGTTACAATTGGATTTGGATTGATAATCACCTTGAAAACAAATACTCTGGAAGCACAATCCCAGAAATATAAAGCTCTTCTTGTCAATCAAAAAATAGGCAGGGATAAAGCCGATTCAGAATTGAAAAAGGCCGAGTTTTCCAGAGATATAGTGGGTACACAGAAGGAGATAAAAGATAAAGAAGAGCAGCTCAATGAAATAAAAAATTATGATAAATCAAAATTGGATGAGCGAATTCAAAAATTGGAAAGGGAAAATAACCCTGAGAATGAATACAAGCTGCTTCAATTGAAATATGAGAAAAAATATAATATAGAAAAAAATGAGCTTATACCAAAGGGAATGTATTCAGCTATGGAAATTCTGGCGTATTTTATACCGGTGTTTTTTTTACTTATTCTCATTGTATTCTTGTCCGACATAGTGTCAGGAGATTACTCTCCGAACACAATTAAGAATTTGGTTACAAAACCTATTTCAAGGAAGAAAATCATTATGTCCAAGTTTGTTGCTGCCATAATCTTAAGTACAGGTACGTTGATTGTAAGTACCTTAATATTCATACTGGAAGGTGGAATTCACCTTGGCATTTCAGATTTAAGGCTGCCTTTTGATGTAGGCGCAAAGTATGTTTTTGACAGCTCTCTCATATTGAGTCCAATAACCTCACAGATGAGGTATGTAAATGGAAGCAGATCAATTATTCCCCTCTGGAGTGCAATTATTGAAATGGTGTTGATTGCAATAATTGTTTCAATAGCCATTGTATCAATAATTCTGTTCATATCGGTTTTATGCAGAAATTCACTTATTTCATCTCTTATAAGTTTTATGTTAATTGGAGGAACGGCCGTCTGGTATCTTTTTGGTTTTGCAGGCAGATATGTTGTATCGGCAAAATACGGGGTTTTGGTAAAATTTCTGCCTGTTCCATATATAGTTGACGTAATAAGCACATTGAGTGGTGATATTTCTGTGCAACTTACCAGTACCATAAATGTAGCTTTTATATTGATAACCTGTTTAGCATGGACTCTAGTCATGCTGTTTTTAAGCAGTTATGTTTTTGGCAAAAGGGATTTTGATTGAAAATACAAAGTGCTATAATTTTAAATTGGGTGATTGATGTGAGGGAAAATATATTGATAATAGATGATGACAATGACATAAGGAATATGCTTGTAAATTATTTTCAAAAGGAAAGCTATACGGTATATAATGCTTCTGATGGAGAAAAAGGTCTGGAAATTTTAAAATCAAAGCCAGTTTCTCTGATAATTCTGGACATTATGATGCCCAAGATGGACGGATATACCATGCTGTCTAAACTCAGGAAATTCTCGAGTCTGCCTGTTATACTTCTCACTGCAAAAGACCAGCAAATGGACAAGATAAAAGGGTTCATAGCTGGATGTGATGATTATATAGTAAAGCCCTTTGATTTTACGGAACTCTCATTGAGGGTGATGGCTGTACTCAGGAGAGCTAAAGCCGGTAATACCCTGCAAAACCATATGCTGAAAATTAGGGATATAGAAATAAATACCCTGGAGCATACAGTAAAAAAAGATAATGTGGAAGTTGTGCTTACTCCAAAGGAATATGAAATTTTGTACACGCTGGCATCAAATAGGGGACGGGTATATTCCACCAGGACACTCTATGAGATAATCTGGAAGGATACCTTTCTGGAAAATGACAATACTGTAACCATGCATGTTAAAAATTTAAGGAGAAAACTGGGAGATAGTGTTAAGCAGGGTAAATACATAAAAACTATATGGGGAGTAGGTTATAAAATTGAAAAGGATATTTAAACTCAGGAGTGAACTGGCTTTTTCTGCAGTTTTTTCGGTGATTATATCACTTGTACTTGCAGTTTTTTTGAGAGAATTTGTTTTGGGTTCTTTTTTGAATAGTTATAATGGCACTCCTGAATATATATATAAAAACATGATTGCCCCAGTTGAACAGGACTTGAAAAATATGGATATGAATAATTCTGGAAAATTACAAAAATATATGGACAGAGAATATAGTATGACCTATTTTATTTTTGTAGTGAGAAAAGATGGAGGGGTGATAGCTTCAAATAATAGAGAAATTAAAAGTATAGATAATGATCAGATTGAAAATGGAAAAAGAACATTTAAATTTTTAAATGCCCATAGAGATAATCTGGTTAAAATAACCAGGTGTGATTACCTAAAAGATGGGTATTATCTGTATTACATATATACTGGCTATGGTAAATTGGATAATAGCAATATTGTAGGTGTAATGGCAATTTTAATCTTCATAATTGTATTTTTCACGCTCATATGGAAACGCATATCTTATATATCCAAAATAAAATCAACAGTTAGAAGTATTGCCGAAGGCGATCTATCCGAAAGAGTCCCTCTTAAATATAAAAACGAACTTAGAGAATTATCTGAAGACATAAATTATATGGCTTCAAGGATTGAAGGAGAGGAGAAAAACAGAAATGAATTCTTAACCAATATATCCCATGATCTGAGAACTCCTTTAACTACTATACTGGGGTATATAGACATGATTAAAAATGGAAAATATGATTCGAAACGTGAACTTGAGGATTATATAGATATAATGAATAAAAAAGGATTGTATTTAAAAAGTATGCTGGATGATTTTTTCGAATATTCGAAACTGTCTTCTAAGGACATAATACTTGAAAGGCAATGTCTGGAGTTAAATGAATTGGCACGGCAGGTGGCTGAAGAAGAGGAAGATGAATTTATACGGAAAGGCTTGAAGCTTTCACTCAAATTACCTCAGGAATCTATTGGTATCAAAGCAGATCCCAATCTGTTTCTGAGGGCAGTGAATAATCTTTTAAGCAATGCGCTCAAGTATTCTAAAGATGGTACAATTGTTGAATTCAATGTAAGCAGGGAAAAATACAATGATAGTTTTTATTCAGTGGTTTCAGTATCAAATGTTCCTGAAACTCCAGTTGGCGATGAAGATATAGAAAATTTTTTTGAAAGACTGTATAAAGGTGATTTGTCCAGAAAAAAAGAGGGCAGCGGCCTGGGCTTGTCCATTGTAAGAGAAATAGTCAAACACCACGGTGGGTTTGTAAAGGCATGTAGGGAAAACGAGAAGCTGGTGTTTAAAATATTCATGGATGTAAAGTGCTAAAACTTAATATTATTAAATGTTTCCTAATTATAAAAAAGATAACTTTGTTGTTGTCTTTTTTAATTTGAAAATTAATTTATATGTAATGCAATATCATACAAGAATTATTGATTTATTTATGGTATCTTTAAAAACGAGTAGAAAGGAGTATTATAAAATGCAAAAGGAAGCTCGAACTGTTTATTTAGATAAGGAGTTAAATATAGAAGCTTATAATTTTAAAGGAATTAAGCAGAAATTTCCCAACCATTTTCACGAGTATTATGTTATTGGCTTTATTAAAAATGGAAGGCGGCATTTGTCTTGTAAAAATAAAGAATACGATATTAAAAATGGTGATTTAATTTTATTTAATCCTCATGACAATCATACTTGTGAACAGATTGATGGAAGGGCACTTGATTATAGATGCTTAAATATTAAACCTGATGCAATGAAACAAATTGTATTTGAAATTACAGGTAAAAATTATATGCCGTATTTTACAGAGCCTGTAATATTCAATAATGATATTGTGACATCATTACAGGAATTATACTTTATGATTATGCAAGGTGAAAAAGATTTTAAAAAAGAGGAAATTTTTTTGTTTATAATTGAACAATTGATAACTGAGTATGCTAAACCAATATCTGCAGCTGTTATACAGGAAATAAATACGGAGATTAAAACAGTATGTGACTTTCTGGAAAAAAATTATATGAAAAATATTACACTGAATGATCTGAGTAATCTGACAGGGATAAGTAAATACAATTTGGTGCGTTCATTTACCAAGCAAAAAGGAATATCACCTTATAGTTATCTTGAGAGCATTCGTATAGATAAATCTAGGAAATTTTTGGAAAATGGAATTAGCCCAATAGAGGTTGCATTAAATACAGGATTTACTGACCAAAGCCATTTTAGTAAATTTTTCAAAAAGTTCATTGGTTTGACTCCAAAACAATATATGAATATTTTTATAGATAAATTTACGGACAAAGGAGAATATGAATGAATAAACAAGAGAACATAAAATGTGTCATGGTAATAAATGAAGATCTTCCATTGGGGGTGATTGCAAATACATCAGCAATATTGGGCATTACCTTAGGAAAACATATTCCTGAATTAGTAGGCAAAGATGCTGCTGACGCTTCCGGGAAAAAGCATCTAGGTATTATTACAATTCCAGTACCGATTTTAAAGGGGAATAAAGAGATTATTAGAGAATTAAGAGAAAAACTATATACTTCTGATTTTGATGATGTTATTGCGGTTGACTTTTCGGATGTTGCACAAAGTTGCAATGTTTACAGTGAGTATCTACAGAAAGTATCAACTGTTTTGGAAAATCAGCATACATATTTTGGAATTGCTATTTTTGGTAATAAGAAGAAAATTAATAAATTAACAGGTAGTATGCCTTTGTTAAGATAGTCAATATTCACAAATTCATAATAGCCGCCTAACTTAAATAACCACAGTTCCCTAATTAATCAAAAAAAAGTTACAACTTAAAAAACAGTATTAAAAGTACAAGGTAGTTTAATTATTGATATTTCAATAATTAAACTACCTTGTACTTTCTTTGGAGGCGCCACCCAGATTTGAACTGGGGATGAAGGTTTTGCAGACCTCTGCCTTACCACTTGGCTATAGCGCCGTGTATAAATGGAGCGGAAGACGGGATTTGAACCCGCGACGTTCACCTTGGCAAGGTGACGCTCTACCACTGAGCCACTCCCGCACATTTAAAATGAATGGTGGCCAGACCAGGAATCGAACCAGGGACACGAGGATTTTCAGTCCTCTGCTCTACCGACTGAGCTATCTGGCCACATGGCGACCCAGAAGGGGTTCGGACCCTCGACCTCCGGCGTGACAGGCCGGCACTCTAACCAACTGAGCCACTGGGCCATAATATGGTGGGCACAACAGGGCTCGAACCTGTGACCCTCTGCTTGTAAGGCAGATGCTCTCCCAGCTGAGCTATGCGCCCATAAGCACATTATTACCACGACAATTCATATTATATATTGAGTTCTATATATTGTCAATACCTTGCATAAAAAAATCAGCCGGGCTGTAGTGGATTTCAAAATTGTTGCTAATATATTCTTATTTGGAATTTATTCTATATATTGATCAATATTTTGAAAATGTTGATTTTAGTATGTCGATATTTGACAATAGAAATTTGAATATAGATTTTGTTTAGATGCATACTATTTTTGAAGGGAGTGTGAATAATGCTGTTATTAACTATAGTTTACAATAAAGAAAGAGAAAATGTAATACAGGGAATCCAGGAATTAAAGGAATATTTTAGACATAAAGGTGTGCTTATTGGGATATATGAAAGTATAGAATCTGATACTCACTTCCTTAAGTTATTTTGTGATAGAGAAATTAATAGCAAACTTATGAATATATTCAATATGTATGTTGCAAATATTATATATGGTATAGTAATAGAGGAATTTTGTGAAAAAGATATCTTGAATTTTTTGTCTGATGAATATTTTTTTCTCAAATATGATGAATTGGAAGAAATCAAACTAGAAAGTATAAGAGTGCTAAAGGGCGAGATGAAAATTATAGATGATAATTCTATATCCTGTATAAATAAAAGAAATGAGATACTAGATAAAATATCAAGTTGTATAAGTGAGAACAATGAAATAAATATAGATGGATTTGTGACTTTTAGAATAAAAGAACTTTTAGACGATTTAGAAAGTATAGTTGATAAAGTAGTGGAAAAATATATGGTAAATAAAGAATATAATGAATTTATAAAGCTTTTAAAATATTTTGTAGAAATTCAGGAAAGTAAAATAGATTATTTAAGTATAATAATAGATAATAATGGTAAATATATAATAAGAGATAAAGAGCAGGATATAACAGAAAGCTTTTTTAGAGATTTAAAGGAATTAAATCGTAATAAAGATACAAATTCAGATTTAGATGATATTTTGATAAGTGCACTTATAACTACTTCACCCAATGAAATAGTAATTCACTGTGCTGAAAATTGTAAAAATCCAGAATTGATAAATACCATTGAAAAAGTTTTTACTGACAGAGTTAGATTTTGCAATAATTGCAGTACATGTGAGTCTATAAAAAATCATCTTAATAGAATATAAACTACAAAATTCTATTTTTTTATTGACATAATCATTTTGGAATAATATAATGAAGCCAAGTAGAAGTAAAAGCTATGAAAGGGAAGAGTAAATAGATCAATTGTTTTAAGAGAGAGGGATTGTGTGCTGAAATATCCCTTAAATGAAATCTATTGAAAACCACCCAGGAGTTGTATACTGAAGTTTTGTAAGTATTTCCGTTAGCCAGCGTTAAAGGTAGAGAGAATAGTATTTGTGATCTTTGCTTATACTATTAAGTTGGGTGGAACCACGGTAATACTCGTCCCAGTAGAGGGAGGAGTATTTTTTTATTTATTTTTATAGTTAAATAAAAATTCGAAATTAGAAAAGTTTGTAAAGGAGGAATAAAAATGATAAATATAAGCCTTAAAAATGGTGACAAAATAGAAGTGGAGAAGGGATTAAAGGTAATTGATGTGGCGGAAAAATTGAGTACTTCTCTGAAGAAAAAAGCGCTGGGTGCTAAGTTAGATGGTGAAGTAGTTGAACTCTATCATCCAATAAATGGTGATTGTAAACTTGAAATTCTCACTTTTGAAGATGAAGATGGTAAAAAAATATTGAGACACACAGTTTCTCACATACTTGCTCAAGCTATAAAAAGGCTGTATCCAGATGTTAAACTTGCCATAGGACCTGCCATAGATTCAGGATTTTACTATGATGTAGACGCAGATTTTTCATTTACACCAGAATTGTTAGTTAAGATTGAAAATGAGATGAACAAGATAGTAAAAGAAGATATCAAATTGGAGAGATTTGAACTTCCAAGGGCAGAAGCTATAAAATTTATGGAAGATAGAAAAGAACCTTATAAAGTGGAATTGATAAAGGATCTGCCAGAAGGTGAAGTTATATCCTTTTACAGGCAGGGTGATTTTGTGGATTTATGTGCGGGACCACATTTACCTTCTACTGGGAAAGCAAAAGCAATAAAACTCCTTTCCATAGCAGGTGCCTATTGGCGTGGAGATGAAAAGAACAAAATGCTCCAGAGAATATATGGGACTGCATTTGAAAAGAAAAGTGATCTGGAAAACTATTTGAAGATGATGGAAGAGGCTAAGAAGAGAGATCATAGAAAATTGGGCAAAGAATTGGATCTGTTCAGTATGCATGAAGAGGGACCTGGATTTCCATTTTTCCATCCAAAGGGAATGATAATTAGAAATGAGCTTCAAAACTTTTGGAGAGAAATGCATAGAAAAGCTGATTATGATGAAATAATGACTCCGATTTTGTTAAATGAAGGATTGTGGCATCAGTCAGGACACTGGGATCACTATAAGGAAAATATGTATTTTACCAAAATAGACGGTGAAAATTATGCTATAAAACCTATGAACTGTCCAGGATCTATACTTGTTTACAAGAGTGATATACGTTCCTATAGGGATTTACCTAAAAGGTATGGTGAAATGGGAATTGTCCATAGACATGAAAAATCAGGAGCACTTCACGGACTTATGAGGGTAAGGTGCTTTACTCAAGATGATGCTCATATATTTGTTGCGAGAGAGGATATTACCCATGAAATCACTCAAGTTATAAAACTTATAGACGATTTTTATAAGGTGTTTGGATTTGAATATTTTGTTGAACTTTCCACAAGACCTGAAAATTCCATGGGAAGCGAGGAGGAATGGGAAGCTGCAACTGAGGGCCTTAAAACTGCATTAAAGGTATCAGGGCTTGATTATAAAATCAATGAAGGGGATGGAGCTTTTTATGGCCCTAAGATAGATTTCCATTTGAAGGACTGCATTGGAAGAACATGGCAGTGTGGAACAGTACAGTTGGATTTCCAGATGCCAGAGAAATTTGATCTAACTTATATAGGGGCAGATGGAGAAAAACACAGGCCGGTTATGGTGCACAGAACTATATTTGGATCCATAGAGAGATTTATAGGAATACTCATAGAACAATATGCAGGGGCGTTTCCGGCTTGGCTTGCACCAGTCCAGGTAGAAGTTATGGACATTACAGATAATCAGAAAGAATATGCGGAAGAAGTGATTAAAAGACTTAAAGATCAGGATATAAGAGTGGAAGCCGATGTTAGAAATGAAAAGATAGGCTACAAGATAAGAGAAGCTCAGATGCAGAAAGTGCCCTATATGATTATCCTGGGGGATAAAGAGGTAAAAGAACAGAATATATCCGTTAGAAATAGAAAAGATGGAGATTTAGGAGCTATGTCTTTAGATGATTTTATATCTAAACTTAAAGAGGAAATTTCCAAAAAAGTAAGTGACATATAACTGATATAATTTTGTATTGACTTGTAATGACAAAAATAGTATAATACAATTTGTCAAGCAGAAACTAGCCGTTTCTCACCTTACGGCATGGCCAGTAAGGTTATGAAAATTTTATTATAAATTTTCTATTGCATGTATTTAGAGGACGGCGTAAGTCGTCCTTTTTCATATTTTTTGTTTGATTCACTTAGGAGGTGAATAATATAAATAAAGGTTTTCTTTTAAATGATGAGATAGCTGCAAAAAGAGTAAGAGTAGTTCCAAATGATGGAGATGAGGCTGAAATTGTATCTTTAGAAAGAGCTTTAAAACTTGCTGAGGAAAAAGAATTGGATCTGGTTATGATATCTCCAAAGGCAAACCCTCCAGTTTGTAAAATAATGAATTATGGAAAGTTTATTTATGAACAATCTAAAAGGGAAAAAGAAGCTAGAAAAAAGCAGAAAATTACCAATATAAAAGAAGTGAGACTCAGCCCAACTATTGAAGAACATGATATTTCTATTAAAGCTAAGAATGCAAAAAAATTTTTGCTTACAGGTGATAAAGTTAAAGTCACTATAAGATTTAGAGGCAGAGAGGCTGGTCATTCTTTTATGGGTAAAAAAATTTTAGATAATTTTTACTCTAAACTTGAAGATATCAGCGTAATAGAAAAGCAGCCAAAACTTGAGGGCAGGAATATGATAATGACATTATCAACAAAAAAGCATAATTGAGAGGAGGAAGTTATTATGCCAAAAATGAAGACAAAAAGAAGTGCGGCAAAGAGATTTAAAGTTACAGGAACAGGCAAGTTAAAGAGATCAAAAGCTTATAAAAGTCACATATTGACTAAAAAAAGCGCAAAGACTAAGAGAAATCTTAGGAAGGCAGGATATGTAGCAGAAGCTCAAGAAAAAGTGATGAAAAAATTAATACCTTATGTATAAAGTATTCTAAAAGGAGGTTTTAAAATGGCAAGGGTAAAAAGAGCTGTGAATGCTCGTAAGCATCATAGGAAGATACTAAAGCTCGCAAAAGGTTATTATGGCGGCAAGAGCAGGTTGTTTAAATCAGCCAATGAAACAGTCATAAGAGCTTTAAGAAATGCATATATAGGAAGAAAATTAAAAAAGAGAGATTTCAGGAAACTCTGGATAGCTAGAATAAATGCTGCAGCCAGAATAAATGGGCTTTCCTATTCAAAATTCATAAATGGGATAAAGACAGCAGGTATTGATGTGAATAGAAAAATGCTTTCTGAAATAGCAATAAATGATCCAAAGACATTTACTGAATTGGTTGACATAGCAAAAAAACAACTGAGTGCATAAATTATACTATATCAAGTGGTTTTTAGATTTACATGACTTGTTAATTCATGTGAATTTAAAGAAATCACTTGATTTTTATAATATGGATTATGAGGGTACGTAGATGGATATAATAAGGAGCAAAGACAATCTACAAATAAAACAGGCTAGAAAATTGAAGGAAAAAAAATATAGAGTTGAAAATGGAAAGTTCTTGATAGAAGGCCTGAGATTCGTAATGGAGGCTGTGAATTCCGATTTTGCAATAACTGATATTTTTTTAACATGTGATTTTTATGATATATGGGAAAGAAATTTAATGAAAGAAAAAATTAAAAATATGCCTTCTGTATATATTGTGACTGATGAAGTATTAAAGAGTATAAGCACTACAGAAAATCCTCAGGGCATAGTTGCAGTAGTGAAAAACACCAAGTTAAGATATAAAAAAGATATGGAAGGATTTTATGTATTGGCGGACAGAATACAGGATCCTGGGAATATGGGCACTATAATACGGAGTTCTTATGCTGCTGGGGCTTTAGGAGTTATACTCACAAAAGGGACAGTGGATGTATATAATGAAAAAACTTTAAGATCTACTATGGGTTCAATTTTTCATGTACCGGTAATTCAAGATGAGCAACTTGATAAGATAAAAGTTTTGAAAGAAAATGGATTTAAACTCATAGCCAGTTTGTTGGATGCTGAAACTAATTTTTATGATGTAAGATTAAATCGAAAAATTATATTTGCAGTGGGAAATGAGGCAAATGGGCTGAGTGAAGATATAGAACAAATTGCAGATATAAAAGCAAGAATCCCAATGCCGGGTGGAGCTGAATCTTTAAATGCAGCTGTATCAGCATCTATAATGATGTTTGAATTGGTTAGGCAGAATTTAAAAAATTAATATTGACAACAGAGAAAACTATATGTAATATTTAAAAGTATAGATAACAAAAAATTTATAGTATTATACTGTGAAGGAGAAAGTAGGTATATCAGTATTTTCTAGAGAAAAAAAGTCAAGGCTGAAAGCTTTTTTAAAATACCATATATTGAAGTTCGCTCTGGAGTACTACCTGTGAAATTATAATTAGCAGTTAGCGGTAATGCCGATAAATTTTCAAAGAGAATATTATTTAAATGATATTAATTTGGGTGGTAACGCGGAATTAGGAATTCGTCCCTTTAAGGGACGAATTTTTTATATTTAGATTTAAAAATTGAATTTTATTTGGAAGGGAGAGAATTTGGCATGATAAAAGAAAAATTAGAGAAAATTAAAGAAAGTGCACTTGAAGAATTGCAGAATAAAAAAAATAATTTAAGTGTAGAGGATATAAGAGTTAAGTATTTGGGGAAAAAAGGAGAATTGACTAAAATACTTAGGGGAATGAAAAGTCTTTCTCCAGAGGAAAGGCCTATAGTGGGGAAATTAGCCAATGAGATCAGGATACTTTTGGAAAACTCTATAGAAGAGGCATCAAAGAAGATGAAGGCACTTAAAACGGAGGAAAAACTCAGAAGTGAAACGATTGACATAACTATGCCTGGCGTTAAGCAAAATATTGGAAGAAGTCATCCGCTGGAACAGATTTTAGAAGACATGAAAGAGATATTTATTTCCATGGGATTTACTATAGAAGAGGGACCTGAAATCGAAAAGGATTATTATAATTTTGAAGCATTAAATATACCTAAGAATCACCCGGCAAGAGGAGAACAGGATACATTTTATATAAATGACAATGTAGTGCTGAGAACCCAGACATCTCCAATACAGGTAAGGACTATGGAAAAGCAAAAACCTCCAATAAAGATGATATCTCCGGGGAAGGTATACCGTGCAGATTCAGTAGATGCCACTCATTCACCTATATTTTACCAGATGGAAGGCCTTGTAGTGGATAAGGGCATAACTTTTGCAAATTTGAAGGGAACTCTTGAACTGTTTGCTAAAAGAATGTTTGGAGAGGGTGTGAAGACAAAATTTAGGCCGCATCATTTTCCTTTTACAGAACCCTCTGCAGAAATGGATGCTACCTGTTTTGTGTGCAACGGCAAGGGCTGCAGGGTATGTAAAGGAGAGGGATGGATAGAGCTTCTGGGATGCGGTATGGTTCATCCTCAGGTACTTAAGAATTGTGGTATAGATCCTGAAGTTTACAGTGGATTTGCTTTTGGGATGGGTGTAGATAGAATGGTTATGATGAAATACGGCATAGATGATATAAGAAATATGTATGAAAGTGATATGAGATTTTTAAACCAGTTTTAGCTTAAATAAATAGAATAACTGTAATTTAATTGATAATTTGAATTAAACAAAGAAAGGGGATTTTTTTATGAAGGTACCTGTAAATTGGTTAAAGGATTATGTGAAGATAGATATTACAGGCAAGGAATTGGGAGATAAATTGACTTTAAGTGGTTCAAAGGTGGAAGAAGTGATTACAACTGGAGATGAAATTCAAAATGTAGTTACGGGAAAAATAGTAAAGATAGAGGAACATCCACATGCAGATAAATTGGTAATATGCCAGGTAGATATAGGAAAAGATGAACTGCTTCAAATTATAACGGCTGCCACTAATATGAAGGAAAATGATATAGTTCCTGTTGCACTTCACGGTTCTGTAATTCACGGAGGAGTGAAGATAAAAAAGGGAAAATTGAGAGGAATCATGTCAAACGGGATGTTTTGTTCTGAAGAGGAACTGGGAATA
This sequence comes from Clostridiaceae bacterium BL-3, assembly GCA_902809985.1. Taxonomy (GTDB): domain Bacteria; phylum Bacillota; class Clostridia; order Clostridiales; family Clostridiaceae; genus Clostridium_B; species Clostridium_B aromativorans. The sequence continues at coordinate 2,296,119 of CADDXC010000001.1, read as the reverse complement.
GCAGGTGATAAACCTGTACATGGACTTATGATTTTGCCTGTAGATACACCTATTGGTGAGGATATAAAAGATGTGCTCAATATGACCAGCAGTATATTGGATTTTGAGATAACTTCCAATAGACCTGATTGCTTGAGTATTATAGGAATGGCGAGAGAAACTGCGGCAACTTTAAATGAAAGTTATAAAATGCCTGCATTGGAATATGAGATTTCCTCAAGTAAATACATAAATGATAGTTTAAAGGTTGAAGTAAGGGATAAGCTTTGCAGAAGGTATATGGCTAGGGGTGTAGAAAATGTAAAGATAGAAGAGTCTCCTGGATGGATGCAGGAAAGGCTTTTGGATGCAGGAGTAAGACCTATAAATAATATAGTGGATATAACCAATTTTGTAATGCTTGAAACAGGTCAGCCAATGCATGCTTATGACACGAGATATATACAGTCAAACAATATAATAGTGGAAAGGGCAGAAAATAGAGAGAAGTTTGTTACTCTGGATAATGAAGAAAGATTGTTGGATAAAAATGTACTTACTATAAGGGATGGAGATAGAGCTGTAGGTATTGCAGGAATAATGGGAGGTCTTAATTCGGAAATCAGGGAAGATACCTCATCAATAGTATTTGAAAGCGCCAATTTTGATGGAACTAATATAAGGATTTCTTCTCAAAAATTGGGCCTTAGAACAGAAGCTTCAGCTAGATTTGAAAAAGATCTAGATCCTAATTTATGTGAGATGGCTGTGGACAGAGCCTGTTATTTAATAGGAAAATTAAATGCAGGAGAGGTCATGAAAGGTACCATAGACATATACAATGAAAAGATTGAACCCGGTAGTTTGCGGGTAAATTATAATTGGATAAATAATTTCTTGGGTACGAAAATACCTCAAGATGAAATGGCTGAGTGTCTAAATAGACTGGAACTAAATACTAAAATAGAAGGCGAAGATCTAAAAATAGATGTACCTACTTTTAGAAGCAGAGATATAAAAATAAAGGAAGATGTTGCTGAAGAAGTAGCCCGAATATATGGTTATGACAATATACCTTCTACCATAATAAAAAGTGTAAGTACCAGAGGCGGAAAAAATACCAAACAGAAATTGGACGATGAAGTGCTGAGGGCACTTACTTCCAGCGGTCTAAATCAGTCTATAAGCTATTCTTTTATCAGCAGAAAAGTATTTGACAGAATACTTTTACCAAAGAATAGTGTTCTTAGAAATGCTGTGGTTATAAAAAACCCTCTAGGAGAAGATTATAGTATAATGAGAACTACTACAATACCCTCCATGATGGAATCTTTAAGCAGAAATTATTCTAGGAAAAATGAACTGGCCAGGTTATTTGAAATAGGTAAAGTATATATACCAAATAAGGATGTGAATAAACTGCCTCAGGAAAAAAATATTGTGACTATTGGCATTTATGGCAAAGTAAATTATTTTGATTTAAAAGGTATAGTGGAAAATATATTAGAAGTGTTGAAAATAGAAAGGTTTTCTTTTGAAAGGGAAAGCGGTAATCCAAGTTTTCACCCGGGAAAGACAGCATCCCTATATATAAAAAAGGATTTTATAGGTGTACTGGGAGAGATTCACCCTAATGTATTAGATAATTATGGAGTTGACGAAAAGTGTTATATAGCAGAATTGGATTTGGATGTGCTTTATAAATATGCCAATTGGAATAAAGAGTATAAGCCACTTCCTAAATTTCCTGCAGTTACGAGGGATTTGGCAATACTGGTGGATGAAGATGTCCTGGTAAAAGAAATAGAAGATGTTATAAAGGAACAAGGAGGAAATATGGTGGAAAGGGCGAAATTTTTCGATGTTTACAGAGGCAAGCAGGTGGCAGAGGGAAAAAAGAGTGTAGCTTACTCTATATCCTACAGGCTTGAGAATAGAACACTTACAGATGAAGAAGTAAATAAAGTTCATGATAGAATATTAAAAGCGTTGGAACATAAGTTTGGAGCACAACTTAGATAAGTAAAATCAAAATTTAATTAAGTTAGATGGTAAGTTAATACCTACTATCTAACTTAATTTTATTATTTGTTATTTGAATCTTAGAATCACTTGATAACTATTTAAACTTAAATATAATATTTAATATATACAGTATTTGTGATAAAATATTCTTATAGGGAATTGTGAAAACAGGATGGATATCTGAGAGGGTGTTTGAATGAACGTAGTGACAGTGTTTATAAATGGAATTGAATACAATTTAAAAGGTGACGAGCAGGAAGAGTATCTACATAAGGTAGCCAGTTATGTAGATAAAAAGGTAAAAAATATATTAGAAAATAATAGTAAATTAAGCACTTCCTCAGCGGCTATTTTGTCTGCACTTAATGTGGCAGATGATATGCTAAAGGTGCAGAATAATAATGATGAATTGTCAAAGCAGGTAAGAGAATTAAAAAAAGTTGAAAAGGTTTATGAGGATCAGATTAATTCTTTAAAAAAACAGCTTAAATATACAGAAGAACTCAATGGAGAATTTAAAGAAAAATTGAAAAAAGCTGAAAGTGATGATCAATTAAAGGAGAAAGATAAGCAAATTGAAAAGCTTAAAGAGGAAATAGAAATTATAAAGGAAACAACTCAGAAATATATAAAGGAAAACACAAAGATTATAGAAGAAAATAAAGAATTAAAATTTCAAGTTCAATCCGGAAAATATAAGATAATAGATCTTCAACATAAATTGATAGAAAACCAAATAAATTTGGCAAAAGAAAAAAAGCAGAAAAATCCTCTTTTAAATAGAGGATCAAGATGAAATTCGAACTGATGATGATGTTAGTTCGAATTTTTTTATGAATAAAATTTCGACATATCCAGGGATCACTTAATTAATAACTAAATTTAAATATGTGCATATAATGAGTTGGGAGAGAACTTTTTTGCTATTGTCTGGAGGATTTATTATGAGGGTTTTATTTTGTATAAGGGGAGACTGCTTTAAAAATTTTGCAGGAGATTCAATGCAGCTTGTGAAAACAGCTCAATATTTAAGAGAGAAAAAAGTGAAGGTAGATATAAATACAGGATTGGTACAGGATTATTCTCCCTATGATATAATACATCTGTTTAATTTGACTAGAGTTGAAGAGACCTATAAATATTACAAAAAAGCTAAAGAATACAAAAAAGCTATAGTATTATCGCCTATATATTGGAACTTAAAGAGATACTATAATTATGTGAGAGATAATAAAAATTTGTTGTTGTGGGATAAACTGAATATGTGCAGGAAAGAAATATTGAGAGGGTGTAGATTAATATATCCTAACAGTGAATTAGAGAATATTCAAATACAAAATGATTTTCATATAAATGTCCCCTACAAGGTAATTTATAATGGTGTGGAAGTAGAACATAGAGCTTTATACAATTTTAAGGAAACATATGGGCTGAAAGATTATGTACTTTGTGTGGCAAGGGTATGCAGCAGAAAGAATCAACTTGCCTTAAGTAGAGTATGCAGTGAATTGGGGCTGCAATTAGTGCTTATAGGAAGTATAAATGATATAGATTATTTTAACAAATGTATGTCCTATGATAATGTAAGATATCTGGGATTTATGGATGATTATAATTTATATAATGCTTATAGAAATGCAAAAATTCATGTAATGCCAAGTTTCGTAGAAACACCAGGTTTATCGTCTTTAGAAGCAGCTGCCAGTGGCTGCAATATAGTTTCAACTGCAGAGGGAAGTACAAGGGAATATTTTAAAGATATGTGTATTTACTGCAGTCCTTATAATGAATACAGTATAAAAACTGCTATAAGTACGTGCATTGAAATAAAAAACCATAAAGACCTAAAGGATCATATAATTAAAAATTACAACTGGAAAAAATGTATAAACCCATTATTTGAAAGTTATAGACATATTCTAAATCAGTATAGAATAGGGGGATCATAATTGGCTACTTTTATTCAAATGCCTACAGTGGCTTATAATAGAATGTACCAGAGGCCTCAACAGATAATGAGAAAATTAAGTGAGATGGGATATACCGTGTATTATATAGATAATGTAAATGGGGAATATTTTATAAAAATAAACAGAAATTTATATGAAGTTGGAGCAAATTATAAAATTGAAATTAAAAAATTGAGCAGACCTATAATATTATGGTGCTCTTCTCCAGCACAAATAGTCAGAATAAATAATATAGATCATGATTATATAGTATATGATGTAGTAGACGACAGTTCTCATGAATTTAAAATTTGGAATCAATATGTAGAAGACATGTTAAGTGCAGCAGATATAGTATTTGTAACATCAGACAGGCTTTATGAAAAGTTTTTTTTAAGGCACAATAGGGTCTATATAGTTAAGAATGGAGTGGATGCAGGTAAATTTTCTTTAAATAAAAATATAATTCCGAAAGATATTCCTAAAAATAGAAAAGTTGTGGGATATGTAGGAGCTATAGCTCCATGGATAGATTGGGATCTGGTGAAGTATATATCAAACAGTAGCTATGATTTTGTGTTTGTAGGATCTAGATGCGGTAAGGTAGATATAAATCTAAACAGTAATGTATATTTTTTGGGAGAAAAAAGATATACAGAACTTCCCTGCTATATTAATAATTTTAATTGTTGTATCATACCATTTAAGGTAAATGAAATGACGAATTGCTGTAATCCCATAAAATTATACGAATATATGTCTTTGGGGAAACCGGTAGTCAGCACCGCTATAGAAGAAGTTGTGAAAATGAAAAGTAACTGTTATATATCAAAGGATAAGCAGGATTTTATGGAAAATATAACAAAATCAATTCACGAAGACAAAAAGAGTTTATCTATTTTAAGAAGAAAATTTGCATTAGATAACAGCTGGGATAAAAGAATGTCCATTATAATTGAAAAATTAAAATTAAATGGTATATTGTAGTGCTGTTTAAAATTATTTACAGATTATAAAAGGTGAGAATATGAATAAAAATTTTAATGATAAAACTAAATTGACAGTCCATAGAAAAGAGCTAAAAGACAAATTAAAAATTCTTATAGAAGGAAGTAATTTAGATGAAGTCTGTAATATGCTCTATGAAGGACTGAAGGTTGATCCGCTAAATGTGAATTTGCTATATGTTTTGGCCAATTTATATGAAATTCAAAATGAATATATAAATGCATATGTCTTGTACAAAAAAATAAGTTGTATTTCCAGGGATAAGATGATGGAAATGGTTAAATATAAGATTTCCAGATGTGAAGATATAGAAAAAATAAAGAAATATAATAGAAGGAAAAAAGTTTTAATTATTGCATATATATTTCCCCCAATAGGAGGATCAGGAGTTCAAAGAACTTTAAAATTTGTGAAGTATTTGAGAGAATTTAATTATGAGCCGGTAATTGTTACGGTTTTGAATTGGAAATTTACACCTGAAGATCATACTCTGCTTTGTGAAATTCCAAAAGATATCCAAGTTATCAGAATAGAGGAAACAGATATAGATAATAAATATTATAAGGATTTTGTTGATTTATATGGAGGAATCGTAAAGGACGATTATTTGACAAGGCAGTATGAAATAGAGTTATTGAAACTACAAAATAATTTTAAAAATCTAATTTTTGTTACTGATATAAATGTTACCTGGGCTGTTGAGGTTATGGATAAAATAGGAGATATTATTGATTTTGATGATATAGATTTGGTTTATTCGACTTCTGGACCTTATTCTGATCATATAATAGGATATTATTTAAAAGAAAAGTATAAAAAACCTTGGATAGCTGATTTTAGAGATGAATGGACAAATAATCCTTATTTTGATTTAGATAAGCAATCTATATTATATAAAATGCAGAGAAAGATGGAAAATAATATATTGAGATGTTCAGATAAGATATTAACTGTAAGTGAAATATCAAGGGGAAATTATATAAATGAATTCAATTTAGCTGAAAGCAAGGTAAAAACCATTACCAATGGGTATGATGAAGATGATTTTAAGAGCATAAGAGAAAATAAAAATAGAAATGACAAATTTACAGTAATTTTTAATGGCTCTCTTTATCTTGAAATAAATCCATATTACTTTATAATTGCTGTAAATCAATTAATACAGGAGAAAAAAATTCATAGAAAAAAATAAGTATAGAATTTGTCGGGAAAATTGAAGAAGATATTTTAGATAAAATTATTAAATTGGATATATATAAAGTTATAGAAGTAAAAAGTTACATGACTCATGTAGATAGCTTGAGAAATGCCAGCAGGGCGGATTTGCTCTTGCTGATAATTGGAAGTGATGTGAGGGTAAAATCCGTGTATACAGGCAAGATTTTTGAGTATTTGAGATTATGTAGACAAGTTATATCTCTGTCACCTAAGGGCAGCTTAGTGGAAAAATTGATCCTTAAAACACATAGGGGCAAAAATTTTGAAATAGATGATGTAGATGGCATAAAAGATCATACATTGAAAGTCTATAAAAATTGGGAAAATAATTATAAAGACCATTTTGAAATAAATAGTGAAATTGAAAAGTATGAAAGAAAACACCTCACGGAAAGCCTGGCCAATGTATTTGATGGGGTAATTTCTAATTTTCACGGGGATGATTTTGATTTTAAGGAAAAGCAGAGCCAGTTTTATAATACTGTATACAAAAGCGGCGGATGGAATGAAACCTATTTAAAGCATTATAGTGAAACTCATTATTTTCCTGTTTGGAGTAAGAGCATAGAAATTATTAAAGGTATAGATAGTATTAGTATCCTAGATATAGGCTGTGGAGTCGGTCAATTTGCCAATTTTGTATTTGATAATGGTATAACCAGTTACAGGGGGATAGATTTCAGTGAAAGGGCAATTAGAATAGCTAAAATAAGAAATGATAAATACAGGAATTTGTTTAAAGTGGACAATGCCTATACATCCGACATAATGGACGATGAGTATAACACGGTTGTTTTGTTTGAAGTCTTGGAGCATTTGAATGGAGATCTGAAGTTAATAGGTAGAATTAAAGGTGGCTCGAATATTATATTTTCTGTACCTAATTTTTATTCTGAAGGTCATGTTAGATGGTTCAATTCCAAAATTGATATTTTAAAAAGATATAATTCTATTGTAAATATTCACGATATTTATGTTTTTAATATGGGAGAAAATAATAAAATTTATTTGGTGTGGGGAGTCAAAAGTAGAAACTGAAGTCAAAAATATTAAAATTCAAATGGGTTTTCAGCTATTGCTGAAAACCCATCATTATATAACCAAAGTTACAGCAGTAAAATTTAATGTCATGCTTATATTCTTGTCAATAAAAAAACTGCACGAGTTTATATAGACAGTTTAAGATATTTTAGGACATCCTGCAAAAATGTTCTAATGCTTTTGCAAATTGTGATATGGTTTTCTCAGCATCTCCATGTTGAATTCCATCCCTGACGCAGTGGTTTAAATGACCTTCCAAAACTATTTGCCCCACTTTGTGCATTGCACTTTTAGCTGCATTGATCTGTATTAAAATATCTTCACAGGGAATATCTTCATCAATCATTTTATCAATAGCATTTATCTGTCCTATGATTTTTTTAATACGTCTATGTAAATTGTCAGAATCCATGCACTGTTTCATAACAGTATCCTCTTTTCTAATTTATATTTTTATATTAAGATCAACTTTGTAAAATGAAATTGTTTAGCACAAATATAAAGGCCAACGAATCTGTTTTTATGCCTTTATTACAATATAGTAATTAATTATGTACATGTCAAGAATATCGCTGAAAGAGGATATTTTTGACATGTTATTTTTTATTTAACTTTGAAAAAGAGATAAATTATATATTCATATTCTGAAAATATTTTTTGTTAAAAAGTATATGCTTGTCATTAGGTCTGAATTTACTGGCCATTTCATTATGATAGTAAGCTAATTTGTGATTACCGAGTTTATCGTAGCAGACACACAGTTGAAGATGAGGGAGCCAGGTCCAGCAAGCTTCATTAAAAAACCCTAGACTGTTCTTAGGCTTTTCTAATTTCAAAGCTGTTTCATACCAGAATATAGCCTGATATAGTTTGTTTTCATTTAGAAATGAAAATCCAATTCTACAGCATCCTTCGGCTCTAGGATTACCGTATTCAAAGCTTTTGAATATATACTTTCTAGATTCTTCAGGTTTATTTATTGATAAATAGTAATCACATATATTATTGCACACTCTAATTTTATCTTCTGACCATCCTTCATTTGATTCTAGAAATTTAGAATAATACTGAATAGCCTCGATATATCTTTTATGCTCATAAAGCTCATTTCCGTAATAGAGAATATCTCTTAAAGAAAAATGAACTCCTTCTTTTAGTTTAGTTTCATATATTTCAATGTTACGATTTGGCTTATAATTTACTTTTTTATGTGTTATACTAATATCAGAATTAAATATATTACCATATACTTCTAGATATTCATGGACAAAACCTATCCATTTAAAATTTCGGGAAGCTTTGACTAATCTATTACGTCTGTAGCTCAAAGTAATATTATCATATTCGTCGAATCCAACATTATAATTCATAGTTACAGAATCTAAGGAAATATCGAAGGATTTCTTCATAACTTCAAATTTTTTTATATCATCAGGAAGTAGGATATCATCTGCATCAAGCCACAATATATAATCTTTGGTTGCTTTACTGAAAGAGAAATTTCTTGCTGCTGAAAAGTCATCTATCCATTTGAAATCATATATTTTATCAGTAAATTTTCTACATATATTCTTTGTATTATCAGAAGAACCAGTATCAACTATTATAATTTCATCGACTATATTTTTAATTGATGACAAACAGCGTTCTATTGTAACACTTTCATTTTTTACTATCATACACAGGCTTATGCTTATGGAATGTTTCAATATATCATCTCCATTCTTATATTTAAACATTGAATTTAGTTGATTTTAAAGTCTATCCTAAAATTACTATTATTTGATATTTGAACTCTGATATTTGAATATGCACTTGGATAAAATAATTCTTAAGTTCATAGAAGTCAAATCTGCTTATAAAAAAATTTTTTTCAAAGATCTAAGAATTATTTGATGATATAAAACTAAGTAATTACTGGGTTTAGACAAATTTTAAAAAGGAGTGTTACAAAATTATTTAAAAATGATTTTGTAACACTCATATTTATTAAAGGACTAAGCTAGTCAATATTGACGCCAGCACTTGCATAACCTGCAATAGTTGTAGCTAAATCAATACCGGATGTGACGTCTGCTGAAAATACCATTAATAAACGAGTCCCCGTAGTTACTTGTATCGACAGACCTGAAATAGAAACGCTGCTGACAGAGCCAATTGAAATTATATTTGTTAATGCTGGAGATAATGTTACAGCAGCACCAGAAACTGGGGTGAAAGTGTTATCGGGTACAGTTGACTGGTATAATTGTGCGGTAATGCTTACGGTTGATCCCATAAGAGTCAATGATGCAGTAGTACTGAAATATGCAGTTATTGAAGTTATAGTACCGGTACGAGGAACAGAAAGTGCCAGGTTAAGCAAAGTTCCCGAAGCACCTGTTAAATCAATAGTACCATTGCTTGCAATATTAACACCAGCAGCTGAATTGCCAAACCCAACTAGGCTTACGGTACCTAATAACCCACCTAAAACAGTAGTTAATGAAGTGGGAACACCTGATGCAAATGGGATTATAGCACCGCCTCCGCCAGTAGCACCGGTCGGCCCCTGAACGCCCTGAATACCTTGAGGTCCAGTAGGTCCCGTTGGCCCGGTCGGTCCAGTAGGTCCCGTCACACCTTGAATACCTTGAGGTCCGGTAGCGCCGGTGGGTCCTTGAACGCCCTGAATACCCTGAACACCTTGAGGCCCGGTTGGCCCTATAGGTCCTTGAACACCTTGAGGTCCGGTTGGTCCAGTTACGCCTTGAATTCCCTGAGGACCGGTTGATCCAGTAGGTCCAGTTACACCTTGAATACCTTGAGGACCAGTAGCACCAGTTGACCCAGTAGGTCCCGTCACACCTTGAACACCTTGCGGCCCGGTGGCACCGGTCGGTCCTTGGATTCCTTGAGGACCAGTAGCGCCGGTAGGTCCTTGAACACCTTGTATGCCTTGAGGACCAGTTGGTCCAGTAGCACCAGTTGATCCAGTTGGTCCAGTTACGCCTTGAATTCCCTGAGGACCAGTAGTGCCGGTAGGTCCCTGAACGCCTTGAATACCCTGAGGACCAGTTGGCCCAGTAGGTCCAGTTACACCTTGGATACCTTGAGGTCCAGTAGGACCAGTAGGCCCGGTTGGTCCAGTCACACCTTGAACACCTTGCGGCCCGGTGGCACCTGTCGGTCCCTGAACGCCTTGGATACCTTGAGGACCGGTAGGTCCAGTAGGTCCAGTCACACCTTGGATACCCTGAGATCCAGTGGGACCGGTTGGTCCTTGTATGCCTTGAGGACCGGTTGATCCTGTAGGTCCAGTTACGCCTTGAATTCCCTGAGGACCAGTAGCACCTGTCGGCCCCTGAACGCCCTGAATACCTTGAGGTCCAGTAGGTCCCGTTGGCCCGGTCGGTCCAGTAGGTCCCGTCACACCTTGAATTCCTTGAGGTCCGGTAGCGCCGGTGGGTCCTTGAACGCCCTGAATACCCTGAACACCTTGAGGCCCGGTTGGCCCTATAGGTCCTTGAACACCTTGAGGTCCGGTTGGTCCAGTTACGCCTTGAATTCCCTGAGGACCGGTTGATCCAGTAGGTCCAGTTACACCTTGAATACCTTGAGGACCAGTAGCACCAGTTGACCCAGTAGGTCCCGTCACACCTTGAACACCTTGCGGCCCGGTGGCACCGGTCGGTCCTTGGATTCCTTGAGGACCAGTAGCGCCGGTAGGTCCTTGAACACCTTGTATGCCTTGAGGACCAGTTGGTCCAGTAGCACCAGTTGATCCAGTTGGTCCAGTTACGCCTTGAATTCCCTGAGGACCAGTAGTGCCGGTAGGTCCCTGAACGCCTTGAATACCCTGAGGACCAGTTGGCCCAGTAGGTCCAGTTACACCTTGGATACCTTGAGAACCAGTAGGACCGGTTGATCCTGTAGGTCCAGTTACGCCTTGAATTCCCTGAGGACCAGTAGCACCTGTCGGCCCCTGAACGCCCTGAATACCTTGAGGTCCAGTAGGTCCCGTTGGCCCGGTCGGTCCAGTAGGTCCCGTCACACCTTGAATTCCTTGAGGTCCGGTCGGACCAGTTGGTCCTTGAATTCCTTGTATGCCTTGAGGCCCGGTTGGTCCAGTCACACCTTGAACGCCTTGAGGCCCGGTAGCACCTGTTGGTCCCTGAACGCCTTGGATACCCTGAGGACCGGTAGGTCCAGTCACACCTTGGATACCCTGAGATCCAGTGGGACCGGTTGGTCCTTGTATGCCTTGAGGACCGGTTGATCCTGTAGGTCCAGTTACGCCTTGGATCCCTTGAGGACCAGTAGCGCCGGTAGGCCCTTGAGTTCCTTGAATACCCTGAGGACCGGTTGATCCTGTAGGTCCAGTTACACCTTGGATACCTTGAGGTCCAGTAGGCCCGGTTGGTCCAGTTACGCCTTGAATTCCCTGAGGACCAGTAGTGCCGGTAGGTCCCTGAACGCCTTGAATACCCTGAGGTCCAGTAGGCCCGGTTGGTCCAGTTACGCCTTGAATTCCCTGAGGACCAGTAGCGCCGGTAGGTCCTTGAACACCTTGTATGCCTTGAGGACCAGTTGGTCCAGTAGCACCAGTCGGTCCTGTCGGGCCTGTGGCGCCAGTTGGGCATACTGGTGGGCATATGGGATGACAAGGATCATAACAGGGATCATCGCAAGGATCATGGCAGTAGTCATCTCTTATTAGTAAATAAGGTGGGTAATTTCCTCTGCTACTGTCGTAACCTATTATAGTATTAATGATGTCTTCTGAACTAGCTAAGGTTATTCCATTATTTGCAACTGTGTTTTCATACCAATTAAGGACTAAATTTGTGATATCTATTTGTATATAATTGCAAACATCCTCATCTAATATTCTTTTAGTGTATGGGGTCATGGAAATATTAGGTGCATTATTCCAGGTAACTGAACTTTCATTAAAATCACTTAAATTATTATAAACAGTTATCTGTTGATATGGCTGTTGACAATCAGATTGTTCTTTTCGATTTACATAAAGATATAGGGTTGCATTCGCTATTGTGGCTCCAGAAGGTATTGAGCTGGCAATATCGAATTTTAATAGGCTTCTATAATCATCTGGGCATCCATTGTATTGGACATATTCTCCTGTATACAAAACGGATGATGAAACGAAGTTTTGATTTGGAAAGAATTGAGATATATATACATCATCAGTTGGATAAGCCTTGTAAAAAGCCATAAATTTTCCTCCTCACTTTTCGAGTATTATTCTCTTGTACAATAATTTAAAACTGTTTCAATTATAATATATAAATTTTTTGGCGTTTTGTTACATGTTTTAAAATAATATATATTTAAAAAGATAAAATAACCCTGTGATTTTCAATTATATTGGTTTATTATATAATATTGATATGGAGGAGAGAAATCGATGAAAAAGATAGAACTATTGGCTCCAGCAGGAAATTTAGAAAGCATGTATGCGGCAGTTGAATTAGGAGCAGATGCTGTTTATCTTGGGGGAAGTAAATTTTCTGCCAGGGCTTATGCACCTAATTTTGATGATAAGAATATGGAAAATGCAGTGGAATATTGCCATCTCCGCAATGTTAAAATATATGTAACTGTAAATACTATAATAAAGGAAGAAGAATTGAAAAAAGCTTGTAGATATGCAACATTCTTATATGATATTGGAGTAGATGCCCTTATAGTACAGGATATAGGTTTTTCTTCTATTTTGAAAAGGATACTTCCAAATTTTGAATTACATGCATCCACTCAAATGACCATACATAATGGAGAAGCTGCCTTATTTTTAAAAAAAATGGGGTTTAAAAGAATAGTGCTTTCAAGAGAACTTTCACTGAATGAAGTAGAACGTATATCAAGAGATCTAGGTTTAGAAACAGAAGTGTTTGTACATGGTGCATTGTGTGTTTGCTATTCGGGACAGTGTCTTATGAGCAGTATTATCGGAGGTAGGAGTGGTAATAGAGGAAGATGTGCACAGCCCTGCAGGCTGCCCTATGAAATAATAGATGAAAAGGGTAAAAATAGAAAACATGGATATCTTTTAAGTCCTAAAGATATGTGTACCATTGAAAATATAGGAGAAATAATAAAAACCGGTACATCTTCTTTAAAAATTGAGGGCAGGATGAAAAGACCCGAATATGTGGCAGGAGTGGTAAAAGAATATAGAAAAATGATTGATAGCTTTTATGAAAATCCTGAAAAATTAGAAGATATGTCTTATTTGAATTACAGTAAAAGAAATCTTTTGCAATTGTTCAATAGAGAGGGATTTTCGAAAGCCTACTTGTTTGGAAATACTGGGAAAGATATGATGTCCTATGCTTTTCCTAAAAACACTGGCGTAAAAATAGGTACTATTAAAGAGGATAAAAGTATTTCTTTAATGGAGGACATATCTGTAGGTGATGGAGTCCGGATGGGAAATTCAGGATTTGTGATTTCTAAAATATTAAAGGGAAAGAGGGAGGTAATAAAAGCTTGTACAGGAGAAAATGTAAAAATTCTCCCTTCTAATTATAAAGTTGGAAATATTGTGTATAGAACTTCTGATTTTCTTCAGATTAAAAAACTGAGAGAAAATTATAAGGATGGATCTCTGAAAAAAATTGAATTACTTTTAACCGTGAAATTTAAGAGGGGAGAGCCTATTGCACTACATACAGTTTATGATCAACTGGATTTTAGGGTAGAGGGGGAAAAAATTGTAGAGGCATTAAAGCAGCCTTTGAGCAAAGAGAGAATATGTGAAAGTTTAAATAAAACGGGAAAAGAGATGTTTGAATTCAAAAGTATAGAATTTAAATATTTTGAAAGTGGATTTTTACCTATATCTGCTTTAAATGAAGTTAGAAGAAAGCTTTTGAAAAAAGTCAGGGAATATATATTGCGTAAAGGTAGAAACGATAATAATTTCAACAATGAAATTCATCATCCGTTTATTATAAAAAGTAAATTTGTTGGAAATGAGCTGCCTCGTAAAATGATATTTGTAAACAACTGTGAACAATTAAAAGCAGTACTGGAATCGGACTTTCAGTATATATGCATAAATCCATTTCAGCGGGAAAAAATTAATAATTTAGAAAGCTTGAAATTCAAAAAAATATATGTCAGAGTACCTAATATAATAAGAGGAGAGTTTAGTTATATAGAGAATTTTATAAATAAAAACTTAAATAAGATTGAAGGTATAGTTACAGCTAACTTAGGCATAATGAGTAAATTTAAAGATAAAATAAGAATTTTAGGGGATTACAAATTAAATATAACCAATAGTTCTGCATTAGATTTTTATGGTAAAATCACAAGTGGAGATTGTCTAAGTGTGGAATTAAATAGAAATGAAATAGAAGATATTATTGGGAAAAGTGATGTTAAAGCACAAGTGCTCGTATACGGCAAAATAGAACTTATGGTAAGTGAATACTGTGTTGTAGGAAGTACTATAGGGAATAAAGGCCGTTTTAAAAATTGCAGTGAACCCTGCAGAAGGGAAGGTTTTTTACTTCTGGACAGAAAGAAAAAAAAGTTTGTGTTGAAAACAGATAAATTTTGTAGAAGTTATATATACAATTCTGTACCTATTAATTTGATATCGAATATGAAGGAGTTGAGAAGTATAGGTATTAATAGCTTCAGAGCAGATTTTATTGATGAAGATTATAATGAGGTTAAAAGTATATTGTCATGTTTTCAAAAAGAAATGTTTAAGGGTGATTTTAGCAAGTTTACACGGGGTCATTATAAAAATGGTGTAGAATAAATTTATTTTTGACTGAAAGGATAGATAGATTTAAATGAATGAAAAGTCTTTAAAAATACTGGAGTTTTATAAAATAAAAGAAAAATTAAAAAAATATGCAAATACCGGTGCAGGGAAAGATCTAATAGAATCTCTAGCTCCATACAATAATATATATGAAGTAAAGGAGCATTTGAAGGAAACCAGTGAGGCTTTAAGACTTCTTGTGCTTAAGGGAGCACCGCCTTTTGAAGGAGTGTATGATGTAAGACAGGGCATAGAGATGGCCCAAAAAGGTTTTGTGCTGATGCCGGAACAAATTTTGAAGATAGGTGCTATTTTAAGAGCTGCTAGAAGATTTAAAAAGTATATAAGTGCCAAAGAGGAAGAAGAGCATTTTAAAATAATAGAGGATATATGTTCAAATATTACGGTTTTGATGGAGCTGGAGAATAAAATTTTTATGTCCATAGAAAGTGAAGAAAGGGTGTCGGATAAAGCAAGCCCTGTATTATATAGTATAAGAAGAAATTTACAAGATAAAAATACTTCCGTCAGGGATAAGGTGAATTCACTTATGAGGTCTTATTCTTCATATTTACAGGATAATTTATATACTATGAGAGGAGATAGATATGTACTGCCTGTGAAAGCAGAAAATAAAGCTTCAGTACCAGGTCTTGTCCATGATCAGAGTTCCAGCGGAGCTACTCTTTATATAGAACCAATGGGGCTTGTAAATTTAAACAATGAGATAAAAGAACTAAAATTGAAGGAAAAAGCAGAAATAGACAGGATATTGGCTCAATTGTCCAGTGAAATATATGGGAATATAAATGAAGTTAAAATCAATGCAGATATAATATGGGAATTGGATTTTGTGTTTGCAAAGGCTAAGTTTGGAAGTGAATTAAATGCAGTTGTGCCGAATGTAAATGATGAGGGATTGGTGGATATAATAGAAGGTAAACATCCTCTTATAGATAGGAAAATTGTAGTGCCAATGGATATGCACATAGGCAGGGACTTTACATGTCTGGTCATAACCGGGCCGAATACAGGAGGTAAAACTGTAGCTCTTAAAACCATAGGCCTTTTACATATTATGGCATTGAGTGGGCTTATGATACCTGCAAGAGAAAATTCAACTGTGGGGTTCTTTAATGAGATATTTGCAGATATTGGAGATGAACAGAGCATTGAGCAGAATTTATCCACTTTTTCTTCTCATATGACTAATATAGTGAATATAATCAAGAAATCAGATGAGAAATCCTTGGTGCTATTTGATGAGCTGGGTGCAGGTACAGATCCTACGGAGGGTGCAGCACTAGCGGTGTCCATACTTGAAAATTTAAAGAATAGGGGATGCACCATAGTTGCTACAACTCATTACAGTGAATTGAAAGTATATGCACTGAAAAGTAAAGGGGTGGAAAATGCATCGGTGGAATTTGATGTGGAAACATTGAGGCCTACTTACAGACTTATGATAGGATTGCCCGGAAAGTCAAATGCTTTTGAAATATCAAAAAGACTTGGACTTCCCGAATTTATTATAGAGGATGCAAGGAGAAATATAACCAGCGATGCTTTGAGATTTGAAGATTTGATTCAGAGTCTTCAAGAAAAGAGGGCAAAAGCTGAAAATTTTGCCAGAGAAGCAGAAATTTTAAAAAATGAGGCAGATAAGATTAAATCTAAATATCAGGAAAAAGCAGATAGACTTCAGAATATAAGAGATAAATCTATTATTGAATCCAAGAGAGAGGCAAAAGAAATATTAAAACAGGCCAAGGAAGAGGCGGACAAAATTTTAAAGGACATGAGAGAATTGGAGAGGATGGGATATACTTCTTCAGCGAGACATAAGCTAGAGGAAAACAGAAAAAAATTGAAAAATAAACTGGAAAAAACTGAGGAGGATCTGTATAAAACCAGAGATGAGGAAGGGGATAGGCTTGAGTCGGTAAAAGAAGGGCAGGAAGTGTTTATACCTTCTTTGAATCAAAAAGTACTGGTCTTGTCTAAACCGGATGCTAAAGGGGAACTTCAGGTTCAAGCTGGAATTATGAAGATAACAGTGAATCTAAGAGATTTAAGAGCATGTAAAAATAGCCCAAGTAATGATAAGAAGAAGGTTAAAAGAGAAGCTAAACTGAATTTAAGAAGTGTTTCTACTTCCGTAGATTTGAGGGGAATGGATTCTTTAGAGGCAACTTATATTACAGATAAATATTTAGATGACGCTTATCTAGGTGGGCTGAAGGAAGTCACTATAATACATGGAAAAGGTACCGGTGTACTTAGAAATTCTATAGCAGATATGCTGAAACATCATTCTCATGTAAAAAATTATAGGTTAGGGGAATATGGTGAAGGCGGTACAGGCGTCACAATAGTAGAGTTAAAATGATTAAATCTATGAAGTAAGATGAAAAATTTTTCTAAAACTTTTTAACAGTAATAGCGCTATCTTATATGATATAATTATTATATTAAATGTTATTTAGACTTAGGTAAGTTTACTCATGGAAATATACTTTCTGCATCTGAATATTAGAAGAATTATATAGGTATTTGCCAATGTCTGTCCATGACTTCATAGAGTTGAGGCTGGGGGATGTTGACAGGGGCAGCGTTGAAAGAAAATTTTATTAAAAGAGAGAGGGGTGAAAAATCCGCTGAATAATGAAAATTCTATATGCTAATGTAATTTCATTATTTAACGGTATTATTGTCATGAATTATAAGGATGTATTGAAAAATGCACGTGAAAATTTAAATGGAAGTTGTAGGGTATGTCCTGCTTGTAATGGAAATGCCTGTGCTGGAGAAGTTCCAGGTATGGGAGGAAAGGGAACAGGAGATTCTTTTAAAGAAAACTTCAATTCACTTAATAAATACAAGCTGAATATGAGGGTTATACATGATGCTAAAAATCCAGATACCTCCATACAGATATTTGGAAGAAAAATGGACATACCTGTACTGGCAGCTCCAGTCTCTGGGACTACCCTTAACATGGGAGGGAAATTTACTGAAGAAGAATATATATCCTGGGTTATAGGAGGATGTCTGGATGGAGGGATATATCCTATAGTGGGAGATACTGCTGTAGATTCTTTTCTGATAACCAATTTAAAAAAGCTGAAGGAATATAGTGGCAATGGTATAGCTATAATAAAACCCTGGGAAAATAAAAATGTTATAAGTAAAATAAAAATTGCAGAAGAGGCAGGCGTTTTTGCCGTGGGAATGGATATAGATGCAGCAGGTCTTATAACTTTAGCACTTCATGGAAAACCCGTGGGCCCTAAAACTATAGAGGAGATAAAAGAGATAGTGGAAAGCACTAAACTTCCATTTATACTAAAGGGTATAATGACGCCAGATGAGGCAGAGCTTGCTGTAGAAGCCGGAGTCAATGCAATAGTAGTTTCAAATCACGGTGGTAGGGTTTTAGATCAAACTCCAGGAGTGGCAGAAGTTCTTCCGGACATAGCTAAAGCAGTTAAGGGAAAGGTTACAATATTAGCAGATGGCGGAATCAGAAGCGGTGTAGATATACTCAAAATGTTAGCACTTGGCGCAGATGCCGTGCTTATAGGTAGACCATTCGTAACTGCATCTTTTGGAGGACAGCGAGAAGGAGTAAAATTATACGTGGAAAATTTAAAGAGTGAACTGAAGTCAGCCATGGTTTTAACTGGATGTAAATCTATTGAGCATGTAGATAGTAGAATATTATACAGCAGATAATCAAATTTAATAACATAGAATGAAAATAGCAATAAGTAAATTTTATCATAGGATTAAAAAAATTTACTTTTGCTATTTTTGAGGTGTGGAAGGGGAACATGTAAAATGGTAAAAAAACTAGTGGAACTTGTGGATATAGCTAAAGAAAAAAGTAAAAAAGTACTGTCTGTGGCTGTAGCTCAAGATGAAGAAGTTTTAAAAGCTGTTACAGAAGCAGTAAAACTTGGAATCATAGATGCAATTTTAGTAGGGGATAAGAAAAGTATAGTTGATATTTTAGAAAGAGAAAATTTACATAAAAATAATATAGAGATAGTAAATGAGAAAGATCCATCTAAAGCAGCAGCGGCAGCGGTGAAACTTGTATCTGAGGGAAAAGCTCAATTTATAATGAAGGGTATGCTTAAAACGGCAGAAATGCTGAAGGCTGTTTTAAATAAAGAAACGGGGCTTAGAAAAAGTAAACTTTTATCTCATGTAATGATCTATGAAGTTCCAGCATACCATAAATTATTATTTTTGACAGATGGAGGAATGCTGACTTATCCTAATTTAGAAGAGAAAATCGGAATAATAAAAAATGCAGTTTTTGTAGCTAACAGGTTGGGAATAACCTTGCCTAAGGTAGCTGCCATAAGCGCAGTGGAGGTTGTAAATGCACATATGCAGTCAACGCTGGATGCGGCAGTTCTGGCTCAAATGAATAAAAGAGGACAGATAGGCGGCTGCATAGTTGATGGACCTCTAGCATTGGATGTGGCTGTGTCTAAAACCTCTGCAGAACATAAAAAAATAACAAGTGAAGTAGCAGGTGATGTAGATATATTGCTGGTTCCCAATATAGAAGCAGGTAATTTACTTGGAAAATCCATGACATATTTTGCAGGTGCAGAAAATGCAGGAATTATAGTTGGAGCTAAATGTCCTGTAGTATTGGTATCTAGAACAAATAGTGCAATGTCAAAACTTTATTCAATAGCTCTTGGATCAGTTGTTTCATAGCTTGAAGAGAATAATAAAGGGTATATAAAGTATTTATGGGATGCTTTATATACCGGATTTTTTATTTTACAACTTTTATATATTCAACTTCAGGATCTTCTGTACCCTGAATGTATAGGCCAGTATTTTTCAGTTCCTGTACATAGTCTACAATTTCCCCTGTTATTTCTTCTCCAGGGCAAAGTATGGGTATTCCCGGTGGATATGCCATTAAAAATTCACCACTTATCATTCCTACACTGTCTTTTAAAGCTACTGAAACTTTTGTGGAATTGAAAGCTGTTCGAGGAATTATTAATTGTTTTGGTATAGCAGGTATATCCAGAAAATCTGATT
Organism: Clostridiaceae bacterium BL-3; assembly: GCA_902809985.1. Lineage (GTDB taxonomy): Bacteria > Bacillota > Clostridia > Clostridiales > Clostridiaceae > Clostridium_B > Clostridium_B aromativorans. The sequence goes on along the minus strand of CADDXC010000001.1, from coordinate 2,276,040 downwards.
TTTTATTTCCCTTACCATAGTATTCATTGCTTATTTCTTTCAAAGCATGAATCAGAGAATCCATATTTTCTCTTGTATCACCGAAGGAGCCTACAGCTAGAATATTGTATATATCCGACAACTCCATTTGAATGTGGTATTTATTTGATAAGATCATATCCAAGTCATATCCAGTAATTCCTAAGTCCCTGCAGGTTATGGTTATTTTAGTAGGATCTAGGGAAAATACGCCTTCATTTCCTATTATTTCTTTGCCGAAGCAGTAGAAGCCTGGAATATTATTTATTTCATATCGGGCATAATTTGCCAGTTCAATAGCTTTATCCAATAGCTCTTTTCCGTGGAGAGCTATTTGCCTTCTAGCACAGTCCAGAGAGGCCATTAAAATATATGAAGGGGAAGTTGTTTGAAGTAATGATAATACTTGCTGTACCCTATTTATGTCGATATATTCTGAATTAACATGAAGTAGTGAACACTGGGTCAAGGCGCCAATTATTTTATGCGTGCTTTGAGAACACATATCTGCACCAGCTTGTATAGATGATATCGGCAGATTGTCATTGAAACCAAGATGAGGTCCATGAGCCTCGTCTACAATTAATGGAATGTTATGATTATGTACGATGTCTGTAATTTTTTTTATATCCGCAGCCACTCCATAATAAGTGGGATTTATGATTAAAACTGCTTTTGCATCAGGATTTTCCCTTAAGGTTTTTTCTACGGTTTCGGGAGTAACACCATGTGCGATACCAATAGTTTTGTCCAGGGCAGGCTGCATATATACGGGGATAGCTCCGCTCAGTATAATTCCAGCAGTAACAGATTTGTGAACATTTCTGGGGATTATGAGCTTATCACCTGAAGTTACCACGGACATGATCATTGCCTGGATGGCTCCAGAAGTGCCGTGAATTGAGAAAAAAGCAGCATCTGAACCATAAGCGTCAGCAGCTAATTGTTGAGCCTTTTTTATAGGCCCATTAGGGTGATGAAGGCTATCTACTAATTTAAATACGGTAACATCGATTTTAAAAGGATTTTCACCCATAAATTTTTTAAATTCCATATCTGCTCCAACACCTTTTTTGTGACCTGGAACATGAAAAGGTATAGTTTCTCTATTTACATATTCCATCAATGCATCAAATAACGGTGTTTCACTTTGATCTAATCTATACAACTTGATAAAGCACCTTCCTTCATAAAAATATCCCTCTAACTCTTGAAATTAAAGGGCTGGACTGTATTATTAATAAAAACTAATATAATTATATGTTAAATGATCTATAAATTCAACAATATAGGCATAAATTTTATGGAATAAATTATTGACAGATTTTAAATAATATTTCATATAAATGTATAAAGTAAAACTATAGTAAAAATATATGGCTTAAGTGTTTTTAATCTTGTTTTATAGTATAATAGTACTTATTAAATAGTGCATATAGGGGGAAATGGTATGTATAGAGAGAAATATGAATATTGGCTGAACTCACCTTATATAGATGAGAAAGGAAAATTCGAATTAAAAAACATAAATGATGAAAGAGAGATAGAAGATAGATTTTATAAAGATTTAGAATTTGGTACAGGTGGACTTAGAGGAATAATAGGTCTGGGTACAAATAGAATGAATATATATACTGTTGGGAAAGCTACGGAAGGGTTGTCTAAATATCTTATAAAAAAATATAAAAAAGATATTTCCGTGGCAATAGCCTATGACTGCAGAATAATGTCCAGGGAATTTGCACAGACTGCAGCATGTAATTTATGCGCAAATGGAATAAAGGTAAATCTTTTTAAAACACTTCATCCTACGCCAATGCTTTCTTATGCAGTAAGAGAATTAAAATGTAAAGCTGGCATTGTCATAACAGCATCCCACAATCCAAAACAATATAATGGATATAAAGTATATGGTGAAGACGGCGGCCAGATAACGGATGACTGGGCAAATGAAATACTTTCAAATATAGAGAGTATTGAAGATTTTTCAGAGATAAAACACATCAGTATGGATGAAGCTGAGAATAGAGATCTTCTACATATTATAGGGGAAGAAATAGATACGTCTTATATAGAAAAAGTGAAGAATCTGGTGATAAGAAAAGAATTCGTACGTTCTCATGCAGAAAATCTGAAAGTTATATATACACCTCTTCACGGAACTGGAAACATTCCGGTGAGAAGAACTCTAAAGGAACTTGGATATAAAAATGTATTTGTGGTTGAGGAACAGGAGAAACCAGATGGGAATTTCCCAACGGCAGCTTATCCAAATCCAGAGGATCCAAAAGTATTTCATCTTGCCCTAGATATGGCAAAAGATATAAGGCCGGATATAATATTTGGGACAGATCCGGATTGTGATAGACTTGGTGTAGTTGTAAAAGATTCTCTGGGTGAATACAGAGTACTTACAGGAAATCAGGTTGGAGTGCTTCTGACCGATTATATTCTATCTTCTTTGAAGGAATTTAATAAGCTTCCTGAAAATGGTGAAATAGTTAAAACTATAGTTACTACAGAAATGGCAGCTGATATAGCAAGAGAATATAAAGTCAATTTGATAAATGTACTCACTGGATTCAAATATATAGGAGAGAAAATAAAAGAATTTGAAGAAGAGGGAGATAAAAAATATATATTTGGTTTTGAAGAAAGCTATGGATACTTAGCTGGAGATTTTGTAAGGGATAAAGATGCAGTGATTGCATCTACTTTAGTATGTGAGATGACTTTGTACTATAAAATGAAAGGTAAAAGTCTTTATGAAGCTTTGATAGATCTTTATAAAAAATATGGCTTTTACAGGGAAAAGCTTATACCAATAGAACTTAAGGGAAAGAAAGGGCATGAAAAAATCGAGACAATAATGCATTGCCTCAGGCATTCAATGAAAAGAGTACTTGGAGATGTGAAAATAGTTAAAAAACTGGATTATAAATTGAGTGTGGAAAAAGATTTGGTGAATATAAGTGAAAAGAATATAGAGCTTCCTAAATCAAATGTACTTAAATTTATTATGGAGGATAAATCCTGGTTTGTGGTAAGGCCTTCAGGAACAGAACCCAAAATAAAAATATATCTTTCTGTAATAGGCAGAAGCCTTGAGGATTCCCAAAATAAGATGACAGTACTGGAAAAAAACGTCATGGATATAATTAGAAATGCAGATTGATGATAAACGGTGTAGGTGATAAAAATTTATGGATATAAGATCATATTTTGCAGAGAAGTTATCTGGATTTTTATTTCTTGAAATCAGCAAGAGAAATGTGGAAAAGATATTTGGAGTTAGAATTTCAGAAAACATATATTTGCCTGTTAATTCTAAATATATAGTAAATAATATTAAATTCAAGAGGAATATGGATGAAATACCTGTAGGATATTTTATTGAAGGAATGTACTATGTATTGGGCGCAGACGAAAATTTCAAATTTGACAAATATTATAAAGATATATTGATAAGCCATGAGGACAATAATAAATTTATAAAGGGTGTAATTTCTAAAAATATTAAAGATAAAGACTATGAGGACGCTTATATAAATTTAAAAGGACTGTCTGTTTTAGAAGATACTAAAAAAATATATGACAAACTTATAATTATGGTAGATGAAATGAGAAAGAAAAATAATGTATATAGAGAAGAGGAATTAAATGTTCTGGAAAAGGCTGAAGGCAAAGAAAACTATGCACTTCCATATTTTTATGAAGCCATTTTAAAAAAAGAAGATGGGGATTATGAGAGGGCATTATTTTGTATAAATTCCTATATAAAAAATGGCGGCAAAGAAACCATAGAGGTAACGGATTTAAAGCAGTGGCTGATATCCATTGTGAATTATGACAGAGGGAAAGAGCTTTTAGAAGGTACACCGGCTAATCCTACAAAGGCCTTAAAGCTGTTGATACCACTCATGGATACCTTAGGTGACAGCGCTCTTTTATACTACTATATAGCTGTTGCCTATAGGATGCTTGAAAACTATGAAAAAGCAATTTATTATCTAAATGAAGCTTTAAATATAGACAGCAGTATAGTGGAAATTGTGAATGAAATGGGAATAAATTATGCTTCTTTAGGGGATTACGAAACTGCTGTAGCTTATTTAAGGAAGGCTTTTGAAGCTACTAAGTCTGTGGAAATATGTACGAATCTCATAATGTGCTATTTAAATTTGGGAAATTTAAAAGATGCAAAAATTCATTTGGAGATGGCAAAAAAGTTGAATCCAAAAGATGAGGTAGTAATTCAATTGGAGAATATAATCAAAAATATACCCAATTCGAAAAAACATTTAGAATAAAGACGTATTAAATAAATTATGGAAAGGATGCTTTAAAATGAATGTAAAAAAGGCTATAATACCGGCAGCGGGGCTTGGAACAAGATTTTTACCTGCTACCAAAGCTCAACCTAAAGAAATGCTTCCTATAGTAGATAAGCCTACTATACAGTATATTATAGAAGAGGCAGTGGCCTCTGGAATAGAAGAGATACTTATAATAACCGGAAGAAATAAAAGGGCAATAGAGGATCATTTTGATAAATCTGTGGAGCTTGAAAAAGAACTGGACAGTAAAGGTAAGGGTGATCTTCTCAAGATGGTGCAGGATATATCCAATATGGCGGATATTTACTATATAAGGCAAAAAGAGCCTAGGGGACTAGGTCATGCCATAAGTTGTGCTAAGACCTTTGTGGGTAATCAACCTTTTGCAGTAATGCTTGGAGATGATGTTGTAGACAGTAAAGTTCCCTGCTTGAAACAACTTATAGCTTGTTACGATGAATATAAGACTTCAATCATAGGAGTTCAGGAAGTAGATAAAAATGAGGTTTATAAATACGGTATAGTTAAGGGTATGTATATAGAAAATAAAGTATATAAGGTTAAAGATTTAATAGAAAAACCTAAAGTGGAAGAAGCTCCTTCCAATATAGCTATACTCGGCAGATATATAATAACTCCATCTATATTTGAAATACTTGACAATACCACTCCTGGAAAAGGAGGAGAAATTCAACTTACAGATGCCCTCAGGACACTTGCTCAAAATGAAGCCATGTATGCATATGCTTTTGAAGGGAGAAGATATGATGTAGGTGACAAATTGGGGTTCCTGCAGGCTACTGTAGAATATGCTTTGAAGAGGGATGAACTTAAAAAGCCTTTTATGAAATACCTTCTGGATTTGAAAAAAACCGAATTATTTAAGAAAGTAAACGAGGAGATAATAGATAAATCTGACAAAATAAGTTCATAAATTCGTAAATAAAATTATGTTGAATAATTTTTATTATGAGGTAAAATAGAAAAAGGGAGTTTTGTCTAAAACTTTTGCAAAAAACTTTAGGAAGTGTTGGTATGCAGAAAGATAGAAAACTTATTATATATGATATAGTTTTACTGGTTGGTTCGTTGTATTTTGCACTGCTTTTAAGATTCGACTTTAAGATACCTGATGAATATATGGGCTTTTTGAAGCTTTCTTTAATTCCAGTAATAGCCATAACACTTATATTTAATAAGTTTTTTAAATTGTACAACAGCATATGGAAGTATGCCTCTATAGAGGAATTGATGTCTATAATATATTCTATTTCACTTTCAAATGTTGTATTTGTGATTTACAGTCATTTTGTAAATTTTAGATTTTTGGAGAATAGGTATTATAGATTTCCATTTTCCGTACATATAATTTTTTGGATATTATCTGTAATTACATTGGGTGGAACCAGATTTTTAATAAGGATAGTGGATCAGAGCAAGGGAGAAAAGGAAGTAAGGAAAAGATGTAAGAAGCTTTTAATAATAGGGGCAGGTGATGCGTCGTCAATACTGATAAAGGAGATAAAAAGACATAATAATCTAAATTACGATATAGTGGGACTTATTGACGATGATGTTTCCAAGAAGGGAAAGTTTATAAGTGGAATTGAGGTACTAGGGGGAAGAGATGATATTGTAGATATTTGCAAAAGGAAGGAAGTTGAAGAGATAATAATTGCAATTCCTTCCGTGGATATAGATGCGAAGAGGAATATTATAAATATATGCAAAAAAACCGATTGCAAGCTAAAAACACTTCCTGGTATATATGAAATTGTAGATGGAAGAGTGAATATAAGCAAACTGAGAGATGTCAATATAGAGGATCTGCTTGGAAGAGAAGAGGTAAAATTAAATAACAGTAATATAAACAAGTACATAAGGGATAAAGTAATATTGGTAACTGGAGGCGGCGGTTCTATAGGTTCAGAATTATGCAGGCAGATATCGAAGTTCAATCCAAGAAAATTATTGATACTGGATATATATGAAAATAATGTATACAGTGTTCAAATGGAATTGAACTACAATCATCCGGAGTTGAATAAAGAAGTTATAATAGCATCTATAAGGGATATAAATAGAATGAGAAGCATATTTTCACAATATAAGCCAGATGTGGTTTTTCATGCTGCTGCCCATAAGCATGTTCCGCTTATGGAATTGAATCCAGAAGAAGCAATAAAGAACAATATAATAGGAACTTATAATGTACTTAAATGCTGCAATGAATTCAATGTCAAAAAATTTGTCCAGATAAGCACAGACAAGGCTGTTAATCCTACCAATATTATGGGAGCTACCAAGAGATTTTGTGAAATCATGGTTCAGGCTTTTGATCAAATAAGTAGTACTGAATACGTTGCTGTCAGATTTGGAAATGTCCTTGGCAGCAATGGATCGGTTATACCACTTTTCAAGAAACAGATATCCCATGGGGGACCGGTTACTGTTACACATCCAGAGATAAACAGATTTTTTATGACAATACCTGAGGCTGCCCAGCTGGTTATACAGGCCGGAGCTATAGCCCATGGAGGCGAGATATTCGTTCTGGATATGGGTAAGCCAGTTAAAATAGTTGATTTGGCAAGAGACTTGATAACACTTTCCGGGTATAAGCCTGATGTTGACATTAAAATAGAGTATACTGGATTGAGGCCCGGAGAAAAGTTATATGAGGAACCACTTATGAATGAAATAGCACTTACTGCAACGGAACACAATAAAATATTTGTAGAAAAATCGGATAATGTAGATATTAAGTTTGTGGAACAATCCATAGCACAATTTGAAAGAGCTGTTGTTGGAAGCAGGGAAGATATATTTAAGCTTATGGAGGAAAAGGTTCCGACTTATAGGAGAAAGAAAAATGAGGAGGAATCTGCATAAACAGACAGGGAGGCAATAGAGGAAAGAATACAATCCAAAAGTATTTTACGTAGAATACAAATGCCAAAAAAGTTACAAAACTATATGGTGAACTTATATAAATTATAGAACTCGGGAGGAAAGAAATGTCACAATTAAAAGATGAACTGATATTAAAATTGAAGGATAGAACTGCTAAGCTGGGAGTGGTAGGCTTAGGATATGTAGGACTTCCCCTTGCTGTGGAGAAAGCAAAAGTAGGATTTAATGTTATAGGATTTGATGTTCAGGATAAGAAGGTAGAAATGGTAAATAAAGGGAATAATTATATAGGCGATATAGTTGATTCAGATTTATCCAAACTTGTTGAAGCAGGAAAACTTAAGGCAACTACTGATTTTGGATTTGTTAAGGACGTGGATGCAGTTACGATATCTGTTCCCACACCACTTGATCTATACAAACAGCCGGATTTGTCCTATGTAGTTGATTCTACTAAAAGTGTGGCGAAATATCTTCACAGAGGAATGCTTGTAGTACTTGAAAGTACTACATACCCTGGAACAACAGAAGAAGTGCTGAAACCTATACTTGAAAAAGGTGGATTGAAATGTGGAGAGGATTTCTTTTTGGCATTTTCACCTGAAAGAGTTGATCCCGGGAATAAAAAATACAAGACCAAAAATACACCCAAGGTAGTTGGAGGCTGTACACCCGAATGTACGGAAGTTGCAGCAGCTCTTTACAAAAGTGTACTTAATAGTGATGTGTTTACGGTATCTTCGCCGGCAGTAGCTGAAATGGAGAAGATACTTGAAAATACATTTAGAAATATAAATATAGGACTTATAAATGAAATGGCAATATTATGTAATAGAATGAAAATAGACATATGGGAGGTAATTGAGGCGGCAAAGACTAAGCCCTATGGATTTATGCCATTTTATCCGGGACCGGGATTAGGAGGACATTGTATACCACTTGATCCATTTTATCTTTCATGGAAGGCAAAAGAGTATGATTTTCACACTAAGCTTATAGAGACTTCTGGAGACATAAATGATTCAATGCCTCTATTTGTAGTGGACAATGCCATGAAACTTTTGAACAAGTATGAGAAAAAGGCCATGAATGGGGCAAAAGTACTCCTTATGGGAGTAGCATATAAAAATGATATAGATGATATGAGGGAGTCACCTGCTCTCAAGGTAATAGAACATCTTGAAGCAAATGGTGCGGATATCATAATAAATGATCCCTATATACCGAATTTTAAGCACAAGGGAAAAGAATATCACAGTGTTGACTGGGAAAAAGTTATAGATGAAAGTGATATAGTAATTATAACTACAAACCACAGCTGTTATGATTATGAGCAGATTGTGGAAAGGGCAAAACTTGTATATGATACCAGAAATGCTACAAAAGATGTTAAGAACAACAGAAATAAAATTCATAAATTATAAAAGTGAAATTTGTATAAGTCCTAATTTGTAGGACTTATACTATTGATAAAGAAAGAGAGAGAGGTTACTTCTATGAAGAAATTGAGATTTGCCATTATAGGCTGTGGAAGGATTTCATATAAACATGTTGAAGCTCTGGCAGCCAATAAAGATGAAGCAGTTTTAGTGGCAGTATGTGATGTAGTAAGTGAAAAGGCTGAGAAAAGAAAAAATGAATATGCGGATAAAATAGACAGAGCTTATATTCCGGAAATTTATACAGACTATAAGAAGATGCTTGCGAACCAGGACATAGATGTGGTTACCATAGCTACTGAAAGTGGATATCATCCTGAAATAGCCATCTACTGTATGGACAAGAATAAAAATGTCATATGCGAGAAGCCCATGGCACTTTCTATACAGGATGCAGATGCGATGATAGAAGCATCTGAAAGAAACCATGTAAAGCTGTGCATATGTCATCAGAACAGGTTCAACAAGCCGGTGCAGCAGCTTAGAGAAGCTGTGGAGGGAAACAGGTTCGGCAGGCTTGTAAACGGCACGGCCAGAATACTCTGGAGCAGAGATATGGACTATTACAATCAGGCTCCCTGGAGAGGGACCTGGAAACTCGATGGAGGCACACTGATGAATCAGTGTATACACAATATAGATTTACTCCAGTGGATGATGGGTGGAGAAATCTATAGTGTATATGCCCAGTGTGATACCTTTATAAGAAATATAGAGGCGGAGGATTTTGGGGCGATTATAATAAGATTCAAAAATGGCTCCATAGGAATAGTGGAGGGAAGTGCCTGTGTTTATCCAAAGAATCTGGAAGAAACCCTCAGCATATTTGGAGAAAAAGGCACCGTGTGCATAGGCGGACTTGCAGTAAATAAGATAGAGACCTGGGAATTTGCAGATCACAGGGACGTAGATGATGAGATGTCAAGGACACAGGAAGGGAATCCCGATACCGTATATGGTTTTGGACACATACCTCTTTTCAAGGATATGATAGATGCAGTAAACAATAATACGAGACCTCTCATAGATGGGAAAGAGGGTAAAAAGGGAATGTCTATAATTTTGGCAGCATATAAATCGAGGCTTACAGGTATGCCGGTTAAATTTCCATTCAAAGATTTTTCAACTATGGATATGGTAGATGTAGACAAAATACTCAGTAATAAATGAAAAGGTGGAAATGTTGATGAAAACAGCTTCTAATGGCCAAAGCAGAATTGTATACATATTAATTATCTTGAGTTTAATAGCAAATTACCTTATGTTTCCAAGTTTGATTGTAGTCCAGTTATTTGCAGCTTTTTATGTTACTATAATTTATAAGAAATTTATTACCTGCAAATTGGATCTTATATATTTTTCTACATTATTGTTTGCTATTATAAATTTTTCACTGAAGATACCCATAGGAAGTAGATATGAAGTATATTATTTTTATGTGACTTTGTTTATATATATGCTATTTTTCATATATGGTTTTGTGAAACACTATAATAATATTGGTTTTGATTTAATTAAGAATAATAAGTATTTTATTTTTATCAGTATATTCATTGTATATATGCTGTTTGGTTTTTTTATTTCTGAAGATAAAAAGTTGTCCATTAAGTATATATTTAATTTTTTTATTATGATATCCCTTATGATTATGATGATTTGGGAAAATAGATCTAGAACAGTCATGAATAAGAGCCTAAAGCTTTTAGAATATATATATATGGGCGTATTGTTTCTTGGAACATTGGAAATATTTGGAGTAAGGTATGGAGTTAGAAATCATTTTGAAGAGTGGGATCCTATAGTAACCCAGATAAGTTATGTTAAAAAGATACCAGTTGTGTTTTTTTACAATCCCAATAATTATGCAGCATTTTTAGTTATAGGCATGACGATATTAATTGGAGCATGGCTATTCACCAATAGCAGATTTAATAAAAGGATCTATTTGTTGTTATATTTCATAAGTCAGTTAAATTTAATATTTACTAGATCCAGAACAGCCTGGATTACTATATTTATTGTATTATTATTTATGATAATTTTCTATTCTTTCTCAAATAATAGAAGTGTGTATAATATAAAAAGACTTGCAACTTTGGCAACTGTTACCATGGCGGTATTTTTAGGAATTTCTTTTATACCGAATATGCAGCCTTTTTATGGGAAAATAACAGGTTCAAGATTATTGAGCAAATTGAATATTTTTAATTCAGATTATCGTTTGAACCCGCAGGATGAAAAATTACTGCAGCTGGGCAAAAAAGGATCGGAGAACGAGAGATATACACTTATCTATGATGTAGTACATGGAGTTATTATTCAAAAACATTATCTGGGCTTTGGTCCTGGAAATATTGAAAACTATGTAAAAAAGATGAATAATACTTTTGGAGTCCTGAATGTTCACAGTTTCTGGTTTGAAATATTGGGAAATTTTGGTGTGGCAATTTTTTTATACACAATATATATATATGCCAACATGATAAGATCTCCGCTGCGTTCTTATGATTATTCAGATAGGGAGATGAAGAAATACTCAATTATGTTTTCATCAAATTTGTTTGGAATAGTGTTTTTATCTTTTGGACCCAGTACTATTATGTGGTATACACCTTTTTGGATATCTATGGGTATGTCAATGGCTCTTATAACGAGTAACAGAAAAATTTAAAAATAATTAGAATCTGAGGTGCTGTTAATTGAAGATTTTAATACTAGCAAGCTGGTATCCTGACAGTGTGAATCCTGTAAATGGTATATTCATTAAAGAACAAGTTAAAGCTTTGAAACAGGTTGGATTAATACCAGTTGTATTTTACCCCTATGACAAGAATATAAACAGGGGAAAATGTATGAGATTTGTTGAAGATGAAATAATTGTATATAGGGCCAATACTGATTATTTTAAAAAAGCTAAAATATCGAGGCTTTTCAGCATGATCAAGGCAGCCAAAATGTTGAACAAAATAGTAGTTGAAAACAATATAAGTTTAATACACTGCCATGTATGTTATACAGCAGGTTTTATAGGATACATATATAGTAAGTTCTTTAATAATATACCATATATAATAACAGAACATTCCTCAAAAGTTCATGAATTCTCAAATAAAATTTATAATAGGATTTTATTTTATTTATCATATAAAAGAGCCAGATATGTAATTACGGTAAGTACATATCTGGCAAAAGAGCTTGCCAGCTTAAAATTCAAATTTAAAAGTAAGATAATAGGGAATGTTGTAGATACATCTTTATATTTTTGCAATAATAAGCAAACAGGTAATAATGATAAAAAAAATTGGCGTTTGTTGTTTATAGGATTGATGCCTGACAGTGAAGTAAAGGGACTACAATATTTTATACCTGCACTTGCTGATTTTATAACTGAAAATCCTTACTATAATATAGATTTTAATATAGTAGGTGATGGTTCTAAAAGGCATAAATATGAGAAAATGTGTAAAGATCTTCACATATCAGATAAATGCAATTTTTATGGAAAGGTGGATAAATCTGAAATACCAAAATTAATAGATAGGAATGATTTTTTAATATTGCCTAGTATTAAGGAAACATTTGGCAGCGTATTGATAGAATCCATGGCTGGAGGGAAACCTGTACTTGCAACTGAGTGCGGCGGACCAGAGGATTTTGTAAATGAAAAAGTTGGAATATTAGTTAAACCTGGCAGTAAAAAGCAATTGGAAATTGGGATAAAATCCATGATAGAAAATTATGATTATTTTGATCCCAATTACATAAGAAATTATGCTGAATCTAAGTTCAATTATGATTCAATTGGTGAAGAACTTAAAGAATTATATATTAGTATTCTTTCAAGTTAATTATTGAAGTGATTTTTGAAAGGATGGATTATATTGTCAAATTGTATATTTCATATACCATTTAAAATAAATGAAAATTGGCCGTCAGCATCTCAAATAAGACCTTTGAGGATGCTGAATGCTTTTAAAAGTATTGGATATAATGTAGATATTGTTATGGGATATGGAAAAGAAAGAAAATATAGTATAGGGCAAATAAAAAGAAAAATTAAAGATGGAGTAAAATATGATTTTATGTACTCGGAAAGTTCTACGGAGCCAACAATATTAACTGAAAAAAATCATATTCCAATGTTTCCATTTTTAGATTTTGGTTTTTTTAGTTTTTGTAAGAGACACGGAATAAAAATTGGATTATTTTATAGAGATGTATATTGGAAGTTTGACGAATACAAGTTATCAGTATCATTTGTAAAGAGAATTATAGCATGTATGTTCTACAAATATGATTTATTGAGGTATAAGTATCTTTTGGATGTTTTTTATCTTCCATCATTGAAGATGTATGATTATATACCGATAGATTTTAAAGGAAAAGTTGAGGAATTGCCTCCTGCAGCTGAAAAACATAAAATATCTTTTCAAAGCGACATAAATGATATGAAAAAGAATTTGAATATATTTTATGTAGGGGGACTAAATTATCTCTATAATCTGGAATATCTTTTTGAAGTAGTCAATCAGAATAAAAATTTGAGCTTGACAGTTTGTTGCAGGGAAAAGGAATGGAATTCAGAAAAATATAAATACCAAAAATATATTAATGACAGAATACATATAATTCACGAATCAGGAGACAAATTGATTCCATATTTTAAAAAGGCAGATTTATTTAGTATTTTTGTAAAACCTCAGAAGTATAGGGAATTTGCTATGCCTGTAAAGTTGTTTGACTACCTTACTTATGGCAAACCTGTAATTGCTACAAATATGACATCTGTTGGGGAGTTTATAAATGATAATGATATAGGATGGGCTATAGACTATTCAAGAGAAGAATTAAAAAAACAATTGGAATATATAATTAATAATCCTAAGTCATACGGAGAAAAAATAAATAATATAAAAAAAATTATATGGTACAATACTTGGGAGGCAAGAGCGAGAAAAGTTGTAGATGATTTAAAAGAATAGTTTTGGAGGAGTATATATGAAAATATGTTATCTGTCCGATGCAAATAGTATACATACTAAAAAACTGTGTGATTTTTTTAAAAATAGAGGATATGATATATATGTTATATCTCTGAATCCTGGCAAAATAGACGGGGTCTGTGTATACACTTTGGATTATGATTTAACGGAAACTAGAAAAAATAGTTCTATAAAAAAATTAAAGTATCTATCTTCTATTACAAAAGTGAAAAATATTATTTATAAAATAAAGCCTGATATAGTTCATGCTCACTATGCAACTAGTTATGGACTATTGGGAGCATTATCTAAATTTCATCCATTTATATTGTCGGTATGGGGAAGTGACGTATTTGATTTTCCACAAAACGGTATATTAAAAAAAATCATGCTTAAATACAATTTTAAAAAAGCCGATAGGATACTTTCTACAAGTAAAGTCATGGCAATTGAAACCAATAAATATACAGATAAAAAAATAGAGGTAACACCTTTTGGTGTCAATTTGAATTTATTTAAGCCATCTGAGGATAAATATAGAAATAAGGATTGTATAACTATAGGGACAATAAAAACTCTGGAAGAAAAATATGGAATAGAGTATTTAATAAGGGCCTTTGGAAAATTACATAAAAAGTATCCAGATAAAAAATTGAAGTTGGAAATAGGCGGAAGGGGATCTCAGAGAGATTATCTAGAAAATCTTGCTGTTGATTTGGGAATAAAAGATGAAATTAGGTTTCTTGGATTTTTAGATAGAAAACAGGTTGCAGAGGCATTTAATAGATTTGATATAGCTGTATTTCCTTCTACTTTAGATAGTGAAAGCTTTGGAGTTGCAGTAGTTGAGGCCCAGTCCTGCGGCACTCCAGTTATAGTATCGGATGTTGGAGGACTTCCAGAAGCTACAGATCCTAATGTATCAAGTATTCTTGTTAAAAAGAAGAACAGTGATGATATAGAACTAGCTCTGGAGAAGCTGATTTTAGACAGGAATTTGAGAATACTGATGGGAAAAAATGCAAGAAAATTTGTGGAAGATAATTTTAATGTAGAAGATAATTTTAATAAAATTGATATTATATACAAGAATGTAGTGAATTCATAGTTATATTTGGTGGTGAAATTATGAAAATATTGTTTTTGACACAGTACTGTCCTCCAGAAGTAGGTGCACCTCAAAATAGAATTTTTGAGTTTGCAAAACGTCTAAAAAAGTTTGGACATGAAGTTACGATACTTACGGCTATGCCAAATTACCCTAAAGGAGAAATATTTGAAGGATATAAAGGCAAGAAGGTTGTAATAGAAAAAATAGATGGAATAAGGATAATTAGAACGAGAATATATGCTACTAAAGAAAAGGGATTTCTAAAAAGACTCCGAAATTATCTTTCTTTTACCTTTTCTTCTGTATTTACCGGCTCTAAATATATTGAGAAACAAGATGTAGTTATAACTGAATCACCCCCTCTCTTTTTAGGATGGTCAGGTTATGTGATAGCTAGAAAAATAAAGGCTAAATTTGTGTTCAATGTATCGGATCTATGGCCTGAATCTGCTGTTAAACTCGGTGTACTTCATAATAAGCTGTTGATAAAAGCATCTACATGGCTGGAGGAGTTTTGTTATAGAAAGGCTGATGCAATTACAGGCCAAACAAGAGGAATAGTTGACAATATAATTGACAGGGGATTTGATAGTGAAAAAATTCATCTTATAACCAATGGAGTGGATACTGAATTTTTTAGAAAAGAGAACAGAGATGAAAAATTTAGAGAATCTATAGGCATAAACGGTAAATTCGCAGCCTGTTACGGTGGAATACACGGTTTAGCTCAAGGACTTGAAATTATAATAAATGCGGCAGAAATTTTAAAAGAACATAGGAACATACAATTTGTTTTTGTAGGGGATGGTCCCGAAAAGCAAAAACTTATAAATATGGCGGCTGAAAAAAAACTTGAAAATGTTACTTTTTTACCAGTTCAGCCAAAAGCTAATATGCCTAAGATAATAGCCTCCATGGATGCTTCTATTATACCATTGAAAAAACTGGATATATTTAAAGGTGCCCTTCCCTCAAAAATGTTTGAAGCACTTGCAACAGAACTTCCTATTGTACTTGCCGTTGATGGTGAAGCTGCAAGATTGATAGAAGAAGCTGAGGCAGGAATAGTGGTTGAACCGGAAAATTCATCTGATCTGGCGAATGCGGTTTTAAAATTATCCAAAGATGATGAATTGAGAAGAAAACTCGGAAGTAATGGAAGGAAATATGCTATAACAAATTATTCCAGAGATAATATAACTAGAAAACTGGAGAATATACTTTCCAGTATTGTGAAATGATCAGTATATTTGTTTCGGAATCTGGAGGTTAATATGAAAGATGCAAGTACAATTAAGCTGGTATTGAAAAAAGGACTTGTGCAAATATTCAGTGCGAATTTTGTAAATAAAGTGATACAGTTTGGCATAATGTTTTTTATGACTAGAATATTGGGGAAAAAACTATATGGAGATTTTACATATGCTCAAAATATATTGAATATATTTTTGACACTGGAAGGCCTGGGAATGGTGTCTAGTTCGCTGCAATACTGCAGTATGGAGAAAAGAGAAGATAGAAGACTATCTTATTTTAAATATGCTGTTAAAATAGGAAGTGCCTTTAATTTACTTATAGCTATATCAATCATAGTATATACTGTATTTTTCAAACTGCCAGTAGAGGGAAGTACCCAGATGCTTTTTTATCTGTCGGCAATTCCCCTTATGACAATATTTTTTAATGAAATTCAAACACTGCTTAGAGCGGAACTTAGGAATAACGAATTTTCACTGCTTACAATCACAAACACTTTATTGTACTTTTTTGGCAATGTTTGTTTTGGATATTATTTTAGTGTAAATGGTATAATTGCTGGGAGATATATGGCATATATAATTTCTATTATTATTGGCATATATCTTATACGTAATCAGGTGAAAAAGATTGCTAAGATAGCTTATCCCGCCAAGGAAGAAAAAAGGGATTTTTTAAAATATTCTGTGGTTAGCTGTCTTACAAATGCAATGTCACAGCTGCTGTATCTAATGGATACTTTTTTTGTAGGAGCTATAACCAAGAGTAGTGAGATAATAGCGTCTTATAATGTTGCTATGTTAATTCCGTTTAATTTGATGTTTATTCCTATGTCAATATTGACTTTTGCCTATCCTTATTTTGCAAGGCATTGGGATGATAGAAAATGGATTAAAGATAAATATTATATACTTGTTAAGTATCTGTTTATTTTAAATATATTTATAACGATTGTCCTTATAGTATTTGCTCCTTTTATTGTGGAAACTGTATTTACTAAGCAATATTCTGATTCAATTACCAATTTTAGAATATTGACTGTGGGATATCTTATAGCAGGTACCTTTAGAATACCATCGGGCAATGTGCTTGCCAGTATGAAACTTGTGAAAGTCAACTTTTATAATTCAATGATAACAGGTATAGTCAATATAGTTCTTAATATAGTTCTTATAACTAAGTTTGGATCTATTGGGGCATCATTATCTACAGTTTCAACTTATATATTGTCTTCAATCATATCCAATGTATATCTTAGAAAATATGTCAATGAATAATTTTAAAAAAGGAGTACTAAATTATGGCAATTTATCAGTTGATATTGTATTTATCCATCTATATGTATGTAATTATTATGCCGCTAGTATATAGTAAATTCAAATTTATGGGAATACCATTTAGTGGAGATATATGGATGCTAGTAGTATTTTTTATATATTTTATAGGACTTGTATTTTTTAAAGACATGAGAAAGAGTTTTATTAGAGGTATAAAGGGATTTTTATCTGATTATTTGAGTATATCTATAATGGCCCTGATAATTATAATGGCTGTTTCATCTATCTATGCAGATTATAAAATGGAATCTGTTTATAAAACTCTGAGATATATGAGTTACATAATTTTATATTTCATAATATTTAGCCAGGGGTTTGAAAAGAAATTTTTAAAAGGAATTTTATATTGTTATATATTTATTTCTGTTGTAGTAGGAATTATAGGAATATGGGATTATGCTTCAGGAATAGGTGTGATTCAAGCAGGGGAATCTGTAAGCAGACTCAGAATTAGTTCAACGCTGGAAAATTCTAATAATTTAGGAGCCTATTTTATTTTAATTATATTTCCCATGATAATGCTTGCTATTAAGGAAAAGGACATAAAGAGGAAGGTACTTTATATATTGATTGCATCCATATTTTTATTGAATATACTATTTAGCTTTTCCAGGAATGCATGGCTTGGATTTGGGATAGGATGTATAATAATTGCATTTATGTACAGCCTGAAATTTTTATTTACACTAATCCCCATTGGAATAGTCAGCTTTTTTATACCGCAGATTTCTAGTAGGTTGAGGGAATTGACAGATGTTACCCAAAATACATCTAGAATAAAAATTTGGGATACAGCTATAATGATAATTAAGGATCATTCCATTATAGGTGTAGGAAATGGAAATTTTGAAAAAGCATGTGCTAGATACATGTATCAAAAACCGGGTCTGAAAACAAGTAATTTTGTTCCAAAACATCCCCATAATATTTTTCTGGAAATGCAAGCGGAAATGGGAATATTTGGAACAGCTGCATTTGTATCAATTATAATTTCATCTATGGTAAAACTCATATATTTTCTTAAGAATGTTAAAGATAAATTTTTTTTAAAGTTTTATAGAGGGTTCTTTGTGTCTTTTGTGGTTTTTATATTGATGAATTTAATTGATGATTTTTTTTCTGCACCAAAAGTCATATCCTTTTTTTGGATCACAATGGCCATACTCCAATCCTATGAACTAAAGGATGAGTATAGTTTTACTGAAATCAATAATTTGCACTAGGATCAGCGGTTAGATGTAGAGATAATGTAGAAAAAAAGCGGTAAAAGGGTGAAAGTGACAAAAGAGAGAGTATGTATTATAATGAAAAGCATGCGAGCAGGTTAAGTTAAAAAATAAAAACATGTCGCAATTGTAAGTTGATTAATTATTTATATTTAAGAGGTGTTTTTATGAAGAAATTGAGATTTGCCATTATAGGCTGCGGAAGGATTTCATATAAACATGTTGAAGCCCTGGCAGCCAATAAAGATGAAGCAGTTTTAGTGGCAGTATGTGATGTAGTAAGTGAAAAGGCTGAGAAAAGAAAAAATGAATATGCGGATAAAATAGACAGAGCTTATATTCCGGAAATTTATACAGACTATAAGAAGATGCTTGCGAACCAGGACATAGATGTGGTTACCATAGCTACTGAAACAGGAAGGGAATCCCGATACCGTATATGGCTTTGGACACATACCTCTTTTCAAGGATATGATAGATGCAGTAAACAATAATACGAGACCTCTCATAGATGGGAAAGAGGGTAAAAAGGGAATGTCTATAATTTTGGCAGCATATAAATCGAGGCTTACAGGTATGCCGGTTAAATTTCCATTCAAAGATTTTTCAACTATGGATATGAAAGGCATTGCAAAAATTAATGACTAGCAGTTTTAGTATTGGAAATGAAATAATTTAATTTTCAATCTTCAAATATATGAGAATAGGAGAGTTAATATGTGTGAAAGATATATATCTAATAATGCCAAAATTGGCAATAATATAACTATTGGAAGATTTGCTGTCATAGAAGATGAGGTCATATTGGGTAACAACTGTGTAATAGGCCATAATGTGGTGATTCACAGGGGATCTAAAATAGGCGACAATGTGAGAATAGATGATAATACTGTAATAGGCAAGGAGCCAATGAGATCGGTAAACAGTATATTCAAAGATGATAAAAAATTCGAACCAGCTTTAATAAAAAGCGGGTGTCTTATAGGTGCAGGAGTTATAATTTACTGTGGATGTACTATAGGTGAAAATGTACTCGTTGCGGATCTTGCAACCATAAGAGAAAATGTAAGCATAGGAAACAAGACTATAATAGGGAGAGGAACAGCTGTGGAGAATTTCTCGAAGATTGGTTCAAACTGCAAGATTGAGACAAATGTGTATATTACGGCTTATTCTGATATTGAAGACAATGTGTTTATTGCGCCTGGAGTTGTAACTTCAAACGATAATTTTGCAGCTAGATCCAAAGAAAGATATAAGCATTTTAAAGGTGTGACTGTTAAAAAAGGTGGAAGGATAGGTGCCCAAGCAACTATACTGCCAGGTAAGATCATAAATGAAGATGGTTTTGCCGCAGCGGGAAGTGTAGTTACAAAAGATGTGAAAAAAGAAACTATAGTTGCAGGAAACCCGGCCAGGAAATTTAGAAACGTTCCTAAAGATCAGCTTCTTAAAAACCAATAATAAATTTAACAGGAGGATATCCATGAAAATATTGACAGTTGTAGGAGCAAGGCCTCAATTTATCAAGGCTGCTGCTGTTTCCAACATAATAAGAAAACATCACAGTGAGATATTGGTACATACCGGACAGCATTATGATGAAAATATGTCCAAAGTATTTTTTGAAGAACTTAACATACCTAAGCCGGATTACAATTTAGGCGTGGGATCGGGAAGGCATGGAAAGCAGACGGGAACCATGCTTATAAAACTTGAAGAAGTGTATGAAAAGGAGAAACCTGATTTTGTGCTGGTGTACGGTGATACCAATTCGACTCTTGCGGGAGCGCTGTGTGCCAGCAAATTATTGATTCCAGTGGCCCATGTGGAAGCAGGGCTCAGGAGCTTTAATATGGAGATGCCGGAGGAACAGAACAGGGTTCTTACAGATCATATTTCCAATATTTTGTTTGTACCTACAAAATCTGCAGAAAAGAATTTGAAAGAAGAGGGAATAAAAAAAGGCGTCTATAATGTGGGTGATGTTATGTTTGATGCCATTTTGAATTTTAAGAAGCTCGCGAGAAGCAGGAGTGAAATTATAGAGGAACTTGACCTTGAGGGTAAAGAATACATACTAACTACTATACACAGGGCTGAAAATACAGATCATATAGATAAATTGAGCAATATAGTAGGAGCTCTTAATGAATGCGGTAAAACGGTTGTACTTCCACTTCACCCTAGAACTAGGAAATATATGCTGAATTATGGACTTGAGTTCAGTGAAAATGTAAAGGTAACAGATCCTGTGGGATATTTGGAAATGATAAACCTGGAGATGAATTCACAAAAAATAGTTACGGACAGCGGTGGAGTCCAAAAAGAAGCTTTCTTTATGAGAAAGCCCTGCATAACTATGAGAGAGGAGACAGAATGGGTTGAAACTGTAGAAAACGGCTGGAACAAGATAGTGGGAACTGACAGAGAAAAAATATTGGATGCTGTATTGAACTTTATACCTTCAAGGGAGCAGAAGAATATATTTGGAGACGGCAGTGCCTCCTCTAAGATACTTGAAATACTTGATAAAAGATGATTTGGAAAATTAATTTTAAAGCCTTTTAAATGGGAGGTGGCAGTTATAAAAGTATTACAGATTATATCCGGGAATGATACGGGCGGTGGTGGAAGCCATGTACTTAATTTAAGTCTTTATTCAAATCCCATGTTTCACAGTATTATAGGCACCTTAGGTGGAGGGGGACTTTATGAAAAAAGTAAAAGACTTAATGTAGATACGATAAAATTCAAGAAGAGTCTTACTTATGACAGGTATATGTTAAAGTACATAGACAGAAACAAAATCGACATTGTCAATTTCCATGGTGCAAAGGCATTTTTTGCCCATTATTTTTTAAAGGATAAAATAAAAATTCCTACAGTGGCTACAGTACACAGCGACTTTAGAGATGATTTTTTAAATAATAGTGTGAAATATAAATTGTTTACTCCTCTCAGCAAAAAAGGATTGAAAAGTTTTCATAGATACATATGTGTATCGGATTATATAAAAGACATTTTAGACGAAGAAAATTTTAGAGGGAGAAAATTCAGGGTTAACAACGGTATTGATATAAATGGATTCACTGTAAGAGAAAATAGGGAAGACATAAGAAAAAAGTATAACATACCTAAAGAGGATTTTTTGTATGTAAATGTGGCCAGAATGCATCCTGTAAAAAATCAGATGTCCCTTATACAAGCCTTTGGAATTATTAGAGATAAAGTTAAAAATGTAAAGCTCATAATAGTTGGAGATGGATCAGAGGAATTGAAGCTGAGGAATTTGATTGTGGACTTAAAGCTGCAGGAGGATGTAATACTTACAGGGTATAGTGAAAATGCCTTAGATTTTATAAATGCAGGGGATGTGGGAATATTGACATCATTTAGTGAGGGAGGGGCGCCTCCACTAGTGCTGCTTGAAAGTGCTGCTGTAAAAAAACCTTTTATAGCTCCAGACGTAGGTGATATGGATAAAATTTTAGATGAAAATTCCATATTCTTAGTCGACCCCAATTCCATAGAGAGTATAAGCAGTAAAATGAAGTTGGCTTATGATAGAAGAGAATACCTACCGAAAATGGGAGAAAATCTGTATAATATCTGTGTGAAAAAATTTTCAATAGATAATTTTTGTAGACAATATAATGATATATACAATGAAATAATTTCACAAAAATAGTTGGAGTGAATTAGATGGCAGGAAAAAAGATAATAAAAAGTTCTGTTGTAGTTATGCTTCTCATAATAGGGGGCAAAATTTTGGCAATGGTGAGAGATTCTCTCATAGCCGCAAAGTTTGGGGCAACTTATATAAGTGATATATATAATTTTTCACTGGGGCTTGTATATCTTTTAACTACTATAAGCTATGGCCTTACTACGACTTTTATACCTCTCAATTCAGAACATATTGAACACAGCAGCAGCAAAAAAAGAAATGAGTTTGTAAACAATATAATAACTTTGTCTACTTTTTTCACAGTTATAATTACGATGATGCTCATTGTATTTTCAAAGCAGATAGTGTATGTATTTGGTCATGCATTTACTGCAAATGTGGACATATACAGTCAATCCGTTGAAATAACCAGGATAATGCTGCTGTCCCTTGTATTTGTAACACTTCAAAGCGTAGTTACGGGAGTATTGCAGTCACATAAAAAATTTTACGAACCTGCGGCTATGGCGTTGGTTTCCAATCTTGTATATATAGTTTACCTGGTATTTTTAACATCCAGATATGGAATAAAGGGATTTGCCGTAGCTACTGTAATAGGATTTTTTGTTCAGTTCGCTATAAACCTTCCAAGGTATAGAAAGCTTGGATATAAATATAAATTTGTAATGGATATAAAAAATAGAGATGCCCATTCCATGTTCAAGTTGATGGTACCTATAATTATAAGTACTTCAGTGGTGCAGCTTAATTTGTTTATAAACAGATCTTTTGCCAATAACATATATTTTGGTGCGGTTACGGTGCTCGATTATTCAAATAAGATAAATACCCTGGCTTATGAAGTTTTTGCCATAGGAATTGCCATGATTGTATATCCTACCCTTTCGGAATTGGCAGTAAAGAAGGATATTTTAAGGTATAAAAAAGCTCTGGTCAACGCTATAAATATAATAATGATAATTATGATACCAGCAGCAGTTGCCATAGGGATTTTAAGACATCCCCTCGTGAATTTGATTTTTAGACACGGAGCCTTTGATTTGACGGCTTCAGATTTGACTTCCAATGCACTTTTATTTTATTGTCCTGCAATGATTGCCTATGGGATAAGGGATATATTAAATAAGGCCTTTTATTCCATTAAGGATGCTAGGACGCCTATGATAAACAGCTTTGTGGGAATAATCATAAATATAATCATAAATTTTATTCTGATAAAACATATGAAAGTTTCAGGGCTTGCTTTAGCTACTACAATTTCAGCAATTATAACTACAATGCTTATGACGACAAGTTTAAACAAAAAATTAAACGGCATGAATATGAAAAAAATTTTTTATGGTCTATTGAAGATAAGTTTTTCTTCTGCAGTTATGGGTGTATGTATATATACTGTAAATTATATTTGCATGAATGAAATTTCCTCTTTTATGTGGAGCAATATTATATCTATCTTTGTATCTTTTGTGCTTGGCAGTGCAGTTTACTTTATATGCCTGCATTTTACCAGAATTGAAGAGTATGAGTACATTCTTAATGCAGTTAAAGATAAAATTCCAATATAGTAACCTATTTTTAGATAAAGAGGGTGGTGGGCATAATAAAAAAGCGTATTTTGGGTATGGATGTTATAAGGGCTGTTTCAATAATTGCGGTTATAACACTGCATGCTTCAGCAACTGTGCTCTACAGATGTATGCCTTATTCTACTACGTATAATATATCATTCATAATAAATCAGCTTTCCAGGTTTTGTGTTCCGGCCTTCATAGTTATTTCAGGCATGGGACTTACTGTGAATTATAAAGAAGGTGGAAGTTATTCTGAATTCATAATGAAGAGATTTTTCAGAGTGGTACCTCAATACATAGTATGGTGCATAATTTATATACTGCTGATAACCAAAAATTTTAACATACAGGAGGACATAAACGACATAATTTATGGAAATGTATTCTATCATTTTTATTATGTACCGCTGATAATTGAATTTTATATCATATTTCCATTTATATATAGATTTATGGGTAAAAGATGGTGGGTATTTTTTAGCTTTATCATTACAGTCCTTTTACTTGCATATACATATTATTTTAAAAGTGTTTCTCCGGAGGAATGGTTCTGGAATAAAAAAAATCTATTATACTGGCTTTTTTATTTTTCAATGGGAGGTTATATAGGTAAAAATATTGATA
The DNA here is from genome assembly GCA_902809985.1 of Clostridiaceae bacterium BL-3. Lineage (GTDB taxonomy): Bacteria > Bacillota > Clostridia > Clostridiales > Clostridiaceae > Clostridium_B > Clostridium_B aromativorans. The sequence goes on along the minus strand of CADDXC010000001.1, from coordinate 2,251,534 downwards.
GGATTTCCGAAAAATTGAATAGCCACAGACTTTTTGTATCTGTGTTGTTTTTAATTTCGGCTTTTATAGTTATATACGGCTTTATATCTGGCAATCAATTTGTTAAAAATGTAGACTATGTAACCACTTTTCAGAGACCGGCAGTACTTGTTTATTCTACATTCTTCATATTTTTTATATTTAGTTTTAACTTTAGCAGGGGATTTATTATGAATATCATAAGATATATATCGGATATTTCTTATGATATATATCTGGTTCAGTCTGGTATACTGTATCTTTATACTCAATATTATATGAGTAGGTATATTCATGCAGATAATTTGAGTTTTGAAATAAACGCCTTTTTAATAACTATTTTTGGATCTATTGTTATAAGTAAAGTAAAAAAAGTTTTATAGTGAAAACATCTATGATATAATAAGTAAAAATATAGGAGAGTAGGTGAACTTGCTAAGTTATGCAGGCGGATGAAATAGAAATAAATGTTGAAGAGGATATAAAAAGCAAAAGGGTGCAGTTTTTTTTAAAGAGAGCATTTGATCTTGTATTTTCTGCTGTAGGATTGATATTATTGAGTATAGTTTTTATTTTAATTGCAATTTGGATTAAGATGGATTCTAAGGGGCCTGCTATTTTTAAACAGATTAGAGTGGGTAAGAATGGAGAAAATTTTACAATATATAAATTTAGAACAATGGTGGTAGATGCGGAAAAAAAACATGAGCTGAACATTGATCCAAATAATTTAGAGAATTTTGTGTTTCAAAGTAGAAGCGACAGCAGAGTGACTAAGTCCGGCGCTTTCTTGAGGAAAACAAGTCTGGATGAAATACCTCAACTTTTCAACGTGTTATTGGGGAATATGAGTCTGGTAGGACCAAGACCTGAAATACCTGATGTGGTTAAACTGTATCCTAAGGCTTATAGACAAAGACTTTTGGTTACTCCAGGAATAACAGGTCTTGCCCAGGTAAGTGGAAGAGGGGAAATAGAGCTTGGCAAAACTGTTTATTATGATTTGACATATATAAAAAAATTTTCCCTCTTAATGGATGTAAAGATCTTATTTAAAACAATCTTTTCCGTATTTAAAAGTGAAGGGGCATTTTAAATGTTTACTAGGTTGTTAAAATACAATGTATTCAATGGAAGTAAATCAGATCTTATGAATTATATAGATAAATTTTCAAAGGTTAATATAGTATCAGGTAATCCAGAGGTATTGTACAATGGACTTAAGGACGATGCACTGTTAAAAAATTTTACGAATGCCAATACTGTAATAATCCCAGATGGAATTGGCACTCTTTTAGCTTCTAAAATTGTTGGCGTGCCTATAAGGCAAAGGATAACCGGTATTGAAGTCATGGAGAATATAATAAAAAAATGTGAGGAGGAGGGGAAAGCTATATATTTACTTGGGGCAAAGCAGAATGTCCTGGATGTGTGTGTGACAAATTTAAAGAAAAGATATCCTCTTTTAAATATATCCGGCAGTCATAATGGTTATTTTGATCTAGATGATTGTGAAAGTATACTTACTGATATAAAATCCAGTGCTCCCTATGCTCTATTTGTAGCAATGGGTACTCCAAAACAGGATATCTTTATATCACAAAATATGAATGAGCTGCCCTGCAGTATATATATGGGTGTAGGAGGAAGTTTTGATGTATTTGCAGGAAAAGTAAAAAGGGCTCCAAAGTGGATGATAGCTCTAGGACTTGAATGGCTTTATAGAGTCATCAAGGAACCTTCTAGAATAAAGAGGCTGATATCTATACCAAAATTTTTATTAAAAGTGATAGCTTTTAATAAAAAAAAATCTAAGTTTGATTAATATTTTTAATCAGGCTTAGACTGTAATAATTATTTAATTTTGTTTTCCAGTATATCCTTGAAATTGATACTTTCTAGTTCTTTGATCAATCTGTTTTGTACTCTTAAAAGTGAGTTATGTATATAGCAGTGTCCATTTCTATTTGCAGTACAATGTCCGGGATCATATAAACATCTGTTTAAATAAATAGGTCCGTCAATAGCTTTGATTATACTCATAAGAGTTATCTCCTCGGGCATAAGATTTAATGCATAGCCTCCATTAACCCCTCTATAGGATTTAATTATACCTGAGTGAGTTAACTTCCTTAAAAGTTTAAGAAGAAATCTAAGTGGTACATTTTCATTTTTAGCTATGGATTTAGCTTCAATTCTCTTGCCATAACCCAATTTTGACAAATAAAGTACAACTCTAAGGCCATAATCTGATTCCTGTGTAATCCTCATATGCAATATCTCCCCAAAAATATTTATTTTTAAATAATTAATAAATTAGGTACAATTAAAAATATAATATACAATTTAATTATACCTAATTTATATTATAATATAAAGAAAATATATATAAAATACGAATATTTATGGCAATTTATCTAAGCTTTCAAAGGTATAACCTTGATTTTTCCAATCTTTTATTACAGAGTCCAATATTTCAGAATTTGTTTTCGAAACTGCATGAAGCAATACAATTGCTCCATTGTGAGTCCTGCGGCTTATCATTTTTTGAGACTCTATAGGAGAAGGCTGCCTTTTAACATTCCAATCGTTATAGGCAAAACTCCAGAAAATAGTTTTATAACCTAATTTTTTAGTATAAAATAGAGAAAGCTCACTGTATTTTCCCATAGGGGGTCTAAAAAAATGCGGCATTTCCTTGCCTGTGACTTCTCTATAGGCATCTTCTGTTACTAAAAATTCATTCTCAAATTTTATAGGATCTTTTGCAGTCTCCGCCATTGAAGGGTGCTTTGTGGAATGGTTGCATACTAGGTGTCCTTCTTTTACCATTCTGTTTATCAAATCTGCATTGGCTTTTATATAGGGTGTTGTAACAAAAAAAGCAGCAGGAACATTATTTGATTTTAGTATATCCAGTATTTTTGAAGTATAGCCGTTTTCATATCCTTCATCAAAGGTTAAATAGAGTACTTTTTTAGAGGTATTGCCTAAATAGTATGCAGAGTATTTATTTGTAAGTTTTAGAATGTCTTCAGGTATCTCTGAAGGAGTGCCTTTGTTGTTGGGTTTAAAAAACCAGTTTTTTTCACTTCTGTCCAATTTAGATACATCTAAATTCTGAAGCCTGCTGGCGGACTTTTGAGTACTATTTTCTTTAGGATTGGCTTTTGTTTGAAAGGCCCAAGATTTGTTATATATTAAAGGCGCCTCTTTTTTATAAAAAGCCATAACAGTATAGGAATACAAAAAAATTATGCACATTAAAAAGATGGATATTAATTTTTTGAACATAGTTGTATCATCACCTACCTTATAATATATAATTTATGGTATACTTAATCTGATAATTTATACTTGGGCTTTAGAGGCAGTATTAGTAAATTGTTCAATAAAAATATAAACCTCTTTAAGTAAGTGTATAGTAAAATTGGAGATAACGGCGTGGATGATTTTATTAAAAATATTGAAGAAATTTATAAACTTATAAATACAAAATTAGATAGTAAAATTAAATTTAGATCTATAGAAAATTGTAAAAAAAAATTTAATATCGAAAGAGATAAATATTTTGCTGAGTATTACTATAATCAGGAAATAGTAAGTAAAGCAAAAGATGTAATATATACACCTTATGAAATATCAAGATATATGCTTGAAAATTTAATAAATCCCATGGATGTAATTGAAAATCCATTTATAAAAATAATAGATCCTTCTTGTGGATGCGGGAACTTGATATGTCCATGTTTTTACTATTTAAAAAGCATATTTGAAAATAATATAAAAGCCATAGATAATCACAATAATATTGATTTACAAATTAAGGATATAAACAAGCATATAGTGTACAATAATTTATTCGGTTTTGATATAGATGAAACCGCAATAAAAATTTTAAAAATAGATCTATTCAGTATTAGCGGAGGATTCAATTCAGAAAATTTTGAAGTAAAGGATTTTTTAATAGGGAATATAGACGAAAAATTTGATATATTTATAGGTAATCCGCCCTATATAGGACATAAACGTGTAGATAGAGATTACTATAAGGATTTAAAAAAAATATATGGAAATATATACAGAGATAAAAGTGATATATCCTATTGCTTTTTAAAAAAGTCTCTGGATTGTTTGAAAAAAGTAGGAAAGCTTGGATTTATTACTTCTAGATATTTTTGTGAATCCTGCAGCGGTGAGGAACTTAGAAAATTTTTAATTGAAAATGCCTCTATATATAAAATTGTAGATTTTTATGGAATACGTCCCTTTAAGAATGTGGGGATTGACCCTATAATAATGTTTTTGATAAAAGAGAAGAATTCACATAATAATATAGAAGTTATAAAACCTAAAAAAGGTATTGAGCTGAGAAAAAAGAGATCTTACGGCTCCATATTTTTGAAAAAATATGGAGAATATAGGAGCTTCTTTATAGATCAGGATTCTCTGGAAAATAAAGGTTGGATATTTATTGATAAAATTGAGAGAAGAATAGTTGATAAAATAAAAAAAAGAAGTAAATATACTTTAAAGGATATTTGTGAAAGCCACCAGGGAGTAATAACGGGTTGTGATAAGGCGTTTATAATAGACGAATGTATTTTGAAGGAAAAAAATATTGAAGGTAAATTAATCAGACCCTGGATAAAAAGCAGCTATATACATAGAAATAAAATAATGTATAAAGGAAAGTTTATTATATATTCTAATTTTATAAAAAATGAGAAAGATTATCCAAATTCCATAAATTATATAAAGACCTGTAAGGAGAAGCTTTTACATAGAAGAGAGTGTAAAAAGGGTATTAGAAAATGGTATGAGCTTCAATGGGGAAGAAAACCTGAGATATTTGAAGGCAAGAAAATTGTATTTCCATACAAATCTAAAAACAATAGGTTTGCTTTAGATGAAGGAAGTTATTTTAGTGCAGACGTATATTCACTGGTGTTAAAGAAAAATGTAAACTTTACGTATGATAATCTGCTTAAAATTTTAAACAGCCCTTTATATGAATTTTACTTTAAAACCTTTGGCAAAAAATTAGGAGAGAATTTGTATGAATACTATCCAAATAATTTGATGAAACTGAGTATTCCCGTTATTGATTTTTGTGAAAAATATGATGCAGAAAGCTATTTATACAAATTTTTTGGATTGACAGAAGGTGAAATTAAAATTGTAAAAAGGAATTATTGTATTGATGAATAGCTGTAATAGAGATTTTTATGAGGTTATTGAAAATTTTATTGTCACGATATAAAATTATTATTATAATGATGTTTTCTGTAGGAAAAAATTATATTTTAAGATGGCTGGGGGGTATATTTATGGATTTATGGTTAAGAGAAAGTCAAATCTCAGATGCTGTTATGACGTATAAGATAAAACAAACTTTGATTAGAAAGAAAACTAAATATCAGGATTTAGCTATAGTGGATACATATTGTTTTGGAAAAATGCTTGTTTTAGATGGAATAGTGCAAACCACTGTTAAAGATGAATACGTGTATCATGAAATGATAACCCATGTACCTCTATTTACCCATCCGAATCCCCAAAAAGTGCTTGTAGTTGGGGGAGGAGATGGTGGCGCCGTAAAGGAGATTTTAAAGCACCCTACGGTGGAAAGAGTTGTTCTCTGTGAAATTGATCAGGAGGTCATTGAACAGTGTAGAAAATACCTTCCTGAAATAAGCTTTGCATTAGATGATCCAAGATGTGAAATTTTTATTGGGGACGGGATAAAGTATGTACATGAACATAAGAACAGTTTTGATGTTATTATAGTGGATTCCACAGATCCTTTTGGTGCTGCAGAAGGCCTTTTTGGTAGAAGTTTTTATAAGGAAATAGATGAGTGCTTGACAGAAAATGGTATATTTGTGGCTCAGACGGAAACACCTTTTTATTTGCCTGAGGTGGTAAAAGGCATTTACAATGATGCAAAAGCTGTTTTCCCAATAACAAAATTGTTTATGGCAGGTATACCGACTTATCCAAGTGGATTTTGGAGTTTTACATTGGGTTCTAAAAAATATGATCCACAAAAAGTAGATTTATCTTCATCGGTGAATATAAATACGAAGTACTATACAAAAGAATTGCATAAAGCCTGTTTTGTGCTTCCAAAATTTATAGAGAATTTAACAAAATAAAAATACATTTGTTTTAATTTTTAAACTGGTAAAAAGCATATACAGTAGAGTAATATACTTACTGTATATGTTTTTTTTACCTATATTTTTCTATAGGGGCGCTGAAAAATGACATATATTTGATAATAATTTATATATATGTTTAAAAATATAATATATGGTAAAAATGAATAATAAAATGACTAACGAAAAAAAAAGGAAGATTATTACACTTATAGAATAATAATTAAGGTAAATATTTTATTCTATAGATTACAAAGGTATTACATAAAAAATAACAGAAGGGGGGTAAAAATGTCTGGCTCGGACTATGCATATTTGCATATGCTAAAGTTTAGTGTACTAGACTTTAGTCATATAACATTAAGGCTATTATATGTTATATGGTAAATTAAAGTTAAAATTATGTTTTAACGCTAAAATTATGTTAGAAGTTTTATAGTGTAATTTTAGTAGAGCTTTGGATAATTCATGAATCTAGAATTTCAAATTAAAATCGATAAACTCATAGTGAGTATAAAAGGAGAATTAGATCATCATAGTGCAGAGGAAGTTAGAATTAAAATTGATGATAGATTGGACAGGGATGGATTGAACAAACTTATAATGGATTTTTCAGGAGTAAGTTTTATGGACAGTTCTGGAATAGGGGTGGTTATTGGAAGGTATAAAAAACTAAATTTAAAGAACGGTTCCATGTGTATTGCAGGAGCAACTGATTTGGTAAAGAGAGTATTTGAACTTTCAGGATTGTTTAAAATTATAAAGCTTTATGATAATGTTGAGGAAGCAATTGAGAATATTTAATGGGGGGATAAATATTATGTACGATAACAGTATGAAAATAGAGTTTATTAGTAAATCACAAAATGAAAGTTTTGCCAGAGTAGCAGTAGCAGCGTTTGTGTCTCAGTTAGATCCTACTATAGAAGAATTAACGGATGTTAAAACTGCAGTTTCGGAGGCTGTTACGAACTCTATTATTCATGGTTATGAAAATAAGGAAGGAATAGTTAAAATTGAGGCTTTTATTAAAAACAGAGAACTTACTTTAACTGTGGAAGATACGGGAGTGGGAATAGAGGACATAGATTTAGCGAGACAGCCGCTTTATACATCTAGACCTGATCTTGAAAGATCAGGAATGGGATTTACTGTAATGGAGACTTTTATGGATTCGCTTAAAGTGGAATCTAAAAAAAATAAAGGGACAAGATTGATAATGAAAAAAGTTTTTAATTCATTAAGTTAGGTGAATGATATGGATGAAGAAGCAGTAAAAAAATTAAAGTGTAGTTATGAAGATAACTTGGACTTAATTAAATATGCAAAGCAAGGGGATAAAGATGCCTTAAATAAATTGGTAAAATTGAATTTGCCATTGGTATCAACTATAAGCAAAAAATTTTTAAATAGAGGATACGAGTATGAGGATATATTTCAAATAGGATGTATGGGACTCATGAAGGCAATAAATAACTTTGATCCAGGTTACAATGTAAAGTTTTCTACATATGCTGTACCAATGATATTAGGAGAAATAAAGAGATTTTTAAGAGACGATGGAATGATAAAAGTGAGTAGAAGTGTAAAAAATACAGCTAAAAAACTTCATTATGATAGAGAGGCATTGACAAAAAAGTTGAATAGAGAACCTACTGTGGAAGAGCTGGCTGAATACTCTGGTATTGAAGTTGAAGATCTGATATTTGCTACGGAGTCTGTTACCAGTTTGCAGTATCTCTATGATACTATACACCAGGATGATGGCTCCCCGGTTCTCTTAATAGATAAAATAAGTAATAATCCAAATGAAGACGTAGAAATGATAGATAGAATTGCACTTAAAGAGGCACTTAAAGATTTAGATGTAAAATCACGACAGATTATAATGCTTAGATATTTTAAAGATAAAACTCAGGTTCAGGTAGCTAAAATGTTGGGTATAAATCAGGTACAGGTTTCTAGAATAGAAAAGAAAGTGTTAAAGAACATGAGAAAAATATTAGGTGGATAGCTGAAAATAAATATCAAAGTACAAAGTTTAAATCTTCATTAATTGTACATTGCGAATTGTCTAAACTTGTACTTTGATATTTTATTCTAATTATTTGTATCTGGTGTTTTAGGAGGTATATCTCCAGGATTTTTAACATTTTCACCATCGTTTGTATCATCTTCTGAACTGCCGTCAGAATTATTCTGACCTCTGTTTAAATTGGTGTCATCTTTTTTTGTATTTCCAGTATTGGTGTCATCTGTGGACTTATTGTTATTTGTCTTATCTTTGTGTTTTGTAAAATAGTCAAAAATATTCCAGGAGCGATGCATGTCGCATTTTTCAGTTGGAACTGTACCTGATATAAAAAATTCAGTATAGACTTTACTTCCTTCAGGATCTGTATAACAGGCTGAAACAGGTAACTTCCCTGATTCGGAACAAATTGACTGGGCCACTACTCCGGAAGGCATTTTAATATCTTTTACAGGTAAATTCTTATGAAGAGGAGACATTATATTTGCCCAGAGTTTTGCCGCAGAGTTGCTGTTGAGGGAACTGTCCAAAACTGTGTTGTCATCATTTCCAATCCAAACTGCAGCGGAATAGTAAGGCGTTAGCCCACAGAACCACAGGTTTTTGCTGTCGCTGGAAGTTCCAGTTTTACCTCTTACAGGCATATTTCCTATATTTGCACTAGGAGCAGTACCTTCAGCACTGACCGGACCTTTGAGCATATCATACATTATATATGCTGCCTGGGGAGAAAGAACTTTTTTTGTCTTGGTTTTATTCTCCAGTAGAATTTTTCCATTTCTATCCTCAACTTTAGTGTAGAGTTTTGGTGAAGTATATGTGCCTGAATTTCCAAACACCCCGTAAGCGGCAGACATTATCAATGTATTTACACCATGATGGAGTTCTCCGAGGGACAGTGCAGCTATACTACTTCTATCATCATTGTCTAGAGTAATTCCAAATTTTTCTGCATAATCGGCAGCGGTATTTAATCCCAATTTGTCTTCAAGTTTTACTGCAACTAGATTTATAGAATGAGTTATAGCTGTCCTCAAGGTCATATTTCCACCTATGTAGGTATCATCTTTAGGCTGATAGGGTTCTCCGTTGGTGGTATATTTGTAAGAAACTTCATCTGATAATGGAGAATCTTCAAAAATACTGGCTGCTGTAAATTTTTTAGAGTCTATGGCAGGACCGTATACAGTTAATGGTTTTATACTGGAACCAGAAGGTCTCAAATAATTTTCCGATGCAGCTCGGTTAAAGGATCTTGCAGGCTGTGTGCCCCTTCCACCTACCAATGCTTTGACTTCTCCAGAATGATAGTCCATGACTACAGCAGAAGCCTGAGGCTGTACAATTCCGTTTTTATCCAATGATGAAGCTTGTAAAACACTGCTGTTATCCAAAGTATTTTGAGTTTCTTGCTGTAAATTTTTATTCATTGTAGTATGTATTTTTAAACCATCGTACATAAGTAAATTTTCTATTTCGTCATCACTATAATGGTATTGTGCTTTTAAGTCTTTTTTTACCGAATTGATTACCGATACTGTAAACCATTCATTATTGTAACCATTGCTTACAGTAGGCTGTGGATTAATATTCAATTTACCTGTAGAAATGTCATTTATTGCTGAAGTATATTGAGGTTGAGATATATATCCATTTTCATACATTTTTTTTATTACGGTGGCAGTTCTATTTAAATATATAGATGGATTTTTTCGTGAGGCTGGAGAATAAGGATAATATACGGATGGACTTTGAGGCATACCTGCAATAAAAGCGCATTGAATTAAATTCAAATCTTTTGCAGGCTTTCCAAAATACTGTTTGGAAGCAGCTTCAACACCTAAGGCTCTTCCGCCTAAAAAAATTGTATTCATATATGCTTCTAGTATTTGATCTTTACTTAATTTTTGTTCAAGCTGCAGAGAAAGATATATCTCCTGTAATTTTCGTTTGTAAGATACTTCTGGTGACAAAAATATGCTTCTCACCAGCTGCTGTGTTATTGTAGATGCACCTTGAATATTTGATTCTTTTATAAATTTGCTTTTAATATCTATGAATATTACCCCGATAAGTCTTTTTAAATCTATGCCCTTATGGGTATAAAACCGTTCATCTTCTATGCTGACGAAAGCATTTTTCAAATTTTGGGGCATACTGCTAAATGGAATTACTGTTCTCTGTTGAGGAGTGACCACTGCATCCATTAGCTCATCCTTATCATCATATAGAACAGAAGGTTCGCTTAAATTTAATATTTGATTTACATCTAATTTAGGGGAGTTTTTTATAATTGCAAGGGATATACCCATTAAGACTATAAATGCTATTATTAACAGACCAGATAAAATGATAGCTACTTTTTTAAAAGTCTTGGTTTGGGTTTTTTTATGTCTTTTAACCATAATTGTCCTCCTTGTTTTAACCTTTACATTTAAATTATTATAACATAAATTAAAGTGTTAATGAAACATATAAATTTTTAGGTAAATAAAGAATCATTTATTGTCATATATTATGGTATATGATTATAAGGGTGTGATGGATATAAGAAGATTTCATGTTACTGATAATAGAGTGAAAATCCTATTTATAATAGGGTGTACATTGATGATCTTAGGACTGTTTATTTATTTTGTGAATGCAGAAATAAGTCCAGCAATTGTGAAAGCTACTGATGTGCAAGCTAGAACTATAATTACTGAAACCATAAATTCGGTAATTATAGAAGAGTATTCAAAACAATTTGATTACAAAAATATTATAGATGTAGAAAAAGATAATCAGGGGAATATAAATATGATAAGGACAGATACGTTAAAGATGAATAAAATAGCTTGTGATGTGGCTATTAAGTGTCAGCAAAGACTAAAGAAGATAGGAAAAGTTGGATTAAAAGTTCCTTTGGGATATATAATGAAAAATAATTTACTGGTATTTTTAGGGCCTAATATAACTGTCAAAATGCAGCCTGTAGGGTATATAGAAACCAAATATATATCTAGTTTTGAAAGTGTGGGCATAAACCAATCAAGACATAAAATATATGTTGAAGTAAACACGAATATGAAAATTATAATTCCCCTTGGAACTGAAGATATAAAAGTAAAAAATGAAGTACCCATATCGGATACTATTGTATTAGGTAAGGTCCCGGAAACTGCTATAAATTTAGGAATTGATAAATCAGGGTTTAAAATTTCAAATTAATTGTAAAAGATTAATAGGGGAAATAACAGAAGATTTCCCCTAAAATCATCTATGAATATAATTAGTCCCAGTTAAATATGTAAGGTATATTTCTATAATAATCTCCATAATTAAGACCATAGCCTGCTACAAATACATCAGGAATTTTAAAACAGTAAAAATCCGGTTCCAGGGAAATTTTTCGTCTTTCAGGTTTATCCAATAACACACAGGATTTTATGCTGGAAGCACCTCGCGATTTTATATAATTTATAACAAAATCCATAGTTATACCTGTATCTATTATGTCATCTACAATCAATACATCATATCCGTGAATATCATCCAATATATCATTTAATATATTTACTTTTCCCGATGACGTTTCGGAATTTTTATAACTTGAAGTTGTCATAAAACCTATTTTTAGTGGAAGATCTATTTCCCTCACTAAATCTGATGTAAATATAAAACTTCCTCTTAAAAGAGATAATACATATAAATTTTTATTTTTGTATTCTTGATTTAACAATTTCCCCAATTCTTTTATTTTTTTTGCAATTTCTTCTTTAGTTATCAGTATATTTTTTGATTTATTTTCCATTACAAACCTCCAATGATATATTATAAAACATGGTCTCAAATTTACATTATTAATATTAACAACATTTTTACGAATTTTCAATACTAGGTACTCTTTAATAATTAATTTTTAACTGTGCTCAAGAATTGCTTGATTGGGGAGAAGTTTATACAACTGCATCAGTATAGAAAAAAAGTATATGATAAAGCTAAAAAATTTATAATTAAATGATAGCATGTATTATAGAATAGTACATATTGACTTAAAAAATTGACTGTGCCATAATTATAGTATAATTTATATTACGTAGGAGGAATTACGATGGATAAATATGTTTGTACTGCTTGTGGTTATGTTTATGATCCTAAAGTAGGGGATCCTGATTCTGGAATTAAGCCAGGAACTGCTTTTAAAGATTTACCTGAAGATTGGGTATGTCCACTTTGTGGTGTGCCAAAAAGCGATTTTGAAAAAGAAAAATAATTGGTATGTTGAGATAATAATGCTAAATAATGTAAAAAGGTATCTGAAGATATAGTACTCTTAAAGTGTTATATCTTCAGATACTTTTTGTTATTATAAATATTTATTTATGCAGCTAAAATTTAATAGAGTATTATATAAATTAAATATGTTCTTGAATTTTTGTAAAAAAAATAGTATATAATTGTATAATATATAATATAATTTTATACTCAAAATTTAAAAGGGGGCCGACAGGAAAATGGAAAAAACTATTTTACAGTATCAGAAAGCTTTTAATATTACTATTGAAAGACTTAGGACTAACGATTCTATTCTTGCAGTTATGGTTTTTGGAAGTATGATTACAGGGGATTTATGGGATGAGTCTGACATTGATTTACTTATAGTATGCGAAAATGACATGGATGATGTAAAAAACTTGTATACAGAGGAGGTAGGTGTGCCTATTCATGTCAAGTTTATGAGCAAGAACAATTTTTTACAATTGCCTGAACAGGATTTAAAAGGTGGATTCATTCACAGGATAATATCTTCTTCTAGATTGATATTTTCTAAAGACATGGATATAACGTCCAAATATGATGTGGGAAGATATTACCCCGATTTGGATAGAGAAAGGTGGAATATGTTTTATCTTGGAGAATTATTTAAAAGTATGAGTATATGTAAAAAATACCTTCAGAATAATGGAATACATACTTCTTATATTGCTGCAGTACGGTCAATAGAAGAATTTTCCAAATTATATATAAACTCATCAGGCCATATGATAAGTAAGGATGCTATGACTATGACTATGAATTTAAATAATGACTTTAAAGTCTGTGTGGATAATTTGTTTTTTAATGACATTAGAGAAGTGGAGAAGTCTATAGAAGATACTATGAATTATTTAAAGAAAAATGTAGATAAAAATATTCGAAATGTTGCGAAGATACTTTTGAATTATATGAGAGAAAAAGACTGTTTTTTGAGTTCGGAAGATATAAAAAACGACGAGTTATTTTGTAATTATAATATAAATATGGAAGAGATCCTAAATGAGTTGTGGAAGAGAAATCTAATTAAAAAAGAATCCAGAGATTATAGAACTAAAGATGGAACGTGTTTATTTAAAGAAAATGTATATTTTATTTAGTGGTTTTTCCATATAATGAAATGGGATTTAGTACCAAAAATTTATTTTAATTTTTAGTACTAAATCTTTTATTTTTATGTTATTGTGATGATGTAGGATAATATCTATAGGATGTTTTAATATATTTTAATTTAAAGAAGGGAAATGAAGTTTCTATTGAATAAATATTTGATGGATTTAAGAAAAGGGAAAGTTAAGTATTTAATGATAGAGGAACATATAAAAAATTTAATAGACAAAAATAAAATAAAGGATGGTGAGAAACTGCCGGCTATAAGAGAACTAGCGCGAATATTAAAAGTAAATAATATTACCATAGTAAATGCCTATAAGGAGCTGCAAAGTAAAGGATATGCCGTCTTAAAAATGGGAAGTGGAACTTATGCCAAGAAGAGGGATATAAATAGGAACCTTAATAGAGAGTATTCTAGGGCATTGAAGAGAATATTCAGCAATGAAATAGGAGACTATATAGATTTTACAGGAGAGACATCCAGCGGCGAATTTTTTCAAATAGATCTCTTTAAAAATGTTTTAAATGAGGTATTGGACAGGGATGGGTCCAGGGCTTTAATTTATCAGGAACCGTTGGGATATGAGGGATTGAGAAAAAGTATAAGTGATGTGTTTTGGAAGGATAGTGTAAATCCAGAAGATATACTTATAGTTTCTGGAGCTCAACAGGGAATAGATGTAGTTTCAAAAGCTATCCTAAATACAGATGATAGTGTAATAGTTGAAAAGCCAACTTACAGCGGAGCACTATCCGTATTTAAGTCCAGAAGATCAGAGATAATTGAAATACCAGTAGAGAAGAATGGTGTAAATGTGGATAAGCTTGAAAAAATACTTCAAAAAAATAATATAAAATGTTTTTATACTATGAGCTATTTTCAAAATCCATCTGGTATAAGCTATGATGATGACAAAAAAAAACAAATATTGAGGTTGGCAGAGATATATAATTTTTATATAATAGAAGATGATTATCTTTCAGAATTAATTTACGATAGTAATATAAAATATAATAGTTTTAAAAGTTTGGATCATAATGATAGAGTCATTTATATAAAAAGTTTTTCAAAGATATTTTTGCCTGGCATAAGAATTGGATATTTAATACCTCCTGAAAAATTTAGAGAGAACATTCAAAATTCTAAAATTAACACGGATATAGCTACCTCCAGCCTTATGCAGAGGGCATTGGATTTATACATTAGGAAAGGTATGTGGAAGGATTATATAAATATGTTAAATATAAAATACAAGGATATGTATATATATATGGGAAAATGTATAGTTAAATACCTAAATGATAAGGTAGACTTTACAAAGCCAGGAGGGGGACTGCACTTTTATCTAAAAATTAAAGATAGTATTGAAATAGATTCCATAAGTCTTTTTAAAGAGGCAAAACGTAGGGGAGTGTTAATTACTCCGGGTTCATTATATTATAAGAATCCTTCGGAAGGTAAGAAATATTTTAAAATTGGATTTTCACATGTTAGCAAAGAAAATATAAAAAGAGGAATTCAAATATTAAATAGTCTTATGACTATATAGTTTATTATATATTTTTAAGAAATAATTTATGAGGGATGTTTTGAAAGGCGGGGTAATATGGGATATTTTACAGTAAAAAATCAAGCTGGTTCGAGATTTGAGGAAAAAAAGTCCATATTTATAGGGAATGTAAAGAGAGTATATACTGAAGGTGATGCTAGAAGATTCATAAATAGGGTGAAAGAACAAAATCCTAAAGCATCACATAATGTGTATGCATATGTAATTGGAGAAAAAATGAATATTCAAAGATACAGTGATGATAGAGAACCTCAAGGAACTGCAGGAATACCTATCCTGGAAGTGATTAAAAAAAAGAAGCTGACAGATATTGTCACAGTGGTAACAAGATATTTTGGGGGAATACTTCTAGGTAAAGGCGGGCTGGCAAAAGCTTATTCTAAATCTGCTGTATTATCTATTGACAGTGCAAAGATAGTGGAAAGAGTAAAAGGTTCACCTATAGATATATCTATAAATTACGAGGATTTGGGGAAATTGCAGCATTTTTTTGAACAAAAGTCTATTCCTATAGAGAATATTGAATATGCTGACAAAGTTCAATTGTCAATAAATTGTATTCTAGAAAATGTTGATTTGCTGATAAATGAGATAATAGATGTAACCAATGGAAAATGTGAACTTATAGTTGGAGATGAAGAATTTTATTTTAAAGTTGATAATAACCTGATTAAAGAATAATGCGTTTATATTTGTAGTGATCTGCTTTTATATGATATAATACAATTTGCATGATCAATATTAAATAGTTATAAACTGTAAGTTAGGAGGAAATTTATATGTCAGGACATTCAAAATGGCATAATATACAGGCAAAAAAGGGTAAGGCAGATGCGAAAAAAGGTAAGATATTTACTAAGATAGGAAAGGAATTGGCTATTGCGGCTAAAACCGGTGGTTCAAGTCCAGATAGCAATGCAAAATTAAGAGATGTCATAGCAAAAGCTAAGGCAAATAATATGCCCCAGGATACAGTAAACAGGGCAATCAAAAAAGGCGCCGGAGAAATGGAAGGGGTAAGCTATGAGGAAATAGTTTATGAAGGATATGGACCTGGAGGGGTTGCTGTGATAGTAAAAGCATTAACTGACAATAAAAATAGAACGGCAAGCAGTGTAAGGGCTGCATTTTCAAGACACGGTGGAAATCTAGGAGCTAATGGATGTGTGTCCTGGATGTTTCAAACTAAAGGTCAGATTATTATAGAGAAAAAAGATGACATTGATGAAGATGATGTCATGATGAAAGCCCTGGATGCCGGTGCAGAGGATTTTGATGCCCAGGAGGAAGTTTTTGAAATAATTACTTCTGTAGAGGAGTTTGGGAAAGTCAGAGAAAATCTTGAGGGAAATGGACTTGATTTTTTGTCAGCAGAAATTACTATGATACCGGATAATACTATCTCTGTTGATATGGAAACTGCTGAAAAAGTTCAGAGATTAATAGATAAACTTGAAGACGATGATGATGTTCAGGATGTTTATCACAATGCTGATTTTCCTGAAGAATTTGAAGGGTAAAGGACCATATGAACCATCTTTGATATGGATATATATATAATATTCATATCAAAAGTGGTTTTTATTGTTAAATAATACGTTTTGCCTTATTCAGGCGCACAGCAGTGCTTATGTCCCATTTTGAGAAGTTGGGAGTAGCCAGCAATGGTAGCGTTCGGATAAAAACTAGGGGGATTATCCCACAGTTTGAAAGCATTGTATTATTATAATCCGCATTTTTGCAGTGCTTGTTTTAAGTCTTCAATGATGTCTTCCGCACTTTCAAGTCCTACACTGAATCTTATGTATCCATCTCTGAAATTTTCTGGATAGAAATTGATCCTTTCATCACTTGCTCCAGTGTATACAATCAGGCTCTCGTCATGTCCCAGGGAAACTGCCGGAACGATGAGCTCAAGTGAATTTATAAATTTATTATGGGTTTCCGCATCTGCTTTAAGTGCAAAAGCTATAATTCCTGAGTAGAGCTTCATCTGTTTTTTGGCAATTTCATGCTGCGGATGGCTTTCAAGACCCGGATATGCCACGAACTTCACTGAAGGATTTGATTCCAGATATTGGGCGACTTTGAGAGCGGTATGGCTGTGTTGCTCCATACGCAGGGGAAGTGTCACAACACCTCTCATTATAAGCCATGCATTAAAAGGACTTATAGTTCCGCCCAGATTCACCATAGCCTGGGCTTTAATTTTGTCTGTGAGATCTTTTTTGCCCAGCACTGCTCCACCCATGGCATCACCATGTCCATTTATATATTTGGTCAAGCTGTGTATAACAAGATCTGCTCCCAGTTCAAGAGGGCGCTGCAGGTATGGAGAGGCAAATGTACTGTCAACACTAAGTAGAGCTCCTGCGGATTTCGCAATTTTTGCAATTTCTTCAATGTCGCTTATTCTCGTGGTGGGGTTTCCTGGAGTTTCAACATGAATGAGCCTGGTATTGGGGTGTATGGCCTTTTTTATTTCTTCTAGGTTGGAGGTATCTACAAGGGATGTCTCTATATTGTATTTTTCAGGGAGATATTCGTTTAACAGTCTGTAAACTGCTATGTATGATACATTTGAACAGATCACATGTGAATTTTTGTCAAGAAAAGTAAAAAACACACCTGCCAGTGCAGCGACACCACTTGCAAGGACCACGCAGTCTTCTGCACCTTCCAGTGCGGCAAGTCTTTGCTGAAGATAAAGTTGATTTGCAGAGGTGTTTCTGGTATATAATATCTGATTTGGATCACTCCAGTTGATTGAAGATGCATCTTCGGGAAGCCTGTAACAGTTTGCCATGGTTATTGGGCGCCTTATGGCCCTGGTTTCTTTATCAATACCATTTCCCACGTGAATGCATTTTGTTATAAAGCTGGTTTCTTTGCTCATAAATTTTCCTCCTTATTAATTGTGTATAGTATAAAATAAAAAAGCTGTTTTTCATAAGAAAAACAGCTTTAAAGTTACAACTTGAAAATTTTTCTTATCTTTCAGAATAATCTGTTGGAATTAACACCATACATTAAATAGAATGTTGGTTGTCGGGCATCATAGGGCCAAGTCCCTCCACCGCTCTTGATAAGATTTATTTATTAATTTTTTTAATAGTATACCTAAATAGGAATTTTGTCAAATATTTTTGTTGATGGAGTTAGGAACTTTTACTTTTCTATTTTAAATATGTACTATGTGTCATGAGATTTTCTCACCTATAATTTAGAATATAACAATTTTAATTGTAAAAAATAATAATAGCGACGATTTATGAGGAGTAATTTGTATGAAACGAATATTAGCTATTATTTTTGTAATTATAATGTATATGGATAATGTTGCTCTGGCTAAATTTGGAAATTATGAGGTTCATTTTTTAGGAGTTGGTCAGAGTGACTGTATTTTAATAAAAACTGATGATAAAAATTATCTTATAGATACAGGAGCTGCTTATTATACCAAGAGAATTATAAGATATTTGGATTTAAATCAGGTAAAAAGCATAGATGGTATAATACTCACTCATTATCACGATGATCACTATGAAGGCATAATTAAAATAGCTCAGTCCAGAAAAGTTTGTAAGGTGTATCTTCCAGATCATAGAAACTATATCCAGAATATTATGAGTGATAAGCTGAATAAAATGGGGGTGGATGTTGAATATATAAAAAGAGGTTGGGAAATTAAAAATTATGGATGCGTTCTTAAGGCAATCGGGCCGGTTCGTGAAAGTAAAACTGTAGAAAATAATAATTCTATAGTCCTGCAGGGAAAAGTAAATGGATTACAATATGTATTTGCAGGAGACTGTGAGAGATCAGAAGAAGAAGATATTTTAAAAACAGGCGAACTTAAAAAATGTGATGTGCTTAAAGTTCCCCATCATGGATTAAATACAAGTACTACGAATAGATTTTTGGATAGGGTAGAACCTAGAGTGGCGATTATAACGAGTGATGGAGTGGGAACTCCGGATAAAAGAGTTGAAAACAGACTTATAAACAAGGGGGCAATAGTTTGGAGAATAGATAATCAAGGCAATATAGTCATTAAAAATGACATATTGTATTGCAGTAAAAATTATACCAGCATAAGATTGAAATAACATGTATAATTTTTATAAAAGTGTCTATAATATCCAGAAAAGGAGGGATATTGTGGATAGAAGAAAAATTCGCACAGCAATTTTAGTTGCTTTTACTATTTTAATTTTTGGATTGAGTTGTTATATATGTATAGTGGGATTTCAAAATATAAATATGGAAAAGAAATTAAGTCAAGCTAACAAGAATTCCTATGATACTGTAAAAGTGAATTCTTCCATAAACGGTGTTGTTGATAATGATGCCAGAGTAATATTCAAGATAAAATATGATAAAAGCGGAGAAGTTCAGATAGAAAAACAGGAATTGGCAGGAAAGTTAGCTGGCAAGAAGAAAAGTGAAGTTGAAAAAGCTTATAAGGATGTAGGATATAAGGTAGAAAAATTCAGTGCAGGAGAAATAGTGTTAATAAAAAATGTAGACAAATATGCTCCTAATAAATATGTATTGGGAATAAAAAATGGATTTATAGCTATATATAAAACAGATAAACAGGGAAATATGCTTATAGAAAATGAAAAAAGAGATATTACAAGTATAAGTACGAATAGGTTGAAAGAAGAAGATATTAAACTTTTGACTAAGGGAGACAAATATTTTCAGTGTAATACCAGAGAAGAAGCAGAAGCACGCCTTGAAGACTATGAATAGTAGCCTTTAAGGCTTTTTTAGGTAAAGGAGCCTGGTTCTATATAATTATCACTTGAACTGAGGTATTCAAAATGATAAAGTATAATATGTGCTATAATATTTATATGATTTTCAATATTTTACGGGGGAATTTTAGATGTATGAGTATATAAAGGGGATATATAGAGGCGTGAGTAGAGATTATATTATAGTTGAAAACAATGGCATAGGCTATAAAATAAATACGTCAGGTAGTACTATTGCTAACACCCCTAAAATAGGTGAAAACATATTGTTGTATCTGCAGCAAATAGTAAGGGAAGATTTTATAGGATTGTATGGCTTTCTGACGAAAGAGGAGATAAACATGTTCAATCTTCTTCTGACTATAAATGGAATAGGTGCTAAAGCAGCACTTTCGCTCCTATCCATAAGTAATGTTGCTAATTTAAAGTATGCTATAATATCTGGAGATGAAAAGAATTTAGTGAGGGCTCCCGGAGTAGGAAAGAAAACTGCGCAGAGAATTATCTTGGAATTAAAAGATAAAGTATCCCCAGAGGAAATCGGGGATCATGAGAATAATTGTCAAGAGCTTGGTGAAGGCAAAACCACTTCTGAAGTTGTAGAAGCTCTCAAGGCCCTTGGATACTCTGAAAAGGAGGCAAACAGTGCATTGAAAGCCATAAATAATAATAGTTCTATTGAAGTTATGATAAAAGAAGCTTTGAAATTTTTAATGGATTAGGCTAGGTGATGGGTGTGGAAAATAGAATAGTCACTCCATTTAATATGGAGGGTGATGCTGAAAACGAGCATAGTTTAAGACCTAAAAGACTTAGTGAATATATAGGACAAAACAAGGTGAAAAATAAGCTTAATATATTTATAGAAGCTGCGAAAAACAGAAAAGAAGCACTGGATCATGTGCTTCTCTATGGACCGCCGGGACTTGGGAAAACCACTCTTGCAAATATAATTGCCATGGAAATGGGAGGGAATTTGAAAGTTACTTCTGGTCCGGCTATAGAGAGAGCGGGGGATTTAGCTGCAATACTTACCAGTTTAAATGATATGGATGTGCTTTTCATAGATGAAATACACAGATTAAATAGAAGCGTAGAGGAAATATTGTATCCTGCTATGGAAGACTATGCACTTGATATAGTTATAGGAAAAGGTGCGGCTGCAAAATCCATAAGACTGGATCTTCCTAAATTCACATTAATAGGAGCTACTACTAGGATAGGACTTTTGACATCTCCACTGAGGGATAGATTTGGAATGTTATGTCCCATGGAGTTTTATGGAGAAAAGGAGCTCAGTGAAATTATAATTAGATCTGCAGAGATACTCGATATAAATATAGAATATGAAGCTGCCCTGGAAATAGGAAAAAGGTCCAGGGGAACACCGAGAATTGCAAATAGACTTTTGAAAAGGGTTAGAGATTATTCAGAGGTAAAAGGTAATGGAACAATAGATGTTGAGACCAGCAAGCTTGCTTTAAAATTATTGGAAGTGGATGAAGAGGGATTTGACAGTATAGACAATAAAATATTAAAGGCTATAATTGACAATTTCAATGGAGGACCTGTGGGAATAGAGACACTGGCTTATTTTATAGGAGAAGAATTGGATACTATAGAAGATGTGTATGAACCCTATCTGCTTCAGAAGGGTTTTATAATAAGAACACCTAGGGGGAGAATGGCATCTGATAGTGCCTACAGACATTTTAATAAAACTAGAAAAGGTGGCACATTGAAGAGAAAACAATACAGTCATCGTGGACAAAACGAAACGGAGTGAAATTTATTGAAAGTTACGGATTTTGATTTTTACTTACCTAAGGAACTGATTGCACAACATCCATTAAAACAGAGAGATGAAGCAAGGCTTATGGTATTGGACAAGAAGACAGGAAAAGTAGAACATAAGGTGTTTAGGGATATAATAGGCTATTTAAATCCGGGAGATTGTCTTGTTTTAAATGATACCAGGGTTTTACCTGCAAGGCTTATAGGGAAAAAAGAGGGCAGCGGCGGAAAAATGGAAATTTTGCTGTTAAAGAGAAATGAGGATGGCAGCTGGGAAACACTGGTTAAGCCGGGAAGAAGAGCTAGGATTGGAGACAGGTTTGATTTTGGAGATGGAGAGTTGAAAGCTGAAATATCTCAGATAAAGAAAGACGGAAATAGGATAGTTAAATTTGAATATAGGGGAATATTTGAAGAAGTACTGGATAAACTTGGGCAAATGCCTTTGCCGCCTTATATAAAGGAAAAGTTGGAAGACAAGGAAATGTATCAGACGGTTTATTCTAAAGAAGAAGGTTCAGCGGCAGCCCCTACGGCTGGACTTCATTTTACAGAGGATTTACTCCAAAAAATAGAAGATAAGGGAGTTAAACTTGCTTTTTTGACTTTACATGTGGGTATTGGAACTTTTAGACCGGTTAAGGTTGAAAATGTTGAAGACCATGATATGCATTCTGAATACTACCGTATGTCGAGGGAAACTGCAGATGTAATTAACGGAGCAAGGGAAAGCGGGCACAGTGTAATTCCTGTGGGAACCACATCCTGCAGAACTCTTGAAACCATAGCGGATGAAGATGGAAGAGTCAGAGAACAGTCAGGATGGACAGATATATTTATATATCCGGGCTATAAGTATAAGATAGTAGATAAGCTTATAACAAATTTTCATTTACCCCAATCTACCCTCATAATGCTGGTAAGTGCACTATGTGGGAGAGAAAATATATTAAATGCATACCGGGAAGCGGTAAAAAACAGATACAGGTTTTTCAGTTTTGGAGATGCCATGTTTATCAAGTGATTTTAAGAGTCAGGTATAAAAATTTAGGCTGTGCATTGTGAATTGTATAAATATGAGGTGTTTCGATGTATAAATTACTGAAAAAATGTGGAAGAATAAGGAGAGGTGAGTTTGTTACTACCCATGGCGTGGTTCAAACTCCGGTATTTATGAATGTAGGTACTTTAGCGGCTATAAAGGGTGCGGTTTCAACTATGGATTTAAAAAAAATTGGCTGTCAAATAGAGTTGTCCAATACATATCATCTGAGTTTAAGACCGGGAGATGAAATCATTAGGCAGCTGGGCGGATTACATAAATTTATGAATTGGGATAGACCCATTTTAACTGACTCAGGCGGCTTTCAAGTATTTTCACTGTCTGATATAAGAAAAATAAAAGAAGAAGGGGTATATTTTAATTCCCATATAGACGGCAGAAAGATATTCATGGGACCTGAAGAAAGTATGAGAATTCAGAGCAACTTGGCGTCTACTGTAGCCATGGCTTTTGATGAATGTGTGAAAAATCCTTCCCCGAGAGATTATGTTGAAGATTCAGTGAAGAGGACTACTAGATGGCTTAAAAGGTGCAAGATAGAACTTGACAGATTAAATTCTCTATCTGATACTATAAATAAAAAGCAGATGCTCTTTGGAATAAATCAGGGTGGAGTATATGATGACATAAGAATAGAACATGCTAAAACAATAAGCGAAATGGATCTGGAAGGGTATGCCATTGGAGGATTGGCAGTAGGGGAAACTCATGAGGAAATGTACAGGATTTTAGAAAGTGTCATACCATATCTTCCGCAGAATAAACCCATATATTTGATGGGGGTGGGCACACCGGAAAATATACTTGAATCAGTGGAAAGAGGGGTGGATTTTTTTGACTGTGTCCTCCCTGCAAGAAATGGAAGGCATTCCCATGTATTTACATCGGAAGGTGAATTAAATCTTTTAAACGCAAAGTATAAATTAGATGATAATCCCATTGATCAAGGATGCAGCTGCCCCACTTGTAAAAATTACAGCAGAGCTTATATAAGACATCTGTTTAAGGCAAAGGAAATGCTGGCTATGAGACTTTGTGTGATCCACAACCTATATTTTTATAATAATATGATGAAGGAAATAAGAGATGCTATTGATGGAGATTATTTTCATTCATATAAAAGAGAAAAGCTTAATCAATGGGAACACAAAAGTTAAATAAGAACTATTTTATAAGGAGGTGAAAGCGTTGGATTTATTAGTTAGGATATCACCATTTATATTTGTAGTGGTAATTTTTTACTTGCTTATATTTTTACCAGAGAGCAGGAGAAGAAAAAAATACAATGCTATGTTGAGTAATCTTAAAGTCAATGATGAGGTTATGACTAAAGGTGGTATAGTAGGTAAAATTATAAATATCAGAGAAAATGAAAGTTTTATAACACTTCAGACAGGACCTGACAGAATAAAGATAAAACTTGACAAGACAGGGGTGTTAAATGTCCTTTCAGATGATAAAAGCTCAGAAAATTCTAATAAGGGTAAATAGAAATAAATTCAAAGAAAAGAAGTTTAAAATTTAGGTATAAAGCGCCTTTTGTCTACATAGATACTATTAGATAGGAGGTGTTTTAATTTGGAAAAAAGTAATAATTATCTTTCTGCTATAGAAGGAGTTATCAGAGGATTTATAATTACTGTGATTTTGCTTTTGATCTTTGCCGTTGTAATGACTTTTATAGAAGTCAGCAGTCAGGTAAGTTATATAGTTTATCTTATTACGACAATACTCAGTATAATGTACGCTTCCATTTATGCAGTGAGGAAAATAGGGGAAAAGGGATGGCTTATAGGTATTATAGTTACTCTTTTATATCTATTTATACTATATGTAGTTTCTGTTATTTCGGGAAATTCTGCTGTGATAGGTGTAGATGGAATTAAGAGATTAGTACTTGCACTAATAGTGGGGGCCTTATCTGGAATGATTGGAATTAACTTGCAATAGGTACTTATAGTCCGGCTTTATTTTGAAATTGATTTATGTTATAATCTAAACGATATATTATTAATTGGAGGAGTTTAATATGAAGCATATAAAAACTATAAGTAATTCTAATATAAGAGATAGCCTAAAAAAGCCAGGTTGCAGAGAATGTGCTAATTCCTGCCAGTCGGCGTGCAAAACTTCCTGTACCGTTGCCAATTTGGCCTGTGAAAATTAATATAAATTTTAGGCAGTAACAGATAAAAAGTTACTGCCTAAAATTTATGTCATCGTAAAGATAAGTGTATTATAGGAGGGAATAATTTGGCTAATATTCATAAATTTGTACAGGGTGGATATCGATATGTATTGGATGTAAACTCCGGGGCACTTCATGAAGTTGACCAGCTGGTGTATGATATCCTGGATGATGAAAAACCGCCTGGTCTTGAAGAGACGCTGGAAATGCTCAAAGATAAATATGAAAAAGAGGATATTGTGGAGGCATATGGAGAGATAGAGGAATTAATTAAAGGGGATATACTGTATTCTAAAGATCTCTATGAAAATATTGCGTTGCAAAATGACAATTCGGTATCATTTATAAAGGCATTGTGCTTAAACATTGCGCATGATTGCAATTTAAGGTGTAAGTATTGTTTTGCAGATGAAGGCGAATATAAGGGAAGCAGAAAGCTTATGTCTGCTGATATTGGAAAAAAAGCAATTGATTTTGTCATAGAAAAATCAGGACCTAGGAAAAATATAGAAGTGGATTTATTTGGTGGAGAGCCCCTCATGGCTTTTGATACTGTAAGGCAGATTGTGGATTATGCAAGATCTCAAGAAAAGATACACAATAAGAGTATAAGGTTTACCATGACTACTAATGCGACACTTTTAAATGATGAAATAATAGATTATCTGGACAAAAATATGGGGAATATAGTGTTGAGTATTGACGGAAGAAAAGAAGTAAATGACAGAGTGAGAGTGAGGATAGATGGAAGTGGAACCTTTGACTCCATATTGCCCAAAATCAAAAAGATGGTAAAAATAAGGGATAAATCTAAACAATACTATGTCAGGGGAACTTTTACCAGAAAAAATACGGATTTTTTCAAAGACATAAAATATCTTGCAGATGAAGGATTTGATGAAATATCCATAGAACCTGTAGTGCTTCCTAAGGACAACCCACTCTCAATAAGGGAGGAGGATCTGCCAACTATCTATGAGCAGTATGACAAGCTGTATGAAGAAATGCTTCGAAATGGTGGAAAGTTTAAATTCTATCATTTTAATATAGATATTACAGGGGGACCCTGCGTATATAAAAGAATATCGGGCTGTGGAGCAGGACATGAGTATGTGGCTATAACTCCCGATGGAGACATATACCCCTGTCATCAATTTGTGGGTAATGAAGATTTTAAAATGGGAAATTTAAATGATTGGAATAATTTAAGGGAGGATATTGTTCAAAAGTTCAAGACGGCCCATATATATAATAAACCCAAATGCAAACAGTGTTGGGCAAGGTTTTACTGCAGCGGCGGATGTCAGGCTAATAATTACAATTTCAATGGAGATATGAGAGAACCCTATTCACTGGGATGTAAAATGCAGAAAAAGAGAATTGAGTGTGCTATTGCACTTAAGGTCAGAACCATGAAAAAATAGGAATATATTTTACATAAAGTTAATACTTAAAGTCATTATATTTGGGCTCATAGTATTGACGCTGTTTTTCTTAAGTAATATAATTTCTAATGTGGATTGTTGTAAAAAAATAGTATTTATTTACAGGTTGAGGAGGATAAAGATGAAATCTAAGGGGAAAAGTACCATAGTTTTCTTCCTATGTATAATTCTGATAGGTTTTTTAGCTTATTCGGGAGCATATGGAGTGACTTTAGGAGGATATAAACTTAAACCTTTTGGTGAAGTTATAAATAGGGGACTTGATCTTCAAGGTGGAGTTTCTGTACTTGAAGAAGTTCAGGGAAATAATGTGGATCAAAAGACCATGGACAGAACTGTGGAACTTTTGTCTATGAGAGTTAATAAATTAGGAGTAAGTGAAACAGTGGTGGCCAGGGAAGGACAGAAGAGAATAAGAATTGACATACCGGGAAAATTTGATGCCAAAGAGGTAATAGATGGTGTGGCAAAAACCGGTGAACTTAAATTTGTAGGCCCTGACAATAAAACCATACTTACCGGTAAAGATGTGAAAGATGCTACTGCTTCCATTGATTCTACAAATGGAAATCAAGCTGTGATAAATCTGGAATTAAACCAGCAGGGAGCCAAAAAGTTTTCAGATGCCACTCAAAAATTTATGGGACAAAAAATAGCAATTTACTTGGATAATGACATGCTTACCAATCCACAGGTGGATGCACATATAACCGATGGAAGAGCCGTCATAAGCGGTAAAAACCAGACTCTTCAGGAGGCACAAAGGCAGGCTGATCTTATAAAATCAGGAGCACTTCCAGTTACGGTAAAACCGGTTCAGGTTAAAACTATAGGTGCATCTCTAGGAGCCAATGCCCTCCCACTTAGTTTATTGGCGGGTAAAATTGGAATAGGACTTGTAATGCTGTTCATGCTTTTATATTATAGACTTCCGGGACTTATTGCAGATATAGCACTTACACTGTATGTATACATAGTTTTGGCGGCTTTTGCTGGCGTAAATGTGACCCTTACATTGGCTGGTATTGCGGCGTTTCTTTTGACGGTAGGAATGGCAGTAGATGCCAATATACTTATCTTTGAGAGAACTAAAGAAGAACTTAAAAGTGGAAGGTCAGTTAAGGCATCTATAGATGCCGGTTTTAGGAGGGCCATGAGCTCGATTCTGGATTCAAACATTACGTCTATTATATGCGGTTTTGTGCTGTATAATGTGGGAACGGGTTCCGTAAAGGGATTTGCCCTTACCCTGATCATAGGTGTAGCTTTAAGTATGTTTACCGCAGTAACTGTAACCAGAACCCTTATGAAATTGGTAGCCAATATGGGATGGTTTAACCACAAACAAACTATTGGGACTTTTGGTGTACATGATTTTAGAAAGGGGTTAGTAAAATAACATGAGTGGTATATATAAAATTGTTGAAAAAAGAAAGATATGGTTTACTATTTCCCTTATAATAATTATTATTGGAATATTTACCATGGCTACAAAAGGACTGGAATATGGACTGGATTTTAAAGGCGGTACTATAGTGGAGATAAATTTAGGCACAGATTTTGACAAAGCAGATGTGGACAGCATAGTAAAGAAATACTCTGTTGATTTTCAATCCAATAAATCCGACAATAAATCCATAACCATAAAAGCTACTTCTCTTACTAATGATGAGATAAGCAAAATTGTGAAAGATGTTAAAGCCAAGTATAAAAAAAGCAGCTTGACAAATCAGGAAAATATAGGAGCTGTTATAGGAAAGGAAACTAGAGTAAAAGCTATAGAAGCTGTCGTGATAGCAATAGTGGCCATGTTTATATATATAGGCATAAGATTTGAACTCAGCTTTGGTATGGCGGCTATTATATCTCTTGTTCACAATGTACTTGTAATGCTGTCTGTTTATGCAGTACTTAGGGTTTCTATAGATTCCAATTTTATAGCAGCAGCACTTACAGTTATAGGATATTCCATTCATGATACTATAGTTGTTTTTGATAGAATAAGAGAAAATCAAAGATACATGAGAAGAGTGGATCCTATGATCGTTGCAGATGCAAGTGTCACACAGACACTTGCCAGATCTATAAATACTGTACTCACCGTTGTAATAACTCTAACTTCTGTGTATATTTTGGTCCCTTCCGTAAGGGTATTTTCAGAGCCTATTCTCATAGGTGTAATTACAGGATGTTATTCTTCCATATGCATTGCCAGTCCGTGTTGGGTTATGATAAAAAAACATATGTTGGCCAATAGGAGAAAACTTAATAAAACGACTTAGTTAATTATTTAAAATGTACATTCAATATGATAAAATAAAAAATCCAGAGTATATTGAAACTTTGGATTTTTTTATTGTGGAAAATCTAGTCATACTGTGTTTGTAATAGAAGACAATATCATTTATAATAGAAGTGCTTTCGATAAATTTGGAGGTTTTATTATGGAGATGCAAAAGGAAAACATACAGCATTTTAATTTTATAGGAATGAAAAATCCCTTCCTTTTAAAAAATATGGGAGAGGCTTTAAAAAGAATAATAAAAGCTGTAAATGAAAGGGAAAAAATAGTGATCTATGGTACTTGCGATTTAGATGGTATAACTTCAGTGTCTCTGTTGTTACTTGTACTCAAATATCTAAATGCGGATGTGGAATATTTTATATCTGATGAAGTTGATGATTCTAGTATAAAATCAGATATAATAGAAAACCATATAAAATTTTTAGGTACCAAGCTTATGATAACTGCAGGATGTGGGATCAGCTCTGTTCCTCAGGTAAAACTATGTAAAAATTTAGGAATTGATGTTATAATAACAGATTATCATAGTAGTGAAGAAATCTTACCGGAAACAATTATTATAGATCCAAACCAAAAGCAGTGTACATATCCTTATAAGAATTTAACTGCAGTGGGAGTGACCTTTAAATTATGTCAGGCCATATCAATGTATTATGAAATGAAATGCGTAGGGAAATATCTGGATCTTGTGGCGCTGGGGATTCTTTCAAAACAGGCCGATGTAAGCGGTGAAAATGAAATTATGGTGAATCAGGGCATATATTGTATAAATTACACAAATAATTATGGAGTAAAAGCCCTGCTTAAAATAAATAATATTTCCAGTGTAAATTGGAAAAGTATATGTGAACTTTCAAATAAAATGATGCGTTCAATTAAAAATAAGAGATATATAGATAATGCCAGAATTACAGTGGAACTTTTTATAACGGAAAATATGGATAGAGCAGAACAGATAGCGAAATATTTAAAAAATGAAATTGTATAAGGATATAAATGCTGTGACTTGAATATTTGTCAATATTTAATATATAATTATAAGGTAGAAGATTATATTTCATTGGGGTTAAAAATCAATTGTAAAACAATAAAGCTATTTTTGAGGGGGAGTACAAGTGGATCTAAAGAACAGTATAAGGGTAATAGAAGGATTTCCAAAGAAGGGGATAAGTTTTAAAGATGTAACTACTTTGCTTAAAGATAAAGAGGCTTTTAAATATACCGTAGATAGAATATCATCCTATTTAAAAAATAAAAATATAGATATAGTAGTTGGACCTGAAGCAAGAGGCTTTTTATTTGGAGCACCTGTAGCCTATGCTATAGATGCTGGTTTTGTGCCTGTGAGAAAAAAGGGAAAGCTGCCCTGTGACACTTTAAAAGTCACCTATTCTCTGGAATACGGCAATGATGAATTGGAAATGCACAAGGATGCAATAAAACCAGGACAGAGGGTTGCGATAATTGATGATTTACTTGCAACTGGAGGTACCACCAATTCTGTTGCTAAATTAGTGGAAGAAGCGGGCGGAGTAATTGTAACTATAGGATTTGTAATAGAGTTGACTGATCTTAAGGGAAGAGAAAAATTGAAAAATTATGATGTTAATTCTTTAATTCAGTATAATATTTAAAGTTTGTTAATTTTAAATTGCAAGTTTTAAAAGTATATAATATAATGTTAATAAAAAATAATGGCTGGTTTAATAGACCAGCCATTGATTTTAGGGAGTATCGGTATGTTAGAACGATTGATGGAATTAATAGATAAAAATTGTAATAATATAGATAAAGATATGGTTAAAAAAGCGTATTATTTTGCCGATGAAGCCCATAAAAGACAAAAAAGGGAATCTGGCGAGCCTTATATAATGCACCCTGTAGAAGTAGCTTGTATATTGGCGGAAATGGGATTAGATACTGGCACAATAGTGGCAGGGCTTTTACATGATGTTATAGAAGATACTGATTTTAGTCATGAGGATGTGAGCAGGGAGTTTAGTCCTGAAGTAGCAAATTTAGTCGAGGGTGTTACTAAGCTGGGAAAAATAGAATATAAGACCAAAGAGGAACAGCAGGCTGACAACGTGAGAAAAATGCTGCTTGCCATGGCAAATGACATTAGGGTTATACTGATAAAGTTGGCTGATAGACTTCATAATATGAGAACATTGAAGTACTTGCCCGTAGAAAAGCAAAAGGAAAAGGCAAAGGAAACTTTTGATATATATGCACCATTGGCACATAGACTGGGAATGTCTAAAATTAAATGGGAATTGGAAGATCTAGCCTTTAGATATATAAACCAAAATGAATACTACTTTATAGTGAGAAAAATTGCGGAAAAAAGGGTAGAGAGAGAAAAACATATAGAGCAGATAATAAATCAATTAAAAGAAAATTTAAAAAAAGCGGGTATAGATGCGGATATTGAAGGCAGGCCGAAACATTTTTACAGTATCTATAGAAAAATGGTAAAGAAAAATAAAACTATAGATCAAATTTTCGATTTGACTGCTGTGAGAGTTATAGTGGATACGGTAAAAGATTGTTATGCTTCTCTTGGAATAGTTCATACTATATATAAACCTATACCGGGAAGATTTAAAGATTATATTGCTATGCCAAAGCCCAACATGTATCAATCACTGCATTCTACTGTTATAGGACCCCAGGGGAAGCCCTTTGAAATACAAATAAGAACTTTTGAAATGCATAAAACTGCAGAATATGGTATAGCAGCTCACTGGAAGTACAAAGAGGGAATTGAAACCGCAGAGGATATTGATAAAAAGCTTACCTGGCTCAGAGAAATGTTGGAATGGCAAAGAGAAACTTCGGATGCAGAAGAATTTATGGAAAGATTTAAAATAGACCTGTTTTCAGATGAAGTTTTTGTGTTTACACCTAAAGGTACTGTTATAAATCTGCCCTATGAGGCAACCCCTATAGACTTTGCCTATAAGATACATACGGATATAGGAAATAGCTGTATTGGGGCAAAAGTAAGTGGAAAAATGGTACCCCTGGATTATCACTTGAAAACGGGAGAAATTGTAGAAATACTTGTATCAAGTACCCCCAAGGGTCCCAGTATTGATTGGTTAAATGTAGTTAAAAGTAATCAAGCTAAAAGCAAAATAAGATCCTGGTTTAAAAAAGCCAAGAGAGAAGAAAATATATTGAAAGGTAAAGAGCTTCTTGAAAAAGAGGCAAAGAAACAAGGATATAATTTTGGAGAAATTGCGAAAGGTGAAATCATAAATTCTGTACTAAAAAAATACAATATGAATTCTATGGATGATCTCTATGCTTCAGTGGGAGTTGGCGGTTTGAATTCTTCTGTTATAGTTTTAAAGATGAAGGATATGTATATTCAGACTTCCAGAATGGATATTGATGATTGGAAAAAATTAAGAGATAAACTGGATAAAGTTACATCTAAACCACATAAAAGGCGTAAAGAATCTCCAGGAGTGATTGTAAAAGGTGAAACCAATGTACTTGTTAGATTTGCAAAATGCTGTAATCCAGTACCGGGCGATTTTATAATAGGCTATATAACCAAGGGTAGAGGAGTTTCTATTCATAGAAAAGATTGTAAAAATATAGACTTTTTGATGAAAAACAAAGATAATAAGGTAGTGGAGGTGAGTTGGGGGAAACCTAAAGGCGAGTATATTACCGAAATTAAAATAGAAGCCGAAGACAGGCAAAAGCTTTTATCTGAATTGATGAATATAATAAATGACAGTAAGATTGATCTCTATGCTGTAAATGCTAAACCGATTAAAAACGGAATAGCTGTTGTAAAAATGAAATTGAAGATATCCAGTATTGATGAACTCAAAGATGTAATGAGAAAATTGAGAAAGGTAAAGGGTGTTACTGAAGTTTATAGAACAGAAAATTAACTGTTAAATTAAGGGGTGTGATTATGCGAGCTGTAGTTCAGAGAGTGAAAAGTTCCAAGGTGGAAGTGAATGGAAAAACTATAGGGGAAATAGGAAATGGTCTAAATGTGCTCCTGGGGATATCTGTGGAAGATAAGGATGAAGATATTACCTATATGAAGGATAAAATATTGAATTTGAGGATATTTGAAGATGAAAATGGAAAATTAAATAAATCTCTTCTGGATGTAAAGGGGGAACTGATTATAATTTCACAGTTTACCCTGTACGGCGACTGCAGAAAAGGAAGAAGACCGAGTTTTATAAGAGCTTTGCCAGGTGATAAAGCTAACCTTATATATGAGAAGTTTATAGGAGAATGTAAAAATTCAGTAGACAGAGTAGAAAGTGGTAAATTCGGTGCAGACATGCTGGTCACTATAGAAAATGACGGACCTGTGACTATTTTAGTGGATAGTGAGAAAAAATTTTGAACATAATTTATCAAGGTAGGAGGTGTTTTTTGTGAAATTGAGAAAATTAATTGTAGGGGTGTATGCGGCTAATTGCTATATACTATCAGATGAAAATGCTGCGGAATGTGCGGTAATTGATCCTGGTGGAGATTTAAATGATATAGTAAACGCAATAGATGCTTCTAGGTGCAAAGTTAAATATATATTACTTACCCATGGCCATGCAGATCATACGGGAGCAGCAGATCAGATAAAGAGTGAATATAAAGCTCTCATAGGAATAAATAAGTTGGATTATGAAATGATGCAGAGAAAAGATCTTATGTATGGTACTATTGCAGGAGAACCTGATATTTATTTTAAAGATAATCAGATATTTAAAGTTGGAGATATTAGATTGAAAGTGATATTTACACCTGGACATACACCTGGAGGGGTGAGTTTCTTAGCAGAAAATTTAGTTTTTACTGGAGACACGCTTTTTCAGGGTTCTGTAGGCAGAACTGATTTTCCAGGAGGAAATTTTGATGCAATTATAGATAGTATAAAAAGTAAACTCATGATTCTCCCAGACGATACAAAGGTGCTTCCAGGACACGGTCTCAAAAGCTCTATTGGTAAGGAAAAAATTTACAATCCATTTATATCTGGTAGGAAGTCTTAATATTTATTTTTTATGAGAAAGGGGTTTTATTTAGCATTTTATGGATACAGTCAATGCTTTTTTAAGTGAATTATGGAAATAAGAATAAAATTAAATTCTAATAGGTATAGATATGTAATATTTGAAATAGTAAATTTATTTTATGATTTCAAACGTATAATTTTTGTAAAAGACGAAAACTGGGATTTTAACATTGTAATACTTGAGAATATTGTTGCAATAAAAGATAGAGAAAGCAGTTATAGGGTAGAATTCCAGAATGGTTTGACAGAAAATGAAAATATAAAAAAAATAGTATTTTTATATTTTAATGAGAGGATACAAAAAAACTTACCCTGGGGAACATTGGTTGGAATAAGACCCAGCAAAATAGCGCTAAAGTTGGTAGAAGAGGGTAGGAGCAGAGAATATATAGTAGAATATTTTTATAGGCACTTTTGCTGTAAAAAGGATAAATCGGAACTTTGTGTCGATATAGCAAATTCTGAGAAAGATGTAGTAAATGCCGATAGTAGGAATGTAAGTGTGTATATAGGAATGCCCTTTTGTCCTACTAGGTGTATTTACTGTTCTTTTGCCTCTAATCCAATTGAAAAATGTAGAAATATTGTAGATGATTACCTCTGCAGCTTGACTTGTGAATTGAGAAAGATTTCAAATTATATAATAGAACATGGCCTAAATGTAGAATGTGTGTATTTTGGAGGAGGGACTCCTACAGCCGTAAGTGATGAAAAATTTGAAAAAATAATGAATGAAATATATAATGGTTTTGTATGTAATCATAAAATAAGTGAATTTGATGTAGAATGCGGCAGACCTGACAGTATAACTTTGAATAAATTGGAAACCATGAAAAAATATAAGGTAAATAGAATAAGTATAAATCCACAGACAATGAATGACAGTACATTAAAATTTATTGGAAGAGGGCACTCCGTAGAAGATATAAAAGAAAAATTTTATATGGCAAGGCAATGTGGATTTGACAATATAAACATGGATATAATTGTAGGCCTTCCTGGTGAGAGAATAGACCATATAAATAGGACTTGTGAGGAAATAGAAAGACTTTCTCCGGACAATCTGACAGTGCATGGGTTGTCTGTAAAGAGGGCATCCAGACTCTATGAAAATATAATAAATAATATAAAGTATTCCATTGCTGGTAATAGAGAGTTAAATTCAATGTATAATAGGACCGCTTTATTGGCTGAAACGTTGGGAATGAAGCCATATTATATGTACAGGCAAAAAAATATGGTAGGCAATATGGAAAATATAGGATATACAAGAGCTCGTAATTCAGGAATTTATAATGTGGAGATGATTGAGGAACGTCAGACCATAATAGCCTGTGGAGCTGATGCTGTTACTAAAGTTATATTTTTAGATGAGAATAGGTTGGAAAGGCAGGCAAATGTGAAGGATGTGAGAGAGTATATAAACAGGGTGGACGAAATGGTTCAAAAGAAAATAAAACTTTTAGATACATTGTATTGAATATGTTTGTAAGTAAATTGATGATAAAATTCGTATAATTATAATTTTGTCATCAGATAATCGGGGAGGAAATAGAATATTATGATTATACAAGCACCAAGAGGTACTAAAGATATATTGCCTGCGGAGTCTTACAAATGGCATTATCTAGAAAATATATTTAAAAATATAGCTGCTTCTTATGGATACAGGGAAA
Source organism: Clostridiaceae bacterium BL-3 (assembly GCA_902809985.1). GTDB lineage: Bacteria > Bacillota > Clostridia > Clostridiales > Clostridiaceae > Clostridium_B > Clostridium_B aromativorans. Next base: position 2,216,053 of record CADDXC010000001.1, on the reverse strand, counting down.
TAAGGACACCTGTTTTTGAATACACAGAACTTTTTGAAAGAGGAGTAGGTGAGACTACGGATGTTGTTCAAAAAGAGATGTATACATTTCAAGACAAATCAGGAAGAAGCCTTACTCTTAAAGCTGAGGGGACATCACCAGCGGTAAGAGCTTTTGTGGAAAGCAGTTTGTATAATGAAGCTCAGCCAACTAAATTGTTTTATTTTACACCGGTTTTAAGGTATGAAAGTGTTCAGAAGGGAAGACTTAGAGAGCACCATCAATTTGGTATAGAGGCTTTTGGTGCTGGGGAAGCTTCACTGGATGCAGAAGTCATAAGTCTGGCTATGAGAGTGTATAAGGAACTTGGTATAAGGGGGCTGGAATTGAACATAAACAGTATAGGATGCCCTAAATGCAGGAAAAAATATAATGAGATCTTAAAAAATTTTCTATCTGAAAAATACGATGAGCTGTGTGATACCTGTAAAAGCAGATTTTATAAGAATCCCATGCGAATACTGGATTGCAAAGTGGAGAGCTGCAAGAAAATAGTAAAGGAAGCTCCATTGATACTGGATTACCTATGTGATGAGTGCAGGGATCATTTTGAGAAATTGAAGAAATATTTAACTGCTTTGGGCATAGAGTACAAGATAAATCCGTTGATAGTGAGGGGACTTGATTATTACAGCAAGACTGTATTTGAAATAATCGATAATGATATAACCGTATGCGGCGGTGGAAGATATGATTATCTAATAGAAGAGGTTGGAGGACCACAGATGCCTGCCGTAGGATTTGGGATGGGCATAGAGAGGACACTTCTAACATTGGAAGAAAATGGGATAGAAATACCAAAGCTTCCCTATATAGATTTATATATAGGTGCTATGGGAGATAACGCAAGGATAAGGGCTCTTGAACTGGTTAATAAATTAAGAGAGAAAAATTTAAGATGTGAATGTGATCATATGAATAGAAGTGTAAAGGCCGAAATGAAATATGCAAATAAAATAGATGCTAGATTTACAGTTATAATAGGTGAGGATGAATTACAGTCAAATGTTGCTAAATTTAAGAGAATGTTTGATGGAAAACAATTTTCAATTAATTTAGAAAATATGGATGAAATCCTAAACTTAGTTAAATTATAAAATCTTATAAAAAATTTAAATGGTCAAATAATGAGAAGAATAGGAGTTGAAAAACCGTTAAAGTAACATTATTGAGAGATTTATAATGTGAGAACATACCTTGGAGTGCGGGACCAGAGAAGTTTAACTTCATGCACAATGAAACGGGTAAATGCACTTATTTAATGTGATGATAAGGAGCATTATACGGCGAATGTAATGGGAGAATCATTGAATGGGCTTAAAAGAACTCATATGTGTGGTGAACTTAGAGAAAATAATATAGGTGAAAAAGTTACAGTAATGGGCTGGGTTCAAAGGAAAAGAAATTTAGGCAGCCTGATATTTGTGGATCTCAGAGATAGAACTGGAATACTCCAGATTGTATTTGGAGAAGGGATAAATGAAGAAGCATTTCAGAAATCAGATAATGTAAAATCCGAATACTGCATAGCTGCTACTGGAGTTATTGTAAAAAGGGAAGCGCCCAATAGGGGAATTCCCACTGGTATGGTGGAATTAAAAGGAGAATGTATAAAAATATTTTCAGAATCTAAGACACCTCCTATATATATAAAGGAAAATTTGGATACAGATGAAAATATAAGGCTTAAATACAGATATCTTGACTTAAGAAGGCCTGATATGCAGAGAATACTCAGATTGAGACACAGAATAGCTAAAGTTATAAGGGATTTTCTGGATGAAGAGGGATTTGTTGAAATAGAGACTCCAATGCTTGGAAAAAGTACACCAGAAGGGGCCAGAGACTACCTTGTGCCCAGCAGAAATTATAAGGGCAAATTCTATGCTCTTCCCCAGTCACCACAACTTTATAAACAGCTTTTAATGGTTTCGGGGTTTGACAAATACTTTCAGATAGTTAAATGCTTTAGAGATGAAGATTTAAGGGCAAATAGACAGCCTGAATTTACCCAGGTTGATATGGAACTTTCCTTTGTAGAGCAGAAAGATGTGATGGACGTAAATGAAAGATTGCTTCAGAGAGTGTTTAAAGAGATTCTAAATCTGGATATAAAGCTTCCTATAGAGAGAATGCCATATAAGGTTGCTATGGAAAAATACGGAACCGATAAACCGGATTTGAGGTTCGGTATGGAGATAAATGACATAACTGATGTGGTGAAAAATACTGACTTTAAGGTATTTCAAAATGCCATTGAAAATGGCGGCTCGGTGAGAGCCATAAGAGTCCAGAACTCCTCCTCTATGAGTAGAAAGCAGATTGATAAGCTGGTGGAGTTTGTAAAGGATTATGGGGCTAAGGGACTTGTTTGGATAGAGTACAGAGAAGATGAAGTTAAGTCATCTGCATCAAAATTTTTAACAGAAACAGACACGAAAAAAATATTAAATAGGATGGAGGCAGTGCCGGGGGATCTTATACTCATAGCTGCTGACAAAAATAAAGTTGTACTTGAAAGTTTAGGTGCGCTTAGAGTTCATATGGCAAAGGAAACTGGCATTTTAAAAAATAACGATGAATTTAGGTTTGTCTGGATAACGGAATTTCCTCTTTTGTCCTATAATGAGGAGGAAAAGAGATATCAGGCAGAACACCATCCATTCACTATGCCTATGGATGAGGATATACAATATCTGGAAAGTGATCCAGGCAGAGTAAGGGCCAAGGCCTACGATATAGTATTGAATGGAGAGGAATTGGGCGGAGGAAGTATAAGAATACATGACACCAAGCTGCAGGAAAAGATGTTTCAGGTAATTGGAATTACACAAAAAAGTGCCTGGGAAAAGTTTGGATATCTTCTGGAGGCCTTTAAATTTGGGCCACCACCCCATGGTGGCCTGGCCTATGGATTTGACAGGATGGTGATGTTTTTGGCAAATACTGACAATATAAAAGATGTCATAGCATTTCCTAAGAATCAAAATGCATTTTGTCCACTGACAGAGGCTCCTAACGTAGTAGATGAAGTCCAACTGGAGGAGCTTGGAATTGGCATAAAAGATTTAAATAGGGACAATTAAATATATATTTGATAAAGATAAAATTTGAAAAATGTAGTATAATAATGTTGAGAGTTTAAAGAAAATAAATTTTTATTTACACTTAAAATTGAAGAATTCCTGCTGTGTACGTAGAATGAGTTGATGTTGACCGAACATTTTATAGAAGGGAATTTAACTCTTCTTGTGGAATGAAACCTGATTTATTTCGGGCACAAGAAGCAAGAAGGAGATGCCCACCTGCTGGGAGCGGGTTCAAAGTAACTCACGATACGGCATGGTGGGATTTTATTATTTAGACTATTTTTCATGTTACTATATATTGCCTGAGCTTTGTAAACGGGATGTTAGAGAAGATAGAGAATCTAATATTTCCTGGCGAGGAAGGTTGCCAGCAGATAATTCACTGTCATCTTTTAATAATAGATTTTTGTAAAATTCTATGGAGTATTTTAAGAATTCAGTGCTATAATTATTTTCTTGTAAAATCTCATATACCATATCTTCAGCTTTATCATATTTGTGGCAGCTTGTATAGTAGTTTATAATTTGATTTTGGAGTTCGTGGGTTAATTTGTACTGAGATATTTTATTTATAATGGAATCTATGTCTGAAAAATAAATTTCTAATTTGCAGTCATCTGTTTTGCCTAAATAGGCATTTAAAAATAAATGCAGGGATTTTTGATGTATGTAAAATGAATAATCCAGTTTATTTTGAGTTTCTAAAATATTACCCTCTTCTTCTAACAGTTTAGCTACTATTATGCATTTATCTGTGTTTACAGTTCCATTAATTTTTACTATTTCCATTAAATTTTCTACAGAAAAAGAGTTAAAAAATTTTAAACTCAGCCTAAACATGTCTTTAAAAGCGGTATCGATTGAATCTAAAGCTTCATCATAATTTTTATTTTTTTTATACTCCAATATTTTAATCAATAGTTCATTGAATTTTTTAATTAATTCTGCAGTTATAGTTCTTTTTAGCATTATACATACCTCCAGGGCTTTATAAAAAGCACTAATAATATCATATATTATTATACTAAAAAATTATTTTATTTACTATAAAAAGCCATAATAAATATTGAACATCAATATTTATTATGTTAATATAATATTTGTAATATATAGTTTTTAAAACTATGTATTACAATACTGATATTTAATTTATAAAGGAGTAGTGCCTTATGGATGATCAATTGAAATTTTACAGCAAGGGAGAGGAAATAGCCAATGCGGTGACACATGGAATAGGTACCCTACTTTCAATAGCAGCTCTTGTTCTTTTAATTGTTTTTTCTGTGGAAAAAGGTGATAAATGGTATGTAATAAGTTATACTATATATGGAATTTCTATGTTTATTTTATATTTGGGCTCTACTCTATATCATAGTATAACCAATGTTAGAGCTAAGAGAGTTCTTAGAATATTTGATCATGCATCTATTTATTTGCTCATTGCAGGAACTTATACACCATTTACTTTGACTATTTTGAGAAGTTCTGTAGGGTGGGTAATTTTTGGCATAATATGGGCACTGGCAATTTTGGGAATAATAATGAAGATATTCTGGGTGGGAAAATATGAGATTGCCTCTACCTTATTGTATATCTTTATGGGATGGATAATAATTTTTGCAATGAAGAAACTTCTGATACTGCTATCTCCTATGGGAATAGCACTTTTGGTTGCAGGAGGAATCATATATACTGCGGGAGCCTTTCTCTATATGATGAATAAAGTACCTTATAATCATGCAATATGGCATATTTTTGTTATTGGAGGAAGTGCGTGCCACTTTTTCTGTATACTTTTATATTTATTTCCCAATTCATAATTATAGCTAAAATCACTGTTGAAATATAATATTTCAGCAGTGATTTAATATTTGTTTCAAAAGTAATTTTATTTTTTATTGGTCAGATTATTGGCCACATTTACTATAAAATCCTGAACATTTGTTACTATAGAAGTCACTTCTAAACTTCCCCTGTCTCTTAATTTATTTACTACAAATTCTGATATATCCACGGTGTATATATAAACTGGTCTTATCTTTCCATCTTGTATTTTGTATACTGGGGTCATATTTCCAGTTGCTATAGTATGAAGTTGAGTTGCCAGGCATATGACTGTAGTAGCTTTTTTGCAATAATGCCTCATGGTGTTCTGGGATTCATATACATTTGGAATTACAGAAGGCAGAGGACCATCATCCCTTATAGAACCTGCAAGTATTAGAGGAATTTTATTTTTGACACAGGAGTAAATGACTCCATTTTCTATATGTTCCTCTTTAATAAAATTGTTAAAAGATCCGCACTTTCGTACTTTATTTATTACATCTATATGGTTGTAGTGACCATTTATTACAGAACGTTGAGTATATATGTTCTGGCCTAGAGCTGTTTTTAAAAGGGATCCTTCAAGATCATGGGTAGCAAGCGCATTTCCGGCAAAAATACAATTTGCATACCCATAATCTATAAGAGATGACATTGCCTTTTTAGAATCAGCATCAAATACTACAGCAGGACCCAACACCCATAGTATATATCCATGTTCTTTTTCATATCTCAACAGTTCATATAAATTATCATAATCTTTGGAGCAGGAGCTTTCTCTGCTTCTTCCAGATCTAAATAAAAATGTTTGATTTTCTGATTTGAAATTATTTTCAAATCCATTTATATGAATAAAAATTCCCTCGCTGGTATTTTCACTTCTTCCAAGTATTACTTCTTCTCCTACTTCTAAATTCCGGAATTCTTTTACTTTCAGTTTGTCATGCTTATCTACAACTACTACGCAGTCCATTCGACTTTCGGGTGCCAATATCCATTTACCATTTATTTTAAAATATTCAGGATAGATAGAAGTTGCATGATAGTTGTCAGGAGCTATCCCTTTTATTTTAACTTTTTCTGTGACTGCGTTAGGGGCGGAAAGAAATATTTCGTCTGTAAAATTAGGTGAATGGTACTCGGGTAATTCAAAATTCATTGTGAAGACCTCCCTTATAGATTTAACTAAATACAATTATATCAAAAAATACTGACTTAAGGCTAGTGATGAAATTTGATTTTTACATTGAATGATAAACAGAAATTTGTATTATATAAGACAAAAATACGACTTAATTAGATGATTTATGATATAATAAACAAAAATTAATTATATTGGAACAAAAATATATCATTTTATGAAATATTACAGAATAAAATGTAGATAAATAGTGAAATGTTTTGGCAAAATTTCAGTAAATATTAAAAGGAGTATTTACATATTATGTAGAATATATAAATAATAAATCTATTTGAAGAGGATAATAATTATGGTTAACAGTAATATTTTTGGATATCATTCTTCATTTTACTATTGTGGATTAGGACATTTGATCGTAAATATGCATCGATATATTAAAGATGGCGCTGACAAAGGGGAAAAAATCTATATTTGTACCGAAGATAGAATATATTTTAAATTATTAGAGTACCTAGGTGAATACAATAAATATATAGAATATTTTGATGTAATTAATATGATGGACTATTATAAGAAAATGGGATTGAGAAAAGTAAAAGTAAAGCTTTCAAAATGTATAGGGCAAAATATTGAGAAAGGTTATACAGGGGCAAGGTTCATTATGCAAATTGGCTATGTGATTTCAAGAACCTCTGCTGAAGATTTCTTATATTTTGATAAAAATATATCAAATATAATTTTAGGTACTAGGGCATCTTTTATGTGTGTTTATGATTTTGAAGATTATTTAAATAATAAAAACTTTATAAATGATAATATCATAAGGGAATCCTATAAAAATCATTTTTTTAGACTATATGGTGGTAAACTAAAAAAATGGGATGAACTGTTAAATTTAAAATAATCCTAGCTTTTAAGTTAGGATTATTTTAAATTTACATTATCTTGTTTCTAATTTATAATAAGGGTGATATTATATAATAGTTGACAACTCAAAATTGATAGTAAATAATTGAGGAAATGATTTTGGAGGTAATTTGATGGATAATGAAAAACTGTTGATATTAGATGGTCACAGCTTGATGAACAGAGCATTTTATGCGCTGCCGGATCTAACTAATTCGGAGGGAGTACATACCAATGCAGTTTATGGTTTTTTAAATATGTTGTTAAAAATGAAAAAGGAGATCGAACCCAATTATATAGTCTGCACTTTTGATAAGAGTGCACCTACTTTTAGACATGATAAGTATACTGAATACAAAGCTGGAAGAAAAAAAATGCCTCCTGAATTATCACAGCAATTTCCTATAATACAGGAAATATTAAATATGATGTCCATAAATATTTTTGAAATAGATGGGTTTGAAGCAGATGATTTGATGGGAACACTATCTGTTTTTGCTGAAGATAAAGGCATAGAGGTATATATAATTACAGGGGATAGAGATGCCCTTCAATTGGCTACAGATAAGGTTAAAATAATCATAACTAAAAAGGGAATTACACAAAAGGAAATATATGATAGGAGCAGAATGGTAGAAGAGTACGGTGTAACTCCTACGCAATTCATAGATGTTAAAGGGCTTATGGGAGATAGCTCGGATAACATACCTGGTGTTCCTGGCGTAGGTGAGAAGACTGCTTTTAAATTAATAAGAGAATATAAAAGCATAGAAAATGTATTTGAGAATATAGATAATATCAGTGGTAAAAAACTGAGGGAAAATTTAAAAAAATATATGGAACAGGCTGCTTTTAGCAAAAAACTTGCTACTATTGTCACAGATGTTCCCATAGAAATGGATTTAAGTTCCATTGAATCGAAGAAACAATATGATGCCGAAGGATTAAAAAAATTATTTGAAAGACTTGAATTTAAATCTCTCATAAACAAAATACCGGGTTCAAAGCAGAGAGAGAAGGATGAAATATGTAAGACACAGGATTATAGAGTAAAAGTCAATCATGTAGATGATTTAAATAAGTTAAAAAATTTTGTGCATTATCTGTCAGGTTCAAAAATAAAAGACAATTTATTGTATATAAATTTTAATGTAGTCAACGGCAAAACATATTCTAAAAATTTCATAGATAAAATATTTATAAATTCAGGGGAAGAAAATTTTGAGATAGATGTGAGCAAATTATATGATGAGAACGAGGATGACACTGTTGAATTAATGAAGGTTCTATTTGAGAACCCCAACTTGTATAAGATCAGTTATGATGTAAAATCTCCCTGCAGCATATTGCATAGGATGGGTATAAAACTTTCAAAAATAAAATTTGATATAAAGATAGCAGCATATCTTATAGATTCATCCAAGTCCAATTATGAACTTTTGGATATTATTAAAGAGTATACAGCAGTGGATATTTCAGAGGAAGATAAAGATATTTTTGTAAAAGAAACGGCTGCGCTTGAAAAAGTTTATTCTGTATTAAGACAGAAAGTAGAGGAGGGAAATATGGAAAAACTTCTTTATGAAGTGGAACAGCCTCTTATACCTGTACTTGCATCTATGGAATATGAGGGATTTAAAGTTGACAGGAATAGACTTTTACAGCAGGAAGATAAATTTAAACTGAAAATAGATAAAGTGCAAAATCAAATATATTCTCTTGCTGAAGAAGAGTTTAATATAAATTCTCCCAAACAACTTGGCAAAATACTTTTTGAGAAACTGGATCTACCTGTAATTAAAAAAACTAAAACAGGATATTCCACTAATGCGGAAGTGCTGGAAAAACTGAAAGGGAAACATCCTATAATTGAAAATATAATGTATTACAGACAACTGACTAAATTGTATTCTACCTATATTGAGGGTCTTAAAACTGTTATAGAGGAGGATGACAAAATTCATTCCAGTTTCAATCAAACAGTGACTACTACTGGAAGACTTTCAAGTACAGAACCCAATCTTCAAAATATACCTATAAAGTATGAAATGGGCAGAGAAATAAGAAAAATATTTGTGCCCGATAATGAGGACTGTGTTATACTTTCAGCTGATTATTCTCAGATAGAACTTAGAGTACTTGCCCATATTGCAGATGATAAAAATTTGATAAGTGCATTTATAAATCACAGTGATATTCATACTAAAACTGCTTCAGAAGTATTTAAAGTACCAATAGATGAAGTTACACCTGTTCAAAGAAGCAATGCAAAAGCAGTAAACTTTGGTATAGTATACGGTATAGGTGATTTTAGCCTGAGTAAAAGTTTAAATATATCCAGAAAAGAAGCTAAACTCTATATAGATACTTATTTTGAAAGATATCCTAATGTTAAATTATATATGGACAATATAGTGAAAGAAGCTAGAGAGAATTTTTATGTTACTACGATTATGAATAGGAGAAGATTTATACCTGAGATAAAGTCTTCTAATAAAATAGTAAGGGCCTTGGGAGAAAGACTTGCTATGAATACTCCTATTCAAGGAAGTGCAGCAGATATTATAAAGATAGCTATGGTCAATGTGTATAGAAGACTAGAGAAGGAACATCTAAGAAGTAAACTTATACTTCAGGTACACGATGAATTGATCTTAAATGTATACAAAGAGGAGCTTGAAAGAGTAAAGAATATTGTGAAGATGGAAATGGAAAATGTATTGGATTTAAAAGTTCCCCTAGAGGTGGACATAAACATGGGCAGTAATTGGTATGAAGCCAAGTAAATATAGATAAAAGAGGGGTTGCTGTGATTAAAATAGGCCTTACAGGAGGAATAGGCAGTGGTAAAAGTACTGTTTCCAGTATGCTCCTGGAAAGAGGTATAAAAATAATAGATGCAGATGATATAGCCAGAAATGTAATTGAAAAATATCCTGCTATAATGGACGATATAAAATTAATTTTTGGAGAAAGATATATAGATAGTTCAAAAAAACTTAAGAGAAAAGAATTTGGAAATTATATATTTTCACATGAATGTGAAAGGGTAAAATACGAAAATATTATAATACCCTTTATCAAAAGAGAAATATTAAATAACATGAATAAACTGGAAAAAGACAATGAAAAGATATGTATAGTAGACGGAGCTACCCTTATAGAAAATCAATTTCATAAAAACTTAGACTTGGTTTTATTGGTTTGGGTAAATAAAAGGGTCCAAATACAAAGGGTGGAAAAGAGAGATAAACTCACAGAGCCTCAGGTAATACAGAGAATAAATTCACAGATGTCTTTAGAAGAAAAGAAAAAATATGCAGATTTTATATTGGATAATTCAGGCACATTGGAGAACACCAGAAGACAGTTAGAAAAAATATTTAGTAAGCTCAATATAAAATTTTAGGGGGTGAAGTGCCTTAAAATAATATTTAGGGCATAGATGAGATTGAAATTTATAAGCAAAATAGTAGTAATTATGATAGTGGCAATGGCAGTATTAAATGCAAAGAACATTGTAAGATACTATTTTCCTTTAAGATATTCAGACTATATAGTAAAGTACTCTAAAGATTATAACTTAGATCCATATTTTGTGATGGCTGTAATTAAAACGGAAAGCAATTTTAAAGCAGATATCAGATCCAGCAAAAATGCCATAGGTCTTATGCAGATAACTCCAGATACTGCAAAATGGGCAGCGGAGAAAATGGATATAAGAAGTTTTAGGGAAGACATGTTAAATGATCCGGAATTTAATATTAAAATGGGATGCTGGTATTTGAAGGATTTGAGCACAGAGTTTGATGGCAATATGAAGCTTGTTCTAGCTGCTTACAATGGAGGAAGGGGAAATGTGCAAAAATGGTTGAAAGACTCTCAACATTCAGCAGATGGGGAGAATCTTCACTATATACCTTTTAAGGAGACAGATAAGTATATCAAAAAGGTTGAAGTTAGCTATAAAGTCTACAAGTATTTATATGGTAGAGCTGACAGGAGTGATTTTCCTCGTAAATTTCTGCAATTTTGGTTGACAACTATGTAAAAACCCATTATAATACTTATTGTATGCGAGAGTGGCGGAACAGGCAGACGCGCACGTTTGAGGGGCGTGTGAGTAAAATCGTACGGGTTCAAGTCCCGTCTTTCGCACCAAAATTGTTAGACAGATATTGAAAATTATATGATGTAATATGCTTAAAGTACTACAAGTCTAAACAGTAAAAATGTTATAGGCTTGTGGCACTTTTTTATTTTGTCTTATTTTATGGGTAATGGGTTTTATGTCTCAGAATGTGACTGTTTATTCCAACTGTATCTATAATGTGAAATAAATGGACAACGTGTTAATAAAGTATTACAATATAGAAAACAACAAGAAATAACTCGAAAAAAGGGGTGAAATGTAAGATGAACAGAAGAAAGCTAACAGCAATTCTATTAAGTGCTGGTTTATTGATATCTAGCTTAGGTAGTATAACAAGTGTTAAGGCAGAAGAAGTAGGAAATCCAGGATTTTTACAAGCTATGGATTATGATACAAGATATGGGACATTGGGAGAAAAGATGCCACTCCTTACAGCAGCAGGGTATGTCGGAACGCTAACACCTCTAAACCTAGAAATTGCAGGTAAAAAAGCTGGTGAAGTAAATAAAATATTAAGTAAATATAAAGTAATTGATGTAGATGCTACACATAATTATGGGTTAATGCAGTATACTAAGACTGGTTCATATATAAATGATGTTGCTGTTACTGTATTAAATAATGAATTTATGAATCTTAATTATGCAGGTGCAATAGTCAGATTTAATTTCAGTGATGGTACTATGATATCCTATTTAAATAGGCTTTATATAGACCAATATGGTCAGCTTTGTAAAGAAGTAGCTAGTTATAGTGTAGGTACTGACGGTTATTATCACGGTGGATGGGGAGGTATGTTTAAGGGCCTTGACACAGAAGGATATGAACCGTATGTAAATAAATATACAGATTTTTATGCTAATCAAATGGTTGGTTCTCCGTTACGTCTGTACGAGGTAGGATATTGGATGCAACAAGAAATTGGTGTTCAGTTAGATGAACATAAAGTCGATGTCATAGGATGCAATGACCCAAGCAAAGACCAGAATAACCTAAATTATTCTATATATAACGATGAAAACAGAGAAAAGACAACTAAGACGCAGATTGATAATACCAGAATAGGCGGTCAGACTAGGTTTGAGACTTCCTTAAATATAGCAAAACAGTATGTAGGAGATAAGAAGTTAGATAATGTTGTACTTACTAGCGGCTATGGTTTTGCAGATGCTCTTACAGGTTCAATGCTGGCAAAGAAATTAAATTCGCCAATATTCCTTTTGGGAAGTGCAGAGCAGAACAAGCAGACACTGGATTATATCTATTCAAAATTGTCAAAAGACGGTCATGTATATATCCTCGGAGGCACAGGTGCAGTCCCAGATAGTATAAAAGACGGGTTTATTGCGAATGGATATTCAGAAAGTAATATTGTAAGGCTTGGTGGTGCAAATAGATATGAGACAGCAAGTAAGATAGCAGAAAATGAGAATGTAATAACAGGTACTCCGGTTATTATAGCAAATGGAGAAAACTTCCCAGATGCACTATCCATGTCGCCTGTATCCGCTTCAAAAGGCTATCCAATAGTAATTACTACATCGTATAATCTGCCAGACTATGCTAAAGATTATTTGGCAAAGGTTAAACCATCTCAGGTTTATGTTGCAGGTGGAACTGGTGCAGTAGATAAGAATGTTCTTAGTCAAATAAAGCAATATTCGGGATTATCCGATGATAAGATAACGAGGTTTAATGGAAATGACAGATATGAAACATCAAAGTTTATAGGAGAAAAGTTCTTTGCTGATAGTCAAAATGTGACTGTAGCAAGTGGTTTGGACTATCCAGATGCACTATCGGGAAGTATATTGTCAGCAGAAAATAATGCACCAATAATTCTTTCAGATAATGGACTTGTAATCCAGTCTAGGGAATATGTAATTAGGTTAAACGCTAATCAAGCAAAAATAACTTTCTTGGGAGGCACTGGTGCTATATCAGATAATACTATAGAGAATACAGCGGGAATATTACCAGTATACAACCTAGATATGTATAGGCATCTTGCATACGATCTATCAAAGATACCCGAGACCTCGCCAACAGGAAACTAGCTAGACATATTTCAGATGTATAGGAGAGTATTTAGACTAAGTGTTAGCCTCTTATGTAATTCATATAATAAAAGGGAGTTGGTAAAGATGAACAGAAAGAAAATAGTTAGCTTATTGCTGACATTAGGAATATTGGCTACACCACTTGTAGCACCACAATATACTACTGCTGAAAACCTAAGCAATAAGGTTTACGCATATGATGAAACTGTAGATGAAACTATACAGGATGGAAATAAGGCACAGAAAGCACCATTACAGACAGCTACAGGGCAGGTTGGTGAAGGTATTACAACGCCTGCTAGGATGTCGGAAAGTATGACTTATGAAGAAGCAATGTCCTCTCCTTATAAAGTAGAAGCAGCACCTAATATGCTCACATTAAATGATTTTGGCGGTGTAATTCCAGAGATAAGTAAATTTAATTTAGATGGTAAAATATATCATTATCAGTACAAATCAGATGAAGGTGTATTTGATAGCTTTATTGAAATTCGTAAAATGTACATAAATGAAAATAGTACGTTAGAAAGAATTTATTCTAAACTATCATTTCTTAACGGCAAATTTTTTTATTTTAATAATGCAATGGAAGCAGGAGTTGATCAGTATGAATATTATCCATATTTAGCAAGGTATACTACTAATAATGCAGACTTTATGAATCCTAAGCCATTTCTAGACCGAAATGTTTCAACAGATAACAATGGTCAATATATAAACTGGAGTAGAAAAAATACACCAGTAGTACCAGATGAAAACGGATATGCTGTGGTTTATTCTGACTTATTAGATACTAAAGGTAGAACAGTACATGTCGGCACTACTAATGAAGATAGTGGATTTGTACATTATGGACCAATAACAGGTGATGAACCAGCAAACTTTAGTAATTCCACCTATGACCCAAGTAAATATGATGAATTTGGGCATTTAAAAGATGGTTCTGGAGGTAGCAACGATGATCCTACTAATCCAACAGACCCTACTAATTCCAATATTACTACAGCAAGATTTGCAGGAAAAGACCGCTTTGAGACATCTCTTGCTATAGCAAAACAGTATGTAGGTACCGGAACTCTTGATAATGTTGTAATTTCCTATGGATATGGTTTTGCAGACGCATTGGCAGGTTCAACGCTGGCTAAGAAACTGGACTGCCCCATTCTTCTTGTAGGCTCATTGCAGGACAGTACAGACAGTCTTGATTACATAGCTTCCAAGCTTTCAAAAAGTGGACACATTTATTTACTGGGCGGTACAGGAGTGGTACCTGACAGCTTCAAAGACTGGTTTGTTTCAAAGGGCTACAGCAGTGATAATATTGTCCGACTTGGAGGGGCAACGAGAGAAGGAACTGCACAGCAGATAGTACAGGAGCTTTCAGTTGAAGCAGGTACGCCAGTAATAATAGCCAGTGAAGAAAACTTTCCGGATGCACTTTCAATATCTTCCATAGCTTCTTACAAGGGCTATCCGGTACTTTTAACCAGACATGATTCACTACCAGATTATGTAAAAACATATCTATCTACTGAAAAACCTTCAAAAGTTTATATAATTGGAGGAACTGGGGCTATTTCTAGTGATGTGGCAGCAGCAGTACAGAACTCGGCAGGATTATCTTCTTCCAGCGTAATTAGATTGGCAGGTTCAAGCAGATATGAAACTTCTCTGGCAATAGCAAAAGAGTTTGACTTAGGTTCAAAAAATATAACTTTAGTAAATGGGAATGACTATCCAGACGCAATATCAGGCAGTGTACTTTCAGCTAAATATCAATCTCCGATAATACTTACAGATAATAATACAAGCCTGACAAGTATAAAGAGTTTTGTAAATTCAAAAGGCATTACCAACATTTACACACTTGGAGGAACTGGTGTATTGCCGGACAGTTCAGTAAATAAATTGAAATAATAAATTTAAGTTGAGGAAGCTAAGCAGTTAAGAACTGTGAGACTTCCTTTTGCAATAAATATGAAATGTAAAATATAGTAAGATTAAAACAAGTAATGGAAGTGACAATTTTAACATATATATAAATAATCTGAATGATTATTTATACGCTAGATAGAATAAGGTAAAAATTATTATATATCAATCTAAAATGGTTGCATATACATATAGCAACCCAAAATGGTTGCATGTTGTTCTTGAATATTGTACAATTAATCTGAGGTGAGGGATATGAAAAAATACTCAGCTCTGATTATTGATTTAAAAAAATCAAGATCTTATGAGCATTTCGATCGGATTAACCTCCAAAATTATATTAAAAATGCTATTTTGATTTTGAACAAAATATTTGCTAATGTACTGGAACTCAATGTTGTATTCAGTGCCGGCGATGAGGTGCAGGGGCTGTTTTCTTCGCCTCAGGCTGCCTATCTCTACCTTCGGTTGTTTAATATGCTGATTTTTCCTGTTGA
The DNA here is from genome assembly GCA_902809985.1 of Clostridiaceae bacterium BL-3. Classification (GTDB taxonomy): domain Bacteria; phylum Bacillota; class Clostridia; order Clostridiales; family Clostridiaceae; genus Clostridium_B; species Clostridium_B aromativorans. The sequence continues at coordinate 2,200,409 of CADDXC010000001.1, read as the reverse complement.
AATCCGGGCCGGAATTGGTGTAGGAGAGTGGAGCGTAAGGATAGACAGCGGCATTTCTACTGAACAGGACGGATCGGCATACCATAATGCACGATATGCCATCAATAATGTGGAGGATTCTCTGGGATATTCTATCCTTCTGTTTTCGAAGGGCCAGAATGATATTTATATTAATTCAGCTATAAGTACAGCAGCCATACTTGTAAAAAATCAGAGCCAATATCAAAATGAACTATTTTTACTTTCAGAATTGATGTATCCTATTGATATAAATGGTGCACTTAAATTTAACAACTTTGAGGAGATGAATTCTTTAATTGCACAAAAAAATCAAATTGGATATTATGTCAGGTGGAAATCCAGTCGAAACATTCAAAAATATCCTTTGTCGGTACCAATGGATTTTAGCTTTGGATGTAATCCTATAAACGCCCTTGCTGATGAAGAGCAATTTTATGTATCTTCCGGAAAAGTCAAAGGACTTCCGGCAAAATTGGCAAAATTGTTGGGAACAAGCAGACAGAACATGGACAAATCCATAAGAGCGGGTAATATCTATCAAGCGAGGAATTCAGCTATTGTTGCCCTGAAATTAATGAATCAATATATTTCGGAGGAGAGACAATGGTAACTTTATTACTTGTTATTTCTCATTTAATTGGAGATTTTGTATTACAGTCATCAAAGATGTCTGTAGAAAAGCGGCAGCATTTTTTAAAGTTGCTGAAACATTGTGGGATTTATGCCTTTGTAATTACAACTATGTTATTTATATCTACTGATATCAGGAGTGCTATAGGGGCGGCAGTTATTATAGGCATATCACATTTGGTGATCGATTATGTAAGGATTCTTGTAGATAGGAAAGCTGCTGCACATATTCAAATTTTTTGCTATTTTTTCGATCAGATTTTACACTTGGGTATCATATTTGTCGTTTCTTGCTATTTCAATTTGGACACGCATCTTGGAGGATTTCTGCAATCGGTTCTATATGCATTTGGAAAAGCGAGTATCAATAATGGCATAGTCTATATGCTGGTTTATTTAGTGATACTGCAGCCTGCAGCAATTACTGTGAAAAAGATGCTTTCATATATTTCTAACCAAGAATATAATAATAATGATGATGAAGATGCTGTGACGAATTATAATGCAGGATATACCATAGGCATCCTTGAACGGATTATTGTAGCAACATTGGTACTGCAGGACCAATTACCCACTATTGGATTGGTATTAACTGCAAAGAGTTTAGCCAGATTCAATCAACTCAATGATAGGGAGTTCGCTGAAAAATACTTAGTGGGCACCCTAATGAGCATTGCTATCTCTATTGTTGCCACTCTGATTTTGAAGGGCTTGCTTTTATAAACTAAATAGAACTCAAAAAACAAGCCGGCATTGAAAAATGCCGGCAGTTCTGAAATTTAAAAGCATTTTTTAGAATCTGCTTTATCTTGAACGTGTACAAGTGCCTCTCCAAAACGCTGAAAATGGACTATCTCTCTTGCCCACAGAAATTTAAGCACATCTATTATATCAGGATCATCCGTTAAAGTTATCAAATGCTCATAAGTTGTTCTGGCCTTTTGCTCTGCTGCCATGTCTTCATGAAGATCCGTTATCGGATCTGATGTAGCGGTTATATAGGTGGCAGTCCAGGGAAAGCCATTGGCATCTTGCCAGTAAAGTGCACGTCCATGCTGAACAAAATGTCCACCTAAACCTGCTTCCTCCAGTTCACATACAGTAGCATTTTTTGTGAGTTGATATACCATAGCACCTATGATTTCTACATGTGCTAATTCTTCTGTACCGATATCAGTAAGTAAACCTTTAGTTTTTCCTGTAGGCATGGTGTAGCGCTGGTTTAAATATCTGAGAGCAGCACTTAATTCCCCATCGGGTCCTCCGTATTGGGCAACAAGGTATTTAGCCATTCTTATATCCTTACTTTTAATATTAACAGGATATTCTAATTTTTTCTCATAAATCCACATATATGTGACCTCCTAGTTTCCTCTTTCCCAAGGCCAGGGTTGATTTGTCCAGGACCAGGGATATTCGCTTTGACTAAATCCAAAATTAATAAGCATTCCGAAATTTGCTTCGTATTCTCTTTTTAGGTACATAAGTTGTTTTGATAAGGTATTATAATCAGCCAGAGCCTTTTTATTATCGGGAAAATTATCTAAATAAATATTTAAATCTACTGCGGCGAACTCCACTTGTCGTATCTTATCTAATAATTTTTTACCATCTTTCATATTTATTTCCTCCTATTTTATATTAATCATTTGGATAAGGTATGACCAGATTAGGAAATACGGTACCTTTTTGAAGTGCCACATTTAAAGGAAGCAAGCCTATATAAGGCTGCATAGGCACATAGGCCTGTGCTAATCTTTTACCTGAATCAGCTGCAAACATGGAAGGGATCATATATTGTTCTGGATTCATATAGGGAGCAAATTTTGAATACACTATTTTCACCTCTTATATTCTTTTACAATGATAATATATTCATTATCAAAAATTGTGTTAACATAAATCATGTACATGAAACTTATTTGAGAGATACTATTAGATCTGTATATGAGAACTTTGGCAAATTTATCAATATAGGTTTTAAATATTGTTATTTAATGATATAATCATATTAGATATTATTATAAAATATATGAAACTAAATATGAAATGACTGTGTTAAAGAAGGTTATGTAAACTCCTGTAAAATTTTTGTTATATAATCTGTGTACCCTCCAATTATATATTTTGTATTTGTTAGGAGGTTGCATAAATCTTCTAGTATTTATGGTAGTAAGGAACTTTTGTTACTCCAAATAAAATTATATTTTATTTGGAGTATTTTTTTTTATTAGGTATAAAAATATCTCCTATTATACAAAATAGATTTGGAGGTGTTTTTATGTCAATAAATTTAACGAATAAGGAAAGATTATTATTGGAAGACCAAAAAAGCCATGAAGTTACGTGTATAAATAAATACACAAATTATGCCAATCAAGCACAGGATTCTCAGTTAAGACAACTGTTCTTAAACAATGCTTCTATTGAACAAGAGCATTTAAATAGTGTGAATTCACTTTTAAATGGAAATGTACCTGATTTAAACAACAAACAGCAGGCTAAACCCAATTTAAACGCAAATGCGGGTAGATCTCCATCACAGGCAGGGGCATCTCAAGTCAGTGATGAGGATATGTGCAAGGATATGCTTATGACAGAAAAATATGTTTCAGGTACATATGATACTTCAATATTTGAGTTTAGGGATACAAATGCACGGGATGTATTAAATCATATACAAAAAGAGGAACAGAAACATGGCGAGTCCATTTACAAGTATATGGAAAGTAAAGGAATGTATAAAGCTCAATAACGCTCAGGGTTATTGAAATTGAACTGTTGTAAAATGTGTTAGATATTTATGAAAAAACCGCCTTGAAAATTTTGATTACAATTTTAAGGCGGTTTTAACAAAAAGGGCGTAATTCTCCTATCTTCTATAAGTGGGAGATGAATAGTCCTTGTTATTTTAGGCTCGATGCCTAAAATAATAACTACTTGACGAATTATTATATATGATGTATTCTAAAATCAGTGGTAAATATATAAATGAGTTAAATAAATAGATTTAGATACAAATAATCATTCAGTATTTTTGCTAAATTATCATTTGGTATTGGTTGTTAAATATAGGAGAAAAGTAATAAATGATAAAATATCAAATAGGCTAAAGGGAATATTTGAGTATATATGCCCTAAATACAATATTACTTTATGCGAATGGAATCATGATAAAGACCACGTACACCTTTTGTTTAGAGGATCACCAAATACAAATATATCAAAATTTATAAATGCTTATAAGAGTGCCAGCAGCAGACTTATAAAAAAGGAGTTCCCATCGATAAAAAAACAATTATGGAAAGAGTACTTTTGGAGTAAAAGTTAATGAAATGAGGCGAAAATGTGTTAAAAGCATATAAATACAGAATTTATCCGAACAAAGAACAAAAATTGTATTTTGCTGGAACTTTTGGCTGTGTCAGGTTTATATATAACCAAATGCTGGCTGATAGAATTAAGTCATACAAGGAAAACAAAGATTCGGATATTAAAAAAATTAAGTATCCTACTCCAGCACAGTATAAGAAAGAATTTGAATGGCTTAAAGAAGTTGACAGTCTTGCTCTTGCAAATGCTCAAATGAATCTAAATAAAGCATATAAAAATTTCTTTAGAAATAAATCAATAGGTTTCCCTAAATTCAAAAGTAAGAAAAGTAACTATAACAGTTATACAACCAATAATCAAAATGGAACAGTTTATATCAAAGATGAACATATTAAATTACCTAAATTAAAATCCATGATAAAGATAAAACAGCATAGAGAATTCAACGGAATAATTAAATCATGTACTATATCCCAGGTGTCGAGTGGCAAATATTTTATATCTATACTGGTTAATTGTGAGATTAAAAAGCTGCCTGAAGTAAGTAAAAAAATAGGAATAGATATGGGACTAAAAGAATTTGCAATATGTTCAGATGGATATAGAGAGGCCAACCCAAAATATCTGAGAAAATCAGAGAGAAGGCTTGTCAAACTTCAAAGGGACCTATCAAGGAAGAAAAAAGGCAGTAATAACAGAAAAAAAGCTAGGTTAAAATTATCTAAATTACACGAGAAGATAGTGAATCAAAGGGCAGACTTCTTAAATAAGTTATCAATAAAACTAATTAGAGAGAACCAATCTATAGTTATTGAGGACTTAAAAGTTAAAAATATGCAGCAGAATCACAGGCTGGCAAAGGCAATAAGCGAAGCAAGCTGGAGTGAATTCAGAAGAATGCTGGAATACAAGGCTGGATGGTATGGCAGAAAAATAATAGTGGCACCCGGTAATTATGCAAGTAGTCAATTGTGTTCAGTTTGTGGATATAAGAATAGAGAAGTAAAAAATCTTGCACTCAGGGAATGGATCTGTCCTAAATGTGACACACACCATGACAGGGATATAAACGCCAGTAAAAATCTGCTGAAATTAGCCATATAATTTTGGTAATACACTGAGGTTGGTTCAACCTTTAGAGCTTAGGTAAACTTGTTCCATTAGGAATATTGACTAAGAAGCCATCCACTTCTATAAGTGGTGGTAGTTCACTTAATTTCTAAATCAAGATGGCTACTGTAAATTTATACCCATTGCTGTGAACATTTTTATCTGAGCTAATTCTTTCTGTGACAAGTTAATTAGTTGATAGGATTTTGAATTTCCGGTTTTAGCCCAGAGGGCAAAATGCTCACAATTATTTTGCAAAAGACTATAGCTCTTTTCTCCAAGTCTTGTCCTTGCTCTTCTTACAGTTTCCTCAGAGCTGAATTCAACATTGCTCTTTACATTTAAGATAAAATAGTTTCCAGGCTTAAAATAAGGAGCCATATTTGTTTCCTGTATTTTTGCATCTTTTGCATTACCTGTACTGCTGCAGTAGTGAATAACTTTATTGTTGCCAATATATATCCCATAATGATTATATCTGTATCCCATGAAATTATCGGTGGTTCCTATTATATCTCCATATTTGGGTATTCTTGAAACTTTTGACAGTGCAGATAAATTGTCTGATTTTACATTAAAGCGCAATCTTTTTTTGCTTTTTAACTCATAATTTTTGAAATGTAAGTTCGGAGATAAAGTGACATAAATTTTACTGCCTTCTGTAAATCCGTCTATAGGTGGATTTATAAGTAAAGTTCTGCCGTTAGCACTGGGAAAGATATATGCATCTATGGTATCGTTGCCCTTATATTTTACAGATATGTTTTTTAAAGTGGAATTATCCCACAGGATTTTAGCTTCCAGTGGTATCTGGATTTCACTGTATTTGTAAATGTCCTTTGACTTGTTTTGAGATATATAAATACAGCAGAAAAAAAGTGCAAATGCAATTATTATAAATATTGATATTGATTTTATAAAAAAGTATTTTTTCATTTAAAACACCCTGCTTTGTATCTTAATTATCTTTTTTAGGGAACCAGCCTTTAGATACTCTCTTCTTCTGTTTAAACAACTCCAATATACTCCAAAAAGAAGTAACCCCTAAAATGCCTAAAAGGCCGGATATCAGGGCATTTTCATTCAATAGAGAAAAGATTATGCTTATACATCCCAGCAATAAAAATAAAGGCCATATTTTTATTCCAAAATAATATTCGCCCTTTATTACGATTACGTGGCCGATACCTGTTAAAACCAATACAAAAATGCCGGTAATAAGTCCATAGTAATTAAGCATGTAATCACCCCCTGTAGAAATTTAGAGTCTTAATTCTATTTTAATATAATATCATTATATCTTTTTTATGTGTATTTTACTATTTTGAAACCAAATAGATGTCATAGATTTTATATGATATAATAATCGTGGCACCTTTAATTCGAAATAATGGGATCATATGGTCGATGATTATTTTGAATTAGCCGGTACTATTAATTTTACTTTATTTCTTATAAAATTTTTTTGACTGTAATCTATATAGACATTAGCATAGATGTCATTTACAGAGTTTGGTATTATCCAGTTACCCTTTAATTTTTTTATTTTATATTCTGCTATTCTTTCATATTTAGGTTTTTCTTTGTCAGTAGATACAATTTCTACAGATTTACTATTAAAATTTTGTAAACTTTGATTTCCATTGTCATCTATGTTCACTAAACAGCTTTTAGCATTTCCGTTTAATACTTCCTTTATGTAGCTATTTTTATTTGAGGATGAAATCGGAGTTAAATTTTTACTTTCGAGAATTTTATCTACAGTACCTGTTTCTTTGGGCGCAAATATCCATATCAAAAGTGGAACGATGAATAGTACAAATATAGCTGTTAAACACATAGTCGTTATATTTACAATCATCCTCTTTATCCAATACTGTAATATTTTTTTTTCACTGTAATTTTTATTTGCTATTTTTTTATTCTGTTTATAGAATAATTTTATTCCAACCAGTACAGCTAAAAATCCTGATATGTATAAGAAAAAAAGCATAGTTAATCTCTCCTAATTATAAACTTCATATAGATTTTATCAAAAAAAATCAAAAAAATATATATTTAAATTCATAAAATTTTTAGATATTATAAATTTATAGTAGATAGTAAAGTGCTTGTAAAAAATTAAATTCTATAGGGGGAGGTATTATAAATTTGAGATGTTAAAAATAACAGGGATTGTAATTTTAACAATTTTAGCTCTTTTAACTTTAACTATAGTATGTAATACAAAATACAAAATAGAAGTTATACTCGAAAAAAGTAAATTTAAATATAGTTTTAAAATTGATTTGCTTTTAGGTGTAATTTCTATAATAGGGATGGGAAAGGGAAAAAATATGGAATTGTTTATAAAGATATTGTTTGCAAAAAAAAGAATATCTAATAACTTTAAGAAATATAAGCCTCATAAGACCGATAATACTGAGTTTCTGCACAATGTTTTGAATAAAATTAAAAGAAATTACTCATATAAAAAATTTATAAAAAAAATTATACTTATAATTAAGCCTAAATATGTTAAAATAGAGGGGAACTATGGTTTAGAGGATCCTTATATCACTGGAATATTAGGAGGGATTTTTGCTATAATTAAAAATATAATGCCAAAAAAATCTATAAATATGAAACCGGATTTTTTTGACGATGTTTTTAACGTAAGTGTAGAAATTAAAGGAAGCTTAAAAGTTATATCTTTTATTTTTATAATGTTTAGAGTTCTTATGGCTGATTTTATGAAAAAAAGGTTTCATAGGAGAGATAGAGCAGAGAGAGTCGGATATGAAAAAACCAGTGAAGTGAAGTCAGCTGATATTTGATATTAAGGAGGTATTAACATGGATATTAAGGAAAATACGGAGATGCTATTTTCAAAATTGGAAAATTTTTTAAAGACAGAAACAGTTGTTGGTAAACCCATAAATGTAGGAGATATAACTTTGGTGCCATTTATAACTGTTAATTTTGGATGTGCTGCTGGAGGAGGAGAGGATACAGCTGGAGATAAAGATAAAAAGGAAGGTTCTGGATCAGGTATGGGTGCGGGTGCAAAGATAACTGCAGATGCTGTGCTTGTTATAAAAGAGGATAATGTTAAATTAATTCCCATTAAAAATAAGGACAGTTTAGACAAGATAATAGAGTTGGTTCCTGATATAATTAAGAAAATGGGAATAAAGAAAAACAAAAATAAAGAGGAAGAACAGTGAGAATAAATAACTTATAGTATTGAATTAAGATATATTTCGAGAATTTCTTTTAAATGTAAATTTTAATTTTGTTTCTGAGATAAATACGGATAAAAATATGATGCTGCAACCTATTATCATATTCAATGTAAATACTTCATTCAAAAATATCATGGATATGATCGCACCAAATACAGATTCTAGTGAAAGTAATATTCCCACATGATTGGGATTGGTATATTTTTGAGCTATGTTTTGAATTAAAAATCCTATCATGGTGCTAAAGACTACTAGGTAAAAAATAGGGAATAAAGCACTATCACGTATTCCTGAAAAACTTGGTTCAAAAATAATTGCAAATAGAAGAGAAAATATACCGGCAAACATCATCTGTACTACAGATAGTATTATCGGATTGGATTTTCTTGTAAAACAAGCTATGGAAATTATATGTGATGCAAATAAAACAGCTGATAAGAGTGTCAGCCAGTCTCCAATATTTATATTGAGCTGCATATTTGATTTAAAACTCAGTATTCCTATGCCAATAAGGGAAATTACGGCTGAAATTATAGCTCTATGAGTAGGTTTTGTCTTGAATACAGCCCAGTATAAAAAGGGAAGTATAATTACATAAACTGAAGTTAAAAAAGATTGCTTGCTGGCAGTTGTATAGTTAAGTCCTACTGTCTGGGCAGTGTAAGCCAAAAACAAGAATATGCCTATTATAAAACCACGAGTTATATCTTCTAGAGTTATTTTCATCATTATTTTGAAAAAAATAACTGAAATTAAAATTCCAGCACATAAAAATCGTATGGCCATCATATATAATGGAGTTATGCTATTTAGAGCATCTTTTGTAGCAGCATAGCCTCCACCCCATAGCATAGCGGCCAGCAATAAAAATAAATCTGCTATAAATTTTTTTCTGCTTTTATGAGTTTCCATGATTTAATACCTCTATGTTTTGTATGATGTGTTTAATTCTGAGATCATCAAATATATTGTAGTGATATTTACGTTTATTGTCAAATAATTTCAATTTGGAAAGAACTCAACAAATTAATTAGTGTGGTTTATTAGTATTATGTAGTATTTAGCATACAGAGGAGGGCATTTATGTATAAACTAGTATCAATGGACATGGATGGGACTTTATTGAATGAAAATCATGTTTTGAGCAAGAGGACTATAGAAGTAGTAAAGAAAATACAAACATTGGGAATAAAAGTGATCTTAGTTTCAGGAAGGGAATTTAACGGGTTGAAAAATTTTTCAAATGAATTGGGGCTGGAAGACTTTGTAATATGTTTAAATGGGGCAAATCTATATAGAAAAAGTAAATTGATTTTAGGAGAACCCATTGAAAATAAAATATGTAGTAGAATTATACATATGTCCGAAAAAAACAATATATATTGCATATTGTTTGATGAAGCAAAGGTCTATATAGAAAAAATAACTGATTATATGAACCTTAATGATTATATAGCTCATTGGAATGAAGTGGGAAAACTGTCTTCATTTTTTAGCAGTCAACCTATGTACAAAATAGTTCTTGTTGAGGATAGAGCAAAACTTTTGACAATAAGAGAGGAAATCTTAGATGAGTTTGGAAATAAGATAAATGCTAATTTTTCACTTCCAAATTATTTAGAAATATTCAACAAAAAGGTAGACAAGGGAAAAATGCTTAAGAGGGTTGCAGAGGATTATGGCATAAATCGAGAGGAGATATTATCCATAGGAGATTGGGATAATGATATCTCCATGATAAATTATGCGGGATTCGGAATAGCAATGGATAATGGTTCTGATGGATTGAAGGCAGCTGCAGATTATATAACTAAAAGCAACAGAGAAGATGGAGCAGCCTATGCTTTGGAAAAATTTATATTAAATAAAGTGTGAAAATAAATAAGAACACAGACATCCAGGCTTGGAAAGGAGATACTATAGATGAACGATAAAAATCTAAATTTTAATATTAAAATACTGGCTTTCACGGCAATTTTAATTACAGCGTACTTTTTTATAGACAAGTTGGAGATACTTGTACTTATACCCTGCTTGTTGTGTATATATGATGGTATTTACATATTTCTCAAGGTTAAAAATAGAGATGGGCTTAAAGTGATATTCTTTCTGGGTACTGTTTTGGCATTGATTTTTATGGTTCATATCATAGTAGTCTATAGCATATCTGATCCAGTTCCTATAATCCTCATATTTATTATGACCAATTTATTTTTCTTTTATAATTTAATACTGTATTTTTTTAATAAATATGGTAAGTTAAGTATTGTACTTATACTTTTAGGATGGATTATATGTGATAGTATTCCGATACTCATGGTATTGGTTTTATCTGCAGGACTTTCCAGTTGATAATATGATTCTATGTTTAGAGATTATAGTGAAGAGTTAATAGTAGATGAAGATTTTCGATGATGACTAAAATCTACTAATCTACTATTAACTCTTAATTTTAAACTTTTAACTTGGGAAAGCTTGTAATTACTAGAGTTTTTGGCCTAAAAATTGATTGTTAAGCTAAAAATAAATAAAAGTTATTTTTTATTTTTAATTATTTTTTTTAAAGTATCTATTAATATATCAACTTCATTGTAGGTATTGTATAAGCCAAAACTTAATCTAACAATACCGGGACGAAAATTATTGAAGTGAGTTTTGAAATAGTTTATTTCCTCAGGGGAAAGTTCCAGTAGTCTTTGAACATAAGGATGAGCACAGAAGCAGCCGCTTCTTACAGAAATACCAGATAAATCTGACAATAGTTTTGCAGTGGTTTCATGATGCAGTCCCTTTATATTGAAGGGAAGAATAGCAACTTTATCACAGCCAGGATTTGTATCACCGTATATGGTGATATCCGGCAGCTGCAGCATTTTATTTAAAGTATAGTTGTATATGTCACTTTCTCTTTTATCTATAGAATTTAACGATAATTTATTCAATACTTTGATTGAAGAGACAAGGGCTGTAACTCCAAGCACATTGGGAGTTCCTGCCTCATTTTTTCCTGGAGGATCATCCCAAAGTACGGAATTGTCTGTTACTACCTTTATTGTGCCACCTCCGCTGTATTCTGGTGGTGCGTTGCTGAAAGTATTTTTTGGACCTATGAGTACGCCTATTCCAAAAGGAGCGTACATTTTATGAGCGGAAAAAGCTAAGTAGTCAATAGATTCTTCCTTTGACTTTTGCTGCATATATATGGGATAATGAGGTACAAGCTGTGCTCCATCAACTAAGATTTCAGCTCCATAGTGGTGAGCAATTTTGGCTATCGTATATATTGGGTTCTTGTATCCGGTAACATTAGATGCACCAGCTACACATACGAGTTTTACTTTACCGTGGTGTTTTTTTAGTTTATATTTAAGATCTGACAGCTTTAATTTGCCAAGCTCGTCCACTTCAACATAATCCATTTTAAATTTGCTTCTCCAGGGTAGATCATTGGAATGATGTTCCATTCTGGTAGATAGTATAATTGAATTTTTGTATAAATTATTGAATATATAGGATAGTTTATTGATAGCTCCTGTGGTGTTATTTACATAAATTACTGTATTTTTTTGAGGATCGCAGTGCACAAAGTTACAGACGATATCTCTTGACATTTCGTAGGCATCAGAAGATAATTTAGATTTAAAACCATTTCCTCTATGAATAGAGGAATAATAGGGTAAGAAACTATTTATTTTTTCTATAACATAATTAAATGGTGGAGTAGTGGCGGCATTATCAAAATTTATAGCAGGTACGAGTTTCCCGTTCTTTAAGGGGATTTTTGTATCTACACCGGTTATTAGGTCTCTATAATCAAAAAATGTTTCTGAATGAGACATATTAAAATCACTTCCTGTTAATCTTAATGTAGTTTGAGTTTAATTGTATAAATATAAAAAATATACTTTTGTATTTATTTATATTATGTATTTGTAATTGTAAATGTACCAAAATAGTCATGCTTTTATAATAGAATATTCACACCTATATTATATTTTGATAAGATATAGGTGTAATATATAAGTGTATAGAAAAGAGTAAAGTTGTATTTGTAAGTGGGGGAGAAAGTGGGCATGAACCGGCTCATGCAGGATATGTTGGAAAGGTTTAAAGTAATGTAAATATGTAGGGAGATAGACGTATTATGAGTGTAAATGGAAAGCAGGTAAAAGAAATAATAAATTCTATAGCAGCAGTTATAAGCGAGAATAAAGACTATCTGACTAAATTAGATGCAGATATAGGAGACGGAGATCATGGTTTAAATTTAGATAGGGGGTTTACAGCTGTAAGAGAAAAGTTAAAGGAAGAGGATGAAAGCGATATAGGCAATATTTTAAGAGTTGTTGGTGTGACATTGCTTTCGAAGGTTGGAGGAGCTTCGGGTTCACTTTATGGTACGGCTTTTATGAAAGCGGCAGTATCAGTAAAGGGAAAAAATGCTGTTGATGTGAATGATTTTCTTATTATGCTTAAAGATGCATTGAGTGAGATTAAAGTGAGGGGAAAGGCAAATATGGGAGATAAAACTATGGTAGATTCCATGGAATTAGCAGTAAATTCCCTTGAGAATTCATTAAATCAAAAATTAAATACTGTAGAGGCACTTAAAAATGCAAAAGATGAAGCCTTTAAAGGAGTGAATAGTACTAAGAGTATAAGAGCAAGAAAGGGAAGGGCAAGTTATTTAGGGGAAAAAAGTATAGGACATCAAGATCCTGGTGCCGTTTCTAGTTATCTTATGCTTAATGTTATTTATGAAGAAGTGAGAAAATTAGCAGCTAATTGCTATTGATAAAGAGGTGACTTTTATGGTTGGTATTGTAATTGTATCTCACAGCAGCAAAATTGCTGAAGGAATAAAAAGCTTAGTTGAGCAGATGTCTCCTGGAGGCAGAGTTGTATCTGCAGGTGGAACATCAGATGGAAGGCTCGGTACAGATGTGGAAAAAATAAAAAATGCTATATTGGAGGTATACTCAGAAGATGGAGTAATAATATTATTTGATTTAGGCAGCGCTTACATGAATACTCAAATGGCCATTGAATTTCTAAATGAAGATATTCAATCTAAAGTAGAAATAATAGATGCGGCATTGGTGGAGGGTGCATTAGTAGCTGTAGTGGATTCCAGTATAGGTAAGACAAGAGAAGAAATAAAGGAAGATTTAAAGTTGCTGTGTATCAATAAGATACCAGGTAAGTGAACTTAAAATAAATTAGAATAATGAATATTCTAATTTATTTTTTTGAATAGTTAAATTTAACAGTTAATTAAATAATATACGTCGTTAAATTGTTTCGGTAACTGTATAGTACGAGAAGATTATTTTTTCAAGAATTTTGTTGTATAAATTAAATTAATGTGATATGATGAAAATGAAAAATGAAAAACAATATATCAAATATGTATTTTATACGCGAACGAAACTTAAAGTAAAACGTTTAAATAATAACTTTGTATAAAAACTTGTTAACATAGCTAAACTTTACGTTTTTATATATTAAACAGCTATACTGAATTTTATAAGACATATATAGATAAATTTGATACTAAATCTGTCATTAATTTCATTATAGCATTTTGTTTTGTAATTTATTATGCTTTTTAAAATAAATAATAAATTTAAAATTTTAGAAAATACAGGTTGATTATTGAAAAGGTATTGTAAAGCATTAATATATTATTTATTATATTCATTGTAGATAAGGTTTGAATATCCGCTGTTTTGTGGATATAGGGATTCATAGTTATAAAATGAATTGATGTTTTTAGAATAACTGAATCAGTAATTGTACTTGTGTAAAAGACAGGGAGGAAATCAAAAAAATGGGCAAAGATGAATTAAAGAAGAATCTGGGTTTAGTACCTGCTCTTGCTTTGGTTATTGGTATAGTTATAGGAGCTGGAGTATTTTTCAAGCCTACAGCTGTATTTACTGCCACCGGAGCACCAGGACTTGGATTAATAGCCTGGATACTTGGAGGTGTAATAACTATAGCAGGTGGTCTTACTGCAGCTGAAGTTTCTGCAGCAATACCGAAAACGGGAGGAATGATAGCTTATTTGGAGGAGACATATGGTGATATGTGGTCATTTTTGCTGGGATGGGCACAGACCATAATATATTTTCCAGCTAATGTTGCTGCCCTTGCCATAATATTTGGAACCCAGGCAGCTTCACTATTAGGCATGTCTGATTCAGCCATAGTTCCAATAGCTATTATAGTTAGTGTATTTTTAATAATCATGAATTTATTTGGATCTAAAACTGGCGGAGTCATACAGACAGTTTCAACTATCTGTAAGTTAATACCTTTAATTGCAATTATAATAATAGGACTTATAAACGGTAATGGAGGAACAGTGAGATTGCTGCCAATGGTGGCTCAGAATCATCCTATAGCTACAAGTTTGGGATCTGCCCTTGTAGCCACGATGTTTGCTTATGATGGATGGATAAATGTAGGAGCTATAGCTGGAGAAATGAAAAATCCAAAAAGGGATTTGCCAATAGCTATTGTAGGCGGATTGTCATTGGTAATGGCTGTTTATTTACTTATTAATGTGGCTTATTTGTTTGTACTGCCGGCAAGTGCCCTAGCAGCAACAAAGACACCGGCAGCAGCTGTAGCAAATGTAATATTTGGACAAGCAGGTGGGAAGATAATAACTATAGGAATATTGATATCGGTATTTGGCACTATAAATGGATATGTACTTACAGGTATGAGAGTACCTTATGCCATGGCTGTGGAAAACAAGTTACCGGGAAGCAAATGGCTGGCAAAATTGACTCCGAATTCCAAAGTACCTGTAAACAGCGGCATATTGTTAGGAATCATATCCATAATACTTATATTTTCAGGTAAATTCGATCAGTTGACAGACTTGCTCATATTTGTAATTTGGATATTCTATGTAATGACTTTCTTTGCCGTATTTGTTCTCAGAAAAAAGAGACCGGATATGGAAAGACCTTATAAGGTTCCTGGATACCCCATAGTTCCTATTATAGCAATACTTGGAGGACTCTATATAATATTTAATACGCTTTTTACCCAGCCTCTAAATGCAGGTTTGGGCTTGGGTGTGACGCTTATAGGGCTGCCTGTTTATATGGCTAGAAAGAATAAATTCACAAGAAATAACGAAGATTAATAAATAGGATTGACAAATATAAAAACACTATTAATAGTGTTTTTATATTTGGACTATTTTCATGTGAAAATTGGAGGGACGATGTAAAAAATGAGAGAATATAGTGTTTTTGATATATTGGGACCTATAATGATAGGACCATCGAGTTCACATACCGCAGGGGCAGCAAGATTAGGGAAAATTGCAAGTACTATAGCAGGTGGGAAAATTCGAAAAGTACAGTTTTTTCTTCATGGTTCCTTTGCAAAAACTTATAAGGGACATGGTACCGATAAAGCATTGGTTGCTGGAATATTGGGCATGAATCCATGGGATCAAAATTTAAAAAATTCTATACAGCTGGCGAAAGAAAAAAATATAGAAATTGAATTCATCGAAACAGATTTAGGAGATGTACATCCCAATACGGTTAAATTTGTAATAACAAGAGAAGATGGCAAGGTTTCGGAAATAATGGGTTCGTCTATAGGTGGGGGCAATGTTGTTATAACTGAAGTTGATGGAGATAAAATAGAATTTACAGGAGTTTATCCTACTATATTGATAAATCATGTAGATGTGCCAGGCATGGTTGCCAAAGTATCATCAGTACTTTATAAATATAAGATAAATATAGCTTTTATGAGGGTATACAGAGAAAATATAAAGGGTGCTAAAGCAGCCATGGTATTTGAAGTAGATGATTTTGTCTCAGATGATGTAGTTGATGAAATAAGCAAAATACCTAATGTACACAGGGTTAGAGCTATAAATCCTATAAGTGAGGAGGAATAATCCATGGTTAACACGGGAAAAGAACTGATAGATATATGTCAGAAGAAAAACATGAAGATTTGGGAATATACAATTGAACAAGAGGCGATATCTACTGAAAAAAGCAAAGAAGATATTTTTAAAAATATGAAGAAAAGTTTTCAGGTGATGAAAGATGCAGCAGAGTGCGGGGTGCGGCATAAGGTAAAATCGGTAAGTGGCCTTATAGGAGGAGATGCGTATAAATTAAATGAATACTGCAGCCAGGGAAAAACATTAACTGGAACGTTTATGGTAAAAGCTATGGCAAGAGCTCTTTCCTGCTCGGAAATAAATGCTGCTATGGGGAAAATAGTAGCTGCACCTACAGCGGGATCCTGTGGAATAATACCGGCAACTATAATAACAGCGGGAGAAAAATTGAATAAAAGTGAAGATGAATTGATTCAAAGCCTTTTTACAGCGACTGGAATTGGAATAATAATAGCTAAAAATGCAACTATGGCAGGAGCAGAGGGCGGATGCCAGGCAGAATGTGGTTCAGCTTCGGCTATGGCATCGGCAGGTGTAGTTGAGATGATGGGAGGTACTCCACAGCAGGCATTAAATGCCAGTGCAATAGTTATAAAGAACATACTTGGATTGGTGTGTGATCCTGTAGCGGGTCTTGTGGAAATACCCTGTGCAATGAGAAACGCATCTGGAGCTGTCAATGCATTGACTACTGCTGATATGGTTATGGCAGGTGTAATCAGCAGGATTCCTTTTGATGATACTGTTTCGGCAATGTATAAGGTAGGTAAACAACTTCCCTGTGAACTCAGAGAGACAGCCCTTGGTGGGCTTGCAATTACGGAAACTGGACTTAAATTAAAAAGAAAAGTACTTGGCAAATGATTAGATCTCTAATTCTAGAGAAATTATAACTTGGAGTTTAACTCCAAGTTATAATTAAATATAAAAAACCACCCTCTATAGAAAGGTGGCAAAACATTACATTCATTTATGTTAAGATGTTTTTTGTTATATTGTAAAATTTATATTATAATTTTACAACATTGGCAGCTTGAAGACCCTTTGGTCCTTCTTCAACATCAAATTGAACTTTTTGACCTTCTTCAAGATTTTTTCTAGGTTCATCACTTTGAATTGCGGTAAAGTGTACAAAAACATCATTTTCGCCTGGCACTTCAATAAATCCGAATCCTTTTTCTGAATTAAACCATTTTACTGTTCCTGTTTTCATTTATTATCCTCCTAAAGATAAAACACTTATAATTGATATATCTGATTTTGTATATCGGTGTTTATTAATTCTATTAGTATAACACAAAAATATGATATTAACAAGAAGCTATATAGTATTAACTAACAACCTTATTATACATTAAATTTGTCATATGATCAAAGAAATTTTAAAATTTATGTTGTAAATTTATAATTTATTGACATGTAACTGAAAATAATATAAAATTATTAAATTGCTTAAAATCAAAAAGTATATTCTTTAGAAGAAAGAGGTAGTTCTTATGCAAGATCACAATGGAATTAGTAAAAGCATAGACCCCGATCTAGTGCGGATTATGGCTATAATTTGTGGAGCTACGGTAGCTAATCTATATTATAATCAGCCATTATTAGGTGAACTATCCAGAGAATTTAATGTATCTGTAAGAAATATAGGACTTGTATCTACTTTAACCCAAATAGGTTATGGAATGGGGATGTTCTTCATTATACCTTTAGGGGATATTTTAGAAAGAAAAAATATGATTTTAAAATTATTGTTGGCTTCAGTTATATCACTGATCTTATTTGCGTCTTCAAAGAATTTGAATTGGCTCATTGTATCTAGTTTTTTAGTTGGATTTACAACAGTAATTCCACAACTTGTTGTTCCTTTTGCTGCAGAACTTTCTGCTCCCAGAGAAAGAGGAAAAGTTTTAGGAACAGTTTTAAGCGGTCTTCTGGCAGGAATTTTATTGGCACGTACTATAAGCGGATTTCTAGGGGCGCTTTTAGGTTGGAGAAGTGTGTATTATATTGCTTCTATTCTTATGATAGTTTTATATGTAGTGGTGAGTAAATCTTTCCCAAAAAATGAGCCTAAATTAATAGAATCCTATAAAAATATAATGATTTCCCTAAAGGATTTAGTTAAAAATGAACCATTGCTTAGAGAGGCATCTTTAAGTGGCGCTATGATGTTTGGAGCTTTTAGTATATTTTGGACAACTCTTATATTTTTCCTAGAGTCCCCAATTTATAATATGGGAAGTGAAGCTGCTGGATTATTTGCCCTGTTGGGAATAAGTGGTGTTATTGCAGCACCTATAATAGGAAGACTTAGTGATAAAAAGAGTGCTAAGTTTGCTGTAGGGGTTTCTATTTTTTTTGCCGTAATGGGATTTATAGTGCTTTTTATATTTGGAAATAGAATAGCAGGATTGATTTTAGGACTAATATTATTGGATTTAGGTACCCAATCAGGACAAGTTTCTAATCAAACACTAGTACATAGTCTTTCTCCGGAGGCAAGAAATAGATTGAATACAGTTTTTATGGTAGCTTATTTTACGGGTGGTGCATTGGGATCTTTTGCGGGAACCTACAGCTGGAACTTATATGGCTGGAAAGGGGTCTGTACGGCAGGTTTGGCATTTTTAACTGTAGCTGTCATTAACCATGTGGTACATACTAAAAAAATTTTAAAATAAACTTGAAAAATAAAATAAAATATTATATAATAATAGATATCAAAGGAAATCATTTATTGATTAGTAGGATATATTTTAATAAATTGAAGTTAAAGATGATACAAATAAATGCTCTATACAATAATGATTAAAAAATTAGTCTTATTTTATATACTGAAAACATACTAGAATTGAATTTAAAATTTATTTAATGAAATTTTAAATGTTTTCCTTTGAGATATAGTATCAGAGTTCCTAACTATTATATATCCCCAAACTCCCTAAGAGAGGCCTCTTTGAAGGATAGTTACCCTTCAGAGGCCTTATTTTTATACAGTAATGTGGTATTTGATTTTATTTTGAATTATAATTATAAACAGGAGGAATTTTATATGATCTTTATTGAACATTATAATACCAACCCTTATATAAATCATGCCATTGAAGAATATATGATGGATAAATTCTATGAAGAATGTTTCATGTTGTGGAGAAATAGACCCTGTGTTTTAATTGGGAAGAATCAAAATACAATGTCAGAAATAAATGTGGATTATGTAAAAAAACATAATTTATCAGTTGTCAGAAGAATGTCGGGAGGGGGAGCTATATTTAACGATTTAGGAACACTGAATTTTACATTTATAGCTGTAGTTGATGATAGTACATTTGCGGATTTTGGAAGGTTTACTAAGCCAATAATAAAGGCGTTAAAGAAATTGCACTTAGATGTTAAACTTTCCGGTAGAAATGACCTGATCATAGATAATAAGAAGTTTTCTGGCAATTCTCAGTATAAACATGGGAATAGAATTTTGCACCATGGAAGTATTTTATTTTCGGTTGACATGAAAAATTTAAATGGAGCCCTGAATGTAAATAGGATAAAATTTTCGGATAAGTCTGTTAAGTCAGTGAAAAGCAGAGTTACAAATTTATGTGAATATATTAAGGAACCCATGACCACAATAGAATTTAAAAATTTCTTAATAAAATCAATAATGGAAGAATGTAAATTTGTGAAAACCTATAGATTTTCAAAAGAGGACTGGAAAAAAATAAAAAGAATATCAGATAATAAATATGCTCTGTGGCAGTGGAATTATGGTAACTTCAAGAAATTTACTTATTCTAACGAAAAAAAATTTAAGGGAGGAATTGTACAAGTCTATATAAACGTGTGTAGGGGAGCAATAGAACATATAAATTTTTTTGGAGACTTTTTTAGTAAAAGGGAAATTGGGGAATTTGAAAATAAATTTATGGGTGTCAGGTATGATGAAGACGAAGTTTTAAAAGTACTTAAAGATGTAAGCGTTGAAATGTATATGCATGGTATAAATGCTGAGAATATCATGGAGGTTATGTTTTAGAGGAACTTATCCAAGTAAATTGCAAGTTGAATAAAAGTCATAAAAGGAGAAGGGTGTTTTATGCAAGGTAGAAAGCCAGATTGGCTGAAAGTTAAAATAAGAGGTGGAGAATTTTCGGGAGAAGTCAAGGGTGTATTAAAGAAGTATTCTTTAAATACTGTATGCAGAGAAGCTAATTGTCCTAATAGGATGGAATGTTTTAATAAGAGAACGGCAACTTTTATGATATTGGGCAAAAATTGTACTAGAAATTGTACTTTTTGCAATGTTACCAAGGCTAAACCTGAAAATGTGGATGAAAAAGAACCTGTAAATGTTGCTCAAGCAGTGGATAAACTGGATCTAAGGCATGCAGTCATAACTTCTGTTACCAGAGATGATCTGGAAGATGGAGGAGCCTCCCATTTTGCTAGGGTGATAGAAGAAATAAAAAGATTAAAAAAAAGCATAACTATAGAAGTTTTAATACCGGATTTTAAGGGGGATAGAGCATCCTTAAAAAAAGTTGTAAATGCAAAGCCAGATGTTATAAATCACAACGTAGAAACTGCCCCTAGACTCTATAGTGAAGTAAGGCCTATGGCAGTATATGAACGTTCGTTAGAATTGTTAAATAGGGTTAAGATAATGGACAGTTCAATTTTAACCAAATCGGGATTTATGCTTGGACTCGGAGAAAGAAGGGAGGATATCATACAGGTATTAAAAGATTTAAGAGAAGTTAATTGTGATATTGTCACTATAGGTCAATATCTAGCTCCCTCTTTAAAACACCACCCTGTAGTTGAATATGTTCATCCGCGCGTGTTTGACGAGTATAAGAAAATAGGGTTAAAATTGGGATTTAAATATGTTGCTTCTTCTCCTTTAGTGAGAAGTTCCTATCATGCGGAAGAAGCCTTAAAAAGCTAAAGTGATATCAAAATGAAATAAAATGCAGGGACTTTCTCAAGATGATACAGAATTGGTATCGTTTTGAGAAAAACTTATTTTTAATTGAATCCAAAATGGACTATAATATTACAGATAAATTTTGAAGAAAATATGACAGTATAAGAGAATTGTTTTATTTAGGGTAATTGAAAATGTTTATCTGAAATATTTGAAGTTTTAAAGAGATAAATAGGCGTATATTTAAAATAATGGTATGAAAAATGCTCGTTAAGATATATGAATGGAATACGTTGAGTTTAAAATATTATAATTGGGTTTATATTAATTTTAGAATTAGAGGAGGTATTTATTATGCATATTCCAGATAATTATCTAAGCCCTTCCACTTGTGCAGTTATGGGTGTGATAATGCTGCCGATATGGGCAAGAGCTGTCAAGAGAGTTAAGACAGATGTTAGCAAAAAAAAGATACCATTATTAGGGGTATGTGGAGCATTTTCATTTTTGATTATGATGTTTAATGTCCCTATTCCCGGTGGAACAACAGCTCATGCTGTAGGAGGGACTTTAATTGCAATTTTATTGGGACCCTATGCAGCAACTATTTCAGTAAGTATAGCTTTGCTTATACAGGCACTTTTTTTTGGGGATGGAGGAATTCTTGCTTTCGGAGCAAACACTTTTAATATGGCATTTGTAATGCCCTTTGTAGGTTATACAGTGTTTAAATTTGTAAAAAACAGGTTAAAAGGAGACAGAGGAGAGTATATATCAGCTTTTATTGGAGGGTATGTGGGAATTGTGGCCGCAGCTTTTATAGCTTCTATTGAATTTGGAATACAACCTCTTCTCTTTAAAGATGCCTTTGGACATGCCATTTACTGTCCCTATGGATTAAATGTGTCCATTCCAGCTATGGTTTTAGTTCACCTTTTAATAGGTATATTGGAAGGAGCTATAACTGCAGCAGTATATGCCTATGTTAAAAAAATATCACCGTCTATGATATACAATAATGGCCAAAAAGTAAAGGAAAGTAATAGAAAACCGCTATATGGAATTTTGATAGCATTAGTAGTATTATGCCCTTTAGGCCTTTTAGCCAGTGGGGATGCATGGGGTGAATGGGATACGGAAGGAATAAAATCTCTAGTAGGATATATACCGCATGCTTTTCAGCATGGAATGGACTATCATGCTATTGCAGCAGATTATTCCCTATCGGGTACAAATGACATAGTGGGTTATATTATTTCAGCAATAGCAGGAACTGCAATCATTATAATCATATTTAAAATAATAGGATCCTTAAAAAAGGATAATACGAATAATACATGATAGATATGGTACTATGGCAGAAGGACTGCTGTACAAATTTAATTTTGTACAGCAGTCCTTTATTAGTTTTAATGTTTTAATTCATAATTTATAGCTCTTAACTATATTTTTTAATGCGTCTGTTAAAATATCTATATCCTTTTTTGTATTAAAATATCCTATACCTATTCTCATGGCTCCAATTTCGTAGGTACCCATGATTCTGTGGGCCGTTGGAGCGCAGTGAAATCCAACTCTTATCATTATGTCGTATTCCTGATCAAGTTTAAAAGCTATTTCTTCACCGGATATACCTTTTATATTGAAAGAAATGACACCAACTATTTTTTGGGGATCTTTAGGACCATATATACATATTTTGGGAATTTCTTCTAGCCTTTTAAGTGCATATTCAATTACTTCATCTTCTTTGGCTCTTATATTTTCAACTCCTAAATTGGATATGTATTTGATGCCTTCACCTAAACCCACTATTCCCGCCACATTTAAAGTCCCTGCTTCAAATTTGTTAGGGTAAAAATCAGGTTGATATGGATTTTTAGAATCTTCTCCAGTACCGCCTGATTTTAAAGGCCGTATGTTTGTGGCGCAGTTAAGTAAAAATCCACCGGTGCCAGTAGGACCGAAAAGACTTTTGTGCCCTGTAAAAGCAAGAATATCTATATTGTCTTTTTGAACATCTATGGGATAAGCGCCTGCTGTCTGAGCACTATCTACTAAAAAAATTATATTGTGTTTTTTTGCCAGCGCACCTATTTCTCTTATAGGTTGAATAGTTCCAAGTACATTGGAAGCATGGGTGAATACTATGAATTTTGTATTTTCCCTTATGAGTTTTTCCACGTCTTTTGGGTTAGTTATTCCCTTGGAGGTACAAGGCACCTGAGATATCTGTATATTTTTATCCCTTTGGAGAGTTTTTAATGGCCTCCATACGGAATTATGTTCTAGGCTGCTGGTTATAACGTGATCGCCTGGATTTAATATACCATTTATTAATATATTTAATGAATCAGTTATATTATAAGTAAAAATCACCTTAGAAGGATCCTTACCGTTAAATAATTTACATATATTATTTCTACAATCAAAGATAAGCCTATCAGCAGTAATAGCTGATTTATAAGCGCCTCTTCCTGCAGTAGCACCTATATTTTTCATAAAGTTTGAAATCGTATTTATTACTACATTGGGTTTTGGATAGGATGTAGCGGCATTATCTAAATAAGTTCCCAAAGATTTTACCTCCTTGTCTATAATTTTAGTTTATAATCATATTATATCTTTATTGTGTAAAAGTAAAAAGGGCTAATTGAAATATATTTTAATTTTAGATAAATAATAATTTTCAAGTTATATACCATATGGTATTATATAAATACAATTTAGATGATTGCAGAATTTAAATTTTAAAAGTGTGGATAACTTTTAAAAAATTCCCTAAATTTGAGCAAAAAAGAAAATGCTAAATAAGCCTTTTGAAAAGGGGTATGTGAAGCATGTAGGATGATACTTAACTGTGGATATGTGTATTAAGCAGCATATTTGATAAGTTTATTTAAATTTCTTACTTTAGTCTAAAGCTTCTATGTGCAAACTTTGGCATATTCTTATATGCGGCAGCATAGGGGTTAAAATCTTTATTATTAATAACTTTAGCGAAAGCTTTTTGCTTATTTATTTCTGAAACCAGTGTCTTAGGGTTATTCTCTTTAACTTTTGGCTTTAAGCCTGAAGTATCGTAGATAAGCATGGAATTGAGACCTATATCGGGTGAATTCTTAAGTAGACTTTCATCAATATCGTCACATATTTGAATAATCTTAAGAGTCATTGAGTTGAATAACTCCTCAATCTGTTTTTCAAAGGTAGTTTTAAATCTGCTAATGAAAGTTTCATCAGGAATTTGTCTATCAAGTTCACAGAACTTCCTGATGTCTGAGGATAAAGCTAAAAATATACAAAGAAGACTGGTTGTAGGGATCTTGAATATATGCATTACAATTAGCAATGAAAGCACTGATGCTAAACTGAAGTTTCTATCGCGTCCTAATTCTGAGTAATACCTATCGGTAAATGACTTAGGAATAAAGGCATTAATATCAAAATTTTCTTCAAGAAGCTTTAAAAGTTTAACTGGATGCTGATAAGACAAAGTGTTAAGTTCAGGTAGCTGGCCGCTAAAATTTAATTGTTTAAAATCAGATAAACAAAACATTGCAATTTCCTCCTTTGTGGTTTTTGTTGTGGATTGATCTCCTTAACAGGATACCACATTGGAGTGAAATATATAATTAAAGAGTTAAAAAAGTTAGTAAAATCAATGGTTGCAGTATTCTGCAACCGACTAAATAAATACAATTTAAAAGGAGTGATACAATTTGGAGGAAATTTATTATAATAGCACGAGGGGTTTAAATGAGAATTTAACTGCATCTGAGGCTATATTAAAAGGCATAGCTGAAGACGGAGGATTGCTTGTACCTAACTGTATTCCATTTATTAGTAAAGAAGAATTAAAAAATTGTGAACAAATGACTTTTAAACAGTTATCATTGTACATAAACAAAAAATTCTTTACAGATTTTGATGAAAAAGAATTGAAAGAATGTATAGACACGGCTTATGATCATAAATTTGAAAAAGATATTATAACTCCTTTAAACAAAGAGGGAGATGTATTTTATTTAGAATTATTTCATGGACCGACACTGGCTTTTAAAGATATAGCATTATGCCTTCTCCCTTACTTAATGAAAACTGCAGCTAAAAAGCAGAATTTGCATAAAGATATAGTTATACTTACTGCAACTTCCGGCGATACAGGGAAAGCAGCATTGGAGGGCTTTTCAGATGTAGATGGAACAAAAGTCATGGTATTTTTCCCAGAAGAAGGGGTAAGTAATATACAGAAGAAACAGATGATCACACAAGTAGGAAAGAATGTAAAGGTCCTTGGCATAAAGGGGAATTTTGATGATGCTCAAAGAGAAGTTAAAAAGATTTTTAATGACGCTGAATTAAAAGAGGAACTGAATAAAAGATCATATATGTTTTCTTCGGCTAATTCCATAAATATTGGAAGACTGATACCACAGATGGTATATTATTTTTACAGCTATATGGAACTTCTGCGGAGAAAGGAAATAGAGTTCGGAGAAAAAATAAATTTTGCAGTTCCAACAGGAAATTTCGGAGATATACTTGCAGCTTATTACTCTACAAAAATGGGCTTGCCTATAAATAGACTTTTATGTTCTTCCAATGAAAATAAAGTGCTGAGTGATTTTTTAAATAGTGGAATTTACGATGCTAGAAGAGAGTTTTTAGTTACTATATCTCCTTCAATGGATATATTGATATCCAGTAATTTAGAAAGATTTATATATGATATAAGCGGCAGAAATGCTTTTACTGTGAAGGAGCTTATGAATGACTTAAATGAATTTGGGAGATATAAAATTAGCGAACACATGAAGAGCAGAATGAATATATTTTATGGCGGTTTTGCCACTGATGAAGAAACAAGGCAATCCATAAAAGAGGTGTTTGACAAATATAGATACCTTATGGATACTCATACTTCAGTTGCCTATTCTGTATATAAAAAATATTTACTGGAGACTCATGATAATACTAAGACCGTAATAGTTTCTACTGCGAGTCCCTTTAAGTTTACCAGATCTGTAATGGGTGCTTTGGATGACAAATATAATAAGGTAGATGATTTTGAACTTATAGAGGTGATGAGTAAGGCAGCTGATCTTAAAATCCCTAAGCCTATAGAGAAATTGAATAAACGTGAAATTATACATAATACTGTATGTGAAATGGGGCAAATGGAATCTGAAGTGAGAAAGTTTTTAAAATAAAATTTCAATATAAAAATTTACCAGATTATCTTCAACAATAATTTGGTAAATTTTGTTTATATATTGTAAAAAATTAAACAATAATGAATATTGAACATAAAACCATAGCTAAATTTTGTAAAATAACGGTATAAATTCGCGATAAGTATTATATGAAAATGCTATGATATACCTTTAATGAGTAGTATAATATGAAATAGAAATAGCTAGATATAAGCTTGTTGTATGTTTTTATATTTATTTATGGGCAATGTATTTTTATATTTTAAAGGAAAAATTTTACTAATAATATATACTTTTACTGGTATTATTGTAAAAAGCGATAATTTAATGAAATTGTATATATAATAAACAATTTTTGGGTTCAAATCAGTTTTTGCTCATATTTAAGTTAAATAGATTGTAATAGAGGAGAGATTTATGTTTATATCATTATTGGAGAGATATAATCAACTTAAAAGTGACTATGAAAGCTATCAAAAATTAGCGGAAGAAACCATACAAAAGCAGAATAAAGAGATTAGGGAATTGGATAAAAAACTGGATATGTTATCTTCAATAATAGAGATAAGTCAATATATAAATAAATGCCTTGGCAGCGATGAGATAATTTCTAAGATAAATGATATAATGATAGGGATTTTAGGGGTGAATTATTCTAGTGTATATCTTCTTGAGAATAGAAAATTAAAGTTAAAATGTACTAATTTGTACAATACGGATCATCATTTTAAAATAAGAGAATATAATGAACATAAGTTGTCCAAATTAACTCCATGTTTAGCTAATTCTGTGGACAATATGTGCATGGGCAGCGATATTCAGGTACATTCTTCTCTATTTATGCCTATATACTTGAAAGAAGAACTTTTGGGAGCTATTTTAGTAGAACATAATATATACAATTATTTAAATCAGGGCAGTATAAAGTTATTATCTGCTCTTAGCAATCAAATTGCCATATGTATAGAAAATAATAGACTCTACAATAAAATAAAGGAAAATTCTCAGAGAGATTTTCTCACGAATTTATTTAATAGAAACTATTTTTTCTCTGCTATACAGGAGAAAATAAAAAATTGTGGAAGGGGTTTTGCCATCATAATGGTGGATATAGATAATTTTAAGAACTGTAATGATACTTTTGGACATCAATGTGGTGATATGGTTCTTAAAAGGGTGAGTAGTATTATAAAAGATAACCTGAGAAAAGAAGATATGGTAGCCAGATATGGGGGAGAAGAAATCATAATATATATGTATGATATTAAAGAAATGTTAGATGTATATAATAGGATGAGCAGTATAAGGAAATCTATAGAAAGAGAACCTGTAGAATATAATGGAAAATTATGCTTTGTCACAGTTTCTATAGGAATAAGTATATCTGATAATAAAGATGAAAATGTCGAGAATGTCATAAGAAAAGCAGATATGAATTTATATAAGGCAAAGAATTCTGGAAAGAATAAGGTAGTCTATTGATTTTAATACAGTATTTGATAAAGAGGAATGATACCTATGAGTAAAAAGTGGACTGAAGCTCAACGTGAAGCTATTTTTACACAAAAATGTAATTTGTTAGTAGCAGCAGGAGCTGGAACAGGTAAAACGGCAGTGTTGGTGGAAAGAATAATACAGAAGATAACTAACACTGATGAAGATGTAGATATAGATAGGTTGTTGGTTGTTACATTTACAAACGCAGCAGCTTCCGAAATGAAAGAGAGAATAGGAGAAGCACTTTCAAGGTTATTGGAGATGAACTGCAATTCTAAGAATCTTCAAAAGCAACTGGCCTTGTTGAATCAATCCAATATAATGACTATTCATTCTTTTTGTCTTAAAATTATAAAGAGCAATTTTCATTTAATAGATTTAGATCCAGGTTTTAGAGTGTGTGACAATACTGAGGCCATACTCTTGAAACAAGATGCACTTCAAGAAATTCTGGAGGAAAAATATCAGGATGCAGAAAGTGAATTTTTAAAGCTGGTGGATAGCTTCAGGGACAAAAATGACATAAGGCTTCAAAATATGATTATATCTCTGTATGAATTTTCAAGAAGTAATCCCTGGCCTAAAAAATGGTTAGAGGAAGCTGCAGAAGATTTCAATGTGGGGGAAAATTTTAATTTCGAAGATACTCTGTGGGCTAAGATGTTAATACATAATTTGAATGTAGAAGTCGGCGGCTATAGAGATAAAATGGAAAATGCCCTGGAGATAATTAAAAGCACTATAGGTCTGGAACATTATATATGTCCTTTTGAAGATGATATTAAAAGTATAGATAAAATACTTCAAACTAATTCATGGAATGAAATGAAGAAGGAGTTTATGAAATTGAAATTTCATAAGCTTCCTGGTAAAAAAACAGGAGATGATATAGAAAGTATAAAAAAGAGTGTTAGAGATATAAAAGATGAAGTGAAGAAAAAGTTAAATGATATAAGGGAAAGCATATTTTTAAATTCAGATAATCTAGTTAAAGATATGAAGAAGGTGTATCCTAGAATTAACTGTCTAGTAACTCTTGTGATGGATTTCAGCAGCAGATATTATGATAAAAAAAGGGAGAGAGGAGTGCTGGACTTTAGTGATATTGAGCATTTTTGTCTTGATATATTGACAGATATGGATGATATGGGACATAAAATACCTTCGCAGGTTGCCCTGGAATATAGAAAATATTTTCAGGAAATATTTATAGATGAATACCAAGATAGTAATGAAGTTCAAGAAGTTATAATAAATATGATAAGCAGAAAAGATCAAGATGCAAATTTATTTATGGTAGGGGATGTAAAACAGAGTATATATAGATTTAGACAATCAAAACCGGAGTTATTTCTACAAAAATATGATGCCTATTCTGAAAGAAAGGGAAGTAGAAATAGAAAAATAAAATTATCTGAAAATTTTAGAAGCAGGAAAGAGATAATAGATGGTGTGAACTATTTATTCAAGCAAATAATGTGCAGGGAAGTAGGGGAGCTTGATTATAATGATGACGAATGCCTGATAAGTTCAGCTCAATATAAAGATTGCAGTGGGAAATCTGGGGGAGCCATAGAAATCTATATGGCTGACAAAAAGGAAGCTGAGTCAGGATTGGAGCTGGATAATGAGGAAATGTTGGATAACATTCAAGTGGAAGCCCGTATGGTGGCGGGGAAAATAAATGAATTGGTGAACCCAAAATCAGTTGAGGGGCGTTTTAAAGTATATGACAGTAAAATGGATTGCTATAGAAATGTTATGTACAGGGATATAGTAATATTGATGCGTGCAACTCGAAATTGGGCATCAACTTTTGTGGAACAGTTGAATGATTTTGGGATACCTGTATTTGCAGATACTTCGACAGGTTATTTTGATACCGTTGAAATAAAAACTGTAGTGTCACTTCTTGAAATAATAGACAATCCAATACAGGATATACCGCTGATAGCAGTACTTAGATCACCTATAGAAACATTTTTGCCAGAAGAACTTATGGATTTGAGAATGGTAAACAGGGAAGCACCCTTTTATGAGGTACTCAAAGCAGTGGCAGAGGAAAGCACAAACTCAAAATATTCTCTGGAGGGCATAGATGATGTATTGAAATGTAAAGTTGTAAAGTTCTTGAAGAGGCTTGAAAACTGGAGGAGAAAAGTTATATATATGCCCATAGATGAATTTATATGGCATCTTTATACAGAGACGGGATACTATGGTTTTGTAGGGGCTATGTCTGGAGGAGTTCAGAGGCAAGCAAATCTGAGGATGCTGTTTGAAAGGGCAAAGCAGTATGAGAAAAGCAGCTATAAGGGGCTTTTTAATTTTATAAATTTTATAAATAAACTTAAAAGCAGCAGTGGAGATCTGGGAAGTGCAAAAGTTCTCGGGGAAAATGAAGATGTGGTCAGGATAATGAGCATACACAAGAGTAAAGGTTTAGAATTTCCCATAGTAATATTGTCGGGAGCAGGGAAAAATTTTAATTTAATAGATATAAATAGAAGTTTGTTGTTCCATGATAAATTAGGGTTTGGGCCAGATTGTATAGATATTGAAAGACATATATCCTATCCTACGATTATGAAGCAGGTATTGAAGAGAAAATTAAAAATTGAGACTCTTTCTGAAGAGATGAGAATATTATATGTAGCTTTTACCAGGGCAAAAGAGAAGCTTATAATAACAGGAATGGTGAGGGACATTGAAAAAACAGCTAAAAAGTGGTGTGAGTATGCTTCTTATAGTAAATCTAAAATTTCAGAATATGCTCTTATGAATGCTAAAAACTTTTTAGATTGGATAGGACCAGCAATTGCAAGACATCCTTTTGGAAAACCTATCAGGGATATTGCAGGTTCCCAAAATAATTCAAATTGGATAGTTAAAGAGGACGAATCCATATGGAAAATGTATATTAAGGGTATGGATAGTTTTATAAAAGGCATATCTACTGGAGAAGTCCGTGGAGATGATATAACGGAATGGATCAAAAATTTAGATAAAATTTCTTGTAAGAAGACATGTGCAAAAGAGGTCAATAAAAGACTAAACTGGAAATATAAATATGAAAAGGCTTCTGAAATACCTGCCAAATTTTCAGTATCGGAATTGAAGAGAAGATTCAATCTTATAGATAGAGAAGATAGTGTGGAATTTATAGAACCCGTATATTTAAAAAAACCACTCTTTTTAAAAGGGAGTAGAGGTCTTACTGCAGCGGAAAAAGGAACGGTTATGCATTTGGCAATGCAGCATATTGATATTAAAAAAGTCAATTCCTATTCGGAAATAGAAGAGCAGATACGCAAATTGGTGCTGGAAGAATTTATAACTGAAGAAGAGGCAAAATCCATATCAATACAAAAAATATTAAAATTTTTTAATTCTTCTATTGGTGAAAGAATGAAAAGAGCAGAAAATTTGTATAGAGAAGTTCCCTTTTACATGGAAGTAGGCAGCAGTGAAATATATAAAGAACTGCCTTCAAAAATTTATGATAATGAGAAAGTGCTGGTACAGGGCGTAATAGATTGCTATTTTCAGGAGAAAGATGAATTAGTGCTCTTGGATTACAAGACAGATTATGTAGAAAGCTTAGAGAATATGAGAGAGAAATATAAAATTCAAATTTATTATTATGCACGAGCATTGGAAAAACTTACGGGTAAAAAGGTTAAAAATAAATATTTATATCTATTTTATAACGATAATATATTAGAAATTTAAATAATAATATAATTATAAAGTACTTTTTATGTTCAGATATTTTATTTTATTGGAGGAATTTGTATGGAAAATGCCGTAGATAAATTATTGAGATATGTAAAGTTTGATACTAGCTCTGATGAGGAATCCAGCACTGTGCCGAGTACTTTAAAGCAGTTGAAGTTGGCAGAGCAGCTTTCAGAAGAATTGTCAAGGCTCAATATGAAGAATATATCCCTGGATGAAAAAGGTTATGTTATGGCTACGTTACCTGGCAACACAAATAAAAAAGTTCCAACAATCGGTTTTATATCCCATATGGATACCAGTCCTGAAACTTCAGGAAGAAATGTAAATCCCCATATATTAGAAAATTATAATGGCGAGAATATAATTTTAAATAAAAAGGAGAATATAATTTTAAGTACCGAAGATTTTCCGGAGATAAAGAATTATAAGGGTAAGAAAATTATAACTACGGATGGAACAACTTTATTAGGTGCAGATGACAAAGCTGGTATTGCAGAGATAATGGCTGCAATGGAGTATTTAGCGGAACATCCAGAAATAAAACATGGAGATATAAGAGTAGGATTTACACCAGATGAAGAGATAGGGAGAGGACCAGATCATTTTGATGTAAAAAAATTCAATGCTAAATTTGCATATACAGTGGACGGTGGAGCCCTTGGAGAACTGGAATTTGAGAATTTTAATGCAGCTTCTGCAAAGATAACAGTTTCTGGAAGAAATGTACACCCTGGTGAAGCAAAAGGGAAAATGATAAATTCAATGCTCATAGCTAGTGAATTTATAAATATGCTTCCTAAAGATGAAATTCCGGCATCTACGGAAGGATATGATGGATTTTATCATCTAGTTTCAATGAAAGGAAATGTAGATGAAACTAAACTTAATTATATTATAAGAGATTTTGATCAGAATAAATTTAATGGCAGAAAAAGTTTTATAGAAAGATGTGTAAAAAAAATAAACAAAGAATATGGCAGAGAGGTTATAGATGTTAAAATAGAAGAACAGTATAAGAATATGAAAGAAAAAATTGAGCCTGTGAAATATATAGTTGACATAGCTTTTAAGGCCATGAAGGAAGTTGATGTAGAACCTAAAGTTGTACCAATTAGAGGGGGTACCGATGGAGCAAGACTTTCTTTCATGGGACTTCCAACCCCTAATATATGTACAGGAGGACATAATTTCCACGGCAAATTTGAATATATACCGGCTTTTTCCATGGAAAAAGTAGTACAGATTATAATTAAAATAGCCCAGATAACTGAAAAAAATTATAGTAACTCTTTTTAGAATTTATAATATTATATTCAATATAAGATATAAAAAAACTGGATTTTTGTTTTGATGAATCAGTATTTTCAATGGAAGGGGTATGGATGAAGGAAAATAATGAATTTAAAGTAACAACTGATATAATAGAAGAGTGCTTAAGGGAGTGCCTGGAAAATGAGGATGAACATGAAAAAAAAGATAAACCACACCATGTTAGTAGTAGATAAAGGTGTGATTCTCATTACAATTAATTAATCGATTGAATATTTTTTTTCCAGGTGCCTGAAGGCAATTACCAAAACTGAAGTTATAACTAGATATATTACAGCAGCTATTATAAAGGGAGTAATGGTAAAATCACGGGTCACTACTTCCTTTGCTGCTCTTAAAAGATCCCCAACTCCAATAGTTGCAACTAATGCAGAATCTTTTATTAGATTTATACTTTCATTGCAAACAGGAGGAAGTACATTTCTGGTAGCCTGTGGAATTATTATCTTTGTCATAGTTTGGTAATAACTCATTCCCAAGACCCTGGAAGCTTCATACTGACCCTTGTCTATGGATTCAATACCAGCTCTGAATATCTCTGCTAAGTATGCAGCATAATTTATAGTAAAAGCAAGTCCGGCAGCAGCTAGAGGAGATAGTCTTATGCCAATTACAGGAAGACCAAAATAGGCAAAAAATAGCTGTAAAAGTAGAGGAGTTCCTCTAAAAGCCCAGGTGTACAAACTTAATATAGTTTTTAGTGGCTTAATTTTAGATATTTTACCTATTGCTACTATACATCCTAAAGGTATGGAAAATACAGCAGTTATAAGAAATAATTCTCCAGTTATTAGACTTCCCTTTAATATAAATCCTGTAATGTCCATAAGATTATCCAATTAAATCACATCCTAACTTTTTATTTTGCTATTATATCTTTACTGAACCACTTTTGGGATATCTTATCTGCAGTTCCATCTTTCTTCATAGAATCCAGTGCTTCATTTAACTTATCTTTAAAAGCTGCATCGCTTTTTCTAATACCAACACCATAATCTTCTTTCCCAAAATTGTCATCAAGTATTTTATATAATCCGGGTTTTTTTTGTAAATAATATCTCCCGACAACCTCATCTACCACAACAGCATCAATACGTCCCTGGTTTAAATCCAGTAGAGCTTCTGTATTATTTGAATATTTTCTCACTTCTTTTAAGGATTTTGAAGTGGCGGTATCCGACTTCAATGCAGTTTCACTGCTGCTCCCAAGTTGAAGTCCTACGGTTTTACCTGATAAATCTTTCTTAGTCTTTATATTTGAGTTGTTTCTCACTACAATTATCTGTTTGTTTTGAAGATATACTTTTGAAAAAGATATCTGCTTTTTCCTGTCTTCTGTTATGGTTAGACCGTTCCATATAACATCTATGTCCTTGTTGTTTAGACTGAGAATAATACCATCCCATTCTACAGGCTTAAAGACTACATTTACCCCCATTTTCTTTGCAGCGGCTTTGGCCATGTCTATGTCAAACCCTACGATTTGACCTTTTGAATCCCTAAATCCCATTGGGGGGAAACTGTCGTCTAGGCCAACTACAAATTTACCCTTTGATTTTATGTCATCCCAGGATGTATCTGTTTTTTGAGATTGTCCACATCCTGAAAATATTGATGTCACAATAAATACCATGATTGCTAAAATACTTAATTTTTTTTTCATTTTAATTGCCTCCCTTTTATATAAATCAATTACAATAAATATTATAATTTACCGTGGTAAATTTGTAAACTGATAAATTATAAGTATATAGAGCTGTTAAGTGTGAAAAAATGCTGATTGAATTGTAGTCAAACTACAATTCAATCAGCATTTGATAACTTTTAATAAATACTATTTAAGTAGAGCTTTTGCAGCAGCCTTTATATCATTCTTTCCTAAGATAGCAGAAATTACGGAGATGCCATCCACTCCAGTAGATAATACATCTTTGAAATTCTGCTCATTAATTCCACCTATGGCAACAGCAGGTATGCTTATACTATTGTATATTTTACGTAGACCTTCTATACCTATTGGCGTATCTATATCCTTTTTAGTTCCAGTGAAAAATATAGTTCCTATTCCAATGTAATCTGCACTATTTTTTTGTGCATCTACAGCTTCTTCCACAGTACCTGCAGATATTCCTATTATTTTATCTCTGCCCAATATCTTTCTGGCTGCGACTAAGGGCATGTCGCTTTGACCAAGATGTACACCATCTGCATCTACAGCTTGAGCTATATCCAGTCTGTCATTTATTATGAAAGGAACTTTGTAATAATCAGTAACTTCCTTAATCTTCAGTGCTAATTTGTAAAATTCCCTTGTGGAAATGTTTTTTTCTCTTAGCTGAACCAAAGTGACGCCGCCTGAAATTGCATCTTCTACAGCTTTGGATAGATCAATATTTTTTAAAAAACTTCTGTCTGTAACCAAATATAGACTATAATCTATTTCCATACTATTTTGGCACCTTCTTTTAATTTTTCTTCACTTAACTGATATATGCAGTCTATGAGCTTAACTCTAAAGCTTCCAGGTGTATTTGCTGCTTTAAAGGCTTCTTCTCCAGCTATATTCATTGAGAGTATGGCATTTACAGTAGCTGTGAATTTATCTTCAGATGCTCCACAGGCAGCTCCGCAAAGGGCACCCAGCATACAACCGGATCCAGTAACTTTAGTAAACATTTCTGTGCCGTTTTCAATTACAGCACTTCTTTTACCATCTGTTATGAAATCCTTTTTACCGGTGGCAGCAACTGTGCACTTGTATTTTTGAGATAAAGCTATGCAGCATTCTAAGGCACCTTCTCCAGTATCAAAGGAATCTACACCTTTTACATTGGAGGATTGTCCTGCCAAAAATTTAATCTCTCCTATGTTTCCCTTTATGACATCAATTTTTCCAACCTGGAGTATTCTGTTTATAACTTGAATTTTTTTTGGCACGGCGGCACAGGCTACAGGATCTAATACTACGGGGATATCATGAATTTTTGCAGAAGTGCTGGCTAAAACTGCGGCTTGTTCCTGCTCTTTATTAAGAGTTCCTAAATTTATGTACAGGGCAGATGATAATTTGACAAAATCAAAAACCTCATCATAGGCCTCACACATAGCAGGGGAGGCACCATAAGATAGGAGAATATTTGCACAGTCATTTATGGTAACATAGTTTGTAATACAGTGGACAAGAGGTATTTTATTTCTAACCTCTGATAATATTTTTGTTACTTTGTCTAGATTTATGTTGTTCAATTTTTTAACCCCCTTTAAGTTTAAAAATAATTTCTTCTATTAAAAAGTTATACCGGCTTTTTTATAAACTTCTATAAAATGTCCAACAGGGCCAACTCCATGACCAATGGGAAATGAATTTTCTATTGCCTTAGTTATATATTGCTTTGATAGGTTTACTGCCTTTTCAATATTGTGTCCTTTGGCTAAATAGGAAGCTATAGCGGAAGATAAAGTACATCCTGTTCCATGAGTGTTTTTAGTGTTTATTCTATGACCTTTAAGGGATAATACCTTATTATCGTGAAGCAAAATATCATTGGCATCATTGCATCTATGGCCTCCCTTTACGAGTATGCTCCTTGCACCCAGTTCTTTTATTTTAAAAGCTGCACTTTCCATATCTTTTTCATTTTTAATTTTTAGTCCGCTGAGAACTTCTGCCTCTGGAATATTTGGAGTTATTACATCTGCAACATTTACCATAGTTTTTATTGCTGTTTCTGCTTCAGGTTTTAAGAGAGAATATCCGCTTTTTGATATCATTACCGGATCGAGTACTATATTTTTGGCCCTATATTCTATTAAGAGCTTTTTTATTACAGATATGGTTTTACTGTTTGAAACCATTCCGATTTTTACTGCATCTACTTCGATATCGTCAAATATGGATCTTATTTGAGCCTCCACAATTTCAGGAGTTACGTCCAGTACATCTTGTACACCTATAGTATTTTGGGCT
The DNA here is from genome assembly GCA_902809985.1 of Clostridiaceae bacterium BL-3. Lineage (GTDB taxonomy): Bacteria > Bacillota > Clostridia > Clostridiales > Clostridiaceae > Clostridium_B > Clostridium_B aromativorans. The sequence goes on along the minus strand of CADDXC010000001.1, from coordinate 2,163,466 downwards.
GTAACGGCAGTGATTACACTCATTCCATACACGCCAAGTGCACTCATGGTTTTTAAATCAGCTTGTATTCCCGCACCACCTGAGCTGTCAGAACCTGCAATTGTCAATACTTTTTTCATTAAAAACACCTCTAATTTTGTATTTGTTTAAGCAACTCCAAGGTTCTAAAGAAGCTAGGAGCGCTGGCAGTGATAGACACCGTATAAATATAAAAGGTGTATGCGGAAAAGCATACACCTAATAAAAATCAAAAGTCATGTGAAATTGCTTCCCTACGCCAGTTTTATCTGGATCAGGTTCAAAGGGTTAGAGAATATCTCTTCTCAGCTATATAAAGCACCCCCACAGCCTATTTTATTTTAAACTCATTATACTACCTTGATAAAAATTTGTAAATCAATTTTAAATTTTATTCTTCTGGTTCAGATTTTGTAGGATTAGAGGTCTTTTTATTTAAGCCAAGTATAAAATAGAAAGCTAGTATAAGTAAGAACCAGAAACATCCTACAATAAGAGCAATCCTAGTATCTGGGCTAAAAGCTAGCATTACGATGACGAAAGCTAAAAATGCCAGTACAATCCAGTTAAGATAAGGATATCCAAACATTGGAAAATGCAACTTTTTTATTTCTTCCGGAGTAAGTCTTTTTCTAAACTTCATCTGTGCTATCAGTATAATGCCCCAAGTCCAAATTGCACCAAGTGTAGCTACACTTGTAATGTAAGTAAATACCTTTCCAGGTACCAGAAAATTAAGAACAACTCCAATTAACATAAAAAATGCAGAAATCAAAATGCCAGTAGCTGGAACATGGGTTTTACCAAGCTTACTAAACTTTTTTGGTGCTGTTCCCTGCAGGGAAAGATTGTACAGCATACGTCCAGTACTGAAAATGCCGCTGTTACAGGAAGATAAAGCTGCAGTCAATACTACAAAGTTTATAATACCTGCTGCTGCAGATACACCCAATTTGCTAAATGTTAAGACGAAAGGACTTCCAGTTGTACCAAGGGTATTCCATGGATAGAGTGACATTATTACAAAAAGTGCACCTACATAAAATATAAGTATTCTCCAAAGTACTTTGTTGATAGCTGACGGTATCGTTTTCTCAGGATTCTTTGCTTCACCTGCTGTAACGCCTATGAGCTCTGTGCCCAGATAAGCAAACATAACCATTGTTACTGCAAGCATAGGTCCCCATCCACCTTTAGGGAAAAATCCTCCATGTGTCCATAGATTTGAAATTCCGATAGGTTTTCCACCATTACCGAAACCAAATATAATCATGAGCAACCCTAGTACTATTATTGCAATAATTGTAACTACTTTGATAATTGCAAACCAGAATTCAAATTCACCGTAGGCTTTTACTGCAATTAGATTTACGCATGTCATTATAATAAGTGCTGCCAGTGCAGGTATCCACTGAGGCATAGTTGGAATCCAGAATTTAACGTATACGCCTACAGCTGTAATTTCAGCCATACAGGTTACCACCCACATAAACCAATAAGTCCATCCAGTCATATATCCTGCCAATGGACTTATGAATTCATTGGCATAGGCGCTAAAGGATCCGGAAACAGGATAGGAAGTCGCCAACTCACCTAGAGCTCTCATTATGACAAACATAGCTAGTCCAGCTATAATGTAAACCAATAGAATTGCTGGCCCAGCTGTTTGAATAGCAGTAGCAGAACCTAAAAATAGCCCTACGCCAATTGCTCCTCCCAGGGCTATCAATTGAATATGACGTTCTTCTAAGCCACGCTCGAGATTCTCATTTAATGCATCTTGTTTACTCATTGTGTTCCTCCTTAGTTGGTTAAATAAACCTTAGGATAATTACTTTAAAATTATTTAATTTAAAAATTTATCACCTTCTATGGCTATCATACATTATTTAGAATATTCTCAACTAAATAATAGCATATTTTCATTTACATAACAACTAGTATTTAAAATTTTCATTGAATTTACAATTATTTTAGATTTAAATAATGTTATTTAAAAAATATAAAAATAGTAAGATAAAAGTCATATACTGTTTCACAATATGAATATTATTATAAATTTGCTTTTATACTGCCTCTTGACCACAGGTGATATTTGTGATATTATACTTTTGTCACTTGCCGAAGTGGTGGAATTGGCAGACGCAACGGACTCAAAATCCGTCGATAGTGATATCATGCGGGTTCGACTCCCGCCTCCGGCACCATAGATGTAGAACAAAAAGAACACTTTGGAATTTTCCAAAGTGTTCTTTTTGTTCTATTCTTAAAAAATAGAACAGATCAAAAGATCAATGTGATTTCTTTAAAATAATGTTGACCTGGTCGGTTCATGAGAATATAATATTATATAAACCGATTCGGTTTATATAATGATTCTAAGGTTCTTAAAAAAAAATTTTCTCATAGGTAAATCACTGCAAGCCTTAGAATTACCTCATCCAGGCGCGTAGCAGTGTTTATCTCTCTTTAAAAAGTCAACAATATTAGCAATAGTAGCGTTTGGATGAATTTTGAGAGGTGAGCTTTTTGAAAAAATTTTTTAATTTGCCTGTAGAGAAGCAAAATAAAATCATAGATGTAGCACTTAAATCCTTTGGTAAAAATGGCTATAAGAAAACTTCCATAGGGGACATTGCTGCTGCAGCAGGAATTTCAAAATCCATGGTGTTTCATTACTTTGGTACAAAAAAAGCTTTGTATTTTTATTTAATTGAGCTATGCGACAATATTATTATGAAAGAAGTTGATGAAAAATTTAATTATAAGGTTACTGATTTCTTTGACAGAATTAAGCTTTCATCTAATATTGAAATTTCTGTTATGAGGAAACACCCTGCAATTCCATCCTTTTTAACAAGCATGTATTTTGAAAATGACGGGGAAGTAAAAGGTGATATAAAAACCATTATTCTAGCAAAAGGTGTAGATTTTAGGAACAAAATTGCTTTTGATGGTGTAGATTTTTCAAAATTTAAGGAGAATGTTGATCCAAAGCTTGTTATAAAGATACTTCTTTGGCTTACTGATGGATATATGAATCAATTGTCAAATAGGACAGCAATAAATTATGAAGCTTTTTTTAAGGAATTTGAAGAATGTATTGATTTACTCAGAGACAATCTTTATAAGGAGGAATATGTATGAATCCCTATGTGTTGGATTTCAGCAACATTGATAAATCAGATCTACCTTTAGTGGGCGGTAAAGGTGCTAATTTAGGAAAACTGTCTAAAATCAATGATATTATGTGTTCCAGAAGGTTTTTGTATAACTACTGAAGTCTATAAAAAAATTGTCTGTGACAATTCTGAATTTAATAGCGTAAATGATCAATTATCTTTTTTAAAGATAATTGACAAAAGAAAAATCAGTGAATTCAGTAAAAAGGTTCGGGAGATTATAGAACAGATACCTATCCCGATGGAGATTATAGAAGAAGTCTTGCATTACATTTCAAAGCTTGGCGAGAAAAATGCATATGCAGTGCGTTCAAGTGCTACGGCAGAAGATTTGCCTCTAGCTTCTTTTGCTGGTCAGCAGGATATCTATCTCAATATTAAGGGAATGAATAATATATTGAAATATGTAAAAAAGTGCTGGGCGTCACTTTATACGGACAGAGCGGTAATTTATCGTATACAAAATAATTTTGATCATCGAAAGGTGTATCTCTCTGTAGTAATACAAAAAATGGTTTTCTCCCAGGCCTCAGGGATAATGTTTACTGCAGATCCTGTAACTTTCAACAGAAAGGTAACATCTATTGATGCAAGTTTTGGCCTTGGTGAAGCTCTTGTATCAGGTCTGGTTAATCCAGATATCTATAAAGTGAGAGAAGGAAAAATACTGTATAAAAAGATATCTATCAAAAAACTCGCTGTTTCGGCACTGCAAAATGGTGGTACAAAAGGGAAGGACATTGATACTGCAAAGCAAAATATACAGACCCTTCGGGATGAGCAAATTTTACAACTGACAAATATAGGCAGAAAGATTGAGAATTATTTTGGATGTCCACAGGATATAGAATGGTGCCTTTGTGAAGGTAAATTTTATATTGTTCAAAGTAGGCCTATAACTACATTGTATCCTGTACCATCAGAGGCTGTGGATGGAAAAAATCATGTATATATTTCATTTGGGCACAGACAGATGATGACTGAAGCCATGCGGCCACTAGGAATATCTCTTTTTCAAACTTTATTCAAGCAGATGGTTGGCACTCCCATGAATGAAATGGGCGGAAGGCTTTATATTGATGTATCCCGTGAACTTTCCTCGCCATTTATCAGGATGTCTTTTTTCAAAGGAATGGATGCGGTAGATGTCTTAATGAAGAATGCTCTTGCTGATCTTGTAAAGCGAAAGAATTTTATCAAGACTCTGTATAGGAAGAAGACAGCTATGGCTTCAAAATCAATGTGGCTGAAATGGATACTATTTACTTTAAAAGATTACAGAGCAAACAACCCTGCTATTCTCAGCAATATCAAAGCTTTTGGACCAGGTGCCCACAGTATGAAATTTGAACAGAACTTGATAGAGGCAAAACAAAAAAAACATGAAATTATAAACCGTCTTGAAAGATTGCACGGTGGAAAGGGAAAAGCAAGGAAGTTCAAAAAGGCAGTTAGCGTCCTGCGCAATTATGCCGGTTATCGTGAGTTTAACAAGTATGTTTTGGTATGGTATGACTGGATTATTAAACAGACATTTATGAAAGAAGCAGATGCTTTAGTCCATAAGGGTATAATACAGGAAAGAGAAGATATATATTATTTGACTTTTGAGGAATTTAGAAAAGTTGTTGAGGCACATGAAATAGATTACAATATCATAAGTAAGAGAAAAAAAGATTATAAGACTTTTCAAAAACTTACGCCTCCACGTGTTATAACCTCCGAAGGTGAGATCATAACAGGGCAATATAATAGGGATAAAATACCTAAAGGTGCTATGGCGGGAGTACCTGTTTCATCTGGAAGCGTTGAAGGCCGGGCACGTGTTATTTTAAGAATGGAGGATGCGGATATAGAGGAAGGCGATATACTAGTTACAAAATTTACTGATCCCAGTTGGACTCCGCTGTTTGTATCCATCAAAGGTTTGATTACTGAAGTAGGTGGAATGATGACACATGGAGCTGTTGTTGCAAGGGAATATGGTCTGCCTGCAGTGGTAGGTGTTGAAAATGCTACGAAATTGATCAAAGATGGACAGAGAATAAGGCTGAATGGGGAAGAAGGATATGTGGAAATTTTGTAATGGGGTGCATAATAAATTATTTGGAGATGAATTTTAATGAGAATAATTTCCGTTTTGATATCATAGGTATTTTATATAGTAACTTTTTCGGCTGCATTAATTATTTATGCATAATTTTTTTGGAATGGTGCATTGTGAACTGTGAATTAAATAAAATGTATTTAAAGATAAAGATAGTATAATTATATTCCACTTGCATTTAGTATACCATGGGAATTATAATTAATTATGGGATATGAGAATTATATTAAAAAAGATTTAAGGGGGTAATGCAAGTGGAATATCAATTTTCACCCATAAGATTTGATAATAGGGGATATATTCGAGATTCGGTATTTTCTATTTTACGTAATGCCATACTGGATGGAAAATTAGAGCCAGGCCAACGATTAGTGGAGCGCAGTATTGCAGAACAGTTGAAGATAAGCAGGACTCCAGTACGTGAGGCAATCCGTCAACTCCAATATGAAAGGTTAGTAACATATATTCCACGTAAAGGTGTAGTAGTTTCTGGATTTAGCAAGGATGATATCGAGGAAATTCAACTTATTAGAACTACATTAGAGGCATTGAGCTGCAGCATTGCGGCTGGAAAAATCAATGATGAAGAATTGGACTATTTGAATTCAATTGTTAATCAAATATCAGATGAATGTGAAAAGGAAAATAACGGAAAGTTAAGCATGCTGAATAAAAGGTTTCATGAATGTATATGGAAAGCAGCAGATAGCCCACATTTATATTATTTTATAAATACACTCTGTGAATATGTTAATAAATTCACCCATTTGACCTATACTAAGCCTGGTAGAATCCAAGAAGTTATATTAGAGCATAGAGCAATAGTTAATGCTTTACAAAAACATGATAGTTCTGCTTCTTATGAAGCCATGAAAAAGCATGTAGAGAAATCTGGCCAGATATTTCTTAAAATGGCTTATTCAAATAAGAATAGTTAATGATGTCATTTATATGCAGTGAATATGTTTAGAAGTAAGTTACAGGGATTGGCGATTTTAATTGATAAAAAAGAGTTTGTTAAATAATAAATTTTCTGAAAATTTATTGAATTTATTATTTAAGGGTGCTATAATAAAGTTGGAAAAATTAGTTGTAGAATATAATGGTAGGAAATAAGGATTAAGTGTTGATATAAATTATTGAAATTAATCAGGTAAATTTATAATAAGATGAAAGGTTTATTGTGTTAAAATGGTATACGGTATACCATTTTAACACAAATTAAATCGCTACTATTGAATATTAAGTTAATTTGTCAAAAATAAAAAAAGTTATAGAGTAAAGGAATAATGAAGCATTAAAAATATATATTTTATCGTAAAATGGTATACCGTATACCATATATTAAAAATTTTGTCTAAATTCGATTGGCAGTTGCTCAAAGTTACTGGGAGGTTAAGAAAATGACTGAGTTTGATTCTATTAAATTAAAAGTTAAAGAGGGATTGGTAGAAGATTCCCGTAAGGGCATTGTTAGAATGAATCGAGAGGATATGGAGCAACTAGGAGTAGATACGGGAGATGCTATAAGTCTAGAGGGTAAAAGGATTACTGCAGCAAAAGTTTATCCATCTTTTAATGATATTTACGGTCAGCCATTGATCCAAATGGATGGAATAGTTAGACATAATGCTGGTGTGGGAATAAACAGTGAAGTGACGGTAAGTAAAACTGAAGTTAAAATAGCGCGTAAGGTAGTGCTTTCCCCGCTTGAAAATTTCTATGATTGGACACAAAAAGATGAAATTGAGATAAAGAATATGTTGAAAGGAATGCCGATGCTCTGTGAGGATGAATTGTCTTTAACTCTCTTTGGCAGCAATGAGTGCAGTTTTCTTGTAAGTGGAACAGCACCGTCGGGAGTAGTTAAAATTAATAAAGAAACTGATATTATTTTTGTACAACCTGAGCTTGGCATTAATGGATCGAGAATTACATATGAAGATATAGGTGGATTAGATGAGCAGGTTCAAAAAATAAGAGAAATTGTGGAATTACCTTTAAAGTACCCTAATGTCTTTAAAAGATTAGGTGTTGAGCCACCTAAAGGTATACTACTCTATGGCCCCCCAGGTACAGGAAAGACTTTAATTGCCAGAGCGGTTGCTTCTGAGACAAAGGTCTATTTTGTCCATGTAAACGGACCGGAAATAATGAACAAGTTTTATGGGGAAAGCGAAGCAAAATTAAGAGAAATCTTTAAAGAAGCAAAGAGCCGGGCTCCAAGTATAATTTTTTTAGATGAGTTGGATTCTATTGCACCCAAGAGAGAAGATGTTCATGGTGAAGTTGAAAAAAGAGTGGTAGCTCAACTCCTTGCGCTCATGGATGGTTTGGAAAATCGAGGTCAAGTTATTGTAATCGGTGCCACAAATATACCCGATTCTTTGGATCCTGCACTTAGACGTGCTGGAAGATTTGATAGAGAAATTGCAATTATGCCCCCTAATAGAGAAGGCAGGCTTAAAATACTGCAGATTCATACGAGATGTATGCCTCTTGATAAAAATGTGAAATTGGATAAGCTGGCCAAAATTACTTATGGATTTGTTGGTTCAGATCTTTCAGCACTGTGTAAAGAAGCAGGAATGATAGCACTTAGAAAAGTTTTGTCAAAAATTACAGATGACAATAATATTCCTCCTTTTAAGGTTTCAATGGATAATTTTACTGATGCACTGAGAGAAATAGAACCTTCCTCTACCCGGGAATATTACTCAGAAATTCCAGATGTAAAATGGAATGATATAGGGGGGTTAGATAGGACTAAAAAAGTTTTACAAACTTTAGTGGAACTTCCGCTTCATGATCCTGATCTGTGTAAAGAGTATGAGTTTACGCCGCCTAAGGGCATTTTATTAACAGGTCCTTCAGGCACAGGTAAAACTTTATTGGCAAATGCAGTTGGAAGCTCCGCTAAAATAAACTTTATAAGTATAAATGGCCTTACATTAATCTCCCACTGGATGGGAGAATCAGAAAAGACCTTACATGATGTATTTGTAAAGGCTAAACAAACTGCACCTTGTATTTTGTTTTTCGATGAGTTGGATGGCATTGTCCGTTCCCGCTCTTCAGGTACAAACAATTTAAGAGACAGGCTGATAAGTCAGCTTATACTGGAATTTGATGGCTTAGAAAAAGTTCAAGGAGTTACGGTGTTAGCTGCGACTAATAGAATAGATTTAATTGATTCTGTTTTACTTAGAGAAGGACGGTTTGAATACATACTGAAGTTATCTCTGCCAGAAATTGATGAAAGAGAGTCAATTTTAAAAATACATTCTAAAGGGCTGCCTGTTTCCGAAGATGTAGATTTTAGGAAGCTAGCCGAGAAAACCAGGGGAATGAGTGGTGCGGAATTAGCTACATTGTGCCATAAGGCTTCATTCATGACGCTTATGTTGTCCATAAAAAATGGTTTGAAAATGAAGATAAGTCAAGATATCTTTAATCAATCCATTGATGAAATAAATAATCAAAAGAAATTTGGGGAGGTGATTAGAACAAAGTCTCAGCGTTGAAATTTCTCGCAATATTAACCATTAAAGAAAGGAAGGTGGAACAAGGTGTCAAGTCAAAATTTATTTGATGAGCCAGGGTTGAAACAGATCACAGTTTGGGGTAGAGGAGTATATGAAAATAAAGAAGCTCGTGATGTAGTAGTTTCTTTAACAGAAGCAGCTGCGTTAGAGGGAAAATATGTTCAAGCATGGGAGAACTATGTTGATCTTCCCGACCGTATTTATGTTCCGGTAAGGGCATATGGAAAAATTGGTACTCAGGAAATAGAGTCAAGATATGTTTATGAAAATGAAGCTCCTGACATTGTGGTTCTTACAGAAGAAACTCTTGTAAAAGGTGTGGATATTTTGTCTGGAATAAAGCCGGGGGCAGTGCTAGTAGTAAATACAAGGCGTTCTCCGGAATATCTATTTGGATTCATTAAAAAGAATACAGAAAACCTTTCAAAAATTGTTACAGTGGATGCAAATAGCCTTTCAAAATCTATTATTACTCTTTCAGGTGCTGAAGGTGCTACAGATGCATCGGGAATAGGAAAAGGTATTGGTGCTGTACTGGCTGCTGCTGTTGTTAAAGGCACAGAAATTGTGAAATTCGATAATTTGCTTCAAATTGTCGCCAATAAAGATGCTGCTAAAAAAGCTTATGAACAATCAATTGTTGTAGATGTAGATACTATACCGAAAGCTTCTGTGTAATAGTTAAAAAATATTAAGGAGGTGCTGTAAAATGGCTGTACCGTATGAAAAGATTCCCTTTGCAGGAACTGTACCTTCTCCCCAGAAAGAAAATGAAGGTATGATTACTGGTAATTGGCGTACTAGAAGGCCAATATTAGATTCTGAAAAATGTGTGGAGTGTCAAACTTGCTGGATTAGTTGCCCTGATTCTTGTGTGAATCTCATGACTAAAGATAGCCCTATTACCTTTAATTTAAAATATTGTAAAGGTTGTGGAATTTGTGCTGAAGTATGTCCAGTAGGAGCAATTACTTTAGTACCCGAACTGGATTTTAAAGATTGAGTTTATATTAACAGGAGGTGAATTGAAAAATGAAAAGCAATATAAAAAGAATGTCAGGGTGTGTGGCGACAGCTAATGCAATTAAATTGGCTAATGTGGATGTTATATGTTCATATCCAATCCGCCCATATACCGGAATTATGTCAGAGCTGGCAAGGATGGTGGCAGATGGAGAATTAGATGCTGAATTTGTTCTAGGTGAAGGAGAACATGGGCAGTTGAGTGTTGTTTATGGAGCTTCCGCTGCTGGGGCCAGGGCTTTTACAGGCAGCTCAGGAGTAGGTGTAACCTATGCTATGGAGGTGTATTCACCGATTTCAGGAGAAAGGCTTCCACTTCAGATGGCAATTGCAGATCGTACTTTAGATCCGCCAGGTGATTTTGGTTCAGAGCATACAGATGCTCTATGCTGTCGTGATCAAGGGTGGATTCAGGGATGGGCTTCTACACCTCAGGAAGCACTGGATTTAAGCCTTATGTATTATCGCATTGGTGAGGATCCACGTGTTCTTTTACCGCAGTATGCCTGTCAGGATGGATACTTTGTATCCCATATTCTTGGTGAAGTAGATGTACCATCTCAAGAGCAGGTGGATGCATTTTTACCGCCTTATAAAAACCGTCACGTGCTGGATACAAAAAATCCTGTAATTATAGGACCGCAGATGGAACCTGAAATGGGACCTGGGACTCAATATCAGAGACATATGGCCGTAGAAGGGGTGTATAAAGTATTTGAAGAAGTTCATGAGGAATTTGCGGATATATTTGGACGTAAATATGATCCTTGGCTTGAGAAATATATGACTGATGATGCTGAATCGGTTATTTTCATCCAGGGAGGACATGCCGAAACAGCTAAGAATGTGGCAAAGCATTTGAGAAATCTGGGTGAAAAAGTTGGCGTAGTTAGGTTGCGTACACTGCGTCCTTTCCCAACTAAACAGGTACGTGAAACCTTGAGCAAATTTAAAGTGGTAGGTGTGGTAGATAACTCGGTTAATTTCGGAATATCCTGTGGAGCAGGTGTTCTTCTTACCGAAGTCAGGGCAGCTCTATATAATAACGATAAGAAAGTGGAAACCATTGGATTTGTAGCAGGACTTGGAGGTTCCATGATTACTCAGGATGAGTTTTATAAAATGTTTAATATTATGAAAAATGTAGCCAAAACCGGGAAAAATGAAAAACAGAGTTATTGGTCACCGTTTGAATTGTAAATATGAAAGGAGGAAGTCAAGTGTTAGAAGAAATTAAATCTATTAAGGAAGCACCAAAAGAAGAATATTATGTTCCAGGTCATCGTACTTGTGCTGGATGTGGGCCTGCACTGCAGTATAGATTAGTTGCCAAAGCAGCAGGCAAGAATACGATTTTTATCGGACCTACAGGTTGTATGTATGTCGCAAACACAAGTTATGGATGCGGACCTTGGGCTGTTCCATGGATACATGCGCAAATTACCAATGGTGGAGGGGTTGCCTCTGGAATATCAGCAGCATTTAAAGCTATGATACGTAAACATAAAACCGATGCAGAATACCCTAATATCATTGTAATGGCCGGTGACGGCGGTACTTCTGATATTGGAATACAGTCACTATCTGCTGCCTTTTACCGCGGACATAATATAGTATTTATTTGCTATGATAATGAATCCTATGCCAACACGGGAATTCAAGCCTCTCCAACTACACCTTATGGAGCATGGACTACTTTTACTCCAGCTGGTCCTGTAGTTCCAGAAGGTAGAAAACTTATGCCAAAGGATATTACTAAGATCATGGCTCATGGCCATCCTGAATTAAAATATCTGGGAACTGCATCGGTGGGTTATCCTCTGGATTTGATGAATAAAGTGCGTAAAGCTTGCAATGCGGAGGGACCAGCTTTTCTCTATATTCATGCACCATGTCCAAAAGGATGGAGCTTCCCGGCAGAAAAAACAGTTGAAATTGCTAAATTGGCAGTTCAAACAGGTATGATACAGTTGTATGAACTTGTAGATGGAAAGTATAAGTTGACTTATAAACCTGCTAAGTTGAAACCAGTCAGTGAATATATAAAGTATCAAGGACGATTTAACCATCTTAAGCCTGAACATATTGAGAAACTTCAGAAATTTGCAAATCAACGTATGAAAGAGGTCGGAATAGAATACCGTGTGCCTCCAGTAGTAGAATAATAAATTTTAATTAAAATATATTAGTAGTAGCAATATCTGTAATCAAGTGGTTCTTAGATTCAGGTGTAATTTGCTAATAAGGAATTTTCTCCATCTGGACCTTATTAACAGTATTTTACGTTATTCTTTAGGTGAAAACTTATCCCCGGATTGATTTATTGACTCCGGGGTTCTAATTGAAAGAGAGTAAGGTGATAAAAAGGTAGATATTGTCAACTGACTCATTAATTTGAGTGAGATCTTTGAAAATTAAATATTAATTTAAGGAGGAATAATGCATGACTAATGTTGATGAGATGAGAGTTAAAAATATCAATGCATATGGATCAATCCTCGGGAACCGTTGGGTTCAACTTATAGCTGCTGTCATTGCCATGATAATGATTGCCAATCTGCAGTATGCCTGGACTTTATTTACCACTCCATTAGTTGCACAATTAAAGTCATCTCTAGCTGTCATTCAGTATGCTTTTACTCTGTTTATTATGTTTGAAACCTTTGTTCAGCCGGCAGGAGGATATCTGCTTGACAGATTTGGCTCAAAACTGATGTTTATCCTTGCAGGCCTATTTATTGGAGTGGGCTGGAGTATGATGGGACAAGTAAATTCTGTAAGTGGTCTGTATTTTGCCTATGCTATGGCAGGAGTTGGTGCAGCAATTATCTATGGTGGTTGTGTTAGCGTGGCAATTCGTTGGTTCCCAGATCGAAGGGGTATGGCTTCCGGTATAATAGCAGGTGCTTTTGGTCTTGGCTCAATGCCTTTTGTGCCGGTAATTGATAAATTATTGCAAAACAGCGGTGTTGCACAAGCTTTTCTGGTCACTGGAGTTTTACAGGGCATTGTAATCATAATTGTAGCTTTGATTTTGCGTTATCCTGTTGGTTCTAAAATGCCTAGTAAAAAAGAGAAAATTGCCAAGTTAAATCAATCCCAAATTGGATTCAGCCCTACACAGATGCTGAAAACTCCGAATTTCTGGCTTATATGGTCCATGTTCTTTTCTATTAGTGTAGGTGGACTCATTATCACAGCTAATACTAAACCTTTTGGAAAGGAAATGGGAATAGCTTCCTCAATTATTGTGCTGGCAGTCATGTTAAACAGCCTGGCGAATGGAATAGGAAGAGTTTTTTGGGGATGGATTTCAGATAGGTTAGGTCGTCCTAGGACCATGTTCATATCTTTCGGTTTAAATGCAATATTCTTGTTTATTTTACCTGTCATAGGTGGTAATGGTATTCTCTATGTAATTTGTATGATGTGTATAATGTTTACATGGGGACAGCTCTTTTCGTTGTTTCCACCGACTAACGCAGATGTATTCGGTTCCACTTATGCTGCTACCAACTATGGATTTCTCTATAGTGGAAAAGGAATAGCCTCTATTTTAGGTGGAGGTCTAGGAGCATACCTCGCTAGTTCTTATGGATGGAACGTAGTATTTTCATGTGCTGCAATACTTTCCTTATATGCCTGTATAATGTCACTGGTTTTGCCTCGCATACCAAAACCAGTGAAAAAACAGCCTGTGGTAAGTAAGGAAGAAGTTACTAAAGCTACTGATTAATATTTACCTAAAATATTTTTAAAGCCATTTCATTTCTACCTCTTACACTACACTTACAGTATACCATAAGCTCGAAATCATTTCAATAGTATTTGGTATACCAAATACCAATTCATATAAAGAATATACTGTAAGCTGTTCTAAAAGTTTGGTTTATTAAGCTAAATAAGTATAATTATAGGATAGGAGAAAGGGCTTATATTGTTGCAACAACTATATTGTGGAAATTTTGGAAATTCTATTGGAAATGGTTTTTTATTCTTTCTTTGCCTGATGTAAGTCCATAGTTGTAAAATAAGGTGTAACTTTTATTTTAAGTTATACCTTATTTTTAATGTAGTGTATTATAATTGTATAAGAAGATATTTTCATGTAAAGTATACTTACATAAACTACTTATATATAAGAAGGGAGAATTAGACAATATGGATATTTCATTTTTGGGAGGAGCCCGTGAAGTTGGAGGAAGCTGTATACTGCTGACAATATATAATAAAAATATATTACTGGACTGCGGCATAAGGCAAAGTTCTTCCAAAGATGCCCTTCCTGATTTTAAGTTGATTCAGGATAAGGGGGGCGTAGATGCCATAGTAATAAGCCATGCCCACATGGATCATATAGGCTCCCTTCCAATTATAAGCAGGGAATACCCAGAAGCCAGGATATATACTACCAGGATGACCAAGGATTTGATGAGAGTGCTGCTCTATGACAGTCTAAAAATTATGAACCACAGAGAAGGAGAAATTCCCCTGTATGCGGAAAAGGATGTCATAAGCATGCTGAATCGTGTATTTCCCATAAATTATATGGTTAAATTTACTGTATTCGACAATATAGTTCTTACTTTCTATATGGCAGGGCATATAGCTGGAGCCAGCTGTGTCTATATTACAACTCCAGAAGGTTCATTTTTTTACTCAGGTGATTTTTCTCTGTTTTCTCAGAAAACTGTGGAAGGGTTGAAACTGCCCAAATTAAGACCAGATGTGGCGATTTTCGAATCCACTTATGGTGACAGACTTCATTCAAACAGACAGGTAGAGGAAGAAAAACTTGTTGGTATAATAGATGAGTGCATCAGGGAAAAGGGTAAAATGCTGATCCCGGCCTTTGCTCTTGGAAGGGCGCAGGAGGTAATTCTCATTGTAAAAAAGGCGATGAATAAAAAAGTATTAAAAAATATTAAAGTCTATGTGGATGGAATGATAAGAGATATAAACAGAGCTTATAAATTAAACCCTCTGTATCTTAAAAATTCTCTGGGTAAAAAGATATTGAAAGGGATTGAGCCATTTTATGATGACAACATAATTGCAGTAAAGGATAATGAAACCAGGGAAAATATATTGGAAAGCGAAGAACCTTGTGTGATAATATCAAGCTCAGGCATGCTTACCGGGGGCTATAGCCAGTACTATGCGGAAAAAATAGCTGCTATGGAAAAGGGATATATAGTTATAACCGGCTACCAGGATGAAGAATCACCAGGGAGAAAACTGCTGGATCTTTTGAAAGATGAAGAGGATAAAAAATTATGCATAAATGAAAAAACCATTGAAGTAAAGTGTAAAGTTGAAAAAATAGGCCTTTCAGCTCACAGTGATAAATTTGAAATAAAGTCTTTAATTCATCTTTTAAATCCAAGAAGTATATTTATTGTTCATGGGGACCAAAAAGTAGTTGAGAGTTTTTCAAGAGAACTTTTTTCGGAAGTGACTGGAGAAATATATGCTCCTAAATGTGGGGAAAGTTATGAAATATATGTACACAGACCTCGAAAACAGCGGGAAAGATACATAGGCAAAATCATGAATTCCTATGAAGAATTGGATGAAGGCAATGTGAGAAAGCTATGGGAATTTGTATATGACAATTATGGGAAAAAGCTGTTTACGCTGGAAGAACTCTTCTATATATGGAGAGGCCGTAATAAATTGAAAAATTCTTTTGAGCATTTTCAGAAAATCATAATTGATTCTCCGTATTTTGAGAGCGACAGCAAAAGGTTGTTCTTGTTTGGCTGTCAGGAGGAGGAAAAGGTACGAAAAATTCTAGATAAGAAAGAGCTCAAACCAAATGAATTGAGGGAGATCATATATGAACATTTTGGCAAATTTAATTTTAAAAAAGCCAGCTATATATATGATGAGAAAAAAATTATTTTAAGCTTTGATTTTCCAGCTGTGGTAAACGGAGATATATATGATGTGATGAAAGAATTTCAAGAGGAATGGGGATGGGAAGTTAAAATAAGTAATAGGGTGAATATAAATGCGGTTTCAGAAATAATAAAAGAATTTTTTCAGAAGGAAAATATAAATAAGATATCCTATAGGCTGGAAAAAAATGAAGTTCTGGTAAACTTAAATTCACCAGTCGATATAGAAGAAAGCAAAGAGAGAAAATTTAAGAATATTACAGGAATGGATATTTTGATTAAATCAACGGGGGATTTAGCCACAAAGAATACAGATATTATAGCTGTAAAAGCTGATAATGAATGTGATACTATGGAACAAAACAAAGCTTTACAATTCATTGACGAGTTTTTTCACAGTGAGGAATTCAAACCCTATAAGAAAAGTGTGAAATCCTGCTTGAATAAAAAATATATAGAGCTGTCTTTTATTAGTCCTGTAATAGGGAAAAAATATAAAAGAAGTATTAAAAAAATAGCAGATAGTACAGGTTGGGATATAAGTATTTCAGAAAGTGCAAATCAGAATAAAATAATAGAAATGGCGGTAGTACTTTGCAAAAGAGAAAGCATAGAATTGAGAAAGAATCCGGCTTTTAATAGTTTTGATTTGAGTGTAGAATTGAAAATTAAAGAAGGATGTTTAGAAAACAATAAGGAAAAATTAAAGGATATAAAGAATGAGTTTGAACATAAAACAGGCTGTGTATTAAAATGGTAAATGAAAGTATAAAATATGACTTGTTATATACAGATTTGACAAGTATAAAATAATTTATAGAAGATTTAGACAAAATATGATAATATTATATATAAGTTACAGGAAGGGGACGTGTTAATGAAAAATAGAGATAAAGGTACGAAAACAGCGGAAGTATCAATGTATTTTTCGGAATTTGAAGTACCTCCAATGCAGGATGTTCTGATCATTGGCAAAAGGTCTCCTATTGGTCCGGAGGCAGCTAGAAGAATGGTAGACATGCTTTCTCCAGAACAATATGAAGTGATTAAAATAGAACATAAATATGTGGAGGCAATTGTTCTTAAAAAATCTTTAATAAATTTAATACCTGAAGATAAGTTGATTTCTATCATTATGGAGGAAGGAGGTAAAATTGCTGACGAAACAATGATTATAAAAGCGCAGGTTAGTATAACATTGCATATTAGTAAATCCGTGGATTTATGATACAAAATGTTTTGAGTATAGCAGATAAAAATTTTTTAAAAGTCAATATGTTCTCAGGGGCGAATTCTATCCAGCACTGTTTTTATGAAAATGATGTTGAGTGTTTTGTAGTTTACAAATCTAATGAATTGGTTGGCATAGTTACAGAAAGAGAATTGATCAGGGCCCATCCCAATAGGATAATTGCAGATGTCATGTCGGATAGATATATATGTGTAAAGGGGAGTACGTATATATGGAAAACATTGGATATATTTAACAAGAATGAAGATTTAGAAATCATATTGGTGGAAGAAAAAAATGTTATTGTGGGATTTATTACAAAAATGATTTTAAAAATTGAATTGGGGAAACATATTGATTTACTTACGGAATTTTATAAAAGTGATTATATATTTTACAATGCTTACAGATTTATTCAGGAAAATAGAAATATTTCAATTATATTTATGGATTTAGATAATTTTGGATTCATAAATAAGAAATATGGGCATATAAAAGGAGACAAAATATTAAAATCAGTGGCCTCTATTTTAAAGAAAAATATTATTGTATCTGATAGTATCTGCTTCTGCAGATATGCTGGGGATGAGTTTGCTATTTTAACATCCTATTCTTCAAGCGAAAATAAGGTATTGGCAGAGCAGCTAATATCATCGATAAAAAAAAGTATTTTCCCAGATAAGATTTTAGTTTCGGTATCTATAGGAATAGCAGAGTATAAAGCAAAAAATCTCCATGAAGAAACTGATATATTAAATTGTATAGATAAATTGATTAATGCTGCAAGTCTAGCTTCTACTAGAGCAAAAAATATTAGCAGCCATTTATTTATAGCAGATGGGATAGACAATATATGTTTTAATGAAAGATGAATGTATTCAATTCACGATGTGTAAAAGTTCAAAGAACAAATATCAAGTATGACAATTTTTGACGGCAGATGAAATCTACCAAAATTGGACTTTGATATTTGAACTTTGAACTTCTTATATATCCTGAACCTGAAAATCGCATGATTTAGAAGTTATTATTTTTTAAGAGAATACTCAATTATTTTGTCTAACAATTGTGTAAAAGACATATTTACAGCATTAGCACTTTTAGGAAAGAGGCTATTTTTTGTCATACCCGGAAGAGTATTTAATTCAAGTACATATGGTGTATTGTCTTTTACTATCATATCCACTCTTACATAACCGGTGCATTTCAAAACCTTCCAGCATTTGAGGCATATTTTTTCTATTTCATTTTGAAGGGATTTTTCCAGCTCTACTATTATTTCTTCTGACCCGCCATCCGCATATTTGGAAGTGTAATCAAAAAAATTAGCCTTGGGTCTTATGGAGATAAGTGGAAGTACCTTACCGTTTAATATACAACAGGTTACCTCGTCACCTTTTATATATTTTTCGATTATAATTTCCCGGTCATAATCAAGAGCTAGCTTTACGGCATCTTCTACATGCTTTTTTTCGGTTACTATACTTGTAGCTACGCTTGAACCACCGCAATTGGGCTTTACAACTACAGGATATCCCATATCATCTAAGTATTTATAGTCTATTTCATCTATTGAATTGATACACAACCATTTTGCAGTATTAATTCCTGTAGCCTTAAATATTTTTTTGCTTATATCCTTATCCATGCATATTCCGCTTGTTAAAGGACCACAGCCTGAATATGGTATATCCATGGTTTCAAATACAGATTGAATTATTCCGTCTTCACCAAATTTCCCGTGAAGTGCGATAAATGCAAAATCTATATCTTTTACTTTTTCAAAAGCATCACTTTTTTTATCTATAACGATAGGTTTTACCTCGTATTTATTTTTATCCAGATAGTTTATTATCTCTTTGCCTGAGTTTAATGAAACTTCCCTTTCTGAAGATATACCGCCCATTATAACCCCTATTTTCATATCAATTCCTCCACATTTATTATTTTACCTACTATTGAATTTTGATATTATTGTTCTCAATAATTATTTTATACATTTACCTTGTAAAATAAAGAACCACATTTGGTCTATTTTGCTTAAGCTGTGGTTTCATATAGGACACTACCCTTTATTTATATGCACAATTGTGTAAAATATATATAGGTGAGGTGAAATCTATTATGTTCTCTGATATGAAAATAAGGGATAATAAATTTGTATATATACAATTAAAAGATTATATTAAAAGTATGATATTGAAGGGATTACTTAGGGCAGATGAAAAACTTCCCTCTTCCAGAGAAATGGCTTCAATGTTAAATATAAGCAGAAATACGGTGATGTATGCTTATGAATTTTTACAGGATGAGGGCTTTGTTTATATAAAAAGAGGAAAGGGCACTTTTGTTTCAGACGTAAAGGTAAATACCCAGGGAAAATGGAATATAGATTGGGAAGATGAAATAAATGAATATGGAAGGCTGTCGGAAAAATTAGATATAATCAAACATGAAACAAAATGGAAAAGTGGAATGATATCTTTTAAAAGCATAGCTCCTGATGAAAATCTTTTTAATATAGAGGAATTTAAAAAATCCTTTTTAAACCGCATGTCCATAGAAGGAAAAAAAATACTGAACTATGGATATGCTCAGGGTTATAAGTTTCTCATAGAATATCTTCTCAAGTATATGGAGAACAAAGGTGTTAATACAAGTGGAAAAGATATAATTATAACAAATGGTTTTACTGAGGGATTTGATCTGGTGCTGTCTTGTCTTACAAACAGGGGAGATAATATATTGTGTGAAAACCCCACTCATAATACGGCTATTAAGATTATGAAATTACATGGACTCAATATAAAAGGGGTCCAAATTGGTAAAGAAGGTGTAGATCTAAATGAGTTAAAAGAAAAATTAAAGGAAGGAAAATTTAAAATTTCCTATTTTATACCTTCTTATCACAATCCTACAGGCATTGTAATGTCTCCCGAAAATAGAGCAAAGTTGTATAATATACTTAAAGGTTATAATATACCTATAATTGAAGATGGTTTTAATGAGGAATTGAGATATTCAGGTGCCCATGTGCTTCCGATAGCTGCTATTGCAGGGAAGGGTAACAGTGTCATATACGTAGGAAGTTTTTCAAAAGTCTTGTTTCCAGGAATAAGGATAGGGTGGATATTGTCAGATAAGGTACTTACGGGATATTTGGAGAGTGTCAAGCGGGCAAGAAATATACATACTTCTTCTCTGGATCAAGCAATTTTTTATGACTATTTGCAAAGTGGAGATTTTAATAAATACATCAAAAAAGCTAGAAGAATATACAGGGAGAAATATGAATTTGCATTGAAATGTGCAAAGAATTATATACCCAATAGGGAAATACTTGGTGAAGGAGGAATGCATATTTTTATAAAACTAAAGGATATAAATTCCAGGCAGCTTTTAGAAAAATGCTGCGAGAGGAATGTTATATTCACTCCTGGAGATATATTTTATGTAGATGACAAGGGACAGGACACTTTGAGACTTGGTTTTTCAAGGGTGAGCAGAGAAGATATAAAAAAAGGTTTTAGCATAATTGGAGAAGAAGCTAAAAAGTTAGGAGGTATATGATGAGAAAATTATCGGATAAAACGCTTTACAGTGGAAACTGGATTAAATTGGAGGAAATAACTTATGAGGGAAAGAAACATGAACAGCTGAAGTGGGAAAGTATAGAGAGAACCAATACTACAAACACAGTTGTAATAATAAGTAAAATGGTTCCATCCAATAGATATATACTTATAAAACAGTATAGACCTACTATAGATAATTATGTTATTGGATTCCCGGCTGGACTTGTGGAAAGTGGAAGTTTACCTGAAAATGCATTGAGAGAGTTAAAAGAGGAAACGGGGTATACAGGAAATGTAAAATCTGTAGGGATTTCTCTGTATTCCAATGCAGCACTGTTGACGGACAAAGTAAGAGTAGTAAAAGTTGAGATAGATGAGAATTTAGAGGAAAATAAGAAACCAAAACAGAATTTAGAAGCAGCAGAAGATATAGAAGTAATTGCCCTGAAAAAAGAAGAGATAAAAAAATTTTTTTTAAAAGAGCAGGCTAGGGGAATTGCTGTGGCCATGGGTCCATGGTATGCTTTTTTTGGAATGGAGAATATATAATCAAAATTGAATTGGGAGTTTGTTTGAAATATAATCACAATTATGATATATTTTTAACATGGACATATTATAATTTGAAATTGCAGGTGTAATTTATGGAAGATTGGCTTTTAAAAAAAGATGATTATATTCCACCAGAAGATAAAGATAAATTTATAGACAAAAGTATTTTTTCTATATTACATCTATTATCTCTTATTAAAAGAAATAATAGAAATGAAAATAATCTCTTATACAATTTAAATCCCATAGTGAAATTGTCTTTTACTATTTTAAATATAATATTTTTATCTTTGTCCAAAAGTTTTCACTATGTATTTTTAATGGATGTATATTTTCTGTTGTTATTAAGCCTTTTGAATATAAAAGAAATAAAGAGAATACTGATTTTAAGTACAGCTGTTCCGCTGTTCACTGCTGTAATGCTCATGCCTTCCATGGTTATGGGCAATACAAAAAACAGCATTTTGCTTATACTAAAGGTAGTTGGAACTATAATTTCCATAAATACTCTATCCTATACTACCAGTTGGCATGATATAATAAAAGCACTGAAAAAGTTTTTTGTGCCTGATATTTTTATCCTAGTATTTGATATAACCTTGAGATATATTTACATTTTAGGAGAATTTGCTCTAGATATGTTTTATTCTCTTAAACTGAGATCGGTTGGAAAGAACAGCAACAAATATTCTTCCATTTCAAAACTCATGGGAGGTTTGTTTTTAAAGTCCAAGGAAATGGGAGATGAAATGTATTATGCCATGGAATGTAGAGGATTTACAGGAGAATATATATCTCATGTGAAGTTCAAGTTTAAGTTTGTTGATTTCCTATATTCAATAGTAAATATTTTTATAATAGGCATGTATTTTTACATAGCTAGGATGAGGTTAGGATGATAGAATTTAAGGATGTATCTTTTAAATATAAAGATGAAGAGGTGCTCAAGAGTATAAATGTTAAAATAGAACAGGGAGATTCAATAGCACTTATAGGTGCCAATGGCAGTGGAAAGTCAACTTTCTTAAAGTTATTGAATGGGATGATATTTCCTATGAGTGGAAGTTACTATTTTAATAATATACAGATATCTAGGAGTAAATTGGAGGATAGTAGTTTTTCTAAAAAGTTTCACAAAAAAATGGGATTTGTATTTCAAAACTCTGATGCGCAGCTTTTCTGTTCCAATGTATATGAAGAAGTGGCCTTTGGCCCAAGACAAATGGGAATGGACGAGGCTGAAGTAGAAAGAAGAGTGGAAGATTGTTTAAAACTCTTGAATGTAAAAAATTTACAAGACAAAGAGCCATATAACATAAGTGGAGGGGAAAAAAAGAGGGTGGCCATAGCTGCTGTACTTGCTCTTAACCCGGAAGTGCTGGTTTTAGACGAGCCTATGAGTGGCATAGATCCGAAGGGTAAAAAGTTTTTAAATAATTTGTTTATAGAGTTAAATAAGGCAGGAAAGACCATAATATGTTCTACACATGATTTTGAATATGTAAAGGGGCTTTTTAAACGTGTACTGGTATTTTCAGAAGATCATCATATAATAAGAGATGATGTTTATAATAAGGTAATTGAGGATAATGATTTTTTGATAAAATATAATATCAAGTAATCAGTTGACATGGAAAGTGGAATATAATAAACTTAAAACTATAATATAAAATAGATTCTAGGTGCCTTATATATAGGTGAAAAGGGAATGCGGTTAGAATCCGTAACAGCCCCCGCTACTGTATTTGATTATGAATTTTGACTTTTAACTTTAAAAGTAAGAGCTCAAAATAAATATGGATCATAAGCCAGGAGACCTGCCTAGTAGTTGTTTTTGCTTTCGGAGGGAAAGAACTTTTAGTATGTTTAATCTTTCAGTGTAAGCTGAATTTTTATGTTAAAAGCGATGAGCTCTAGAACTCATCGCTTTTTATTTAAATATATATTTTAATAAAAATAAATTTTTATTTTATTTAACAGGTTTAGAGGAGTGGTTATGATGGCGAAAATTATGATCCAGGGAACGGGTTCTTCTGTGGGTAAAAGTATAATTGTCTCTGCTCTTTGTAGGATATTTAAACAGGATGGATATTCAGTATGTCCATTCAAATCTCAAAATATGTCGTTAAATTCCTATATAACTCTGGATGGCAAAGAGATGGGGCGTGCCCAGGTGCTTCAGGCTTATGCTGCAGGACTGCAGCCTGAGGCTTATATGAATCCAATATTGTTGAAACCAACTTCGGATAAAAAATGTCAGATAATAGTAAATGGCAGGGTATATGGTAACAGCACTGCCATGGAATATCACAACATGAAGCTGGAATTTAGGGACATGCTTAGAGATCATTTTAAAAAAATGGAAGAAAGTTTTGAAATAATAGTGATGGAGGGCGCAGGAAGTCCTGCAGAAATAAACTTAAGAGATAGAGATATCGTGAATATGGGCATGGCTGAGATAGTGGATGCACCGGTGATTTTAGCCGGTGATATAGACAAAGGAGGAGTATTTGCCTCTCTTGCAGGGACTATGCTGCTTTTTGATGAAGAGGAAAAGAAAAGAGTTAAAGGTACAATAATAAATAAATTTAGAGGGGATATAGATATACTAAAACCCGGTCTTAATATGTTGGAAGATATTATTAAAGTTCCCTGCATAGGAGTTATACCATATTTTAATCTGGCACTGGAAGATGAAGATGGAGCTGTGGAATTTAACAGGAAGGTTACAGCACCTATAGATATAGCTGTAATAAAATTGCCCCATATTTCTAATTTCACAGATTTGGATGCACTGAAAAGTGAAGAGGATGTTTCAGTGAGATTCATAACTTCTGTAGAAGAATTTGGGAACCCTGATTTACTTATAATTCCGGGCAGCAAAAATACTATAGAAGATTTGATAAAAATTAGAAAGTGTGGACTTGAAGCCTGTATTAAAAAATACAGTGAAAGCGGAATTGTAATAGGGGTTTGTGGAGGCTATCAAATACTTGGAAAGACCATAAGCGATCCATATAAAACAGAAACTGATATGGGAGAAGTAGAGGGAATGGATCTTCTGGATATAGAAACTGTATTTGAAAAAGAAAAAGTAACCACAAGGATAAAGGCCATAAGCAATATTGATTTCCCTTTTATAAAAGGAAATGGATCCTTAGAAAGAAGAAAATTGGATGTCTATGGATATGAAATTCATATGGGCATATGCAAATATGGTGAAAATGCAAAGCCGCTGTTTAGATTTACGGAGAAAAATGGAGAAAAAGTCAATATAGAAGATGGAGCTGTAAACACAAGACAAAATGTATTTGGAACTTATATACACGGCGTTTTTGATGCCATTGATTTCAGAGAATATATTTTAAATAAAATAAGACAAAATAAAGGCTTGAGTTATAAAAAGTCCAAAGTATATGAAGATCTTAGGGAAGGCGAGATAGAAAAACTTGCTGGTATAGTGAGAAAAAATCTTGACATAGATAAGATATATGCCATTATGAGTGTAAATAGATAATGGATACAAAGCTTGTACAGTTACTTACAGTAATATTAGAATGGGGGGATTGATTTGTCTATTTCCCTTATAAGTATAAATATGATAGATCTTTTTGCAGCAGTTATAGTGGATTGGATATTTGGGGATCCACATTGGTTTCCGCATCCCGTTATATATATAGGGAAACTTATATCCTATTTAGAAAAAAGAGGAAGAAAATTTTGCAGGAAAAATGGTACTTTAAAAGCTTTTGGGGGTTTGATAGTTTTAGTAGTGGGAGCTGTAAGCTTTTTGGTTCCATTTGCTGTGCTTATGCTTCTTGGAAAGCATATGGTTTTATATCATATAGTAAATGTATTTATTATGTGGACAACTATTTCCGCCAAATGTCTAGCTGTGGAAGCTAAAAAGGTATATTATTCATTGAAGGAAGAGAATATTGAGGATGCAAGATTAAAGCTTTCCTATATAGTGGGTAGGGATACATCTAACTTAAACAGTGAGGAGATAATAAGGGCAGATGTGGAAACGGTGGCAGAAAACACTTCCGATGGAGTTATAGCCCCGCTTATATATGCAGCCGTACTGGGAGCACCTTTTGCTATGCTCTATAAAGGTATAAATACTATGGATTCAATGCTTGGTTATATGAATGAAAAGTATAGGTATATAGGATTTTTTCCCGCTAAGATAGATGATCTATTCAACTTTATACCTGCAAGAATTACGGGATTGCTGATGTGCATATCATCTTTTATGATAAATGGCAGCCCAATGAAAGCTTTAAAGATTATGATAAGGGATAGAAAAAATCACAAGAGTCCAAATTGTGCTTATCCGGAAGCCGCAGCAGCAGGTGCCCTGGGAGTTCAGCTTGGCGGTACGAATGTTTATTTTGGTGAAATAGTGTATAAGCCTACTATAGGAGATAAGCTTACAACATTGAATTTTGAACACATAAAGCATTGTATAGATCTCATGTATTTTACAGAAATATTCATGGTGATTTTAATTGGAATAATACTGATTGTGCTGAATTTGAGCTATATTTAAAGATCAAGATTGGGATTAGGATGTGTTTATATGGAACATGGTGGAGATATATATACAGAAGGACTTTTGAAGGGAAAGGAGCTTTTGGATTTCAGCTCAAATATAAATCCTTTAGGCGTACCGGACAGTTTTAGAAAAAATATAGGTGAAGCACTGGAAAGTGTGGAAAAATATCCAGATGCTGAGTACAGAAAATTAAAGTGTAATATAAAGAGGTATTTGAAATTTTCAAAGAATTATTTTGGAAATTCTAGATATGATGGAGAAAATGTCATTGATGATAGAGATATAGTCTTGGGAAATGGGGCTGCTGAAATAATAGATCTGGCCATAAGCTGCTTTAAAAGTATATGTATAGTAGTGCCTTCTTTTATAGAGTATGAGAAAGACGCACTGAAATGGAAGTGCAGTATAAGCTATTCCAATTTGACAGAGAATATGGATTATGATTATCAGGATATTAAATCAAAGATTAAAGATGCGGAGGCTCTGATCTTGGGAAATCCCAATAATCCCAATGGTGTGATAATAGATAAGAGCAGATTTCATGAAATTGTAAATTTCTGCAGTGAAAACCACAGGACAATAATTATAGACGAAGCATTTGTGGAGTTTACAGGTAAAAGGAACTGTAGTTTTTTAGAGGAAATGGAACAGAACAGATGTATTTTTGTCGTGAGGGCGCTTACAAAATTTTTTGCACTACCTGGAATAAGAATGGGTTATGGGCTCTGTAGAGACAGGAAATTGATGGATAAAATAAGAGCTAAACAAAATCCCTGGAATATAAATTGTTTTGCAGAGACGGCAGGTAAATACGTATTGAGGGATAAATCTTATATGGACAGCTCTCTTGAATGGATTGAAAATGAAAGAAAATTTATGATGGACAATTTGAGTAAAATTCACATAATAGAAAAAGTATATGATACATTCAGTAATTTTATACTTTGCAGAATACAGGGTGTGAACTGTGAAGAACTTTATAAAAGATGTCTGGAGAAGGGTATACTCATAAGAAAATGCAGCAATTTTAAAGGTCTGGACTGCAGATTTATAAGACTGGCAATAAAGGATAGAGCTAAAAATCAAAAGCTGATAAACCTGCTGAAAAAGATTTAGCTGGAGGAGAAGATAGAGAAGTGAATAAAAACCTGTTGAAGAATAATTCAAATATGCTCATTGCTCTACTGCCGTCGGAAATAAAAGTTATAGTAATAGGCGGAGGAAGAGCAGCTTATATAAAGTCAAGGACTTTTGCGCTGAAAGGATGCAGGGTATACGTGCTTTCACCGGAGTTTATCCAGGAATTTTATCATATGAAAGATAATTTGAATGTCAATATAATTCCGGGTTTATATCAAAAAAAATATATAGAGGATAAACACATTGTGGTCATTGCCACCAGTGATAGAGAATTAAATGAGGTTATAGGAAGGCATTGCAGGGAGTTGTGTAAAATTTATTTAGATGCCTCAGAACCTGAAAATGGCAGCTGTATTATCCCATGTCAGAGGAATACTGAAAATATTTCCCTGGGAATTAATACTATGGGAGTAGGTGTGTCTCCTATGACTTCGAGGTTTATTGCAGATGAGGTAGTAAAATATTTGAAGGACTATGATGATTTTGTGAAGTTTACCTCTAAAGTGAGAAACAATATGGGAAATATGGAATATAGAGAAAAAGTCATGAGATTTGTGTGTACGGAGGATTTTTACTTTTTCTACAGAAAAGGGAAATCTTCTATGATAATGAAGATGTTTTTTGGGTAAATGATGATTCGTTTTTGTAGGGGGTGATATCATTTGGAGTTTAAGATTGCAACTCGAAAGAGCAAACTGGCTCAACTTCAGACTGAAATAGTCATGGGTATATTGAAAAGAAATTTTAATGCTGAATGTCAAAAAATACTTGTAGAAACTACTGGAGATAAAAGACTTGACATAGCTTTAAATAAAATAGGAGGAAAGGGGCTGTTTCTAAAAGAAATTGAGCTGGCACTTTTGAAGGGCAAGGCGGATGCAGCAGTTCACAGCATGAAGGATGTTCCCTTCGACATTCCCGGTGAGTTTGAAATAGCGGCTGTACTAGAAAGAAAAGATGTAAGAGATGCTTTTATTTCGGCAGGTAATGTACATTTTGAAGAACTGCCCGAAGGCTCAAAAATTGGTACAAGCAGTAATAGAAGGGCTGCCCAGATAAAACTTTTAAGACCTGATTTGGAGATAGTTGCTATAAGAGGCAATATACAGACCAGGATAAAAAAGATAAAAGAACAGGATTTGCAGGGAATAGTTGTAGCTGCAGCAGGTATTAAGAGATTAAAACTTGAAAAATTAGTAACAGATTATTTTCCAATAGAAGAATTGATACCTGCCATTGGGCAGGGAGCTCTGGGGGTGGAAATAAAAAAGAACAGCCAGCACAAAGATTTTTTTGTGAATTTAAATGATAGGAGTACGAGAATCTGCGTGGAAGCTGAAAGAAGTTTTATGAGGACATTGAAGGGAGACTGCCATTCTACAATAGGTGCCTATGCCAAAATAGAGGGTAATCTTATAAATATCATAGGAATATTTAAGATGGGAAGTAAATTGGTGAAAAAGGACATAACGGGTAATGAAGAAAATTATATGTTTTTAGGTGAAAAACTTGCTAAAAATATAATAAATTCTTGAGGGAGGTTGCATATGGGTAAAGTTTATCTTATAGGTGCAGGTCCTGGTGATGAGGAACTTATAACTTTAAAAGCCGTGAGGAAACTTAGAGAATGTACTGTAGTAATGTATGATAGATTGGCAGGTACCGGAGTTTTAAAATATTTGAATGATCACTGTAAAATATATTATTGTGGAAAAGAACCAGGTTGTCATTATAAAAGTCAGGATGAGATAAATGCAATGTTAATTAAACTGGCAAAAGAGGGTCATATTGTAGGAAGAATTAAAGGGGGAGATCCTTATATATTTGGAAGAGGAGGAGAAGAAGCTCTTGCTCTTTTGAAAGAAGGTATTGAATTTGAGGTTATTCCGGGAATTACATCACCTATTTCTGTGCTGAATTATGCAGGTATACCTGTAACCCATAGAAAAATAGCTCAAAGTTTTCATGTGTTTACAGGGAAAACTGCAGATAAATTGAAAATAGATTGGAATGCTGCAGCCAGAATAGGTGGTACTTTGATTTTCCTGATGGGCTTTAAAAATTTAAGTATAATATGCGGCAATTTGATGAGAAATGGAATGAGGGAAAATACACCTTGTGCAGTAGTAATGAATGGAACTACTGCAAAACAAAAAAAGATTGTAGGACAGCTTAATGATATATGCGAAAAGGCCAGCAAGGCTTCATTGTCCTCTCCCTGTATAATAGTAATAGGGGAAGTGGTCGGGTTTAGTGAACAGCTGAACTGGTATGAAAAAAAGCCACTTTTTGGGAGGAATGTCTGTATAGCCAGATCCAAAACACAGTCAAGGGTAATGCGACAAAAGTTACTGGACCTGGGAGCAGAAGTTACTGAAATACATTCTATTGAAATAAAGTATACTTCAGAAAATATTAAAAAATATATAAACAGGCTTTCGGACTATGATTATATTGTGTTTACCAGTGTAAATGGAGTAAATAGTTTCTTTGACAGGCTTTTAAGTGAAAACTACGATATTAGAAAGATAAAAGGAAAGTTTACGGCAATAGGTCCTGCTACAGAAAAAGCTATAAAGCAGAGGGGAATTATACCGGAAATGGTGGCAGAAAAATTTGTAGCTGAAAGCCTCCACGACAAAATGAAAAGTTTTATAAAAAAGGGAGACAAGATATTTATTCCGAGATCTAAAAATTCAAGGCCTTATCTGGCAGAAACCCTGCGGAAAGAAGGATGTATCGTGGATGAATGTTATACTTATGAGACTGTATTGGGCAAATTACCTCATGGAGAATGTTTTGATAATGTGGATATAGTGGTATTTACAAGCCCTACCACAGTCAAAAATATGATATGTCTTGTTGGAATTGAAGCTATAAGGCAGAAAAAAGTGGTAGCTATAGGTCCTATAACTGGAAAGGAATTAGAAAAACATGATATATATTATCATATGTCTCAGGAGTACACTACAAAAGGTGTTATAGATACTATTGTTTACACAATGCACAATTCACAGTGCACGATTCACAGTGATATCTAAATATAAAATAAGGAAAGGTAGTAATAGAGATGTTTACAAGACACAGAAGACTTAGAAAAAATCAAGTTATACGGGATATGGTAAGGGAAACAGCCCTTAACAGGCAGGACTTTATCTATCCGCTGTTTGTGGTGGAGGGAGAAAATATCAAAAGGGAAATATCTTCTTTGGAAAACAATTATCATTATTCTGTAGACATGCTTCATGATATTGTAGATGAGCTTAAAGATGCTGGGGTAAAGAGTGTAATTTTATTTGGAATTCCAGGATATAAAGATGAAGTTGGCACCTCGGCTTTTGAGGAAAATGGAATAGTTCAAAGAGCTATCAGGAAACTTAAGGAATTGAATCCAGAACTTTTTGTAATTACTGATGTGTGCATGTGTGAATACACCAGTCACGGTCACTGCGGGATATTAAATGGGCATGAAGTTGATAATGATAAAACTATAAAATATATTGCAAAAATAGCTTTGTCCCACGCTGCAGCTGGAGCTGATATGGTGGCTCCTTCTGATATGATGGATGGAAGAGTGGGAGCTATTAGAAATACTTTGGACGAAAATGGATTCAAGGATGTGGGCATAATGGCTTACAGTGCTAAATACTGTTCCGCATTTTATGGACCCTTTAGAGAAGCTGCCAATTCATCCCCTAAATTCGGAAATAGGAAGTCATATCAGATGGATCCCGGAAATATAAGAGAAGCTATGCTGGAAATAGAAGATGATATAAAAGAGGGAGCAGATATAATAATGGTAAAGCCGGCCATGGCCTATTTAGATGTAGTTAAGCTTGCAAGAGAAAGATTTGATGTGCCTATAGCAACTTATAATGTAAGTGGAGAATTTGCAATGGTCAAGGCAGCAGCTAAAGCGGGTCTTATAAATGAAAAATCTATAGTGAAGGAAATGCTCACCTGTATGAAAAGAGCTGGGGCAGGCATGATAATTACCTATTATGCCATGGACATATGCAGGTGGATAAAGGAAGAAAATTAGGGTATATAAGTTTAAAATGGAATTGAGCTGGGAAAGGTAGAGGTTATTTTGAAAAGTATTATTATATCTTCAGATAGCAGCGGTGGAGGGAAGACTACAGTGACTCTTGGAATTATGAAAGCTCTTATAAGAAGTGGATATAAGGTTCAGGGATATAAAGTGGGACCTGATTATATAGATCCTGCATTTCATAAAAGTGTAACTGGAACGGCTTCTAGAAATCTAGATATCTACCTTATGGGAGAAAATGGGGTAAAGGCGTCTTTTAGCAGGGGTAGGGGAGATTTGGGTATAATTGAAGGGGTTATGGGACTTTACGATGGCAAGGGAATAGACAGTAGATATTCTACAGCACATATAGCTAAAGTATTGGATTTACCTGTAATTTTAATTATAAGTCCTAAATCTCAAAGTACCACTCTGTGTGCTGAGATAAATGGGATAGTCAATTTTGAAAATGTAAATGTATGTGGAATCATTTTTAACAATGTAAATGAGAGTTATTACAGGCTTTTAAAAGCTGCTGTAGAGAAAAATTGCAATTTGAAGGTCTTCGGATATGTGCCAAAAGATGAAAGACTTTCTCTAGAGAGTAGGCATCTGGGATTGGTTCAAAGCAGGGAGATAGAAGATCTAAATGAAAAAATAGAGTTGTGCAGCGAACTTGTTCTGAAAAATGTAAATATGAACATGCTTCTGAAGTTTTTTAAGGAGAGCCCTGATTTCAAGGATGAATACCATCTTCAAAATAGGGGGATAAAGACAGCAGTAGCTTATGATAAAGCCTTTAGTTTTTATTACAAGGAAAACATAGAACTTCTTGAGGAATGTGGAGAAGTTATATTTTTCAGCCCTCTTAAGGATAAATATCTGCCTGAAGATATAGATTTTTTGTATATAGGAGGTGGCTACCCGGAGGTTTTTGTAGAAGAATTAAGTGCTAATAGATCCATGCTGGAAAGTGTAAATAAATATTTGAAATCAGGTCTTAATTGTTACGCTGAATGTGGAGGACTTATGTATTTGACGGAAAGTATTGAAGGAATGGAGAAAGGTCATATTTTTGATACAGTGGGATTTTTTAAAGGGAATACGTATATGACTTCAGAACTGCAGCATTTTGGATATGCCCAGATTGAAGTGACTGAAGAAAACAGTATTTTGCCCTTAAAATTAAAGATAAATTGTCATGAGTTTCATAAATCCTATATTGAATCAAATGAAAAAAAGATCTATACGCTTACTAAAGACATTTATAGCGGGCAGATAAAACAGTGGAACTGTGGGTATGTAAATAAAAATACTTTGGGAGCCTATGCCCATGTCCATTTCTTTGGAAATTTGAATATGATTGAGGAAATTTTGAGGGGAGTCAAAAAATAAGGAGGGTGATATTATTGGAATTATTGAAGAAAACCTTAAGCGCCATAGAGGGAAAGAATGAAGAGGCTGTGAAAAAAGCCTGGGTATCTATAGACGATCTTGCGAAGCCAATAGGAAGTCTTGGGGAATTGGAAAAAATAATAGCTAAAATGGCTGGAATAACGGGGAAAACCCACAATAGGATCCATAAGAAAAACATAGTTATAATGTGCTCAGATAATGGGATCTGGAATGAAAATTTGAGCAGCTGCCCTAAGGAACTTACAGTAACTATTACTAAAAATTTTGTAAGAGGTATAACAGGTGTGTGTGTACTTGGGGATTTTTTTAAATCTGACAGAACTGTAGTGGATATCGGTGTAGATTATGATTTTAAGGATCCTGGAATTATAAATAGAAAAGTGGCTTATGGAACTAAGGATATGACTGTGGAGCCGGCTATGACCAGAGAAGAGTGTGTAAAGGCCATTGAGGTTGGAATTGAAATAGTGGATGAACTTGTAAAAAAGGGCTATGATATGTTTGGTACGGGTGAGATGGGCGTGTGCAATACCGCTACAAGTTCTGCGGTTTTAAGTGTACTTAGAGATCTTCCTGTGGATATATCAGTTGGAAAGGGTTCAGGGGTTACAGACCGTCAGTTTGATGCTAAAAAGAAGGCAGTGCAGCGTGCTATTGACATAAATAAGCCAGATTCCGATGATCCAATTGATACAATGTCAAAGGTGGGAGGCTTTGATATAGCAGGTATATGCGGCTGTTTTTTAGGGGCTGCCAAAAACAGGGTCCCAATCGTAATTGACGGCTTTATATCTTCAGTAGCTGCCCTCTGTGCTTTCAGGTTGAACAATAAGGTAGTGGATTATTTATTTGCCTCTCATCTTTCGGCGGAACCTGCAGTCAAATATGTAATGGAGGAATTGGGGTTAACTCCTATGCTCAATTTGGGGATGAGGCTTGGAGAAGGTTCAGGATGCCCTATGGCTTTTGGAATAATAGAAGCGGCACTTTATGTTATGGATAATATGGGAAGTTTTTCAGAAGCCAATGTAGATGGTACGGTTCTTGTGGATATTAGAAAAGATGAGCAACCAACTTCTGCAGGAATGGAGAATGTATAGTCATGGATTATATAAAGTCACCTATGTATATAGAAAAGAGGAGCTTTGAAATAATAGAGCAGGAGATGGGAGAACATAGTTTTTCAGAAAAGGAGCTTTATGTAGTAAAAAGGGTAATACATACTACGGGAGACACCCAGTATAAAGACATAATATATATAAGACAGGGAGCTATAGACAGTGCACTCCAGCTTTTGAAGAAAGGGACAATTATATATACTGATACAAATATGGCAGCAGCAGGTATAAATAAAAAGGTGGTAAATAAGCTCCACTGTAGAGTTGAATGCTTTGTAAACAGGGATGAAATAGCAGAAATAGCCAGGACTAATAGAATAACTCGCTCAATGGCCGCGGTAGAAAAAGCAGTTGAAGAAGGGGTGGAATTTTTTGTATTTGGGAATGCTCCTACAGCACTATTTAAATTAAAGGAACTTGTACTTAAAGGGAAAGCCAGGCCTAAGTTTATAGTAGGAGCTCCTGTAGGCTTTGTGGGAGCAGAAGAATCCAAAAGGGAAATTGAAAAGCTGGATATACCTATGATAACTATAAGAGGGAGAAAAGGCGGAAGTAATATAGCAGCGGCAATAGTAAATTCTCTTATGTATATGATAACCAGATGATGTTTTGAGGTGATAAGTTGTGCTGGACATGTATGTAAATCACAATGGAAAGAAATTGAGATGCGGGTATACTACAGGTTCCTGTGCAGCAGCTGCGGCAAAGGCGGCAGTGACCATGCTGTGTTTTGGCAGGAAACTTGAGAAAATAAAAATAGACACTCCTATGGGAGTTGAACTCTTGATACCTGTTTATAAAACAGTTCAGGGAAAGGATTGCGTAAAGTGCTGTGTGCTGAAAGATGGAGGAGACGATATTGATGTAACCAACGGCATGGAAATATGGGCAAAAGTTAAGAGAATTCCTCATGGATATGTTTTAAAAGCCGGGAAGGGAATTGGTGTGGTTCAAGGAGACGGACTTTATGTAAAAAAAGGGGAACATGCCATAAATCCAGTACCGAGAAAGATGATTGAAAAAGAGGTAAAAGAGGTACTCCCGAAAGATTGTGGCGTGGAAGTTACAATTTTTGTTCCAAAAGGTGCGGAAATAGCTAAAAAAACCTTTAATCCAAGGCTTAATATAGTTGGAGGAATTTCGATACTTGGAACTACTGGGATTGTAGTGCCAATGTCCCGGGAGGCCTTAATGCAGTCTGTGAAGCTGGAGATAGGCCAGAAGGCTGCCCAGGGGTGTGAGGATTTGATTCTTCTTTTTGGAAGTATGGGTGAAGATATGGCATTGAAGCTTAATCTGGATAAGGACAAAATGGTTATAATGTCTAATTATGTGGGGTTTGCATTGAATTGCTGTATGGACAAAAAAATAAAGAAGGTACTTGTGATAGGCCATATAGGAAAGCTCAGTAAAGTTGCTTCGGGATGTTTCAACACCCACAGCAGGGTATCGGACATGAGACTTGAAACACTGGCTCTTGAACTTGCCCTTATGGGTGAACCTACAGAGCTTGTAAGAGAGGTTTATAAGCAGAAAACTACAGAGGGAGCTGTAGAATTTCTGGGGAAAGGATATGAAGGGCTGTACGAGAATATAGGATTGAAGATAAAAGATAGAATAGAACAGTATACTTATGGTTCAATTAGTGTAGATGTTATAATGTATTCCATGAAGGCAGGAGTGCTTTATAGTAGTGTAAAATAATTCAACAGTGGGTGGAATAAAAATGAATGGAAAAGTTTTTATAGTTGGAATAGGACCTGGAAATAAAGAATATGTACTTCCAAAGGCTGTGTCTATAATGGAACAATCTGATGTTATACTTGGGTTTCAAAGGGCTGTGGAGAGTTTGAAGTTTATAGACAAGCATAAGATATTGGTTAAAAAATTAGAGGATATAACAGATATTATAAAACATAGTGAATATGAAAAGATATCAGTAGCGGCATCTGGAGATCCTCTTTACTATGGAATAACCGAATATTTAAAGAAAAATTACCGGGGAAATATAGAAATTGTTCCAG
Organism: Clostridiaceae bacterium BL-3; assembly: GCA_902809985.1. Classification (GTDB taxonomy): domain Bacteria; phylum Bacillota; class Clostridia; order Clostridiales; family Clostridiaceae; genus Clostridium_B; species Clostridium_B aromativorans. The sequence goes on along the minus strand of CADDXC010000001.1, from coordinate 2,128,047 downwards.
GTATCAGCTCTTTTCAGTATATGATGGCTAAAATAAAGTTAAGCTGGCAGGGAGCTTTTTTAGGAAGCCTTCACGGCAGACGGGAAGATTTTTGTAATATAGTAAAAGAAAATCATATATCCGTATGGTTTACGGATAGCATACATTCACCGGATTATATGTGTAGGGTGCTGGAAAGAGAATCTATAGAAGCCAAAGTGTATGTGGGGGAAAATCTTTCCTACGAGGATGAAAAAATTACTGTGGGAAATGTAGAAGAGATAAGAAGTAAAAAATTTGCCGGACTTTCTGTAGTTGTAATAGAAAAAAGGGAGAGTTCTTATGATACACATAAACGATAATGAATTTATAAGAGGAAACTGTCCAATGACAAAAGAGGAAATCAGAATATTAAGTATTTCCAAATTGGGCATAAAAGAAGATTCAAGAGTACTGGACATAGGAGCTGGTACTGGCTCTGTAAGTATACAGCTGGCTAAAATATGCAGTAAGGGTGAAATTTTTGCTGTTGAAAAAAATGAAGAAGCCATTGACCTTATCGAGCAAAATAGAAAAAAATTCGACGTACATAATTTAACTATTATAAAAGGGGAAGCTCTTGAGGTGGAGGAAGATATAAGTCCTGGATTTGATGCAGTATTTATAGGAGGCAGCGGTGGAAATATAGAGGACATAATAAAGAAGTACAGTTTAAAATTAAAAACACAGGCAAATATGGTACTGAATTTCATAACTTTAGATAATTTGTATAGAGCTTTAAACACTCTTAAGGATATGAAGTATCAGGTGGAATGTATACAGGTATCTATAAACAAAACCAGGGGTAAAAGCTATATGATGACTTCCAACAACAGTATATTTATAGTTACTGCAATTAAGCCATAAACTTTTTATTTAAATACCAAATTTCAAAGCTCAAATTTTGTATGTAAAGGAGTAGAGAGTTAAATGAAAAATACAGATACACCTATGGGCACTCTATACGGAATAGGAGTTGGGCCGGGGGACGAAGAGTTACTTACTCTAAAGGCTGTGAGAACCATAAAAAAATGTGATGTAATAGTAGCTCCCTGTGCCAGAGAGGGAGAAAGCAGCATAGCATTTGACACAGCCAGAAATTTTGTAGATAAACATAAAGAAGTTATAATAAAGCATTTTCCCATGGGCGGAAAAGATCAGAATAAAAAGGTATTCGAGGCTTTTGAGAGTATAGAGTCAAAATTAAAAGAAGGAAAAAATGTAGCATTTCTTACCATAGGGGATCCTTTTGTGTACAGTACTTATATATATCTTTTAACCCATATAAAAAATAAAGGATATAATACAGAAACTGTACCGGGAATAACATCTTTTTGTGCAGCTGCCAGCTTAGCAGGTGAAAATATTGTCATAGGCGACGAGAGAGTGCTTATTTTGCCCGCAAATCAGGTGGATAAAATAGGAGAGGAAAAATTTGTAGTTATAATGAAAGTATATAAGAATGAGGAAAAAGTTTTGGATAGACTAGAGCAAAAAGGTTTCAAATATGTTTTTGTAAAAAGGGCCTGCAGGAAGGGACAGCTGATATTGAGAAATAGGGAAGATATACTGAAAAACAGAGATTATATGTCACTTATAATAGCACAGAGAAAATAATGGAGGGATAGATATGACCAATAAAGTTTACTTTATAGGAGCAGGTCCTGGAGATGTGGATCTGATAACGGTGAAGGGAAGAAATATACTGTCTGGTGCAGATGTGGTGATATATGCAGGATCTCTTGTAAGCAGGGAACATATGAAGTATTGCAAAGATAATGTGGAAATTTATAATTCTGCTTCCATGACATTGAAAGAGGTTATTGAAACCATAGATAAATATTACAGGAAGGGAAAAAAGATAGTGCGATTACATACCGGAGATCCTACCATCTATGGGGCTATAAAAGAGCAAATGGATGAACTAAATAAGCTTGACATACCATATGAAGTAATACCGGGAGTAAGCTCTTTTACAGCAGCGGCTGCTGCAATAAAAAGTGAATTTACTCTGCCAAATGTCAGTCAGAGTGTAATACTTACGAGAATAGGAGGCAGGACGCCGGTACCTGAGAACGAAAATTTAGAAAAACTTGCATCTATAGGATGCTCTATGGCGTTGTTCTTATCTGTAAGTATGATAGACAAAGTAGTGGAAAAATTGAAAAAGGGTTATGGAAGAAATGTACCTGTAGCAGTTATTCAAAAAGCTACCTGGCAGGATGAAAAATGTGTAATAGGGACATTGGATGATATTGCAGAAAAGGTAAAAAATGAAGATATAACGAAAACTGCACAGATATTGGTGGGAGATTTTATTAGCTGCAGATATGACAACAGTTTATTGTATAATGAAAACTTTACACATATGTATAGAAAGGGAAAAAATGAAGATAGCGGTAATTAGTGTTACAGATGCTGGAGGCAAAATAGCTGCAAAACTTGCAGAAGTTTTTTCCCTAGATCTTTATTCAAAAAACAACTGCAGTTTTAATTTGAAAAGTATAACTGAAATGGTTATGTCAAAATACAGGAAAATTGTATTCATAAGTTCTACAGGTATAGCGGTAAGAGCAATAGCTCCTTTTATAGAATCAAAGGATAGGGATCCGGCGGTAGTTGTAATAGACAGTTCAGGCAAATTTGCAATAAGCCTTTTAAGCGGTCATCTAGGCGGGGCAAATGAACTGACGATAAAGTTGGCGGATGTTTTAAAGGCAGTGCCGGTGATAACTACTGCTACAGATAATATGGGGATCAAGGCACCGGATGTTTTGGCCAGAGATAATGATCTTGTTATAGACAGTTTAAAGGATGCAAAATATTTAGCGGCGCTTTTAGTAAAAGGCGAAAAAGTTGGATTTGTAGATGAAGATAATTTAATAGACGTTCCCTATGGATACAGTTTGCAATTGGGAAATGTTCAGGGAATATTATGCATAACTCATAAGAAAAATTTGAATATGGAGAGTGTTAGAACTTTAAAACTTGTGAGAAAAAATATTGTGCTTGGAATTGGCTGCAGAAAAGGTTTTAAGCCTTCAGATATGATAGATAAAGTTGTAGAACTACTTGAAGATAATAATATAGATGAAAGAGCCATAAAATATATAGCTACTGCAGAAATTAAGGCCCAAGAAAAGGCTATAATTGAGTTAGCACAGTATTTTAAGTGTAAGGTAAGGATATTTTCTTTAGAAGAGATAAAAAGCGTACAAAACAATTATAAAGGCAGTGATTTCGTTGAAGAATCTGTGGGGGTAAGGGCTGTGTGTGAGCCTTGTGTAGAACTTACTGGATCAGATCTGGTTACCGGAAAAATAAAGTCAGGTGGAATGACACTTTGTATTGGAAAACTTAAATATGATAAAAGGATGTGTTAGGTTTGGGCAAGCTTTATGTAGTGGGAATTGGGCCTGGGAGCATTGAAAATATGACTATAAGAGCCATGGGGGCAATAAAAAATAGCCAAATAATCATAGGATATACCAAATATATAGACATAATTAAGAGCTTAATTGAAAATAAAAAGGTTTTTTCTACAGGTATGAGAGGTGAATTGGATAGGTGCAGACAGGCTCTTCAACTTTCCAGAAATAATGTGGTTTCCATAGTGAGTACGGGTGATTCGGGAATATACGGAATGGCAGGTCTTATTCTGGAATTAAAAAAAGATGAACAGGTGGAAGTTATTCCTGGAATAACTGCTTCTTCTGCTGCAGGATCTGTAGTGGGAGCACCTCTCATGCATGATAATTGCAATATAAGCTTAAGTGATCTCATGACGCCTTATGAGCTCATAAAAAAAAGAGTGGAACTTGCAGCTTCTGGTGATTTTGTAATATCTTTTTACAATCCCAAAAGCCATGGAAGACCTTATTATTTAAAAGAGTGTATGGGTATTGTGAAAAAATATAGGGGTGGCTCAACACCGGTGGCTGTAGTTAAAAATGCATTACGGGAAGGACAAGAATTTCAGATTTTTACCATGGATTCTTTTGAAGAAGACAAAGTAGATATGATGTCCATAGTAATAGTGGGTAACAGTAACAGCTATTTAAAGGAAGGTAGGTTTATAACTCCCAGAGGATATAAATTGATGGATTAAAGTGATTAATTGTGAACTATGAATTGTGCATTGTATAAGGGAGGTGGTGTGAATTGAGTAATTTAAAAAAAGGTATTCTGGTGGTCAGTTTTGGAACCAGCGTATTGGAAACATTTAAAAGCTGTATTGAAAATACGGAGAAGGAGATTAAAAAGAAATTTAGAGAATATGAAGTGAGAAGAGCTTTCACTTCGGGAGTAATAATCAAAAAATTAAAGAGGGAAATGAAAATTGAAATAGATAGTGTCCCGGAGGCATTGATTAAGATGAGAAATGATGGGTTTTCGAAGGTATATGTACAGCCTCTTCACATAATGCCGGGAGATGAGTATAACAAGATAGTGGTTGATGTAAGAAAATATTCAACTTTTTTTGATAAATTAGTGGTAGGAAGGCCTATACTATATAGAAAAGATGATTATATAACAGCAGCTGAAGCTTTAAAAAGTCAAATCCCCACCCTGGGTAGAAATGATGCAGTGGTGTTAATGGGACATGGCTCTACTCATCCATGTAATGCTTCTTATGCCATGCTTCAATATATATTGGATGATTTAGGATTGAAAAATGTTTTTATAGGTACGGTAGAAGGATATCCAACAATTGAAAACGTAATACTAAAATTGAAGAAGAATAGAATAAAAAAAGTCACTCTCATGCCATTTATGCTGGTAGCAGGGGATCATGTACTAAACGACATGGCAGGAAAAGGTAGTGGTTCGTGGAAGAGAATACTTAAAAATGAAGGTTTTGAAGTTGATGTGTATATTCACGGACTCGGGGAGAATAAAGATTTTCAAAAAATATATGTACAGCATGTAGAGGATTGTATAGGAGGCAATCCGCTTATGGGTAAAAAAGTTGGGATTTAAGTTATTTATTAAGGAGAGTCTTAATTATGATAGGATTGATTCTTGGAACTTGTGAGGGGAAAAAAATACTTTCGATGTTAAATGAATTTACGAGGGACATATTTGTATCTACAGCAACGGAATATGGAGCTTCTCTTCTGAAGGGTTATAAATACAGCTATATGAATGACAAACCTCTTAATTTTGAAAGACTTTTAGATGAGTTACAAAAGAAAAATGTAAAAATGTTGGTGGATGCATCCCATCCCTATGCAGTGGAAGTTACCGGAAATGCCATTGAAGCCTGTAGTAAGCTGAATATAGAATATGTAAGGTATGAAAGATCCTCTTGTATAGAAGAATTTAAAGATGAATTTAAAGTTGTAAAAGTAGAGGATTACGATGAATTGAAATTAAAACTCAAGGATATAAATGGTACTATATTGAATACTACAGGTAGTAGAAATTTAGATAAAATACTTGCATTGAATCTGAAAAATAGAATAATTTACAGGGTACTGCCTACTGTAAAAGTTTTAAGTGAATTTCATGACAGAAATATAGCATTGGACGATATAATAGCGTTGAAAGGACCTGTTAGTTATGAGTTGAATTGTGCTTTTATAAGGGAATATAAAGCTCAGGCCATGCTGCTTAAAGATAGCGGCATGGAGGGCGGCACATTTGATAAGATAAGAGCTTGTTTGGATTGTGGAATATATGCTTTTATAATAGAAAGAAAAAAGATGGACTATAATCGTGTTTTTCACAATGTGAATGATCTGGTAGAATATATAAAAGGGGCTATTAAATGATTTTTAGGTTAAGGTATAGTTAAAAGTTATTGGTAAAGGATGTATCTTATGGAAGCTGCAGCGGTTTATCCTGGAAGTTTTGGTGAAATACTTCAAGGGAAAATGGATGGTAAAGATATTTTATTATCTTGTCCTGTAAATATTTATACTGAAGTTAAACTTATAGAATGTGATGATCCTGTAAGGAGAATGAATTTGAAAAAGTCATCTGATTTTTTATTAAACATATTGAAATGTTGGGGATACGAAAGATATTATAAGAATATAGATATAGAAATAAATTCCCAGATTCCCCGTGGAAAGGGGCTTGCCAGTAGTACAGCAGACTTATGTGCAGTTTACTACTCTCTCATAAGCATGTTCAATAGAGAATTCAGTGAATCAGAACTTATAGAAAATTGTGTAAATATAGAGCCTACAGATAGTATAATATTTAAGAAAATGACTTTGTTTGAATATAAAAATGGAAAGTATAAATGTACATTAGGAGACTATATGTCTTATGATATACTTGCTTTTGAAGGAGAGAAAATTGTTGATACCGTGGAATTCAACCGTAGGAATTTACCGGAATTAAGTGACGTTGATGATTTAGTGCCTCTGCTTAAAGGGGCAATAATGGAGAAAAACCTAAGTAAATTGGCCTATGTGTCCACTGAGAGTATAATAAGAAATCAAAGAAGACTCTATTATGATTTCTTAGAGAGAGTAATCGATATAAAGGACAGGACTTCGGGACTTGGAATAGTGGGAGCCCATAGTGGAAATGTATTGGGTATAATATATGAAGATAGAGAAAAAATTGATTTTGGAGAAAAGCTGTTGAAAAAGCTAAAACTGAAGAATATTAAAGTATACAGGGTGAAGACGTTAAAAAAGTTTTAAATTAGCGAATTATTATGATTATGATAAAAAGGGAGTCGATGTTAATAATGGATAAAGGGTATATTCAAGTTTATACTGGAAATGGCAAAGGTAAAACTACAGCAGCACTAGGTCTGTCTCTTAGAGCCATATGTGCCGGCAAGAAGGTCTTTTTTGGACAGTTTGTGAAAGGTATGGATTACAGTGAACTAAAAGCAGGAGAATATTTGCCTAATTTTACATTAGAACAATTTGGAAGAGATGTCTTTATATTTGATAAACCCAGTGAGAAGGATATAAAAGTGGCTAGGGAAGGTCTGGAGAAAGTCAAGAAAATACTTAGTTCTGGGGATTATGATGTGGTCGTATTGGATGAGATAAATGTAGCTGTATTTTATAAGCTCTTTACTGTAGATGAGGTATTGCAACTTTTGGATATGAAACCTGAAAAAACAGAGGTTATACTAACTGGAAGGTATGCAGATCCTCAAATAGTTGAAAGAGCGGATTTAGTTACCGAGATGAAAGAAATAAAACATTATTATGTTAAAGGTGTAAAAGCTAGGAAAGGAATAGAAAATTAGTTTGTTTTGATAAAAGAAGTTTTGCCTGATGAATTTTATAAAATTTATCAGGTTTTAATTTTGCTGTTTACAAAAAGAAGAAGTTAAGTTAAAATTAAAAATGAGAATCAATATCAATTGCGATATATAAATTTTAGTCTCTATACCATGATTCGGATAAATTTAATTGAAAAAAGGAGGATTTTATTATGAGTATTTTGGTTATTGGAGGAGACAGGCTAGGGAACATAAAGGATAAACTAAGGGAAAATGGATTTAATAAAATAGGTCATGTCAGTGGAAGAAAAAAAGGTGACAGAAAAATAAAAATACCTGAAAATACGGATTTAGTATTGGTATTAACGGATTATATAGGGCATAACATATCTGAAATAATAAAAAACAAATCCAAGAGAAGCGATGTAACAATTATGTTCTGCAAACGATCTTGGTCCAGTATGTACAAAAACATAGGAGATTATATAAAACAGGTAAAAAAGTCCTAGAAATGTGTTTAAATGGTCAATTACCTTATAGATTAATAAACTTATAAAAAAGTTATCTGTTAAAAAGTTTTTTGTAAGTTAATATTATTAAAAGCAGCAGTACTGAAATAAGTGCTATGGTACCTCCAGGAGCACTGTTTATATAATAGGATAGAAATAATCCCAGCATTATGTCTATAAATCCAAATATGATGGAAAATATAAACGTAAGTTTAAAACCTTTGTGAAGCTGGAGAGATGCGGCTACGGGCATGGCAATCATAGATGAAATTACGAGAATACCCAGTATTCTAATAGATACTGAAATAGTAGCGCCTACCAAAAGAGCAAAGAGGTAGTTTATGAGTTTTACCTTTATTCCACAGACTTTTGCACCATTTTCGTCAAAGGTTATATAGAGAAGTTGGTTGTATAGAAAAAATAAAGTCAAAACTGAAATTATACTTAAGGAGAATACTGTAAATAGGTCATTTTTAGATACTGTAAGTATACTTCCAAATAAATAGGAGTTGACGTTTGCATTTGCTTTTCCCGTACTTATAAGTACAATTGCAATGCCAACAGAAAGGGTAAGTACTATTACCAATATCAATTCAGCATATTTTTTATAATAACTTCTTAAAAATTCTATTGTCAATCCTGCAATGGAGGTAAATATAAAAGAAGTTAGTATGGGATTGTATCCCAATACTAGTCCTATTGCCACACCGGCAAGAGAGGAATGTGACAGGGTGTCTCCCATCATGGAATATCTTTTCAAAACTAGAAATGTGCCTACCGCAGGGCATAATATGGATATGAATATACCCGCAATGATTGCATTTTGCATAAAACTGTACTGTAACATAATTTCCCTCCAGTGAAAGTATTTTAATTTTTAAGAGCTGTTAATCTTTTATATTCCTCAATATTATATAGGGATATATTTCCGCTATCTATAGTGCATATTTGACTGGAATTTTCAAGAGCAGCCTTTAAATTATGTTCTACAGATAGTATTGTTATGGATGAATTTCTGTTTAAATTGCTTATTAACTTATATATATCCTTCTGACTTGGAATATCAATTCCTGTAGATGGCTCATCAAATATCAGTAGGTCTGGATGACCTATGAGCGCTCTAGCTATAAATATTTTCTGGCGCTGTCCTCCAGATAAATTTCCTATAAGACTATTCTTGAATTTGCTCATCCCCATAATATTCAAGCATCTGTCCACGGATGCTTTATCTTTTATCTTTAAAATTTTCATATGGCATTTAATTAACTCAGAAACTGTAATGGGAAATTGAGAATTAAAAGTTTCCATCATTTGAGGAACATAGCCGATTTTTTTTGTTGACACATGTATGGTGCCTTTTAAAGGATGTAACAATCCTAAAATCAATTTTATTAGAGTGGTTTTAGCGCTGCCATTTTCCCCTATAATTGAAACATAAGCTCCCTTTTCAATGTTTAAATTTATTTTATATAGTAAATAAGGTGGACTGCCAGTGTAGGAAAAAGTTAAATCTTTTATATGGATCATATTAAAATTCCTCCATTTGTTTATTGTTAGGTGCAACAGCGGTATGTATAGTCAAAATTATGAAGATATATATATTTGTATAGAATGCATTACCATATTATTATATAACTACTTGCAAATTATTTGCAAGTAGTTATATAATAATATGGTTTCTCTCATCTGTTAATTTATGTTGAGTTTTGTTTTTGTTTAAAGGGAATTTTGCTATGAAGGGTCTACTGGGTAAAGTACTTTTTTAACTTTTTCCGTCCCATAGGCATTTTTCCATATCTATATGTCCATCACTTTTAAAAGTAATTCCTTCCGATTTTAAAAGGTATCTTTGAATATCAGAGCTTCCAAATACATAGTCTGGTGAAAGACTTCCAGATCTATTGACAACTCTGTGGCAGGGGAGATGGAGATTATTGGGAGCCTTTTTCATGGCCCAACCTACTATCCTAGCATTTCTGGGTTCTCCCAGTATGGCAGCTATTTGACCGTAAGTAGCAACTTTTCCCGGTGGTATTTTAGAAACTAAGTTATAAACTCTGGAAAAAAATTTTTTTGACAAAGACAACATCCCCCTGTATTTATAATTTAACATGTTTATTATAATGTAGATAATCTGAAATTACAATTTACCACTTAATCAATGATATGGTATTATTTTAATGTACACTTTAATATGCACTAATACAATACATAAAATGGCAGATGATATAGAAAATAAAGTAGGAATAAGAGTTTTGCATATAGCTGAAGTAACCGGTAAAAAGGTAATTGAAAAAGGATTGAAAAAAGTTGGACTGCTTGGAACTAAATTTACTATGGAAGAGAATTTCTATAAAAAGATGTTAAAGGAAAAATTTAATATTTTTGCTTTGAGTAAGTGATGGGGATTTCATATTTTTTGTCAGCAAAATATACTAAAAAATATTGACTAAATGAATAAAAAAATATATAATAATACCTGTTGATTGCAAAAATTAGTATGAGGTCCCTTGGTCAAGCGGTTAAGACGTCACCCTCTCACGGTGAAATCAGGAGTTCGATTCTCCTAGGGACTACCAAATCAGTGGTAGCAGTGTTTTGAAGGGATTCAGGACATTGTTATTTTTATGTTTAACACATTATAAACAAATCCACCTGTGAATTAATTGAAAGTATCAAGAAGTAGAATAAATTTATATTAAATTAATTTTGAGTATTGGAGGTTAATTTTATGGAAAATCAAGTATTAGAGACTATTCGCAAGCGAAGAAGTATACGTAAATATGGGAAAGATCAAATTCCAGATGAAAAGCTTTCTCTAATTATTGAGTCTGGGCGTTTTGCCCCAAGCGGTGGAAATAATCAAACAAGTCATTTTATAGTAATACAAAATAGAGAAACTTTACAGAAATTAAAATTAATGGTACAAAAAGAATTTGCCGAAATGGAGATTAAAGAAGGCATCTATAAAAGTATAAAGAATTCAATTTTGGCATCAAAAAAAGGTGGTTATGACTTCATATATAATGCTCCTACATTAATTGTGGTTGCAAATCAAAAGGGATATGGCAATGCTATGGCAGACTGCTCAGTTGCATTGGAAAACATGATGTTGGCAGCAGTGTCTTTGGATATAGGTTCCTGTTGGATAAATCAGCTTCACTGGTTAGATGATAATAAATGCATTCATGGATATTTAGTGGAACTGGGTTTAAAGGAAAATGAAACGATTTGTGGAGGACTTGCGCTTGGATATTCCCAAACGCCAGAAATGGCATGTCTCAGGAGAACAGGAAATGTTGTTACTTATGTTAAATAATTATAGCCTTAATTTTCTCAATCTATTAGAAATGATTGATTAAGGTTAAAATGAAAAAGTCTAAGAGTAGATAGGAAAAATGTCTCCTGATATAATAATATGTAAAGAGCAGATTAATTTTAACAAAAAGGGCGTAATTCTCCTATCTTCTATAAGTGGGAGATGAATAGTCCTTGTTATTTTAGGTTCGATGCCTAAAATAATAACTACTTGACGAACAATAAAAAAACAATTATGGAAAGAGTACTTCTGGAGTAAAAGTTATTGCCTTATAACAACTGGTGGTGTTCCAATTGATATAGTTAAGGAGTACATTGAAAATCAAGGAATGAAATGAGGTGAAAATATGTTAAAAGCCTATAAATACAGGATTTACCCGAACAAAGAACAAAAATTGTATTTTGCTGGAACTTTTGGCTGTGTCAGATTTATATATAACAAAATGCTGGCTGATAGAATTAAATCATACAAGGAAAACAAAGATTTGGATATTAAAAAGATTAAGTATCCTACCCCGGCACAGTATAAAAAAGAATTTGAATGGCTTAAAGAAGTTGACAGTCTTGCTCTGGCAAATGCTCAAATGGATCTAAATAAAGCATATAAAAATTTCTTTAGAGATAAATCAATAGGTTTCCCTAAATTCAAAAGTAAGAAAAGTAACTATAACAGTTATACAACCAATAATCAAAATGGAACAGTTTATATCAAAGATGAACATATTAAATTACCTAAATTAAAATCCATGATAAAGATAAAACAGCATAGAGAATTCAACGGAATAATTAAATCCTGTACTGTATCCCAGGTGCCGAGTGGCAAATATTTTATATCTATACTGGTTAATTGTGAGATTAAAAAGATGCCTGAAGTCAGTAAAAAAATAGGAATAGATATGGGGCTAAAAGAATTTGCAATATGTTCAGATGGATATAGAGAGGCCAACCCAAAATATCTGACAAAATCAGAGAGAAGGCTTGTCAAACTTCAAAGGGACCTATCAAGGAAGAAAAAAAGCAGTAACAACAGAAAAAAAGCTAGGTTAAAATTATCTAAATTACACGAGAAGATAGTGAATCAAAGGGCAGACTTCTTAAATAAGTTATCAATAAAACTAATCAGAGAAAACCAATCTATAGTTATTGAGGACTTGAAAGTTAAGAATATGCAGCAGAATCACAGGCTGGCAAAGGCAATAAGCGAAGCAAGCTGGAGTGAATTCAGAAGAATGCTGGAATACAAGGCTGGATGGTATGGCAGAAAAATAATAGTGGCACCCGGTAATTATGCAAGTAGTCAATTATGTTCAGTTTGTGGATATAAGAATAGAGAAGTAAAAAATCTTGCACTCAGGGAATGGATTTGCCCTAAGTGCGGCACACACCATGACAGGGATATAAACGCTAGCAAAAATCTGCTGAAATTAGCCATATAATTTTGGTAATACACTGAGGTTGGTTCGACCTTTAGAGCTTAGGTAAACTTGTTCCGTTAGGAATATTGACTAAGAAGCCATCTACTTCTATAAGTGGTGGTAGTTCACATAAGAGGAAAGAAGAAAAATTAGTAAATACTAAAAAGTGTAAGTACTGTTTGAGTGATATTCCCATAGATGCAACTAGATGCCCATATTGCACTTCGCATCTTGATTAATACATATAAACCTAGACCTGTGACTTCAGGTAACATTCATACTTATAAAATAAGCATCCGTCATTTAGGTGCTTATTTTGCGGAAATTTAAAAATTGTACACATTGAATGTCGAAATAATATGTGAAAGTATAGGAAAGTAGAAATTAAAATGTTTAAGAGTTTTAATTATCACTCCTGGTGTATAAATATAAAGAGTATTATATATTTACAAAGGTAAAATATAAATATATTGCATTTATATTTTACTAATCAATCAGGAGATGAATAAATAATGCTTATAAAAAAAGTAAAGCATAAATTTAAATTAATATTATTAGCAGGTATTGTTATTATCATTTCTGGAGCATTTATCTTAGGAAATAAGAAGCTGCCGAAACAGAATGACGCAAGTAAAATTTTAGAACAATCTAATAGAAAATTTAGCTCTTTTAAAGGCTTAGATATGAAAGAAGAAGACATAAGATTAAATTTTAAAATGAAACCTCTGAGTCTTCAACTTCCTATATATAATGATAATAATAGGTTATATATTCCGGTTTCTGAAATATGTAATACAGAGCTTACAAAAGATAACGCTGTTGTTAAAATGAACGATAAATCTGTACGAATTAATCTATTGAAAAACTCCTATTATGAAGGTAATAAGGAGTATAATTTACGAAAAAAGGCCATTGCATCAGAAGATGTTCTTTACCTATCTCTTTTTGACTTCACTAAGTTATTTAATTTGAAAACAGATTGGGATGTTGAAACAAAAACATTGTCTTTATTTTATAATTCAGATATTTTATTACAAAAGATTGAGAAAAAACATGGCAGGCCAGCTTTAATTAGGTTAGAGGATATTACTGCTGGCCAAAGGTATGCAACATCAGAGTCACTGGAAAAACTCCGAATTATAGCAGATTATTTATACCATGAAAATGTCCCCTTTCATGTTGCCTGGATTCCTAGATATATGAATCCTCCAAAAGGTATTGATAATGATCCGTCTACTCAGCTTAGCATGTATAATACAGATTTTGTATTTACACTTGATTATCTTATAGATAAAAATGGAATAGTTGGTTTACATGGATATACACATCAACAGGGAGAAGAAGAAAGTGTTGATGGAATTGAGTTCAATAGCAAAATTAATGCTGGTGAAGAATGTGTTCGTAGAAGAGTCAATTTAGCAATAAATTGTGCTAAAAAGCTAGATATACCCGTATACTTTTTTGAAAGCCCCCATTATGATGCAACAAGGTCACAAAAAAGAATTATGGGTGAATATTTTAATTATATTTATGAAGCATATAGATCTCAGAATGAAAAAGCAATAAGCAAAGTAAAAATTCAAAATAGAGTAGTGAGTTTTATTCCTACTCCACTTGATTGTGTGAATGGTGCAAAATGTATAGATAATATGATTGATAGAATTTATACATTACCTAAAAAAACCTTGGCTAGTTTTTTCTATCATCCTAATATTGAATTTGAATATATTAAGATTACAAAAGACAAATCAGGGTATACCACTTATACTTATTCTGAAGAGTCACCTCTTCATCAATTGTTAAGGGTATTCTCAGATAAAAATTATGAATTTAAATCCATTAAAGACTTAGACACCAGTATCTAAAATACATCGTCTTATTCCTATCTAATCTCACAACTAAAAAACGAACAAGAACAATTAGCAAAACAAATTATATATGCACTGTTGGTTCAAGTATTGTCAACGTATTATTATAAGTATTAAGGTTAGCTTGAGCACCTATAGGTATAGCCATTTTATACGTGCCATGCCCAGATGCTAAATTTGTCATAAGAGGTTTATTCAATGGTATTATAACTTCATTAATTAAATCTGCATATGATTTACCATATGCAGGATCACAATTTGTGCATTCACCCATAATGATACCTGCGCAATCCCTAAGTTTACCTGATAATATTAAATGGTTTATATGTCTGTAGACTGTATTAATAGGTTCATGAACTTCTTCAATTAGGAGTATCTTTCCTTTAGTATCAATTTCAAAAGGTGTGCCAAGGTTATCTACAAATGATGTAAGATTACCTCCTACTATAGTTCCTGTTACATTGCCAGGAACCCTGCTTATTAAAGGCATTCCAGGAGGATTTTCAAGTCTTCTTGGTGAGGTAAGTGTAGATGTAGCAGTGAAAAATTGATTCATGTTGTATGCGGGAGTACTTGGTTTAAAGTCTATTAAAAGAAGACTATGAAAAGTAATTAAATTGGCCCATGTATACAAAACATTTAATAAGATTGTTATATCACTGTACCCAGTGATAATTTTAGGATTCTGTGTGATAACAGGATAATCAAGATATGGTATAATACCTGCGACGCCTACTCCACCTCTTGAGGGTATGATAGCTTTTACATCAGGATTCTTAAACATTTCCATTAAATCAGAGGCCCTCTGTTGTTCCGTGGCTGCAATATATCCATCATAAGAATATGTGTAGTTCCCTAAGATTACATTAAAGCCCATATTTCTAAGAGTTTGTATACCAGTATTAATGACATCTGCAGATAATGGGCTTCCTAAAGTAACTATTCCTATTGTATCTCCTGCACGTAAAATTTCTGGCCTTATTGCCATGTCAATTCACCTTCTAAATAATTTAATGACATATAATTTCAAATTTCCTCATGAACAGAAAATTTGGATTTATAAAATTACTAGGATATTATATGAAGTTACTCAAATAGTTGTTAATTAATAATAAAATGAATTTGAAAAAAGGCAGCATAGCTGCCCTTTTTCAAATTGTTTAATGTTTTATAACTGTTAGAAGCATTTTAAATCTTTCACGAGCTTCAAGTCCATGGGGAATATCAGAAGGCATTATTATTGTTTCACCTGCTTCAACATTAAAAACATTATCACCTATAGTGATTTCAGCTGCACCGTCTAATATTTGAACCATAGCATCTCCAGAAGTTACATGAGTGCTGATGCCTTCACCTTTATCCAGTGAGAATAAAGTAATATTGACAGAAGATATTTGTGCAATAGTTCTGCTTATAACCTGGCCTTCTTGATAAGATATTAGATCATTTAGATTAAGTACCTTGGAAAATTCTACATTTTTAAATAAGCTATTCATATTTTTACCTCCTTGTATAATTGAATTTTTATTTTAGTATAGCGTTTTTAGTGATAAAAATATGTAGCGTATGTTACCGTTTAAAAAATAAGTAAAATCATATAGAAAAAATCCGTAGATGAGAATAACTGGAAGTAGATATTTGTTATATAGGTGCTTATTTTAAGCATTGTTTACAAATAGTGACAGTAAGTTATGGCGAATACTGCATATAATATAAATGTACTAGGGAAATAAATCCTTAGTGAAAAAATGAGTATTACTCTTTAAATAATTAATTGTTTTGTAGAACAGGCGCTCTTTATTTAGAGTGCCTGTTTTGCGCAAAAGTAGGTGTAAAATGTGTGGAAAGGAATTTTAATGTGAGGCTTATAGAGAGGTCAGAAATGCCTCATAGGTATCTTCAAATGATTCATAAGGGTCGGGATTTCCACCGTTTGTACTTTTACATTGATTGCTGCTGTATTCTTGACCAATTGCAAAGAGTTCTCCAACAGTTATAGGATGTCCTGCATCACAAGCTACTTTACAAAAAGTATCCATGGGATCATCTGCTGAACGGGTTGCAAGCAGCTTCTTTTTTAGCAAAGGGTCTTTTTTAGCGTCAGAATAAAGTAGTTCCAATTCAATAATTGTTTTGTTCATGATTACAGCTCCTTACTTTAAATTAATATTATTATAGCATTATATCAAAATTTGAGCTATCATTCTGATAATTTTAAAAATAGTGGTGAAGTGTAATAAAAACACTATTATATCTTAAAATATTAGAAAAAATATAAAATGAGACACCCTAAAATCAACTTTGATATTCGTAGATAATATAGAGAAGTTTATATTTAATATAAAAATTGTATAGAATCAATGGGGTGATGTTGTTGAATGATTATATTTTGGGTATAATATTTTCAATTGGGTATATATCACGGGGAAGGTTAATTTTTAAGAATAAGAATAAATATTTTCTTGAACAAATACAAAAAGTTTGTGGAAATAATATATATGAACAAAAGGATAAGAATAATATACAATATGTATTGAGTACTAAATACTTTAATATAGAAAAATTAAAATCCATAGGCTGGAATAATAGAAGTTCTGATGTCCGAAAATTGCCTGAATTAAATCAATATAGCGATTTCCTAAGGGCATATATAGAATTGCATAGTAGGTTTGATTATTCCACTAGATATAGAAATAAACGGAAAAAAATAAAATATAAGGCTTTACGTTTAAGAATATACGGTAATAAGGTATTAATTAAGGATATAAATAAAATATTAAATATGGATGCAAATACTACGCTAAAATCTCCTCAAAATGAAAAAAATAATAAAACTTCCTGTATATCGTATACGTCCATAAATGAAATAAAGTCCATATTTCAGTATATAGAAAAGAGACCTTATTTTAACAGCTTTTGGGAAGAAATTGAAAGCAAATTGAGAATGCCTATTATAGTGTAAAAAAATATACTTAACAAATAATTAACCTGTATGATATGAACACATAATATTTTTATCATACAATAAAAAATGAAAAGCTTAATGATTAAATTATAACTAACCCTATGAGTACTGAATCCCCAATCAGTACTATTTTTTTATATATTTTATTAATAAATAGATAATTAACAGGATATTATTTGTCGTTATGACACATTATTGTCACAATGATGATGTATAGTATTATACAGACTAAGGGAAATCTTAGTAAAAAATTATATAACCTATGTACATGAATTGCTGTGTAATTTGATTATGCAGCAGTTCGTTTTTTTGTACAAATGCAAAACTTAAAACATTAAGAAAATGTCCATAACTTATTCATCATATAATTAAACATCCCTGTGATAATAGTAGACATTAACTGTGATAATATTTTGTTAAAATAGAGATTATTGACAAATAAGATTAAAAGTATACTACTGAAAATAATTGATATTGAATTTACAATAATAAATTTAATAAATAAAGTACCTGTATTGCCATCGGATTTAAATACCCAAAATTTATTGCAGATAAATCCGTTTATAATTCCAAGAAGATATGCTATAACATTTGCTTCTATATAATTAACGTTGATCTTTATAAGAATATTGTAGGCAATTAAGGTTATAAGTGTATTTAAAGTTCCCGAAATAACATACTTTATAAATTGTTTTCTCTTTAATAATATATTTAAAAACATTTCTTATCTCCATAAAACTTTCTATTTATATAATTATATAATATGTTTAATTTTATAAACAAATTTAATATATTATTCTTAATACTTTCTTAAAAACAATTGCTGTTATTATAAAAAGAATATACATTAATGATAGGAATTTAAAGGAATTTAAAGATTTATGTGGAATGTTAAATAAAAATATTTATTTTGGGGGAATTTGTATGAAGAAAATTTTTTCGTTAACTTTTATAATTGTCCTGGTTTTAAGTTTTATAGTAATACCCTGTAGAGCAGATGACAATATTAGTCAAAGGTATGTTGATTATAGAGGAATAAAAATATATACTGAAGTTTATAACTACCACCCAAACTCAAAGGAAGCGATTGTATTTCTGCATGGATTGGGTGGCAGTCACAGCCATGGTGAATTTTTATACAACAAGAATAATCCATATATGACAATAACTTTAGATTATTTAGATCATGGCAATAGTGGGCATGTACCTTTTATCTCCTGGAATACTCAATTGAATTCAATAAAGGCGGTGTTGGACTCATATGGTATAAAAAAAGCACATTTAGTTGGACATTCTTTTGGAGCAGATACAGCCATGATGTTTGCTAAAAAATATCCTGAAAGGGTAAAGGATGTAGTGCTGTTGGACAGAGCTTATTATAATTTTAAGGATTTTGAAAAATTCAATGTTACAGAAGATACTATGAATATTTTAGAGTATGAATCGGATTCAGGATTATCCTATAATGAATTTTTACAGTATATGGACATGGCATGGGATAATGATATCACTAAGACCTGGAATATCAACAAAGATGTGTTGCTGCTTGGAGGCAATTGCAAGAATTTTCTCGGAGATCCTTCTACAGGTACCCCTTCATTGGCAGGAATTATTTCAATGATCAAAGAGGATCCTTTGAAATTTGGAATTGATCCTGATGAGGCTAAATTACTTCCGGACATTACAGAAAACGATGTATTATCCTTGGTCGATTTTTTGAAAAAGAAGATCAATAATTTTGAAAATGTCAATAGGAGATTTAGTGTAATACAAACCAATTATGCCCATGGAGATATGGTCAGGGATCCGGAGGCTATGAATGCCATGGAAAATTATGTTATTGAATATTTACAGAGCCAAAATAAACATATATATAAAACTAAGTGTGGTGTTGATGAAAAATATAAGCGTTCGATTTATAAATACAATTTTTTGCATTAAGAATTCTTGAACTTATTTAATGGCAATTACATATAGAGTGGATATTTCAAGAATGCAATTTTGAAATATCCGCTCTATATTACTTTAAATTTTGTTTATATGCTTCAACCATTTTTTTTACCATGTTTCCACCTATGGATCCAGCTTCTCGAGAAGTTAAATCTCCATTATAGCCTTCCTTTAGGTTTATTCCAATTTCTTTTGCTGATTTTATTTTAAAATGTTTTAATGCCTCTTTAGCTTGAGATGTAGTTAATTTATCGTTGTACACTGATATAATAACTCCTCCTTTTTATATTTATAGTAGATTCTACCGCTTATAATTAAGTTTGTGCATTATTATGAAAATTACTACAGGTAATTGGATGAACGCGTGTAATAAAATGTAAAATTAAATTATTCATAAAATGTTCAAAAAATAAACAACTATTTAATATATATGACACAGTATTGTAACATCAGATGTATAAAATAAAGATACAAGAAGTAAACGACCTAGTTATATAGATCTCCCTTAAAAAAGTAAGCATTGGAAATGTACAGTGCTTACTTTTTATAATATATAAATATATTTAGCGGCAAATTCGATTTTATAATTAAATAAATGCATTTATATGTACAGATGAATATATTATAATAATGATTAGAGGGGAGGAATAGCTTTGAAAAAGACTTATGTTTTAGATACCAATGTTATTCTGTATTCACCAGGGGCCATGTTGTCTTTTGGAGATGGTGATGTAGTTATACCGGAGGTGGTACTTGAAGAATTAGATGGATTCAAAAAAGACAAAAGTGATTTAGGTGCCAATGCAAGACATGCAGCTAGGTTAATAGATGGCCTGAGGAAAAAAGGAAAAATTAATAAAGGCGTACAGCTGACATCTGGAGGAAAATTCAGGGTTGAAATGAATCATTATGATGTAAAGCTGCCGCCAGCCTGGGATAAGAGCAAGCCGGATAACAGAATAATACAGGTATGTAAGGGGCTTAAAGATCAAGGCGAAAATGTCTGCCTTATAACAAAAGATATTTTTGAAAGAATTAAAGCTGATATTATAAATATAGAAGTAGAGGATTTTTATGAAAAAGTTGTTCCGGAGGATAAAAGCCAATATACAGGAAGGATAGATATATATGCATCAAAGCAGGACATAGAAAATTTTTATAGAGAAAAGTATATGAAAACTGATAAAATCACCTGTTATGATGAAGAAACTGAAGAATATTTTATACCGGTTCTCTATGTGAATGAATTTGTCATAATACACTGTTTTGAACATCCTAAACAAACTGCTCTTGGAAGATTTGATGGGCAAAAAATTGTTCCGCTTAATTTTAAGGACAGCTCGCCTCTGGGAATAAATCCAAGAAATGTGGGTCAAAAATTTATGCTGGAAGCTCTCCTTACAAATGCGGAAAAAGCTCCCCTTGTGATAATAAAAGGACCTGCTGGTACGGCAAAAACTTTTTTTTCATTAGCTGTAGGACTTCACAACATGATGGAAGAGGACAACAGAATGTATAGAAAAATGTTAGTATGTAGGCCCAATGTTACTATGGGTGAAGATATAGGATTTTTGCCAGGTACAGAACAAGAGAAAATATTTCCGCTTATGAGGCCAATATTGGATAACCTTGAGGTATTGGTGGATTCTGATGAGAAGGAAAGATATAAAAATGAAAAAGAATTAGAGGATAAAGTAATGGAACTGTTTGATAGAAAAATTATAACTACAGAAGCGGTGGGCTATTTGAGAGGACGTTCTATTACAAAAAACTGGCTTGTAGTTGATGAAGCTCAAAATTTAACACCCAAACAGGTAAAGGCTATAATAACAAGGGTGGGAGTAGGTACCAAGCTGCTGTTAATAGGAGATCCAGATCAAATAGATCAAGCGTTTTTGGATTCCAGATCTAATGGATTATCCTATGCATCGGAAAAGATGAAGGGAAGTACCCTATGTTATCAGGTTACTTTAAAGAACGATGAATGTGAAAGATCCCCACTGGCCTATGAAGCTTCTAAAAGACTATAAATGGAATAATATTAAAGATAATGGTACCATAAAAAGATATTTTACTATGAACATATTGTTATATGTTATCATAGTGGATATCTTTTTTATTTGACCCGTTATGAAGTTTTTATGCTATTTATAATTATTTCTATTTAAAAATTTTATCGTTTATTGTACAATATTGAAAGATATATTTTTAATTTATCATGTATTTTTAGGTTAGAAAGGAAAGGTTTTAATATATGAAAAAAAGGAGAACATCGGGTAAAAAGAGAAAATCAGTTTGGAAACTGGTGCTTTGTTTTTTGTTATTTGAGTGTATATTTACCGGAATGACGGCCCCTTTCTTGATATTTTACGGTCCTTTTGAAAACATAAAGAGAACTGTAGTAGGTGCAGCTATGACAACTTTAAGTCATCAATACATTGCAAAATTATTTTTGTCAGATGAAGATATAAAAAAAATACTGGCGGGAAATACTGTTGGAAATGTGGATAATGCAAAAATTTTAAATTTTGAAAATAAACATGATAGCAGTATAGAAAGGGAAGATATAAGTGATGATAAAAAGAAATTTAAGGGATATATATTGATAATTCATGATCCCACTAGAGTCAAGGTTGGATACAGCAGCAAACTGGGAGTAGTGGGAGAACTCACCAGCAGAATAGCAAGGAGAAATAATGCCGTAGCTGCTATAAATGGAGGGGGATTTAAGGATAGTTCCTCTGGGGACAGTAAATGGACCGGCACTGGAGGGAAGCCTACAGGTATACTGATGAGCAATGGTAAAATCCTGTCTAACGATTTAGAAGATCCCGATAAAAAATCAGGTGTAATGGCAATTACAAGTAAAGGGCAGCTTTTAGTAGGAAATCACAGTTTGAATGATATGAAAAAAAGAGGTGTCACAGAGGCTATATCTTTTAAACCTGCTCTGGTGGTAAATGGAAAAGGAACCATAACAGGAGACGGCGGATGGGGAATAGCCCCAAGAACAGCTATAGGCCAAAGGGCAGATGGATCTATAATTTTTCTTGTTATAGACGGACGTCAGACTAAAAGTATAGGTGCTTCCCTGAGAGATCTTCAGAATATAATGATTAAATATGGAGCAGTAAATGCCACAAATTTAGATGGGGGATCTTCTTCCACTATGTATTATGAAGGAGAAGTAATAAATAATCCCTGTGATACTCTAGGTGAAAGATCTGTTCCATCTGCTATTTATGTGAAGCCATAGAAACTATTGTAAGATTATTAAAGGGGAGTGTGAGATGAAAGTTTTTAAGAGAATTATTGTATGGATATCTATATCACTGGTAGTACAATTTGCGGGATTATTTTATATAAATAATTATTTTCTGTCTTCTCAGACAGAAATAAAAGCCAAAAAGGTTTTAAAAAGTGAACCTAAGAAAAAAGATGTTGTTGTAAAAATACCGCAAAATGCTAAGAATGTCAGTGTTTCCTTTGATGGAAGATATGTGGCTTATTACCAAGATAACATTTTAAAGGTTGTGGATTCAAAAACTGGTGATGGAAAAAATGTAGAATTTGAAGATGGAACGGAAATATCTTTTTATAAATGGCTTAAAGATAGAAATAGAATGCTTATAGCAGAAAAACGTAATTCTGATGAAGGTTACAAATTTAATTTGTCATATTATGAAGCTGACAAGGATATAAAAGAAAACAGTAAGGAATTGGATTGTTATGATGAAAAGGCTCAAATCAATGATATACAGGAATCTCATTATACAAATGTAATATATGTTAAAATACAGAACAGAGGACGAAGAACAAATATATACAGAATAAATATAATGAATGAAATGCAAAAAGTATATACGAAGTCCTATATGATAGGCAATATAGGAATTTTATATCTTGATGATAAATTAATATATGAAGATGATATATATCACAATATATATGTTACAGGCAGAGAAGAGCCTATTACCATTAAAGGAGTTAAAAATCCTGTATGGATAGGGGCTGATGAAAATGATAGAATATATATTGGAGATGAACAGAATGGAAAGATATCAAATATTTATTGCGGCAGTATCAATTCAGATGAAGATGCTTATGAAAATATAAATTTAAATAAATCTGTAAATAGAGATGACATATTTTTAATGCCCTCAGGGAAAATATACATAAATGACAATTTAAAGGGAGTTGTTACTGATGTAGCAACTGGAAAGCAATATATATATAAGGGAAATTTTATACAGATATTTGAAGGCGGGGTTGCATCCATAAGTAATGGCCAATTGGAAGAAGTATCGTTAAACTAAAATTAAAAAAGGAAGGAATGAAATATTTGACTGAAACTATATTAGAAAAAGTACTTATCATACCTGCTATATTGATAGGATTTGCATTTCATGAGTTTGCACATGCAATTACAGCAGATAGGTTAGGAGATAAAACTCCTAAATTTCAAGGAAGGCTTACATTAAACCCCTTTGCTCATGTGGACATTATAGGATTTATAATGATATTGTTGGTTGGGTTTGGCTGGGCGAAGCCGGTGGAGATCAATCCCAGTGCTTTTAAAAATAGAAATAAAGATGACTTGAAGGTTTCTATTGCAGGCCCACTTGCAAATTTAATAATAGCATTTTTGGCTGCTATGCTGGTAGTGCTGTTGTACAAGTGGGGAGGATTGGCTACAGAAACTTCTTCAATTTTTAATCTAGTGGTTAAAATTATACTGTACATTGTAAATATAAACTGTATGTTATTTGTCTTTAATTTGATACCAATACCTGGTCTAGATGGATTCCATATATTGAGAGATATTTTTCCATCACTGTTTTATAGAATATCAGGAAGTATATACAGATATCAGATTATAATATTACTATTGTTTGTGGCTACTCCATTGGCCAAGTATGTAGTGGGTATTCCATCTTTTATGATATATAAGACTTTTATCAGAGTAGCTAATAATATCTTTTGATTTAAACACGTTAATTACTGTGAATGAGTTGTATAATAATAATTTATCTCTTTAAATATAGATTGTACACCTTTTCCCCAGTTTTTATCTTGTGCATATTTCTTACCTATCCAAATAAAGGGGTTGTTTTCTTTCGGTCTGTTTATAGATAGATTTATAATGGTATGAGCGGCTATTCTTGAGGAATCCTCTATATTTGTGTTATACTCCTTCCAACTGTGGTATACATTAAAAGGGTTGTTGGCTATTTTGTAAGCATTAGGTGTATTTGCAGGGACAAAATTTTGTTCCTGGCCCGTTATGGCAAAAAGTAAAATAGGATTTAAATTAAATTCTCTTGATGTATTGATTATAGTGGAGAAGTAAGGTTCCTTACATAATAGTGAATTTCGAGTATTTAAATAGGATTTTAACTTATTTACATTTATACTCTGATACTTCAAATATTCCGGCAGATATATATTGGGAAAATTCTTTTTGTAATTTTCTAAGGTTATACTGTCAATTAAATTTTCCATTTGTGAAAATTTAATTGCATTAAAATTTGATTGTAGCGTAAATTGACTTATTATACCTATAATTAAAATAGCTGTTAAAATAACTTTCACAAGTCTTTTTGGTAATTTTAAACGCTTTGAATCAAAAATTGAGGTGTGATTGAATATACCTTCACTGCACTTAGTTGATGGTGAGGGCATATCTTTTTTAATGCTTTTTTCATAATTGGTTAGATCGATTTCTTCAATCTTGTTCTCTATATTGTTGTTTACCCATTGGGTAAGTTCCTTTCTAAAATTCTTTTTTAAAAATTCATTTTTCATACAGTAGCTGAATATATCATACATGAAGATGGATTTTTGGTCTTTAAAAAGGGTTTCTTTCAAAATATCTAGTTTTATAGTTTGCCTGTAGGTTTCAGGAAGACCATTCAACTTTTTATCTAAAATATGATGTATAGTGTTGGAAAGCATTTTTGCTTTTTCTCTTGAACTAATTTTAAGATATTTTTTGTCTATATAATTTTTGAGAATTTGTATATCATCTTTACTGATTATCTTTTTGTTTTTAAGTTCTTCTACAAAATATTCCATGATTTCACAACCCAAATGCTATTCTATGTATAATTATTTTGCTTATTATTATCGTATATTGTAGAAAAAACTTTAATATAAAATATATTTGAAGAATGTTATTGACAAGTTTCCTGTTAAAAGAGATAATAAATTTTGTCTTAGGAAGCTGTATATCACAAATATAAGAAGGGAATTTTCTAATATGAGACTCAGAAAAAAATGGTGGGCTAGGCCTGAAATGGAGACCAGCTTTTTTGTAATAACAGAACCTGAAAAATGTAAGGGAAAGTGGAAAGACAAATTCGGAAACAATAATAGCATATACTTGGAACTGGGCTGTGGAAGAGGGAAATTTTTATGCGAGCAAGCTCTGAACAATAAAAATATAAATTATATAGGAATTGATTTAAAGGATGAAGTTTTAGTATATGCATTGAGAAAGGTAAAGGAGAATAGAATAGAAAATGTAAGAATAGTGCCTATGAATATAGTAAATGTTGAGAAAATCTTTAGTGAAAATGAGATTGAAAGAATATATATAAATTTCTGCAATCCATGGCCTAAGAGAAGACAGAAAAAAAGAAGGTTGACTCATACTGTATTTTTAAATATGTATAAAAAATTTTTGAAGTCGGGGAGTCAGATATGGTTTAAAACAGATGATAGGGGACTTTTTGAAGAATCTCAGGGTTATTTTATAGAGAGCGGGTATAAGATAGAGTATTTGACATATGATCTACATAACAGCGGCTTTGATGAAAATGTAGTGACGGAATATGAGGAGAAATTTGTTCAATTTGGTATGAAAATAATGTTTTTTATAGCAGAATTAGTGCGAAATAGGTGAAAATTTTAGGTATTTAGTGGATTTTATAGACATAATATGGTAGTATGTAGATAATTGGATATTATAAACATAAGGGGGATTAAATTATGGAGAATAGGATGTCATTACACCATAAACTGATTGGTATATTAATATTGCTTATTATAATACCATTACTTATAATATCGATTTTTTCTTATTTCATTTTGTCTAAAATTACAAATGACAACGCTGAGGAACTGACTTATCAAATAGCAAAGGAGAAGGTTTCGTATATTGATTTACATAGCCTTTCATTAAAGCATGATCTGCAATCATTATCAGTTAATAAAGACGTGCTTTCACAGGATAAGGGGGAGCTATTAAATGCACTGGGGAGCATAACACAGAGTAACAAGGATATAATGCAGTCATATTTAGCGGATGAAACAAAGCAGATGATAGTATATCCTCAAAGTGTAAAATTACCTGCAGGATTTGATCCAACATCCAGACCCTGGTATAGAGATGCCATGGCTGCCAATGGACAGATATATGTAACTGCACCTTATAAAGATGCCCTTACAGGTAAACTTGTCATAACCATTGCTAAAAAAATTCAACTTAGTAACGGCAAGAAAGGTGCTGTGGGTTTTGATATTGATCTATCCACGTTGAGAGACAAGTTAGTTACGACTAAAATAGGGAAAAGTGGATATGCATTACTGGTTTCAGCAGACGGCACAATTATTGCGGATTCTGATAAGAGCAGGGTAATGAAGAATATAAAAGTGGAAATCCCTTCTGGGCAATCCGTTTTAAGTAAAAGTCAAGGGAATGTGGCATATGGAAGTGGAAAGGAATCTAAGATAGCTGGATTTAATAAATCCAGAGAAACAGGATGGACAATTATGGCGGTCAGTCCCAAAAGTGATTATGCACAGGGATTGAATGCCGCTATCACAACGGCCATTATAATTTTATTGATTATGCTGGTAATAGCTGTTATATGCGGCATATTTATTGCAAAATACGCAACAGAACCTTTAACTCATATACAGCAATTTGCTAAGAGATTGTCAGAATGTGATTTTAGCACTCCTATAATTATAAAGAGAAAGGATGAATTTGCAGATGCAGCTCTTTCACTCAATAAGGCTCAGGAAAATGTGAAATCTTTGGTGAAGACCATAATTGACAATTTTGAGAATATGAGTGCTTCTGGTCAGGAACTTTCTGCAACTGTCCAGGAAATGACGTCTAAATTTGAGAACATAAACAATTCTATAAATGATATCGTAAACGGTTCTCAGGAGACAACAGCTTCTGCTGAGGAAGTTACTGCATCTGTGGAAGAGATAGATTCAAATATAAATCAATTATCAGATAAGGCAATTAATGTAAATACAAATGCAAGCAAGTCTAAGGAAAATGCTCTTTCTGTCCAGGAAAACGCTCAAAATGCCATAAAGGAATGTAAAGACATCTATAAAAATGAAGAGATGAATATACTAAAGGCTATAGATGAAGGAAAAGTAGTTTCAAAAATAAAAGAGATGGCAGATATAATAGCAAGTATTGCGGAGCAGACTAATTTGTTGGCATTAAATGCAGCCATTGAAGCTGCGAGGGCAGGGGAACATGGTAAAGGATTTGCGGTAGTTGCAGAAGAAGTGAGGACACTTGCAGAACAATCTTCTGAAACAGTTTCTACAATTCAAAATGTTGTAGTAAAAGTTCAAGAGGCCTTTAAAAATCTTTCAAATACCAGTCATCAAGTTTTAAAATTTATTGATGAAAATGTAAATGTCCAATTGGATAATTATCTGAGTACCGGAGAAAAATATTATAAGGATTCTCAATTTACATCTGATTCTCTGAAGCAACTTACGTCGATGACAGAGGAAATAAAAAGTACAACGAATGAAGTGACTAAGGCAATTAACGGCATGGCTGGAATTGCGCAAAAATCTTCTGAAAGTACTAACCAGATTCAAGATGTTATAAATGATGCAGTGCAGGGTATGGTTCAGATTGATAAAACTGCCAAAGACCAAGCGGATTTAGCTCAAAAGTTAAATGAAATCATTCAAAAATTTAAAATTTAATTCTATAAGGTGTTACTTACAGTAGATATATCTGCATAAATAGGGAAAAGCTGGTTATATAACCAGCTTTTCAACATATAAGTCACTTTCTTTTTTCAAATCCAAAAAATTTCCCTCATCTAAAAGCAGAGGATTTGTCAAATCATTTACATGAACTTGAATCACCTTGTATTTTTTACCATTGTTTAACAGTACATTTTCTCCCATGAAATAATTTATTATATGGTTTAAAAATACATCACAGTATCTACAATCGAGCTTTCCAAGACTTTGTTCTTGAATGATCTTCAGAGCTTCAAAGGGGCCCCTTACTTTCTTATAGTATCTTGAGGAGTTTACTTCATCAAATAAGTCTGCAATAGCTATTATTTTAGCAAATAAATGGATTTTATCTCCAGCTATACCTAATGGATATCCGGATCCATCCATTTTTTCATGGTGCATCAACACTCCGTAACTTACAGAAGGATCCAGATATGGAATGCTTTTTATAAAATTATAACCTATGACAGGGTGGGTTTTAATAATTTTATACTCTCTAGAAGTAAGAACTCCATTTTTATTCAGTATATCTCTATTTATTTTTGTTTTGCCAAAATCATGTAATATTGCTGAATAGGTCAATAAATTTAGATCACGTTGATTTAAATTTAGCCATTTCCCCAGTATAAAGCTTATAGCGGATACATTTATACTATGCCTGTAGATGGCATCTTTTCCGCTGCCGTAAAATACAATATTTCTAATGACTATCCCCGTTGATTTAAATTCCTCCTGTATCTTTTTTGAAAAAGATCTTATTTCATTCATTTCAGGAACTTTTAACTCAGATATATTATTAAATATACGTTTTAAGCTCAGAGAAAATTCATTAAAATCATTCTCTATTTTTTGTATTGTATTTGTTTCAACAATTAAAGGACTGTCAGAATCATTTTTTACGTAGACTTCTACTTTGTCCACAAGATAGTTTTGCTTTAAATTATTTATAGTAGACGCTGTAATAATAATATTTTTAGCCAATAACATTTTACCTTCAAAAATTACATCACTTGAAGACATCATTCCAGGTTTTAATTCATCAAGTGAAAGTAACTTCTTTTCCCATGTCATATTGTCTCACCTCATATATCGTTAATTTAGAAATATATAGTAATTAAGTATTTTATCGTATCCTTTTCATAATTCTAAATATGATTGAGGCAAAATAAACCATTTTTATTATTTTCTAATCTACATGTAATTAATTTTTGAAGCTGTGAATTGGAGCAGGGATTCTACCGCCCCTATTTATAAAAGACTCACTGGAAAATTTACTTACGGACATTATGGGAGCTTTTCCAAGGAGGCCTCCAAAATTTGCTTCTTCTCCTACAGATTTATTGTAAACTGGGATTAATCTTACAGCAGTTGTCTTACAGTTTATCATTCCGATGGCGGCTTCGTCTGCAATTATTGCTGATATGGTGGATTCAGGTGTGTCCCCTGGTATCCCTATCATATCAAGTCCTACAGAGCATACACAGGTCATGGCCTCTAGTTTCTCCAAATTGAGGGAACCCGCATTTACAGCATGTATCATTCCTTCATCTTCACTTACAGGTATAAATGCGCCGCTTAGACCTCCAACTTGTGATGCAGCCATTATACCACCTTTTTTGACTGAATCGTTTAAAAGTGCAAGGGCTGCTGTTGTACCTGGACATCCGCAGCTTTCCAGTCCCATTTCCTCAAGAATTCTTGCCACACTGTCTCCTACAGCAGGTGTAGGAGCAAGAGACAAGTCCACTATTCCAAAGGGAACATTTAATCTTTTTGAAGCTTCACCAGCTACTAATTGTCCCATTCTAGTTATTTTGAAAGCAGTCTTCTTTATAGTTTCGGCTACTGTGTTGAAGTCCTTATTTTTTACTTCCTCCAATGCTGATTTTACAACACCAGGACCACTGACACCAACGTTTATTATGGCATCGGCTTCTCCAATTCCGTGAAATGCTCCGGCCATAAATGGATTATCCTCTACGGCATTTGAAAATATCACTAGTTTGGCACACCCTATACTGTCATCTTTTCTGGTGAGATAAGCGGTTTTTTTCACTACTTTTCCCATATCTTTTACTGCATCCATGTTTATTCCAGCTTTTGTAGTCGCTACGTTTACTGAAGAACATACTTTATTGGTGGATGCCAGTGCTTCTGGTATAGAGTCTATGAGTATCTTATCCCCTTTTGAGTAACCTTTATGTACAAGCGCTGTAAAGCCTCCGATAAAATCTATACCGAGAGTCCTGGTAGTTTTGTCTAGAGTTTGTGCAAATTTTACATAATCCTTATCTGAAGTTGATTGGGCCACAAGGGAAATGGGTGATACAGATACTCTTTTATGTATTATTGGTATACCATACTCTATTTCAATCTGTTCTGCAGTTTTAGCCAGATTTTCGGCATATTTGGTTATTTTATCATATATTTTTGTT
Organism: Clostridiaceae bacterium BL-3; assembly: GCA_902809985.1. Lineage (GTDB taxonomy): Bacteria > Bacillota > Clostridia > Clostridiales > Clostridiaceae > Clostridium_B > Clostridium_B aromativorans. Next base: position 2,097,359 of record CADDXC010000001.1, on the reverse strand, counting down.
CGTGCCTTTTCTCCATCGCTGTCGATACAATCCATAAGTGATATGCCCATAGTGATAGTTCTTATGTCAAGATTTTCCTTGTCTATCATTTTTATTGTTTCCATTATATTTTTAGTATTTATCATTATTGTTCACACTCCAGTTTAAATTTCTTGCATAGAAGTAAATATATCTTCTCTTTGAATCTTGACATCAACGCCTATTTCCTCTGCCTTATTTTCAAGAGCATTTTTTATACTTGTAAAATCTGCATTCATTTTACTTAAGTCTACAAGCATTATCATAGTAAAATAGTTTTCTATTAGAGTTTGATTGATATCCAAAATGTTTATGTTATTTTTAAATAGTACAGAGGTTATTTTATAAATTATGCCCACTTTATCTTGTCCAATTACCGTTATAAATGCTTTCATTTACTATGTCCATCTCCTTTTAATATTAGTTAATTTACACTAAAGTACAATTTATTTGAGAAAATAAAAAGAGATTAAAATAAGGTTTAATCTCTGGTAAACAAGGAATTAGAATAGTAAAATAGCTGAAATCTACTATTTTAAATAAAAAATCCCCCGTCCCTTTTACCTGAGAGTTTCACTGTAATCAGTTTTCCCCTTCGGTGCTCTTTGAGAGTCTCTCCAGAGGCTTGTCAGTTAACGGTCTATCAATGTATTCCACTAACTTCATCCAGCCTATTAAATTGTTAAAGTGATTATAACATGTTTCATAAATTAATTCAAATACAATATTTCAATTTTAAATCAAATTAAAAAAGAATTCTTGAGTTGTTAAAGCCCAAGGATCCTTTTATTTTAATGTACTATTTTGCTTTTTTAGCGGCATCGAGTATAGCATCAAAATTTGGTTGATTTGTAACCTCTGGAACATACTCCACATAAGTAATTTTATTTGAACTGTCGACTACAAAGGCAGCTCTGGCTAAAAGACCTAAATCATCCATATATGTTCCAAAATTTTTACCGAAGGTTCTATCTTTAAAATCAGATACCGTAATCACATTTTTTATTCCATTAGCTGCGCACCAGCGGCTCTGGGCAAAAGGCAGATCCATGGATACTGTATATACAGTTACACCAGGAATTTCTGATGTTTTTTCATTAAAAGTTCTGGTTTCTAGATCACAAACTGGAGTATCTAGGGAAGGCACTGTTAAAAATATTCTAACTCCCTTTGTATTCCCTAGAGAAATAGTATCCATTGCATTATTTATAAGTGTGAAATCTGGTACAGTATCACCGACTTTAAGGGCATTTCCAGAAACCTTCACAGTTTTTCCCTGAAATTTTAAATTCATTTATATCCCTCCAAATAAAATATATTAATTGAGAATAATTATTTATTATCATATTTATAATAGCATAAATGTGCAAAATATGCAAATTTATTATAATTTTTATTTCACATGTTGTATAGAATTAATGTATAATATCTTTTAGAGTATTACAGATTAATTTTGCTGTGGAGAGTGGGAATTTTATATGGAAAACTTAGGAGGAAAAGTTGCCGTAATTACTGGGGCATCTAGAGGTATAGGGAGAAGTATTGCTGTAAATATGGCAAAGTGCGGTGCCAGTGTGATAATAAATTTTAATCAAGACGAGGAAGGGGCTTATAAAACTCTTGAAATGGTGAAACATATAGGCTCTATTGGAGTTGTTTTGCAGGGAGATGTAAGCTTGTACAATAGTGCCGAAAAAATGATAAAAAGCACTATAGACAAAATGGGAAAAGTCGATATACTTGTAAATAATGCAGGGGTTTGCTACATAGGGCTTTTTATGGATATGCAGCAGAAACAGTGGAATTCTATAATAGATGTTAATTTTAAGGGTATGCTGAATTGTACCCACTGTGTACTAAAACATATGATTTCAAGAAAAAGGGGCTCTATAATAAATATCTCATCTATGTGGGGAAATGTAGGTGCCTCTTGCGAATCAATTTATTCTGCTACCAAGGGAGCCATAAATCTTTTTACTAAGTCACTTGGGAAAGAAATGGCACCGTCTAATATTAGAGTTAATGCTGTGGCGCCTGGAGTAATAGATACCGATATGAATGCCTGTTTAAAAGCTGATGATAGAGATATGTTGAGAGAAGAAATTCCAATGGGCAAATTTGGAAGCAGTGATGAAGTGGCAAAAGTAGTGTGCTTTTTAGCAGGAGAATCTTCATCCTATATAACTGGACAAATAATAACTGTGGATGGCGGAATGTCATAGTTAAGTAGGGCTTTTTTAAAGTAAATTTTAAATCAAACGATAAATATATATAATGCTAAAAATTTGATTTTGTAAGTAAAGTAAATACAATTTAGTAAAATATTATTAATGAAAATAGGATGATAATTATGTGTAAAGTTATAATATTGGATGATATGGCGTATATGAGATATAGAGTAAAAGACATTCTGGAAAAGACAGGAATCGAAGTATATGAATCGGGAACTTCCTTTGATTTCTTTAACAAACTTCATGATAAAAAAGAGGAAATAAATTTAATAATATTGGAAGTGGGCCTCAGTAATGAAGATGGTTTTGAAGTGCTTAGAAAAATAAAGGCCAGGAATTTAAGTATTCCAATAATGATACTTACAAAGATGAATACTAGAAGCGCATTTATAAAATGCATAAAAGAGGGAACGTCAGAATATATATTAAAGCCTTTTAACAATAAAGTGCTGCTTGAAAGGATAAATAAGCTTATAAAATCCAGTAAAAACAAAGATGAGCAGGGTGAAATAATATATTTAAATTTTCAGCAGTATATTACAAAGCAGATTATCAAAGCTAGGGCTGAAAATACCAAGCTCTCGATTATAATGGTCAGCTTGATAAAAAAATATTTTACGGCAGTGGATGAAAAAATAGATATAAAGGACAATTATCTTATATTGATGGACTCACTTTATGAAAAATTAAGACCTATTTTTAAAACACCGGATTTATTTGAAAAGTATGGATTTTCTACTCTTGTAGGTGTGCTCCCACGATGCCAAAAAGAAAAGGTTCTTTCTATTGTCAATAGAATAGATGGAATATATAACAGAATTAAATCTATAGATGAAAAATACAGCGAATATCACCTTGAGTACAGTTATGTTGTTTTTCCCGATGATGGAAAAGACAAGTCACAGCTTTTGGATAAGCTGACATCAAATATGAAAAATAAAATGGATGGAAAATAAACTGGCTTTTTAAAAAAAGATGTTTTATTATTAAAGGGGTTGGATATTAAGTTTTTAAGGGAGATGAGTATATGATATATTCATTGGTATTTGGTTTGGTAACCATGGCGTTTGGTATTATACCTAAAATAGTTAGACCTAAAAAGATCAATTCCTGGTATGGGTATCGAACTGAGATTTCCATGAAAAATCAGGACATGTGGAATGAGGGAAATAGATATTCTACTAATCAGTATATACTTGCAGGAATAATTCTTCTTATTTTAGGTAAAATAGGTTACTATTTTCTACAGGGGAAAGGCTATCTAGTTCCATTGATAGGCTTTATACCTGTTTTAATGGTTACAGTGTTTACTACTGAGAAACACCTGAAGAAAACCTTTGATGAAAACGGTAAGAGAATTGATAAATCCAGTAATTTAAAACAAAATAATATTGATGATTGATAAATAACATTGTGAATGAGATTGTAGAAAGACAAATATTCAATTTAAAAGGGGGACAATCATGGAGGTTGTAGCTGTCTGGAAAGGTTGTCAGTATTTTAAGAATTGTAATAAAAAAATAGATACATTTGTCATAAAGTGCACATTATATGAAACTAAATGCAAAATAGAACCTCTTCTTACGGGTATTCAAAAGCATGATTTGTTTATGAGCAATAAAACCAGATCCAGTGCTCATCCAGATTTTTATTTTTTGGTATCTGATGATATAAAATATATTGAACCACTTGAATGGTTTTGTGATGTTTTCAGTCTTTTGGGGCAAAATTCACCCTATAAAAAAATAAAAAATTTTAAAATAGAAAATTTAGAAGATATTAAAGATATTAATTATTGATTGAGGACAATCTGGAGGGAATCCAGATTGTCCTCAATCAATATAGCTAAAATATTTGATATTTAAACTCTTATATAATCCGAATGAACATATCCAATTATAGATCCTGCCTGTACTTTATACCAACGGCCATCAGTACTTAAAATTGTAACTTTACTTCCATAAGGAAGAATTGTGAGAACACGGCCTGTCCATGGACTGTTTCTTAAATTTAAGACTGAAGATCTATTATTTAAAATTACAGTGCCGGTCTTGGATTTAGAAGCTGCCGATGTAGACGAAGATTGGGAAAGACTTATATAGCTAGAGTAAACATAGCCTGTTCTACCATTTGCAGTTACTTTGTACCAGCTGCCGGAACTTCCCGAAATAGTAACCGAAGTTCCATTTGACAGGGAACCTATTATGGAACCCTGAGGTGCTGTTCTCAGATTCAAAGATGAAGAGCTATTTTGAAGTTTAACATAACCTGTTTTTGAACTGGAGGAAGAAGTTCCGCTAGAAGTTGAAGTACTGCCTCCCCCTGAATTTATGTAGGTAGAAGCTACATATCCATAGGATGAATTTAACTTGATCTTATACCAGCTTCCCACAGAGCCAACTATTTCAACGGACTGTCCCTTTCTTAAGCTTCCAAGTATTCCAAAGGACGTGCCTGCCCCATTTCTTACATTTAAAGATGAATTACTGTCTGAAATATTTACAATTCCGGTCTTATAAGTATTGGTACCTCCGGAAGAGCTGCTGCTTGAAGATGAAGTTGGAACTGATTGCCTTCCGTTCCCCACATATATGTATCCTTTTAGATATAAGTTGCCCCTGTTTTTTATGGCTTCTTTTGAGAGAGTTTTTACATTCCCGTCATAATTGCCCCTTATGCTAAAATTGCCTTCGTTAAAATATACGGTATTACCCTCCACTTTTTCTACAAAGCCAACATGTCCGTATCCAACGGGACCACCACCCCATACTATTATGGAATTTGCCTTTGGTTCAGAACCATAAGGATACACATTATCCCTTGCATTGGCATACCACCAATCAACCGCATTTCCGTAAAATTCCGAAGGAAGTGCAATCCCTAATTTTTCAAGAACCCTTCCATATGTAAACCAGGTGCATTGCCCGCTGTAGCCGCATTTGGCAAATATATTTCCAACTGCAGTATAGGCGCTGCTTTGAATATTTGGTAAAATACCAGCAGCATGTACGGTATTTATTATATTTTTGTTGTTAATAAGAGATGCAGAAATAAAAAAAGCAAAGACTAATTTCTTGTACTTATTCATGCTGTGTCCTCCTGAAAATATAATTCAATCTAAAACTTACAAAATCATTATAATTATCGTAATTAGCTAGAAATAATTTAGTTAATTGTACTATATTTTTTGGAATAATTCCATGAAATTACATAAGCTTTATGTATATTGACAAGAATAATTTCCAGATAAATAGTAAAATTTCGTGTTGACATAAAAAAAGAACCTGTTATAATTAAAAACAAATAGATTTCGTAGTTTACATTATAATAGGGAGGTAAAAACAAAGTGAAAAATATCATTGGGAGGAAAATGAAAGCAGTAAATAGAAATTACTATTACTTTACTTTTAGCTGGGGCTATTTTTATTTTAGCGCTGGTTATTTTTGCTTTCAAAAATATTTAAGATTCCTTCTAATGAGTAGATATAGTTATGTGTGTTGATTCAAATCTTCTTGCATACTGGGTGAAAATGTAATTGGTTAACTTTAGACAAGGCTCATTAAGAGGCCTTGTCTTTTTATTTTATTTAAATTTATTTACGGGAGGAATTTATAATGATAGTGATTATGAAGCCAAAGTCGCCATTGAAAGAGATAATGATGTTAAAACAAAAAATTGAGATGGATAATGATGTATCGGTAAATGTAATACAGGGAAAGGAGTATTGTGTGCTGGGTCTTATTGGAGATACTACGACAGTTGATGCAGGCAAAATTAGAGCTAATGAATTTGTGGAAAATGTAAAAAAGGTACAGCAGCCCTACAAACTTTCTAATAGATTATTTCATCCAGATAATACCGTGGTAAAAATAAAAGATGGGTCTATTGGTGGAGATGAGCTAGCTGTTATAGCAGGTCCATGTTCTGTAGAAAGTGAAGAACAGATTGTAAGTATTGCAAAAGATGTAAAAAAGAGCGGAGCTAAATTTTTAAGAGGAGGTGCTTTTAAGCCCAGGACTTCACCTTACAGCTTTCAGGGACTCAGAGTCAGAGGACTGGAGCTTTTGAAAATAGCCAGGGAGGAGACAGGACTTCCCATAGTTACGGAGATCATGTCCACTGACATGATAGATAGATTTGTTGAAGATGTGGATATAATACAGGTTGGAGCGAGAAATATGCAGAATTTTGAGCTCTTAAAACAGCTTGGGAAGACTAAGAAACCCATTCTTTTGAAAAGAGGAATTTCAGCTACTATTGAAGAATTGCTCATGTCTGCTGAGTATATAATGTCCGGTGGAAATGAAAATGTAATACTCTGTGAAAGAGGAATAAGAACTTTTGAGACTTACACAAGAAATACATTGGATTTAAGTGCTGTACCAGTTATAAAAAAATTAAGTCATCTTCCAGTAATAGTAGATCCTAGTCATGCAGCAGGAATTTGGTGGATGGTTGAACCATTGGCTAAAGCGGCAGTGGCTGTAGGGGCAGATGGGCTTATGATAGAAGTTCATAATGATCCTGTCAATGCAAAATGTGATGGACAGCAGTCCATAAAGCCAAAAGTGTTCCAAAAGCTTATGAAAGATATAGATAAGATGATAAATGCGGGAATGAGCAGGGAGTACGATGTTGTGAACATATAATACTATGATATTTAAGGAGGTGAAGTTACACGTGGAAGATTGTGACTTTAAAGTGAATATAGCTGTTGTTGGAATGGGACTTATTGGGGGGTCCTATGCTATGGCACTTAGAGTTCTAAATCCAAAGAGTATAATTGGAATAGATAAAGACAAAAAAGCTTTAGATAATGCTCTGCACAGGGGTATTATAGATAGGGGATATGAAAGCGGTGGAAGGTTCTTGAAGGAAGTTGATCTGGCTATAATAGCTCTTTATCCTAGGGATACAGTGGAGTTTGTAAAAAATAATCTAAGTAATTTTAAAATGGAAGTGCTTATAACAGATACTTCAAGTGTAAAGAAGGACGTGGTAAACAATATAAATGCATTTTTGCCTGATGGAATGGAATTTGTTTCAGGACATCCTATGACAGGCAGAGAGTGCAGAGGAATAGAGTTTGCCTCAGCGGATATTTTTACAAAAGCCAACTATATAATAACACCAAGCAGTAAGAATACTTCCAGGGGACTTAAAGTAATAGACACCATGGCCAGAAAAATGGGCTGCAGCAATGTGACTTATGTTAGTCCGGAAGAGCATGATGATGCAATCGCTTTTACCAGTCAGCTTCCACATGTTGTAGCTGTTTCTCTTATGAATTCCCATGAGGAAGGCTTTATAGACCATATGGCGCTGTTTACGGGGGGAAGTTTTAGGGACGCCACCAGGGTGGCACAGATCAACTCAGGGCTGTGGAGTCAATTGTTTATAATGAATTCTAATAAATTGGTAGATGAAATAGAAAGATTTCAAAGGAGTATAGATAGATTAAAAACAGCTATAATATACAGGGATATGAAGAGCATAGATCATATTTTTCAAAATGCAATTCGCAGGAGAAAAGCTCTAGTTAAGAGGTAAGGATAGTGATTTTATGAATATTATTAGTATAAATCTTAAAGAAAAATGTTATAAAATCTATATAGAGAGAGGAAGTTTAAAATGTATAGGAGAAAAATTGAAATCTGTATACAAAAGTAGAAATGTAGTTGTAATTACTGATTGCAATGTGGGAAAATTATATTTGAACACACTTAGAGAATCACTTTTGAGTGCTGGATTTAAAGTGAATTCAATATCCATACCGCCGGGAGAAAAAAGTAAAACTCTGGATGTACTGAAAGGGGTATATGAGAATTTATGCAAGTTCAATACTAGAAGAAGTGATATTATAATTTCTCTTGGAGGTGGAGTAGTAGGAGATCTGGCGGGCTTTGCTGCAGCTACTTATTTAAGGGGAATAAGATACATTCAGGTGCCGACTTCGATTTTGGCACAGGTTGACAGCAGTATAGGAGGAAAAGTAGCAGTGGATTTACCCTGGGGAAAAAATCTGGTAGGAAGTTTTTATCATCCAGATGCTGTATTTATAGATCCTGAAGTGCTTGTATCTTTAAATGATAGATTTTTTAGTGATGGAATGTCTGAAGTTATAAAATATGGATTTATACGTGATAAAAGTATTTTAGAAACTTTAGCTTCCCTTCCCAGTAAAAACGATGTTTTAAATAATATTGAAGATATAATATGTAAATGCTGTAATATAAAAAAACAACTGGTGGAGATGGATGAAAGGGATTTAGGAGATAGGATGATGTTGAATTTTGGGCATACTCTGGGGCATGCTGTAGAGAAGTATTATAATTATGTAAAATACAGCCATGGAGAAGCTGTAGCCATTGGTATGGCTGCTATAACTAGAAGAACTGAAGAAATGGGCATTACTAAAAGCGGGACTTATGATTATATGAAATACATATTGGAGAAATATGTGCTTCCCACTTGTATACCGGATTTAAACAGGGAGGCTGCTGTAGATTCTATAGCGCTGGACAAAAAATCATCAAGTAATGGTACTTTAAATCTTATAGTTTTAGAAGAAGTGGGAAAAGCAAGAATAATGAAAGTAAAGATACCTCAAGTGCAGGAGTTTTTATTTTTAGATGAAACAAAATGAGAGGAGAATGTATTTTGAGGTATTTATACATAAAACCATCTGAATTAAAGGGAAAAGTGATTGTTCCCACTTCTAAAAGCATATGTCACAGAGCAATAATATGCGCTTCACTATGTGATGGTATTAGCAATATAGGAAATGTGGATTTTTCCAGGGATATAGAAGCTACCTGTGATGCCATGGAGAATTTGGGTGCAGAAATACAAAGGGGAAAAAATAATTTGATTGTAAAAGGAAATTCCAGGATCCATGTAAAAAATACCAGTATAAATTGTTTACAGTCAGGTTCTACCATAAGATTTTTAATACCTATAGCTGCTACAATTGATGAAGAAATTATTTTTACAGGTGAGGGAAAATTGGTGAAGAGGCCTCTTGATATTTATTATGATATATTTGACAGTCAAAAAATATATTATAAAAATTTTAAGGGAAAGCTGCCCCTGATTTTAAAGGGGAAATTGAAATCGGGGGAATACAGGGTTAGAGGAGATGTGAGTTCTCAATTTATAACAGGGCTTTTGTTTGCCCTTCCAAGGTTAAATGGAGATTCTACAATATATGTAACCACTCCGTTGGAATCCAAACCCTATGTGGATATTACACTGGATTTACTAAAAAAATTTGGAATAAATGTGGATGAAGATGGGCATGGAAAATATACAGTTAGGGGAGGGCAGAAATATAAGAGCAGAGACTACTATGAGGTGGAAGGAGATTTTTCACAGTCCGCCTTTTGGCTTATCATGGGAGCCCTTGGCAAAGGTATTACTTGCTGCGGATTAAAAAAAGACTCTCTTCAGGGAGACAAGATCGTAGTAGATATACTCAGAAAAATGGGTGTGAAAATTGAATGGGAGAAAGGCGGCTTAGTTGTCAGTCCCGCCCGTAAAATTTACAGCAGCACTATTGATGCTTCACAATGTCCTGATCTTGTACCTGCACTTGCAGTTTTGGCCTCTGTGAGCTGTGGTACTACTGAAATTAAAAATGCAGGAAGGCTCAGAGTTAAGGAGTCAGACAGACTTAAGGCCATATCAACGGAGTTGAATAAAATAGGAGGGAATGTAGTAGAAAAAGAAGATGGACTCATTATAGCAGGGAGGGAAAAACTCACAGGCGGCGAGGTGAACAGCTGGGATGATCATAGGATAGCCATGGCTCTGGCATCGGTGTCTTCAAAATGTCAGAACCCTATGATAATAAAAGGAGCCGAATGTGTGAAAAAGTCCTATCCAAATTTTTGGAAAGATTTTAAGAACTTAGGAGGAAATATAAATGAGCGGAATATGGGGAAATAAAATAAAATTATCCATCTTTGGCGAGTCCCATGGAAAATCTGTAGGCATTACTATAGACGGATTGAAGCCTGGTATAAAAATTGATCTGGAATATATAAGAGGACAGATGAAAAGAAGGGCACCGGGATTTACAGAATTTTCTACAGCCAGGAGAGAGGAGGATAATTTTCAGATTTTAAGTGGGTATTTTAAAGGTAAGACAACGGGCACACCTCTTTGTGCAATTATACTGAACAATGACACTCACTCAGAACACTACGAAAAAACTTCGGATATATTGAGACCGGGGCATGCAGATTTTACTGGAAAAGTTAAATATAATGGCTTTAATGATTACAGAGGAGGAGGCCATTTTTCGGGGAGGCTCACAGCACCGCTGGTTTTTGCTGGTGCATTATGCAGAAATATATTAGAGGAAAGAGGAATAATAATAGGAAGCCGTATAGAGAGCATAGGCACAATTAAAGATAAGAAAAGCTTTGACGTTGTTTCTACCGATGAGAATATGCTCAGGGAGCTTTCAAAAGACAAATTTCCTGTACTAGATGAAGATTACTGCAAAAAAATGAAGGACAGTATATTAAAAACCAAGTCAGAAGGGGATTCCCTTGGAGGAATTGTAGAGACGATAGTTTTAAATTTACCAGCAGGTATAGGTGATCCATTTTTTGATTCGGTGGAAAGTACTCTTTCCCATCTTTTATTTTCTATTCCTGCAGTTAAGGGAGTGGAATTTGGAATGGGATTTAATATGACCACTATGAAAGGCTCAGAGGCCAATGACGAATACTATATGTCAGAAGATCATAAAATAAAAACTTACACGAATAATAACGGAGGAATTCTAGGAGGAATCACGGATGGCATGCCTCTTGTATTTAGGGCAGCTGTAAAACCAACTCCCTCTATAGCAAAACCTCAAAGGACTGTGAATATTAGAAATGAAAAGAAGGAGATTTTGAAAATAGAGGGAAGACATGATCCCTGTATTGTACCCAGGGCTGTGCCGGTAATAGAGGCGGTTACAGCTATTGGAATATTGAATTTAATGGATGAGTGAAGTGGGGGTGATATTTTGGAAAGTTTGGATGAATTAAGGAATAAAATAAATAAATTAGATGGAGAAATGGTTAGAATTTTTATTGAGAGAATGAATGTGGTTTCTAAAGTAGCTGAGTACAAGAAAGAAAATCATATGAATGTACTGGATGAAAATAGGGAAGAGAATATCATAAAAACACAATTAGAGAATTTTAAACAAAGCTCCATGAAAAACGAAATAGAAACTTTTTTGAGAGACATTATGAGTATAAGTAGAGACCTTCAAGAGAAAAAGATAAAGGAAGATAATAAACCGGAAATAATGGGGTATAACCATTCCTGTAAAGTCGGATTTCAGGGTATACTGGCGTCTTTTAGTTATGAAGCTCTAATTGACTATTTTGGGGATAAGGTTAAAACCCTAGGCTTTGATAACTTTGAAGATGTGTTTAATTCACTGGAAAATGGGAATGTAGATTATGGAATCCTTCCAATTGAAAATTCTTCTACTGGAGGAATTTCTCAAGTCTATGATCTGCTTGAAAAATATGATCTTTATATAGTGGGAGAGAAGTGTATTAAAGTAAACCATAACCTTCTAGGTGTTCCGGGAGCTTCAATAGAAGACATAGAGGAAGTATATTCACATAGTCAGGCATTTATGCAGAGCAGTAAATTTTTAAAAAAACACAAACATTGGAAGCTTATACCTTATTTTAATACAGCTAAAAGTGCTGAATACATAAAGAAAGAGAATGACAAGAGTAAAGCTTCCATAGCCAGCAGGAAAGCTGCGGAATTTTATGGATTGGATGTATTGAAGGAAAATATAAATTACAACAGCTATAATTATACAAGATTCATAGTAATAAGCAGGAATATGGTATATGATAGAAAATGCGATAAAATCACTATTCTCATTACTCTACCCCATAAAGTTGGAAGTTTATACAATGTACTCAAGTTCTTCTGGGAAAATAACTTAAATATGACTAAAATAGAGTCAAGACCTATGGTAAACAGACCGTGGCAGTATTTTTTTTGTATTGATTTTTATGGAAATATAATGGAGATGGGGACTAAAAGTGCACTGGAGGGAATAAAAAAAGAGAGCTCCTATTTTAAATTACTGGGAAATTATAGGGAAGGATAAGACAATTGACAGTTGACAAATTACAATTGTCAATTGTGCATTGTAAATTGTCAATTGCACTGGAGGTGAGTTTAATTGAGTGATTTTTATGGTCTTATAGGAAAAACATTAGTGCATAGTTTTTCTCCTGTTATACATCATCTTATTTTGGATGTTATGGGGAAGAGTGGAGAATATAATCTCTTTGAAATAGAGGGAAAAGATCTAGGCAAATCGCTGGAGAGCTTAAGAATTTTGGGGTGCAGAGGTATAAATGTGACCATACCCTATAAAGTTGAAATTATGAAGTATTTGAATGAAATATCCAAAGAGGCAAAGGACATAGGGGCCGTGAATACCATAGAGTTTATCGATGATGAATTGATAGGTCATAACACTGATTATTATGGTTTTGGATTGACCTTAAAAAGATATGATATAGAGCTATTTAATAAAACCGTAATACTGTTGGGTACAGGAGGAGTTTCCAAAGCTGTAGCCAGATATATTTTAGACAATGGGGCCAGGGATATGGTATATGTAAGTAGAGATCCGCATAAATTTCATGAATACGGATTTAAAGTTATAAGCTATGATGGACTGCGTAAAATAAAAAAAGGTGATATTATAATAAATTGTACACCCTGTGGAATGTACCCGGATATAAATGATTGTCCTGTAGATAGGAAAATTTTAAGTAAATTTAACACAGCAGTGGATTTGATATACAATCCTCAAAGTACTTTATTTCTGAAGTTGTCAGATGAGTTAGGACTTAATACTGTGAATGGATTATATATGTTGGTGGCCCAGGCTGCAGCATCTCAGCGAATTTGGCAGGGAAGAGAAATACCTTTGAAAATTATAGATAAAATATATAATGATTTGAGACAAGGGAAAAAGATTTGATTTATGAAGAGAATATATAAAAATGTAGTTCTCATAGGTATGCCTGGATCCGGGAAAACTACCATAGGCAGAATGTTATCCAAGGAATTAAATAAGGGTTTTATAGATATAGATGATTATATAGAAAAACAGCAGGGACGTACTATTTCAGAAATTTTTGAAGGTGGAGAGAAGTTTTTCAGGAATTTAGAATTAAAGGCAGTAAGTCAAGTGAGTCAAAAAGAAAATATTGTGATATCCACAGGCGGAGGAGTAATAAAAAATGAGGAAAATATATTAAATCTTAGGAAAAAAGGATTGATAATTTTTATAGATAGACCGCTTGAAAAAATAATCTGTGATTTGGATATAGATAACAGGCCCCTTTTAAAAAATAATACAGGGGAAATTGAGAAAATTTTTAAAGACAGATATCATATTTATATGAATTGCTGTGACTTTTCTGTTAAAAATGTAGATACTGTTGAAAGTGTATTGAAGAGTATAATTAAAGTTTATACCGGGAATCTGTAACTTTGTATGATAATAAACTGACGGTAAATTTATTTTGCTGTCAGTTTATTATCATATTTTTCATCATAATGGTAGTATTATATGATATATAATACTATTGGAACTATTATATATCATATACAGAAAAATCGAATTTTAAGGGGTTAGATTCTAAATTGGGGAGGATATTTATGGAAAAATTAAAGGCCATTTTAACCGAAATTGCAGTTGCGGTTATAATATTACTAGTTATATGTATGGCATCACTGGTGGATATAAAATCGAGAGAATCCCCCCAGACCTCACGGATGCTGGAAGATATGAACATTACCCTTCAGCAGTATAAAAAATCAATAGATAATTTAGGAAACATCGTGCAAAAAGAGAACATAGAGCTGCAGAAGCTAAAAAACGATATGAATTCTGCTGGATTAAAAAATACTTATAAATGGAATGAAACAGTAGTGGCGTATAATAGTAAATTTACAGAATATAATTCACACGTAAGTGAATACAACAAAAAAATGGACGATTATAATAAAAGATACCAGGAGTATGAAAGCATAAAAAAGAAAAATGAAAATATAATAGAATGGATTAAAGCTGTAATTGGAGTAAATTAGAATCATTTATCAAGGTGCGTAGCAGTACTTTAGGAAGCTGGGGGTATTAGCCAATGGCAGCATTCTTATAAGATGAGATATGGAAATGAGTAAAAGGTGGGATAAAGATGAAGAGTAAAGGTAAAAAATTTCCAATTTTATTTCTGATTTTTGGACTGATTTTAGTAGGAATTATCTCTACAGTGTCCATAAAAAATTATGTTAGAATGAATTCCGGTAAAAAAGTTATCCATCAGGGTATTTTATTTAAAGAGAATGAAGGTGAAAAAATATTTTTTAAAAAACCTTCTGCATCTCCAAATAAAACTTCCATAAAAATATATAAGAGTAAAAGGGTAATGGAACTTTATGGAGATGGAAATTTAATAGGAAGATTTAAAATTGGGCTTGGAAGAGTTCCCCAGGGTAAAAAAGAAGCAGAAGGAGATAAAAAGACTCCGGAAGGAGATTATTATATATGCTATATAAATTCTCAGACAAAGTATACATATTTTTTAGGAATAAGTTATCCCAACGTAGAAGATGCACAAAATGCATTGGATAAAAATATTATCAATAGAACTCAATATGAAAGAATAAAATATGCCATTAAAAATAAAAAACAGCCGCCGTGGAATACTCCCCTTGGAGGTGCCATAGGGATACATGGAGGTGGTTCTAAATATAATTGGACTTATGGGTGTGTGGCTTTATCCAATGAAGATATGAACATATTAAAGAAGTATGCACATCTTGAAACATCTGTGAAAATATATAAGTAAAAAAAATTTTAACTCGTTACCATCAAGAGGAATATATATGTTAAAAAAAGCACAAAATAAGATAGAAAACGAGGTAAGGGGTGTTTTGATATGTCCAAATGCAAGAGAAATAATGTTATATTAGCTTTAAGTTTATTGATAGTATTTTTAATTGGTGCATTTACAACTATGGGATATAGGGCAAAATCCCTGGCAAAAGAAACGCGGGATCCAAGGAATTATTATTTTGTAATTACTGGAGAAAAAACTATATGTAAAATTGATTCCGTTACAAATCAGATTGTGAGCAGAATCAATGTGGAAGGAAGACCTGAAGATATAAGGGTATCTCCAGATGGAAAAACTTTAGCAGTAGTAGTATTGAATATTAAAGATGAAGACGATAACGGATTTATCCTATTTTACAATGTTCAAAACGACAAGCTTGTAAAGAAGCTGCAAATTGGGAGGCATCCTTCACGAATTGCTTTTGTTCCTAATAGGAATTACATAATGGTAACTAATACTAAAGACAATGACATATCCTTGATTGATTCTGAAAATTATATTGTGCTTCAACCCATATCCACTGGAAGGAGACCAAAAGCTCTCTGTCTATCTGCTGATGGCAAATGCTGTTATGTGGCAAATACTGGAGAGGATACTATAACTGTAGTGGACATGGAAAATTTTAAAAAAGTAAAAAAGTTAAGAGTGGGGAGGTATCCTACGGATATATCCTTGAATAAGGACAGTGGTAATATCATGGTCACTCTAAGCAAGGAAAAAGCTGTGGCGCTGGTAAATCCACGCAGGTCAGGTATTCAAAAGGTGAATTTAACGGATATACCTAAGAATATCTGCAGATAAAATTCAAAACGCAGATATGTGTAATGTCTGTGAATTTACTATAGTATTGATAAATATGTTAAAAAGGTATATACAAAATGAAAATTTGAGTTATAATGTAGATATAGAATGATTATTAATCGATAATAAAATTTAAACAAGAAGTTGATATTGTTTAAATTTTATATTTTTTATAAAATACCACCCCACAGGGGTGGGGAGGAGGTAGAGATGAATGAAGAAAAAAAGAGGGCTTTTCAGGCATTAAAAACTTCAAAGGGTCAAATTGAAGGAATAATGAAAATGATAGAAGATGGAAGATACTGTATTGATATATCCAATCAAATTGTAGCAGCTCAGGCTCTATTGAAAAAAGCAAATTTGTTAATACTAAAGCAGCATTTAAATCATTGTGTGAAGGATGCCTTTCTTCATAATTCTGGAGAAGAAAAGGTGGATGAAATAATGAATTTATTAGGTAAGTTGCTAGACAAGAATGGATAAAAATATAAATGTGAATTTGTTTTAGGGAGGTTTTAGAATGAAAAGTAAAATTTTTCAAATAGAGGGAATGAGTTGCGCAGCCTGCGCTAGAACAATAGAAAAGGTGAGCAAGAAAGTAGAAGGAGTGGAGGAGGCCAGTGTAAATTTTGCTACTGAAAAACTAGCTGTAACTTTTGATCCTTCTAAAATGAAAATTGACAGCTTGAAAAAAGATATCGAGAAGGCAGGATATAAAATTTTAGAAGAGGAAAGTGCTGCTGACAAAGAAAAAAAGAAAAAAGAAGAAATTGGAGAATTGAAAAGAAGGTTTATAATATCTGCTGTATTCACAATTCCACTTCTTGTTGTAGCTATGGGTCCCATGATAGCCGAAAGTTTAAATGTAATGCCTCCTGCAGCAGTGGATCCTATGGTTCATCCCAGGGCATTTGCGGTAATTCAGCTTTTATTAGTTCTTCCGGTGATAATAGTTGGGAAAAAGTATTTTACTATAGGATTTAAGTCATTGTTTAGAAGAAGCCCAAATATGGATTCGCTTATAGCTATAGGGACATCGGCAGCATTTTTGTACAGCGTGTTTTCCGTATTTAAAATATTACAGGACAACAGTTATTACCATATGTATTTTGAATCTGCAGGGGTTATACTTACTCTTATAACTTTGGGAAAATATTTTGAAAATCTGGCTAAAGGAAAGACTTCTGAAGCAATAAAGAAATTAATGGATTTAGCTCCTAAAACTGCAAATATAATGAGAGATGGAGAAGAAATAAAGATTCCAATTGATGAAGTGGAAGTTTCTGATGTGCTTGTAGTAAGGCCTGGAGAAAAAATCCCTGTGGATGGTGAAGTTATTGAAGGAATGACTTCTGTAGACGAATCGATGCTTACAGGGGAGAGTATACCGGTGGAGAAAACTCCGGGAAGTAAAATTATAGGTGCAAGTATAAATAAAAATGGTTCTATAAAGTATAGAGCTACTAGAGTGGGGAAGGACACTGTACTCTCTCAGATAATAAAACTGGTTGAAGAGGCTCAGGGATCTAAGGCACCTATTGCAAAACTGGCTGATATAATAGCTGGTTATTTTGTGCCTGTAGTGCTTGTATTGGGTATATTGGCATCTATAGGCTGGTATGTATCTGGGCAATCTGGTGTATTTGCAGTAACCATATTTATATCTGTACTTGTAATAGCTTGTCCTTGTGCACTGGGATTGGCTACACCAACGGCTATAATGGTGGGAACTGGCAAGGGGGCAGAGTATGGGGTACTTATAAAAAGTGGTGGAGCTTTAGAAATTGCCCATAAAATACAAACTGTAGTATTTGATAAGACCGGCACTATAACTGAAGGGAAACCAAAAATTACAGATATAGTTCCATTAGACACAGTGAAAGAGGATTATTTACTTCAAGTTGCAGCTTCTGCTGAAAAAGCATCGGAGCACCCGCTGGGAGAAGCTATAGTTAAAGAAGCTAAGAATAGGAGCATTTTATTGAGAAAGGTAAATTCTTTTGTTGCTATACCCGGCCGCGGCATTGAAGTTTCCGTGGGAAATGATGATGTGCTTTTAGGCAATGGAAAACTTATTCTAGACAAAAAAGTTTCTCTGGAGAATATGGAGATGGTGTGGAAAAAACTTTCTAGTGAAGGCAAAACGCCTATGTATGTAGCATTAAATAATAAATTAATAGGAATAATAGCTGTAGCGGACACGGTTAAAGAAAACAGCAGAAAGGCTGTAGAAAAGCTCCATTCCCTTGGTATAGAAGTGGCTATGATAACTGGAGACAATAAAAATACAGCTCAGGCCATAGCGGAGCAAGTTGGAATAGACAGAGTGCTTGCAGAGGTTCTTCCAGAGGATAAGGCCAATGAGGTAAAAAAGCTGCAGAATGAGAATAAGAAAGTAGCTATGGTTGGTGATGGAATAAATGATGCCCCAGCTCTGGCACAGGCGGATGTAGGCATAGCAATAGGCTCTGGCACAGATGTGGCTATGGAATCAGCGGATATTGTCCTTATGAAAAGTGACTTGATGGACGTGGTTACGGCCATAGATCTGAGCAAAAAGACCATAAAGAATATAAAAGAAAATTTATTTTGGGCTTTTGGATACAACTCATTAGGTATACCTGTGGCCATGGGAATACTTTTTATATTTGGAGGACCACTTTTGAATCCTATGATAGCAGCACTAGCTATGAGTTTTAGCTCGGTTTCAGTGCTTTTAAATGCACTTAGGCTTAAGAGATTTAAACCAGTGTACAATTGAGAAATTTAATCGGCAATTTAAGTTGGAAGTTTGAGTTAAAGCTGACAATTTAAAATAAATATAAAAATGTAAAGAGGTGTAGATATGTTTTTTAAAGGAAAAATAAAAAAAATAGCACATGTAGAGGGAATGAGCTGCCAGCATTGTGTTGAACATGTTAAATCAGCTTTAGAGTCAATAGAAGGAGTTTCAAGTGTGAAAGTGGATTTGGGAAGTAAAACTGCAGTTATAAAATCTTCTTCTGAAATCAACAATTCGGATATAGAAAAGGCTGTTAAGGATGCAGGCTATGAAGTAAAAGATATAGAGTAAAAAGTACAATATATTTTGATAATGCTGATGTAAAAATAGCTAATGAAGGTTTCTTCATTAGCTATTTTTAATTTAGTCATATTTATTTAGACAAATTATTGACATTTATAGATTATTAAAATATACTAATAGTATAAACATATGAACAATTACTCATATATTCATATGTAAATTTTAATACATATAGAAGGAAATATTATAAGCAGCTGTATAAAAGAAAGAGATGGAGGGAATTTGAATGAATGTGACTGTGGACGGCAAATTAAGTGACAGTAGGATTATAGATGTTAAAGGTAATGATAAAAAAAGAGAGTTTATACTGGAGAACTTATGCTGTGCTAATTGTGCCAGTAAAATTGAAAGTCGGGTAAAGAATATTCCTGAAATAAAGACTGCATATTTAGATTTTCTGTCTAAGAAACTTATTGTACAATTGGAAGACGAACAAAAGCTGGATTATGTTGTAAAAAAAATAGAAAATATAATAAATACGATAGAACCGGAAGTAAAGGTACTATATGGCACGAAAAATCTTAAATCGGAGGAAAAAGGAAATTGTGATGAAACAAAAAATAACAGAATGGAAAATATAATTCAGGGAATAGGTGTTGTGCTCTATATAAGTGCTATAATTTTTAACTTTCAGTTCAAAATAGAAATGACATTGTATTTGATAAGCTATATTATAATTGGAAGAGAAATATTATTAAAAGCTTTTAGAAATATAATTAGAGGACAGGTATTTGATGAGAATTTCTTAATGTGCATTGCAAGTATAGGTGCTCTTTCCATTAAGCAGTTTCCAGAGGCTGTGGCAGTAATGCTGTTTTATAGAATTGGTGAGTATTTTCAGGATAGAGCTGTAGATAATTCCAGAAAATCCATATCAAATTTAATGAATATAAAACCGGATTTTGCCAGTGTAAAAGTGGAGGATGGAGTAAAAAAGATGGCTCCGGAGGAAGTAAATATTGGAGATATAATATTGATCAAGCCGGGAGAAAAAATACCTCTTGATGGAAAAGTAATAAACGGAGATTCCATGATTGATACTTCAGCTCTTACTGGAGAATCACTTCCAAAGAAGGTTTCTATAGGCGATGAGGTATTGGGTGGATTTATAAATAAAAATGGAGTGCTGTCTGTAAAAGTAACCAAGGAATTTGGACAATCTACTGTGGCCAGAATATTGGATTTAGTTCAAAATGCCAGCAGTAAAAAAGCTCCTACTGAAAATTTTATAACCAAATTTGCCAGATATTATACTCCTGCAGTAGTTATATTGTCCTTTATGCTAGCTGTCCTTCCACCTGTTCTCATGAGTGGAGAAACTTTTTCCGACTGGTTTTATAGAGCATTGATATTTTTGGTAGTTTCTTGTCCCTGCGCACTTGTTATATCCATACCGCTGGGATTCTTCGGGGGAATAGGAAGTGCTTCTAAAAATGGAATCCTTGTAAAAGGAGGAAACTACTTAGAAGCTCTAAATGATGTAAATACGGTGGTATTTGACAAAACGGGTACTCTGACTAAAGGGGTATTTGAGGTTGCGAAAGTGAAAAACTGCGGCGATTTTAAAGAAGAAGACATTTTAAAATATGCATCCTATGCCGAGTCTTATTCGAATCATCCTATTTCAACTTCAATATTAAGAGCTTATAATAAAGGAATAGAGAGGAATTTGATAAAAGACTATAATGAAATTCCGGGAAAAGGTATACAGGCTAATGTAAATGGTGTTCAAGTGCTGGTTGGAAATGGAAATTTGATGCTGGATAATAAAATTGCGGGAGAAAAAGTTCAGGAAATAGGAACTGTAGTACATGTGGCAGTTGACCGCAATTATGCAGGATATATAGTTATATCTGATGAAATAAAGGAAGATTCCAGAGAAGCAGTGGAAAGTTTAAAGAAAGTGGGCATAGGAAAGGTGATAATGTTAACTGGAGATAGCTATTCAGCAGGGAAAAAAGTAGCGGAAAATATCGGATTGGATGAGGTGTATACAGAACTTCTCCCAGATGGAAAAGTGAAAAAATTAGAAGAAATATACGGCAGAAATAATGGAAGACATAAATTGGCATTTGTAGGGGATGGAATTAATGATGCTCCGGTGCTTGCAAGAGCAGATGTAGGAGTGGCCATGGGAGGAATTGGTTCAGATGCTGCCATAGAAGCTGCGGACGTGGTTATAATGACGGATGAACCTTCAAAAATACCAGTAGCCATTAAAATAGCGAGAAAAACCAAAAAAATAGTTGTACAAAATATAGTGATTGCCCTGGGAGTAAAATTTGTAATTTTGGTTTTGGGAGCTCTGGGAATAGCCAATATATGGGAAGCGGTATTTGGAGATGTGGGAGTTGCCCTTATAGCGGTGTTTAATTCTATGAGGACCATGAGATTTTAATCTATATAAACTTCAAATTGTTGTATAATATTACACGTAAGAATTAAAGATTGGGAGGATATATATGCTGGAAGAATTGTATAAATTGCAAAATGGAACAGATATAAGGGGAATTGCCATTGAGAACAGGGAAAAGGATATAAATTTAACTGCTGAAAGAGTGAAAATGATAACCAGAGGATTTGTGATATGGCTTAAAGGTAAAAAAAGCATAGGAAATGAAAAACTTAAAGTTGCAGTTGGTATGGATTCAAGACTGTCAGGTCCGGAAATCAAGGATGCTGTATCCGGAGAACTTTTAAATCTTGGATGTACTGTATGTGACTGTGGATTGTGTACTACGCCGGCTATGTTTATGACTACCGTACATCCAGACTATAAATGTAATGGTTCTATTATGATAACGGCGAGCCACCTGCCCTATTATTATAATGGATTGAAATTTTTTACTGAAAAGGGCGGCTGCGAGAGTGATGATATAAAATATATATTGACAAAAGCTCTGGAGGGTAATTATGAGGATGCCTGTAGGAGGGGAAAAATTTTAAAAATAGATTTTATAAGTGAATATTCTAAGCTGCTGATTGAAAAGATCAGGGAGAGTATAAATTCAGAAACAAATTATGAGATACCGTTAGCAGGTCTTAAAATCATAGTGGACGCTGGTAATGGAGCAGGAGGATTTTTTACAAGCAAAGTCTTGGAGCCATTAGGTGCTGATACCGATGGGAGCCAGTTTATCAATCCAGATGGAAGATTTTCCAACCATATTCCCAATCCAGAGGCTAAAGAGGCCATGGATTCCATAAGAAACGCCGTAATTGAAAATGAGGCTGATTTGGGAGTAGTATTTGATGCAGATGTAGACAGGGCAGCTATTGTAGATGACAGCGGCAGAAAAATAAACAGAAACGCTCTCATAGCTTTAGCCTCTTCTATAGTTTTAGAAGAACATCCGGGTACTGCTGTAGTTACTGATTCTGTAACTTCGAGAGGATTAAGTGAATTTATTGAAAATTTAGGGGGAATACATCACAGGTTTAAGAGAGGTTATAGAAATGTTATAAATGAAGGTATAAGATTAAATAATGAAGGAAAAGATTGTTTTTTAGCCATTGAAACATCAGGCCATGCAGCTTTAAAGGAAAATTATTTTTTAGATGATGGTGCTTATTTAATAGCAAAAATACTGATAAAAATGGCTAAACTTAAAAAACAGAGAAAAAATATAGAAAGTTTGATAGACAGTTTAAAAACTCCACTGCAGAGTTTAGAATTTAGGTTTCCTGTTTTAAAGGACAATTTTATAGAATATGGTTCTACAATAATAGAGAATCTAAAAGAATATATAAAAGGAATTAAAGGATGGAAAGAGGCAGCCAATAATTATGAGGGAATAAGAGTGGAGTGTGACAATAAAAATGGGGATGGATGGTTTTTATTAAGACTTTCTCTTCATGAACCGGTGTTGTGCTTGAATATTGAGTCAGATGCTGAAACGGGATCAGGGGTAATTGTGGATAGGCTAAAGCCATTTTTTACAAAATATGAGGATTTAAACAGCAGTAGTTTCAAATGAGCACATAATTTTTACTATATACGGTATGTGCTATACTAGATATCTTAATTTATACTATACATGATAAAAATGATATACTATAATATATTATAGTATATCATTTTTATATCTATAATATTTTAAGAAGGAGAAAGTAAATATGATTTTCTATGATGAAAACAATTTAGATATAATAGAAAAAGATTTAAGATATCTTCAATTATTATCCAAAGAATATCCTACAATTTCCAGCGCAAGTACGGAAATTATAAACCTTGAAGCTATATTGAATTTGCCTAAAGCTACGGAACACTTTATAAGTGATATTCATGGAGAATATGAATCCTTTACCCACATGCTTAGAAATGCCTCTGGAGTAATAAAGAGAAAAATAGATGATGTATTCGGAAATTCGCTTAGTGAAAAACAAAAAGCGGCATTGGCTGCAGTAGTGTATTATCCGGAAAGGAAGTTAGAGCTCATCAAAGAAAAAGAGGTAAATCTTCAGGATTGGTATAGAGTGACCTTATACCAGCTCATTGAATTGTGCAAAAATGTATCTTCAAAATATACCCGCTCCAAAGTTAGGAAGGCTTTACCAGAGGATTTTTCATATATAATAGAGGAACTTCTTCATGAGCAGGAAGATAGAGTGGACAAACAAGCTTATTATAATGGTATAATAAAAACTATTATAGACATAGATCGCGCTCCTGAATTTATCATAGCAATATCCAATGTAATACAGAGGCTGGTAGTGGATAGACTTCATATTATAGGAGACATATATGACAGAGGACCTGGAGCTGAAATAATAATGGATGCCCTTATGGATAATCATTCCGTAGATATTCAATGGGGAAATCACGACATGCTCTGGATGGGAGCGGCTTCCGGCTGCAGATCCTGCGTGGCAAATGTACTCAGGATATCTCTTAGATATGCTAATCTAAAAACTGTAGAGGATGGTTATGGAATAAATTTGCTTCCACTTGCGACTTTTGCCCTGGAGTTTTATAATGATGATCCTTGTAAAAGTTTTATACCGAAAATATTGGACAAGAAGATAAATGAAAATGAATTACAGCTTTTGGCAAAGATGCACAAGGCTATTGCCATAATGCAGTTTAAGATAGAAGGTCAGATAATAAAGAGGCATCCTGAATTTAAGATGGAAGATAGATTGTTATTAGATAAGATAGACAGAAAAAAATGGGAAATAACTTTATATGGTCATACTTATAAATTAAATGACACTAGTTTTCCAACTGTTGATTGGAGTGATCCCTATAAGTTGACGGACAGGGAACAGGAAATCATTCAAAAATTGACAGATTCTTTTGTAAACAGTGATAAGCTCCAGAGACATATTAAATTTTTATATGGAAAAGGCAGTATGTATCTGGTTTATAATTCCAATCTTCTCTATCATGGATGCGTTCCCCTCAATAAGGATGGAAGTCTTAGAGAAGTTAAAATAGGAAAAATAAGCTACAGGGGGAAAGAACTTCTGGACAGATATGATCGTATAGCCAGAGATGCCTATTTTTTCAAGCCCAACAGTCCTGCAAAAAGATATGCAATGGACATGATGTGGTACATGTGGTGTGGGGAGGATTCACCTATGTTTGGGAAAACCAGAATGACCACTTTTGAAAGATATTTTATTGATGATAAGGAGGCGCATTATGAGCCTAAAAATTATTACTACCAATACAGGGATAACGAACAGGTATGTAAGAATATACTGTCAGAATTCAATTTAGACCCGGATACTTCCCATATTATAAATGGTCATATTCCCGTAAAGACTAAGGAAGGAGAAAGCCCTATAAAGGCAAATGGACGGCTGCTTGTAATAGATGGCGGCTTCTGCAAAGCATATCAGCCTGAAACTGGAATTGCAGGATATACACTTATATATAATTCTTATGGATTACTGCTTACTTCTCATGAACCTTTTTCAGCTATAAAAAATGCCATAGAAGAAGACAAAGATATTATATCTTCTACTGTAATTTTGGAACATGTAGCTAAGAGAAAAAGGGTGGCAGATACGGATATAGGGAAAGAGCTGAAAAAGCAGATAGCTGATTTGGAAAAGCTTTTGATAGCCTATAGAAAGGGGCTTATTAAAGAATATAATAATCATATAGAGTAAATTATAGTAATTAATAGCTGCTTCATCAAAATTTGAATATTTTTGTGAAGCAGCTAAATTTAATTTATAATTTTTAAAGGAATTTCATTTTTAATGTAGAAACTCTATAAGTATTAGAGTATATGAAGAGGGGACTGAGTTAATGAATATTGATTTCGATAAGATAATATACTATTCTGCAGTGCCTATTTTTGTAGCATTATTTATTTTCCTTTTGGTGGTTTTTATTAAAAATTTAAAGAATAATAAAAAATAATTTAGTTAATTCACAAATTTTTATAAGTGTAATACAGCATAACCTGTGTTATAATGTTAATAGAAGTTATAATAAAAATCCATTATAAAAAACTGGGAGGGAAGAAATTGTTGAAATGCCAAATATGTGGTAGACCAGCGGATAGGCATCATATAGTTTATAAAAGTCAGGGGGGTGTGGATTTCCCTTTAAACTTTAAGTATTTATGTCCTGAGCATCATAGGGGAGATTATGGACCTCATAAGAATAGAAAATTGGATTTGAAATATAAGCTGGAGATGCAGCAAAAACTTAAAAACTTGCTTTACAAAGAGTTCTATACGTTGGATGAATTAATTGCTCTTCTTCAAATAAACAAGGGTATGTTGAAAAAACTTTTAAAGGATTGTAAATTGCACAAAGAAGGATATAGGAGTTTTGACGTAATATACAGGCTTATGGGAAGAAAGATATACACAGAATATATGATGGAAGAATATTATGATTTTATAGCGAATTTCTAATAACAGTTTTAAAATTGTATTTTAAATAATGGTAATATCAGTTATAATTAAAAAATAAACAGCAGGTTAATTTACTTTAATTTGCTGTTTAATATAAAAAATATTTACTGGACACTAATTTATAAATTATCTCTAAATAAGCACTTTATATTAACTTAAGTTTTACAAAATATAAAAGGGATAATAGATATAGTCACTTTCTAAAAAATTAAGTTAGATAAGGGGGTTATTGACATGAAAGAGAATATACTTATGTTGTTAACGCTGGAGGAAATAAGTAATATAACTAAGGGCTTGAAAATTGCAGTTGATGCTGTAAATGAGGACAATATAAAAATTGATGAAAAATTAGTGGATGATATAGAGGACGTACTTAGAAAATTACTTCAAGTAGAAGCTGAATGTTCAAAGTAACATTTTCTAAAATCCAAGGCTGTTAGGCCGATTATCATATAAAATCTATATGTTTTTATTTTAAATATTGACATTGATAATTGGCCTATTAATAGGGCTTGAATTTTTATGAACACTGAAGTTATCTAATTGAGTTACTATATTTAATTTTGAAATTGAGTATTAAATAAAGGCATTGAGGGGTAAAAACGTATGAATATAGCATTTTTTCTCACACCTAAGGCAGAAGTAGTTTATGAAACACCAAATTCGACTATGAGACAAGCGTTGGAGAGAATGGAGCTGTATAGGTATACAGCTATTCCTCTTATTGATGACAAGGGAAAATATGTGGGAACTCTTACAGAGGGTGATTTACTTTGGAAGCTTAAGAACACTCCTGATTTGAACTTTAAAAATACAAACAAAGTGCTCCTAAAGGAAATTTCAACCCGTATGAATAATAAATCGGTTAGAATCAATTCTGACATGAAGGATTTAATATCACTTGCTGTAAATCAAAATTTTGTGCCGGTAATAGATGATAAAAATGTATTTATAGGTATAATAAAGAGAAGTGATATAATAAATTACTGTTATAGAGAACTATTTGATAAAAATGACAATTCAATTATCAAAATAAAAAATAATCTGGGTTAAATCTTGGTTTGAAAAAATATGTGTTGACATTATGAAAAACAAGTGATATTATATTTTTAATTTAAATATTAAATCCTTTGACGAGGAAGAGTAACTATGTAGTTAAGTGACAGAGAGTTGGAAAAGGTGGAATCCCAATACTGAGTATGTAGTGAATGGACCTAAGAGGAGTAAATTGAAATCTACTCAAGGTAGAAAGTAGTGGTTAACGTCAGCCGTACGTTATAACGGATAGGATATGTTTGTATCTGAAAGAGAGGTGTTTTTAAATAAACACAATTTAGGTGGTACCGCGGATATCTCCGTCCTAGTTTTCTAGGATGGAGTTTTTTAATGGGAAAAATTTGAAAATTGGTGGTGTTTGTTATGCTTTGAAATGAATATATAAAAAATATATATAGATTACATCACTGTCTTAGAATTTAGTATTTAAAATTATAATTTTAGGAGTGTATCAATTATGAACTTAAAAAAAATGATTATAAATTCCATATTACTTGCAGTTGGTGCAGTACTGCATCAGATAGTGCCTCCAATTTTATTTGGTATGAAACCTGATATATCCCTTGCAATGCTTTTTATAATACTTATATTTAATAAAGATTACAAGACCTGCGTTTGTTCAGGTGTTATAGCGGGAATATTAGCAGCAGCAACTTCAACTTTTCCAGGAGGGCAATTTGCCAATGTAATTGATAAATTCATAACTATAAATGTGATGTTTGTCTTAATAAAGCCTTTTAGAGATAGAATAAGCAATCAGATAAATATA
Organism: Clostridiaceae bacterium BL-3; assembly: GCA_902809985.1. Taxonomy (GTDB): domain Bacteria; phylum Bacillota; class Clostridia; order Clostridiales; family Clostridiaceae; genus Clostridium_B; species Clostridium_B aromativorans. Next base: position 2,069,569 of record CADDXC010000001.1, on the reverse strand, counting down.
ATACTGGCTACAGCAGTTGGAACGATAGTAAGCGGTACTACATTCTTAACGGTAGTTTTGTTTACGGTAGGACTTGGAGCTAGCTTTACAGCATTATTTTTAAGTGTAGTTTTGCCTGCAGCTGTTGTAAATACTGTAGTAGGTGCGGTCTTATTCAATATAATAAATGTGGCAGTGAAAAGGGGAGCAATTAAACAGGTATAATTTAAATAAAACCAAAATCACTGGAATTTTTAACAAGATTTCAGTGATTTTTTCATATTTGCTATTAATTTAATAGTTTATAAAACGTTAAATTACATAAACTCTAAATACACAATCAATAAAATACTTCAATAAAAAATCTATATGAAATAAGGAGGAATTCACTATGGCAAGAAATGGAAATAAATCTTTGATTCCAGAGGCAAAGGAAGGTCTCAATAGATTTAAAATGGAAGCAGCTAGAGAAGTAGGAGTAAGTCTAAAAAATGGATATAATGGAGATATTACATCCAGGGAGGCAGGATCCATCGGAGGACAGATGGTGAAGAAAATGATACAGGCTTATGAAGAAGGATTAAAGTAACTGTCATTTGCTCAATATGATTGGGAAAAGTGTAAAAAAAGTTGCTTGACGTATATAAATGGTAGGTATATAATGAATGCATAACTTAATAATAGGGTATATGGTTTAAATGATAATTAAAAGGGAATATGGTGAAATACCATTACAGCCCCCGCTACTGTATGAGGTGACAATTTTAATTTTTCACTGGATTGTTCCGGGAAGGAAAAAAGAGGATGAGCCGATAGTCAGGAGACCTGCCTGTACCTGTATGCATAAGAATCTTTCGGAGGGAAGGATTTATCAATTGTGATGCTGATGTTATTTTTAATAACAGAGCTTTGTAATATGGTAATTAGGGACTTCTTTCAGAAGTCCCTTTTTATATATGTTGGTGTTAACTTAAACATATCTAATCCCTTTAAAAATGCACTTATTGTGAATGAATAAGTGCATTTTTGTATTTTAAATATTTTAATATTAGGTTATAATATTGTAAAAATGATCATGAGGATCACTTGATTAATTAAAAAAAAGGAAGGATATGAATCATGCCTGAAAAATATTGGCCTGAAACCGTTATACTTTGGGGGGCTGGTGCGACTAAAAGTTTAGGACTTCATGCAACTAACGAGTTGATGAGGCTTGTTTTAAAAATTAGTAAAAAGGATTTTTCTTTCTTAAATGGGAAAGATGAAAAATTATCCAATGCTTTTAAAAAACTAATTGTAGAAGATTTAATTAAAGACACTAAAATATCAAAGATATATGATTTAAAAGCCCTTGAAGCTATAATAAGTACTAATGACAAACTTAATATGCATGAGCTTTTTACCATGCTCGATCAGCTTATTGACAATAATATGGGATTTAATGCTTTTCTTCATGGGAAAACACAATTTTTGAGAGCGGAAAGAGTTCAGGCAGCCAAAAGATGTCTTATTTTGATTATTGAAGAATTGGAGAGATTTAGCATACAAAATACTCCTGGTTATACGGATAGAGAAAAAATGGAACCTTATTATCAATTTGCAAAGATACTTACAGAACTTATGATAGAAGAGGCTCAGGAATTTGAGAACAGAGGCTATAGAAGGGATACCAGACGTTTTTACCTTTATTCCTATGCTATAATATCTTTTAATTGGGATCCTATAATTCTTTGGAATCTGTTTAATGCCCATAAAGAGAAAAATCAAAATCCAGTTAAACTAAAAGATGGTTTAAAATTGCAACTGTATGATGATTTTGGGACTCAAATTTCTTCTGCTCAATTGGATGGCAATGAATCCGGTATATGGTATGTTACAGATGAACCTCAGTGCAAAGGTATAAATGATTATAATTATCCTTCCAGGATAATAAGAATAGGAAAAATATTGTTTCCACATGGTATGTTTGGATCCAGAATTTGCCCTGAATGTGGAAAATCAATAATTAGTTTTGCGAAGAAATGGAATAGATTGTCTACAGAAATTTTTGGCCCATCTATTCTAAAACCATTGCAGAAAAATTGGAGATATACTACGCAAAAAGAGAAAATATATAAGAGAGGAGCCATAGAATGTCCCTATTGTGGGCAGATAACTTACCCCTATGATATGACTCTCATAATACAGAGCCTTTCCAAGAAAAGAAGTGTGCCAACACTAGAAGAGCTTAAAACTGAAATGGGGCTTCTTATGAAAAATGCAAAGCATATAGTTTTTGCAGGTTATAGTCTGCCGTTAGATGATATTATGGTCAAAACTTTTTTTATGTCCTCTATATCTGGAAATGATAAAAATAAATTGAAATGCACTGTAATAAATTACGATGAGGAGTACAGAGAATCAGGTTGGTTAAGTGGAAATAATATATTGGAATATGTAAAAAAATCGAAGAATAATTCTGCAGCTGAATGTATAGAAAATATATGTGATATATTTCCGCTGGAAAACATAAGGGTAAATTTGAGTGGAATACCTGATGTATTTATGGAAGATGGGAAATGCAGTAAAAAAAAGGTAATGGATTTATTGTATCCTGAAGAATATTTTAAAGAAGGATTCCCAATATACAGGGACTAAAAGACATTGTGTTTTTTTTAACTAATTTATTGTATTTTTTGTTAAAAGTGATAAAATAAAGTCGTCAGTATTTATTAAAAAACTGAACTAAATTTTATAAAGGAGGTTCCGTGTTATATCGTAATGAATAACAACGGAGAAGGTTTATGGAAAGACAAGTTAAAGGATGGTCAAAGCTCAGTGTTAGGCAGATTACTGTAATTGGCATGCTGTCTGCAATTTCTATTGTACTTGGTGTAACGGGATTGGGTTTTATACCTATTCCGCCGGTGAAAGCTACTATAATGCATGTTCCTGTTATAATAGGTGCTATTTTGGAAGGACCATTGGTAGGCGCTATGGTGGGGCTTATTTTTGGTATATTCAGTGTAATTCAATCTATAACTACACCTACTCCTGTTTCTTTTGTGTTTATGAATCCATTGGTATCGGTTCTACCAAGAATACTGATAGGATTAGGGAGTTATTATGTGTTTAGGGCTATAAAGATGAAAAACAGGTTTTTGCCTGTGGGAATAGCTGCTGCTGCTGGCTCACTTATAAACACTGCAGGTGTGCTGGGAATGATATATCTTATATACTTAGGGCCCTATTCAAAGGCATTGAATATAAGTTTAAGTGCGGCTAAAAAGGGGATATTGGCGGTAGCTTTTACAAACGGAATACCTGAAATGATTTTATCTGTACTTATTGCAGTATCCGTTGTTACTGCTGTTACTAAAATAAGACATAAATAAGTTTATTTTTTAATCAAATGAGATATGAAATTAACCCTGAGCTTTTGCTGGCTTGGGGTTTTATAGTGTGGAGGTAGATATGAAAAAAATTTTATTCAATAGTATAGATGAAATAAGAATAGGAAATGCTGAAAATTTAGAGGGACCTACAGGATGTACTGTAGTTATATGTGAAAAGGGTGCATCTGCTGGAGTGGACGTAAGAGGAGGATCTCCAGGTACACGTGAGACGGATCTTTTAAATCCTGTTAACTTAGTAGATAGAATACATGCAGTGGTTCTCGCAGGAGGAAGTGCTTTTGGATTGGATGCAGCAGGTGGTGTAATGCAGTATTTGGAGGAGAGAGATATTGGATTTGACGTAAATGTTACAAAAGTACCTATAGTATGTGAGGCTGTACTATTTGATCTCGATATAGGTGATTGCAAAATAAGACCTGATAAATCCATGGGATATAAGGCCTGTATAAATTCTGAATTTAATTTATGTAAAAATGGAAATATAGGTGCAGGAGCTGGAGCAACTGTAGGTAAAATACTGGGAGATGAATATGCAATGAAAGGGGGACTTGGGTCTTATGCTCTTCAAGTGGGAGAGCTTAAAGTTGGCGCGATAGTTGCAGTGAATTGTCTTGGAGATGTGATAGATAGTAAAAGTGGGAATATAATAGCAGGCGCATTGAGAAAGGACGGAAAATCTTTCGCAGGTACCGAAAATATAATGATGAAAATGTATTCCCAGAAAAAAAATCTGTTTAGTGGGAATACCACTATTGGTGTGGTAGTAACCAATGGAAGCTTTACAAAATCTGAAATGAACAAGATGGCATCCATGGCCCAGGATGGATATGGAAGAGCAATAAGACCTGCCCATTCCATGTTTGATGGAGATACTATATTTACCATGGCTACTGGAAAGGTAAAGTCGGATTTGAGTGTGGCTGGATTCTTAGCTGCTGAGGTGGTAGAAAAGGCCATTGTAAAAGCAGTGGAGAGTGCAGATCCAATTTTGGGATATAGAAGTTATAAGGATATTTAAATTATTACCTTAGGGCCATTATTTGTGATAAAATATAACTGTTGGCTGTAAGTATAAATGAAAAGGAGAGATATTTTAATGGCGTGTGACAAGGAAGTAAATTCAATGGATGAAGTTATCGATCAAATTGATTCAACTATGGGAAATGTAAAAAACGGAGAGATAGTAAAGGGAAAAGTGATTTCCGTAAATGATAAAGAGGCTGTAATAAGTATTGGATATATGGTGGATGGAATACTGCCTAAAAATGAAATATGCAGTGAAGAAAATATAAATATGGAAGAACTTTTAAAAGTTGGAGATGAAATATACGTATATATAATGAGTTTAAATAATGGAGAAGATGGATTGCTGCTTTCGAAGATAAAGGCTGATGAAATAAGAAATTGGAATAAGGTTGAAGATTCGTTTAAAAAGGGAGAAGCCTTTGATGTAATTGTAAAGAAAGTGGTAAAAGGGGGAGTATTGGCAGAATTATATGGCTTTAGAGCTTTTATACCGGCATCTCAGCTGTCAGTAAAGTATGTAGACAATCTGAACGATTTTCTAAATAGGACATTAGCCGTAAAGGTGATTGAACTGGATAAAAACAAGCATAAGATAGTGCTGTCAAGGAAGGAAGTTGAGCAGTTAGAACTTGAAAAAAAAGCGGATCAGTTATGGAACAATATACATAAAGGTGATAAAATAGAGGGAATCGTAAGCAGGATTACGGGGTTTGGAGCATTTGTTGATTTAGGCGGTGTAGAGGGATTAGTTCATATATCACAACTTTCCTGGAAGAGGATAAAAAACCCTGCGGAAGTAGTATCAGTGGGGGAACGTGTTAAAGTCTGTGTAATGGATACTGACAGAGAAAGAAATAGAATTTCACTTTCTATGAAGGCCATGGGAAATAGTCCCTGGGATAAAGTAAATGAAAGATATAAAATAGATGACATAGTTAAGGGAACTATAACTAAAATTATAAATATAGGTGTTTTTGTGGAAATTGAAGATGGATTGGAAGGGTTTGTACATATATCTGAGATATCTCAGGATCATATTGTAAAACCTTCGGATGTTTTAAATATAGGAGATGAAGTACAGGTTAAAATACTCAACATAGATGCAGATGCCAATAGAATGTCACTTAGTATAAAAGAAGCTGTAGATAGTCCTAAGGAGAATTTTAAAAAGTATTTAAATGATTCTGGTGATAAAATTACATTGGGAGATCTGTTTAAGGATAAATTGAAAAATATGAAATTTGATTAAAAGATAATCCATAATTTGCAAAATAATCATATGCACTTTTTGTAAAACATATAATAGATATGGGGTATTTAAAATAAAATAAGCTTTCTACAGGATAAATTAGTTAAATTGTTGCATATAGCATATATGATAACACAGTTGCAGTATTTATTGAAATAGGATTTACAGGTAAGAAAAGATGTAGTATAGATGAAAGTTGGTGTTAATATGGGAGATGGATTACCGAATATAATAAACATGAATGAACTTGAAAATTTAATGGAAAGTTTTTTTTCTATAACAGGAATATCATGTTTAGTAAAATATACTAATGGAGACATGTTTAATGTCCCCTTTAAGTCTCATTTATATCCTAACCCAGAATTTGTGACATATGAGGAGCGTATACTTTCTCGGATTAATGGGCGAAATAAGATAGGTGTTTATAAACATAAAAATGGCTTGATTTATATAGGTATACCTATAATTGTAAATAAAAAACATATTGCAACAATTTTTTTAAATCCAATATTTTTTAAAGAAGATTGCAACAAAAGTGATTATGTAGGAAAGTTAAGTAAAATTGAATTAATAAATAATAAGTATTCTATTGTCTCAAAGAAAAATATAAAAAAAATTATCAATTTTTTTTACAATGAATTTATGGTATTAACTAAACTGGAGTTTAAATATAAAAAGGTGGAGAAAATAGCTTATTATGATAGGCTAACTGAACTATATAATTTCAATTATTTTATGAAAAAAATTGAAAAGCAAATTAAAATGTATTCACAAAGTAGTTTTTCAATATTTCAAATTGAATTAAATAATTTTAAAAGTATAAATGATATTTTTGGATACGAATACGGCGATAAATTGTTAAAAAGAATAGGAAACACCTTAAAAAAATTGGACATTGGAATAGTTTCAAGGATGGGTGGAGATGGATTTTTACTCTTAAAGCAAAAAATAGATGGTGGAATAGAATTAAAAGATTTGGCTCAACATATAGTTGATACTATTAGTGGACTGTGGAGTTTTGATGGAAATGAAGTCCTGGTATCAGTTAATATAGGCATAACGATTTTCCCCAGAGATGGAGGAGAAGCTGCGAAGTTGATTAGAAATGTTGATATAGCATTAAATAGAGCTAAATTAATAGGTAAAAATACATATATATTATTTGAAAAATATATGTATGATGAGATCTTAAGGAAAACGGAATTGGAAAGAGGGTTGAGAAAGGCAATAAAAGATAATGAATTTATACTGTATTATCAACCCCAAGTTGATATGAGAACTAGAAGGGTAGTTGGATTTGAGGCCCTAATTAGGTGGAACAGTTCTAAGTTTGGCTGGATAATGCCTATGGAATTTATAAGCCTTGCAGAAGAGACAGGACTTATAGTACCTATAGGCGAGTGGGTCCTTAAAACTGCGTGCAGACAAAATAAGTTGTGGAAAAACAGGGGGTATTCCTATGATTTCATATCCATAAATGTTTCTACAATACAACTTAAAAATGATAATTTTATCAATACAGTTAGAAATGTTTTAGAAGAAACAGGCTTAAAACCTGAATATTTGGAAATAGAAATAACAGAAAGTGTCATGATGGAGTCCTTTGATTGGAGTTTAAGAGTGATAACTGAACTTAAAAATATGGGAGTTAGAGTAGCACTAGATGATTTTGGAAGTGGATATTCTTCTTTAAACTATTTAAAGAGCATTCCCATAAATACTCTTAAAATTGACAAAACTTTTATAGATGGTATATGCAAGGGAGCTTATGAAAACATTATAACTGGAGAGATAATAAAACTTGCCCATAAGATGAAGTTAGAAGTGGTAGCAGAGGGTGTGGAGATGGAAGAACAGATTCGATATCTAGAGGAGGAAAATTGTAATAAAATTCAAGGATATTATTTTGGCAAGCCAATGCCGCCGGAATGTATAAATATGTTTTTAGAAAAAAGGGAAAGTTAATATGTAATAAGATAACTTGTTTACATATTCTGATAATAAGCTGGCTTACTTGCCTAAATTGGCACGGTAAAGGCTATTGACATTCCAAAAATTGTGCTTTATAATTTAATTTACAGTTACAAAAAATTCTAATTTAAATACGGAATTATTTTATAGATGTTTTATTTATTTTGTTGTAAATATAAGTTTAATTATTGGGGTGTAGCCAAGTGGTAAGGCAGTGGACTTTGACTCCATCATTCGTAGGTTCAAATCCTGCCATCCCAGCCAGAGGTTTACTAGCTCAGTTGGTAGAGCACATGACTTTTAATCATGGTGTCCGGGGTTCGATTCCCCGGTAAGCCACCATTGAACTGAGATTATAAATTGTGAGGGTAAGATTAATATGATAAAATCCTAGTATTTATTTTTATATGCAGGTGTGGCGGAATTGGCAGACGCACTAGACTTAGGATCTAGCGCCTATGGCGTGGGGGTTCAAATCCCTTCACCTGCACCAATTATTTACAATAAAATTCGTTTTATAATGATAAGAATGGTTACAAGGTTATAATATTTAGCATAGTGAGGAATTTTATTGCAGGAATTAGACTTATCATCTAATTCCTATTTATTATCTTAGGAAATAAATGAAAGGATGTTTGATTTAGCATGGACGTTACCTGGCAGAGTATAGTATTCGAACTTATGTTGATATTAATACTCACGGTGATTAATGCATTTTTTTCAGCCATAGAAATGGCTATAGTTGCTTTAAATAGGAGCAGGATAAACTATTTAGCAGAACAGGGGGACGAAAAGGCAGAAATAATACTGAAATTATTAAAGGAACCTAATAATTTCTTAGCTACTATACAGGTGGGAATAACTCTTGCTGGTTTTTTTGCCAGTGCATTTGCAGCTACCACACTGTCGACAAAATTTGCATTTTTTTTAGATGAAATGGGTGTACCATACAGTGATAAGGTATCTGTAATTGTGATTACACTACTGCTGTCATATATAACTCTTGTTTTTGGAGAATTACTTCCCAAGAGAATTGCACTTCAAAATTCAGAGGCCATGTCAATGGCTTTCGTAAAGCCTATTTTGTTTATAAGTAAATTGATGCTGCCATTTGTGAAATTGTTATCGGGTTCTACTGCCATTCTTATGAAATTGTTTAATGTAAGTACAGAGGATATTGAGAATAGGGTATCTGAAGAGGAAATCAGATCTATGCTTGAAGAGGGTCAGGAAACAGGTGTATTTAATCAGTCTGAAAAGGAAATGATAGAGGGAGTATTTAAATTTGATGATAAGCTGGCAAAGGAAGTTATGACTCCTAGAACAGAAGTATTCGTCATAGACATGGATGATTTGAATTCATGTACTGTGGAGAGTATAATTGAAGAAAAATATTCCAGAATACCTGTATATAAAGATGATATAGACAATATAGTGGGTATACTTTATATCAAGGATTTATTTGCTCAATTGATGAAAACTCCGGTGAGTAATATAGATATAAAATCGATGCTTAGAGCACCTTATTTCGTACCTGAAAATAAAAATATAGATGTACTTTTTAAAGAACTTCAGGGGACCAAAAACCATATGGCTATTTTGATTGATGAGTATGGAGGGTTTTCAGGAATTGTAACCATAGAGGATTTGATTGAAGAGGTAATGGGAAATATATTTGATGAGTATGACGATAATGAACAGTATATAAATAAAATTGATCAGAACACTTATCTTGTAAGTGGACTATTGTCTATAGATGAAGTTAACGAATTTTTAGATTTGGACTTAAAATCGGAAAATTCGGATACAATAGGAGGATTTGTAATGGATCTTTTGGGAAGTATTCCAAAAGAAGGAGAGAAAAATACTGTGGAGTATGGAGATGTGATTTTTAAAGTGGAAAAAGTAGACGAAAAGAGAATAGAAAATTTAAAAATATATACTCCTAAAAAATTAAACCCTCAACTTGAGGAGTCAAGTTAATATTTAAAGTCTGTATCAGACTAGTAATATATGTTTTCTGGAAAATTTGGCAGAAGCTCTTTTAATAAGAGGATCTGCCTGTTTATATATAGGTTATGTATAAGAAAAGAGGTAGTAGTAATATGAATTTAGACAAAATGTTTTTTGGAGAGTTTTTGAAAAAGATATTTTCAGACACTGTTCAGGTTAAGTACTGGGATGGTACGGAAGAGAAGTATGGAGAGGGAGAAGCCAAATTTAAAATATTCATAAATAAAGATATATCTAAAAAAGATGTTATTAGGGATCCTTTTCTCACTTTAGGGGAAGCCTATATGGACAATGTATTGGATTTTGAGGGAAATATTAGAGAAATTATAGAATCGGTGTATAAAAACAAGGAAAGTTTTTTAAATAAAGCTGATATGTTTTCAAAATTGTATAAGGTTCTTCCCAATACTTTAAAGAAAAGCAAGACAGATGTACAGTACCATTATGATTTGGGAAATGATTTCTACAGTCTATGGCTGGATAAAACAATGACATATTCCTGTGCCTATTTTAAAAATGAAAATGATTCTATCTATCAAGCTCAGATAAATAAAGTCAATTATATACTAAAAAAACTCAATCTAAAAGAAGGTCAAAGGCTTTTGGACATAGGCTGCGGTTGGGGAGAACTTGTAATTGAAGCTGCAAAAAAATATGGCGTAAACGCAGTTGGAGTAACTTTAAGTCAGGAACAGTTTAAGAAAGCTTCTGAAAGAGTTGTAGATAATAATCTAGATGGAAAAGTTGAAATAAAATTAATGGATTATAGAGAACTTGTGGGTAAGACAGATAAATTTGACAGAATAGTAAGTGTGGGAATGATAGAACATTCAGGAAGGAAAAATTTACCTGTTTATATGCAAGATATTAGAGACATGTTAAATGAAGGCGGAGTATCTCTCCTTCATTGTATTACTGCACAGACAGAAGGAGAGGCAAATCAGTGGATAAAAAAATACATATTTCCAGGGGGATATATTCCATCCATAAGGGAGCTGGTGAGCTTGATGGCAGACAATGATCTTCATCTTGTAGATGCAGAGAGTTTAAGACTGCACTATTATAAGACGTTAAAGTGTTGGGCCGAAAATTTTGAAAATAACTTGGATGAGATAAGAAAGATTAAAGATGATAGATTTATTAGAATGTGGAGACTTTATTTAAATGCTTGTGCGGCGTCATTTCATTATGGAGTAGTAGATATACATCAATTTTTATTTACCAGGGGCCTTAATAATGAATTGCCTATGACTAGAGATTACCTGTATGAAGATTAAATATAATGTAAAAATCAGAGCTGCGTATGCTCTGATTTTTTAAACATGAATTTACCATGATATAAGAGGGAGGCTGGTGTATTGCTCATAGATGCAGTTATTTTTGATATGGATGGGGTCATCATAGATAGTGAGCCGCTACATAGAAAACTAGATGATGATCTATTAGCTGAATATGGTATAAAAATAAGCAAAGAAGAACAGCTTGGTTTTATAGGAGTTACAACTGGTTACAAATGGAATATAATTAAAAAGAAGTATAAATTATCTGATTCTCTGGAGGAATTGATAAGAAAGGATAGAGAATTGTATTTAGCTAACTTGAAAGAAAACAAAGACATAAAACCCATAAAAGGTGTAGATGAACTCATAAAATTTCTCTATGAAAAAAACTTGAAGTTGGCAGTGGCATCTTCATCTCCCAAAAATGTTATAGAAAATGTTATTGAAAGGTTTAAGCTGGAAAAATATTTTTCTAAATTTGTGACAGGTGATGATGTTAAAAACAGTAAGCCCTCTCCAGATATATTTTTAAAAGCAGCAGAACTTCTAAAGGTAGAGCCAAAGCGCTGTATGGTTATAGAGGATTCTAAAAATGGAGTGGAAGCTTCGAAAAATGCTGGAATGTATTGTGTGGCCTTTAAAAATTTAAATTCAGGAAATCAAGAATTGACAAGAGCGGATTTTATATCGGATTCCTTTAATTACATACTAAAAGAATTTAGAAGAAATATTTTTTAAACTTTTTTAATATTGTGTATAAACGCAAAAAATTACTTTTTTCGTTTATAATAGTGGAATAATGTAAAAAGGAGATATAATAAGGGAGATATAATCATGAATATAAGCAATTTTACTGTTTCCAGTGATAAAAATAAGCAATTTCTATATGGAGTAAAACTTATCCCTAGTTTGGCAATGGACAGATTTGTAGATGCTATTTTAATTTCTGCTGTGGAAAACAACAGGGGATATAATGAATATGAAATTTCCTTCAAGAGAAGATGCGGGATTAAAACCATTGTAAATAATTTTAAATTTAATAGAAAAAATTTTATGGCATATATAAAATTTTTGACATCTTTTAAAAGTCTAGATATAAAGTATAGAAAATTTGTTGTTGAAGAATTTGGGGAAATAGAGCTGGTCTCTCTCAATAGAAGAATGATAAAAATATCTTCAAAAAATAATTGCAATAAATTGTTTTTTGTAATTTCTAGAAAAGAGCTGGCCTCTTATATAAACATATTGAAAAGTGTGTATTTAACTCAAATAAATAATTCTTTTATATATTATGATAATTATATTGTTGATCCCCTAAGTAAGCGGGAGAGGGATGAGTTCTATAGAGAAATTTTATTGACCTTAATAGACGGAGCATTGGATGCAAGAAACAAAGGGCTTTTTAGCTATCTTTGCAATGAGCTGAAAATATTGAAATAGCCTTGGTAATTTTACACTGGAGATTTATCATCCCCAGTGTAAAGTTGTGATATTATATAATTATGTGTATTAGTAAAATTAAAATATGGAAGTTAGGAGAAGTTGATATTTTGAGTAAGGGGCATAGGAAAGTATATATTATAATTTCAATAATTTTATTTGCTGTGATATGCTTTGGAATTTATAGATATAGAATAGCTAAATATAACAATGGCAAAAAAAATAAAACAGATGTGACAAATGTTGATAAAAAAACAGGACAAAAATCGAAGAGTAAAGAAAATGGGAAAAAGTACGAGAAAAGTACTTCTACTGATACTGAAAACGCCGTAAAGAGTGAAGCTGGTGTTTCTGATGGTTCACAGAAAAATATTACAGTAGAACAAGCGGTGAAAACAGCTTCGGAGTGTTATGGAGATAAAAATAAAAATACTAAATTTGTGTTTGATCATGAGACCGTAAGAGATAATATACACTATTATGTCATACAAGTTTTTGATAGCATGGAGGATCATTCTGCCACCAGCGGTTGGTATTATATAAATAAAAAAAATGGCAAGGCATATGAATGGGACCTAAATGAGGATAAACTTATTCCTGTAAATTAGTTATATTCTGACACTCTAAAATGGTATTCGGGGGTGTTTCTTGTGATAGTTTTAAATTCATATCCTAAATTTATGTAATAGTCAATTATTTTTGGCAGTACCTTACAAGTGTTTTTATTCTGGCTGTCACAGTGTGCAAGCAAGAATATTTTATTGGGATTGATACATTTTTCTGTGCCCTCACTATATAGTTTTTGAACGGGTGTCCTGTAATCTATGCCATCTGATAGACATAGGTTCCAATCATATATTTTATATCCACAGGAATGTAATTTATCTAAAAGATATTCATCCAGATGCCCTTTGCTTCCAGTTGGGAATCTTATTATTTTTGGTGCAAATCCTAAGATGTTTTTTACCTCTTTACCTGTTTTATTCATTTCATTTAAAAAAGAATCAGGGCTCGAATATATTTTACTGTACTTATGTGTATAGGTATGAAGTCCTATGCTGTGCCCTTCATTGTATATTTTTCTCAATATTTTTTCATGACCGTTTATTTTATATCCTATTACAAAAAAAGTTGCTTTTACATTTTTTTCTTGTAAAATATTCAGTATTTTACTGGTAACCTCTGTGCTGGGACCATCGTCGAAAGTGAGGTATATTGTCTTGCCGGCGGGCAATGTGTTCGATTTACCTCTTATGGAAGGTGAATCTTCTGAAAAGGATTTTACAGGAGTTATACAGTTTAATAATACATATAAGGTACATAGTATGACTAACAGAAAGTGCTTGATTTTCATTTTGAATCCTCCTATTTTATTTCTTTGGTTAGTATGTGCTCTTATTATTTTTTTATAAGTGTGATAATATATGTTATATTGGTTTTATTATATTTTAATTATTTTTACATATAGGGGTGACAATGATAATGGAAGCTTATTTTGACAATAGTGCTACAACCAGGCCTTATGATGAAGTGATGGATTCAATGGTGGATACTATGAGAAATTATTACGGAAATCCATCTTCAGCATATTCTCTTGGATTAAAAGCGGAACTTAAAATGAATGAGAGCAGAGATATAGTTGCAGATACACTGAATTGTGACAGAGATGAGATAATATTTACTTCTGGAGGGAGTGAGAGCAATAACTTTTTGATAAGAGGCTTTGTAAAACCTGGAAATGAAATCATAACTACAAAAATAGAACATCCAAGTGTGCTGAATACCTGTAAAGCTTTGGAAAATAATGGGGTTAAGGTTATATACCTTGATGTAAACGGTAGGGGGCAGATTGATTTAGGTGAGCTTGAAAAAAGCATAAATAAGCAGACTCAGCTGGTCAGCATAATGCATACCAACAATGAAGTTGGCACGGTTCAAAATATCAAAGCTATAGGAGAGCTTATAAAGGAAAAGAGCAGCAGAATAAAATTTCATGTTGATGCAGTTCAGGCTTATGGAAAATATGATATAGATGTTAAAAAAATGCATATAGATTTATTATCTGCCAGTGGTCATAAAATACATGGCCCCAGGGGAGTAGGAATTGCCTATGTTAGAAAAGGGCTTATACCAAGACCTCTGATATATGGAGGTGGACAGGAAAGAGGATTTAGATCAGGTACTGAGAATTTAGCTGCTGTTGTAGGACTTGCAAAAGCTGCTGAAAAGATATATAAAAACAGAGAGCAGAATTTTCACCACGTAGATGAAGTGAAAAAATATTTCATGGAGAAACTCAGAGATATGGAGGAAGTTAAAATAAACAGCTGTGGAAAAGAATATTCTCCTTATGTATTAAGTGTTTCTTTTATAGGAGTTAGAGGAGAAGTATTGCTTCATATGTTGGAGGAGAAGGGCATTTATGTTTCTACAGGTTCTGCCTGTTCTGCCAAGAGCAGCAAAGACAGCCACGTGCTGGAGGCAATTGGACTTCCTAAAGATCATATAAGGGGTACTATAAGATTTAGCTTTGGCGAGGATAATTCAAAAGAAGAAGTGGATTATGCTTTAGATGTGATAGATGAATCTTTAAAGTTTTTAAGGAGAGTAGGTAAATGAGAAAATTATTGCTTGTAAAATATGCTCCGGAAATATTCTTAAAGGGATTGAACAAGGGAAAATTTGAGAGAAAATTAAAAGGTAATATAGAGAATACTTTTAAGGACAGCAGGTACTCTTTTGTAGTAGATCAGGGAAGATGGTTTATAGAATGCGATGATTTAAAAGATGGTATAAAAAAGCTTAAAAATATATGCGGCATATCTGAAATATGTGTGGTAGATGAAATAGATTCCGATATAGAAAGTATTAAAAAGCAAGCTCTCAGTAATGCTCTGAAAAATGAGGGAAAGACTTTTAAAGTTGTAACTAAAAGGGCAAACAAAAACTTTCCAGGAACTTCTATGGATGTAAGCAGAGAAGTTGGGGCTTATATACTGCAGAATACTGAAAGATTATCGGTAGATGTGAGAAGGCCTGATTTCTTTGTAAATATTGAGATAAGAGATAAGGCCTATGTATATTCAAAAAGAATTAAAGGTATAGGTGGCATGCCTTATGGTACTAACGGCAGTACTATACTTATGCTTTCAGGTGGTATAGATTCTCCAGTAGCCGGTTATATGATGGCAAGAAGGGGAGTTAGATTGAATTGTGTGTATTTCCACAGTCATCCCTATACCAGTGAAAGAGCCAAGGAGAAAGTCAAGGAACTGGCGGGTGTGTTGAAGAAATACACCGGGAGCATAAGCCTTTATGTGGTTCCCTTTACAAAAATACAGATGAGCATAATTGAAAACTGCAGAGAAGACGAATTGACTATAATAATGAGAAGATTCATGATGAGAATAGCCTGTAATTTAGCTGAAAGACATGGTATAAATTCTGTAACTACAGGAGAAAGTATAGGTCAGGTTGCCAGCCAGACTATGGAAGGTCTTGTTGTAAGCAATGATGTAGCAGATAGACCGGTATTTAGACCATTGATAGCCATGGACAAAGTGGATATAATGGACGTGGCAAGACAGATTGGGACTTATGAAATTTCCATATTGCCCTATGAGGACTGCTGTACCATATTTGTACCAAAACATCCTAAAATTAAACCCAGAGTTGAAGAGATAAGGAAAGCAGAAAGTGTTTTGGATATAGATGCTCTGGTAAAAGAGTCCGTGGAAAATACTGAATTTTTTAGCTGAGATCATATGAAAATGCAGTTCACTAAAATATTAAGTGATCTGCATTTTTCATTTATTCTTGAGGTGTGCTTTTGCCGCTCAGGATCTTAAGATTATTATTTTCATATCCTATGGTATACACCACATTGTATTTACTGACTTTCGAATTTGATGTATTTCCTTCAACAGCCTGAATTACAGCGGAAACTTCTATGTTTCCATTTTCTGTCCCATGACAGATCATATTGTCTATTTTTACAGATAAAGTTTGAAGGTAGCCTTTTCTAAAGTCTTCATAGGTAGTACTTTGCTGCCAGTTTGCTCCAAGTAAAGAATAGGCAGTTACATAGTCATTGGAATTTAAACTGTTGTAGAAATATGAAACTAAATAAGCGGCATCCTCTGTGGAAAGCTTTGAATCTCCAGTTGAAGCAGTATTTTGGGATGAAAATTTATAGGTATTGGGATTAGCTGCCCAGTTGTCTATCATGGGAATAACTTGAGTTATTGGTATGCTGAAACCTATGGATTCATCGTCTACTTTTGCAGAGTTTATACCTATAACTTGTCCTGTGCTTCTATCCAAAAGAGGGCCTCCGCTGTTGCCTGGAGATACAGGGGCAGAAATTTGGTAGACATTTTTATACTGGTAATTTTCTAGGTTGAAATTTCTATTCAAACCGCTTATTATACCTGTAGTAGCTGTATTCTGAAGACCAAGAGGGCTTCCAAGGGCTATTATCTCATCTCCTATATCAGCCTTTTTGTTTTTTGAAATTTTCATCGGACTTTTTCCTTTTAAGTTATCCACCCTGACTAAAGCTATATCTGTAAGCTCACTTTTACCTATAAGCTTACCTTTATATGTTGCGGTATCGGCCATCTTTACAATTATGGCGGAGCCGTCTTTTACCACATGTGCATTAGTTACTATATCTCCTTTTGTATCATATAAAAAACCAGAGCCAGTTATATTTCCACTGCTATTCTTTACTTCTAAAGATACCACTAATTTTTGATTTTCATGTATTATTGTCTTTAAATCCTTGGATTTGGGTGTGCCGAGTACTTCAGACACATTTCCCAATTTAGATGAACCTCTGGAGGATTTAAGACTTATATTTTTATGTATAGCAAAACATGCTGTAATGCCAATTACTAAGAAGGTTATTGTGGTAAGAAGAGAAACTATAAAAATTTTATTTATTTTCATAACTATCCTCCTGCGGCAATATCCAGGTTATTTTTGTGATTTTAATGTGATGGCCTTTTGACATCCCATATTCTGTATTTTCAAATTGACCTGTGTCATTTATAGATAGGTAATTGGGATATACATAGGTAGAATCGTTTCCAAGTTCGGCATTACTGGAATTATATATGGTATAGTATATTTGTATAGAGCTGATGGGCTTTGTAGCTATGTTTTTGATAGTTCCTTTAATTACGAAATCTCCGTATTTATTTATATTAGTAGAAGTAGAAACTACCTCTACTGCATTGGTTTTATTGTTTTTGTTCTCCAGGGCAGCTGAAGCCATGGCGTTCTGAATTCTAGTCTGTTCAGCTGTTTCAAAAGAATTTTTCTCGGATATTATGACCTGTTTAAAATTGTTGAGTTTTTTATCATTTGGATTATAAACGATACCTTTGTCTATAGTTTGAAGGGCAGAGGTGAAATCATTGTTTTTCAAATATTCATTCGCAGTGTTGTAAGCCACAGCGCTTATTCTTTTTCTAAGTTCTGAAGCAGTTTCACTGGCCTCTTTCACATTGTAATTGGATATTTTGTTTAGCAGTCCAGCTAAATCCTCTATGCTGCTTTTATTATTCATTTCATTTTTTATTTGTAATACAGTTATGCCCATTTTCTTATTTTCTATATTTTTATTTAACAGGGAATAAAAAGCTCCGGTTTTATCCGATATTAAATTAACAGCTTCGTCTAATTCATTTAAAGCCCCATTGTAATTTTTATCCTTTATATAACTATCTACGGCACTTATATGTAAGTTTACAGCTTTGCCATCCTGCAAAAATATTTTATCTGCTTTTAGGGTTTCATTATTTGGACGTAAACTCAGGGCCTTGTCTATTATTGAATACGCACTAGATATATTTCCCTGAAGAGCTATATTTTCGGCAGTAGTTCTATTTTTTTCAACATTTTTAGAAACAGAGGCTTCATATAAATAATAAGTGCAGGTTAAACTCACGGCAAGTACTGCTGACAAAAGGGGCATTGCTATATTTATATTTTTATAAAATGGAATTTTACAACAGGTATTATCTCCAACTTTCTTATTTAAACTAAAATTTGTTGTATTGTCTTTTGATTTATCTAAAGCTAGGGCGTTTAACTGATCCTCTTTTATATTATGCTTTAAGGCTTGTCTGATATTATGAATTTTAATTGTACTTTCATTTAAATTTTCTATTTCCAGGTTTTTATTTAACCTGGTTCCGCATTTTTCACAAAATAGAGCTTGATTAGAAACCTTGGCTCCACATTTATAACAAAACATTCTAGTATTCTCCTTAAATTTATTAATTTTTACATCCATTGCAGTTTTCACAGTCTGGAAGGTTAGGTTTAAATACGGGTTCTATAGAAAAACTTCCGAGTCCGTTTTCGCTTCCACATAGGAATATAAAACCACTAAACTGCATGAATAAGTTTTTGTCTACTATAAAATTTATATCCTTTATTTGCTGAGTCAAATCATTGTCGTTTTTTTTATCGGCACTCATGTTGAAATGAGGACCGTGACAGGACATACCATCTAAATAAATTCTTATTGTAGAATAGGTAATATTATTCTCAGTCAAAAATTTTTTAAATTCATTGTAAGCTGTATTACTTATTTTTATAAAATTCATATAAAATCCTCGCTTAATGATCAAATTTTTATAATTGTACAGATATACTTATATGTATTGTACCAAAAATTTTATAATTGTACTATAGTAATTTATTCATAGCAAATATTATTATATTTTGTTAAAATAAGTATGTATAGAATGGGATTAGAACTTATTTTTAGAGCGGAGATGTAAAAATGAACAAAAAAGATTTGGCGAATATAAGAAAAGAGTTTAAGTTGGGAAGTTATATGCTTCCTATTAAGGAAGTTTACAGCGTATATTTAAAAAAAGATAATGGAGAAATAATAACCAGGGAACTAGAGCATTTTGAAATGATGGAAATAGAGAAGAGGGAGCTTTACCTGAATAATTTCAAAAAGGTGCTTACAGGTTCTCTGGATTCCAAAATATTTGAATTGGATTTTAAGGAAACGGATGGGAAAGAAGGCCATGAGGTTGGTGAAAGCACACAGCAGATATTGTATGGTGCTTTGAATTCTGGGAAGAGTGCGGCTGAATTTGGAGATAAGATAGTGGATAAAATATCTAAAAATTATACCTATGATACGGATGTAGTGATAAATTTTATAAAAGCAGAGTATTATAACAGCAGAAAAAATAAGAATGGAGATGAAAGTGATGTAGAAGATTATGTTCAAGCTGTGGAGTTTATATTGTGCAGTGTAAACAAGGTGGAAATTCCCAAAAAGGTATTGAAATTTGATTATACCGAGATGAAATTCAAGCCCAATTCTGCACTGGATATGATCGTGAATTTAAATTCTCCTCTAGACGGATTCATGTTTCCAAGTTTTACATGTGAATATGTAGATGTGAACAAGATAATATATTATTCTTCTAAAACGAAGCAGGTTAACGGCACTTTTGTAGAAAAAGTCCTTGAGTGTACTGTAAAACCCACGGCTGTAGAAGAAAAAGAAAGTTTTAAAAGTATACTGGGTACAGTGACAGGAGGCAGAATAAAGCCGGATATCATGAAGGATGTATATGAAAGAATAAATGAAAAACTTGATGGAGGAGATAGGGAAGAGGAGGCAGTACTGGATGTAAATGAAGTTACCAGGGTTTTAAAAGAAAGCGGCCTTAAACATATACAGTCCGTCAAAAGCGCCTTTCAAGAGGTATGTGGTGGAGATCATGAATTTAAAGCCAGAAATGTAATCCCTGATTTTAAAAGTAAATCTGTAAAGATTGAAAATGAAAATACAAGTATAATTATAAGGCCTCAAGATCTGGGTAGTGTAAAGCAGGTAATAGACAAGAGAGGGAAAAAATGTTTATTGATAGAACTTAAAGAAGATATGGTTATAGACGGGCTTAATTTGGAGACTGAGAAAATGGAAGATTATATCTAATTGAAAACAATTCTTTTAAGGATAAAATTTTAATGTTAAACTTCTTAATTTGATTAAAAATTAATTTGACCGTAAGAATGTTATAAGGTATAATTAAAGTCAATAATTTAATATTAACCCTTATCAAGAGAAACTTAGGGAATGGCCCGATGAAGTTTCAGCAACCCATGTATTAATTGGTACATGTAAGGTGCTAAGTCCATCAGAACACAGTTCTGGAAGATGAGGTAAATATAAAACTTCAACTTGAACATTTTATATTTATTATAATATAGAAAAATCCTCTTCTTCATAAAAGGGGATTTTTTAGTTATTAATTTATAAATTAATGTAAAAGGGGGCAATATGAAAATGGGAGAAAAAACTGCGCGAAAAAATAACCAGATCTCAGAACAGTACATTAAAGAGATATTGCAGTCATTGAAGAGTATAAATTATGGTTCAATAACTTTGGTGATTCAAGATGGAATAGTAATTCAGGTAGAGACAAAAGAAAAAATAAGACTAAAATAGAGATTGAATAAACTTAAGATATTATCAGAAAATAAAAACTTTTAGAGAAAAATATAAAATGATATTTTAATTATTGATTATCCTTTAAATAAATAGTAAAATGTAATCAGATACAATGTTGAGTATTTAAGTCGGATATTTTATCCTGATGCCCATTTATAATGGGATTGATTTTTGGAATTAAATATGACTTAAATACTCGGATATAAAGGAGAGGTATAATGGGAAAAAAGTTACTGGAAATAAATAAGCTGAAAACGGAAGTTGAAGGTAATGAAATATTAAAAGGACTTGATCTAGAAATTGGCAAGGGTGAAATACATGCCATAATGGGTCCCAATGGGGCAGGGAAATCTACTCTTGTAAATACTATAATGGGTCATCCTAAATATGTAATATCATCAGGAGATATAGTATTTGATGGGGAAAAAATAAATGATTTAAAGGTGGATGAAAGGGCAAGAAAGGGAATATTCATGTCTTTTCAGTATCCGCAGGAGATACAGGGAATAACTGTTGAAAATTTTTTACGCAATGCTAAGGCTGCTGTTACAGGTAAGAGAGGTGGAATATTGGCATTTAGAAAAGCTTTAAAAGAAAAGCTAAAGCTTTTAAAAATAGATGAAAGTTATGCTAAAAGATATTTAAACGTGGGGTTTTCAGGTGGAGAAAAAAAGAAAAATGAAATACTCCAGATGGCGGTACTTGAGCCCAAGCTTGCTATGCTGGACGAAACGGATTCAGGACTTGATGTAGATGCAGTTAGAGTAGTATCGGAAGGGGTGAGCAAACTCCGAACAGAGGATAACTCCATACTTATAATTACACATCACGATAGTATATTAGAATATTTGAAACCGGATTACGTTCATATACTTGTAGATGGAAGAATAGTTAAAACTGGTGATGCATCTTTAGCTGAGGAAATAGAGAAAAACGGATATGACAGGTTTAAGGCATTGGCTTAACAGGATGTTTTAAAAGAGAGGTGTTTTTATTGGAAAAAGAAAAAACTCATATAGAAGATATAAGAAGAAATATTTATGATATAAAAAATGAAGACAAATCCAGTTATAAAACTGGCTCGGGTCTTACAAAAAAGATAATAGAAGAAATATCAGATGAAAAAAACGATCCTGAATGGATGAGGGAGTTTAGACTTAAATCCTTAGATATTTACAATAAGATGCCTATGCCGTCCTGGGGACCTGATCTTTCGGATCTGGATATGAATAACATAGTTACCTATGTAAGGCCTGATACCAGCATGAAACATGATTGGAAGGATGTGCCCAAAGATATAAAAAGAACTTTTGATTTACTTGGAATACCTAAAGCGGAGCACGAATCCCTGGCAGGTGTGGGTGCACAATATGATTCGGAGATAGTCTATCACAATGTAAGCGAGGAGCTGAAAAAGCAGGGCGTTTTATATATGGATATGGAAACGGCTATAAGGGATTACGAAGATCTGATAAGACCTCTTTTTATGAGGCTTGTGCCTCCAACAGATCATAAATTTGCAGCACTTCATGGAGCAGTTTGGTCTGGCGGCTCATTTGTATATGTTCCTGAGGGAGTTCAAGTTGATATACCAATACAATCTTATTTTAGATTAAATGCCCCTGGTGCAGGACAATTTGAACACACCCTTATAGTAGTTGAAAAAGGAGCAAAAATTCACTATATAGAGGGATGTTCGGCACCTAAATACTATGTAAACAATCTACATGCAGGTTGTGTTGAGTGTTATGTGAGAGAGGGAGCTTCATTAAAGTACAGTACTATAGAGAATTGGTCAAGAAATATGTACAATTTAAATACCAAAAGGTGTGCAGTGGATAAAAGTGGGCATGTAGAATGGGTTACAGGTTCTTTTGGATCTAAAGTATCCATGTTGTATCCTATGAGCATACTGAGGGGAGAGGGAGCAAGATGCGATTTCACAGGAATAACTTTTGCAGGTGCCGGGCAGTATCTGGATACTGGCTCTAAAGTAGTTCATGCAGCTCCAAATACTACGTCAGTGGTAAACTCTAAATCCATTTCCAAGGATGGTGGAGTTTCAATTTACAGAGGCCTGTTGAGTTCTACTAAAAATGCAGTTAACTCCAAGTCCAGTGTATCCTGTGAATCATTGATGCTTGACAGTGAATCCAGATCGGATACTATACCTATTGTAAGTGTGGCAAACAACAATGTTGATATAGGACATGAGGCTAAAATAGGTAGAATAAGTGACGATGCCATTTTTTATCTTATGAGCAGAGGTCTTACGGAAGAAGAGGCAAGAGGGATGATAGTTACAGGATTTGTTGAGCCTGTAGCAAAGGAACTTCCACTTGAATATGCAGTGGAAATGAATAATTTGATTAAATTAGAATTAAAGGGAACCATAGGATAAGGAGGTAGTTTATGATAGATAATAGGGGAAATTTAAGCAAAAGTAAGAGAATAATTTCCGAATTGCAAAACAAGAAGGAGTTTAGACTAAATCAGGCCTATGTACCTACATGGAAGCATCTTGGATTAAATAATTTTCACCTTGATAATTATAAGTTTCCTGAAATAGAGGCATATGATGCAGGGTATATGGATTTTAAGGCTGAAGATTTTGAGGGGGTAACCTTAAAATTCATGCAGGAGATTGATGGAGAAAATCTTGCTCAATATTCTAGTTTTAAAGATGCTACTTCTGTATCAAAAGATTTTGTCAGACTTGGGGAGAACGGATTTAATTCAGGAATATTTGTAAAAGTTCCAGAGAATAAAATTTTGAATTCGCCTATAAGACTTAATTTCAATTTAAATGAACACAACCCTACAGTTATAGATCACAACATAATTGTAGCCGAATCAAATAGTAAAATTACTTTAGTGGTGGATTATTGTACTGAAAATAAAGACATAGATGCATTTCACAATGGTTTGACTAAAGTATTTGCAAAGAGCGGCTCAGTAGTAGATGTTATAAAAGTTCAGAGGATGAATGATAAGTCAACCCATTTTGATTCGAATATGGCTCAGGTGGAGAATGGAGCAAAAGTAAATTGGATTACTGTAGAGATGGGAAGCCATATAAATGTTACAAATTATAATTCGGATTTAAAAGGGGAATACAGCAGTGCAGATATATATTCAGCCTATTTAGTTGATGGAGACAGAAGACAGGATCTTTACTATACCACCAATCATTTTGGTAAAAAGAGCACAAGTAATATGATCATAGAAGGGGTACTGAAGGATAGAGCCAGAAAAGTTTTTAAGGGAAATATAGATTTTAAGAGAGGCTCATCTAAATCCAAGGGAGCTCAGGCTGAAGAAGTTCTTCTTTTAGATCCAACAGTTAAGACGGATACTATTCCAATACTTCTCTGCCAGGAGGAAGATGTGGACGGACAGCATGCAGCAAGTGTAGGCAAAATAGATGAGAATCAACTTTTTTATTTGATGAGCAGGGGCTTTGATTATGGTGAAGCGGAAAAATTGGTTATAGAGGCTAGATTTAATCCTATATTTGATAAGATTCCAGCAGAAGATTTAAAAAAGTTTTTATCTGAAGAACTTAAAAGGAGGATTATAAATGAGTAATGGAAATGTAATACAGGAGAGTATAGATGTAAAGAGGATAAGAAAGGACTTCCCAATACTTTCTATAAAAGTGAAGGGTAATGATCTGGTGTATTTTGACAATGGAGCAACTACACAGAAACCACTTTCTGTCATAAAAGCCGTAGAACATTATAATGAGAATTTAAATGGAAATCCCCACAGAGGTGCCCACTATCTTGGAGTCACGTCTACAGAGGCTTATGAGGGAGCTCGTGAGAAAGTAAGGGATTTTATTGGAGCAGAGAAATCCTCTGAGATAATATTTACAAGGAATACTACAGAATCCTTAAATTTGATAGCTTATAGTTATGGGCTGAATTTTGTAAATAAGGGAGATGAAATAGTAATTGCTATTTCAGAGCATCACAGCAATATACTCCCTTGGCAGATGGTAGCTAGAGTAAAAGGTGCAGTGCTTAAATATATGTATACTAATGAAGAGGGAAGAATAACTGAAGAAGAATATAAAAGTAAAATTACTGACAAGACAAAGATTGTATCCATTGCTCAGGTGTCAAATGTACTTGGAACGAAATATCCAGTTAAAGATATTGTAAAATACGCTCATGAAAAAGGAGCTGTAGCAATAGTAGATGGAGCACAGAGTACACCTCATATGAAGGTGGATGTATCTGATCTTGATACGGATTTCTTCGTATTTTCAGGTCATAAAATGCTAGCTTCTATGGGAATAGGAGTACTTTATGGAAAAGAAAAATTTCTCCTTGAAATGCCGCCTTTCCTAGGTGGTGGTGATATGATAGAATATGTTACAGAACAAGATGCTACTTTTGCAGAGCTGCCTTTTAAATTTGAAGCCGGCACTCAAAATGTGGAAGGTGCAGTGTCTCTCGGTGCAGCTATTGACTATTTAAATTCAATAGGACTTGACAAGATTGAAGCCTATGAGGAAGAACTTACGGAATATGCACTTAAAAAAATTTCAGATATAGATTATGTGACGGTTTATGGCCCTAAAAGTGCCAAGAATAAAGGTGGAATTATTTCATTTAATGTAAAAGATGTTCATCCTCATGATGTAGCAACTATATTAAATAATTACGGAGTAGCAGTTAGATCAGGACATCACTGTGCACAACCTCTTATGAAACATTTAGGAATCCAAGCATCTTCCAGGGCTAGCTTTTATTTTTACAACACTTATGAAGAAATAGATAAATTTATAGAAGCCCTTAAGAATGTTAGGAAGTGGTTGGGATATGGACGATCTTAGTCTTGTGTATTCTGAAATAATAACAGAACATAACCAGGATACCACTAATAAGAGAGAGCTGAAAAACCCTGATTTAAAAGAAAGAGGACATAATCCCAGCTGTGGAGATGATATAACTCTTTCATTGAAATTCAAGGGAGACATTATAGATGATATAGCTTATGAGGGAAGCGGATGTGCCATATCTCAGGCTTCAACATCTATAATGATAGATTTGATTAAAGGTAAAACTATTGAAGAAGCTTTGGATTATGTTAAGACATTTATAGGAATGATAAAAAAGGAAATTACAGATGAAAAAGAGTTGGAAAAATTAGAAGATGCTATAGCACTTAAAAATATATCCATGATGCCTGCCAGAGTGAAGTGTGCAGTCCTCGCCTGGCATACATTAGAGGAAGCTATAAAAAAAAGAAAGAAGGGTGTCTCTGAATAAGCTGTATTCAAAACCCAGAGCACAAATATCAAACTCCATTATTTGATATTTGTGCTCTATTTTTTCTGTTAACTGTCAATTGCTTTTGTATTGTTTATAAAAGAATAGTAGTCATTTCTCAAATTGTTTTTGTCTTCTTCAGAGGCAAAAGAACAATTTATTCCATTTTCAGTGACCTTTTTTATATCTTTGAAATCGAAATTTTGGTATTTTACAAGATATTTAAATTCCTGAATTATATCTGTGTTTGACACAGTGATATTGTCTGTGTTTACTGTTACCATAATATCCTCATCCAGGTATTTCTTTATTGGATGTTCTCTGTAGGAATTTACGGCAGATGTATTCACATTGCTGGTTATACATACTTCGAGAGGAATTTCATGCTCTATCAGATATTTAAGGGTTTCTTTGTCTTTATATGCATAAGTGCCGTGGCCTATTCTCTCTGCATGTAATATTTTTATAGATTTTAATATGTTCTCTGAAATACCCGTTTCGCCTGCATGGATTGTACGGTGAATGCCGTATTTTCTTGCTAAATTAAAGGATTCACTGTGAATTTCTGGAGGAAAATTTGTCTCATCTCCTGCAAGATCTATGGCAGCTACTCCCCTGGAAAAGTATTTTTTAGCTAATTCAACAACTTTTATCCCAAGTTGAGGGGACTCCTGTCTTAGGATGCATAGTATTAAATTTGACATGATCCCTAAATTTTTTCTACCGTAATCCATGGCAGAAAGTACGGTTTCTATGACCTGTTCAGATTTTAAATTGCCAGCTAGATGATTAAAGGGGGCAAAACGAATTTCTATGTATTTAATATTTTTTTTAATAGCATCTTCCAGCAATTCGGTAGTCACTCTGTATATATTTTTTTCACTTTGCATAATTTTTATAGGTAGATTGAATTTATCAAGATATTGTTTTAGAGAATTGCATTTCCCAAGAACTTTAACTTGTTTTTCAAGAGTATTTAAATCGATATCTGAAGTAAGTATATTTTCTTTAGATGCAATGTCTAAGATAGTTTCGGGTCTTAAACTGCCGTCTAGGTGACAGTGGAGGTCTGTCTTTGGAATAAGTTCTAATATTTTATCGAGATTCATTATACTATTCTCCTTGTCAGATATTTTTGATATATCAATATTATATACCTAAATATTAATATACAATAGAAAGTATTTGAAAAGGTTATATAAAATGTTAATTTTAACTCTTGATATTATTGTATTTTTCTGGTATATTATAAAAGGTTTGTGTATTGCAATATTTATACAATAAAGTAATACACTAAATAAGATTGTTAGAATTTATAAGAAAGATGGTAAATTTATGGAACAAATAGAACGATTAAGGGAAAAATTAAATTTATTGGTTATTGAAAGTGAGGATCTCTACAAGGGAGAAATATTGGAGATAAGTCAACAGTTGGACAGGTTAATTTATCTCCAATATAGGAAAGTCAATGGTTCTGAGATAAGTATCTGATATTTGCAGTTTGTATTTTCTCTGTCAGTTGTGGATTGAAAATAGTGGTAGCCATTGAATAAAAGTATCGGGTAATTTGGTAACATTTTATAAGAATGAGTATATAATAAAATTAAAATATAGAAGTATTTGCAGTTAATTAAATTTTATGTTGTAATTTTTACTTGATCAAAATAAATTTATATAGTATTATAAGAGTGTAAATTTAATTCATAGTGAATTACTAAGAATTACGATGATGGGAAGAGTAGGTTACACAAAGTTATAAGAGAGAGTTTCCCTCGGGTGTGAGGAAACTTTAACTGGTGGTAATTGAATTGCATCTTGGAGTACTGGATTGAACGATAGTAGATTTCAGCGGAAACGTCCGTTAAAGCGTTGAGGTATGATTGTACCAATAAAAAAAAGAGTTTTGTCATGTAAATTTAATTGATTTTATGTGATATAAACAGAGTGGAACCGCGGAAGTAAACCTTCTGCCTCTGTATTGAGGCAGAAGGTTTTTTTATTTTTCAAATTCCGGAATTTGAAAAATAGTATGAGTAAAAATTAATTTAATATTTATTAGGAGGTTAATTATGATGAATTCAGTATCGTATTTTGATTCCATTGCAGATAAATGGAATGTGATAAGGTCAGAGTATTTTGAGGATAAACTAAAATATATTGTGCTCTCTAAGTTTAATATAGAAGATAAAATATGTGTGGATTTAGGATGTGGGACGGGATTTATTTCATTGGTTTTAGCTGAAAGTGCAAATTTGGTGTTTTCTATTGATAACTCGAGAAATATGTTAAAGCAGCTGCATGATGAAGCTGTAAATAGAAAGATTAAAAATATATATCCAATAAAGGGATCTATAACGGATATTCCACTATTTGACGAATCCATTGACGCTGTGTATATAAACATGGCATTACATCATGTTGTGGATGCAAGAAAAGCAGTAAAAGAAGCTTACAGGATTTTGAAAAAAGACGGGGCATTTATCATAGCGGATGTAAAAGAGCACAATGGAGAGTGGGCAAGAACTGAAATGCATGATAAATGGCTGGGATTTTCCAATGAACAGATAAGTACCTGGCTTGTCGAAGCAGGATTTAGTGGAATAAATTTTGAAAATACAGAGTTAAAATGTAAGGCCTATTCAAGTAAAGGCGAATATACTGAAACTGGAATATTTATAGCAAGTGGAATTAAGAAGGGAGAATAAATTATGGAGATTGAGTCATTGTTAATACACGGAGGAATAGATGGAGATAAAAGAACAGGGGCAGTCAGTGTACCTATATATCAAACTTCTACCTATAAACAGGAGGCGCTTGGCAAAAATAGCGGTTATGAGTACTCTAGAACGGGAAATCCAACTAGAGAAGCTCTGGAAAAATTAATTGCAGATCTGGAAGGCGGATATAGAGGTTTTGCATTTGCTTCTGGACTGGCAGCTATATCGGCGGCTTTGATGCTTTTCAAAAGCGGAGATAAAATAATAGTTTCCAGTAATGTGTATGGAGGAACTTTCAGAGTTATAGATAAAATATTCAAGAACTTCAATTTAAATTATGTACTAGTGGATACCAGTGATCTGCAAAAAGTAGAGGAAAGCATTACTG
Organism: Clostridiaceae bacterium BL-3; assembly: GCA_902809985.1. Lineage (GTDB taxonomy): Bacteria > Bacillota > Clostridia > Clostridiales > Clostridiaceae > Clostridium_B > Clostridium_B aromativorans. The sequence continues at coordinate 2,040,338 of CADDXC010000001.1, read as the reverse complement.
AAGATGTAAAGGCAATATTTATTGAGACACCTACCAATCCACTTATGACCATAACGGATATATATAAGATAAGTGAAATAGCAAGGAAAAATAAGGTGTTAACTATTGTGGACAATACGTTTATGACACCTTATCTTCAAAAGCCTATAAAACTAGGTGCAGACATAGTGATCCACAGTGCTACTAAATATTTGGGCGGTCATAGTGATCTGATTGCTGGCCTTTTGGTGGTAAATAATGAAGAATTAGGAGAAAGGGTTCATTTTATTCAAAACTCAACGGGAGGCATATTAAATCCTTTTGACAGCTGGCTTTTAATAAGAGGAATAAAGACATTATCTGTTAGAATGGATAGGCACAATGAGAATGCCGAATATGTGGCCAATTTTTTGAAAGAGAATCCGCTAATAGACAAGATCTATTATCCTGGGTTTTCAACTCATCCTGGATATAAACTTCATAAATCCCAGGCTTCAGGGTATGGTGCAATTATATCCTTCGTTTTAAAAGAGGGTATAGATATAAATAAATTTTTTAAGGGATTGAAGCTTATAACCTTGGGCGAAAGCTTAGGAGGAGTTGAATCATTAATATCTCATCCAGCTACAATGACTCACGCAGCAGTACCCTATGAAATAAGACAAAAAATAGGAATAGTGGATAATTTGATTAGATTGTCCGTAGGACTTGAGAATAAAAAAGATCTAGTAGAAGATTTGAAAAATGCATTGGAATTTTCTAAATAAAACAGCATAATTGCGCAATGTGAAATGTGGTGGAGGGTTAACAACATGATATATTATAATGATATAAAAGAGATGATAGGCAATACGCCCATGTTAAAATTAAATAATTTTGATATAAAAGACGGTGTGTCTATATTTGCTAAATTAGAAAATTTCAACCCCGGAGGCAGTGTAAAAGACAGGATTGGGGCGTATATGATAGAAAGTGCAGAAAAGAGGGGAATTTTAAAGAAAGGGTATACTGTAATAGAAGCAACTGCAGGTAATACTGGCTTGGGTATTGCCCTGGGAGCCCTCAACAAAGGCTATAGAGTTATATTTGTAGTTCCAATGAAATTTTCTGTTGAAAAACAAACTCTTATGAAAGCACTTGGGGCAGAAATAGTAAATACTCCTGAAGATAAGGGAATGATTGGGGCTATAGAAAAATCACAAGAGCTCCTTGAAAGTATACCAAACTCAATTTCGTTAAAGCAATTTGAAAATGCTGATAATCCACAAGCTCATTATTTAACTACAGGTCCTGAAATATATTTGGATATGGAAGGACGAATTAATTATCTTGTAGCAGGAGCAGGTAGTGGAGGTACTTTTACAGGGGTTGCGAGATATTTAAAGGAAAAAATAAAGGATATAAAATCAGTTCTGGTAGATCCGGAGGGATCCACTTTAGGTGGCGGCGAGGAAGGTCATTATGCGGTTGAAGGCATAGGAAACAATTTTGTTCCCTGTACCATGGACATGGATCTAGTTGATAAAGTTATAAAAATAAATGATGAAGAGGCTTTCGATATGGTTAAGAAATTAGCAAAAAAAGAAGGATTAATAGTGGGATCCTCTTCAGGTGCTGCAATGGCAGGAGCAATAAAATTGTCAAAGACTATAGAGCAGGGAAATATAGTAGTTATATTTCCAGATAGAGGAGATAGATATTTTAGTAAAAATATTTACAATTAGTTCTAGAACAGAAATATAATTTACGAATATAATGGTTAATGATAGTAAGTGAAAAAGGAGTACTACGTTTTTGAATATATATGTAGTTCGTTCAGGCGATTCTATATGGTCCATAGCCCGTAGGTTTGGTGTTATTCCCGACAGCATATTGGATGTCAATGGTCTTCGACCGGAGGAAAGTCTAGTAGTGGGGCAATCCCTTGTAATCCCTAGCGCAGAAAGGGCATACATGGTTAGACCAGGTGATTCTATATGGTCCATATCCCAAAAATTTGGAGTTTCTGTAGACAGCATAGTTCAGTTAAATAACATTGTAAATCCTGCATCTATTCATCCAGGCATGGTAATAAGAATACCAGAGAATTCAAAAAATTATGGTGTAATTGAAACCAATGGATTTATACAGCCATCCACTGCTGAACGGGAAAGAGCTGTAGTGAACAATGTAGGTCCCTATTTAACCTATGTAACGCCTTTCAGTCATCATGTCACTGAGCAGGGTGAACTTACACCTCTTAGGGATGAGACCATAATTGAAGCCGGCAGAAATAACAGAGTAGCACCACTGCTTTCAGTAACAAATATATCTGGTGCAAATTTTGATACTGATTTAATATCTGCCATATTAAACAATGAAAACCTTCAGGATACTTTGATAAACAATATAATTGATACCATGGATGAAAAAGAATATTATGGAGTTGTAATAGATTTTGAAAGAATTCCGCCTTCAGATAGAGAAAGGTACAATAATTTTCTTGAAAAGCTGGTATCAAAAGCTCATCCCCTGGGATATGTAGTCGGCACCGCACTGGCACCTAAAACATATGATGTAACCTCTGGTGCATGGCATGGAGCTCATGATTATGCTTCCCATGGCAGAATAGTGGACTTTGTTATAATAATGACTTACGAATGGGGTTGGTCAGGAGGCCCTCCTATGGCCGTAGCGCCTCTCAACGAGGTTAGGAGAGTAATAAATTATGCTGTGAGCGTAATTCCGCCTAATAAGATATTGATGGGCATACCCATGTACGGTTATGACTGGACATTACCCTATACGCCTGGCGGTGAATTTGCAGAGAGCATAGGACATCAGGAGGCAGTGAACAGGGCAAGAAGATATGGGGCAGAGATAAAATTTGATGAGAGAGCGCAATCTCCATATTTCAATTATGTGGATGAAGAGGGAAGAGAACATGTGGTTTGGTTTGAGGATGCGAGAAGTATACAGGCAAAGTACAGGTTAGTCAATGAATACGGCCTCAGAGGAGTAAGTTACTGGACGCTGGCTCAGCCTTTCCCTCAAAATTGGTATATATTGAATAATATGTTTGAGATTACGAAGGTTATACCTGCTGAGTAGGTTAGTGTGTCTACGAATTTGTGTAAAACAATGTGGATTATGATAAAAATTAATTTGGAATTACTATGGGATATATTCCTGTAGTAATTTTTTTATTTATAGTTTTTATATCAACTAATTTTTCCTCATCACGAATACATTCTAGAAATGAATTTATTTTATATTCAGCGATGTCGACTCTAAGTGAAAGGTTGATGAATCCGTTTTCCCTGTATCTTTTTCCACATAGTTCTGTTATTGTCTACAATGTTTCTGGCTTTAATAGAATTACGGGATATGATATAGTTTAAATGTAATAAGAAAAATTGTATAAGGGTACCTCTTCTTTAGTTATGGGTGGATCATGGTTAATAATGTCTGCGTATGAAGAAGAGGTGATGCGTTTATGTCAGAAGGATATTTAGTATTGTTCTTTAGTTTATTTTCAATCACTGTTATTTGTATAGTGGCATTATCTGATAAAAAATCAGATATTAAAATCGAAAATAAAATAACTTTGAGACCTGATGAAATATCATCCGGTACTAAAGTAAACATAAATAATTCCAAAAAGAATAATAGATAGTCCCTGACAAGACCTATCTATTATTTAAACTATACAATTTACTAAGCAGACTAAATTCATAATCCACCCTCTTATTACTAATAGTATATCATAAAATATAGGGATTATACAGTAGAAAATTTTAGTGTAAATGGAGTTTGTTTATAAGGGCTTACTCCATCTTAACCTTAATTAACGGTATTCTTATTATTTGACTTTTTACTGAAATTGAAATATAATCAATATCATAAAAGAATTGGTAAATTATGAGGTGGTGCCGATGGAAACAAGAGTGGCCATTATCGCAATCATTGCGGAAAGCAGGGAATGTGCAGAGCAGATCAATGATCTGTTGCATGAATACGGTTCCTATATTATTGGGCGCATGGGACTTCCCTATCGTGAAAAGGGAATCAATATTATTAGCATCGTGATTGATGCTCCGCAGGACAAGATCAATACTATTGCGGGGAAAATCGGTCGAATTAAAGGAGTTACTGCAAAAACGGTATATTCTAATGTTACAAATTAATAATTAAATCAAACAAATATCAGCCTGACGTCAAAATTTTTTTGAGACGAAAGATCGATATAGCTGTTAAATATGAAATAGCCGTATCCGTCAGGATACGGCTATTATTTGTCTAACCGAAATAAACCAGAAGCTTATAATAAGGGGAGGTAATGACTTTACCCAAAATAACCGGAGGCGCTGTGGAAGTTGGACGCTATGGTAAATGACAGAGAAGAGGTGGTGGGCGATGACGATTCAATTGAATGACGCAAATGACGCGTCGAAACTGACTGACTTTTTGAATAATGCCTGTAAAAGGGAACTTTCTGAAATATTGAGGTTTTTTTTACAGAATGCACAGACGGAGGTGCTTTCTCTGCTTGCCTGTCGTGCGGAAGAAATCAGGGAAAAATACTATGATCGAAAAATATATTTCCGCGGGCTTATAGAGTTTTCAAGTTTCTGCAGAAACGACTGCTATTACTGTGGTATTCGAAGAAGCAATTTTAATGCGCGCAGATACAGACTCTCAGATGAGGAAATCCTAAACTGTTGTACAATCGGATACAGGCTTGGATATCGGACTTTTGTATTACAGAGCGGTGAGGATATATATTATACCGATGAACGGATGTGCCATATTGTCTCAGCCATCAAAGCCAGTTTTCCTGAGAGTGCGGTTACGCTTTCATTGGGAGAAAGGAGCCGAGACTCATATAGGCGGCTTTTTGACGCCGGTGCAGATCGATACCTTTTGCGGCATGAAACGGCCGATGAAGCACATTACAGAAAGCTTCATCCGCCTGAACTGAGTCTCAGAAACCGTATGCAGTGCCTGTATAATCTCAAGGAAATAGGCTATCAGGTTGGTTCTGGATTTATGGTGGATTCACCTTATCAGACGTATGATACACTGGCTGAGGATTTTATATTTCTTCGAGATTTACAGCCTCATATGGTAGGAATAGGTCCTTTTATTCCGCATAAGGACACTCAATTCGCAAATTATTATGAACCTTCGTCAAGGACGACGCTGATATTGCTCTCGCTTTTAAGGTTTCTGTTGCCAAAATCGCTGCTTCCTGCAACGACTGCACTTGGTACTGTTGACCCAATTGGCAGGGAGAAAGGTTTTCAGGCAAGTGCTAACGTGGTTATGCCAAACCTTTCCCCGACGGAGCACCGCAGAGATTACTCTCTCTATGATAATAAAATCTGTATGGGTGAGGAATCAGCGGAATGCTTCCACTGCCTTGCCGGCCGGATACAAACCGCCGGCTTTGTTCCAGACTTCTCAAAAGGGGACCATTTTGATCGGCAGATGGAAGTACCAAACTCTGATCCCTGCCCTACAACAGAAATGTGAGAAAATATAACAATGATTTTGCGCTGAAGTATAATTTCAGTGCAGAAAAATTATGCAGGAGGTGGAAAAAATGATTAAGTTAGCTGTATATGGAAAAGGTGGTATCGGGAAATCAACCACGGTTTCAAATCTGGCGGCGGCGATGGCTGAAAAAGGGCTCAGGGTCATGCAGATAGGCTGTGACCCGAAGGCAGATTCCACCGCCATCCTTCACGGCGGTACAAAAATACCCACTGTGTTGGAGCTTGTGAGAAAATATAACAATGATTTTGCACTGGATGATATGGTATGCGTCGGCTTTGACGGAGTAATCTGCGTTGAAGCGGGTGGCCCTTTGCCGGGGCGTGGCTGCGCGGGACGAGGTATCATCGCCGCACTTGAAAAGCTCGCCCAGAAGGGCGCATATGAAACATACAAACCAGACGTTGTAATGTATGACGTGCTCGGAGATGTGGTCTGTGGCGGATTTTCCATGCCCATGCACGGTGGCTATGCCGATAGTGTATTCATTATAACATCTGGAGAAAATATGTCGATTTACGCAGCGGCAAATATTGCTATGGCTGTGGAAGATTTTAAAGGCCGTGGCTACGCTTCTCTCGGCGGGCTGATCTTAAATCGCCGAAACGTAAAAAACGAGGAGAAAAAGGTGAAAGAACTGGCGGCTGATTTCCATACAGAAATCGCCGGAGCGCTTGATTTGAGTGAGACTGTACGAGATGCGGAACTGCTGAATAAGACAGTTATCGAAGCCTTTCCAGACAGCAAAATGGCTTCTCAATACCGCAGCCTCTCTGAAAATATACTGCACATGCATAAGCAAAAGAGAAGGAGAAACAGTGTGCTGAAAAAAATCAATGGAAAAGCAGGTATGATCGGAGAGGAAATAAGAATACGTGATGCCGAATTTCCGTCACCGTTTCTCTCCGGGCTGGAATACAATGCACCGGCCAGGGGACCATGGAACATCGTGCATACGGGGATGCTGATACCACAGTCGCACCAGGTATTCGTTTGTGCCGAGGGATGTCTGCGCGGTGTCATTCTCACCGCGGCTGAGATGAACGCCATGGATAGGATGTCCTGGGTTTCGGTTCATGAGAACGACCTTTTGGATGGCAGTATGGAGCGGAATATTGTCGATGGTACGGCTGATATTCTGAATAAAATGGATACGCTTCCACCGGCTGTGCTTGTGTTTATCAGCTGTATCCATCTTTTTACTGGTTGTGATTTCAAAGTAGCTCTGACTGAACTGAGCACGCGTTTTCCCGGCGTTGATTTTGTTGAGTGTTATATGACTCCCACGATGCGCAAGAGTGGACTGACAATGGATCAGATTATGCGCCGACAGCTGTACAGTCCATTAAGATCGGTGCAGAAGAATAAAAAATATGTCAATATCATCGGAAACGACAGGCCCACTGACGAATCGAGTGAATTTGTTTCCTTAATACGCGGCGCAGGCTTCGAGATCAGGGATATTGCACTCTGTAAAACTTATGGAGACTATTTGAAGATGGCGGAAAGCGCCGTCAATATTACATATCTTCCCGCAGCGTTTGCTGCTGGTGAGGAACTTTGTCAAAGGCTTGGACAGAATTATCTGTATCTGCCGCTGAGTTATTCGTACAAAGAAATCATGGAAAATTACAGGAAACTTTCTAATGTTCTTGAAATTAAGATGCCAGATTTCTCGGATGCCATGGACAGAGCGGACAAGGCCCTTAAAGACGCATACCGTATTATTGGAAATATACCGATTGCCATCGACTACACCTCGACACCGCGTCCTCTCGGATTAGCTCGCCTGCTTGTGGAACACGACTTTGCGGTGAAAAAAGTCTATGTGGACAGTTTTCTCGATGAGGACGGGCGGGATTTTGTCTGGCTGAAAGAAAATAAACCGGAACTTGTGCTGTCCTCGACGGTTCACCCGAAGATGCGGTTTGCCGCTCATGGCAGCCATGATGAAAAAGTTTTGGCTATCGGCCAGAAGGCTGCGTATTTCAATGAAACAGGCCATTTTGTAAATATCGTGGCAGGCGGCGGAATGTACGGTTTTGATGGGATCGTCCGTCTTGCCGAAATGATGACCGATGCATATCTGCACGAAAAGGACGTGAAAACGGTCATCCAGTATAAAGGATTGGGGTGTGAGAGCTGCTTATGAGACAGACGGCAAGAATTATATCAACTTATACGGCGGATATTTCGGGTGTCTGCTCCGCTCTCTTTGAGCTTGGGGGAATGACTGTAATTCATGACGCATCGGGATGCAATTCTACATATACAACGCATGACGAGCCCAGGTGGTATGATCTGGACAGCATGATCTATATATCCGCACTGACGGAGACGGAGGCCATCCTGGGTGACGACAATAGATTGATTGGCGATATTGTGAATACGGCTGGGGAACTTTCGCCGAGGTTCATCGCCATATGCGGTTCTCCGGTGGCAATGATGATCGGGACGGACTTTAAGGCAATTGCCAAGGTGATCGGTGAAAAGACCGGTATCCCGACCTTCGGCTTGAGCACAAATGGCATGCACTCCTATCTTACCGGTGCTTCCTGTGCATTGGAGACTGTCGTGAAGTATTTTTGCCATGGAGATGTTGCCAGGTCTAAAGATCTCTCCGTGAATATTATCGGGGCAACACCATTGGACTTCTCAATAAATGGCAGCGTGGAATCGATCAAACGGTGGCTCGCCGAAAGTGGATTTAGGCTTGTATCCTGCATGGCAATGGGGAGTGATTTGGATCGTATCAGCCTGGCGGGCAGTGCACATGTCAACCTTGTTGTGTCATACAGCGGTCTTGCCACCGCAAAAATGCTGCAAAAACAGTTCGGTACTCCATACGTTGCCGGTGTTCCATTTGGAATCGGGTTTGCCGACATCCTTGCCCATGTACTTAGAAGAGCTGCAAAGAGTGGAAAAAGCAGTGTGCCCTGTGCAGAGCGGAAAAGTGGATCGGATGGCGGACTGACAGTTGTCGGCGAAAGCATATTTGCTGGATCGCTTGCACGTGCAATCGAGGTGGAATCCGGTAGATCAGTCAGGGTACTCTGTCCGCTGGAAACAACGGAAGAACTGACGGCGGAGGGGGATGTTCTCATTCCAAATGAGGATGATGCAGCGAGACAGTTTGCTTTAGCCGGCAGTGTCATAGCGGATCCTCTCTATAAGCCGATATGTCCGGATGACGTATCGTTTTACAGTCTGCCGCACGAGGCATTTTCCGGAAGGTGCTACCGGGAACAAATACCGAATTTGATTAATAGAAAGCTGAAACTGGAGGAAACGATATGATAAAAATAGCTGTTTACGGGAAAGGTGGAATAGGAAAATCAATGATTACGAGTAATCTAAGTGCTGCATTTGCTTCTCTTGGGAAAAAAGTAATCCAGATTGGCTGCGATCCGAAAGCGGATTCGACGATCAACCTGCTTGCCGGGAATCGGGTCATGCCAGTTATGGATTATTTGCGAAAATTCGACCGAGAGCCGGATCATCTGGAGGAAATCACAAAAGAGGGCTTTGGGCATGTCTTGTGCATCGAGACCGGTGGGCCGACTCCGGGGCTCGGGTGTGCGGGCCGTGGAATCATTACGACATTCAGCTTGTTGAACGATCTGGATCTTTTTGAAAAATACCGCCCCGATGTTGTCCTTTACGACGTGCTCGGAGACGTTGTGTGCGGTGGATTTGCCGCACCGATACGGGAGGAGTATGCATCAGAGGTGCTGATTGTTACTTCCGGTGAAAAAATGGCACTTTATGCTGCAAATAATATCAACACCGCCGTCCATAATTTTGCCGACCGCAGTTACGCAAAGGTGCGCGGCATCGTATTTAATCGTAGAAATGTGGATCATGAGGAGGAAAAAGTCCGGGCGTTTGCCTTAAATGTCGGTCTGCCAATTGTTGCGGATATTCCGAGAAGTGACGATATTATTCGATACGAAGATATGGGGAAAACTGTCATAGAGGGGGATGCTTCACTGCCTGTAAGCTGCAAATTTTTCGACCTGGCAGAGTTATTGTCTGGGGATGAAGAAACCGATGAATAAGGCATATTACATAAGCGCCGAAGAACTAGTGCACCGTGGGTATTCCGATATACCAGATGAGCTGCTTTCGTCTACGCACTTGATTTACAGTTCACCTGCAACGCTGGCGTTCAACTCTCCGGGCGCACAGGGTTTCGGCGTCAAACGTGCTGGACTGGCCATCCCAGGCTCCGTAATGCTGCTTATTTCACCGGGCTGTTGCGGAAGAAACACAGCTGCACTCAGCCAAAAGGGCTATGAAGAACGATTTTTTTACATGACGATGGATGAAACTGATATTGTCACAGGGCGGCATCTGACCAAAATTCCAAATGCAGTTAAGGAGGTCTGTGAGGCATGTGATACGGTGCCAACGGCTGTCATGATCTGCATTACCTGTGTTGACGCACTGCTTGGAACGGATATGGAACGTGTATGCAAAAGGGCATCTGAGCATGCGGGAGTTCCCGTGATTCCATGCTATATGTATGCACTGACACGGGAGGGGCGTCTACCGCCCATGGTCGCGGTGTGCCAGTCCATTTATTCCCTGCTGAAACCTGTCCCTAAAAAGCCGGATGCAATGAATATCATCGGATATTTTTCGCCGCTGAGGGACGACTGCGAGCTGTATGCTCTCCTAAGACAGGCGGGTATACATCAGATCCGTGAAATTTCCCGATGCCGGGATTTTGGTGAGTATTTGACCATGGCTCAGGCGAACTTCAATCTTGTTCTGAGCCAGGAGGCGAGACATGCCGTGCTGGACATGGAAAAAAAGTTGAATATCCCGAGTATTGAACTGACAAGGATGTATCAGCTGGACAAAATACGCAATCAGTATCATCTTTTCGGTCAGGCCTTGGGTGTGACCTTCGACGACCGAAAATATTACAATATGGCATCCGCATCAGTTGAAAAATTTCGCAGTGATCACAACAATGTCACGTTCGCGGTAGGTGAATGGGCAAATGCCGACCCCTTTGAGTTGTCACTGGCGTTAATCCGATATGGATTCGCGGTTTCCGAAATCTACGGCACTGTGGGCGATGTGAATTTTGCCTACCTCAAAAAAATTGCACGGCTCAGTCCGCAGACAAAAATTTATTCCAATCTTTCTCCGACCATGCTCTATTACGACTCAGATGATTCGAACGTAAACGCCGTCATTGGCAAAGATGCGGCCTATTATCATCCGGGATGTGTCGGAGTTGACTGGAATGAGGAACTCCAACCCTTTGGATATGCCGGTGTGACGGCACTTTTTGAAGCGCTCGATACAGTATTTAGCAAGGAGGACTGAATGAATATGATTAAATATCTGTCGCCGTTCGCTCCGGATATATCCGGAGCCGTATCGGTACTCTTCGAACTTGGAAGTCTTATTGTGATCTGTGATGCAGGTGGATGTACCGGGAACGTATGCGGCTTTGATGAGCCGCGCTGGTTCCAGAAAAAAAGTGCCATTTTCAGTGCTGGGCTGCGGGACATGGATGCGATACTCGGATGTGACGAACGGTTGATTACAAAACTGCAGGATGCCGTATCAAAGATAGACGCAGCGTTTACGGCGATTATCGGCACACCTGTTCCGGCGGTCATAGGAACGGATTTTCGTGCACTTAAGCGCATGGCCGAGAAAAGGACTGGACTTCCGGCAATTACTATTGAGACGAGCGGGACCAGCCTCTATGATGAGGGGGAAGAGAGCGCCATGCTGAAACTTTTTCAGGGCTTTGCCACGGAGGGCTTTCCGGTAAAACGCGGCACCGTCGGCGTGCTGGGAGTGACACCGCTTGAATTTTCTAGCCTGCAGGCCGGGGAGCTTATGGCTTCGGCGGTGGAGCACAGTGGCCTTGGTAGGGCCGTTTGCTATGGAATGGGCCGCGGTCTTGACAGTGTACAGCACGCCTCTGCCGCAGAAAAAAACCTGGTTGTATCTCCTGCTGGCCTTAAAACTGCGAAATACCTGAGATCAACCTTCGGGACACCGTATACCATAGGTTGTCCCCTCATTTCGAAAAATCTGAAGGAAAAGTTAACAGGACTTGCCGGAAAACGGGTGCTTGTGATCCATCAGCAAATACTGGCAAACTCGGTACGCAATAGAATACTTGATAGTGTCGATGCCGACGTGACGGTTGCATCGTGGTTCATGCTGAAGGATGATTTGAAGCAGAAGGGGGACTTCAGACTCACGGACGAGCGGCAGTTTGCCGCTGCTGTGGAAGACGGCGGCTATAACGTGGTTATCGGTGACAGTTTTTTGAAACGTGCACTCAGGCACTATTATGGCCAATTTATTGATTTTCCGCATTTCGCAGTATCCGGCAGACTGGAAGAATGAACCGTGTAAAGCGGTGGTATAAAGAAAGGGAGTGAATTGATGAAAATGTCTTCTCTGATCATCAGGATTTACGGTATTGTCCAGGGTGTGGGCTTCCGGCCGTTTGTCAGCAGAATTGCCCACCGGTTCGGCATCAAGGGAAGTGTGGCCAACAAGGGATCTTACGTGGAAGTGCATGTACAGGGAACGGACAAAGCACTTCATGCGTTTTTGAAAGTGCTTAAAAACGAACCTCCTGAGAGATCGACGATTTTAAAGATAGATTTAAACAAGACTGACGAAAAGACTGTGGAGAGCTTTGAAATTATTGAAAGCGAAAAAGAGGTTGGAGATATTTTTGTTTCACCGGACATTGCCACATGCGACAAGTGTAAACAGGAGCTTTTTGACAGAAACAATCGGCGTTATCTGCACCCTTTTATCAATTGTACTGCCTGCGGCCCGAGGCTGACTATTCTCGATTCCATGCCCTACGATCGTGTCCGCACAAGCATGGGAGAATTCCCGATGTGCCCTGCCTGCGAATATGAATACACCCATGCCGAAACCAGAAGGTACGATGCACAGCCAGTTTGCTGCAACGACTGCGGTCCTCAGGTGTATCTGCTTGAACGTTCGGAGCGTGGTGCGGATGCGATTACCTATACAAGACGTGCCATAATGGATGGAAAAATTGCGGCGGTCAAGGGAATTGGTGGTTTTCACCTCTGCTGTGACGCATCGAATGAAAGAGCCGTCAACCGTCTGCGTGCACTAAAAAGTAGACCTATAAAGCCGTTTGCGGTTATGCTGCATGATCTGAACACAGTAAAACGCGAGTGTATGATTCTCCCTGGGCAGGAGAAAATATTGAACGGTCCCCAAAAGCCCATCATCCTTCTGAGAAAGAAGCCAGTCAGCCGTCTTTGCGATCAGATTGCGCCAGATAACCCGATGGTTGGAGTTATGCTGCCCTATGCGCCAATACAGATGCTGCTCTTTACTTATGATGATGATGTTCAAATGACGGACTGCCTGGTAATGACGAGCGGAAACGTATCGGGTGCGCCGATTTGCAAAAGTGATGAGGATGTCTTACACGAAATCTCAGGATTCTGCGATGTGGTTTTGTCGCACGATCGGAAAATCCGCTTGAGAGCCGACGATTCTGTCATGGATTTTTTTCAGGGAAAACCCTATATGATTCGGAGGTCACGCGGATACTCACCGCTGCCATTTATGCTCTCAAGTGATTTTCACGGACAGGTCCTTGGTATTGGCGGCGAGCTGAAAAATACGTTTTGCATTGGGAAAAATAGACTGTTTTATCCGTCCCCCTATGTTGGAGATATGGCGGACATACGCACCGTCTGTGCCCTGCGCGAATCTGTTGAAAGAATGGAAACTCTGCTTGAAGCAAAGCCGCAGATTGTGGCGTGCGATATGCACCCGAGATACAACACAACGGCCATTGCGGGAGAACTTGGCCTACCGATCATGAAGATACAGCATCATTACGCTCATATTGTTTCGTGTATGGCGGAAAACGATTATGCAGATGATGTGATCGGAGTCTCTTTTGACGGCACTGGCTATGGGGCTGACGGAACCATCTGGGGAGGCGAGTTTTTAAAATCGTCTTACGGCGGATTCGAACGGCTCGGCAGTATCCGTCCGTTTTTGCAGATTGGTGGTGATGTCTCGGCTCAGGAGGGATGGCGTATTGCCGTTTCGATGCTTTACGCTCTATATCAAGATAAGGCAGCTGATGTTATCTCCGCGCTGGGCCTATGCAGCCCAAAGGTAATGCGTGTGCAGATGATGATGGCGGATAAGAAGCTCAACAGTGTCCTTTCCACCAGTGCTGGACGGCTTTTCGACGCGGTCAGCGCCATTCTCGGCATAAGGGGAATTTCAACATTTGAGGGTGAGGCATCAATGGCGCTCCAGTTTGCCGCCGAGACTTACTGTGAACAGTATCCGGATACCTCGGAAAAAGTTTCCGGCGCCGTCCATCGAATGTTGATTTCCGTAAAAAACAGGTTTGTGCTTTGCACGGATGAACTGGTGAAATATCTGACGGATTTGGTGCTTTCGGGTGAAGACACACAAGAGCTCGCCTATACGTTCCATGTTGCCTTGGCGGAAATGATTACGGCAGGTTGTGAAAAGGCCCGGGATATAACAGGGCTTGATGTGTGTGCGCTCAGCGGCGGCGTTTTCCAGAACCGGCTCCTCACTGGAATGTGTACTTCACGGCTGCGGGAACATGGATTTACTGTGTTGCTTCACAGTCTTATCCCTCCGAACGACGGCGGGATCGCGCTCGGTCAGGCAGTTGCCGCCATGTACCATCTAAATCAATAAAACCATGTATTTAAATGAATTATATTATCAAATATTGGAGGTATGAATTATGTGTGTAGGAATATCAGCAAAGGTTGTCAACATCGATGAAGACACGGCGGTTATTGACATGTCCGGGGCCAAAAGGAAGGTATCGGTAGATCTGATGGAGGATCTCGAACCCGGTGATTATGTTATGGTTCATGCAGGAATGGCTATTGCCAAAATTACTGACAGCGATGCTGATGAAACTAGTAAAATTATGGAGACGCTTTAATGGGAAATCGTAATGCATCCGCAAAGGAAATTATTGAATCTTATAATGGCCGGCATCTTCGCATTATGGAAGTATGCGGCACGCATACCCATGAAATTTTCAGACTGGGAATCCGGAAAATCCTGCCCGAAGCCGTTGAACTGATCTCCGGCCCCGGGTGTCCGGTCTGTGTTACGCCGGTTGGATTTATCGACGAGGCCGTCATGCTCGCACTTGATCATGGTGCGGTTATCTGTACTTTTGGCGATCTAATCCGCATTCCCGGATCAAAGGTAAGTCTAGCCGGCGCCAGGCCGAAGGGTGCGGCTATTAAGATGGTATATTCTCCGCTGGATGCCGTTGAATACGCTGGGAAAAACCCGGATAAAAATGTTGTTTTTCTTGCAGTGGGATTTGAAACTACAGTGCCGGCAGCGTGTCTCGCTGTCAAAAAAGCTAAAATGGCGGGCCTCAAAAATTTCACTATCCTCGGTGCCAACAAGACGATGCCAAATGCTTACAAAGTACTGAAGAACAGTGCTGACGCATTCCTCTATCCGGGACACGTCAACGCTATTGCCGGAACGTATGTCTGTGAACAACTTGTTAAAAAGGGAATCTCCGGTGTCGTGACGGGTTTTACTGCGGACGAGCTTCTTACCGCACTTGCTGTTGTGATCAAGTTGAGTCAGAAAGGAAAGCCATTTTTCCGGAACTGTTATCCGCGGGTGGTGAAGCCCGAAGGCAATGTACTTGCGCAAAAGCTTATAAAAGAAGTCATGGAGCCCTGCGATGCCGAATGGCGTGGGCTTGGAATGATAGAAGGTTCCGGTCTTAAACTTCGAGATGTGTATGGTGGTTTTGATGCAAGGCTTCGGTTCAGTCTACCGAAGATCACTGGCAGGAGCAGCCCCGCATGCCGCTGCGGCGATGTACTTCAGGGAAAATGCAGGCCATCAGACTGCAAAGCGTTTGGGACTGGCTGCACACCGCAGCATCCAGTGGGTGCTTGCATGGTGTCCAACGAGGGTGCATGCTCAGCCTATTATCAGTATGGAGGAGATTTAAATGTATAAAACGGTTATGCTAGCTCACGGTGCAGGCGGAAAGCAGACGTCAGAGCTGATTGATCAGATATTTAAGGTTCATTTTTCTAATCCGGATTTAACTGCAGATGACGCGGCGGTCCTGCCAATAGAATCAGGGAAGATTGCATTTACTACGGACGGTTTTATCGTTTCACCCTATGAGTTTCCAGGTGGGAACATCGGAAAACTCAGTATATGCGGAACAGTCAACGATTTGTCCTGCATGGGCGCAAAACCGCTTTACCTATCCTGTGCCTTTGTAATTGAAGAGGGATTTCCGATGGAAAAACTGGAGCAAATTGCGGAGGCGATGGAAAAGACGGCGAAGGAAGCCGGCGTGAAGATTGTGGCCGGCGATACCAAGGTGACGGGAAAAGGTCAGGTGGACAATATTTTTATTACCACTACCGGAATTGGTCGGATATTGGCGGGTGCGAATCCTTCAGGAAAGCTGGCCCGGCAGGGTGACGCCGTTATCGTAACCGGTGATATAGGGCGGCACGGTTGTGCAATTCTGCTTGCCAGGGATGAGTTCGGCATTGATGCAAACATCACAAGTGATTGCGCTCCTCTGTGGGATACGGTTAAACAAATGTTCAATACCACTAAGAATATTCATGTTATCCGTGACGCCACACGAGGTGGTGTCGGTACAGTGCTGTATGAGATCGCAGGACAGAGTGGTGTTGGAATACGCCTGGATGCTGAAAAGATCCCGGTTGCCGGAGAGGTGTCCGGTATCTGCGGCATGCTTGGGCTGGAACCTCTGTATCTGGCCTGCGAGGGCAGGCTTGTAGTATTTGTACCAAAGGAAGAGGCTCTGTCGGTCATTGAGACACTTCACGGTTGCCCTTATTCGAAGAATGCCGCAATTATCGGTGAGGTTACCTCTGATATGCCCGGCAAGGTAATTATGAAAACAGCCATTGGTTCACAGACGCTTCTGCCTCAGCCAGGTGGAGAACTACTGCCTCGCATTTGTTGACATAATATTAAATGAATATTTTCTTGCAAGGCTTATCAGCAATCGAGTAGGAAGCTGCCCATTCGTTGAGCAGCCGCCTCTCACACAATCCGTGCGTACTGTTTAGTACAGGGTTGTTCAATTCCATCCACGGATGTAAACCTTCATGTTCTCCGTAACTTTATGCACTTCCTGCGCTGATCACCTTGTTTTTCTGGGCATTCATCTCGAGCTTCAGCTCTAAGCCGGTACGAAGAGTAGAAATATCAAAAGATAACGTGAAGAAAAGATAGTTTTAGGAATATCAATAAGTATGTTATGAAAATATAATTTTAAGTAATATGAAAGAAAATGGTTTATATATGAGATACTGAGAGTCATAGAAGAAAAAATATTGACTTGATTTAAATCAACTATTATGCTAAATTAAATTTATAAGTTGCAACTTATAGGTTACAAGAGATTTTATATATTTGAGTTTTCTAGGGTTCCGCAGTTTGCAGCTGGCTGGTCCGAGAGAGAACGCACATTTAGTTGTGTACACGGAAGGATAAAAGCCCGGGAGATATTTTTATAATATTTCCTTAGGGTTTTTTATTTTCTTTTTAATAAGCCATAAAATATTATCTATATAATTTAAAAATAGTAAAAATAAGTATAGTTTTACTCAAATCTTAATATTAACAATAAAGAAGTATCAATAAATTAATTTGAGGGGGATAAGGTAATGGGTGATTTTAGCTATAAAGATATTTATGTTGAAGATGGAAAAAGAGTACTGGAAATTAACATACTTCCAGAAAAGTACTGCAACTTTGACTGCATATTTTGTCCTATTGGAAGATCGAAAAATAAGGTAGATACCCAAAAGTCATTTAATAAAATAGAAAGTTCATTGATTGAACTAGAAAGCATAATAGAAAATACAAAACCAGAATTAATTTTTATTAACTCAAAAGGAGAAGCCTTAGTAAATGACAAAATCGATGATATTATTAACTTTATTAAAGGCAAAGGTCTATCTGTAAGGCTGTTTTCTAATGGATATTTATTAGGTAGAGATGAATATATGAAAATTGCCAATAAATGTGATGAAGTTGTTGGAGAACTAAAAATAATAACAGAAGAGGGCTTCCAAAAAATCCAAAGACCTATTGAAGGGTATACATTAGCAAAATATATTTCAAATATGATTGCTTTTAATAAACAATACAAAGGAAAGTTTATATTTGAAATTACTATCATTAAGGGTTATAACGATGATGAAGAATCAATTCAGAGGATAAAAAATATTATCAATAAAATATCTCCTCACAAGATAATTATTGCCAGAATGGAAGATGAAAGATTCAGAAAAAAACTTGGTATAACTGATGAAAGATTTGAAAAAATTTCAAATGCATTACTAAATATTTAGTAATGCTAATACGTTGATTGATGTAGTTTAATTCTTAGAATAATTATTTTAACATTGTTGAAATAGAAACAAAAATTTAATATAATATTGTTAATACATCAACAGATAGGAGGACAGGCCATGGACAAAGAAGAACAGGCCATGATGGGTTTATGGAATATATTTAAAAAAAGAATGTGGCTTGATAGCTTTAAGATGAAAGACAGGCTTAAGGGTTATAATCCTTCTGAAATACATTGTATTGCTTATATCGGAAAAGATGAAGATTCCAATGTGACAAAGCTGGCGGAGTCCTTTGACATGACCAGAGGTGCTATAAGCAAACTAACTAAGAAGCTCGTAAAAAAAGGGCTTATAGAAAGCTATCAGAAGCCGAATAACAATAAAGAAGTCTATTTTAAACCCACCGAGCAAGGAAAAGCAATTTATAATATCCATGAGGAAATGCACAAAGAGTTTAAGGATAGAGATCAACCTTTTTTTGAACAAGTAACCGAGAAACAGCTTGATGTTATACTCGACTTTGCGGAAAAGTATAATATACATTTGGATACGGAAATAAAGAAACTAGGTGTAGATATAAAATTTGATAAACTATAGTTATACAGAGTCCCATTGAAATACATTAAGAAATACGAAATCACTGGCATCCCACCCTCATTGAGGATGGGATGCATTTTTGTGCGCCTTTAAATCCGTGAGCCTTATTGTTTCCTTTTTAATATTAATGTTGACAAGGAAACAATAAAATGATAAAATGATTACGTTGACAAGGAAACAAAAATGCCATTATGAGAGGAGATCGTACAATGAACAAATCTGCAGAACAAAGGAGAAACAAATCTTATATGCAAAGAGGAAAAAGAATGAATATCATCGGAATTATCGCAAGTCAGCGTGAAGAAGGCAATACTACATTTATTGTAAACAAAATACTCGAAGGTGCGAAGAAACAGGGCGCCGAAACGAGTACCTTCAGTTTTAGCAATCTTAATATCAAACCATGCCGTGGTTGTTGGGCCTGCCACAAGGGCGATCAGGGTTGTGTTATCAAGGACGACATGCAGAAAATTTATGACGCACTTGAGCATGCCGATGCCATTGTTTTAGGCTTACCGATTTACATGGGGCAGATGAGTGCCCAAGGTAAGATATTCACCGACAGGCTGTTTGCACGATTTTCTCCGCGATTCTCCCCGTTTTTCAAAGAAAATGCTGTGAAACAAAAATTGATTCTTTCGTTTAATCAAGGGAATCCTGATGCCGACCTGTTCAAATCGTATATTGATTACACGAAACACATGTTTGAGGTACTGGAATTTGATGTGAAAGAAGTACCTGTTATTACTGGTTTGCGGAATGGGCCGGCGTGTGAAAGAGAAGATCTGCATACGGGCCTAAAGGATTTCGGTTCAGCGTTGGTTTTGGAAGGGTGCCAGAAATAATATAGGGGGAACACGATAATGCAGGAAGAAAATAAGAACGGCAAGCACCGCATATTTGCCTTAGTCATGCTTTTGTTCGGCACGTTTATGGACATATTGGATACCATTAATTGTACTGAACCTTTTCCAGTTTAAGAGCTTTATCGGAGGGATATCGGTATTCATCTTATTCAATGTTGCCATGGGTGGCTATTTTCTCGCAGCCAACACAGTTTTTGTTGTCCAGCCGTTTGGTGTAGCGAATGTTTGTAATTAAACCCTCAAATCCCGTTTTTGATAAGACATGTAAGTTATAAAAGTAAGTAAACCTAAAATTAAGATTGACAGAAGCAGATATGTTGAGCTAAACCCACCACGTCCAAGAATAAGTTCCGCTTCATAATACTTGATAGGAGTGAACCATCTTAAGAAATCAAAGTCCCTGCTCATATCTGCAATTTTAGCAATCATGAGGAAAACAAGCACTACAACAATTGCAACAGGAGTAGAAATTTTTAGATTTTTCCCATAAGCTGCAATGGCAGACCCCATGAGTAAAAAGATCAGCTGAATAATAAACATCCCAGCCATGAGTTTTACAATTTCAGCAGCCAAACTGTCGCCATGATTAAAATAGCCTACCATAATAATGGAAAAAACAAGAGTAACCACATTAAACAAAAGAATATTGAGCAACCCGACCAGTTCGTTCAATGATTGATTCGAACTGTATTCCGCTCCGAACTTCCACATGCTGGCTGCGATTATATAGAAAATGCAAATACACCAAATCAAAAGAGATTTCCGGTGCGCTTTCAGCTCTCTTAAAAGTAAGTTCATCTATAAGACCTCCTAAACTAAATTTGGTTCATCATGCAGCATGGATATCCTTTTTTCGATAAAACGTATGGGATAGAAATATATTGATCACAATAAGAATTAATGTCATCACTACGAATGGCATCTCATATGCCGTATGCTGTATCAGATAATCGGTGCTGAAATATTTGATGGGGACAAGATAACGCACCGAATATCCGCCCATGATCGGTTTAAAAATATCATAAGTGATTTCACTTGCCAGTGAGGTGGCTGCCGAAACCGCAATTCCGGACTTCATTTGTGTGAAAACAGTCGCGACCAGCGCTCCAAACGTCATGAAAATCAGTTGCACAAAAAACAAGGAGAAGATTATGAGCAGCAGTTTGGTTATGTTAACAGGGGCGGAAGACATCATAAAGGACATAATCATTGAAATTATGGTGCAAATCAAATTGGCGTTAAGAAAAAAATAATGCTTACTGGAGATTTAGAAGCTGTTGGGAATAAAATTGGAAGGCAATTGGGCCTGGATGAAGTTTATTCAGAGTTGTTACCAGCTGATAAAGTAGATAAGATTGAATCTTTAGAGATGAAAAAATCTCCTAAAGGAAAGATTGTATTTGTTGGAGATGGAATAAATGATGCACCAGTACTTGCAAGAGCAGATATAGGTATTGCAATGGGTGGGCTTGGATCAGATGCTGCCATTGAAGCTGCAGATATTGTGATCATGACTGATGAGCCATCTAAGGTAGCATCTGCAATAAGAATTGCAAGAAGAACTCAGGGTATAGTATATCAAAATGTAGTATTTGCATTAGGGATCAAAGCAATATTTCTCGTATTAGGTGCATTGGGAATAGCTTCAATGTGGGAAGCTGTATTTGGAGATATGGGAGTTGCGTTGATTGCAATCTTTAACTCAATAAGAGCAATAAATACAAAAAACTTATAGAAGATTTTATCGAAGGCTTTCGTCGAGAGCAGCTCAAACATAGTACCAGAAAAGGTGTCTAAGGTTTGTTTTGCTCCTTTCGTTACTTTTTTCGTAATATCATATTTCATAAATATACCTTTTTGCAGATTTCATGATTTTGTCTAAATTTGGGCAAAAGCGTATTTTTGATTCTTGATAATATTTGTATCTTAGTCTACAATGAAGTACAAAAGCTTGCAATTGTCTATTATTTTTCAATTGAAAATTATTCACAAGTTTATATGCAGCCTGACCTTGCGGGAGAAATCCTGAAGGTACGAGAAAACGGATCGAAGACTTTCATGTACCATACAGGATGCTATCGGTTACGCGACCGAGGAGTTGTGAAGAGCTTCAAACTAGAAAATTTTACAATGTAAATGTAGCGGCACAAACCGGAAAAGTAAAATTATAAAAACAGAAAGGAGTCACCACGATGTCTATTGCAGTTATAACTGGTTCGTCCTCTGGACTTGGCAAGGAATATGTCGACGTAGTAGTCAACGAATTTCCCGAAGTAGATGAAATATGGATGGTTGCTTGCAGATTGGAACGTCTTAATGAAATTGCAAAGCAGTACCCACAGAAAAAATGCAAAGCCATTGGACTTGACCTCTCAAAGGATGAAAGTTACAAAACACTCGGTAGAATTCTGGAGGAAAACAAACCCGACATCAAACTGCTCATCAGCAATTCCGGTGTTGTCACACGCGGCAATTTTGATGAAGCAGATCTAAAAAGCCAAATAACTATGTGTGATCTAAATGTTAAAGGCTCTACAGCAGTAACCCATCTTTGCCTGCCCTATATGAAAAAGGGCAGCATCATTCTGGAAACTTGTTCAACTTCAGCATTTGCACCAAATCCGCATTTAAATGTCTATAGTGCAACAAAAGCTTATTTAATGAACTTTTGCACAGGTTTACGACAGGAATTGAAGCCGCGCGGTATCAATGTTTGTGCAGTTCACCCAGGCTGGATGAACACTGAAATGAATGTTGGCGCAAGAAACACAAGTCATACTGGTGTCTCTAATTTTTTACCGGAAGTGAATGTTAAAAAACTTGCGTCGAAATCGCTGGCAGCAGCAAAGAAGGGAAAGGCTTCCTATACGCAAGGTGTTTTTTATAAATTTTACCACTTACTGGCCAAAGTTCTGCCTCATACCCTAATCGTGAAATTTTCAGCAATGTAATTATCATTGAATAGCTGCAGATATGGTTTCCCTGATTGAATAATTTCATCATTTTGGTGCTATATTAAGGAAATAAGGAGGGTAAGAATATGATCTTTTATTTTTCAGCAACGGGAAACTGCAAATATGTCGCTTTGAAAATTGCGGCAGAAACGAAGGAGGAACCCGTTGCAATCACTGATTGTGTAAAAAAACAGGAATTCATATTTGAGGTAAAGGATAAAGAAAGAATCGGTTTTATAACACCCACCTATTTCTGGGGCTTGCCTTCCATTGTATGTGAGTTCCTTAAAAAACTGGAATTGCGTATGCTGAATTTGCACCATCCCTACATCTATCATGTTGCAACATTCGGAACCACAACCGGACAGACCGGTCATATGGTTGATGGGTTTCTGAGAAAAAAAGGATTGTCCTTAGACGGAAAATTTAGTGTGCAGATGCCTGATACGTGGACTCCTATCTTTGATCTTACTGATAGAGAGAAAATAGAGAAAATCAATTATGAAGCCGAGAAGCAGATTGCGGATGCGACCCAAAAGATCAAACAGAATGTTATTGGAGATTTCAGCCGTCGAAAGATGCCTATGGTCGCAGTTAAATTATTTTACCCGCAATATGAGAAGCAGCGTCAGACAAAATATTTTTCAGTTGAGCATAGCTGTATCGGGTGTGGGCTATGTGCGAAAAAATGCCCGGTTACGGCTATTGAAATGAAGGAGGGAAGGCCGGTATGGGTCAAGGAAAAGTGTACCCTTTGTCTTGGGTGCTTACACCGCTGCCCAAAGTTTGCGATCCAATATGGAAACAAAACTAAAAATCACGGTCAGTATGTTAATCCAAATGTAAAGATGTAAGGTGGGATTAATACTGGCATTTTCAAAATATACTATGATATCAATAGATTTTGTTTGCTTTGAGATAGTCTGGTACAATTAGGCCAAAACTTAATTAAGTTGAATATTGCATGGTTCTAAACAGAAAAGTATAATAAATATATGTATATAAGTAAATAACAGATCAATAAATAATTCACTAGCATAAAATGGTAAAATGATGAAACATTTTTTAAAATATGTGTAATAGTTATTGATGCTGGCTTGGTCTGCTATCTAGTGAGAAGAGAATATGTCCATAATATTTAGCGAAAGACAGGTGATATTTATGAAGATACTATTGGCTTATCCGAAGTCGCCGGAAACATTCTGGGGTTTCAATCATGCACTTAAATTTATATCCAAAAAAGCAGCGTTTCCCCCCCTGGGACTGATAACTGTTGCTGCAATGCTTCCTGCTGCCTGGGATAAGAAACTAATTGATATGAATGTCAAAACGATCAAGGACGATGATATTAAATGGGCGGATTTTGTTTTTATAAGTGCAATGGTTATACAAAAGCAATCCGCAAGGGAGTTAATAAGCAGATGCAAAAAACTCGGAGTTAAAACTGTAGCAGGCGGACCTCTTTTTACCAGCGAATATCAGGATTTTGATGATGTTGATCATTTAGTATTAGGTGAAGGAGAATTGACTATTCCAGAATTTCTTCGTGATCTGGATAACAATTGCCCGAAGCATATATATACAACTAATGAATGGGCTGATCTGACACAAACTCCAGCTCCGCTGTGGAATCTTATTGATATGAGTAATTATTCAACTCTAAACATCCAATACTCACGAGGATGTCCGTTTAATTGTGAATTCTGTAATATCACAACACTTTTCGGACGAATTCCAAGAACTAAACCGGTTGGACATCTTATCAGTGAGCTTGATGCCATATATGAAATGGGATGGAAAGGTTCAATTTTCTTTGTTGATGATAATTTCATAGGCAATCGCAAAAAGCTTAAGGAGGAAGTTTTACCAGCTCTTATAGAATGGCTGGAGCAAAGGGATTATCCATTCAGTTTTTTTACGGAAGTCTCTATAAATCTGTCTGATGACGACGAACTTATGAACTTAATGGTTAGAGCTGGATTTAAAACAGTTTTCATAGGAATAGAAACAGTCAGTGAAGAAAGCCTGACTGAATGCAACAAACTTCAGAATAAAAACCGCAATCTGGAGGAATGCGTGAAAAAAATACAGCGTAACGGTCTTCAGGTACAGGGAGGATTTATTATAGGCTTTGATAGCGACAACAAGACTATATTTAAAAAAATGATCAGGTTTATTCAGGACACAGGTATTGTAACAGCTATGGTAGGTTTATTGAATGCACCAAGAGGAACATTACTTTACAAAAGGCTGAAAAAAGAAGGAAGAATTGAAGAAGGATTTTCTGGCAACAACACAAGCTTATCAATTAATTTTAAGCCCACAATGAATCTCAAAGAATTAATTAGTGGTTACAAGTATGTTGTCAGTACGCTATACTCACCAAAACATTATTACGAACGTGTTACTAATTTTCTAAATGAATTTCGTCCAAGTAACTTTGGCAAGCGGCACATTGGCTTAAGCGAGATAGAGGCATTTCTTAAAGCAAATGTTTACCTTGGTTTATTTGGAAAAGAAAGGAAATATTACTGGAAGCTGTTTTTTGGATGCATGTTCAAGCGGCCCAAAGTATTCGACTTGGCAATTACCTTTGCTATTTATGGATATCATTTTAGGAAGATATTTGAAGAGTATACATAATTTAAAATTATAAAAACAGAATTTAATTTATATGTGGAAAAGTATTTGAATCTCTTGATGCGTTAAAATAGCAACTTGTAGATTATGTTAATTGGCTCGATAATCACAGAATTCATTCATTTTGTATATATTGTTTCATAATTTTGCGGATTAATCTAATTTGTCTAAATATAGACAAAATCTTTTATTTGATTCTTGATAAAATTTGTGTCTACTTCTATTATTAAAAGGAGTAGGCTATTGTCTATAAATTTGCAAACGCATGAAAAACAATTACTTTTTTATTGATGAAAGTAGGAAATTGGAAATAAAGAATGAGACATGAGGATATTACAATGGAAAATAAATCACAAGATAATAATATTATGAAGAAAATTTCAACATTTATTGTCGATAAACGGCAGGGTTTTTTTCTGTTGTTTATTGTTGCCATAATCTACTGCATTATTTCAATTCCCAAAGTCTCAATCAACAATGATATCACTACCTACTTACCGGCTAATTCGGAAACACGTCTTGGCCTGAACGTAATGCACAAAGAATTTACTACATTTGGTACAGCCAGCGTAATGGTAGCCAATATCAGTTATGACCAGGCGGAAGAAATCAGCAAAAAGATAAAGGAAATCAAAGGGGTTTCTTCTGTTGATTTCGATAACAGCAGCAAGCATTTCAAATCGGCATCTGCCCTGTTTGATATTACATTTGATGGACAGGAAAAGGATAAAGTAAGCATTGATGCCATGTCCGAGATTAGGAGAATGCTTTCAGGATATGATTTTTACGTATCGAGTACTGTGGGTGTAGATAATGTGAAAATCCTGGCAAAGGAAATGACCTCTATACTTGTGATTGCGGTTATAATCATTTTGGGGGTTTTGCTGTTTACCTCCAAGACATATATGGAAATTCCTGTTCTGATAATTGTATTTGCTGTTGCAGCTGTTCTGAATATGGGAACCAATTATTTATTAGGCACAATATCTTTCATTACAAATGCTATAGCAATTGTGCTGCAATTGGCCCTTGCTATTGACTATGCCGTTGTTCTGTGCCACCGTTATACAGAAGAAAGAGAGACGAAAGAACCAAGGGAAGCCACCATTGCAGCGCTGAGCAAGGGTGCTATAGAAATTGGATCCAGCAGTCTCACGGCTATTGTAAGTTTAGCTGCTCTCATGTTTATGCAGTTCCGGCTCGGTTATGATATGGGAATTGTCATGATCAAGGCCATTGCATGCAGTCTTGTGAGCGTTCTTCTCTTAATGCCTGGTTTACTCATGCTTTTTCATAAAGGAATTGACAAAACCGGCCATCGGAACTTTGTGCCTGCAATAGATTTTATCGGAAAGCTGGCTAACAAGACGAGGTACGTTGTGCCTTTGTTGTTCATACCTCTTCTGATTACAACTTTTTATCTAAGCCGTCAGACTGAATTTGCCTTTGGTCAGAAGGACATCCCCATAATTAGACAAAACGAAACACAGATTGCTGATCAGAAAATAAAAGAGACTTTCGGGCAGCCGAATATCCTGGCAGTGGTTGTTCCTTCCGGAAATTATGAAAAAGAGGGAGAGCTGCTGAAGGCTCTGGGCAAAATAAAACATGTTACAGCAGTTACGGGTCTTGGGAATATAAAAGTAGGCGATTATGTGCTGACGGATAAGATGACTCCGAGAATGTTTGCTGAACTTACAAATATGGACATTAATGATACAAGGCTGCTTTATGCAGCTTATAGCCTCGAGCATGAAGAATACGGGTATCTGGTAAACGAGTTTAACAATCGGAGTGTAACACTTTATGAAATGTTCATGTATGCATATCAAAAGGTTCAGGAAGGCTATGTGACACTGCCTTCCGATACAAGAGAAAATTTAGACGAAATCCATAAGCAGCTTGTAATGGCGACAAAGCAACTGCAGGGGAAAAATTATTCTCGAATGGTTATTAAGCTGGATCTGCCGGAAGACAGTAAGGAAACCTTTGAGTATCTGCCGACTGTACGGAAGGTGGTATCGGAATTTTACAAGGAAAATACTTTTCTCGTAGGAGAGTCAATTAATAATCATGATCTGGCAACCTCATTTGAAGTTGACGATATAGTTATATCTGTATTGACTCTACTGTTTGTTGTGTTTGTCTTGCTGTTTACATTCAAATCCGCAGGATTACCCATACTTTTGGTTACTACGATTCAGGGAAGCATTTGGATTAATTTTGCGATCCAGGCATTATCCCATAACCGTGTTCATTTTATAAGCTATTTGATTGTTTCAGCGATTCAAATGGGGGCCACCATCAACTATGCTATTTTTATAACAAACAGATATCTTGTGGCAAAGAAGCGTATGTCGATTTCAGAAGCAATCAACGAGGCAGTCAATGGGGCTTTTCCGACGATTATGACGTCGGGTTCCATCCTCTCATCAACTGGAATTCTGATAGGCCTCCTCAGCTCGGATCCTGTTATCTCTGCCATAGGCAGCTGTCTTGGGAGGGGAACAATCATCTCCATTTTTCTTGTTTTATTTGTTCTGCCTCAGATACTGCTCCTCGGTGATATTATTATCGAAAAAACAAGATTCACACTACAAGTGGATACTTATCAAAAAGTTCAAAGTGGCAATGTGCGTCTGAACGGGCATATTAGAGGCTATGTTTCAGGAACGATAAATGCCAACATCAAGGGAGACTTGAAAGGAAAAATTGATGCGGTGATTGACAGCCAAAATACATCAATAGAGCATATTGATGAAACCGAAAGCACAGCACAGGAGGAGAAAAAGCAGGATGAAACTTAAAAAGAGAATTGCAGCTTTACTGATAATTATTGCAATATTTATTAATATTGCCGGTATTCCTGCAATGGCAGCACAGGATGAAAAAGTTATCTATATAAATTCCGTAGAGGATCTTGTCAAACTCGGCAATGACTGTTCTTTGGATACATATTCGCAGGGAAAAACGGTATATTTGAAGCATGATCTGGATGTTTCCAACAGTAAATTTGCCGCCATTCCGACGTTTGGAGGGACTTTCAATGGTGGCGGGCATACAATCAGCGGATTGAAGATTACAAAAGCAGGCTCTGTACAGGGCGTATTTCGATATATACAGAACAGCGGCAAAGTTATTAATTTAAATGTATCGGGAACTATACAGCCATCTGGAAGCAAGCAAGAATTGGGAGGAATTGCCGGAATCAATTACGGAGAAATACTGAAATGCTCTTTTTCAGGATCTATTGTAGGGAGCAAGTCTGTTGGAGGTATTGCGGGAGTGAATGAAACAACAGGAACAATCAAAGGCTGCAGCTCCTCAGCTACTGTTACATCGGATCGCTGGGCAGGCGGCATTACAGGTAAGAATTTGGGTTCCGTTTTTTATTCAACCAATAAAGGCAAAGTTAATGCAGTCTATACGCAAAAGCGTACTCCCAACACGACTGTCGATTCTAAGAACAGTAATTCTGATATTCTTCCAAAGTTCGGTGTGGGAACTGATGCTTCCAGAAATCAAACATCGGAAACTGGTACAGGTGATTTGCTGAATGAGCCGGGAAGTTATATGGATGCCGGCGGAATTGCTGGGCATTCTTCCGGAATAATACAGTATTGTAAAAACTCCGGGGAAATAGGTTATCCCCATGTGGGCTATAATGTAGGTGGTATTGCAGGCAGACAAAATGGTTATCTTACAAACAGCAGCAACCAGGGAGAAATCCAGGGCCGTAAAAATATAGGCGGTATTGTGGGGCAGATGGAGCCGAACCTTTCTCTTCAATATTCAGAGGATACCTTTCAAAAAGTAGGAAGCCACCTGCAGAAAATGTCAGGATTGTTTGACAACCTGCTGGACGATGTACACGGCAGCTCAAATTCCATATCGAATCAGATTACTGATACTATGAAAGCCATTGACAGTGCTTTGGCGACAACAAACACTCTTGCCCATCAGACAACCGACTTGATTTCGGAAGGTAGTGAGTCCATTAATAACTCAAGCGAGAGAATAACAAATTCCCTGGCAAAATCAGAGCAGGTTTTCGAACAGCTTGAAAATGCAGCGGACAACATGTCGGTTGCTGCGAAAAATGCTGCAGATGGATTTGAAAGCTTGAGGGGAAGCAGTTCCAAGGCAGCTGAGGCCATGGAGGATTTATCGGATGCTTTCGATAAATTTGGAGATGGTGCAGATAAGCTTCAGGATGCTTCGGATAAAGTTGTTGAAGCTTTTGATAAACTGATAGTAGCGCCAAACGAGGACGAAAGAAAAGCTGCCCTGGAAGATCTGCAAAATGCTCTGGCTAGTGCTCAGTCTGCTTCTCAAGAGATGAATTCCGCCCTTCAGAATGCGGTGGCTGCGCTACAAAAAATACGCGAAGAAGATCCTGAAGCTTATGATGAACTCAATCAGGCGCTTGCCGATTTGTCTTCCGGTACTGCGAAGCTCATTACAGCTTTTTCACAGATCAGTGCCGATTTGTCCGTTGTTATTGGCAATTCTTTACCATCAATCGATCTTGATGGTTTTGCAAGTGGGATGGCTTCTGCATTGGAGTCTTTTAATGAAGCGGTTGATAATGTGACCGAAGGTTTCGAGAAAATTAGTGGTGCTTTTAATGAAATGTATAAGGCAAGTAATGACCTTGGTGAAGGTCTTGGATCTTTTAAGGACGCATCAAACAACCTGTCTTCGGCACTTGCCAATTTAAGTGATGCCTCTGCAAAAATGGAGCAAATTATTTCAGAATTGACAGAAGAGCCGATTATTCAGCTTCCAGTTCCTGATGAATCCTATTCTGATCATCTGGATCAGCTTTATGACTCCCTTTCTGAAATAACCTCCGGCATTGAAACAATAAACAACCTTGCGGCAGATGCAGGCACTGCGGTAACAAATGATCTAAAAGCGATTACTGCGGAGATGAATAATATTGGTGAAGAATTAGCCAGCTCCAATGAACAAAAGGAGGATGCCAACCTTTTTCAGGACATTTCGGATAAAGAACTGGCCGATGCTAAGGAAGGAAAGGTTGCTTTCTCTGAAAACACCGGTGTTGTGAGCGGAGATGTTTCTGCAGGTGGGATAGCGGGTTCCATGTCAATATTTTATGAATTTGACCGGGAGAATGATGTTCTCAATCCTCAAACTACTGGAACAAAATCACTGAATTTCGCATACAAAACAAGAGCTGTCATTTATCAATCCTATAACAGAGGAGAGATTACTACAAAAAAGAACTGCGCCGGCGGAATTGCAGGAGAAGCAGATTTAGGAACTGTATATGGCTGCCAGAATTATGGTAATATCAAAAGCACTGATGGAAATTATGCAGGAGGCATTGCTGGCAGTTCCTTGTCCACAGTTCGCCTTAGCTATGCTCTCTCGGAGATTTCCGGAAAAAGCTATGTTGGAGGAATTGCAGGTTCGGGAGAAAATATTGAAAACTGTTATGCTTTTGTTCGAATAAACAGTGACGGAGAGCACCTGGGATCTATTGCGGGAGCTGGTGACGGAAACATTACTAATAACTATTTTGTTGGAAATCAGTGGAATGGGATTGACGGAATAAGCTATAGTGGAAAAGCAGTTCCTCAGGAATACAGTAATTTTATCATGGCAGAAGACATGCCGACTGAATTTAAAAATCTAAGACTCCGCTTTCTGGTGGACGGCAAGGAAATAGCCGTAATTCCATTCCATTATGGCGAAGCCATTTCCACCAAGATATTGCCTGAGATCAAACCAAAATCCGGGTATTCTGCGAAATGGCCTGATTATGATTACAGCAATTTGACTTTTAATGAGACATTTGAAGCAGAGTATGACCCTCTGGTTACTGCCATTGCCAGTAAGCAGACTCGAGGGAAACCTGCACGCCCAATTCTTATAGCGGAATCCTCTTTCGAGAAGGGCGCGGTTATTAACCTGTCAAAAGCAGAGACGAAAAGCAAAATGATTTCAGTAAATGATCAGAGTATCCTGGAGTCCTGGAAGGTGACGGTCAACGGCCTGCATGACGTAAGTGCAAGAGAAATCAAATTTCGATACCTTGTACCCGAAACAAGTGGTAAAATTCATATTTGGGTCAAAAAGGGTTCTGATTGGGAAGAAGAAGCTTATAAAGCGGATGGCAGCTATCTCATTTTTACGATGGAACCACAGAGTGTGTTTACTGTTACGATGCAGCCAAATATTTTTCTGAAATATCTGGCTGTCTGGATAGCTTTAGCGAGTCTGCTTATCCTTATTGCTATATTTTTCCTGATGTATCGCAGAGGAAAATTGCTTCCAGTGCAGACTTATTTTAAAAAATTATTTAAAAAAATAAGGTCATAGCATTGCTATTTATTCTTACTCACTCAGACTATGAAAAATTATATAATGGCAAAAAGCTCACTAATGTGGGGATACAAGCTTTAATCCTAATATACCCACTATTATAAAGCCAATACAAATTATCCTAATTATATTAATAGGCTCTCTAAATAATATTATTCCGAAGATTACAGTACCAATAGTTCCAATTCCTGTCCAGATTGCATATGCTGTACCCAAGGGAAGAGTCTTTAGTGCTAATGATAAAAAATAGAAACTTCCTATCATTCCTATTATTGTAAATATACTTGGTATAAGTTTTGTAAATCCCTGTGAATATTTTAATGCTATCGCCCACCAAACTTCTAATAAACCTGCAATGAATAATATTAACCATTTCATAATTTTCACTCCCTATAAATGTAAAAAATAAAAAAGCTCCGGTTGATATTATGAAATATCTCCCGGGCTTTTATCCCTCCGTGAACACAATAAGTTGTGTGTTTCATCTTGGACCTGACCAGTCATAAATTTCAAACTGCGGAACCCTATAAAACTTAAAACTGTGTTATTATTTTACTCATATTAAAATAATAACAAAAAATATATGGTTAATCAATAGACATTTAATTTCAAATTATTTTATAATTATAAATTAAGGCTTGATCTCAACCTACTAAAAGTGAAATATATTCATTTATAATGTGAATATAATGAACTTTACTAACCTATAAAATGGATATATATTATAAATAAAGTAGCTGCATAAAAATATTACGTACTCTACTAAAAATTAAAAAACTGGTCAGATAAATAAGTATATGTGAAATATTTTGATAAAAAAGTATTAGAAGAGGAGGTAAATAATGGATACAAAAAAACTATTGTTTAACGCAAGAGCAATACATGTAGGGAGTGAACCAGATCCAGCTACTGGCGCGCATGTTGCTCCGATTTGCCGTACTTCAACATTTGTAATGAAAAATGTTGAAAAAGCAATTGCTGCAGGTTATGGAGATGAAGAGGGAGTTTATGCATATACTAGATATGCAAATCCGACAGTAGATGCTGTACAACGTAAGATAGCAGCTTTGGAAAATGCAGAAGCGTGTTTAATGGCTGCATCAGGAATGTGTGCTATAACTACATCATTGCTTGCAAATTTAAATACTGGCGATCACTTAGTCGCTGGTAATACTGTTTACGGAGGAACTTTTGCTTTTATTAAAAACATTATCCCTCGTTTTGGAATTGAAGCAACTACAGTTTCAACAACTGGTGATAATATTGAAAACATTAAAAAAGCAATGAAACCTAATACGAAGATTGTTTATATTGAAACACCATGTAATCCAACTTTGGGAATTACAGATATCAGGAGGGCGGCGGAAATAGCACATGAGGGTGGAGCATTACTGTATGTTGACAGCACATTTGCAACACCATATCTGCAAAATCCACTTTCATTGGGTGCAGACATTGTGCTGCATTCAACAACTAAATACTTGAATGGACATGGAGATATTTTGGGCGGAGCAATTGTAGGAAATAAAAAATTAATTCATAAAATAGATGCCGAGTTTATGAAGTTTATGGGTGGAATTATGTCACCTGCAGATGCAGCAGAACTTTCTAAAGGTATTAAAACTTTAGGTGCTAGAATGGATAGGCATTGTGCAAATGCCAGAAAAGTAGCCGAATTTTTAGATAACCATGATATGGTTGAAAAAGTATTATATCCTGGACTAAAATCTCATCCAGGTCATGAGATCGCGAAAAGACAAATGAAAGATTTTGGAGGAATGATGAGCTTCAATGTCCGCGGTGGATTTGAAGCAGGAAAAATGTTGATGGATAGCGTGAAAATGATAAGTTTAGCAACTTCTTTAGGTAATGTCGATTCACTGATCCAGCACTCAGCATCAATGAGTCATGCTTCTATGAGCAGAGAAGAACGTGAAGCAGTTGGGATTGCAGATGGGCAGGTTAGGCTATCGGTAGGAATTGAAGAAGCAGAAGAAATTATCAAAGACTTAGATCAAGCTTTGAATAATGTTAAAAAACGATTAAATTTATAGGTTAAAATTTATACTACACATTTTAATTATAAAATATCCTTTATACTAAACAAGATAGTATCGTTTCAAATGATGTTATCTTGTTTTATTATACTTTTAATATATGAAACAATATGATCAAACATTTTTAAAGTTGCGGGAGAAAGTAATTGTTTTTTATGTGTTACTAGTCCAATAGTACGAAACTCATTTGGCACTATTGGATAGATATTTACATTGCATCGCACTTTATTTAGAATTAATTCTGGAACAATACTTATACCAAGTCCACTCTCAACAATTGCAATGATGGATTGGTCATCTTCTATGAAAAATTGTGGGTGGATAGATAAATTGTATTTTTTAATAAAAGAAATGGTGTCTGAATTATAACCTTCTTGTTGCAAAATAAAGGGATGATCCCTTATATCATCAATGGTGACATATTTAAAATGAACAGGTTTAAAATTTTTCGGTGTAATACACAGAAGTCTATCCATATACAGAGGCGTTTCCGTAAGATCTTCTTTAACAGGCAGAGTAGCAAAGCCAATATCTACAACACCTGTTTTTACCCAGAGCAGAACATCTTCATAATCCCCTTGCATAATATTGATATCAATGTTTGGATAAAAGTTGTGAAAAGATTTTACAATATCGGGAATCCAATTGGTACAAACACTGCTAAAGGTACCAATTACTACAGTTCCCTTTTCCAGTCCATTAATTTGCGCTGCTTCTTGCTGCAACTGTTTTTCGCAGCTTAGAATTGCACGTATACGTATAAGCATAAGTTCTCCTTCGCTTGTAAGTTTTACGCCAGTTCTGCTTCGTAAAAATAGTGGGAAACCCATCTTACCTTCCAGTGAGGATATAGAATGACTAACAGCCGATGGAGTTAAATTCAAAACTTCAGCCGCTCGTAAAAAGCTTTGTTGCTTTGCCACAGCATCAAAAATTTGATATGAAAATATTGACATATATGTTTCTCCTTATAGGTGAATATTATTCATTTAAATAGTATAATGATGAGCTATATTTTAGATAACTTAATAATACAGTTAAATAATAAAATAGTCAATGTCAATTACATCTTCGATGATAAATCCTACTATCAGAGGTTGGTTCAACTATTTTACAAAATATAATCCTTCAGCAGTTAAATATACCATTTTATGCTAGTTATAAGGTTAAATATTTTATCTTTATTATTTGATATAATAAAATTTATAAGGAAGGGTGTGTTTATAAACTATTCTTAGGAGGATGAATAAAATATGGAAGATGATACACAAATAGGAAAGATAAGTAAATGTGACTTTGAAGAAATTGTTGATAATTTATATGATGGTATTTATTTTGCTGACGGAGAGGGAAATACATTGTATGTAAATAGAGCCTATACAGAAATGACTGGATTGAACCGAGATAAGCTTATAGGTAGAAATGTGAAAGACTTGCTTAAGGAGGGCGTTTATTATAATGCTGTCACACTAGAGGTTATTAAGCAGAAAAAAACTGTTACTTCAATAGGAAAAGCTAAAAAAGGCGTGGAAATGCTTATAACTGGAAGCCCTATTTTTTCCCATGGGGGAACTGTAAGGCGAGTTGTAGTTATTGATCGGGATATTAGTGAATTAAGAAGAATACAAAGGGAATTAGAACTTTCACTAAAGAAAATTAAAGTAGTGGAAAAAATAAACTCCAAGAAGGAACAGGAAATTGAACATTTGAGAAAGCAGCAGCTAAATAATAATTTTATAGGCAGCAGCAAAGAAATGAAAGAAATATTGAAGATGATTTCAAAAGTTGCACCTTTAGATGTAACCGTTTTGATTACTGGCGAATCCGGCGTGGGAAAAGAAGTAGTTGCAAATCAAATTTTTAGAAAGAGCCTTCGTAATAAGGGAGCATTTATCAAAGTAAATTGTGCCGCTATTCCTGCAAATTTATTGGAATCTGAATTATTTGGTTATGAAAAGGGCGCTTTTACTGGCGCTATTGACAGAAAAATAGGTTTGTTTGAATTGTCAGATAAAGGTACATTAATGCTTGATGAAATTGGAGACATGTCATTGAATTTACAGGCGAAACTGTTGCGTGTTATTCAAGAGAAAGAAATAACTAGAATAGGAGGAGAAAAAACAATTCCCGTAGATGTGCGAATTATTGCCGTAACAAATAAAAATTTAAAAAAGATGGTGAAGCAGGGAACATTTAGAGAAGACTTATATTACCGGATAAATGTGTTTCCAATTCATATTTTACCATTACGTTCACGAAGGAGTGATATTTTAGATTTATTAGATCATTTTTTAAAAATTTATAATACCAAGTACAGTAAAGAAGTTGTAATTGATAAAAGGGCTATTTCGGTGTTTCAAAGATATCCTTGGCCGGGAAATATTAGAGAATTGAAAAATATAATCGAAAGAATTGTTATTATTTCTGAACCACATACTTCTATTACTCCAGATGATGTAGCTAGTTTATTGATGATGAAAGAAGAGAGAGCTGATATGTCACAATCCAAGTTGGGGCTAAGAGAGAGTATTCAAAATGTTGAACGGGAATTAATTAAAGAAGCGTTAAAAAGAGGCGGAAGTACTAGGAAGGCAGCAGAAATTTTAAAAATTAGCTAATCGGCTGTAGTAAAAAAAGCAAAAAAATTATCGATTGATTTTAATAAGCAGCAATAATAGATAATTTTGATTATAAATAGAATCAATTTGATTACAAATGGAATGATTTTTAAATATGGTCATAATCAATGAATAAGGGCAGTTGTAGTCAGGATTGATTTCTTATTTTCAGAATATTGATGAATTAATTCATCAATATTCTTTTTATTTTGTCAAAAAAGCTAGTAAATGAGGAAATTTAGATTTGGTATAGTATTTGCTGATATAGATACGTGTAAAAAATAAAAATCAAATTGAAAGGATGTTTTAAAATGGAAAAGATAATTGTTACAGCAGCATTGACAGGAGCGTTTCCTCGAAAAGATAAAAACCCCAATATTCCTACTACACCACAGGAAATTGCCAATGAAGCATATGAATGCTGGAAAGCTGGAGCAGCTATTGTCCATCTTCACATGATAGATGAAGAAGGCAGGGGAACAATGAATAAAGATAAATTTGCAGAGACTGTGGAATTAATTAAAAGTAAATGCGATGTTGTTATAAACTTAACAACTTCTGGAGATTTAAATGCTACGGATGAAACTAGAATGGCACATCTAGTTGAATTAAAGCCTGAAATGGCCTCTTATGATGCAGGTACAATGAATTGGATGAATAACTCAGTGTTTTATAATACTCCGGCATTCCTAGAAAAGTTGGGTAATTGTATGAAGACCAATAATGTTAAACCAGAAGTAGAAATTTTTGATGCAGGAATGATATACAATACATTGTATTATGTAAAAAAAGGAGTTTTAGATGTACCAACACATTATCAGTTAGTTTTAGGAGCAGCTGGAGGAACTGCAGCAACTGTTGAAAACCTTGTCTATTTAAAGAATTTACTTCCTAAAGGTTCTACCTGGTCAGCTTTTGGTATAGGGAAACAACATTTGCCAATTCTCTATGCAACTATTGCACTTGGTGGACATGTTCGCGTAGGACTAGAAGATAATATTTATTATTCTTATGGGAAAATTGCCAAATCAAATGTAGAATTTGTAGAAAGAGCAGTTAGAGTAATTAAGGAAGCTAATAAAGAAGAGGCTACGCCAGCAGAGGCAAGAGAAATATTAGGTATAAAATAACTAGGAGGAAATATAAAATGATAAAAAAAATAGCTGTAATTGGTGCAGGAACGATGGGACACAGTATTGCAGAATGTTTTGCCCTTTATGGATATCCAGTAAATTTGTTTGATACCAATTCGGAGACATTAAAAAATGTAAAAAAGACAATGGATAAGGATTTGTCAGAATTAGTGGAAGGAGGTCTATTTAGTGAGGAAGCTATCGTAAAGTCGCTGGATAATGTTACACTTTTTAATGATATGGAGAAAACAGTAGAGGATAGAGATTATATAATCGAAGCTGCACCTGAAAAAATTGATATAAAAAGAGATATATTTTCTAAATTGGATAAATATGCACCTGAAAATGCAGTTTTTGGAAGTAACACCTCCAGCTTATCATTAAGTGAAATGCTGACAGCTGTAAGTGATGAAAGGAAAAAGAGAATGTTAGTGGATCATTTTTATAATCCGGCACTTTTGATGCCGATTATTGAGCTGTCGTTTTTTGGAAATATGCCAGAAGATATTTTCAAAGAAATACAGGAGATCTACAAATCCATAAAAAAACAAACAGTTAAAATTTTAAAAGATGTACCAGGACTTGTTGCTAATCGTATTCAACAGGGAGTTGCCAGGGAAGTGTTTTCACTTATGGAACAGGGAGTTGCCGAACCAGCTGAAATAGATAAAGCGTTAAAATTTGGTCCGGCATTTCGTTATGCCACAACAGGTCAATTGGAAGTTGCTGATCTTGGCGGTTTAGATATTTGGTGTACTGTAGGAGATAATTTGTTAAAAGTGATGGACAACTCAACTTGTGCAAATCCGATTTTACGTGAAAAAGTTGAAGCTGGAAAACTGGGAGTTAAATCCGGAGCAGGTTTTTATGACTATAGGCCGGAGGAAATTGAAGCTCTTAAAAAAGAATTTAATAAACGCTTAATTCATCAGCTGAAGGCTTCTGAATTCTATATTAAATGAAAACGGTGCAAAAATCATCTGTATTATTTTGTATGTTAATTGAGTATGACCTTGAGTTAGTAATAGAGTAATATTACTGGCTTAAGGGTGATACTGAAATAATTTAGAGATCAATTTTGGAAGAAGGAGTGAATTATATTATGCCTCTTATTATTTTGGCAGTAGGTATCGCATTTCTTTTTGTACTATTAGTTAAATTTAAACTCAACGGATTTTTATCCCTTATGCTGACCTGCTTGGTAGTAGGTGTGGCAGAAGGATTGCCAATAATGAAGACCATTAGCTCAATTGAGTCAGGTGTAGGAGGAACACTAGGACATCTTGCAATAATTTTAGGCCTTGGAGCAATGTTTGGCAGGCTTATGGCAGATGGTGGAGGAGCTCAGCGTATTTCGATGACTTTAATTGAAAAGTTTGGTAGGAAAAATGTTACCTGGGCAGTTGCATTGACAGGATTTATTGTTGGTATAACACTATTTTGGGAAGTTAGTTTTGTTGTACTTATTCCGATTATATTCACCATAGCTGCAACTGCTGAGATTCCATTATTAGAAGTTGGTATTCCAATGTTGGCGGCCATATCGGTGACTCATTGTTTTTTGCCGCCGCATCCTGGTCCAGTTGCTGTAGCAGGAATTTTTAAAGCCAATATTGGGTTGACATTAGCTTATGGAATAATAATAGCAATACCAGCCTTAATTGTTTCCGGGCCATTATATTATAAATTGGTTAAAAACAACAAATCTGAAATACCAAAAGGCCTGGCTATTGCCAAAGTATTTAAAGAAGAGGAACTTCCTGGTTTTGGAATAAGTGTTACCACAGCTCTTATACCTGTAATTCTTATAGCAGGATCATTATTAATTGAATTTTTTGTTCCCGAAAATTCATATGCACATACGTTTTTATCCTTTATTGGAAATACAGATATGGCATTGTTAATAGCTTTCTTTATTTCATTATATACTTTTGGATTTCGTGTGGGTAAAAAGATGCCTGAGTTAATGAATAGTACGGTAGAAGCGGCCAAGTCTATTGCAATGATTTTACTCATTATTGGAGGTGGTGGTGCCTTTAAACAGGTTATAGTTGACAGTGGAGTAGGAAAATATGTAGCAACCTTAGTAGTAGGACTGCCTATATCACCATTAGTATTGGCCTGGGTTATTACAGCTCTTATAAGAGTAACAGTTGGCTCTGCGACAGTAGCATTATTTATGTCTGCTGGAATCTTATTGCCATTGCTCGCACAAACAGGTGTTAGTCCAGAATTAATGGTGTTGGCTGTTGGATGTGGCTCTATGTTCTGTGATCCTCCTACTGATGCGTCTTTCTGGATGGTTAAAGAATATTTTAGTTTGACTTTTCCTCAGACACTTAAAATTTGGTGCGTACAGACATCGATTATTTCAATAATGGGATTAATTGGTGTAATGGTTTTGAGTCTGGTAGTCTAAAATAAGTACAGGTTATTGATAGGTATAGATTTATACAAAACTAAATCTATATCTATAATTTAAATAATTATGAAAACTGAACTATATACCAGCAGAGCATATGCGTCTATTTAAAAATCAGCATTCCACCCATTACAACGATCATGGTGAAAAGTGCTGGTCGAAGAATCTTTTCTAATTTTTTCTTATCTATGCGCTTGAGAAGGAACGGGCTTGCAAAAGCTCCACATACTGTACCCACAGCTAAAAGTCCTACGAGTTTCCAATCGATATTTCCCAATCCAAGATGTGTGATAAATCCAGTAATAGCTATGCCAAGTAACACGAGTACTGAAGTCCCCACTGTTTCAAGTACCTGACATCCTAAAATCATAAGTCCTGCTACAATTGGACCGCCGCCGCTTAAACCGACAAGCCCGGACATGACTCCCCCCAGCAGGCCAAAACAAACCGCTTTAATAATATTGGATCTCTTAGTTTGACTAACATCTTGGGAATCATCTTTCTTTTGGTTACTTTTTGTGAATGAAATAAGCATCTGTACGGCCAGTAATACCAAGATAATTCCGGTCAGTTTATTATACAAGTTCTGTGGCAGCAGTCCGGAACACAGTGAACCTATAATTGAACCGACTACACCTCCGATTAGCATGGTAAGGCCTAAATGTAAATTTACATTTCCAGCCTTCCAGTGGCTTAAGGTCCCAACCGCGGTGGTAGGAATTATAGTTGCAAGCGAAGTTGAGGCTGCAATGGCAGGAGGAATGTTGAAGAAAGCAGTGAGAATCCCCACATAGACAGCTCCACCGCCGCCGCCAAGGGAAATAATAAGCAGACCGACTGCAAATCCAACTATAGGTAAGGCAATATATTGAACCATGCTAATTATCCTCCCTTGTATTTAAAGTTGATATCAGACATGAAACAAGCTGTTCGAAGCTTTTATCCACATCGGCTTCGGTGCTCTGAAAAAACCCTACCTCTTCTAGGGAGACAAATCCGTGAAGGGCACTGCGGAACCCGCGGACAAAATGAATGGTTTTTTCTTTACTGTAGTGATAAGATTCCATGACCTGGTATAATATATGGACAACAGCATGACCTGCTTCCTGAATACTTCTATCATTGTAAGCGGGAAATCTCAAAATTGCCTTGTAAAGTTCCGGATTTTCTCTTGCAAATTTACGATATGCCAAAGCAATTGTCATTAACGCATCGCCCTTTGACCGACCAACTGCTGCACTGCGGATGGTGTCTCCGAGTCTGGAGATAGCAAGCCTTGCAATGCCCAATGAGAGTTCTTTAAATCCACTAAAATGATTGTACAGTGATGGTGATTTTACACCCAATTTTTCCGCAACCTGTAGTAAGGAAACATTTTCAAGTCCATTTTCTTCCACCAACTCTGCTGCGGTATTTAGGATTGTCTCTGTATTTAACCTTCTTTTTGCACTCATATTAATCTCCTTTATATAAAACTATAATAAATTTATTATAAACTAATATGATTAGTTTGACAATAATTTAATTTGAACTTTCAAGAATATTTTAGGTGTATAATATAAGTAAAGAAACTATACGTATGAAATACAAAAATATCTGCAATTCCATAAGTTTATAAAGATTATGTATTTTTAAAGAAAGGATGAATGTGCAATGACTCAAAAGTTGTGGTTATGGTTATGGCTGTCCGTTGTTATGGTTATTTCCGGTGCATTGTTACTGTATCCTATTGGAACAACAGCCTTAAATATCATATTTGTTGTAGTTAAAATTGGCATGTTAGCGGGTTTAGTTATACTTCTATTTTTAAGAAAAAAACTTGGCTTTTATATTTGGGCTTTATTTTCTATCGGTGCTGTTGTAATGACTATAATTAAGTGGAACATAGTGGGAAGAGTTTCTTTTCTTATAATTGCCAGCATTGTTGTTGACATACTTATGCCTGTTGTCGCATATGTACTTATAAAAAAATATGGGGTCATTTAGAACTGCAGCTAAATGGATGAAATTTAGATAATAGATAGCTTTTTACAAAACCTATCTATTATTTTTTTGACAATGCTGCTAGAATTATAGCAGCATTTAAAATAAACCGGAGA
Organism: Clostridiaceae bacterium BL-3; assembly: GCA_902809985.1. Classification (GTDB taxonomy): domain Bacteria; phylum Bacillota; class Clostridia; order Clostridiales; family Clostridiaceae; genus Clostridium_B; species Clostridium_B aromativorans. The sequence continues at coordinate 1,998,650 of CADDXC010000001.1, read as the reverse complement.
TATTGTTGTTATTCCGATTTTAAAGTAAATGACAGAAAAAGACCAAATAAAACAAGCACTGTTAGAGCTAGTACTGCGGTATTGAATCCAGCAGTAACAGCGGCTTGTTCTGAAGCCAAGTTATTTAAAGCTTTTTGCTGTGAAGCCGACATAATGCCTATAAATAATGAAGAGCCAATTGCTGCTGATAATTGTTGAAGTGTATTTAATATAGCCACTCCGTGTGGGTAGTATTCTCTCGGCAATTGATTAAGGGAGCTTGTTTGAGATGGTGATAATGTGCTGCCAACTCCAATACATACTACTATATAAATAATTGTAATCTTTGCAAGAGATGTATCAAGAGTCAGTCGTGACAAAATAAATAATGATACAAGCATTATAGCAAATCCTACCTGTATTAAAATTTTTGCTCCTAATTTGTCGTAAATTTTACCTCCTATAAGTGTCACAAATCCATTGATAAGTGTTGCTGGAAGCAGTATCATTGCAGCTACAAAAGTTGTTGTTTTAAGTGCTCCTTGAAGAAACATAGGTAACATTACATTCATAGTAAATATCGTCATCATGGAAATCATGACAAGTGCTACACCAATTGAAAATAAAGGAAATTTAAAAGTACGTATTTCCAACATAGGTTCTTTTAGGGACAATTGGCGTTTACCAAATGCTATCAATGTGATCATTCCAATAATAAATGTTATACCAACTATCTTCGTATTTCCACTGTCCAGACTACTTAAGCTGTATATAATTCCTCCAACCCCAATGGTTGATAATATAATTGATGTGATATCAATTTTTGGTTTTGTAAGAGTCGATACATTTACTAAATAAATATGTCCAAATATCATAGCTAGTATTATAAGTGGAATTAACATTATAAATAACACATGCCAGTTGAAAAATTGTAATATAAATCCTGAAATTGTCGGTCCAAGTGCCGGCCCAAGCTGAATTGCACAGGCACCTATAGCCATTGCTGAACCGCGTTTTTTCTGCGGTGTTATAAGTAGTATTGTATTCATCATAATGGGAATCATCATTCCAGTACCCGAAGCTTGCAGCATTCTGGAAATAAGTAATATTGGGAAAGTCTTAGAACAAGCTGTACATATTGTCCCAATCAAAAGTATTACCATAGCTCCCAAATACAACTTTTTTAATTCGAATGATTGGATTAAAAAAGCTGTAACTGGTACCATAACAGCTACAATCATCATATATGCAGTAACTATCCATTGTATTGTTCCCGCTGTGACGTTCATTTCCTCCATGAGAATGTTTAATGCAACATTTAATATGGTTTCATTAAATACTGCTAAGAACCCACTAAATGCCAACACTGCCAGCATTGCCTTTATATTAATTTGTGTTTTAGGTTTTAATGTTTTTGAATCTTTCATTGAATTGATCTTCCTCCTTTTTATTAAGTTCGTACAGTTAATGTCCAAAAAAAAGCAAGTAGTATTGACAACCGGATTTACGTTATCAAAACTACTCGCTGTATAGATATTATATAATAAGTTATATAATAAAATAAAGCTGTTTTGTGTAAAACTGTAAAATAAAATTATGTATAATATATCAGGAGGTATTAAGATGAAGGTATTGGTTTTAACAGGAAGTCCGCATTTACAGGGAACTACAGCATTTCTTGCCGATGAGTTTTGTGATGGCGCAAAAGAAGCAGGCCATGAAATAGTTCGTTTTGATACAGCAAGATTAGATATTCATCCGTGTATAGCCTGTTCTCATTGTCTTAAGAATGATGGCAAATGTGTATATGATGATGACATGTTACAAGTTTATCCGCATCTATTGACAGCTCATGCTGTTGTTTTAGTAACACCGCTCTATTATTTTAATATGTCAGCACAGCTTAAGCGTACTATTGACCGATTTTTTTCTGTTGATTCTGCACTGCGTAAGATGTCAAAAAAACTTTATTTAATTGCTGCTGGCGGAGTTAAGGATAATTGGGCAATGGATACTTTAAAAGTGAATTTTCATTCACTATGTCATTATCTTCATTGGCAGGAGGGAGGTATGCTTCTTGTTTTGGGTTCAAGCAGCAGAAAAGATGTAGAAAATAGTGAATACCAGAAAATGGCAAGAAATTTAGGATCGGGTTTATAGTTGTGACTGATAGACACAAGCTCAATATATAATGTTTTAAAGGAGAATGATTATGACAGCTATCATTGTGTATATACTGTTGATCATAGCAGTGAGCACCTTGTTTTCAGCTTATTCAAGTTTTAAATCTGACAGTGAAATCAAGGAGAGAATAAAAAGTAATTGGGGCAGAGAAAAAGATGAAAAATACAATGATGACGATATGAATAGCATTGCTGAGTATTTTAACAACAGGAGGGAAAAAAATAGAAGTGATTTTTTTATTGATGAAATTACATGGAATGATCTGAGTATGGATGATGTTTTTAAAAACATCAACGCCACGGAAAGCAGCCCCGGTGAACAATTTTTATACAACATGCTTAGAGAACCGCTGTACGATGAGAGAGAACTTAAAAATAGGGACAGATTGATAAAATTTTTTCAGGACAACCCAATTGAAAGGGGGAAAATCCAGTATATACTTGCCAGGCTAGGTAAAAATAGGAACTGTTTTATATCTGATTATTTTTATAAAAAAGAAAGTGAGAGAAAATCAAATCTTATTTACTATAGAATCCTGGGGGGAATACCCATTTTGGGAATTGTACTGCTGTTTTTCAAGCCCTATGCTGCATTGATTATAATCATGGTATCTTTTGGTGTAAATATATATAAACATTACAGCGAGAAGAAAAAAATAGTACATAAATTTGAAGCTTTTATGTACATACTCAAAATAGCCAAATATGCAGGGTTGATTTTAAAGGAACAGGTGGAGGAACTCCAAGGCTATAATGAAAAACTAAGATATGCTCTTAAGGGCATAAAAAGCATAAAAAATGCAGCTTTTAGTCAGAGTGGAGGTGCTACGGATTCAGGTATACTTACAGAGTACATGGGAATGTTTTTTCTGGTGGAACTTATAAATTATGAAAAAATGTCCGATATGCTTATAGAAAGAAGCAGTGAGTTCGAAGCTATATTTGAGGTCGTAGGTGTAATAGACAGCTGCATATCCATAGCATCATATAGAGAGAGGATGCAAAATTATGTGACGCCTAAATTGATTAGATGCAGTAAAAAGCAGGCTCAAGTCAGTATATTTAAAGAACTCAGGCATCCTCTTATAAAAAATTCGATACCAAATTCCATAGAAATTGACAATTCAATTTTAATTACAGGATCCAATGCTTCCGGGAAATCCACCTTTTTAAAGACAGTGGCCATAAATATTATACTGGCTCAAACAATATATACTTGCCTGGCCTCGGAGTTCAAATGCTGTTATTTTAGAATATACACTTCTATGGCACTTAAAGATAATATATTCAATAATGAAAGTTATTATATAGTAGAAACAAAGTCTCTAAAGAGAATAATAGACAATATAGGGGATGACATCCCAACCATATGCTTTGTAGATGAGATATTGAGGGGAACTAATACGGTGGAAAGAATAGCGGCTTCTTCTCAGGTACTAAAATATCTTACCTTAAACAATTGCATATGTGTGGCAGCTACCCACGATGTAGAACTTACATATATACTTGAAAAATATTTTTCCAACTATCACTTTCAAGAGAGGATAGTGGATAATACTATATCTTTTGACTATAAGATACATAAAGGAAGATCCCAAACTCAAAATGCAATAAAACTCTTAGGGATTTTAGGATATAATGATGATATAGTGGAAAAAGCTAAGGAAAAGGCATCAGAATTTTTAAAGGATGGAATATGGCAGGTAGAATAATTTTTATACTGTATTAAATTAAAATGGAAAGGGGAGTGTAAAAATTTTATACTCTCCTTTCCATATAGGTTTTAGTACAGGCTACATGCTATTGATTCTGCTGAAAGTCTTTTTTCTGCATTTCAAGCAGATAAGCAGGAGCTATTTTTATAATCTTATCTTCAACCTTTAGTACAATTGTTTCATAAGATTGACTTATACATTTAGGATTTGTTGTCTTGCTTATATATCCCAGAATGTCAGCGTTATAAATATTACTTTTCTTTTTATAGTATATGTCTTTTAAATCATTTGCCGAAGGGCTCAATAATTTCCATTCTTTCAATTTTTCTATTTTGTCATTTAAATTATTGAAGACTATAAGGGATTCTAAATCTAAAACTTTTTTGGAAATATCGATATTTTCCCTATTGGTTTTATATTTGATCATATCTAAGAACTCATCTTCGTAGATTGTTTTAATATCATATCCCTGATCTTTGAGTTCAGCTGCCTTTTGTTCTTTAGAACTCATTCCGGAATTGTCAACTAGGGATTTATCCTGAATTCCCACAACTAAATAGTCTGTTTTCTTTGATACACCGCTCTTTAATATACCGCCTAAATTTACCACTTCCTGCATGGCATCTCTTCTATTTAAATTTTCTAGATCTCCTGTAAAGACCACAGTTTTATTGTAGAATGGATTGGAGGTATCGATACTGTTACACTCAGGTTTAATTTCAGATATTTTAACTGTATTGAATTTATTATGAAAAATAGGACTTCTTTTTTTGAAAAGTTCTATTTTAGGATGTAGATCCTTAAAATTTTTAACTGGAACACTGGTATATGTATTGCAGAAGGATTCAAGGCTTTTCCTATGAGAGCGTTTCACACATTCGATGACTAAATTGGCACAGGTTATGGCGTCATCGAGAGAATTATGGTGGTGTCCTAAATCTATATCAAAATACCTGGCGCGGTCTTCTAGGGACTTACCTATTTTTTTACCCCTGCATAGTCTTGTTGATATCGGTATGCTGCAAACATATTTAAAATTTGGCATGGGTATCTTGTACAATGTCAGGCAATTTTTGAGTACAGACATGTCAAATGCAGCATTGTGGGCAACCATTAGGTTGTCCTTAAAATAAGTACTTATATTATTCCATATATCGGGAAAAAGTGGTGAGTTTTCAACGTCTTCTGGAGTTATCCCATTGATGGATATATTTTTTTTGCTGAACTCAAGAGTCGGTGGGTGAATTAAAAAATATTCCTTTTTGCATATCTCGTTATTTTTTACGGCAGCAATACCTATGGAACATGCACTGGTATATTTATTATTGGATGTTTCAAAATCTATTGCTACAAAATCAAATGACATAATATCCCTCTTTTTTATTGACCTTTTTAAATTTACTCTACTACATGATTATTATATATAATTTGCAGGTGTTTATCAATTCTAAGATTTTGGATTATACATCAACAGATTTACAAATAAAAATAAGATTGGATCAGGTATTGATAATGATGTGAGTATAGCGCTAGCTCCGTTAATTTAGAAATAAACCAAAAGTTTATTAAAGAAGCTAATGACTTTTAAACTTTTGAAATTAGTGGATAAGGTTGACAATAAGCATCCGCCAGCTAAACTAGCGGATGTCTGCTTTATTTATAACCGAATTATATCTTTTTCCTTCTCTGCAACTTTATTGTATAACATTTTACACAAATCTTCCTTATCTATTATATAATTTAAATAAGAATTTTTGAAATTTGTCAACTCCAGCACCTACATACCATACACCCACTAGCATAGAGAGTCCAATTTGTATAGCTAGACTTCCTAAATTATTAATTCTGTCGGTAGTCATAATAGTCAAACCCACGGCCCATCCACACAACCATGCAGGTAGATATATCCATTTAGTAAACAATCCTGAAATTATTACTGCCAGTAACCCCAAAACAAATAGGGTAATAAACAATTCCACATTCGGATTAAACTGCATTATGTCCATCATTTTCAATGCAAAACAAGCCCATATATCACCACATAAAAAACCTATTGAAATTTTAATCCCATCTTCAATTTTATTGCCATTAGCTACATAGACAGCTGCACAAATAAGAGCCACTGCTCCCGTTGAAATTCTAATATATGGACTTATAACAGCCCATATAGACGGCAATAGTGCAATTCCAAGCGCTAATGTTAAAATATCAGGCCATTCTTTTTTACTCATTTTTCCTCTTTCATCCTCCAATCTTTAATCTATACTCAGTAGAATCATATAATGTCATAGTATGAATTTTCCATTTAAGACCTCTCCTGCCTTAACATTTGCACATTTTTCAGGAATAATAATAATTCCGTTTGATCTACTCATAGTCATTAGATGATTGGAAGATTGTGATCCTACTTTATAAGCGTAATATTTTCCATCATGTTCTTTAATTTCTACGTATATATATTTTTTCCTTCCTATTTTGGCTTTAAAATCTTCCATTAAAATAACAGGGAATTCTCCTTTATTTTCAAATTGCTTACCCATCATTTTTTCAATTGCAGGTTTAACAAGTTCTTGAAAAGTTGTTATTAAAGACAATGGATTGCCTGGCAGAGAAAAAAATAGTTTTTCCTCATATGTGGCAAAAGTTACTGGTTTTCCAGGCTTGATTGCTACTGAGGTAAATTTTATATCTGCTCCTATTTCTTTTAACAGATCGTCTATAAAGTCGTAGTCTCCAACAGATGCTCCACCTGAGCTGACTACTATATCCGCATTTTCTAAGGCATATTTAATTTTTTCTCTTAAATTGTCCTTGTCATCTTTAATTACTCCTAAGGACAAGACTTTTGCACCTAAATTTTTAATTAAAGCTTTTAGTGAATATTCATTGCTGTTTCTAATTTTACCTCTTTTCAGTTTGCTATCTATACTGACTAATTCATCCCCAGTAATGATTAAGGCAACAGTAGGGCTTTTATAGACATTTACAGAACTATACCCTAATGAAGCCAATAAGCCTATTTCTACGGGCCTAATCTTACTTCCCCTATTTAGTGCCAATTCACCAACTTTAGTTTCTTCTCCAAGCTTGACTACATTATTATCTTTGTTTACAATTTGGGATACTTTTAATATACTGCCTTTAACTTCCACCTTTTCAATTTCTATAACAGCATCTGCACCTTTAGGCAGGGGCGCTCCTGTCATAATTTTAAAAGCTTCACCGGATTTTAGTTCATCTTCGCAATAGTCTCCTGCTTTTATTGATCCTTTGATCTCAAATTCTGCCGCGTTTTCTGCATCACAGTTTCTAGTATCATCACTTTTGATAGCATATCCGTCCATTGCGGACTTGTCAAAGGGTGGGAGATCATCTTTGGAATATATGTCCTCTGCTAAAATTTTGTTAAGACAGGATAGTATATCCTTTTTTTCTAAAGGAAGCTTTTTTGTATTTTCATTAATTATATTTAGAGCATTATCTACATCAATCATTTTTAATTCCCCCTATTTTTATATTATTATATAGACAAAACTTGAATCTGCCAAATCTAACATTTAAGCTGATTCAAGTTTTGCCTAATTTTCACATAAATAATCATAGATTAATTTGGGTATAAAATTTGGAGCCAACAATGCCAAAGAATTTAATAGTTAATCCAGCAGATCTTTGGCTTTAGTATAGTTGAAAATCGGTCCCTCCAGGCAGACATAGGTTTCGTTTATCTTGCAGTGTCCGCACTTGCCTACTGCACAGGACATTTTTCTTTCAAAAGAAACCCATATTTTGGATTCTTCCACATCATTTGCAAGGCACTCCTGAGCTGCAAAGTGCATCATTATTGGAGGACCAACTATAATAACATTATAGTCTTTAAAGGTATTAAATGGAATCTTTTTAATGTGCGCTGTAACCATTCCAGTTTCAAATCCATCTACTTTAGTATTATCTAAGGTATAGATTGTATTGAATACAGTTTTGAATTTTTTAAGATCATACTCGAACAAAACGCAGTCGATATCTTTGAAGCCGGCAATTAGATTTACGGATTTGATCTCTTTTGGATGTTCATAAAAGTAGTTTAAAAGGCCTTTGACTGGAGCGAAGCCGGTACCGCCGGCAATTACCACCAGGTCTTTGTTCCTGAATTTATCTAGGGGGAAGGAGTTACCATAGGGACCTCTCATAAACAGTGTGTCATTAGGCTGCAGGCCGAAAATTCCCTCTGTAAGTCTGCCTACCTTTCGAATTGTGAATTCAAGCCATCCAGCTCCCTTGCCGCTTACGGATATCGGGGCCTCGCCTACCTTGGGAATTGACAGCTGAAAAAATTGTCCGTACTTGATATTGTCCTTATCATATGCAACCCTGAAGGTATATTCGGCATTGGTTTTATGTATCACATCTAGAATTTTATAAGGTGCAGGTAAGGTGATATTGGTCATTATTTATTCACCTCCCTGGATGATGGTTCTTCACTTGATATTTTTTCTATTTCATCGCTCAAACTGTTGATAGTATCAGAAAATGAAATCTCCTCTGGACATCGGCGGCTGCAGCGGCCGCAGCCTACACACATATGCTCTGTACCGCCAAAACGGGCATTGTAATCATAAACCTTGTGCAGGGTTTTAAATCTCATTCTTTTACCGGCTGTTTCTCTAACTTTATGTCCACCTGCCATAGTTGTAAATTCTTCAAGCATGCAGGATGACCATACTCTTCTTCTCTCTCCCCTGCGGCTTGTTTCATTGTATATGATATCCGTAGTGTCAAAACAGCTGCACGTACCACAGACTGTATTACAGGCGCCGCAGCTTATGCACTTTGTATTGAAGCTATCCCATAATTTCAAGTTGTAAACTTTTCTCAAGAGATCAATATTGTCTATTTTAGGTAATTTTACTTTTGTTTGGTTTTGCTGAACAAATTCAGGAGTAAAATCCCTTGAGGTTTCCCCGCTGAAGTATTTTTTAAATTCCTCATCCTTTACTTCTATCAATAGGCCGTTGTCTTCAAATCTTACAGCTGCGCTGTAGTTGTCAGTCCGATTTGAACCCATGGAAACGCAGAAACAATTATCCCATCCTTTCCGGCATTCCATCATGAAGATCTTTATTTTATCACGTAATCGCTTATAATAATTATCCTCTTTATCGCCGTTTTTCAGGAAAATGGTGTCCAGCCTCTTGATGCCGTTAATATCACAGGGGCGGGCAAATAAAATGATATTTTTACTGTCATCAATACTACTCTCAATACATTTATCTTCCGTAAAATAAAGAAGTGTCTGACTAATAGGGTAAAAGACTTCTTTCGGTGAAAAATCAGATTTTTCATCATAGACGATCTCTGATACCGAATTGATTTCAGCATAGCGTATTAGGTCGGTATTAGGCTTCCAACCGCGATTTTCAAAGCGTTTAGGAGCATATATTTTGTATTCTTTTTTAAGTTCATCGATTATTTTGTCCATTCTTTCCGAACTCACATAATAACCCAATGATTACCCCTCCTATCTTTTTATAAATTATATTTGCAGCTAATTCGTTAAACTTTCCAGAATTGTATTGTCCAAGTGCAAATAGCCGTTGGTGATTTTTCCAATCCCCTTGTAAAATTCTGTATCGGCATACTTTTCTATATCACTGCAGAAGCTTGGAACCCAATTCAATAAATGCTTACTTAAAAAATTCATCTGTTCCTTTAAGCAGGGCAAAAATTTTGATTCATCCTGTATATTCAAAACTTCTTGTGCCTCTTGACATAGAAATGCCATAAATTCCAGTTCCAGGGATATATGATCTTCAAAGAGATTCAGCTTTTCCTCATCTTTTTTCAGACCCTTTGCCGCATATATAGTCATCACTTTATCCCGGGCATCCTGCATCATGATTTTCTTTTCACTGGTATACACCGACTCATAGGGAAATGCAGCAGAACCCTCCGCTATTCCTGCAGCAAGAAAAATTTTCGCATAATCTACAGCCAGGTCAGTCAATGCAGTATTACCATGATTATCCAGATATTTTCCAAGCATTTGGTATCCTTCCCTGAGTTCAATTTCACAGCAATCTACAGGAAAGTCCATGTTTTTCATCTGCATAAATAAGGGTTCATCCACTTCTGATTTATAAAGGCGCTCCAAAAAACGATACAAATTTTCACGGTTTCTCATAAGTGTCAGGTACTCTGGATTCTTATTCACCTATCTTTTCCTCCCGTCCTGCTGGCTGCACTCCTGCGGGATAACATCAATCCACTTGTCACGGCGCAAAATGTATCGAACAGAAGGGTGAGTGCCAACATCCCGAAGACTATATACATTTTCACTGCCAGCTTCTTTTAATGCCAGGGATACATCGCTGTCCGGATCATTGATATCGCCAAAAATCATGGCCCTGCCTGAGCAATTTTTTACACATGCAGGTTTTTCACCTTTTTCTGTCAATTGAGTGCACAGAGTACATTTATCCATTACTCTCATTTCGTTGTTGAAGTTGTTTATTTCATAAGGACAGGCTCTATGACAGCTCTTGCAGCCTATGCATTTTTCCTGATCAATGAGAACAACACCGTCGTCACTGCGTTTATAGCATGCCCCTGTAGGACAGACCTTGACACAAGCAGGATCAGCACATTGCTGGCACATAACCGGCAGCCAATACATCTGTACATCCGGATATGTTCCTGTAGGACCTATGGTCAGTACTCTATTTCTCGAAGAACCCAGTGCAACTTCATTCTCCATTTTACATGCTACACTGCATCCATAGCAGCCGATACACCTGTCTAAATCAATTACCAAAACATTTTGTTTCATTATTTAACCACCTCCGTAGGATCGGATGGTTGAGGGAGCCATGCCTTGAACTGTTCAGGTTTAGTCCAGACTCCTTTTGGCGGACCGTCCTCAGCTCTTGAAACCCTTACGAGAAATCCTCTTAAAGTGTAGGTCCCCACAACATCGTTGTATGGAGCAGTTGATTTTGAAAGTACGTTGACGTTCATTTCACGCCATCCTTCTGTTTCAGTATGGTAATTTTCGGGGAAAACAAAACGTTCCATATATACGGCACCAGGATTTATGCCCTTTGTCACATTGGCTTTTGCCTTGATCTTGCCTCTTAGTGATTCCACCCATACCCAGTCTCCATGGGAAATGCCGTAGGTTTTTGCAGCTTCCGGGTGAATCCAGATCTCAGGAACGGGGTACATTTCACGCAGCCATGGAACATTTCTCAAGGTTGAATGATGATAAAATGGAAGTCTCCCATTGGTCATAACCAAAGGGTACTTTTTAGCAAGCTCACTGTCTTCAATAGGACTTTCAGAAGGTTCCAGATAGTATGGCAGCGGGTCATAGTCTTTTGAAGCAGGAGGCAGTTCACAAGTACTGTAAGGCATTCCCGTTCTTCCTAAGGTAATGAGACTCTCCAAATAGAGTTCAATTTTCTTGGAAGGTGTATCGAATCCTCTTGGCTTGCCTGTCTTTGGGTTATTCTGCTTGTAGACATAATACTGTTTCCACTCGTTTTTAGGAAGGAACTCAAAGGGAGCTTTTTCCTTAAATTCATCCCATGTCATATCAAAGGCGCTTGTACAGCGATTTAGAAGTTCATTCATATCTTTCCAGTAAGGAAGATCGTTTCCCATAAATTCTTCATCAAATGCTTTCTTGCAGTTTTCATGTCCAAGTTCTGCACAGCGTTTTGCCAGTTTGGACCAGAATAATGTTTCATCCATGGTTTCCCAAAGGTGGGTAACTGCTTGTCTAGCAAAGACTTTATTACAGGATTCCACGGGCATATCCGTCTCCAGCCATTCTGCTGCAGGAAGGAGCATGTCTGCATAATTGGAGAATGAAGTAGGGTACATATACATATGCACAACAAACTCCATTTCTTTAATAGCGGGAACCCATGACTTACTCTCGGCTACATTGGCAAACTTATTGCCGGAACGCTCAATCCAGACTCTTGGTTTATAAGGTTTTCCAGTCAGGATTGCCTCTTTGACACTACCAGGGTGTCCTGCCCACCAGAATAGAAGTCCTTTGTATTCGTTGCCGCCCAGACGCTTTTTGAGTTGTTCCGCTGGAAGCAATTTACGGGCAGCTGGTACTATATAGGTTGAAACAGCAGCATCACCGGGAATAACACCGCTTGTTTTAAAGCGTTGCATCAGTGATCCTGGCCTTTCGATGTTGCCCATCAGCGCATTGAGAATAATTGCTGCCATGGCTGCCTGTACTGAATTGGGGCTTTGATCGGTGGCAACGCCAAGGCAGAGACCTGCAGGAGAATTTTGTGCATATATATTGATGGCCTCTTCAATTTTACTTGCGTTAAGCCAGCATATTTCTGCCGCCTTTTGAATAGTATAGGGTTCCACTCTCTCCTTTAAAAGCTGAAATCCAGTTTTACATTCAGCTCCATTTACGCTAAAGCTGCCCTCCAGTGCAGGAGACAGATCATTATTCCAGGGATAGACTAGGGGCTTAGCTGAATTGGTTTTTGTATCCCACACTATAAAAGTATCTGGAACATTAGGGTCATTGCTCTTATTAGAACGTAAGAACATCTTGGTCTTGACATCCACCAGATAAGGCAGATTTGTCCATTTCAGGACGAAATCACTGTCGTAAAGTTTTTTATCAATGATATAGCGAGTCCAGGCCTGTAGTAGTGCCACGTCGCTTCCCGGTCTTATAGGTAACCAAACATCAGCTTTAGCTGCATCTGGTGTCATACGGGGATCGATTACAACGGTTTTTACTCCCTTGGCACGAAGGTCTGCAACGGCACCTCCGCCCATTGCAGGACTGGAGTAGGAAGGAGCTGCTCCCCACAAGACCAAGCATTTCATTGGTGTATCATCGGCATAGTAAATTTCCAGGCAATTTGAGTCGGCAATACTGTAGTCAGAACCACCATACATTAAATTATTGGCTAGAATACGCGGCAGATAACATTGAGCACAACCGGGTTCAAACCAGTTGGGAGTACCAAATACATTACAAAATCTGGCGATACTCCAAAATTCAGGATTTCCACCTCCTCCAGTAGAACAGAGTACAGCTTCTGCTCCATACTTTTCACGTGTTTCCATAAGTTTCTTGGCGAGAATATCAATGGCTTCATCCCAGGAAATACGCTTCCATTTATTTTCACCTCGCTTGCCCACTCTCAGCATTGGATACTTATTACGATTTGGATTATAAAGAGCTTGTATGCCGGAAAGTCCTTTGGCACACATGGATCCTTTGCTCATAGGATTTTCAGGATCGCCTTCAAGCTTGACTACTCTGCCGTTCTTGACATGGGCAATAACACCACAGTTGGAGATACATGCTCTGCAGCATGTTTTTACAGTTTTAGTAGAGGATGATACATCATCTTGTGATGACTCATTTTGAATTAATTCCCTTGAACCATTTAGGGCTGATGTAATTCCCGTTATATTTGTTGCGCTGAGAAAATCTTTTTTATTTGTTTTTTGTTCTTCCATTTAGTTGCCTCCTTTACTGATAAATAATTTTAGATAATTATCAAATATTGTGAGTAAAGTCATTATCTAAATTTAGCATAACATCTTATAAATTCAATTTCCAATTCAAAAAAAGTGATTGCTTATTCCAAAAATGAATAATTTATGATGCCTATTAGGATAGTAAAATATTTTAACTATTCCGTTTTTGAATCGATTATATAATAATTTTAAATTGATTGCAGGTACAAATTATGATTTACTAAATTAAATGGATAATTGTTTAAGAGACGTTTATCATCTATTAAAAACGATTAAACAATATTTAGATAGATATATTAATTTTGGTGGATGTTTAAAGATGCGTGAGTATAGGAGTCACGTGATGGAGGAATAATATGATAGATTCATATGAAAGAAACATAAATTATTTGAGAATATCCGTTACAGATTTATGCAATCTCAGATGTAGATATTGTATGCCTGAAAAAGGTATAACAAAGATACAACATGATCAGATATTGAGGCTGGAGGAAATATATAAACTGGCAAAAATTTTTGTGTCACTGGGAATAAAAAAAATAAGAATAACAGGAGGAGAACCTCTAATTAGAAAGGGCATCATAAATCTAATTGAAAACATAGGCAAGTTAAATAAAATTAAAGATTTTGCCATGACTACAAATGGAATACTTCTCAAAAAGTATGCCGGAAATTTAAAAAATGCAGGCCTCAATAGGGTAAATGTTAGTCTGGATACTTTAGATCAGAAGAAATACTATGATGTAACTAGGGGAGGATGCCTGAAAGATGTTTTTGAGGGAATTGAAGAAGCTAGGAAAGTGGGACTTGCGCCGATAAAATTAAACACGGTTTTGATCAGCGGATTTAATGACAGTGAGATAGAAAGCTTTGTCAATCTAACAAAATATGAGAAAATAGATGTCAGATTTATTGAACTTATGCCCATTGGACGGACAAAGGACTGGTCACTGAATAAATTTATATCCAATAAAACGGTTTTAGAGAAAGTTAAAGAATTAAAAAAAATTGAAAGAAAAGATGTGTCATCGCCAGCTGAATACTATAAATTACCTGATGGGAAAGGTAGGGTGGGACTTATAAGTCCTGTTTCCCATAAGTTCTGTAGAAATTGCAACAGAGTCAGATTGACAGCAGATGGTAAGCTCAAAGACTGCCTCCTTTCAGATTATGAAATAGATTTGAAATCGGCACTGAGAAATGGAGGAAATTTGAAAAAAATAATAATTGACTCAATTAACAACAAACCTAAGGAACATAATCTGGAGAAGGGAGAGTATGTAAAGAGGAACATGACGGCTATAGGAGGATAATGATCATTCATTGTTTCTATCAATTAACATTTTAATTAATTCTCTGACCTTGGGATTTTTTTGACTGTGTTTGTTGATAACAGCTCCCAATGTAGCTGGAATACTGGGGGAGATAGGTATTAAGACAACATTGTTAGCTAGTAATTGGCTGGCCAGTTTACATGCTATTAAAGCAGAACCAAGTTTAGCTTCCACACCGCCTAAAATAGTTTCAGGTCTTCCTCTAAATATAATATTCGGGACAATATGATGTTCTTCGAAAAAAGCCATGCATAGATGGGATATGCATGTATAGGTTTCCATCAGCATAAGAGGGATATTTTTTAATTGTTCCTGAGTAATGTGGTCTAGTTTTGCCAGGGGATTGTCTTTGTGAACTGCCAGGACAATTTTATCCGTTGAAACAGGGACAAACGGGTTTTTGCCGTTGGTTAAGTTTTGTTCATCCCAATAGGTCAATGCTATGTCAAAATTATTGCCTAGCAATTTACGAAATAATTGAGGCTCTTCCAATTCCTTGAGGTTAATTATAAATGAAGGGTTTTCCAATTCAAATCTGCTTACTGGAATGTGAAAGCCGAAACAGCTCATTATAGGCAGAGTTAATACTGTTATTCTGTATTTGTATCCAGGTTGTAGTTTTTTTGCCATGTATTTTAGATGATAGATTTCTCCTAATATATGTCGGGCCTGGGGTAATAATTGTTTTCCTTCCTCTGTTAATTTTACATGCCTGCGGCGGCGATTAAAAAGCTGGACACCTAATTCACGTTCCAGTGCCTGTATTTGTTTGCTGACAGAAGATTGGGCAATATTTAACTCTAAGGCGGTTTCCATGTAACTGCCCGTGTCTATTATGGTTACAAAATATTTTAATTGTTCTTCTGTCATCATAACTCACCTATTCCATTTTTGAATCAATTATATAATAATTTAAAATTGATTACAAGTATCGATTTTGGTATCTTGATAATGAAGCAGCCTTTTAAGATACAATTTAATGTAAACTATTTCAAAGAAATGTATTGTTATAAGGCAATATTTAAAATATAAAGAGGGGAAATATGAGATGCCAATTAGCTTATTACGTGAGTTTATTGTGCTTTCTAAAAACTTGAATTTTAGTATAACAGCACAGCAGCTCTATATTACACAATCTGTACTTAGTAAGCATATCGCTTTATTGGAGAAAAAAATTGGCTTAACTTTATTGGTAAGAAACCACCATGGTGTTGAATTGACTGCAATAGGAAAATTATTTTTAGTAGAGGCCATTGCTATTGTAAACCGATATGATGAAGGTATGAAAAAAGTAAAAATGGCAGTATATGGAATTAAAGCGGAATTGAAAATCGGTTATTTATATGCACATACTAAAGATATTCTTGTATCATCTATACAGCTATTTAAAAAACATTACCCTCATATTGAATTAAAATTAATGGCTTGTGAATATGGAAAATTAGCTCAAAAGCTTAAAAATAGTGATTTCGATTTAATCCTGACAGTCAATTTTGATAAAGATATTCTATCTTGGTGCAATACGTACAAGCTATATGAAGATGTCCTTTGCGCTGTAGTATGTAATGATCATCCCTTAGCTAAGCAGCGAAATGTTACGATTCATGAACTGAATTCAGAACGTATTTTAATGCCTTCAAATGATGATTTTAATGGATATGCTACATTTGTGAATGAGATTTTTAATTCGGAAAAATTATCCCAAGATAGGAAGATTCGATATAAGTGTATAAATTCTTCATTATTGATGGTCGAAGCGGGATATGGTGTTGCAATTGTACCACAAAGGCTCAAGGTTAATGCAAGCAAAAAAATTTGTTTTATACCACTTAAGGGAGAACAATATTCTTTTGATGTTATTGCAGCCTGGAGAAAATCAAATAATAATCCAGCGATAAAGAAATTCATTCATATATTGTCACAAGTCAAATATGATTGCTTTTGCAATGAGAAAATTGAATCGTTTTAAAATTAAAGGGCTATCTCTAATGAAAATAATTTTCAAAGGAGGTAGCATTTTTTACTTGTAATTTGTAAAATAAAATAATAGGGACAGCAGCTAAGCTTAAAGGAAAAAATTATTTGCTTGCTGAACGTATTCTATCTAAGGTGTTTAAAGGGTGAAGAAAAAGCAAAGTGGTACTTAGGGGGAAGAAAAATGATAAAAAATCTTAATGATTTAATAGAGCAAATTAAATCAAAAAGATGGGGAAAAAAGAAAAGGATCATTGTAGCTGCAGCAGAGGATTTGGATATATTGGAAATAGTTGAAAAGGCTACAGAACTTAAATTAGGAGAATTTATACTTGTAGGAGATAAAGAAAAAATAGAAAAAATAGCAATTAAAAATAATAAGAGACTATTATGTGAAACAATTGATGAGCCTGACAATAGAAAGGCTGTAGAAAAAGCAGTGGAATTTATAGTAAAAGGTGAGGCAGATATAATAATGAAAGGACTGCTGCATACAAGTACATTTCTAAAATCAGTGCTTAATAAAGAAAATGGATTGAATGCGGGTAGATTGATAAGTCAGATCTCAGTCTTTGACAAGGAGTTTGGAGAAGGGCTTCAATTACTGACTGATTGTGCTATGGCAATACAACCTAATTTGGATGAAAAAAAGCAAATCATAGAAAATGCAGTATCACTAGCAAGAAAAATAGGATATAAAAAACCAAGGGTAGCTCTGCTATCCGCACTTGAAATAATAAACCCAACAATACAAGATACAGTAGAGGCTGCAATACTAAGCAAAATGGGTGACAGAGATCAAATAAAAAATGCAGTAATTGATGGACCTTTTGCATTGGATAATGCAATATCACTGGAGGCAGCAAAGCATAAAGGAATTAAAAGTGAGGTTGCAGGAAAAGCAGATATCCTTGTAGCACCTAATTTGCAGGTAGGTAATGTTTTGACAAAAGCACTTACATACTATGCACATAAAGATGTAGCAGCAGCAGTAATGGGAGCGAAAATACCAATTATAATGACTTCAAGGACTGATATGATAAAAAATAAATTACTTTCAGTAGCCTTAGCAAGTTACATTTCGTGATAAGTTATTTGAAAGAGAGGTATGAAATGAAATATTGTATTCTTACTCAATTAAAATATATTGGAATGCTTGCTGAAAGAGATCTTGGTTATAGATCTGTTTTTATAACGGATGATAAAATTAAGCATTCCAAGTTATTTGCCAGACGACTAATGAGTGATGAAGTGTGATCTAAATAGAATTAAATTGTAAGTGAGGCTTGCCTAATAGGGTGAGCCTTATTTTTATATTTTGACAAGTCATAGTTTGTAAAATTTTAAAATAATACTCTTCTTGAGGTTTTTTTATTTTTTCGGAAAATACTAATTTTTAGCTATCTGTTTATATTGGACAAGTATATCTCTCTATCAAATTATAGTTAATAACTATTAATAACAATAAAAGCAATAATTAGTAACTATTGGAAATAAAACAGATGTTTAAGTAAAATTTAAAATGACGAATTATTAAATTTAAGAATGTTAGGAGGAGTAAAATGGATATAAAAATTGGAAATAAAAGATGGAGAATCGTTCTATTACTGACGTTATGTTATTTAATCTTATATATGGATAGATCCTGTATGTCTATGGCAGGTCCGGAAATGATAAATTATTTTGGATGGAATGCCAGTGAATTTGGTTTAGTTTCCACAGCTTTTTTTATTGGATATGCTTGTACTCAGATTTTAGGAGGATGGCTGGCAGATCGTTTTGGTGGCGGAAGAGTTGTTATGTTTGGAGCCATATGGTGGTCCGTATTTGTTTTCCTTACTCCATTTGGATCAACAATAGGCCTTATGGTTGTAATACGTATAGTGATGGGGATGGGTGAAGGTGTTTCACTTCCAGCCATGTCTACAATTATTGCAAAATGGGTACCTAAAAAAGAATCGGGACTGGCATGGGGTATAAGTATAATGGGTGTTTCCATGGGTATTGCATGTGCAATGCCGCTTTCGGCTTGGATTATTAAAATATGGAGTTGGCAGATGGTATTTCATTCATTTGCATTTCTAGCACCAATTTGGGTAGTTATTTGGTGGAAATTTGGAAAGGACAGGCCAGAAGATTATGCTAAAATAAGTAAGGAAGAACTGACGTATATAAGGAAGAAGACATCGGATGACAGCTCCAGTCCAAATGAAGATAATGATCTCACTTATAAGGACATATTTTCTACGCTGTCTGTATGGACAGGTGCATTGTCATTTTTCTGTACCAATTATTTATTTTATCTGTTTATGACGTGGCTTCCTACATATTTTGTAAAAGGAAGGGGATTTGAAATGGGAGCAAGTGCTATTTATACGATGATGCCCTATATTGTTGCAACTTTTACATATCCTATTGGGGGATGGCTAGCAGACAAAGCAGCTAAGAAATTTGGGCATAATATGGGTAGAAAATTATTTCCACTTATTGGAATGGTGGGGGCAGGAATATTACTTGTATTGGGCTCCAGGGCATCAGATCCTATTTCCGCAGTTGTACTTATATCCATATCAAATGGTATATTGTGTTTAACAATGGGAGGGTATTATTCTATGCCTATGATCTTCTCTTCCAAAGATGCAGGAAAAATTACTGGACTTTATGCGACTTTCGCTACAATAGGAGGTATATCAGCTCCGTTGCTTACAGGGATAATAGTTGATAGTTATGGATACTCAAGTGCTTTGTATCTGGGTGCAGGCATATCTATACTGGGTGCAATTATTTTATTGACAAGTCAAGTGAGACCTATAGTACCTATATCTAAGAGAAAATTATCAGATAAAAAAGTACAAGTGTAATTTTTGATTATTTGAGAAAAGGAGTACTGTAAAGTTATTTTTTAAAATAACTTTACAGTACTCTATTTTTATAATTTTGATTTGTCTTGTATGGCAGTCTCCTATTTTTGGCTATTTGTGTATGTTAGATAAGTATGTCTTTCCCTCAAAATTATAGTTAATAACTATTGATAGTGACAAAAATGATAATTAGTAACTATTGGAAATATAATAAACGTTTAACTAAAATGGAAGCATAGAAGTTTTTACAAAATATCAGGGAGGTAGTAAGGTGTCAAAATTAAGCGAAAACGAATTCAAAGCATACTTAAAGCAGGTGAGAGCTTTAGCTGAAGGTCCTTTTGAGGAAATTCAGAAAGAAGTTGAGGTAACAAATAAGTTCCCTCAGAAATTCTTTGACCTGGCAATTCAAAACAATTTATATAGATGTGCGTTGCCGGAGAAATATGGTGGATGGGGATTGAGCCCATTGCAGATATTACAAGTACAGGAAGAGTTCAGCAGGGGACCAGGAGGAATGCGTATGCACCTTCATTATGCAGTAGATATGAACTGGAGAATTCTCGATGATTTTGGAAATAGAGAATTGAAAGATGAATATATGGACAAATTTCAGGACAAGACAATTTTTACCTGCTTTGCTTTAACGGAAAAAACGGGTGGTACAGGTGCAGATTTGCATACAAGGGCTGTAAGAGATGGTGATGACTACATAATAAATGGTGAAAAGACTTTGATTTCTCATACAGATTGTTGTGAATTTGCATATGTAATTACTGTTACTGATCCAGATGCTCCTAATGATAAGAGATTATCTGCTTTCTTTGTACCAGTTAATACTCCTGGTTATGAAGTCGTTCCTATGCCTCATATGATGGGATGTCGCGGTGCCGGGCATGCAGGATTAAAATTTACCAATATGAGAGTTAACAAGAAGTATCTACTTGGTAAAGAAGGAGACGGACTTAAGGTGGCAATACACTCATTATCTGTGTCAAGGGCTCATATAGCAGTGAGTAATCTCGGCATGGCACAAAGGATGCTGGAAATGGCTATTGCGAGAGCAAAAGACAGAGTCACATTTGGTAAACCGTTGGTTAAAAGACAAGCAATACAGCAGATGATTGCAGATATGGGTACTGAAATATTTGCACTGAGAATGATGAACTATAATTTTGCTAAAGATTATGAAGAAGGTAAAGATATTGAAATGAAAGCAGCTATGTGTAAGCTTCATAGTATAAATACCGTAAAATTAGTGTCTGATTATTGTCTGGAGATATTTGGTGGTATTGGATATTTTGAAGACAATCCTTATGGACCGGTAGAAAGAATGTATCGTGATTGTCGTGCAATGTGGTTAGAAGAGGGACCTAGATCGGTTCAAAGATTAACGGCTGCGAGAAAATTAATTGCAAGTGGCGGTGTTATTGATTAATTTTCTTATTATAATTTGCAAGGTGGAAAAAATATTTTAGTTCTAAAGTAGAAATGCTTTGTGAAAGTATTTTTGAGTTAATCCGGACTTATTCGGCTATATGCAAGAATTTGATCCGGAAGCCTTGCTGTATCTAAAATAGCAGTTATTACATGGAAAAGATATTATGAAATACATTCAATATATACACTTGGGATCTAAAAGAGAATTAGAACTGCTTGAAAAATAATGAGAGGTGGAAAATTAATGAGCTTATTGTATACCAAGGAGCAGAAAGAATTAATTGCTCTTGTAAAAGAGATGGCAGAAAATGAAATTAAGCCATATATTCAGGAATTAGATGAAAAAGGCGAATGTCCCAGAGAAATGTTTAAGTGTTCTTTTGATATGGGGCTTCATATGCTTGAAATCCCTAAGAGTTATGGTGGAACTGGTTTAAGCTATGAGACTACGGCTATGATTTTTGAAGAGCTGGCAAAGGTTGATGCAGGTTATGCAATTACTTTTGTTACTACATTTGTTGCTTTAAGAAATGTGATTCTTTCCGGTACTCCTGAACAGGGCAAGTATTTTGCTGATGTTATTGGGAAAGGCAATTTTGCATCTTTTGCACTTACTGAACCCAATGCAGGTTCAGATCCTGCAGCTATTAGGGGAACTGCTGTAAAAGACGGAGATGAATATATTTTAAATGCCTCTAAGACGTTTATCACAAATGGAGCCTTGGCTTCATTGTTTGTAGGATTTTTCAAAACTGATCCGGAAGCAGGACATAATGGAATTTCGACATTTATTATTGATGCAGATACAGCGGGAATTACTATTGGAAAACATGAAGATAAAATGGGACTCCGCTTATCAAATACTACGGATGTCATTTTTGAAGATGTCAGAGTCCCTGCATCCAATATGCTGGGAAAAGATGGGGGCGGATTTAAACTGGCATTAAATGCACTTAATCTATCCAGAGCTTTCGTTGCCACTTTAGCAGTAGGTATTATGCAGAGGGCTTTAGATGAATCTATAAAATATGCAAAAGAAAGAAAACAATTTGGCAAGCCTATTATTAAATTTCAGATGGTACAGCAGATGCTGGCTGATATGGCAATTAAAATAGAGGCATCTAGAGTATTGGTAAATAATACTATGCGGTTAATGGACAATGGAAATCTTGTTCGTAAGGAAGGTGCTATTACTAAGACTTTTGTATCTGATTGTGCTCAAGAAGTTACGTCCAATGCAGTCCAAATTTTTGGCGGATACGGATATAGCAAAGAGTACCCTGTAGAAAAGCTTATGAGAGATTGTAAAGTATTTCAGATTTTTGAAGGAACTAATCAAATCCAAAGAATGACTATAGCAGGTGTATTAGAAAGGGAATATAAATAAGGGGGAAGCAAGATGAATATTGTTGTTTGCGTTAAGCAGGTTCCTGATACGACGGAAATTAAAATTGATCCAGTAAAAAATACTCTCATTCGTAAAGGAGTTCCAAGTATTTTAAACCCATTTGACAAAAATGCTTTAGAACAAGCTCTTAAATTGAAAGACAGATATGGTGGAAGGGTCACTGTAATTTCTATGGGGCCTGACCATGCAAAGGAAGTTTTAAGGGAAGCTCTTTCTATGGGTGCCGATAAAGCATATTTAGTTACGGATAGGGCCTTTGGTGGTTCAGATACCTATGCTACTAGTTATATTTTATCTAAGGTAATTGAAAAATTAGGGTCCTTTGATTTTGTCCTTGTGGGAAAACAGGCAATTGATGGAGATACAGGACAGACAGGTTCAAGCATTGCAGAGCATCTGGGAATTTCTAGACTGAGTTATGTCCTTGATATTGAAATAAGTAAGAGTAAATGTATTGTAAAGCGTCAGGTGGAGGAAGGTATAGAAGTGGTGGAAACAAAATTACCGGTTCTCTGTACTTTGACTAAGGAAAGCAATAAACCGAGGTATGCAACTATTAGGGGGAAAATAGACTCGTTAAAAGCAGAAATAGAGGAGATTCACTTGACGGATGTGCCCGATATCGATACTACTAAAATTGGACTCAATGGTTCGCCTACAAGGGTAAAAGCAACTTTTACACCAAAGCGTCAGTCCAGTGGTGAAATAATGGAAGCTGTAAATCCGGAAAAAACGGCGAAAGTTTTAGTGGGTAAGCTTGTGGAATCAAAATTATTATAAAGGGGATTTTTAATTATGAGTTTTGAGGAATATAAAGATATATGGGTATTTATAGAATGCTTTCAAGGACAGCCAAAAAATGTTGGATTTGAACTTTTGGGGCAGGGAAGGATACTGGCAGATAGGCTCAAACAGAAATTATGTGCAGTGGTTATTGAAAGCAATGTCGATAAGGCAATTGATGGTGCAAAGTGTTACGGTGCAGATAAAATTTATGTAGTTCAGGGAGAAGAGTATAAAAATTATTCTTCTGATTCCTATGGAAATGCATTTTTAAAATTATGTCATAAATATAGGCCAAATACCATTTTAATAGGTGCCACTATAAGGGGAAGGGAACTTGGATCTAAAATTGCAGTTAGTCTGAGGACAGGTCTTACTGCGGATTGTACAGCGTTAAGTGTAGATGAGGATAATGCAAATGTTGTATGGGAAAGGCCTGCCTTTGGAGGTAATCTCTATGCTCAGATTCTATGCAGTGGCACACGTCCTCAGATGGGTACTGTAAGGCCAGGTGCTTTTAAAAAACCGGAAAAAGAGGAGAACAATATTAGCAAAATAATTACAGAAAATATCAGGATGGATAAAGTTTCTGCTCTTACAAAAGTAATAGATTTCATTAAATCTACGGAAGATGCTGGAGTTAAACTGGAGGAAGCGGAGTATATTGTGTCTGGTGGAAGGGGAATGAAAGGACCGGAAAATTTTGCAATGCTTAAAGAACTAGCCGATTTACTGGGAGGAGCCGTGGGAGCGTCAAGAGCGGCTGTGGATTCGGGCTGGGTTCCCCAATCAAAGCAAGTAGGACAGACTGGTAAAACTGTTTCACCAAGAGTTTATATTGCATGTGGAATTTCTGGAGCAGTGCAACATCTTGCGGGAATGAGTTCTTCAGATACTATTATAGCAATTAATAAAGATGAATCTGCGCCGATTTTTGAAGTAGCGGATTATGGTGTAGTAGGTGATGTATTTGAAATGGTTCCAGCATTAATTAAAGAAGTTCGTTCAATAAAAAACCTATAATTGAAGAATGTTTCAAGCTGTGTTCTTTCTTATAAGGAGATAAAGGGCTATGATAGGTGAAATTAAGATAAATAGCAGTCGAAAAAAAATATATGAAAAAATGGGATACTGGGGGGATAAAACTCTTCTGGATTATTGGAATGTATCTGTGAAAGATTATGCGGATCGAGAATTTGTTGTAGATGATAGAGGATACCGGTACACCTATAAGGAGATAGACGAAAAGGCGGGGGTTATTGCTTCTTATTTTATTAAGGTTGGTATTGAGCCAGGAGATGTAATTTCTTTTCAGATACCTGTATGGAGTGAATTTGTTCTGATTGTTGTTGCATGTATGAAAGTAGGTGCTGTAATTAATCCTATTGGTATGTGTTATGACGAAAAAGAAGTTGTTTATCTTTTGAATCTTACTGAGAGTAAAATTTTTATTTGTCCAACATTGTATCATAAGACCGATTATGAAAAATCGATTATATCGGCTAAAAAATATATAAAAAGTTTAAGTAATGTTGTGTTGTTGGATAATCTTAAAACGAAAAAAAGTGAAAATGTTACTTTGAAAGAAATTCTTTCTACTTATACTACTTTAGCAGATGAAGTTAAAGTCAATAGTAATGATGTTGCAGCTGTTCTTTTTACTTCAGGGACTACCGGGCACACAAAAGGGGTCATGCTTACACATAACAACATAATATTTAGCGAAAGATATTTTAACAGAGAATTAAGTCTTACTAAAGATGATGTTATGTTTATGCCTGCACCGTTAAACCATGCTACTGGATTTCACCATGGAATTATTGCCCCTATGTTTATTGGAGCAAAGGTTATTTTGCAGAGTAGGTTTAAGAGTAAAGAGGCAATTGAACTTATGAATGCGGAAAAATGCACTTATTCAATGGGTTCAACCCCTTTTATATATGATATTTTAAATGATATGGAAAATGAGGGGCTGCGTCTTAATTCGTTAAAATTTTATCTTTGTGGCGGGGCTCCAGTGCCTGGGAATATGGTTCGAAGAGCTTATGAATATGGTGTTAAACTGTGTGAAGTCTATGGTTCTACAGAAAGCGTTCCTCATGCATTTGTGAGATTAGATGAAACTTTGGAATTGATGGGAAGTACTTCAGGAAGACCTGTAGAGGGAGTAGAAGTTCGTATTGTAGATGAGAATAGGCAAGATGTTTTTCCAGGAACAGTTGGGGAAGAAGTATCTCGTGGACCCAATGTATTTGTAGGATATATTAATAACAAAAAAGCTACGGATAAAGTATTGGACGATGAAGGGTGGTTCTACAGCGGCGATCTATGTGTCGGCGATGAAGATGGCAATATTAAAATAGTAGGAAGAAAGAAAGACATGATTATCAGGGGAGGAGAAAATCTTAATCCCAATATTATTGGCAGCTATATTGTCGAGTGTCCAATGATTCAGGATCAGGCAGTGATAGGGATGCCTGATGAGCGGCTTGGCGAACGGATTTGTGCTTATGTTGTATTGAAGTCAGAACAGAGATCTTTAACGTTAAAAAAACTTTTAAAGTACTTGAAACAGAAAAGGATTCCCAAAAGGTATTGGCCAGAAAGATTGGAAATTATAGGTGAAATTCCTAGAACTGATAGTGGAAAAGTGAAAAAGAATTTATTGAGGGAAGATTTAAAATTACGTATGCATAAGGAGGAATTAGTTTGCGAGAACAGGAATTTGGGCCAAGGAGATCTAAAGAGACTGTAAAACCTGGAGTTATGTGTCAAGAGATAGTGTTCTATTATTGTAAACATTGTAAAAATCTTTTTCAGCTGTTTGGTGCTGGGGAAGGAAAAATCCTTACTTGCTGTGGCGAAAAAATGCAGTTATTGGATGCTAAATCTCCTTCAGAAGTTTCAGAGTGTGTGTTGATTGATTATAAAATAACGGGGGGATACAACGAAAATGCAGTAGAAGTTTTCTGGAAAATAAAAAAAAGGAATGTTTCAATAAAATGGATTTATATTAAAACTTTTACAGGGGGACAGATAAAGTATGTGACAAATCCCCAAAAAACATCTTTTATATTTGCGTTGGCGGATGAAGATGCCTATGCGTATTGTGATGAAGATCCCTGCTTGGAATGTGTATTTCAGTGTAAAAGGGGATTTGAAATCTATGCATATATGGGGGCAGGTGTGTTGATAAAGGTTCCTCTGGAAAAAATGCATGCCAATTGGCAGTCCTGATCCTATAGCTTTTTCTCCTTTTTAATTATATAGCTTATAAATGTCTTTACAGGTATGGTGTGATAATGTTTTTTACCATAACACATGTATACTATGTGTGCATTGAATTTGGATGGCATGTCCAACTTAATGAGCTTTAAATTATGAAATTGAAGTAAATACGGAGTGTGTGCAACTATGCCAACTTTATCTGTAGAAGACATAATCCCACCAATGGCAACTTCATCGTCAAAAGCATATGTTGCACGTAAACCAAAGGGCTTTAAAAGTTTTTTAACGGATTTTCCAATGGATAGATTATCCCGGTAGGTGATTAGAGAATAATTATGGATATCTTTGAGATTAACGAATTTTTCTTTTGCCAAAGTATGATTAACGTTTACAATGAGAATAAATTCCTGAGATATAATCGGAATAAACTCAAGATCAGGTTCGTTTTCCAAAAAAGAGCAAAATCCAATGTCATATTTTTCGGACTTAATACCTTGTACAATTTCCGATGTCACATTAGTGAAGATATTAAATTTTGTTTTGGCATTTAGAGTTTTTAAAAATCGGTTAATTGCCTTGGGCAAAAAATTATATAATGTTGGGACACACCCTATATCAATACTTCCAGCGATATTTCCAGTTTCTTTTTTCACATAATCAATTCCTTTTTCTAGTTCATTTAGAGATGCACACACATAATGATAGAATTGTTTTCCATACTTTGTCAGTTTAGCGTTTCGACCATTTTTAACAAAAAGTTTAATACCAAGCTCTTCTTCCAAAGATGAAATGGAGCCACTTAAAGTGGGTTGTGTTATATACAGCTCTTGAGCAGCTTTAGTGAAATGTTGTAGTTCAGCCAGTTTTTTAAAATAATATAATTGGTTTAAGTTCATGGATATTCCCCCTTAAGTATATACTTAGTTTTACAAATTTTACAGTATGTTCATGTAAATTTTATCACAATATTATGATAATTTCTACATTTTAATAAATTTTCAGCAAGATTTATGCTAATATTTTCAATTATTATAATAATGTGAAATTTTTAAGTAGGAAGGAAGTAAAAAAGACAATGAGTTCAGAAATTGGTAATAAGCGATGGTTTATTGCATTTATGATGGTTTTTGTTTATGCTGCTATGTATCTTGGCAGATCGAGTCTTTCATATGTTGGACCCGTACTTATGAAACAATTTGGTTGGAATGCTACCCAGTTTGGTTTGGCTTCTACAGCATTTTTTATAGGTTATGGTCTTACAATGCTTCCATCTGGCCCGTTAGCCGATAAATTTGGTACTACCAGAGTCTTAATATTCGGTGTTCTTTTCTGGTCAGTGTTTGTTTTCTTAACGCCATTCGTTGCATCACTTGGAATGATTATCATCGTTCGTGCCTTAACTGGTGTAGGTCAAGGTACTGTTCTACCTTCTAATGGTACGTTGATGTCAAGATGGATGCCTCAGAAGGAAGTTGGTTTAGCACAGGGCATCGTTATGATTGGCACACCGTTGGGTATTGCTCTTACCATGTTAACTGCACCATTTATCATGGCAAGTTTTGGCTGGAAGTCAGTTTTTTGGATATTTGCTCTTATAGGCCCTATATGGACATTTGTTTGGTTGAAGTTTGGTAAAGACAGGCCTGAGGATGATCACAGGCTTTCTAAGGCGGAATTAGAGTATATTAAATCAGGCCAGGTAAACAAGGAAATTACTGGGGATGCTGCCAAAGTTGTTGCCAAAGATATTTATTCAACACCATCTGTATGGATTGTTGCTCTTTCTTATTTCGCAAGTAACTATCTATTCTTTATGTTTATGACTTGGTTGCCTACTTATTTTGCCATTGGGCGTGGTTTTTCAATGAAAACAGCCGGTCTGCTTTTAGTAGCGCCTTATATTGTGGCTATGTTTTGTTATCCCCTTGGCGGCAAATTAGCCGATTCATTTGCTAAAAAACTGGGAGATAATGTAGGTCGTAAAATGTTCGAGGTTATTGGGCTAGCTGGAGCTGCTATTTTATTAGTATTATCAAGTTTGTCTACTAATATTATTGTAGCTGTTATATATCTTTCTATTTCAAATGGGCTACTTTCTATCACTCAAGCACCTTTCTTTTCAACTGCTGTCATTTATTCGCCGAAAAATGCTGGCATGATTTCTGGATTATATGGATTCTTTGGCACAGCAGCAGGCCTTATAGCTCCGATTGTTACTGGTATCATAGTTGATTCTGCTGGTTATAACAATGCCCTTTTTGTAGGTGCTGCAGTTGCCGTAGTTGGTGCAGTTATAATGTTATTTGCCAAAATTAAGCCGGTTGAAGCAAAGAAAGCTAAGTTTAAAGGCCCTGTATCTATCTAAATTAATTTGAAAATTTAGATATTTCAATAAGTAACAATTATATAAAAAATTATAAGTGAAAGGATTGATCAAAATGGATGATAAGACGACAGAAAATTGGTTCAAAAATGGTGAACCTCTAAAAGGGAAGGTAGCAGTTATAACTGGCGGCGGGACAGGAATTGGACGTGCTACTGCATTGACATTGTCTGCAGCAGGAGCAAAAGTAGTGTTAGCAGGACGAAGAGTAGGAAAACTGACAGGAGTTCAGGAAGAGATCGAGGAAGCTGGCGGCGAGGCCCTAAGTGTTGCCACAGATATCTTGGTTCAGAAAGATATAGATAATTTAATGGCACAAGCCTGTAATGCTTTTGGAACAGTTGATATCTTAGCGAACATTTCAGGTATAGCAATTCCAAGAATAAATACCCTTGATATTAAAGCAGAAGATTGGGACAAAGTTCTTAATACTAATCTGAGGGCAACATTTTTTGTTTCTCAGGCTGCTGCTAGGATTATGGCTAAGAAGGATGGAGGCAGAATCGTCACTATGACATCAGAAAGAGGTGTAAGGGCTTTACCAAATATAGTTCCCTATTGTACTTCAAAAGGAGCTTTAATGTCCATGACAACTGCATTGGCTATAGATCTTGCTCCATACAATATTAATGTTAATGCTGTAGCCCCTGGATACGTCATGACAGATATGGTTTCAGGCCTGTTGGCTGACAAAGCAAGATTACAAAGCGTTCTTGATAGAACCCCTTTAAACAAGATGGGAACCGTAGATGAAATGGCAGCTGCTGTGCTTTATTTCTGCATTCCTCAATCATCATATACTACAGGGCAGACATTGATATTGGATGGTGGATGGGGTTGTCAGTAATCCGAAAAAATTGTTTTGATTAAGCGATAAGTTATTAGTAAAGACATAAAAATTAATAAAATAAAAAATGGAGGTAAGTTTATTATGAAGGGTAATATGGATGCTATTTTAAAAACTAAAGGTGCACCTAAAAGTGTGGAATTTGCTTCTGTGCCGATTCCTCAAATCACTCCTGATCAGGTGTTAGTTCGAATTAAAGCCAGTGGAATCTGTGGAACAGACCATTCTCTATATCATTGGAGTGAGGCAATCGCAAGTTCTTATGATCTCAGTTTTCCTGCTATTTTTGGGCATGAATTTTCTGGAGTAATAGCCGAAGTGGGAAGCCAAGTAGAGGGAATTAAGGTTGGAGAACGTGTTACTGTAAATCCTATAATATATTGTGGAAAGTGTAGTTATTGTGCAGAGGGGAATATCGAAGTATGTGACAACCGTCCGTTTTTAGGAACAGACTATGATGGCGGATTTGCACAGTATGTAGCTGTTAGAGCTGTCAATATAATAAAGCTCCCGGATACTGTAAGCTTTAAATCAGGGGCGTTGATGGAACCCTTGTGTGTAGCAATCCATGCTGTGGACAGAGTTAAACCTGAATTTGGAGATTCTGTTGTAGTCATGGGGCCAGGAGCTATTGGGCTTTTGATGCTTTTAGTTTTAAAAAATATGGGTGTTGGAAAGGTAATTGTAGCTGGAACTTCAGCTGACAAGGAAAGACTGGAAATGGCCAAAACATTAGGAGCCGATTATATCCTAAATACACAGGACGAAGGTGCTGTGAAAAAGGTAAAAGATCTTACTGGAAGCAAAGGTGCAGATGTTATATTTGATGCTACCGGCCATAATTCTGCAATTCAAATGGCTGTTCAAATGATAACTAAGCGTGGCAGAATAGGTGTGACGGGATTGCCTCCAAGACCAAGTGAACTCATGATGACTCAAATAGCAATGAATGAAATTAGCATTATTGGAAATAGAGCTTATGAACGTAAGAATTGGCTCCAGGCTTGTAAAATGATAGATCAGGGTTTAAACATAGAAGCAATTGGGACCCATACGATGCCTCTAAAAGACTTTGAAAAAGGCATTGATTTGATTGATCAGAAAAAAGGATTGAGAATTATACTTCAACCGTAGCGTTTTATAAAAAGAAGATATTAGTAAATTCAGTATTCCTGATATTTGGAACTGAATTTACTATTTTATAGATTTGGAGGATTGTAGAATGAGTATAAAACCAATTACGAAAATAAAAATTCTTGATTTGACAAGGTATTTGCCGGGAGGTTATGCTACACAGGTATTTGCAGATCTTGGAGCTGAAGTAATAAAAATCGAGGAAATGAAAAAGGGTGACTTTTGCAGGGGAGATGAACCGAAAATTAATGGTGTAAGTTATTATTTTTCTGCATTATGTCGTAATAAAAAAAGTCTGACAGTTAATCTCAAAGACAGCAGTGGAAAACGAATTTTTAAATTATTAGCGAAAAAAGCGGATATAATAGTGGAAAATTTTAGGCCTGGAGTTACCAAACGATTGGGAATTGATTATGCTGAAATAAAAAAAATTAACCCTAAAATAATTTATTGTTCTTTATCAGCTTTCGGGCAGAGCAATCCTGCAAGTTTAAAGGCCACTCATGATTTAAATTTACAGGCGTTAAGTGGATATTTATCGCTAAATGGAGGTAAACCTTCTCCCATACATTTGGCGGATGTGGCAACTGCAATGGTATCTGCCATAGGAATTTCAATAGCTTTGTTTTATCGCGAAGTAACTGGGAAGGGTCAGTATGTAGATGTAGGGATGTTTGATTCTTTTTCATGGTGGCTGAGTTTGTTGTATAGTAGATTTCATTTCCAGGGAAATAAAATTTCTCCGGAGACAATTGAGTATCCGGCGCTTTGCTATAATACCTATGCAACAAAAGATAACAAGTTGATGGCATTTGGCATGGTTGAGCCTAAATTCTGGAAAGAGTTTTGTGAAAAAACAGGAATGGAGGAACTCATACCTAAGCAATTTTTGAGACGCCATGAAGCTCCGGAAGAGTGGGAAAAACTATCTGCTTTGGTAGCAAGTAAAACTCAAAAAGAATGGCTAGAGTGGCTTAAAGGTAAAGATATTTGTATTGCTCCAGTTAAGAATGTAGCGGAAGCTGTAAAAGATATGATGGAAGATGATACTGGAATAGTTGATTATGTGAATTTTCCCGTAGTGGGGAGCATACTGCAAACGGCATTGCCATTAAAAATGTCGGAGGTTCCCGTGTCATTTCAATCAGCAACTCCGCCACCAGCATTAGGGGAAAATACCGCAGAAATATTAGAGAAAATTGGATTTAGTAAAGAAGATATAAAAGATCTGGCGGAACAGGGAGTTATATCTCTATATAAAGAATTGGATTAATAAAATAAACTAAATAAAGGAGAGGTTTATGAGTATGAAAGGCTTAGAAGGACTTAAAGTTATAGAGTTAGCTGGTTATGTGGCAGCACCAGCATGTCCAAGGATTCTTGGCGAGATGGGAGCAGAGATTATTAAAATTGAGCCGTTTACAGGAGATGAACAGCGTACACAGGGTGCCAGCCATGGAATGTTGAAAACGGATGTTGAAGATCCATCATTTGATATGAGCAGTATAAATAAAAACTGGCTGGCGGTAAATTTAAAAACTGACGAGGGAAGAGAATTTGCTTATAAATTGATAGAGACAGCTGATATTTTTATTACAAGTTTCAGGGATAAGGCTCTGGAAAGATTGGGCATGGACTATGAAACCATTCACAAAAAATTTCCACATGTTGTTTGGGGCCAAATGAGAGGTTACGGAGAAAGGGGACCTGAAAAGGATTCAAAGGGATTTGATGCGACATCTTATTCAGCTCGAGGAGGCCTTATTACGGCGTTTCCTCAGAAGGGCGAAAGTCCTGTTAATGTGGTATCTGCATTTGGTGATTTTAATGCAGCTATTGCTCTGGCAGCCGGTGTTTTAGCTGCTTTGGTGAGAAAAGACAGAACAGGAGAAGGAGATAAAGTTGTCGTCAATCTTTATCATACTGCCGTATGGGCTATGCAGATTGCAGTAGTTTCTCGTCAATTTGGCAGAGAATATCCAAGGTCTAGAAAAGAAGTCCCATGTCCGTCCAATAACTGTTATCAAACTAAAGATGGAGTTTGGTTTATGATCTGTTATGGTAATTATAATAAATATTTTGAGGACATGTGTCATGCCTTTGGCCTGGAACAATTGATCGGCAACAAGGAACTGGATACATTAGAAGCACTGGGGAAGAATGGCAAAAACGTTGATGTTATCAGATACTTTGAAGAAGCATTTGCCAAAAAAAATTGGAATGAGTGGGAAGTAATATTTAAAAAATGGGATATGCCTTACCAGAAATGCTTTACTATTGATGATATTATTTCGGATGAGGAGGCCTATGATAATGATATATTGAGGCATATTAATTACGATGCTTTTGGGGATAGAGTTATTCCAACAAGTCCAATTAGATTTGGGAGTATAGGTGATCCTGAGCTGTGGCTGAATAAACCAGTTGGATATGATACTATTGAATATATGAAAAAATATGGTTATTCTGAAGAGCAAATTGATAAGTTAATTGCTGATGGTGTTATTAAAGCTTACAAGGGCAAAAAACTCAATTTTAATAAAGTTAAAAAGGGACCTGGACTTTAGAAATTTTGACGCCCCTGAGTTTAAAACTTCCGGATCAATTACCTTGAGGGGAGTTGGATTTGCAAATGCGGCAGGTAGAGTTGCATCTATTGTAACACCTCCTATAATTGCTGCAATTTTGACAACTTATGGAACAAATGCAGTTTTTGCTACAGTATTAGGGCTACTTGTATTTTTTGCAGTTGTTATAGGTGTTGCAGGGGTTGAAACAATGGGCAAATCACTGGAAGAGATAAATAAGGATGTATATTTATGATCATTTAAAATAAGTTAATGAAAAAAGTTTACTTTCATAACTTGCTAAATCATGAAAGTAAACTTTTTGTAGAGAAGTCTGATTAATCCTTGTTCATTGCCTTATAAACAGGTAGTCCTATAAATGTTAATACCAAACCTATTCCAGCATTCATTGGCTGTGTGATTATAGTATTAATAAGAATATACAATCCACCAATGATTGCCACTGCAGGAATTATTGGATACATCGGTACTTTATAGGGCCTATATAAATCTGGCTGTTTCTTTCTCAATATAAACACACTATAGAAAGTAAGAATATAAAATATAAATATTACAAATATAGTGAGATCTGTCAATTGATCAAATTTACCTGAAAATATGTATATTATACTTACAATGATCTCTAATATGCCAGCATTTACTGGAGTTTTAAATGTCGGGTGTAATCTAGATAGCCATGCACTTCCTGGTAGAGTTCCTTCTGTAGCTAGTTTATAGGGAATCCTCATACAAGTTAAAATATTTCCATTCAATGTTCCAAATACGGATATCAAGATACCTATAGTTATGATTTTTCCACCGTTTGTTCCAAATATTATTTTTGCAACATCTGCAGCTGGAGTTTCTGTTGCAGCTAAAGCTGATGAAGGCAATACGAATAAATAAGCTATATTTATCAATAAATATACGGCCATAACTAATGAAAGGCCTCCGATTATTGCTTTAGGAAGATCCTTTGCTGGGTTTTTCATTTCACCTGCAATGACGCCTACGCTTATCCAGCCATCGTAGGCAAACATTGTTGCTATTAAAGCTGAACCCAATCCTGAAACTACCGGATGATCTGCTGCTGCTATTGGAAGCAAGTTAACGGTGCCGCCGCCACCTTTTACTAATCCTACAATAATGATAGCTACTAAAGGTATTAATTTACATATTGTTGATACTGTTTGAATGTAAGCACCTGTTTTTGAACCAAGACAGTTCATTGCAAATAAGAAAACGGCCGTAATAATGGCAATAATATTCAGCATTCCGCCTGATATTCCCGTTAAATTAATAACTTGAGTTGAAAATATAATAGCTAATGCAGCTATTGTAGCCGGATAGAAAATAACTGTCTGTACCCATCCCAATAAAAACCCCCAGATTTTACCGTATGCTTCCTCTAGATATACTATCATGCCACCTGTTTTTGGTATTGCCGCAGACAGTTCCGCAACTGTAAGTCCACCTGCTATTGATAAAATTCCTCCCAATATCCATGCAATAATTCCCAACCCTGGTGCTCCTGTTGCATTGAAAATTGCATGAGATTTAAAGAATACTCCGGAACCGATAACCATTCCTATAACAAGTGACACCGCTGGTATTAGTCCAATTTCTTTTTTAAGACTGCTTTCATTACTAATTGCTTTTTTCGATTCGTCCATTATTTTTCATTCCTCCAGTTTTATAATGGTGTTTTCTGATTATAAACTTTTAACAAAGTTGTTTATCCTTTTAATTCCTTCTTCTATATTTTGATTTGAAGTTGCATAAGATATTCTAACAAATCCCTCGCCGTGTTTCCCAAAACCAGTACCTGGAACCACAACAACTCGGGCTTCTTTTAATAACCTCATTGCAAATTCTTCTGAAGTTAACCCTGTTTTGGTTATGTTTATGAATGCATAGAATGCACCTTTTGGCTTTTTGCAAGACAGGTTCTCTATTGAATTGATCCCGTCATATATCAGTTTTCTTCTTTCTGCATACTTCTCAATCATATTATTTAATGAGTCCTGTGGACCTTCCAGAGCTTCTAGTGCAGCAAATTGCGTAGCTGAGTTAACACATGCACAAACATTTTCTTGCAATTTAGTCATATTACTAATTATTTCCTTGGGACCTGCTGTAAAACCAACTCTCCATCCAGTCATAGCATAACTTTTTGAGAAGCTATCTATGAGAATTGTCCTTTCCTTCATGCTCTTTATTGAAGTTATACTGGAGAATTTGACATCATCATAAACAAAACGTCTATATACTTCATCTGAAAATACCAACAAGTCATACTTTATAGCAATTTTGGCTATATCTTCTAATACTTCACGGCTCGCTACGCCACCTGTTGGATTTGCTGGTGAATTTATTATTATTGCTTTGGTTTTAGGTGTAATTGCTTTAGCAAGCTTATCAGGATTATAAATAAAACTGTCTTCTTCAAAAACTTGTACAAATTTTGGTACAGCACCACATATTAATACTTGATTGGGATAATTTGTCCAGCAAGGATCAGTAAGTATTATTTCATCACCTTGATTAAATGCGGTGATCATTGAAAGCATTAATGCTTCCATCCCTCCAGTAGTTATAATGATTTCAGTTTCTGGGTCATAATCAATTCCATTATATTCTTTTAATTTTTTTGACACAGCTTTTCTCAATGGTAAAATGCCAGCATTAGGAGTATAATGTGTTTCTCCAGCATCAAGAGCCTTTTTTGCAGCGTCAATTATATTCCGCGGAGTTATGAAATCGGGCTCCCCGACAGCAAAGCTTATTACATTATCCATTGTAGATGCAATATCAAACATTTTTCTAATAGATGAACGCGGAATTTCAGTGGCTTTTGATAATTTAATCATAATGTTCTCCTCCAGACTTTATTTTAGTTTTTTGCATTTATCTCTTTTTTATTAAAATTATTAATATATCATTTTAAATTTTATAATTTCATAAATTCAATCAATTCTTTTTTTGATGGGTAACCATCGTTATCTCCTGGTGACATCACTGCTAATGCTCCTATTGCATTTCCCCTCCTGATAGAATCCCTCATGCTCAATTCTTCCAGTAATCCACTTATAAATCCAGCTGCAAAACCATCACCGGCACCAACAGTATCAACTACTTTGTCGACCTTAAATCCTTCTACCAAATAAGATCCTTCTTTTGATTTTACAAATGCACCTTTTTCCCCCAGTTTTATAATTACAAATTTAACACCTTTTTTTAGATAAAAATCGGCAATTTCTTCTTTTTTATTACTTCCCGTTAATATCAATCCTTCACCTATACCGGGCATTACATAATCACATTTAAACGCCAGATCGTTTATTGTTTTAACCATTTCCTCTCTGCTTGCCCATAATTGTGGCCTCAGATTGGGATCGAAAATGATCGGTATATTATTTTCTTTAATAGAATTCAATAATTTATAAACCGATTTCCTGGTACTTTCAGATAATGCCGGAAAAATTCCAGATATATAGGCACACTTGACTCCCTTTAAATCCAAATTGTCTAAATCATTTATATCAAAGTGAGCTGCGGCAGAATTCTTTCTGAAATAAAATATTTTAGGGTCTCCCTTGCTTACTTTTGATTTTAATTGAAATCCAGTAGGGTAATCATTAGTTGAACATATATAATCTGTCCCTATGTTTTCTTTTTTTAAGTTTCTCTTAATAAATATTCCAAAAGGATCTTCCCCCAATTTTGTGATGTATTCCACGGAATGTCCCAGTCTGGATAAGCCGACACATACATTGACTTCAGCACCAGCCAAATATTTTTCAAAATGCTTTACTTCACTTAATTCTTTGTCTAATTCATCAGCTCCAGCTGCTCCAAATAAAACTAATGGTTCTCCAATTGTTATTACTTCACTCATTTTTTACCTCCACTTAAAAGTTATTTATATTAGTATTCCAGCACCTTCTTAATCTCTTCTTTTATAACTGAAAAGTCTTCACATGGGTACTCTAAACTAACTGGAATATCTTTAGGAAATATATCGAGCACTTCTTTCCACAGTATATTTCCTTCATTTAATAAAACTGTCCTAAGTCCATCGGAAGTTCTTTTAACATCTTTTAGATGTATATGTCTAGTAAAATCTTTCAACAATTTTGCATTTTCCATCTCATCTTCATTTATCCAGGACCAGTTTCCAATATCATAAACATAGCCAATATCGATGTTTTCTTTTTTGCAATCCTCTAAAAATTTAATAATATTCTTGCATGTTCCATTTTCAACACTTTGATCATTCTCTATATTTATACTTATTTTAGTGTCTAGGATACCCCTTAGATCTTCTTTCAAATTACCTGCATATCCTCTGTAATCTCCAATGTTCAGCTTTAAACTTTTACAATTGAATTTTTTAGCTTCTTCAATATATTTTAAAATATTTTTCTTATTAACTTCACCATCTATAAACAGATATTTAGGTACACTATAATAAGTATTGATTCCAAATTTCTTGGATAGTTTAGAGAACATTTCTAGTTCTGTACTAAAATTTCTAATAAATTCTCTTCTTATTTCAATATTACTAAGATTGAGTTCATTTAAATATTCAAATATTTCCTCCTGTTTAAAACCTTTTTCCATATAATTTTTAAAAACAAGAGTATTAATAACAACTAATTTTTTATCCATAATAAATACTCCCACTTAATTTAATGCATCAAAAATATCTCTAACCCTTTTATCAATTTCATTTAAATTGTTTTCATTGATATTGTTTGTAAAGTATCCACCTAATCCAACAGCAACTGCACCATTTTCAAACCATTCTCTAATATTACTTTTATTAACTCCACCCGTTGGCATAAAATCTATGTATGGGAAGGGTGCTTTTAATTCTTTTATATATGACGGTTTAAGTGAGCTTCCAGGAAAAAGCTTTATAACATCTGCTCCCAGTTTATAAGCTCTAAATACTTCAGTAGGTGTGAGTGCTCCTAAAAAACAAAATATATCTTTTTCTTTACATATTTTGCAGACTTCCTCTACTATACATGGTGAAACAATAAAGTCAGCTCCGTTTTCTATAGCTTCCTTGGCATCAGTTAGATTGACGATTGTACCTGCTCCAACTAAAATATCTGGAAATCTTTTTTTAAGTTTTTGTATTAAATTACCCGCGTTTTTAACGGTATATGTTACTTCTATTGCTTTTATACCGTTGACAATCAACTTTTCTGATACTTTTTCCGCTAATGTGAAATCTTTGCATCTGACAACTGCTATAATTTTTTTATTTATTTTTTCAGCAACATTGTATTTACTCATATTTATATCTCCTTTACTGTTTTTTATAAACCGGTTTCTAAAAATTATGTAAAAAATCTGTTTTTAATCATTTTTTAGAAGACGGTTTATATCAATATCTTATAAATATATCAATTCAGAATTACATTGATATATTTTAAAGTACAGTTGATCCTCTTATTTCTAATTTTGCTTTTAATTGTTTATGCACTATATCGTGGGTGCTTCCATTTTCTATTTTATCAATTAAAATCTTTGCTGCTTGAAATCCCATTTCACAGGTTGGTTGTGAAACAGTTGTAATTCCTGGAGTTATAAGCTCTGCCCAACCCCAATTATCATAACCACATATTGCAATATCATCTGGAATTTTTATGTTTAATTTTTTCATTGCCTGTAATGTATTTAACAGAACCACACCGTTTACTGCAAAAATCACTTTTTTACCGTTATGGCTGTTTTGGAATTTACGTATATTAACTTCAATATTTCCCTCTTCCTCGTGATCAATAACACATACATAGAAATTAGATTTATCTAGTCTTTTACTACATACATCTACAAATGCCTCTTCTCTCTCTTTTCTTGGAGTTATCCTTTTAGCATCTTCAGTAAAGAAAACAAGATTTGTAAATCCTGAATCTATTAAATAATTAATTGTTTGGCTTGTAAGTTCGTAATTATTACTAGTTACGGTACTAAATTCTTCTTCACAAACCGTTCTATCAAGCATCACAATTGGAATTCCCGTTTTTTTTATGCTGATTAATTTTTTTACGTTTTCACCCGTGCTATTTATAATTAATCCCTCTACTCTTTGATCTAATAAAGATTCAATATACTCTTCTTCTATACGAGGATTCCTATCGGAATTCACAATAATGATATTGTAGCCTTTGCTTTTACATGCATCACCAATTCCTTTGATTAATATAGATGAAAAGGGATTTATCAAATCTGCTACTATAACTCCGATTAACTTGCTTTTTTTAAGTTTTAAGCTTCTTGCAATATTATTTGGTCTAAAATCCAGTTTTTTAATTACATTCTCAATTTTTTTCTTCGTTTTTTCAGACATATATTCAAACTTACCATTCAAGTATCTGGATATAGTTGATTTAGAAACGCCCGCTGCTTTTGCCACGTCATCTATAACAATTTTTTTATTATTGTCCATATTTAATCTCACCTTACGAAACCGATTTCTAACATTAGAATATCATCTATTTTTAGCAATGTCAATATTATATCATTTTTCTGGAAAAGAAAAAATAATATAGATATTTTGTCAGTGAGGGAAATTAAATTATGGGCATAGTTGCAAAATGTTGTCAATGATAAAGAATTTTGATGGGATTTTTCGTATTTAAAATCTTTTACTTAAATTGTCCAACTTGTGTCATTATAAGTAATTTGTTATGTGAGTAGACAAGTTACAAAAAATATAATATACTTTATATTATATTAAGAAAAAGTAAAAAGTATTAAATGATCTACTATATAAAGTTAAAAAATACACAAAGTTATATTTGTAATATAAACACGAATTATAATTTTTCTATGAGGTGATTTACATGAGTTTTAATCCAGTATCGAGCAAAAAATTGTATCTACAGATTTACAATCAGATTCTTTCACAAATCCAATTGGGGGTATTTAAGATAGGTGACAAATTACCACCGGAAAGGGAGTTGTGCATGCAGTTTAATGTAAGCCGTGCACCTGTTAGGCAGGCTCTGAGTGCTTTGGAACTGAATGGATATATTTATTCTCGTCAGGGAGAGGGTGTTTTTGTCATGAGTACTCAACCGACTATCGGCGATAATAAGTCAAACGCGGTACTGGAATCAGTGACTCCGGAAGAGATTGTTGAAGCAAGGATGAATATAGAGCCTATAATTGCTAAATTTGCAGCTGAGAGAGCTACAGATCAGGAAATTAAAAACATGCGGAAGATTGAAAAAAAGTTTGAAGAAGAGGCAAATAGGGGTATTTACAACCCGGAAACAGATCAAAAATTACACAATGAGATAGCAAAAGCTTCTCATAATGATTTGTTTATGAAATTTATAAGTGATATAAATAATGCTATGAAAGAGCAGGAGATGTGGACTTTCATTTGTGATAGAACTTTTACTAAACCGGAATACAGAGATATCAATGTAAATGAGCATAAGGCAATTGTCAAATCCATTGAAAATCACAATGGTGAAGAGGCAATGGAAAAAATGACCAAACACATGTATAAACTGTACGACAGATATTGGAAAGAATAAAAGGTATAATATACTGCCAGATGAAATATTTCATCTGGCAGTTTCTTTTGTGCGCCACGCATGGCGCGTAACTTGGAGGTGGAAGTCCGCTATGGGGGCAGGCAGTTGCCAACCATTAGCCAAGCGCAAGGGTGTCCATTGTGAAATGGAATCTGAAGGAAGCGTTATGAGCAAAGTCCCGGCCCGAGGGACACGAATCGTATCAGGCATCTGAAGTGGGATGAATCTGCAAAACAAGATAAAATCCAATAAACTGCACAGACACGAAGATGTAAATACGGCGGGTATATGGGATGAAGGTTGCGTGTCTTACCGTGGGAGGTCTCGCGGACGGATAGAAACAGAGTATGAAATCCGGTTGAAACAAGATTTATCGTGAGAAGTCAGCCGAGGCCATAGTACGGAGGTGTCGCGACACCAAAGGAAGGGCTTGATCAGAGGAGGTGAGGGTCAATGAAGGTTACCAAAAGTGGCAAATCAAAACACAGACAACTTCAAAACGAAGGCTATTTACAAATAGTATCTGCGGAACAGAAAGAGTATGTGAAAGTGTGTGAGCCAGCAAGGATGATTAAAACCGATATCACCAACACAAACAAGCAGACAGGTGGATTGCTTGAGTTAATCCTAGCCAGAGACAATTTGAATATAGCATACAGGAGAGTAAAAAGGAAAAAAGGTGCAGGTGGAATCGATAGAATGAAGGTAGATGAACTTCTGCCATACTTGAGAGAAAACCGGGAAGAACTTATACAATCCATCCGGGACGGAAAATACCGGCCCAAGCCGGTACGAAGAGTAGAAATACCCAAAGAAGGTGGAAAGAGTAGAAAACTGGGAATTCCCACAGTTGTAGACAGATTAATCCAGCAAGCGATAAGCCAAATATTAACTCCCATCTTTGAGAAACAATTTTCGAACAACAGCTTTGGATTCCGACCGGGGAAAAGTGCCCATGATGCGCTTAAGAAATGCAAAACAAATATAACAGAAGGGTACAGATATGTAGTTGATATGGATTTGGAGAAATACTTCGGTGCGCCGGGCTAAGCCGGGCAATTTCAGTTGGTGAAATTCCAACTCAGGAAAGAGGTACAGCCGCCTCACCTGAAATCGAGTCTTGGGTCTGTGAAGGTAACGACACAGACTAAGCGTAGATAGAGCGAATCTAGGCCATAACGTAAGTGAAGCGATTGAGCCTCGTTAGTACGTCCGGAGGCCGACAAGGTCGAATACTTGGAAGGCTATAGTAGTTTCCTGATAAAGGCGAGGGAAATGGAGACTCCGGCGGGGTCTGAGAGCATGGCATGGATGAAAAGGAATTGTCAAGGAACCCGGGAGACCCGTCACGGTCTTTGCAAATGCAGAGTACGCAAGCCGAAAGGACCATCCACAAGCAAGCGGAAGCTGTGACGGGAGTCGGACTTGTTGGTAGTACTTGGAGCGTGGGAAAGCCACGTACATGGGGAAGCGACAGGACAAAATGAATTCTCGTCAAGGAAACATAAACTACACAAACAGAGGTAGATGAATATGTCAACAAAATTGGAAGAGATAGCGATTAAAGCTCGCAAAGACAAGAAAGCAGTATTTACGTCTTTAGCCCACATTATAACTCCTGAATTTCTAAAAGAAACATGGAAGATGATGAATAGGAAAGGGACAAGTGGCGTAGACGGAGAAACAACTAAAGAGTTTGAATATAATATTGATGAAAGAGTAAAAGATATATGGAAGAGAATGAAAGAAAAGAAATACAAAGCGCCGCCGGTAAGGCGTGTAGATATACCAAAAGGTAATGGTAAAACACGCCCTTTAGGCATTCCTACTGTAGAAGATAGGCTTGTACAACGTGCGGTAGCAAGAATTCTTGAATCCATATATGAACAAGAATTTATGGATTTCTCATATGGATTTAGACCAAGGAGAAATCCTCATCAAGCACTCAAAACACTAAGAGAATGCATAGTAAAGAAGAAAGTAAGATTTATATATGAGGCCGATATTAGGGGATACTTTAATAATATAAACCATCAATGGTTGATGAAAATGATAAAGCTGAGAATAGCCGACCCTGTAATAATTAGTATGATAGGGAAATGGTTAAGAGCAGGAGTAATGATTAATGGGGTAGTTACAATAAATACAAAAGGAACGCCTCAAGGTGGACCAATCAGCCCATTACTTGCAAATATTTATCTTCACTATGTTTTAGATTTATGGTTTGCGAAGAAATATAAAACATATGCACAAGGCGAAGCATACCTGATAAGGTTTGCTGATGACTATGTGGCTTGCTTTCAATATAAAAGAGATGCAGAAAAGTTTGAGAAATATTCAAAGTACCGAATGAACAAGTTTAGTTTAGAACTTGCAGAGGAAAAGACGAGACTTCTTTCTTTTGGGAGGTATGCAAGAGAAAGAAAAGCTAAATATGATGAGAAGCCAGAAACATTTGATTTCTTAGGATTTAAACATATAAGTGGGGTTGGTACAAATGGACAGTTTGCGTTAATCCGAAAACCTACGGTAAAGAGTTGTAGGAAGTTTTTGGATAAAACTCATAAATGGCTTAAAGGACATAGTCACTGGAAAAGAAGAGACCAGCAGAAGCAATTGATAAGTATGTTGAAAGGTTTCTATCAATACTTTTCCTTGTACCACTGTAGAAATAAGCTTGTATATGTACGGCAGGAAGTTGTTAATCAATGGATTAGGTCACTTAGAAGAAGGAGCCAAAGACATAGAATGTATTGGTCTTATCTAAGCACTAAGGAATGGTTTAAATTACCCTATCCAGAATTAATACATGCAGATGTCTAGCGATGATAATTGTGAATCGTTTTGGGGAGCCCGGTGCGGAAAAACTACACGCCGGGTTCTGATTGGGGCTGGGAGTACAAGGGTAAAACCAAGGCTTCCTTCTACCAACCATAATGTAAACCAGAGCAAACTTGTTCAAATTCTATCAGAAACAATAAAAGATGGACGGGTAATATCACTCATCCATAAATTCCTGCGGGCAGGGATTATGGCAGGAGGGATGTTTGAGGAAAGCAGGAAAGGTGTACCCCAGGGAGGACCACTTAGTCCTTTGCTAGGGAATATAATGCTGAATGAATGCGACCGTGAACTAGAAAGGCGTGGACACCGGTTCGTGCGTTATGCAGATGATATGATGATATTTTGCAAAAGCAGGAAGGCGGCACAGCGCACGCTGGAACATATGCTGCCCTATATACAGAAGAAATTATTTCTGAAAGTAAACCAAGAAAAGACACAGACAGCATATATAGGGAAGGTTAAATACCTGGGATATGGGTTCTATGTGTACAGAAGAGAAGGAAGGCTCAAGGTTCATCCGGAAAGTATAGGAAAACTAAAGGAGAAAATTCGAAAAGTTACAGGACGAAGCAATGGAATGGGAATTGAAGAAAGGAAAGCCAGGCTCAATCAGGTCACAAGGGGATGGGTAAACTACTTCAAATTGGCAGACATGAAAAGTCTTTTAATAGAAATGGATAAATGGACGAGAAGCCGTATTAGAATGGTGACTTGGAAACGATGGAAAAGGGTACGGACACGCTTTGAAAATCTGAAAAGGGCAGGCTTGAAAGAAGAAATGGCATGGATGTGGGCAAATA
Source organism: Clostridiaceae bacterium BL-3 (assembly GCA_902809985.1). Classification (GTDB taxonomy): domain Bacteria; phylum Bacillota; class Clostridia; order Clostridiales; family Clostridiaceae; genus Clostridium_B; species Clostridium_B aromativorans. The sequence goes on along the minus strand of CADDXC010000001.1, from coordinate 1,954,077 downwards.
CAAGAAAGGGTTATTGGCGAACCGCCCATAGCCCTATTTTGACAAAAGTCCTATCCAATAAGCGCTTTAAACACGTAGGGTATTTCAGCTTCATGGAATGTTATTCTGCAAAGTAAGATGTAAACTCTGGAAGCGCCGTATACCGAACGGTACATACGGTGCTGTGAGAGGACGGAAAATAAAATAATTATTTTCCTCCTACTCGATTGATGACGTTTTTGGTTGATAAATTATTTTTCTGATTGTATTTTACATATCCGCGGGCATAAAATTGTTAATAATGTTCTTGGAAATACCATGTAATTTCTTTAGTATTTTTCTTTAGGGAAACCTCTCTTTTAACTCCAAAGGAAAGCTTATTGGCTAAGAAATTCATAATAATAATTTATCCAAGTTTTGTTCTTATCGTGGTAGAAAAATTTTTTTGATTTCGAAGAAGAAGAAACATATTTCAACAAAGTCGGTATCATTTTGATTTTTAAAAAATTTAGTGTTGACAGAAATTGAATCCAGAGTATAATAAAATTATAAGTTAACTTAGTAGACAAGTACACAAGCAGATAAATATTTAACGAGGTGATTGATGTGAAGGATATAAGCGTTGAGGAATTAAAACAAAAAGCTATTGAGCTCAGAAAAACAGCCCTTACTATGATTTATGAAGCAGGATCTGGGCACCCAGGTGGTTCCCTATCTTCAGCTGATATAGTAGCGGCACTTTACTTTAAGGAAATGAATATTGACCCTAAAAATCCTAATTGGGATGATCGTGACAGATTTATTTTATCTAAAGGCCATGTTTGTCCAATTCAGTATGCGGCATTAGCATTACAAGGATTTTTCCCATATGAAACTATACACACCTTAAGAAAGTACGGATCAATCCTTCAGGGACATCCAAACATGAATAAGTGTCCAGGAATAGACATATCTACAGGATCCTTGGGACAAGGCCTTTCAGTAGGAGTTGGTATGGCCATTGCTGGCAAACGTGATAAAAAGGATTACAGGGTCTTTGTTATAGTGGGGGATGGAGAAAGTCAAGAAGGACAGATATGGGAAGCAGTTGAAACTGCAGTTAAATATCAATTAGATAATTTAGTTGTATTTGTTGATGATAATGGACTTCAATGTGATGGTGCCTGTAAAGATATTATGCCAAATCAAGATATAGAAAAGAAATTTAATGCATTTGGTTTTGAAACAAAAAGAATTAATGGACATTCTATGGAGGAGATAGTTGAAACTTTGGATTATATAAGGGAAGCAAAGAATGATAAACCTAAATGTATTGTAATGAATACTGTAAAGGGCAAAGGAGTATCGTTTATGGAAAATGTAGCTTCATGGCATGGAGTTGCTCCTAATGATGAAGAATATAAACAAGCTATGGAAGAATTAGAGGGAGGTTTAAAGTAATGAGTATGATGAAAAAAGCAACAAGACAGGCTTTTGGAGACGAAATATTAGCATTGGGAAAAAAGAATAAAAATATATATGTTGTTGATATAGATATTGGTAAATCATGTAAAACTGGAGAATTCTCAAAGCAGTTAGCTAATCAACATATAAATGTTGGCATAGCTGAACAAAATGCTTGTGGAGTTGCTGCAGGCCTTGCTACAACAGGGAAGATACCATTTATAAGTACATATGCCATATTTGGTTCTTTAAGAATGGGTGAGCAGATAAGACAAGAGGTTTGTTATCCAAACCTAAATGTGAAAATTGCTTGTTCTCATGGTGGACTTACTCCTGCTAATGATGGTGCGAGCCACCAGTGTATAGAAGATATGGGAGTCCTTAGAACTTTTCCAAACATGACAGTAGTTATGAGTGCTGACTATTATTCTGCTAGAAAGCTAATACAACAAGCAGCAGAAATTTATGGACCTGTATATCTTCGTTTTACAAGGGATGCTATTCCAGTAATATATGGTGAAGATGAAGAGTTTACAATAGGCAAAGCAAAGAAGATAAAAGAGGGGAAAGATATAGCTATTATTGCTAATGGAGATACTGTGTGTCTAGCATTAGAAGCATCCAAAGAATTAGAAAAGGAAGAAATTTCTGTAAAGCTATTAGATATGCATACAATTAAGCCTTTAGATAGAGAGGCAGTAGTTGAATGCTTGAATATTGGAAAGATAATTACTGTTGAAGACCATAACGTTATAAATGGCTTAGGAAGTGCAGTGTGTGAAGTAGTTGCGGAGGAAGGAAAAGGCAAAGTAGCGAGAATAGGAGTCCAAGATCAGTTTGGACAATCTGCACCTTATGAAAAGCTTATGGAGATTAACGGAATTACCGTAGCTAATATAATAAAAACAGCTAGAAAAATGTTAAAGTAACAAAAGATTATAAAAATATAGCAATATGTTAAATAAATTGTGAGGAGAGATAAATTATGTTTGAATTAAACGAGAGGGTAGCAATAGTAACAGGAGCTGGTTCACCAAAGGGGATAGGACGTACTATCGCATTGACACTTGCAAAGCAGGGAGCTGCAGTTGTTATAGCAGATTTGAATACTGCAGGTATAGGGGATACTGTAAGGGCTGTTAAAAAGACTGGAGGAAAAGCTCTAGGTGTAACATTGGATGTTACAAGCAAGAAATCAAACGAAGCCATGGTAGAAAAGGTGCTTGCAGAATATGGGAGAATAGATATCCTTGTAAATAATGCAGGTATCTCACAGAAGGTCACTGTTGAGGATATGACATTGGATGATATGAAAAGAATATTCAACGTAAACGTGTTCGGGTTATTTTTATGTACTCAAGCTGTAATGAAAGTCATGAAGAAACAAAAACATGGCAGAATAATAAGTCTTTCTTCAGTATCAGGCAAGAGAGGCGGTGGAATATTCGGCGGTGCACATTATTCAGCATCAAAAGCTGCAGTATTAGGATTCTCAAAAAACCTTGCCCGCGAGGTAGCACCTGATGGGATAACAGTAAACAGTGTTGCTCCAGGACTTATTAACACAGAAATATGGAAATCACTTCCAAAAGAGCAGGCCGATGCAATTATTGGGAATATACCTATGGGAAGACCAGGGGAAACACAGGAAATTGCATCGACAGTTGCTTTCCTTGCTTCAGAAGAAGCTTCATATATAACAGGTGAGGATATAGACATCAACGGTGGACAGCACATGGATTAATCTATAAAGTTTCTGTGATAATTATAGCATAGGATATCTGGTCGAATACTAAGATATCCTATATTATAAAAGTAATATTCTTAATAATTTTTTATCAAATTTATGTTCTTATATTAAAATGATAAAATGAATTTTCAAAATTATTATTTTAGTGTAATGGTAATCGTTTGCTAAGTACATTAGAATCGCATTAAACTTATATTTTGAAGTAAATAAAATTGTATTAGGGTAGAAGTGAAGAAAATATATATTCAATTGGATTAACAGAAAATAAAGACATTTGATGAAAAACTAGAAAAAGTTACAGAGTTATTAATTTTTGGAGGTGTTATTGTGGACGTAAAACAAATTGAGGCTTCAACGGTTAGAAAAGTTACATTAAGGCTAATTCCATTTCTGTTCATATGCTTTGCAATATCAATAATGGATAGAGTAAATATTGGATTTGCTGCATTGACAATGAATGCAGATCTTGGTTTTTCAAGTGCTGTTTATGGCTTTGGGGCTGGAATATTCTTTATAGGGTACTTTATATTTGAGGTACCAGGAAGCGCAATGATGACTAAATGGGGAGCGAGAAAGTGGATTGCAAGAATAATGATTTCCTGGGCATTTATTGCAGCGATTATGTCTCTTATAAAAACCCCAATGCAATTTTATATAGTTAGGTTCCTTTTAGGAGCGATGGAAGCTAGTTTTTATCCATGCATGGTATGGTATTTAAGCAATTTCTATCAGAGTAAGAACCATGCAAAAGCTATAGCAGGATTCATGCTTGCAATACCGGCGGCCAATGCGATAGGTTCTCCAATAGCAACTGTATTGTTGGGTATAAATATATTTGGACTAGCAGGATGGCAGAGTCTGTTCATATTGGAAGGTGTACCATGCCTGATCTTAGGTATAGTGTGCTTATTCTACCTTGATGACAAAATTGAAAATGTAAAGTGGCTGACGAAAGAAGAATTAGCTTGGCTTATAGATGTTACAACAAAAGAAAAACTTCAGAAAGAGAAAGCAAAACGTTATACATTCATAGATGCTTTAAAGGATAGGGATGTTCTGGTAATGTCCCTGGGCTATTTTTGCTGGATGACAGGTTATTACGGAATAAATATGTTTCTTCCGACTATTACTAAAGGAATGTCTGCATCATTTAAACTCAGTACTATGGGTTTAGGATGGCTTGTAGGGGCCATGTATCTTTGTGCTATGATTGTTATGTATCTTGTTGGCAATCATTCTGACAAGACAAATGAAAGACGTTTTCATGTTTTGGGATGTTTAGTAATAAGTGCAATAGCCATGGCAGTAAGCATTTATGTTGCCAAATTCAGTGTAATAGGAGCATTTTTATTATTAACTATTTCTGTATGCGGAGCATTTGGCTCATATTCACCATTCTGGGCAATCCCACCTTCATTCTTAACTGGTGCAGCAGCAGCAGGTGGCATAGCTCTTATAAACAGCATAGGTAACCTTGGAGGATTTTTTGGACCATACATTGTTGGATATATTAAAGATATGACAGGTTCCTTTAATGCAAGTATGATATTCCTTGCAGTTGTGTTAGCATTAGGTGGCATTATTATTGGGTTTCTAATTAAGGCCTCAGGTAAAGTTGTGGTCCTTGATAAGGAAAGAAGAAATACTTTAATATAAATATCAAGTAGCGAAATAAAATTTTGACAGTTGGATCGAAATAGCTGAAGAAATTATTGAAAATTTGAATAAGTCAAATTTAGATAAAAGAGAGTGATATGAGAGATAATGAAAAGATTAGGTGTTTTGACAAGTGGAGGAGATGCTCCGGGAATGAATGCTGCAATAAGAGCGGTAGTTAAATCAGCAAATCATTATGGAATAGAAGTTTTAGGAATAAAGCATGGGTATAAAGGATTGATAAATGGTGAGGTAATACTTCTAGGAGGTCATGAAGTCGATAGAATCGCAGAAAAAGGGGGAACAATACTAAAAACTGCCAGATGCTCTGAATTCATGGAGGAGCAGGGAAGGCGAAGTGCTTTGGAAACTATAAAGAGACTTAGCATAGAAGGGTTAGTTGTGATTGGGGGAGATGGTTCCTTTAATGGAGCAGAAAAGCTCAGCAGGCTAGGAGTCAATGTTGTAGGACTTCCTGGGACAATAGACAATGACTTAGCTTATACTGAGTACTCCATAGGATTCGATACGACTTTAAATACTGTTATGGATTGTATAGATAAAATAAAAGATACGGATTCCTCTCATGAAAAAACAACTATTGTAGAGGTTATGGGAAGATACTGTGGGGATCTGGCGTTGTATTCTGCTTTAGCTGGTGGCGGCGAGATAATATCTACCCCTGAAAGAAAATTGAATTTTGACACTATATGTTTAAAATTGGAAGATAACATCAATAAAGGTAAACTTGATAACATAATAATAATAACCGAAAGAATGTATAATATAGAAGAACTTGAAAAATATATACAGAAAAAGCTGAATATCGCTGTAAGAAGTACAGTTTTGGGATATGTACAGAGAGGCGGAAAAGCATCAGTTTTTGATAGAATTTTAGCAAGTAAAATGGGTGTTAGAGCTGTAAAATTGCTGAGACTGGGAGAAACATGCAGAGCCGTAGGAATCAGAAACAATAAAATAATAGATGTGGATTTTAAAAGAGTAAATTGTATAGATTCAGCTAAAGATAAAGAATATGATCTTTTAAATCAGCTCTTGTAAAATTATATTATTAGGAAGGTGGTATTGATATGGCATTAGTTACTACAAAGAAAATGTTTGAAAAAGCTTACAAAGGCAAGTATGCTATAGGAGCTTTTAATGTTAACAATATGGAAATAATACAGGGGATTGTAGAGGGAGCCAGGGCTCAAAAATCACCTGTGATTCTCCAGGCCTCGAAGGGAGCATTGAAATATATAGGTCCTAGGTATTTGAAAGCAATGGTGGATGCTGCTGTAGCGGATACGGGGATAGATATCGCTTTGCACCTAGATCATGGGCCAGATTTAAACACAGTAAAAATATGTATAGAAAACGGATTTACATCTGTAATGTTTGATGGTTCCCGCTATGATTATGAAGAAAATGTAAGGAAGACCAGAGAAGTTGTTAAGTATGCTCATGCTTGTGGTGTAGTTGTAGAAGCTGAACTGGGAGTGCTTGCTGGAGTAGAGGATAATGTTCAAAGTAATATGAATATATACACTGATCCGGATCAGGCTGTTGATTTTGTTAATAGTACAGACGTTGATTCACTGGCCATAGCTATAGGAACATCACATGGAGCTTTTAAGTTCCCGGTGAATTTTAAGCCACAACTAAAATTTGATATATTAGAGAAAATTCAATCAAAGTTGCCGGGATTTCCAATAGTCCTTCATGGGGCTTCAGCTGTTGATCCAGATACAATTGAAGTTTGTAACAAGTATGGTGCAAAAATAGCTGGTGCAAAGGGGATTCCAGTAGAAATGTTAAGAAAAGCGTCTTCAATGGCTGTATGCAAAATTAATATGGATACAGATTTAAGGCTTGCAATGACTGCAGGAATAAGAAAAGTTCTAGTAGAAAAACCATCTGAAATAGATCCAAGAAAATATTTGGGTGCAGGAAGAGAATTGATAAGAAAACTGGTTGAGAAAAAAATAACCGATATACTCGGTTCAAATAATACATTATAAATATCTTTTTGACTTTAGAGTAATAGATAGACCTGCTAAGATCTATCTATTATCTTTATCATTATACAGTAGAAAATTTTTTATAAATTATATTGAAGTAAGGGATTTATTTGTAGGGCTTTGTATCCAATTTCCCTTATAATCGTATCGTGAGCCGTGGCAGGGACAGTCCCAGGTTAATTCATCAGCGTTCCATTGAAGTTCGCATCCTAAGTGAGCACATTTGGTTGATACCGTATATATATTTCCATCATTATCTTTATAAACTCCAACTTTCTGATCTTTATATTTTACTACTCCGCCATGGCCTCTTTGAATATTTTCTAAATTTTCATTAGGAATATTTATTCTCTGTGCGATAAAGTTCTTTGCTGTTATTATAAGATCATTAGCAGCATTTTTCATAGATGTTGATATATCAAATCTTTCAGGGGAAAATATTTCTGAAAAGTCATTTTCATTTTCAAGAATCATATCGCTTACTATCATTGCAGCTGCCATTGAACTTGTCATACCCCATTTTTTAAATCCTGTTTCGACATAAATATCAGGAGTTTTTGAGGAGTAATGACCTATATAAGGTATATTATCTAAAGTCATACAATCCTGCGCTGACCAATGATATTTTTCTATTGAATTTGGATAAAACTCTTTGGCTGCTTTTCTTAATTTATTATAAGCTCCACCTTCTTCATTTTCACCAGTTCTTTGAGCTATGCCTCCAAGTAATAGCAAATTTTTATAATTTCTAAATGAATACGAATTTTTATCAGCGCCTATATACATTCCATTTACATCTTGAGCATTTTCTAAAGCTATAACATAAGATCTTTCCTGATGCATTTTCATAAAATAATAGCCTGGAGTATTTAAAAATGGATAATGTGTTGCTACTACTATTTTATTTGCTTTAATTTTTGTTCCATTCTCTGTAATTACAGAATTTTCCTCAGTAATATCAAGTGCTGTTGTATTTTCATAAATAGTTAGCTTTTCTGAAATAGGTTTTAAAAATTTAAGTGGATTAAATTGTGCCTGATTCTTAAATTTCAATGCTTTTTTGACTTTAAAGGGGAGATTTACTTCATCCACTAATTCTGCATCGATTCCTAATTTTTTAGCTGCATCATATTCATCTTCAAGGGCTTGAGCATTGTCTAAACAATATACATATGCATCTTTGTATTCAAAATTGCAATCAATATTTTCATCATCAATTATTTCTTTATATTTTCGTATTGCAAGTTCATTGGCTCTGGCATATTGCTTTGCCCCTTTTTCGCCAAATTCTTTTATTAAATTATCATAAATTAAATCATGTTGAGATGTTATTTTTGCAGTTGTATTTTTCGTAACTCCACCTGCAATGCTTTTTGCATCGATGACAACAACTTCTTTTCCATTTTTATTAAGCATATATGCTGTTAGAAGGCCAGCTATCCCAGCTCCTATTATAAGAATATCACAGTTTATATTTTTATTTAAAGCATCTCTCTTTTTAAATTTAACCTCGGAATTCCATACACTTTCCATTTGAATCACCTCATATTTAGTATTCCACTTTTTTTGTAATATACACACACTTTTATATGGACAGTGTTAAAAACAATGACTGCATGTGCGATTGAGATAACATATAAATAACTTATATATACATGTTCTAAACATGTTGAAAGTTTAATAGTATAAATATTAATAGTAAGTATTTAGTTATATTGATTATATAAAGATTTTATATTTAAAATATAACGAATTTTTGGGGGGATAAATATTTATGGAGGATAGTGCATTTAAAAGTCGATTATTTGAAGATGTTCTTAATGGCAAGACACCTAAGAGAGTTCCAGAAGCTTGTGGTGTAAATACGTGTGCGGTTTTAGAACTTGCAGGTTATAATTTACGGCAAGCTCAATACGGCTATTCAAAAATTTTAGATGCAACAGATAGAATAAATGCAAAATATAATACTGATACTCTTATTGGGACATGGCCTTCAATGCCATACGTAACTAAAACTATTGGCAGTAGGACGAATATCATGGGTTCTGATGGATTTATGCAGCACCCTAATCTACGTATAATGGAAGACGATGAATATGATGAATTGATAGAAAATCCTTTGAAATATATATGGGATAAGCAAATACCGAGAGCTTTTAGGGAGTTTTCAAAACCCTGGCCATATAATGCATTTGCCCTATTGAAATCGTTTTTGTTAGAAAGAGAGATGTCGGATATAATGGGTAAGGCAAACTATGAGATGGAATTGAAATACAATAAATCAACAACACCAATGATAACGGGAATTTCTCGGGCACCCTTTGATTATCTGGCAGATTATTTTAGATCTTTTACTGGAGCTCTGATTGATATTAGAAGATATCCTGATAAAGTTATTCAAGCAGTGAAAGCTATAAAACCATTAATGGTTCGAGGGGCTTTGGCATCTTGTAGAGGGAAAAATCCAAATAGGAAAGATAATCGTATATTCTTTGCACTGCATATGGCTACATATATGCGTCCCAAAGATTTTGAAAAATTTTGGTGGCCAAGTTTTGAAGAGACGATATGGGATATTTATAACGCAGGATTTGGGATTGTGATTTTTGCAGAAGAAAATTGGATGAGATTATTGGATTATTTTGATAAATTGCCGCCCTTATGTCATATTATGTTTGAATATGGGGATTTGAAGATTATAAAAGAAAAAGTAGGTAAAAAACATATTATATCTGGAATGTATCCTGTTAGTTTATTAAGAAATGGTACAAAAGAAGAAGTTACTTCCAAAGCAAAGGAAGTGCTTGATATAATGGCGCCTGGGGGACATTATATTTTCGATTTTGATAAATCTGTTTTGAGAGCTGAACAGATCAACTGGGACAATTTTAAATGCTTGATTGACTGTGTAAAAAAGTATGGTGAATATTAGGAGGTAAAATTTGAATATGTCAAATGCAATGGATGATATTAAGAAAAAAAATAGAATTAACTGTGAATATTTTTTAACTCCAGAGGATGTTATAGAAAAGTATGATATTGATGCAGAAACTATTGAAGATGTAAGAGAATCTTTTGAAATGGTTGAAGATATGCTTTTGTATTTCACATTGACTACGCTTAGTAATTAATGGTGAGCTAATATGACGGATGCTAAAAAGTTGTAAGAAGAAAAAATTCAGCTGTTGTGATTATAATTATTATTTTTTAGAGAGGAAGGTGTAAGTATGATAATTATTGGTGAGAAAATTAATGGTGCGATTCCTTCGGTTAAGAAGGCGATTGAAGAACGTAACGGTGATTTTATAAAGTGTATAGCAAAGGCTCAAACAGAAGCAGGTGCTGATTTTATTGATTGTGCACCAAGTACTCAAGTAGATAAAGAATATGATGCTATGGTATGGCTTATTGGACTTATTCAGGAGGTTACCGATGTTCCTGTTTGTATAGACAGTCCCAATGTACTTCTTCTTAAACGTATTTTTGAAGAAGGTCATGTTAAGCGTCCTGGAATGATTAATTCAGTAAATGAAGAAGGCATGAAGTGTGAAATCATATTTCCATTAATTGCTGGAACTGATTGGCAAGTTATAGGCCTGACATGTGACAAAGATGGTATTCCTATGAATTCAGATAAAAAAATTGACATTGCAAAAAGCATTATTAATAAAGCACATAAATATGGTGTAAAACTTTCAAATCTACACATAGATCCATGTGTAATGGCTCTTGCTGCAGTCCCGGATTCCATGACCGATTTTGAAAAGTGTATTATCAAAATTCATGAATATGCTACAGAAGTAAAAGTAACAGGTGCAATTTCAAATATCAGTTTTCAGATGCCGAGAAGGAAATATATAAATGTAAGTTGTATGTCATTAGCTGTACATGCTGGACTCAATTCTGCAATACTGAATCCATGTGATCAAGATATGGCAGCTGCTATATATGCGGCAGAAGCACTTTGCGAAGTTGATAAAGGCGGACGCAAATATAATAGGGCCCATAGAAAGGGAGTATTTTAATAAATCACATTTTAAATGATTGTGAAGTTAAAAATTAAATAGGTAAAATAAAAATAAATGTATTAAAAGGAAAGAGGGAAATTATTATGAATTTTGAAGAACTCAAAAATGCTATAGCTGATCTGGAAGAAGAATCTGTCATGAAGATGATGAACGAGTTTATGAAAGACGGCGGTAAGGATGCTGGCGAAGCATTGAAAGCTTGTCAGGAAGGTATGGAAATTATAGGGGATCGTTTCGAGAAGGGAGATTATTTTGTTGGAGATCTTATTTTTGCTGGCGAAATAATGACAGAAGCCATGGATATTATTAAGCCTGCACTAGCTGTTAAAAGTGCCGGGAAATCGGCAGGGCGTATGATTTTTTGCACCGTAAAGGGCGACATTCACGATATTGGAAAAAACATTGTAAAGGCTATGTTAGAAGCAGCAGGTTTTGAAGTGCTGGATCTGGGCGTAGATGTTCCACCTGAAAAGATAGTGCAGACGGCAAAAAAGCAAAACATTAATATCATTGCACTGTCGGGAGTTCTTACTCTTGCTCTTGACTCCATGAAGAATACAGTGGAAGCATTTAAAGTAGCTGATATGCGCGATAAGATCAAGATAATAATAGGTGGAAACCCTGTTAGTGAAGATGCTTGTAAATTAATAGGTGCTGATGAATGGGCATATAGTCCACAGAAAACGATAAATGTCTGTAAGGAATGGGCTTTAGTGTGATTATAGTTGATGAGAGGAAGAGATCGATACAGAAGATGATTTAAGCTATAAAAAATTGTTGCGTAAGAAAAAACTCATTGAGGAAATATGTTAGCATTAAAGTTCAGAATATATTAAATTTAGTGAATTTTTGACATTATTCAAAAATTTTTATTGAGTGGTCTTTGTACTTTGAACTTTAAAATATAGGGGGATTAGATTATGGATTATAAATTGTTAACACAAGCAGTAGGGGATTTGGATGAAGACAAAGTTTTTGAAAAGAAGCTTGCGAACATGTTAGAGCTGATGCCTTCACCACAAATGCTGCAGAAGGTGTAAAAATTTGTCAAGAATGGGTGGAATGATATAACACATATGAAAGGTAGTGAATATAAATGAGCGCTAGTATTAACAAGACAAAGGCTATAATTTCCATAATGGCTGTAGCATTCTTGATGATGGGTGTTGGGGCAACTTCTCCAGCACTTGCAAGTATTGGACGTGCTTTTCCTGATATAACTTCTACATTGATTATGTTAATTGCTACACTTCCGCCATTAGTTTTAGTTCCATTTTCAATTTTGACTGGCAAATTAGCTGGAGATAAAGTAAAATATAGGACACTTGCGGTTATAGGTGTAATTTTTTTTGTAATAGGTGGTACAGTGCCATATTTTCTAAGTGATTTTACAGTTATTCTGTTTATGAGAGCTTTATTGGGAGTTGGACTGGGATTTATTACACCTTTGAGCGGAGCTCTTGTTATGAATCTTTTTAGTGGTCATGAGAGAGAAAATCTGATGGGAATTTCAAATCTTATTGCTAGTGTAGGTGGAATAGTATTTCAAATAGTAGGTGGGCTGCTTTGTGCCATTAATTGGAGAGATACATTTCTCATTTATCTCATAGGAGTTGCGGTTTTAATTATAGTTGTATTGATGTTACCAGAACCTTCAATATCACAGGGAAAAGAATCGGGTAATGCTCCAGAAAAAGTAAAAATGAATATCGTAGTTTATATGTGGGCTGTATTTTATCTTATATTCATACTTCTAACCTATCCAATGTTAACGGGAATATCTGGGCTGATACTTGAAAATAACTATGGAACTGCAGCAACTGCTGGGGTTACGCTTACAATGTGGACGGTTGGAAGCATGATTGGAGGTGCAATTTTTGGAAAAGTAGTTCAGACCATCAGCAGGTATGTAATTACTTTGTCATTAGTTTTTTGTGCAATAGGATACGTATTTATAATAATAGGAATAGGCGGAGGCTTAATGTTTTTTAATATAGGTACAACTGTATTTGGAGTTGGTGCTGGATTGATAGCTCCTGGGGTTATGTATTATGCAGGTCTTGCAGTTCGGCCTGCTGGGAGAGCAATGGTTATGGGATTAGTAATGGCGTTTATGAATTTAGGTGGTTTTTTATCGGCATTTTTCTTTTCATTTGTGGAGTCTTTGTTTCATATAACAGCCGACAACTTTCCTTTTGCTTTTGGAGCAGTATGCTTTATAGCCTTTGCAGTGATATATGGAATTTTTGTTATAAGCCAGTCTAAGAAAAAAAAGTATGTTAGTGTATAAAAAAATATAAATTAGGAATAAAATTGTAAAGGATGGGTGAGTAATATATGACAGATGTTAAAAGATTGCAAGAAGAGAGAATTAAGTTGTTTCACGATGTATATGACAATAAGATACCTGAGAGAGTGCCCTTGAATATTTCCATTCCATTTGAGCCGACGGCGCAATTTGGAGGAATAGGTTTGATGGAGGCACAGTGGAACTCACCTGTAACCGAGGGGGCAATAGATAAGCTCTGTCAGACACTGTATTCCGATGTATGTCCCTGCGGTGGAAGTATGAGGTATCCGTCTTTTTATCAAGTACTTGAATCACAGTCTTTTGTGATGGGTTCCAATGGATTTATACAGCATCCTGAAGTTGTAGGCATGCTACCTGATGATTATGATTATCTCATAGAAAAACCCTATGATTGTATAATTGAAAGGGTTATACCAAGGCAATATAAAGCGCTTGGCGGGAATCCCATGAGTACAGCAATAAATTTTGCCAAGAGCTTTGTATTGTATAATAATGATTTTGGTGAATTAGGAGCAATTCTCAATAAGATGATTGAAAAATATGGGTATTATCCAGGTATGCCTTTTGGAGAAGGAGGTTTTACTGAAGCCCCCTTTGATTTTCTGGCGGATCAGTTGAGAAGTTTTAAAGGCATAAGCGTGGATATACGAAGAAGGCCGGAAAAAGTAGCAGAAGCTTGTGAAGCGCTTTATCCAATAGTACTGAAAAAGGGCATGCCTTCAAAAGCATCGAATTATAAATCAATTGGGATGCCTCTTCATATGCCTACATTTATGCGAGAAAAAGACTTTGCAAAGTTGTGGTGGCCGAGTTTCAAGAAACTTCTTGATGAATATGCGTCCATGGGAATTCATTGTTCTATATTCTGTGAAGATGATTGGACTAGATACCTTGATTATCTCTATGAATTGCCTACAGATACAGTGATGATGTTTGAATACGGTGACATTAGAAAAATCAAGGATAAATTGGGCAAAAAGCATATAATAACAGGGCTATATCCGATGACTATGCTATTGACTCATACTAAGCAGAAATGTATAGATAAGGCTAAGGAGATAATAGATGTGCTTGCTCCAGGAGGAAAATACATGTTTGGAATGGATAAACAACCGTTATCGCTAAGTGACATAAATATGGAGAACTTTTGTGCAGTGACGGAATATATTCGTGATAATGCAAATTATCAGAATGCAGGGGAAACGGCTGGAATGCAATTTAACAAGAATGATTACAGTGCACTGCCTTCAAGAAAGATTGAAAGCAAATATTACAGTACCTGGGAGCAGTATAAGGAAAACTATCCGGAGGTTTCTGAATTTGGGAAAGACAAACTTCAGAAATTTGAAGAGGCAATATTTCAGTATCTCGTTTATTTGTTGGTATAAGAAATGTATCAATTTTTAGATACTTTTCTTAGTGTAAAATTACTGTAGTATAATTTAGAACAAAAAATAGAAAAAGAGATTTCCTTTTGGTAATATATTAATTGAGTAAAAAAATATACTAAAGGGAGATCTCTTATGGGTAATAGATAGTATTATAAATGAAATAGACGGATGCATTAGTATTTTAACAAGAGAATCATTGAATATAGACGAGATATTAAGTGTTGATGGAGGGTAAAATGGATAATCTCGGGGAATTAAAAAAACTGATTGTAAAATATATAGAGCAGCTGGATGAGGAAAAAGCAGTAAATTTGACCAATAAAGCCTTGAATAAGGGAATGGATCCTATAACCTTGGTGGAAACTGTAAATATGGGCATGGAGAGAGTTGGGAAATTATACGAAAATAAAGATTACTATATAGCGGATTTAATACTTTCAGGACTTATTTTCAGAAAGATCTTAGAACTGGATAAGATGAAGAAGTATTTTCTTCAAAATAAGGATAAGGGATTGGGAAAAGTAGTTTTAGGGACGGTAAAAGGTGATATTCATGATATTGGAAAGGATATTTTTAAAGGTATGCTGGAAGCTAATGGATTTGAGGTAATCGATTTAGGTGTAGATGTTCCAAAAGAAGAATTTGTGAAAGCAGTTAAGGAAAACAAACCGGATATTGTATCTATGATTGCGGCACTTACAAATACAATAGAAACAATGCGGGATGTGGTAAAGGCTTTTTTAAAAGCTGGGATAAGGGATAAAGTTAAGGTTATTGCAAGTGCCAATCATATGAATGCGGATATAAGTAAGTATATTGGAGCGGATGGTTTTTCCAGGAAAGCTTCTTTGGGGACTAAAATATGTTTGAAATGGATGAAGGAAAAACAGATGAGGAGTAACAAGTAATGAAGAATCCAATATATATTAAGATTGTCGAGGATATACGAAGTGAAATTAGCAGTGGCAAGTTGAAACCAGGTGATGTGCTGCCTTCTGAAACGTCTTTGTGCAGTGAATATGACACCAGCAGAATGACAGTGAGGAAGGGACTTTCTATTTTATCGAATGAGGGCTATATATATTCCGTTCCAGGGAAGGGCTATTTTGTAAAAAAGCCGGATTACAATAAATATATTTTTGCCTATGACGAAATGAGCAATTTAATTAACAATGTGGATAGAACAAAACTTTTGTCTGTGGACATCATACTTCCTGATGAAAAATTAGCCGGCAGTCTCCAGATCAGCGAGAGTAAGAAGGTTGTCATGATCCGGAGACTATTTTATACTGAAGGAGAACCTATGGCCTATGATATAAAATATCTTTTGTATAAAAGAGGAGTTCCAATTGTGGAGAATGAAATCAAAAATGCAACTTTCCCGGAAATGATATCCGATAGGACTTCTCTCTATGATTTGAACAAGGAACTTATCATATATGCCAAAATTCCGGAAGAAAAGATGAAAAAATTGCTTCACATACAGAATAAAATTGCCTTGCTTGTAGTAGAGCAAAAATTATACGATATTGAAGATAAACCCATTGGACTTGGAATAACTTATTTTCGTGGGGATTATATCAAATTGCATGGAGTAAGTAAATAGTTGGAAAAGGGGGATATTTAAAATGAATACCTTGAATGATCAGTGTACAAGAGATTTTAAATTATAATAAAACAAAATTAAAATAACTTAGGGGGTAAAATGCTTTGGAAAGAACGCAAAGATATCTTGGTAATAAAGGGTTAATTTTATTTCTTGCGCTTTTAAGTGCGTTCGTACCGTTATCCACTGATCTTTATTTGCCAGCTTTACCGAGCATGACAAGTTTTTTTTATGTGTCTGAGTTTAAAACGAACTTAACCCTGATTCTGTTTTTCGTATTTTACAGTTTTGCAACATTGATATGGGGCCCACTGAGCGATAAGTATGAACGTAAACCCATTTTAATTATAGGCCTAACTGGCTATATGATTGCAAGTATCCTATGTGTGTATCAAGGGAGAAAACAGGAATCTATTTTGGCTATTGTTCAGTCGATGGTGGTAATATCTCTAGCTGTGGCACCGGTTGTTGGTGCACTTCTGTTGAAATTTACTTCATGGCGGGGTATCTTTTTTGCACAGGCTATTTTAGGTGTTGTTGTGGTTGCTGGTTCAATGCTTCTATGGCTTTTATTTCTTCATCTTCATATATTTATCAGGATGGCTTTGGATTAAGCAGCCAGGAATATAGTTATTTTTTTGCATTTAATGCTATAGGAATGTTGGGACAGCAAAAGAATGATACTGGTTCAGCATCATCGTTAATTAGCTCGATTACAACTGTAATGGGAAGTATCGGGATGATTCTTGTTTCACTTAACCGACGGAATCCCGTGCGGAGTGCTGGCAGAATCAATATTTTGATTGGCGTCTTGTGTGGAGTAGCCTGGTTAATTACAATCAGGAGACCACTTCTGAGTAAAATTGTGAATTAAAATAATTATAATTTATGTCGTCAAATATATTGATTTAATAAAGTAAAAGTGTTAGAATTACAATGAATAATGAACGACTAGTAGAATAATATTCATTATTCTACATGATCACTAAAACCTATGTCATGACTGGCAAGGTAAAAATTGAGGCAATACCGATGAAAGTGGAGTAGGATTAAATCTTTATATAACTATAAAATTACCTAATAATGATGTATTTAGATACTTCTTTTTCAGACGCAAAAAGGAGATGATATTTTAAATTTATGAATGGAGACTAATTATATTGCTTTGTAACAATGATGTAATAAGAATAAATAGTGAATATACAGTCATTTGACATTCATAAAATTTAGAGAGGATATAAACAAATGAATCATAGCATTAAGAAAATAATAAAAAAGGCCGCAGAGAAATTGATCTTACAGAAAGGATTCAGAGATACTACAATTAAGGAGATTTCAAAAAGTGCAAAAATATCTGTAGGCACTATCTATCGCTATTACAAAAATAAAGAAGAAATCCTCAATGATATAGGAAGAATGGATTTAAAGGATGTATCTTATTCTCAGGACAATAAGCGGAAAGAAATAATGAATGTTGCACTTGATGTTTTTGGAACAAAAGGATATACTAGAACAAACATGGAGGATATAGCCAATAAAATGGGTATGTCAAAAGCCTTTATTTATCAATACTTTAATAATAAAGATGAACTATTTCTTTCTACAATTAGGGAATCTTCACAAATGCAGACCATTTTTAATCTGTCTAAGATTAATGAACCTATAAATATAGAAGAGAGTTTAACAGAAATCGGAATGACATTTCTTTCTATATTTAAGAATCCGCGAAAATTAAAACTAATGCGTATTATTATTGCAGAAACTCCTAATTTTCCAGAAATAGGAGAATTCTTTTTCCGCCAGGTGGTTGAAAAAGTTACAGAAAGTTTAAGTAAAATATTAAAGCCTTATGCTTCTAGCGATATAGATCCTGTGCTATCAATTAGACTTTTTATTGGGGCTATTTGGTCATTAGTTTTTTTACAAGAAATGTTGCCTTTGAAGGATAGAAAATATGATGATAAAGCTATTATTAGGAATGCTATAAAAATATTTCAGCATGGGTTTTTGAAATATGATAATAATTCATGAACTATTTTAGATAAAGTTAGTTGAAAATATTATTCTTTATATTAGATGCTATATTTTCATGAATAAATATTTTATAAGGAGGAATTTGTATGAAGATAATAGATAATTTAGAAAAGGCTACTAAACAAACCATTGTAAATAAGATTGTTGGTTATCTTGATAAAAACCCGGAAAAAAATATAGATAAAATATTTGAGGCTATTAAAATGCTAACTAAAGATGAATCTGCATTGGCTCAAATTGAATTTGTTCAGAGTTATTATAACAATGACAAATACAAGCATGAATATATTCAGGATATCTTAAAAAATACGGATACCAAATGCTTGAAAAAATTTTTCTCATGTTTTTTTGCAAATGCGAACTGGTTTGCTGGACCGAGAAGGCAGAAATATATGGATGAAGAGGATACTAAAATACCATTTGTTATGCTTTTAAGCCCATCTATGAGATGTCCGCTTCATTGCAAGGGATGCTATGCCTCAAGTTTTAGTAAAAAGGATGATATTCCACCGGAGGAGGTTGACAGGATTATAGGAGAAGCAAGGGATCTTGGAATTTATTATATTATTATTTTAGGTGGAGAACCTTTCTTTAATGACTATCTTCTGGACATTTATGAGAAATATGATGATGTAATGTTTACACCATTTACCAGCGGACTTTTTCTTAATGAAAAAATTGCAGATAGACTCAAAAAAAGCGGCAACGTGATACCTATGCTTTCAGTTGAAGGTTTTGAAGAGGATACTGATGCACGTAGAGGAAAGGGAACATACCAAAAGGTATTGAAAGCTATGGATATGCTTCATGAAAGAGGGATACTGTTCGGGGTGTCTTCAGCTGTTACGAGGACTAATATAAATACAGTGCTCAGCGATGAATTTACAGATATGTTAATTAGAAAAGGCTCTAAAATGAGCTGGTACTTTTTATTCATGCCTGTCAATGGGGAAGATGAAGACTTTGACATGATGCTTACAGGAGAACAGAGAGATTATCTTGGAAGGAGAAACAGAGAAATAAGGGCTAATAAACCGTATTTTACTATAGATTTCTTTAATGATGCCCCGTATGTTGGAGGATGCATTGCAGGTAAATACTTTTTCCATGTTAATTCTAAAGAAGATGTTGAACCGTGCATATTTTCACATTTTTCAACTGTTAATTTAAAAGGCAGGCATTTGATAGATGCATTCAGGGATCCATTCTTTAAGAAATTAAGATCTATGCAGCCCTATAATAAAAACATGTTGAGACCATGCAGTATGATAGATAATACCAATGTCATAATAAATGTATGCAAGGAAGTAGGGGCTAAGCCGGACGATGCTGGAGCGGAGAAAATGCTTCATGACCCTGAATTTCACGAAAAGATAACGAAGTCGTCGAAAGAATTTGCACCATATGCTGAAAAAACCTGGCAGGAATTTTTTAAGGGGAGTGGCAATGATAAGTTTGCTAAAGGATAAAATATAAAGGAAAAGCTGCATTGAGTGTACGGCTATTTCCATAATAATAAATACACAATTCCCGAGCTAAGAGGCTCGGGAAAATTTTTTTGTAAAGATGCTTGACATTTTAGTAAGGTACCTGTACAATAATATTTAGTAAGGTACCTTACTAAAATTTTATACTTTAACAGGAGGAAAATAAGATGGATGAAGACAAACAAGATCTATTGTGCTTATTTACACGTATTGAGTGGCTTTTGCACAGATACTACCATTATTACCGTACAGTTCATGGACCAATGGGCAACCCTCATAGAGGTCAAGGAAGGATCTTATCTTTGCTTAAAATGCAGCCTGAGATTACTCAGAAAAAGTTAACGTATCTTTTAGATATGCGCCCTCAATCTGTTGGAGAGTTACTAGCTAAGTTGGAACAAAATGGTTATATCACACGTACAGCCTCAGAGGCTGATCGCAGGAGAATAAATATCAAGCTTACTGAGTCCGGAGCTGAAGTAGTCAACAAAGGGAATCAACAGCCTGAAGATTTCAATGAAATTTTTGATTGTTTGACACAAGAAGAGCAGTATACTTTTAAGGAATATCTTAACCGTATTATTGATTCGCTGGAACAAAAAACGAAAGCTAATCAGAGGGACTCAGATTTTGGAGGTTATAAACGACAGCATAGCTGTGGACATCATCGTAATAAACGGCATGAATATTTTTAACAAGTATAAAAAATAATGATATTGAGCTAAAGCTAGGTGATTTAGGCTATGGAGGGGGATTCGTATATGGAAAAAATAAAGCATCTCGAATACTTTGAGAAAATTATTATAGATAATGGTATTATAATGACTCCTCAACGTAGGGCTATTCTGGATGTTCTCTTTACAAATAGAAAACGACATTTAACAGTTGAAGAAATATGGCATCAAGCCAAAAATATATTTTCACAAATAGGTATTCCAACGGTTTATAGAACTGTAAATCAGTTAGAAAGCATTGGTATTTTATACAAAATAATGGTACAGGGAAACTGTTGTAAGTATCAACTAACTGATCACGAGGAGAAAAATAAGCACAGACATTTTATATGCACTAGATGTGGCAGTATTACTGATATATATTTACCGGAAATGAGTATGACAGAACAACAAATTGAAAACAGGTATCATGTAAAAATTGAAAATCAAAATATTATCTATTACGGTCTATGTACACAATGTATTCAAGTGAGTGAAGAATAATTAAAGAATTAGTTAGCGGGAACGCATTTGATATAATAAGTTTTTCTTATAAACCTGCCAAGTTTTTTTCATCCAAAATAAAGCCTCCCCAAAAATCTAATCTTGTATATTCATTGATCGAAAAGGCAAATTTTTCAAATTAGATATTTCTAAGATGTGAATCACATAATGTAGACACAATTTTCACATTTTATGTACAATTTTCTTAATTATAATTCTCCTATTGTACTAAAGCTGTGCAGCAATTATTTAATTAAAAATTACTAAATATGAGGATACTAATATTTTATAATGAATCAGGGGATAATTTATGAGGGAAATTAATATAAAGAGAAATAGAAAATTCAACAAAAATATAATGTATTACACTTTGATTATGACACTGATAACTTATATTAAGCCTGTACTTGATGAAATTGTTGAACTACTCGCAGAGTAATAAAAAGTAAGAAAAAGCATATTGAAACGGCTAAAGCCAATGGATTGGAGCCATACAGCTATTTTGAATTCTTAAAAGAATGCTTGCTCTGGGATTCATGGGTTAAGTGTTCCTTTAAAAATAACAAACAGCAAAAATAAGACCACTCTAAAAATGAATGGTCTTTATTTTTGTATACCAGATAATTTATTGCTTACATATAAAATCGTAAGAATGAAGGGCATAAAATTTTTATAAGTAGATTATTAAAATATTTGTTTAGATGAGAATCACATTAATTTAACATTATGATGACATTTTATTAACATAATTCCTTATTATAATGTATTTGTAATCAAATTTAAGGAGGAAAAGATAAATGTTAAAAATGAAGTACAAATTAATATCAGCAGCTATGGTTATAGCTCCAATATTAAGCACAGGAGTTGCTACAACAGTAAGTGCTGCTCCAAGGAATTATGGACCTGAGCCAAAACCAATAGTTTACAAGTACTCTTATGGAAGCTTTAAAGCTTCAATGGATAAGCTTGTAGCATCTGGGGTGATAAATTCTTACCAGGAATCAAAGGTGTTGAACATATTCAATACTAACAAATCGATTTTTAAGGATGCACTGGATAATTTAGTAACAGCAGGAATAATAAATAGCGATCAGGAATCGAAGATATTCGTTGCATACTATGATGCATATGATTATGCATATGATTATGTTGCACCGACACCAGCTCCAGCACAGAAAGATAATTCGGGTCATAAAGATATTCCAAAGAACAATGCTGGAGGATTTAATAAAGGTGGAGCACCTAATGTTGCAACTCCAGCACCAGTGGCGCATAAATAAGACAAGCATATAAAAGTTTAAGTTAATTTAATAAAGTACACGCCAATTGAAAAATACATGCTAAATATTTGACGTGTACTTTTTTATAATTATCTCACATGTTCTTATTTTTCCTTAAAATATAAATAAAATAACTAAAAATGGATATATTGTATTAAATTACAGGTTATAAGAAGATTTGCTCTGTTAATTATGAAAATCTAAGAATAAGTGAGTGTGTTAAAGAAATTTAAAGATTACAGAGGGAGGAAAAATAATGAAAAGGACAAAAATTCTTATTACTTGTACAGTCATTGCTGCTGTAATGAGTAGTATAGTTTACCTGGCTTCTGCTAAAACAATGCCATTTAAAGCATCAGCTGCAGCAAATGCTGTGTTATCTGCACAGAATTCTAAAACAGTTGAAGCTGGTTCTACTTGGGTTGTCAATACAACTACAAAGTTACGAAGGTTGATCATTGGCAAAAAGGCCACCATTACCGCACCAGAAGGTTATGATGTGACACTGTCAGTTAATGGTACTGGAAAAACAATTAAAGAAGGTATGTATAGTGGCAACATTGTACTTTCCATAACTAAGCAAAATGTGGTCAAGTATTCTTCTGCTCTTACACATTATTTTAAACAGGCATTATATGTAGATTCTTCTGGAGTTGCAGCTGACAAGTCTGTTTTAGCCGAAATAATTGGTGGAAATGTGTCAAATGTTTCTGCAAATAATATACATATTACATCAGAAGAAGAAAAATTCAATGGTATTTATGTTTCTGGTGGCATTTACAACGTCAATGCCGCTAAAATTAGATTGACAGGTAATGGAGGCAATGATTTTGCTGGTTACGGTGCAGGTATTATGTCAACTGGCGTGAACACAAGGCTTATAGTAGATAATACAAATATTCAAACTCATGGTGCAATCCGCCCTGCCATTGTTGCTGGTGGAGGCAGTAATCTGATTGTTAAAAATACCAATGTTGATGTTAAAAATGGTATTCTTCCATCAGACTATAAGCCAAATGCAAAACCAGGCTATATGAAATCAGTACCCTGGATGCTTGGCCTTTCAGGCAACTGCAGAGCAACTAATGCAATAGGAAATAATACTACTGCCACATACATTAATTCTTCACTATCCTCCGAGGGATGGGGTGTTCTTTCCGTTGATGACTGCAGGAATACAAAACTTACTGCTATAAATAGTGGAATTGTTAATACTGGTAATAGTGGATATGGGGCTTATGCAACAGGTTCAGCTGTAGACAGCTTCTATGGCTGTAAATTCAAGGTTGCTGACTACGGTTTGATTATTACTAATGGCAGTGGTATTTTTGGTGCTAGTACACCTACTAAATTAGTCATACTTAATAGTAACTTGAATCTTGGTCTTACTTCAAGGGAGTTAAAATCTCTGCAAAAGAAACAAACTACTGTCAAATCTGGCCGTTTTGGTATTATGTGGCATGGCAATGGATCTGTAGATATTGCAGATGGTACAGTTTTTGAAACTGGGGAAACTACTTTTTTAGTTAAAAGTGCTGCTGCAAATATTAGTGTAGATGGTTCTAAAGGCGCTCATATACGATCTAAAACAGGAGTTATTTTACAATTGATGGACAGTGACGATCCAGGTACAGTTCAGGGTAATGATGGGGTGATGTACACTACAGGTGTGTATCATGAGCCAAGTGGTGCTGCTGTATTGGATAAAAATCATGATACTTCCACGGCCGTAAAGGATACAGATACTGTTGCTGAATTTTCTAATATAAGTTTAAAGGGCAACTTTTATAATTCTACCCGTGGTGGTATGGGGAAAGATATGATGGGTAAGATGGTAAACTTAGATAAAAATCTTTCTTTAAAATTTGACAACGCTAAAATAAATGGTGTAATTTCGTCTTCTACTGCTAGGCATAAAAAAGATACGATTACATCTGTAGACTATAAACAGCTGGGAGAAGTCACAAATAAAGTCAGTAGTGCTGTTAACAATGGGGTGATTTTATCCTTGATTAATGGCTCAAATTGGATTGTTGCCGGTGATTCATATTTGACAAGTCTAACTATTGATAATAATTCTAAAATTACTGCTCCTGGTGGATATAAGGTTACAATGAAGGTTAATGGAATTGAAAAAAATATTGAAACTGGTACTTACAAGGGTAATATAAAGCTTGCAATTACGCCGATAAGACATTAATCACATAATGTTTTGATACAATCTTAGTATATTTAATTTGATTATTATATTTACAGGAGGATGCTATATGAGAATATGGAAAATACGGAGATATTTAATTTTATCTTTTTTATTAATTTATTCACTTTCCAATTTCAATATGATTTCTTTGGCTTTTGCGGCTGGCAATAAGTCGAATGGCCAATTTAAATCAAATGTGACTACAACTACAAAAAATGAAAAGTATGGAAATTGGAAATTTACAGTTACGACAACTACAGACAATTCAGTATCACCATCAAAAGCAACTAAAACAGCAAAGATAACTCAGTATAGTGGAACTAGTGATACTACAGTTGTAGTTCCTGGAATTCTTGACGGAGCTATTGTAAATGAGATAGGATCACAGGCTTTTGCGCGTCATTCTGAAATACGTTCACTTTATGTACCGGACGGAATTACGAAAATTGATTCATGGGCATTCTATGATTGCAACAGTGTAGCTGTTATAAGTATTGCAAATGCCAATGTAGCTCTAAGTACAGATGCTTTTGAAAGTAATCCCAATGTTGTAGTATATTTAAATTCAAAATATAATATTGAAAATACAAATAAACTTGTGAATGCACTTGGCAGTAAAAATAAGGTATCCAAAACAGGTTATACTGAAACAACAGTAGATATTAAAGATTTAAACAATAATGATCCATATACGGCAGCGGATAAAACACTATGTGCTAATTATGGAACTTATCTTAATGTAAAAACTTATCCTATTTCAAAGACAAATATTGATGTTGTACTAAGAGGAACTGGGTGCAAAGTTAATTCAAGTACATTTAACAGTAAAACAAACACATACATATATACTATTTCAGGAACTCTTACTGGAATTGTTGACTATAGTCTTGCTGTCACTATAGCAGATAGTCTTAAAGGTAAGGTTAAGGCAGGAGAACTGAATAAGACATTCAGAGCACTTACTCAATCTGAAGCAGATAAACTCAATAAAAAAATAGCATCAGATTCAAGCTATGGAGCTATTAAGGGCAGATTTAATTTTAAAGAAGGCTATTATATAAATGGTAACAGAGTTAATCTTGATCCAAATGTCATGGCATATGATGTAAAGACTGGCACTATAATCTGTAAATATGTTAATGGAACTGCAACTCATGGTAAATTGGTTGATGCAAATAATTATGACAATCTTTCTTATAAATATGTTGCATATAAAGACACTGACAATGATGGAGATGTAGATGTTATTTATTATTCACCCTTTGATCTCAGCGCAGATGAAGATACTGCATCAATTTTAGATGATGATAAATACCTTAACGGGTTAAGTGCAAGGAAGGAAATGGATCCGGCCTATTATTCTTTTGCAAATTCTGTAATTACAGCAGATGGAAAAAATTTGGAATATGATAATCCACTTAAACTTAAATCTGCAGATACTTCGTTTGTATATACTGACAAAAATGGTCAGGATCAAACTTATAAAGGAGATCGTGTTTTGGGGGGTGCCAACCAAGAACGCAGCATTCTTTGGGCTACTAATTATGGAGCTATAAAGGCAAAAAGGATTAATGCAAAAAGTACTTCCACAGGGAACTGGGCAAAAATGTCATATGAGACGGGCCTCACAAATTATAATACTGAAGTTGTTATGCAATGGGGGATGAATGCATTACTTTATGCTACACAGGGTGGTACTGTAATACTTGGAGAAAAAGGCAATAGCACACATCACAGCACACTCTTGGCAACAGGTGATGGTGCTAATGGTGTTATTGCGGCTTGTGGCGGAAAAAATACAGGAAGTAGTGCAGCAAAATCTTCTACATCTAAAGTATATGTTTATAATACAGATTTTAATCTCGAAGGATGGAACAATCATGTAGCCGATTGTGTGTATGGCGGCTATGCACATCTTGAAAATGTTACTGCTTCAACTGGGAAAAAAGGTTCATATTCAGTAGGGCAGGCTTCTTCGCTGGCAAATGATTTCGGCAATGGTGTTGTTGAAGTTAATAATTATACAGCCAAAGTTTATGGGAATCGTTCTGCAGGTGCATATGTTATTGGCAGCGGTGTAATTTCTGCTGATAAATCATCTCTTACTTCATATGCTGATGCTGGTGCTGTTATTGCGAGTGGAGGGACTTATCATATAACAGACAGTCAGATAAAAGGTGTTATGGGAATTAAAAATAGAGGCGGAGGAACAGGTACTTCAGATATTTCTAATTCAACTATTACGGCATTTAGAAATTATAACGGCTATATTACAGGAAATAAAGCAAAGGCAGCTGCGGAAACGTGGAAAAATGCAAGTGGAAGCTATGTACTTATGCAATATATGATGAGCGACCCTGCAATGACTATAGGTAAATTATGTAAAAACTATAATATTACAGGAGCTGCTAAAAAAACATTACTTAATAAACTCAGTAATATTGCTAATAAAATGTATACAGATAGTACACTTCTGCGCAACAGTGTTTTAGACAATACTTACTACAACTATTCTGCTGGATCATATACTGGTTCTACTGACTTTTATTATGTGCCGTATCTGACGGCTGGCAGCAGTTTTGGTGGGAACATAAATTCTGTGTTGGATTTTGAGGCATCAAGTACGACCTTGAATCTTACAAATAATAAATATATAAACAGAAACAAGAATGATTATAATTATCTTATTGCCTCTGAAGCAGGTTCTTCACCAACAGTTAATTTTGTTGATAGCAGTGGAACAATTAACGGTATAATATGGAATGAAGGTAATGTCAGCAGAGCTGTTGAGGGAATGGCAGGTAATAGAAAGTCTTCTTTGAAAGTAAATTTTAAAAATTCCAATTTTGAAGGAAATTTTGCCGATGGTAGTCTGGGGCTATGGGATGGATCTGCAAAGTATACAAATAATGCTGGTATTACTACAAGGCTAAATGGTAACTATTATGGAGCAGCGTCAAATTGGGGAATAACAGCATCATTTGATAAGAACTCTAAATGGAAGGTTACTAATGACAGCTATGTTGGAAAATTGACAATTGCGGATTTAAATAATATTTCTGCTGATAAGCCGGTGACGGTTTATTATAATACTATTGGAACTGGAAGCGATAAAAAATTAACCAATGGAGTAGTATATAATAAAGTAACTTTTATCCATAAGACCAACTAATAAAGAGTTTAACCTTTGTTTAAAAGGAGAATGGGTATGGATTTGTATGAGAATCAAATCTATTCATATGCTGTACAAGATATCTGTATCAAGTATTAAATAGTCTCCATTACATTGATATTCAAGCTTTATGAAATTGGCAAAAATACCTGAACCGATAATCTCCTTATGCGTATTATAGGTTATAATTGGTGAAGATTTTAGTTCCTTATATACTTCAATTGAAGCTTCATTTATTCTAACGTATATTTTAATGGATTTTGTAGACTCCTGAGAATTTGATTGAGTATTTATATATGCCAACTTTTTCAAATTCCCGACATCATCCAGACAGCTGCTTTTTCTCACGTATTCAATCAATTCAACAGTACCATTTTCAAACTCAAGTGCCAGCCCCGAATCTGCCCTATCCACGACAGGAACTAAAAATTTGGTTCTACTGGTGGAGATATTGCTGTCAATATTAAGCTTGAATAGAGCTTTATGCTCAAAATAATTTTGAAATTTATAAGGAGTCAAAAATTGTTTTGATATATCTCCATTAGTATCCTGGACTATCGATATCCTTGAACTGTAGTTTTTAAAATTCCGTGAAATATAAAATCCACCTGAGGCTGCTCTGTTAAATTTACCTGAATAAAGCTTTACCTTATTGAGGCCAAATCGCAAATTATCAACTAAAAATGGCCTGTTCACATTCATGGCTGAAAAATAGCTGTCTATAAATGTATCCTTTAGCACATATTTTTTGTCATTAAAAATAACATAGGGTTTTTCATCTTCAGATAAAGGAAGAGTATATCCTGGATTTTTAGGTACCTGAATCTGCATACTGTAAAGTTCAAGTCCATTTGATAAATTGAAAACTAAAAAATCCTGTAAAAGCGTATCCATGTCATCTTTTTTGCAGTAATATATAAAATTATTAAAAAGATTATTTCCATACCATAGATTTATAGGACTGTTTTCAAAAGAAACTTTATCACTTTCAACATTGCTTTTGATATTTTGTGAAGTAAAATCAATCTTAAGCTTATTTTTTCCATCAAGTACAACTACCCTTGGATTAAAATAAGCAAATATGGTTTCAGCTTCAAATTCATGACCTTTATCCTTAAAATGCAGATGATCTTGGCTTATGATGTTCTTTAAGCTATAAGTATCATTGTTTGATAACAGTTTCGATGTATAATAATTTAGATCCATTAATTGTATATTATACTTTTTGGCCAGATTCTTTTTAACTGTATTTGCTACAGAGTTTATGCTTTCACTGGTACGATAGGGATAACTGGAACTATCAGTACTTCCCGGTTCAACTGTAGCCTGTGTAGTCAATAAAAAAGGCTGTATATTATTTTTAAAACACCACAATATTATATTTTCAATGCTTCTTTTAAAATCACTCTCATAATCTTTAGTGGAAGTCACCCCGAGTCTGTCATTTATTCCAAATCCTATACCTATCATCTTTACATCCGAGTAATTTCCTGCAAATATACTATTTATATTTGAATATGCCCAGCTAGCAGTTTGTCCGGAGAACCCTGCATTATAAATTCTAGCTGTATTTGAACCTGTATATACCCTTACAAGATTTTGTAAATAAGTTGTAAAGGCATGTGGAGGCTGATGATCCTGTCCTATCTCATTTTTCACCCAGGATGTAGTCTCATTTCCATCCACAGTACTGTCTCCCAAAAAAGCTACTGGAAATTTTTCATTATTTTCCCATGATGTCCACGTATCCTGAAAGCTTACTTTTTCTCCACAGCAAATTTTACTTACAGTATATTTATCTGTTTTCATATTTTATCAATTTTAATTTTGAGCTAAGCTCTAAATTATTCATTAGACCATTATTAATATTGTTGACTCCATAGCTCTTTTTTGTCATTGTATTTATCCTCCAATTAAAAATATTACTTGAACTTTATTATATTTAAAGAATGTCAAGTAATTATGTTATTTTCAAATATTAGAATTAGGAACGTGGTTCAGAATTACAAAAAAATGTTCTCTTTTATAATTATATATGATTATAAAAGAGAACTCAGACTGTTTTTATTTTAAACTTAAATTTATGAAGAGTAAACAATTATAATAAAAATTCAATTACTGACTTCAGCATCACCTGAGAAACTTTGATGTACAAATACTCCTAGATTTTTTCCTTCAATAACTTATTTTAAATGAAATTATATTGGGTAATTAACTTTATAAGATGTCAAGATGTTGTTAAGTTTATGTGAGACTTTTTAACTTATATTTAGTTTAAATTTTATTCATAATTTGGTGGTAATTGTTTACAACAAAAATAGTTTGTTAATTGATATAACATGAAGGCGTAATAAATTAATTATATAATAATGGGTAAAAAATGTTATATGCACAGATACTGATAATATAGATCTTAGTTTGTATTTTATTTCTAACATATATCTTTTCCACCTAAAATTTAGCTCTAAGTAAATTAAAGCAAAAATTATGTCTGTAAGATGTCAAAAAAGTAGTGTTAAATTTATGTTAGGTTCTATATCACATAAAAATCACACAATTTCTACATATTAGACATAGATTTAATAGTTATTATTGAAATAAATCCAAAACAAATAAATATTAAATTTAGGAGGTAAGGAAAATGTTAAAAATGAAGTATAGGTTAATTTCAGCTATAATGGTTTTAGCACCATTGGTAAGTACAGGAGTTACCACGACGGTTCAGGCTAAGCCTGCTAATACAAAATCAGGAATAGTTTATAAAACCAAATACTCTTATGGAAATTTTAAAGCTCAACTTGATAAACTGGTAAAAGCAAGAATTATAAATAATTACCAGGAGTCGAAAATATTGAATGTGTTTAAATCTCAGGGAGATTTTAAAACTGGATTAGACAGGTTGGTAGCAGCTCATATTATAAACAGTTCACAGGAATCAAAAGTGATAGGGATCTTTAACGGTTCAGCTGCTAATGTGAAATCAACTCCTGCAAAGCAAGCGCATGTCAAATAAGTTGATATAGATACAAAATAATATTTACAGAAAAATAGAGGACAAGTAGTTAGTATATAATTAAAATTTCAGATAAATCTATAAATAGAAAGTATTTTATTTATAGATTTATCTATATCAGTAATTAGTTTATAAAAAGTGAGAGGAGAGAGTATAGCTTTTCTCTAACTTTTTATAGATTAATTAAAATTGTGATTTCCACTTGATATTAAAATATCAAGTAAATAAAAATTTGATAATAAATTTCTATTTATCATCATTATCAAAAATACTTTAGTTTGGATTGAGGTGATAAAATTGGCTAAAAGAATATATTTAGTTGAGGATGAAAATAGCTTAAGAATTTTATTACAAAAGTATCTTAAAAATGAAGGATATGATGTAACTACTTTTTCAAATGGTAGTTGTGCAAAGGAAAAAGTACCTGATACACCGGATCTTTGGATATTGGATATAATGCTTCCAGATATAAGTGGTTATGAGCTTATTAAGTGCATAAAGGCAAACAATAAAAATACTCCTGTCATATTTATGTCAGCAAGGAATGAAGAATTTGACAGGGTTGTGGGCTTAGAGCTGGGAAGTGATGATTATTTGTCTAAACCGTTTTTACCAAGAGAATTGGTTATAAGAACTAATAGGCTTCTAAATAGGGTGGTAATCAGTAAAGATAACAGTCCAAAAGATATAATTTTAAAAGTGGGGAGCTACTTTATCAATAAAAATCAAAGAACTGTTTCATTTGAAAATCAAGATATTCAGCTTACAAATAGAGAATTTGAATTGTTAAATTACCTTGCTGAAAATAAGAATAATCTAATATCCAGAGAGCAAATTTTAACAAGTGTATGGGGTATTGATTATTTTGGATCTGATAGGGTAGTGGATGATACTATAAGAAGGCTCAGAAAAAAAGTTAGCGAATTAACTATAGAAACAGTATATGGATATGGATATAAGCTAGTTGATAATGTATGAAGATATTTAAGATAAAATCATTGATGATGAGGATATGGATAACTTTCACAACTACCAGTATTATCATAATATTGTGCATTTCACTTTTATACCTATTTAACTTTAAAACATTTGATGAGAATATTCATATGAAAGATATGAAAGTAGTTCATGAAATGTTACTCAAAAGTAATAATTTTAAGGAGCCCGTTAGATTTGATAAACTAAGAAATCTTAAAATGGTTAAAAGTTTTGTAGTTAATATAAATAACAGAAATGAAATAACCTATTTGAATAATCTTCCTAATAATATGCCACCTTTGCGTCAAGAAGTTAAAAACGGAAAGAATAAAGCTATTCCTACATATAAAGAAAATGGAAATCAAAGAAAAACTGTAGAACCTCGAGATAATGAAAGGCC
Organism: Clostridiaceae bacterium BL-3; assembly: GCA_902809985.1. Lineage (GTDB taxonomy): Bacteria > Bacillota > Clostridia > Clostridiales > Clostridiaceae > Clostridium_B > Clostridium_B aromativorans. The sequence goes on along the minus strand of CADDXC010000001.1, from coordinate 1,922,111 downwards.
TGAAAATAATAAAGATGTACAGTGGATGGTAAGTTATACGAAGCATTTAAAGATTGAAAAGGAATTTAAATCGTACCATAATAATAAAAAGTATTTGATTATTATGAGTCCAATAAAAAACAGCCATAAGGAAAAATTATGTTTAGTAACGTATATGCCGTATTTTACAGATAATAGATTTTTATACTATGCTATTGTTATAGGATTTATATTTATTGTCATAGCTTTTTTTACTTCAAAATTTGTTGCAGTATATATATCAAAACCCCTTAAAAAATTAGAAAACTATACAAAAGAAATAGCAGACAAGAATTGGGTTGAACCTATTAAAATTAGCAGTGATGATGAAATTGGCAAACTTGCCAGGTCAATGAATATCATGCAGAAGAAACTAAAATATGCCGATGAAAACGAGAAGATATTTCTCCAAAGTATATCCCACAGTTTAAAAACAACAGTCATGGTTATTATGAGCCATGCCCAGGCAATTATAGATGGTGTTTATATAGATTCTCCTGAAAGAACAGCAGAAATAATAAAGGATGAGTCAATTGGACTTGAGAAAAAGGTAAAACAGATACTCTATCTCAACACGTTGGAATATACATTGGAGAATAACCTTGAGAGTGAAAAGAATAAAAGCATGGATTTGAGGGATGTTGTCAGTGATATGGTGGATAAGTTTAAAGTAGTCAGTGATGATATTAAATGGGAATTAGAGACAAGCAGCAGCATTATCTTTGCAAATGAGGAAAAAATAAAGGTGTGTCTAGAAAATATATTGGACAATGCGTTGAGGTATGCCGAAAGCATTATAAAAATCAAGTTGAAAAAAGAGGGTGATTTTGCTGTAGTAGAAATATATGATGATGGAAAACATATTGATGAGGACAGTATAAAATTGATATTCAATCATATGTATAAAGATAAGACAGGTAATTTTGGACTGGGCCTGGCTATCTCGAAAAAAATAATAGATTTTTATAATGGAACTATTGAGGCAGTAAATAGAGAAAAAGGTGTGAGCTTTATTATTAAACATCCGCTCTTACGTTGTAATTCAAATTAGAATGCTGCCTATTTCCCAAAAGATAAATTTAATAAAAATATAATATTTTAGTACAAGGAAGTATATATTATGAAAGATAAAAAAACTATTAAAAAGATAAGATTATATATAATTTATATTTTGATAATTTTTGGACTTGCATTTATATTGCAATCTTATGTTTTTTCAAGAGTTGTCGTGTCGGGTCCTTCTATGCAACCGACATTTAATAATAATGATGTAATATTTATAGAAAAAGTGAGTACAGAAATTGGCTACATAAATAGAGGTGAAATTATTGTATTTAATTCACATCGTGAAAGCAATAGTAACTATATAAAAAGAGTAATAGGCATAGCTGGAGATAAGATTAGAATAAAAAATTCAAAGGTCTATTTAAATGGAAAGCTTCTTTCAGAAGATTATCTCCCGAAGGGTACAGATACTGAATCCAATTCTATTAATACAGAGTATATTGTACCTAATGGGTATGTTTTTGTACTTGGTGATAACAGAGGTAATAGCACTGACAGTAGGATACTTGGGCCTATAAGTGTAAGAGATATAACAGGACATGTTGTTATAAGAATTTATCCATTTAGTGAAATAAAGATATTTTAGTCTTAAAGTTATAATGTTTATAATTATAACTTTAAGATTATAAATTTACATTATAGAGTTAAAAAGTTTACTTTTTAACTCTATTTAAAATACATCAGTCGAGTAATTATAATGGCTGTCAGTGTTTGTCTCCCACTTTATTGACTTAGCTTCAAAAAAGTGTAAATTATTTTTTATACTGGAAGATACATGAAATATGATATTTTATCTTTAGTGGATGTTTGAAAATCTATATTCCTTTCATGATATGCATCACCTGCATATTCATCGCCTTGGTTATCACATACGTATGCATAGTGAAAATCCTTAGGATCTACCCATTTCATAAAAGTATAAGTGTGAGTTGGCCCATTTCCATATCCTATTGTAAAACATATATCGCCAGGTAGTAAAAGAGACAAATCTGAAGATTTTACCCACCCCATACCTAAAAGTACATTAGTTAAAGTAGCAGTATTTGCTGTACTATTTGGTACATTCACACCGACACTTCTCAGGGCTTCACTTTGGTAGAATGCACAATTGTTGCTATATGGATCATCACCGTAACCTTGAGCTGCATGTATTTGTATGGCTCTTGTCAAAACAGCATTCCTGTTTGTATAGTTTATGAGGTAATTATACAATTTAACACCTATGCTTGATTGAGTTCTCTTGCCGTTTGATATAGTATTTGCTGATTGAAGCGGTTTTACAGTCAAGTTTAATGTTACAGTTCCATAATCTTTAACAGTACCATTAAAAGTGTAGTTTCCAGCTACATTTATATTGACAGAGGACTTGTCCCAGGAAACGCTTACCTGAGAGGTTGTACCATCTGACATAACTGCAGTCACTTTATCAGGTAGAGTAAAACTATCTCCCTGGCTTATAGTTTTAGTTATATTGCTTATTGAAGATATAATTGCAGCAGTTTTAAAATTAAGAACAGTAGGGTTTGAAAGCTGTCTCCCAAATTTTGAAACTATATCCTGTGATATAGATAAAGAGTATTCTGTTTGAGGATCCAACTTCACAGAGGATGTTACTGTAATAGTCTCACATAATTTATCAGCGGTCATCTCAATTGGAATTTCTTCACCAGTTTTTACATTGGTTAATTTTATTTTATCAGTTAATGTATTAATATCAACAGGTTCACTAAATTTTATGTTCCATGACTTAGTTACAGCTACATTATCCCTTGTAATAACATTGTCAATTGTTTTAGCACTCAAGTTTTCTGAAGTAGCCTTTTGCGCTTTATTTGTAACTGTTGTTTGAGAGTTATCATTAGTATTGACGCTAATATTACTGTTAGCATATGTATTTTGAGATGTATTATCTACATTTGAAACGTTCTTTAAAATGCTTGTATTGTTATCTGCGGACTTATTTTGTTGTACTTGTGTAATTGAAGATTCCACAGAAGACTTGTCCACTGTATTGGATGCCGCAAATACTGTACTATGCACCGGTATTTGTGTAAGTGCATATATTCCACAAAGCATTATAAAATTTTTTGTGAAGTTTTTCATATTAGACCTTCCTTCCATTTTCTTGTCACATATTTAGTTTAATCTTTTTTTGGATTTATTTCAACAGGTTATCTATAAAGAGGATAATTTGGGATAATAATAAATATGTATAACATAAAGAAATTACATTTTCACAAGTTATTGGCACAATCCGGATATTTTGATAAAAATAACGAATAAATTGATATCTTATGGATATACTATTCACAGAGTATTTCATTTAAATTATTTTTTTATGGTCTCCTTAATAAAAGCTCCGGTTAGATTAGGCTGGAGCTTTTATGTAAAAAAATAAAACCCCGGTTTCCCGGGGCAATGACTATTACTACTTTATCTATGCTGTACTTGAGTAATTGGTTTTGGTGCTGCTTTATGCCCTACTTTTGGTGCCACTTTATGCTTTGACTTATTTATTGGTTTTACTACTGTCTTGCGAACTGGTTTGGGTGCTGCTTTACGTACCACCTTATGGACTGCTACAGGTGCCTTAGAAGGACACGCTTGAACCGTTGTAGCAAATCCTGTACTTAAAAATAATGGTGCAATAACCATAGCAGCTGATATTACTTTGTATTTCATCTTTAACATTTTCTTGTACCTCCTGAATTAAATTATTTAAAGTTAAATTTAACTTTAAATATAGTATATATAACTACTATGGTTAAAATATATTGTAATATTGTAATTTTCATGTGATAAAAACTATTATTGTGCTGATAACTGTTAATCACATATTGTTTTGACATTCAATATGTACAATAAAACATGAGATAAATATCAATCTTATGTTCTCTCACACTCGGGAACAAAGCAATGTAACAGGGTAAAAGCTCACCTAATTATTTATAATTTTAGGCGAGCTTTTATTTGTCTTATGCTTTATATTTCTTTTACCAGTATTTATGCTGTTGATATTTTTTTCAAGTATTCTTATACTATATAAAAGGGTAAATATTATAAAAATCAAATGAAAGATATAAAATTATTAATTTACAGAAAGGATGTAAAAAATCCAATATCAGGTTAACGTAAATGCTTTATTGGGTATTAGTTTATGAAAATATTTAAATTCAGGATAAAATCTATGACCATAAGAATATGGCTGATATTTACATTTATAATAATTATTATAATATTTCTTATTTCATTATTATATTTATATAGTTTTAGGTATATTGATAAAAATAATCATATCAAAGATATGAAAGCATATCATGATATAATTTTAAAAGACGATGATTTTAATCATCCGCCAGACTTTACTAAAATGAGAAATCTTATTAATGTTGAAAACTTTATTGTCAATTTTAACCATGGGGAAAAAGAAATACAATATGTAAACAATCCTACCAATAATTCTTTACCTATGAATGGAAGTCCAGGAGCTAAAAGAATAGATTGGATAAGTTCCTTTGCAAAAAATATAAAATCAGAAACACAATTTAGAGCCTATTACGATAAAGTAGAATATTTAATCATAATAAGTCCAATAAAAAATACGGACTCATTGAAATCATACTTTGTGACATATATGCCATATTATGTAGATAATAAGTTTTTATATGAGGTAATATTGATAGGGATGATATTTATCATTATAGCTTTTATTACCTCAAAACTTGTTGCGACATATATATCAAAGCCTCTTAAAAAATTAGAAAATTATACAAGAGAAATAGCAGACAAGAATTGGGTTGAACCCATTAAAATTGACAATGATGATGAGATTGGCAAACTTGCCAGGTCAATGAATATCATGCAGAAGAAACTAAAATATGCCGATGAAAACGAAAAGATATTTCTCCAAAGTATATCCCACAGTTTAAAAACAACAGTCATGGTTATTATGAGCCATGCCCAGGCAATTATAGATGGTGTTTATATAGATTCTCCTGAAAGAACAGCAGAAATAATAAAGGATGAGTCAATTGGACTTGAGAAAAAGGTAAAACAGATACTCTATCTCAACACGTTGGAATATACATTGGAGAATAACCTTGAGAGTGAAAAGAATAAAAGCATGGATTTGAGGGATGTTGTCAGTGATATGGTGGATAAGTTTAAAGTAGTCAGTGATGATATTAAATGGGAATTAGAGACAAGCAGCAGCATTATCTTTGCAAATGAGGAAAAAATAAAGGTGTGTCTAGAAAATATATTGGACAATGCGTTGAGGTATGCCGAAAGTATTATAAAAATCAGACTAGAAAGAAATGATAATTTTGCTGTAATGGAAATATATGATGATGGAAAACATATTGATGAGGACAGTATAAAATTGATATTCAATCATATGTATAAAGATAAGACAGGTAATTTTGGACTGGGCCTGGCTATCTCGAAAAAAATAATAGATTTTTATAATGGAACTATTGAGGCAGTAAATAGAGAAAAAGGTGTGAGCTTTATTATTAAATATCCACTCTTATGACTGAAGGTAAGAAAAATATTATTTCGGATCTTCTCAACGAGTACGATATCAAATCAGCAGAAGATGTTCAGGAAGCATTGAAAGACCTGCTTGGAGGTACTCTCCAGGAAATGCTGGAGGCAGAAATGGATGATCACCTGGGATACAAAAAATATGATCGTTGTGATGAAACAAACTGTAGAAACGGCATAAAGCCAAAGAAAATACGAAGTAAATACGGTGAAATGGACATAAATGTTCCCCAGGACCGACAGAGTACCTTTCAGCCACAGACAGTAAAAAAACGTCAAAAAGATATTTCAACTATTGAAGACAAAATAATTTCCATGTATGCCAAGGGTATGACAACAAGGCAGATATCTGAAATTATTGAGGATATTTATGGCTTTGAGGCAAGTGAAGGAATGATATCAAACATCACCGATCGTTTACTATCTGAAATTGAACAGTGGCAGCAGCGCCCGCTATCAAGCATATATCCAATTGTTTTTATAGATGCCGTACATTTTTCGGTTAGAGATAATGGTATAATACGAAAACTTGCCGCATATATCATTCTCGGTATCAATGATGAAGGAAAGAAAGAAGTTCTGTCTATCCAGATTGGCGAAAATGAAAGCAGTAAATACTGGCTCAGTGTCCTAAACGAACTCAAGAACAGGGGTGTAAAAGACATACTTATTCTCTGTGCTGACGGGCTTTCTGGTATAAAGGAATCAATATCTACGGCATTTCCAAAAACAGAATACAAGAGGTGCATTGTACATCAGATACGTAATACATTGAAGTATGTGTCATATAAAGACAAAAAAGCCTTTGCCTCAGACTTAAAGACCATATATCAGGCCCCGTCAGAAGAAATAGGTCATAGGAATATGGAAGTAGTAGCTGAAAAATGGCAGGATAAATATCCGGGAACAATGAACAGCTGGTCAAAAAACTGGGATGCCATAAGCCCTATATTCAAGTTTTCAACGGATGTCAGGAAAGTTATCTATACTACTCTATTTTTTCATTATCAAAAGTTTGTACAAGTTCATTGAATACTCTTTTATCATAAAAAAATTTGGTATTATATTTATTTAATAATACTACCGCGTTTTTATATATATCTTTAAAAAGCAAATCGAAACAATCCATCATAACTCACCTTTCTAATTTATTTTAGAATTTTTAATTACCATTTAAAGCCGATATTCAGTTCTGCTTGTTTTTTAAAAATTCTTGAAAATATTTCTTCCCTTACAGTTTCAAGTATATTTACATATTTTAGTTCATAATAATAGTTTGAACCTGATTTAAATAGCTGGATTAATGCACCTGAAACAATTAGTTCGTCATCATTCTCAAAATTAATTTTTATATTGAAAAATTGTTTAGTTAAAGATTCCTTTATATTAATATGACAGTAGAACATTAGAGAATCACCTCCAAGTTTAAATATTGCAATACTACTAATAGGAAATTTACAAAATATAAGTTCTCCCTGTAAATTCCATGATAGATTAAAGTAGTTGTTAAACTCAATTTGATGAATTTCTTTTATATGTAAAGTATTTTCTTTGAAGAAATTAAAAGCAATTTTATATTGATAAATATCGATTGTATTTTTACATATATATAAATGCATACATTGTATATCGGCAATGTTTATATCATTTAAAAAAATAAATTCATTAGATTTAAATATATATTCTGAATCTGTTTTTCTTAGAATTCCGTCTATTGAGTATGATGCTTTTGAGGTTTTTATTGTAAGAGTACTCCATTCGACTTTATTATCTAATTTATATATGCTATTGTTTTTAGACTTTATTATTACTTTTATTGCCGCATCTACAACTGTACTATCGAACTTTTTATCAGCGGAATGGAGAAGCTCTGTAACTAAAGAGTCTAAACTTTTAGAAGTATTGTAACTTCTGGCTGCATACATTGCATCTATGGCATCTGCAACAGAAATTATTTTACTTTCTAAAGGAATTTCATCGCCTTTCAAGTTATCAGGGTATCCAGTCCCATCTATTTTTTCATGATGGTATTTAATATATACCGCTATGTCATAATATATATTTTTTAATAGATTGTAGCCGTATATACTATGCTCTTTTAATATTATATATTCATTTTCCGTGAGGTTATCTGTTTTATTTAAGATATTTTTATTTATACATAATTTTCCCATGTCATGCAGTAATCCTGCGAGATAAATTTTATCTATTGAACTATAGTTTAATTTTAATTGTATAGCTATTTTCTTTGAAATATCAGCTACGTTATATGGGTGAAAAACCATAAGAGGCTCTTTTTCTTTGAGTATTTCAGTCATTATATAAATAAGTTCAAATATAAGCTCGTTTTTTTCATGGGATAGAAAATACATCTCATATGTATTTATAATTGAGTATAAAAGATATTTGAAATTGTCATTATTAATAAAATCGATATTAATGTGGTTATCATTTGTATCTAGTGAACACATGTATATGAATGTTGTTAAATTATTTTTACTTTTTATAGGTATAAGTAATTCCTCTTCTGCATTTTCTAAAATAATGGGAAAATTTGTTGTACAATTGTTTTTTACAAAAATTATCTCCTTATTGTAAAATAATAGTTTTAATTTGCTTTTGCCAAAATTAGTTATATTTATTTTTGACAATTTAGGTAGAGCTTTAAAAGGATTATTTTTAATGTCTAAAATTTTATCCAATGTAACAAAATTTTTATCTATGTTAAAATTAAGTATTGATATTGTATCACAATTAAAACAGTCTCCTATATTTTTTAATAAAGTATTAATATTATTGCTATTAAAGATAGATTTATAAGATTTAATCATTTTGACTACCTCCATATATTTAATGAAACAATTTGTTAATTTTGTTTCATTAAATATGATATTGAAAGTATAAATTACAAAGATCTTTAAAGATTTTATTTAAAGAATTATTTAAATGACAAAAAATATTATGAAACGTTTTTTATGTTAAATTAATAAAAATTATATTTGGGGGTTTATTTATATATGACAGTTGAGCCAATAAGAGATAAACATAAAATAAAACAGATTTATTATTATTTAAAAGGGAAAGATTTAAAGTATGGATTAATGCTGAAGTTCGGGTTAAATACGGGTCTCAGAATAAGTGACATATTGCCGCTAAAAATCAAAGATATTTTTACTGTTTCTTGGGAATATAAAGATTATTTGATATTAAATGAAAAGAAAACTGGAAAAGAGAAAAAAATTAAGTTAAATAATGCAATTAGAAAAGAAATAAATAATTATGTAAAACAAAGAAACGTTGTGTTGGAATCATATTTGTTCCCAAGTCGTAAAGGTGGGCATATAAAAAGGATTCAGGCCTATAGAGTATTAAAAGAAGGTGCTAATATATGTGGAATTGAGAATTTTGGAACACATAGTTTAAGAAAAACCTGGGGGTATTGGACATATAAAATGTCTAAATATAATATAGGATTGATAATGGATACTTTTAACCATAGTTCTCAATATATAACACTTCGATATATAGGAATAAATCAGGATCAAAAAGATGAATTGTATTCTCTTGTTCAATTTTAATATATGCTGAAAATTGTACTAGAAATTTGTATTAAAATGACAAAACATATAGACATATGTGGTATTATATGCTATATATATGTTATGAAACAAAATTAACAAATTGTTTCATTAGTATATAGAATTCAATAATTAAATGGAAAAATTTAAATCTATAAGCTAAATAAGTGTATGTAGCTGTATGTATATTATAATGTTATTTTTAATTTTTTATAATTAAAATGTTAAAAAATATATTAGTAGTATATCCAGAATCCTATAATTTTATTTGAGAGAGTTATGAATATTGTATACGATTAAAGTATATCTATAGATTAATTGCTTTCTTTTGTGGTTGAAGCCATGAACCGTGTACAATTCAACCACGTTCATATCAGAATATTCAGCGATATAGTTTTGAAAACCTTTATAAAGGTTTTCATTTCCTATTACGAAATTAAATTTATTAAACTATTGACCTAGAGTTAACTCTAGCGAGTATAATGTTATTTAAGGAACGATGATTACAACGCTCCTTTTATGCATATAACAATTTCGAAATGGGAGTGAATGAAAAATGGAAAAAGCAAAAGTTTATTTTACGGATTTTCACACGGTGGCTTTTGGAGATGGACTGCCAACTAAACTTAAAAAATTAATCAAAAGGGCTGGTATTGGACAGATCGATATGGATGGCAAGTTTGTTGCTATTAAGATGCATTTTGGTGAATTGGGGAACATAAGCTACCTTCGCCCCAATTATGCCAAGGCTGTGGCTGACGTAGTAAAGGAGCTAGGTGGAAGGCCTTTTTTAACTGATTGTAATACTATGTACCCTGGCAGCAGAAAAAATGCTCTTGAACATTTAGAATGTGCATGGGAGAATGGCTTTACACCAATGACTGTGGGATGTCCTGTTCTGATCGGGGATGGATTGAAGGGTACAGACGATATTGCAGTACCTGTATCAGGAGGTGAATATGTAAAAGAAGCCAGAATTGGACGTGCCATTATGGACGCGGATGTGTTCATCAGTCTGACACATTTCAAGGGGCACGAGATGACTGGTTTTGGCGGCACCATCAAAAATATCGGTATGGGCTGCGGTTCTCATGCTGGAAAAACAGATCAGCACAGCAGTGGCAAGCCACACATCGACCAAGCACTGTGCCGGGGCTGTAGGAGATGTCAGCGGGAATGTGCCAACGATGGACTGGAGTTTGATGCAGTCAGCAAGAAGATGATGGTTAATCACGAAAATTGTGTTGGCTGCGGCAGATGTCTGGGTGCGTGCAATTTTGATGCTATTGTATTCGACAACAATGCTGCCAACGAGCTGCTAAACTGCCGTATGGCGGAGTATGCTAAGGCTGTAGTAGATGGCCGCCCTAGTTTCCATATTTCACTTGTGGTGGATGTGTCTCCAAATTGTGACTGCCACGGAGAAAACGACGTGCCTATTCTGCCTAATTTGGGTATGTTTGCATCCTTTGACCCGCTGGCATTAGATCAAGCCTGTGCAGACGCCTGTTTGAAAGCCACACCACTTCCAGGAAGCCAACTATTTGATAATATGTCAAAGCCGAGTTTCATTGACCATCATGACCATTTTACCAATTCTACACCTGGATCCGAATGGCGTAGCTGCTTGGAACATGCAGAGAAAATTGGTTTAGGTACTCGAGACTATGAAATGATCGTGATCAAATGAACTGAGTATATGATAAAAGAGTTGTTTTACAGGTACAGGCAATTCGTTAAAATAGTTAAAGATTTAAGAGAAAAATTATGAATATTCAGGAGACGTATAAAATGTATGTAACAAGCGAAACAATTGTAACTATTTTAAAAGTTTTACATAGCATAAATTGAAGTGTTTAATTTGGAGGATGTTATGTATTTTGACAAATATGAATGCCCTTTTTTAAGTCATAATGACTATGGGTATAGAAATGATAATATGAATGTACCTGCCAGAAAAGCTGTGGCCCATATAGCGGGAGGCCCTTTGGATCCTAACATAAGAGGTACTGCTGTCTTTACTCAAGTACCTGGGGGGACTGAGGTTTCTGTAGAAGTTAATGGATTACCTACTTATAGACCTGCCATGGATGGAAATCCTCAAATTGGGCCTCATGGATTTCATATACACCAAAATGGTACATGTGCTGTAGGTGATTCTGCTGAACCATTCAGTTCTGCCGGAGAACATTGGAATCCAACTAACCAGCCCCATGGCAATCATGCAGGAGATTTTCCTGTTCTCTTTTCTAATAATGGTTACTCTAGAATGACTTTTTTTACAAATAAATTTAATGTTGCTCAGATTATTGGAAAATCAGTGATCATACATGAGAGCCCAGATGATTATAGAACTCAGCCTTCTGGAGCGTCTGGTAGAAGGTTAGCTTGCGGTGTTATTAGAGTAGTGATGTAATTAAAGAATGTTTAAGAAAAATATTTTCTTATGGGATAATGGGTGATACCTCAGTATATTGGGGTAATGGTAGCGGTCGGATAAAAAAAGATTAGAATTTCTCTAGTTTCAGAGTGTCGACTTTGTTGGCGCTCTGAAAAAATATATTTTATATTTTTTCACAGTATTAATTATTTTAAAGTCTAATTAGGTAATGAACTTACGATGGTATCCCATTATCATTAAAAATAACATAATCACTAAATTCACGATCTGCTTTCTTTACATTCATATCTTTAGGTTTTCTTTTTAATTTTGATACATTAGCTTATCAGTACAAATGTTAATATCAATTTCATGTATTTATTTTTCATCTTTACAACAATAACCCTTGTTTTAAAATATGCTATTTTCTCAACCGTTTACAATTTATAAAGGTCAATCTGATTTTTTGATGGTATAATTAATAATGTTGACAATTGGTTTTCTATAAAATGGTACTGAGTAAATTAAGGTTTGAATAATTTATTTTAAAGAAATTATTTGAGAATGGGTGATAAAATGGATAGAAAAACTTTAATTAAAAGAAAGATAATGAATAAATTTATAGATGCTACATTTATGATAATTGATACTGAAGGTGTGGGGAACGTTACGATAAGAAAGGTATCAAGTATTGCAGGATATAGCAGCTCTACCTTGTATAATTATTTTGAGGATTTAGATCATCTTGTTTTATTTGCATGTATAAGATATTTAAGAGATTATACTCAGGGCTTAAAGAATTATATAAAAAATGCTAAGAATAGTTTTGAAAGATATATTTTAATATGGAAGTGCTTTTGTGCTTATTCATTTGAAAGACCTGAAATTTACAATCTTATTTTTTTTTCAGGCCATAGTAATTCATTGAATAACACTATTAGTGAGTATTATAGAATATTTCCCGAAGAATTGGCTGATTCGTCACTTCGTCTTAATTCTATGTTAATAGGGAATGATATTTATTCAAGAACATTATATTCATTTGAAGGTTGTGTTGAGGAAGGGTATTTCAATGAAGAGGATATAGTAGAATTAAATGAAATCACTATTTTAATATATCAAAGCGTATTGTCAAATCTACTAAAGAAGAATCCACCATATAGTTCAGAAGAAGCTTTGAAAAAAGTAATGAAATATATTAGAAGAGTTGTTAAGGCTTATCAATTACCTAACAATTAGCTATAAGGCATGAATTTTAATGATTATTTTAGTTAAGTTACTTTTTTACTGTTCATAGATCAGATTTAAAAGATGCATATTTGATCGATATCTAATACAAATGATATGCCAATAAAAAATTATTGAAATAAACACTAAAATGAGATATTATAATATTAAATAGATCGTGATCATATATTTAGAAAATTTAATCATGATTTATTTAAAAGACATAAGTTATTCAAAATTTAATCTGTTTATTTTAATAAAATCATGGATGAAAGAATTAAAGGCGTAAAATTAAAATTAGACTTATTAAAAAATAATTGCATGTTTATTTATATCTTACCTATTATTATTTTACATATTTAAATATTCAAATAAAACTAAAATTGAATATGAATGTAGAGATTGTTATAAATAATTAATAAATCTTAAGGGGGTAAGTATAATGACAAAGTTAGAGTTCATAAAAAAGGTGGAAGAAATTTGTTTAATGGAAAATTGTAGCATCTCGAGTGCAATTGATGTAGTTATGCATGAAAATAGAATAACTAATACAGAGTTCATTGCATTGTTCTGTAAAGGTAAAAGTAGTATAGAAGATGATACACATATAATGTTTAAATGAGGAAACTTTTTAATGTTTTTTATTTATATTGTCATAGGTAATTAATTGTTATTTTATCTGTTTTTATATCCCGTGCGCTAAGTTTCTGTTCCGGATGGCCGATGGCAATGCCTAACAGTGGTTCAAAGTCATCGGGGAGGTTCAATATCGCTGTATTGTCAAGTTCAGGAATTTCGCGCATTGCTTCAAGGGAACCCCACATAAATACGCTGCCCAAGCCAAGATTTGTGGCAGCCAAGTGCATAGAGTAGGTAATGCATGCGACATTTGAAAACTCAATGCCTGGTTGTAAATCCTGTTTCCTGTGAGATACAAAAATTACTGTCGGAGCGCCGTAAAATGGATCGAAAGCTTTCTGGTTTAGTTCAACATTAGAGGTATCGCCTATGATCTTTTTCATCTTAGCTTTATCCTCCCAGCGTTTAGCGGAAGCTTCTGATAGCTTATCAAGTATATATCTGCTCTGTACGACGGTCAAATGTATGTCCTTATACTGATTACTACCTACTGGGGCGCTACTTGCAGCGGCTAGTATGTCGGCTAAATTGTCCTGAGATATTTGTTCCTGCGTAAACTTTCTGGTAGATTTTCTATAGCGCAGTAATTCAAAGTAATCCATAAATACCATCCTTTCATGCCACCAAATTTTGTTTATAGCAACTTACACTACAACGATAACATGAGCTGTTTGTAGTGTCAATGATTACAATTGATTGTTATAATGATATTTATCAAAAACCTTGATTTTCCTAACTTTATGGCATATAATGATAGAGTAAAAACTGTATAAGACAGTTCGAAACCATCCTGTCTATAAGTGGCGTAAGGCCAGTTATATCAATAGTTACAGAAATAGAAAATCCATTTGCAAACATATTTGCAAACATGGAATTTAAACAGACAATCTATGAGCTATGTATTATTATACATTTAAGCCTGTGTTTTTTTATGTGTATTTTTACTGCTTTTAATTAACATAGCTATTTTTTCAGCAGCTTCACGGTCGATAGATTCCATTACATGTGAATACAAATCTAAAGTTATAGATGCTTTACTATGTCCCAACCTACTACTGGCAACTTTAGTACTAACTCCAGCTGTTAGCATTAAACTTGCATTTGTATGCCTTAAATCGTGAAATCTTATATGAGGGAAGTTATGAGTCTTTAAAAAATTACTGAACATGAAAGATAGCACATGTGGGGTTATAGGAAGACCATTTACTTTTCTGGTACATACTAAATTTTTATCTGTACCCCAGGTATTTCTGCTTCTTACTTTCATCTCACATTGCCATCTGTAGTGTTCTCTTAATATAGGAACTAGTGATTTTGGAATAGCTATAGTTCTTTTGCTTTTTAAAGTTTTTGGTTCCTTAAAATAATATTTGCCACTTATATACTCTAAATTTTGTATTACACTTATTGTTTTATTATCTAAGTTTACGGCATCCCAGCTGAGTCCCAAAACTTCACCACGACGCATACCTAAAAGCAATGCTAATGTAACAGGCATTTTTAATGTTAGATTGCCTTGGACTTCTTCTAAAAGCAGGTTACATTGATCCGCACTTAAAATTTTGGTTTCTTCTTTTTTCTGTCGTGGTAATTTTACTTTAGCCAATGGATTTTTTCCTATGAGATCCATGTCTAATGCATATAAAAGAGCAGAACTCAAGACTCTTTTATGATTTGACAATGTCCTAGGTGATAAAGATTCACTTTTTAAATCAAAATATTTTTGCAGATTATAAGGCTTAATGTTTTGTAATTTTAATTTACCGATGACAGGTATTACATGATTGTATATAATATTGTTATATCCGTCTATTGTAGTAGGCGACAAGTTATCTTTTTTGATTTTACCTTTTAACCAGTCATCTAAAAAATTACCAAGGGTAATATTGTTGTTGTCAATTAATTCCCCATCTTCAAGTTTGACAAGTATTCTTGGTAATTGTTTTTCAGCTTCATCTTTATTCTTAAATCCACTAAACCATCGTTGCTTACGTCTGCCAAAGGCGTCCCTACCTACGTCAATAACTATGGAATAAGAATTATTTCGCTTAATAATACTTCCTTTCAATTAAATTACCTCCTTAGCAAACTAATGTTTGGTATAAAATTAAAAAATAATAATATCCTTACACGTATACCACCTCCTTTAAAGATAATTTATAAGAATTTAGATATTAAATATTTAATATATTCTGGGAGACAAATACCATTTAAATTATTTTTATCTATATTGTTATGTATCTTAAAAAAATATGAAGCAAATAAGTTGGCATCATATTCATTTCTTAATTTATCCACTGAATCCATTGAATCTGCTCTGTCCAATAGAACTTGATCTTCATGCTCCAGTACACAGTGACCGGTTTCATGGAATAATACAAATTGTTTCTTAATTTCATCAAGTGAAGAATTTACTCTTATTACCCTTTTGTTTTTTGATAAATACAAATAATATCCATTTAAGTTTTTAGAAAGAGGTGCGTAATTAAAATCTATATGTTTCAATGTAGTTCTCATAATTATTTCAGGATTTGAAGTAGCTGATTTTTTTATTAACTTATTTACTTTTCTTTGAATATAATTTTCAATAAACAATTATCCCATCCCCCAAAATGAAATTTACTCATCTTTTTTCTTTTTGTTCACTCTGTATTTTTTAGGAGTGAATTTCTTTTTATTTTTTAAAGTAAGAGATTGTAATGCCGCACTTATACTTGCCTGAAGTATTTCATAATCCTCATCTTCAAGTGAATTTTTATTTTTTGATAATGAGACAGACAAATTATTTACTATATCCTGGGCCTGTTTATCTAATTTTTTCTGTTCCTTCACGGAAAGAGTCGGATTAAATTCGTTGTCTTCATTGATATTATATTTATCGTCAAAAAAATCGTTTACTGAAACACCTAAAGCATCTGCTATTTTTTTTAATGAGTCCATGGAGGGGTTCTTTTTTTCTCCTCTTTCTAGAGAACTAAGGTAGCCAGCACTTATTCCAGCTCTTCTTGCGGTTTCGTTCAGTCCTAATTTGTTAGCTTCTCTTATTTTTCTAATATTATCACCAATCATTTTTTATCTCCTTAATGTTTTCTTATAGAATACATTATATTCTGACAGAAAATTAAAGTCAATAGGAATTTAAAGATTTATAAAGTAATTCTCTGATAGAATATGATTAATTCTTAAAATCATTCTCTATAGGAGTATTTTAAATTTGATGTTCTCTAATAGAATATGATACTATACTCTTATAGAAAATGAGGAGGCAAAACAATTGAATAAAATAAAAGCTTTAAGACAAAAACTTGGAATATCGATTTATGACATTGCTAAGCGTACAGGATTAGCACCAAGTTATATTTCTAATTTAGAGCATGGAAGAAGAACTAATCCAAGTTTAGAAGTAATGCAAAAGATATCCTCAACGCTGGGCAAAAAAGTTGAGGAAGTGTTTAAGCTTAATTAATAAACATATCTTCAAAGAAAATTTAAGAATTTAGAAAGGAGGGTGGAAATGGAGAAGAAAAAGTTCACGTTAACTATATCTTCAGAGCTATTGGAACAAATAAAAGAAATGGCTAATAGAAAAGGAATGTCTGTTAGTGAATACATTCTTTTAGTGATTAGCCAAGATGTGAATAACAATTAAATTTCTATGTTTTGCTTAATATACTCTTTTATAACCATTTCAATTTCTTTATTGACAGAACGACCGTGATTTTCGGCTATAATACGTAGTTTCTGTAATAATTCAGTTGGAATTCTCAGAGTAAATTTTGATAATTCAGAAGCCACAAAAATACCTCCTTGCCATCAAAATGACATCATAACTATAACATAAGAAGGGAAAAAAATAAATACTTGACGGCAAAACAAAGAATTACAATAAGAATTCCTAAAAAGTTAAATATAGAACTTTCTAATAGAGCTAAGGAAATAGGTGTAAGTAAAAATTCATTGGTTTTACATATATTGTGGAAGAAAGTAGATAAGGGAAATTTAAGGTTTGAAAAAAGCTGAATAATCCGATCTGGTCAATTTTTAGTCAATATAAAGTCAGGTGATATGAAATAAAGGTACAAACTATTGATCAGTTTTACATCTTGAAGGAAATAGAAAAGCGTTTTGACATGAACTACATTACATTGGAAATGACACATAAAAATGTAATTACTTTAACCGATCAATATGAGAAAACTGCGATAGTTATGAGTGATGACAAAGGCAATATTGGCTGGAAACTAGATGAAAAATGAATGAGGATGAAAAACTAATAGTTTAATAAAGATTAAATTCGGATATCATTGACATTACTACCTTCTAATTGATAATTCTACGAAATGATGTAGTTCACAAAAATATATAAGGGGGGTTTTGACATTGGATGAATATATAAATTCTCTTCCTGAAGTAATAACAATTAAGGAAGTGCAGAAGATTTTAAGGATAGGGAAAAGCAAGTCTTATGAAATTGCTAGGCATAAGGATTTTCCTAAATTGCCTGTAAGTAAACCTATAAGAATTCCTAAAAGAGAGTTTTTAGAATGGGCTGGATTATATGGATTTGTGAAAAAGGGAGGAAAAGCTAATGGTTGAATATACGTTGGGACAGGTAATAGACAAACTTGGGAGAAATCCGAAGTTAAAATTTCAATTTGTTGCGGAGGAAGCTTACAAATCAGTTAGAGGAATAGTGATTGCCCTGGATGGAGATGGAAGGGTTGTAAATCAAGAAGGACAACCTGTGCTGTCAGATTTTACATTAAGGAGTAGGTTCAGGTTGGTCAATGCCTCGGTTGACAGGATGGCAGCCTTTAGAGCATTTCATGAAGGTAAAACAATTTATTGTGACTGCAGAGGAATTAGGTATTATTACAAACCTGAATCATCTGGAAAGCTGACTGTTTTTGAAAATCAATTTTATAAACCAGTTTCGATTGAAGAAATTTTATACGGCAAGTGGTTCATGGAGGAGGGCAAGGATGTTTAGAGCAGAGAGCATCGAGGGATATAACAAACTTAATATTTTAGATAAAGAACTTTTTACAAAGTTTTGCAAGAGATTTTACGAGGTATGGGAATACCCTGAAAAACACATACCAATAAAGGTGGAAGGGAAAGAAAATTATCTGAAAGTGATGCTGAGTGATGGCGACTGGTTGCATGTGATGGCCAATGGAGACTGGTACTAACATGGAAGATTTGAAAGAAGAATTAAATAGATGTATTTCCTTGTATGGATTGCTTGATGAAAGGACAATTAAAATCAGCCAGAAGCTGGACGAGCTGATTGTTCAAAAACTGAAGGAGGACGAGGAGCAATGAATGGATATTTACAATGTTTAATCGACCAGTATCAAAGAAAACTTGATAAGTCTACGGGGGAAGAGAAAAACATATATATGGAAATCCTGATAAACCTTAATAAGTTTAAAGAGCATATTGAGATGACTGAAAAACCACAAAAACCACAGGAAAAAGTAAAAACGGCTATTGATGATATTTCCGATATCCCTATTAAGTATATTGCAGCCGGGTTTAAAGGAAATACGTCTGGATTTGCAGAGTACCTTAAAAGATTAAAGGATGAAATATGAAAAGTTATATGAAGTTGGAATTTAATGATAATGGCATGGAATTTTCTGGTAAAAACATGGATGAAGATAAATTTATAACGGCGGTTTCTATTTTAGGAAATTTTGCTAAAGAAAATGACATTAAACTAACTGATATGGTTACGGCCATGATGATAGGATATAACTACGATGGCAAAGTAAAAGTAAATCTTAACCGAAATGAAAATTCAGATGCCAAAGAAGTTACAAAGTTGGTTAAAGATTGCAAAATGGATCATAATGGTGAGTTGTATAATCCTAACACGGGAGAAACTGTAATTGATATAGAGGCTATGACAAATATGGAATTAAAAGAATTTCTCAAATATTGTTAAAGATAAAGTATTTTAAAGAACTGAAGGGAGATATATGGAAAATAAAGAGTTTGAGAAACTGGAAAAAGAAAATGAATATCTTAAAGAACTTTTAAGAGAAGCACTGGGATTTATAGATGGTTACAGGGATGAAGCTGGTTATTGGGAACACATGTATAACTTGAGCATTACAAATAGAAGTAAGGATATTTCAAATAGAGTCTCAGGTAAAATAACAATTTTGAAAAGGAGCCGGGTACGGATATGAGATTACATATGGAAAATACAGAAAATGAGGAATCTGAGGAATCAAAAAACAAGTACTTTATCAATTGGAGCATTGTATATGTTGTATTTTCAGGGCTGATTATGTATGGATTATTAATGCTTGTATTTTTGTTGGCTGTGTAGGAACAAGCACGGTTGACTTATTTGAATACATTGTAAAGGAAGTTTTTTAGATGTTGATTGATATTAACAAGATAAAAGTTGGAAAAAGGATAAGAAAGGATTTCGGCAATATTGTCGAACTAGCGGAGGACATTAAGGAAAGTGGACTTATAAACCCGCCAGTTGTTACTCCGGAGTTTCAGCTCATAGCCGGTGAGAGAAGAATCAAGGCCATGAAATATCTTAGATATAAACAGGTAGAAGTAAGGGTGATGACTGTAAAAGATTATGAGCACCAGCTCAAACTTGAAATATCTGAAAATGAGAACCGAAAGGAATTCACATTCAGTGAACGGATTGAATACGCAAGAAAACTTGAAGAGATAGAGAGGGTTAAGGTTAGAGAAAGGATGTTAGCAGGAGTAAAACAAGATAACCTTAAGGAAAATTTTCCTGAAGGTTGTGGCCAAACAAGGGATATAGTAGTCAAATAATCTTAAAATGATTTACTCAGAAACCCAAATTTTGGAATTACAGAACAAACAAAGAGAATAGAGGATTTTATTGTGCTGAGAAGTTTGAATATTACTCAATATGTTACGTTGGAAAGATGTATTTATATCCAGTCACTGGGATTGGCCGTATCTGTTAATAACGGCAAAGATATTACTGTAGACATAGATGTTCATGAGGAGGAAACGGATGTGCATATGAGCAGTTATGATATTGTGAAAAAGCTGAATGAAGGTGAATATGAAAAGATAATTCAGGATGATAAAAATGGAAATAAGCTTGCTTCAAAGGTTTTAAATCAATTGGAGCTTTTACATAGATGTCCGGAAGAACCATCATTCAGATCCATGTTTGAAAAAGCTTATTTGGATTATAAAAATTCAGACAACTGATTTAGCAGGAGGTGTATAGCATGAGAGATTGTGTAAAAGACAGGGCAGTGAATGTAGGCAAATATTTAATATCAAGCAAGGTAACTGTGAGAGATGCCGCAAAGGTATTTCATGTTTCCAAGAGTACTATATTCAACGATTGTACCATGAGATTACCAGCTCTGGACAATGTACTTGCCAAAGAAGTACGGGAAGTGCTGGATTTTAACAAAAGTGAGAGAGGCATAAGAGGAGGACAAGCAGTAAGAGAGAAATATCTGTTGCTGTCAGGCTTGTAGACTGCTAAAATATCAAGCCGCGTCTAACGGAGGAGTAACTATGAACGCACTTGTATTTAATGAGTACCCAATAGTAATAAACAGAGCTTTAGCAAAGATAATCGGATTGAATGAAAGTATAGTACTACAACAGCTTAACTATTGGATTGAGAACAATAAGAAAAAAGGCATAAACTTTCATGACGGTCATTACTGGACATATAACAGCATGAAAAAATGGCATGAGGATGCTTTTGATTTCTGGAGTCTTGATACTCTTAAAAGAGCTTTTAAGTCCCTTGAAAACAAGGAACTGATAATAACTGGAAATTACAACAAGGAAGCCAGAGACAGGACAAAATGGTACACTATAAATTTCGAAAAATTGGAGGGTATCAGCCAATGCATTAGTGCAAAATGCACCAATGGAAAAGTGCAGAATGCACCAATGCATAAGGGCAATTTGCCCCAACCATTACCAGAGACTTCTACAGAGATTAACACAGAGATTTCAAAAGATATAGATATACCCGTTGAGCAGGAGCAGCAAAGTCTGCTTGATGAAAAAAACGCATCACGGGATAAAATCCCTTATGATGAGATATTCAATGCTTTTAACAGTATATGTGTATCTCTTCCTAAAGTAATCAAGCGTACTTCCGATAGATGTACGAATTTAAAGGCCAGATGGAAAGAGTATAAATCCATGAAGCCATTTATTACAGTGTTTAAAATGGTTGAAGAAAGTGATTTCCTATCCGGTAGGAACAATAAATGGGCGGGGTGTAACTTTGACTGGCTCATGCGGAAAAATAAATTTATTCAGGTACTGGAAGGGAATTATAGAAATGCACAGGGATTAAATAATTTTAAAAATAGGAATAATGCCGTACAATGTTACAGCAAACTTGAGAGCGAAATGCAGCAAAGATTACTTAGAGAAAAAGATGATATTGAATTTGATGAAAATTTAGATAACAGGAGCATTATGGAAAGGATAAAGAATAAAGCAGGAGATGGATGATAAATAAATTTTGCAAAGGAGAAATTGGACAGTGAATGATTTGAAAAAAGTTGTAGAGGATAATATGGGGTTAGTTGGAGATATAAGTAAAAAGTATTCAAAGTGTTCAAATTTTGGATATGATGATATTTTTCAAGTCGGATGCATAGGGCTTATAAAAGCGGCCCGAAATTTTGATGTACATAAAGGATACAAGTTTTCAACATATGCGTATATAAAAATCAAGGGAGAAATATTATTATTTCTGAGAAGTAGAACTAAATTTTTTGATTCTGATAATAATGTTTTCAAGCAAATTTCAGATGTACACAAAATCACGTATCCTTTGTCACTGGACTATGTCATTAAGGACTCCAGTGTAAAAAAACAGGTGGTTTTTTCTGAAATTATTTCAGATAATTTCAATTTGGAAGAATATATATCACTGAGACTTGATATAAAAAATTGTATAGATAAGCTTCCCCAAATGTATCAAAAGATACTTGTATTAAAATCAGAGGGGTTTAAACAGAGAGAAATAGCACAAATCATTGGAATTTCTCAGAATTCTGTCAGTAGATACTATAGAAATGCATGCAGGAAAGTCAGAAAATATCTGTCAGATTACATTTGTAATATTATGTAAATATATATATTGTAAACAAAATTGACGTTGAAAGGAGCAGGAAATACTTTGAAACAGCTGGTATTAGCCGAAAAGCCGAATGTGGCCCAAAAGATAGCACAGGCACTTGAATGTAAAATCAAACAAAATGGATACATGGAAGGTGAAAAATATGTGATAACCTGGGCATCCGGACATCTTCTGAAGTTATATGATGCCAGGGACTATGAACCGGAAATGGCAAGATGGGACATGGACAATTTCCCTTTCATACCGCAAAAGTTCAGATACAAAAAAATCAAAAGCTATGAAAAACAATTGAGCATAATAAAAAGGCTTGTACAGAGAAATGACATAGAAAATTTCATTGTTGCTACTGATGCAGACAGGGAAGGGCAACTTATAGGGGACACAATAATTGACTTTTTAAAAGTCAATAAGCCTGTGTACAGGGTGCTCAGAAATGAATGGACACCTGAAGATGTAAAAAAAGGATTTGAAAATCCCATACTCAACAGTGAAATGAAATCACTTAAGGATGCGGCTGTATGCAGGCAGTGGTCAGACTGGCTTATAGGGATAAATCTCACAAGTGTAGCTACCCTTAAATATGTAGCTGGAAAAGGCGTACTTAATGTTGGAAGAGTGCTGATGCCAACTCTCAAGCTTGTTTATGACAGGGATATGGTCATAAAGAAGTTTGTGCCTGAAAAATATTTCAAGCTGATGGCAATTTTTATAAATGAAAATGGTGAAAGATTTTCAGCTGTTTATTTTAAGGACAAGCAGGATAAGTTTAAAAATGAAAAGGAACTTCCTGAAATTTTGTCAATTGTAAACAGAAAGGGTGTAATAAAAAATAAAAAGACTACCAGCAAGACGGAGAATTCACCGCATCTGTTTAATTTATCGACTTTACAGGGATATATTACATCTAAGAATCCAGCCTGGACATCCGACAAGGTTTTAAAAACAGCACAGTCACTTTATGAAAAATCATTCATTACGTATCCACGTACCGAAAGTATGTATCTGGAGGAGAGTCTTGTAGATAAAATGAGAAAAGTATTTGAACTTTTAAAAGGCAGTCTTGATGCAAAATTTGATGATTCCAGGAGAATATTTGATAGCAGCAAGGTATCAGGACATAGTGCTTTGACACCTACTTATATAGTGCCTGAAAATCTTACTAGGGATGAAAAAATCGTATATAATGCCATAAAAAACAGATTTTTAATGCAGTTTCTAAAGCCTGCCAGATACGAGGAAACCAGAATCATTGTATGTGTTGAAGGATTACGGGGTGATTTTTATGTAAAAGGAAGGATTGAAGTGGATAAGGGTTGGAAAATTCTTGAGTATGTTAATTCAAAAGATAGTATACTTCCGCCTTTAGCTGTATTGGATAAAGTTACCATGGAAAATGCGGAGATAAAAGAAAACTTTACAAGTCCTCCATTTCACCACACTGAAAAATCACTAATTGTTCTCATGATGTCCTGTGGTAAAAAAGTCACACGGAAGAATAATGAATCTGTTTTAGGAGATGTTTTGAGTGGCTTTAAAATCGGTACTGCTGCTACCAGAGCCGATACCATTGAAAAATTGAAAAGTGCTGGTTATATAACCAAAAAGGGCAGATACCTTTATATATCTGACCTTGGGAGAAAGATGGTTGAGAATTTTCCTGTCAAAAGCTTGTTTAATTTGAATTATACGGGACATCTTGAAAAGATATTGTCTGATATAGAGTACAACAAGATAAAAAAAGATCAATATTTAAGCCTCATTTATGATTTTACAAGAGAGGCTGTTGATTTAATCAAAAATGCTCCGGATATGGTGCTCAAAAAAGGTGAACTTTCAAAGATATTGGGCAAGTGTCCCGAATGTGGTCACGATGTCATAGAGGGCAGAAAAGCCTTTGAATGCAGCAACTGGAAAGCAGGGTGCAGGTTTGCCATATGGAAGGATGACAAATATTTAGCCTCTATGGGCAAGAAAGCCACCAAGTCAATAGTAAAGGAACTTTTAAAAAATGGGAAGGTGAGGATAAGGGATCTTAAAAGTAGGAAAGGTATTTTATTTGATGCTTACTTCATGTATATAAAAAGCGATGACAAGGAAAACAAATATCCATACAGATGGAAGATGGTACTTAAAAAGTAATTCTTATAAAAATATAAATTATTTTTAATGAGGAGGAGGCAGTATGACTCTAAAGAAAGAGGCAATTCACAGGTTAACAATCAGATTCAACCTTGATCCGAAACAGAGAGCAGAACTTTCGGAGATTATTGACGAAATTTCCAAGGTTGAAGCCTGCAGTTCAAGTGTTGCGGCGGAGAAGGTAAGACAGTTGATGGAGAACAAGCATAATAGCATTGTTGACATAAGAAAAATATACGGTATCGAAAAATTATTCACTTTGAAGGAATATAATCCCGATGATGCCAGTTAGATTGATAAGAGACAAAAATAAATAAGATAAAGATTGGAGAGTAAGAAATGTTTGAAACTTATAAAAAATTTGTTATGAACACAACACAAATTTATTTCATCCGGAGCTAACTTCTTTTACAGAATACATTCAAGTCGTTTTATGCTCCATGCTGGTAATAATTTCGTTCTTGTTGATAGTTGCAGCTGTTATTGCAATAATTGCACTGCCGATTGTCTTTTATAAAAAATTATCAAGAAAGTAGATATTCAAATTAGAAAGGCAAATGATGATAAAGTACTGATATCTAAATTAAGACGTAAGAAAACTATCTTTATAATACTTTTTATATTAGCTTTGCTTGTGATTTACGTACCTATACTACTACCGTTGATAATAATAGTTATAGATGTTTTATGGGCTTCAGCAGTTATGAGAGTAATACTTTCTATTATTGGAATTATACTTACAGGTATTGCTCTTACTGTATCTTTTATAGTTTTGGAGAATCTATGACGATAGCTTATTATTGCAAAAAGGAGGGTCAAAATGAAAGACACTAGCTTTAGTTTTGGGTTTATTATTGCAATTGCTATTATTACGATATCTTTGGTTATACCGATAGGTGTAATAGAACATGCAAAAGCAAATAATGCCAGAATATTTGAAAGCAAAGATTATACAAATACATTAACTAAAGAAGAGCTAAAATCAATAAATGGTGCTGTCGGTGATTACTGTGTAGGATTCTTTATATATGATGAGTTGCCGAAAGATATAGACTACTCTAATAAAGGAATTAAGGTTTATTGTGGCGTCGATAGTAAAGAGGTAAAGGTTGTAGGACAAGATAGTGATACAGAGGCTGTTAAGCTAGGTAAAGAAATGGAAAAAGAAATATCTAAAGATGGAATATATAACACATTAATGAAATATGAAAGCCAGTTTGTAAGTGTGGAAAGAAAAGCTGTTGATAGCAGAACACACGATACAGATGTAATTCCTTTACCAATTCCGGTGTCTTTCTAATATATGAGGAGATATTATATGAACAAGAAAATTATAGATGTTATTTTAATGTGCTTGGTAATTGTTATGTTAGCTGGTTGTGATTCGTCAACTAATCAATATAAACCATCTACTTATAAATATGATTCCAATAGTAAATTCAAGATTGTATCAGTAGAAGAAATTAATGATGGATCAATAAATGGAATGACTATTTCAACATTAGTGGATAAAAGCACAAGAGTAATGTATTTGCAGACTGAGAAATATAGTGATGGATATGCTATAGGTCTGCAGGTTCTTGTAGATAAAGATGGAAAGCCATTGATTTATGATGACAATTTGAAATAAAAGCAAATGTCAGGAGGTAGAAATTTTGAAAGTATTAAAATGGCCGGGCTCAAAATGGAATATAGCAGACAGAATAATTGAGCTGATGCCTAAACATAAAATTTATTTAGAACCTTTCTTTGGATTCGGGGCAGTATTCTTTTCAAAAGCTCCGAGTAATACGGAAATATTGAATGATTTGGACGGCGAAATTACAAATCTTTTTAAGTGTGTAAGAGATAATCCTGAAGAATTGGCTCAAGAAGTTTATTTTACTCCATATAGCAGGGAGGAGTATAAAAAATCCTATAGTCGTTCCGATTCCGAGACTGATATAGAAAAAGCAAGGCAATTCTTAGTTAGATCCAATATGGCCAGAGCAGGAATGCAATATTATTCTTCAGGTTGGCGGCACGCAGGTCCTATACTGAGCACAACATATAGGCAGAGAGTTGTAGGAGATTGGGATAGCTTTACTAGAGAGTGGTGTTACGGATATGGAAGTGACATTGTAAGAAAGCCGGATCTACTTAATGATTATTTAAAAAGGGAAGGTTTGATGTTAAGAAGAACAAAAAAACAGGTTTTAGCAGAATTGCCTTCTAAGAGAAGAGTTGTCCAGACAATAGATTTTGATACTGGAAAGTATAGTGAATTAATTCAAGACGCTGTCGAAAAAGCCAAAACAATTGATACAGTAAAAAAATATTTCGATAAAGGAAGGTTGACCAGAGAGGCTGTCAATGAAGGCAGACAAGCTATAGGAATTGCAAAGGCTCCTTATGTAGCAGCGTTTGTAAAAATGCTTTTAGATGCAGGTGAGAAGGTATTGCTATTTGCTTACCATCATGAAGTATATAAAATATATGAGGATGAATTAAAAAAATACAATCCTATGAAGATAACGGGTCTGGAAACAAGTAATCAAAAAGATAAATCAGTTGAAGCCTTTATGAATGATGAAACAAATATATTGATTATTTCACTTAGAGCAGGTTCAGGATTAAACTTGCAAAAAGCTACATGTGTAGTATTTGGAGAACTTGACTGGTCGCCTGCCGTTCACAGCCAGTGTGAAGATAGAGCACATAGGATAGGGAAAAAAGATTCATTGCTTTGTTACTACCTAGTTGCTCCGGAAGGAACGGATGAAGAAATACAAGAACATTTGGGCCTGAAGGTATCGCAATTTGTTGGAATTATGGGTGATAAAGCTGAAACCGAGGAAGATAGAAATATCGCTCAAAATGTGGCAGCAGAACATATGAACAAAATTATTGAGAAATTGAAGAACATGAAATTCAGTGCTTGATATACCATTAAAGGTTTTTGCATGTATGAAAAGGAGATGAATATTATGATGAAGGAATTGGATTCTAAGGGATTTGTGTTTCTAGATATTCTAAGTAGACCCTACAGATGCGCAATAAAAAAAGATGAAGCCTGGTTGTTTTATTGGAATAAGATCCAAAAAGTATGGATAAGTTTAAGACCTCTTTCACAGCAGGAAGTAGTTAACTTTCAAAAGCCTGAGTTACCTAAAAGAAAACAAGAAATGTATTTTAAATAAGAAAAATAGCAAATAGTGACAGGAATTAATTAGGAGGGATAAATAAATTGAAAGTTTTAACGATACTACAACCTTTTGCTACGCTTATAGCTATTGGAGAAAAAAATTTTGAAACTAGAGGTTGGAAAACAAGTTATAGAGTAGATTTACTTATCCATGCAGGAAAAGGGAAGGTTTATATGGATCTTTGCGATAGAGAACCTTTTAAAAGTATTTTAAAAAAGCATGGATATAATAATAAGAATAATTTACCTATGGGGAAGATAATTGCAAAAGTATGTTTAAGATGCTGTATATACATTTCTAAGGATTTGGAGGATAGTGCTGAAATTGGCTGGGATGGAATAACGATAGAAGGGAATGAATATGAATTTGGAGATTATACAGCGGGTCGTTATGTATGGGAATTAACTGATTTAGAAAAATTCAAAGAACCAATATCTGTAAGAGGCCAGCAGAGATTATGGAATTTTAATTATAGTCAATATCTTATCCAGAGTTAATGCTAGTATCGTTTAAAAAGCAAAGAAAACTTATAATTTATTATGCCCAGAGGATGTTATACCTGGCTCAACAAGGTTTATTCTTTGTGACAGATGAAAATTAATGGGATGGTTGAACAAAACTGAAAAACGCAATCCCCTTCTATAGGGGAAGGCTTAGGAGGAGTTAGTTTTTCCTACTCAAAAGGAGTAGACTGGTTCTCAATGTACTGTTCGATAATATCAATGGTGGCACCACCTGTAGAAAGAACAAGGTAACTTTCACTCCAGAAGAAAGGTTTCCAGTAGAAATTGGCCAGGTAACCGGCGTAGTATCTTCTAATCAGCCTGGAAGTTACTGTTTTAAAATTATTTATAAGTTTAGACAGCTGTACCTGTGGAGGGGCTTCAAATAAAATATGCAGATGGTCAGCTTCTCCGTTAATCTCTAAAATACTGCAGTTCCATTTATTAAAAGTGTTATTGGATATTTTAGTATTTCAGGTAAAGTTGAGCAGGGAAAGTCAGATGAAACTGTTTTGTTAGAATGCTAATTAATTTGTAAAACAAAGACAAAAATATTAAAGCAACGTAGAGGAGAAAAACGCATTAATTTGACAACGTAAAATAAGGTTAGTTCACAATTTAAAGAATTTATATCATATGTTACCGAATTTATTGATGTGAAATGCTATAATAACTATAAAACTTGACTTTAATATTATAATGAAGGTGATTTCTTGAAATTAATAACAATAAAAAGAAATATGATTAATTGGCTAAAAAATATAGCCTATGATTCCAAGGCAACTAACAGTGGGTATACAGCTTCTGGTCACTGCCCTAATTTTGCCACTCGCTGCTGCTTGACTTGTGATAGATGCTGGAAAAATTATCATGGAACAAAATAATTCTAAAAAATATTTTGGTAAAAGCATAAAAAGAAAATACTTAATATAAAATTATATTAGAAACAGATGTTCTTGAAATATATCTTTTTTAATTGTAAAATAATATTCAAGAAGGTATGCTAATTAAAGAAAAAAGTAGGTGATTATTGTGAAAAATAAACTGGTTCAACCTTTTGTAAAATGGGTTGGTGGAAAGCGTCAGTTAATTAAAGAAATAAGTAAATATATACCTAAAGGTAATTATAAATATTATGAACCATTTGTGGGTGGAGGAGCTATTTTCTTTGATCTGCAGCCTAAAAATGCTGTTATAAATGATTATAATTCTGAATTAATAAATACATATAATGTTATAAAGAATAATGTTGAAGAGTTAATTGAATATCTAAAAACTTATCCAAATGATGAAGAATTCTATTATAATATGAGAGAATCTGACAGAAAAAAAGAATATGAAAACTGGTCGGAAATAAAAAAAGCCAGTAGATTTATATACTTGAATAAAACATGTTACAATGGATTATATAGGGTAAACCAGGCAGGATATTTTAATACCCCTTTTGGACGATACAAGAACCCCAATATTGTTAACGATGTAGTTCTGAAAGCGGTAAGTAAATTTCTAAATGAAAATAATATTGTAATAAAATCTGGTGATTATAAAGAAGTTCTAAAAGGAATTAAAAAAAATTCATTTGTGTATCTTGATCCTCCATATGATCCTGTAAGTCATAGTTCCAATTTTACAGGATACACTATGGGAGGGTTTGGAAAAGATCAGCAGATTGAATTAAAAGAGGTCTGTGATGAATTAAATAAAAAGAAAATAAAATTTCTTTTATCAAACAGTAACACTGAATTTATTAGAAATCTTTATAATAATTATAATATTGAAATAGTTAATGCCAATAGATCAATCAATAGTATTGCATCTAAAAGAGGAGAAGTCGAAGAAGTATTGGTTAGAAACTATGATATATAGGTGGGATAATTATGGGGAAGGGAAATGATAATAAGGACAGAAAGATAGATAAAAAGTGGGAGAAATTGTTTGAAGAACTTAGGATATTAGAAAATATAGACAAAGAAAATCAATATTTCATTAGTGCTGAACAAATAAAAAAATACTATGAACCTAGGTTGATGACTAAATTTGATTATAAGGATAGCTTGCCGAGTATATTTGTCGAAAATAAATTATCCATATTACCTGTTACTAGAGGGAATTATATAATAGGAAGATTTAGAGCTTACCAAGACTTTAATGATGAGAGAAAAACAAAAATAGAAAAAATTAATTTTCCAGAATGGATAGAAGGCATTGACTACAAAAATATATACTCAGAAGCTAATGCAATAAATTGTGCATACATATCAAAAATTTTCAATAATATATTGGAGGATGAAGAAGTATATTTAACTTTTAATGGCAGAATGAGTTCCGGAAAATTTGATTTTTATATAAATGATATCTCAAATAATCAATTTAAAATATCGGTAGACAGAGCACAATGCGAAGTTGATGCTGCTTTTGAAGGCAGAGATAAAATTTTACTACTAGAAGCTAAAAACAGTATATTTAAAGACTTTATAACCAGACAGTTATATTACCCATATAGACTAATAAGCAATAAAGTGAATAAGACGGTTATTCCATGTTACCTTACATATTCAAATAATGTATTTTCATTTTATATATATGACGTAGAACAAGATGAAAATTATAATTCATTGAAATTGAAAAAGATTAGAAAGTTTATGATAGATGATTTTAATATAACTGTTGATGATGTTATTAAAATTATTAAGACTAATAGGGTATTAGAAGAACCATTGGATATTCCTTTTCCCCAGGCAGATACATTTGAAAATATTATCGGGATAATTAATAAATTATATGAAGAAAAAGAATTTATTTCAAAAGAGGAAATAACTGTAGACTTTGGAATAGTAAGTAGACAGGCTGATTATTATTCAAATGCTTGTGCCTATTTGGGATTAGCAAATAGACAATTGAGGAAAGGTACAATAAGTATTTCCGATAAAGGTAGAAAAATTATGGAAATGAGGAGTACGGAAAAATATTTAAGTTTGTTTAAATTAATATTGTCCCATAATGTATTTAACTATGCAATGAAAATTTATTTAAATACCCTTAATGTTCCATCCGTATCAGATATAGTTGCCATAATGGAAAAATGTAATATAAAAAGAGTGAATAATGATACGCGTGGAAGAAGAGCCAGAACTGTAAGAAGCTGGTTAAATTGGATTCTTGATGTTATAGCTATTAGTGAAAGCTAAAGTACTATACCATTTTACATATTGAGAAATAGACACTGTTAGATTAGTGTCTATTTTCATATTAAAATAATCCGTGAGTGTAAATTAGTGTCTGTGGTTGCAGGGCACGATAAACTTAAATGCAACCACCATAAGATATTTAAACTAGATCTCCTATCAAGTTTTATATTGTAAAACAAGCACCCGTCATTTAGGGTGTTTGTTTTTTGTAAAAAAATAATCAAAACAAAAACATATGTAAAAAACAACTAAATTTTCAACCACTTTTGACCATAAAAATTTTACAATAATGAATAAAGTTTAAGTACCTTATGTTGTAGTAGTATTTAATATGAAATAAATACTGGCCTGATACT
This sequence comes from Clostridiaceae bacterium BL-3, assembly GCA_902809985.1. GTDB lineage: Bacteria > Bacillota > Clostridia > Clostridiales > Clostridiaceae > Clostridium_B > Clostridium_B aromativorans. The sequence continues at coordinate 1,890,149 of CADDXC010000001.1, read as the reverse complement.
GGGGGTGCTTAGATGCGAAACATCATTATGGCCATATGCTATAAAAATGAAAAAGACAAAAGGAAAATAGAAAAGTTACTATGTAAACTTGTTATATATGTACAGAAGTCCACTGATAAAAGCAGTATCAGCATAGATTTTCTAAAAGGTATGGACACAGTAACTGTTAATGTTAAAAATCTCAATTCCATAGAGTACTATTTGAAAATACTCTCTTCAGGATGTCTAAATAATCCGAATTTCAAATCTCAAGCCATATCAATCATAGGAACCAAAAAGGAAATTCTCGAATTTATCAAATACAAAATTCCAGATTTAGAAAGTAAAAATAAAATAATGATCCTTAAGGGAAATGAATATTTTTCCATATAATGGGATGATTAGAGAAAAAGTTGATAGGGGTGTTAGTAGTAGTGGATCTTAATTTTAAAAAGATAAAGGAACTATTTGATGGAGGAAAGTATTCTGAAGTTATATCAATTCTGCAGAATATTGATGGTGATTCAACGAATTGTCTTGATGAAATGTATTTTATGTATTTTTCTTATGCCAGGCTCAGTCGTTTTGATATAGCACTTAAAGGGTTTAGAAAACTGTTGCAACTTGGCTACAATGGCTACGACAGCTACTATTCATATTTTATCTATAATATAGGCTTATGTTATTACAAAACCCTTCAATTCAGAAAAGCTTATCTGTTTTTCAAATATGCCCTTGCCTGCTGCAACAGACTGGAATTCATACCTAGAACCTTACAAACTGAAGAAATAATATTTCATAAATCAAGTAATCATAATTAAATGTCAAGGAGGTAATCTCTGTGAAACATAAAAGAGTAATTATTGTATCTGCAGTGATATTTGGATTGATGGCTGCAGGTGCAGGAATTACATATGGAACCCATAAGGGTGAAATAGATTCCATTATTGCTGATGTAAATCAGAAAAAGCAACTTGTTATTGATTCCACTTTTGAAAGAAAAGGGTATACCACAATTTATGATAAGGATAATAAAGTTATAAGCAAACTCATTTCACAAAATTATACTTATACTTCACTTGAAAACATTCCGTCTAATATTCAAAATGCTTTTGTAGCTATAGAAGATAAAGATTTTAGAAAACATGGTGCAATAAGTATAAAGGGAACGACAAGAGCACTTGTACAGATATTTAGAAATAAAGGGGAAGCCGTACAGGGCGGCAGCACCATAACCCAGCAGCTTGTCAAGAACGTATTCTTATCAAATAAAAAAACTTTGGATAGAAAAATAGAAGAAGCCTTGCTTGCAATGGATGTTGAACACAAATATTCGAAAGACAAGATACTGGAATTCTACTTGAACAACGTATATTTTGGCAGGGGCAATTATGGTGTGGAGACAGCTGCAAAGGGATATTTCCAGAAAGACATCAAAGATTTAACCTTGTCTGAAACAGCTTTTCTAGCTGCAATTCCCAATAATCCATCTCTATATGATCCCATAACCAATAAAACCAATACACTGAAAAGAAGAAATTTGATTTTAAAGGCAATGCTTGATGAGAAATATATAAATAAGGTTAAATATGACAGTGCAGTAAAAGAGGAGATTGTATTAAAACTATCACAGCCAGAACTGCCAAAGGACAATTATGTAACTTCTTTTGCAATAGACAATGCAGTAAAAGATCTTATGAAATATGATGGATTTAAATTCAAATATGAATTTAAAAGCGACGTAGATAAGACCAAGTATCAGAAAAAATACAGCTACACATATTCTGATTATGACAAACGTGTCAGGGCAGGAGGTTATTCTATTTACACATCTATAGAAATGTCAAAACAGAAACAGCTGCAGAATAGTGTGGATTCGGGGCTTTCAGGATTTACAGGAAAAGACTCGAAGACAAATAAATATAATGTACAGGGAGCTGCCGTAAGTATTGACAATGCTACAGGGTATGTGGCCGCCATAGTTGGGGGAAGAGGAACAGATGACGAGTTCAACAGGGCGTTTCTTTCCTATAGACAGCCGGGTTCTGCAATAAAACCTATTCTTGTGTATACACCAGCTTTTGATAATAAGTACCATCCATTATCAAGGGTTGTTGATCAATATATTCCAGGCGGACCACAGAATGATGAAAGAACTTATTTTGGAAGCGTAACTTTAAGGTATGCAACTGAAATGTCATTGAATACAATACCGTATATATTGATGACAAGGCTTGGTCCTAATAAATTAATGTCGTATCTTCTAAATATGCACTTCACTGGAATCTACAAGGAAGATTATAATTCAATAGCAGCAATAGGTGGTTTTACAAAAGGTACTTCTCCGGTGGAGATGGCAGGGGCTTATTCCACACTTGAACATGGTGGGGGATATGCGGAAACTACTTGTGTAAGAAAAATGACATATCAGGATGGATCCATTATTGTAAAAGATCAGAAAACTCTTGGCAGGAAAAAAATATATACCAGAGAATCCGCCTATATGATGACGGATATTTTGAAAGGAGTACTTACTGAAGATTACGCTACCGGCCATAAGCTTGCCCTTGCAAACGGACAGATAGCAGCAGGCAAGACAGGAACGACTTCGAGCAACAAGGATGGATGGTTCTGCGGATACACGAAATATTATACGACTGTTGTTTGGGTAGGGGCGGACATGCCGGAGGAAATAAGCAATTTATATGGAGCCGTGTATCCCGGACATATATGGAAAGATTACATGGATAAGATTCACCAGAATTTGAAACCTATAGAATTTAAAAAGCCTGATACGGTGGTTTATAAATATATAAATCCGCAAACAGGTGAAAAGGTTGATTATAACAGCGGACTACAGGATATGTTTTCAAAGCCAATACTTGATGAAATAGAAGAGGAAAAGAGAAAGGCCGAAGCTGCATCCAGGGCACAAAAGGAAGCTGCTTACAGGGAATCTGAACCTCAAAGGGAAAAGGAAGTTGAAAAGTTACTTGAGAAATATGAATCTCAGTCTTATACAAGTGTTGATAGCATACAAGCTATAGATAGCCTGCGAGATAGTATAAATTACCTGATAGGACAGATTATTGATATTGATAAGGCAAATTTATATAAAGACAGACTTGACAAAAGGACTGCCCAGCTTAGACCAAGCAGGGACAAATGGGAAAATGTAAAAAAAGATCAGGAAAAACAGCAGCAGCTGGAAATAGAAAGAAACAATTCTGAGGCAGAGAAACTAAACAATCAGAAAGAGCTTCTGAGGGAGCAGCAGGAATTGCAGAAGCAGAAAGAACAGCAGCAAAAACAGGAACAGGCCGATATTCTTGAGAAAGAAAAAGAAGCGGCAGGATCGGTTCAGAAAGTACAGTCTTTTTCAGCTGACACCAATAAAAATGATTCCGACTTTCAAAATGCAGTGAACGATGCTGTTTCCAAGATTTCAAAAGTTGACAATCAAAAACTTGCCTCAGTACTTAAACAGGCAGTTCAAGATAAAATTTTATTACTCAAATAGAAAGCTGGCAGGAATAATACATATCCTGCCAGCTGTTCTGTTTTTCTGGCTTTAATAGAGTTTCAGAGTATGATATAATTTAACATGTAATAAGAAAATTGTATAAGGTTGCCTCTTCTTTATTTGTGGGTGGATTATGATTGATAATGTCTGCGTATGAAGAAGAGGTGATGCGTTTATGGCAGAAGGATATTTAATATTATTCTTCAGTTTATTTTCAATAACTGCTATTTGTATAGTGGCATTATCTAATAAAAAGTCAGATATTAAAATCGAAAATAAAATTACTTTGAGACCTGATGAAATATCATCTGATACCAAAGTAAACATAAATAATTCCAAAAAGAATAATAGATAGTCTCTCCAAAGTCCTATCTATTATTTATAATACCATATACAATTATAAAGCAGACTAAATTCATAATCCACCCTCTTATTACTAATATTATATCATAGAATTTTAAAATTATACAGTAGAAAAATTTATATCGTTAAAGTACCTATATAAATGTTAAATTCCTAGTCTTATAAAGCCTATGTTAATAAAAAGGAACATATTTATTTCATGGGAATTAAATTGTCAACAAAAATCTTATAATATTATCATAAATAGATTAAAATAATTAATTATATAGCTAATGTATATATTATGTCGGGTGGGGATCTTATATGAGCATAAATATTCTTAAAGGACTTAATGAGGCACAGAAAGAAGCTGTTACAACAACAGAAGGATATATACGTGTAATAGCAGGAGCTGGGAGTGGAAAGACTAAAGCATTAACAAGCAGATACGTTTATTTAGTAAATGAATTAGGTATTTCTACTGCTAATATTTTATGTGTAACTTTTACAAATAAAGCTGCACAGGAGATGAAAAAACGTATAAGAACAGTGATAGGTGATAATGATACGGGATTAATATCAACTTTTCATGGCTTTTGTAGACTTTTATTAAAAGAAGATATACATACAATGTATTATCCAGATGATTTTATAGTAATGGATACTGAGGATGTAGAATCAATATTAAAGATTGTTTATGAACAAGCAAACATAACATCAAGGCAACTTACATTTTCAAAAGCTAAGGAAATGATTGGATTTAGGAAAATAGCCGAGAATCCTCCCATTTTCAAAGGGGAGATGAAAGGCTGCTATCAAAGTTACTATATGTATATGTTGAAAGCCTTTATTCTTTTGGATTATAGAGTAATATATAATATACTATATGTATGAGTAAAAATAATATAATACATGCAAGAACCTGTGTATACAATGTAAATTATCATATTGTTTGGAGTGTAAAATATCGAAAGAAAATATTAAAAAATGGAGTTGATGAATACTTAAAAACATTGTTTAAAAAGATAGCAGAAGAAAAGGGATTTGCAATTCAAACAATGGAAGTCATGGAAGATCATGTTCATATATTTGCAACAGCACCTCCTAAAATAGAGCCTTCATATATAGTTAAAATGTTAAAGGGCATAAGTGCCAGAAAACTTTTTATAAAATATCCTGAGCTGCAGAAACAATTATATAAAGGGCATTTATGGAACAGTTCTTTTTATATAGAAACAGTAGGTTCTATATCAGAAGAAGCTGTAAGAAAATATATTGAACTTCAAAAAGAAAGGGGGTAAGCAAAATAAAAAGAGTAGTTAACTTCATATTAAATCCAACTAAAAAAGAAAAAATAATCATTGGATGTTTAACATATGCGGCCTCAAAACTGTGGAATGTGGCAAACTATGAGAGAAAAAACTGGACTAAAGAAAGTGGTCTGGAATATCCAAGTTGGTACAGGCAGAAAAAAGCTTTAAAGGATCATTTTTGGTATAAAAGCCTCCCTTCTCAGACGGCACAGGAAGTATTGAAACAGCTGGGTGACAGCTGGAAGTCCTTCTACGCACTGAAGAAAACAGGAGTCATAGAAAATCCTAAACCTCCTAAATTCAAACACTCAAATTTCAATATAAGATATCTCAATAAAGGTTTTGTACTGCAGGACGGAACTTTAAGGCTGTCGCTGCCTAAAAAACTGAGAATATACCTGAAAGAAAAGTACAGCATTACAGACAGGTATCTGTTTTTAAAAATGCCTGCCGGCAAAGAAATTGCAGGCGCACCAAAGATAGTGGAAATCATACCCCTGCCAAATAACAAAAAATATAGTTTAAATATCATAGTAGAGAAACAGGATGTCAAATTAAAAGAGAACAATGATATTTACATGGGTATCGACCTGGGGGTGAACAACCTTGTTACAGCATATATATCAACAGGAAAAACCTTCATCATATCAGGAAGACAGCTTTTAAGTATAAATAGGTACTTCGATAAAAAAATATCTTATTATCAGTCAATTTCAGATGCACAGCAAAGTTCTAAAGGTATAAAACACCCGAAGAAAAGTAAGAGAGTAAGAAAACTTTATGAGAAAAGAGCTAAGCAGGTAAATCACGTACTGCATACAGCAGCAAAGAAAGTAGTAGAAACAGCTGAAAAACATAATGTATGCAAAATCATTGTAGGTGATATAACAAACATACGTGAAAATAAAAGCTTTGGAAAAGTCAATAATCAAAAGTTTCATAAATGGTTCTACAAAAGGCTGACAGATAAAATAACCTATAAAGCTGAAGATAGAGGTATTTCTATAGAAAAGCAGGAAGAAAGCTTTTCAAGTCAGTGCAGTCCAAATGTAAAAGAAGTATCAAAGGAATATGCCGAAAGATCTAATAGAAAATACAGGGGCTTATATAAGGAAAATAACAAAATATACAATGCAGACTGTGTAGGAGCTTACAACATATTAAAAAAGTATCTGTGTAGGATAGAGAAATCTATACCAGCAGTAGTGGGTTTGGATACCCCGGAGATGTATCGGTGGAGCTCTATCATGGGGTTTATTGGGAATCCGAAGCTCTCCATTTCAATGGAGATGTAGTTCACCTGAATTAAAAAATTCAATTACTGAATATGAAAATAGTGCGGGTGAAGAAACTAAATTAGAGGAGTATTTACAACAGGTATCATTGTATACTAACGAAGATATTCAGGAAAATAGGGATAAGGTAAAAATGATGACAATTCATACAGCAAAAGGATTGGAATTTCCATATGTCTTTATTTGTGGATTTAATGAAGGAATATTTCCAAGTAGGAAAACAAATATAAAAGAAAAGATGGAAGAAGAACGTAGATTGGCATATGTAGGATTTACTAGAGCAGAAAATGCATTATTTCTAAGCGATGCGGAAGGTATTAATCGTGACGGAAGTTATAAATATCCATCAAGATTCATTTTCAATATAGATAAAAAGTATCTAAATTATGTGGTAGAATTAGAAGAAAATTTTATTGATAATGCAAATGATTTTATAACTAACTCTGAAAATATTCTCAATAGAAACAATAATATTCAGTTCAATGTGGGTGATAGGATAATTCATAAATCTTTTGGTGCTGGCAAGATTATTAAGATAGATAATATTAATTCATCTTATGTTATTAAATTTGATAATTCAGAAACATATAGTAATATTTCATTTTCTATGAAATTAGAAAATGAAAATAGTGATAATTTTAAAGATAATTCTATTGATGGACAAAAGAATTTAGAAAATAAAATAATTTTGGAGATAAAAAATGAAAGTAATAATCAAATAAAAAATTGGATAGAAAGTGCTAAAAAATATATTTGATTTTATTGAACTTGTCCCAAAAATGTGTTTTAATAAAAGAAAGTAGAATATATTTTGTTATAAAATTCATTGGATATATTTCCCAAATGTTTTATAATTATATTATGGTCAAATATAATATAAGGAGATGTATTTAATGGATAAAAAAAATATGCTATCTAATAATAGCAACAAAAAAAATAAATCCAAAGAAAATAAACAAAAAATACTACTTAATGAAGGAAATAATATTAAGAGTAATAAGACAATTAATAGTGATATGCTCAATAATGAGCGACAAAAAAACAAGGGGGATAAGCATATGGAAAATGTAATTGACAGAGAAAAAAATATAAATGATGAATATAATCAAATGCTAAAATTAAAAAAAGTGGGAAAGAGTTTAAAAGATTTATTAAATATTGATCAGGAAGATATAAATAAAGCAATAAAGGAAATGCGTAGTGAATGGAAGTAATAGTTGATACCAATATATTAATAGATGCAATATTTGATCAATTAAATTGTGAGGATTGCTGGGAAATATTACATTTGATTCGTAAAAAGGATATAACTCCTATTATGTCTAAGGGATTATTGAAGGAATATATTTTTATACCTTCTAAAGTTGTAATAAATGCTTTGATAAAAACATTAAACCAAAAAGGATTTATTGATTCAGTAGTCGAGGAACTTATGGCAACTCTATATGATTGTTATAGTGATGTATGTGAAATGATTATAAATAATTCAAAGATTGTTAATGTTAGTTCAAGAGGTAAATTCTGTATTGAAGATCCAGAAGATAATAAAATTATAAATTTGGCGATAGATTCGGATTGTCCTATCATAATTACAAAAAATGATAGGCATTTTGAGTGTGTGTATCATAAACAAATAAAGACTTGTACTGGAAAACAAATAGAGATATATAATCCGAATAATTTTATAAATATGATGCGAAGATAAAGAAAATTCGTATATTAGGTTAAAATTAATATAGACTTAGAGAGAAAAATCTCAGGTCTTTTTATATTGCAAAAAACAACCCGAATTTTAACCATGGAAAAAGCCAAATTATTATCAAATTTTCTAAAACTCTTTCTGTAATAAAATAAAAATGTGTTGTAGTATCCTGTTTTCATTTGATACGGTCAGAGCAGGATAGTATAATAAAATCATAGGGTGACGGAAAATAATAGCATCAAGTGGTGACTATTTTGGAGGTAAGATATGAAAAGTAAAAAATTAATGTCAATAGTGGTAGCAGCAGCCGTATGTGTGTCATTTCTGGGAACGGCTAAATTTGCGGGAAATAATGTTGCAAAGGCGAATACACAGACTACACAAACGGTACAAGCTTCAAACAGCAGTAATGTAATAAGGCTTGGAGGAACGGATAGGTATGACACTTCCGTAAAGATATCCCAATATGGGTGGAGACAGGCTGATACGGTATTTATAGCTGGTGCAGAACACGATGCTGACTTTGCAGATGCTATAGCAGGGACACCACTTGCACATAGCTATGATGCACCAATACTTTTAACCAGAGCAGCCGCACTGCCAGACAACATAAGTGAGGAAATAACAAGGCTTTCACCTAAAAATGTATATATACTTGGTGGTACGGGTGTTGTTTCATCAAATATAGAGAATGGTTTAAAAGCTAAAGGTTACACTGTTACCAGAATAGCAGGAAAGGACAGGTATGAAACTGCAATTGAGATAGCAAAACAATTGTGGGCCAAATATTCCACGACAAAAGAAAAACTCGGTTCAGATGCGGGTGTTATAGTAACAACGGGCCAGCAGTTTCAATATGCAATGAGTTTGGCGGCCACTGCAGGTAAAACTGCAATTTTATTTAGCGATGGAGATACATTAAATTCTTCTGTTTCAAAACTTTTATCCCAGGATAAAAATTTGCAGAGCATACAAGTTATAGGTGGAAGCAAGATTCTAGGCGTAAAAGGAAGTTTATATAATGGAAACCCTTCATTGTTTTATATAGATGATGCAAATACAATACCGGAATTGGAGAAAAAAGAAGGGTACATGGATCTGTATACCGGCGTGGCCGTGGCGAGCGACACTATTTTCCCTGACGCACTCTCGGGCAGTGCCCTGGCCGCTAAACTCGGGTATAAATTAATCCTGTCCGATGGGACGGACTTAACGTATAACTTTGACCTCCAATCTCAAAACTGGTTGTCGGGCGGGCTGATTTTCGGCGGTACTGGAGTAATCTCTGATGGTTTGCCTGGAAAAATATCTGCAATATTTAACAAGGACATTCCATCTAACCCTAATGGTCTGAAAGATTCAGATGTGATACCTTTCACTGACGAGGGATTTAAAAAAGATGCTGAGAAAGCACTAGGTAAAACTAATATAACTCTGGCTGACGCTAAAAAAGCTACATCTTTAACTTTATATCAAAGTGGTAGCGATGGAGGATATCAAATAAATGATTTATCCGATATTAAATATTTCAGTGGTATATATGATTTGGATCTGGAAGGCGGAAAGCTTCCACGAAATGTCAGCACAATAAATTCTCTTTATAAACTTGAAGGTTTTTATTTAGAGAAGTGTACTTTTAATCAATCGGATATTTCTACAATATCCTCAAATATAAGAATTGTAGCAGATGGTAAACACATAAATTAGAAATTGTAGAAATTGGTAAACAGGGAACTGTTAAAAACTTTGGTTCCCTATTTTTTTGTGGTTCTGTTAAAATTATATAGGTTGATCAAAAAAATTCTGGACATAATAAAAGATCCCTGAAATCGACAAGGAATCTTATATACATTTGGATTATTGGATGGGCGGTGTATCCATCATCTCAGGTACTCTTTCGAGTGCGTCGGGAACCATTTCCGACCTCAATAATCCTATAATTATCATATTCATTTATTGTAATTATGATACACCTATCATTTATTTTTGTCAATAATAAATTTCTTTATTCTTCCACTATGCAACCTTCGTTGAATTTTTGGTTCCTGAATGTTATACATCGTGGAAACATACAAATAATTTTCATCAGTATCTAATTTTATTCCAATTAGGATATTTTTATCAAGTATTTTAATCAACTCTATAGTATCTCCCTTTTCATTTGGATTTATTCCTACATAATCGGGATTTTTTATAATATCTGGTATATCATCTATGTGTTTTAAGCAGTGAAAGTGTTTTTCTTTTATTAAATGAGATGGAAGTCCTTTTGAGCGATATATTTTTTGCAATGGTAAATTTGTGCCAGTCATATCATTTAATTCCTGATAGAAATTTCCAACTTGAATTAGTTTATCATTTGTATTTCTCACTTTTCCATCTCCCTTATAAATTATAAAACTTTTTAAATAGGTAGTAAATGTTTATTTCTTACATAAGTTTTGTATGTCCCCCAATTATTTTTTAAAAAATAAATTATAATCCAAATTTTCACCATGAAAATAAACAAGAAATAGATAAATTTTGTACTAGTAAATTTGAGTTACAGTGAAATTATAAATGAAGAAAGGAGGCATGCAAATGCTAAAATTGAAAGTAAAAAATGTAAGGAAAAAACTCCTGGCATTTTTCGTATGTGTAGGTATTGCAAGTATAGCAGTTGTCAATGTAGTAAATACTAGAACGGCTGCCTACGGTCGTAATGGAAATTGGGATATATATAAAAGTGACGCATTTTTGAATTCAAACAATTTAAAAAAAAGTCAGGATCGTACCGTTAAAAATAACCCAGAAAACCAAGCCGATAGTGCTCCAAAACATACTGTAAAAACATACATGGATTTGTACGATCAAACATACAATTCCTACACTGTAGTCAATTCTCTTTCAGATGGTAAGCCTATAGGAGATAGTGCAATTCCGGAAGTTCCTTCAGATCCCCAAATTCCTAACAAAGAGTTATATCTAGACAACACAATGTTTACAGATTCTAATGGACAAAAGAAGGTATCAGCCTGGTACAACAGCACATACGGACCGTTTATCGATTCAGAGGTAGGCAATTCCAGCGAGGCATCACAGGAGGAAGATTCGGTTGATTTTACTAATTTGCTGTTTCCTGAAGGAAACGATAGAGCATATGTTATATCCACGGAATCTGTATATCATCTCAGAGACGCTAAAGCTATTGCCACTTTATATGGCTCTAAATATCCAATTCTGTTATCTAGTTCGCAAGATTCTAGTTTAGCTGGAAAATTGTCTAATATGAAAGCAAAACATGCAATCTTCCTCGGGGGGACAGGCACCAATCAGGGGCCTGCAGCATTTGATAATTTGACAGGTATAGGTACTACCGGCACCGATATGGTGAGAATAGGTGGTACAAACTATGCCCAAACTGCCAGGTTTGTAGCACAATTGCCAAGTAATGTCTATGACTTCCCAGAGCAACCTGAGAATAATCTAAGCAAATATTATTCTTTAAGTGCTGATAATTCTGTGAGTGCGAGTGTTGTAAGTTCTATATCCCAGAAGCTGCAGAGTAATGATTTCACCGGTGCTGTAAAATTAGCCTTATCCAATAAAATAGGCAATTCTAATCCACGGGCAGAGACAAATGTACAGTCTGGTATGCCAGCTTTAGTTATAGGCGGTTTTGACAAAGATAATCCACCAACTGGAGATGAGAAAGATAAGCAAAAAGAGAAATATTTAAAGATTTATCTTTGCGATCCATCGACAGGTCAGATAGTTTTTCAATATTTCACAGCAGGTTTTAAATTTGTGCCATCGACAACAGGAAATGGCTTAGTAAACCTCACCGTAAGGGTAAGTCCAAAGGATGCGGGCACAGTCACTCTTGATGGAAAGGCAAGTCAAGATGGTAGTGTAACGGAAAATAAGCAACTTGTAAATGGGAAAGCTAACTTTAAGGTTACACAGACTCCTAGTACACAAGCACCACAGCAAAGCCACTGGGAATTTGACCACTGGGGTGTCCTAGATGGGGATAATGTGACGCCAGATAATAGTGGAAATGTAGCAATAAGCAAAAGTACAACATTAGTTGCCTATTACAAGCTTATTTCCGACGCAAAGGATAAAATCTATGGTGATGAAAGCTCTGTACTTACAGTTAAAGCTACCGTTGATGCTGCATGGTATAGAAAGAATGAACCCCACAAGGCATCGGATACGGGTGCAACAATAGCCAAGGAAGGTCAACGTGTTACCTTCACTGTAAATACATCTTCAGATGATTTTAGATATCCTATAACCGACAGCCGGGGATGGCAGGATGATCATACGCCAAGCACTGTTATTTACAATAGAGACGGATTCTATGGTATTTTATATGGCCGGGGAGAGGAATCTCACGATTTTGGGCACTGGGTGCATCACAGAGATGATGATTACTGGGTGTCCCACTGGAAGTACCGCCAGGATTACAAGGGTACCATATACAGAAAACCAGTACAATATTTTTCAGCACAGAGGCTGCAATTTATATTCCCGGATGAAATCAGCCATACAACAGGAAAAGGACTTAACAGCGCCTTAAAGGACAATACGAATTTAGTCCCTATTACACCTTATATGGAATGGTATATTCAGTCAACTCCAACATTTTCGTCAAGGTATACTGATGGGCAGATATGGAAATATAATACTGAAAAAGTGGATTTTGATGTACCTCTTACCACTCCGGTAACTATAAAGGACAACGGTGTTAGGATAAGAGATCCATATATAATTAAAATCCATGCTATTGAGACAAATGGCTATATTACAGCAGATACTACGGTTAAGCTTGATATAAGGGGAAACATATATCAGGGTATATATACGACACCTATAGGATAGAGATATAAGCAAAAAGGAATTGTTTATTTTAAGCAATTCCTTTTTTATGTAAAATTTTATCTGTATAATTTTTAAATTCTATGGTATAATATTGGTAATAAAAAAGTGGATTATAAGTTCAGCCTGTTTGGTTAAGTTACGTAATTCACAATTTATGAATGATAAACTTTTTCGTCAATATGTTATTATCGGGTGCATAATGTATCCGATTTTTAATTTAAACAGAAAATAAGAGAGGTTATAGTATGTTTAAAGTTGATATTATAGGCAGAGTAGATAAAATGAGAATAACTAAAAATGATATATTATTACCATTATATGAGGCTATAGTGAATTCATTTCAGTCAATTGAAGAACTAAATGAGATCAATGATGATAAACAGATCGCTATTAATATTTTAAGAGATATGAGACAAGAACCACTTGAAAATAAGGATAAAGAAGAGAATTATCCAATAATTGGTTTCATAATTAGAGACAATGGAATAGGATTCAATGATAAAAATTATGATTCTTTTTTAACTTCAGATTCTACTTATAAAAAGCAAAAAGGTGGAAAAGGAATAGGAAGATTTACTTGGTTAAAGACTTTTACCGATATAAGTGTAAGAAGTGTATATGTTGATAAAAATAATAAAAGGAAAATTAGATCTTTTTCTTTTGTTTTAGATAGTGATCCTATTAAAAATTTGAAAGATGAATATACGCAAGATGAGTTATTTACAGAAGTTAGGCTAGAAAATATGAAAGATGAGTATAGCAGTAAGCTTCCCAAGACTAAGGATAAAATAGGCATGAAAATAATAGAGCATTGTCTAGCATATTTTATTCAAAAAAATTCACCTAGGGTAATTATTCAGGATAACTTTGGAATGATTGATTTAAAAAAGAAGTTTAAAGAAAGTTTATCTATAAATATGGAAGAAGAAAATTTTGAAGTTAAAAACAATAAGTTTCATATATATCATATCAAGTTATTTGAATCTGATGATAATAAAAATAGAGTTCATTATTGTGCTAATTCTAGGGAAGTTAAAACTGAGCCTCTAAATGAATTAATACCAGATCTAAATGGAAAGATAAATGACGGTGATAGAGATTTTGTATATTCTGCATATGTATCTGGAAAATTATTTGACAATATAGTTAACGATGAAAGAACTAATTTTAATTATAGTTTACTGGAAGCAAATTTATTAAATAAATATGAAATAACAAAGAAGGATATAGAAACTGAAGTTGTAAGTACTATATCGAATCATTTGAAACAGTATTTAGATCCTATAAAAAAAGAAAAAAGAGAATATATAGAGGCTTATATAAAAAGAGAAAGACCGGAATATAGACCTTTATTAAAACATAAGCAAAAAGAAATATCTAATATTAAGCGTAATATAAAAAAAGAAGATTTGGATTTGGAATTATTTAAAATTCAACAAAAGTTTAAATATGAAGTTAAAAAGCAAGGAGAGGAATTTTTAAGTAAAAATAAAGTCAAAAATATAAAAAATATAGATGAATATAAAAGAAAATATGAAGAATATGTAGAAAAGGAAAATGAGTTAGGTAAATCTACATTAGCAGAGTATATAATACATCGAAAAATAGTAATAGATTTATTAGAAAAATCCTTGAATATAAACGCCGATCGTAAGTATGTATTGGAATCTTATATTCATAATTTGATTTTTCCTATGAAAACTATATCGGATGATATTGATTATGAAAATCATAATTTATGGTTGATAGATGAGCGTTTAGCATATCATTATTATTTGGCTTCTGATATAAAGATGAAAGATATTGAGAATATTAGTGTAAATACAGATGATCGTGCAGATATTTTAGTAATTGATAATGCAGTTGCTTTAAGTGATGAAGATAGTAAACCGTATAATGCTTTGACAATTATAGAATTTAAAAGGCCTATGAGAGATGATTATACAGATGAAGAAAATCCAATAAATCAAGTTTTAAAATATACAAGAAATATAAGAAAAGGAAATGCCAAAGATAAAAATGGTAGGAATATAATCATCGCTGAAAATTCACCTTTTTATTTATATATTATTGCGGATATAACCCCTAACCTTGTAGAACAAGCAGAAAATGCTACATTAACAAAAACGCCAGATGGAATGGGGTTCTTTGGATATAATGATTCGAAAAATTTAAATGCATATATAGAAATAATTTCATATGAAAAATTATTAGAAGATGCAAAAAAAAGAAATCGAATATTATTTGATAAACTTTTTAAATAATTGAGAAAAATAGTTGTATATACTATGTTCCATCTATAAGGTATATAAGGTAATTTTTTAATACTGTTAACGTGCAAGAGAAAAAACAGGGGATTACTTAAAAACAAGTAGTTCCTTATTTTTATGCCTTAAAATACCACATATTAAGTATATAGAGAATTAGCAAATACCCTGTAAAGGTAACGATTAGTATTGGCCGTGTGGCCGACAAAAAATGAAAGGTGGAATTTTTTATGTTAAATGCATTGTTGTCAAAATTAAAGAAAGAACAGAATGGTTTGTATATGTTAAATTTATCATCCCAGATAAAAGAGAAAAATAGGAAAATAGAGTTACAAAATGAGCTTTTGAAATTCCAAAATACTAAGATTTCAGAATTAAATTCAGATATTTTAACAAAAAGGACGTAATTCTCTTATCTTCTATAAGTGGGAGATGAATAGTCCTTGTTATTTTAGGTTCGATTCCTAAAATAATAACTACTTGACGAATTATTATATATGATGTATTCTAAAATCAGTGGTAAATATATAAATGAGGTAAAATAAATGGATTTAGATACAAATAATCATTCAGTATTTTTGCTAAATTATCATTTGGTATTGGTTGTTAAATATAGGAGAAAAGTAATAAATGATAAAATATCAAATAGGCTAAAGGGAATATTTGAGTATATATGCCCTAAATACAATATTACTTTATGCGAATGGAATCATGATAAAGACCATGTACACCTTTTGTTTAGAGGATCACCAAATACAAATATATCAAAATTTATAAATTCTTATAAGAGTGCCAGCAGCAGACTTATAAAAAAGGAGTTCCCATCAATAAAAAAACAATTATGGAAAGAGTACTTCTGGAGTAAAAGTTATTGCCTTATAACAACTGGTGGTGCTCCAATTGATATAGTTAGGGAGTACATTGAAAATCAAGGAATGAAATGAGGTGAAAATATGTTAAAAGCTTATAAATACAGGATTTACCCGAACAAAGAACAAAAAGTGTATTTTGCTGGAACTTTTGGCTGTGTCAGATTTATATATAACCAAATGCTGTCTGATAGAATTAAATCTTATAAAGAAAACAAAGATTCGGATATTAAAAAAATCAAGTATCCTACCCCAGCACAGTATAAAAAAGAATTTGAGTGGCTTAAAAAAGTTGACAGTCTTGCTCTGGCAAATGCTCAAATGGATCTAAATAAAGCATATAAAAATTTCTTTAGAGATAAATCAATAGGTTTTCCTAAATTCAAAAGTAAGAAAAGTAACTATAACAGCTATACAACCAATAATCAAAATGGTACTGTGTATATTCAAAACAAACGTATCAAAGTACCTAAATTAAAGTCTATGATTAAGATAAAACAGCACAGGGAATTCAGCGGAATAATTAAATCCTGTACTGTATCCCAGGTGCCGAGTGGTAAATATTTTATATCTATACTGGTTGATTGTGGGATTAAAAAGCTGCCTGAAGTCAGTAAAAAAATAGGAATAGATATGGGGCTAAAAGAATTTGCAATATGTTCAGATGGATATAGAGAGGCCAACCCAAAATATCTGAGAAAATCAGAAAGAAGACTTGTCAGGCTTCAAAGGGACTTATCAAGGAAGAAAAAAGACAGTAATAACAGAAAAAAAGCTAGATTAAAATTATCTAAATTACACGAGAAGATAATGAATCAAAGGGCAGACTTCTTAAATAAGTTATCAATAAAACTAATCAGAGAGAACCAATCTATAGTTATTGAGGACTTAAAAGTTAAAAATATGCAGCAGAATCACAGGCTGGCAAAGGCAATAAGCGAAGCAAGCTGGAGTGAATTCAGAAGAATGCTGGAATACAAAGCCGAGTGGTACGGCAGAAAAATAATAGTAGCACCCGGTAATTATGCAAGTAGTCAATTATGTTCAGTTTGTGGATATAAGAATAGAGAGGTGAAAAATCTGGCACTCAGGGAATGGATTTGCCCTAAATGCGGCACACACCATGACAGGGATATAAACGCCAGTAAAAATCTGCTGAAATTAGCCATATAATTTTGGTAATACGCTGAGGTTGGTTCGACCTTTAGAGCTTAGGTAAACTTGTTCCGTTAGGAATATTGGCTAAGAAGCCATCCACTTCTATAAGTGGTGGTAGTTCACTAATGATTATGATGATTATGGACAAGAATATGAGTTTATTGAAGGTGAAAATTTAAATAACATAGCAAAACCTGAATGTGACTGTGGAGAATATGAGATAAGTGATACATTTACTGTAAGAGGACATAAGATTAACAGTAATTGTGATACGTGGGGTACAGATTGTGGAGCTAAGGCTGAATCACTATATGTATTTTATTTACCTGAAAAAGGCAAGTATATATTTGTCAAAGAATGGTATTGGGAAATGTAACTGGTAAAAGTTATATATACAACGAAAAGATAAACCTAGAGATTTAACCCTTTTTTAAGTTTTATATGGCAAAAATCATAGAAAAGGTAGCTATTCATATGCTCCTTTTCTGTGATATACTTTATATGTAGTAGATAATTCCCTCTCATTAAAATACGTGGGAAGTCATTGGTTTTAACTAATGAGGGGGTGATCGAATGTGAATTATATAGATAAGATAATCCTGTCTATAACAATAGTGATAGGCTTATTTATAATATGTAATGGCAAACGATCAATCGAAGTGGATGTACAGATTGGTAATTTCCATATAAAAATAAATACTACAGATAAAAGAAAATAGACAGCTGCCACTGTCTATCTACTTAAATTAATTATCTACTATTTCTAAAAGTCAATGACTTCCTTATTCTTATTTATATTTATTATATCAAAAAATAAAAGAAATAAACATGGAGATGAAAAAATATGTTAAAATTTCTTATTATATTAAATATAATTATATGGTTTATAGTTATGATTATACTTATTGGCAAAGACTACAAATTGGATTATAAAAATTTCCACCTAAAAATTATAGTGAAGAGGTGAGTAGGATGCTTAAAACTTTCTATGACCCGGCAGTAGAGCAAAAAGGAATTGAAAAAGGACGCAAAGAAGGATTATTACAAGGATTGGAAAAATTGCTTGGGATTAAATTTTCTGATACGTCTTATATGTCCAGAATAAAAAAAATAGAAGATGAAGATACTTTAAATTTTTTATTTGAGGATGTGATTAAGAGTAACTCCATTGAAGAATTTAAAGAAAAATTGAAACAGAGAAAATTAAACTAGAAAATAAGATCTGCTTGTAATGGCAGGTCTTATTTTTTTAAAATTTTTTTCAAAAAAGTACCGAGAAAAATACCAAGAAATTACCCAAAGAATATATAAATTATGAAGCATAATTTATATGCCTTATATATGCTATTCTGTATAAGAACATAAAAGCTTATATAAGGAGTGGTAGAATTTTGGAAATATCAAATATTAGAATATCAAAATCGGGTTCTCTTTTAAAGGACAATCCCAATAACAGAATACTTGCTTATGTGGCAGTTACTCTGGACAATAGTATAAGACTAGATGATATAAGGATTGTTAATGGAGACAATGGGATTTTCCTTGGATTTCCAACCAGGCTAAGGAAAAATGGTTCAAGAAAAAATGTTGTATATCCTATTTCAAGGGAGGCAAGAGCAGCTATAACCAATGCTGTAATGTCAAAGTATAGGGGAGAAGATGTATCTGTAACAAGCCTAACTAAATAGGAAGTATATTTATGGGGCTTTCTTATAAAAGTCCCATAAATTTTTGTATACATAAACCGGTTTTGGCTTGTTTTGGTTAGATTTAAAACAGCAAGGCTGGTATAATATATGTATACGGATATTATGTTAAAGAGAAAAATATCTGTAGGAAGGTAAACATATCATGAAAACAGAATTATCGAAGAAGAATCAAGTCATTCTTGACAAGGCAATTCAAAGGACACACCTGTATTTGCAATCACATGGTACTACTAATTTTGAACAGTTCTATTTGAATTTTATAAGAGGGTTTTCAGGTTTGGTATTGATTGGAGATAAGAAATTTAAAGAAATTATAAATGAGCCGGATGATATTGAAATGGCAGATAATGCCCTTCAATATATACAAAACCTTAAAGAGGATCATCCAATTTATAATTATTTCAGGCAGTATATATCTTTTCCTAGTTTTATGCAGGAGGATATAATGCTAAATTCAATTCATATAATTTCAGAACTTTCAAAAAGAGAAAATATATTTTAAGAAGGAGGACATGTATGTATAAGATAGGATTGGATCTGGGATATAAATATACAAAGGGTGTAGCCGACAACGGAAAGAAAGTATGCTTTCCCTCGGTTATAGCTCAGGATAAATCTGCAGAAGTAGATGATGATATCAGAAAATTTTTTTCGAATCAGACTGGGAATAGTGGTATTGAAAATAACCTCTATATAACTATTTCAAATGGTAAGTACAAGGAGAAATTCAAAGTTGGTAATGCTGCAATAAATGAAAGAAATGTCAGATCAACTTTTCTGGATAATAAATGTAATAGTATAGAAAATAAAATATGTCTGGCAGCAGCATCTTCCATATTACTTCCTGAAAAAGAAGGAGATATATTTCTGGTATCAGGATTGCCAATTTCAAGCTTCAGCCAACAAAAAGACATATTTAAAAATATGCTTTTGAATTACGACCTGACCGTTGAAGTACCTAAATATAATATAAAAAAACATATAAAATTTCAACGAGTTGAACTTGTACCACAAGGCCTTGCAGCTATCTATGCAGCCGTATGGGAGAATATAAAAAAGTATTCCATTCCAGGAAGCTATATTGGGCTTATAGACTGGGGAGGAAAAACTGTAGATTATGCTGTCTTCAGAATAGATGATAATGGATTTCCACAATATGTACCTGAATTTTCAGGTACTATTGATGGGGGAATGTTTCAGATAGAAAATGATGTTAGTACTCTATTTAAAGAAAAATATGGTACTGAACTTATATACAGCAGCTTGCTTAGATTAATTGAAACCGGAAAGATATATTTTAACAGGCAGCAGCTTGATTTTTCCAGGGATATTGAAGATATCAAGAAAGACAGAGCAGAGAAGGTACTTAATGAAATTACTAAAAAGTGGACTGATATAATTGCATATTTCAATACTGTTTTTGCATCTGGTGGCGGCAGTATAGACATGTATGACTATTTGAAAGCTGTTTCCGAAGTATTAAAATTGGAGCTGGCCAAGGATTCTCAGATGGGAAATGCACTTGGATACCATAAAATTGCAGAGCTTGCTGAGGTCAAATCCAAAGCTGGACATTAATATGAATTGTAACGGCTGTAATTGCATGTAATCACAGCCGTTATTAATATACTTGAAATGAAAAATGTAACAAAATGATGTAACATATCTGTAATACCGGGATTTAAAGGATTCTACAGAGTTTAATTGATGAAAATGTAACGATATAAGTAAATTGTCTATAGTATTATGTAACAAAAAATATAAATTGGGTATCTGAACTTTGTATAATAAAGATTTTACTATGTAACATTTTCAGAAAAAAGGGGAGTTGGTGATGGATACAGGTGATGTTCTGATTAGTTTTAGAATAAAAAAAAGTCACGAGGATGATGAAATTAGAAAACTGTTTTCAGAATGTAAAACAAATAAAGAAAGAGCAGATTTAACTAAAAGTGCACTTAATTTCTATGTGCAAAATAAAGATAAAATTAATGATTTGAATGATATGAAGCAGGATATAAAAGAAATTCTTTCAGAAATAGATGAGTTAAAATCTTCAGGTATTGAAATAAAAATAAAAAACAATAATGATAAATCCAATTTAGATAATAAGGATAAAGAGTCCGAAGATGCCAGGGACAAGTGGTCAAGTGCGGTTGAAGACATGTTTAAGTTCTAATTTTACAGGGGGAGATATGAGTTATGAGCAAAGAGGAAAGGATTGAATATATAGATACTTTTTTTGAGTTAAATAGTGATGTTGAGACCAGGGAAATGATAGATATGATTAAATCACTGGAACGATTCAGAATGTTTTTATATAAAAATGCTGCTGAGCACGTGAAATTAGTGAGTTCTTTAACATTAAGTCCGGAATATGAAAAGAAATTTAGAGATGCTTTGAAAAATAACTGGACTTCAGAATATGATGGTATTCGTATAAAAATATATGTACCTGAAGTACCGCCAACTATATATATAAAGACCAGGAATGAGGCAGTAGGCTATTTTATGGAATTATGGAAAGCTAAAACCAGAAATGTTTTAAAAGGGTATGACATTCATTTTGAAAAGGTGTTTGTTTGGCTCAAATGCTATAACCCTGTAAGTTCTTACGATGTTGATAACAAATTTATAAAGCCTTTTTTGGATGGTATAAGACAGTCAGGAATTATAAAAGATGATAATTTTAAGATTGTAAAGTATGGAATGGAAGGATTACTTGACAGGGAAAATCCACATATGGAGCTGTATATATTTGGAGATGACAGTATTCCCGAGTTTATAAAAAAGGGTATTTTTTGATCCAAAAAAGGTATACAGAAATCACTTGAAAATCACTACCTAGGAATGCGGGTTTGCGGGCTCAAAAAGGTGTACAGAAATGACCTAAAAATTGCTAAGTGAAATATGTATATACAAAAAACACATGTAGCCGTTGAATTTACTGGTTTTCAAAAAACAAAAGTAGAGTGCTTTACGGCACTCAATTGATTTTTATCACCATCTTAAATTCAAGGCATTTTCAATATATAAAACAAAGCCAGATAAGGCAGAAAATAATGGAAAAAAATATATCATTTTTTATAAAAAACATGAAATGAATGAAAGGGAACTGGTTATGATTAGGATTCAAAAGCGGGATGAATATCTGCTTAAAAAGATAGGAGAATATGGAATTCTAAACAATAGAACAATAGATAAAATATATGGTGGTGCAGTTCAGTATCCTGTACGAAGGAGAAAAAAGCTGGCTGATGAAAAGTATATAGTTAAGAACAATAAATACTGTAGTCTTGGTGCAAACGGTAGAAGGTACCTTGAAGAAGAACTGGGAATGGAAAATATAAGAGAAGTAGCATCAGGAAAGTATATAAGAACACGTATCGGGAAGGTAGCTGAAATACTGATGGCTATTGAAAAGATGTATTATACATATCCCAGCTGGAAACTGAAGAATAGGGATATTGTAAGTGAGAGAAAGGACAAATACTACGGGGAAATAATAAGCAAAACAAGTGGTAAGTCCTATTTCATATATAACCTTGGAAAAATAGATAGTACAAAATATGTAAGCAGAGCTATAAGTTTGAAAAAAAGATATATACAGGAGGTAAGACAGGAAATAATGAACAAAGCCTCCAATGGGAAAATGGAACGTGTAATACTGCTGGCCGAAGATAAGACGGTAATGGCTCTATATAACGAAAGTTTGATGTCTTTGAATGTAAAGGAACAGCTTATAATTCCATGGCAGGAAGCAGGCTTCAATCTGATTGGAAAGATTGGGAGTGAAAACATAGAGGAGAAGGTTGTAAGATATCTCTATAAGGATTACGACGATCCTGATTGGGCCTATGCAGATTATACAACCAGTGATGGACAGGTTGTTGTACTGGTAACCAATGATGGAGAAAAAATAGTTAAGGTAAAGCAGAGTGAGATAATAAACCGCTACAATAGGACAAATAAGTTTAAGCTGATTGTTGTATGCCTTGAGAGCCAGTACGTAAAGTTTGAGAAGGAGTTCAAGGAGTTTAGTAATGTAAGGATAAGGACAGTACCGGACGGTATACTGTAGGGTTTTACTTATGCAACATGCATTAACCGTAAATTTTAAAAAATATAGGGAGGAACTGAAAATGTCAAAACGATATGGTTCAGTAAACAGTTATGAAAAAAAGTTTGTTACGAACCGAAAATTAAAAATCAACCTACTATTATAGTGGCATATATTTACGTGAATATTTTATATAATGATAAGTTTAACTAATCAAATTTATAAATTATATAAACTAATAATATTTTGAAGGAAATTTAAAACAAATATAGAATAATATACTTATGTTTCTATATATAAGAAAAATAAGGGGGTATGAAAAATGACAAGACATAAATTAAAAAAAGCATTATCGCTTTTACTTTTAACTACTGTTTTTTCGGTTACAACATTTAGTTCAGTTTCGGCTAGTAGTATAGTTAATTCAGAATCGGCAAAATTTGTACCTATGTTAGGTGGAGGTCCAAGCCCAAGTGCCGCATGGACTTACAGAACTTCCTATTATCATACTTTTACACATAATCAACTAAGAACATTAAATAACAAGTATCAATCTACAATAAGGTCGTCTACTTATGTTGCTGGACAATATGCATATAATGTCTCAGTTGTAGCTCTTGGTTTTATGGGTAAATCTGGTGCAGTTGCCGCTAGCTATATAAGTCTTTTTGGGCAAACCTATTTTTCTAAAATTCAAAGTAGTGCAAATGTAATAGCATCAGCTTATGGTAAGGGCGGAAGTGTTAGATTAAAAGTTATAGAGTATTACAGACCCGCTAGTGGTGAAAAAATGATAATTTTTGCATAAATTAAGGAGTTTATTAATGGATAAAACTAATAGAACAAATAGAACAAAAAGAATTATCGAACAAGTAGCATTTTCTTTTATTCCTTTTTTAGTGATTTTATATAAAGCTTATAATTTTGAGATAACTAAAAGTTCAATTATTTTCATTTTTACTTATATAATTTTAGTTATTCTCTTTATAATTTTTTATAATTCAATAAAGCGGTAGTTATTCTCTTTATAATCTATGGAAATCTTCTTAATTGAACAAAACTGAAAAACGCAATCTCCTTCTATAAGGGAAGGCTTAGGAGGGGTTAGTTTTTCCTACTCAGAAGGAGTAGACTGGTTCTCAATGTACTGTTCGATAATATCAATGGTGGCACCACCTGTAGAAAGAACAAGGTAACTTTCACTCCAGAAGAAAGGTTTCCAGTAGAAATTAGCCAGGTAACCGGCATAGTCTCTTCTAATCAGCCTGGAAGTTACTGTTTTAAAATTATTTATAAGTTTAGACAGCTGTACCTGTGGAGGGGCTTCAAATAAAATATGCAGATGGTCAGCTTCTCCGTTAATCTCTAAAATACTGCAGTTCCATTTATTAAAAGTGTTATTGGATATTTCAATCAAGCGGTTTAAAATATCTCTGTTTATACATTTATGTCTGTATTTAGTTACAACAACCAAATGATATTTCAGACTGTAGCAACTATGTCTGTTTCTTTTATATTCTATATTCATAGGATAGTATAACTCCTTTACAACTAAAATTAGGAATAATATAATTATAGTATACAAACGGTATAAAATCAACAAAGGAGGTGTGGATTATGCAGGTGGTAAATTCATATAAAGTAAAAATAGTAAACATGAATGATTGTTTAAAAGAAACTATAGAAATTTACAGGAAGGTAGTATCTTACTTTATAAATGTGGTTACCTCAGAGAGGGAGCTCTTGGAAAAGTTAAGCTCTAAATATAGGGTAAATCTCATAGAGCATCTGACACACACAACAAAAGATAATCCACATCCAGAGTATGATGGTTTTGACAGATAGTTCTATAAATTCCCTTCATATTTGAGGAGAAGTGCAATTATGGATGCCATGGGAATAGTCTCTTCCTACTATAGCAATCTAGAAAATTATAAGGAAGAAAGACATACCCAGGTATCTAGTGGTAAAAAGTTTAAGAAAAAAGCACCCAAATTACAGGTAAAGCACTATAAATGTCCTGCCCTTTACAGGGGTAATATGTTTAAAATGCTGGACAGAAACCATGCCCAGATAAAGATATATAAAAACAATGACTGGGTGTGGCTCAGGGTATCTCTAAGGAAGCAGGACATAAAGTATATAGAAAAAAACTGCAGAGGCAGAAAGTTTTCGCCGATACTTGTCAGGAAAGGCAGAAACTATTACCTGCAGTTTGCATATGAAAACAAAGTAGAGTTCAGGGAAACATCCCTTAAAGATAGGGTAGTGGTATCCGTAGATCTTGGTATAAATCACTCCGCAGTATGCAGTGCAGTTGATTCAAAAGGAACTGTCACTGGCAGGAAGTTTATAAACCAGCCGGAAGAAAAAGACCTGATGAATCACCTGGTAGGCAGATTGTGCAGAAAACAGAAACAGAGCGGGAAAAAGGCAAAATTGACCAGGGCATGGAATAAGATAAACAACCTGAAAAGAGAAATAACCAACAGGACAGTCCATGAAATAGTCAGTTTTGCGGAGAAAGTAAATGCGGATACCGTAGTATTCGAGTACCTGGACCGGTTTCCTAAAATCAAGGGCAGCAGAAACAAGAGAATAAGAATGAAACTGCAGCTTTGGACAAAAATTGCAATACAGAACAAAGTGAAGCACAAAGCCCACAGTGCCGGCATGAGGTTCAGCAGGGTAACGCCTAAAAATACATCTTTGTTGGCCTATGACGGGAGTGGCAGTGTTAAAAGGAATAAGGACAACTTTAGTCTGTGTACTTTCAGCACGGGAAAGCAGTATAATTGTGACTTGTCTGCAAGTTACAATATAGGTGCTAGATATTTTATAAGGGAGTACCAAAAATCCATACCTGCAAAGGAATGGTCGGAAGCTGTGGCAAAAGAACCGGGGCTTCTGCGAAGAACTCAGAGCACTCTGGCCACATTGATTAGTTTGGCAGGAGTAGTGCAGATAGAAAAAGAAACTGCTTAATTCTTCCGGCAACAGAAGAAATACTCAGCTAAACCGTATTTGTGGAAGAGAAGTCTGCCTGTCAAAAGGTAGAAGCCTCTTCTATACTAACCTGTTTAGTTAGGAGGGGAGGGTTCACAGGATAAATTAAAATCTTGCTTTCAGAAGAAAATTTTCTAATTGAAAATTAGTGTCCAGTGAAATATAATTTTATATATGGTACCTTGATAGAAATAATCATGGTGCTTTTTTATTTTAAATAAAAAATATAAATGGTTGAACTGTTTTATTTTTTTGACCTTGAAAGCTAGCATGGAAAATTTAAGAAAAAATTCAGTGATGTAAAAATAAGGGCAATATCGGACAGCATACTATAAGTATCTACGGAAACCTTTACAATTTTAATTTTTATCTGGTTGATTACTCAGACATATACAACAGCAGAAGAAGTATGACAAAAGGTATAGAGGACAAAACTTTGAGTAGTATGGAAGCAAAAAGAACACATTCATTATTTTCTGAGCCAATCCTTCTAGAATAAAGTTACTTAACATTGTTAAAAATAATCTATACTAAATGGTTACTTTTGTGCTTTTTTATAATTGTGTAAAACTAAATTGGGCTTATTTTAATGAATGTGTTCAATTTAGAATTTATTTTTGTAAAATAACTATTTTTTCTGCTATAATAAGAATGTGTTTTAAATTGAAACAGGAGGAAAAATATGAAGGTTGTTGCAATTGCTCCCTATAATGGATTGAAAGAATTGATTCTTCAGTTAGCTAAAGATGAAGAGGATATTGATTTACAGGCAGAAGTAGGCGATTTGGATCTAGGAGTGAATATGGCAAAGAAAGCACAGGATATGGGTGCTGATATTATTATAAGCAGAGGTGGTACGGCAGAATTAATACAGAGAGAGGTAAATATTCCTGTAGTTGATATAGAGGTTTCTGGCTATGACATGCTGCGAGTGGTAACTCTTGTAAGCGGATTAAAAGGAAAAGCAATCATTGTAGGGTTCCCTAAAATATCCGAGGGAGCAGCCACAGTTTGCTCATTACTTGATATAGACATACCAAATTATGTAATTTACAGTGAATCAGAAGTAATTCCTAAGCTTCAGGAAATCAGCAAAAAAGATTATCAGATAATTATTGGAGATGTAGTAACTACTCAAAAGGCAAAAAAACTAGGATTTAATACAGTATTGTTTACATCTGGAAAGGAAAGTGTTTTGAAATCCTTTAATGATGCCAGAAAAATTTATAAAGTGTTGAAAAGGGCTAGAAAGGAGCAGATGATACCGGCTGCCATTATTGAACAGGCTGAAGAAGGAATTATAGTCCTGGATGAAAATTTTAATCATGTTTATTCCAATGCTTATATGGACAATATATTTAAGGATAATTGGCATTTCATAAAGAGAGAATGGGCGTATTCAGTGTTAAGTGAGGGGAAGTTTAGTACTACAGTTGAGTTTGATAATTTTATATGGAGAGTTTCAGGCAGCAGCATAAAGAAGGAAAATAGAATTTATATTGTATTTTGCCTGTGCAAGATATCAGACTATTCAAAGGATAAGGCTCATGGAGTTATTATGAAAAGCAGCAGTACAGACAAAACATCTTCCCTGCTTTTGGAGAGCAAATATATGGAAGGCATATTGAAAAAAGTGGATAAATGCAAAAACACCAATATACCTATATGGATTTTGGGAGAGAGAGGAACTGAAAAGGATGATCTGGCAGAATTTTTACATTTTGGATATGAAACTAAATCCGGTACCTTTATTATATTGGATTGTAGTTTGATTTCAGAGGAAGATTGGAGTAAAATGCTTTTTACCAATATGTTGAATATGGATATGGGAACTGTTTATTTCAAGGATGTACAGGAGCTATCTCCAAATAGTCAAAGCATATTGAATAGATTCCTGGATTGCGGTAAGAATATAACTTCCAGAATTATAATATCTTCTTTGGACAATATTGTGGAGAAGCATGGGTTCAGCTCGAATTTGTATTATAAAATTTCACCAATTACATTGAAGATTCCTCCTCTTAGGGACAGAATTGATGAAATAGACAGTTTGTCCAGACTTTTTATAAATGAATACAATGCCTTCTATGGGAAACAGATTGTAGGAATTAGGGACGATGCACTCTTAAAATTAAAAAAATACAAATGGAAAGGAAATACACTTCAGTTTCGGAAAACAGTGGAGCAAATAGTTATGTTTTGCAAAAATGATTATATAGAATTAAATGACGTAAAACAGGTACTTGATGATATGACCTGCAGCTGTGATTTTGAAGATGATGTTGTGGAACTGGATGGGACCCTGGAGGAAATTGAAAAAAATATTATTCAGAAAATGTTGAAAAAAAATCAAATGAATCAATCCAAAGTAGCAAAGAAACTGGGCATTAGTCGTTCCACTTTATGGCGCAAATTGCAATAGCGCCTTTTTTTTATACAAAAAATAATAAAAAACTATTGCATTTTAAAACATATAAATATATAATAAAACTGTAATCGATTTTAAATGTTTTAATATAAAACGTTTTTGCTGAAATATTTATAAATATGTTTTATATAGATAAGGGGGAAATACAAATGGATTTAAAAGGAATTATAACTGCCATGGTAACACCTATGGACAAGCAGCAGAAAATAAATTACCCTGCCACAAAACAACTTGTTGATTATCTTATTGGATCAAGTGTTGATGGTATTTTTATTTTGGGAACCAATGGTGAATTTCATCTACTGAGTAATAAGGAGAAGCTGGAATTTGCTGAGAAAGTCATTGAAGAAGTAGATGGAAGAGTTCCTGTTTTTGTTGGTACAGGCGGAAATGGAACAGAAGAAGTAATTAAATTGTCAAAAGAAATGGAGAAAATAGGAGCGGATGCTCTTTCGATTATAACCCCCTATTTTATAACTCCAAGTCAAAGCGAAGTAATTCGACATTACAATAAAATAGCGGAATCCGTATCGCTTCCAATACTTTTATACAATATACCAGGAAGAACGGGGATGACTTTGGAACCAGAAACAGTAGTCGAGCTGGCAAAAATGGACAACATAATTGGGATAAAAGACAGCAGTGGCAGTTTCGAAAATATCAAAAAGTATATAGAGATCACTAAAGATGAAAAATTCTCCGTACTGGCGGGGACGGATTCATTGATACTTAAAACTCTCATGGCGGGGGGGAAAGGAGCTATAGCAGCTACTTCAAACATGATACCGGATATAGTTGTTGCCATATATCAAAACTGGCTTAAGGGAAATATGGAGGAGGCACAAAAAGCCCAGGAAGATCTGCAGCCTCTTAGAGATACCTTTAAGTACGGCACACTTCCTTCTGTTTTGAAAAAGGCTGTGGAGCTGTATAGCAATATACCGGTAGGACCTCCAAGATTTCCGGCAGTGGAGCCCACAGGTAAAGCACTTGAAAAGGTTGAAGAAATGGTTGAGTTTTATAAAAAACAAGTATAAACATAATTGAAAGGAAGGGACCATTATATGCAGAAAATCTATAAATTTCAAACGGCGGATAATATTGTTGCAGGGAAAAACTCTATTGAAACTCTAAAAGAAAATATAGATATTATAGGAGGTAAAGTTAAGGCAGCGTTGATCGTGACTCAAAAACCTATGAAGGATTTAGGTTTTGTGGATGTTATAACTAAGCAGTTAAATGAAAAGGGAATCAAAGTTGATGTTAATACAAATACTATTCCGGAACCCACCATACAAAGTATAGAAGATATTTCAAGCAATATAAAGAAAGAACATTATGATGTGCTGATTGGAATAGGAGGGGGAAGTGTTCTGGATACTACCAAAATTTTGGCAGTACTTGAAACAAACGGTGACTCAATAAAGGAGATTTTAGGTACAAATTTGGTTAAATACCCGGGAACTCCCACGGTGTTAATCCCAACAACTGCCGGGACAGGTTCTGAAGTAACACCGAATGCCATTGTCACTCTTCCTGAAGAACAATTAAAAATAGGAATGGTCAGCAGGTATTTACTTCCTAAACTTGTATTAGTAGATCCAAGTTTGACCGTAGGGCTTCCTAAAGCTGTTACAGCGTCTACAGGTATGGATGCTTTTATTCATTCTCTTGAATCCTATATTTCAAATAAAGCCAATCCAATAAGTGATATGTTTGCATTGAGATCAATAAAATTGATATCATCCAGTATAGTGGAAGCCTATGAAAATGGTAAATCTATTAAGGCAAGAGAAAATATGATCTTGGGATCTCTTTTTGGAGGTATGGCATTAACAGCTGCGGGAACAGCTGCAGTTCATGCACTGGCATATCCACTTGGAGGAAGTTTTAAAATAGCACATGGGGTCGCAAATTCAATGCTGTTACCTCATGTAATGGAATTTAATATGGATTGTATCACTGATAGGCTTTATGATGTGGCAGAGCCCATGGGAATTGAGAGAAACCTTCCTGCAAATAAAGTTGCAGAGAAGGTAATAGAACGGCTTAGAGAATGGATTAAGATTTTGGAAATTCCTCAGGATTTAAAGGAATACGGAGTTAAGAAAGACGACATTCACGGATTAGCTGTAGCTGCCTCTAAGGTTACCCGGCTTCTGGGCAATAATCCTAAAAAATTAAGTATAAAAGATATAGAAAATATCTATAGTAAATTATTAAAATAAGTAGACGGAGAAAGTGAATGAGGATAGCAGTTATTTCAGATGATTTAACGGGTGCCAGTGATTGTGGAGGACAGTTAGTTCAATATGGATTAAATGTTTCTGTAATTCTAAACTGGGATAAATTATCTTTAAAAAAAAATGATGCAGTTATATATAATACAAATAGTCGTGATATATCTGAAGAAGAAGCTTATGAACGAGTAAAATATGTTTCTAGATATTTAAAAGGTAAGCCTTTTGATATAGTTTATAAAAAAATAGATTCTACAATGAGAGGAAATATTGGACAAGAAATCAATGCTATGCAAGATGTATTTCAAAAAGATTTTGTTATTATTGTACCAGCTTACCCTAAAAATGGAAGGCAGGTAATAAATGGAACTTATTATCTTAATCATAAAAAATTGACTGAAACGGAAGTAGTGAGAGATCCTAAGACACCAGTAGAAGATTCTGTCATCTACCGGTTAATTGAAAAGCAATCTAATAAAAGTGTAGGTCACATTTCTCACGATGATTTGATTCAGGGGTATGAACATGTTTTTAAATGCTTGGTTAATTTTAAAAATAACAATACGTCTTATATTACAGTAGATACAGTTAATGAGAATGATTTAAAAAAGATAACTTCTTTTATAAAAATAACTGAGTTCTCTGTTATATGGTGTGGGTCTGCAGGGCTTATGGAGTTTTTACCACCTACTTATGGGATTAAACAAAGAATTTATAAGTCAGATGGGTTGCCCAAAAATAGTAATAAAATTTTGTTTGTAGTTGGAAGTGTAAGTAAATGCAGCAGAAAACAGCTGGATAGATTATTATGCAGTACTGATACGGTGGGAATAGAGGTTAAATCTGCGAAGGTTATTTTAAATGATAAAAGCAGAAAAAGTGAATTGGGTGAAATAATGAGGAAGGTGTCTAATTCTATAAATTTAAATAAGAATGTTGCTATATTTTCCTCTGCCGAAGTAAAACGAACTCAAGAAATGGGAATAAAACAAGGATATAGTATGATTCAAATTAGCAACATGATTTCAAAATTTTTAGGAGAAGTATCAGCATGTGTGGTTAATAAGTTTAAAATAAAAAACCTGTTTGTCACAGGAGGAGATATAGCATATCAGGTATTTGACAATTTAAATGTTGATGAATTTAAGTTATTGGGAGAAATGGAACCTGGAATACCATTTGGAATGCTAGAGAAGAAGAGTAAAATTTTTGCTGTGACAAAAGCGGGAAGTTTTGGATCGGAAATGTCTATGGTTAAAGCTGCTTTTATATTACAGGGAAATGTATTGAAAGATGTAAACAATGCCGTTAAGAGGAAATTATAAGATAGCTTTAAAGTTGTGCTAGCTTGATATTAAATGTTTAATAAAGGATGTGTTAAATAATGAAAATAATATCTACTTCACCTTCCTTTGCAAAGTATTCAAAAGAACCTATTGAATATCTGCATAAATATGGAATTCAGGCAGAGTATCTGCCTGCCAATATGGGGGAAGATGAATTTATAAACAGGATACAGGAGGCGGATGGGCTGATAGTAGCTTTTACACAGATAAATTCAAGAGTTCTTGACAATGCGCCAAAGTTAAAAATTATATGTAAGCATGGTGTGGGCGTTGACAATATAGATCTTGAAGAGGCCAGAAAGAGAAATATATATGTGACAAATGTACCAAATGCTAACAAGCATGCTGTTGCAGATTTTGCCTTTGGGCTTGTATTGTCTGCTGCAAGGCAGATTCCTCAGGCAAATGAACTTACTAAAAAAGGAAAATGGCCGAGAATATTCGGAACTGATGTGTATGGAAAGACCATAGGAATTATAGGGCTTGGAAACATTGGAAAACAAGTTGCCTTGAGGGCAAAAGGCTTTAATATGAGAGTACTGGCCTATGATCCCTATCCGGACAGAGAATTTGCAGGCCGGAATGAAATCGAATTTTTATCCTTTGAAGAACTGCTAAAGCAGAGTGATTTTGTTACCATTCATATTCCGCTGGTTGAAAAAACAAAAAATTTGATAGATCTGAGTAAATTAAAGCTTATGAAAAGTACTGCGTATCTAATAAATGCTTCACGCGGAGGGATTGTAGCAGAAAGTGATCTTTACAGAGCATTGAAAGAAAAAATAATTTCAGGAGCTGCCATTGACGTTTTTTCTGAAGAACCGGTGAAAACGAATTCGCTATTTGAATTACCAAATTTTATAGCATCGCCTCATATAGCGGGATATACTGCAGAGGCGGTCAATGCACTTGGAATGACATGCGTAGAAAATATTATAAATGTATTGATAAAAAAAAGTACACCAAATTTTATTGTGAATGGTCTGTAGAAAGCTTAATGGCTAAAAGGTAAGACAGATTGGCCATTGAGAAATTATATATTTTACATTTAGGCTCAACATCTAGTGAGATGCAAGCCATGGGAAGGGGAATAAATAATAATGAGCATGCAAAATAAAAAGGCAGCTGTAAGTAATCAAAGCACTTTAAACAAATCGGATAATATGCGCAAAAAAGCCGGCCGTCGATGGGTTATGCTGGGCGTACTGTCATTGGGTGTGGCATTCAACTACTTGGATAGATCAACATTAAGTATCGCATTGCCGTATATCATGAAAGATATTCATATGACACCCGCTGTGACAGGTGTTATTCTTTCTGGATTCTTCTGGTCATATGTTATTTTCCAACTACCGGCAGGATACATAGGCGATAAGATTGGACCAAGGTTGACACAAGGCTTTGCTTCGATTATCTGGGGATTATCAACAGCATTGAATGCACTTTCAAGAGGTTTCTTTTCCTTTTTCGGACTTCGTTTTGTCCTTGGTGCTGCGGAATCACCTCTTTATACTTCCGGCAGCAAAGCTATTAAGGAATGGTTTCCAAAGAAGGAACGCAGCTTTGCAAGCGGTACATTTAACAATGCATCAAAACTTGGCGGTACTGTTGCCACTCCACTTCTTGCAGTTCTAATTACTACTATTGGATGGCGTTTATCCTTTGCAGTTGTTGGTGGTATTGCAGCTATTTGGGGATTTATATGGTTGAAATACTATAAAACGCCGAGACAGTACAACAGTATCACTGAGGAGGAACTAAATCTTATCGAGTCTGATCAGGAAGAAGTAAAAGAGGATGTTTCAAAAGAGCTTCCCAAATATGCAGTAGCAAAATTATTTAAGCAAAAAACCATGTGGTGTATGATGGTAGGGTTTTTCTCCATTAATTTTGTCTCTTACTTTTTCTTTACATGGTTTCCTACTTACATGATCAATACTTATCACCTTAAGCTTCTTACCTTTGGTTTTATCGGCATTTTACCAGGAATTGCTGCCATGATTGGTGGGTGGATTGGCGGGATCGCCTGTGATCAGCTTTATAGAAGGGGATATTCAACAACAATATCAAGAAAAGTTCCCCTGATCGTGGGTTTGTTATTGAGCTGCGTAATTGGTCTGGCTGCTATTTCCCACAATATCTGGTTTACTGTGACTGTTCTTTGCATAGCAAATGGAGCGGCTACTGGAGCGGGATCTGTTGTATGGACGCTTCCTGCTGATGTTGCGCCAAACAGTAATATGATCGGCACTATAGGCGGTGTACAGAATGCTGCAGCGAATATTTCTGGAATAGTTTGTCCAATTCTGATTGGTGTACTGCTTGGAATTAGTAATTCTTACACTTTACCCTTTATTATATCCGGTATTGTTGCTCTCGTAGGGGCATTTGCTTACTTGATTATGCCAAAACTTGAGCCCATGAAACTACATTGAGAAGTTCTAATTTCCAGACAAATTATATTTCTGTTTTGTTAATGAGGTAATATATCGTTTATATGGTTGTTGTAGATACATTTAATTATAATAATTTAAGTATTTTTATTTTAGGAGGTATAAAAAATGTTTATGATGTGTGAGAGATATCCGGATCCCAGGGTTCGTGTTATAGATCCAAAATTCTCTAAGTATCTTGTAAAGCATGCCGGTGTAGAATGTATCGCCACAGGATACCGATGGTGTGAAGGACCGGTTTGGTTTGGTGACTGGCAATGTCTGCTTTGGAGTGACCTTCCTAATGATCGCATTATGGGATATTATGAACCTGATAATACAGTTTTTGTTTTTAGAAAGCCATCGCACTTTTCAAATGGAAATACCAGAGATCAAAATGGATTATTAGTTACTTGCGAACATGCCAGCAGGCGAGTAACAAGAACTGAGCGTAATGGATCGGTTACTGTTATTGCAGATAACTTTAAAGGAAAACGTTTGAACTCTCCAAATGATGTTGTAACGGCTTCAGATGGTGCAGTTTGGTTTTCAGATCCTACTTTTGGCCTGAGAAGTTTTTATGAAGGTGGCACGGGAGAAAATCAAGAATTAAAACCGGCTGTTTATCGAATAGATCCGGTTACAGGTTCTGTTGAAATGCAAATCGTAGATATGATAATGCCAAACGGACTTGCTTTTTCTCCTGATGAATCCCTTTTATATGTAGTAGACTCTGGAACGGATCCATTACAAATTGTTCAATATCCAATTTGCAATGGAAAAGTTTGCGGGTCAAAAAAAGTACTAATTTCAGCTGCCAATGATAATGGAAGACCTGATGGCTTTAGAGTTGACGATGACGGAAATCTTTGGTGTGGTTGGGGTGAAGGAGAAGGGCGCGATGGTGTCAGAGTCTTTGATAATATCGGAAAATGTATTGGTGCAATTGACTTACCTGAACGTTGTGCGAATCTTTGTTTTGGAGGCAAAGGTGGGAATCGTCTTTTTATGGCATCATCTTCCTCTATATATTCCCTATATGTGGATGCAAAGGGTGCTGTTTAAGTTTTATAGAAAATTTATAGTAATGAAAGGATGAAACAAATGGTTGACAAAAAACCGATACTTGGTATTACAATGGGAGATCCCGCGGGAATAGGTCCTGAAATTGCGGCAAAAGCCCTGGCAAAAGAAAGAGTGTATGAAATATGCAGGCCTATAGTTGTAGGCGATGCCAATGTTATGACACAGGCAGTGAAAATCGCCAATGTAAATCTAAAAATAAATAGAATTTCAGATGTGAATGATGCAATGTTTGAGTATGGTACTATGGATGTGTATGATCTTGAAAATACAGATATGCAGCATCTTGTTCATGGGAAAGTATCAGCTATGGCAGGAAGAGCAGCTTTTGAATCTGTAAAAAAAGTGATTGAACTTGCCCTGGATAAAAAGATAGATGCTACCATAACGGGACCAATTAACAAGGAAGCGATGAATCTTGCCGGATTTCATTATTCAGGTCATACTGAAATATATGCGTACTATACAAAAACTAAAAATTATACCATGATGCTGGCATGCGGTAATCTAAGAGCTGTCCATGTGTCTACTCATGTTTCCCTAAGAGAAGCTTGTGATCGTGTAAAAAAAGATAGAGTGTTTGAAGTAATAAAGCTTGCAAATGATACATGTAAAAAGCTTGGAATAAATAGTCCAAAGGTAGGGGTAGCAGGTTTAAATCCACATGCCGGAGAAAACGGTATGTTTGGTTTTGAAGAGAAAGAAGAAATAGAACCTGCTATAGAAAAAGCAAAGAAAATTGGAATAAATGTTGAAGGACCTGTGCCTCCTGATACAGTGTTTTCGAAAGCGAAAGGCGGGCAGTATGACATAGTGGTTGCAATGTATCACGACCAGGGTCATATTCCCATGAAAGTCGTTGGATTTAACTGGGACGAACAAAAGAAAAAGTGGACTTCTGTAAGTGGAGTCAATATAACTCTTGGACTTCCCATAATAAGAGTTTCAGTAGATCATGGAACTGCTTTTGGTAAGGCTGGAAAAGGTACAGCTAATGAAGAAAGCCTTATTAATTCTATAGAATATGGTGTCAAATTTGCTAATTCTAAAAGTTGAACAGAAAACTTGTAATTCCATAAAATATTAATTAATGCAAAAATGCCTGGTGATATTCATCTTTCCAGGCATTTTATATTAATATTCTTGAGCATGGAGGAAGGCGTTATAAAGGGATGGGAATGAGAGAGGATAACCTGTTGGGTGATATAAATAGATTTTCGGGGTTCAATAATAATTATATTCTTCATTGACGCAGTATATAGTATAAAAATTTTTTTAAAATAATAAAAAATTCTTCTGGATTTTTAGAAGAATACCCTGTCCTGAGATCCATGGGTTCAGCCTTCCTGCAAAAAGAACAAATGGCAAAAATAAGATCACTCTAAATGAATGGTCTTTGTTTTTGTAAACACACACCTGATAATTTATCGCTTACTTTTAGTAAATAGAGGTGTTTTTCTTATGAGAAAGTTTTATATTTCTTGCTATGATATCCTTATAATTGCAATATTGCTTATAGTATTGAATGCTAATAATATTGCTTATGCAAACAAATTTAATGTAAGTACTAACAAATTTGAAAATGAAAGCGTTCAGAAATTGTCTAAGGAGGTATTCTTAACTTTAAATAATACAAATTGAAAAAATAAAAAAATGTTAGGATTCAGTGCAAGGATAAAAAATTTGCAGTAATATTTATGCATGACACTTATTATAAACATTTTACAGTAGAATCACTACTCGAAATGATATCATATTTAAAAAAGCAGGGATTTATCTTTAGAACATTTGAAGATTTAACGGAAGCAGAAGAAAAAGAAATGATAAATCTTGGAATAATAAAATAAGTAAATAGTATGAAGTGGAAATGAGTATATATCTGATTCTTATATGCTTTTATAAAAGTATCTTGATAGAAAATAAGTCAGGATACTTTTTTATGTCTAAATAATATATTAAATATTTAAACTAACTAATTTTTTTTGCTCTATTTTTACCACATATTAAGTATATAAGGAAATTGGTTAATGCTCATGTGGGTAACATTTGGTATTGGCTGTATGGCCTAAATATTAGTGTTGAAAACTGTCTTTAAGGCAGCTTTTTATATATAAAAATAAAAAAATAAGAAAAGGTGGAATGTATTATGAGTCATTTTGCAGTTGCAGTATTAACAGAAGAAGGGGGAAATACAGTAGAAGAATTACTTGCACCATATCAAGAGAACTTGACAATTACAAGAATGAAGAAATCGACATGGTAAGGTGCCCCGATGGGAAATTATTATATTCATGGGATGAAAGGTTTAAGAAAAATGGAATACCTAAAGATGGATACAAAAAAGTTAAAACCAAATTCACAGAAATATATCCGTCGTTTGACAAATATATGGAAGAATATTGCGGATTTTCTAAAGACTCAGATAAAAATAGGTATGGATACTGGGAAAATCCCAATGCAAAGTGGGACTGGTATCAAATAGGCGGTAGGTGGTCCGGACTGCTAAGGTTAAAGCCACTTGCCACATCAGGGAATTATGGAACAAGAAGTTGGACCAATAAAGAAGAAATAATTCCTGAGAATAGAGTAGATTCAGCAAAAATAAAAGACATAGATTTTTCAGTAGATAGAAAAGAATATGAAAGGTTTATCAGGTTCTGGGAATTAAAAGTCGATGGTGATGCACCAAAGGATGAAAAGGAGAAAGAGCTTATAAAGTGGGATATCTACAAGAAAGAATACTATGTAGACAAATATTCCAGTAAAGAAGAGTATGCAAGAATAGAAAGCTCATTTGCCACATATGCCGTAATTACTCCAGATGGAAAATGGCATGAAAAAGGCAAAACGGGATGGTTTGGTTTTGGATCGGAATCGGATGAAGAGGACAAACATTGGAATAAAAGCTTTAAAGAAATATTTATAGATACGGCAGATCCGGAATAGACTTTAAGCATAGTGGATTGCCATATCTGATCTATAGAAAACATAAATTGCTGGTTCAAAATTTGGACTAGCAATTTAAATCAGGATAAAAATTTAAATAGAGAGAAGTGAAGATAAAGATGTGTAAGAAAATATTTTTGAAAAAGCTGGTTCTTAAAAATTTCAAGGGAATTAAAGATCTTACTGTGGATTTTTCAAAGGTAACTGATATCTATGGAGATAATGCCACAGGCAAGACTACACTATTCGATGCCTTCATGTGGCTGCTTTTCGACAAGGATAGCCAGGACAAGAGCAGGTTTGATGTGCAGCCCTTGGATGAAAACAACAATGTTGTAAAAATGATTGAAACTGAGGTTGATGCAATCATCAGGGTAAATGATACCGAGATTTTGCTTGGAAAAGTGTTGAGACAAAAATGGGTTAAAAAGCGCGGCCAGGTTGATTCGGAATTCAAGGGATATGAGACAACATATAGTATTGACAATGTACCCAAGAAACAAAATGAATACAAAAAATTTGTAAGTGAAATCATACAGGAAGATATATTCAAACTCATTACCAATCCAGTGTATTTCAGTACAGATATCAAATGGCAGGATAGGAAAAAAATATTGATGGATATCATAGGTGAAGTTACAGATGAGGATGTAATTGATTCAAAAGAAAGTTTGAAACCTCTGGCAGAATTATTAAAAAACAAGAGCATAGAGGAGATCAAGAAAAGCATAAATGCTACAATCAAAAAATTAATCAAGGAAAAGGAATCAATTCCGCCTAGAGTGGATGAAAAGAGAAGAGAGCTTAAGGATGACATTGACTTCAGCGGTCTGGATTTTAGAAAGGCTGGAATAGTTGCAGGTATAAAAAGCCTGGAGGAAAAGCTTATTGACAAATCTAAGATAAATGACGAACTACTGGCAAAAAAGGATGAGCTGTATGCCCTTAAATCAAAGCTCAAAGATATTGAACATGGAGAAATGAAAAAAACTCAAAGTGTCAAAAACAAAATATCAGAAAAGCTGAGAGATATAAACAGCCAGATAGCTGAAATTAAGTTCAATATTAAATCACTGGAGATTGAAAAGGCTAATAACCTTAAAATGGCCGGAAAGCTGGAGGTGGAGATTAAAAGCTTGAGAAGTGAATGGCATAGGGAAAACAAGAAGGTTTTTGAACTCCCTGAAAATGTGCGTATCTGTCCGCTCTGTAAAAGGCCCTTCTCAGATGGTGATATTGCAAAGCACCAAAAAGAGTTGCAGGAAAATTTCAGGAAAGAAAGGGCTGAAAACCTTAAAAAAATAACTGTCAGGGGTCAGGCAAAAGCCAATGAACTCAAGAAGTATAAAAAAATCATATCTCAAAAAGATGCTGACTTAAAAGCTACCAGTGAAAAATTAAATTTATTGAACAAAAGAAAAGTGGAACTGCAGAACCAGATCAACAGTTTCAAGTCATCTGTAGATATGAACGGTAACAAAGAATATCAGGAAATATTAAAACAGATAGGATCTCTCCAGGCTGAATTGTCCAAGCCTGTTAAAGAGGACTCACAGATAAAGGAATTAAAAGAAAAAAAGCAGTCACTCGAAGTAGAACTTGAAAAAATCAATCGTGAATTGGGATATAAAGATATGAATAAGCAGGTAAATAAAAGGATTGATGAGCTTCTTGATAAAGAAAAATCAATAGCCCAGCAAATCGCAAATCTCGAAAAGAGAGATGATTTATGCA
The DNA here is from genome assembly GCA_902809985.1 of Clostridiaceae bacterium BL-3. Classification (GTDB taxonomy): domain Bacteria; phylum Bacillota; class Clostridia; order Clostridiales; family Clostridiaceae; genus Clostridium_B; species Clostridium_B aromativorans. The sequence continues at coordinate 1,849,851 of CADDXC010000001.1, read as the reverse complement.
ATGAATTCATAAAAACTAAGATCAGATTACTGGAAAAAGGCATAAATGAAAAATTCAAATATGTTGAATTCAGATTCTTCAAGCTGCAGGTCAACGGTGGTATAGAGGAAGACTGCGAACCTCTGGTGAACGGAGTTCCTTTTAATACAAGCCTTAACAATGCTGCAAGGATAAATGCGGGGATAGACATTATAAATACTCTGTGCAAACATTACAGGATTACTGCACCTGTATTTATCGACAATAAAGAATCTGTCACCAGAATTATAAGTACTGATGCACAGATAATTAATCTGATTGTAAGTGAAGCAGATAAAACTCTTAGAATTCAAAAAGGGAATAATGAAGAAACACTGGACAGGTTGGATAGTTGTGCATAGCAAGCCAATTATATTGGCGTGATAATAAAAATTTTAAATTTGAAGAGAGGATTGATATAAATGGAAAATAAGAAATTATCAAAAAATCATGGAAATGTAACGGTAAAAAACATTATAGCAAATGAAAGCATCAAGAAAAGATTTCAGGATGTTCTGGGGAAAAGAGCATTTGGATTCATGGCGAGTATTATAGATATTGCCAGTAATAAAAACCTTGAAGATGTTGAACCATTCAGTATTGTAAGCAGTGCTCTTGTTGCTGCTACATTGGATCTGCCTATAAACCCCAACCTGGGTTTTGCATATATTGTACCTTACAATGATAGGAAGAGAGGCAAGGTAGCACAATTTCAGATGGGGTATAAAGGATTTATCCAACTTGCAGAGAGGACCGGGCAGTATAAAACAATAAATGCCATTGTGGTGTATGAAGGAGATATAAAGCATGTAAACAGATTGACCGGGGAGATTGAACTTGATGACAAGAATACAAAGCAGAATAAAATTATCGGGTATATATCGTATTTTAGGCTGATAAACGGTTTTGAAAAAGCATTTTTTATGACAGTGGATCAGGTGGAGAAACATGCGAAGAAATACAGCCAAAGTTACAAAAGCCACAAAGACTATATTGTAAAAAGTAGCAGGTGGACAACTGATTTTGATACCATGGCACTCAAAACCGTGCTTAAACTTTTACTTAGTAAATATGGGATGCTCAGCATAGATATGCAGCTTGCACTGGAAACAGACCAGGCACTAATAAAAGGCAGTGTTCTTCGTGATGGAGAACATATCAATGGAAATAATGTTGAATATGTTGACAATAAAGATGCCATAGATGTTAATTTTGAAGAGGAACTTAAAAATGCCAATTCACAGGAACTTGATATTGAGGAGGATAGTTCTTCACAAAATGAAAAAACAGGCAAGTCTAATACTTCTGGGAATAAGGATATAAAATCAGACGGAGATAAAAATGGGGACACCTCAAAAAGTGATGATATTCCAGGACAGACCGAAATGGAAGATCCGGGATTTTAATAGCAAAATCTAAAACATTAATTATTTGATAGTGGCAGTAATCTTCATTGCTGTCACTTCTCAGATAAAAACTGTAATCACCTTGATTACAGTAACTACATACATTATAATAAATATAAAGATTTATTATAGAAGGTGGTTTAATATGGAAATTTTTAATAAAAGAAAGCTTAATATTAGAGATACAAAAAGATATTATAGTGATTTAAATAACACGGCATTAAAAGGCCTGGAAATTGTTACATTTAAAGGCATAAATAAAAATGCCAATGAGGATGAAGAAGTAAGCCATATAAAAACATTATATGTTGATTTTTTAATGGGATTTCTAAAGTTTAATCCTGTTGTGGAATCGGGTGAAGAACTTGGAGGCTATACTATAGCATTAAATGAAATAGACATGTATGGTGAGGGCAATACTTTAGATGCTGCAAAGGAAAATTTAATAGATAGTATCTTAGAATATATTGATATTTATATAGAAAAAATTGATTTATTCAATAAGGTTGAAAGTATAGAAAAACAGGTATATATGCTGAAATTAATTCGTTGTGATGGTGACAGAGAAAAACTAAAGAAAGAGATAGGTTTATAATTATGGCGATACGATTTGACATGGGACAAATAAAAAAATTACTTTTATATTTTAATATGAAACCACTTAAAAAAGGTAGTTTTATATATGGAGGTATAGGTAATGATGGAATATACCGTACTTGTAAGTTCGATTATCATAAGGATAACGATACATTAAGGCCCGGTACTGCTAGTGCTATTGCTCATTCATTAAAATTCAAGAATGTCATGGAGATGAAAAATTTCATAGATAAAAATTTATAAAAGAATGAGGGAGATTAAAATGAATGATATGTTGGGTTTTGGAAAATTTATCACGGATAAAAGGAAATCACTTGGAATGACATTGAGAGGAATAGCTTCTGAAATAGGAATTGCCCCTGCATATCTCAGTGATATTGAGAAGGGCAGAAGATATCCACCGGATATGGATAAACTTAAACAAATGGTTAAAATCTTAAAATTAACTGAGGATGAGAAAAATACAATGTTTGATTTGGCAGGAGAAGGTAAAAATAAAATAGCACCTGATCTTCCGGATTATATAATGTCATCTAAAAAAGTAAGAGCGGCACTAAGAAAAGCTAGAAAAGTTGCTACAGAGGAGGATTGGGAAGAATTTATCAAAAAGTTAAATAACAAGGAGCAAGGATTGTGATAGAGGTCAATTTATATAGTGGTCTCTATTTTTGTTTATGAAATACCGGTGTGGATTTTAACTGCGCCGGTATTTTCTATTTCAAATAAAAAAATAAATAATCAGACCAACTAATTTTTTTACTCCGTTTTTACCGCATATTAAAAGTGAGAAATAATTTGGTAAACGCCCGATAGGGTAACGATTGATATTGGCCATATGGCTAAAAAATTAATAAGCAAGGGAGATAAATAAAAATGATTCTAAATACGTATAAACCTAAATTCGAGTTGGGACAAATTGTTGTCACACCTGCTGTATTAAAAAAAGTTCCTAAAATAGAAATTGAATTCTGTCTGACACGCCATGCACAAGGAAACTGGGGAGATTTGTCTGAAGAGGATCAGGAGGTAAATGAAGAAGCTCTGAGAAATGGAGACAAAATACTAAGTGCTTATAGAAGTTCTGCCGGTATAAGATTCTGGATCATAACAGAAGCGGACAGGAGTGCAACAACCATCCTTCTGCCTGAGGATTATTAACATAATAGAGGAGGAGATAAGCAATTGGAGCTTAAAGTTTTAGGTTCAGGGAGCCAGGGTAACTGCTTTCTCCTTGAAGGAGAAAGCGGGAGCCTTATTATTGAAGCGGGATTGCCATGGAAAAAAATCATAAAAGGAATGAGCTTTAATATTGAAAATATTTGTGGATGCCTGATTTCCCATGAACATCTCGATCATTCAAAAGCGATAACTGATGTCTTGAATAATGGTGTAGATGTTTATACAAGTAAAGGAACAATTGATGCGTGCAAGGTATCTGGATATAGGATTCACATTGTTGAAAGCAAAAAGCAGTTCACTGTAGGAAGTTTCACTGTAATGCCATTTCAGGCTGAACATGACGCAGCGGAACCACTGGGATTTCTTGTGCAGCATGAAGAAATGGGCAAGTTGCTTTTCATAACAGACAGTTATTACTGCAGGTACAAATTTTCTGGACTTACACATATTATGGTTGAATGTAATTACAGTATGGATATCCTAAATTCAAATTTAGAAAAAGGGTTAGTACATCCTGCCGTTGCCAAAAGACTTCTGACATCACACTTTAACCTTGAAAATGTCAAGGAATTTTTGAAAGTTACAGATTTGAGTATGGTTAAAGAAATAGTTCTACTGCATTTGAGTGACAACAACAGTGATGAAAAAATGTTTGTAGATGAGATTGAAAAACTAACTGGAAAGCCTGTATATGTTGCAGATAGAGGATTAAAAATAGGATTGTTCTAATATAAATCAATACTTTTTCGATAATTTATAAGAATAAATTGAACAAAACTGAAAAACGCAATCCCCTTCTATAGGAGAAGGCTTAGGAGGGGTTAGTTTTTCCTACTCAGAAGGAGTAGACTGGTTCTCAATGTATTGTTCGATAATATCAATGGTGGCACCACCTGTAGAAAGAACAAGGTAACTTTCACTCCAGAAGAAAGGTTTCCAGTAGAAATTAGCCAGGTAACCGGCGTAGTCTCTTCTAATCAGCCTAGAAGTTACTGTTTTAAAATTATTTATAAGTTTAGACAGCTGTACCTGTGGAGGGGCTTCAAATAAAATATGCAGATGGTCAGCTTCTCCGTTAATCTCTAAAATACTGCAGTTCCATTTATTAAAAGTGTTATTGGATATTTCAATCAAGCGGTTTAAAATATCTCTGTTTATACATTTGTGTCTGTATTTAGTTACAACAACCAAATGATATTTCAGACTGTAGCAACTATGTCTGTTTCTTTTATATTCTATATTCATAGGATAGTATAACTCCTTTACAACTAAATTAAGAATAGTATAATTATAGTATACAAACGGTATAAAATCAACAAAGGAGGTGTGGATTATGCAGGTGATAAATTCATATAAAGTAAAAATAGTAAACATGAATGATTGTTTAAAGGAAACTATAGAAATTTACAGGAAGGCAGTATCTTACTTTATAAATGTGGTTACCTCAGAGAGGGAGCTCTTGGAAAAGTTAAGCTCTAAATATAGGGTAAATCTCATAGAGCACCTGACACACTCAACAAAAGATAATCCACATCCAGAGTATGATGGTTTTGACAGACAGTTCTATAAATTCCCTTCATATTTGAGGAGAAGTGCAATTATGGATGCCATGGGAATAGTCTCTTCCTACTATAGCAATCTAGAAAATTATAAGGAAGAAAGATATACCCAGGTATCTAGTGGTAAAAAGTTTAAGAAGAAAGCACCCAAATTACAGGTAAAGCACTATAAATGTCCTGCCCTTTACAGGGGTAATATGTTTAAAATGCTGGACAGGAACCATGCCCAGATAAAGATATATAAAAACAATGACTGGGTGTGGCTCAAGGCATCTCTAAGGAAGCAGGGCATAAAGTATATAGAAAAAAACTGCAGAGGCAGAGAGTTTTCGCCGATACTTGTCAGGAAAGGCAGAAACTATTACCTGCAGTTTGCATATGAAAACAAAGTAGAGTTCAGGGAAACATCCCTTAAAGATAGGGTAGTGGTATCCGTAGATCTTGGTATAAATCACTCCGCAGTATGCAGTGCAGTTGATTCAAAAGGAACTGTCACTGGCAGGAAGTTTATAAACCAGCCGGAAGAAAAAGACCTGATGAATCACCTGGTAGGCAGATTGTGCAGAAAACAGAAACAGAGCGGGAAAAAGGCAAAATTGACCAGGGCATGGAATAAGATAAACAACCTGAAAAGAGAAATAACCAACAGGACAGTCCATGAAATAGTCAGTTTTGCGGAGAAAGTAAATGCGGATACCGTAGTATTCGAGTACCTGGACCGGTTTCCTAAAATCAAGGGCAGCAGAAACAAGAGAATAAGAATGAAACTGCAGATGTGGACAAAAATTGCAATACAGAACAAAGTAAAGCATAAAGCCCACAGTGCCGGCATGAGGTTCAGCAGGGTAACGCCTAAAAATACATCCTTGTTGGCCTATGACGGGAGTGGCAGTGTTAAAAGGAATAAGGACAACTTTAGCCTGTGTACTTTCAGCACGGGAAAGCAGTATAATTGTGACTTGTCTGCAAGTTACAATATAGGTGCTAGATATTTTATAAGGGAGTACCAAAAATCCATACCTGCAAAGGAATGGTCGGAAGCTGTGGCAAAAGAACTGGGGCTTCTGCGAAGAACTCAGAGCACTCTGGCCACATTGATTAGTTTGGCAGGAGTAGTGCAGATAGAAAAATAAACTGCTTAATTCTTCCGGCAACAGAAGAAATACTCAGCTAAACTGTATTTGTGGAAAAGAAGTCTGCCTGTCAAAAGGTAGAAGCCTCTTCTATACTAACCTGTTTAGTTAGGAGGGGAGGGTTCACACTATTATAAAATAATGGGCATATTATATTTATAGGACGAACATGTAATATTTTAAATAAATACTTCATAAAAATTAAAACAGATGATATATAGCTAATGAATTTACTCTTTAATGGTGAAAAAGCCGAACAATATGATATAATATATTTGTAGAGTGTTGTCTTGAAAGGAGAATTATAATGCTTGATAAATATGATAAAGCTATAAAAACCGCTGAAGGAAACATAAAGCATGAAGGTATGTATCTTACAGAATATGAAAAAAATCTGATAAAAAAGTCTTTAAAAAAAGAACTTTCTCATGACGAATTTTTAAGACGTGCTTATCAGGTTGCTGTTAAATAACGGAGATTAAATATGTATGATATTTCAGGAAATAATGAATATCGTTCGTTGTATTATTATAAAGATGTAGATGTTTTAAAGAATAAATTCAATATAAAAGATGCAGATAAACTGGAAAAGATGGAACGAATCCTGTCATCGCAAAGACTTTCTGAATTAGCAATAAATCCAATAAAGGGTAACTTTGATATTGAGCATCTGTGTGAAATCCACAAGTATATATTTCAAGACATATATGAATGGGCAGGGCAGTTGAGAAATGAAGATATTTTTAAAGGTGGTGAATTTGCACCATCTTATTTATTAAGAGATGCATTGGAAAATGAGATTTTTAAACCTTTAAAAAAAGATGATTATCTAAAAAATATGAGCAGGAGAAATACCTCTGATAAGATTGCTTTTTACATGTCTCAGCTAAATTTTGCACATCCATTCAGAGAAGGCAACGGTAGAACCCAAAGAGAATTTGTTAGAAATTTAGCTTTTTCTAATGGATATATTCTAGAATGGGATGGTGCTGAGCCTGAAGAACTTTTAGAAGCTACAATTGAAGCAACTAGAAAATATAAATATGAACATCTATCAAAGATTATTTTTAGATTATTAAAATAATTTAATTGTGTTTGGAGATAAAAAAATGATCCCTACATTGAATAGGGGTCATTTTTTTATTTAAAATAGGCTATGATTAAATATATTTTGCTTAATATGTGGAAATTTTTATTCTTTACAGGTAGGAGACTTATCAGTTGTATTTTATGTAAAAAATCTACCAGTTCCCACTAACTTTCCTATAATAATATAATTAACTATGATTATTGGTTTCATTGATGTGCTTTCAGGTTGAAGTTTTATATAATTTTCTTTTTTAAAAAATCTCCCCATGACAATTTTATTATCAAGTAAAACAGATGCTATTTCTCCATTTTCAACATGATCTGTCTTCTCAAATATAACCATATCTCCAATGAGAATTTTTATTTTAGCCATGCTTTCATCATAAGCTTTAATGATAAAGAGGTTGTTCATGTTTTCCGTGTAATCTACTGGAATTGGAAGTGATCCCTTTATATTTTCTGGTGAAAAAATAGAATCACCTATAATTATGCTATCTATGATAGGAATATTTACCATTTTCTTTTTATTGGAACTATTTTTGGGGATTCTTATAGTCCTGGGTTTAAAAGGATCTCTTTTTATAAGGCTATCTTTCTCTAAAGCATTTAAATAATTATGTACCGTAGATGTAGAATTCACCCCCACAGCTTTGCATATTTCTCTAACAGAAGGAGAATAGTCTCTTTCTTCGATATATGATTTTATAAATTCGTATATTTTTAATTGATTGATTTTTTTAGTATCTGACATAAAAACACCTCTCGAAAAAATGTAGATATAAACCTTAGATTAAATCAGTAATGCTCTGAGTAAAAGTATTGAGATTTTTATCCATATGTTCTCCATAATTTATATGTGTTCGATCTTGAGACCATTCACAAAGGAAATAACATTTCTTACCAAATTCTTTTTCTATTTCATATGTAAAGTATCGTATGTTATAGTCTTTATCAAAAACGATGCCTATATAAGGGGTCTCCGTACTTTCTCTAGCTTCAGGAATTTCTATAACTATAAGAGAATATGAGTTTTTGATGTTATTTAATAGATTGATTTTAAAACTGGGAGGAGCATTTCTAATTCCTTTTTCAATGACTATACTATTCCAGCCTTTCTTCAGGATAGTACTGAAAGAGTCTCCTTCTTTTTTTATTTTTTGAATAAATTGTTTCCTATACTTGAATAATGAAATCGGAAAAATCACATGGGAGAACTTATAATAATCTTCTCTGTATTCCATACTATTACCACCTTTTTATGTTGTTTAATACCATATTATCGAACACATGTTCCTATGTCAAGAGTCAATATGAGCTTTTATTTTCGAACTAAAAGACAATATCCAGTGTATTCTAGAAAATGCTGTGGTTTTAATATTTATATCAAAAAGTAAAAAATAAGGTAAATTATATTCCAATTTTAAATAAATTTTAAGCATAAAAACAGGTCATTTTTAAAAAATAAATTAACATGCAGATTTATACTATACTGGACTCAGGTTAAGGTTGGAGGTAATAAAAATGGTGGTAAGGAGAAAAAAAGGAGGCCTTTCATATATTCTGGCTGTTGTCCTGATGCTGTATATAACAGTTAAGCTCATTTCAAGTTTTGAATACGTAGCATATGAATTCAAGGAGCTTTTAGTAGATACCAATACTCAGGTAATATACATAGATGAAAATAACGAGTAAGGGGTGGTCATATGAGAATATACACGAGGGGCTCACCTTGGTGTAAATAAATATAAGGAGGATATATAGATGAGTATATCTGCTATGAAAAAGAGAAAATCCAAGAAAGGCGGACTTTCAACCATAATAGCTTCTGTGTTTATGGTTCTTTTGACTATATATGTGTTCACTTCAGCCATTCACCCAACAGCAGTTGCAATAAAAGATCAGGGGCAGGATGCAGGACAAGCCATAGTTGAAGAGAAAGCCAACATTATAGCTGATTTTCTTCCTACTACATTCGTAGATCCAACAAATGCTGGAGAGTAAATAATTAAAAAAGACCTCTAACCAGGTCTTTTTTAGTAAAAATAGTAATGATATTTATACGACAGATAAGGTGGTGATCTTTTGAATAAAAGAGGAGGGCTTTCAGTTATACTGGCATCCATAGTAGTTTTATTTGTACTTTCAAACATAGTTTTAAATATATTTATAGGGTTGTCTGAGATAAATACAGTAGGGAATTTGCACGGTATTATACAGACGGAAGCTGATACTGCAGCCAATAGCAAAAAGGTTGATGGAGCAATATATCAGTTTTTTGACAGGGATGTTAAGGGATATCTTCCAGTTTTAAAAGAGTACACTACTATTTACACTGTGTATGAATACAAAGATGGTTCTATTACGGAAGTTGGCAAGACATATGGAAGTGGCAGTTTCAATATGGAACTGAAAACAGGTCAAATCCTTAAGATAACCATCAGGCAGGATAATGTATCCACCCTTCAGAAAATGAACAACTTGTTTACCGGTGAAGATTTACAGGGCAGAATAATTGTATCAGGAAAGAGGGTGGTAAATTGAAAATCAATAAAAAAAGAAGCAAAGGAAGCGCTCCCGGTTTCATATTGATGGGTATGTTTTTTATTATATTTTTTATTGACTGCTACCTCGTAATGAGTCATTATGCACACATAAGAAATGAAAAATATATAATAAGCAGCAGGATAGAAAGTTCATATAAGCAGCCTGTGAATACATATCAAAATGATTTTGAGCAGTTCTGTGCAACGAGAGATTTTATAAATTCAAGCTATGGGCCATCGGAAGTGTATATCATATCACCTGCAGGTTCAGCTTTTAATGTTGATTATATTGCAGGTTCGTCAAAAACACCTCTAAACAGCAGCCCAATGGATGCTAAAAGTATAATTGCCATACTCCAGGGAAAAATTGAAGATGACGTCCAGATGGAGAAAATCAAAAATTATTTGAATTCAAATCCTGAAAATGTTCTAGTCTTTTACAAATTCAAAAACAGTTCAGTTAATATTAAAAAATCTTTCAATATCCATAAATAACCTAAATTCAACATATATCAAAATGTATAAATAAGGAAGTGTAAAAATGATTCTTTTAGAGATTTTATTTTTGCTTGCCATGACTTATGCCGCAGTTTGTGACTGGAAGGACAGAATTGTATATACAAAAACATGGATTGCAGCTTCAATTATTTCATTGTCCATAGCTTTACTCAAAGGATACAGCATACATAAGATGCTTGCCTATTCCCTATGGTTCTGTTTATTTTTGATTATCATGGATATAGTATGCACGATAATATACAAAATTAAGGACAGGCCATTTCTTGTAAATAGAAATTTAAATGCAGTGGAGGCAGTTGAGAAGGCCGAAGACAATCCGACGCAGGAAAATATAGATATGGCCAGAGGATTTGTGTTTGATTCCGGAAACGAAAAAATCCTAAGTTCTAGGTTGGACAAACTGCAGCAGGAATTAAACAAATTCATATCTCAAATTGAGCTTGTCAATAGATGCTCTGAAAAGGTAGCACTTGCCGAGATAAGCAATACTGGAGCTGATTTATATACGGCAGGTGCATTTCTTTCATGCAGTACCAAGAGTATTCCAAAGAAGTTCAGAAGAAATTTTTATAGGAGAATAAAGAAACTTGGGCTTTATAGGAAAATAAAAGAACTTCCAGACAAAATAGTTGATGAAAAATGTTATGGGATAGGATGGGGGGATATAAAAATATCTCCGGCAGTAACGCTTTTTTACGGCAGCCACGGTGCTTTTATAATGCTTTTGGTATTAATTCTCTCACTGCTGAGCCAGAGATTTATAAAACAGGACGATGACAGCATACCACTTGTAACATATATGGCCATAGGCTGTGTAATAGCATTTTTTATTAATTTATAAAGAGGTGGCTTATAGAATATGAATATTTCAGAAAGAGTCAAAGAGAAAATCAAACTTGTAATATCATCCATCGTAGTACTTCTTTTAGTTGTTGCTGTCTCATCGGTACTATCCCGAAATGTTTCAGGCAAAGTCAATGTGGAAGTGGTAGGCGATTCAATGCAGCCGACACTATACTCTGGAGAAAAACTCACTGCAGATAAGAACATTACTCAGATAAATAGGGGAGACATCATAATATTCAAATCAGTTGATGATAATAAGGTCCTTATAAAAAGAGTTGTGGGACTTCCGGGAGAAAAAATAAGAATCCAGAATGAAAAGATTTTTATAAATAACAAGGAACTCGCAGAACCTTACCTTAAAGAAAAAATGAACTCAGCTATGGACAAATATTTACCTGTAGATATGTTAATTCCAATTGAAGTATATTACGTCATGGGGGACAACAGGAACAACAGCAACGACAGCAGAAATTTCGGGGTTGTACCCATGAAATCCATAATTGGCAAAATTGAAAAGTAAAGTAACAGAAAGGAGGACATAGTGTTGTGATAAATTTAAAAAGCAGGAAAAAGGAAATTGGAATAGTGCTTGCAACATCTGCCGTATGGATTGGAATTATAGGTGCCACTTTCTATATTACAGGTTCCGTACCTTCACTAAAAGGTAAATATGTGTACAGTGTCAAAGCCGCAAAAAATATAACGGCAGGCAGTATTGTAAAACAATCGGATCTTAAAATTGTTAAAGACTCCATTTACAACAAGGTACCTACTTCATATGGCTATAATGAGACAAAATCCATAGTCGGGAAAATAACAGACAGGAACATATACAAGAATGAAAACATTAAAAAGGATGATATATCCGAGCCCACAAACGGTTTAAGGCCATGTACTCTTTCTGTATCGTTGGATACTTTAAGCGATAATTCCATAACATCGGGTGATTATGTGGATGTCATAGTGAACTATAAGGAAAAAGGCAGAAAACCGGATATCATAGTGTCTAAGGCGTTGGTTTCAAAAGTTGTTGATTCCACGGGAGAGCCAATGTCAGATCAGAAAACATCAGATCAAAAACAGATACCAGCCCATCTTACTGTTCTCGTAAATAATTCCGACATTTTATCTATTGAAGATGCAAAAAAGATAGCTTCCTTTAGTTTCTACAAATATCCATCTCAAAATACAGCTGCATCCAAGGTTATGTATATTCCATCATGGGATAAGCCGGTACCGTCACCTGCCCAACAAAGTTCAGATAGTGCAGCACAAAAATAAGATTTTTAATTAGGAGTGAGAATATAATGAAAAAATTAAAGCTATGGAAAAACATGTGGGTTTCAACTCTAATAATTTACATCATAGGTTTGCTGGGGCTTTTTAAAATAAAATGTATATTTCCAACTTTCGAAAGCTTTTTGTCTATAGCGGAAATTTCACTTGTATTAAGTGGTTGGATGATGATTTTTTGGTTCTCTGTGAAACTTATATTAAAAGTACATATAAGCTTTAGAGACTCCATGAAGAAATTAATTAACTCTTTAATAATGCCTTATTTTGGATTGGGATATATAATATTTCTTTGCGGTAATGATTTTTCTTTTAATGGAATGATGAAACTATTTTTCATAACATTAGTTATTCTTTGTATTCCTATTTTCATAAACGCATTAATTTGGCTGAAAAGTCATGTGAATTTCAAAGGAGAGATAAATGAAAGTGAGAGAAAATCATAGTGTAAAATGTATTAATTTTAGAAGAGGAGATGAAATCATATGTCGTTGGATAAACTTCTAAATTCAATAAAGGACATTATGCTGTCGGATAATTCGGATATTGAAAATCTCAATGAACTCATCAAGCTGGCATCTGCAGGAGATTTAAAAAGCAAGAATATGCTTAAAGTTTATATAAAAAAATACCTTGCTGATATTTTGGATAAGGAACATTCTACTGTAGATGGTTATATAAAGCAGTATCACATAAATTATTTTGAACCCGTATATAAAGGTGATGATAGGGATTATGGCAGGGTAATAAATTCTATCTGTATTTCCGGTAATTCAGATAGAGATAAAAAAATTGATTTGCTCATACAGATAATATACCAGGAACTATATGGCCTTTCAGTAATAGATCCATACAGTTATGGAGATATGGAGGGACTCAATGAGATAAATGTAAACAGTGCGGATTTTATAAGTTTTCAGGTAAATGGAAAGAGGGAGAGGGTAAAAAATCTATATTTTAAAGATAATAGGACATGTTTTGAGATCATAAAAAAGAGCATATCAAACTCCAGTGATGACGACTTAAGGCCGAACAATCCAGAAATAATATGTGACAACTTGAGCGGTGCAAGAGTAACGGCACTCATACCTCCATACAGCAGGGAACCTTCCTTAAATTTAAGGTATGAAGATTATAAATATATATCAAGCGAGAATTTAATCGTGGAAGGTACCTCAACAAAGCAGCTGGAAAGATTTATGGATATAATTATGAAAAGCAGACCCAACATACTTGTAGTTGGTCCCCAGAGTGCAGGAAAGACAACTTACCTTCTAAGACTTATATCTTCCATACCGGACAATTTGACACTTCTTACTATGGAATCATCTTTTGAACTTGCCATAAGAAAATATTTTCCGGATAAAGACGTCAAAAATTTAAAATTCCTGAACATAAAATCACCGATGGACTGCTTTAAAACCGGGCTTAGGCTTGGCCGTGACATTATGATAGATGGAGAAGTGAGGACACCTGAGGAGGCTTATATAACACTCCAGGCAATGACAAGACAAAATAGGGGCAGCCTAGGAAGCTTTCATACATCATCTATAAAAAATTTCATACCGGACTACAAAAATATGCTCATGCAAAACAATTCATACAAGAGCGAAGAATCTGCACTTTACGATATAGCAAGGGCGGTTGATATAGTTATATTCATAGCGCTGAACCTGGCCACAGGAAAAAGATATATACAGGAGGTTACTGAAGTAATCTTCAGACCTGAAAATTACCATATGCCATATGAATTGAATCCAATGTTTGAACGTAGAGAAGGAAATCTTGCCCTGATCAATCCAATATCCCAGGATTACTTAAATGAAGCTTTCAGTTTTGGCTTTACGGAAAAGTATATGGAAGAATTAAAGGCATTGTATGGTGAATGTGGAATAGATATGGGGTGCTTAAAATGATATTGAATAAAAAGACACTTACTTTGAAGTTGAACCTTTTCAGGAAAGATGCGTCAAGGCTTTCATCGGTGCTTGTCGGGATATATTGTATTGCAGTTTTGATTGCTTTTACGCTTATCATGCTACTCGACACCATATGGTACCTTAAACTTGTCTACATTGTATTTGCATTTGTACTGCCTGTTCTTGTCGGTGATTATATTATAAATTTCATGACATACAGGGTAATAAAAAAGATACCGAACAGCCTGGAGGAATTCCAGTACAACTTAAACAAATCATTTAAAATTGATACTGCAATAAAGGCCACATCTGAAAATTTGAAAGGACATATAAAAAGACCTTTTCAGATCCTATATTACAACCTCTCCAGAAATTCAAATACTGCTTTCGATGATTTCAAAAAAACATTCAATGATAAAAATATAAATGCCTTTTCCGAACTTCTAAAGGCTTATGTTGTCTATGGAGGTGACCTCAAGGAACTGAACAACCAGATAAGCAATCTCATTGTGAAAATGAGGGAAGAAAACATGTTTGCAGAAAAAGCCAGGGAAAAATTTTTGAAGTACAAGCTGGGAGCTCTATTCATGGTGGTGATAACTCTGCTAATGCAGAAATATATGAATGTAATTGTACCTGAAATAGGTCAATCACAAAATCCGCTTGATTCCATGAAATATGTATTTGTAGTCATATTTTACATAATATATTTTTTCTCAATGGACTTTTTAAGAAAGCTATAGGAGGGAGTCAATATGTCAAACAGTATAGGAAATTTATTTATTCTGGCAATTATAATAGCATGTTATGCCAGCTATTTACTTGATGCGAAGAATTTATTCAAAAACAAACTTTTGAAAAAAATTGTAAGGAAGGTACTTCCAAAACACAAGGATAAGGAATACAAGATTCTAGACAATCTGCTGGCTAAGTCTTCCCTTGACATGGCTGTACTGGATCTATATGTCATAAAAACAATTGCATTTATGGCAGCCTCTCTTCTTTTGTTCATGGTATTTATAACAAACACTCAGGTAAAGCAGAGGCAGGTATTTGAAACACCAGTATATTCGACTTATTCCCAAAATGATTTTCACAACAATCCTTCTACAAGACTCAAGAATTTCAATCTAATGAAAGTCCATGTTGATATCACTGGAATAAACAATAATGATGCAGGTTTTGAAGCAGTGAAAAGTGTATTATCAAAATATGGAGATGTAGATTCGGACAGGATCAATGACAGTTCATCAGTTGCCCTAAAAGATGCAGTATCTCTAAAGCCTTTGTATTCTGTTTCAAGAAAAATAAGATATGGTCTGTGGGCGGTAGTGTTCTTCTTTGTGCCTGATTTACTTTTAAAACTGTACTCCATTGTGATAGTGAGGAGAAAAGAAGAAGAGGTATACAACCTTGTCAATCTCCTGGTAATGGTGGGCAGCAATCCCAATGTGACTTCAAGGAACATGCTCAAGGCTCTGATAGACAATTCTCACTATTTGAAACCGTACCTTGTTGAATTTGAAACAAATTATCTTGTAGGCAGGGATGCCGCTTATGAGAAGTTTTTAAATGATGAAAGATACAAGTGCATATCAAAGATAATATCGGCACTGAGGCAGGTAGAGGAAAGTGATAAAACCTCCGCAGTCCATAATTTAAAGAGCGGAAATGAAAGCATTGAAAAATCAAGGAAATTAAACTTTGAGAATAAGATAGAAAAAAAGGAAGGCATTGCATTTGCCATATTTGTTGTAGGTGTATGTATTTTGATAAAGATTATTTTTGACATATCCATAGCTGGGATTTCCAATATGGGTAATATGAAAGTATGAACATTAAGATATGAAAAGGCTTATAAAGTTATTGTATTATATAGGCCTTTTTATTTATTCTTTTATAAAAATTATTCACCAAGTAAAAGCCAATTAAGAGATACATTAAGTGCTTTGGCGATTCCAATTACTTCATAATCAGCTACAAATCTGTCACCGGATTCAATTCTTGAAATGGATATTCTATCAAGCTTTATATTCATTAATTCTAATTTTGCAGCTAAGTCTCCTTGAGTCAGGGGAGGATTAAACATGTTACGGGCTTTTTTAACTCTAGTACCTATTACATTTTTGCTTCCCTTATACCAGTATATTTTCAAAGTAGTTCACCGCCTAATGTGCTAAAGATTAACTTTTAAATTGATTTTACATTTTTATATTGATACAATGTTGCTAAAGATGAACATTAAATAAAAAGGTTAGCAATAAATTTAGTAGTACCTTATTTAGGAAAATAGCCGAGAATCCTCCCATTTTCAAAGGGGAGATGAAAGGCTGCTATCAAAGTTACTATATGTATATGTTGAAAGCCTTTATTCTTTTGAATTATAGACTAATATATAATATACTATATGTATGAGTAAAAATAATATAATACATGCAAGAACCTGTGTATACAATGTAAATTATCATATTGTTTGGAGTGTAAAATATCGAAAGAAAATATTAAAAAATGGAGTTGATGAATACTTAAAAACATTGTTTAAAAAGATAGCAGAAGAAAAGGGATTTGCAATTCAAACAATGGAAGTCATGGAAGATCATGTTCATATATTTGCAACAGCACCTCCTAAAATAGAGCCTTCATATATAGTTAAAATGTTAAAGGGCATAAGTGCCAGAAAACTTTTTATAAAATATCCTGAGCTGCAGAAACAATTATATAAAGGGCATTTATGGAACAGTTCTTTTTATATAGAAACAGTAGGTTCTATATCAGAAGAAGCTGTAAGAAAATATATTGAACTTCAAAAAGAAAGGGGGTAAGCAAAATAAAAAGAGTAGTTAACTTCATATTAAATCCAACTAAAAAAGAAAAAATAATCATTGGATGTTTAACATATGCGGCCTCAAAACTGTGGAATGTGGCAAACTATGAGAGAACAAACTGGACTAAAGAAAGTGGTCTGGAATATCCAAGTTGGTACAAGCAGAGAAAAGCTTTAAAGGATCATTTTTGGTATAAAAGCCTCCCTTCTCAGACGGCACAGGAAGTATTGAAACAGCTGGGTGACAGCTGGAAGTCCTTCTACGCACTGAAGAAAACAGGAAGTATAGAAAATCCGAAACCTCCGGGGTATAAACATGCAAACTTCAACGTGAGGTACCTCAATAATGGTTTTGTACTGCAGGACGGAACTTTAAGGCTGTCACTGCCTAAAAAACTGAGAATATACCTGAAAGAAAAGTACAGCATTACAGACAGGTATCTGTTTTTAAAAATGCCTGCCGGCAAAGAAATTTCAGGTACACCAAAGATAGTGGAAATCATACCCCTGCCAAATAACAAAAAATATAGTTTAAATATCATAGTAGAGAAACAGGATGTCAAATTAAAAGAGAACAATGGTATTTACATGGGTATCGACCTGGGGGTGAACAACCTTGTTACAGCATATATATCAACAGGAAAAACCTTCATCATATCAGGAAGACAGCTTTTAAGTATAAATAGGTACTTCGATAAAAAAATATCTTATTATCAGTCAATTTCAGATGCACAGCAAAGTTCTAAAGGTATAAAACACCCGAAGAAAAGTAAGAGAGTAAGAAAACTTTATGAGAAAAGAGCTAAGCAGGTAAATCACGTACTGCATACAGCAGCAAAGAAAGTAGTAGAAACAGCTGAAAAACATAATGTATGCAAAATCATTGTAGGTGATATAACAAACATACGTGAAAATAAAAGCTTTGGAAAAGTCAATAATCAAAAGTTTCATAAATGGTTCTACAAAAGGCTGACAGATAAAATAACCTATAAAGCTGAAGATAGAGGTATTTCTATAGAAAAGCAGGAAGAAAGCTTTTCAAGTCAGTGCAGTCCAAATGCAAAAGAAGTATCAAAGGAATATGCCGAAAGATCTAATAGAAAATACAGGGGCTTATATAAGGAAAATAACAAAATATACAATGCAGACTGTGTAGGAGCTTACAACATATTAAAAAAGTATCTGTGTAGGATGGAGAAATCTATACCAGCAGTAGTGGGTTTGGATACCCCGGAGATGTACCGGTGGAGCTCTATCATGGGGTTTATTGGGAATCCGAAGCTCTCCATTTCAATGGAGATGTAGTTCACTGACAGTTATAACTTCAAAATAATTGTTATGAAGGAGATTTTTATGAAAGAGAAATTAGATAAGAAAAAAGATTTATCTGAGAAAATTGAGATAGTAAGAAAATTGTTGCATAAGAAAATAGAAGGCAATGCTGATAAAGAACAAATTCAGCAGATTAGCGAAGCTTTAGACAAGCTTATAGTAGATTATTTTAAAAAATAAAATTATATGATAATTAGTAAATGAAATTATAAAAAAGATTGTTTAAAAATAGATTTTTTTGTAGATTGATTATTATTGACAGTAATTTGCAATAAGTATAACATTATAAATAGAATAACATCAATTTATAATATTCATATAATTAAGTCACAATTCGTAAAAATTAATTGCAATCTTTAATAATTTTAGAAAATATAAAATCTTCAATCCCTTTTAAAGTATAGTTCATATTAGAAAAAATTTATAAGTTTATCATTTTAAATATTTTTAATAGAAATTTGTCCAATTACATATTTATACATTAAATGAGATTTTATTAATATAAAATGAGACAAACATTCATTTCGTTTTTCATCCAAATTTTTACCCAAATAATAAATAAGAAAATGCTAAATTTTAAACCGATATTTAGATGCTATCCTTGAGCTGACCGAGAAGAAATGTAGGTTGGAAAGGATGGTTGAATGTCTAAGAATAATAAAATTAAATATACTGTAGCCTTTATACTTGTCTTCATAATAAGCATATATTTGTTTGTACCAATAATAGCTACAAGTTCAGGGCATGTCGAAGATATTGTCAATGCATACGGAACTCAAAGTTTTGCAGGCAATCTGAAACTTCTCATAGCAAATAAAATGGTATTTTTCAAATGGTTCAAATGTTTCATTGTTTTCTTTGGCTTTGTTGCAGGTCTGATTTTTGTTGCAGGCCACGTAAGTCATAAAAAAGAGGACGGGCCTATCGCTATACCTGAACAGGGAACATACGGAACTGCAGAATGGATGCCATATGAAAGGGCCAGGGAAATATTCACTGTTAAAAGCGGGACTTCAGGCAGCGGAATAATCTTTGGAAAGCTAGAAAAAGGCGGCAGTATAGAACTTAGAAGGTCAGGAAAATTTGAAACCGTTGCTCTTTCACTTCCGGTGACAGCAAACAAAAATGTTGCTGTTTATGGTGCTGCAGGTACAGGTAAATCAAGGGCGTTTGTTAGGAATCAAATAATGCAGATAGCCAGGATGGGACAATCCATGGTTATAACTGATCCAAAAGCTGAGATATTTGAGGATATGGCGCCTTTTTTGAGAGACCATGAAGGATACAATGTGAAGGTGCTGAACCTGGTTCATATGATACATTCGGATAGATGGAACCCGCTGGCAGAAGTTACGGATGATATTTCAGCCCAGAGTTTTGCCGAAACTGTTATGGCAAATACAAGGCCGGTTGATGGAAAAGTGGACGAGTTCTGGGAAAAGTCTGAGATGAACCTTTTAAAAGCACTAGTGCTATATGTAGTCACTGTAGTACCGGAAGGAAACAGAAATCTGGCGACAGTATATTCTATGCTAGTGACAAAAAATGTAGTGATACTTGATGCAATGTTTGCACAGCTTGACAGCACAAATCCGGCCAAAATGCCTTATGCCATATATTCACAGGCAAGTGACAAGATAAAGCCTAATATAGTAATAGGTCTTGGATCCAAGTTGCAGATTTTCCAGAATGAAATAGTCCAGAACCTGACTGCAACAAGTGATATAGATCTTACAGCACCTAAATATGAAAAAACTGCTTATTTCTGTATCACATCCGATTCAGAAAGTACATTTGACTTTGTAGCAAGTCTATTTTTCTCATTTCTATTTATGAAACTCACCAAGTATGCTGATTTTTACAAAAAGATGATACCAATTGAAGAGCAGCAGGAAGTGTATTTTATTCTTGACGAATTTCCAAATATTGGTGCTATACCTGATTTTAAAAAGAAGATATCTACTTTAAGATCCAGGGGTATAATATGTTTTATAATATTCCAAAACATAGCCCAACTCAAGAACAGATATCCACATGATGCATGGTTTGAAATCCTGGGTAACTGTGACAGTCAGCTGTTCTTGGGGGCATCCGACGACATGACGGCAAAACAAGTTTCGGAACATATAGGGCCTACTACGGTGGAATCCCATTCTTCAAACAAAAAAGCTGGAATTGAAGGAATAGCTGATTTTGGATCCCAGAATGTATCACCAAGTGGAAGAAATCTGCAAAACCCTGACGAACTCTTGAGACTTGACAGAAAGAAAGCCATACTCATGTATAGAGGAGAGCAGCCGTTAATGCTGTATAAAATGGATTATTCAGAGCATGAGATGGCAAAACATCTTAAACCAACTGGCATTAGAGACTACAAGCTTCCGTGGGCTGAAAAATATTATCTGGACGAAGAAAAAATGATTGAAAGGGCAATGCAAGAGGTTAGAAAACGTAAGAAAAAGCCTATGAAAGAATTTTCACGCCTCAGAATTTCAGAAAAAGAAATACTGATTTTTATAAGTAAAATCCTAAAGATTGTAGAAGAAAAAATAAATTCTGCCGTAGGAAATGATGAGTCAAAAGTTGTTCCAAAGGGTTTACAAAATAATTTACAAGAGGATAGGAAAGCAGTTGCGCAAGATTTTGTGGAGCAGGGGAAAGAAGAAAAGACTGATATTGTATCCAGTGAATCAAAAAATGAAGAAATTTCTATGATCGAAGAAAAAAATAACAACAAAAATAATGAAGGCGAAAAGTTGCAAGTTGAAAATAAATTTGATGAAGTGAAGAGGTATGACGAATTGTCAAGGGAGGAAATAGAAAATGAAATACACAGGCTGGAAAAGTTGAGAGATAAAAAACCTATGGAAAAGAGTGCTCAATTAAATTTCTTTAAGGATTGTGAAAATTTTAAGGAAGACGGTTTTCTGCAGGATGAACATGACACCCAAGAGGATGAGGAGTCCTTCTGGTAAAAAATCAATGAGTTCTAAAACATTTCTGATGCCAATAAAAATAAAATTTTAAATAAATAAAAAACAATTTTAAAACAAGGTTATTTTTTTGATTTTTAGTTATCATGTAAATGAGGGTAAAAAAATATAGGATAAAATCTTATCTTAATTTAATTGTCATATCATAGTTTTTCATGTTTGTGTATTTATGTCTTTATAAGGGTTTTGCCATAGGCAAAGCCCTCCCTTCTAAAATAAATGCATTGGAGTTGATTACGTGTTTTATTTATCAAAAGATCAAAAACAAATAATGGATTTATTGAAGCAGTTTGGGCATCTTACTATTTCCCAAATAAAAGACATAACTGGAATTAATGATATAGATGAATTGATAGAACCTCTTATGGCAAAACAAGTTCCTTATCTTAAAAAAGAGGGAGACCTTTTACTTTACCCAACAGTTGATAAAATAAACAGAGATTTACTTAAGGCATTAGATGCCTATAGCTATATACATAAAATGTTTGGTGCAAGCTGGTGTACTGTATCAAAATTCCCTTATATTTTGTCTTTTATAGAGGGAAACAAATTTTTTGACATAGCACTGGTTAAAGACGGACAAGAGTCTGTGATTGTTCCTGCCATGGAGAAGAGCAACTCCATGAGGATAATAATTATTGTTGATGATGAAAAACAAATAAGAAAAATAAGTATACCGGGGAAAAAATACAAGTTTTTCATAGATAAAACAAAAAAGTTGATATAAGGGGCGGTAAATCATATGAAGAAACATACTAGAATTGTAACTCAAATTTTAAAGAGTTATTACAGGGATCTTGCTTTAATAGCTTTATTTGAAAGGCAACTAGAAGTGTTAAATTATGGGCTAAGCGAAAATAAACTTATTACCGATATTGAGAAAGAAAAAATATTGAAAAAAATAGATTCAATAAAGAGAAAAATAAAAACTTTAAAGTTCAACAACTGCCAGATAGATTTGATAATGGAATCCATTAGAAAAACCAACAAGAATGACTGTGAAATTTTAGATATGAGATTCAAGAAGGGATTTTTAAACAGCAAGATAAGTATAATCTTAAATTACAATGAAAGTACGATTTGGCAGAGAGAAAATGATTTGTATGAATACATCTACCAGGCCTTGGATGATGAATCCATAGAAGATGCCAAGAAAAAATCCAATAATGAAAGCAATAATCTGTGAAATTAAGGATAGTATTTAATCTATATGGTTGGTATATTTATAGCAGAGTTGGGATTTTGCTATTTGAAAAATATAACAAAATCCATAATGAGGTGTTGTAAGGAGGGAGCAAATTATAATGAAATGGAAAGAACTTTTTAACTACAATAAACCTGACATACAAAAATTTGTAGGCATGTTTAAAAGTAAAGGAATTTCCATGATTAAAGTAGGTTTTTATGGCTTATACGGAAAAAGGGATAACTATGAAATAATGGATGAAAAATCATCAACATTAATATTCCCTAGTAAGTACGAAGTTGTAGTAGTCCCAATTAAAGAAAATTTTGTATCTTTTCCGCTTATATATGATAGATATAAATGGACTCTAGGAAATTCCCGTGCGAAAGATGATGTTGAAAATCTTGTTAGAGTTTTTGAAGAAAACGAAATTGAATGTAAAATAATTAATGAAACTGAATTTTAAAAATTATAGGAGGTTACAGAAAAAATGAGTGATGAAAATGAAATTTCTTTAGATTTAAAAAATATAATCTCCTCAATTCAGAAAAACTCTGTTCAGGATGAAGGGAATTTATTAATAGAAAAACAGTAAGCCATAAATGTGAACCAATAAAGGCTGTCAACAAGAATTTTAATGATATGAACAAGAACTTAATTGGGATGAGCAAGGAATTGCAAAATTATGATTATGTTTCTATATTAAAAGATGTAAAAACTGGTGCTTGGGAGTTATATGTATCCTATTGTGATGATGAATATAACCAATTTGAGGTAACATCAACTGATCCTAATTTTAGTTCAAGTCAAACGCAGAACATACTGAATTAGTTAAGGGAATTCGTGAATTTATAGGAACTATGTATATAGAAGGCGCTAATAAAGGAATATATATCTAAAGTGCACCCCTTTGTCAAGACAATTTTTTAGTAGATTTATAGTTAGGTTGATAAACAGTATCATAATGCTTTCCCTTAAATACACTTCACCTGTTGATGAAAATTATGTCAGGGACATGCCATCGCAGATGGTGCGTCAGCATCCTTGACGTAATTTCCATCTGCAGGTATAATTTTTCTCAGGAAAGCAAATAAATTATTTGTTGTATATTTCAGCGGGAGTCTTATAGCTAAGACTTTGATGCGGCCTTTTATAATTATAATATTTCAAGTAGCCGTTGATTCCAATGCGTGCCTCCCGTGGATTCTGGTAATCCTGCAGATAAATATTTTCATATTTAACACTGCGCCACAATCTTTCAATAAAAATATTGTCATAGGCACGCCCTCGATGGTCCATGCTGATCCTTGAATCTGATTCAAGAAACAAATTTGTGTATTTTGGGCTTGTAAAATGACTCCCCTGGTCACTATTTATAATTTCGGGTGCTGACTTTTTCAAAGCATTTTTGCATGCTTCAAGTACAAAGTAAATTTCAAGATTGTCATCTATTTCCCAATCCACAACAAAACGTGAATACCAGTCGATGATTGCCACCAGGTAAAGCCAGCTTTTGTGTATTGGAACGTAGGTAATATCAATGCTCCACACTTGATCAGGATACATTATTACAAGGTTTTTGAGCAGGTAAGGATAAATAGTATTGGCTGGTTCTGGCTGCTTTGTTTTAGATGCTTCTTTTTCAAAAAGCTGTGAAAAATTCTTTACAGCTTCTGTTTTCCATCTTGTGAGCATATTGGGATGGACTTGATTTTCAGAAGCTATTTCGCTTAAAGTACGTTCTCCACGAAGTACTTCCAGTACTAATCTTGCTTTGAATTCGGAGCTGTAAATTTTCCTCATGTGATTCACCATCCTTAATAAAAATATTATGGAGAACCTAACTAAAAAGCAAGCATTTTTTTGTCTGAATTCTTGGGTCCATTATAGATGGCGTTATTCGTACATCTATGAGAGATGCGGTTATGGAAACTGATGATAGTGGACATGAACGCATAAATAGAATAAACTATGAAATTATTACTTTACAGGCATTAAGAGATAAATTACGTTGTAAAGAAATATGGGGAGTTGGTGCAAATAGATATAGAAATCCTGATGAAGACTTACCAATCGACTTTGAAGAGCATAGGAAAGAAAATTATAAAGCACTAAATAAACCCTTAGATTCAGAAAAATTTATAAATAGTATTAAACAATCCATGTATAATTCATTAAATAAATTAGATGTTGGCATGCTTAAAAATCCAAAAGTACGTATATCTAATAAAAATAATAAAGGTTGGATTACTGTATCCCCTAGTGAACCGCAAGATGAACCCATGAACTTGTCAAAAATAAAAGCTGAAATTATGAGACACTGGCCAATGACTAATTTGCTTGATGTACTTAAAGAAGCAGATTTAAGAATAAATTTTACAGACAACTTTAAGACCATGGCTTCTCATGAAAGATTAGATAGAGAAGTAATTCAAAAGCGTCTTATTTTAGCACTATATGGATTAGGTACAAATACAGGATTGAAGCGTATCGCTGCAGGAAATCATGGTGAAAATTATGAGAATTTGCTTTATATAAAAAGAAAATTTATAAATAAAGATAACTTACATAATGCAATAACATCAGTAGTTAATGCAATACTTAAAAGTAGAGTAGAAGACATATGGGGTGAAGGAACAACAACCTGTGCTTCTGATAGTAAAAAATTTGGAGCATGGGATCAAAATCTAATGACAGAATGGCATATTAGATATCGGGGTCGTGGTGTAATGATATATTGGCATGTTGAAAAAAATTCTACATGTATATATTCACAGTTAAAACAATGCTCATCTTCTGAAGTATCTGCAATGATAGAAGGATTATTAAAACATTGTACAGATATGGAAATAAAAAAAATTTTGTTGATTCTCATGGTCAAAGTGAAGTTGCTTTTGCGTTTTGTCATTTATTAGGTTTTAATCTAATGCCTAGAATTAAAGCAATACATTCACAAAAATTATATAGACCTGATACTGGAATAAGTGAACTATATCCTAATCTTCAACTAGTGCTGACAAGGCCTATAAATTGCGAACTTATAAGGCAGCAGTATGATCAAATGATAAAATATGCTACAGCTTTAAGACTAGGCACAGCAGAAACAGAAGCTATATTAAAAAGATTTACCAGAAATAATTTGAAACATCCAACATATTTAGCTCTTGCAGAATTAGGAAAAGCTATAAAGACTATATTTCTTTGCGAATACTTAAACTCAGAAGCTCTAAGAATAGAGATACATGAAGGACTTAATGTGGTTGAAAATTGGAACTCAGCTAACTCATTTATTTTCTATGGTAAAAGTGGTGAAATATCAACAAATAGAATCGAAGATCAGGAGCTTTCAGTATTAAGTCTTCATCTTTTGCAAAATTGCTTGGTATACGTAAATACACTAATGATACAACAAATATTATCTGAAAAGAAATGGTATGATATGATGGAACCTGAAGATTTCAGAGCATTAACCCCATTAATATATAATCATGTAAATCCGTATGGAAATTTTGATTTAGATATGACTCAAAGAATTCCTATAAATATATACAATAATTCAGTACAAGTATAATACCGATTATATATTAATCCATGCTATATTCTTAATAGTTATCATGGATTACAGTATATTCCATTTACTTTTCAGTACATGACACGGATGCTCCTTCTACCCCTTGTAGCCTATCCAGTTTGATAAGCTAAACATAAAAGAACAGGTAGAATTTATTAATGAAGAATTACAAAAAGATAAAAAAATAAGTGTTACAAAATTATGTAAAAAATATGGTATAAATAAAAGTACAATTATAAGTAGATTTACAACAAAAGGCTACTGTTTATGCTAACATAAAAATAGGTCAAGCGCTCATTGAAAACTAGGTCACTTATCAGCCAAAATATGTTATTCTTTTAGTATTATGCTAAGAGGAGGACAGAAGGAAGTGATCACACTGACACAAAAACAAAAAATAATACTGAAACATATTGATGGAATGAGCAACCGGGCTATTGCAAAAGAATTACACATGAGTAAAGATACTATAAATAAATATGTCAATGAGTATCAACATCAAAAAACAGAATTATTGCTTATTAATCCTGGATTAGATCAATCCGAACTTATTCAAGCAATTATCGAAAAACCAAAATATCATTCCAATGGACGTAAACCTGTAAAGGTGACACAACAGATATTGGATATTATTGAAAAATGTCTGGAATCAAACAGAAAGAAGCGTTCAGAAGGAAGATCAAAGCAGGCCATGAAAAAAATAGACATCCACGAATATCTGATAAAACAGGGATGCAGTATCAGTTATTCGACAGTTAAACGTCTTGTAAACCAGGATGAGATGAGGTATAGGGAAGCTTTTATAAGACAGGAATATAAATTGGGTGATATTTGTGAATTTGACTGGGGCGAAGTAAAACTTGATATTGGTGGCTCAGGATTTAAGAAATATCAGATGGCAGTATTTACACCTGCAAAAGCAAACTATCGTTTTGCCATACTGTTTAAATCGCAGGATACACCGGTATTTCAGCAGCCACATGCAGAATTTTTTGAACACTGCGGCGGCTCCTATAAAACCATGGTATACGATAATATGAAAGTTGCAGTAAAAAAATTTGTAGGGCTTCATGAGAAGGAACCAACTAAAGCACTAACTGAACTTTCTATCTACTATGGATTTAACTTCCGGTTTTGTAATATTGCCGCAGGCAACGAGAAGGGTCACGTTGAGAGAAGTGTTGAGTACGTAAGAAGACATGCATTTAGTGCACCTGATCACGAAACCTTTGACAGTCTTGCAGAAGCAAACCAGTATCTTTTCGAAACATGTATGAATTTGAATAAAAGAAGAACTTCCAATTGTACTATACCATTTGAAGTATTTGAACAGGAAAAGAAGTTTTTGCTGCCGCATCTTTCAAAATTCGAGAGCTGTATAATTTGCGAAAGCGGGGTGGACAAATACTCAACTATTGTTATAAGTCAAAACCATTATTCTGTTCCAGACATCTATGTAAACAAACTGGTGATGTCAAAAACATATACGGATAAGATCATAATCTATTATGGCAGAGCTGTAATAGCCGTACATAACCGCAGTTATGTGAATCATGATTGGAAGATAGAGCTGAAACATTATCTGAGAACTCTATCTAAAAAACCAGGTGCCCTTCACAAAAGCACGGCACTGCTTCAGGCGGACACCAAAATTAAAAATATCTATGATCATTATTATAACAATGATGTAAGAACATTTCTACATGTTCTTGAAGTTATTTATGAAAAAGGTGTAGATGCTGTTTGTGATGCATTAAGAGAACTGGAGAAAATTTCACCTCTTGATATGAGTGCTGATAAAGTAAGCACTGTCTGTGACAGGCGTGCGGAGAAAAATAATATAAGGAGAGATTACAATGATTATATTTCCCAAAAATCACGGAATACCCTATCTGTATATAATCAGCTGGCTCGAATTCAATCAGGATGTTTAAGGGAGGAAATTTTATAAAAAATGAGAGTTAAGTTAAATGAAGAAATCAAAGAATACTGCCGTATCTTAAAACTTCACGGTATACAAGAACACTTTGAAGAGGAAATGGGTGAATCAAGTGACTACGAAGATTTTCTCCACAAACTTCTGACCTATGAACTGGTAGAAAAAGATAAACGCAGTGTGGAATGCCGTATACGCAATGCAAAATTTCCATACAGGAAATATTTAGAGGATATTGAAACAAAATACCTTCCTGCTCCAATGAAAAAGATACTGCCGGAACTGGCCACAATGAAATTTATTGAACAGGGAAAAAATGTGATTATGTCGGGCAATCCGGGAACTGGGAAAACCCATGTCAGTATAGGGCTTGGAATTAAGGCGTGTATGGAAGGATATAAGGTTTTATTCACTACAGTTCCCCTGTTAATTACAACACTTAAGGAATGTAACAGCCAGAAAACGCTGCGTTATTTTGAAAGACGCTTCGAGAAATATGACCTTGTTATTGCTGACGAATTAGGATATATTTCCTTTGATAAGGAAGGGGCAGAACTTTTATTTACAAATCTTTCTTTACGGGCATCAAGAAAATCTATAATAATAACAACAAACCTTTCTTTTGACAGATGGGAAGAGGTATTTGGTGATCCTGTCATTACAAGTGCAATGGTAGACAGGCTTACCCATAAAGCTTATATAGTAGACATGACAGGTGATTCCTACCGACTTAGGGAAACATTTGAGGGAAGTGGAAAAGAGGCACATCATCTTTTGAAAATATGCACTTATAGATAAGTGTATATTTTTGGAGGGAGGGTGACCTAAAATTGGATGGACTTTTGACCTAAAAAGTCATTGACATATACAGCTACAAATATAATGCGGAATTAAGAGCTTATATAAAAGATATAGTTATACAAAACAATAATAAAAGTATAAGTAATATAAAACATGAAAAAACTCAAGTATCTAAAAATAATGATGTGATAGAATTACAGGAAATTAAAGATTTAAAAATTTCATTATCAGATGTAAAAGAATTATTAGAAATGAAAGAACAATTAAAAGAGATTATACAAGAATATAGCAAAAATAAAAATATAATAGATGTACCAGAAGAGCCAGAATTGAAAATTGATTTAAGTAAATTTAAAGGAGAATTAAAGGGTAGATTAATAAAGGTATATGATAATATTAATAAAGACTGGATTAAATTTTGTAAGAAAAATAATCAATTTAAGATGCAAGATCTTTATTCACTTGCTCTATTAGAATTTATGAATAGATATAAGAAATAATTTTAAGGTATATAAGCACTAGAGTTATTATAAAGATTGTCATAATTACGAAATAAGATAGTGTATTTAATATATAATTTAAAGTCTTGATTAAAATAGAAAAACCTTAATTAAAACAATTAAGGTTTTTTTATTTTAATTGAAATTATTGATCTACCAATATTTCACTATCAGTAATGCACCAAGTGTTATTAATCTTTTTTATAGTATATTTTACTAAACCGTTCCTATAGCCACCTATTTCTTTATTATTATAGTCACTAACAGAAATAGAATCTCGCATATATATATATATTTTATTTAATCTTATTTTTCTAGAATCTTGTTTTAATTCAAAAAATGTTATTTTGTAAGGCTTCTTATATTTGGAGTTACCTTTAAATACTTTAAATCCATTGGTTTTATTAAAAACATTTTTTGACATATGTTTAGATATTTCTTTAGTATATCCATCATTTGTTGTATAAGCTTTTTTCATAAAAATATAAAAATCTTCATTCTTCACTAAATTAATATTTCTAATAAAAAAGATTATAGTTAGTATAGATAATATTAGTATTATATATATAATACATTTAATAAATTTGCTTTTTATATTTTCCCCCTCCCTTTTTAATTAATGCCAAAATTTTATATATCTTATATTTGTATATGATGATGTTGGATATACATTAGCTATAGGGTAATTTTTTCTAGGGTCAGAATGAGCTGAATATAACCATCCACTACCATCTCTACCTGTTATTATAACAGTATGAGACCAATCACTTCCCACCCATTTTTTATGGTATAATTGAATAACGTCTCCTAATCTTGAACCAGAACTTGAATCTCCACCAGATGTATAACCACTACTTCTCATATAATTGTAAAAAGCTTTTACATTTATCCATGAAGTTGTATTACTAGACCACGCTGATCCAGCAGTAGGTATTCCTCCCCAATTAACACATTGAGAAACAAAATTAGTACAATCTCCACCTTCTTTATCATAGTTATGATATTTAGGATTAAAGCTATATGCCCATTTAAGAGCGTAATTTACAGCAGCATTTGCCTTATATCCTGAATAAGCAGCTTTAGTATTAACAGGTACTGATGTTGTTTGTTTATTTTGTTCTTCAGCATATCTATCTATATTATTTGATATATCGTCTATAGAACTTATTTTATCAGTGATGAAATTATCGTACTCTTCTGTATTTTCTATTTTTTTAGAAGCATCATAATCTAATTTATTAATTGATCTAACTTGATTAGTAGAATTAATAGGCTCTTCCTGCATATCTGTTAAATCTAACATTTTAGTTATATAGTAATTATTACCTTTTTTTTCTAACTCAAATATATATTTTTCATCAAAAGAAGATGATTTAACATTAGAATTTGATAGATAAAAATCTATACTATACTTAACATTTAATGTATATTTGTTGTTAGAATTTTTTTGTATATTTTCTATATCTAAAGTACTATTATAATTCAATGCTTTTAAATTTACTTTTTTATACCATTGAGTCTTAAATTTGTTAGTTTTTTCAATTAGTTCAAGTAATTTAGAATCTCCAATTAATTCTTGATTACTTTTAAATTTCCAAGTTTTCATTATTTCATATTGAGTATCTAAAATAGTTTTTATGTTTTCTTTAATTTTAAGTGAATCAGAATCTGATAATTCTAGTTTAGTATTTGTAGGATCACTTTCATATGTAGTTTTTGCAAATACTGTATTACTAAACAATATAGTGTATATTAATAAAATACCTACAAATAATCCTAATTTTTTTTTAAACATAAGTATCCCCCTTAAGCTATAATAGTACGCTCTCGAAAACTCAGAGAGCTTGATTTTTATATATTATAAGGTTCAGCATCTTTGCTTCACCCCTAATATTTAAGCTAAATTATTATGATATTTTCCAATAAACTTATTACCAATAGCATCCTAAGCTAGAAAACATTTCGATTGATAGAACATCCCCTTTTATGAGTAAAATTGTATTGTGATTTTAAAATACTATTTTCTCAGGAGGTTTATTATGTTACGAAATTGGATTTCACATTTGGAATATCAAGAACAGCTATATCTTAAAATGCTACTTCACTATCAAACGCAAAAAAGCAGGCTGGCTGCACTTGATAAGAGTATTTCAAAACTCTATCTTCTCAACCTGGATAGCCTGCTCCCTGTAATCAAGCCTTTATATTCTGATTTAGGCCGTCCCGCCAAAAATCAGCAAGGTATAATACGATCTCTAATATTAATGCTTGATCAACACGGACATTCTATCACAAAATGGGCTAAAAAGATAGCTTCTGATCCTTTGCTTCTTGATATATGTGGTTTTGAGGATGGTGTCCCATCTGCATCCTCATATTATGACCTTTTAGTACGTTTATGGATTTCAGACCATAAACTTCAAGTTGAACGTAAACTTACGGTTAAAAATTTTTCATCCAAGCCTAGAAAAAAACTGAAAGCTGGTGAAAAGCAGCCCCCTAAGCGTTCTGGTACTGTTAAGAAGCTTGTTGATAAAGCTATCAAAGGTAAACTTAGAAACTTCTGTCCTGAAAACATTTTTCAGAAGTTTATCGCCCGATGTGTTGTTGATTTCTCTTCTAAAATGGGTATTCTTGGAGATATCAATAACTTATCCCTTGCCTTTGACGGTTCACCTTTCTATTCTGGTGCCAGCCATTATGGAGTTAAGGTTTGTGACTGCAAATCTAAAGGCATATACAACTGTCATTGTCCCAGACGGTATTCAGATCCTGATGCCTGCTGGGGATGGGATAGCTATAGAGAACAGTGGTTCTTTGGAAACACTCTTTTTAATGTGACTGCTTCCGATAGCCCCTATGACCTTCCTATCTACATTAAGATGGTACAGGCTAGCCGCCATGACAGCATTACTACAGTTTTTGCACTTGAAGATATTCATAATCTTTATCCTGACCTTCATTTTAAGAACTTTATTGCTGATGGAGCCATGGATAACTATCCTACTTATGATCTGCTTAAGCACCACAATATTTCTCCTTTTATTTCTTTAGATTCCAGGACAAAAGCAAAATTTGATTATCCCCATCCTAATATACTTTGTTTCGATAACAAAGGAAATCCTATTTGCATGGGTGGTATTCCTTTTGTCAATTGGGGATATTCAAAACCTAAAGGAATCAAATACCGTTGTTATTTTGCAGCAAAAGGTTTAGAACCTCCTGCAGAGTGTAAATGCTCTGACAGTAAATATGGTAAAGTTATTCACATTAAACCTGATTATGATCCGAGGATGTTTCCTCCTGTACCACGTAATTCTGAAAAATTTAAAGATAAATTTAAAACCAGAACCTCTGTCGAACGCTCAAACAAACGAATGTTTAATGATTATAACATTCAAGAATATAAATCTCGAAGTGCTATGCTGCGTATGGCTTTAGCAACTTTTTCTGTAATCAATATACACTTAGATGCCTGGATAAAGCATACCGGCTTTAGTTTTGGCAGTCTTATGCAAAGTAAGGCTGTATAGAACACTTATTGAATATTTTCCCAGGGCCTAATCTCAGGCTTTTTTGTTATGTCCTTTTTGTGTCCGTCCTCTCATAACAATGTGTGATTTTCAAAGTTCATTTAACAAGTTTCCAACTTATGCTAAGTAGTTGGCTGATTAAATATCTTTTAAGATTTTCCATCTACTTTTCGAGTGTCTTCATAATATTTAAATTACATTTATGATAAATATTGTAACTCAAATGACATAAAATTACAATATAATATCTAAAATCAGGTAAAAAGTTAGTGCTGCAATATTAGTAAACAAGAATGAGGTTGAAACGAGGTCATAGCGCTATATACTAACTATAACAAAAACTGGATAGTTAATTTTATTTAGTTTTTTATTTTAAGACAAATAAATATAAATTTATTTAGAGAATGCAAAAAAATAATTTGAATAAAGGTACGGCAATACCAGGAAAGTAACGAATTTACTGTATTCAGTTTATGTGCTGATTATACAGAAATAATAAAGAAATTTCAAGTCCTTTAGGCTAGTACCTCACGGAAAAAGCATGAACCCATCTCTTTCCAAAATTCTCTTGCAAGAATTTTTTAAAAAATGCCTTTGCAGCATTTATATATGAGGTATGCCTTATTTTCCCTGAAATGTACTCTGGTATTACTGTGAAATGGTGTAAGAAGCAGCCAGAGCCTAGATCTTTACTCCTTTAAAAGAGGACCACATTCAAAACCAAATAGTCCTTAATGGATATATCCAGTCTACATTTGCGTTCTTTTTAAATTTTCTTAGATCTATCTAAAATTTATGAATAATATATATTCAAGATATTCCAAGCTGAGTAATGCCTGAAACCTTCTAGATTTCAAGCTTTTCTTAGGATATCTTTCTTCATCTTTTTTTACTAAGTTAAGAGCAATTCTTTTTAGCAGTCCAATGTTTTGTGGCTTGTTCCCTGTTCTATTCCTATTTTCATCTTCCCTAAAAGTTACATCCAGGTTCCAATGAGTACTCTCAATTCCCCAATGTTTTCTTGCTGCCTGTGAAAAGTCTTTTACATTCTTAATACTTCCCAGATAGTATCTACACTCCTCTGTCTTTCTCCCATTTTCTTCACAATTTCTAATAACCATACCTATACCATTTAATTTTGTCCAGTCATCTTTAGCTTTCATCCATGATATATCAGTAGAATAGTAAAAGATTCTTTCTTCAATTCTCCCATGGGATTTTTCCATAGTACGGTAGCACTCAATTTTTTCATTCTTTACCTTATCTGCTTTCGCATCTTTGAAATATTCTTTTACCTCATCATATAAAACCTTGTGGTTTTCTTTAAGTGCCAATACATAGTCTGCTTTATTGTGTTTTACAATCTTTTCTGCAATATCTTTCTGACAGCCCATTGCATCAATTGTAACAATGCTGCCCTTTATTAAAAGCATATCAAGTAATTCAGGTATTGCAGTAATTTCATTGCTTTTTTCATCTGCCTTTACCTGCCCTATGATAAGCTTATTACTGCTGCACCAGGCACTTACTATATGAATTGCCTTTTTATTATTCTTTTTATTTTCTGTTCCACGCATTGTTTTTCCGTCGATTGCTATTACTGTATTATTCCCAATCTCTGTTACTTCTCTCATCCAAAGCACAAAACATCTTTCAAACTGTTTAGGATCTATTAAATTTAATACTCTTTCAATTGTATGATGTGTTGGTATGCCATTTGGCAGTTCAAGGTACTTCCTCAGCCAATCTTCTCTTTCAATCGCCCAAGCTTCAACGTCCTCCCAGTCATCGCAGCTGCATATTGTTGCTGCAATTGCAATAAAGATGATATCTATAAGCTTGTGCCTAACTTTACCTTCTTGCCTTGTATCGTAGATTACACTAAAATGCTCAAAAAAGCTTCCCTTATACTTTTTTACTGCCATATTCAATAACCTCCATAAGAGTATTTTATTAAGGTTATTCTACTATAACAGAACTATAATTGTTAGTGGTAATTTATCCATTGGATAAACATTCCTTCATGCTTTTGCCGTGGCTAGTACCTAAGGGACTTTTTTAATATATAAAAATAAATATAGAGAGTTGGTTAAACATACCCCAACTGTAAAAAATAATAGGTATAGGTGTTGTGAGCCGTTGTATAAGAAATAAACTCGGACAAGCAGTATTACTACTATTGTATTGTTTGCTCGTCAGAAGGGTGTGTATGACCTTTTAAAACATTATACAGGTATGTAAACTGGTTACATTGTAACGGGATTATGTAGAGCGTTAGGGCACCTTTTAACGTGATGAAGCATAATACAAATAGCAGTATTAAAGAAACTTCAGCCGAAAACGAAGAGCATATATTTGTAAATGTCAAGTTCAAAATGTTGAAAAGTTCCAACATGAAAATGCATAAATATTTTATAGTAAATTTAAATTAATCAGGGGTTCTTTCTTGCTGGATTAATTCATAAACATCTTTTGTCCTATATAAAGGTCCAATAATTTTTACGATATGTGAATGATGCAATAACCTATCTAATATTGCATTAGCTAAAGTTACATCTGAAAAAACATCTCCCCATTTACTGAATGGCTGATTCGTTGTTATTATAGTAGAATTATGTTCGTATCTCTTTGTTATAAGTTGAAAAAATAGATTAGCACCCAAATGGTCTATTGGAAGATAAAGTGCACCCCTTTGTCAAGACAATTTTTTAGTAGATTTATAGTTAGGTTGATAAACAGTATCATAATGCTTTCCCTTAAATACACTTCACCTGTTGATGAAAATTATGTCAGGGACATGCCATCGCAGATGGTGCGTCAGCATCCTTGACGTAATTTCCATCTGCAGGTATAATTTTTCTCAGGAAAGCAAATAAATTATTTGTTGTATATTTCAGCGGGAGTCTTATAGCTAAGACTTTGATGCGGCCTTTTATAATTATAATATTTCAAGTAGCCGTTGATTCCAATGCGTGCCTCCCGTGGATTCTGGTAATCCTGCAGATAAATATTTTCATATTTAACACTGCGCCACAATCTTTCAATAAAAATATTGTCATAGGCACGCCCTCGATGGTCCATGCTGATCCTTGAATCTGATTCAAGAAACAAATTTGTGTATTTTGGGCTTGTAAAATGACTCCCCTGGTCACTATTTATAATTTCGGGTGCTGACTTTTTCAAAGCATTTTTGCATGCTTCAAGTACAAAGTAAATTTCAAGATTGTCATCTATTTCCCAATCCACAACAAAACGTGAATACCAGTCGATGATTGCCACCAGGTAAAGCCAGCTTTTGTGTATTGGAACGTAGGTAATATCAATGCTCCACACTTGATCAGGATACATTATTACAAGGTTTTTGAGCAGGTAAGGATAAATAGTATTGGCTGGTTCTGGCTGCTTTGTTTTAGATGCTTCTTTTTCAAAAAGCTGTGAAAAATTCTTTACAGCTTCTGTTTTCCATCTTGTGAGCATATTGGGATGGACTTGATTTTCAGAAGCTATTTCGCTTAAAGTACGTTCTCCACGAAGTACTTCCAGTACTAATCTTGCTTTGAATTCGGAGCTGTAAATTTTCCTCATGTGATTCACCATCCTTAATAAAAATATTATGGAGAACCTAACTAAAAAGCAAGCATTTTTTTGTCTGAATTCTTGGGTCCATTATAATCTACAGCTAAAGATTTTTCAAAAGGATGTATAGAAACTGCTGATCAGCTGATTAATAATCGTAAATTTGACTTATTTAGTTTAGTTAACTTTGAAAAATTTTGTAATATGCTAGGTGTGGTAAAAAAAGATTCATTTAAGCCATGGATAAAGCTTGTTAAAGAAAAATAAAGGCTTAATAATACGGCATTATTCAGAGATAGATTTGTGATATTTCTATATTTAAAATACTATGTAATACAAGGGTATGGAGAAAAGATACGTCAAAGATAGTATAATAACCTCAGAAAGCGAGGTGAAATACCATGTACTTAACAGTCAAACAACAGGTAAAACATTTGTCCAGGGAAGAATACCTGAATATCCGTAAGCTGGCCCATGCGGCAAAGAATCTTACCAATGAAGCCATCTACAATATACGCCAGTATTATTTCCGTGAGGGTGAGTACCTGAACTACCAGAAGAACTATACCCTTTTGAAGGACAGCCCTAACTATAAGACACTTAACTCAAATATGGCACAGCAGATCCTTAGGGAAGTGGACGGCTCGTTTAAATCATTCTTCGGTCTCATCAAACTGGCCGGACAGGGGCGATATAATTTCCGGGACGTTGTACTCCCGCACTACTTACCGAAACATGGATTCACCACACTTGTCATCGGTTTTGTCCGCCTGAAAGGCAATAAACTTGTATTGCCATACTCAAACCAGTTCAAGAAAAAACACGCCAAAGTTGAGATTGCAATCCCGCCTATTCTCCTGGACAAGAAGATTAAGGAGATACGCATAATACCTAAGGCAAAAGCCAGGTTCTTTGAAATTCAGTACACTTATGAAGTGAAAGAAGAACAAAGAAACTTAGATAAAAACAAAGCACTGGCAGTTGACTTTGGAATTAACAACCTGGCTACCTGTGTGACTTCTGCCGGCGAGAGTTTCATCATAGACGGACGCAGGCTCAAATCTGTCAACCAGTGGTACAACAAGCAGAATGCACGGCTGCAGAGCATCAAGGACAAGCAGAAATTTGGAAAATGCACCACAAATCGCCAGAAGTCAATAGCCCGCAGACGCAACAACAAAGTTAACGACTATATGGCGAAGACTGCCCGTATCATCATAAATTACTGTCTGAAAAGTAAAATTGGTACACTTGTAGTAGGATACAATAAGACATTCCAGACAAGCAGCAGAATAGGGAAAGCCAACAACCAAAACTTCGTGAACATTCCATTTGGCAAGCTGCGGGACAAACTTGAATATCTCTGCCAGCTTTACGGCATCAAATACCTGAAACAGGAGGAAAGCTACACATCAAAAGCGAGCTTTTTTGACAGGGATATTGTTCCTGTCTACAATGCTGACAATCCGGACGTGTACAAGTTCTCGGGCAGGCGTGTAAAGCGCGGACTGTACCGGACAAAGGCAGGTTCTTACATCAATGCAGACGTAAACGGTGCATTGAACATCCTCAGTAAAAGTAGCGTTGTGTCCCTTGAGGGGCTATACAATAGGGGCGAAGTGGACACGCCCGTAAGAATAAGGGTTGCCTAGCAGCCAAACTTCTTAAATTGAGTCGTTAGACTCATCAAAGCTTCCATTTCAACCGTTAACAGCCGTAAGGCTCAGGTAAGTGGTGAGTAGT
Organism: Clostridiaceae bacterium BL-3; assembly: GCA_902809985.1. Classification (GTDB taxonomy): domain Bacteria; phylum Bacillota; class Clostridia; order Clostridiales; family Clostridiaceae; genus Clostridium_B; species Clostridium_B aromativorans. The sequence goes on along the minus strand of CADDXC010000001.1, from coordinate 1,811,755 downwards.
TCACTTTACGGAATGTATCAGCATTGATACTTATGACAGAATAAAGGAAGCAGAAAAATGGCTATATAATTATAGAGTATAAAGGACAGTATTATAAATAGGATAATTCAGCTAAAGTAGGGAAGTCTCTTATTTCAACAAGTGGGATATGAACATCCTTTATTTTTTTGTGTTAATATCAAAAATTTTAAATTTATATACCAATTATTACTCCAAAAACGGATAAGAAATGGCCAAATTTATAATTAAAAATATGTTGTACCATTTAATTAAGGTCGATTTAACTTTAAAATCCAAGTAAACTTACCCTGACAATTCTAATGTAAGGTAGTTTACTAGGAGGGAAAAACAGAATTGATGAACATCATGATTAAATTGAAGGATGCCAGCTATAAGGCAGTAAAAAAGAAAGTAGCAACATTAGGAAAAACAAATATAGAAGAGTCTCCATGGATAATACACTCATAAAAAAAGCCCAGCAAGGGGATAAAAAAGCTGTTTCAACTCTTTTAAATAAAAATATAAATTACATTTACTGGATAGCACATAAATTAAGCATTTCAAATACAAATTTCGAGGACCTGGTATCTGAGGGCAAAATAGGCTTTTTGAAAGCGCTTGGAAACTATAATCTTGAAAGCAATTCCGAATTTCTAGCTTACGCTTATCCATATATCAAAGGGGAAATATGGAAATATATGAGCAATAATACGTTTTATGTACATCTTCCGGATTATAAAATCAGAAGTTATATGAGATCGAAAAGGCAATCCAAAGATCCAGAAAAGTTTAAAAAATTCAAATCTGAAAGTTTGTTATCACTGGATGAAATAACGAATTTACATGCCAAAAGTGAATTCAATGAGTTCAAAAATGTAGAAAATCATATATTCTTAACCCAGCTTTTCAGATATTGTAAATTATCCAAATTGGAAATATTTATATTGAAAAGATTTTATTTTGATCAGATGCAGCTCAAGGAAATCTCAGCTCTTTTAAATTTAGAGAAATCTCAGGTCTATAAAATCAAAAAAAATTCCATTAGAAAATTACGATTTGAGCTGTTCAACCAGGATGATGAAAAAATCTGTGCTACAGATGGGAGGTGATTTACTTGAATCTAATGTTTTTTACTGTCCTTGCAGCAGAAAATATAGACTCAGGAGCCGTTCAGGCCGTGTCTTCTTCCGATTTTTCACACAGTATAAATGCTGTAATACAGTTTATCTACAATTCCTTGGATCCAATTGTATTTCCAATCGCAAAACTTGTACTTTTGATATCTGCGCTGGTTTTACTCCTTGGAGGAATATTAATGTCAAAAAATATTAAAAAAGCTGGATGGTGTGGTATTGCTACTACCATTGCAGTTTTGTTTTTGTTTTATCTTGCCCCGCTCATTCTGGGTCTTATAATCACAGCGGCAAAAACCGCGGGTGCAGGTAAGTAAAGAGAAATGAGATGCAGAAGAAAGGAGGTGGTGTATTCATGCTGAAAAAATTGAGAAACCTTTTAACAAATGGCAGGAAAGTTGTTATGGATGCCTTTTTTACATTATCTGCAATCATTGTGGTAAACTGCCCGGTACTTGCAGACAGCATAGATCAGGCTATCAGCACTCAATCATCAAAAGCTGTGGAAAGCAGATTGTTTGGTTCTACAAAGACAGTACTTATGGCTGTAGGTGGTGGAGCCATAGCTATAGCCATGGGAATTGTCGGACTTACAATGATACTCGCACATAAAAGACAGGAAACCCGTACTGAAGCCCTTGCATCAATTGGATGGATAGTTGGTGGGGCTGTATTAATTGGTGCTATTGCAATTTTCGTAGGTTTCTTTTGGGGTACTTTTGGGCTCAAAGGATAGGAACAAAAACAAATGCAGCAGTGGATCTTCTGCTGCTGTTTATATAAAAAAGAGGGGTGATATATGTGACATATTTTACTGTACCTTACAACATAGACAGTGAAGACAAGATTATTGGCGGGTACCTTTCACTTAGACAGTTTGCATGGATTGTGCTTGCAGTTTTTATCATATTGCTACTTTTCATATTGAACACAGGCTATATGTCAAGGACAACCGTAGGTGGTGCTATTTCATTTAATTTTTTGTCTTTCGCAGTTAGAATTGTAGTTTCATTACCGTTTTCAATATTTTGTATTATTATGGCTTTCATTAAGAAAGACGGTATAAATATTGATAAATATTTATTTAAATGCGTCATGTACAAGTTGAGAAATCATGTTATAAAAAACCAACCATAGTTGTGTTATGGCTTGTCTGGAAAGAAGGGATTTATTTGCTTATAGCAGTTGTTCTTGTACTTATAGGGCTTTCATTTCCAATTGGGGCCTATATCTATACAAGAATAGATGATGAGAATAAAAAGAGTGGTAAGTATTTAGATAAGGACATTAAAACTTCCAATAAAAATAAAGATGTCAAAACAAAGTCTCTGCCTGAAATAAAGAAACTGATAGGTATGAATGACATAAAAAACAATAAAATTCAGCTCCTAAGTGGTAAAAGGAGAATCATACTCAGCGTATCCTCACCTGATATTCCGCTTCTTACTGATGATGAAATAGAAGTTATGGAATTGAAACTTCTCCAGTTTGCACTTTCTCTAAATGATTCAATTCAATTTTTTACAACACCAACAAGAATAGAAACAAAAGAGCCGGCAGAACTTGTTTTAAAAACAGTAGAATCTGCTGATGAAAATATCCCGGAGGGGCTAAGGCAGTATTCTGACAAACTGTATAACTCATATAAGGAAATTGAAAACAGCAGGGGAGTATATGTATTTAGAAGTTTCTGCATTATTGGCACTGATATAAAAGATGAGGAAAGGGCAAAAAATGACCTCAGGTATAAATGCAACCTGGTAATGTCCAAGCTTATTGGGGCAAAAATGAGGGTATCCATACTGAATTCATACCAAATTGCCCAGCTTTTTGCTGATATATTGCAGCGTGGTGACAACATACTGATAGAAAAACTTATCAAAAATGGTGCAATGGAGCTTTATACAGAGGGTATAGGCCAGGAGATCTATTCGGGAAAGGAGGACAAAAAAGAAGATGAATATGATATTGAAAGGGAAGAAATTCAAAAAGAAACCAGGCAAAAGTAATAAAAAAACAGGTGATATATTTGATAAAACATCAAATATCATGGATTTAATTTACCCCGATGTTTTCAGTGAAAACAATGATTATATATACCTGGGACCGAATAAATATGTTCGTGTTTATGCTATAACAAATTACCCGAGGCAGATGTATATAGGTTTTCTAAATGATCTGTTTACGTTGGGAAACATAGATATTTCAACTTATGTAGAGCCAATTCCTGATGCTGAGATAATAAATCGGCTCACCTCCAAATATTCTGAGCTTAAGTCTAATCTGAACCTTCAGGTAAAGCATGGATATGCTGTGGATTATGGAGTGGCACATGCGGCGGATGATCTTGATGCACTGCGAGAACTCATCCAGACAAACAAAGAAAGGATGTTCTTTGCACAGCCAATTATTTTTATATGGGGCAGAGATACCAGGGATCTTGATGATAGATCCAATTCTTTGAATGATTTATGCAGTAGAAAAGCTGTAAAGATCAGGTGTCTTACTTATGATCAAAGCAAAAGTTTTATTTCAGGACTTCCGACGCTCAATCTATCATACTCTTCCTATCTTAGAAATATGACAACAGGGGCTATAGCAAGTCTTATTCCATTGGGAAATACACAGCTTTCACACAGGGGAGGGATACTGCTTGGGAGAAACCTGAATACGAAGTCCTATATATTTTACAACAATTTTATAGGTGCTCCGGAACTTACCAATCCACATACTTTTATCTGTGGAACAACAGGTGCCGGAAAATCCGTTTTAATGCATGTAAAATCTGCCAGAGGAACTGCAGCTGGCAGATGGTCGGTAATAATGGATCCCAAAGGTGAATATCGCAAGCAGGCTGAAATTCTTGGAGGACAATTTATAGAACTCAAACCTGGAGTCAAAAGCGGTATAAACCCTTTTGATCTTGAGATAGAGGAAGACGAACATGGAAAGAGAAAAATCAATCTCTACGGAAAAAGAACTGAAATAGTGAATATGATTTCTATTTTTGCTGAAAGGTTCAGGGGGAAACCGCTTAGAGGACAGGAGATTACAGCTGTTGACGGTGTGGTAAGTAAATTGTACTCCGATTGCAAGATAACGGAAAATGCAGACAGCCTTTATATAGAAGCTGAAAAAGCAGTAGAGGGTAAGTTTTATACCGGCAAGGTAAAAAAGAGACTTCCTACACTTTCAAATTTGAGGGACGGTCTTGTGGAATACAACAGGAGCGCCCAGCTTGCAAATCTCACTGAACTTACTGAAATTATGAAGATGATAACTGGAGATGGTCCAATGGCCATTTTTGACTGCCAAAGTACTGTGGATTTGAAAAGCAGGCTTATTGTTATAAGTTTCAAAAACCTGGCCGATGATTTTTCTAAGTTTTTTGCAACTATAAACACCATGTCATGGATATGGGCCAAATTTTCAAACTGGAAACTTAAAAATATATTGAAGGATGTATATGTAGACGAGGGATCGCTGTTTACCAAGTTCGAAAGAGCACTTGATTTTATAGACAATATAGCAAGGCTTGGAAGGGCTTTCAACATAGCACTTACACTTGCTACACAATTTATTGAGGATTTTATAGCTACCCAGCAGGGAAGGGCTATAGTATCACTCTGTGCTACCAAAATAATACTTAAACTTGAACCTAGTGTAGCCAGGGAAACAGCAAAGTATTTCAATCTGTCGGCAAATTGTCGTGAGTATATTTCAAGCTTCTCGAGCGGACAAGCTATCCTGCGTACAGAGCAGGATCTTGTGCTTATGGAAGTCGTACCCAAGGAATTTGAATGGGAATTTGCAGAACCGTGATAAAGGCTAGAAAGGAGTTGGTTTTATGTCTAAAAAGCATAGATATCTGTTAGATTTTTTTGTATTACTGGTGTTTTTCCTGGCATTTTCCTTTTCAGTAACTAAACCTATAAAAGCAGCACCATCTTACGAAAGCTACGGAAAAGAATTTGCTGTTACTGCTACTACTACAAAAACTGTAAGTTTTGACATGAATGGTGCAGATACTAAAAAAGCCCAGCACACTATTTCATATTATATCTACTTGTTTGGAGGCACTATTGTAGCTTTTTCCATGGGACTTGCAGCTATGAGAATGATACTTGTAAAAAACAGCCAAACCAAAAGAGAAGAGACCATGACGGCTTTCGGAAAGATAATTCTCGGGTGCAGTATTTTGGGATCCTGTATTTTACTCAGTGGTTTTCTAATAGGGGTGGCCAACCATCTAGGATCTGCAATTACAGATGGGAATTCCAGTTTGATAAATGTGCCGACCACAACCATAACTGATGATGACGGTAATTTCGTAGTTAAAGCCTTTGGAAATATTTTTCTTTCCGTTGAAAAATGTATATTTAATTTGTTTGACAAGTATTTCGGATTTTTACCTTTGGATAAACTCATATTCAATTCCAGTGCCAATGCCTTCGGTGTAACTGGAACCATAACAGTTCCACCATTTACTAATGCAGAATGGTCAAATCTAAACTATATGTATTTGCTTGTCTCTTCTATATGTGCACCACTTGTACTTTTGATGGTGGCCAAGACTGGAATTTCTCTCATAATGTCTGCGAACAGACCTGCCCAGAGATCGCAGCTACAGGAGGATGTCTGCAGATGGCTGTTCTCATTGGCACTTATAGCTTTAGGGCCACTTCTTCTTAAAGGGTTATTCCTTCTGTCAAGTGATATGACAAATGCCGTTGTATCCATATTCAATGCATCGCTTGGAAAAGACAACTATGTGACTGATATTTCCATGGTAGACAGCATCAAAACCGGATCTTTTCTTACAAGTGCCATTGTAAAGTGTCTGTTTGCATGGAAGTTTTTCCAGATAAACATGCTGTTCATGGTAAGAAAAATAATACTTACTGCCATGTATGCATTTACACCGCTTGCTGCACTTTTCTGGGGTATAGACAACAGGACACAGGCCATACAGATATGGTTTGGTGAGATGATAACCAATGCGACTATGCAGTTCTTTTATGCATTTACCTTTAGCATAATGATTATAAGTCTCTCCGGATCTTCATGGAAAAATTGGTTTTATGCCCTTGTCTGGGTATTTGCTCTTGTCAAACTGGCAGAAGTTTTCAGAAATTCACTTCAGGGATTGTTTACCAAGCTTGCAGGTGTTGATGAAATGTCCATAGCAGGCAGATCTTTTGGCCCTGTATCGAAGCTTGCTATAGGTGCTGCTGGTGCCATGGCAAGAACGTTTAAGGTAGGAAATCCCTCAAAACTTTCAAATGGGCTAAATATAGGTGGGTTAAGGAATTCCGCTCTTGGCTCGGCTGTATTTGGAGCTGGTGGTAAAAAGCCGCAGGGAAGTTCTCAAGGTGCAAAAGATGCCGCAGGAAAGACAGCGGCAGCTGCCAGTGCAACTGAAAATTTCAGACAGTCCAGCAGTACTGATCAAGGTGAAATGTCAAGTAATCCCCAGGCGGCACAAAATAGAGGTAATCAAAATCATAATAAAAAGCCAAATGAATATGAAGAAAGCCTTTTAAATTATATGGATAGTGAAAACGGAACAGGTGCTGGCGGTTATGCGTCAGATAATGTAAAAAATTCAGAGACAGATCCTATAATAAACCCTGAAAATTTTAATGGATTAGACTCGCTAAAGCCAATAACCGATTCAGAAGGAAATGTGAATATGAACAATTTAAAAGCGGCAGGTTCGAGGCATATGCTGTATTCATCAATGCTGAATGACAACTTGAAAAAATTTGCAGCAGAAAAGCCTATGGGTGCCAAAGTACTTGGCGGGGTTTCAAGGGCAATGAATCATAAAAATACTGGAATGGCAAACAGGGTAATAGCCGGCAAGGCCATAAACGCCACAATAGAACAGATGCAGTCCCTTGCAGGTGGAGAAAACAAACTTAGTAAACAGGATGCACTTACACAGCTCTTTGGCGGTGAAACTAAAAGCATAAATAAAAATGTAGATGGCCATAAATTTGAGATTACTCACAATAGGAATGCACAGAAATTCAAATCAGCTTTGGAACATGGTGATATAGGAAGAGCTTCTCAAGTAATAACAAATGCCAATCCAATAAATGGTCTTTCTCTTAAACAGCAAAGCGCAGTTATCGCCAGAACAAGTCCATACACGAATATTGACGGATTCAGGTGGTAAGGTGGTGATGGTACTGTGAATAACAACAATAGGGAGAATTTCTTTAAAAGATTTGCTAAGAATAAATTTAAGTCATTTGCCAGACAGTTTGTTTTAAAGAACCCTCTTGTAATAGGAGTAATAATACTTCTTGTCATTGCCTTTGTAATTTTTGGAGCACTTGCAGCCGACATAGGAGACATGGGGGACAATACTGTAAGTTCATCACTTTCAACTAATGACAACAAAGATATACTGGAAGACCTGCAAGAGTATCTGGATGATAAAATAAATGTTGGGGTACCTGATTATGTGAAATATGGAGATAATTATTCAGGTAGTGGAGGTGACTCAGTAAGTATACCTGAAGATTTCAAGAGCACAAGCGACGTTGTAAATTACGCATTGAAGTTTTTAGGTGTTCCCTATTTATGGGGAGGTACAAGCCCGAAGGGTTTTGACTGTTCGGGACTTGTACAGTATTGTTACGGGCATTTCAATATAAATCTTCCAAGAACATCCCAGGAACAGTTCAAAGTTGGAACTTCTGTAGACAGGTCAGCTCTGAAACCCGGGGATTTAGTATTCTTTGAAGGTAATCAACCGGCACATGTAGGTATGTATATAGGTGAAGGGAAATACATTCAAGCTCCAAGGACAGGTGATGTAGTAAAGGTTTCTCTGCTTAGTGCAAGAAATGACTATGCAGGTGCAAGGAGAATAGCCGATGTTTCAGGGGATTCTGGCAGCAGTTCAGATAATAGTGATACTACATCCGATAGTATATCTGAAAATGAAATTGACTATACAGATGCTTACAATATAATAAGAAAGTTTTATTTAAGTCCCGGGAATGTATTTGGATATATGAAATACATGGAAATGTCACTGGGTATAAAACCGGAGGATTTCTTTAGCGGCAGTTTCGGAAATGATACAGAAGATAATGGTGATTCAGATTCTCAGGGCAATCCCGTAACCGATATTATCAACCAGAAAATCATAAAAGAGAAGATAGAAAAAAATGATCATAAAATAGCGGATGAACTGAAACCGGAATTTACAATTTCAAATGAAACTACTACTGATGTTGTAACTTACGAAAAAGAAGAAACTATTCTTGGAATTGATACAGGTAAGAAAGTCACTGTAACTAAAAAACATACAGGTTCCATAGCAGTTGTGACACATATAAGCAGCATATGGGGAGAAGTGGATTTGCAGTACAATCAGGTTACTTCATCTTATACTGATTCCGAGGGTACTCACACTGTAACAAAACCTGTGTATGATGGGTACAAGCTTCAGGGTGAATTGTTCTCCAGGTTAAGGTCTATAATAAAGCACGATTTTCCTGAAGAAAAGGATGTGGATGATGCAATATACTTCATAATAGAATCCGGGTTTAACTTTGACAGGAAGGAGCAAAATGGTGACTGGATAAACGGCAAACTTAGTGATCTGACACTGGATTCGCTTCTGGCGGATCTTGGAGGTTCAAACACCGGAATTTCTGCAGGAATGATTCCCACTTTTTATCAATGGGACAGCAGATGGGGAAGTAATTCATATGCAGGATCCACAATAGATAAATTGGGATCTGCGCCTGCGAGTCTTGCCATGGTAGTTAGTGGTCTTGAAGGAAAGTTGGGAGGATACGACAAGAACGGTGATGGCATTTTGGAACCTGATGAAGCGGCAAATTATCTAAATAACATCGGAGTTCAGAAAGACACCGATGTAAATGATAATTTTTCCAAAGCGGCATCATTTTTCGGACTTACAGTGAAACATTATGGAAGATCCGATTATATGAGCATCGCAAATGAACTTAAACAGGGACATCCTGTCATAGCAAATGTACATGGTACTGATGGAATAGCATATGGAAGTCCTGGTTCCACCTTTACTCAGGGAAATCACTACATCGTGCTTGTAGATATAGACGGTAATAACAAGGTAACTGTTCACGACCCATACAACAAGAACAATCAGAACAGCCGTACGTGGGATCTGTCGAGTATAATAGCTGCAGAAAGCTTTGACTATTACGTATTTAACAATCCCAATATAGTTTATCAAAGTGGTGTTGCAACAGCTTATACAGGGGACAACATAGGTTTAAATGGTGGCACTCATGCAGCTTGGAACGGCATGGATGTGTCAAATAAAAACTTAGGCAATCATCTTATAGCCGCAGACAAAAGCATACCTTTTGGGACACTTGTAATTGTCAAAGTTCCAGAAAGCAAAAGGTACTGGAAAATGGCAAATGGGCAGAAAGTTGATGTCAATGGTGCCTATGTGGTTGTAGATAGGGGCGGTGCCATAACAGGCACACATATAGATGTTTATTTTGGGAGTGGAGCATATTACAATACCGGTTCCGGAGGCGGAATAGCCAACCAATTTGGAAGAGTCAATATAAAGCTCAGGGTAACCAAGAGCAAAATCAGCTATAATGATGCACTGAAGCATTGAATGGGGGAATAAAATGTGGATTCAACTAAAAAGAAGATGATATTGCTTGCTTCGGCTACAATAGCTATAGTTTTTATAAGTTGTGCATTGATTTATGAAATCAACTCAAGGCATTTCAATACCTCAAATGAATATCTGAAACAAGGTCACAGTTTGTCTGAAAAGAAGAGATTTGATGAAAATATGGAATATGCAAATAAGTACAATGCACGCATAAAAAATATGGATAAGCTTGACACACCGTCTAAAGGTTCAGCTGCTCCGGATATTCAAAAAGTGTCTGAGGCGGAAAAATCAAACTCTACTGTATCCCTCTATTTCTTGTTTAACAAGAAGCTATTGAATACGGATCAGTATATAAATGCTGAAGACAAGTTGAATGCCGGTATAAAAGAAATAGCCGACATAGAAAACAGTAGGAATTTAAATGAATATTTCAATGCAAATAAAGACAACCTGAAAAATGCATATGGAATATCAAGTTATAATGAGCTTGCTTGTCTTAAAAGTAAATTCCAGAAGTTAGATGGCAGTAGGGTAAGTGTAATTGTGGATCAGAATTTTACTAAAACAGAGGACGGTAGAATATCTTTTAATGTGATACTTAAAGGCAGCGGAAATGCTGTAAGCCAAAATGTTATGCTGAGATATGCAAGTGATGTTGAAATGGATATATCATGGAAGTTATGATGAAGGTCTCATCTGAAAATGATGAGGCCTTTTAACTTTTATATATAATAATAAATCCTCTAATCTTAAATTGATGCTATAGAAGATAATTGTGCTTTTCGTTTTGTTCAAATTTTTACCCAAATAATAAATAAGAAATAGCCAAATTTGTAAATGGGGATATACCGTATCATTAAATTAAGAAGTTAATTTGACTTTTAATTAAAAAATGGAGGTAATGCAATGAATTTAAAGGAATTAAATTTTTTAAATCCAAAAACTCGTAGGAAAATTGCTGCAGGTGCAATTAGTGTCGCAATGGGATTTTCTATAGTTGCACCAAACATAGCTACTGTTGCCAATGTTGCTGGTATTCAAATTACTACTGTAAAAGCTTTCGCTGACACTTCTAATGTGAAATGGATTGATGGTAATGGACTGCCAGGTACAACGTATACTGATGTAGATACTGATGCGACTAATGATGCAAATTCTAGAAGCAATAAATTATGGCACTGGATAAATATGAGTAGTTGGGTACAAGAACAATATCAAGGAGATTCTTCTAAATATGTTGTTCGTGGGCACTCGTCTGCTCGCTGCTCGTCTGTTTGCTATTTCTATGGCATCCTTGGTGATCTGAGTAGCACTAGTGTTGGGTGGCGCCCCGTTCTTGAAGTCCTGAATACTGATCCCCTGATAGCAGGTCACAATGATGGTGACATTGTTAAGTTTGGAACGTTGTATGTTAATGGTATCAAACAAAAAAGACCTCTCAATCCTGTTTACGGTGGAGATATACCTGAATATTCGAGTGGATCTATAGAGATCCGGGATACAGACAGCGATGATGCATACAAGATACAGTGGGTCCTGGCAACAGACCCGGAAACAGGTAAAAAACTGCTCATCGCTGACAGGAACATACTCAGTTTCGTCTCTTGGGATAAATTGAATGGTCAAAACCTAGTCTCTGGAAAAGATATTACTATTGATAGTTCTTCATTTAAGATTAGGCTTTTAACCGGAGGTTCTGATTATAAAGATAGTAGTAATCCATATGCAGGTGCTAGTAATCTAAACAATGAGTGGGACCAGATTATCAATCGTGGTGATGGGATAGAGCCATCATATCAAATAGACAAGATATATAATGCAGATGACCAGTCTAAATACGGTTCCTGGTTCACAGTATTTTATGCAAAATCGCTGTATGACAATAATGATCTCATGCAGTTTGCACTAAATGATACTTTCGGTACTGCAACTTTAAGCAATGGTGGAGTTATTCAGGATGAAAGCCAGATAAGAGATAAATACTTCCTTTCAGATGGTTCTATGATATTGATTGATAACTACGGTATGGTTCAATACTACAAAGATCTGACAACAACATCTCCTGCAACACTTCCTATCGACGGCAGTGGTATTATCGGGGCTGATACCCTGGTATTTGGCACAGGCACTTCAGCCGTAAAACATCCTGTACTTTATTTCGGGAGTTCGTCAAAATATATAGACACAGATGGCAGCCTCAAGACATTTACTTTAAAGAGCACTGATGTTAAAAAAATGTTTGCATATAAGTATGCAAAAGGCATATCCCAATATATGCTGATTCAGAAATCAGATGGTTCTTTAGTTTATTTGGATGCAGATGGACACCAGCAGGATTTCGGCCTGAACATGAATGATGTTTCTTATATCATGCCGGCAACAGGTGTAAACAAAGATATCTTTGTCATGAAAGACGGTACTTTAAGGGACGACCAAGGAGTTATAGTGGTTCCTGATGGTGTGACATTGAGTAAAATATGGTCAAACAGGATTTTTGAGATGTCGGACGGTTTTCTTTACACCTTCCAGAATGGTACATTCAAAAATACCAATACCCTTGCTTCTTTTGCAAAACTTGCCCAGAACAATGCGCTTTTACTTAAGAATGGGAACTTCCAGCTTGCAGATACTTCAGGTAACCTAACCAATGACCTTGATGTAAGTGGAAATGACGTAAAATACATGTCACAGCTAGATTCAACGAATATGTATCTTATCTTAAATGACGGCACAACCTATGGCGTGGGAGACAAAGTACAGGGTGACAGTCTTGAAAATCATGGTATAAATATAAATGACGTGTCAGCTTTCCTTTCAAATGGTTCCGACAATGTAGTAAGGGCACTTGTTACAAAGGACGGTACCGTGTATACCAATCCCGGCTCATGGGCGAAGAACACCCTGGTGCATTTTAGTTCTGACGCTGTAAACTCAGCACATGATACTAATCCGGTCTACACCAACCCGGGAGATGCAGCTGGATCAGGTGATCCAAACAAGCTTCCTGGTGGTACAGATGAGAAAGGCAACGGTATAAATCCTATTATCGCGGAAGATACTACAGGTCCTACAATCAATATCACTGGAAGCCCAACTGACTGGACCAATGGAGATGTAACACTATCCTACAGTGCTTCAGATGAAGAAGGCGGCAGTGGATTCTCAAAAGTAGTACTCCCGGATAATACCGAAGTAACCAGCACGACAGGAACTTTCAAGGTAACGGAGAATGGTACTTATATGTTCAAAGCTGTGGATAATGACGGGAATGAAACTACCCAAACCGTGACAGTAAGCAAAATAGACAAGATAGCTCCCACAGTCCCGTCAATCAGCAATGATAATGGTACTGTGACGATAGCTGCAGGTACAGACGCAGATAGTGGTGTAAAAGAAACGGACTATAGTATAGATGGCGGCGCATACCAGAAGTATGGTTCGGCATTTACATTAGAACCAGGAATCCATACTGTGAAAGCTAAAGATATAGACAATGCAGGGAACGAAAGCAGCGAAGTAACCCAGAATGTAACGGTGGAAGATACTGCATTTGAAAATGCAACACAGGCTGTAGAAAATGCGGAGAGCACAAAAAGCCAGGGAGATGTTGATACCGCAAGAGACCTCGTGGATGCACTTCCAGAGAGTCCGGAAAAGCAGGCACTTGAAGACAGGCTGGATACCGTACAGGATGAAATAGACCAGGCAAAACAGGATGAGCAGAATCTTAAGGATGCATCTGACGCGGTAGACCATGCTGAAGATACAGAGAACCAGGATGATCTGGATCATGCAAAGGATCTGGTGGACAACCTTCCTGACGGGCCGGGCAAGGACAACCTCGAGGACAGGATAGATGATATACAGGACGAAATAGACCAGAACAGCCAGGAAGCGCAGGATCTGGCTGATGCAACTGCGGCCGTAGAGAAGGCAGAAAGTACCCAGCTGCAGGAAGATGTTTACAGTGCAAGGGTACTTGTAAACAAGCTCCCTTACAGCCAGGACAGGACAGACCTCAACAGGAGGCTTGATGCTGTCCAGAATATAATAAATCTCTACAAGAATGCAGAGCAGAGGGTACAGGCGGCCGAAAAGCTCAAGACGGAATCTGCAGTTTCAAGTGCAAGGTCAGTAGTTTCAAAATTGCCTGACGGAGACAGGAAGGACAGCCTGAATGCAAGGCTTGATGTGGTGGAAGCTGAGATAGTCATTGACAATACGATAAAGGCCATAGACAGGGACATAACCGCTCTTGAGAAAGACGTGGACAGCCACATAAAGTACAATTCAAATATAGATATAGACAGCTATAAGAACAAAGTTACGGCACTCAGAGACAGGGTAAATGCCCTTCCTGACAGTGTATCTGGTACCAAGTTAGCGTTTAATGAAAGGCTGGATACAGTAGATTCAAAACTTACGAAACAAAAAGGTGTCCAGGATGCGGTAAGCAAAGTAGTTGATGCAATTGACAAAGCCGGGCAGACACTTGATAACAAAGACATACAGGATGCCCAGGATGCCATAGACAACCTGCCCGATGGAGTAGATAGGTCTCAGTATCAGAGTGAACTCAATACGATAAAGCAGAAGAAACAGGCGAAGGTGGCAAAGGACACGACAGATGCAAACAAGGCAGTAACCACAGCTTCAAGGACAAGGCTCCAGTCTGATATAGATGCAGCCAGGGTACTTGTAAATGCACTCCCTGATGGAAACAATAAGACACAGTTATCCAAGCAGCTTGATTTGATTCAGAAATATGTAAAAAAGTAAAAATGAATATAAAAATAAGGAATTGCTTAGAAGAGAGTAGTTCCTTATTTTTGTGTTTTAGAATACCACATATTAAATATGAGAAATATTTTAGTAAATGTCCCTTATGGGGGCGACAATTGGTTTCGGTCGTGAGACTAACAAATAATGAAAGGTGGGAGGAATATGAAAAATATTAAGAACAGAAAGATTAAGAAGTCTATAATAACCTGACACATATAAAGTTTGTGAAAAATACCACGAGTAATGATATTAGAAAAAATATATAAGAGAGGATAATATATCCAAAATATTGTAAATTTTGTGTGAATAATTTAAATATATAAAAATGGAGATGAATGTGGTGAATATCAAGAATTTATTTGCAAGTGCGGGGCTTATATCATTAGTTATCATTACAGCACTTATTACGGATTCAGCAAAAGTATCCGCAAGCTCCATAACAAGAGTAGGGGGAGAAAACAGATACGCAACAGCCTCCCAGGTTGCCAAAACAAATTGGACAAGTGGAAGTGAGAATGCAGTTCTGGTATCAGGTGAAGGTTATGCAGATTCAGTTAGTGCTTCTGTATTAGCCAAGAAATTGGGTGCACCAATACTTTTGACTCAATCAGCTTCACTTAGTGCAGATGCAAAGAGTGCACTTGAAACATTGAAACCAAAGAATGTATATGTTATTGGTGGAACTGCATCAATATCAAGTTCAATTGAAAGTGCATTAAAATTAGACTACAATGTTACAAGACTTGGTGGAAATGACAGATATGCTACGAATCTGGCAGTAGTAAACAAGCTTGTAGATTTGGGAGTAAGCAAGGACAACATAATAGTAGTAGCAGGAACTGGATTCTCAGATGCATTGTCTGTAGCACCAGTTGCAGCAGCTAAAGATGAAATATTGATTCTTACAGATAATAATGTAGATTCTATAAAATCAACTATTAATTTTGCAAAGGATTCGAATGTTACTGTAGTCGGAACTACAAACGTAGTAAGCGATGCAGTATACAAAGCATTAAAAGCAGACAATAGAATAAATGGTGGAGCAGACAGGTTTGCTACAAACCTTGCTGTATTGAAAGCATTTGATGGAGATTTTAATGCAGGCAAGATTTATGTGGCAAATGCTACAGGGCAGGGCTATGCAGATGCGTTGGTTGCTTCTGCATTAGCAGGTAAGTATTCAGTTCCATTGATACTTACAGATACTGAAGAATCTACTGCAACCAATAAAGCGGTAGATTATATCAAGATAAAAATTAAAAAAAATACTGACCTGCAGGTAGTTGGTGGTACCGGAGTTGTTCCTCAATCTGTTGAAGATAAAATAAATTCTTTATTTGAAAATAATAAAGACAGTAACTCAAATGATAATGATGATAATGATTCGTCGGACAGCAGCGATAAGTCATCAAATAAATTAACAAATGCAACAAATGCAGTCGTTAAGGCTGAAAACTCAAAATTACAGGCAGATGTAGATAGTGCAAAAGCGTTGGTAGATGCTTTGGAAGGCAGTTCGGACAAGACTTCTTTACTTAACAGATTACAAACTGTTCAGGATGAAATAAATCAAGCTAATGCAGGGAAAGAAGCGTTGGATAAAGCCACTGCCGCAGTAACTAAAGCCGAAAGCTCAAAACTGCAGGCTGACGTAAGTAGTGCAAAGATATTAGTTGATGCTTTGGAAGACGGTTCAGACAAAACTTCTTTGATTAACAGGTTAAAAGTTGTTCAAAATGAAATAGATCAGTTGATTTCTCAAGGACAGAAACAGGAACTAAAGGATGCAATTTCAGCAGTGTCAAAGGCAGAAAGCAGTAAGCTTCAAAATGATGTAAATTTTGCCAAAACGTTGGTAGATGCCTTGTCTGATGAAGATACTAAGACTAGTCTTGAAAATAGACTAGAAATTGTACAAAATGAGATAAATCAAATTAATAATCAACAGCAGGCTCTAACAAAGGCTAATGATGCAATAAGCAAAGCAGAGAGCTCTAAGTCACAAGTAGATGTTGACTCAGCTAAAGCTCTGATAATGGCATTGCCAGATAGCACATATAAGACAAGTTTGCAAAACAGGTTAAATGTAGTACAAAATGTAATAGATGCAACATTAGCAGTACAGGAAGCAGAACAGAATAATGGTAATTATGCCCCCTACAATACAGCAAAAGAACTGGTAGATGCATTGCCGGATAGTTTGGATAAAACAGCACTAGAAACACGTTTGTCTAACTTGAAGATACTTATAGATGCAGTTGATGCAGTATTTAATGCAGAGGGTTCATCTACTACGGAAGACTATAATAAAGCTAAAGTATTAGTTGATGCACTACCTAGTAGTTCAGATAAAACATCTCTTGAAAATAGATTGAATACTGTAGATATAATAATAAAATCGAAGGAATACTTAGCTACTGCCCAATCTACATTAATTCAGGAAGATTTGGATAAAGCAATACAGGAGATTGATAAGCTTGACGATAATGTAATTCGAGATGGTTTATTGGAGCAAGCAGAAGATATTCAGAATCAAATTGACACTATGGATGATGAGCAAAAGTTACAGCAGGCAACAGATGCCGTTACACATGTAGAGAGCACTATGACACAGGAAGATTACACTACTGCAATAACGTTAGTGACAGCACTCCCTGATAGTCCAGACAAAAATGGTTTATTAAGCAGGCTAGATGAAGTTCAGTATGAGATAAGCCAAATTAGTATTAATAAGCAAAAATTAGACACTGCCACGGCAGCGGTTATTGAGGCAGAAAATTCCAAGGTGCAAGCGGATGTAGATAATGCAAAGTCACTGGTAGCTGTTCTCAAGGACAGCACGGATAAGGAAGCTCTGCAAGCAAGGTTGCAGGCTGTTCAGGATGAGATAAACCAGGCTGGCACAGGTCAGGAAGCATTAGACACGGCTACTCAGGCCGTCGTAAAGGCTGAAAGTACAGAATTTAAAGTTGATGTTGATAGTGCTAAAGCTCTAGTTACTGCATTGCCAGACAATGGAGATAAGACCTCATTATTAAATAGGCTTCAAGTCATACAGCCAATATTAACAACCCATCAAGAATTTTACGACACAATAAAGAACTCACTACAAAATTTTGATGAGTCACTGGACATATATGTAGATGAAGATGATGCTTACGAGTCTTCAGATAAATATTATTTCTTAACGACAATAGATGAAATTAAAAGGGATAATCCAGATTTGAATGCAGAACTTTTAAGGTATTCCTATCCGACGTCATCGTTGCCAAAAATAACTCAACTAAATGGAATAACAAAATATAAACTTAATATAACTTTCAATTATACTGGCACCAACGAAAATATGATATCAAAAAGGGAGACTGTAGCATCAAAAGTAAATGAAATAGTCAATTCTGTAACTAATGCAACTATGACAGATTATCAAAAAGAGCTTGCCCTCCATGATTACTTGGTCAATAATTGTCATTACAATTATGACGTTGCTGAAGGAATTGATGTAAAAAAGGAAAATAATCCTGATATCTATACTGCTTACGGTGTCTTGATAAATGGGGATGCCGTTTGTGAGGGATATGCAGACGCAATGTACAGGTTGTTGAAGGCTGTAGGAATTGATAGTATGATGGTAGTAGGAACTGTTTCAAGTGATGGCGGGGTAAGTTATGGAGACCACGCATGGAATATAGTTAAGATAGGTGGTCAGTATTATCAACTGGATCCTACCTGGGATGATCCTACTTATTTTTCCGGACCTAATGAACCAATTCCTGGTTATAATGATCCAACACATGATTATTTCAATGTAACAGATGATTTTTTATCTCAGGATCATATATGGGACAAGAGTAAATATCCTGTATGCAATAGCATAGAGTATTCATACAAATAAAAGATACAAGCAAAAAAATAATTTGTAATGGACAGAGAAGGTTCCTTGATTGTGGGGGCCTTCTTTTTTTTATCCCCAATTTTTGCTGGAGAAAATATTAAATTTTAGCCCAATTATAAGCAAGAAATCGCCATAATTTCTTATCATCGTATTCATTTATACTGAGTGTATACTGAATTTCTACAGAAAGGAGATATAGGCTTTTGATATTGATAGCGACGGGAATAAGTGATTTTGATGAGCAGATAAAAGAAGCAATTGATAGAGAAAATACCCACGGTACAAAAATTGTAGGGTATAGAGAATATCTTACGGGCGATAATGTAAGTTCGGATATTATAATTCTATCTAAAAGACTTCCTGGGGATATACCATTAAGACAGCTTCTGTTTGAACTTAAAAGAGGGAGCAAAACTCAAAGAATTATTTATCTTACAAATCAGGAAGACATAAAAGGTATAGAAGCATGTTTTGAATTTGCCATATATGATTTTCTATTTGATCCAGTAACAGTAGATAATATATTGGATTGTATAAAAAATCCCAGGACATTTACAGATGTGAGTTCCATCTATTTGAATTTTCAAGAAAAAATAGCCAAACATCCCGAAAATGATATTGATAAACCTCTTGTTGATACCAAAAAAAATACCAAAGTAGAAAAACCTATAAGGACAAAAGAAAAAATAAAAGAGGTTGAAAAAATAAGGGTAATCGAGAAAAAAGTGGTAGAAACAAGATTATACAAGCAAAATGTCATATCATTTTATTCTGCTGACAATAATATTCTTGCCAGCTTTGTTCTGGCTAATTCGGCTGTAGCTTTCAGCAGAAAATCCGAAAACAGGATACTTGTTATAGATAATAATACTGTACCCTGCCTTGATCATATGTTTGGAGTAAACAAAGAAATTATGGTAAAGGACAATTTTAATTCTAATTCAATTGATACAGGACTTTCAGCCTGCTATACATCCATAGAAAACTTTACTTTCAATGCGGAATTACTTAAAAAATTTGTTATACCGATCAAATACAGTAAAATAGACGTTCTGACAGGTATATATGACAATAGTGTTTTAAAACAGATGGAAGGCAAGCATTACAAAAGCATTATTGATACGGCCAGGGAAATATATGATGTGATCCTAATATCGGTCAACCCTTTCAAGGCAGCGGCAGGAACAATATATTCCCTGCTAAACAGCGACAAAATAGTGACCGTGGTGGAAGCAAATTATCTTTCGGCAAGAAATACGGTGAATGCTCTTAAAACTCTTGAAGGTACTGGAATTTATAAAGATAAATTTGGAATAGCAGTTGTGGAGGATAATGGAGCTCTGGATATTGGAGTCATGGATAAGATTTTCGAGAGTTATAAGGTTATATCTCAGATACCATTAAGCAAAAATTACAACAAGTCCATAAATACTAAAAAACCTTTGATTGGTTCACTGTATTCTTCAAGAACTGATAAAAATTCCTATGGCAGAATAGTTACTTTTATAGGTCTTTCAAATTCAATTGTGGTAAAGAACAAAACTGAAAATAAAGAGTATGAAAATGATAAAAAAACGAATGTATCTCCCACAAAAGGCATCGGTTTCTGGCTCCTAGGGGATATGAAGAAATTAGCGAGAAGGGGAAGGAGGTAATATACTTTGCCTTTAATAGTAGATTTGGATGATCTTAACTATTTACACCAGGTTTCAAATATGCCGAAGAAAAATTTAAATGAGACTATAGATAATATAGTAGACTATCTTGTTAAAAACTGTGCACTTCTTATAAATGACATAGAAAAAAATAAGAAACCTGTAACCTTAATAAATGATGAAATCCTAAAATATATAAAAAGCAATAAAATTTCAGTAGTATCCCAAAACAATCTTAATATGCTGCTGACATCCATAAACAATTATATCTGGGGATATGGCCCAATTCAATCATTTATCAACGATAGAGATATTTCAGATGTTTATATTTTCAACAAAAATTGTGTGGCCATAAAAAAATATGGGAAACTGCAATTTACAGATATAAAGTTTCCAACTGACAAGTCACTTCTGAATTTCTGCTATAACCTCGCCATAAAAAATGGGGGAAGCCTTTCAGATATAAATGCAAAACAAATTTTATCCGATTCAAAATCACAGAAAGATGCAATCCTTAGAATTGACATAGTTATAGATCCAATTACTTATACAGGCTCGCAGGTTGAAATAAGGAGACTTCCGAAAAAGAAAAAGTCATTTAATGATCTTATAAAAGAGGGAATGCTAAATGCAGAGATACAGAAATATTTAATAACTGCTGTTAAATCGGGACTTAATATAGTTTGGACAGGCCGTGGCGGTAGCGGTAAAACCACACTTATAAATGCATGTCTCGATTATGTTCCGAAACAGGATGTACAGCTTATAATGCAGGAATCCGAGGAACTTTTTACCTCACATAAGGCTACCTTCATGCAAAAAGTTAAAAAGAAACAGGGTGAAAGTGATGTGGAATATACCCTAAAGGATCTCACTATAAATGCACTTCTCATGAGCCTTGACAGGATGGTAATAGGCGAGATCAAAGATGAGGAAGCCATGGAATTTTTTAATGCCGTATACAGCGGCCACATAGGCTGGACCAGTGTCCATTCCCCATCGTCTGAAGAGTGTATGAATAAAATCGTACACCTCATGAAGTATTCAAAGACCGACCTTCCCAGAGAAGATCTTATGGAAATGCTCACGGAGATAGACCTCATCATATACATGGAAGACTACAAATGCTGTGAACTGACTGAAGTTGCAGGGTGGAACGAAGCTAAAAAGAAGCCTCTATTCAACCCGGTTTTCAAATATACCGTAAAAGATAAATCTGATGGCAGCTACAGGGGCGAATTCATAAGGATTGGCGACAGTTGTGAAAAAGTAATGAAAAAAGTAAAAAAGGCCGTTGTTTCAGGAAAACTGAAGGGAGATGGTGACATTGTATAACTGGCTTATTGTTATACTTGAAATTGTAACGATGGTTTTACTGTACAACCTCATTTATATCACTATTTCACATGTCAGAGATGTTAAATTCAGAAAAAAAGTAGAAAATGGATTAAACAGACTTAATTCCAGTGACCTTAGAAAAGACATCCAATATGTATCCAAGAAGAAAAGGTCCCGATACTTACAGGACTTGTCACTATTAATACAGCAGTCAGGATTAAACATCAAGTACAAATTTATAACTCCGGTTTTCGTGATAGTCATATCTTGTGCCATATCAATAATATTTTTCATATTGTCTCAGAAATTTATAAATATACTGGTACCTTCAATTTTCATGGCGCTGATAGGATATAAAGTGCCTTCTGTTTTACTCAATATACTGGTGGGAATAAACTCAAATAAAATAACAAAGAGGATTATAGATTTTATAAACCTTCTTAAAAATTTCTGCATGGTGAAAAATAATATTTCATATGCTATTGCTTCAACAGGAAAGTATATGAAGGAGCCTCTGCAAAGTATATGTGAAAGTTTTAAATATGAGGTCAAGCATGGGATTCCACCTTATACAGCACTTGAAAATATAAAATATAGAGTTGATAGTAATCAATACAGCCTTCTTATAAAGAACCTGCAGATATGTTCAAAGCACTCGAACCAATATCTTGAAGTTCTTAAAAAATCAGAGAAACTTATGATGAGTTTCGCAAAAGAGCAAACTTTGAGAAAAAAAGAGATAAGTCGTGGTGTAATTGGCGTAGCCGCTCTGGTGGGGATGTCAGCTCTTATATTTTTAATGCTTATTTATATGAACCCAGGTTTAATCGAGCAGCTTCAGACTTCTACAATAGGACAAATTATTGTTTCAATCAATGTTTTTGCATATCTGGTAGGAATACTTGTAGTAGAAAAACTTGCCAGGTTTGATTTCTAGGAGGTGCTAATTTGCTTTTTATATTGAAATTGATTTTTTTGGTGGCTTTGTTTTTCATAATATATTTTGAAGCCGATTATCTGTATTTTAAAAACAATAAAAGTGTATTGGAGGCAAAAGGTGAATACAAGAAAAAGTATTACGCCTTCCAGGGGCTGAAGGCAGGCATTGAAAAAAATGAAAGGTTGAAGAACATTATTGAGAAGAAAGATGAAAAGCTTAAGAAAATGGGTAATCCCTTAAAAGTAAACGGGTTTACTTATTATTTGTACAAGTTTGTAATTCTTATCCTGTTTACAATACTTCTCTTGATGAAGGATATGAATAGTTCACTGGTATTTGCACTAGTGCTTGCGGCATTTCTTCCCGATTTTATGATCAATTCTGTGTACAAAAAAGAGAAGTTTCAGATACTTGGAGATTTGCCAAACATAAATGATGTTCTGAACATACAATCGGGGGCGGCAGGAATGGATCTGGGAAGTGCACTTGTTGAAGTATTTGATGTGGCGAAATGCAAAAGACTTAAAAATAAGCTCATAGAACTTTCCATTGAAATATCACTTACAAAAAATATACCAGACGCACTAGACAAGTTTGCAAAAAACTTTGATATAACTGAAATAGACAGCTTTATACTGGCTCTAAAACAAGCCATCACGACAGGACGTTCCAAAGAACTGCTTGACAGCCAGAGTGAACTTTTGAAAGATGCTTCAATTGCCAGAATATCTGCCAAAACCAAAGAAATAAGCATGTGGGTCGGTTTGGTAGGAGGATTTATTTTTATAGGACTTGCCAGCATTATACTTTATAGCTTCGGGGTACAGATTTTCTCAAGCTTTAAAGATATATTTTAATGTAACTGGCAAGAAATCACCCACCTCTCTACATGTGGTGTGATGAATAATAGTCTTTTGGTTTGATTTATACTTATAATCATTCTACGACGGGAACCGCAGGAACTGCGGGATAGCATGAAAAATAAGAGAAACCGCTGTTAGTAAAGAAATATGCTAATAAGTATGCTCTTTTCCCATTAAGCTCTGACTTCAAGCGAAGCTAAGTTGGGGTAGTTCACAGATATATTTTAATAAAAATATTTTTATAAAAAAGGAGGAAATAATCGGATGATTATGCTAAAGAAATTGGTGAAAACACCACTAAGAAAAAGGAAGAAGGGTGATATAACTCATGTACTTGGAATTGTTGCTGTTACTGTTATTATGATTGCAATAGTTATGGCTGTCAAGGGACTTACATGGGCTGACTTGGTAACGCTTATAGATGATTTTGTAACCGGGCCATTATGGAAACATGTTACTGATCCATTCAACTAAATTTATGGAAGGGGGAAGATAAATGTTAAGAAAAGTATTCCCCAAAAGGAAAAAGGGATTTGTAGAAACTATGCTCGGTTCCCTGATAGCTATCTTTGTACTGCTGGTAGTAACATTTACAGCAATAGTCGATATCAAGCCCTTTTATATAAACCTGCAGCTTCACCAGGTGGACAGGCAGGTATCCTTACGTATGGAAACAGATGGAGGGCTGACCGATGATACCAGACAGTACATTGTTGATTCCCTGAGCAAAATGAATGGGTTTGATGCCAGTAAGTTGGAAATCAAGGCTTCAAATACGGCTGAAAACCATTCTCCTAATCCAACCGATGATACCAATTTTGCAAATTATGGCGAGCCTATAAGTCTCACTTTAACTTATAACTATACTCCCAAAAAGCATCATCTGGTAGGATGGACACAGGTAACTACAGAAAATGGCAATGTTATACCCATAACTGTTCACTGGGACACGACAAGTAAAAGAATAAGAACAATAACCCATTAAAAGGAGGGACTAAAAATAATGATAAAAATAGCCAGAAAAAAAGGATCTGTCCAATTAGTCCCTTTATTCTTTATATTACTTATGCTTGTAGGAATATTTTCCTTATTCTTATATGAAAATGTAATTGCAAATGACAAATATTCCAGATTCAAAAACCAGCTAGAAGCTTCAAACCTTGCTGTTGTCAGGAACATAAATCAAAGACAGCTGAAAGAAACTGGTAAAATAACTTTTAAAGAAACAGATCTAGTTCCGACTTTTAACACTTTTAAAGAATATCTAATTAAAAATTATAGCCTTGGTTCAAATCTCAATAGCCTTCCTGGAAATACATCGGTTATAGGAAAAGTTTCCATAAAGGATTTAAGAATATACAGTGTTGAAAATGGGGAGCTCAATGAATGGGATTATACAGGCGGGGTATTTAACCATATATCAAATCCTACAGGTAAAACTCCAAATGGCAAACCAGTGGAGCAAACATCGATCTATTCAAAAATAAACTTAAACACATATACAGTACTTAGAGCCGAAAATTCAGGAACCAGCAATTTAAAAAGCTTGGATATAGAAGCATATGATGATTTTGTAACACCTAAAGAATAAGAAGATGGTTGTATGATATTTACAATCATATGTATTTTTTCATTGTTGAATTGTAAAAAGAAAGGATGTGTTTTACAGTTGAAAGACAAAAAAATAGTGGCAATAAGTATAATAGCTGCTGCAGTTATAGGGATCTCTATCTTTTATATTGAAAAGAAAGCCGTACAATATAAACCTACTACTAATGTTTATATAGCAACAAAGAAGATAAATGCAGGCAGTCCGCTTGACAAATCTAATTGTAAGGTCGAAGCCATACAGGTGTCCATGATATCAGCAGGAAGTAATCTAACTCCTAAAGATAATGCTTTAGATGGTAAAAAAATTGCAAAAGAAAATATATATAAAGGTGAAATAGTTAATAAAAACAGAGTCATAAATAAAGAAGATCCACAAGCAACAGCAATAACACTTAAAAAAGGTGAAGTTGAATTTTCAATCAATGCACAGCTGCTTGACAATTACGCTGGAACTTATAGGGAAGGAGATATGGTAACTATAATTTATACGCCAAATGCAACCAATAAAAATCCAAATCCCAAGTCAAAAGTTTTAATCCCCAAAATAAAGGTTTTAGGTGCAATAGATAGTCAAGGAAAGTTCTTAAAGCCGGGTGATAAGGATGCTCTTGCTGCAGGGCTTAGTTTTTCTGGGACTAATGAAGACATGAAAGCTGTTGCACAAGCTCAATCTTCAGGGATTTTTAAAATAGGAAGATTGAATCCCAGTAACTAAAGAGTTTTGTCATAAAGTTTGCAAAGGGGTGATGCCGTGCGTGACAGGTAGAACTCATGCGGCAGTGGGAATTGCTTCTGCTGCCGCTTTAAGTTTAATCTTAAATGTAAAATGTAGTTATGTGTTTTTTATCGGAGCCGCTATTGGCTCATTGACCCCGGATATAGATCTTGATAATAGTACAATCTCAAAATATTTAAATAAAGTAATTATAGCCATGTCTGTTATTTTATCCATAGTTTTATATGTACATCTCAAATATGGCTTTCATAATTTGCAAAATCACCTCACATCCTCGGGTCTCCTTATACTTTCACTTGCTTCTTTAATTTCAAGACTCACTGGACATAGAATGTTCTCACATAGTTTACTTGGTTTTGGTGCATTTTCTTATGGAATATATATTTTGTACAGACCAATATTTGCAGGTTTTGTTGTTGGATATGCAAGTCATATTCTAATTGATCTTTTAAATTATCAAGGGGAAGCACTCGTTTTTCCATTTAAAGGAAGCTACTCATTTAAGTTATGCAAGGCAGGTGGAATCATGGATAAAAGTATGCTTGTTATAAGTATAGTTGTTCTTATTACTCTTATGGAGAAAGCAAAATGGTCTTTACAGTGGTGATAAATTACGGGAATTAAAAATTATAAGAGAAAGGGTGATTTACATGGTGGATCAGTTTTTACAGGATGTATATGCAAGCCGTCAGAGCAGCAAGATTCTGACGGGAGAATTATCTGCTATTGAAATTATAAAAAAGAAAAAAGTTACAGAAGATGGTGAAAAGATAATAGAAATTCCATGTGGAGTTGTTTTCTATGGAAATTTCAAAGTTCTCATACCTTCCAGAGAAATGAATATCAAGCGTGAAGATCAGATGGAAATTTATAATATAATGAAAACTATGATAGGAGCTCCAATTGATTTCATAGTGGTCGAGCTTGATGCCGAAAGAAAAATTGCCGTTGCATCGAGAAAGAAAGCAATGGATTTGAGGTCAAAGCTGGAATTTCCCAAACATGCTGAGGGAGATAAAATTCCAGTCAGAATTGTGGGTATAGGCCGTACTACGGCATATGTCGAAGCTTACGGGGTGGAAGTCAGAATACCAAAAGAGGAAATAGACTGGGGCTATATATCAGATCTTAGAAATGTTATCCAGATAGGAGATGTAAAGACGGCTGTTATCCAGGAAATTGACATGGAAAAAGGCATTTTAAAACTTTCCATAAAGAGAGCTACAGATGATCCGTATTTTGAAAATATCAAGAAAGTTACCAAGAACAGCTGCTATGAAGCTGTGGTAACAGGAGTAGAGTCTTTTGGAATATTTTTTGAGCTGAAACATTTAAAACACGTGAGTGCACTTTGTCCATACCCTCACTGGGAAGGTTTCAATCCAGAGCCGGGTGACACATGCGTCATAAAAATAAAAAGGATTTTCCAATCTGAAGAGCTTAAAATGCGGAAAATAGATGCCAATCTTGTGAGACTTATAAGAAGGGTAAGGTAGGAAATTTTGTAGGGTGGTTAAAAACTAACTGCCCTACAAATATATATGGGAGTGATGATAGATGGCACTTTATAAAATAGATACTCTTGATAGATTGTTAAGATTTATCAGTGATATGGTAGATGATAACCGTCAAAATGTTAAAAATTTGAGTTCATTAAAGGAGATGGCGGGTTTTGGCGATCCCAACAGTAAAGATATTTTAAAAGGTGTAATTATAAATTATATAAACAAGTCGGTGGATACTCAAAATATAAACTTACTTATAGAACAATACCATGTAAATTATTTCGAAAAAGTATATACAGGGGACAATAAAGATTTTGGCATGATAATAAACAGTTTGTGTATTCACAGGGATGACAACCTCAACGTAAAGATTGGGCTTCTGGCACAGATAATATTTCAGGAGCTGTATGGACTTTCAGTGATAGATATATACAGTTACAATGATGTAGATGGTCTGAATGAAATAAACTTAAATACCAAGGATTTCGTGAGCTTTCAGATAAAAGGAAGAAAAGAAAGGGTAAAAAAACTGTATTTTAAGGATGAAGTTTCCTATGAAGATACAATAAGAAGAAGTGTGTCATTTTCCAAACTGGACAATTTTCATCCTCTTGACTTTAATAATCCGGAAGTGAAATGTGAAAGAATTTGTGGTGCCAGGGTAACTGCAGTAATGCCGCCGTACAGCAGGTATTATTCACTCAACTTGAGGTATACGGGGGCCACTTTCTTTTCAAAAGAGTTTTTCATAGCTTCCAGGACTTCAAATTTATATATGGAGGACTTCATAGATCTCATAATGAAAGGCAGGCCTAATATTTTTGTACTTGGCGGACAGGGTACGGGCAAAACAACATATCTTCTAAGGCTCATATCTTCTATTGCAGAGAATGTATCAATTCTTACAATAGAATCCACATTGGAACTTAATATACTTAAATATTTCCCGGATAAGGATGTCAAAAACTTAAAATTCTTCAAGTTGAAATCTCCAGAAGATTGTTTTAAGACAGGCCTTAGGATGAACCGTGATATAATCATAGACGGTGAAGTACTGACCCCTGAAGAGGCCTATATAACCCTGGAGGCAATGACAAGGCAGAATAGGGGAAGTATGGGAAGTTTCCACACTTCCTCTAACCAGGATTTCATATATGACTACAAAAATATGCTTTTACGCGGAGGAATATATAAGACTGAGGAATCCGCACTATATGACATAGCAAGGGCGGTTAATATTCTTATATTCATTTCGATAAACAGGCAGACAGGTAAGAGATATATAAAGGAAGTATCGGAAATGATATTCAAGCCTGAAGATTATCACAGGCCATATGAATTAAGCACATTATTTAAGTATGATAGGAAAAAGGATGAACTTTTTCCGGCAAATCGAATATCCGAAGCTTTTCTTGACAGGGCTATGGATTATGAGTTTACAGAGAGTGATCGCGTTAAATTATATAATTTATATAAAAAAATAAAAATATAAAAAGTAACCCAATTTTAACCGAATTATAAACAAATTTTCAAGTCTGATTTCTGCTGTATAATTGTTACGAAAATATATGAGAAAGAGGTGTGATTTTTTGTTTAGGAAAAGTATATTGGCTACGGCCGTAATGTTAAGTTTAAGTATGCCTTTTCAAGTTTGTGCAAGCCCTTCAAGTCTTTCCTCCGGCATATCTTCAGATACAAACACCCAAGAGTATAAAAATTGGAACGACAATGTGGAAAAACAGATAGAAATTATGGATAACCAAATAGAAGGGAATATTGCTGCTTTGGAAAAATACAATCAAACTCTTAAAAATCTAAACGATGGCATTTCAAAGAATGCAAAGGAGCTGTCCTCTATAAACAAAAGCATAAAAGACACCAGTGATATTGCTCAAAAAAGAATCAGGGAAATGTACGTCACAGGTTTAAGACAAAACTACATTAATATCCTTTTGTCTTCTAAAAATTTCAATGATCTGATTTCAAAATCAATAATTATAAAAACACTAATGGATTTTGATGACCATAATATAAAAAAGCTTGAAAACGACAAAAAATCAAGGGAAAGCATTGTGAAAAAATTGAAACAGAATAAGGATAAAACTGAAAAATTGAAAAGTGATATTTTAAGGAAAATAGATATACTGAATAAACAAAAACAAAACCAGAAAAAGCTTTTGTCAGTTTTAAACAGCAGCGATCCATCAGAATGTGCTGATTTTGAGAATTCACTGTCAAGAGGAAGCTTTACTTCTACAAATGATGTGGTAAATTATGCACTGTCTTTTCTGGGCGTTCCTTATGTATGGGGAGGTACAAGCCCTGAAGGATTTGACTGCTCGGGATTCGTACAATATGTATATGCACATTTTGGTGTTAATATTCCGAGGGTTTCACAGGAACAGCAGAATTTCGGCATACCCGTACAAAGAGGTGAACTCCAACCTGGAGATTTAGTATTTTTTGGTACACCTGCATATCATGTTGGAATGTATATAGGAAACGGTAAATTCATAGAAGCGCCGCATACCGGAGATGTAGTAAAAATAGCAAATTTGGGAAACTACACATCTGCAATGAGGGTTAGATAAAAAATAGGGGTGATATAGATGAATAAAGTTGTTTTGATCGGGAGATTGACCAAGGATCCTGAGCTAAAATTTATACAAAATACTGGTACTGCTGTTGCAACGTTCAATCTGGCCGTAAATAGAAGATTTAAAAAAGAAGGTCAGCAGGAAGCAGATTTTATTCCAATTGTTGTATGGGGAAAACAGGGTGAATCTGTAGCAAACTATATGAACAAGGGAAAGCTTATAGGTGTCAGTGGCAGAATCCAGACAAGGAGTTATGAAGCCAAGGACGGCAGTAGGAGATTTGTAACTGAAGTTGTTTCAGAGGAAATTCAGTTTCTAGAATGGGGAGACAAAAATAAGGCAAAATCAAATACAGGTACAAGTAATGATTTGGCAGATGATTATGACTACTCGGGTATAACACCAGTCGACGATGGAGATATCCCATTTTGATTTTCAGAAAATCAATTGATTATCTGCAGAGGTGATGATATTATGTAAGTACATAATACATTTCAACTTTTTGGTTTTCCAGGATACCTACCACCTTTGGCATCCTGGAATTTTATTTTTTGTGAGTTTCAAATTCCATATCAAAGAAAGGTTCTGAAATAAAAATGAATAAAATTTTGAAAAGCAGGTTGCTTTTAATCATCCTGTTTATACTGGTCAAATCTTTGAATTTCATGCTTGTTGTTATAGATAAATATTGTTTTCCCATTATAGTTACAAGCCTTGTTTTATATAAAATCCCTATATCCTTTTATATATTTCTTGTAACTGCAGTCATGAAAATAGTAATTAAATCAGAAAACCCTGTCAACAATGTCCTGTGTATCAACAATTTCACCCATTCTATAAATATGAATACTGCTGTAAATATAAAAAATATGAAAAACCATAGTACTATGTATGTGCTGAACAAAATTGTAGATGGATTTATAGAAGGATTTGAAATAGCAGCTCTTGATACAAGAAAATTTAAAATTAAAGAGGGGATAGTTTATAAGTTCAGAACCCATGGTGCCGTATATATGCTATTTCAAAAAAAGATGATAAGATCACATGATGAAATTATTGATTGCGGCATGGATTCAATATCTGTGAGAAAGGTCATTGAAGATACCAGGCTAAAAGCATTTAAATCTACCAAGCTGAGTTTTAGTGATAAAATTACGTTTTTAGTTGAACGAATGCTGGTACAATACTCTTTTACAGAGATGTTGAAATTTTTTGAACGTATATACTTTGAGGATATACAGGTGCATGATTTTGAAGCGGTATTCACAGATAAAAAGGTGTATATAAGATCAGTATAAAGATTAAGGGTAATTGATTTTCCATGTGATATGTTATAATAATTGTTAAGATTTAATTTGAAGGCAAATAGTAATTTGTGGGGCTGTTTTGAACTGCGGATTATTTATATTATTGGAGGTGCTAGTATTATGAGTGATGAACTAAAAATCAAAATGTACGCATTAACGTTGGACTGTAAAGATCCGCATAAATTAGCAAAATTCTATGCAGCGCTGCTCAAATGGGAGATAGCATTTCATGATGAAGAATATACATGCATAGGCGCTCCAGGGACAAATCAGGGAGAGTACCCTGGTATAACGTTTCAGCGGAACCCTGAGTATAAACCGCCTGTGTGGCCGGAAGATCCTGAAGCTCAGCAGCAAATGGCGCATATCGACTTCGCAGTTAATGATTTGGAAAAAGCGGTTCAATACGCAATCCATTGTGGGGCAACAATCGCAGATAAACAATTTTCTGACAGTTGGACCGTTATGTTTGACCCCGCCGGACACCCTTTTTGCTTATGTCAAATAAAACATATTTTTGAAAGTCCCCATTTTACGTTGCTATAGAAAGTTACGAGACTGAATAGTATGAGCAGAATGGGAAGTTGACAAATTTCAAATTTATAGAGATGAAGTCAAAAATAACTTCATAGAAAAACTCAAAAACTAAAATATTAAAAATGGATCATTAATAAGGTCTGTCTAGTGTGGCAGACCTTATTTTTTATTTTATATTTTTTATACTTTAAAATACCACATATTAAATATATAAAGGAAATTGGTAAATGCCTTATATAAGGTAACAATTGGCTTCAGCTATAAAGCTAACAAATAAATGGAGTGTGAAATGTGTATGGGTGTAATTTGCAAAGCAGATTATGTAATCAAAAATAGTAGTAAAAATTATTATGTCAAAAGAGGCTCAAAAGGTATTGTAAGTATAGTAAATGGAAAAATATATGTAAAGTTGCTTAAAACTGAAAAGGGTATAGAAATTAATAAAAGCTCATTTGTTCAAAGAGATTTTCTAGATATTAAAGATTTCAGAGCTAAATGGAAAATTGTTAAAAAAAATAGTATAGTTATATTGATTTACAATCAAACATTAAGAAAGTCAAATTAGTGAAGCAAGGAGGGTTTTATTAAATGGTAGGAGAGAAATTAGAAGAGTATGTGTTAGCAGCAAATAAAGAATTTAGTAAGGATACTATAGAAATGTGTAAAACTCTATTTAATGAATTACCAGAAAAAATTAAAAATGATATTATTGTTGAAGGAATAATAAACACTTTGAATTTTAATTTTCAAGACAACGAAAAAATAAAAAAATTTATAAATCGAATTTTACTTAAAAATGAAAGGCCATTAATCAAGAAATTTATTAGATATGACTAATATCATATTATGTAAAAATTTTATTGAAAAAAATATAATAATAAAAATTTAGGAGAATTTTCAATTTTGAGGATTCTCTTTTTATTTATTTTAGAAAAGGTGGAGTGCATTATGAAAATTAATGATTTTGGAGAAAAAATAGGTGGAGCAAAAAAGGATATCTGGAAAGAAAGGAACTTTCTGATTTCAGATCTGGATTCTTTATCTGACAGGGAAGCTTTTGAATTCTGTGTCAAAGACCAGATATGGAAGAAACCGGACTACAGAGAAATGTGCAATGACAATCCAAAGCTAGTGGTTTTCTGTATAAAAAAACTAAGAGATGCGTTGCCTGCAAAGGTGAAGCCTACACCTGATGAAGGGAAAAATAAGAACAACAGAAAATTGTTTGTTGAATTTGTGTCCATAGTAAGGGATGTAGCAATGAATTTAAAATCGGAAGAGGACTTAAAGAATGTATTTTACGAGATTTTTGTACGTAATGGATATTATAGACAAAGCTGGACAGGCAAAGTTTATAAGAATCCAAACATAAAAAATAAATTTACAACTGTTGTCTATAAAGTATCTCAATATCCGGAGGATTTTAGAAAAGAACTTTCGCGTATAGGGTTTCCGGATTCCTTGTCACAGAAAAACCCCCTAATAGTTAAGGAACAAAAGGGAAAGTTTTTCATATGCAAGAGCAGTAAATATTATTACAAAATTGTTTGTAAAAGCTCATTTGAAACAAGAGAAGAAGCAGAACTGTATATTGAAAACATGAATAAAAAAGGAAGTTCAATTTTCAAATTTCAGAGGCCAGTATTAAAAGGTA
Source organism: Clostridiaceae bacterium BL-3 (assembly GCA_902809985.1). Classification (GTDB taxonomy): domain Bacteria; phylum Bacillota; class Clostridia; order Clostridiales; family Clostridiaceae; genus Clostridium_B; species Clostridium_B aromativorans. Next base: position 1,778,555 of record CADDXC010000001.1, on the reverse strand, counting down.
TAGAAAGAAGGGGGCCTGCAAAAAGGAAATTTGAGGTATCAACGGATGAATTCCTTGAAATATTCGGCTTCAGAGGAGGAGAGTTCGGGAATTATGCCACTGACAGCGAAAGGCAGATGCATATAAATTATTGCTTCGACGCTTTTGTAGATCTAGCATACATCCTAAATGTGGCACCAAATTTTATATCACTTAAAAGAAAGGGAGAAGGCAGCCTTGGAATAGCTTTTGGTGCAAGGGGCAGTGGAAATGCCTCGGCACATTATGAAAGCTGCAGAAGAGTCATAAATATAACAAAGATCAGGGGAGCAGGTTCACTGTCACATGAGTGGCTTCATGCACTTGACGATTTTATAGGCAGTATATGTGAGAATGAGGTAAGTTATCCATATGCTAGTTTTAATATTAATAACAGTAACAAACTGTCTCCTGAATTATTAAAAGTATTCAAGGACCTGATATATTCTTTGAAGTACAAGAATGAATCCGGAAATATAAAGCAGTCTGACTTTTTGATTGAATCCAGGAAATTGGATGAAGGAAGGAAAAAAGATTATTTCAGTACTATCCAGGAGATGTTTGCAAGAGCTTTTGAGGCATATGCACAAGACTCCCTAAGGGAAAAAGGTTTTATAAGTCAATACCTGGTTCATGGTGTTAACAACAAATATTATTTCAGCAATAAACCTTACCCTGAAAGAGAGGAAAGGAAAGAATTCAATAAAAAATTCAAGGCTCTTTTTATAGAGTTGAAAAATTACCTGGACATCCCTGACTTTGAGATTCCTGAAGTGTATAACAATCGGGCAGTCCACTCTACAATTATGGATACCTCAAAGGAAATTATCAGTGGAAAGCAGCTCAGCCTGTTTTAGAATATGAAAAATAATTTTTAATTTTAACCTTTTGTATTTAAAATATCGCATATTAGTATTAGAGATTAATTTAGTTAATACCCTGTAGGGTGACATTTGGTTTTGGCCATAAAGCTAAAAATTGAAAGGTGGAATATATTATGTTGAATTTATTATCAAAATTCACGAACAAAAGTATAGCAGCAAAAAAGGAATTTGCTTCACAAAGAAAAATAGAAGATTTGGAACATGAAAAGATTATGCTGGAGAATTCTAAGAATGAACTTAAAACAAAATTAGAGGAGAAGCAGGAATATTATGATGCTATAATGTATATTCTGACCTGCAATAATGAAGATAAAATTAAACATACACTAAACTTGCATGGATTTAAGGAAAGTGATTTGTTTTCAATCAATTCTTCAGAAAATGGGAAATATGATGTAACATTGGGGTTTAATACATTCGGTGAAGATGTATGTTCGAGAGATATGGACACGCACTTGGATGCACTTAAATTTTCAGCAGTCAGAACATTGCTTGGATATGATATAAAAAGTTATTAAGAAGTACGGGAAACAATTTCTATTATGACAATAATTATAAAAATTTTTAGAAGAACTTTCAGACATTGAGAGTTCTTCTTTTATTATCAAAAATTATAAAAAATTATAAAAAATGAAAAGGTGGAGTGTGTTATGTACAAGGAAAGAATCGGAAAATTAGCAGCAAAAATAAAGGATAATGAAACTCTTGAAAATTTGAGATTTGTTGAAAAAGATTTCAGCGAATATGTAAGGACGGTTGCTGATACAGAGAACATATTGACTATTGCACGTTTTAAATACCAGGGAGAAGAATTCAGAGAGTATGTTGCCGGCCAGATGCTTTTAAGGAAAAGGGCAATGGCTTGTGCCGTATACAGTATAAAAATTCTCAACAAAATATGTCTTTTGTACGATGAACCTGTGATTTATACAGAAGATATCAGAAATACGGAGCAAATTGCATGCTTCTGTAAAAGTGTTGTAGATGAACTTTTTGAAAGCAGAAAGGCGGCTTAGCCATGACATATATGGGAGCAATGATTTTGAAAGTTATTTCTATAGTTGCTTTGTCAATTATGTTCTGCAGAAATATTTTCAAGTTTGCCAAGTCAGGAGACAAGGGTTGTGAAGCATCGTTGGCATTCTTAATAATAATATTTTTGTATGTCATAAATAAATAAAAAAGGTGGAATGTATTGTGAATAAAGTTGTATTAATTGGAAGGTTGACTAAAGACGTTGATTTGAAATTTACTCCGGGAAGCAATATACCGGTTGTCACATTTAATCTGGCTGTTGACAGGAAAGTAAAAAAAGAAGGACATCAGCAGGCAGATTTCATTCCTGTTGTTTTATGGGGGAAAATTGCCGAAGCTGCTGCACAAAATACATGTAAAGGGAAACTTATAGCAGTGAGCGGCAGAATTCAGACCAGAAGTTATAAAGCCAAAGATGGCAGTATGAGGTTTGTTACTGAAGTTATTGCGGAGGAAACCAAGTATCTTTCTCCAAAGTCTTATACAAGCCATTCTACAGGAAATTCTAACTATATTCCTGAGTCGGACATGAGTTTGGTTGGTGATGTACCTTTCTAAAAATTAAATTAATGATATAGAGGTAAGGGGGCTCTGGTATATGAAAACAAAAAAGAAGATATTGAAAAGAAAAATGGAAAATAAACTGGATGATTTGAATGAATTAAGGTCACTGAGCAAATCGGGATTAAAGATAAGAAAAGAAGAATTAAAAATGATTACCAGGGAGATTTATATTTTGGGCGAAAAACTTTCTAAATTGTAACATAAAAAGCTGTCATTTAATATGGCAGCTTTTAAATTACCACATATTAAAAATATAAGGGAATATAAGGAGGTGCTTTTGATGGAAATAGATTATGATACTGATCCTAGATTAAGCATATTAAATGTTGCTTACATGTGTGGATTGACAGACATAAAAGAAGAAGGATACAGATTCACAGCAACGTGTCCTTTCTGTGGTGCAAAACCCGGACATTTCTACCTGACACCAACGGATAGAAGAAATCCAAACTATAAAAATGTGTATAGATGTGTAAAATGCGGAGCTGCGGGTTCAAATATAAAATTGTATGCTGAACTTCATAGTTGTTCAACTAAAGAGGCATTTAAGGAAATCATGGGGTTTGACGTAAAAATCAGTGTTGTGAAAAAAATTAAGAAAATGGAAAAGAAGTTAAACAAGCCTGTAATTCCAATGGCTGATATAGATACAAGAGATAAGGTTTATAGAAAACTTATATCATTGCTTTACGTAAGTGATAAACATTTGGAAAACCTTGTTTTGAGAGGTCTCACTGAAAAAGATATCCGTAAAAATGGGTATGCAACTCTACCAGAAAGTAAATATCTGAAAAGAAAAATATGTATAGAAATTCAGAAATGCGGTTTTTCCCTTAAAGGAATTCCAGGGTTTTATCCGAGCAAATATAAAAATTGGACATTCTGGACTCCAAAAGAAGGGGGATTTCTTGTACCTGTAAGAGATATGTATGGCAGAATACAGGGATGTCAGATAAGAAAAAACGGCGAAAAAATCAAGAAGAAATATCCATGGTTTTCATCAGGCTACATGGACAGGGGATGTTCTGCTCAAGGTTTTTTCCACGTTTATTGGAATTCAAAACATTCCGGCAAAAAAGTGGCTATTACCGAGGGAGCATTAAAGGCAACAGTAGCTGGAATTCTATCAGATACAACATTTCTGGCAGTTCCAGGAGTAAACTCTTATAATGGTTGTGCGGAAATTTTAAAGAAAATGAAAGCAGAACGGATTTTTGTAGCTTATGATATGGATAGGTTTGATAATTCACAAGTCATGGAAAATCAGGTAAAGCTGATACAATATCTGAAATCAGAAGGATTCAGTGATATAAGAGTATGTACGTGGAATCCTTCGTATAAAGGCATAGATGATTATCTTAAGCATATTGTAGGTTAGAAAGTATGTGTATTGAATTATAAAAGTTCTGGAGATGATTAGGTGTGTCTCCGGAATTTTTTATACAAATAAGTTGAAACTCTAGTTTTTACCACATATTAAATATATAAAGGAAATTTGCAAATGCTCTTATATGGGTAACGTTTGGTTTTGACTATACAAGGTTAAAAAATAATGAAAGGTGGAGTGTATTGTGGATATAAACTCATTACTGCTTATAAAAGAGCCATCTCTTACGAAGGAAGGAAGAATATCTCAAATAGTATTGTGCAGTTATATTGATGGATACCTTGATGGTGTCAATGAACTGGACAAATATATATTGAAATTATTCAGATCAGCAGATAGATTGGATAGGCTAAGAGCTCATATGCTGTATACAATAACTAGAGAACTGAGAGAAACTACTTCAAAGGAATATAATAAACTTTGCGAAAATCTAAATAAGAAAATATAAAAGTATTCAACAAAAGCAGCTGATAAAATTTTGGCTGTTTTTTGTTTATAAAAAAATGAAAGGTGGAATGTATTATGTTATTTAGGACGACAAAAGGAATTTTTCAAGATGCGTTGGAAAAGGTTGTTAGAGCTTGTACAAAGACAAATTTGAATGAAAATCTGGATGGAGTTCTATTAGAAGTAAAAGATGGCAAAGTAACGCTTATGTGTACAGATCTTATAACTACAATTAAAGCAGCTTTTACATGCATGGATTTTGAAAATGGAGCCATTTTGGTAAATTCAAAATTCTTATTATCGTATGTAAAAGCCCTCCCAAACCAGGAATTGCTTATAAAATCAGAAGAAAAAGATAACTCGGTGTCCATAGTTTCAGGAAAGTCTCAATCCAATATTGTATCTATGGATATAAATGCTTTTCCTGTTATAAAGCCAATTAAAAGTAAAGTAGAGGTAAACGTAATATCAGAGGAATTCAAAAAAGCCTTAAAAGAGGTCATTTTTGCAGTTGCACATGATGAAACAAGACCTGTACTTACCGGAGTATTTTTTGAAGTTAAAAATGGGAAATTGACTCTTGTTGCTCTGGATGGATATAGGATGTGCGTAAGTAGTCTCCCTGTAGATTGTGATGAAAATGTATCTTTTATAGTTCCACAGAAGTCAGCATTAGAACTTCAGAGGATACTGGAAAATGACGAGCAGAATGTTAATGTAAAAATTTCAAAAGGCATAATTGAATTTGCATTTAATGAAGTTTTTATAAGCAGTGTTCCATTGGAAGGCAGCTATATAAAGTGGGAAAAAATAATTCCTGAAAATAGCGATACTGTGTGCACAATAGACAGAATGGATCTGGCATCTGTTTTGAGCAGGGCTGCAGCTATACTTACGGGAGAAAACAAGCTTGTAAAATTGTCATTTACAAAAGATGGTAATCTTGATTTGTTGGCCAAATCTTCCATTGGAAGAGTAGAGGAAGAGATTAAAGTGAAAGACTTTCAGGGCTCAGAGCTAAAAATTGCATTCAATTCAAAATATATTTCTGATGTGTTATTATCCCAGGAAGATGATGAACTGGAATTTGACTTTTCAAACAATGTATCTCCAGTAGTTATAAAGAAGAAAGACAGTGATAATTATACAGGGATTGTATTACCAGTAAGATTGATAAATGTAAATAAAATGTAAGCCATTATAACTTAGCTTAAATAATGGGAAATTTTAAAAATCAGTTATAAGATCTATATAAAAGGTAAAAGATTATTTAAAATACAACAAAAATGGTGTATAATCATATTATAAAATACAATATTTTTGTTGTATATATGCCTTACAAGAAGGGAATAATACTAAACATGAATGTATGGGACTATGAAACAAATGGAGGAAAAGATCTAATAAATGAATACTTGGATAATTTACCTTGCGATGAAAGTGCAGAAGGATACAGAATAAAACAGCTACTTGAAGATGAAGGACTAAGTGCTCTCAATTTATTAATCACACGGCAGCTTAAAAACAAACTTTGGGAAATAAAATTTAATTATAAAGATAGATTTATGTATGTTATAGCTGATAAAGATAATTTTTATATACTTCATGCCTGTAAAAAACAAAAAGGGAAAGCTGAAAAAGTTGAACTTAATAGAGCAATAAAAAGAGCTAAAGAACTGGGCAGATATCTCAATAAAAAATTTGTGTAATAGGAGGTGTTAAATATGCCATTTAAAAAAGTAAATGTAAGAGAAGAAATAAAAAAGAGAATGGAAGAGGATAAAGATTTTAAAAATGCCTATATCCAAGCAGATCGGGAGTTTAAACTTATAAAAGAAGTAGTACAAAAAAGAAAAGAGATGGGAATATCTCAAAACAAAATTGCCGAACGATCAGGGTTAAAGCAACAGGTAATATCTAGAATTGAGAAAGATGGTAATTCCCCAACTTTAAGAAACTTTCTTAAATATTTGGATGCTGCAGATCTTACAATTAAAATTGAGAAGAAAAATGCAGATGATTCAGCAAATAAGTATACTACAGTATAAACAGACTAATAAACTTTTTCTAAAATTGAACTTGAAATGAAAAATTCTGGCGGTACTAATTGTATTGCCGGAATTCTTTATTTTTTATAAAAAACAATTTATGCTTTAGTTTTTACCACATATTAAAAGTGAGAAATAATTTGGTCAATACCTTTGAGGTAACAATTTGTTTGGGCCATATAAGGCTAAAAATAAAGAAAGGTGGAATGAAATATGAATATTAACTCTTTACTTATTATAAAGGAACCATATCCTGCTAATGAAGAAAACATATCAAAAATAGCATTGTGTAGCTATATTAACGGATATCTTGATGGTGTCCAAGAACTGGACAAATATATATTGGAATTATTCAGATCAGCAGATAGATTGGATAGGCTAAGAGCTCATATGCTTTATACAATAACTAGAGAACTGAGAGAAACTACTTCAAAGGAATATAATAAACTTTGCGAAAATCTAAATAAGAAAATATAAAAGTATTCAACAAAAGCAGCTGATAAAATTTTGGCTGTTTTTTGTTTATAAAAAAGGAAAGGTGGAATGTATTATGTTATACAATGAATTTAGGCCCAAAAGATTTAGTGATATAGTAGGACAGGGGCATATAACTGAAATAATAAGGAACCAGGTTGTAAAAAAGAATGTTTCACATGCATATCTTTTTTCTGGCACCAGGGGTACGGGAAAAACTACTACAGCCAAAGTTCTGGCCAAAGCTGTAAATTGTTTGAATCCTAAAGATGGTGAACCTTGTGGTACATGTGAAATGTGCAAAAAAATAGAGGATGGAAACTGTATTGATGTAATTGAGATGGATGCGGCTTCTAAAAGAAGAATAGAGGACATGAGAAATATCATATCTTCACTTAATTATCCAACTACGGAAGCAAAATTTAGAGTTATTATCCTGGACGAGGTACACATGCTAACACAGGAGGCTGTCAATGCCTTTTTAAAGACTCTTGAGGAACCTCCCCAAAATACAATATTCATACTGGCAACTACAGATCCGCAAAAGCTCCCTGCTACTATTTTATCGAGATGCCAGAGGTTTAATTTTAGAAGGGTAAGTATAGAAGATATTTATAAAAGGCTTAAATATATTTCGGAAAAGTCATCTATAAAGGTAGATGATAAAAGTTTAGTATTGATTTCTAAAGTATCTGACGGAGGAATGAGAGATGCAGTAAGTATTTTAGATCAGGTCAAGGATTTAAATAATGTGTCTTATAAAGAGGTATCCGAGTTATTGGGTGTTTCAGGTAATGAAAATATGTTCAAGCTTTCTTCGTATATTTTTCAAAGAAATATCCCTGCAAGTCTTGAGCTGATAAATTATTTAGATAATCAAGGTATTGATTTCAATGTATTTATCAAAGATTTTATGAGGTTTCTCAGGCATATTCTAATGAGTAAGGTTATGGGCAGTGAAGCCAATTCTGTTATTCCCATGACTGACACTGATATTACAAGGCTGTCTAATTTGAAAGTTACTAAAGGGGAAGTTATTAATACTATAGAGCTTTTTCAAAAAATAGATTCGAAGGATAGAACTTCACTTGAACTAGCGGTTATAAAGGCAGGTAGTTTTGTTGGAAAACCTGCTGAAGGAAAATCTAATAAAGGTGTGGAGAATACTAATTACAATGAAGTGGATTTTGAAGAAAAGGTTAAAAAAATTACTTTTGCGAAAAAACAGATGGTAGAAAATTTCAAGAAGTTACCACAGTATAAGGCATTGGGAGATACGTTTGAAAAGTCCAAGATGTTTATAAATAAAGTTATGGAAATAAAAATTGTACCTGCCACTTTGAAAGAAAAAAACATACTTGAAGAAGGATATACATGGCTCGAAAAAGGATATAAACAGTTTTCAGGAATAAGCGATTTAAAGATTATTATATGTGACAATGGAGGGAAATGTTAATGGACAACAAAATTATACTGTATTCAAAATCCGAATACAGTATTTTAAAGAAGTTGAATTCTGTCAAAAAGGGAGTGGAACCACTAAATATTTCAGAAATAGATATTAAATCCTTGGTAAAACCTGAAGAAATAATATCAAAGTGCGAGACACTGCCTTTGATGGGCAAAAAAAGGGTAATCGTTATAAAAGCGGATTTCCTCTATGATGATTACAAAGACAAGCTGGGTATATTTAAATGTTTAAAGAAATATGTCAAGAGCCTTCCTAATTTTACAATCTTAGTTTTGTATGTCTACAAGAGGGACAAAAGAGAAAAAATCAGCAGAAGGATGAAGGAACTGCAGAAACAGGGTATGGAACTTATCATGGATTCAGATGATACTCTGGAAAAGAAGAAAATATTAAAATCGTTTTGTAAGGACAATAAATTGAATATAAATAATAAGATAATTGACTTCATGATAAATAGCAGTTCAAATCTGGATATGTTTATCAATGATCTGGATAAGCTTAAGTTTATGGATACTATATCTATAGAAAAAGTGAAAGATGTTTTTTGTTCACTGGATGATGATGATATTCTGGATCTTTTAAATGCCGTATCGGAAAACAGAAAAATTGATGAACTGCGCATTATAAATGTTTTACTCGATAGCGGGTTGCAGCCTGTTCAGATTATAAGAAGTATTGAGAAACAATATAACAGGCTAATATACTGTAAATCAGGGATGATGGCTAATAAAAATTATAGTGATATAGCAAAAGAGTACAAGTTGAACCAATATTTTTGTAAGAGACTCTGTAGTATTGCAAAGAAATATCAAATTCAAGATCTTGCTTATAATTTGGAGATTTGCAATGATCTGGATAAAAAAATTATAAATACAGGAGGACTTGACGTTAATACAGAGATGGAAATGATGATTATAAAGATAAGATAGATTAATATTATATGATAAAAGCTCCAACCTAAATTTAAGTTGGAGTTTTTATTTTTATAACATATTATTGTATAAACTTGCATATATGTTTCAATTTAAAGTATAATTTGCAAACATATTTGCAAACATAAAATACAATTTTTAATAACATTTCATAGTATTTAATAATAAATGAAAAAACGATAATCCTCAAGAAACCTTGATTTTGTGGACTTTATAATATATAATAATACATAAAAGTACATAGAAGACAGTTCGAAACCATCCTGTCTATAAACAAAACTATGGATTGATGCTATTGACAGTTCAATTACAATAGTCTATTTGTGATATATAAGGTGGGGAAATTTCTTCACCTTTTTATATTGTCTCTGTTATTTTAGATATAGATTGTGTGAGGGTGGCATTTAACGTTTCTTATACTTTTAAATTTTTAAACAGGCTAGGAGAGATAATATGAGTGCTTTACCGAAATTGAAAAGATATGGACAAATTACTGAGAGGCTTCCCAGGGAAATTGTGCTTTTAAGGGGAAGCGGGTGTTTTTGGGGAAAGTGTATTTTCTGCGATTACCATCTGGATCAGGACAGCAGTGCCTTTAGAAATTATAAGCTGAATTCTGAAGTGCTCAGGAGAGTTACGGGAAAATATGGAGTACTTCAGGTAATTAATTCCGGAAGTACGAGTGAACTGGATGTCTGTACTGTGTTTGAGCTCATCAGGTTGTGCAGGGAGAAGAACATAAAACAGGTTATTTTTGAGGGACATGTGAAATATGAGGAGAATATAGAGCTTTTTAAAGAACGGTTTTCTCCTGTTGAGCTGAAGTTCATAGTAGGTGCGGAGACCTTTGATGTGGATTACAGGGAAAATGTACTCCACAAGGGAATTGGACCGAGAAAAGCATGTGATTTCAAAAATTTTGACTGGGTGAATCTTCTCTTTGGAATGAGGGGACAGACACTTGAAGCTCTTAAAAAAGATGTAAAGCTTGCACTTGAATACTTTGAAAGGGTAACGGTGAATGTATTTTGTGAAAACAGCACTGAGGTAAAGAGAGACAATAAGCTTGTAGATGAATTTTATAACAGTGAACTGTTCAGAACCTTACAGACAACCTATTATAGTAGAGTAGAGGTGCTGGATGATATAGATGCCAGATGTAATGCAGATCTGGACGGAGTTGGAGGTAAGATAAATGAGTAGAACTGGTAAACTGGTAAAATTGGCTGTAGTGGCTGCAATATATATAGTGGCAACTATTGCATTGGGGCAGCTTTCCTATTGGGGTCCCATAGGGTTTAGAATCAGTGAAGTGCTTAACTTTCTTGCCTTTATAGATCCTTTTTATATAATGTCTCTTACTTTAGGATGTGCAATATCGAATTTTTACAGCTTCAGTATAGTGGACGTTTTCGTGGGCAGCTTTGCAACTTTTGTTGCCACCTATGCTATGTGGAAAACCAGGAATATGGCGGTTTCGATTATATGGCCTGTTTTAGGAAGTGCGGCTATAGCGGAGGAACTTCATGTATTGTACAAGGTGCCTTTTTTCTATACATTTTTTACCCAGGCGGTGGGAGAACTGGCAGTTATGATTTTGGGATATTTTTTATTCAAAAAGATATTTAAAAATTCCGCATTCTTGGATAGAATAAAGATAAAGCTTGATAATAAAAAATTGGAGAGCATAAAATTACAAAACATAAAAAAGGGCTAGTTATTCAAATGTCAGAGTTCAATATCAAATCTTGTTGGTTTTCGAACTTATCCGAAAATCCTCATTAATTGTGCATTGTGAACTGTGAATTGTGAACTGAATAAAAGGGGGAACCTGTATTATGGGGAAGAATCTTCTGAGTATTGATTGGGATTATTTCATTCCTATAAAGAGGAAATGGTGTGGTTCCTATATTGAAAACAGAAGAAATAATATTAATATATGGTATAAGAGATATTTTGAAGATATGAAAAATGGAGAAAATGTAGAAAAATCAGTTAGAACGGGTAGAGAACTCATAGGATTTTGGAATAGAATCAAGAGATACTTTATTATAAAAAAGGAGATGAAGATGTATGTATCTGATTCCCATAAAATTTCCTATTATATAGCAAAAGACAACAAATGTGATAAAGTGATAAATTTTGATGCTCATTCAGATCTAGGATATGGAGGACTGAAGTCCCTTAATTTTGAACTGAATTGCGGTAATTGGCTCGGAAAATTATTAAAAAATAAAATAGTTCAGAAGGTAAGCATAATTTACAGTCCATATACCTACGAGAGCAAGAAGGAATTTAAGGAAATAAACGAAAAATTTCATGTAAGTTATCATGAAACGGAGGACTTTAAGGACAAAATAGCTGTGGACTATATTCACATATGCAGATCGGGAAGCTGGACACCTCCTTGGTTGGATGCAGAATTTTATGGATTCATAAAGAGTTTGAATAGACCCTATAAGATATTTAAATGCCCAAAAAGAGAATGGGATCCAAAAGGACTTACTCTTTCCGATAAAATATATATAACACTCTAATATTCTATTTTTAGGGGGATTGATAATGTGGTTGAAAATTTTGAAGTAAAGAACAAGGCCGGGAAAGTCCTGAGGGGGATTATAAATAGACCTGAAATAGAGTATAAAATGCCGTGCATAATTTTCTGCCATGGATTTATGGGGAACAAGCTGGGCCATGATTTTATGTTTGTGAAAATAGCCAGGATTTTAGAAAGTATGGGAGTAGTTTCTGTAAGATTTGATTTTGCCGGTAGTGGTGAGAGTGATGGTGATTTTTTGGATTTGACGATATCTGGAGAGATTGAAGACTGCAGTTCAGTTATTGATTATGTAAATTCAATTTATTATGTAGACAAAAATAAAATAAATATCTTGGGATTCAGTATGGGCGGTGCAGTTGCAGCAGTAATTGCCTGTAATTATTCAAATTTAATTAAAAATACTGTTCTTATAAGTCCTGCATTCAATATGTATGATGTATTTATAAATGAAGTGAGAGGGAGCAAACTGGAAAAATTTCTGCACACTGGATATATAGAATTTGAAAATAACCGGCTTTATAAGAGTGCTGTAGAAGATGCATTTAACTATAATTTTTTTGATTATTTGAAAGGAATAATGGGAAAGGTACTAATAGTTCAGGGAACGGAGGATCAATCAGTGCCGCCTCTTTATTCCAAGCGGATTAAAGAAATGCTGGAAGATAAAGCTTTTTTAAAGTTTGTTTCCGGAGCTGATCACTGCTATTCAAGTGTGGCCTATTTTAAGCAGCTGGCAGACAACATAGTGGATTTTACAAAAAAATATATAATATAAATTATTTATATATTTTGGACTTCCCATTTCAGAGAAATCAGAAATGGGAAGTCCCAGTAAATAATGGCCTATTTTTTATAAAATCTCTTTATGGTAGAGCATACAAAGTCCACTTCATTTTCTGTTATCTCAGGATATATTGGAAGTGCCAGTATTTCCTTTGATACTTTTTCAGCTACCGGAAAATCACCTTCTTTATATTTTAAATAATTAAAGCATTTTTGAAGGTGAAGTGGGATTGGATAATATATGCTCGTGCCTATATTATTTTGTTTTAAATATGCAGCCAGTTTATCACGACTTTGTGCCAATATGTTAAATACATAATATACGGGTCTTTGTTCTCCTTTTACACTAGGTATTTTTATATAGTCACAGTTATCAAGTCTCTCTTTATACCAAGTTGAGACTTTTTCCCTTTTTTCAATAGCTTCATCTACATATTTTAATTTAACTGACAGTACAGCGGCCTGTATTGTATCAAGTCTTGAATTATAACCCAAATAGTCATAGTGATATTTCTTGGAAGCTCCATGAACCCGGAACATCTTTGCCATTTCAGCCAGTTTGGCGTCATTTGTAACTATCATTCCTCCATCACCGTATCCACCTAAAGTTTTAGTTGGGAAAAAAGAAAATATACCCATGTCACCTATGGTACCCGAATGTCTATATACATCATTGTTCTTGCCCTTCCATTTCATACCAAAGGCTTCTGCAGCATCTTCAAGTACGACTAAATTGTTCTTAGAAGCCAGATCGGTTACCTTATCCATATCCGACATCTGAGAAAATAGATGTATGGGAAGTATACCCACAGTGTTGGGGCTTATTTTTTCTTCAATTTTATTGGCATCTATATTAAATGTGTCTTCATCTATATCTACAAAGACAGGTTTTGCACCGCCTTTAGCTATACAGGAAGTAGAAGCAAGAAAAGTAAAGGGAGAAGTTATTACTTCCTTTCCATTTTTGAATCCCAGTATGTCTGAAGATATAACCAATGCATCCGTTCCTGAAGCTACGGAAACTGCATATTTAGCACCGGTGTATTTTTTTATGGCATCTTCAAAATCAGTAACTTCTCTGCCCATTATGAAATTTCCGCTGTTTAATACAGAATGTATTGCTCTGTTGAATTCATCCTTTTTTTCAGTATATTCTCTTGTAGGTGTAAAAAATTTAACTTCCATATATATTTACCTCACTTTCTCTACTACTTTAATGAGTTCCTGTGCTACATATTCAGCATCTTCTGGTAAAAGTGTTGAATAGAGGGGAAGAGTTATTTCATTTGCATATTGTGAATAGGTATTTGGATAATTGTCTATAGAATATCCAAGATTTCTATAAGCTGTGAACATTGGCAGAGGTGTAAAATGTACATTTGTAGCAATGCCTTTTTCTGCAAGAATCTGTATTACACTATTTCTATTTTCTTCAGTAAAATCTCTCAGTCTAAGTGGATATAGATGATAGGATGTAACCTTATCATCATTTTTTTCAAAAGGAATGATTGCCCAATCTTTATCTTTCAATGCATTGGTATAAATATCGAATATGTTTTTACGCTTTTTTAAAATATTTTCGTATCTGGAAAGCTGAACGAGACCTATTGAAGCGTTTATATCAGCCATATTGCATTTTGATCCGACAAACAACACATCATATTGCCATGCTCCTGCTTTGGTCTTTGAAAGAGCGTCCTTGGATTGACCGTTTAAAGACATCAGTTTAAGTTCCCTGAGAAGATCTTTTTTGCCAAACAGATGATTGTCATTAAAAGTTACTGCTCCACCTTCGGCAGTGGTAAGGTTTTTTACTGCATGAAAGGAAAAAACATGGGCATCTACCTGGTCTCCAACTTTTTTCCCTTTGTAGGATGCACCAAAAGCATGAGCAGAATCGGATACCAGGAGTATATCTTCACGTCCCTTATCCTTTAAAACCTGTTTTATGGCATCATAATCCACTGGTACTCCTGCAAAGTCTACAGAATATATGGCCTTTGTATTTGGTTTTATAGCGTCATACAATTTTTCAGGGTCAATTAAAAAATCGTCTTTTTTTACATCTACAAAGGTGGGAAGTATCCCGCAGTGAATAGCTGCACTGGCGGTTGAAGTATAAGTATAGGGAGTGGTTATTACGTCATCACCTTTTTTTATATCAAATACCTTGAGTAGAATTTCAAGGCCTGCAGTGGCATTTGCCAGTGCGAGAGCATGATTTGAACCACAGTATTCAGATATCTTTTTTTCAAATTCAGCAGTTTTAGGTCCCGTAGTTATCCATCCGGATTTTAAAACATCTACTACTGCGTCTATTTCAGCTTGTGTAATATCTGGAGGAGAAAAGGGAATTTTTTTATTCATAAATATCAAGTCCTTTCTACTTTTAATTTTTAGTCTGATAGTTAACATTGCTAACACGTAGTGGGTGAACTCCACATGAATTTAAGGCTCACTTGATTTAATACCTTGAAAAAAACCAGTGTCCTTTGTTATATAAATATATCCATTTTTGTCTATCTCAGACTGTAAAAAGTTTTTGAGATTGTGGAGTTCGGTTTCATCAAGTATATTTTTTGTATTACCTGGCATTGAAAATATATAATCTGCAAGAGGGCCGGAGGAAGTTACCTTCAGGTTGTCCTTGTATCTTTTTAAAGTTACATTTTTAAACCATTTTGAAACTTCTGCAAGACCATTTTCAAGTTGAAATTTTTCTGTAAGATTCCAACTGTCTGTAGTTATTTCCTGTGAATTAAATCTTTTGACAATATCCCTCATTTCTTTCATATGATTTTTACCAACTGTAGAGGCATAAAAATATCCATTGGGTTTTAAAACCCTGTAAATCTCTGAAAAAGCCTTGCCTATATCGGTTACGTGGTAAAGCATATGGTTGGCGATTACTACGTCAAAACTGTTTTTACTATAGGGGATGTCCTGTGCATCTACTAATTTAAATTTAAATCTCTTTGAATTCAAATTTTTTTTTGCATCTTCCAGCATACCCGCAGAAAAATCAGTGAGAGTTATATCCCATGCTTTTGGAATTTTACACAAATTTTTTGCCCATAATTCGCCGTTGCCACAGCCAAGTTCCAATACAGTGGCTTTATCCGGTAGATTTAATTGTTCGAAAAACCAGTTCATCCAACCCTGTTTGTTAGTGCTGAAAAGTTCATGTATTCTAATTCTGGCATTTAAATTGGAGGCATTTTCATATTGTTCTATCCATTTTTGATCTATATTTATTACATTTATTATGTTTATGAATTTATTCCAATTCAATTCTTTATTTTGGTCCAGCATACAGACAGCCTCGTCTATGGATTTTATTACAGTCTTAATGTGATATATTTTTTCTTTCATTATCTCTTTTTGTATTTCCAAAGATTTTTTTAAATCGTTGTGATTTATATCGTAATTCATTATCCTGGAAATATCTTCGAGAGAAAGCCCTATAAACTTAAGAGTCATTATCTTTTGCAGTTTGCTAAAATCCTCAAAACTGTACAATCTATGTCCATATTCATTATAAGAACATGGTTTTAAAAGGCCAATTTTATCATAATATCTTAAAGTTCTCAAAGTGACACCAGATTTTTTGGCAAATTGACCTATACTAACTAAGTCAGATTTTGGAACAGACACAGTAAATCACCTCTACTTAAACTATTGTACCACATTACGTAAGGTAAGGTGCAATACCCTATTTTATGATTGTATTTGGATATCAATTTCAAGTTATGGATATATTAAAAGTCCAAGATATGACGGTATTTTCACATATACATGATTTAAATATATAGCTGCATGCTACTGTGACAAAATATTTGCTATGGATAACGTAGTCTATGTGCCATAGACAAAGTTAGGCCGTATCGAGATTTTTGCAAATCAAATCTGGATACGGCTGCTATTTTTAATTAACGTTACTTTTTTATATAGGCATTTTCTGGATGAATGTCATATAGAAATAAAATAGAAAATTATTTAATTGTTGACGGCAGATTTATTTCAAAAGGACCAATTGAAGAAAAAGATCCGTTGATTTCATTTAATTGTAAATTATCGCCTATATCTTTTTCCTTTTGAAGAATATGTTTAATTGTACTATTATGTGATCTACAGTGATTGTTTCCATTTTGTCCTATGGTAACACTTCCCAAGTACATATCCCAAGTTTGCAATTTTGAACTGCTGTCATTTATATAACTGTAAATTAGTTCTACAGTGTTATCTGATAGGCGTTCAATACTGACGATTTTATACTTGATTCCCTTATATTCACCAGTTTTATTTAAAATGCTTTTTCCTGATTTGGGAACATCCAAGTCTATCTTAAAATCATTATTTTTACCCATGTAATCATTTTGAACATGATATACTACCTTTGGAACAGTTAATTTTAGCTTTTTACCGGTAAGCTTGCTCAAATCAAATAAAGATTCATTTCCCTGGTCTAAATAGTTGGTATTGTTATGTCCGTATACTGCGTTATTATATTCATCAGAAATTATAATGAGGGAATCCTGTATGGAATTATTATTTATTAATTTTGTACTAGTTGGTTCCTTGAATCCCCATTGCTTGCCTTCTTCAAAGGTTCCACAATTAACTTTATCTATTCTTTTAGATTTAAAATCTGGTAAGGTATCTGTAAAATAGTAATCTACTTTTAAAATATTTCCCTCCTTTTTTAATGAAGTCACATTTAATGTAGTTATTCCATTAGTTGCAGTATATAAGATTTTTGATTCAGGAGCTTCTTTAAAATCAGAATTTTTTAGCTTGAAAGCTGCTTTAGTAAATTTCCTATCATTATCTAGAATACTTAAAGTATAATTATTGGAGTTTTTTACTTTGCCATTGTACTCTAGCCTATATGAGCCTATATGATTATCTGGCATCATGGCAAGATTATCACTCCTGTGAAGTTCATAGGAATTGCCCTGTTTGTCTCTAATAATGTAATAAGAGGGTTTAAGTTCTTCTGGTTCAATGGTTAAAGTAACTACGATTTTGTTTTTGTCTACATACATATTAGCTAAAGTTATATTACCCTGTTTAAGACTGTTTTTAAGAATTTTCGGGGTATCTGAAGAGATCTTTACTTCTCCAATGCCGGATATAACAGTGAATTTTTCTATCATGTTAGCTAAGACATCTTTCTGGGATATAATTATAGGACTAGCTATCAAGAGGATAATAGCTGCCGCAACAAAATTTCTTTTAACTTTGGATTCTTTAGGATTTACTTTGTCAATAATATTTTTGCAGATTCTTTTCTTTTCAATTTTATTAAGTTCTATATTGCTAAATTCATTTTCCCTTATATTAACATCATTTAAAAGCATTAATACATCATCTTTATTTAAATTTAATTTCATTTTGATACCTCCATTTCACCTGAAATATTTAATTTTTTTATGAGTGAGTTTTTAGTGCGCCATAATCTATTGTAAACAGCACCTTTTGATAAATTAAAATTTTTACATAGACTTTCCATATCTTGATCTAAAATATATTTTCGTATAAATAGTTCTCTGTCCAATTTATGCTCATATTGTAAAAGCTTTATTAATTCTTCTTTTTTTTCCTTTGATATATACTCGCTTTCAATATCAGTCTTGGAGATTAAGGTTTGTTCTTCTATTTGAAGGTTATTCTGCTTATATAAGGTTCTTTTATAATCTATAGCCTTATATTTACTTACAGCTAAAAGCCAATTTTTAAATGAAGATTTTTTAGAATTATATAAGTGGCTTTTATTCCATATTAAAAGATATATATCATTAATACATTCTTTTGCATTTTCATAATTATCATTTCCAAGTACATCTAGTACAATTTTAAAAACTAAATTGCAGTAAGTATTAATTATGTATTCCAGGGCTGCAGGATTTTTTTTCTTAAGTTCTAATAAAAAGTTTTTATCATTGATTTTCATCTTTAACTCCTTCCGTCTTATTATCTCACTAATTAATACGAATAATATGGTTAGTATTTCACTTGATGTTGGAAAAAAATATTACTTTTCATGCGTTTATACTGAAGAAATGAAATATTATTTATAAAATGATGTGTTTTTGTGCTTTGTGTTGTATAATACTTAGATAAATCCAAGTATAAAAAAAGTTAAACATTAGATGAAAAGTGGGAGATCTGTTGTGAAGAGGTGAGAAAAAATGGACATAAATTCAAAGAACTCTAATAAATTAGATTTAAAAAACAGTTTACTTGTAAGAGAAGTTTTAAGTATACCTGCCTTTGAATCCGGCAGAGTTATAGCTGGAAAAAATGGACTTGACAATGAGTGCAGGAATATAACGATAATTGAGACTCCAGATGGAATAGAATGGCTGGAAGGTGATGAATTTTTACTGAGTGCTGGATATGCATTTAAAGATAAAAAAGATGAATTGGACAATGCTGTATACAGGGCATATAAAAAAGGGGCTGCTGCACTTGCAATTAAGGAGAAAAGATATATAGATGTTATACCGCAAAAGATGATAGATCAATCAAATGAATACAATATTCCACTTATAGTATTACCTTGTAATTTTATATATACTAAAGCTTTAAGCAGTTTCTATAATTCACTTTTATATAAAAAAAACAAGCATATATATGAATCAAAAAAAATGCATGATAGATTGCTTAGACTTATGTTAGAAGATAAAAATGCTGAAGATACGATTAAAGCATTATCGGAACTTACTGGTTTAAGTATAATAATTTTGGATTCTGTTTTTAATTTAGTATACAAAAATATAGTTGAAAAACTTTTCGATACGGTCAATGACATGGTCAAAAGTAAAGTAAAAGAATTTGCTGCAAATAAAATGCATGACCATGCTAAAATAAAATGCTATGGTTATGATGTCTATATATATAGATTGTCTTATAATAATAAACTTTTAGGGTATATGTATGTTATTAATAGATTATCTAAAAATAGTATTTATATGGATGTAATTGAAAATGGGAAAAGAATGCTTGAATTGAAACTGGCAAAGGAAAAGAACAAGCCCTTGAATATAGTTAATGTAAATATGATGATAACAAATATGATTTTAAACAGCAGAAATTTACCAGATAAATTTTATTCTAATATAAAAAATGACTATGGATGGAATGATAAGAGTAGATTTATTGGAATTTGTATAAATGTAAATCGTGGTTTAAAAAACGATTCAAAAATCTTAGGCAATCAATTAAATGAAGAAATATGTAATTTGATTGCAAGGATTTTTAATGGTCATGGTTTTTTTATTACGGAAGAAAATAGCAGGATAATTTTGTTTTTTTGTCTGGAGGATGTTGTATCTCTGGATTATGTAGTAAAAAAAATAAACAACTACATAAATAATTATAATAATAGTATGAGAGTGTTTTTCTCAGTATCAAGATCGTATGACGATATAGTAGATATACCGAAGATGTACAATGAATGCTATATAGCATCGTTGTTTAATACCAAAAAGAATATAGTACTATATTATGACTCTTTGGATACAATAAAATTACTTTATCCATTAAAAGAGAATATGCAAACTTTTGAATACTGTAGTAAAACACTAGGTGGAATTAAGGAATATGACAGTAAAAATAAAAGTGAACTACTTAGAACATTGGAATGCTTTTTTAAATACAACATGAAAAAAAAGCTGGTGGCTAATAAATTACATATACATCCTGAAACTTTAAGATATAGATTGAATAAGATAGAAGATTTAACCGGATATTCACTTCACAGTTCAGAGGGAATATTTGCACTTCAAATTGGAATTAAGCTCTATCGCATGATAAAAGACTAAAATTTTTAAATTAATAAATATATAAAATAAAAAATCAAAACATATTAATAAAATCCATATATTTATGACAATGCGTAAATATGTGGATTTTATTTTATGAAATTACAGTATGTTATATTTTCTGAAAAATGATTATAATTCTAATATATTGTTCATAGATAAAGAGGAAAGGGGAAAGACTACATGACAAATAATTTAGAGAATCATCCATCTGTATTTGAACCTGTTGCATTTGTAGTAAATATACTTTGTGCCGTACTTGGTGCAGTGATAGGAATGCAGCTGGTAACTACACTTGGAGTAACACCAAATACTTCTATAATAGGTGCACTTATTGCCATGCTTATAGCAAGAATTCCTTTAAATGTACTTAGAAAATTTAGATCAATACACAGACAAAATATTGTACAGACATCGATATCATCAGCTACATTTGGGGCTGCTAATAGCTTGATGATACCTATAGGCATTCCGTTTCTGATTGGAAGAAGTGATCTTGTAATTCCACTTCTGATAGGTGTTAGTTTTGCCATGATTGTGGATTCTGCCATTTTGTATAATGTATTTGATTCTGAAGTGTTTCCAGCGTCAGGTGCATGGCCGCCGGGAGTTGCCACTGCAGAATCTATACTTGCAGGTGACAAAGGTGGTAAAAGAGCAGGCATACTTGGTATTGGAACTATAGTTGGGGTAATTGGATCTTTCCTGCACATACCGATGTCGGCTTTTGGTATATCATTTATAGGAAATATATGGGCATTATCTATGTTTGGAATAGGTCTTCTAATAAATCAGTATTCCAAGCCCTTATTTAATATAGATGTAAATGCGCTTTACATACCACATGGAATTATGATAGGTGCAGGATTTATAGCCATATGCCAAATTTTCAAGATTATATTTGTTAAACAGAAAGAAGTGAAGAATAAATCAGAAAATGTAAGCTATACTCGTTCGGCTTCAAGAGTTAAAAAGTCTTTACTGTTTGGGTATATAGCCTATGCATTGATTGCTTCTGGAATTGCTATAACTTGTGGACTTGCTTCTAAAATGACTACAAAAATGATAATAGGATTTGTGATTTATGCTGCTGCAGCTGCTTTTGTTCACGAACTTTTAGTAGGAATTGCAGCAATGCATTCAGGGTGGTTTCCTGCATTTGCCATAGCATTTATTACACTTATAATCGGCATGCTTATAGGATTTCCGCCCATAGGTCTGGCACTGCTTGCTGGATTTAGTGCTGCAACGGGGCCTGCTTTTGCAGATATGGGATATGATTTAAAGTCCGGCTATGTACTCCGTGGAAATGGAAATAATTCAAAATTTGAGCTGCTGGGAAGAAAGCATCAGTATATGGCTGCTATTGTAGCATTTGTAATAGCTATGATAATTGTATTCCTGGCTCATAACAGTTTTTTTTCCAAGGATCTTGTGCCTCCAATAGATAAGGTGTATATATCCACAATTAAGGCTGGTGCGTCAGCTGAGGTCGCAAAACAACTTCTTATCTGGATGATTCCTGGGATAATACTTCAATTTATAGGTGGATCCAGCAGACAGCTTGGTGTTTTGTTTGCTACAGGGCTTCTTATAACATCTAAGAACGCCTGTTGGGCCGTGCTTGTTGGTATATTGATAAGGGTGATATTTATAAAACTAAAGGGAAAAGAATCGGAGACACCTCTCAGTATCTTTGCAGGGGGCGTAATAGCAGGAGATGCTTTGTTTAGTTTCTTTAGTCCTATTGTTAAACTGAGGAAATGAAAATTTTTAATTTTTTTAAAAGGAGAATTTTTATGGGGAAAATAAAAATTGATAATGAAGTTTTAAATTATGCCGTTTTCGGCGGGAATATACTTGGAGGTGGCGGCGGCGGCTCCCGGAAGGTTGGAATGGAGCTTGGAAAAGCAGCTCTTGGATATGGAAACATTCAAATGCTTGATATAGATGATATTCCGGAAGACAGGCTTATAATTACATGTTCTGCAGTAGGGGCTCCTGCAGCTAATTTACAGCGTATGTCACCGGAAGATGCCATAGACGCTATAAAAATATTTAAACGGAATGTGGATAAGAAAATAGGAGGAATAATAACAAATGAAAATGGCGCAGGTTCCTCCATAAACGGATGGATACAGTCTGCAGCATTGGATCTGCCGCTTGTAGATGCTCCTTGTAATGGGAGAGCCCATCCTACAGGTGTCATGGGAAGTATGGGACTCAACAATATTAAGGATTATGTTTCCTGCCAGACAGCAGTTGGCGGTAATCCTGAAATAAACAAACATATTGAGATATTTGTTAAGGGTTCTATAGAAAACACTTCCAATATGGTAAGGAAAGCCTCTGTATGTGCAGGTGGACTTGTTGCAGTTGTAAGGAATCCCGTTACTGTGAAGTATGTAAAGAAAAATGCTGCTTTGCATGGTGTGAAACATGCGATTGAACTTGGAAAAGTGTTTTTGAAAGCTTTAGGAAAAAATCCATGTACTGCACCTGAAAAAACGGCAGAGTATTTAAATGGTGAGATAATTGCAGATGGCAGAGTTGACAGAATAGATTTGAAAACAAGCGGTGGATTTGATACAGGCAAGGTGCGAGTAGGAAGTTTTGAAATAACATTTTGGAATGAATACATGACTCTTGAGAAAAATGGAGAGAGGCTGGCGTCTTTTCCCGATCTGATAATGACTTTTGACAGTAATACGGGTTTGCCAGTGACGAGTGCGGAAATAAAAAAAGATCAAAATGTCAAGATATTGAAAACTTCCAGGGAAAATCTGAGGCTTGGAAGCGGAATGAGAGATGTAAATTTAATTACCCAGGCTGGGGAAATTGTAAATAAAAAAATTTTATAATTATTTAAATATATATGTAAAGAAGGATGAAATCAATGGTATTAAAACAAATTATAGAAATAAATGACATTATAGACAGAGCTGATGCCAGTGGAAATATGGTGAAAGAATACCTGGAATCATATGGAGGAAAAGATATACAGGTTAAAAAAGTAAAGGGAAACAAAGGCTCAACTGATTTTGTCAAGGTAAAAATCCCTGGATTAAAGGGAAAATCAAAAGGAAAGGATGCCCCTACAATAGGCATACTTGGAAGACTGGGAGGAATAGGGGCAAGGCCTGAAATTACTGGAATGGTTTCAGATGCAGATGGTGCTGTGACTGCTATGGCGGCAGCTGCCAGAATTTTGGATATGCAAAATAAAGGTGATTATCTTGATGGTGATGTGATTTTATGTACTCATATTTGTCCTGATGCCCCTACACAGCCGCATGAACCGGTGCCATTCATGGATTCCCCTGTGGAGATGTCTGTAATTAATAAAATGGAAGTTGATGACGAAATGGATGCAATATTATCTGTAGATACGACCAAGGGAAACAGTATAATAAATACAAGGGGTTTTGCCGTTTCGCCTACTGTGAAGGATGGCTATATATTGAAGGTGAGCAGTGATATTTTAAATATAATGCAGATCACTACAGGAAGGCTTCCCTATGTTTTTGCATTGTCACTGCAGGATATTACACCCTATGGAAATGGACTTTACCATATGAACAGCATACTTCAGCCTGCCACTGCAACAAGTGCACCTGTAGTTGGTGTTGCAATAACCACGGAGTCATCTGTACCTGGGTGTGCAACTGGAGCAATTCATTTTGGTGATGTAGAAGAAACAGCCAGGTTTGTAATTGAAGTTGCCAAAGCTTATGGCAAGGGACAGTGCAGCTTTTTTGATGAAAGTGAATTAAACATTATGGAAAGTAAATATGGATTTATGAAACATTTTCAAACTTTGGGAAAATAGGGAAGGAGTGCATTGTTTTGAAAAAGAAAATAGGTGCTATAACTATAGGACAATCCCCCAGGAACGATGTTATTCCGGAGATAAAGGCTGTAGTCGGGAATAACATAGAGATACTGGAAGCTGGAGCCCTTGACGGACTTACCAAGGATGAAATAGACAGATTTATTATAGAAAAAGACGATTATATACTTGTGTCCAGACTTAGAGATGGCAGTTCCGTAAAATTTGCGGAGAGAAATATATTGAAGAGATTACAGAAATGCATATATGAACTAGAAGACAACGGAGCAGAAATTATTGTGTTTATATGTACGGGATGCTTCCCTGATGTATTCAAATCCAGCAAGCTTCTTATATACCCCCAGAAAATACTGCATTCTGTGGTACCTAAGATTTCAAATAATAAGATAGGTGTTTTTACTCCAGTTAAGGATCAAATAAAGCAGTGTTATGAAAAGTGGTCGGAAATCGGAAAACATATCGAGGTGGTGTCCGCATCACCCTATAGTGACATTGATAAAATTAGAGAAGCTGCATTTTCCATGAAGGAAAAGGATGTGGATATAATTGTCATGGATTGTATAGGATATAACATGAAAATGAAAGTTATGGTGAGGGAGATAACAGGAAAACCTGTTATATTGCCCAGAACTTTGGTTGGCAGAATTGTAGCGGAAATGTTTGATTGATTGTGGGAGGATGGTATTTTGAATTTAAAAAAAGGTAGTAAAATAGTTCTTGATAATTGCCTTGGAATTAAAAGAGATGAAGATGTTCTCATTGTAACAGATGAAATTGAACTAAATATAGGTAAGGCTCTCTATGAAGAAGCAAAAAATATAGGAGCAGAAGCAGTGCTGGCAATTATGAAGGAAAGAGATGTAAGTGGAGAGGAGCCGCCTAGAAATATTGCAGAAGCCATGAGAAATTCCGATGTGGTAATATGTGTTACGGATAAATCTCTGACTCATACAAATGCAAAGATAAATGCAGTTAAAAATGGTGCAAGGGTTGCCACCATGCCTGGAATAAGTGAAAGAATGTTTTCACAAGGTCCTATAATGGCAGATTATACTGAAGTGGAAAAACTTACGTTAAAAATAACAAAATTATTGACAAAAGCAAAAACTGCCAGGATATGTAAAGACGGCTGTACTCTTACCATGAGCCTCGAAAATAGAGATGGAATACCTAGTACGGGGGTTTATAGAAAGAGTGGAATGTCTGGAAATCTTCCTTCTGGAGAGGCCTATATAGCTCCAGTAGAAGGAACTGCAGAAGGTGAAATTGTCATTGATGGGAGTATGGTTGGAGCTGGAAAACTATCGGAGCCGCTTTACTTGAAAATAAGTAATGGAAAGCTTGAAAAAATGAAAGGAAAGGACTCGGGTAAGTTCGAATTCTTGTTTGACAATGAAAAAAATTTAAATGTAGGTGAGCTTGGAATAGGTACAAACCCAATGGCTAAGGTAACTGGAATAATACTTGAAGATGAAAAAGTATACGGCACAGTTCACATTGCCTTTGGAACCAATAGTTCTTTTGGAGGTACTGTAAAAGCAGATTGTCATATAGATGGTGTAATTTTGAATCCCGATCTCTATTTGGATGACAATTTGATAATAAGTAAAGGAAAATTTGTAATCTGATTTTAATATAAGGGAGGACTTAGACTGTGGATGGTAAAATTAAAATAGGTATAATAAGAGTACTTACCTTGGAGAATAAATATGATCTTGAAAATCATGCTAGAATTATAGATGAAGATGGCAAATTTAGAGAAAACATTGAATTTGTGAGCAGATGTATAGAAGATCAACCGTTTGGAATACATGATGATGAAACTTTAAATACAGCTGTTCCTAAAATAGTAGAACTTGCAAAGCAGATGGAGAAGGAAAATTCGGACGGAATAGTTATCAGCTGCTGTGCCGATCCGGGATTAAAAGAAGTTGAGAAAGAAGTTAAAATACCTGTAATAAGTGCAGGCCGGGAGTGTTCAGAAAAAGCACTTAAACTTGGGAAAAAGATAATTGCAATTGGAATAACTGCGGAAGCTACTGAACATCTTAAAGAATTACTTGGAAATAATCTTTTTGATTATTATAATCCTGAGAATATAAACAGCACTTTAGATTTAAATTCTAAAAGAGGAAGAAAATCTGTGGTAGATTCTGCAAAAAAAGCTTATAGATGCGGCAGTGATTGTATAATGATATGCTGTACGGGAATGTCTAATATAAAGATTGCAGAAGAAATAAGGAGCAGCGTGGATATTAAAGTTGCTGATCCACTTGAGGCAATTGCATCAAAGATAAAAAAAGTATATGATCTTTAAGTCGAGTAAAAAAAGGATTTCAAAGGTGTTCTTTAGTATAAAGTCGTTGTGTATAAAGAGGAGCTGCTGCTAATTATGAGCGGCTCCTCTTTTAGTGCACCATGTATGGTGGACTAAATTTCTCAGATTATATGATATCTTGTATAATAATTGCATAAAATATAACACAACAAGTTGCAATGCGGGATAAATAAAGGCTTATTATTGAATATACATGAGATGTATGGTAATATCAAGTAAAGTATTATAAAATTTTAAATGTATATAAAATGGAAAATTCGATAAGAATAGAAATTTTTGTAAAATATCAATAAGTTTTAGAAAAGGAAGGGTACGTATGGAAGATAACAACAGCTCATCAAATTTTATTAGGAATATAATTGAAGAAGATTTAAAGTCAGGTAAATATAAGGAAGTAATAACTAGATTTCCTCCTGAGCCAAATGGATATTTGCATATAGGTCATGCCAAGTCCATAGTTCTAAATTTTGGTTTAGCAGATGAATTTAATGGAAGAACCAATTTGAGATTTGATGATACTAATCCTTCAAAAGAGGATACGGAATATGTGAAATCAATAAAAGAAGATGTAAAATGGCTGGGATACAATTGGGAGGAACTGCATTTTGCATCCAGTTATTTTGATCAAATGTATGAATATGCCATTTTTCTGATAAAAAAGGGGAAGGCCTATGTATGTGATTTGACTTCAGATGAAATAAGGCAATACAGGGGAACACTGACAAAACCAGGAAAGGAAAGTCCTTATAGAAACAGAACAGTGGAGGAGAATCTTGAATTATTTGAGAAAATGAAAAATGGGGAATTTAAAGATGGCGAGAGGGTCCTGAGAGCTAAAATTGATATGTTGTCTCCCAATATAAATATGAGAGATCCTGTATTATATCGTATAGTTCATGCATCACATCACAATACCGGGGACAAATGGTGCATATACCCTATGTATGATTTTGCACACCCTCTAGAAGATGCCATTGAAGGAATTACCCATTCCATATGTACCCTTGAATTTGAAGATCATCGTCCTCTTTATGAATGGATAATAAGGGAATGCGAAACGAAAAGTAAACCTAAACAGATAGAATTTGCCAGGTTGAATATGACAAATACTGTCATGAGTAAAAGAAAACTTAAAAAACTTGTAGATGAAAATTTTGTGGATGGGTGGGATGATCCACGTATGCCAACTATTGCGGGTCTCAGAAGAAGGGGCTTTACTTCAGGATCCATTCGCAGATTTTGCAGGGAAATTGGAGTGGCAAAGGCCAGCAGTGTAGTTGATTCACAAATGTTAGACTATTTTTTAAGGGATGAACTTGAAAAAAAAGCACTCAGAACTATGGCTGTTTTAAATCCTTTGAAGGTTATAATAACTAATTATCCTGAAGGCAAAAGTGAAAATTTTGAAATTGAAAATAATCCAGATGATCCTTCTGCAGGGGTTAGAAAAGTTCCTTTCTCCAGGGAACTGTATATTGAACAGGAAGATTTTATGGAAGATCCACCTAAAAAATACTACAGATTATTTCCTGGAAATGAAGTCAGATTGAAAGGTGCCTATTTTGTAAAGTGCAGTGAAGTGATAAAGGATAAAGATGGCAGCATAACTGAACTCCACTGTACCTATGATCCCAGGTCAAAGGGAGGAAACAGCCCTGATGGTAGAAAAGTAAGAGGAACAATTCATTGGGTAAATGCAGATACTGCGATTTCAGCGGAGATAAGGCTGTATGAACCCCTGATTTTGAATAATTCAGAAGAGGAAAATGACTCATTTTTAGACAATGTAAATCCTAATTCACTTGAAATTGTAAAAGGATTTTTGGAACCTGATATGAAAAATGCAAAGCCCGGGGAAAAATTTCAATTTTTTAGGCATGGGTACTTTAATGTAGATCCTAAATGTACTAGAGATGGTAAATTGGTATTTAACAGGATAGTATCTCTTAAAAGCTCTTTTAGAATCAAGTAGTTTTTGTTATTAGAGGAAAGTTGGCTATAATGTTTAAAATAGATATATGTATAAATTTATAGATTTATGCACATATCTATTTTTAAATCATAAATTATAAGTAGCTTTAAACTAATAATTTATTCGGAGGGGACTTCTATGTGTGGAATTGCAGGATGGATTAACTTAAAGAGAGATATCTCCAAAAATAGAGATGTGATTTTAAATATGGCCAATATGTTAAAAAACAGGGGACCTGACAGTGAAGGATATTATTATTCAAAAAACGCCCTGTTAGGACACAGAAGATTGATAGTTGTAGATCCTACTGGCGGTGTTCAGCCCATGTTAAAAAAAGTAAATGACAAAAAATATATAATTGTGTATAATGGAGAGCTTTATAATACGGAGGATTTGAGAAAACTGCTTGTAGAACAAGGGTATTCTTTTGATTCCTATTCTGACACAGAGGTACTTATAACAAGCTATATCCACTGGGGGATAGATTGTTTAAAATATATAAATGGTATATATGCTTTTGCCATATGGGATGAAAAGGAAAAAAGTTTGTTTATGGCAAGAGATCCACTTGGAGTAAAACCACTGTTTTATACCATAAAAGATGATTCATTTATATTTGGTTCAGAAATAAAAGCTATTTTAGCTCATCCTTTTATTGAATCCGTAGTTGACAGGGAGGGGTTAACTGAAATATTTGCTCTGGGTCCTGCAAGATCCCTGGGTGGAGGAATATTTAAGAATATACATGAGATACCTCCAGCTAATTATCTTATATATGACAGAGACGGACTAAAATTGAAGGAATATTGGAAGCTGCAGTGTAAAGCCCATGAAGAAGACGTGGAGGCTACAGCGGAACACGTGAGGACACTTTTAGTGGATGCCATAAAGAGGCAGCTGGTAGCAGATGTTCCTGTCTGCACTTTTCTTTCAGGAGGACTTGATTCCAGCGCCATATCTGCTGTGGCAGCATCGGAATTTAAAAAACAGGGAAAGGTGCTAAATACCTATTCTATTGATTATGAAGACAATGACAAATATTTTAAAGCAAATGCTTTTGAGCCAACTTCAGATAAAGTATGGGCGTTGAAAATGTCCGAATATATAGAGAGTAATCATCATGGAGTTATAAATACCAGCAGGGATTTGGCAGAGACGCTGTATAATTCCGTGATGGCGGGTGATCTTCCCGGAATGGCGGATATAGATTCCTCTTTATATCTTTTTTGCAGAAAAATAAGAGAGAACAATACAGTGGCGTTGTCCGGCGAATGTGCCGATGAAATTTTTGGCGGATATCCCTGGTACAGAAGAGAAGAAGATATAAATGCCAATACTTTTCCCTGGTCGAAATCTGCGAGTGCGAGGAAAAAGATTTTGTCACAGGATTTGAAATCACTTAAGCTGGATGAATATCTGAACGCACAGTATGAAGACAGTATAAAACAAGTGCCTCATTTGGATGGAGAATCGAAAATTGACCGACGTATGAGAGAACTTTTTTATCTCAATATCAAGTGGTTTATGATCACTTTGTTGAACAGAAAAGACAGAATGAGTATGTCCAATAGTCTTGAGGTGAGAGTTCCCTTTGCAGATTACAGGCTAGTGGAATATGCTTTTAATATACCTTCTGATATAAAATTTTATAAAGGAAGGGAGAAGGGACTTCTCAGGGAGGCATTGAAGGGAATTTTGCCGGAAGATATTATTACCAGGAAAAAGAGTCCTTATCCAAAAACTCATAACCCGGAATATACAAAGAGAGTTCAGAAGTGGATGAAATTAATAATAAATGACAAGAGTTCACCTATACTTCCGCTGATAGATGAAAAAGAAGTCAGGACATTGATAGAAACTGGAGGAGATTCTTTTAAGGAGCCCTGGTTCGGACAGCTGATGAGAGGTCCTCAGCTGCTGGCATATCTGATTCAGGTAAATGTGTGGCTCAAATCCTATAATATAAGGATAGAATTTTAAAAAGATTACTGGTTGAATGCCAGTAATCTCTTTTTACATCAGCTTTTTGAAAGCTTCCAAACACAGGATATGCAGAGCATGTCTTTATTTAATCTTGCATGGATATTCCCTCCCATTTTATTCATGAGGCTTTTGGCTATGTACAGTCCCAGGCCAGTACTTCTTGAGCTTCTTGAATTGTCAGCTTTATAAAATCTGTTGAATATAAGTTCCACATTATCTTTATTGATTTTATCAACTCTGTTGGTTATATTAAGTGCAGCTAAATTTTCATCTTTGGATAAATTTATATAAACACAATTTTGGGAGTGCTTTACTACATTATTTAATAGATTGTCGAGGACTCTTCTTATAGCAGAACTGTCTCCCATGACAGATATGTTTTTCTGGCATATTTTTATATGTGGCGTAATGGCATTTGAGGTAAAATTGTAATAGAAGTCAGCCAGTGATTCATATAAAATGCTGTTTATGTTCACCGGCTGCAGTTCTAATTTGTATTCGGGAGATTCTACAATGGAAATCTGGAAAAAGTCACTTACCAGAACTTCCAGTGAGTTTGATTTCCTAAGTACTATTTCAAGATACTCTCTTTGCCTTTGCTCAAGTGTTTTTGAAGAAAGCAGCATTTGAACATAGCCTTTTATGGAAGTAAGTGGTGTACGGAGATCATGCGATATATCTGCTATGGATTTTTTGAGTTCCTCCTGGGAGTTTCTCTGGAAAGATTTTGCTTTTTCACTTATATCTATATGTTCATTTATGGTGAAGGCAAGATCTTCAAAATCTTTATCCAGAAGAGGTATATCCAGTTTTTTATGAACTCTGTTGTCATTGTAATTTCTGAGCTGCACTGTAATATTTCTTATCTGCAATTTTATAAAGAACAGGTATACTAATAAAAATAAGATGCAAAATATTAATACATATATTATCCAGATTGTATACAGCACCTTCTTTCTCTATTTGATATCCTGATTTTTAAATGTTATAATTCCAAGCCCCAGGGATACTAAAATAATAATAGTGCAAATTGATATTACATTGCAAATATCCGATGGAGAGGAATTCAAACTTCCAAGTTTCATAAGCATGATGATGGGAGTGTATATGTCAAATTTTAAGTTGATTAAAAATCCACCTGCATTTACAAATAAAAGTATCATTCCCAGGGCAATAATTATGGATTTACTTTTTATTATAGTTGCAAGACAGGTATAGGCGCTGGCCAAAGTTATAAGAATCAAGTATGTAAGCAGGGTATATTTAAAAATTTTTACTGCAGTGTAAGCGGAAATGGATTTTACCCAGCCTAAAATAAGCGCCGCTGCCAGTGGCAGAAACAACAATAAAATGAGAAGTATAAAAATTGACAGATAGATTATTATGATTTTGGATAGATATATTTTAGATCTGCTGTGTCCATAGGACAAGGTGTTTTTTACCGTGCCATAGCTGTATTCGTTTATAATATAGGAGCCTACGAGAAATAATGATAATATTATAAGTATTACGCTGAATCCAAAAGAGGATTTAAAAAATTCCAGAGCAGTGGGAGTGAATATATTGTGAAATTTATTTATGAAAAATCCAAAGGTTTCATGGCTGTGTATAAAGGAAAATATCACAATTATGTCCAAGTGGGAGTAAAATAGTTTTAAGACGAGGAAGGTCAAAAACAGCGTAATTATCGTCGATATTTTAAAAACTGTATTGTATTTTAATTTATATAGTTCAAATTTTAATAGATTGTACATTATTTGAGCCCTCCTACTAAATTTATAAAATAGTTCTCCAGATTTTCACCTGTAGCTAATATCTGTTCAATGGTGATATTTTCTTTTGAAAGAATAGAGGACACCTTTCCGGGATTGTCTATATAATCGTATAGAGCTATGGTTTTATCAGGAAGTACAGTGAAATTGGTTGTATTGAGTTTTCTTTCTAGGATTACTGCAGTTTTTTGGATATTATCTACTTTTATATTCAAGCTTCTTCTGCATTTTTTGTTCAAAGCTTTAAGGGTCAGCTCCTCCACAAGCTTTCCTCTGTGAATTATTCCAAAACAGCTGGCAAGCTGATATAATTCTCCCAGAATATGACTGGAAATAATAATGGTCATATTTTTGTCTTTATTTAATTTTTTCAGCTTTTCCCTCATCTGTACAATACCAATAGGATCAAGACCATTTACGGGTTCGTCAAGTATCAGGAGTTCAGGATTTCCAATCAAGGCTATGGCAAGGCCGAGTTTTTGTTTCATGCCCATTGAAAAGTTTTTAAGTTTCTTTTTACCACAGTTTGAGAGATCTACAAATTCCAAAACTTTTTCGGTACATTTTTTACCAGGTATGCCCTTTTGTATTCTGCAGGCCTCCAGGTTTTCATAGGCGGACATATTGGGATAAAATGCAGGGGACTCAACCAGAGCTCCAATTCTCTTTCTTATATTGCTGATTTTATTTTCAGAATCAAATCCAAATAGATTTATTTTCCCTGAAGTGGGTTTTGAAAGCCCTGTAAGCATCCGCAAGGTTGTACTTTTACCAGCTCCATTTTCTCCTATGAATCCATAGATTTTACCTCTTTTAATATTTAAGTTTAAATTGTTAACCACTAAATTATTTTTGTATTTTTTACTGAGATCAGTGGTTTTTACGACATAATCGGTCATAACTATGCTCCCTTCTCTATAGAATATATCAATTGTAAAATTTTATGGATAATCAAGGGTAAAGGAAAGGTAAATTAAGTGTAAAGATTATACCTGAAGCTTGTATCCAATGCTCCATACAGTTTGTATGTATTCATGGAGAGGTTTTGCACTGTGAATTTTATTCCTTAAATTGCTTATATGGACCTTTATTGTATTGTCATCACACAGATAATTTTCTCCCCAGACCGTTTCAAATATATTTGTTTTTGTAAATACTTTTCTGGGGTATGATATTAAAAGCTCCAAAATGTCAAATTCTCGTGTAGTCAGGTTTATGGGAACTTGATTTATAAACACTTCTCTTGTATCTTTATTTAAAGAAATTTCTCCGTAAGTTAATATAGAATTGTCTTCTTTAGAAAATTTTTTATATCTCCTGAGATTGGCGTCAATTCTAGCAGAGACTTCATCTATGTCAAAGGGTTTTGTTATATAATCATCTGCGCCTGTTCTAAGTGCCTGAATTTTGGTTTCTGTGTCCCCTTTGGCCGAAATTATGATTACAGGCATTTCTCTAGCTGTTCTTATTTTCTCCAGAATTTTTTCACCAGCTAATCCAGGAAGCATTAAATCTAGAATTACCATATCCCAATTTTCATCTTTTAAATTCAGCAGGGCTTCTGTTCCGGAATATGCGGACACTGTATTGTATCCTGAATTTTGCAGCATATGACAGAGAAGTTTATTAATATCAGCATCATCCTCTACCACTAATATTTTTATAGGGTTTCCCATGGTAATCACCTTTCTGAAAATTATATTTACAAATTACATTATAGTAGAATAAATATATTTTTTAAATCAATTATGCAAATAAAGAAAAATTTTACTTATATGTATTGAATTTTTAGACAGATAGTGTATAATTTATATCAACAGATAATAATTATTAAATTGGAGGTATATAATATGAGTAAGAATTTTTATGAGGCAGTTAAAGATAGAAGAACCATATATGGTATAGATAAGAAAAAAATTGTGTCTGAGGATAGAATAATAGAAGTAGTTCAAGAAGCGGTAAAAAATTCACCCTCTGCTTTTAATTCACAGAGTGCAAGAGTAGTGGTGCTATTTGGAGAAAACCATGATAAATTGTGGGATATTACGGAAGCTGAGCTTAGAAAGATAGTTCCTGATGAGAATTTCTCAAAGACAGGAGAAAAGATCAATTCTTTTAGAAAAGGTTATGGGTCTGTTTTATTCTTTGAAGATCAAGACGTCATATCAGAACTTCAAAAGAATTTCCCACTTTATAAGGATAATTTCCCTATTTGGTCCCAGCAGGGTTCTGGAATTCTTCAGTTTATAATATGGACTTCTTTGGAGATAGAAGGTCTGGGTGTTTCACTTCAACACTATAATCCACTTATTGACGAAGAGGTGAAGAAAACATATGGGATACCTAATAATTGGAAATTAATTGCACAGCTTCCTTTTGGAAAACCAGTTTCAGGAGCCGGAGAAAAAGAAATTAAGCCATTAAAGGATAGAATAAAGGTGTTTAAGTAAACTAAAAAGTGACTGCTTCAAAAAATTCTGAGGCAGTCACTTTTACTTTTACAATAGATTTCAACAGTTATTTAAGTTGTGCAGCTCTTTTTAGTACTGCATTCATACTTCCCGTTTTATAGCCTAAAATGTCCAGAGTAACATAAGTGAATCCTAGTTCTTTTAATCTATTTCCAACTTTGTCCATTGTATCCAAATTGAAAAATTTAGTTCTCTCTTCTGGAGCAACTTCAATTCTTGCAATTTCACCGTGATGTCTTACTCTAACTTGCCTAAAACCTAAATCCAGTAGAAATTGTTCTGCATCTTCCACCATTTTTAACTTCTTGCTGTTGATTTCGTTTCCATAGGGAAACCTAGAAGATAAACATGCAAAAGAAGGTTTATTCCATGTTGGTAAACCCATTTCTTTAGAATATATTCTAATATCCTGTTTGGTCAATTTGGCTTCTTTTAATGGACTTATAACTCCAAGCTCCCTGGCTGCTTTCATTCCTGGCCTGTAATCACCTATGTCATCAAAATTAGAACCATCTAAAATATATTTTATACCATTTTCATCTGCAACCTTTTTAAGTTTTGAATACAGTTCCTTTTTACAATAATAACATCTATTCACTGGATTTTGTGAATATCCCTTAATATCAAGTTCTTCTGATTCTATAATTATGTGTCTTACTCCTATGGATTTTGCATATTTTTTGGCTTCATTTAATTCTCTTTTAGGATAGGTAGAGGAAGTTGCAGTTACGGCAATAACTTTATCCTTGAGGACGTCCTGTGCAACTTTCAATAAAAATGTGCTGTCAACTCCACCGGAGAATGCTATTAATACACTTTCAAGTGATTTAAGTTTTTCTTCTAATATTGTTAATTTTGTACTCATAATCAACCTCTACTTTATTATGATTTTTATTTATATTTATTATAACATAATTTTTCATTTTTTGAGCTTATAAATCGCAAATTTTAATTTATATACGTGTGGTTTTGATGGCCAATGTGTTAAAATGAAAGATAAATAATGTTTTATAGGAGGGGGCTATTTATGAAAAGCATAAATTACGAAGCAGATTTCGACATAAAATATGAAAAATTAACTTTGGATTCCATTTCTATTTATAGAAATTTGCTTAAAGATAATGTAATAGACAGCTTAAAAAAACTTGTAGAATATATTGATAAGGGGAAAATCAATATGGAATCTACGGCCAATTTATACAATGAATTTTTCTTTAATCTAGTAGAAAGTGGATATTTTTCTTTAAAGGATTATATTATTGACAAGATAATTTTTAGTGAAAATTTTTTTTCACTTGAAGCTGAGAAGGGAAATTTTAAAGGGAATAGAAACATAATCAAGAATGCAGCAGCTGAGGATCTTGAAAAACTTCAAAACACTGCTGAGTTAACTTCTTCTGATATAAAGAGACAATTGCTGAAGCATTTTGATAAAGATGTGTATAAAGAAATGATTTTAAAATTTCCTCAATGGGAGGCGGAAGATGAATTTAAAGAAGAAAATTATCCTGAACACATAAAGTCAATAGAAAAAAGTTTTCACTATAGTAGCAAGTGGAGCAAGTGTATTGATGATCTTGAAAAGTTTCACAATGTTTATGGATGCGGCATGTTTGCAAAATATAGGGTTTTTGTATGGGAACATATTAATGGAATGGGACATTTCAGAGGAATTGAAGATCCAGATTCTATTGAACTTTCAGATCTTATTGGCTATGAAAAAGAGCATCAGATTGTAGAGGAAAATACAGTACAGTTTTTAAATGGATTCCCTGCCAATAACGTGCTGATTCATGGGGATAGAGGTACTGGCAAATCCTCAACGGTTAAGGCCATCCTTAATAAATATTATAATAAAGGGCTGCGTATGGTTGAACTTCCTAAAGCATATCTGGAGGACTTTCCGGAGATAATAAGAAGATTAAAAAACAAACCCCAGAAATTTATTATATTTATAGATGATTTAGCTTTTTCAGACAATGAAGAGAACTATACTGCACTTAAATCAATGCTGGAGGGTGGATTTGAAAATAGATCTTCAAATATATTGATATATGCTACCTCCAATAGGAGACATCTTGTAAAAGAATATTTTAGTGACAGAAAGGGAGCAGCATCTTTTGATATTGATGATGAAGTTCATGGAGAGGATAGTGTACAGGAGAAACTCTCATTGGCAGATAGATTTGGAATAAATGTGCTATTTACGTCTCCAGATAAAACTGGTTATTTGCAGATTGTAGACGGTATTGCCCAAAAAAGAAAATTAGGCTTTGATAGAGAAAAACTTCATAGAGAAGCACTTAAATGGGAACGCTGGTATAATGGACGATCTGCAAGAACTGCAAGACAATTTGTAGATTGGATGGAAGGATGTCAAAAAAATTTGATAGTAAATAAAGATTTGAAATAACACCGAGATTAAGGGACAAGGAATAGGGTTCAAAATTATCAAACTTTATCTGAACTTAAGAATAACTTGATTTGGAAATCTGCTATATTTGAACCCTAAACTTTGTCCTTTTATATAAAGATCAGATTAAATTTTAAGTTCATAAGCATAGTTATGCACTCAGCTGTAAATAATAGCGCCAGAAAAATTCACACAGTATTTTTCTGACATTTTTACGGGATGATATGATTTTTTGGCTTTTCTGAGACCGGGAATGCCTAAATCCTGTTCTCTGTTAATGTATTTAACATTGGATAGATAATTTTCCACAAAAGTTTTGTTGACAAAAGTGTATACTCCCCTTACGGAAGAGGAGCCCTTTTCTATGTGTATAATTCCCATATTGTCATTCAGACGTTCACCTATTGTAAAGGCAGCTATATTGTCAGCAACATATACTGCTATAGCATTTAAATTTAGAATATCCATATTTTCCACAATTTCTTTGATACCTTTTAGCTCATAAAATAAATGTCTGTCGCCTTTATTGTTTTTCTCATACCAATTTTCAGCGGCTTTTTTAATGTCGTCTTTTACACCTGGTTCAGAGAAGTCTTTAACTTTGTAATCATAGGTTTTCACAAAATAGTTGTAGTGATTTTTTTTAGAATGAAGTTTTTTACCTGATAAACTTATGAGTTTGCTGGAGTCATAAATATAATCAAAATTATCTATGTCGGCCCTTATCTGAATGTTGTCACCGTAAATTTTCTTCAATTCATCTAGAAATGGTTGCTCGAGATCTTTGAACAAGTAAGGCATAGAATGTTCTTCCTTGTATTTCAGCAGTTCTCTTACTATATTTTTTAAGTTTGATGCAGTGTATCCGAGAGGCTGCATAAAATAGTAATTTTCATTGAAATCTTTTTTCTTTATGATAAGTGCATTGTCATAAATGGTGTATTGAACATCACAGCCTTCTTTCCATATGATCAGGCTGGTAAAGGAATATTCGCAAGTATTGAAATTGTATTTATTTAAGTATTTGTCAAAGATTATTTTGTCATCTATAGTAATAGGTTTAAATGTAAGCATAAAATTTCTACAGTTTAATAGATGGTACACATTATAGTGTAATACTATTATTTTACTGATGATACCTCCTCTTATTTTTTATGGTTGATTCCCATTCAGATCTTAATATTCCATAAAGATACATGTCATATCTAGTTCCATCTCTATAGATAAATTGTCTGTAAGTTCCCTCTTTTTTAAAACCCAATTTTTCATAAAGCTTTATGGCGGGTTTATTATAGGATATAACAGTGAGCTGTATTCTGTGAAGATTTAATTCTTCAAAGCCAAATTCCATAGTTAGATATAAAGCTTCCATTCCTATTCCACAGCCTCTATAATTTTTTTCGCCAATTCCTATATATATTGTAGCAGCACCATTATTCCATAATATATTTTCAAAACCTGTGATTCCAATTATTTTTTTATCTTCTATGGAATTTATTGCAAACATAAATTTATCCTGGGATTCTCTTAAGTTATTTAGTGTAGAATTTAATTCTTGAGCACTTCTTGGGAAAGCAGGTATCATGTCAAAATTTCTTAGAAAATATATATCATTATACCATGTTTCTAAAGAAGCTAAGTGAAAATCTTTGAAAGAAGTAAGTGTTACTTTAGAGCCCTTCAGCAGATCTTTAATCAAAATGTATGTCACCTCTTGTAAAAAGTTAGAATTAAAAGATAATGGCTTTTTATACATAACTATTATATCCTAATCCATAAATTATGTAAAATTCCATCAAAAATAAATTGATTGGTATTGATCTTTTATATATTATAATATATTTTTGCTTACTATAATATAGAATTAATGAGAACTTTGATAATATGTGAAAGTTTTTTTGGATTAGAAGAAAAATAGAATTAGAGTAGAATACTTAATTATAATTTAAGTTAGTGGAGGAATTTTTATGTCAGAAATAGTTGTTAAAGTTACAAGAGGATCTTTGGTTGAAAGTGTTCACAGAGCAGATATAGCAGTAGTGGACAGTAAAGGGAATCTTGTCTGTAGTTTGGGAAATTCACATAAAGTAACTTATATGCGTTCTGCAGCAAAGCCAATACAGACTTTAGAAGTTATATTGTCGGGAGCAGCAGAGAAATTTTCTTTTACAGATGAAGAAATATCCATAATGTGTGGTTCACATTATGGAGAAGAATTTCATATAAAGACTGTAGAAAAAATATTAAAAAAATTAGGACTTAAAATAGATAATTTATTATGCGGTTCTACGTTATCGTTGAATAAAGAGTATTCTAAAAAACTTTTATGGGATCATATAAAATTAAACCCCACTTATACGGATTGTTCAGGAAAACATGCTGGGATACTCTCCGTATGTGTTTTAGAGGGATATAGCCTGGAGGATTATAATTTACCTGAGCACCCTGTTCAAAAGGAGATTAAAAGAATAATATCTAGAGTTTGCTCCATAGAAGAGGAAAGCATCATTATAGGAACAGATGGATGTACTGTACCTGTTTTTGGAATGCCACTGTATAATATGGCACTGGGTTATTCCAGAATTGCCAGTGGTAATGGACTCCCTCAAAGTTATAA
Organism: Clostridiaceae bacterium BL-3; assembly: GCA_902809985.1. GTDB lineage: Bacteria > Bacillota > Clostridia > Clostridiales > Clostridiaceae > Clostridium_B > Clostridium_B aromativorans. The sequence goes on along the minus strand of CADDXC010000001.1, from coordinate 1,738,710 downwards.
AAAGGCGGCAAATAGAGTATTTAGGGCAATGAATAATGCTCCCGAGATGGTAGCAGGCACTGATGGGTTTTGCACTGATCTCATAAAAAATACTAATGATAAAATTATTGGAAAGTTTGGAGCAGAAGGTGTGTATTGTATTGGAATTAAAGATATGAATCTAGGAGTAGCGATTAAGATAGAAGATGGCAATACCAGAGCATTATGGCCTACGGTTATTAAATGCCTGGAAGATTTGAATGTCTTGGATCGAAATGAAAAAAATCTGCTGAGCAAATATAAAAGTCAGCAAAATTTAAATAACGTAGGGAAAAAAATAGGGGATATATTTCCAGATTTCAGTTTGAAGAAAAACATCTAAAGTATATATGGCATGAAGATTATATGTATTTATAATGGCACTTACTTTGCCTAGAATGTTAAAAGATAAAGTAAAGTGCTGATTTTACTGAAAATAAGTTCTAAGGTTCAGGAAATATAATATTGTTCTAAATCCTAGAGCTTATTTTCATATAAAATTATGCAGCAAAAAACTATTCTGATAATTCTTTTAGCTTGTCTGTTAACGTGCTCAGGCTATTTATTGAGGCATCCAGCTCCTGTATTTGAGACAGTTGATTTTTAAAGGTATCAGTTGTAGATGAAATTCCCTTTGATATATTGCTTACAGATTTCTGTATTTCAGTCAGGGTTGAGTTTATCTCATTTATGGAGGTACTGCTTGAATTGGATAATTTTCTTATTTCATTTGCCACTACTGAAAATCCTTTTCCCTGTTCTCCAGCCCTTGAAGCTTCTATAGCTGCATTTAAACCAAGAAGATTGGTCTGAGAAGCTATATTTTTTATAAAATTTAACACTTCATCTGTATTTTCTGATTTATTTAAAGCATCTTTTACTTCATCTAGTATATCTTTATTGGATTTTACGGTGTTTTCTATTCCAGAGGATAATATGCTTGAAGCATGTGAGATATTTTCTATAGATTCTGATAGGATTTTAGACACTTCCTTGAATTCATAGTGTCTTTTTAAACTTTTTACAAGAACTATGCTGCCTATTATCTTTTCATTTTCCCTTACGGGTATTCCTATGGCTTTTATTTCAATTCCGAAAGTTTCTTTTGGAATTATAGAGGAATAGACTTTTCTGGCTTTGATGCATTCATAGGCTGCCCCCTTTGGCCTAAGAGGATCTCCAGCTTTTGCGTTCATGTTTATGTTTTTACTATTTACTACTTTTATAAAGTGAGTAGTATTTGACATGGTAAAAGCTATTTCATCATCAAAAAAATACTGCATGTAGGGCATTAAAGTTTCAAAAGCCTGCTGAAGTTTATTCTCAATTTCGATTTTTTCCATAATAGGTTCCCCCAATTTTAATAATATTGTCTATAACTATACAATAGCACAAATGGAAGGATTTTTTAATTATTTTAGAAAATAAAAGTCACATTTGCTAAGTTAATTAATATTATAAAAGTATAGAACACATGATGAAAAAAAAGAGTACCTAATAATATAATTATTAAAGATGATAAGGAGGGATCTTTATGTCACGTAGAAGTTGTGGTAGCCGAGGAAGCGGAAAGGAAATATTGGTTATAATAATAATTTTAATATTGTGTTGTGGCATTGACTGTGGTGATTTTGGAAGAAAGTGCTAGGTAGAAGCTGTCAAGTTGCACAAAAGTAAAATATATTTAGTAAATAATGTTTAATACTTTGCTGAATATAATTCTTTTGGTTTTAAGAATTTTGGTTAATTAATAAAAAGAAAGGACAAAAGATAAGAAATTAAGATAACTTAAAATTATATATTATAATTTAAGGATAATAAGGAGGGGTCTTTATGTCACACAGATGTTGTGATCGTGGACGCGGAAGCAGTTCAATAATAATAATAATAATATTATTGTTATTATGTGGTGGATGTGGAAGAGGAATATGCTAGAATAGTAAATAAAAGGGAAACAATTTTTCGTTTCCCTTTTTTATTAATTGTTAAAACAATAGATTTTCCAGAGTATCTACATTTTTTATAAGTATAGAGTTTCTGTTGAAATCTATTAGATTGTCTTTTTTCATATTTACAAGTTCTCTTGAAAGTGACGGCCTTGGGATTCCAAGTTGCTCAGCCATTTCTTTTCTAGTACAACTTAAAGTTATTTTTGGACTCTTTTGGTGGTAATATTCGTCTAAAATATAAGATGCTATTTTTTGGCGAATGGTTTCATAGGATATATTTTTGAGCTTTTTATTCAGCATTAGTATTTTATTAGATAAAAGGGACATGAAATTATTTAGAAATACAGGGAACAGATTACATAATTTCAATATGTCCTCTTTTGATATAAACATTACAGATGCACTTCTTGATGCTGTTATAGTTGCAGGGTAGGTGCTTCTATTGGAAAATATTATAACTTCTCCAAATATGTCACTTTCTCTTAAACTGCCTATAGTAATGACTTTTCCCGAAGAAAATATCTTTTGTACTTCCAGAGTTCCACTTGTAATTATCCCTATTTTTGAGCAAGTTGATTCTTCAATAGCTATGATTTCTCCCTTTGAATAGGAAACAAGAGTATAGCTAAATTTTCCTAAAAAGCTTTTGATTTCATTTTCTGAAAAATTTTTCATCAGTATGCAGTTACTCAATGCACCATATATGTCTTTCATAATTTTCTTCAACCTCAATATTGATTATAATTTATAATGGTAACATAAGATACGGATTATATGATTTCATTTTATTATAATAAAGGCATAAAAACAAGGGAGGAATTTAAATGAAGAGGAAAATTGTTAATATAGATAGAGAAAAATGTAATGGATGCGGCTTATGTGTAAATGCATGTCATGAGGGTGCCATAGAATTGGTGAACGGGAAAGCACAGCTTATAGGCGATGAATACTGTGATGGGCTCGGAGATTGTCTTCCAGAGTGTCCTGTAGATGCAATAAACATAATTGAAAGGGAAAGTAAAGATTATGATGAAAAATTAGTTGTGGAGAAGAAAAAAGAAAAACTGAATCTTAAAGTTGACCTGCCCTGTGGATGCCCTGGAACGGCAGCAAGAATTATAAACAGGGTTCCAAAATCAAAAATACATGTAAGTACGAGTGGAGAAAATATAGGAAATATATCGAAACTTAGACAATGGCCAGTTCAATTGAAACTTATAAATCCTAAAGCAGCTTATTTAAAAAATGCAGAACTTTTGGTGGCAGCTGATTGTACAGCTTATGCTTATGGGAATTTTCATGAAGATTTCATTAAAGATCATATTGTGCTGATAGGATGTCCAAAATTGGATGATATAAATTACTATGAAGAAAAATTTACGGAAATCATAAAAAATAATGATTTAAAAAGTATAACTGTAGTGAGAATGGAAGTGCCCTGCTGCAGTGGTATTGTAAATGCGGTTAAGAATTCAATGTTGAGATCTGGAATAATAGTTCCCTATAAAGAGGTTATAATATCCACTGAGGGAAATATTGTAGAGAGATAATGATATTAAAGTACATTGTTAATATTAATACAATAATATTATAGATTGTATAAAAAAATGGAATATAGAATCTTATTGGAATATATAGAAAAGTATTCAGAGGTAATATATAATTAAAGTAAATAAAAAATAATTATAAGTTGGATGAATTTTTCGGGAGATTAAGTAGAAATTTAAGCAATACGCAAAATGATTTTGCATATTGGCTGCTTTTCTTGAGATATAAAGAAAGGTTTCATAGAAATTTTCTTTGAAGACTACTTAACTGTAGAAATTGTTCTATAGTATCCTTAAGTGGATAGCCGAAGGAGTAAGTATTATTTCTCTTAAATAATGTGAATCTCTCAGGCCAAAGGACCGAAAAAGGACGAAACTCTGGAAAGCTTTTGGCACCGAAGGAGTAAATCTCTCAGGTAAAAAGGACAGGGTAAAAGAGAACTCTTTTACCCTGTCCTTAATTTTATATGCATTTAACTGAAAATTTTGAAAGGAAAAAATAATATGATAGAACCTATAATAGTAGTTACTAATAATCCTATGTGTAGAGAGAAGCTGGCAGATAAATATAAAATAGATTTTATAAATGGCACTACTGTAGATGTATTGGAAAGAGTTAGAGATTATATACATGGGAAACATATATTATTGACCCATCCGCTTGTAAGTGGCATAAAGCCTAATGAAATTCCATATAGAACTATCATAATAACTAAAAGAGTTGGAAATACTGTGGATATTAAGTCCTTGAACTATATAGAAAGGGGGATTCTCACTACTGAAAAATTTTTAAAAAATCATGGTATTTCACATTGGAGTAAAAAGATATTAGATGATTTTTCTTTGATAGATTATGATTTAGTAAAGTATAATCTCTAATAAATTTATAGGGGTAAGAGTATAATTATAGCTGTTGTAAGACTAAAATAAGTGGGTGCTTTAATAGAAAAAATTGTTTGTATTTTAACAATGTCAGGAGGTATAAAATGGAACATATATATGATTGCATAATAATTGGAGGAGGGCCAGCAGGTCTATCGGCAGGTCTCTATGCAGCGAGATCTAAAATGGACACTTTGCTGATAGAGAGGGCAAAATATGGAGGACAGATAACTACAACGGATGAACTCGAGAATTATCCAGGTTCCATTGAGAATTGTACGGGAACGAGTTTAAGCGAGAGAATGAAAAATCAAGCTTTGAACTTTGGTGTAAAATTTGCTAAAGATGAGATATTAGATGTTGACATTGAGGGTGTAATTAAAGTTTTAAAGAGTAAAAAAGATGTCTATAGAGCTAGGACAATAATAATTGCCACAGGTGCAAATCCAAGGCTGTCAGGTTTTAAAAATGAGAAAGAATTGAGAGGAAGAGGAATTTCCTATTGTGCAACCTGTGATGCGGATTTCTTTACAGACCTGGATGTAGCAGTAGTGGGAGGTGGAGATTCAGCCATTACAGAAGCTATTTACCTTACAAAATTTGCAGAGAGCGTTACAGTCATACACAGGAGAGATGCCCTTAGGGCGACAAAATCTCTGCAGGACAGGGCTTTTCACAATCCTAAAATAAAATTTATATGGAATTCCATTGTGGAAGAAGCTGTAGGGGATGAAATATTGGAAGGATTACTTATAAAGAACAAGATTACAGGTGAAACCAGGAATTTGAAAGTAGACGGATGCTTTGTATTTGTAGGATATGAACCTATATCACAGCTGTTTCAGGGGAAGGTAACTATGGATGAAAAAGGTTATATTGTGACAGATGAGGATATGAGAACTAATATTTCAGGAGTATTTGCCGCAGGTGATATAAGAAAAAAATCTTTAAGACAGGTCATAACTGCAGCAGCAGATGGTGCTATAGCAGCAACTACTGCAGAGAGTTATATAGAAGAAAATAAAAATTAAAAGGGAGGAAATTGTAATGATTGAATTGACAAAACAAAATTTTGATGAAGAGGTTTTAAATTGTGCTGATAAACCTGTATTTGTGGACTATTGGGGAGATAAATGCGAAATATGCAAACAGCTTATGCCGGGAGTGCATGGACTGGAAGATAAATATGGGGATAAAATTAAATTTTCAAGTCTCAATATAAGTAAAGCTAGAAGACTTGCAATAGGACAGAAGGTTTTAGGATTGCCTACTATGGTACTCTACAACAAAGGGGAAAAAGTTAATACAATTACTGCAGACAAAATAAAATCTTTGGATGATGTAGAGGAATTCGTTAAATCCTATTATGCTACATTGTAAAAATTAGGAATTTGAATTCCTAATTTTAATAAATTTGGAGGTGGATATATTGCAACTGGAAATTGGAAAGATTCATATTAAAGATGTTCAATTTGGGAATGAAACAAAAGTTGTAGATGGGGTTCTCTATGTGAACAAAAATGAATTGATGGAAAAAATCAGTGGTGATGAAAGGATTGAAAGGGTGGAGGTGGACATTGCCAGGCCAGGTGATGAAACTAGAATCATACCTGTGAAAGATGTGATCGAGCCCAGAGTCAAAGTAGAAGGGAAAGGGGGCATATTTCCGGGATTTGTAAACAAAGTTGATACTGTTGGAGAAGGTAAAACCCACGTACTGAGTGGAGCTGCCGTGGTGACGACAGGAAGCATTGTCGGATTTCAAGAAGGCATTATAGACATGAGCGGCGAGGGAGCAAAATACACTCCATTTTCAAAAACGAATAATTTAGTTATAGTTTGTGAGCCGAAAAAGGGAGTGAAACAGCATGAACACGAAGAGGCTGTTAGAATGATTGGATTTAAAGCAGCTGCGTATATTGGTGAAGCTGGAAAAAATTTAAATCCAGATGAAACGAAGATTTATGAAACGCTGCCTCTACTGGAACAGGTAAAAAAATATGCAGATCTTCCTAAAATTATTTATGTATATATGCTTCAAAGTCAGGGACTGCTGCATGATACTTATGTGTATGGAGTGGATGCTAAAAAAATTATCCCTACATTTTTGTACCCTACAGAAGTATTTGACGGTGCAGTAGTCAGTGGAAATTGTGTATCTGCTTGCGATAAAAATCCAACTTATGTGCATTTGAACAATCCAATTATTGAAGATCTATATGACAGAGATGGAAAGGACATTAATTTTCTGGGCTGTATAATTACAAACGAGAATGTGTACCTTGCAGATAAAGAGAGATCATCCAATTTCACGGCTAAATTGGTGAAATATCTTGGAGCAGATGCAGTCATCATATCCGAAGAAGGCTTTGGAAATCCAGATGCAGATCTTGTAATGAATTGCAATAAGATATCGGATATGGGTGTAAAGACAGTCCTTGTAACTGATGAATATGCTGGACAAGATGGTGCCTCCCAGTCACTGGCAGATTCTACACCTAAGGGAGATGCAGTTGTCACAGCAGGGAATGCAAATGAGTTGATTGTGCTTCCCAAGATGAAAAAAATATTGGGACACAGTGAAGCCGCTGATATAATTGCAGGTGGTCATGCAGGAAGCTTAAGACCAGATGGTACCATAGAAGCTGAGCTCCAGGTGGTAACTGGATCTACTAGTGAGGTCGGATTCACTAAATTAACTTCTAAAGGATACTAATTCAATTGATTGGCGAAAACAAAGCGTCCCAAATACAAAAAGCATAAAAATGCTCAAATTTTATTATAAAGTAAATTAAAAAGAATAATGAGTAATATTTTAAAATGAAATAGAAATTTATGAATAAATAGAATAAAATTATGCAGATGTAACAGGGTATTAGTACTATTTGCAATATATTTTTTGAAAGGAATGATAAAAAATGTTAAAGGGGAAAAAGGTAATTGCGATAGGAGATAGGGACGGCATACCTGGCCAGGCTATTGAGGCCTGTGTAAAGTCAGCCGGAGCAGAGGTTATATTTGCTTCTACAGAATGTTTCGTTTGAACGGCTGCGGGAGCTATGGATCTGGAGATCCAACAGAGAGTAAAAGATTTGACGGAGAAATACGGTGCAGAAAATATAGTTGTAGTTTTAGGTGGAGCAGAGGCAGAAGCATCAGGTCTTTCTGCAGAAACGGTAAGTGCGGGAGATCCGACTTTTGCTGGTCCGCTTGCAGGAGTAGCACTTGGACTGGCTGTCTACCATATTGTAGAACCTGAAATAAAGGAAGAATGTGATGCTGCAATTTATGATGAACAGTGCGGCATGATGGAAATGGTTCTCGAGGTGGATGAGATAATAAGTGAAGTTAAGCAAATCAGAGATGAGTATTCAAAATACTAGAAATTTTATAGAGGTTTTGCAAAACTTTGAAAGGAGATATGGATTGATATGATTAAAGTTGTGCATTATATAAATCAGTTTTATGCCGGCATAGGAGGAGAGGAAAAGGCAAATTATAAGCCAGAGGTGAGAGATGGTTTTCTGGGACCGGGCATGGGGCTGAACGGCTTATTTAAGAAGGAAGATGTGGAGATAGTTGCCACAGTTATCTGTGGAGATTCCTATTTCAATGAAAATATAGAAGACGCGAAAAGTGAAATATTGGATATGGTTAAAAAATACAGTCCAGATTTATTCATAGCAGGTCCTGCTTTTAATGCGGGCAGATATGGTATGGCATGTGGCGCGGTGTCAAAAGAAGTTCAGGATAAGCTTGGTATACCTGCAGTTACTGCCATGTATCCTGAAAATCCAGGTGCAGATCTATTTAAAAAATATCTTTATATAATTGAAACCAAAAATAGTGCCGCGGGTATGAGAAAGGCTCTTCCTAAAATAGTATCGTTGTCACTAAAGCTTGTTAGAGGTGAAAAAATAGGTTCTCCTGAAGAAGAGGGATATATTGAGAGAGGAATAAGAAAAAATTGTTTTAGTGATGAAAGAGGCTCCAAACGAGCAGTAGATATGCTTGTACACAAATTAAAGGGAGAGAGTTTTACTACAGAATTTAAAATGCCTGTATTTGACAAGGTAGATCCAAATCCGGCTGTAAAAGATATAACTAAAGCTAAAATTGCATTGGTTACTTCTGGAGGTATAGTTCCTAAGGGCAACCCGGATCATGTAGAATCTTCCAGTGCATCTAAATTTGGAAAGTACAATATAGAGGGAATTGAAGATCTCACACCTGAGAATTTTCAGACAGCTCATGGTGGATATGATCCAACCTATGCCAATGAGGATCCCGATAGAGTGTTACCTGTAGATGTACTGAGAAAAATGGAAAAGGAAGGCAAAATAGGATCGCTGCATAACTACTATTATGCAACTGTGGGAAATGGTACAGCAGTGGCTTCAGCCAAAAAATTTGCAGATGCCATAGTTAAAGAACTTGTAGCGGATGGAGTCGAAGCAGTTATACTTACATCTACCTGAGGAACTTGTACTCGTTGCGGTGCAACAATGGTAAAAGAGATAGAAAGAGGTGGGCTTCCTGTAGTCCATATGTGTACGGTAGTTCCAATATCACTGACAGTTGGTGCAAATAGAATAATACCTACTGTAGCCATACCACATCCACTGGGTAATCCGGCATTGGATAAAAAGGGTGAATTTGAGCTGAGATATGGTTTAGTTGAGAAAGCCTTGAAAGCTCTTTCAACACCTGTAGAGGGGCAGAAAGTTTTTGAATAATTTGTGAGTTCCAGGAGGATTGAAAATATTTTATTTTCAGATCCTCCAATTTATAAAAAATAAATAGGAGGTTTTAAAATGAATTTTCCCGTTGTTAAGAGAGCTTCTTATGTTTTAGTTAATACGCCGGATATGGTGGTACATAATGGCACTACCCAAACTTTGGAGAGGAAGACAAATCCGGATTCGGATTATCTGAAGCAGATAAAAAACCACTTGAGATCATTTGAAGATGTAGTCAGTTATGCGCCAAATCAAACTTATATAGGAAACATGGCTCCAGAAGAATTGAGTGAAAGAAAAAGACCCTGGTATAATGAAAAAGTTGATGGCTCATCGAGGTTTGGCAAGTTTGGAGAGATAATGTGTCAGGATGAGTTTTATGGATTGTTGAAGATATCCGATGTATTTGATCTGGTGATCTTGGAAAAATCCTTTACGGAGGCTGTAAAAGAGAGCTTTAAGAGGCATCCAATCTTAAAAGATAGAATTGATGACTTGAAAGAGGGAGAGAGCATAGAAAATATTAAAAGGCTTGTAAATGATGGCATAGCAGAGGGCCTTTACAGGGATGACAAACTTGTGGGATGCGTGAAAAGGGCCCACGAATTTGATCCGAATCTGTCGGCACATACCATGATTGAAAACTTGTCAGTAAAGGCATCGGGCGTTCTGGCACTGATGTATCTTGTAAAAAACTCTGGATTGGATGTAAGTCAAATTGATTATCTAATAGAATGTTCAGAAGAAGCCGTGGGTGATATGAATCAAAGGGGAGGTGGAAATACTGCCAAAGCCTGTGGCGAAATAGCAGGAATAAAAGGCGCCACTGGAGTTGATATGAGAGGTTTTTGTGCGGGACCTGCCCATGCACTGATTACAGCTGCAGCTCTTGTACAATCTGGTGTATATAAGAACGTGGTAGTGTTTGCAGGCGGATGTACTGCCAAACTTGGAATGAATGGAAAGGACCATGTGAAAAAAAATATACCTATCCTGGAGGACTGCCTCGGGGGTTTTGCAGTTCTTGTGTCGGAAAATGATGGAATAAGCCCGGTACTCAGAACTGATGTAGTTGGGAGACATACAATAGCCCACGGTGCTGCTCCCCAGGCTGTAATACAGGCTCTGGTACTTGATCCTCTGACTAAAAAAGGAATGAAAATTACGGATGTGGATAAGTTTGCACCTGAAATGCAGATACCTGATATAACAGAGCCGGCAGGTGCCGGGGATGTACCGACACAAAATTATAAGATGATAGGGGCTCTGGCGGTTAAAAGTGGACAGCTTGAGAGGAAACAGCTGCCTTTATTTGTCAAAGAACATGGTTATCCGGGATATGCACCCACTCAGGGACATATACCATCCGGCGTTCCTATTATAGGACACGGCATAGAACATATAATGAGTGGAAAATTGAACAATTTTATGGTAATAGGTAAGGGGAGTTTATTTCTGGGAAGAATGACAAATCTGTTTGATGGAGTATCTATACTTGTAGAAAAGAACGATGGCGGGAAAGAGGAGAATACTGAAGTATCCAAAGATGAGGTAAAGAAGATCATAGCACGGGAGATAAGAAAATTTGCACAGCAGTTGATGGATGATTAGAATTTTTGATACAGAGGAGGGGAATTATGGACAGGACAAAAAAATTGATTGCGGAAGCATTTGAGGATATAGCTGACGGTATAGAAAAGGGAAGCTTTAAAAGGAGGCCTAGAATAGGACTTACAGTTTATGGCTCGGAACATGGAGCAGAGGAGATGATAAAAGCTGCACAGTTGGCGGGGAGTAAATACGGTGATTTTGATATAGTGCTCATAGGGCCGAAAGTTGACTGTGGGTTTGAATCTGTAGAAGTAAGCAGTGCAGAAGAAGGTCATAAGAAAATGGTAAGTCTTCTTGAGGAAAAGAAGATAGATGGGTGTGTGACACAGCATTTTGATTTTCCTATAGGGGTATCGACTGTAGGTAGGATGGCTGCACCGGGAAGCGGCAGAAATATGATACTTTCAACCACTACGGGTACTATGGCCACGAATAGGGTGGAGAGTATGGTCAAAAACTCCATAGCCGGCATTGCAGTTGCAAAGTCCATTGGTATAGATAATCCAACCGTGGGGGTTTTGAATGTAGATGGAGCCAGGGGTACACAGAGGGCGCTTGTAGAACTGCAGAACAGGGGATATGGTATTGATTTTGCTCAATCTCTCAGGAAAAATGGAGAAGTACTGATGAGGGGAAATGACCTCCTTTCAGGTACCCCGGATGTCATGGTTTGTGATTCACTGACCGGAAATCTGCTCATAAAGATTTTTGCAGCCTATACTACCGGAGGAAATTATGAGACTCTGGGATATGGATATGGTCCGGGAATAGGGGAAAATTATGATAAACTGATAAATATAGTATCCAGGGCTTCGGGGGCACCTCTTATCTGTGAAGCACTTAAATACTGTGCTGTGTGTGCTGAAGGAAAAGTACTGAGGACGGCGAAGAATGAATTTCAAAAGGCAGAGGATGCAGGGCTGGAGGAGATATTGGAAAAGGATAGGCCGTCGAAAGCTGAAGAGGTGGAGGTAAAGGTGCCTCCCAGGGAAGTTGTGACCTATGCAATACCGGGGATAGATATACTGGAACTGGACAATGCCTGCAGGGTATTATGGGAAAAAGGTATATATTCTGAAAGCGGAATGGGCTGCACAGGGCCTGTGATTCTGGTAAATTCTCAAAAGGGTGAAAAGGCCGTAAAAATTTTAAAGGAAGCAGGATATAAATAAGAGGGATAAAACAACCCTCTTATTTATTTTCGAAGGTTCCGTATGCAGTTGGTTTGTAGTTTTGAACCATAATTTTTCCTCTGCTTATAACGGTGTGAATATTTAATTTATCATCTAATAAAACCAAGTCTGCATCATAGCCCTCTGCTATTTTACCTTTGCAGGGAAATTTAAGAAATCTGGCAGGTGAAAGAGTAAGAGGGATAAGGGCCAACTCCATGGAGAGACCTCTTTCAATGGATTCCCTTATGGAGTCAATGTCAGTAGAAGGCATGCCTATGGTTAATTTGGTCAGTTTTCCACTGCTGTCAAAAAAAGGCATACTTCCTCCTGCGTCAGAGCTCATGGTCACATGGTATGGAGAAATATTTTCCTTTAATATCGTTTGATACAGTTGAGATGAACTGATGGCATCATCATTTTCATTTTTAATCCCTGTTGTTATGTCAGTGAAGCCGCCCATTTTTAAATATTCCATGCACTGTCTGGATAATAGACTGTTTCTATTGAGATGTGTAGGGAGCAGATTTTCAAAAGGTATATCTGAATTTTCTATTACATCAAATATAGGAGTCAACCCTCTTTTGCCATCTCCAAGATGCATATGAAGAACTCCGCATTTACCTGAAATAAGTCCGCCTACCCGGGTTTCACAGGCCAAATGTATCAGATCTTCATCGGAAGGATGACTTCCCCTATGATCGGAAACAGCTATTTCGCCAGCCCCTATTATTTTATCCACAGTGATAATATCGCCTCGGACACTGTCTGTAAGGGTCCTAGTTGGTACATCGTAACATCCTGTCCAGCAGTATGTGCTTATTCCCTCGGACTGAAGGGCTTGTGCCTTTGCCAGCAGACCTTCCATATTTCTTGTAATTCCATCTGTACCTAAAAGACCCACGCAGGTTGTAACACCATTTAATGTGAATTTTGTAAGCCCTAATTCCGGGGTTCTGTTGTAAAAGCCCCCTTCTCCTCCACCGCCGTTTATATGTATATGAAGATCGATTAGTCCTGGAATAGCTTTTAATCCAGTTCCATCTAGTATTTCTACCTGGGGGAAATTTTTATCCGGAATGTTTATTCTTTGAGAGATATATGCTATTTTATCAAAGCATATGAATATATTTTTTTTACCTTTAGATCTGGGATCAAATATTTCTACGTTTTTTATTAAAAGCATAATTTACACATCCTTCAATGTATTTGATATTATAATTTGCTTTTCTACTATAATTTAAACGCAGAAATGAAGATCATTTATAAGTTATTTATACTTAAAGTGTTTTTGGGATCTGCTGGATAAAAATATAATAAAAAGTCCTGTTATAAAGAATATAGATAATATTAAATTTACTGTAGAAAAGCTTAAGCTGCTGTAATGTATTCCTTCTCTTATTATAGAAGCTGGCAGAATCTGAAATCTGTCTGTACCGATTATTAAAATCGTTATTAAAACACATGATATCAGATTAAATATGCTGAATTTAAAGCCAATTTTATATAATGGATGTTTTTTTGCTGACTTAATGAAATATACAATAAAACATAATGCCATTGTAATTGGAATTATTATACCCGTATTGATCCTCATCTCCAGCCATTCATTTTGGAAAGCTATAATGGAGAGCAGCAGCCCCCATATAAACCCGTTGTATATTAAGCTGAAAAATTTCATTTTTAACCTCCTGAAATGTATGAAATAAATAGAGTACGATGTATAAACATCGTACCCCAAAAAACTATTTATTCTGCTAATCTGAATATAACGGTAACATCTGTGCCGTCCTTTGGAAGGACATCCTTTTTACCGTGGAATTTAACTGTATCGGATTCTCCAAATGCATAAGCAGAATTACTGGTAATACCTACTGGACAACTATCTAAGCATAATATGCAGCCCGTATTCATCTTTTTAGCATGGGCCAGGTTACCGCCGAATCTTATGTCCATTGGTCTGGGATCACTTGAATATATAATATCTGAGAAAGGTATTTCCTTTCCAAGGCCATTCCAAGTAATGTATACGTTTAATTTTGATCCCTCTACCTTTTTGCCCTTGCCTTTATCACTTGCCTCTAGATTATTTCCAGGTTTTGCACCAATGGAGATCAGAGCATTATAAAAATCCTCTGGTTTTACAAAACCTCTCAATACAGATTTTTCGCCATTCTTACCATCCTTAAAAACTACACCATGTCTGGTATTTTCAGTAAAATATTTTCCATTTACCTGTGCCGATATTTTGACCTCTTTTTTATTTTTATCCACAGTAAGAGTTTTTTGTTCCTTATTTTCAGTAGATTGTTTTTGTGTATTGGAGGATTGTTCACCTGAGGAACATCCAACAGCTAGTACACCAATAAATAATATAGAAAATATGATGGATAAAACTCTTTTCATAACATAAAACCTCCCTTAACAAATTATTTTATCCTTAGATTTAATTCATGATAATTATACATGACAGTATATTTTATAACAAATATCTATATGTTATGATTTGAGTTTTGTCTATAATAAAATTTTATAGTATACCTAAATGTAAAATATAAGTCAAAATTTAAATATATTGATTTAGCCCTCTTATAGAGATTTCACCGGATACAAGTTTTTCCAGAGAGCCATCCTTGTATTGAACCACCAATCTCCCATCTCCGTCCAGATCAAGTGCCTTTGCACACTTTTTATTGTTATTTCTAACTACCTTTATATTCTTACCGATAACAGCAGAATTATTTTTACATATTTTTATGGAAAGTTCGATTTGTTTCTTTTCCTGAAATTCAGTATATAAAAATTCAAATTTATTTAAAAACATGCCTGCTAGTGATTTCCTATTTATACTGGTATTTGTCTCTATTTTAAGGGAAGTGGCCTTATCCAGCAGATCTTCTGAAAAATCATCTTTATCCAGGTTGGCGTTTATACCTATGCCTACAATTATGTAGTTTACTCTGTTTAATTCACCGCTCATTTCTGTCAGAATTCCACAGACTTTTTTGCCTCCAATTATTATATCATTAGGCCATTTTACTTTAGCATTTATATTAAATTCCTTTAAACTCTCTATCATGGCAGCAGCAGCTATTTGAGTTATCTTGGGAGCCTCCATGGGATTTATATTTGGCTTCAGTATTATAGACAGACTTATTCCCTTATATTTTGGGGAGCACCAGGAACGACCCAATCTGCCTTTGCCGCCTACCTGTTCTTCGGATATTACCACAGTTCCATGATCTTCGCCCTTTTCAGATAATTCCTTTGCTTTGTCGTTTGTTGAATTTATACTTTCAAAGTGCAGGATTTTTTTACCTATATGGTCTGTTTTTAAATATGGGTTGACTTCTTCAAAAGTCAGTATATCCGGGGAACTTATTAATCTATAACCTTTTTTTGAGGAAGAATCTATTATATATCCATCCTCCTTTAAAGATTTTATGTATTTCCATACAGATGTGCGGCTGACTCCTAGCTTTTCACTTATCAACTGCCCAGATAAGAATGTTGTGCTGCTTTTTTTCAGTAAATGGAGAACTTCATATTTCATGTAAAACCCACCTTTTATATTGTTTAATAACATTATAACATAAGTGCATACCTTGATAGAAATATTGTTGGCAGTTTCATTTATCATATAAACAATGTGAACCATTCATCAGATTTATCATAGAATAGAATCTTTATACAATCTTTATACATATGGATAAATCTTAATCTAAAATTTATCTAATTGATGGTATAATAACACATCATATCAGAAAACAATAAGTTGAGAGATAAATTTACTTTTAGAGGTGTTAAGGATGGGCTTTAAATTGGGAAATTTTTTAAATGGATTAACAGGAAAGAGTTTAAAAACTCAAGAATTAAAAAAGGAAAAATTCAGTGTATTCTGGGGACTCCCCATAATGTCAAGCGATGCTATTTCATCTGTGGCCTATGCAGGGGAGGAAATACTTTGGATACTGGTTCCCGCAATAGGAGTGTTGTCTTATAAATATATGATGTACGCCTCAATGCTCATTGTATTTTTAATGTTTATGCTTACTTTTTCCTATAGACAAACTATAGATGCCTACCCTTCAGGAGGGGGCTCCTATGTTGTAGCCAAGGACAATCTTGGGACTACCGCAGGGCTTATAGCAGGTGCCTCCCTCACCATAGACTATATACTGACTGTGGCGGTAAGTGCTTCTGCCGGGACTGCAGCTATTACCTCGGCAGCACCTTTTTTACTTCCTCATAGTTAAGCATTCAACTATATGAAGCCTGTGTCTTGTAAGCCTTTGAAGGGCAAGATATTGAGAACCACGCCAGGGTTCGGTATGAATTCTGCCGACTCTTGCAAAGTCAGCAATGACGAAGGAATCAATACCATCATTTTTATCAAGAGAGTTAAAGGAGTCTTTATAATTAGCGACTTCTTTAGGATTCAAACAATAGACATAGGGTTTATAAGGCATAAGCCTTTCGCTTGCAGATAGGAAGTTTGCAATATGTACACCATAAAACGAAGTGGATTCCAAGCCAATTATGACAGTTCTAAAGGTACTATTGCTAAGTATATCAACAAGCATAGCTTCTAATTGATCTGCACCAGATTGCGTGTTGGGAACAGGTTTCATTTTGATTGAAAATTCCTGTTCAAAATTAATTGCAGAGACAACATTTTGCCTCGCACCAATATCAATACCAACAAATAGAGTTGATAAGTAATCTACTTTCTTCATGAAATCACCACCTTTCGAGAGTAATGAAGAACTTAGAAAGGAATTATCCTAATCCAGAGCACTGACTGCATCCTCGCGTAATCAGCATTCATCCAGGCGAAATACCTTGCTGGCGGCTACGGATGGAGATGCAACATTTGTGTAAGCAGAATTTGATACTCTGGTCAGGCTGCACGCTTTCTAGGCAATAACAATAAGTTTTGCAGGAGAATTACAGCAGTAACCTTTGCTAAAGTTCTATTAGAACTATTTTAGCATTAGGAAATTCCTTTATAAATAGTTAAATGAAATCTGTATAGAATGGGAAGCAGAACAGACAGCAATTATGGAATTGGGAGAATCCCCACAGAAAAGCACAGATGCTTTCTCATCTATACTAAAATATAAAAAATAAATAAGTTTATAGCAGTCATTTAACTGACTATAAACTTATTATACGAGGAGAATGACAGGTGGATAATAAACCGTATATTCTAGTAGTTGAAGATGACAAAATTATAAGAAGATTCATAACTACGTCACTGTCAGCTCAAAATTACAAGTACATTGAAACGGATAAGGGAAATGAGGCTGTGGCTCTTTCCATGTCAAATAATCCGGATCTCATAATACTTGATCTTGGCCTTCCGGATATTGATGGAATTGAAGTTATATCTAGAATAAGGGAATGGTCAAAAGTTCCCATTATAATTGTTTCCGCTAGAGAAAATGAAAGACAGAAGGTTGAAGCACTGGACAGAGGAGCAGATGATTATCTGACAAAACCTTTTGGAATAGGAGAGCTGCTTGCCAGGATTCGCGTGTCATTGAGACACAGTGGTATGAACAGTGTTCAGGGAAAAAAGATGAAGGAATTTAGAGTTAAGGATCTGTATATTGATTTTGAAAAAAGAAAAGTGGTTGCAGCAGGCAAAAATATACATCTGACTCCTACGGAATTCAAAATAATGGAACTTTTATGCAGATATTCAGGCAAAGTGCTGACCCATAATTTTATTATAAACGAAATTTGGGGATCCGTTCTGGGCAGTGAAACCCAATCTCTCAGAGTATTTATGGCAAATTTGAGAAGAAAACTTGAAAAAGATCCTATACGACCTGAATATATATATACGGAAGTTGGAGTTGGTTACAGGCTTGTTGAGCAATAAATATGAAGCAAATTAACAATTAAATAACAAAACCCCGCTGTAAATTTTTATAAAAAAGGAATATAATTTAAAAAGAGAAGTCAATATTAAATAGGGGGTTTTCTTATGTTAAACGGAAAAAAAATTCGTGATATAAGGGTAGGCTTAGGATATACTACCTTAGATATTCAAAATCTTACTAAGGATACCAGTTTTGAAACTTCAATTTCAAAATCTTATTTAGAAGAACTGGAGAGGGGAGATAAGAAAAATCCAAGTCTTGACAAAGTTTCAGTAATAGCAAAAGTACTTGGCTGTAAGGTTGACGACTTAATATTGAGTGCATGATGGCTAGAAACTTCTCATAAATTTATTTGAATATTTTCAGAAATTTAAACAAAGAAAACAGAGCAGTTATAAAGTTGTATAGGAGATTTTATAACTGCCTTTTATATTTTAATCTGTATTTTATTGTTAATTGACTTTTCCCAATATTTATTCTATAATATGGATAATAATTAGTAATTATTTATATTCTTACATAATTGAGATGATTTCATGTATGAGAAAAATACGGTATATGTAGTGGGCAATGCCAAAACAAATACCGACAATGCCATTACACTCAGATTTAATTCATTTTATATAGGTTTTGTAGTGGATTTAAAAACAGATAGGATAATTGATTCGAGTTCATCTTCTACACTGAGGACTACAGATGAATTTATAAAATCCCTTTTGATGGGCAGAAGCCTTAAAACCTTTGATGATAAGTTGAAGGAAGAGGTTATAAAGCGATATCACGGCTCTTCTCAAAAGGCTATTATTGTAGCCTACAAAGATGGAGTCAAAAAATATAATGAAATGAAGAAAAGATATTTTTGATTTACTGTTTTATTTATGGTAAATGAGTTATCCTTATTTTAAAGTAAATGAAAGCCAGTAAAAGCAACAATGTGTGCTTTTGCTGGCTTTTTTGTATTATTTCAAGGAGGTATTTTAAATGAAAATACAAGATCTAAAAATAAAAAAGATATCCGTTCCACTTAAAACTCCCTTTAAAACAGCACTTCGCACTGTGGAAAAGGTAGAAGATGTTATAGTTGAAATATATACGGATACGGGGAATACAGGCTTTGGGGAGGCTCCGCCTACAGGAGTAATAACCGGTGATACTGCTGGAGCTATAATGGGAGCCATAGAGGATCACATAAAAAAAGCTATTGTAGGTATGGATATAGAAAACTTTGAAGCTGTAATACGGAAATTGAATGGGTGTATTATAAAAAACACCAGTGCAAAAGCTGCAGTGGACATAGCTCTTTACGATTTATACGGGCAGCTGTATAGAGCACCGTTGTATAAACTTTTGGGAGGATTTAGGAAAGAGATAAGTACAGATATAACGATAAGTGTAAACGATATTGAAAAAATGGTAAAAGATAGTTTGGATGCTGTAAAAAGGGGATACAAAACCTTAAAAATAAAAGTCGGAGAGAATTCTGAAAAAGATCTGGAAAGAATGAAAGCTATAAGACAAGCTGTAGGATATGATATTGACCTTAGAATAGATGCAAACCAGGGATGGAAACCCAAGGAAGCTGTAAAAGTATTGAGAAAAATGGAAGATGCAGAGCTCGATCTTGAATTTGTAGAACAGCCTGTTATAGCACAGGATATCGAGGGGCTAAAATTCGTCACAGATAATGTGTCCATTCCGGTTTTGGCAGATGAAAGCATGTTTTCACCAAGAGATGCTCTAAATATATTGCAGAAGAGGGCAGCGGATATGATAAATATAAAACTTATGAAAACAGGTGGAATATACAATGCGCTGAAAATATGCTCTTTAGCGGAGATATATGGGGTTGAATGTATGATAGGATGCATGCTTGAGGCAAAAGTAAGTGTGACAGCTGCAGTTCATTTGGCCTGTGCAAAAAGTATCATAACTAGGATTGATTTGGATGGCCCTGTCTTATGCAGTGAAGATCCTGTAAGTGGAGGGGCAGTATTTAATGAAAGCAAGATAACTCTTACAGATAAACCTGGACTTGGCATAGAGTCCATAAATTATAAATAGGTTAAAATATTATATTTAATAAATTTTGGGAGGGGAAAAAATGGCTACGAGTAATTCAAAAAAATTGACACTTATAGCACTGATTTTAATGATTTTTACAGAGGTTTTCGGTTTTGCCAATATGCCCAGAGCATTTCTTCTCATGGGGTATTCTTCTATTCCATGGTATATAATATCAGGAATAGCATTTTTTATTCCATATTCATTTATGATGGCCGAATTTGGTTCTGCCTTTAAAAATGAAAGAGGTGGTATTTACTCTTGGATGAATAGATCCGTAGGACCTAAATACGCTTTTGAAGCAACATTTATGTGGTATGCTTCATATGTTGTCCTTATAGTTGATATGTGTTCGCTTATATGGATTCCACTTTCAAATTTAATATTTGGCAGAGATATAACAGCCACATGGGGGTTCTGGGGACTTAAATCCACTCAGGTTATAGGAATTTTCAGTATTATTTTTATAGTAACCATGACATTTATAGCTACCAAGGGACTGAAAAATATTTCAAAAGTTACTTCAGTTGGAGGTACTGCAGTTATGCTTCTAAATGTTCTCTTGATCATAGGTGCTCTGATTGTTCTTGCGGCAAACCATGGACAACTTGCACAACCTCTTAGTTTTACAGTATCTCCAAATCCTAAATATCACAGCACTCTTTCAATTTTATCTTTTATAGTTTTTGCCATATTTGCCTATGGAGGAATTGAAGTTGTAGCAGGGCTTGTAGATCAGACCGAAAAACCCGAAAAAAATTTCTCAAAGGGTATGATTATATCTGCGATAGTAATAACATTGGGCTATTCCATAGGTATATTTATGTGTGGAATCTTTACAAACTGGAAACAGGTACTTTCAAATCCAGATGTTCATTTGGCCAATGTTGCATATGTCATAATGCAGAATTTGGGTTATCAGCTTGGTATCAGTCTGAATTTAAGTCAGTCTGCAGCACTTTCATTAGGTGCCTGGGTAGCAAGATTTGTTGGCCTATCCATGTTCCTGGCATTGACGGGAAGCATTATAACACTGTTGTATGGCCCGCTTAAGCAGATAATAGAAGGTACTCCAAAAGGACTGTTCCCTGAAAAAATGACTGAGATAAAAGATGACATGCCCAAAAATGCAATGTGGATACAGTGTATTATAGTTGTTTTGCTTTTAGGACTGCTTACAGTTGGAGGGGAAGGTGCATCCAAGTTTTTTAACATAGTTGTAAGTATGACAAATGTGGCGTTGACAATTCCCTATATGTTTATAGCAGGAGCTTTTGTACCTTTTAAAAGGAAAAAGGAAATCAACAAGCCCTTTGTAATTTTTAAGAGCCATAGATCATCTCTGATCTGGGAAATAATTGTTGTATTTACTATAGGTTTTGCAAATTTGTTTACCATAATTACACCGGCATTTCAAGGTGATATGCAAAGCACCATATGGATGGCTGTAGGCCCTATATTTTTCTCTATTGTGGCATTTATAATGTATTCCAATTATGAAAAAAAGAATAAAATTTCAAAACAAAAAGTAGAAAGTCAGGAGGAATAAAGAATGCTGTATGAACAAATGCTAAGTGCAATGGATTTTAAAAAATTGAATTGTGCATTTATGGTGGAAAATCTTAAGACAGGAGAAAAAGCTGCCTATAATGAAAAAGTGGTTGTACCTTCTGCAAGCCTTATAAAAATACCTATAATGATGGAAGTATTTAAACAAGTTAAGGAGGGCAAACTTTCACTTAAGCAGAGAATAACAGTAGAAAATGATGTAAAAGTACCTTTTAGCATACTCAATCTTTTGGAAAGCGGCAGCAGTTATACTTTAAAGGATATAATAACTTTGATGATAATTCAAAGCGATAATACTGCAGCAAACATATTGATAGATCTTGCAGGCATGGATAATGTAAATGATTATATCAAAAGTTTAAAAATCAAAGATACGACGCTTCAGAGAAAAATGATGGATTCGTTGGCTAGAAAAGAGGGAAGAGAAAATAAAACAACTGCCTCAGATATGGTAAAATTTTTTGAAATCATCTATAGAGGTGAGAAGTCTGGAGAACCTTACAGTATTATGATGAAAGACATATTGATAAATCAGCTGGATAATAGTGTTATGAGGCTTGATGTTCCAGATGAAACTACTATTGCCCACAAGACGGGAGATTTGGAT
Organism: Clostridiaceae bacterium BL-3; assembly: GCA_902809985.1. Lineage (GTDB taxonomy): Bacteria > Bacillota > Clostridia > Clostridiales > Clostridiaceae > Clostridium_B > Clostridium_B aromativorans. The sequence continues at coordinate 1,716,667 of CADDXC010000001.1, read as the reverse complement.
GGAATAAGCCATGATGTGGGCATAGTGTATCTTCCTAATGTGGATTATATTTTCTGCGGGCTTACCTGGAATGCTGTCACCAATAATTTTGCAAGGAAGACAATTGGAAGAATTTCCAGGATAGCTTATGATTATTTTATATCACTACAATAAGATTTAATCTAATAACTGGCTGCTGTTAAAAAGAAGCCAGTTATTAATATTTAAAGAATATGGGAAATTAATTTGAATTTATGTTATTATGTTATATACTAAATTCAGGAAGAAGGTAGGCTTATGTTGGATTTATGTTTACTTGGATGTGGAGGAAGTATGCCGGTCCCGGGCAGATACCTTACTTCAATGATAGTTTCCTATAAGGGAAGAAAACTTCTTATAGATTGTGGTGAAGGTACACAGCTGAGCTTGAAAATTTTAGGGTGGAAAATAAAGAATATAGATGTTATTTTATTTACACATTTTCATGCAGATCATATAGCAGGATTGCCGGGGCTGTTACTTACAATAGCTAATTCAGGAAGGACGGAACCCATTAGCATAATAGGACCTGAGGGCCTTTTGAAAGTGATAAATGGACTTAGGGTTATAGCACCCGTGCTTCCGTATAAAATGAATCTGATTGAACTTTATGGAAAGGGCAGCTGTTATAAAAAAATAGGAGACTTTAATATAAATATATTATCGGTAGATCACGGTATACCCTGTCTTGCATATTCTTTAGATATAGTTAGAAATAGAAAGTTTGACAGAGAAAAAGCTATTAAAAATAAAATACCCAGGAGATTTTGGAGTAAACTTCAAAAAGGGGAGGTTGTAAGGAATAAGGACTATATATACACTCCAGACATGGTGCTTGGACGTAAGAGAAGGGGACTAAAGATATCCTATTGTACGGATTCCAGGCCCGTCGAAGAACTGGTGAAATTTATTCAATATTCTAATGTGTTTATTTGTGAGGGGATGTACGGTGATGATGAAAGCATTGAGAAGGCCATTCGGTATAAACACATGGTATTTTCAGAAGCGGCACTTCTTGCCAGAAGGGCAGAAGTAGGGGAATTGTGGCTTACTCATTTCAGCCCTTCCATGCCTGAACCACAGCTGTATTTGGAAAATGCCAGAGAAATATTTGAAAATACTATAATAGGAGAAGACAGATATGTAAAAGGTATCAACTTCGAGGATTCATAAGAATAACTAAATGTAAAATAAATAGATTTAATCCTGTAGAAATATTGTATATTTTACCGTATAATAGAATATGTAATTATCAGAAATAAAATAATGCCAGTCCTGAGGTGATTTTACTGTGATAGAATATCATAAGGATATAGAAAGTTTACTGGAAAATTTGAAGGATGATGTGATTTCTTCAAAAAACAGCTCCCTGATGACTATTAATAAGAACATGTTTATGCTTTACTGGAAAATTGGAAATTTAATTTTAATGAGGCAAAACGAAGATTGTGAAGATGAGTTTATAAGTACTGCAGCTCAATATTTTAGAACTCAATTTCCAAATAATTTAGGTTTTTCAGAAAAAAATTTAAAAAATATGCTTAATTTTGCTGTGGAGTATGAGTCTCAGAATCTTGTACAAAATATAGCCTCTAAGATAAGCTGGTCTTGCAGCGTAGTTCTCATAGATAAGATAAGGTATGCAGATAAAAGAATGGAGTATATGAATGAGGTTATAGAAAAAGGCTGGACCATGGAAAGATTAGCTAAGGAAATAGATCTGCACTGTGGTATGGCAGAAGATGACGAAGAAGATACTCATGAAGAGAAAAAACAGGATGGAGAAGAAGAGATTTTTGAAAATAAAGATATTATTACATCAAAAGTGGACAACTTTTCCCAGAATGACGATAATGATAAGAAGGAAAATATAAACGATTCACCTTTCATAAAAGATATAATTTCAAGTGAAGAGGTGGATCAAACATCTAAAAATGAAGTGAAGGATTATTCTTTAATATTAAAGGATGAATATTTAATAGATTTCATGGGTTATTTAGATGAGGGAAAAAGAGAATATTTTCAGGAACAATTCATGAAGTGTACAATAGAATTTTTTTTAGGATTAAATTCTGGATTCGCATTAATTGGCAGCAGATACCATGTGGAATTTTCTGGAGGAGATTATTATATAGACTTACTTTTCTATAATTTAAAGCTGAAATGCTACATAGCAGTTGAATTGAAAATTGGAAAATTTAAGCCTGAATATATGGGCATTTTAACTTTTCATCTTTCCATATTGGATGAGTCAGTCAAAGGTAAAAATGATGGCAGTTCCATAGGCATAATTATCTGCAAGGATGATGAAAAATTAATTGTACAGTATGCTTTTAAGGATATGGAAAAACCTGAAGATGCAGAGTATAGGTTGAATGAAGACATTCCGCCACAGCTTCAGGAAATGCTGCCTACAGTAGAAAAAATAGGCTGTGGAATTAGGGAGAGGTTGAAATTTATATAATCTTCAAGCAAGTATATTGATGTCAGGCTTCAGGTAAATGTATAAACCTGAAGTTTTTTTATCCGAATTAGCAAACTCCATCTGAACCTAAGAATCACTTCATTAAAGAAAGTAGGATTTAATATGGAATCAATGAAGAGAAATATAATTATTGCAACAATGGTGGCCATGTTTCTTGCAGCTGTAGAAGGGACTGTGGTAACTATTGCCGTCCCCACCATAATAGAAGATTTAAACGGATTTGGGCTCATAAGCTGGGTGTTTTCCAGCTATCTGCTTACCTCTGCTGTAACAACCCCTATATATGGTAAGCTGGCGGATCTGTATGGTAGAAAAAATACCTTGACAGCTGGAATAGCAATATTTTTAGTGGGAAGTTTTTTATGTGGGCTTTCTCAGAATATATATTCACTTATAATGTTTAGAGCTCTGCAGGGAATTGGAGCAGGTTCCATATTTACGATTACATATACCATAGTGGGAGATGTATTTTCAATTTCGGAAAGGGCGAAGGTTCAAGGATGGCTGAGTACGGTATGGGGTATAGCTAGTTTGATAGGTCCTTTTTTTGGAGGATTTTTAATAGATACCTTATCCTGGCACTGGATATTTTTTATAAATATACCATTTGGTGTAGTATCAATAGCTCTTATTCAAAAAAATCTTCAGGAGAATTTTGAAAAGAGAAAGAGAAAAATTGATTATACCGGTGCTGTAATTTTGACAGCTGCCATTGTATTTCTTTTATATGGATTTTTAGCAGGAGGATATGGTAAGAACGAAAATATAATTTTATCTGTGATATGCATAGTATTGTCTTTGATTTTTCTAATTCTTTTCTATTTTAAAGAGAAAAAATCAGAAGAGCCAATTGTTCCCTTTGAAATATTTACAAGACTCAATATTATTGCAAATATTGTAAGTTTTTTGGAATCTGCTTCATTAATGGCAATTGATGTTTATGTACCCTTGTACATTCAAAATGTACTGGGATTTGGTGCAACTATCTCAGGACTCTGTATGTCACCAATGTCGTTTACATGGCTTTTATCTTCAATATTTTTGGCAAGATGTATAGAAAAATATAGAGAAAAATATATTATTTTGGTATGTTCAATTATAGTACTTGCGGGCAGTGTACTGATGCCTGGCTTTAATATTGATTCCTCTCTGTTTTTAGTCATGCTGTGCGTATCTGTTCTGGGGTTTGGTTTTGGTGGAAATTTTACTACACTCACTATAGCAGTACAATCTTCTGTGGGTTATTTTATGAGAGGTGCTGCCACTGCATCCAACTCACTTTTGCGTAATTTAGGTCAAACTATAGGAATAAGTGTATTTGGAAGCATATTTAATTTGAATATACTGAGGTATTTTAACAATATGGGCATTTCGGGTATAGATTCAAACAATCTGTATTCCAATGCAGCTGGCCATATTAAAGTGCCCTTGCAGCTTGTAAAGGAATCTTTGAATTCAAGTCTTTACGCAGTCTTTATAGGTGTTATTGTACTCAATTTGGTATCTTTACTCCTTTCTTTATTTTTACCGAAGAATTTTAAAAAATGTGATTAAAAATTTGAATCTAACAAAAGGAAGCTGGAAAGATCTTTACTTTCTGGCTTTTTATTAAGTTATTATCAAATTATTGCACTTAGGTTCATACAATATAATAATAGCAATTATAGAGAGGTTTGTTTTATGGGCAAAAGAGATGGTTATTATATTGAACTGGATGAAATAGCTGAAAATATGCTAAGAGGTGCAAATTTTCTTGGCTGTGGTCATAATGGCATAGTTTATTTACTTGAAGATAATAAAGTCATTAAAATATTTAAAAATAAATATGTGTGTAAAAATGAGTACGATATATTGAAAAAAACAAATAAAAGCAAGTATTTTCCTGAAGTATATTTTCACGGGGATTACTATATTGTGAGAAGTTATATCAGTGGAGAAAGGCTTGATTATTATATTAAGGAGAATGGATTGAATAAGGAGATAGCAGTAAATATAATTCAGCTCATAAAAGAATTTAAAAGATTAGGATTCACCAAATTGGATGTAAGGTGCAAGGATTTATATTTAAATGATGATTTTTCTATAAAGGTGATAGATCCAAAAAATAATTATTCCAAGAATTGCGATTATCCCCGACATCTTATGAAGGGATTGAGCAAATTGGGGGTACTTGATAATTTTCTGGAGATTGTAAAGGAAGAGTACAGTGAGGATTATGGAAAATGGAATTTCAAAATACGAAGATATCTAGGAAGAGGTATAAAATAGATAGAAGAATAAATTGGATTTTATTATAAAATATGCTATAATTAGCGTGAATATTTTAATATTTTAATTATTTATTTAATAGCATAAAAAAAAGTATCAAAAAAGACCTTATAATAGGACTGATTCATTCAAAAAATTTCCAGATATGTGTAATAGCATACAAAAGAGGAGGATAAAAAGTTATGGAAAGTAATAAGCAAAGAACTCATCTGAAATTTAAAATCTTATCTGTACCTATGATTATAATAGCTGCAGTTATTGTGTTAATAGCATCTATATCTATATGGATAGCCAGAAGTAAAGTCATGTCGCAGTTGGAAACTGACGGAATAACGATTACTAATCATGTATCCAACAGCATGACCAGTAATGCAAATGCTGTAGAAATGTTAAATAGTTCTATAGAGACCAGGATAAGTACTTTGGCAGGATTTATAAAAGACAATAGAGATAAAATAAATAATAATTATTTAACTGTCCTGGCAAAAGAGTTTCAAGTAGATGAGATAAATGTAACAGATCCGAAGGGGAAAATAATATATTCAAATCTACCTGCCAGTTTGGGCTATGTGTATAAAGACGGAGATGCTTCTTATAAAATATTAAAGGGTGGACAGAATGTTGTCATGGAGGATATGAGGAAGAGTACTAAGGGTGACAATTATTATAAATATGGGGCTATAAAAAATGCAGATGGTGGAATTATTCAGATAGGAGTGCTGGCAAATAAAGTACAGAGTTTAACATCTGAAATGCAGCCGCAAAATATAGTGAATATGTTGGGCAAGGATGAATCCATAGTATATGCACTTTATATGGACAATAATTTAAAGGTAGTAGCTCATACGGATAAAAGCAGAATAGGAATCAAGCTAAACGACGTAGGGAGCAAGACTGCTGCAGTAGATGGAAAGCCTTACTCATCTAAATTTAAATATAAAAATCAAGTTTCTGTATACGATGTGATATACCCTGTAAAAGTCGATGGAAAAACAGTTGGCGCCATAGATGTAGGCATTTCAATGGAAAATGCCAATAAAGCTGTTTATAACATCATTGGAATAATTGCAGTGTTATCCATTATAGCTTTTGCTATCTGTGCGTTTATATTGATTAAAATATCCGGAAGCATAACAAAACCATTGGAGGAGTTGGTTGGTGTATCTAAAAAGATATCAGAGGGAGATTTGGATGTTAAAATAAAAGTGGACAGCCATGATGAAATTGGAATACTGGCAGATAGCTTTAAGAATATGAGTGAAAGTCTTAAAAATACCATTGGAACTATAAAGAATAATTCACTGAAGGTAAGTTCAATGTCTTCGGATCTGAAGACAAATGCTGGTCAGATGACCGGGGCTGCAAATGATGTAGCGAGTGCAGTACAGGAGGTAACCAAAGGCACTACCCAGCAGGCAAACGATTTGGTAGGCATATCAAACAGCATGGCAGGGCTGGCAGATGAGCTGCAGAACATATATGGTAAACTTTCAGAGGTTAAGGAGAGCTCAAATACAGCTGATGCTGCAGTGGGAGAAGGAAGGCAGCAGATAGATCGTCTTCTAGAATCGATAAATGATGTAAGAGAATCCTTTGGAGTGGTTTCTGAGAAGATAAATGGACTCGGAAGCAGTGTATCAAAAGTTGGAAGTATAACGGATGTAATAAATGGAATACTGGATCAGACCAATTTGCTGGCATTAAATGCAGCGATAGAAGCTGCAAGAGCAGGAGAAGCGGGAAAAGGGTTTGCAGTAGTGGCAGAAGAAGTAAGACAACTGGCAGAGAAATCCAAGGAATCCACGGAGCAGATACAACATATCATACAGTCCATAAGCAGTGAAACAAAAGATGTAATTTCGACTTCAGATAAGGTAAAGGGCCTTGTTGAAAATCAGGAGGGTACGGCAAAAGTAGCTAAAAACTCTTTTGAAAAAATATCGGATGCAGTTGGGAACATAAGGCCTCTTCTGGAAAACACTTATAATTCCTTGAAAGCAACTGTCAAATCAAAAGATGACGTTTTGAGCAAAGTTGAATCCGTAACTGCGGTTTCTGAGGAAACGTCTGCCTCTTCACAGGAAATATCTGCCTCTTCAGAGGAGATGTATGCATCTTCGGAAAATGTAGATAAATATGCATCCGAGCTTAATGATATTGTAGATAAATTGAGTGAAGAGACAAATAAGTTTAAAATATAAATAATTAAATTAGCTTATTTTGTAAAAAAGAACCTTGAATTTATTGGGGTTCTTTTTTATCATATATTGTAGAACTCATATTCTCAAATATAAAAGATCGGAGGAAAGAATCTTGATTTTTATATCAACAACATTGTACTGTGAGGCAGAGCCATTCATAAAGAAATTTTCTCTAAAAAAATATAATGTTATAAAAAAATTTCAGGTTTTTAAAAATGATGAAATTGCAGTTATAATAAGTAAAAGAGGTGCTTTAAATATAGCCAGTGCCTGTGCTTATATTGCGGGCAAGTTTGATATAACTGAGTATGATACTTTTATAAATATAGGACTGTGTGCAAGTAAAAATAAGAACTTAAAAACAGGCGCCACAGTGCTTTGCAATAAGATAGTGGACAGTGGCACCAATAGAGATTTTTATCCTGATATGATATTTAGGCACCCTTTTGAGGAAGGATGCCTGGAAAGCTGTTCTGGAATTTTAAATAATGAGCGGTTTGAGGAATTAAAAGGGGATATTGCAGATATAGAAGGAGAAGGAGCTGCTTTTTTTCAATCTGTATCTATATTTCTGCCACCTCATAGGATTTATTGTTTGAAAATAGTGTCTGGACAATTAGGAGACAGTGAACCGGAGTCAAAAAAAACAAGTGGTTTGATTGAAGAAAATTTAGAGAAAATTTGCAGCTGGATACTTGATATTGCCCGTGGGTGTGCAGAGCCCAGCGATGTATTGGATGAAAACGACATGAATTATATAAATGAAATTGCATGTAATTTCAATTTGTCGGTGTCTATGCAGCAGAAACTTAAAAAATTGGCAAAATCCTATAAAATAAGAAATGATAATTTATTACTTGCCCTTGAGCCTTTTACCCAGATTTACTGTAAAAACAAAGGAGAGAGGAAGATATATTTTGACAAATTGGAAGAACAACTTAAATTTATCTAAGTTTTCTCATATTTATGTAGAAGATAGAGTTCTTCAGCATGAAAATACTAAAATCATTCTTTCAAAGCTAAAAAATTCAAAGATAATAAGGATAAAGCATTATAAAGATGTTTTCTGCAGACACAACCAAACTTTTTCAGTGCAGAAAAGGTCTGCTAAATTGATATTGGCATATAATGATGGAAATTTAATTTATGAAGGTGCTAAAGTCTGTGATGATTTTGGAAACAAATATTTTTATTATACATCATCCATAATGAATTGTGTGTATAATTGTGAATACTGCTACCTTCAGGGCATGTATTCTTCGGCCAATATAGTTGTATTTGTGAATATAGAGGATGTTTTCTATCAGATAAGCTGTATTTTAAAGAAACATCCTGCATATATATGTATATCCTATGATACGGATATGATGGCTCTTGAAGGCATAACAGGATTTTTGAAAAAATGGATGAAATTTGTTGGGGAAAATGATAATTTAAAAATAGAAGTTAGAACTAAAAGCTCTAATTTTAAAAGTATAGAAAATATTAAGCCCATGGATAATGTGATACTTGCATGGACAATTTCGCCTAATGAAATTGTTCGGAACTATGAGGCAGGTACTCCAGACTTAGATTCAAGGTTGAAATCCGCTAAGAATGCGCTGGATAATGGGTGGAGAGTTAGAATATGTTTTGACCCCATATTGTATGTTGAAAATTGGGATAAATATTATAAAAAGTGTATAGAAGAGACCTTTAGGGTTATTCCGGCAAATAAAATACAGGATGTGAGTATAGGGGTTTTCAGGGTTTCAAAAAATTATTTTAAAAATATGGTAAGGTTGAATCCCAGATCTCTTTTGCTGGCCTATCCTTTTGAGATACAGGATGGTGTGTGTACTTATTCAGAGATGCATCATAGGAAAATGACGAATTTTGTATACAGCATAGTTTCGAATTATGTCGATAGGAATAAAATATTTGTGCAATAGCAGGCAGTCTTGAGATCTTGTATTCATCCATTGAAATGAAAAAGTCAAAAATTTCTGTATTTTATAAAAATATATTTTGGTATATAATATATATAGATTGTTAAAAATAACCGTAATCAAAGGGGTGATTAAAAATGTCAAGAATTATCATTTCCACAGGGAAATATATACAGGGAAATGGAGAACTCAATAGAATAGCTAGCTATGTTAAGGAACTTGGAGATAACTTTTTTATAATAGCCAGTGAAAATGGAATCAAGAGAACGAAAGAGAAAATAGAGGAGAGCTTTAAAGGAAAAAACTGTTCGCTGTATTTTGAAGCTTTTAATGGAGAGTGTTCTAAGAATGAGATAGACAGACTACAGGGAAAATTAAAACAGAATAACAGCAATGTTGTAGTTGGAATAGGCGGGGGTAAGATATTTGACACTGCAAAGGCAGTGGCTTATTATTCAGGCACTCCAGTTGTAATAGTTCCAACTATAGCAGCTACTGATGCACCTTGCAGTGCGCTTTCTGTGATATATACAGATGAAGGTGTATTTAGTGAATACCTAGTACTTCCCAAAAATCCAGATATGGTACTCGTAGATTCATCAATAGTGGCAAAAGCCCCAGTGAGGCTTCTTGTTTCAGGAATGGGGGATGCTATGGCAACTTATTTTGAAGCCAGAGCCTGCGTTAGATCAGGAGCGGTTACTATGGCAGGGGGTAAAGCTACAAAGGCTGCTTTTGCACTTTCGAGGTTGTGTTATGATACATTATTGGAAGATGGACTTAAAGCTAAATTATCTGTTATAAATAAAGTACCTACAAAGGCACTGGAAAACATAATTGAGGCAAACACTTATTTGAGTGGAGTTGGATTTGAAAGCAGCGGCTTGGCAGCTGCCCATGCTATTCACAATGGATTTACAGCAATCAAAGAGTGTCATAGTCTATACCATGGAGAAAAAGTTGCCTTTGGTACTTTAGTCCAACTGGTTTTAGAAAATAGCCCTATGGAAGAAATAGAAGAGGTAATGGATTTCTGTGTTGAAGTCGGGCTTCCAATTACTTTGGCGGATCTGGGAATCAATGAAATAAATGAGGAGGATATAATGAAAGTGGCGGAGATTTCCTGCGATAAGAATGATACTATGGGAAATATGCCATTTGAAGTTACAAAAGAAGATGTCTATTCGGCAATACTTACTGCTGATGAGCTCGGAAAGGTGTATAAGTAGATAATGACAGCCATTGTATAACAAATAACCGCCAGCTTCTGATCATACTTTAAATCAAAAGCTGGCGGTTATTTGTTTGTAGATTATGTTGTCAATTAACTACAAATAAATGCTTATTACTGCAAAATGTCCAGAGTGAGTTCAGTTATTATTTTTGCAAGCACGCTTTCAGCACCTTCATTTAAATTTACATGGTTCTTCATTATTCCATCATAGCTTCCATGAGTGAATTCATCTACCAGAGTTTTGCCGCTTGAGTTTTTTCCAAGAAACCATTCATAGCAGGCATAGGCTTTATCCAGATATTTTTGATCTTTGAATATGTTATAGGCTTCTGTATACATGATACATGTTCCACATGCCTCTAGCGGCTGTTCGTCAAATTCGGAGGGAGTTGCATCTCCCTTTTTAAACCAGGTATTGCTGCCAATAGGTTTGAAATAATCTTTTGCAAAACAGAGTTTTTCTAAAAAATTTAAAGACTCAATTGCTGTATCCAAATAGCTCTTGTTATTTAAAGTGCTTCCGCTTTTTAATAAACTCAAGGGAAGTATGGCGTTTCCGTAAGTTAAGCTATTCTCGAACCAATGCCAGGAATTTTCAGAATGAGTTTGAAAATTATCCATAAGGTATTGACATATTTCTACTATCTCGTTTTTTAAAATATCAATTAGATCGTCCGTGCTTCTTATTGGGGTATTGTTGACCTCTACAATTTCAATGCCATTCAAATACTTATCTAGAAGCTCGTTACTTATTGAAGAGTGTTTTTTCTCCAGAAGAGCTTTGTAAATAAGATTTAGTCCCAGCAGGGAATAAACTTTTCCTCTCATGTGAGTTAATGAAGATATATTGGGAATCGCCCTATATATCATAGTTAAAATTGCAGATTTTATGGATTCTGGTACACCTTTTGATTTAAAGGTATATCCCAGTGCCCACAAACATCTTCCAAAGCAGTCTTCAGATCCTTCTTCTTCCATGAAGTTTCTATTATAATCCATGAAATTTTTAAAAGTTCCTTTTTTGTTTTGAGCATATAATAAAAAGGAAGTATATGTGAAGATTAATTTTAAATATTTTTTACTTTTGAATTTTTCATAGAGCATTACAGCCGCAATTAAAGCTCTCGAGTTGTCATCTGTAGTATAACCGGAATTTGGATCTGGCGCTGAAAATACACTGTGCTGAATAATTCCAGTATCATCAGTCATTATAAAAATAGGTATTGAATGTTCCTCCTCAAAAATACGCATGTAATTTACACCACCTGTTTTGTAATTTTACTAGCTTTAATTGTATTTAAAAATAAATTTTCATATTGTTTTGCAACATAGGGCCATTTCATTTTTTTACCTAAGTTAGACATATTTTTTTCCATGTTTCTCATGACTGTTGGATTGTCTAGTAAATATGTTATAGCCTGGGCTAGGGAAGTTGAATTCTTGAATTTTGCAAGTATTCCCCTATTGTCATTTAACATTTCCTCTGCATATCTATAGGGAGTGGATACTATTACTTTTCCATATCCAGCAGCATAGGCCAGTGTACCACTTACGGCCTGCTCACTTGCCAAATATGGTGTCATATATATGTCTGATAAAGTTAAATACTGTACTATTTCTCTCTTGGTAAGATATTTGTTAACAAATTTTACGTTGTTCTCTATATGAAATTTTGAAACTAAATTCTGCAGCTTGTTTCTATAAGCTTCTCCCTCAACTTTTTTTACACAAGGATGAGTCTGACCAAGTATTAGATAAAGCACTTCAGGATGGGTTTTAACCACTTGATTTATAGCTTCTATGCCGTATTCTATACCTTTTCCGGAGCTTAAGAGCCCAAAAGTACTTATGATATTTCTGCCATCATACCCCAAACTCCTCTTTAAAACATCTTTATTTTCTACAGTAATATCCGGTACTCCATGGGGTATTACTATGATTTTATTTTCCGGTATATCATATACTTGATTTAAAATTTTTATGGAATTTTCTCCCATGGTAATAATTTTTTTGCTTTTACCGCCCAGTATTTTAAGTATTTCCCTCTGCTTTTCATTTGGATTTGACAGTATGGTGTGAAAAGTTGTTATGAAAGGAATTTTTAAGCCCCTAATAAAATCCAGTAAATACTCCCCGCAGTCTCCACCGTATATTCCATACTCGTGTTCTATTACAACTAGATTCGTATCGGAATTATTTATCAAATTTGCAAGATGTATATAGGTTTTTCTATCAAATTGATTTACAGTAAACCATATGTCATTCCCATATTTATAATTTTCGTCATTGACAGCAGCTATTTTATAATTGTTAGAGGGAAATGCATCTCCCAGATTTTTAATTAAATCAGCAGTAAAAGTAGCTATTCCACATGCCCTGGGTGGATAAGTACTTAAAAAAATTATGTTTTTATCCAATGGTATCACCTCTTTAGTTTTCTTATATAGCAAGCAGATTATTATCATAATCCTTTGAAACATAGGCTGTATTGAGAAGGTTACAATATTTGTCTATAATGCAATCTGAGCCTATTACAGAATTTGTTATATTTACATTCTCGTTTATTTTTATTCTATCCCAAAGTATACTTCTACTTATGGTGCTCATTTGGTCTATTAGACAATTGTTTCCTATAACGGTGTAAGGGCCTATTTGGGCATTGGAGTCTATAATAGAATTATTGCCAATAAACACCGGTCCTATTATTTTTGCATTTGGATGTATTTTTACATTTTTACTTTTAAAGATTATGTTCTTTATATCTGAAATATTATTGGTTTTTATAAATTTTTCACAGCTGCTGTGAAGTATATCTATATGTGCCTGTATATATTTCTTCAAAGTTCCAATGTCAATCCAATAGTCGTTGTATTTATAAGCAGCCATTTTGTAATGTTTTTTAAGTAATAGAGGATAAACGTCCTTTTCTACAGAAACCACTTTGTTTTTTGGAATTTCTTTAAAGACATCTGGTTCAAATACATAGACTCCAGCATTTATCCATTTTGAATCTGTTTCCCCTTCTTTAGGTTTTTCTTTAAAAGCATTTATATAATTATTTTTATCAAATTCTATTACTCCATATTGAGAAGGATCTTTAACCTTTGTCATAGCTATGGAAACTGAGGCTTTCTTTTTTTTATGATATCGTACAAGCTCTCTGTAGGATATGTTATTTACTATATCAGAATTTAAAACTATAAAAGTATCGTCAAAAAATTTTTCGGAATTTTTTATGGCACCGCCTGTGCCCAGGGGAATATCCTCAGATACATAATCTATTTTTATTCCTAATTTTGAACCATTATCCAAATAATTTTTAATGTAATTTGATTTGTAGCACGTACTCAGGACTACTTCAGTTACTCCAGCTTCCTTTAACTTTGTTATCACCCTTTCTATAAGCGGTTTTCCCATAATTGGAACCATGGGTTTTGGCAACTTGTTTGTTAGAGGTCTTAGTCTGGTACCTTTACCCCCAGCTAAAAGTAATGCTTTCATGTTGATTCCTCCCTTATGTTAATTAAATTTCTTATATTGAATAAACACTCTTATTTTATAAAGAATGTTATCTATCAAGTAAATTTAAATTATCACATATAATTGTATATATTAATGGAAAGCATATAATATTCATCAATAGTATCTTCAGGTAGCATTTATAACTATTGCTGAGTCTTCTGTATATAGTAGAAAGACCAGTTTAAGATATGAATTTACAGCTATGAAATTAAGAGTTTTTCAAATCATCACGATATTATCACTATTTACTGCCATGAATTGCTAATAAACATATTGTAATATAATAATATTATTATGTCAACAACAAATTTTTCCTTTACTGGTTATTTAATTCTCTATTTTTAATTTTAGCACTTCACTGTAATTGGAATTTAAAAATAATGTTATAATAAAGTAAAGAATAGTAACTATGTTTACAAAATTATATTGTTTAAGGGGGATTTTTATGAAAAAGAAAATAAGTGTATTTATTATGGCATTAGTACTTATAGTATCAACTTTATTTGCAGCAGGTTGTTCCAATGGATCCGACAGTACTTCATCTGAGCCTAAAAAACAGGCAATTAAAATTGCGGCTTTGAAGGGCCCTACCGGGATGGGAATGGCAAAACTTATGGAAGATAAGCAGGATTACAGCATAACCTTATATGATTCACCGGATCAGATAACATCAAAACTTATAAATGGAGAGATAGACGGGGCAGCAGTCCCTTCTAACTTGGCTTCTATTTTATATAATAAAACTAAAGGTGCAGTGAGACTAGTTGGAATAAATACTTTAGGTGTCTTATATATTGTTGAAAATGGCAGTACAGTAAAGAGCATAGAGGATTTAAGAGGGAAAACCATTTATTCAAGTGATAAAGGTGCTACTCCTGAATTCATATTGAACTACATATTGAGAAAAAACGGTCTGGAACCAGGGAAGGACGTAATTGTTGACTATAAGATGAATCACAGCGATCTGGCGGCAGCAGTGGCATCTAAAAAAGTAAATTTGGCAGTACTTCCGGAGCCTTTTGTAACTACTACAAAGATGAAAGACAGTAGTTTGCAAGTCCCCATAAATCTTACTAAGGAATGGGATAAGGCCTCCAATGGACAGAGTAAGTTGGCTATGGGTACTGTTGTCTTTAGAAAATCTTTTATAGATAAAAGGGGAAAAGATCTAGATAATTTTTTAAATAAATATAAGGAATCTGTGAATTTTGTAAATTCCAATAAGCAAGAGGCAGGAAAGCTTATTGAAAAATATGGCATAATACCAAAAGCTAAAGTGGCTGAAATGGCTATCCCAGGCAGCAATATAGTATTTATAAATGCCAAAGATGGAAAACAAATTCTTCAGAAGTTTTATGAAGTTTTATATGACAGTGATCCAAAATCTGTTGGAGGAAAGGTACCAGATGAAAATTTCTATTACATTGGAGACAAGGACAATTAGAAGATCATGCATACTATTGTTTTGGCTGTTTATATGGGAGCTCTGCTCTCTTTTTATAAATAATCCCCTTATTTTGCCATCACCTTTTGAAGTTATAAAAACACTTTTTATTCTGGCGAAGGGAATTTATTTCTGGAAAAGTGTTTTTAATAGCATAATAAGGGTGATTTCAGGAATCCTAATATCCATAATTGTAGGCATTGTGCTGGGAGTAGCCGCAGGTTTGAATAAATTTATAGAGGAAATTCTGGATCCCATTATAATTACCATGAAAGCGACTCCCGTTATGTCTATAATTATTATAGCTTTAATTTGGTTTACTTCATCCTATGTAGTTATTTTTACAGCTATTTTAATATGTTTTCCAATAGTATATACGAATGTAATTCAGGGAATAAAGTCGGTGGACAAAAATTTAATTCAAATGGCGAGTGTGTATAGGGTTAAGAAAAAATACTTATTAAAAGATATATATCTTCCAAGTATAAAAAATTATGTTGTATCAGGTATACTCATGTGTCTTGGAATTGGATGGAAAGTTTCGGTGGCATCAGAGGTATTGAGTACACCTAATTACTCCATAGGATTGAATCTTTTGAATTCGAAGAACACACTTGAGACCCCTGAACTGTTTGCCTGGACTATTGTAGTTGTAATACTGAGTTTTGCTTTCGAAAAGATATTTAAGTATTATTTATCAAAGAGGACGTTTATATGAAAGATGATGGTAAATATGAAGTTATAATTAAAAATTTGAACAAATCCTATGGGAAACTTCCTGTGTTTATAAACTTAAATCTTAGCTTTTTAAAGGACAAAATTACAGTTATATTTGGACCCTCGGGCTGTGGGAAAACCACTCTTTTAAATATTATAAGTGGAATTGAAAAAGATTATGATGGACAGGTATATTTGAAAAGCGATAGATTGTCTTATGTTTTTCAGGAAGATAGGCTTATCTCCCATTTGACAGTATATGAAAATGTGGCTTTTGTACTAAAATCTGTAATGAATAGAGATGAAATAGAATCGACTGTAAATAAATTTTTAAATATGGTGGAACTGTCAGATTGCAGAGATAAATTTCCCGGGGAATTAAGTGGAGGTATGAAGAGAAGAGTTGCACTTGCCAGAGCTTTTGCCTATAGAAGTGATCTGCTCCTGATGGATGAACCTTTTAAGGGCCTGGATAATAGGTTAAAGGGTGACATAATAGAGAAGTTTTTATTGCTTTACAGGGAAAATAAAAGAACAGTTATAATGGTGACTCATGATAAAGAAGAAGCCAGAGAACTAGGTAATGTAATTTATTCGCTAGAGTAAATACGACGGAAATATTGATTAATTTCAATTATTGTAGTAATATAATTGGTGTCTGTGCAATATATAAAATTAAATAGTTTTATATATCCCAGGGGTGCTGGTGTTACCGGCTGAGAGTGAGGATTGAATCCTTAGACCCTAGTTGTACCTGATCTGGTCAATGCCAGCGTAGGAAGAGGTTGCAATATAATTTAGTCGATAAAGGTACAAACATTTTTTTAAAAGTTTGTACCTTTTTTATGAGAATAATTGTGCATTGTGAATTGAAAAGGCGGGATTGTATGAGAACATCTATAAAATTATATGATAGTGTAAAGGTTATATGGGATTCTTATTACGAGCATCCTTTTATAAGGGGAATAGCAGATGGAAGTTTGAATGTGGAGAAATTCAAATTTTACATGATTCAGGATTATATATATCTTCTGGATTATGTAAAAGTATATGCACTTGGAATAGTTAAAGCCCAAGATGAGAGTATCATGCGGGGTTTCTCGAAGATGGTGGACAATATATTGAATGGAGAGATGAATATACATAGAAATTATATGAAAAGATTGGGCATAAGAAAAGAGAATATAGAGAATACCGAAGCTGCCATTGAAAATATTTCCTATACAAATTACATGCTGTCAGTGTCGCAGATGGGAGATCTGATGGATTTAACAGCTTCCCTTCTAGCCTGTATGTGGAGTTATCTTTTGATTGGTAAAAGACTGAGTAAAATAGAGGGAGCCGTGGAAGATAAATTTTATGGACAGTGGATAAGGGGGTACTCTTCAGAAGATTACGAAAGGGAAACGAGGTGGCTGATTGAACTGTTTGATCAGTTGACTGCAGATATATCGGAAAAGAAATTTGAGAGATTGAAAGAAATTTTTATAAATACCAGTAAATATGAAAGTATGTTTTGGGATATGGCTATGACAGGAGGATGTAATTGTGCTGGAATTTAAAAATATAAGCTTTAAATATGATGAAGACCCGGATTTTATAATAAAAAGTTTGAGTTTCAGAGTAGATAAAGGGGAGTTCATAAGTATAGTGGGTCCCAGCGGATGCGGAAAAAGCACTGTGTTCAGGCTTATCTGCAAATTGGAGAGACCTTTTGAAGGAGATATATTTTTAGAGGGCAGAAATATAAACGTTTTGGGAAAGGGCTACATAGGATATATGCCTCAGAATGATCTTTTAATACCCTGGAGAACCATACTTCAAAATTCTTCACTGCCCCTTGAGATCAAAGGTGGAGATATGAAAAGGGTCAGGAACGAGGCAGAAGAAATGCTGCAAAGTTTCGGCCTGGAAAAATATAAAGATAAATATCCCAGGGATTTGTCCGGAGGTATGCGCCAGAGGGTAGCCTTTACAAGAACTCTTCTTACAGGCTCAGAACTGCTCCTTTTGGATGAGCCCTTTAGTGCACTGGATGCAATAACAAGACTCTCTATGCAGGAATGGCTTTTGGATAAGTGGTCCAAATTAAACAAGACTGTATTGTTTATAACTCATGATGTGGAGGAAGCACTTTTTTTGTCTACAAGAATATTTGTAACAGATGGAAGTCCTATAAGAAAATTTAAGGAAATAAAGGTTGATTTAAACTATCCCAGAACAAGAGATATGCTTGACAATCCTGATATTTTGAGGATAAAGGCACAGCTTATAGAAGAACTTAAAAGGGGGATAAGGTTGTGAAAAAATACAGATCCTCCATAATAATATGCCTGTTGTTTTTTGCAGTCTGGGAAGCAATTGCCAGATATATAGATGCTATGTACATCCTCCCATCTCCTACAGCAATTGTGAAAAAAATATGGGAGCTGAAGGACATCTTATTTTTGGTACATTTGCCGGCTACCCTTGCTGTGACTTTTGAAGGGCTTGGAATATCCATAGTATTTGGGGTTCTTCTTGCTGCGGCTATGAATATAAGTGAAAGAGTACAGAGAGCTCTTTATCCTATTGTAATTGTAACGCAGACAGTGCCCATAACTGCACTTGCTCCTATATTTGTGCTGTGGTTTGGATATGGCATATGGAGCAAAGTGCTGGTAACCATACTCATAACTTTTTTCCCAATAACCATAAATGTATATGACGGACTTCGTTCCACTAGGAGGGATATGGAGGAACTTCTGTTTACCTATGGTGCCAGCAAAGGAGATATATTTATAAAATTGAAGTTTCCAGCATCACTTCCTTACTTCTTTTCCGCCCTTAAGATAGCAGTACCATTGAGTGTGGTAGGTGCAGCCATAAGTGAGTGGCTGGGAGCCCAGGCAGGACTTGGATATTTTAGTAAGAGAATGATGACACAGCTGGACGGTGCTGGGGTTTTTGCACCTATTGTAATATTGTCTGTAGTCGCATTGATTATGGTTAAAATTATAAGCATACTGGAAAATAAAATAGTAAAGGGGAGGAATGAAATTTGAGGAAAATAAAGATCTTAGCTTTTATAATGTCAGTCTTAATGTTGGTGGGTTTAGCAGGGTGCGGCAGTAAATCATCACAAAATGGCAATGGACAGCTTGAAAACGTGGATTTGGTGCTTGACTGGTATCCAAACGCCATACACAGTTTTATATATGCAGCTATTGAGAAAGGGTATTTTAAAGAGGAAGGACTTAAAGTGAATATAAAATTTCCGTCGGATCCTACAGATCCACTCACTCTTCCAGCAGCAGGAAAGGCGACACTTGGGATTTACTATCAGCCGGATCTTGTAATTGCAAGAGCTAACCAGGGAGTACCTGTAAAATCTGTTGGAGCGGTAGTACATACACCTTTGAATGTTATAATAGCACTGAAGTCAAATAATATAAATTCACCTAAGGATCTTCAGGGAAAAACCGTGGGCTATTCAGGGAATCCGCTGAATACCGAGTACGTAAAGACCATGGTTAAAAAAGATGGTGGAAATCCGGATACTGTTAAGATGGTGGATGTAGGATTTGATCTTCTGTCATCCATGGTAACTAAAAAAGTAGATGCCACTACAGGTGGACTTATAAATCATGAAGTTCTCATGATGGAAAATGAAAATCATCCTGTAAATTATTTTGATCCTTCCAAATATGGAGTCCCAAATTATTATGAAGAAGTACTTGTAACCAGCGATAAAACTCTAAAGGAAAAGCCTGAAACCATTAAAAAATTTATGAAGGCCGCCCAGAAGGGATTTGAGTATACCAAAAATAATCCGGATGAGGCCCTGAAAATACTCATGGACAATCAACAAAAAGGCAGTTTTCCTCTTAAGGAAGCTGTTGAAAAGAAAAGTTTGAGTATACTTTTGCCTAAGATGGAATCAAAAAATGAGCCTTTTCTGAGTCAGGATAAAGGCGTATGGCAGAACAATATAAACTGGCTTAAAAAACAGGGACTTTTAAAAAAAGATGTAAATGCTGAGGATTTTTATGTGAATGTTCTGGAAAATGATAAATGATGGGAAAGAGGAGTATCTAATATATAAAGGGTTAATAGGGTTAAATAATAAGTACCTATTAACCCTTTTATCAGTTTTTTGTAATTTTTTTAAGGTTAAAATACCAATTAGTAACAAGCTTGAACGCTGGCATAATATTTGCTCATTGTAATTATCGTAAAATAGTATGTCAGGAATGTTTTGTACAAGAGTTGGAGGAGGAAAAACATGATATTTAAGAATTTTACAGAACTGATCAAAAATGTTCAGGGTTTCCAAGAAAAAAGAAGGGCAGCAGTAGTTGCTGCACAGGATGAACACACCTTAAGGGTTGTATTTAAAGCAAAAAGAAATAATATTGTAGAACCTATATTAATAGGTGATAAGGTGAAAATAAAGAAAGTTTTAGACAATTTAAAAGAGAAGTTAGATAATAGTGCGATTATTGATGTGGAAAATGACAATGCTGCAGCAGAGAAGGCTGTAGAATTTATACATCAGAATAAAGCAGATTTTATTATGAAGGGAAAAATCCAGACTGCGGATATTTTAAGAGCGGTAGTAAATAAAGAAAAAGGACTTGAAACAGGAAATGTCATGTCTCATTTTGTTTTTAATGAAGTGCCTAGCTATCACAAGTTAATGGTAACTACAGATGGTGGAATGATGATGTACCCAAATTTGGATGAGAAAAGGCAAATTATTGAAAATGCTGTTAACACACTTATTACTATGGGATATGAAAATCCCAAGGTTGCCGTTTTAGCCGCTGTTGAAAAGGTCAATCCTAAAATGCCCGAATCTGTTGATGCAGGTCTGTTAAAGGAAATGAATAAAAACGGAAAAATCAAAAATTGCATTGTAGAAGGGCCTATTTCTTATGACTTAGCTGTGAGCAAGAAATCAGCTGAATTAAAAGGTTACAATAGCCCTGTGGCAGGAGATGCAGATATTTTAATCTCTCCTAATATCACAGCAGGAAATATATTGGGAAAATCTCTACTATGTTCTGCAGGTGCAAAAATGGCAGGATTTATTGTGGGGGCCAAAGTTCCCATTGTTTTAACATCAAGAGGCTCCTCTGCTGAAGAAAAGTACCTATCTCTGGTATTGTCTGCGGCAGCCCTTAAATAGTAAATTTATTGATACAGGGATGAAATTAGCAGATCAATTTTAATTATACCTACCAAGAAAGGAGTATAGTTACGTCTTATCATGATATTCGTAACTAGATAAAAAATGAGTTATAAAATATTGGCAATTAACCCTGGTTCTACTTCTACAAAAATAGCTTTATATGAAGATGAAAAAGAAGTATTATGTGAAACACTGGAACACCCAGTTGAGGAAATTGAAAAGTATAATAAAGTTGCAGATCAATTTGATATGAGAAAAGAAGTCGTTCTTTCGTTTTTAAAAGAAAGAGAATATGAAGTTCATGAATTAGATGCAGTTGTGGGAAGAGGAGGAATGCTTCCAAAAGTAAAGTCGGGAGCTTATATAGTCAATAAAGCAATACTGGATAGGTTAAAAAATAAACCAGTAGTGGAGCATGCTTCAAATTTAGGAGCACTAATTGCTTATGAGATAGCAAATTCCATTGGAGTATCGGCCTATATATATGACTCAGTCAGGGTGGATGAGTTGAGAGACATAGCCCGTATATCAGGTATGTCGGATATACCAAGGGAAAGTACTAGTCATGCGTTAAACTCAAGAGCAATGGCAATGAAAACTGCAAAAAAGTATGGAAAAAAATACAGAGACATGAATTTTATTGTTGCCCATTTAGGCGGCGGAATATCGTTAAGTGTTCATGAAAGAGGGCGAATGGTTGATGTAATGCCTGATGATGATGGACCATTTTCCCCTGAAAGAGCTGGGAAAGTTCCCTGCAAGGCGCTTATAGACCTTTGCTATTCTGGAAAGTTTAATAAAAAAACCATGCATAAAAAGCTTAGGGGGAATGGTGGATTAAAGGATTATCTTAATACAAATGACGCTAGAAAAGTTGAAAAAATGATTGACAGTGGAGATCAAAAGGCAAAATTGGTGTATGAGGCTATGGCTTATCAAGTTGCCAAGAGAATAGGTGAGCTTGCAACAGTGGTAGAGGGAAATGTAGATGTCATTATTATTACAGGTGGTATAGCATATTCAAATATGCTGACTACCTGGATAAAAAAAAGAGTGGAATTTATTGCACCGGTAGAAATTATGCCTGGTGAGAATGAAATGGAAGCTTTGGCATTGGGTACACTTACACTTAGAGTGCTAAAAGGTGAAGAAGATGCCAGAGAATATGATTTGGATTAAAAATTTGGTCAATTAACGCTTGTGAAATTTTGCAGGCCGCTGGCTATTAGGCCGTTTAAAAGGAGTGATATGATAATGGTATCAAAAGAGATGTATGAATTAGGAGCAAAACGCTCTGTAATCAGAGAGCTATTTGAGTATGGAAAGCAGCAGGCTGAAATTGTTGGGAAAGAAAATGTGTTTGACTTCAGTATTGGAAATCCAACTGTTCCAGCACCGAAATGTGTAAGAGAAGCTATAATAAATTTGTTGGAAACAAAAAGGTCAGATGAAATTCATGGTTATACTTCTGCACAGGGAGATTTTGAAGTGAGGAAAGGTATAGCTGATTATATGAACAGCAGATTTAAATGTCAGCTTAAAGCAGAAAATTTTTATATGACGTGTGGTGCAGCAGCTTCACTTTCTATTACACTTAGGGCTCTTAGTGTAAATCCCGAGGATGAATTTATTATTATTGCACCTTATTTTCCAGAGTACAAAGTATTTATAAGGAATGCAGGTGCAAAGCCTATAGTAGTACCGGCAGATACAAGAGATTTTCAAATTCAGATGGATTTGCTGGAAGGATCTATTAACTCCCATACAAAAGGAATCATAATAAATTCTCCTAATAATCCATCAGGTGTTGTCTATTCGAAAAAAACATTGAGATCTTTAGCGGATTTATTGAAAAAGAAATCCAAAGAATATGGAAGACCTTTATATCTCATATCAGATGAGCCCTACAGGGAGATCGTTTATGATGGCATACAGGTGCCATATATTCCAGCTTGTTATGAGAATACAATTGTATGTTACTCATACAGTAAATCACTTTCGCTTCCGGGAGAGCGAATAGGATATATTTTGATTCCCCATTGTGTTGAAAATGCCAAGGATGTCTATACAGCAGTATGTGGAGCAGGGCGTTCTCTTGGGTATGTATGTGCCCCGAGTTTGTTCCAAAAGGTAATCCTGCAGTGTCTGGGAGAAACATCAGATATAGCATTATATGATGCAAATAGAAAATTGTTATATGACGGACTTAGTAAAATGGATTATCAATGTGTTAGACCAGATGGCGCATTTTATTTGTTTGTAAAGTCACTAGAAGAAAATGCAGTTAATTTTTCTGAGAATGCAAAGAAATTCAACCTTCTCATCGTGCCGGCAGATGATTTTGGATGCCAAGGATATGTAAGAATATCTTATTGTGTTGACCCAGAGATGATAAAAAGATCTTTTAGTGCATTTCAGAAATTGAGAGATTTATATAAAAGATAATATTTTATCTTAAATTGCTTTTAAAAACAGGTAGTTCCAAACTACCTGTTTTTAGTAATGTCCTTTAGAGTGTATCAAAAGAATACCCTTGTGAACGGAAATACTCTATAATCTGTGGGAGAGCTTGTACAGTAGTAACCTTTTCGGGTGCGTCATGCATCAATATAACCAAATGATCATGATTAGCATACTGCTTAACCTTACTAATTAAGTTTACTACAGGAACTATGTTATGTTCAGCATCGCCAGTTAAGTCATTCCAATCGACATATCGGTACCCATTTTTTTTTGCTTCTTCTCTAAATGGCTCCAGTTTTCTGCCGAAAGATCCTCCCGGAAACCGTATAAGCTTTGAATTATAATTACTGCCCAAAATGGATTTTAACACTTCATCACATTTTTTAATATCGCTTATAAATACTTTTGGATCTGAATATATATACCTCATATTATGAGAATAGGTATGGTTCCCAATCGCATGCCCTTCTGCAGCTTCTTCTTTTACGAGTTTCTTATTTTGTTCCGCATTTTCTCCGATTAAGAAAAATGTAGCTTTTACATTATAATTTTTCAATACAGCCAGTATTTTAGGTGTATTATTTGAAGAAGGTCCGTCATCGAAAGTCAGATATACCACTTTTCTTCCATCTGATTTATAAGGGTTAAAATTGCTTAAATCCTTTGAATTAAAAGTTTGTACCTTACTTTCCCTTTTATTCATGTATTTTTGAGATTCTGTGGAAGAGCTCTTAGTTGAATTAGAAATATTGCTGGGTGAACTAGAAATATTGTTGGCTGCCACAGTTTTTGATTTTTTGTAAGACACGCTTGCTCCAGAAATAAATCCAAGAGAAAATAAAAATAGAATTGATACTGAAAGTATTAGTATATTTTTCCTCTTTTTACTGGATATTTTTTTATGTTTCATTATTCCATCTCCCCTATGTACATTCATATATATTATATATCGTAAAGTGCCGTAATCTATTAAATTTCATTAATTATTTTAAATTGAAGGTTAAGTTTAAGTTAAGATATTGGAAATATTTAAATACCACAAAAGTGAAGCTAATATCTAATAATAATTATTATTAAGTGTGTTGATAGATTCTGACAAATATGATATTATAGATCTGAAATGGAAATATTACAAGGAGATGATTTCATGAGTAAGGTTGATATATTTACAACCAGTACCTGTCAATACTGCCATAGTGCAAAAGAGTTTTTTACAAAGCATAATATAGATTTTACAGAACACAATATAACTACGGATCCAGATGCCAGAAAACAACTTATGGCAAAGGGATACAGATCTGTTCCAGTTATAGTGATAAATGGCGAATACCTGGTGGGATTCAATGAAGCAAAAGTAGCAAATCTTTTGGGTATTTAGATATAGATATACTTGTCAAACTTGAAAGGGATCTATCAAGGAAGAAAAAAGGCAGTAATAACAGAAAAAAAACTAGATTAAAATTATCTAAATTACACGAGAAGATAGTGAATCAAAGGGCAGATTTCTTAAATAAGTTATCAATAAAACTAATCAGAGAAAACCAATCTATAGTTATTGAGGACTTAAAAATTAAAAATATGCAGCAGAATCACAGGCTGGCAAAGGCAATAAGCGAAGCAAGCTGGAGTGAATTCAGAAGAATGCTGGAATACAAGGCTGAGTGGTACGGCAGAAAAATAATAGTGGCACCCGGTAATTATGCAAGTAGTCAATTGTGTTCAGTTTGTGGATATAAAAATAGAGAAGTAAAAAATCTTGCACTCAGGGAATGGACTTGTCCTAAATGCGGCACATACCATGACAGGGATATAAACGCCAGCAAAAATCTGCTGAAATTAGCCATATAATTTTGGTAATACACTGAGGTTGGTTCGACCTTTAGAGCTTAGGTAAACTTGTTCCATTAGGAATATTGACTAAGAAGCCATCCACTTCTATAAGTGGTGGTAGTTCACAATGAGATAAATGTACTTTTGGCCGCGATTTGGAGATAACTCCAAGCAGTCTAGGATTCTGCTAAAGCGTATGATAATGCCGCTTTACAGTGAAGCTTGAGGGTGCCAATCAGTGGGAGTTTCATATCTTTCTGATTTAGAAGCAAGGGTAATTCGGTACAGCCTAAAATTACACCATCCACATCATAGCTGGACAAGATTTCCCTGAAATTTTCTCTGGTATTTTCCGTTACCCTATTTAAAACAAGTTCACTGAAAATTATTGAGTTTATTTTATCCTGATGTTTTTCTGACGGGGTCAATACCTCTATGCCGAAGGATTCAAATCCCTTTTGATAAAAGGAGCTTTGCATGGTGTACTTTATCCCTGTCAATAATACTTTTTTCAATTTAAGTCTGCTGCATTCTTCAGCAGCTGCATCCACAATACTCAGCACAGGCAGATCTATTTGCTGCTTTATACTGTGAAATACTGAGTGGGGGGAGTTTGCAGCCATTATGACGAAATCGGCACCGGATTTTTGTAAGCTGTTTATACCGTTTATTATATAATTTATATATTCAGAGGTTTTATGCTCATTTTCTAAATTCGTAAAATATTGAAAATTCAAACTGTTGATTATTATTTCAGGGTAATAGTAATCCGAGAATTTTTTATAGTACATATCAAGTATGGTTTTATAATATTGAATTGTGGAGGCGGAACTGATTCCGCCCAGAATTCCTATTTTTTTCATAATTTCTTATACTCCTTTGTTTTTTAGATAGAAGGATCTGTTGTCTATAGCTCTCATTGTTGCCAGTATTCCATCCAGGTGATCATATTCATGCTGTATCAGTTCTGATAGATCTCCTTGAAATTTTATTGTTTTATCCGTGAAATTTATATCTTTGTACATCACGGTACATTCTTTATAGCGTTTGACTTTTACCAGCAGATTTGGAAAGGACATGCAATCATCCATAACTTCCATCATCTGGTTATTGTCAAATTTAAGTATGGGATTGATAAAAACCATGGGCCTGTGAATATACATGTATATCAGCCTTTTAAATATTCCAATCTGCGGAGCTGCAATTGCTCTTCCTGCATTATATTTTTTGCGGAAATCAATTAAGGTATCATGCAAATCCGAAACAGTCTTCTCTACTGCATCCATTTCCCCCTTCTCAACAGAAAGACTTTTTTTGTATAGATCCTCATTTCCAAGTAACAATATTTCTTTTATCATAAAACGATCTCCTTTACATGTGATATATATTTGATACAATATTACTATATAATTGTTACTGTAAAAAGGTATAATTTTTATAAAAATTATGGGGATGATTTTATGGAAATACCGGTGTTCATCGAAAAGGACAGTAAAAAACCGCTGTATATCCAGATATATGGATGCTACAAAAAAGCTATACTGGAAGGGATACTTAAAAAAGACGACAGGCTGGAATCTATAGTACAGCTTAAGAACAGGCTTTGTATCAGCAGAAATACAGTTCAGGAGGCTTATAACCAGCTGCTGTGTGAAGGATATGTTTATAGTAGAAAGGGCAGTGGTTATTATGTGGAAGCTATAGATAAGCAGATAAAAACCGTCAAGAGAGAAAATATACCCTTAAAGCTTAAACCGTTGAGAAGTATTCATATAGATGATAGAGCATATCCCTGTAATTTTAAACCCGGCTCGGTGGATCACGGCAGTTTTCCATTTGCAAGCTGGAGAAAAATTGAGCAGGGTATTATGAAAAAAGAAAATATAGACATATTGACCTATTCGGATCCCAGAGGTGAATTTGAATTAAGAAATCAGATTGCAGATTATGTCAAAAGTTCAAGAGGAGTGGCCTGCTGTTCTGAACAGATAATTGTAGGTGCGGGGACACAGACTTTGATGGCTATATTATGTGACCTGCTTAGTGAGCGTTGTAATAGGAACGTTGCTTTTGAAGAACCGGGCTTTTCTCCTGTGAGAAAGGTTTTTGAATGGTATGGATATAACATAGAGCCTGTTGAATTAACGCAGTCCGGAATGGATATAAAAAAACTTGAAGGCCTTGAAACAGTTCCAGGGTTGATATATGTAACACCGTCCAATCAGCATCCCATGGGTATGATCATGCCTGTCTCAAGCCGCATAAGACTTCTCAATTTTATTGATAGATGCGGTGGATATGTTATTGAGGATGATTATGACAGCGAATTTAGATATAATGTAAATCCAATACCTTCACTTCAAAGCCTGGATAATGAAAATAGAGTGATCTATCTTGGAACTTTTTCAAAAACTCTTTTTCCAGGAATGCAT
This sequence comes from Clostridiaceae bacterium BL-3, assembly GCA_902809985.1. Lineage (GTDB taxonomy): Bacteria > Bacillota > Clostridia > Clostridiales > Clostridiaceae > Clostridium_B > Clostridium_B aromativorans. Next base: position 1,688,952 of record CADDXC010000001.1, on the reverse strand, counting down.
GTTGGATACATGATTTTACCTGAAAGCATAATGAATCTTTTTATTGAAAAAGGAAGCTTTATAAATCAAACTGCATCCAAAATTCATCAGCTGACAATTGCAGAATTTATGAGAAAAGGATTATTTGAAGCCCATCTCAGGAAAATGAGAAATATATATGCTAGAAAACAGCAGTTTCTTATAGATTGTATAAAAAATGAATTTGGAGAAAATGCTGCCGTCTATGGCGAGAAAGCAGGGCTCAACGTTGTACTTCAGGTAAAAAACAAGCTGGATGAGTCGGAATTGATAAATGCAGCCCTGGAAAAGGGGGTCAAAGTCTATCCTGTATCCTTTTACTATTTTGATAAAAATAATTATAAAAAACATAATATGGTGTTGATGGGATATGGACATCTGAGTTTTGAAGAGATGGGAAATGGAATAAGGTCTTTAAAAAAAGCCTGGTTTTAAATTGAAGATTTTTATAATGTTAGGATAATTTAAAATAAAAAGAGTGGACACAAGTCCACTTCTGTCCATTTAATATACAAATATATAGACTCTGATTAAGCAGTACCAAATCCCTTTCCATAGGCCTCATAGGAATTTTGTATTAAAACCAAAGCATTTATATCAACTTCTTTTACTATTTTCTTAAGTTTAACCAGCTCTGTATTTGTTACAAGGCACATCAGTATATCGCGTTTGTCATCTGTGTATCCGCCTCTTGCCTCGATTTTGGTAGTGCCCTCGTGAAGTCTGGTCAAAATCAAATTATTGATTTCTTCGGTTTTATCTGAAATTATAAATACGGATTTGGAATCGGTAAAGCCCTTGATATATATATCCACCACTCTTCCAATTAAATATACTGTGACCACACCATATAGAGCTTTTTCTATACCAAAGACAAAACAGGTAAGCATTACTATGGACAAATCCAAGCTCATCATTACTTTGCCAACAGGTTTGTGGGCGTATTTGCATATGACTTTAGCTATAGTATCTGTACCTCCTACGGAAGATTGCTTACTTAAAAGCATTCCCACGCCGATTCCCGTAAGAACTCCTCCAAGTAGGGATGATAGCAAGGTATCATTGGTAAAAGGAGCAGTATTGCTGGTTAATTCCACAAATATTGGAATGAGAAGAGCGCCTAAGGCTGTATTTAGTACAAATTTTTTCCCAAGTGTCAATAACCCTATGATAAAAATTGGCACATTGAAGAAACCTATTATTATTGACTTTTTTATGTGCAGTATAGATTCCAGTACAATAGCCAGTCCAGAAACTCCGCCTGGTACAATTTTATGCGGCGCAAGAAAAACATTTAAAGCAAAGGAAATTAAAAATAATCCTAATAAAATTACGGCTAAATCCCATACATTTTGTTTCATTCCACTCTCCTCCTATTTTTAAAATAATGGCACTATAAAAGCCCTCCGTCCCTTTTGGGATGAAAGACTCTCTTCACAGGGTAGATTTTGTATGAAAATAAATTGATACCGCTATGAATATAGATATATATTTTATATTTAAAAGTGCGTCTAATTAAATAAATCATCAATTATCAATTATAATACTCATTATAATGAATTATAGTGCATATATCAAGATAATATTCGTTAAATCTCATAATATTTTCATATAAGTATTTTACACATATGTTTTGGGTTAGGTGACAACTTTATATGGTATAATTTTTTTAAAAGCATAACGATATAGGGGTGAAGTCATTGATTAACAGCGCCTTAAAAGCTTTAAATAAATATTATGGATACGATAATTTTAGGGGAGATCAGGGTAAGGTGATTGAAAGCATATTGAATGGAAGAGACACCATGGCCATAATGCCTACAGGAGGCGGAAAATCCATATGCTACCAGATACCGGCACTACTTTTTAAGGGTATAACTATTGTAATATCTCCTCTTATTTCTCTTATGAAAGATCAAGTGGACAGTATAAAAGCTCTGGGAATAAAAGCTGCTTATATAAACAGTTCCATCTCTCAAAGTGAAATTTTAAATATATGTTCTTCCTTAAAAAGTGGAGATATAAAAATATTGTATGTAGCTCCAGAAAGACTGGAATCTTCTGAATTCTGCAGTATAATCAAAAATCTGCGGGTTTCGCAGGTGGCAGTAGATGAAGCCCATTGTGTGTCTCAATGGGGTCATGATTTTAGAGTGAGTTATACATATATCTGGAAATTTATAGCTGGATTTTCCAAAAGGCCTGTTGTTACAGCATTTACAGCTACTGCTACGGAGAAGGTACGAAAGGATATTGCAGAGCAGATAAAATTGAATAACCCTGTGGTTTTTATATCTGGATTTGATAGAAAAAATTTAAAAATAAGCTGCTTGAAGGTGGGAAATAGGTTTAGATACATACTTGATTATATAAGGGCAAATGCAGGACAGTCAGGTATAATATATGCAGCTACTAGAAAAGAAGTGGATAGTTTATATGAAAAGCTCAAGGCCAATAATATATCTGCAGGAAGATATCATGCAGGATTATCAATAGAGGATAGGAAAAAAAATCAGGAAGATTTTGTCTATGACAGGGTGGATGTCATAGCTGCAACTAATGCTTTTGGAATGGGTATTGATAAATCAAATGTAAGATTTGTAATTCACTATAATATGCCCAAAAATATAGAAAGTTATTATCAGGAAATAGGGAGGGCAGGTCGTGATGGTGAGAAAAGCGAATGTATACTCATGTTTGCTCCACAGGATATAATTACACAAAAGTATTTGATAGAAACTAGTATTCAGTCTTCAGACAGGAGAATAAGTGAATATAAGAAACTCCAGTGTATGGTGGATTTTGTCCATTATAATGGATGTTTGAGAAAATATATATTAAATTACTTTGGAGAACAGGTGGATTACGAGGAATGTGGAAATTGCAGTAACTGTATAAGAGAAGGAGAATATGTAGATAAAACAGTGGATTCTCAAAAAGTTCTTTCCTGTATCTATAGAATGAAAAGGGAATTTGGCGTAAATATGATAGTGGATGTGCTCAGAGGTTCTTCACAAAAAAAAGTACTTCAATACGGCTTTGATAAGATATCCACTTATGGAATAATGAAGAATTATTCAAAGGAGGAACTTTCGAATTTTGTAAATACACTTATAGCTCAAGGTTATATTTCCTTGAAAGAAGGGGAATATCCTACGGTAATGTTGAATTCCAATTCCGTAAAGATATTAAAAGGAGAAGAAAAGGTAATTTTAAAGGAATCTACTAAAGCGGAGAAAATAACCACAAACAGTGATCTGTTTGAATTACTGAGAAGCTGCAGGAGAGAAATAGCTAAAGAAGAAGAAGTCCCACCATATTTGATATTTTCGGATACTACTTTAAGAGAAATTAGCAGCAGGTATCCTGTAACTCCTCAACAAATGCTTGATATATCTGGAGTTGGTGAATTAAAGCTCAAAAAGTATGGAAATGTATTTTTAAAAATTGTGAAGAAATATGTGTATGAGAATAAAATAGAACCCAACTGGGTTTTTGAAATGAATTTGCAGAAAAACAATACTGGGAAAAATAACAAATTAAAAACTTTTGAGATTACTGTAAGTATGCTTGAGGACAATATGAATATAGAGGAAATTTCAGAAAAGAGGAGCCTTACCATATCAACAGTACTGTCTCATATAGAAAAATATGTGGAACAGGGAAAAAAACTAAATGCAGAGATAAAGTTCTATAATTTGTTTACGAGAGATGAGGAAAGTAAGATTCTGAAAGCTATAAAAAAATTGGGGATGTCCAGGTTGAAGCCAATCAAGAAATCCCTTCCAGACAGTATAAGCTATGACAAGATAAAAGCAGTCATACTTAAAGATTTCATCATGGAGAATAATAATTAGATTTTTCAATTTTAAAACTATAAAATGGGGTGGTAATATGAAATTTGTAACTTATGTTTATGAAGGAGAAGAAAGTATAGGTATTTTGCAGAATAATGAGATCTTTAATATAAGAAACCTACTGGAGAAAATGGGGGAAAAGGATATACCTGGAACTATGCAAAAATTTATAGAGTATCTGAATGAAGATAATTTAAACAGAATAGAGCGTTTTTTAAATGATAGAGGCGTTGAATCCGTTTTGCTGGATTCAGTTAAATTGAAAGCCCCAATACCTTATCCAGAGAGAAATGTATTTTGTCTTGGAAAGAACTATATAGAACATGCCAGGGAGATAAAAATAACCAGAATATCGGGAAATGGCATACCAAGCGCACCTATATATTTTACTAAAGTTGCATCACCTGCTGTAGGGACTGGAGATAATATTGAGTTTTCCACTAAAGTTACAAAACAGGTGGATTATGAAGCTGAACTAGGGGTGGTAATAGGGAAAGACGGCGTAAATATAAAGGCTGAAGATGCAGAAGAATATATTTTTGGATATACCATAATAAATGATGTGTCTGCCAGGGATCTTCAGGGAAAGCATACTCAATGGTTTAAGGGGAAGAGTCTGGATACTTTTTGTCCTATGGGTCCCTGTATAGTATATAAAGATGAGATACCATTTCCGGTTGAGCTGGATATCAAATGCATGGTAAACGGAGAGTTAAGACAGAATTCCAATACCAAAAACTTGATTTTTGATATACCACATATAATAAGTGATCTATCCAGAGGACTTACTTTAAAAGCAGGCGATATTATATCCACGGGCACTCCCAGCGGTGTAGGTATGGGATTTGAACCCATCAAGGTATTGAAAAATGGGGATGTAGTGGAATGTTACATTGAAAAAATAGGGAGTCTTGTAAATAAAGTAGTGGAAATTTTATAGAATTTAAATACATAGAAGCGTGTTCAAATATCAAAGTTTAGAGTCTAAATATCATATTATATATGATAATATCCATAGCATTCAATTTACGTTGAGGTGGGTAGTAGTGTAAAAAAAATATAACTGTACTGTAAATGATAAAGTATTTGCTGTTATAATAGTGGCGGTTATGTGTATGAGTATAACAGCAATTCCGACAATCATATTTTGCAAAGGAATATTGGCAATGTGGAAGACAAACTTAATAATAATTAATGGAACTAATAAATTTGAAATCATAATGAATATAATAAAATTTATGATATTAACGTTAGTAATAATTACCGTTGTTGATCTGATTTTTAGTTCAGTCCTGGAGAAAAAAAGTGGAATAAAGCAGAACATGATAGAACTTACACTCATGTATTTAGTTTTTCTATTATATGCAATAATATATTCACATTTTTCAATTAATAATAAACTAATTATAAAAAAAGAAGGCATTCCGTATATGTCAATATACTTATTTGTTCTATATGTTTTATTGTTGATATCGTTTAAAATAATAGGAAGGCTCTATAAAAAAATAATATTGAAAAATAGAGATTGCATTAAATAGCCGTATTAAGGGGTGGATTATTTGAAAAGATTTTTTATATTTAATACTGAAAAATTAAAAAATGATGTTGAATATTTCCTTGTAACTTATGTATTGGTAATTTTTATACAATTAATTTTTTGGGTTAAAATTGACGACTTGGGAGATATAGTTTTTGGAACTATTTTTAGTATATTTTTTTTGTACTTAACTTTTATGAAAAAAAAATTTACTTTGAGAGAAGTGTGGAAATTGTTTTGGAAAGTGAAATGAGGATTAAGGTGGTAATAGTTAATGAATATAAATAAAGATTTTTCATTCTGGATAGCTTTGATAGTATCTCTTGTTGTTGCTATTTTGAATCTTTATGACCATAGGTATTTTTATAGCTTTTTTATGTTTTTAGTTTTTTTTTACTGATAATCTTTTTTATTAATGATAAAAATAAATAATAAAATTTTACTTGGGAATAGACTTAACAAAAGTATTAAAAACATACTTAAAACAGGACAAAATAAGACACGAACGTTAAATTCCAAATTAAAAACTACTCAGAATAATCATGGTATCACAAGAGATGCCAGATATTACAGTGGTAAACACTAATGATAAACCAAAGTATGATTGATAAATTAACTGAAATACATCTTACAGCAATAGCAGATATGTTCGGTATTCAGCTTAACAGAAACCTTCATTAAGCAATTTTCTGTCTTCTTTTATTAGTTGGTCAAAAGTACTATTATATGGATCAAATTTTTCAGTGCTATTATCGTAATTAGTATTTTTATCAGTAATGGCTTTATTTATTAAGTATATTAATTTTGGAAAAACTATTTCCGGAAAATATTGCGTATTTAAAATGAGTCATACGGCAGATGCTATGCAATGCAGATGATAAATAAACATTACTGTGAAATTTGTAAGCGGATTCTGATAATCCTGAAGATAAATATTTTCGTAATTTAATAGCGGTTATTTCGGCTGAAATTAAAGGCCGGATTTTTTTATCTACTTATTTGTTTTCCAGATCGAGAGCATATATTATGTATTGTAAATTGAACAAGTATATCAGCCTTATGATGAATAAATAGAAAAATATACTAAAGCATATTGCATTTTTATAAGTATTTATGTATAATTATAAAATATATCAATGATTTGTGATAATGTATATATTTAATTGCTTAAAATTAAGGGGGATTGATAATGAAAAAGTTAATGGCGGCTTTAATTATGATTATTTTTAGTATAGTATTATTCACAGCTTGTGGGCAAACTACTAAAAATGGTACAAATTCAAATTTGCTGGATAAAGTAAAAAAATCAGGTAAAATCACTATAGGGACAGAAGAGGGATATCCTCCCATGGAATTTAGGGATAGCAATGGTAAATTAGTAGGATTTGATGTGGATTTTTCCAATGAAGTGGCAAAAAGGCTGGGAGTTAAAGCAAATTTCCTAGTTATGGATTTTAATGGACTTATATTGGCTCTTGATTCAAATAAATTTGATGCGGCTATTGCATCCATAAGCATAACAGATGAGCGTAAGAAAAACACGGATTTTTCTACATCCTATATAAATGGAGGGCAGATTATTGCAGTAAAAAATGGAAGAAAGGATATAAAGGGAATAGATGATTTAAAGGGAAAGGTCATAGCCTGTGAATTAGGTACTACAGGAGAAAAAGTGGCGAATGGAATTAAAGGCGTGAAGGAGTTAAAAAAATATGATAAGATAACGGAAGCCTTTCAAGATATGTCCATAGGCAGGATTGATGCCGCAGTAATGGATGAGCAGGTAGGTGGATATTACATCCAGAAGAAAAAAGGCCAATTTAAAATAGTACCGGGTGCGCTGAGCAAAGAACCTATGGGAGTGGCTTATAGAAAAGGTGATGATTCACTAAAAAAGGAAATAGATAAAATCATAGGAGATATGAAAAAGGATGGAACACTTTCAAAACTTTCAGTAAAATGGTTTGGATTTGACGCCTATAAAGAATGATTTCAAGGAGGAGATATTTGTGGCTGATTTAAAAGGAAGAAGTTTTTTAACTCTTAAGGATTTTTCACAGGAAGAGATAAGATATCTGCTGGATCTTTCTAAAAAACTCAAAGAGGAAAAGCACAGCGGAAAGGAAAAAAAGAGATTACAGGGAAAAAATGTAGCGCTTATATTTGAAAAGGATTCTTTAAGAACAAGATGTTCGTTTCAGGTGGGAGCTTATGATGAAGGTGCTACAGTGACTTATATAGGTCCCACTGGAAGTCATATGGGTAAGAAAGAATCGGTAAAAGATACTGCTAGGGTGATGGGTAGAATGTTTGATGGAGTGGAATACAGGGGATTCTCACAAAAAAATATGGAGATATTTGCAAAATATTCGGGAATTCCTCTGTGGAATGGACTCTCAGATGAGGATCATCCCACTCAGGTATTGGCAGATTTTTTAACCGTAGAAGAACATGTAAATAAACCTCTTAAAGATGTAAATTTTGTATATCTTGGCGATGGTAGAAACAATGTGGCAAATGCCCTTATGATAGGGTCAGCGAAAATGGGAATTGATTTTAAAATTGTAACGCCAAAGGAGTTGTTTCCTGAGGATGAATTGATTGGAGAATGTAAAAAAATATCGGATAAAAATGGAGGAAACATTACAATAAGTGATGATATATATGGCAGTGTAAAGGGCGCAGATGTCCTGTATACGGATGTATGGCTTTCCATGGGTGAAGATAAGAACTTGTGGAAAAATAGAATTGAAGCCCTGATGCCCTATCAGATAAATAGCAAACTCATTGAAGCCTGTGAAAATGAAAATGTAAAGTTTATGCACTGTCTTCCGGCTTTTCACAACAGGGAGACAGATACTGGTGAGGATATATACCAGAAGTTTGGATATGAAGCATTAGAAGTTACAGAAGAAGTGTTTGAGGGAAAACATTCTATAGTATTTGATGAAGCAGAAAACAGATTGCACACTATAAAGGCGGTCATGGTAGCAACTTTGTGCAGTAATATTTAGAAAGAAGGAATATTATGAATTCCATATTGTATTTAGAAGATGGAACTGTATTCATGGGAAAAGCTATAGGAAAAAAGGGTATAACTACAGGAGAACTGGTTTTCAATACTTCAATGACAGGGTATCAGGAGATACTTACTGACCCTTCTTACAGAGGACAGGTGATAACCATGTGTTATCCTTATATAGGAAATTACGGCGTTAACCATAATTTTAGCCAGTCCAAAGAAATACAGGTAAAGGGGATAGTATTAAAAAATATCTACAATGATACATCTCATTATTTAAGTGAAGATAGTTTTACAAATTTTTTAGAGAAAAACGGCATAGTGGGTATCAGCGGCATAGATACAAGGAGTATAACTAAGAAGATAAGATCCAAGGGAACTATGAAATGTGTGATATGTAATAAAAATGAGTCCATAAGTGAAATAAAAAATATGCTGAATTCCAATGATGATAAAGAGCTAGTTCAGCAGGTAAGTACTCCTTTTATAAAAAGGATTGAGGGAAAAGGGCCTAAAGTGGCGGTTTTAGATTTTGGTGCAAAGAACAATATAATTGAAAATCTAAAATATAGAAATTGTGATATAACTGTGTTTCCATATAATTCTTCTTATGAGAATATAATGGAGATACATCCCAGTGGAGTGCTTTTGAGCAACGGACCGGGAGATCCAAAGGACTTAAATGAAATTATACCCACTGTAAAAAAATTAATTGGCAGTATTCCCATATTTGGTATATGCCTGGGACATCAATTATTAGCTCTTGCGCTTGGAGGAGATACCTATAAAATGAAGTTTGGTCACAGGGGCGGCAATCATGGAGTATATGACAGAAATCTGGATAAGGCTTTTATAACATCTCAGAACCATGGCTATGCAGTTAGAAAAGAAAGTTTAAACAGAAATGTTGTTGAAGTAACTCATGTGAATTTAAATGACAATACGGTAGAGGGAATAAGACATAAAAAACTTCCTATATTTTCGGTACAGTTTCATCCAGAAGGTTCTCCAGGGCCTACAGATACAGCCTATTTATTTGATAAATTTTTAAAATATATGACTCTATAGTATAAATAGCAAGGAGAAGTGATATAATGCCGTTAAGAGAAAACTTGAAAAAGGTTTTGATAATAGGATCGGGTCCTATAATAATAGGTCAAGCTGCAGAATTTGATTACTCAGGAACTCAGGCTTGTGAAGCAATAAAAAAAGAGGGAGTAGAGACAGTTCTTGTAAACAGTAATCCAGCAACTATAATGACGGATAAAAATATTGCAGATAAAACCTATATAGAACCTTTGACTGTTGAATCATTAGAGGCAATAATAGCAAGAGAAAGACCAGATGGTGTTTTAGCAGGCTTTGGTGGACAAACAGCTTTGAATCTGGCAATGGAATTGAATAGGGCTGGGGTTTTAGAAAAATATGGGGTGGAGTTACTGGGAATAAAGGTTGAATCCATAGAAAATGCAGAGGACAGAAAGAGTTTTAAAGATCTCATGGGAAAAATAAACGAACCCATAGCAGTTAGTACCATAGCTACCAACCTGGATGAGTGCAAAGAATTCTTAAACAAAATTAGTCTGCCTATTATAATAAGACCTGCATATACTTTAGGAGGCACTGGTGGAGGTATTGCAAACAACTATGAGGAATATCTGGAAATATGCAAAAATGGTTTAGAAGAAAGCCCCATAACTCAAATATTGTTGGAGCAGAGTTTAGCGGGATGGAAGGAACTGGAATATGAAATAATGAGGGATAAGAAGGACAACTGCATGGTAGTGTGCAATATGGAAAATTTAGATCCTGTAGGTATACACACGGGAGATAGTATAGTGGTAGCCCCTTCTCAAACACTAAATGACATGGAATACCAAATGCTCAGAAGATCTGCCATAAAGATAATAAGAACTTTGAAAATAGAAGGCGGGTGCAACATACAGTTCGCACTAGATCCAGAGAGCAGCAAATATATGGTTATAGAAGTGAATCCTAGAGTGAGCAGATCGAGTGCACTGGCGTCTAAAGCGGCAGGATATCCAATAGCTAAAATTGCGGCTAAAATTGCACTGGGATATACTCTGGATGAATTGAAAAACTATGTTACAGGAAGTTCCAGTGCCCTTTTTGAGCCGGCTCTTGATTATTGTGTAGTCAAAATGCCCAAGTGGCCTTTTGACAAATTCAAAACTGCAGATAGGAGTTTGAAAACCCAGATGAAAGCTACTGGAGAAGTTATGGCCATAGACAGGAGCTTTGAGAGTGCCCTTTTAAAAGCTGTAATAAGCCTGGAGGGAAAGATAATAGGACTTCAACTGGATAAATTGGAGAAACTTGATATACCGGAGATAATTGATAAATTGAACAGACAGGATGATGAAAGATTGTTTGCCATGGCGGAAGCTTTGAGAAAGGGAATAAGTGTAGATAGACTCTATGAAATAACTAAAATAGATAAGTGGTTTATAAATAGGATAAAAAATATAATAGAGATGGAGAATAAATTGGTAAACAATGCTCCAACTGTGGAAAATATACAACAAGCTGAACTTATGGGATTTACGGATGAGTATATATGCAAATTGATAGGTATGAAGCTGGAGGATTTGAAACAGATTAAGGAAGTAAACAGGATAAAGGTAGTGTACAAGATGGTGGATACCTGCAGTGGTGAGTTTCAGGCAAAGACTTCCTATTATTATTCCTGCTATGATCTGGAAGATGATAATATGGTGTCAGATGATAAAAAAATACTTGTAATAGGTTCCGGCCCAATTAGAATAGGTCAGGGAATAGAATTTGACTACTGCTGTGTGAATAGTGTATGGGCAATAAAAAAAGCAGGGTATAAGGCCATTATAGTAAATAATAATCCCGAGACTGTAAGCACGGATTTTGATATTTCAGATAAACTTTATTTTGATCCCCTGTATATAGATGATGTGATGAACGTTATAAATGAGGAAAAAGTAGATGGGGTTGTAGTACAATTTGGAGGACAAACAGCCCTGAACTTATCGAAAAAGTTAAATGATGCTGGGGTAAAATTGTTGGGAACTTCCTTTGAGTCCATAGATCTGGCGGAGGATAGAGAAAAATTTAGGGTTCTTTTAAAAAAATTGGGTATTAATTCGCCCATAGGGGGTTCTGTGACAAGTTTAAAAGAGGCAGATGAACTGGTGCATGAAATAGGTTACCCTGTAATTGTGAGACCTTCCTATGTAATAGGGGGAAGAGCTATGAAAGTTGTATACAACCACGGAGAATTATCCCAGTATTTAAAGGATGCAGTAAATTTGTCAAAAGAGTATCCAGTATTGGTGGATAAATATATATTGGGCAGAGAAATAGAAGTAGATGCCATATCTGATGGACAGGATTTGATAATTCCTGGAATAATGGAGCATATAGAGCGTACAGGAGTACATTCTGGAGACAGCATTGCAGTATATCCTGCCAGTGATTTACCAGAAGAGGTACTAAAAAAAATAGAGGATTATACGGTGAAGATATCAAGGGAGCTGAATGTAAAGGGACTTTTGAATGTACAATATGCTTATGACGGAGATAAAGTATATGTCATAGAGGTAAATCCAAGGGCTTCAAGAACTGTACCAATATTGAGCAAAGTTACAGATATACCGATGGTGGAAATAGCTGTACAGGTTATGCTTGGTAAGAAAATAAAAGATTTCAGCTACAGACAAGATGAATACAAATTCAGTGATATTTATGCTGTAAAGATGCCTGTATTTTCCAGTAAAAAATTGCCTGGGGTGGATGTAGCCCTGGGACCTGAGATGAAGTCCACAGGGGAAGTTCTGGGAGTCGATTTTAATAAAGATAAAGCTGTATACAAGGCCTTCAAGGCAGCAGGGTTTAAAATTTTTCAAAAAGGCAATGTCTATGTTTCTGTAAATGACAGGGATAAACTTGATTCCGTGCATGTAATAGAAAAATATGACAAATTGGGATTTAATATTTTTGCTTCTGCAGGAACCTGTGAATTTTTAGATAAAAACGGAATTAAGTGTACCAGAATTGATATACAAGATGTAGTAAAGTATATAAGAGAAAATAAAATAAATATAGTTATTGATATACCTACTCAGGGATATGACAGTAAAAAACCTGGTTTTGAACTAAGGCGTACTGCATTGATTCATGATAAGATAATATTTACTTGTCTTGATACAGCCAATGCTTATATTGAAACTATAATAGTAGAAAAAAATGATGAGGATATAGAATACAGAACAATGAAGGAGTATTTAGAAAAAAGAGTTAAGAATAGAGAAATTGTCAAGTGTAGTTAAATAAAAATGGGACTAAAATTATATTGACTGTAAAAGTTGCTTAAGAAGTATCTTTTACAATCAATATAATTCCTATACATAATTGTGAGATAAACTATTTTTTAGGCGGGGTCGTATTTTTAAGATTTTCGTATAAAAATTTTTCCAGCGCCTCATCCAGTTTGTTGTTCACCTCCGAGATCTTATCTGTGCTTGCATTTTGATGGATCAACGACTCAAGTTTCCTTTTTAATTTATAAATTTCTTCTTTTGACAAAATTAACACCCCAAACTTAATTTAAAGTGTAAGGTACAAGCATAAAATATCAAATTCAGTTGATTTTCAGCTTTATCCGAAAATCTTCATTTATGTAATTTAATTTTATACAATAAATAAGCTAATTGCAAATTAAATTTAAATGCAAATAGCTTGTAAATATACTGCTTTTATATTATAACTTTTAAGAATTAAAACATTAACAATGATAACAAACTTTGATAGAATATAATTATTGATGTAAATTGTAAAAAATATTGCAAAATTGGAGTTGCTTTGTGAGAATTTGGGAGGAAGATGATTATATGGATTTTAAGACAATATGGACAGATCCTGAAAAGCTTGATGAAACTTACCCTGCGATGATACAGGGTGTTGATTATAATAGCGGTGGATCTAGAATTCTGGGGGTAATATACATAGCTCAGGGTATAGGCCCTCATGCCACAGTAATTTTATTACATGGATTTCCAGGATATGAACAAAATTTTGATCTAGCTCATGTGCTGTTGAGAAGTGGATACAACGTGTTGATATTTCACTATAGAGGAAGCTGGGGAAGTGGAGGAGATTACTCAATAGACCATGTACTTGAGGATGTTGAATCCTCAATTGAATTTTTAAAATCAGATTTTGCCAAAAAATTATATAGAATTGATGATAAAAATATAATTTTAATTGGACACAGCCTGGGAGGATTCAGTGCCCTTATAACTGCAGCAGGTCATGATGAGATCAAGTCAGTGGGGTGTATTGCAGGTTTTAATTTTGGCCTCTATGCGGAAAATATTTCTAAGAGTAAATCCCTAATGGATTCTGCTGCAAAAAAATGGGAAAAAGCAGTTATATCTCTTAATGGCATGACTGTGCAAAATTTTATTGATGATATTGTAAAAAATAAGTACAGATGGAATTTGTTAAATATATCGGAAAATTTAAAAAATCATTCTGTATTGATGATAGGCGGAAGAAAAGACGTAATAGCACCTTTAGAGGAGCATTATATGCCTCTTGTACAGTCACTTAAGAAGCAGAAAGTTGATCTCAAGGAAATAATTTTAGATGGTGATCATTCTTTTGTCAGCAGAAGAATAACTCTTGCCAAAGAAGTACTTAAATGGCTTGAAGAGCAAAAAAGTAATTAGCTATTATTATAATTGCCATGCATAAAGTCAATATATGTACATACAATAATTGTTGATAATTGTAAAATTGGAGTGGTTCATTTTATGAGTAAAAGGATAATTGTATTTTTTATATTGATATGCATGTGTTTTAGTATACATGAAAAAGTTAGGGCCGTTGATTACAACACTACATTGAAGCAGGACATTTTGTGTCTTATGATGGCCTATCCAGGATATATTACAGATGTGGAAAAGGATAATGGCGGCAGCGTGTATATAGTAATGAAATCAGGTAAAAAAATTTTGTATGATGATAAAAGGGAAAAAAGTTTTGAAGAGAAATTTCAAAATACAGATCTACAGGATATGATGGAACAACCTTATCAGCTGGGAACTGTAGATGAAGCTGCACAGAAAAATTCTGATCCAGGAAGGCTTAGAGTTTACTCTCTTTTAAAAGAGGTGTATGGTGATAATAAAAATTCTGTGGAGTCAAATCTTAAAATGGCCAATTTAGGATATAGGAGATTTCAGTTTAATGGAAATAATGGCGCTTCAATATCTCTTGAAAATGCAATGAAGGAACTTATGCCTATTTCACAAAAAAGGGGAGATATTTCAAAATGTCTGTTCCCCAGCAGCGGTACTTTCAATTACAGGTATATTTCTGGAACAGGTATGTTGAGCCCTCATTCCTTTGGAATAGCTATTGATCTTGCTAGAGATAGAAGAGATTATTGGAAATGGGTGCCCAGGGCAGAAGGAAGCCTGAGGATAAAAGAGTATCCCAGAGAAATTGTAGAAATATTTGAAAAGAATAATTTTGTATGGGGAGGAAAATGGAGTCATTTTGATACACTGCATTTTGAATATAGGCCTGAGATAATTCTAAAATCCAGATATTTTGGCGATAAGTCCCAAAATAAAAAATATTGGTATGAAGGTGCCCCCTATAAAGATGAAAGTGTAAAAAATTATATCGGAAAAATCAATGAAAAATTATAGTGGGTATTCTGTAATAAATATGAAGCTTTTATCAAAATTTACAGGGTGATTATTTTTACAATTGGGTACAATAAGTGTACAAATTATATGAAATTTAATCTATTATTAAATTGTATGAGGAGTATAGCTTATGAAACATTCCTTAATAAAAAGAGTTTTTAGGATCACAATGGTAATTTTAGTTATATTTTTTGTATGCCCTTTTAAAAATATACATGGTGAAGAAATTGATGAGAAAAATGAGATCATAAATTCTGCGAAACAAATATTTGAAGATAGAAATAAAGCCATATTAAATGGTAATTTAAAGCTTATAGAATCTAAATATGACAAAAATACGAAATATGGTATCTGGGCTTATGAACATGAAGAGAAAAAGATGAAATATTTGAAGAATTGGGAAGAAAAACAAGGGGCTAAATTTATTGAAATAATACCTGATATAGTAATTAAGAGAGTGAGAGGCAGTGATGATAAATTTTCCATCAACTTGATATGTTCCACTGAATATAAATATATATACAAGGATGCTCCAAAATTTATAAACAGTTGTAGAATAGGAACTTCACATATATTGAACATGGTAAAAAAAGATGGAAGATGGATTATTACAAAAGAATGGTACAAAGATCCCTTTGAAGACTCTCTTAATTTAGATAATTTGAAGGTGGATTCTGTAAAGCAGTATATATTGTCTCAAAGTAAAAGAGATTTTTCCAGTATGACGGACAGGAGAAGATCTTCTGTGGAATACGCAGATAGGTACTGTGGTATAGCTTCAGAAAAAAAATATGGATATACCTATAATAAAAAATATAGAAACTATAATTCCAGAGGTGGTGACTGTGCCAATTTTGCCTCTCAGGTACTGCACGAGGGCGGAAAATTCAGAAAAAATTCTGCCTGGAATTATGACAGATCTGGAGCTACCAGTTCCTGGCTTAATGCAGATGGGTTCAAAAATTATATGATATACAGCGGAAGGGCATCGGTCATCGCCCATGGAAGTTACGAAAAGGTCTATAAGGCTTCCTACAGGCTTATTCCGGGGGATTTCGTAGCATACGAAAAAAAAGGAGATATAACTCATATCTCTGTAGTAACAGGTGCAGATTCCAGAGGATATTCACTGGTGAGCTGCCATAATACAGATAGGAACAGGGTACCTTGGGATTTGGGGTGGAGCGACAAAAATATAAAATTTTGGCTTGTACATGTAAATTATTAACTGGTGCAACAGTTCATTTCTATTTAAATATTTATCCAGTGGCGTACCAGTTCTAAACCTGCCATGTTGTAAAACTGGCAGGTTTAGAACTGGTAACCGCCGGATAAGTTAGAATCTATTTGAACCTAAGAATTGCTTGATGAAGATAAACTGGTTTTGGAAAATTTATTTACTACATCCTCTATGTCTTTTTGAGAATCTTTTATAGCTTTGTCAATACCAACGGAAGATGTATCTGTGCCCTCAACCAGTATACTTTCAAATTTATTTACCCCCAGAAACTTAAATACATCTCTGAAATAATCAATGGCATGGTTGAATTTGGAATCAAATATTTTGGGGTAGATTTCTCCACAGGATTGTATATAGACCATGTTGCGAGTTTTATCATCTAAGAGTCCCACTGCATCATCCTGTGATATCTTAATGACTTTGTCATTTATCATAATACAGTCCAGATATGACTTAAGCCTTGAAGGATAACCTAAATTCCACATGGGAGCTGCGATTACATAAGTATCTGCATTTAAAAACTGATCACAGAGTACATTGATTCTGTCCACTGATTTTTTATCTTCTTCTGATAGGGCATTATAAATATCTCCAGAAGCCAGCTGTCCCCTTCCATTAAATATCCTGTGATTTATTTCAGGAATATTTTCATTGTATAAGTCTAATTCTTCTACAGTGTAGTTTTGAACTTTAGATATAAAATTGTTTATAAAACGTCTTCCTACGGTCTTGCTTGTAGATGTCTCTTCAGGTTTTGTATTTGCAGTAATATACAGTAGTTTTTCCATTTTATACCTCCTCGTAATGTTCAATTACATTCTGCTAACTATTTTTAGCTTATAAATTTAATTTATACTATTTTCAAAAATATAAACTTACAGATAATGCTCATAAGAAAATGTAATTGTATACATGGTAAGAATAAGAATATTCTATTTGATTGGCCTCTTTACAGGTAGTAGAATATAATTGCTTTTGTATAAAACTATAGAGGGGATGAAGTGCTGTAATGAGGAAAAGGATTAGATGTGTAACTGTTTTTTTTACCTTGTTGTTTTTTGCACTGGCAGTATCTGCCTGCAGCAATGGGCAGCAGAGTAAAAGTGATGAAGGCTATAAGAGTATTTCGACTAAAGAGGTAAAAGACAATCTTGGAAAAAGCAATTGGGTAGTAGTGGATACCAGGGAAAATGATGCCTATATTGGCTGGAAACTGGATGGAGTGAAAAGAGGAGGCCATATAAAAGGAGCTGTAGACTTTTCATCTGCATGGTTGAAGGTCAAGGATAAAGATAAGGACAAGAGATTGAAAGAGGCATTGAAAACGAAAAAAATATCTTCTGAGAAAAATATAGTACTTTATGCGGCAAATGGAAAAGATAATGTTGAAGTGGCCAAGTACTTATCTAAAAATGGATATAAGAATTTATATACTTATGATGTAAAAGATTGGGCTAAAGACACCAGTCTTCCTATGGAATCCTACCCTAATTATCAGGAATTGGTTCCAGTTTCGTGGGTTAAGGATTTAGTAGATGGAAAGAAGCCTGAAACCTATAATGGTGGTAAATATAAAATTTTTGAAGTTTCCTGGGGCGATGAATCAAAATCTCCAGATTATTTAAAAATAGGACATATAAAGGGAGCTGTACATATAAATACAGATGAAGTAGAGGAGGGCCCACTTTGGAATCGTCTATCCGATGCTAGGCTTCAGAAATTTGCTGAGAATAATGGAATAACTACAGATACTACAGTTGTATTGTATGGAACTGATTCCATGCCATCTTTTAGAGTAGCTGTAATATTAAAATATATGGGTGTTAAAGATGTCAGAGTAGTGAATGGAGGATTTACTAAATGGCAAAATGCAGGATACGCACTGCAGAAGACTTCAAATCCGAAAACACCGGTAAGTTCTTTTGGGGCAACGGTTCCTGTGAACAAAAATTATATTATTGATCTGCCGCAGGCAAAGGAAATACTGGCGGATAAAAAGGGCAGCAAGCTGGTAGATGTGAGAAGTTGGGACGAGTATATAGGAAAAATCTCAGGATATGATTATATAAAGCCAAAGGGACGTCCTGCAGGTGCGGTTTGGGGACATGCTGGCACGGATTCTTCAAATCTACAGGATTATAGAAATTTGGATAATACGATGAGGAATAAGGATGAAATACTTGCTATGTGGAAAGAATGGGGAATTACGCCGGATCAGAGGTTAGCTTTTTTCTGCGGAACAGGATGGAGAGCAGCAGAAGCTTTAACTTATGCGGATGTAATGGGATTAAAAAATATTTCTCTTTATGATGGTGGATGGAATGAATGGAGTGGAAATACGGGTAATGCTCCTAATCCAATAGAAACAGGAGATCCTAGAAAATAAGAGGCAGGATATGACGAAAATCAGAGCTGTTTTCAAGAAATTCCTTTCCGTTGTTCAAATATGCCTTGTTTTATTTTCTGCAATCTTTTGGCATTTGTCCAATGAGAAAATGGGTATAATGCGTTGGCTTGTATATGAAAATGAAAGATATGATAATTTTTTTATGAGAAATAAAATTATCTGGACTTTGGTGATAATTTTGATTTTGTCTATAGCAGCTGCAGTGAAAATTCATAGAAAGCCGGACAAAAAGTATATATTATTTGTAATGGTCAATTTTATTGTGATTTTATTTGCATTTAAGTTTGATTCGGAAAAAATAATATGCTATTTTGTAATCAATGTAATATTTATTATTGTATTGATTGTACAGTTGATAAAACTTATTTTTTATTGGAAATAGTAACAGCCAGGTAGCTAAAGACTATCTGGCTGTTATTTTTTTTGACAGCTGCATTTGAACTATAGATGTATAAATTAATAGAAGGAGGATATGCTACAGTAAGAATATATTTTATTGTTTAAAAAAGATATGGTGGAATTAGGAGGGAATATATATTGTTTAAATTGGGGAAGACACAAAAGCTGACAGGAAATATATATGTAGTGAGAACATTGATTTCTAATTTCTTTATATATTCTGATTGTGAAACTACTATATGCTTTAATGCAGGTTTTATGCCCTCTGTTATAGATAGAGAACTGAAAAAAATAGATATTCACCCCCAATCAGTTTGTGGAATATTTTTAACTTATCCCAATTTTTATCATATGGGAGGAATTAAATTATTTAAGAATGCGGATATTTATTTTTCAGCGGATATATCCATAGAGAAATCGAAGAAAATATGTTTTCATATTGAAAATACTGAAAGTTTAAATTATGAAAGGCTTAAAGATGGAGATGAAGTCAATATAGGCAAGATAAAAATAAAATCCGTTATATTTCCAGGGCATAAAAGAGGAGTTATTTCTTACATAGTCAACGATAGCATTTTGTTTGTATAGAATTTGTTAAAAAAATTATATTTATTTAAGAGAAACAAAATAGGCAATTTATGGACAAACAGTGCATATAATAGATGTATATTGACATTATCATAAGCTTAGTGTACTATTATAATAGTACACTAAGCTTGATAACTTGATGTGGAGGTGAGAGGATGGATAGCGAATTTGATCCCAATATACCCATATATGTTCAGATAATGAATATTGTAAAGAAAAAAATAGTAAATGAGGAATTAAAACCCGAGGATAAATTATTTTCTGTAAGGGAGATGTCTGTAAAACTTAAAGTCAATCCCAATACTATTCAGAGGGCTTATCAGGAATTGGAAAGGCAGGGTATTGCTTATAAGCAAAGAGGTATGGGTACTTTTGTAAGTGGAGACATTTCTATTATAAAAAAGTTAAAAAAAGAAATGGCTCAGGATATATTGTGTAATTTTATAAGAGGTATGAAAGAGCTGGGCTTTTCGTCAAAAGAAATAGTTGAAGTAGTAAGAGAAAATATACAGGAGGATGTTTAAAAATGGAAACAATACTAAAATGTACTGATCTAAAGAAATACTATTTCAGGAAAATTGCTTTAAATGGACTCAATTTGGAAATTAAAAGAGGGAGAATAATGGGACTTCTAGGACCAAATGGAAGTGGGAAGACCACTTTTTTAAAAATAGTGGCAGGAATACTAAGGCCGAGTTCTGGAGAAATATTTATAAACGGAAACAAGCCAGGAAGAAAAACGAAGGCTCAGGTTTCATATCTGCCTGACAGGGATTATCTTTATAAATGGATGAGAATAAGTGATGCCATAGACTTTTTTAAAGATATGTATGATGATTTTGACGAAGGAAAAGCAAAAGAGCTGCTGGAGTTCATGGATCTAAATGAGGACAGCAAAGTCAAAGAACTGTCCAAGGGCATGAGTGAAAAGCTCTATCTCACCTTGGTGCTTTCAAGAAAATCACAGCTTTATGTTCTGGACGAACCTTTAGGAGGAGTGGATCCCACTACTAGAGAAAAAATATTGGATGCAATACTCAAAAATTATACAGAGGACAGCTCCATACTTATAACTACACATTTGGTAAGTGATATTGAAAGATTGTTTGACGATGTGGCCTTTATATCTGAGGGCAAGATAATATTATTTGGAAATGCAGAAGAACTCAGGTCAGAAAAGAAAATGTCCATAGATGAAATATACAGGGAGGTATTCAAGTAATGTTTAAATTTGTAAAATATGATCTTCAGGGATGTTTTAAGGATTTTATAATAATGATCTGCACTATAATAATTTTGAATATACTGCTGTTTACAAGAATAAATACTTGGACGTGGGAACCACAGCTTATAGTTTTTTTGAATCTTGCCATAAACTTTGCAGCGGGTATAGTAGTTATAATATGGAATATAAGGCTGTTCAGCAGGGATATATATGAAGACACTGCCTATCTTGTCTTTACTACGCCTAAAAGCGGCGTGAATATATTGATGAACAAGATCATTACAGCTATCCTTCAGTGCCTGATAATATCATTTTTTTCATTGGCATTTACGGCTATTTTGATTCAAATATTAAAGCTGACCCCGGGATTTGCACTTTATACGGGAATATCTTTCAGTCAGATTTTTAGTGCTGTAACTCTGCAATTTATAGTATATTCCATATTGATATTAGTTATAGTGTATATTTCATTTTTACTCACTGTATATTTATCTCTTGCATTGGGCAGGGTTGCCATTAAAAACAGAAAACTGGGTAAAATAGGCACATTCGGCATATTTATAGTACTGTGCATTATACAGGCCAAAATAGAAAATCTTTTTTCAAGTGTATTTCCCCAGGGTTTTATGCTGAGGATATTTAACTTTGATAATGGAGAACCATTGATAAAAAGTACAGTAAATACTTTTACTAATCCAAGTAATATTTTTTCCTCAGGAGTGGTAAATCTGAATGTAGCTGAGACTGCTGTATCATTGATCTTCATTGCGGCCATGTTCTATGCCACAGCTTATCTTATAGAAAATAAATTGGATTTATAGTCCAAATTATTAATAATAATTTAAATTTTATAAATATTTGAAGGATTTATGTAAAAGGGGGAGAATATAAAATATAGAGAGGGGTTGGTTATATTATGGGAAAAGTACATGTTTCAAAATCACAGCTAATAAAAGATAAAACCGATAAAATTGAAAAAATATTTGGTGATTTAAAAGAAGATTCCAGCTTAGAGGGATTTATAGGAATGTTTAAGCAGAATTATCCTGAAGATTGGAATAGGATAGTGAAACGTTATGATGAACATAAAAAACTGAGGAAAAAAGGGAAGAATTATCCTATGCCTGAACCCAAAAAATATCTTGAAAATATCTACAATAGCTATATTGATAAAAAAAATTGATGGATTGGAATATTGGAAAAGAAGTTGCCTCAAAATAAATCTTGAGGTATTCTTTTTTATATAATATAAAAATTTCTGTACAAATTATTTTATTTCCTATATTATATTAATGTAAATGGATAAAATGATTTGTATTTTTAAAATAATATATTTAGGGGATATATATAAGATGAATAGAACTATTTTGATGGTGGACGATGAACAGAGGATGAGAGTTCTCATAGAGGCATATTTGAAAAGAGAGGGATTGAATGTCATTTTGGCGGAAAATGGCCGGGATGCGCTTGAAAAATTTAAGAAAAACCAGGTGGATTTGGTAGTACTTGATATAATGATGCCTGTAATGGATGGATGGGCAGCCTGTAAGGAGCTTAGAAAAATTTCAAATGTTCCAATAATTATGCTTACTGCTAGAGCTGAAGATGAAGATCAACTTTTGGGATTTCAATTGGGTACAGACAGTTATGTTACCAAACCTATAAGTCCTAAAATTTTAGTAGCTAAGGTAAAGGCGCTTTTAAAAAGAGTTTACGATGAAGATGACAGCGTGAGAGAAAATATTTATGGCGGTATTTTTATAAATGAGGAAGGACATGAAGTAAAAGTAGATGGGGAAACCGTATATCTTTCACCAAAAGAGTTTGAACTGCTGTGCTATTTAATAAAAAATAAGAACATAGTCTTGAGCAGGGAAAAAATTTTAGATTCTATATGGGGATTGGACTACTATGGAGATCTTAGGACAGTAGATACTCATGTTAAAAGATTGAGAGAAAAATTAGGAGTAAAGTCCTATTTAATAACTACAGTCAGGGGAATTGGTTATAAATTTGAGGTAAAAAATAATGAAGATAAAAAACATTTTCTGGGAAAATAGATTTATATTAAAGATAAGAAAAAATATAACCTGGAAATTATTTATAATAACCACTTTGGTGTTTATAATTTTTATAAGCAGCACTCTGATTTTTCAATCGTTATTTTTTGGAAAATTCTATATAAATAGGAAGGAAAAAAGTTTACAGAATGAGACACAAAAATTTAAAGCAGTTTATAATAGGGCAAAGGATGAAGATGAAGTAATAGATATTATAAGAAGTTTTGAAGAAGATAATAATGCTAAATTGGTTATAATGGATAAATATGATAAAATAAAATTTATAACAAAATTGAACAATGAAAATTATGATGCGGTTAGAATAAAGATAATAGATGATATTATAGTAAAATGGGCAGAAAATTCTAACCTTTTAAATGAGATGAAAAAATACAATAAAGCTGTAACTGTAATTACTGATAGAGAAATCTATGGGAGAAAAAATATCCTCACGGCTGTTCCAGACAATAAAAAGGAAGAGATAATATTTGCAGTGACTTCACTTCAGCCGGTGGATGAAGCATCTTCCGTAATAAAAGAATTTTATATATATTTTTATATAGGTGCAGTAGTATTAATACTCATGCTCTCTCTTATATATACAAATATGGTATCAAAGCCTCTGGTTAAGTTAAATGATACTGCAAAGAAGATGGCGTCACTTGATTTTTCGGAAAAATGTGATATTAAAAATGAAGACGAAATAGGAAATTTAGCAAATACTATGAACTTTTTATCTGATAACTTAGATAAAGCTTTAACTTCACTTAAAAAGGCCAATGAAAAATTGGAAAAAGACATAGAAAGGGAGAGGAGAATAGAAAAAGTTAGAAAAGAATTTGTGGCTTCCGTATCTCATGAACTTAAAACTCCAATAAATTTAATAGAGGGATATGCGGAGGGGTTAAAGGATAATATATTTAAAGCAGATGAAAAGGACTATTACATTGATGTCATAATAGATGAAAGCAACAAGATGGCAAATCTGGTAGCAGATATGCTCAATTTATCTCACCTTGAATCCGGTACGATTAAATTGGATAAGGAGATATTTTTTATGGATGAACTCATAATTTCTGCATCCAGAAAATTTTTAAAGATTATAAAAGATAAAAATATAAGAGTCGATTTTAAAATGCTGAAGAATGTTAAGGTGTATGCTGACTGGAATAAAATGGAACAGGTTATGGTCAATTTTACTACCAATGCTATAAAAAATACAGAAGAGAGTGGAAATATAAACTTTTCCATGACAGAAAGTGGAAATGAGGTTATTATATCTGTAGAAAATACTGGAAAGAATATACCAGAAGAAGATATGGATAAGATATGGAACAATTTTTATAAAATAGATAAGTCCAGAAACAGGGAATTAGGCGGTACTGGCATTGGTCTTGCCATAGTTAAAAATATATTGGAATTGCACGGTTACAAATATGGTGTAAGAAATACAGATAAAGGGGTTATATTTTATTTTGTTATGCATAAAATACATGAATAAGAAGCTTTTATTAATAATAGATTATGAATTTGTTAACAGAATGTTAAAAAACCTGTCATTTAAGTGTCACGTAAATGATATAAAATATAATCTAAGATCTAACTTATATTTAAAGTGATTGCTTAGAAGAGAGGAAATAAAATGAGGTTTATACATGTTAAAAACAGAAGAATGTTTGATGGATTATTTAATTTATTGGCTAATAATATAGATGTTATTTTATTTTTTAGCATAGTTTATGTAAAACTTATCTCCTATGAAAAGAGCATATCTTCAGGCTATATGGACAAGTCTGTGATTTTCCCAATAGCTGCATCAATATTGATATTAATAAGTTTTTCATTTCTTTTTAAAGAAAAAAATAGGACTAGTTTTTTATACATAGTCGATATTGTGTTAAGTGCAATACTTGTGGCAGATTTGATGTATTATAGATATTTCAAGGATATAACCACAGTGGCTGCTATAAGGAATGCTAAATTATTACAGGGAGTGTCATCAAGTGTAGGCAGTGTGGCTAGTGCAAAAGACCTTTATTATTTTTTGGACTTGTTTATTTTACTTCCTTTAGGAAGAATTTATAAAAAGAGGAGAAAAAATTCGAAGCCTCTACCTAAAAGAATATTGAGCTTTTTAATAATATTTGCATTGGGAATTGGAATAAATGCCGGTGTTTTTTACAGGGTTTCTAAAGAACAGCCTACACTGCTTACAGCTATGAGCAATAGAATATATTTAACCAATATGATAGGAAATATAGATTTTCATTTGGTAGATTCTTATAATTATATAAACAATGCTGTAAAAAATTCAAAAGACTTGCCTGAGGAAAGGGTAAAAGATATCAAAGCATTTTTACAGAAAAACAATAGTTCTACGGAGGAAAGTAATTTTAAGGGCATAGGAGAGGGAAAAAACCTGATAGTGATTCAGGTAGAAGCACTGCAGGGTTTTGTGATAAATCAAAAGGTAAATGGTCAGGAAATTACCCCAAATTTGAATAAATGGGTAAATAAATGCATGTATTTTGACAATTACTATTATCAGGTTGCAGGAGGAAATACATCAGATGCAGAGCTTATGTCCAACAATTCACTTTACCCAGCACAGTCCGGGGCTGCCTATTATACTTACAGTGGTAACAAATATGATTCCCTGGCAGCTGCACTGAAGGATAAAAATTATTATACTGCAGCTTTACATGGTAATAGTGAGGGATTTTGGAACAGAAATGTTATGTATAAAGCTCAGAGTTTTGACGATTTCTTTGGGGAACATAGTTTTAATGTAGATGAAAAAATAGGATTAGGGTTAAGCGATAAATCCTTTTTAAATCAATCACTGGAAAAAATGAAGAATTTCAAACAGCCCTATTATTCTTTTTTAGTCACATTAACGAGCCATTTCCCCTATGAAGCAGTAGATAAATATGGAGATTTTAATGTGGGCGAATATGAGGGAACATTTATTGGAAAATATTTAAAAGCCATACACTATACAGATGCACAACTTGGGAAATTTTTAGATAATCTTGAGAAAGATGGGATAATGCAAAACTCTATTATAGCCTTGTATGGAGATCATTTTGCCATTCCCAAAGACAATGCCCAGCAGCTTTTTAAATTTGAAAATGAAAGCAGCAGCGATGATTATACCTGGTTTAAATATCAAAAAGTACCTTTATTGCTTCATTTTCCAAATGATGAGTATGCAGGGGTAAACCATAGGTATACCTGCCAGATGGATTTATACCCTACACTGGCTAATATGTATAATTTACCCAAAAATTATATGTTTGGTAAAGACATGCTAAACGGAAACAGCCAGAAAGTTATTTTTAGAAATGGTTCTTTCATAGATGGACAAAACTTATATGTATCCTGGTCAAACACTTACTATGATTTGAAATCTGGGACTAAAGTAAATGAGACAGAAAAACTGAAGAAGGAAAAGGACGAGTATACAAAAGAACTGCAGTATTCGGATGATCTGCAGAATCATAATCTGATAAGTGAGTTCAGCCAAAAAAAATGAAAAGGGTATTGCAGTAAGTAAAAAAATAAACCACATCATAGTTAATTTTTCTATGATGTGGTATTTTATCTGCTATATTCCGTTTTAATAATTGTTGGCGATATCTTTTAATATTTGAGAACTGGCTGAGAGTTCTTGTAAAATGGCATTTATGTCTTCAAATTTTGAAACTTCATCGTTGAAGGTACCGTTTATACTATTCATATTTTTGTATATATCCGATATGGAATATTGAATCTTTTTTAAAATCTCGTCAATTTCTTTTAGAGAATCTGAACTGGAAGAGGATAGCTTTCTAATTTCATGGGCTACTACATCAAATCCCTTACCATATTCCCCAGCCCGGGCAGCTTCTATAGAAGCATTTAGGCCAAGTAAATTAGTTTGATTGGCTATATTTTTTACAAACGCCAATATTTCATCTGTTTCACTGGATTGATTTTTTGTATCTTCAATGCTGCTCTTTATGCTGCTGTTAGTTTTTGCCATAGCTTGTATATCTATTGACATGCTGTTGGTAGATTCACTGATTTTAGATAATGCATCTGAAAGAGATTGTGATAAATTAGATATTTTATAACTTCTGCTTAAATCTTTTACTATTGCGGCAGATCCTACTACTATACCTTTATCATCTATAACTGGAATGGACGTGGATTCAACTTCTTTCCCGAAAATTTTTTCTGGAATTCGTTCTGTGGCAATTTTTTTGGATTTCATTGCAGTGTAATCAGAACCTGAATTTGTTATTTTATCGCCAGGTTTTACATTTAAATTGAATTTTTCATTTCCAAATATATATGTATATTTTTCAGTGTCAGAAGTGGATATCAAGATGTCCTCTTTGAAAAAATTTTGTAAAAAAGGAGCTATGGAGGTAAATGCCTCTGATTGCTTAGTAGTAAAAAAAGTTTCCATTTGATTGTATTCCCCCTAGATATAAAGTTAGATCGTCTTGTAATTATGATTATATCATATTATATAGATATGAAGATAATATTTTAGTAAAACTGTATTAATTAGTATATGTAAAAAATTTAAAGCATATTATTTATAAATAGTACATATATAATTTTTTATTTTAATGGACATATTTTATTTATGAATTATTTAGCCGGCTGTAGTGGGGAGGAGTTTCATTTTTGAAACTGAAAAATCAGTTATGTTGATAGAAAATATATTACAGATCATTTTTGTTATATTTATATGTATTATACCTTTGAGTTTATTAATTCTGGTGTGGTGTGATGTAAGAGAATTTATTGAAGAAATACGGAATATTCATAAAAAATAGCAATTTGTAGGAGAATAATATGACAGATGGAGATTTTTTTACTTTTAGTGAATATATGAAAAAGGAATATGATGTTTTGACAGCATCTATGGAAGATTATCTTGAAATGACTTATAGATTAGCTTATAAAGAAGGTTTTACAAGGATTCATGAACTGGCAAAGGCCTTGAATGTGCAGCCTCCTTCGGCTACAAAGATGATTCAGAAACTTGCTGAGTTAAAATTTATAAAATATGAGAAATATGGTATAATAATTCTCACAGAAGAGGGCAAGAATATGGGACAGTATTTGCTGAACAGGCATAATATTGTGGAAAGTTTTTTAAAAGTTATTGGCATATCGGAAAATGTATTAGAACAAACAGAAAAAGTGGAGCATACCATAAACAATCAAACTATAATGCATTTAAAGGATTTTATAGACTTTGTGCATACAAGACCTGATGTAATTGAAGATTTTATAACCTTTAGAAATAAAAGAGCTATCTTAAATAAGAATTCTAAATGAAAGATACAATACTTTATTAAAACTTATTTTATGATATAATCAATTTATAATAATAATTATAAAGGTATAAAGGGATGAGTAATATGGATTTTATATTTAAAAATTTTTCTTTGGTTTGCAAGGTTTTGTTGGCATTAGCTGCTGTATTTATATTCATAAGGATAATACCTTTAGTTGTGATAACTGGTGTTGCTGTATTTGCTTTCTTTAAGGTGAAGAAATATTTTAAAAATAGAAAAATAGATAAATTCAGGCATAAAAACGTAAATAATATAAGAAAAAAGGAAGATATACCTTTTGACATCTCACGTGAGAAAATTGTAGATGTGGATTATGATGAAATTAAAAAATAGCCAATAATAAATAAGAGAATGTTATGATTTTAAGGATTAGCTGGGAAAGGAGCTGAAAACCTTTTAGGTTATACTATGATAGAAACTGCTGTAATTACAATAAGTGATAAGGGGTCACAGGGGAAGAGAATCGATAAAACTGGACCTGAAATAAAAAATATTTTGGATAAGTCTAAATACAACATTGTATATTACAAAATAATACCTGATGAAATTGAGGATATAGAAAGTGAATTGTGTTATGTTTGTGATGAGCTGAAAGTAAATTTAGTACTTACAAATGGTGGGACAGGCTTTTCACCTAGAGATGTTACTCCAGAGGCTACTTTAAAAGTTATAGAAAAAAATGTGCCGGGAGTAGCAGAGGCTATGAGAATGAAATCTATGGAGATAACTCCAAAGGCCATGCTTTCCAGATCAGTGTGTGGCATAAGAAAAAGTACATTGATTGTAAATCTGCCTGGAAGCCCTAAGGGGGCAGCGGAGAATCTTCAATTCATATTGCCTGCACTACCCCATGGTATTGACATATTGATGGGCTGGGATTCTGAATGTGGTGAGAGAAAATGAAGAAAGGGAGAATAGCTTATGGAGTTGACACATATAAATAAACAGGGTAGAGCGAGAATGGTAGATGTAAGCGAAAAGGAAAATACAAAAAGATATGCGGTAGCTATAGCTTCCGTATATATGAAAAAAGAGACATTATCCATTGTAGCAGAGGGAAAGGCAAAAAAAGGTGATGTTTTATCGGTAGCCCAGGTGGCAGGGATTATGGCCGCAAAGAATACTGCCAATATAATTCCAATGTGTCATTCTTTAAATATAACAGGGTGTGACATAAAATTTACACTGGATTTTGAAAAGTCCAAAATTGACATAGAGGCTTCTGCAAAAATTTCTGGAAAAACGGGAGTTGAAATGGAAGCATTGGTGGCAGCCAGTACAGCAGCTCTTACCGTATATGACATGTGTAAGGCTGTGGACAGGGGAATGGTAATATCGGATATAATGCTTGTTGAAAAAAGTGGAGGTAAGTCTGGTCTATTTAAAAGAAAACTTTAAATATGTTCTGTAGGAGATGAAGAAAGAAACTATGGCAAAGGTTGTTTCGGTAAACATAAGTGAAAAAAAAGGAGAAATAAAAAAACCTATAGGTAAGGGATTATTCAGGCAAAATAATGGATTGGAAAATGACGCTCATGCTGGAAATTGGCATAGACAGGTAAGTCTACTTGGAAAAGAGAGCATTGATAAGATGAAATCCCTCGGAGTGAAAGGTTTATCCAGTGGAAAATTTGCAGAAAACCTTACTACGGAAGGTATCGTTTTATATGAACTTCCAGTGGGAACTGTACTCAAAGTAGGGGAAGTGCTTTTGGAGATTACACAGATTGGAAAAGAATGTCACAGTGGATGTGCCATACGTAAACAGGTGGGGGATTGTATCATGCCCAGAGAAGGTGTGTTCGCCAAAGTAGTTAAAGATGGATGGATAGGTGAGGGAGATCCTATAGATTTAGTTAAAAAGTAAATGAGTAAAAAAGATGGATTTTTCCAGAAATTATTTTTCGGAAAAATCCATCTTTATTTTATATATGGAAATTGCTATTCGTCAGTTTTTACACCTAGAAGATTCAATATGAAAATAAACAGGGGTATACCTATGAGAAGACCCCATATACCCATAAGGTGTTCAGAAACTATCAGCACTATAAAGGTAAAAAATATAGGAAGCTGTACTTTAGAAGACATCAGTTTAGGATTCAAGATATAGCTTTCAATAGCATGAATTATTGCAATCATGATCAATACATATACCACTTTAGTAAAGCCACCTATGCTAAAGGCAATAATACACAATGGAATAAGGGATATTATCACTCCGGCTATTGGTATTAAGCTCAATATGAATATCATAAAGCCAATAGTTACCAGCTGAGGAAAATTCAATATGGAAAGCATTATTATAGATACAATGGTATTGAAAAAGGCTATTAAGATCTGAGCCTGAATTACCTTACCAAAAGTATTTAAAAAATTTTCCCCAAAGAAACATAGATATTCATATAATCCAGATATCTTACTGTGTTTGAATTTTTTTAAGAAGGAAATAATTTTATGTTTTTCCAGCATAAAAAATAAACTGAGCATTATGGAAATAAAAGTGTTAAGACTCCATTTTCCTATATTTGCAGCAAGCTGTATAGATATATTGAATCCTGATTTCAAATAACTTTTTATATCTATTTCACTTAGCATGTTTATTAAATAGCCTTGGACCGTATTTGAATAAGATTTCGAATTTATTTGAAAATCTGATATATTATTTATTATATATTTTGTCTGATTTATAAGCTGTGGAACTAATTTTACAACAATTAATACTATGGATACAAATAAGAGTGTATATAAAATTACAGTAATAAATTTCTCTTTTGCTACAGTTACTTTATGGACCTTTCTTAATATCAGATTTTGAAGGCTGTTCATTATATAGGAAAATAAGAAAGTAAGTAAGAATATGTCAAACACGGATTTAGACCAATAGAAAAAGAGAAGTATAGCAATAAAAAAAAGTATTCTTTTTATGGAATCTTTTGAAAAAAAATCTTTTAGGGAACTCATATCATATCTCCTTGGTATATATTATATAGTATGTATAAAGCATATAATGTATTAATAATAACCTTTTAAAGGAATATTGTCTATATAATATTATAAAAATTATCCTATGGAAATTTCAAGTGATATTTAATAAAAAATTATGGTGAATTAAAAAATATAAAAAGGTTTTGAAATTTATTATTGCATATTTATAATATATAATGTATAATTATAAAAAAGTAATTGGGGGGAAAAGCATGAGAAAAATAGGTATAATAATATTAAGTGTAATTATGGTGTTCGCACTTTTTACAGGCTGTGGCTCAAACAGTAAATCTAGTAATAATGAAACAGATAATTCACTTCAGAGAGTGAAAGATTCTGGTAAACTTTCTATAGGATTAGATGATTCCTATCCACCTATGGAATTTAGAAATGATAAAAATGAATTGGAAGGATTCGATATAGATTTGGGGAAAGAACTTGCTAAAAAGTTGGGAGTAAAATATAATCCTGTAGTTACAGATTTTAATGGAATAATTTTAGCATTGCAATCCGGAAAATTTGATGCCATATTAGCTACATTGAGTATAACCGATGAGAGAAAAAAGAATATAGATTTTGTAGGACCATATATCAATGGAGGACAGATAATAGTAGTTAAATCCGGAAACAAATCCATGAGCACTAAAGAGGATTTGAAAGGTAAAGTAGTTGGAGTTCAGCTTGGAAGCACGGGAGAGCAGGCAGCAGGGAAAATAGAAGGTATTAAAGAAATTAAGAAATATGACAAGATAACGGAAGCTTTTCATGAAGTCAATATAGGCAGAGTTGATGCTCTCATATGTGATTCTGAGGTAGGTGAATACTATGTGGCAAAGGACAAGGTAAATTACACTGTACTTAAAGATAAACTTACTAAAGAGCCCGTTGGAATAGGTGTAAAAAAGAAAGATAAAAAATTACAAGAGGCTTTAAATAAAGCACTGGATGATCTTAAAAAAGATGGTACATTATCTAAGCTCTCCATAAAGTGGTTTGGACACGATATATATAAAGAGAGTAATTGATATTTAAAGAAGGATAAAAGCTACAGATGCACTTTTATCCTTCTTTAATATGTTATAAAATAAAAGAAATAGGATAGGCAATGTTAAATTTGAAAAGGAGGGAAACTCTCTGTGATAGAACAAATAAAAAATGATTTGCAGGATATAGCGGAAACTATCAAGGCAGTAATAGACATTGATATCACTATTATGGATAGAAGGCTTTTGAGAGTGGCAGGTACTGGAAGACTCAAAAAAAAGATTGGATTGAGTGCACCTAAAAATTCCGTGTTCGAAAAATGTTTAAAAAGTGGAAAATCATATTTTATTGAAAATCCAGGAGGTTGTACTGAATGTATAATTTGTGAAACAAAGACTCAGTGTGATGAAAAGGCAGAAGTATGTTTCCCAATAATCATAGATGGTAGGGCAGAAGGTATTATAGCCATGATAATATTTGATGAAGATAAAAAGGAAATGTTTTTAAAAAAAAGGGATAGCTATAAAAATTTTGATAGGAGGATGGGAGAACTTATTTCTTTTAGGATAAAGGAAAAAAATATGCATCATAAATTGGAGTATAAATCTACCGAACTTTTAACTATAATAGATTCTGTAAATGAGGGAATTATAACTATAGACAGTAATAATAGAATATTGAATTTAAATAGATATATAAAAGAAAAATTTAAGTTAAAAGAAACCTATCTTATAAATAAGGATGTAAGTAGAATTATACCGGAAAAAATAGTAAATAAATTCCAACCCAATAATTATTATATAGAGGAAGAAACTGTAACTGTGGATTTTAATAAATCGAGATTTAATTTTTTATTATCTGTGAGACCCATAAATTTTGATAAAGGGATATATGGTGCAGTAATAACTTTTAAGGATTTTAACAAATTGCAGCAGTCTGTATTTAAGATGGACGGAAAGAATTCCATGTTTAGATTTAAGGATATAATAGGAAGCAGCGATGTTTTTGTCCAGGTTAAAGATCAAGTAAAGCAAGTGGCCAAAAAGGATATGCCTGTTTTACTTCTGGGTGAAAGTGGCACTGGAAAAGAATTGTTTGCAAGGGCTATACACTATGAGAGTTATAGAAAAAATGAGGTGTTTATGCCCATAAATTGTGGTGCTATACCTGAAACGTTGATGGAAAGTGAATTATTTGGATATGAAAAAGGAGCTTTTACCGGTGCAAGTAACAGCGGAAAGATGGGTAAATTTGAGATAGCGAAAGATGGAACTATATTTTTAGATGAGATAGGAGATTTGCCCCTTCACATGCAGGTGAAGCTTCTGAGGGCGTTAGAGGAAAAAGAGATTGTGCGAATAGGCGGCATAAGCACTATAAAGGTAAATCCTAGAATAATAGCGGCTACTAATAAAGATTTATACGGCATGGTTGAAAAAGGACAGTTTAGAGAAGATCTTTTTTACAGGTTGAATGTGATTCCAATAAGGATACCTGCCCTCCGGCAAAGGGGAAATGACATATTAGAGCTTTCGCAGTATTTCTTAGATAGATATAATAATATATATGATAAAAATATAAGAGATTTTTCTGAAAAAGTGAAAGAAATGTTTTTAGAATATTCCTGGCCTGGAAATGTAAGAGAGCTTCAAAATCTTATAGAATATGCTATAAATTTTGAAAAGGGAAGTATTATAACTTCTGAAACTATAAGGAGAAGGACAGGAAAATTTAATGACAGGGTTGTGGAAAATGAAAGCCTTAGGGATATGGTATTAAAATATGAGAGGGGGATTATAAATAGTTTTATAGAGAAGTATGGTTCAGATACCGATTCGAAAAAATTAATAGCTAAAAAGCTAAAAATAAGTACAGCTACTTTATACAGAAAAATAGGTGACGAGAAGTATCAAAAATGAGAATTAATTATCATTTTTGATATGTAAAGTAAATTTAAAGCAATAGGAGATAGAGGATGCATATGACGAATATACATCCTCTATATTTTTATCATTATTGAGAATTAATGTGTATAATATGGGTTAAAGTACTGGCATGAAAAGTGCTAATAATATTTAATAAGAGATTTTCTATATAGGATTTACAGCTTATGGGCTATGATATACATTCATCTGTATAAAGTATATAAATATTTAATTGTAGAGGAGGTTATTATCTGTGAAAGATTATGAATTGTTAGTAAATATATTGAGAGATCAAGTAGTGCCGGCTTTAGGCTGTACGGAACCGACAGCAGTAGCTTATGCTGTTGCCAAAGCCAAGGAAGTTTTAGGGGAGGATATAACTGGACTGGAGATATATGTGGATAGAAATATATTTAAAAATGGTAAAGAGGTGGGAATACCTGGTACGGATAAAAAAGGTATTTTGACAGCAGCAGCTCTATCTATGGTCATAGGTAAATCGGAATATAAATTACAGGTATTAAAGGATGTTTCAGATGAAAGCTTAAAAAGTGCACTTGATATAATAGATAGGAATATGATTAAATTAAACCTGAAAAAGGATGTAAAAGGTCTATATATAGAAGTAATTGCAAGAAAAGGCAGAAATTCTTCCAGAGTTATCATAAGAAATAGTCACTTAAATATAGTGATGATTGAGAAAAATGGAACTCAAATTTTTTCAAAAGATAGCGGAAATAACATTGCTGATAAGCCATCTTTGAGAGATAAGATCAGAGAATTTACCATAGAAGATTTTAAAGATTTTGTGGATAATGTCTCTTATGAAAAAATAAAATTTATTGAAGATGGGATAAATATGAATGAGGAAATAGGGAAAACAGGTCTAAAATTGGATCTTGGAATAGGTATCGGGCATTTATTCAATAACAGCTCTAATGCAGAGCAGTATGCTAAGGCCATTACATCTGCTGCTTCGGAAGCAAGGATGTCGGGCTATCCTCTCCCGGTAATGAGCAGTGCAGGAAGTGGAAATCATGGATTGGTGGCTATACTTCCTATAGCTATAATTGGAGAAAAAATGGGAGTTAAAAGGGAAAAGATAGTTAGAAGCGTTGCCTTAAGTCACCTTGTAACTATTTATATAAAAAGCTATACGGGAGCACTTTCGCCAGTTTGCGGATGTGGGGTAGCAGCTGGTGTAGGAGCTAGTGCAGGACTTTCTTATTTAATGGGTGGGAATCTAGCCAAAATAAAGGGAGCCATTAAAAATATGATTGCAGGAATAAGCGGAATGATATGTGATGGTGCAAAGATTGGATGTTCCTATAAATTGGCCATATCAGTAAATGCAGCTTTAGATGCAGCTAAGATGGCAAATAGAAATATCTTTATACCGTCTCAAGATGGCATACTGGATGAATCAGCGGAAAAAACCATACGAAATTTAGGAAGGATATCTGTTGAAGGAATGGCAAATACAGATGGAGTGATTTTAGATGTAATGATGAAAGAATGTAAATAGTGTAAAATTATTCTCCAATTAGATATTTTATGGTAATATTAAATTAAGGAATAGGGAAAGGTTTTATAAAAAGGAGATGTAAACGTTATGAATACAAACAATAATTGTCCAGAGAAGATCACGTATGGGTGGGATAATTTTTCTAAGATCCTAACTTTTATTGGATGCATTTTCTGTTTACTTACTGCCTATGAAGCTTTTTTAGGATTGCTTATGATATCGTATGCTTTTTGGAGAAGCCGATCTAAAAATGTCATGAAAAGAACTAGGGAAGAAAGGTCACTGCTGAAGTTTTTAAATGATGCGTTTCGTGTTATCTATAATATTAGGCATGGTAGAATATCTCTAAAAAATTTGAGGTTGAAGAATAGAAAAAGATATAAAAAATGTCCTAGATGCGGCAATCTTATCTTGTTGAAAACTACAACTAAAAATAATGTGCTATCATGTCCTAAATGCTCTTTAAAATTTAAGGCAAAATAAAGTTAGTGCAGCAGTCTGTTTATAGGCTGCTGTTTTTTATCCAGTTAATTATCAATAGTGATATATATCACTATTGATAATTGAGCAAAAGGTGATATAATTATTATGTTGTAAAAATTTAATTAAAATTTTATAAAAAGTGGAGGGAATAAAGTTTGGAAAAAATTGCATTGATAACGGATAGTACAAGTGATATGCCTAAGGATGTGGCGGATAAATATAATATAAAAATACTTCATTATAGGATAATATATAAAGACAGGGAATTTGTTGATGGGATAAATGTAGATTCAAAGTATATTTATGATAATTTAGATAGGGAAATACCTACATCTTCATTGCCTTCTATGAATGAAATGGAGAACTTATTCAACAATTTACAAGATGAAGGATATACTCATGCCATAGTTGTAACTCTTTCTGGTGGTTTGACTGGTATTTTTAATGGGGTAAAGCTGGTCAGTGAGAATTATCCTAATATTAAGACGTACATATATGATTCCAAGTCCATCTCTGCAGGAGAGGCCATGCTAGTAGAAGAATGTGCAAAACTTATAAAAAAAGGAATGACTTTCGATGAAATAGTAAATAGTTTGCCTTCTTTAAGAAAAAGACTGCATTTGTATTTTGTAGTTGGTACTTTAGAATATTTAAAAAAAGGCGGGAGAATAGGCAAGGTAGCAGGTACTATTGCAGAACTTTTAAATATAAAGCCTATTGTAGCCATTGATGTAAATGATGGAAAATATTTTACTTATGACAAAGTGAGGGGAAGAAAAAAATCTTTAAATAGAATTGTTGAAATTGCAAATAACATTCTTAAAACCAAAAAATGCAGGATGAGTATACTACATGGATGTGCTCTGGAAGATTCTAAAAAAGTATTTGATGAAATTAAAAAAAATCCAAATGTAGTTTCTGCCACTTTTGGAGGAAATATAAGCCCTGTGGCAGGAGTGCACAGCGGACCTGGCCTAGTGGGTTTAGTATTATTTGAGGAAGAATAAATTTTATGGATAAATTTGATTTGGAAAAGAGTACAAAAGAAGAAGAAAAGCGTCTATATAGAGAATACAAGCAAAAGTTAGCTGAGCTCAAGAAGGTGAAGAAAGAGAGGGAAGCTGTAGGACAGGTATTTACAAAAGGTCTTTTACAAATATATGTTCTTTATATTTTAAGCTTGGAAGCTACTAATGGAAATGATATATCCCGAAAAATAGGAGAGAGAACTGGCGGCAGGTGGATACCTAGTACGGGGGGAATTTACCCATTGTTAAAAAAACTGGAGAAAAGTAAATTAATTGAAGGAAAGTGGGATGATTCTAAAAACAAAATGCAAAAAATATATACTTTAACGGATTTGGGTGTCAGTGAATTGAAGAGTAAGAAGAAACTTTTAAAAAATAAAATAGAAGAATCATTAGAAGTGTTTAATATAGTCTATAAAGATCTGTATGGTACTTCAGAGGAATAAAAATTTCCTCTGAAGCCTATTTTTGATTCTAGTTTACTAATTTATTTGATAGAATGCTGTTCTTTAAACTCTTTTAAAGAAAGGGAAACTGGCCTGCTAGTTCTATAAACTCCATAGAGCAGTACAATTAAAGCAAAACCGAAAGATATTACATTTGTTATTATGGGAGAAGTGTAATTATGTAAAAGTCTGTCCTCTAATAGCATTTTAAAAGCTGTATGGGCAAGTATAGCACCTCCCAAGTATATTATCATAGGGTGTTTATTCATAAGTTTTGCTACGTATTGACTTCCAAAGAATATAATGGGGATATTCAACAGTAATCCGAAAATTATAAGAAATATATGACCTTGGGCCGCACCGGCAATCGCCAGCACATTATCCAAACTCATAGTAGCATCAGCTATAACTATATTGGAAATTGCAGTAAAGTATTTACCCGTTGGATTTATATGCTTCTTTTTCGCTTTTTTTGATTCGGGTTTTATAAAATTCCAGGTTATTTTTATAAGTAAAATTCCACCGATTAATTT
This sequence comes from Clostridiaceae bacterium BL-3, assembly GCA_902809985.1. Lineage (GTDB taxonomy): Bacteria > Bacillota > Clostridia > Clostridiales > Clostridiaceae > Clostridium_B > Clostridium_B aromativorans. Next base: position 1,650,626 of record CADDXC010000001.1, on the reverse strand, counting down.
TATGGGAAGCCATTCTATTAAGAGTATATAGGTAATAAGACATGCAAACAGTATTCTCAGGAAAACTGCAGCAAACACTCCAATCATTGAAGCGGATTTTGCATGTTTTTTTGGCAAATCTCTTGTTGCCAGAGCGATTACTCCTATATTATCACCACTTAAGACTATGTCGAGTAAAGTTATCTGTAAAGCTCCTGATAAAAAGGCAGCTAAATTTTCCATTCTAAAGTACTCCTTTTAACAGTATATTTTGATATTTAAGTTAATTTATATTTATTATTTCTACAGAGTAATATATTCTCTAAATGTGCTAAATATTACCTTAAGGTTATCACTCACATTATTGTAACATATACACTGTATAATGTAAAGTATATTATATAATATGGTTTTAATGTCTATATAATTTAGATTATAATATATGAATGTTGGAGCATTTTATTATGTGAAGTTCCGTAGATAAATTCAGATTAGTTAGAGACTTCATGAGAAGAAGGTGAATTAAAATATTAAGAGCAAAAAATACTTCAGTTATTTTAATGATTTTTATATTGCTATTTTCGAGTATATTTTCTGTAAAAGCCGTATCTGATGAATATAACAAACCCATCCATGGCATGGTTGTTAAAATAGAATCACAGGGAGACAAAAATTCTCAAAGGTTTTCCAATGTGGATGTAAAAATAATTTCGGGAAAGCTCAAGGGCAAAACGGTTACCGTGCAAAACTTTGTAGGAGGGAAGATAAAAGATGAGAACAGCAGCACTCAAAGTTTTGTGAAAGTTGGAGACGAGGTTTTGATAAATGTTGACAAATATGATAAAAGCGGTAATGTGAAGAGTGCATATATATATGAAATAGTCAGGTATAAATACCTCTATAAATTGGGAATATTTTTTATTCTGCTTTTGATAATTATTGGGGGCAAAAAAGGACTCAAATCAGTTATAACTTTGGCTATAACCGGAGTTATGGTGTTGAAGGTTTTAATACCTCTTGTAATACAGGGGTTTGATCCGGTAGTTGTTTCTTCAATTATATGCATGTTTGCGATTGTGGTAAATCTTGTTATAATAGGCGGGAAAAATGAAAAGACACTGGCAGCTATTATAGGCACTTCAGGAGGCGTGCTGATTGCAGGAATTATAACGATGTTTTCGAATTCTATAATAAGGGTAAATGGACTTACAGATGATCAAATGCAATCTATTATCTATACTGCGCAAAATTCTAATTTTGATTTTCAAGGCCTTTTGTTTGCAGGAATAATTATGGGGGCTCTGGGTGCGGTTATGGATGTGAGTATATCAATAGCTTCTTCGGTAAAGGAAATTGAAGATGCTAAACCGGATATAACAGTGAGGGAATTGATAAAATCTGGTATGAATGTAGGTAAGGATATAATGGGAACTATGGCTAATACTTTAATACTCGCCTATGTGGGAGGAGCTATGTACATAATGATTATGGTTTCTTCCTATTCCTACAGCACTTCTATTACTACTGCCATTGATCAGGACGTGATTGCTTCGGAAATATTAAAAGCTTTAGCTGGAAGTATTGGACTGATTTTGGCAATACCCATTACAACAGTTGCAGCTGCACTGCTTGTTAAAAGACATAGAGAAAAAATGCAGGGAATATCTGAAGAGGGAAAGTGAAAGTAACATTTTCTCATCTGAATAAATATAATACAGTGAAACAAATTGAAAAGAAAGGATGAAGTACAATGGAGATCACTGTAAATTTTTACATTGTTTCAGATGAAGATTCCGGAGAATCGGAAAAATTCCACAACCAGATAAAATCAGAGAACCCTATATATTTAACTCTTCAGGAAGGTGACATTATAGTATCTGAAAAGGATAATTTAGAGTATGCTGTAGTTAAGACCGTAAAAAATCTTTATAAAAAGGAATTAGACGTATATATAACTGGTATAAAAAGTAAAGAAGAGATAATGGATGAAATAGAAAATCTGGCTAATAAAACTGTAAAATCTGTATTGGAGTCCATTAAAGATACATTGGGTTTTGATGAAAAAAAGGATTTTAGTGAGGATTAAGGTTAAAGGCACTGTTGAATTCATTTACTTTTTATGATTTCAATGGTGTTTTTTGATCATAGAAAAATTAAATTTAGGAGTATGAAATATGAATAAAAGCGCACTTAAAAACTTGGCTTGTGAAGGCAGAACTGAACTAATTGAAAAAGTACATATTAGGGCCCTGCAATGTGGCATACACGGAGATGATGCTGAAAGATTTAACCCTGAGGCTATGAATGGAATTACCCTCAGCAATGAGGAACAATTACAGAGGGAAAAAATAATTGAGAAAATTGAGATCCTGAATAATAGAGGTGAAAATGGATATAAAAAGGTAATTGAGAGAATTGCCTATATCTGGTTTAATAGATTTGTAGCATTGAGGTTTATGGAAGTGAATGATTATCTGCCTACAGGAGTAAGGGCATTGTCTTCTTCTTTACCGGGATCTGTAGAGCCAGATTTAATGAAATACGCTTTTAAAGTGAAGCTCCCTGTAGATACTGAGAAAATATACAAGATGAAATTAAATGGTGATATGGAGGGCCTGTTTAAATATATGATAATAATTCAGTGTAATAGTTTAAGCAACTCTCTTCCATTTGTGTTTGAAAGGCTGGAAAGCAGCTGTGAATTATTGTTTCCAGAGGGAATTTTAATAAATGGAGATTTTATAAGGAAATTGACAGATACTTCCCTTATACCAGAAAAGGATTGGAAAGATGTAACTGTTATAGGGTGGCTCTATGAATACTACATATCCGAGGAAAAAAATAAGCTGATGAAGGCAAAGAAAAAGTATACTAAAGGGGAAATACCATATGTGACACAGCTCTTTACTCCAGATTGGATAGTCAAATACATGGTTGAAAATTCCCTGGGAAGGTATTGGGTAGAAGCCCATCCGGAGCATGGCGATCTAAAAAGAAATTGGGAATTTTATATTGAAGATCTACGGCCTGGAGCTTATGAAAAATTACGGCCTCATATTGATAGAAAATTAAGTATTGAAAATGTTAAATGTTTTGATCCGGCTTGCGGATCGGGACATATACTTATATACATGTTTGATGTATTGTATCAGATATATGAAAGATGTGGTTATGATCGAGGGAAAATACCAGAATTGATTATAGAGAATAATCTTTATGGAATGGACATAGATGACAAGGCATATAGGCTGGCGTGTTTTGCTGTTGTCATGCAGGGAATGAAATATAACAAAAAACTTCTCAAAAATATAGAGAGAAAATCAAGAGACGGGCAGTTTAAAAGCATTGATTTAAATATAGTGTCTATACAAGAGAGCAATGACCTTAATGAAGATGATATAGTTTATATAGCAGGAAGTAAATTTGGTGAAAATTATGTAAAGACGAAGGCATTTATAGAAACATTTAAAGATGCTAAAATATACGGATCATTAATACAACTGAGAGGATTTAAAAAGGATTTTTTTATAAATAGATTGAAATATATGATAAATAATTCAGATTACAATTTAATTCAACATAAAAGAAGGGAAAAAATCATTAAATTATTGTCTGAATTTGTAAAGCAGGCTGAGATAATGTCAGAAACTTATGATATTTTAGTGACAAATCCACCTTATATGGGGAACAGGTATTTTAATCCACTGCTAGGAAAATATATTGCTAAAAATTATCCAGCGGCAAAGACGGATATGTTTTCTGCTTTTATGCTGTATAGTTTTTCAAAAGTTAAATGTAATGGACATCTGAGTTTTATGGTACCTTTTGTGTGGATGTTTATACAGTCCTATGAAGAGTTGAGAAAGATTGTAATTTATACCAGAAATATAAGCAGTTTGATTCAGCTCGAATACTCTGGATTTGAAGAGGCTACAGTGCCTATTTGCACATTTACCTTGAGAAATTACAGTGTGGATATACCGGGAAATTATATAAGATTGTCAGATTTTAAGGGGGCAAAAAGGCAGCCGGAAAAAACCAGAGAGGCAATAGCCAATTCCTGTGTGGATTACAGATTTACTGTGGAACAGAAAAAGATGAAAAAGATTCCAGGAAATAGATTTGGATACTGGCTTACAGATAGGGAGATTGAAATATTGAATAGATCGAAAGTTGTAGCTGATGTTGCATATCCTTGCACGGGCATGCAGACAGGTAGCAATGATAAATACATAAGACAGTGGTTTGAGGTAGACTATAATCACATAAACTTTTCTGGAGTGAATAGGAATGATAAGTATTGGATTCCATATCAAATGGGCGGCGAGGCAAAAAAATGGTATGGAAATATATCTGAGATAATTTATTGGAAGGACAACGGGCAGAAAGTAAGAGAGGAAAAAGGTTCCATCATACGAAACGAAAAATTTTTTTTCCACAAAGGCATAAGCTGGAAGAGAATAACCTCTGGAAAAAATACCATAAGAATACTGAATGAGGGTTTTATTTTTGACCAGTCTGCTGATTCAATATTTGTGAAAAATGAATTGGACTATGATTATATGTTAAGTTTTTTTAACACCAAGATAATGGCAAATATCTTTGAGTTTATTGCCCCTACGTTAAATCTCACTGCAGGCACTGTTAAGCAGATACCGATATATATGGAACATAATCCATCCATAAGAAAAAAAATTGATCTGCTCTGCAGGGAATGTATATCCATATCCAAAAATAACTGGGATTCTTTTGAAACCTCCTGGAATTTCAAAAAACATCCTCTGCTGATCTACAAGGGGAATTCAAATACCATAGAGAAAGCCTATTACAATTGGGAGAATTTTTCTGAAAAACAATTTTATAGGATGAAGTGTATTGAAGAGGAATTAAATAAAATATTTATAAAAATTTATGGTTTTGAAAATGAAATGACTGCAGAAATTGGGGAAAAAGATATTACAATAGAGAGAGCCAATAGGGAAAGGGGAATAAAGTCCTTTATATCCTATGCAGTAGGATGTATGTTTGGAAGGTATTCTCTGGATATGGAGGGAATTGTGTATGCAGGAGGCAGTTTCAATTCACGGTTTACAATTAACAATTCACAATCTGGAGATAGAATATGGCGGATCAGAAAGGTGGATAAAGATGATGAGGGCCATGTTATATCTGGTTTGTGGACAGATGCTTCCTTTGCTCCGGAGGAGGACAATGTAATTCCAGTATTGTATGAGGATTATTTCAGAAATGACATAGTATCCAGGTTTGTAGAATTTGTGGGAATAGCTTTTGGAAAAAAGAATTTATCTCAGAATATTGCTTTTATAGCACAGACTCTTAAAAAAAAGAGAAATGAAAGCGACAGGGAAACTTTGAGAAGGTATTTTATGAATGATTTTTTTAAAGATCACCTTCAGAGGTATAAAAAAAAGCCCATATACTGGCTGCTTACTTCCGGTGAATACAAAGTCTTTAACTGTTTGATCTATGTACATAGATTTGATAAGAATATATTATCCAAAATTAGAACTGATTATATATGTAAACTTCAAAGCAAATTGTATGAAAAAAAGAATGCCCTGTGTCTTGAAAAAGGAAACACAGCTCAAAGACTTTCAATTCTCCATAATCAGCTGGATGAATTGAGAGAATATGATAAAAAACTGCATCATATGGAAAACATGCAAGTAGAAATTCATCTTGACAGTGGAATTAGAGCCAACTATGAAAAATTCAAGTTGATTTTGAAATGAAATTATGAATTACAAAATAAAAGGGGGTAAGAATGTGAAAGACAGACTTGAGAGAGATTTGCTGGGAGAGAAAAAAATTCAGAGTTCAGCTTATTTTGGCATCAATACTCAAAGAGCCATGGAAAATTTTAATCTGGGCGGCAAAATAGTGAATTTGAATCTGATTAGAGAAATTGCACTAATAAAAAAGGCAGCTGCAATAGTAAACAGGGATTTAAAAGAGATAAGCTCTGATAAGGCTGATGCCATAATTAGAGCCAGCGAAGAGGTTATAGAGGGCAGATTTGATGATCAATTTAATCTGAGTGCGTTTCAGGGGGGAGCAGGTACTTCTACAAATATGAATGTAAATGAGGTTGTAGCCAATAGAGCTATAGAAATACTTGGCGGTAAAAAGGGCCAGTACACTCTGGTACATCCACTAAATGACGTGAACATGTCACAATCAACCAATGATGTGTATCCTACGGCTCTTAGAATTGCAGCTATACGACAGATAAGAAAATTGAGCAATTGCCTGGCGGATTTACAGGAAGAACTGCAGGTAAAGGAAAATGAATTTTCTGATATGATAAAATTGGGGAGAACTCAGCTTATGGATGCACTTCCAATGATGGCAGGCCAGGGGTTTGGTGCCTATGCCAAAGCAATAGCAAGGGACAGATGGAGAATTTACAAGGTGGAAGAAAGACTGAGAGAAGTGAACATAGGAGGTACTGCCATAGGCACAGGTCTAAACGCCCGAAATAAATTCATATATGAAATAACGGATGTACTTCAGAATTTAACAGGGCTTGGACTTGCCAGATCCGATTATCCCATGGATATAACCCAGAATTGTGATGTATTCGTAGAGGTGTCGGGGCTTTTGAAAGCTCTGGCTGTAAATCTGATGAAGATTTCCAATGATCTGAGATTGCTGAATTCAGGACCCAGAGGGGGAATTGGAGAGGTAGTACTTCCCGAGGTACAGGCAGGATCTACTATTATGCCGGGCAAAGTAAATCCAGTCATAGCGGAAATGGTGGGTCAGGTCAGTATGAGAGTCATATCAAATGATACTGCCATCACCTTAGCCAGCGGTTCGGGACAGCTGGAGCTGAATGCTTTTACACCGCTTATTGCGGAGTGTCTGCTTGAATCTCTTGAATTGCTGGAAAGATCGGTTACCATATTTAAGGAAAAGTGCATTGAAAATATTAAAATAAATGAAAAAAAATGCAGAAATAACCTGGAATCATCTACGGCGTTGGTAACAGCTCTTGTGCACTATATAGGCTATGACAGGGCTGCACAACTGGCAAAAAAGGCATTGAGAGAAAACAAGACAATAAAAAAAGTGCTTTTGGAAGAAGAAGTGCTGACAGAGGAAAAAATAGATGAGATAATGAATCCATATCAGCTTACAAAACCAGGGATACCTGGCATATAAATATTTGGAGGTGTAATTATGAGCTTAAATGAAACCCCCCGATCTGTGAGAGTACATATAGCCCTGTTTGGAAAAAGAAATGCAGGGAAATCAAGTATTATAAATGCAATAACCGGGCAGGATATAGCTATAGTATCGGATGTAGGGGGAACTACTACAGATCCAGTTTATAAATCCATGGAGATTTTACCTATAGGACCCTGTGTGATAATAGATACGGCAGGACTTGATGATGAAGGCAAATTGGGGCATTTGAGAAAGAAGAAGACCGTGGAGGTACTGAATAAAACTGACATCTCTCTGGTGGTGATAGATTCTGTTCTTGGAATTACCGATTATGACAGATATATAATAAATGAAATAAAAGATAAGGACATACCGCTTATAGTGGTACTGAACAAAATAGATATCCTAAAGAAGGATAATAATTATATCAAAAATGTAAAAGAGGAATTTAATGCTCCGGTAATATCGGTGTCTGCTGTATCAGGTGAAGGAATTAAGAAGCTGAGAAATGAAATAGCAGGTATATTGCCCCAGGATGAAGATAGATTTAAAATAGTAGGAGATCTGATAAGCCCCGGAGATTTTGTGGTGCTCGTCATTCCAATTGACAAGGCGGCACCTAAGGGAAGGCTCATACTTCCACAGCAGCAGACCATAAGGGATATCTTGGAAAGCGATGCCATGGCGGTGGTGACAAAGGAATATGAGCTCAGAGAGACTTTGGAGAATTTGGGCAAAAAACCTAAAGTGGTGATTACGGATTCCCAGGTATTTTTAAAAGTTTCAGCAGATACTCCCAAAGATATTTTAATGACATCTTTTTCCATATTGTTTGCCAGATATAAGGGAGATCTGGTGGAACTTATAAAGGGAGTAAAAGCTGTAAAAAAATTAAAAGATGGTGACAAGGTATTGATTGCAGAGGGATGTACCCATCATAGACAGTCCGATGATATAGGAAAAGTGAAGATACCCAGGTGGATAAGGCAGATCACGGGGAAGAAGATAGATTTTGAGTTTTCTTCAGGCGTTTCTTTTACAGATGATATAAAAAAATATGCACTCGTAGTTCACTGCGGCGGGTGTATGTTGAATAGATCTGCTATGATTTACAGGATAAATACTGCAAAACAATTTAATGTACCTATAGTCAACTACGGCATTTTGATTGCATATGTTCAGGGAATATTGGACAGGGCTTTAAAACCATTTCCGCTGGCTAAAATGGCATGGGACAGCACCGAGGATTAATTATTTTAAATCAAATGTAGAAATTATTAAAAAATTATATATATATATTCTTAATTATTATTGAATAGGTAAAGCATGATTAATATCACATTAGTGAATTAATTATGCTTTTTTAAATGGGAAAAAGAAAATTTAAATTTAAAAATTTTTTAAAAGCACATGATAATTTGCAATTATGAATAAATGCCGTAATTTATATTCATTAAACGTATACATGATTGATAATATTTAAAAAAATAGAATGATTATATAAGAAAATAATAAAAAATATAACATAAAAATATTAAAATATTATTGAATTGAATAATAAATGGTGGTATTATTATAAAAACATTCATTTGAATTTGTTTTTTTAGTATAATTTTGGGAGGATGACTAGAATGAAAAGAAATAAGGGAATTAAAAGTAAAATATTAATTTCGCTGGTATGTATTCTTGCACTTATTTTACCTGCCTGTGGAAGTTCAGGTGGAAGTTCCGGAAGTTCTGGAGGAGAGAAAAAGATCATTAATATAGGAATGATGAATGCACCAAGTGGTTTCAATCCTTTGGAGTGGACAGACGTAGCCCAGGAAGTAAGCTGTGGACTATTATTTCAAGCTCTAGTAGAATTGGATGACGATATGAAATATAAGCCTATGCTGGCCGATTCCATTACAACTAAGGACAATAAGACATTTACAATTAAACTCAATTCAAAGGCGAAATGGAGTGACGGGAAGCCTGTAACAGTAGATGATGAATTGTATACTATTGGTCTTATATCCAACCCTAAAGTTCCATCCACTGTGGCATCAAATTTTAACATAGTTGAAGGTTTGGATGAAAAAGGGAAAAATGCTGCAGGGGGTACAGATATATCTGGTGTGAAAAAAGTTGACGACCACACCATGACAATCACTACAAAGCAGCCTATGGAATTGACACTGTTTGAAGATACAATTGGAACTAAGCTTAAGGCTCTTCCTAAACACGTACTTCAGAGTACTGCACCGGAAAAGATCTATCAGAGTTCTTTCATTCAAAAGCCAACAGTAAGCGATGGACCATTTACACTTGAAAAATATGTAAAAGATCAGTATGTACAGTTTACAGCCAATAAAGGCTATTTTAAAGGCACACCTAAACTTGATGGGTTGATTTTCAAAATAATGCCTGGAGCTAATATAACTGCTCAGCTGCAGAGCGGAGAAATTGACATGAATGACCCTAACTTAGGACAGATACCTTTTGAAGATTACAGCAAGGTAAAAGGTATGAGCAATTTGACCACTGATTCAAAGGGAGTTCAAAGTACTATTCAGACTTTGATGATAAATACAAAGACTATAACCGATCCAAAGGTTAGGAAAGCTATTTCCTATGCTATAGACAGAAATATGATAATAAACAGTTTATTAAAGGGTCAGGGACAAATAATCGAGCTGCCATATTTGAAGGAAAGTAAATTTGTAAATAAAGATTTAAAGCCTACTTCTCATGATACTGAAAAAGCTAAAGCACTTTTGAAGGAAGCAGGATGGGATCCAAATAAGGCAATAAACTTTGATATACCTACAGGAAACAAAGTTCGTGAACAGGTAGCAGATATTATAACTCAGAACCTGCAGAGTGTGGGAATAAAAGTTAATCCTCAAAAGTATGATTTTGTTACAAGCCTTGCTACAGCTAAAAAACATAATTTTGATATATATCTGGTAGGTATACCTGTTTATCCTATGAATCCTGATGTATCGTCTATATTAAAAACTGGACAGGGACTTAATTTGTCACAGTACAGCAATCCGGAAATGGACAGCCTGCTTTCAAACGGCTTACATCAGACTGATCCAGCTCAGGTAAAAGCAACTTATGATAAAGTACAGGAAATATTTGCGCAGGATTTACCTTGTCCATCAGTATATGTTCAGAACCAGCTGAAAGCTGTAAATAAGAGAGTAACTTATGGAAAACCTAAGAACTACGGTATGTTCATTGATGTATATAAATGGGATGTACAGAGTAAATAGTAAAAATAATTGATCTATGCAAAAGATTATACGTTTATTAAAGACTATAATCTTTTGCAATATAAAATACAGTAGAATTTATTATAAAATTATAGAAAGGATGGTAAATATTATGAGTTGTTTGCTTTCGGTAAAACACCTCCAGACGGCATTTAAGTCCAATAAAAAAGAAGTTGTATCTGTAGAAGATGTGAGTTTTGATATAAATCGAGGGGAAACAGTGGGAATAGTTGGAGAATCAGGATGTGGTAAGAGTGTAACTTCTCTATCTATAATGAGACTTTTAGGCAAAAGAGGGTATATAAAAAATGGTGAGATAGAGTTTGACAATATAGATCTCGTAAATTTGGAAGATAAAGAGATGAGAGACATCAGGGGAAATAAAATATCCATGATATTTCAGGAACCAATGACATCTTTAAATCCTATTTTTACCATAGGAGATCAGATAACGGAAGCTATAAAGCTGCATCAGAACATGAACTATAAAGAAGCAGAGGAATGTGCAGTGAAGATGCTGAAACTGGTAGGTATACCAAGGGCAAACAAAATAATAAATGATTATCCTCACACACTGTCTGGAGGAATGAGACAGAGAGTGATGATTGCAATGGCGCTTTGCTGCAAACCTGAACTCTTGATTGCAGATGAACCCACTACTGCACTGGATGTTACCATTCAGGCTCAGATTTTAGATTTGATTAAAAAGCTCAGAAAAGAAATGAAAATGTCGGTTATGCTTATTACCCATGATTTGGGAGTTGTAGCAGAAATGGCAGATAAGGTTATTGTAATGTATGCTGGACAGGTAGTTGAAGAAGCGGATGTTTTCACTCTGTTTGACAATCCAAAACACCCTTATACAAGGGCACTTATAAAGTCAATTCCTCAAATTGATGCAAAATCCGATGAACGTCTGGAATCTATAAAAGGGATGGTTCCATCTACTTATCAGGGGATAGTTGGATGCAGGTTTCATAATCGCTGTCCTTATGCATCTCAACGATGCAAGATGGAGACGCCAGCTTTAAGTTCTAATAGAGAGGGTCATAAAGTACGATGCTTTTTAGCTGAAAATGTGGAGGAAGTAGATAAGGAGGCAATATAGCTTATGATTAAAGACATAGAGAAACAGGCAGCACCAGTGCCTTTGCTTTCCATTAAAAAATTGAAGACCTATTACCCTATAAAAAGGGGCATTTTATCCAAGACAGTTGGATATATAAAGGCAGTAGATGGTGTGGATTTGGAAATATATCAAGGGGAGACTTTGGGACTTGTGGGAGAATCAGGATGCGGAAAATCTTCGATGGGACGTACAATTGTAAGACTTGAAAATCCCACTGAAGGAAGTATAGTTTTTAATAATGAAGATATTGCAGGGTATTCCAATAAACGCATGAGCAGTATTCGCACCGATTTACAAATGATATTTCAAGATCCATATTCTTCGCTGAACCCTAAAAAACGTGTCTATGATATACTGGCGGAACCTCTTAAAGTTCATAAAATTGTTCCTGAAGACAAAATATCTGAGGAAATTGACAAGCTCTTGGATGAGGTAGAGCTTCCCAAAAATTTTAAAAACAGATATCCAAATCAATTTTCTGGGGGCCAGAGACAGCGTGTGGGTATTGCAAGGGCTCTTGCACTGAGACCCAAGCTCATCGTCTGTGATGAACCTGTATCTGCACTTGATGTGTCTACTCAGGCACAAGTGTTAAATCTTTTAAAAGACTTGCAGAAGAGATTAAATCTCACCTATCTTTTTATAGCTCATGGATTAGGGGCAGTAAAATATATAAGTGATAGAATTGCAGTTATGTATTTGGGAAAAATTGTAGAACTTGCAAGCACGGATGAAATTTTTAAAAATCCCAGACATCCTTATACTAAGGCACTTTTAAGTGCCTATCCAGTACCTAATCCACATATGAGAAACAAAGAGAGAGTCATATTGGAAGGGGATGTACCTAGTCCAGCTAATCCACCACAGGGATGTAGATTTCATACCAGGTGTAAATTTGCCAAGAAAAATTTATGCGATAAGGACATACCGGAGTTAAAACAAGTAGAAGGGGCAGATGGGAAACATCTGTCGGCTTGCTTTTTTCAAGATAGTTTTTAGCTAATGTTATTTAAGGAGGACTTTTAAATGGGTAACTATATTTTACGAAGAATATTGATAAGTATTCCAGTATTAGTTGGTGTAACTATAATAAGTTTTGTAATTATAAATATGGCACCAGGCAGTCCGCTGGACAAAATGGTTGATCCAAATCTCACAGCAGCTGATATTGCGGCTAGAAAAGCTGCACTTGGCTTAAATGGACCGTTGTATGCCAGGTATTTAGCTTGGTTAGGAAATGTGCTTCATGGGAATTTAGGGTATTCAATGACATCTTTCCAACCTGTATCCGAATTAATTGGTCAGAGAATACTTCCTACTTTTGTTCTCATGGGGGCTGCACTTCTCATTGGATTTGTCATTGCCATTCCACTTGGAGTATTGAGTGCTACTAAACAGTATTCAAAATTAGATTATATTTCTACAACAGGATCACTTATTGGAATATCAGTTCCAACTTTTTTTCTAGGTCTTGTATTTATATATATTTTTTCATTGAAGTTAAAATTATTGCCTTCTGGAGGCATGATAACACTGGGACAGGATAATGGTTTTGTGGACAGACTGAGGCATTTGATATTACCTGCTGTTGTCCTTGGAGTAAATGAAGCGGGAACACTTGTAAGATATGTACGCTCCAGTATGCTTGAAGTGCTGAATCAGGATTATCTTCGTACTGCAAGATCAAAGGGCCTAAAGGAATCTATAGTTATAAACAAACATGCTTTTAAAAATGCAATACTGCCTGTTATAACTATAACGGGTGTAGAAATTGTAACTTTATTAGGAGGAGCTGTAGTTACTGAACAGATATTTCAGTGGCCGGGGATAGGGCAGCTCACTATAGCCTCTGTAATGAGTCGTGATTATACTACTTTAATGGGTCTTATTCTATTTGGTTCAGTAGTTGTTATAGTAGCAAATCTATTAATTGATGTTATATATTCTATTGTTGATCCGCGTATTAGATATAACTAGGAGGTTAATATTATGAGCAAAATGGAAGCGGAATTAAAAAATGGTTCAAGCGATTTAGCTATTGAGGCCACCGAATCTAGTGAAAATTATGCGCGCTTGATTCTAAAGCGTTTTAAGAAACATAAAATGGCTGTAACCGGAGTTATATTTATAGCAATATTAGCTGTAATTGCAGTAGCTGCTCCATTGTTGGCTCCACAAAGCCCGTATGCCGTAGAGAATTCTTTTGGTGCCTCACCTTCTGCAGGACATATCCTTGGAACTGATCAGGTAGGAAGAGATGTGATGAGCCGTCTTATATATGCTGCACGTGTTTCTCTCGTTGTTGGTATTGGAACAGTGATTTTAAGTGTGGGCATAGGTACAGTTCTCGGACTTATATCAGGATATTTTGGTGGAAAGGTAGATATGATTATCATGCGTATAACAGATATTTTCATGTCATTTCCCCAGATGATGCTCATATTGGTTGTAGTGAGCATTGTGGGTCCGGGCCTTTGGAATATTATATGGGTTTTGGGTTTTCTTGGATGGCCTAGTGTAGCACGTTTGGTAAGAGGAAATGTACTTTCAATCAAAGAAATGGATTATGTAAGATCTTCTGTAGCACTGGGGTTTAGTACCCCTAGAATATTGTTTTCTCATATACTTCCGAATACTATGGCGCCAATACTTGTAAATGCCACTTTCGGAATTGCCAGGGCTATTATATATGAAGCTTCACTTAGCTTTCTAGGTATGGGAGTACAGCCTCCTACAGCAAGCTGGGGAAATATGCTTACAGATGCCCAGGCTATTACGGTTTTGACTACAAAACCATGGCTTTGGTTTCCACCAGGAATTATGATTGTAATTACTGTTTTAGCATTTAACTTCATTGGTGATGGGTTGAGAGATGCCTTTGATCCGACAAATGAAAGATAACTAATTTTTAAGAAGTGAGGCATAATTTTATGGCAAATAAAGATGAAATAATAGATATTGTAGAAGAAAAAAGGAATTTATTTATTGATGTAAGTGATAGAATATGGGAATTTGCTGAAAACAGCTTTAGAGAATTTAAATCCTGCCAGCTTTTATGTAATGTGCTTGAAAAAGAAGGTTTTACAGTTCATAGAAATGCAGCGGGAATTGACACTGCATTTAAAGCGGTTTACGGTAGTGGCAGTCCGGTAATCGGAATCCTGGGCGAATATGATGCACTGTACAATTTAAGTCAAGGAGGAAAAATTGCCACAAAGGAACCCATAGTTGAAAATGGAAATGGACATGGATGTGGACACAATGCACTGGGGGCGGGCTCTCTAGCGGCTGCAGTGGCAGTTAAAGATTATCTTAAGAAGCACAATATGAGCGGGACTATATGTTATTTTGGATGCCCTGCAGAAGAGGGTGGCTCAGGTAAAACCTATATGGTTCGTGAGAAAGTATTTGATGGAGTGGATGCAGTCTTTGGATGGCATCCACAAAGCATAAATACAGTACTGGGCAGCAGTATGACTGCTAATATAGAAGCTTATTTCAGATTTTATGGTGTAAGTTCCCACGCGGCCGACTGTCCCCACCTTGGAAGAAGTGCACTGGATGCAGTAGAGCTTATGGATATAGGCGTAAATTATTTGAGAGAACATGTAATTCAGGACGCCAGGATACACTATGCCATCACAAACAGCGGCGGATCTTCACCTAATGTTGTACAATCCTATGCAGAAGTACTTTATCTGGTGAGAGCACCTAAAGTGGGCCAGACAAAGGATATTTACGAGAGAATTAAAAGTATTGCCAGAGGAGCCGCACTTATGACAGGTACCAGAGTGAAAGTGATTTTTGACAATGCTCTTTCAAATCTCATCATAAACAGCACTTTAAGCAAGATAATGTATGAAAAGATGCTGGAAATAGGACCTGTTGTCCCAGACGAAAAAGATCTCAAATATGCTGAAGCCATAAGAAGTACGTTGACAGAAGAGCAGAAAAATTATTTTCCCGTCTCCCTGGATGATAAACTCAAAGACAAATTGAGAAAAAAAGCTATTGCGGATTTTATTATACCTTATAGAGAGAGCCAGAATATAATTCATGCCTCTTCAGATGTGAGTGATGTGAGCTGGGTTGTACCCACAGCACAGTGTTTTACAGCCTGTTATGCATTTGGAACACCGGGACATTCCTGGCAGGTGGTAGCTCAGGTAAAAGCCGAGTTTTGTCACAAAAGTATGCTGATGGCAGGAAAAGTTATGGCACTTTCTGCATTGGAGCTATTTGAAAAACCTGAGCTAATTGATAAAGCTAAAAGAGAATTAAAAGAAAGACTTCACGGAGAAAAATATATATGCCCCATACCTCCAAATATTAAACCTTCTTTAAATAAAAAGAATCGTCAAAGTTTTAATGAGAATTATCTAGTTCGGAGATGATAAAAATGGCCATCATGGAAGAAGCTCAAAAAATTAAACCCTGGATGGTGGACCTCAGAAGGGATTTTCACATGCATCCTGAACCTTCTTTTGAAGAAGTGAAGACCTCAAAAATTATTGCTGAGAAACTCAGTAAAATGGGTATAAAAACAGTACTTACGGGAAAAACTGGAGTAATTGGACTATTGGAAGGTAAAAGGCAAGGCAGGGTCATTGGACTTAGGGCTGATATCGATGCATTGTCAGTTACAGAGGATACAGGGCTCCCATACAGTTCAAAAAATCCGGGCTATATGCATGCCTGTGGACATGATACACATATCACAGAACTCCTGGGGGCCGCAAAAATATTATCTGATTTAAAAGATGAGTTGTCGGGAAGTGTCAAGTTCATCTTTCAGCCTGCAGAGGAAGCTGGAGCTGGTGCTGCATATATGATAGAACATGGAGTTCTTGAAAATCCAAAGGTGGATATGATTGTTGGCATGCATACTTTTGGATTGATTGAAACCGGAAAAGTAGTAGTTCAAAAAGGACCTCTAATGGCTTCTATAGATGTATGGAATCTTACTATAGAGGGGAAATCATGCCATGGTTCTTCACCCTGGCAGGGAGTGGATGCAATGCCCTGTGCAGTAGCCATCATGGAAGGATTCCAGACCATTGTCAGCAGATTCAATGATGCCAGGAATCCCATAGTTATAAATGTGGGAACTGTAAAAGCAGGGGAGAGATTCAATGTTGTTCCTGGAAAAGTTCAAATGACTGGAGCAAACAGGGCATTTTCAGATTATTCCAGAAAAATGATACCTAAATGGATGAAAAGAATGATAGACAATGTATGTGATGCCTATGGCTGCAAGGCTGAATTTGAATATAAAAATGGCTGCAGCCCTACGATTAATGAGACTGATTCTACTGAGCTGGTTAAAAAGTCTGTAGTCAAAGTAATAGGAGAAGAAAATGTAATTCAAATACCGCCCGTCATGGGCTCTGAAGATTTTTCAACCTACCTTGAGAAAGTACCTGGGACTTTTATGATACTTGGTGGAGGAAACAAGGAGAAAGGGTGGATGTATTCTCAGCATTCCAATCATTTTATTGTCGATGAAAATTGTCTTGTCGTGGGGTCCTCTGTTTATGCTCAAACAGCCCTGGATTTTTTGAAGAATTGATTGAGTTATTATAAGAACTTTTTCTGGATTATCTACATAAATTAATATATGAAGTGATAATAGGAGGCTTTTTGTGCTTATTTATGTAGTTAAACCGGGGGATTCACTTTGGACAATATCAAATTATTATAATGTTTCAACTGCTCAAATGATCAGCGCTAATGGACTTCAATATCCTAACAGTCTACTTGTTGGACAGTCATTGATAATTCCTGTGGAGGATACTGTTCATGTTGTAAAAACAGGAGAATCCTTATGGCAGATTGCTCAAAACTATGGAATTTCTGTGCAGGCCATTGTAGATGCAAATAGGATAATCAATCCGCAAAATATTTATCCTGGGCTTCAATTATATATTCCTGCAACCAGATATCAGATAAAACAAGGAGAAACTTTAGAGCAGATTGCTGAAAGATACGGTATTTCATTGGAAAGGTTGATGAATACAAACAATATCCAGGATTCATCTCTTATATACCCAGGAGCTGTAATTGTTATTCCAAGGCAAAGACCTTCTATATATGTAAATGGTTATATTTATGATTTTACTGAAAATTCTTCTAATGTTGTAAGAGAAGTGGGAGATTATCTAACCTATTTGAGCCCATTTGCTTACAGAATCAGAGAGGATGGCAGCTTAGAGACCATAGATGATTCTGCACTAATAAATGCTGCCTATGCTGAAAATATAGTTCCCATGATGGCTATAACAAATTTTACAGCTACGGAACTTGGCCATAACCTGGCACATGTGGTTCTGTCCAATGAGAGCATCAGAGAAAATCTTATCACCAATATACTTGATATAATGAGAAATAAGGGGTATTTAGGAGTGAATATTGATTTTGAAAATGTGCTTCCATCAGATAGAGAAAATTACAATACATTTCTTGAACTCACAGTCGAAAGACTTCACAGGGAAAATTTTTTTGTATCCACTGCATTGGCTCCCAAGACGGGGCCAGGACAGCAGGGATTGTTGTATGAAGCCCATGATTATGAGGCTCATGGAAGGATTGTGGATTTTGTTGTACTTATGACTTATGAATGGGGCTACAGGCTTGGACCACCACAGGCTATTTCGCCTTTAAATAGAATAAAACAGGTGCTTGACTATGCAGTCACTGTTATACCGAGAGAAAAAATTTTATTTGGTTTTCAACTCTACGCCAGGGACTGGATTGTTCCTCATCTACCGGGTATGGAGGCGGAGACCTTTAGCATGCAGGAAGCTGTGGCAAGGGCAGTCAGATATCAAGTGGCTATACAATTTGATCCAGTCAGCCAGACACCTTTTTATAACTATATCGATGAACAGGGAAGGCAGCATCAGGTGTGGTTCGAAGATGCAAGAAGTGCCCAGGCAAAATTTGATACGGTTAAGGATTATAGGCTGAGAGGCATTAGTTACTGGGCTCTTGGTTTCCCATTCCCGCAAAATTGGACTTTGCTTCAAGATAATTTTGATATTATATAACTTTTATAAAATGATTTATTCAAAATGATAAAAAAGAGAAGTACTGCAAAATTACTTTAAAAAGTGGTTTTGCAGTACTTCATCTGGTAAAATGTATGGAGAAGAAAGATTATAAGTTATAAAATAATTAGACAGGTGAATGGAAAAATGATAAAGAGTTTAATCATATTGTGCAGTATAATAAGTGTCTGTGGTGTTGTAGTGGTGATAATTGTATTTATTACATTATTTTCTGGAAAAAAATGAATAATAAGATATCTGTTATATTTCATGCATTTGCCTGGACAAGCAGGGGCTGATCAAGTCAAAAAATTTGCTCAGTCCCTTTTGCCTGTGAGAAAGTTATCATCTAAGCTAATTAATATTGCTACGATTTCTTTTAATCCTATTGTTATAGAGTCTAAAACCTGTTAGACATACTCCTATAATACAAAATAAAGCTGCAGATATATATACATATTTCATCCCGTAGATGAATACATCATCTCTTCCCTTTATATAGTCAATTACTCTGTATCCCATTTTATGACTCATTCTATTGTATAGAAGGAGGGTAGCAAGAGATGTCCCGACAACAAATCCCAAATTTCTCACAAGTGCATTTACGCTGCCTGCAATACCAAGTTTGTCCTTTGATACAGTAGACATAACGAGTACGTTGTTAGGTGACTGGAACATTCCGTTCCCTATAGTCATGATAATTATGTAAATGACTATCATAGTTAAGGGTGAAATTTCACTTATGGTGGATATTAAAAACAATCCTAGGCTGGTAATGGAAAGTCCCAATAATGTGAGCACTTCCGAACCAATTTTATCTGACATATGCCCGCTTAAAGGTGCCACTATAGAAAGTACTATAGGTGATACCATCATAAATAGTCCTGTGGCTGCCGGCGAGAGCTTCATTGTATCCTGAAAATAAAAGGGCAATATTATATTGGAGGCACCTATGGCACAAAATGAAATAAAAGCGCAGATTATGCTTATGGAAAACAGGCTGTTGTGGAAAATGTTTAATTGCAGAAGGGGCAGTTCCGTTTTACTCTCTATAACAATAAATATGATGAAAGTTATAGCAGATATTATGAATGCAGAGATCATAATTGGATTGTTATATCCTGTGCTCTGTCCCTGAACCAAGGCGCCAAATAACAGTACAGTGGATATCATAAACAAAAGAGAACCTTTTCCGTCCAGGCTTTCATCTGTTCTATGAGATTTTGGAAATATCTTAAGACCTATTATAAATACGGCTATTCCTATAGGCACGTTTATCCAGAATATATATTTCCAGCTGAAAGCCGAAACGATAAAACCTCCTAGAGGTGGTCCTGCCATAGAACCTAAGGCCACAAATGTTCCCAATATGCCCAGTGCACTGCCCCGTTCATTGGGAGGAAAAACCTGGGTTATAATTCCCTGGTTGGTAGCCATGGTTGCAGAGGCGCCAACAGCCTGTATGCACCTGGCGGCTATTAAAAATACAAGCGAATTGCTCAAACCACATAGAAAAGAACCAAGGACAAACAGTATTACTCCAAAACTGAATACCCTGGTCTTACCCTTTATATCACCTAGTCTTCCAAAAATTAAAATAGTGGCTGCAATAACTATTAAAAATCCCGTCACAACCCATTCAATGCCTGCCATAGGTGTGTGCAGTTTGAAAGACATATCCGGCAAGGCCACATTTACAATGCTTCCGTCTAAAGTAGACATAAATGTGGCAGAAAGAACGGTGAACAGAATTATCCACCTTCTCTTGTATGTCACTTTGTCAGTATTATTCAAATTTTATTCATCCTTTCACAGCATTTTTCTCTATATATAGTCCCATTATTCAAAACTCGTTTTAAAAATTCTATGGAAATTGCAGTTTCCTGATCATCGGCTCCCTCTACTAAAATATGAATCCATTCCTGTATGATTTCAATGATTTTAGGTATCACGTCTTCTGCTTTATTTGTTATATATAATTTATGGGCCCTTATGTCCTCTTTATTTTCCTCCAACCTTATATAATTCAACCCTATCAGCTTTTTAACAGTTCTGGAACAAAGAGACTTGTCTATATTGAGTTCCCTGCTCAGTTCATTTTGGTTTATGCCTTTACATCTTTTTAGCACGAGCAAATAGGGATATGTACCTGTAGTCAGGTTGAATTTTTTAAGCCTTTTGTCAACATACATTTGTGTACACCTGTATATATTGTTGGTCAATTTAATCAAGACTGATACATTACTGCTGTCCATAATATCTCCTTCCTGTTTCCACAGTATACAATAGCATAATATAGTTGATTAGTCAACTATATATGCTTTCTTTGTCTTAACAAGTTGAAAGTGTTTTAGCTTGTAGTCAAATTTAAAGGAAAATGCATTATAAATGTGTTTGCATGACTAGAATAGGATGATTTGTAAATAAGTGTCTATCTTACTTTTGAAGTTAAGGTTTACATTATTTTTTTCGAAAAAATTTATAAAAAAATATTGACAGGATAATTGTAGCAGTGTATATTAAATATCAATAAATAAATATGAAATGTGATAGACATAGACAATGAATTTTAAAAATAGTTAAAAAATTTCTTATCTAGAGAGACAGAGGGACTGGCCCTATGATGTCCGGCAACCGACATTTTTCATTAGAATGTGTGGTGCCAATTCCAGCAGGTGGAGAACCTGAAAGATGAGAGAATACAAGGATTGAAACTTCCTGCATTTTCTCAGAGGGAAGTTTTTTTATTTTATAAAATTTAGTTTAGCCAAATTAGTCGACTAGATAAACGAGAGACTGATCAAATCAAAAATTTGATCAGTCTCTTTCATTTAATCTCTTGTGCTATTTAATTATTTTAGCATAATCTACAGATAGAAAAACCCCAACATAATGTGTTAACCTTTCATTAAAAATGACCAAATAATTAAGAAAGATAACATATATTATGTCAGAGCTTTTTAAACACGACATTATTATACCATAGGTATCAAATATTTAAAAGACTTTAAAAATCGAAATAATGAAAGTACATGCTTTAAATTTTAAGAGTACAAGAGATTAAGTTAAGTATAAAAATTATATTATAAAATAGGAGGAATAATTATTATGGCAGGTAAGGAAAAAAAGGAAATAAATCTCGATCAAAGCACTAGCCCAATTAGAGAAGATCGTTTAGGAACTGTTAAGGCTTTTTCGGGAAAAGTAAGTGATTTGATAAATGGCAGACATCTTGGTGACGAGCTGCCTTGGCGTGAACGTAAATTTCAACAAGGAACTGGATGCCTTTTAACTCAAACTGTGGGAAGACTTGTAACAATCAGGGATTCCGCTCTTATAGTTCATGGACCTGTAGGGTGCGCTCAAGGTACGAATGCATATAAAGAGATATACCAGGGAATTCCTGAAAAATTTAGGGCATGGAATGGAGATGTGGAGCTTCATGCAGTGAGCAGCAACCTTACAGAAAGTGATATTGTGTTTGGAGGTGAAAAAAAACTCAGATTAGCAATAACAGAAGCAACTGAAAGATATAATCCAAAGGCAATTATAATTGCTTGTTCCTGTACATCAGGAGTCATGGGTGATGATATAGACGGTATAGTGGCATCGGCTCAACATGAAGTGAAACCTGTACTTGTACCTGTTCACTGTGAGGGTTTCAGATCTCAGATATCCCAGAGTGCTTTTGATAGTTCTTCTCATGCTATAGTGAAGTATATAGTTCAAAAGCCTAAGAAGAGACAAAAAGATGTTGTTGGTATTATAGCACCGATGAGTGTAACTCTGGGAGATAAAAATGATTTAGTGAGAATGTTCAATAAAATTGGTTTGAAAGCAAGGTTTATTCCTGATTTTGCCACAGTAGACGAATTGAAGGAAATTTCAGAAGCAGCAGTGATTGCTCCTACATGTCAGTCATATGGAGAGTATATGCAGAAAGCTCTTTATGAGAATTATGGAACTCCTTATTTTACGGATCCTGCTCCACTTGGTATTGAAAATACCAAGATATGGTTTAGAAATATAGCGAAATATACAGGTAAAGAAAAAGAAGTGGAACAGCTTATCAAAGAAGAATTGAATTTTGTATTACCCAGATTAGAAAAACTTAAAGAATCAATTAAAGGTAAAAAGACAAGAAGCATTTATGTCTCAGCAGGGCAAGCTAGGGCTGTGTTTATTCCAAAATTTGCTACTGAATTGGGTATTAATGTGGCAGCTGTAAATACACTAGAATTGGATCACAATATAGTGGATGAATTTGAACAGGTATATAATGAAATCGGTGATTTTGAAGTACATGCTTCAGACCATCAGCCTTTTGAACAAAGTCATTTGATTAATAGGCTAAAACCAGATATTCATACAGTTTGTGCATTTATGGGACTTTACAAAAGAGAGTGCAGTCAGGCAAGGAATCATTCTTTCCTTTCTGATTTTTCACCTCAGTCAAATCAGTTTTTCTTTAGGGGAGTATTAAATTATGGATATATTTTACAGCGTGCTTTAAATAATCCTTCATTGAATAAAACATTGCATAGAGAGACGCCAAGTCCATATAAGTCATGGTGGTATGAACATGATATTGATACCTATGTTAAAGAAAAGGTATATTCTGGAAAAAAGTCTGTCTAGGGGGTTTTAAGATGAGCGAAGAAGCAGTTGAGAATATTTTACAACCCGATTTCAACACTGATGTCAAATTGCAAGTTAAAAATATTGTGAAAAAATTTGTTATAAACAAAAAGAAAAGCGGTGAAAGTTCTACTGTAACCATATTAGATGATATCAACCTTGAGGTAAGAAAAGGAGAGTTTCTTGTGATTGTGGGCCCGAGCGGTTGCGGTAAGACTACGCTTCTTGATATTTTTGCTGGACTTTCCAAACCAACAGAAGGTGCTGTCAGTATTGATGGTAAAACAGTGGATGGGCCAGGTCTAAATAGGGGGATAGTCTTTCAGCAATATGCATTGTTCCCATGGCTTACAACTGCTGAGAATGTGGGATTTGTACTAGAAAGTCTAAATGTGAAAAAAAAGGAAAGAGATAAAATTGTAAATAGACTTTTAGCACTGGTAGGACTTTCAGGGTTTGAAGATCATTACCCACATCAATTGAGTGGTGGCATGAAGCAAAGGGCAGCTATTGCAAGAGCATTGTCTTTTGATCCTGATATACTGCTTATGGATGAGCCTTTTGGGGCTCTGGACTCTCTTACCAGGGAAGTTTTACAGAGAGAACTTCTCAGAATAAGAAATGAAACAAATAAGACAATAGTATTTATAACTCACAGCATTGATGAAGCGGTATTTCTTGCGGATAGAGTGGTGATTATGACAGCAAAACCAGGTACTATAAAAAAAATTGTAAGAATATCATTGTCCCGTCATTCCAGGTTGCAAAATGAAGATATTAGATCGTCGAAAGAGTTTGTACAAATTCGTCAAGAATTGTGGAATTTGATAAAAGAAGAAGTTATAAAGTCAAAAAATTTTTAAACTAGTGGGGTAAAAAGAATGCAAAAAAATGGATTTTCGGAAATAAATAAAAGCATTGACAGAATTAAATCAATATCTTCAAATATTTATCAACGAACTATTGTTATTATTGTTGTTTTAGTTGTATGGGAAATTGCACCACGTTTAAATCTAATTGATCCCGTATTTATTCCGCCTCCATCTACAATTGCGTATGCATTTATAAAACTCATTATATCAGGCCAATTGATAAGGGCAATAATTATTAGCATGAGTAGAGCCATATGTGGATTTGGTATAGCAATGATTCTAGCTATTCCACTAGGCTTTTTTATGGGATGGTTTAAGAAATTTGAAAAATATATGGATCCTTTGTTTTCTACTTTGAGACAAGTAAACACTATGACTATTTTACCACTATTTATTCTTTTACTTGGAATAGGGGAGGCATCAAAAATAGCCATAATAGCTTATGCCAGTTTTTGGTCCACTTTTTTAAATACAGCTAGTGCAGTTAGAAATGTTGATCCACTATATATAAAGTGTGCCAAATCTATAAAACTCTCCAATGGTAAAATATTTAGAAAAGTGGTTTTACCATCGTCCATTCCATCTATTTTTACTGGATTAAGATATAGTGCTTCTGTATCACTTATATTATTGGTAACTAGTGAAATGCTTGGTGCTACTAATGGGCTTGGATATGCGATCAATAATTGGCAAATGCTTTTTCAAACAGACAATATGTGGGCAGGCATTGTCACGATGGCTTTAATTGGATTGATTATTAACAACATTTTTGTATGGATTGAAAAACGATTGACACATTGGAAATATGTATAAAATTTAAGAGGTAATTGAAATTATAAAAAATAGAGGAGTTTATTATGAAAAACAAGTTTAAATATCTAAAGTCATTTAAAATTTTAGTAGTTTTTGTAGTATTGGTGTTGGGGCTAACGGCATGTGGAACAAGCAGTGTAGAAAATTCGAAATCATCGTCTGGTAAGTCAAATAAGGTTGTGACTATAAATGTAGCAGGATATTGGGGAACATCAGGAGGTATTACAACATATGATCCGTTAGTAATTGCGCAAAAACTTGGATATTTTAAAAACATTAAAATTGTAGATTCAAGTGTACCCACAGGGCCTCAGACTCTTTCAGCACTTACATCTGACCGTATTCAAGCAGCTATGCTTCAATACTCTATTGCTGCTAGTGCGACAGCAAAAGGAGCGAAATTAAAAGCAGTTGCTACTGCCCACGGAGGAAAAAATGATTCTAATTTTCATTTTTATGTTCCAAAAGATAGCTCAATTCATAGTCCAAAAGATCTAATAGGAAAATCGGTTGGTGGAATTCAAGCTGGTAGTACCGAATATTATGCTTGGGTGGATTGGTTAAAAAAAGGTGGAGTATCTCCAGATGATGTTAAATTGGTTACAGTACAAAAAGGAACAGTATTTCAAGTCTTAGAAAAAAAGCAGTTAGCTGGAGTGGGAACTTGGAATGATTTTGAGCAAAAGCCTGTAGAAGAATCAGGAAAATATCGTCTTTTATTTACTACTTATGATGTTTTTCCAGGAGATCTTAATCATTGTGGATTATTTCTTACTCAAAAATTTATAGATGAAAATCCTGAAGCTGTTAAAGAACTTGTTACCGGATTTGTAAAAGTAAATAATTGGCTGAAGAAAAATCCAGAAAAAGGAAAAGAAATGCACATTCAACTTGCAAAGGAAAGACATGTAGATTCATCGTTAGTAGAAAAATATTATACTGTAACTGATATTAGAGCTAATTGTTTAGTTAAAAAAAATGATGCCCAGTATTTTATAGATAAATTAGAGGAGTATAATTATATTCCCAAGGGAAAAGTTAAGGCATCAGATTTATATACAAATGAATTTAATCCTTATGCTAGTCAGGGTGATAAATAAGTAGGCAATAAAATTATTCAAGGCTAGGTGTTGAATTTAATTTCTATAATTAAACATAATAAATAAAATATGGTTTTTCTTAAAATCTTGTATTTTCAATTTAGTAAGAGGAGAGGGTAAGTTTGTCAAATAGTATTCAAAAAACAAAATTACAAGAAGTAGAAACTGATAAAAAAATTTTAGAAAATCCTAAATATACTTGTGCACTGGGAGGGGCACTGTCGGTAATTACAAATATCCATAGGGCTATACCAATAATCAATTCGGGAATAGGTTGTGGAATGAATCAAATGCTTAACTATAGAGTTGCTGGAGGAGAGCAAGGGATGGGATATATTGGGGGGTTGAGTATACCCTCAACAAATCTTTCTGAAAGAGATGTTGTATTTGGAGGGGAAGCAAGACTTAGGGAAGAGATTCGCTCTACAATAGATCTAATTGACGGAGATTTCTATTTTGTGGCAAATGGATGCATTGCTGGGATGATTGGAGATGATGTGGAAGGAGTTGTAAGTGAATTTTCAGAGGAACCAACTCCTGTATTATACGTCAATTCAAGCGGGTTTTTGGGGAATACCTATTTTGGCTATGAAGCGGTATTTGAAGCTGCTGTTGAACAGCAGCTAGTTAAGTCCTTGCCCAAGGAAAAAGGACTGGTAAATATACTGGGTTTTGTACCCTATCAGGACATATTCTGGAGAGGAAATCTGCGTGAAATAAGAAGACTGCTTAATAAGATTGGGCTTAGAACAAATCAGGTAATAGGGGATTTCAGCGGACTTGAGGGTTTGAAAAAACTTTCTGCGGCAGAATACACCATAGTGGTGTCTCCCTGGGTGGGGAGGAAAACCGCAAGGCTTTTGAAAAAGAAATTTGACATACCTTATATAAATTTTCCCAATATACCTGTAGGACCCAGGGATTCGAGTGAGTTTTTGCGTGTAATAGGTGAAAGATTGGGTATATCCAGATCAAGAATTGAGAAAGTAGTGGCAAAAGAGGAGAGAGAAGCTTATGAAGACCTAAACATCATAGGAGATGTTTCCTCACGATTTTCAGCATCGCTTCCCTTTGCCGTAGTCTCTGGTTCAGCTACAGCAGTGGGAATTACCAGATTTTTGACAAATGAAGCGGGGTTTACTCCAAAGATTGTGATTATAAACGACAATCCACCAGCTGATACCAGAGAAGGAATATTAGATAGGCTTAAGGGCCTTGGCGACAAAGACACCGTGGCTGAGACTGGAGGAATTAGCCCTAAGGTTATTTTTGAAATAGATTCTTATAAAATACATGAACATTTGAGAAATACTTATTTCAGAGTACTTTTTGCAAGTTCTCAGGAGAGATACGAAGCTGAGAATAAAAGACAGATACATTTAAGTGTAACATTTCCGGCAGAGAATCGCGTTGTCGTAAGGGATACTTACACAGGATATGGCGGAGGAATTTCACTTATAGAAGATTTCTTGAGCAAATTTGTGCGACCATAATGTGGAGGAGGTTAATATATGGCGAAAGTTGCTGTAGCTAGTAGCGATGGTATTTTTATAAATGAACATTTTGGGAAGGCGGATAAATTCTTTGTTTATGAAATTCATCAGAATGAAGAATATGAATTCATAGAGACGCGGGAAGTTCATCTCAATGATTCCAAAACTGGAGAGGATAAGTTAAACAAGATTATAAAATTGCTGGGTGACGTAAAATTAATATTGGCCAGCGACATTGGCTCTGGAGCAGTAAGTGTACTTCATGACAGGAATATTGTAGCTATAAGTTTGAGTGGTTCTATAGAAAAGGCGCTTAAATCCTATGCTAAAAGAGGAAGGATACTCGAATATCTTGTGGAAAAGGATACCTTTGGAAGTTCAGCAAATAGGGATGATTGTCCAATTAGGGCAGCAAAGATTCTGGCAAATGTACATCGCTTTGATGATTAAAAAATTGAATCTGACAAATACAGTAATATTAGGAGGAATATTTACATGAGACAAATAGCAATTTACGGCAAGGGCGGAATAGGTAAATCCACTACAACACAGAATTTGACAGCAGGATTGTCCGAACTTGGCAAAAAGGTTATGGTGGTAGGTTGCGATCCCAAAGCGGATTCTACCAGGCTTCTTTTAGGGGGACTTGCACAAAAAACAGTGCTGGATACTCTAAGGCAGGAAGGAGAAGATGTGGAACTAAATTATATTTTAAAGGAAGGATTTAATGGCATAAGGTGTGTTGAGTCAGGAGGACCTGAACCAGGAGTAGGTTGTGCTGGGAGGGGAATAATAACTTCCATAGACATGCTTGAAAGGTTGGGAGCATATACGGATGATCTGGATTATGTATTTTATGATGTACTTGGAGATGTTGTATGCGGCGGATTTGCCATGCCTATTCGTGAGGGAAAGGCCAAAGAAATATACATTGTGGCCAGCGGTGAAATGATGGCACTTTATGCTGCAAACAACATATCCAAAGGGATAAGGAAATATGCCAAAAAAGGTGGAGTGAGACTGGGGGGAATTATCTGCAACAGCAGAAAGGTAACCAATGAAAAAGAATTACTGGAAGCATTTGCAGAGGAGTTGGGTACTCATCTTATTTATTTTGTCCCAAGGGATAATGTGGTGCAGAAGGCAGAAATTCACAAGGAAACTGTAATACAATTTGATTCAAATGCAGATCAGGCTGAAGAGTACAGAGCACTTGCCAGAGCGATAGAAGAAAATAATGATTTTTCTATTCCAAAACCTATGTCTCAGGAAAAACTTGAGAAGATACTTTTAGAACATGGTGTTGTAGAATAAATTATTGTCTGTAAATATAGAAGAAAATGTAATTATGAGGATATTAGTAATAAGAGTCTGAGAGTATACTTAGACTTTTATTACTATATAATAAGTTGTAGAAAAAGGAGTTTTACCGTGGACAAAAGTAAATTGAAATTATTACTTGTGATAGTTTTTATGGTGGAAATTATATTGCTTTTTATTATTTTAAAATATATTCTATATAATGCCCTACCGATGAGCGAAAATATTTTTTTCGTTGTGATTATAATTGTAAGTGTAATTTTGTATAGGGTGATAATGGACTTGATATTTAATTCTTTGAACAAAGAAAGAAAAATATAAATTTATTAAAAGAATTTTTACGTTTATCAGAATGAAACAAATATATCATTATGAAATAAAAATAATCTCATAATGATATTTTTCTTTATTTTTTTAACTGGTTTAAATAATACAATTTGTCGCTATTTTCATAATGGTAGAGATATAGTACTGTATTGACAAAATTTCTGTATATATTTGTGATTTTGGCATGAGTATTGCTATTTAATTAAAAGGGGTTATCGTAATTTTAAACAATTTTATACTCAGGATGACAATGAGTTTTATATATATGTGGGAAAAAAGATTTTAGATAGGGGGGAATTTGGTGGAGACGATTATTCAAGATTACTGGGACAATAGGGCAGATACATACAGTGAAATGATAAGTGGAGAGATGAATAGTTTCAAAAGGAATAGCTGGAGTGAAATTATTAAAAACAAGGTTGCTTTGAAAGAGAATATAAAAGCACTGGATGTGGGAACTGGACCGGGTTTTTTTGGAATTATCATGGCTCAGATGGGATATCAGGTAACTGCAGTGGACGGATCGGAGGCCATGCTTCAGGAAGCTGAAAGAAATGCAGAAGTGGCGGGAGTGAATATAGATTTTATAAGAGGGGATGTGGAAAATCTTGATTTATCTCCGGAAAGTTTTGATTTGATTATCAGCAGAAATGTCACCTGGACATTAAAGAATCCCGTTAGAACCTATGAAAATTGGTTTAAGCTTCTAAGGACTGGAGGAAAGCTTATTATATTTGATGCAAACTGGTATCTTAGATTATGCTGCACTGAGCTGCAGGATAGATATGTCAGGGACATGGATGCAGCTTTGAAACTGGGCTATGACTGCAAAATCCATGAAAAGCAGATTAAAGTATGTGAAAATATTGCGAGGGATCTTCCGCTGACTTATAAGCTGCGTCCTGCATGGGATGAAGAGGTATTGATGAAGTGCGGGTTTTCAAAGGTTGATCTGGAAAATGATATTTCAGAGAAGATATACACTGAAGAGGAAAAAATGGCCTATAGAACTACGCCTATGTTCAGCATATGTGCATGGAAATTGTAGAATGCAGCCGCTGTATTCGAGACATTGAGGGAAAGAGGCGGTGAGGTGGATGCGTAAATACATATTTAAAAGATTGTTGTATTTGTTTCCAGTTCTATTTGGAATTACATTTTTAACATTTGCTCTTACATATTTTTCACCGGGTGACCCTGCAGTGCTTATGCTGAATGCTACAGGGGTAACTCCTTCTCCGGAACTTGTAGAGAAAGTGAGGGGTGAATTGGGACTTGACAGACCTTTTCTGCTTCAGTATTTTAGCTGGCTGTCCGGTGTGATTAGAGGAGATTTTGGCATTTCCTACAAGTACAATAAACCGGTGCTGGATTTGATATTTGAAACACTTCCGGCTACTTTTAAACTTGCGGTCGTGTCCATCTTTCTGATGCTGCTCATAGCACTTCCGCTTGGCATTTTATCTGCACTTTATAAAAACAAGCTGGCTGATTATGTAATAAGAACTGTATCATTTTTTGGCATATCCATGCCTGGATTCTGGGTTGGTTTATTGTTAATGTATATATTTTCATTGAAGTTAAAAATTTTACCGGTCATGGGTGACTCAGGATGGACAAGTATTATACTGCCTTCGGCAACTTTGACTGTTGCAATGGCATCAAAATATACAAGGCAGCTGAGAGCCTCCATACTCGAGGAAATATCCCAGAATTATGTAGTTGGCGCCAGGTCGAGAGGAATTGGTAAATGGTGCATATTGCTTAAACATGTACTCAAGTGCTCTCTTTTATCAATTATAACTTTGCTGGGCTTGTCTCTTGGATCACTTCTTGGAGGAACAGCTATAGTTGAAACTATTTTTTCCTGGCCAGGAGTGGGGAAACTTGCCGTGGAGGGTATATTTACCAGAGATTATCCTCTGATACAGGGATATGTGGTGTGGATGACATTGCTCTATGTATTTGTCAATCTTGCTGTAGATATTTCATACTACATTTTAGATCCTCGTATTCGATTGGAAAAGGGGGCTTGATATGAAGAGATTTGAAACATTTTTAAAGGATAATAAATTGTTTGTATTTCTCTGCATACTGGCATTGACTTTGATTGCGGCAGCTGTCACAGCACCTTTTCTGGCACCTAATGATCCCTTTAAAACGAATATGGCAAATTCCCTTCGGGAAAGCGGCGGCAGATTTCCACTGGGTACTGATAATCTTGGCAGGTGTATTTTTTCGAGACTGCTCTATGGAGGTCAGAATTCTCTGAAGATGACTTTCAGCCTTGTTGTATCCGTATTTATAGTTGGCACGGCGGTGGGAACAGCAGCGGGGTATTTTGGAGGACTGGCCGATAATATTATAATGAGATTTTCCGATGTTTTTCTCGCTTTTCCTGGAATTATTTTTGCCATTGCCATTGCAGGAGTGCTTGGACCTAGTTCTATTAATACAGTTATAGCTTTGATTGCAGTAAATTGGGTAAAATATGCCAGGGTGAGCCGGAGCCTGGTCATGGCTGTAAAAGAAAAGGAGTATGTTAAATTGGCAAAAATGGGGGGTGCCAGAGAATATCAACTGATCTTGAAATATGTAGCGCCCAATATAATACCATCTCTTGTGGTAATGGCCACCATGGATATAGGCACTATGATGCTTGAAATATCGTCCCTGTCATTTTTGGGACTGGGTCCGCAGCCGCCTACTCCAGAGTGGGGTTATATGCTCAGTGAAGGCAGAAATTATATGCAGACCTCACCAGAGCTTATGATATATCCGGGTATTGCCATATTTATAACCGTCATGATATTTAATTTACTGGGAGATAGTATGAGAGACATACTGGATCCTAAAAAATAACATTGAGGAGGACTTAGTGAAAATGAAAATAAAAAAATATCTAGCAGTTATACTTTCAATGATTTTTTTATGTGCAGGTTTTATAGGGTGTAAAAGTGAGAGTACTGCTGAAAAAAATGACAATGGACAATCAAAAAATATTGTATTTGGAGTAAATCAGTTTCCCAGCAATCTGGATCCGGCAGAAGGATTCAACGGATGGTTTGTTTCCATGTATGGTGTAGGAGAGACACTGGTGAAGCTTGATAAAAATATGAAAATAGAACCACTGCTTGCTGATTCATGGAAAAGAGTGAATGATTTAACCTGGAAGTTTCATATTAAAGATGGAGCTAAGTTTCAAGATGGTACGCCTGTCAACGGTAAAACTGTAAAGGCTTCTCTGGAAAGGTCCCTGAAGTTAAATCCAAGAGCAGAGTCAATATTACTTATAGACTCTATAACAGAAGATGGACAATATGTTAGTATAAAAACAAAAACCCCCTATGAGGCATTTTTGGGAAACATTGCAGATCCGGTTGCCATAATAGTAAATACCAGTGCCGCAAAGGATACATTTACCAAAGCTCCCGTGTGTACAGGACCTTTTAAAGTTAAATCCTATGTTCCAGATTCAAAAGTGGTGGTGGAAAAGAACAAAAACTATTGGGGAGATGAAGCCAAAATAGACGGGGCAGCTTTCAAATACATCAAAGATGCCAATACCCGGGCAATGGCGCTTCAGTCAGGAGAAATTGATGCGGCACAGAGTATTTCAAGCGACAACATATCCTTATTTGCCGACAAGTCCAAATACAATACAGATAAGATTACCAGTCTGAGAATAATAATGTCCTATGAAAATCTGAACAATGAATTTTTGAAGGATCCTGCAGTCCGCAAAGCCATAGCTCTGGGAGTGAATAGAGAATCCTATGCCAAGGATGTTTTAAAAGGCACTGCTGAAGCTGCAGTTGGACCTTTCCCTAAATCCCTGCCCTTTGGAGAAAACAATCTTACGTCATATAAATATGACAAGGAAGGGGCAGTCAAACTTTTAAACGAGGCTGGATATACGGATACTGACGGAGACGGCATAAGAGAAAAAAACGGTGAAAAGCTGCAATTGAATCTGGCATTTTATACAAGCCGTTCCGAGCTTCCGGTAATCGCACAGGCAATGCAGTCTGAACTTAAGGAAATCGGCATAGCTGTTAAACTGCAGTCCTATGAATCAGTGGCCAATGTGCTTAAAAGCGGCAGCTTCGATCTCTGCTTGTATAGTGTGAATACTGCAACATCGGGAGATCCGCAGTCTTTTCTGGAATTGTATTTCAAGACTGGAGGAAGTGAAAATTATGGTAAATACAGTAATCCTGAAGTTGATTCTCTTATTGACAAGCTAAAAAATGAAAAAGATACTCAAAAAAGAAATTCTATTGCCATAGATGTACAGAAAAAATTGCTGGAGGATAATTCCGATATATTTTTAGTTACGCCAATGCTTAATCTGGTGAGTAAGAGTAACGTGAGCGGGCTGACTGTATATCCTGTTGATTATTACCTGCTTAACAGCAGTGTGTATATAAAATGATAGCTAAAAGTGTACTGGATATAAAAAATATATCTATAAAATACGGAGAACAGGCACCTGTGGTGGAAAATTTAAGCATGACAGTTAAAAATAAAGAAATAGTTGGGATTGTAGGTGAAAGCGGCAGTGGAAAATCCACGATTATAAGGGCTGTACTTGGACTTTTGCCTGCAGGAGCAGCTGTTTCCTCGGGAAATATAATTTTTGAAAATGAAGATATTCTCAATTATTCTGAAAGAAAATGGAGAGAAATACGGGGAAACAGGATGGCAGTGATATTTCA
Organism: Clostridiaceae bacterium BL-3; assembly: GCA_902809985.1. Classification (GTDB taxonomy): domain Bacteria; phylum Bacillota; class Clostridia; order Clostridiales; family Clostridiaceae; genus Clostridium_B; species Clostridium_B aromativorans. Next base: position 1,616,740 of record CADDXC010000001.1, on the reverse strand, counting down.
GGATTCAGGCGGATTTTTGACTCCTGTAAAAAAAGTAGGGAATCAATTTGTAGAAACTATAAGGAGTCATTTTCATATTTCAAAAAAAGAGGCTTTTGATAAAGCTGGTTTCATGATAAAAAAAATAGACATGGCAGATGCAGCTGCTGTAATGAATTCATATCCCTTTCAGCTGAGCGGCGGTATGAAACAGAGGGTTGCCATAGCCATGGCCATGGTTATGAAACCTGAACTTCTTCTGGCAGATGAACCTACCAGCGCTTTGGATGTAACTGTTCAGGCCCAGGTTGTGAAGCAGATGGCTGAACTCAGAAAGAATTTTAATACAAGCATAGTGCTGGTTACCCATAACCTGGGAGTGGCAGCCTATATGTGCGATAAAATAGGAGTAATGAAGGAAGGAAGGCTGGTGGAGTGGGGAACTAAGGATCAGGTGATAAATAATCCCAGGAACAAGTATACTATGGAATTGTTATCGGCGGTACCTGAATTGGAGGGATGTGATTTTGGAGGAAAAGAAGCAGCCTATACTGGAGATTGAAAATCTTACAAAACAATTTCAAATGGAGGATAAAAGAAGGCTGACTGCAGTGAATGATGTGAGTCTGAAATTGTATAAGGGAGAGTGCCTGGGACTGGTTGGAGAAAGCGGCTGCGGTAAAAGCACCCTGGCAGATATGATAGTTCATCTTGAAGAATCTACTTCCGGAAAAATTATTTTCAGAAATCAGGATATTACCAATTTAAGAGGAGAAAAATTGAGGCAGAACAGGAGGAAAATTCAGATGATATTTCAAGATATCTCTGAAACCTTCAATCCCAGGATGAGGGTCCGGGAAACTATAGCTGAGCCTCTTTTGAATTTTAAACTCATAGATAAGCACAGTGTCCGTAAAAAAGCGGCAGAGCTTCTTGAAGCAGTTGGCATGAGTGAAAATTTTGCAGATAGATATCCCCATCAGCTGAGCGGAGGACAGCGGCAGAGAGTGGCAATAGCAAGGGCGGTATCCTTAAAACCTGAAATTATAGTATGTGATGAAGTCACTTCAGCTCTGGATGTTTCCGTACAAAATCAGGTTCTTTCTCTCCTTGTGAATCTGCAGAGGAAAGAAAAATTGTCCTATATTTTTATCTGTCATGATCTGGCGGTGGTGAAAAATATAAGTCACAGGGTTGTGGTTATGTATCTTGGAGAAATTGTTGAAATCATTGACAGCTGCAAACTCACTTCAAGTTCATGCCATCCTTATACAAGAGCCCTGCTGTCCTCCGTGCTGTCTGTTAAAAAAGCTGATAACAGCAGAATAGAAATAATTAAAGGTGAGCCGCCAAGTCCTTATTGTCTACCTCCAGGATGCAGTTTCAGCTCCAGGTGTGAAAGATGCAGTGATGTATGTTTGAAAGAAAAGCCTGAATTAAAAGTAATAGGAAAAAGTCATTTAGTGGCTTGTCACTTATTTGATAAATAATGTATAGGCTGCGTACATATTATGAAGAGTTAATGCCTTATGTATATTATGTGGGAGCAGCTGCAGCGGAAGTTGTTGAAAAATCAAAGGCTATGGCAGAAGTGGTGGATGTTCCCTGTTTGGTACGTTCTCCACATGGCAGCGGGGGTTCCTATAATTATGCAGGCTCCTGTGGTATTCCGAGTATTTTGATTGAGAGAGGATGTACAGGTGTCTGGTCAAAAGAAGAAGTGGAATTGGGAAAAGAAGATGTTAGAAATGTGCTGCGTTATCTTAAAATTCTGGAGGGAAAGATCTCTGGGAAAATCTATAAACCTGTAGATGTAGAAAATGTAATTTACAAAAATGCATCACACACGGGATGCTGGTATCCGACAAAAAGGGCAGGAGATACCTTGAAAAAAGGAGAAATATTAGGCTGGATTAAGGATTATTTTGGAAATGTACTGGAAATATGTGTTGCTGAAGCAGATGGAATTCTGCTCTATCAGGTTGTCAGTTTGTCTATTATCAGGGGTGGCCCCATGGTGGCTTACGGAGAGAATGTAGATTGTGGCCAGATAGATAAATGGTGAAAGAAACAAATATTTCGGAATAGTTATTGCTATGATGTCTTTTTCATGTAAGTATTTATGTTCTTGTTTATGCTGGACCAGGAATGTTTGCAGAACATTACTGTGATATTATTTCGTTTTGATTGTTGTTTTACTATTTCAGCCATATTATGCCCTATGTAGTCTATAAGAACCACAACTATATCCGTATTTGATGGAATTTTTATTTTTCTGTCTCCTTTTTTTCTCCCCGTAACATGTACTATTTTATTAAATCCGTTTTCCCTCAATTTGTTTTTTATTTTTTCAATTCTGTCTCCGCCTACCACTAAAATCCCCATCAGACATACCTCCAATTTTTATTTTGTAATATAAAAAAGCTATTTTCCTTTTATAAGAAAAATAGCTTTTGATAGCAGGTTATAGAATTAGTATTTTTCTTATCTTTCAAAGTGACTTAAAACAGTTTAATTCACTTTGCAGGAATTGACACCGATACATCTAAAAATTGATGCCGGTTGTCGGGTTTCAAAGGGCCAGTCCCTCCACCGCTCTTGATAAGAGAACCTTATTAAGTTATATGAGCTTTATTATACTACAATATGATTGATAATGCAAATAAATATTGAAAATAAGTCAGAACCTTTTAAAATTGAATTTTTTCAAAAAGTATTGACTCTGACTCCGCGTCATAGTGCAATATATATGTAGAGATTATTTATATCAACAGAGATTACAGCCGGCAGAGTATTAGACAATAGTGATAGTTCTAAAATCAGATTTTGAGGTGTGGAAATGAGAACAGTAAAACAGGTTTCAGATTTGACGGGAATAAGTGTGCGCGCACTGCATTACTATGATGAGATAGGATTGTTAAAACCAAGTAAAATTACAGAGGCAGGTTACAGGCTTTATGATGACAGGGCTCTTGAAGCTTTACAGCAGATCTTATTTTTTAAGGAGCTTGAATTACCTTTAAAGGAAGTAAAAAAAATCATGACAGAACCAAGCTTTGATAAAATGGAGGCACTAAAAAATCAGAAAAAACTGCTTGTTTTGAAACGCAATAGATTAAACGAATTAATTGGACTTATAAATAAAACGTTGAAGGGAGAAAGCACGATGAGTTTTAAGGAATTTGATATGACCGAATATTATAATGTGTTAGAAGAATTTAAAACAGAAAATAAGACTAAAGTAATTAGGCAGTGGGGAAGCATAGATAAATTTGATGAATTTATTGAAAAAGTTAAAACTAAGGAAAGTGAAATTGCTAAAGACGCTATAAAGCAGTATGGAAGTATAAAAAAATTCACTGAAGCTTTAAAGAAAAATTTAAATAGTGATGCTTTAACTAAAGCAGAACAGATTGATGAGTTTAAGAAAGATTGTCTTTATGACGGGAATCCTAAATTAAAAGAACTATATAAAAAACTTGTATCTGATTTAAGTAAAGATCCTTCTTCGTGGGAAATTCAACGGATTGCTGAAGAAATAACTAATACAGTTAAAAAGGATTATGAAGTTTTTAAAGCTGATATGGGAGATTATTACTGGCACAGTATGGTGCAAATTTATTTGGTATTTCCTAAATGGATAGAAGAAGTTGATAAGAAATATGGAAGCGGTGCGTCTAAATTTATAGGAAAAGCTTTGAAAATTTATTCTGAAAATAATTTGCCTAAAATAGATACATTATATAAAAAGCTTGTATCTGATTTAAGTAGAGATCCTTTTTCAAGAGAGATTCAACAAATTGTTTTTGAAATAGCAAATGAAACCAGGCAAATAAATGAAGCTTTGAAAGTAGATGAAGGAGAAAATTATTTTGGGTATATGGCAGATTTTTATTTATCAAGTCCTGAATTTATAAAAGCAACAGATAAAAGATATGGAAGCGGTGCATCAAAATTTATAGGAAAAGCCCTAAAATTTTATTCTAAAAACAAGTTGAACTAGGGTAAATTTCTATTATATATTTCATTGAAATGTACAAACTATTGTAGAGGAGATGATAATTTTATGTCCAGAAGAAATAAGATATTGGTTCCCGAAGCTAGAATTGGCATGGAGAGATTAAAAATAGAAGCGGCCAGGGAGCTTGCTGAAAAGAACAGAGATCCTAACGCAGTAAATAATTTTTCAGTAGGTGGTCAGATGGTTAAAAAAATGGTTGAAAAATATGAAAAAAAATTAAAGTAATATCAAAAACCCCGTCCGAAAAGGATGGGATTTTTTAACTCCATTCAATTTATTTATAAATGTGAATTAAGTTAGCCGGAAAACAATTTTAGCTTTTTAGCTGTCTTCCATTGCTTTCTCAATATTTAAAATAAAATCGCTGGCCTTTATATCTAAACTTTTGCAGATTTTAAAAATGATATTTAAAGTAGGATTTCGTTTCTGACACTCTATCATGCTTATATAAGTCCTATCAATATTACATTTATGAGCAAGATCTTCCTGCGATAATCCACATTTTATTCTGCGGTTTTTTAAAGTTACAGCAAGTGCATTTTCTAATGTCACATAAACCACCTCTTGAATTTAATTTTAAAAAAAATGTTGCAAATTATCAGCATACTATAGTCTACAATAGAGGATTTTTATGCTATAATTTAAAAGTGTTTTGAATTATAAACTTTAATTTGTTATTTATAAGAAAGGCGGTTTGAAATTTACGTGATGGATGATAAGGTAAACGATTTAAGAGAGAGATTACATAAATTGATTGAGGAAAGGGCGGATTATAGGGAAATATTAAAGGCAAGCCAAAAATTAGATAAATACATAAATCAAATCATAAAAAGTACAAGCAGTTAATTATATAAAAAGCAGAGATCTGCCTTTTTTGAGGTATAGGCAGACATTAAATGTACTGGATTCAGCGGCAGGAAGCGGACTTATTAAAAATAATGTTAAAATAGTGAAAGGTCTCATCTCAAAAGGATGGGGCTATATTTCAAATATCAAATTTTAATTGAATCTTAATCAGTTCAATAAGTGTTTCTTTAGAAATTAATATTAGAATTTATATATAATAAGAATTAAAAAAATAGGGAGATATTTCTACATGAAGAAAAAGTATAAAATTCTAATCATAGTGTTTATATTGTTTATTATAAGTATGATATCTTTAAATGTGCTGATAAAACCCAATAATGCATTAAATAAAGGTACTGCTGGAATTGCTGTAAAAGTGACACCGGCAGATTGGAAGGTTGGAAAATTAAATAAGCTGCCACAGTTGAGCTCAAATTTTAAAAACAGTAAAGGAATGGACTTGCGTTCAAAGGATTTATCGGAAGCTGATATTGATGGAAGGGAAAAAGAACTTTTAAATTCAAGCTTTGATAGTAATACAAAATGGCCAAAAAATATTACATCAGTTTTTTCACCTGAAAAAATTATGTCATTAGGGAAAAATCCAGGACTTGGCATAAGAACTCTCCATAGTTTAGGAGTGAATGGGAAAAATGTTGGTATTGCAATAATAGATCAGCGTCTTCTTGTAAATCATGCTGAATATAAAGATAATGTCAAATCTTATGAAGAGCTCCACTGCGGACGTGAAACTTCAATGCATGGAGCTGCAGTAGCTTCAATAGCTGTTGGTAAAAAAACGGGTATCGCTCCAAAATCTGATTTATATTATATAGGACAAGATCCTGTGGATATATGCCAAAAATCAAAAGTCAATTTTAATTACATTGCTCATGCCATAAACAGAATAATAGAACTCAATAAAAAGTTACCTCAAGGTAAAAAGATAAGGGTTATTTCCATTTCAATAGGATGGAGTCCTAGAGATGTGGGGTACAGTGAAGTGATAAAAGCAGTGGACAGAGCCAGAGAAGAAAATATATTTGTAGTTTCATCATCACTTAAAGATACTTATGGATTTAAATTTAGCGGGCTTGGAAGAAACCCTCTGTCTGATCCCGATACCTCTTCATCCTATACTCCGGGCTTATTCTGGCAGAAGGAGTATTATGAAGGAAAATATAACTTGAATAATACACTGCTTATTCCCATGGATTCAAGATGTACAGCAAGTCCAACAGGATATAGGGATTATGTTTTCTACCGAGAAGGTGGCTGGAGTTGGTCAATTCCTTATATAGCAGGTGTTTATGCTCTTTCCTGTGAAGTCAAACCAAGTATAACTCCCGATGAATTTTGGAAGACGGCATTAAGAACTGGAACTACTGTTGAATTTAGAAGAAATAGTAAATTACATAGTTTAGGTAAGATAATTAATCCTGTAAAATTAATTCAAAGTTTAAAAAATAATTCATGAGAATTTTCTTTGTTATAGTTCTGATAATTTACAGCTTAAATATTATGACAAATGAATTCAGCAGATAAATTTGAGAAAATATATTGACAAAGATGAAATTATTGCTAAAATAAAATTAGCACTCAAGTAATATAAGTGCTAACAAAAAAATATTCAGGTGACCATGAATCCGGGAATCACTTGACTGTATGATAATTGTGACAGAGGTGTCGTGCCCTGCCATTAGTATATTATATATAATTGAAAGGAAATGATAAAATGGCTGTAAAAGAATTTAAGGCAGAGTCGAAAAGACTGCTTAATTTAATGGTTAACTCAATATACACAAATAAAGAAATATTTTTGAGAGAACTTATATCAAATGCCAGCGATGCAATTGACAAAAGTTATTATCGATCACTTGTTGATGAAAATGTTAATTTCAACAAAGATGACTTCTATATCAGAATTGCTGCAGATAAGGATAAGAAAACACTTACAATTACAGACACGGGTATAGGCATGACAGAAAAGGAGCTTGAAGATAATCTTGGGACTATTGCAGAAAGCGGCTCTCTTGCGTTTAAGAATGAAAATGACATAAAAGATGGAGTAGATATTATAGGTCAATTTGGAGTTGGCTTTTATTCCGCATTTATGGTGTCTGACAAAGTAACTGTAAAAAGTCGTTCTGCTGATTCGGATAAGGCCTATAAGTGGGAATCAGAGGGGGCTGAGGGATATAGTATTGAGCCCTGTGAAAAGGAAACTACAGGTACCGAAATTATCTTAAAAATTAAAGAAAATACTGAAGATGAAAAATATGATGAGTTTTTGGATGAATACAAAATAAAATTGCTGGTTAAGAAATATTCTGATTTCATAAAATATCCAATCAAGATGATGGTAAAAAAGAGCAGGCCTAAAAAAGATAATGAAAAAGAATATGAGGATTATTTTGAAGATGAAACTTTAAACAGCATGGTACCTATCTGGAGAAAAAATAAAAATGAATTAAAGCCTGAGGATTATGATCAATTTTATATGGATAAGCATTTTGGATATGATAAACCTCTCAGGGTAATACATTCAAGTGTAGAAGGTGTGGTCAGCTACAAGACACTGCTCTTTATCCCGGCCAGAGCACCTTATGATTTCTATACAAAGGAATTTGAAAAGGGGCTGGAGTTATATTCAAATGGCGTTTTGATAATGGAAAAATGTGCTGATCTTCTTCCGGATTATTTTAGCTTTGTCCAGGGTCTTGTGGATTCAGCAGATCTTTCCCTTAATATTTCAAGAGAACTTCTGCAGCATGACAGGCAGCTTAAATTCATTGCAAAAAAGATAAAAGATAAAATAAAGAGCGAACTTCTTTTGATGCTTAAAAACAATCGTGAAAAATATATTGAATTTTACAATAGTTTTGGAAAACAGCTTAAGTATGGAGTTTATTCTGATTTCGGGGCCAACAAGGAAGTACTGCAGGATCTGTTGTTGTTTTATTCTTCTACAGAGAAAAAACTTGTAACTCTTGACGAATATGTTTCGCGAATGAAAGAGGATCAGAAATATATATATTATGCAGCAGGTGAGAATGTAGAAAAAATCGAAAAATTGCCTCAAACTGAATTGGTTAAAGACAAAAATTTTGAAATATTGTATTTTACCGACGATGTAGATGAATTTGCCATTAAGATGCTTATGAAATATAAGGAAAAGGAGTTTAAATCTGTTTCCAGTAAGGATCTAGGTTTTGATTCTGATGATAGAGAAAGTAAAAAGGAAACTGAGGAAAACAAAGAGCTATTTGATTTCATGAAGGAAGTATTGAAAGATAAGGTAAAAGAAGTAAGGGCTTCAAATAGACTTAAGACTCATCCTGTGTGTTTGGCAAATGAAGGGGAAGTATCCATTGAAATGGAAAAAGTACTTAAAATGATGCCAAACAATCAAAATATTAAAGCCGATAAAATTCTTGAAATCAACACAAACCATCAGATGTTCAAGGCCATCAAGAAAGCGTTTCAAGAGGATAAGGATAAATTAAAGGTATACTCCAATCTGCTGTACAATCAAGCGCTTTTAATTGAGGGACTTCCCGTGGAAGATCCAGTGCAATTTGCAAATGATGTGTGTACTTTGATTAAATAATTGATGTTCTACTTTCCTTTTGAGGAAGAAGAATACGGCAAGTAAGAGACATAGTATTTCTGTGTCTCTTTTTTGCTTTGAATATTGAAATAACAGCTAATTGTTTCACGAGTATGAGAATTAGAAAACTGTTAGAATAATCAAATTGCAACAGTGAATATAACAAATAATCTCACATTTTTAAATTAATCTAACAGAATGTTTTAATGGATAATATAAGTAAAAGCTTTATCTGTGCATTTTAAAAGAATTGCTATAAAAAATAATCAGTTGGTATGATTATTGCTGAATAAAATAATTATAATGGTTAAATGTTTTTATCTGATATGAAAACATTTAATTAGTATACTTAGCCATAGTAGTAAATTTACTACTTTATATATAAATAAATAGCATTTTTTACTACTAAAGGTCAATAAAGTTTCTCTAGAGGAATTATATTGGTATTTCATATTGATTTGTACCTGGCATCGAGTAAATGATATATATGTAAAATTTCTGAAAACGGTTTATGCAATTGCAAATTATATTTTGAGTTTTAAGTTTTCAAAACAGATGATATGCAATTTTTAAAATTTTACTAAAAACACTGAAAAGGAGAGTAAAAAAATGATAAAAAAGATTTGCAAATTGATTACAGGGTATTTTCCAGTGTGGGTAGTTATTGGCTCGGTTTTAGCTTTCTTATTTCCAACGCATGTTAAGCCTTTAAGTGCTTATACTGCTTGGTATTTGGGAACCGTAATGCTTTGTATGGGGCTTACTATGACGACTAATGATTTTAAATTGGTATTTTCCCGCCCCCTTGATGTACTATGGGGTGTTGTGCCGCGTTTTTTAATTATGCCTTTCGTCGCATTTGCTATATCGAAGATTTTGCACTTGCCAGCTCCTATAGCTGCTGGACTTATTTTGGTTGGATGCTGTCCTAGTGCTGTTGCTTCAAACGTTATGACATTCTTGTCCAAAGGTGATGAGGCACTTTCAATTACAGTTTCAAGTGTAAATACTGTTTTGGCGCCTGTACTTACACCGGCACTTTTCTTATTTCTCGCAGGATCGATGGTCAAGGTAAATACAGCATCGATGCTTTTAAGTATATTAAAAAGTGTAGTCATTCCGGTTTGTTTGGGAGTATTAATTCGCAGGATTGCAGATAAACCAGTACAAAAGGTTGTGGAATATGTGCCGGTTATATCGACAATTGCTCTTATGTTTATCATAACTACAGGCATTGCAGTAAATGCAGAGAATTTGGCTAAGATAGCATTTATAGCATTTTTGGCGGTAGCACTTCACAATGCAACCGGATTATTCCTGGGATATAATGCTGCTCGTAGATTGGGCAAACTCAGCAAACGTAAATCCAAGGCAATTGCTTTTGAAATAGGTATGGAAAATTCAGGACTTGCAGTTACACTGGCTTTAATGAATCTAGATCCTCTATGTGCTATTCCTGGTGCCATTTTTAGTGCTTGGCACAACGTTACAGGATCTGCGTTGGCATCCTACTGGGCTAAGAGAGCAGATAAGGATGATGCTTTAGATTCTAAAAAAATCAAGAGTGAGAATGGTACGGCTTAAGAAAATGTGTGTTATATTAAAAGAAATATTGGTATTTTGCGAAATTATATAAGAATTTATGCAGGTGATGTAATTTAAATTGAAATTTATTCTTGTAAGGAGGTTTATTATGCTTGATATAAAAATGCCGGTAATTCATAAAATAATTACTGAAGAGAGCTGCAGCTGTTTGTCAGAAAAAGAGATAATTGAAGCAGTTCAAAATGGGATTGACAGAGAAGTTGCAGGAAAAGACATTAAGGGGAAAAAGGTAGGTGTATTGGCAGGAAGCAGAGGTATACGTGACATTAAACTGATTATCAAACAGGTCATAATTAACTTAAAGGCACGTGGAGCCGATGTAATAGTTTTACCCGCTATGGGCAGTCACGGAGGTGCAACAGCAGAGGGCCAGCGTTCCATTTTGGATCATTATGGCATCAATGAAAAGGAGCTTGGAGTTCCCATAGTGTCAAATATGGAAGTGGCAACTATCGACCATATAGGAAAGCAGCCAGTTTACGTGGATAAAAAGGTGCTGGATCTGGACTATATAATTCCAGTGAACAGGGTCAAGGCCCATACTGATTTCCATGGGGAACATGAAAGTGGAGTTGTAAAGATGTTGGTTATTGGAATGGGAAAACAGGCACAGGCGGAAGCAGTTCATCAGCATGGTGCCAGTGGACTTAAAAATCTAATTCCAAAGGTGGCCAAAAAGGTGTTAGAACATGTTCCACTATTGGCTGCAGTGGCCATTGTTGAAAATAAAAGGGATATGACAGCGGCTGTAGAAGTATTGAATGCCGAAAATATTTTTGAAAGGGATGCAGAACTTCTAAAGTATTCAAAGAAATTGCTGCCTAAGCTGCCATTAAACAATCTGGATGTTCTAGTAATTAAAGAAATGGGAAAGAATATTTCCGGTGTGGGAATGGATCCGAATGTAATTGGCCGTATGAGAATTAATGGCATTCCTGATGAGGAGGGAACTGCAAGTAGAATTGCCATACTGGATTTGACAGAGGAATCTGAAGGAAATGCACTAGGTATGGGTATTGCCGACGTGACTACAAAAAGACTTTATGATAAAGTAGATATTCAAAAAACTTATATGAATACTATAACTTCCGGATTTTTGGAACGATGTTTTATTCCAGTAGTAGCTCCTACAGATAAGGAGGCAATAAGAATAGGGTTACAAACTTGTGGACGGGCTGTAAGTGAGAGGACAGCACGTATTATGCTGATAGAGAGCACTCTTGAACTTTCACAGATATATATATCTTCAGCACTGCTGCCAGAAGTTCCTCCAGAATATAAAATTTGTGAAACCGATGTTACAGATGTATTTGACAAAGACGGTAATTTAAGATTGTTTTAAAAAATTAAATCCTGTTAAAAATTATTTTCCATGGGATATTGAAAAGTGGCTGTTTCAAAATTGACGAATTTTGAAACAGCCACTTTTAACATTAAAGCTATTCTATCATTATGCTATAATGATCAGTATACAGATATGATGTTATTTGATTTGGAGGAAAAATCAATGAGAATTTTACATACTTCTGACTGGCATCTGGGCAAAAATTTGGAGGGGCACAGTCGTATGGATGAACAGGAAGCTTTTCTTGAAGACTTTGTAAAGATAGTAAATGACAATAGTGTGGATTTAATTATTATTGCTGGGGATATTTACGACAGTTATAATCCACCGGCCAGGGCTGAAAAAATGTTCTATGATACATTAAAAAAAATTGTCCTCGAATGGAAAGAGAATAACTTTGGTTATATCGGGTAATCATGATAACCCGGATAGGTTGGTGGCAGCGGGTCCTTTGGCAAGAGACCATGGCATTATAATGGTGGGTACGCCAAAGTCAGTGGTACCTTGTGGTGATTATGGCAGTCATAAGGTTGTAAATTCCGGTGAGGGTTTTGTTGAAGTTGAAATAAATGGTGAGAGAGCTGTAATTGTTACAGTGCCTTATCCCAATGAGAAAAGGTTAGATGAAGTTTTATACAGTGAAATGGAAGAGGAAAAGGATAAAGTTGTGTCCTACGGTAATAAAATTAAAACCTTATTTGACAATTTGAGTAAAAACTATAGAGAGGATACTATAAATATTGCGGTTTCACATCTGTTTGCAATGGGAAGTGCTCAGGCTGGATCAGAGAGAAGTGTCCAACTTGGAGGAAGTTTTATTGTAGATGGGAGCTGCTTTCCTGTTAAAGCTCAATATATCGCCCTAGGACATGTCCATAAACCTCAGATAGTGCCTGGAACGGAAAGAAGGGCAAGGTATTCAGGTTCTCCCCTTCAGTACAGCAAAAAAGAAATTGGCTTTAAAAAAAAGTGCTTTGTAATAGATGCAAAGGCAGGAGAGGACTGCAGTGTAAAGGAAGTTGAATTTAAGGTATATAAACCCATAGAAGTTTGGAAATGTAACAGTATAGAGGAGGCCATTTCAAGATGCAGGGAGAATAGTGAGAGAGACTGTTGGGTCTATATGGAAATAACCACTGACAGATATATAGGGGAAGATGAAATAAAATTGATGAAGACCGCTAAAAAAGACATATTGGAAATTGTTCCTAAAATATCAGATGATAATTGCAGTGATCTTGATATAAATAGTTTTTCACATAAATCTTTTGAAGAGATATTCAGGGAGTTTTATATAAAAGAAAGAAAAGTGGAACCTGAACCGGAGGTATTAGACTTGCTGCTGTCCATTATTAGGGAGGAGGAAAATAATGAAACCAATTAAGCTTAAAATAAAAGGATTGAACAGCTTTATGGATACCCAGGAAATTGATTTCAAAAAGTTGACCTGCAGAGGTATATTCGGCATATTCGGACCTACGGGAAGCGGAAAATCCACGGTGCTTGATGGAATTACCCTGGCACTTTACGGTGAGATCGCAAGAAAAAGTTCCAATTTTATGAATGTGAACTGCACAGATTTGATGGTGAGCTATGAATTTCAGATATCGGATAGGGTAGTGAGGATATACAGAGTGGAGAGGGAATTTAGGAGAGAAAATAGAACCGGGAAAGTGAGAAGTAAATCTGCCAGAATATTGGATATTACAACTTGTTCAGAAAAAATATTGGAGGAAGGGGCCAAAAGCGTAACTGAAAAATGCGAGGAAATACTAGGACTTAAACTGGAGGACTTTACCAGAACCGTGGTGCTTCCTCAGGGAAAGTTCAGTGAATTTTTAAGGCTTGAGGGAAAAGACAGGAGAAATATGCTTGAGAGATTGTTTGGACTACAAAAATACGGAGATGAACTGTCTTTTAAACTTGGATCAAAAGTAAAGAAAGAGAGAGAGAAGGAGAATCTTATCCAGGGACAGCTTACTGGCTATGAGGGAATTGATGAAAAAATTCTGAAGGAGAAAGAAAGCAGCCTTGAGGAAATAAAAAAACAGTATCACCAGTGCGAAACTGAGTACAATGATGTGGAAAAAAAATTTAATACTGCAGGAGAACTCTGGAAACTTCAAATGGAATTAAATGAAAAAATAAATCAGCAGAAGTCCATGCTGAAAATGGAAAGCTATATAGGTAAATGTGAAAGAAAAGTGACACTGGCTGAAAGTGCATTGAAAGTAAAACCTTATATGGACAGCTGCGAAAATACTCTCAGACAGGTGGAGATTTTAAGAAAAGAACTTTTGGACTTAAATGGAAGTATGGATAGTATGACACAGTACAAAAATGAAATGGATACCAGATTGAGTGTCATTGAAGAGAAAAGGCACAGGGAGCTGCCAGAATTGAAGGTGAAACAGCAGAAGATTTTGGATGCCATAGCTGAAGGTGTGATTTTAAAGAAGCTTCAGAGTCAGGAAATGACTTTGAGAAAAGATATTGATTTTTTGAAAGGAGAGCTGCAGACAAAAAATAATGAAGGAATGGAGAATAGAAAACATATTGAAAAATTATTGGATAGTATAAAATTCAAAGAAGAATTAGTGAACTGCCTTAAAATTTCTGAAGAATATAAAGAGAAAATAGATGATGGAATTATTGTCTTAAAGGATTATGAAAATATACAGAATCGAAAAAACAGTTTGCTTGAAGATATAAAAGACAGCAGTACAAATATTGAAAATGAACGTAAAAAAGGCAAGACTATGCAGGAGAATATGGATGAGAAGCAAAAGTTAATAGATAGAGCTGAAGATCAATTAAAAGAGCTCATGAAAAATTGTCCGGGAGATGAAAATACACTTCTGGATTTTCAGAAAAAGGTGGTGGAAATAAAAAGTAAATGGGATAAATACGGAGATTACAAGAATATTATAGAGAAAAATAAAAAAATTTTACATAATTTGAAGAAAGAATTAAAAGATAAATCCAGTACAGAATCCGCTCTGAGGTTTAGAATCCACAAATTAGATGAAGAAATAAAAAAATGTGAAAGACATAGTATGGCAAATATTCTCAGAAATACGCTGTCAGAAGGTGATTTATGCCCTGTGTGCGGTTCTGTTTACTGTGGTGGGAGAACTCTGGATGAAATTGATACAGGTTCTGTGGAAAAATTGAGAAAACATTTGGGGGAAAAACAGCGAGATCTCGAAAATATGTATGAGGAGATAATAAAGATACGAACAGTTGTTGAATCAGAACAGAAAATCATAGGAGAAAATGGTAAAAAACTAAATGAGCTGGGAGAAAGTTTCAAGTCAACTCCGGTTGAGTTTATTCAAAATGAATTCACTCAGTTGAGAAACAGAGTTTATCTATTTAACAGCAGAAAGTCCGAACTTGATAAAAAGATCAAGAGTTTGAAGGAAGAAAAGAATTTTTTGAATATAGAATATAATAAAATTAGTGCGGCACGAAGTCAAAATGAAATCCAGATGAAAAAATTAAAACAGAATCTCAAGGAGGAGGATGAAAAATTCAAAATAGAAGAAAAAAAGTTATGTTCACTCAAAGCTGAATTGGGGATTGTAGATTTTAAAGGCAAAAAAAATGAGATAAATGAAAATGAAAGGAAAAAAGCTGATCTGGAAATTGAAATAAGAAAACTCAGGGACAATTTAACTGCAGCTCAATTGCAGGGAGAAACACTCAGCAGCGAAATTGCAAGTTTGAAGGGAAAATTGAATGAGAGGCAAACTGAATTTAGGGAAAAAAATAAAAATATGCTTGAAAAGAAAAGAAGTATAAAAAATAGAGTGGGAGAAGTAGAGGATCTTGAATATCTCAATAAACAAGTATCAGCACATATAGAGAAAATAGAAATGGAATATGTAAAAGTTAAGGGAGACAGTAAAAAGGCACAGGTGAAATACGATGAATATAAAAATAAGATAATAGCATGCCAGAGCAATTTGGTAAGTTCTAATGAAAGAAAGTCAGATGAAAGTGAAAAACTTGAAAGAGTTTTAAATGATCAGCATTTTGAAAACACTGACCAGGTCAAGAAGAGTTTTATAAATAAACTTGAGATCAATGAGCTCAATAAAAAAATACATGAGTACAGGGATTCACTGGTTAAATTAAAGGGTACCGTAGAAAATCTCCGTGAGAAGATAGGTGGAAAAACTTTGACAGAGGAGCAGTGGCTTGAGATACAAAATATTAAAGACAAAAAAAGTTGTCAGTTGAAAAATTTATATGAATGCAAAATAAGGTTACAGGAAGAGGTTAATTCAATAAATACAAAGCTTCTTCAATTAAAAGATGTTCTAAAGAAAAAGGAAAAAGTTGAGCATAAACTGGCGCTCCTGGATGATCTTGAGAAGTTATTCAAGGGGAAAAAATTTGTGGAATTTGTTGCAGGCAATCAACTGAAATATATATCCCTGGAAGCAGATAAAAAGTTAAAGGAAATCACATGCGGGAACTATGGGTTGGAAGTTGATGAAGATGGCAGATTTTTTATAAGGGATTATAAAAATGGAGGCAAAAAAAGAGATGCGTCCACTTTGTCGGGAGGAGAGACTTTTGTGACCTCATTGGCACTGGCGCTGGCATTGTCATTACAGATACAGCTAAAAGGCAGGGCGCCTCTGGAGTTGTTTTTTTTAGATGAAGGCTTTGGAACACTGGATGAAAATTTACTTGAAACAGTCATGGATTCACTGGAAAAGATCCATAATGACAAATTGTCAATAGGTATAATAAGTCATCTAGAATCCATAAAGGAAAGGATGCCGGTGAAGCTCATCGTTACTCCAGCTGAATCTGGAATGGGCGGGAGTAAGGCTAAAATTGAATTAGGTTAGAACATTTTATTAAAATACAGAGAGTATTCAGTATAATGATAGGGGGAGTTTATGGTGAAAAGTATAAAGAATATATCTGCTATAGGGATGGGAGCTATTGGCTGTGCCTATGTTAGCAAGTTGTACGATCTGAATCCTGGGGGATTGAAAGTTATAGCAGGCGGTGAAAGAGCTGAAAGATATAGAAAACATGGATTTATAATAAATGGTAAAAGATATGATTTTAAATATGTAGCACCAGAAGAGAAAACTGAACCTGCAGATTTGATTATTGTTTCCGTGAAAGCAAATCAACTTTCCCAGGCTGTGGAGGATATGAAAAATCAAGTTGGGGAAAATACAATTATAATATCTCTCATGAATGGAATTACCAGTGAAGAGATAATAGGAAAAAGATATGGAATGAATAAGATGCTCTATTCTCTCTGTATTGCCATTGACGGAAACCGCAGAGGAAATGTCATCTCTTTTTCCAGTTATGGAAATATAGCTTTTGGTGAAAAAACAAATAGTACTTACTCAGAAAAAGTACAGATTGTAAAAGAACTTTTTGACAGGGCAGATATACCTTACAGCATTCCAAAGGATATGATTCATTCCCTGTGGTATAAATTTATGATCAATGTAGGAATAAATCAGGCTTCAGCAGTTATAGGGGGAAATTATGGAGTATTTCAATCTGTAGGTGAAGCGAAAGAATTGATGGAGTCAGCTATGTGGGAAGTGGTAAGATTGTCTCAGAAAATGGGCATAAATTTGAGTGGACAGGATATTGAAAAATGGAATGAAGTACTTGCCACCATGCCTCCTCACAGCAATACTTCAATGTGTCAGGATATTGAATATGGAAGAAAGACTGAAGTTGATATGTTTGCGGGAACCGTATGCAGACTGGGAGGAAAATATGGAATAGACACTCCGGTAAACAGGACACTTTTAAATATAATAAAAGCAGTGGAGTCGAAAAATGATTTAAAGGTATAGATTTTATACTTTATAGGAGAAAATAGATGGAAGAGGATTATAAAAATCTTAAAATTGCAGAAAAGAGAACTAAGGTAAATGTGGTAGTATATGTGTTTTTATCTTTATTTAAACTCGGTATAGGATATTTTTTTAATTCCAAGGTTCTTTTTGCAGACGGCATTAATAATTCCACGGATATCATAGCCTCCCTTGCCATTGTTATAGGGCTTAAAATATCGAGGAAACCTGCCGATGAGGACCATGCCTATGGACATTTGAGGGCACAGACGGTATCTACCCTGGTGGCCTCTTTGATAATGATAGCCGTTGGAGCAGAGGTTTTTTACAATGCAGTATACTCTACAGTTTTTTTTAAGACCAAAGCACCGGATATGATGTCTGCAGTAGTTTCCATTATATGTACTGTACTGGTATATGCAGTGTACAGGTATAACAGGAAAGTGGCAGTTAAAATCAAGAGCCTGGCACTTATGGCTGCTGCAAAAGACAATCTTTCAGATGCTTGGGTCAGTTTTGGGGCCGCCTGTGGAATTATAGCTTCGCAGTTTGGTCTTCCCTGGATAGATCCACTGGCGGCGGTAATAGTGGGAATACTTATAATAAAAACAGGTATAGGGATCTTCAAGGAGTCCGCCCAAAGTTTAACTGATGGTTTTGACAGCAGGCAGCTGGACAAAATAATTGGAAAAATAAATCAAATTGAAGGCGTAGACAGCGTCAAGGATGTAAAGGCTAGGGTACATGGAAATAATATTTTACTTGATATTATAATAAGTGTCAGCTCTAAATTGACCGTACTGGAAAGTCATGGTATTACGGAAAAAATAGAAAATATGCTGAGCAGTGAATTTCAGATAAAATATGCAATTATACATGTAGAGCCGGCTTTGAAATAGGCCGTCATATCCAGATATCAAAGTTCAGAGTTGAAATATAAAACTCTGCAGATTTTCAAATTTGTCTGAAAACTGTTATTTTTGCTATAATGATAATAGGTAAAGGGGTGTGATATCGTGAAAGATAAAGAATTCTTTAAGAAGTTCAGGGAATATGCCTTTTACATTATTCTGGCTATTGGACTGGCACTTGTATGCAGAAGTTATGTTTTTGCCCGGACTGATGTAATAGGATCTTCCATGCAGCCGACTTTTAATGATAAGGATGTTATATTTATGGAAAAGATAAGCACTGAAACGGGACATATAAACAGAGGAGAAGTGGTCGTTTTCAACTCTCATGACGAGAATGAGGACAACTATATAAAAAGGGTTATAGGAATAGCTGGAGATAAAATTGAGATAAAGTCCGGAGAGGTTTATTTAAATGGAAAAGTTCTCACTGAAAGTTATCTTCCAGAAGAAGTTGTAACTGAGGCCAATTCAGCTGTTGCGGAGTATGTTGTGCCCGAAGGTTATATTTTTGTGCTTGGGGATAATAGGAAAAATAGTACCGACAGCAGAATAATAGGGCCTGTAAATTTAAAGGATGTTAAGGGACATGTAATTTTAAGAGTGTATCCTTTTAAGAATATAAACTACTTTAAATAATTACAAATGGAGTTTGCTTATTATTTTAATGAGGGCGATTTGATAATTGATAATTTAAGTTACGAAGTTAAAAAATCAGGGGAAACAGTCAATCTTACCCCCATAGAATACAAAATACTTTCAGTTATGGTAAACCATCCTGAAAAGATTTTTACAAGGGAGGAACTTATATCTATTGCGCTGGAGAAAAATTTTGATGGATACAACAGAGCCATTGATTCACATATAAAAAATTTAAGACAGAAAATAGAAACTGATTCCAAAAAGCCTGCATATATTTTAACTGTAAGGGGAATAGGATATAAGTTTGGAGGAATAAAGGGCAAAGCTGAATAATTGATTACAGGTTTAACATGATGTATAATGAGTTCTACAGGAGGCGATATTGCATGGATAAAATTTCAAGTTTCACTGTCAATCATTTAAAATTAATACCAGGTGTTTATGTTTCCAGAAAAGATAAATTTGGAGATGTAGTTCTAACCACATTTGATATAAGAATGACAAGCCCTAATGACGAACCTGTTATGAATACAGCTGAAGTTCATACTATTGAGCATTTGGGAGCAACTTTTTTGAGAAATCACAGCACTTATGGAGGTAAAACCGTATATTTTGGACCCATGGGTTGCAGAACCGGATTTTATCTGATTTTGTATGGAGACTATGAGTCAAAGGATATCGTGGATTTGCTGGTGGAAATGTATAAATTTATCTTGAATTTTGAAGGTGACATACCCGGTGCTGCTCCAAAAGACTGCGGAAATTATTTGGATATGAATCTTCCTATGGCGAAGTACTGGGCAGATAAATTTCTCAAAGAGGTCTTGACAGACATCTCGGATGAGAGGTTGAATTATCCTGAATAATACAATACAATTTATAAAAGGTTGCTTCTATCTATTTTGAGCAGAAGTAACTTTTTTAAATTTTATATGTAAAATTATACTTGATTAATTAAAGTTTATGTAGTATTATCAGATTGTAGATTATATAAATGTAATGATGGGAAGAGTAGATTGTACGATGCTATTTTAGAGAGAATTTTCGTGTGGTGTGAGAAAATTTTAGCGGGAGACAATTGAAATGCATCCTGGAGCACTGAATTGAACTTGAGTAGGTTTCAGCGGAAACAGCCGTTAAAATGTTAAGGTATGATTGTACCGACAATGAGTTTTTCTTTCCTGCATAGGTTGTTTTTATGCAGTACTTGAGGGATAAACAGAGTGGAACCGTAGAAGTAAAACCTTCTGCCTCTGTAAGGGGCGGAAGGTTTTTTGTTTTTCATAATTCCGGAATTTGAAAAATATTAAACAACAGCTTCAACAGCGAAAATTTGTAATTTAAAGGAGATTGTTATATTATGGAAGTTTTTAATGATATTAAGGAAATGATAGGAAAAACACCTATACTGAAAATAAACAAATTTGATCTAAAAGATGGAGTTAATATATATGCCAAACTTGAAAATTTTAATCCAGGAGGCAGTGTAAAAGATAGAATTGGCGATTATATGATAAAAAAGGCAGAGGAAAGCGGTAGATTGAAGAAAGGCTACACTATAGTTGAAGCTACTGCAGGCAATACTGGTCTTGGAATTGCGCTGGGAGCTTTAAACAGAGGATACAGGGTTATATTTGCAGTACCGGAGAAATTTTCCATAGAAAAACAGGTATTGATGAGGGCGCTTGGAGCGGAGATAATTCATACTCCAGAAGAAGATGGAATGAGAGGTGCTATTGAAAAATCCAAGGAGATTTTAAATCAGATACCAAATTCCATAGCTTTGGGACAATTTGAAAACAATGATAATCCCGAGGCACATTATGCTACTACAGGTCCTGAAATATATGAACAGTTAGGTGGGAAAATAGATTATTTTGTGGCTGGAGCAGGTACCGGCGGAACTTTTACAGGTGTGGCAAAGTATTTAAAGGAAAAGGACAGCAGCATAAAGACCATACTGGCGGATCCGGAAGGTTCTACCCTTGGCGGTGGTACTGAAGAGCACGGTTATGCTATTGAAGGCATAGGAAATGATTTCCTGCCGGACACTATGGATATAAAATTGGTTGATAAAGTTATAAAGGTAAATGATGATGAAGCTTTTAGATTGGTGAGAGAGTTGGCAAAAAAGGAAGGCTTGATAGTTGGATCTTCCTCTGGTGCAGCTCTTGCAGCAGCGTTGAAATTGGCAGATACCATAGATGGAGGAAATATAGTAACTATATTTCCAGATAGGGGAGACAGATATTTCAGTAAAAATTTGTATGAATAGAAAGATTTCTATTGACAAAAAGAATAAAGAATTGTATATTGAATATAAATTAAATATAAGTGATTTACAATATTTGTAGACTTTCTTATCGAGAGAGGCGGAGGGACTGGCCCTGTGATGCCCGGCAACCGATTGTAATTTGTACAGTAAATGGTGCCAATTCCAGCAGGTAAAACCTGAAAGATGAGAGATAATGGAATTTATACTTCCTGTGATTTCTCACAGGAAGTTTTTTAATGTAATTATATAAAATCAAATATTATAATTCTTATCAAGAGTGGTTAAGGGACTGGCACTATGATACCCGGCAACCAGATATACATTTAGTTCGTACATCTAGGTGCTAATTCCAGCAGGTATATCCTGAAAGATGAGGGACAATGGAATCTATATGTCTTCTCACATATAGATTTTTTACTTGGAGGTATAAATAAGATGTACAATAATGCAGGCAATAAATTACTAAAAAAAGATCTTAAAAATAGGCATATTCAGATGATAGCTATTGGAGGTGCCATAGGTGTAGGATTGTTCTATGGCTCTGCAGATGCTATTAAGACAGGCGGACCTGCCATTATTCTGGCATATTTAATAGGAGGACTGTTCATTTTTTTCATTATGAGGGCCTTGGGTGAGCTGGCTGTAGATGAGCCAAATTCGGGTTCCTTCAGTGCTTATGCTACTCGTTACCTTGGAAATTTTGCAGGATTTTTTTCAGGCTGGACATATTGGTTTCAGGCTACAGCTACTGTTATGGCAGAACTCACTGCCATGGGGGTATATGTTCAATTTTGGCTTCCCCAGTTTCCAAAATGGATTACTGCACTTATATTTTTGATCATACTCATTGCAGTCAATTTAGTTGGAGTTAAAGCTTACGGTGAATTTGAATTTTGGTTTGCCCTTGTGAAAGTGGTTGCCATAGTATGCATGATTATTTTTGGAATGCTTATTATATTATTTGGATTTAATAATGGAGGGCATTCTATTGGATTTTCTAATATATGGAATAATGGAGGATTTTTCGCCAATGGATTTAAAGGGTTTGTGCTTTCTTTTGTTTTTGTGAGTTTTGCATTTGGAGGGGTGGAACTTATTGGCATAACGGCGGGAGAGGCAAGGGATCCACAAAAATCCATTCCAAAAGCTATCAACGATGTATTTTGGCGTATACTTATCTTCTATGTGGGTTCTGTGTTGGTGATGCTGGCACTTTATCCCTGGAATAAAATTGGGGTTGCAGGAAGTCCCTTTGTATTGGTGTTCTCTAAAGTAGGTATTCCTGCAGCTGCTTCAGTCATAAATTTTGTAATTTTGACAGCTGCTCTTTCAGGCATGAACAGTGCCCTGTATATAAATGGCAGAATGCTTTACAGTCTGGCACTAAATGGTAATGCTCCCAGAGTATTTGGAAAGTTGAATAAATCCGGGGCACCCTATGTGGGAACACTCTTCAGTACGGCTGTGGCATTGATTGCCGTAATTTTAAATTATTTCATACCGGAGAAATTTTTTACATATATTTCCTCAACAACAACTATAGCCATTTTGACTGCCTGGGGTACGATTCTTATAACACAATTGAAGTTCCGCAGAAAAAAAGCTATGGAAGGGCAGAAAATTGCTTTTAAAATGCCTTTTTACCCTTTTTCTTCATACATTACAATAATTTATCTGCTGGCTATTGTTGTTACAATGGCGTTTTTGCCAGCTACCCGCATTGCCCTTTATATTGCGCCTATATGGGTATTGGCCATGGTGGGAATATATAAATTACTTCATCATAGTGAACAATCAAAATTATCATATATAAATAGTAAATAGAAAAGTTAAATAAATTGGAGGGATAAAGATGAGTAGATTATTTACATCAGAATCAGTTACAGAGGGACATCCTGATAAAATTTGTGATCAAATATCGGATGCAGTTCTAGATGCTGTTATTGAACAGGACAAATATGGAAGAGTAGCTTGCGAAACAGTTGTAAATACAGGGCTTGTGCTTCTAGTTGGAGAGATATCCACTAAAGCCTATGTGGATATACCTAAGATAGTGAGGAAAACTATCGAAGAAATAGGATATACAGGTTCAAAATTTGGATTTGATGCCAGCAATTGCGCGGTTATAACATCAATAGATGAGCAATCTTCAGATATTGCCTTGGGAGTAAATGAATCACTGGAGGCAAAACTGGGAGAAAAAGATGATATAGAGGCAATAGGTGCAGGGGATCAAGGGATGGTGTTTGGATTTGCCACAAATGAGACACCTGAATATATGCCACTTCCAATAGCACTGGCTCATAGACTTTCGAGAGGATTGGCCGATGTCAGGAAAAATGGCATTATTCCATATTTAGGACCAGATGGTAAAACCCAGGTTACAGTAGAATATGAAGGAGAAAAACCTGTGAGAGTAGATACAATTTTGATATCCTCACAACATGAAGAAAATGTGGAACATGACCAGATTGAAAGAGATATAATAGATAATGTCATAAAAGAGGTAATACCTGAGAAATTTATAGATTCCAATACCAAATATATTGTGAATCCTACAGGAAGGTTTGTAAAGGGAGGTCCGGAGGCTGATTCAGGACTTACTGGAAGAAAGATAATAGTTGATACCTACGGTGGATATGGAAGGCATGGAGGAGGAGCTTTTTCGGGAAAAGATCCGACGAAAGTCGATAGATCCGGAGCCTATGCGGCAAGGTGGATAGCAAAGAATTTGGTGGCAGCAGGTGCTGCGGATAAGATAGAAGTGGAGGTTGCCTATGCTATAGGAGTGGCAAGGCCTGTGTCCATAAGTGTCGATACTTTTGGAACAGGTAAGGTATCTGATGAGAAAATAGTGGATATTGTAAAAAAGCTTTTTGACTTGAGGCCGGCAGCCATTATAAGAGATTTGGATCTTAGAAGGCCAATATATAAAAAGACAGCTGCTTATGGACATTTCGGAAGAACCGATATAGAGCTGCCCTGGGAAAGCCTTGATAAAGTGGATAAGATAAAAGAAGAATTAAATAAGGTGGTTGTATATTCTTAAGCCACAAATGCTGTGAATTTTTATGAAAGGTTGACCAGAAATACTGGAGGCCAGGCAAACTAAATTTTTAAGTTTGTCTGGCCTTTTTATATTTTAATTATGCAAAAAAGGAGATAATAAGATATGCCTATAAATTTTGCAAGGGAGATTGAAAAAAAGACATTTCAACATCCCTGCTATAACTGTATTGCACATAAGTATGCTAGAATGCACATACCTGTAGCTCCAAAATGCAATGTAAGCTGTAATTTCTGCAATAGAAAATATGATTGTGTAAATGAATCCAGGCCTGGAGTTACAAGTGGAATTCTATCCCCAGAGGAAGCAAGAGATAAATTCAAGATAGTAAAAAATAAAATAAAAAATTTGACGGTGGTTGGAATAGCTGGTCCAGGAGATCCACTTGCAAATTTTGAAGAAACCAAAAAGTCCATAGAACTTATAAAAGAAGAATGCCCGGATATTACATTTTGCCTTTCCACCAATGGATTGATGCTTCCTGCTTATGCGGAGGAACTGATAAAATTGGGAGTCACACACGTTACAATAACCATAAATGCTGTAGACCCTGAAATAGACGCACAGATCTATAAATATATAAACTATAGAGGAAGCACTTTTGTAGGGCCGCAGGCAGGAAAAATTCTACTTGACAATCAGCTTACAGGTCTTAGATATCTTACAGAAAAAGGTATTGTGTGCAAAGTAAATATTGTGATGATAAAGGGAATCAATGATGCTCACATTCCTGAAATAGTAAAAAAAGTTAAGGAATGTGGTGCCTATATGACAAATATAATGCCTCTTATACCTGTAAAGGGAAGTGTATTTGAAAACAGGGATACTGTAGATGAATCTGAATTGAAAAGCATGAGGAAAAAATGTGAGCCCTATTTAAAACAGATGTATCACTGCAGGCAGTGCAGGGCAGATGCCATAGGGAGTTTGAATGAGGATGTATCGGCTCAATTTAGGAATTATAAGAAAAATGTAATTTCTATTGACAAATCTGAGAAAATATATAAAGATGACAATAAAACAGGTAAGGTGAACAGAGGTTATAGATTTGCAGTGGCCAGCAGTTCCGGAGATTATGTAGATGAACATTTTGGGCATGTATCTCAGTTTTATATATATGATGTATTAGATGAGAATATTAAATTTTATGAGAAAAGGGATGTGGAGAGGTATTGTAATGGCCAACAAGAATGTACTGGACATGATGATAGGATATCGGGTATTATAAAGTGCATAGAGGACTGTAATGGAGTGCTTGTACTGCGTATTGGCTTCGAACCTGTAATTAGGCTTCATGAGAAGGGGATAAAGGTATTTCAGATGTACAGTACTATAGAAGAGGGCATAGAAAAGGCAGTAAAATTGATGAGTCAGGTTGATAAATCAAGCGATTCTTAGATTCAGATGGAGGTTATGATTTAATGAAGGGAAAAATTTTGGTGAGTGCGTGTTTACTTGGAGAGAAGGTACGTTATGACAATGGAGATGTAGCCTGTCATGATCCGCGATTTTTAAGGTGGGCTAAAGAGGGGCTGCTTATAGGAATTTGTCCAGAAGTATCTGGAGGACTTCCTGTGCCGAGGCCGGATTCCCAAAGAAAAGGAGATAGGGTAGTCACTGGCAAGGGTGTTGATGTGACTTATGAATATAAAAGTGGAGCACAGAAAGCTCTTTCTCTTGCAAAAGAAAATGATGTTTCCGTTGCTATTTTAAAACAAGACAGCCCTTCTTGCGGGAGCTTGTATATATTTGATGGTACATTTAAGGGTGTTAAAAAGTCAGGCCAAGGTGTTACTGCTGAATTGCTGAGAAGGAACGGTATTAAAGTGTTTGGCGAAGATCAGCTGGATGAAGCTGAAAGAGAAATTAAAAAAATTACCTCAAATTCTTGACAATATGTGTATTAGATTATATAATTAGCCTTATATAGAAAAATAAACAAAATTCTTATCAAGAGAGATTGAGGGACTGGCCCTATGACGTCCGGCAACCTAAATTTATTTAACGGTGCTAATTCCAGCAGATTATATGTCTGAAAGATGAGAGAACAAGTACTTTCTTGTATTTTATCTTTGCAGGAAAGTTTTTTATTTGCAGGAGAAATTAGTGTGTATGTATTTTGTAAAAATTGAGATTTGATAATAATATTGAAAAGAGTTGACTAGAAACACTAGAGACTTATTTCTTGTTAGATGTAAGCTTCTGGTGTTTTTTGTATTTTGAAATATTTAGATAAAAAGGAGGATGATAATGAATGGATATAGATAGTAAAACTTATCTGGAAAATAAAAGTCATGAAAAAAATGCAGGGAAAATACTGAGCAAAATTTTTAGAAAAAGTATAGCTGTAGTGCTGTTTCTGGTTTTCTGGCAGGTTGCACCTATACTCGGGATAGTTGATCATCAATTTATACCTACTTTTACAGAAACAGTGGGTACTATTGTGAGTCTTACGCTCAAAAATGAAATGCTTGTTCATGTAAAAGTAAGTCTTTTAAGAGCTGGAGTGGGATTTTTGTTGGCCGGAATTATAGCCGTGCCTCTGGGATTTTTACTTGCAGGAGGATTTAGAAAGCTGGAGGAAATACTGGATCCGTTGCTGCAGATTCTGGCGCAGGTAAATCCTTTCTCATTGTTCCCGGTTTTTATACTTCTTTTTGGAATAGGAGAAGTCGCCAAGATCTCTATAATATTCTGGGTGTCCATATGGCCTATATTATTTAGTACTATAACGGGAGTGAAAACTATAGATCCGCTGTTGGTTAAGGCAGCTCAGGCCATGGGCACATCGAAAATAAAACTTTTTTGGAAAGTAGTTTTGCCGGGAGCTGCTCCAAGTATATTTTCAGGACTCAGGATGAGTGCAGGTAATGCATTTTTGATGCTCATAGCTGCGGAAATGATAGGAGCAAGCGCAGGACTTGGATGGATGGTGCTCAATTCAGAAGTTAATTTCCAAATTAACAGGCTGTTTGCAGCAGCGCTTACAATTGCCCTGTTGGGTATATTTATAAATAAAGCCATAGGTTTTGCAGAAAAAAAAGTTGTAGTGTGGAAACAGGATTCTTTTGTATCTTAAAAATTTAATTATTTTGGGGGGATTTTCAATTGAAAAGTAAAAGGTTAATTTCAACAGTGGTTTCAATAGTTTTGGCAGCATCGTTTTTTTCCGGCTGTGGAGGAGAGAAGCAGGCTTCAACGAAAAAAAGCGGAGAACTTCAAGTTCTTAAGACCTGGAGCAGGAAGGATTGTACAGCTGCACCTATTATAGTGGCAGATAAGCTGGGATATTTTAAAGAACAGGGATTAAAAATACAGTACACAGGAGATACTCAACCGGCACAGCGTCTTCCTTCAATATTAAATGGAAATAATGATTTTGGAGATGCTCATCCTAACAATCTGGCAATTGCAGCTGAAGGAGGTGCAAAGGTGAAAGGGGTGGCCAGATCTATTGTGGAACCTCCGGACAGCGTAACTGACACCCATCTTCAGCATATGTGGTGGATAAGTAATAAAAACGGGCCTATAAAAACATTGGCAGATATCAATAAGTATCCAGGGAAAGTAAAAGTAGGTGCCAATTCAAGAAATTCCTGCGTAGATTTCCTGTCAGATATATTATTTGCTAAAAACAACATCTCCCTGGATAAAATTGAGTGGATTCAGATGCCGGATATAGAACAGGTATTGTCTTTAAAAAAGGGACTTATTCAAATTGCAGTAGTTCATCCGCCTTTTTATAAATCCATCGAGGAAAGCGGCATAGGGAATATATTGACTACAAGCAGACCTATAGCTGGTGAAAACGGAGGAACTTATCTCTACTATTTTTCTGATAAATTTATAAAACAGCATCCAGATGAAGTTGCCAAATTTATAGTGGCGGTTAAAAAGGCAGAAAGGTATATAAACAAAAGCATACCTGTTCCAAAGGAACGTGCTAAAGTCAACCAATGGGTATCAGATGCCATAGGAGTACCTGTAAGTGCCAACCACTATTATGCAGATGACGGGGTTATAAAGGACAAGGATATACAGCAGTGGATAGATGGAAGTAAGACAAGCGGTGCACTTCCTAAAAATGCAAAGGTGAAAGTCAGTGATATAGTTACTCATGAGTTTGACAAGTATGGAAATTTAGGGTCACAGCCAAATTATGTAGTTAAAGAATAATGTAATCATACTCAAATTTATAGAAGGGGAGTTTTAAATGAGTAAGATAATTGAAAAGTCAAAACAGGAAAGTGTAAATCTGAAGGATAAGCAGTATAAAATTGTTGTAGATAATATAAGAAAAGTCTACGATGTAAGGTCACAAAATGGACAGGGCAATGAAAAGTTTATAGCAGTGGATAATTTTAATTTAAAGGTGAGAAAAGGCGAATTCATTACAGTGGTGGGACCCAGCGGCTGCGGGAAATCAACCTTTCTGGACATACTGGCAGGATTGTCAAAACCTACTTCTGGAAATGTATATATAGATGGAAAATTGATCACAGGACCTGCACTGGATAGAGGAATCATTTTGCAGGGGTATGCACTGTTTCCATGGAGGACTGTAGAAAAAAATATTGAATTTGGCCTTGAGATAAAAAAGATACCTAAAGAAGAGAGAAAAAAGATAAGTGAAAAATTCATAGATTTAGTGGGACTAAAGGGATTCGAAAACAGGTATCCACATGAACTTTCAGGAGGAATGAAGCAGAGAGTTGCTATTGCCAGAGCACTGGCCTATGATCCTGAAGTGCTGCTTATGGATGAGCCTTTTGCTGCGGTGGATGCACAGACAAGGGAATCACTTCAGGAAGAGTTGTTGAATATATGGGAGAAGACCAATAAAACCATTGTATTTATTACCCACAGTATAGAGGAGGCTGTTTTTCTTGCAGACAGGGTGGTTGTTATGGCAACTAATCCGGGAAGAATCAAGGAAATCATAAATGTAAAACTTCCTAGACCAAGAATCAATTCTCAAATCAGAACTTCCCAGGAATTCAATTCCAATAGGAATAGGATATGGGAACTGCTTCACGGAGATGCTGATAAAAGACAGGCAGAAGTTTCTGTATGATGATTTTAAATTGAGGGGAGTAATATAAGACCGTGCATGAGGAAATATATGAAATTAAAAATGGCCTTCATTATTATATTTTGAAATATTTTGGAGTAATAGTGATTTTGATCCTGTGGCAGGTTCTTCCTGAAATTGGCATACTGGACTCCCAATTTATTCCCTCATTGTCAGAAGTACTGGTTCAATTATACGAGATGTGTCTAGAAAGTGAATTGCTAGTACATGTTGCTGTAAGTCTTTGGAGGGTACTTATAGGACTTATTATAGCAGCTGTCATTGCAATACCTCTTGGATTTCTACTGGGAGGATGGCTGACTCGGGCAGCGGATATACTGGATCCACTTTTTAGAATATTTTCTCAGGTGAACCCATTTTCACTGATGCCTGTATTTATATTGTTTTTTGGCATAGGGGAAGCGGCAAAATTAGCAGTGGTGGCGTGGGTGTGTCTGTGGCCTGTTTTGTACAATACCATATCGGGAGTAAGGAGAGTGGATCCTATTCTCATTAAAACTGCATTGTCCATGAATGTGTCCAAATCCGAGATGCTTAAAAAGGTGATTGTGCCGGGAGCAGCGCCTTCCATATTTTTAGGACTTAGAATAGGAGTTGAAATGTCGTTTTTTATGCTTATAGCAGCGGAGATGATAGGTGCTACTGCAGGAGTGGGATGGCTTTTCCATAATTCTGCCATGAACAATCAAATACCAAGAATGTATGCAGCAGGTGTTTGCATTATAGTTCTGGGAATTATTTTAAATAGATTTTTGATATACATCCAGAATAAATTGTTTTTCTGGAAGGATTCAACACATGTCTTTAGTTTTGCCAGATGGAAGAAAAGCGTAACTAGATTTAACAAAATGCAGGTGGTATCCATAGTTTCAATTATTGTTGTAGTTATAGGTATTGGAAGTTATGCTACCCATATTTCCAAAGTTACGGACATTGACAGTGATACCCAGATGAATCATATGAAGATGGATGAGGATAAGCACATGAATATGAAAACAGATGACAATATGAAGATGGATGAGGATAAGCATACAGACATGAAAACAGATGATCATATGAATATGGACAAATAAGTTATATAGGTGGAGATTTAAGTGAAATATAACAGAGATATTTTTTATAAGCTGTTGGTGATATTTGCATTTATTGCAGTATGGGAAATTGCAAGTAGACTGGAAATAGTAAATCCTCTTTTTATTCCGCCATTTTCAAGTGTGATTTTAACTTTGAGGAATATGTTTATATCTGGAAATCTTGCTGCAAATATAGGCATAAGCGTGGAAAGGGCACTAGTGGGTTTTATTATATCCATTATAATTGGAATACCGCTTGGATGCCTGCTTGGAGGATGGTTCTCAAAAGTTGATTTGATGGCAGAGCCTGTTATAGAAATATTTTCACAGGTAAATCCGTTTATATTGTTTCATGTACTTATCTTGTTTTCAGGTATTGGTGAAATTCCCAAGATCGTCATAATTGCATGGACATGTACTTGGCCTATAATGTTCAACACAATATACGGAATCAGACATATGGATTTTTCCATAATAAAAACTGGAAGGGGATTTGGACTTGAAAGGTGGAAACTTTTTTGGAAAGTAGGTATGCCTTCAATTTTACCTTCAGTGTTTGTGGGAATCAGAATAAGCGGCGGGTATTCATTTTTTATGCTCATAGCAGCAGAAATGATGGGAGCAAGTTCAGGACTTGGATGGCTGATTTTAAACAATCAGGAGAATTATGCCATAAAAAACATATTTGCAATTGCCATTATAATAGCCTTCCTTGGGTTGCTTATGGATACTGTAATAAAATTTGTTGAAAATAAATTGTTGGGGTATAAAAGCGAAAAAATGTCCAATGGTATCAATTTGAATGGAGGGTATAATTTATGAAATTTGATTTAAATACTTCTGTAGTGAAAACAAGGGAAGAACGACTGGGCACTATTATAGGATGGAAAACTGGAAAAGCTTCAGAGCTTTCCAGGGATTCTGCCTACACTTGTGCAGGGTGCAGAGGAAATGGAGGGAAAAGACTTTGTGAGACCATAGGACCCTTTACTCAGGGTTCAGGATGCAGTGAACAGATGGTGGAGTGTCAGGCGGGAAATATAAGAGATGCGGTTTTGATTCAGCATGCTCCCATAGGCTGTGGTACAGGACAGGCGTGCTATAACTCCATATACAGAAATGGGCTGGCTATTAGAAATCTGCCCGTGGAAAATATCAAGATAATAAATACAAATATAAAAGAGACCGATATGGTGTTTGGGGCACTTGGAAAATTGGAGCAGTCAATAAAAGATGCTTGGGACAGACATCACCCAAAGGCAATCTTTATTGCCACATCCTGTGCCACTGGAATTATAGGAGAGGACATAGATAGTGTAGCTTCCAAAATGCAGGAGAAATTTAAAATACCTGTTATTCCAATGTACTGTGAAGGGTTCAGATCCAAGCACTGGAGTACGGGTTTTGATGCAGCACAACATGGAATATTGAGACAGATAGTACGTAAAAATCCCAAAAAGAAACAGGAGGATCTGGTGAATGTAATAAATCTGTGGGGCAGTGATGTCTTTACACCAATATTGTCTAGACTCGGGCTAAGAGTCAATTATGTAGTGGATATGGCTACAGTGGAGGATCTGGAGCAGATGTCAGAAGCTGCAGCTACGGTTTCATTTTGTAATACGCTGTCTTCTTATCTGGCAGCAGGCCTGGAACAGCAGTTTGGAGTTTCAGAAGTAAAGGCGCCTCAGCCCTATGGAATAGCTGGAACTGATGCATGGATAAGGGAAATCGGAAGGGTTACTCACAGAGAAAAGAGTGCAGAGATATATATAGAAGAAGAACACAGGAGAATAACCCCTAAAATTGAAGAGCTCAAAAAATCTTTAAAGGGCAAAAAAGGTTATGCAGCTACAGGTTCAGCCTATTCCCATGGACTTATTGCAGTGCTTAAGGAATTGGGAATTGAGGTTGATGGTTCATTGGTATTTCACCATGATCCATCTTATGATGACAATGATCCTAAAAAAGATTCTCTGAAATTTGTAGTAGATAATTATGGTGATGTACCAAATTTTAGTGTTAGCAATAGACAGCAGTATCAATTTTATGGACTGCTTAAGAATATAAATCCTGATTTTATTATAATAAGACACGGTGGACTTGCACCACTGGCTGCAAAGATGGGAATTCCAGCAGTCCCTCTGGGAGATGAACATTTTGCAGTAGGCTATCAGGGTATTATAAATTTGGGAGAAACTATATCGGATATACTTGCCCGTAAAAAATTCAATGAAGATCTTAGACTGCATGTGAAGCTGCCTTATACGAAATGGTGGCTTCAGCAGAAGGATCCTTATATACTTCAAAAACAACATTGATATTTGTAGAATAGGAGTGAATAAATTGCCAGATATAAAACTGAAATGCGAAGATAAAGGTTCTAATAGAGCTGTGAAAAAATCAAATTCCATTGAACAGATAAGATATGGCTGTGCTCTTGGAGCCATGCATACTGCTTTTGCAATTCCAAGGGTTATACCAATTGCCCATTGCGGTCCTGGCTGTGTTGACAAACAGACGGCCAATATAGCTTTTTATAATGGCTTCCAAGGCGGCGGCTACGGCGGGGCTTCTGTTGTACCCAGCAGCAATATCTATGAAAAGGAAGTGGTGTTCGGAGGAGAGGACAGACTTCGTGAGCTTATAGATGCCACTTTTAAGGTACTGGATGCAGATTTGTTTGTAGTGATGACAGGTTGTATACCAGACACTGTAGGAGATGATGTGGGGTCTGTGGTAGGAGAGTTTCAGGCAAAAGGTCTTCCTATAGTTTATGCGGAAACAGGAGGATTCAAGGGGAATAATTTTATAGGACATGAGTTGGTTACAGAAGCTATTATAGATCAATATGTTGGGGATTATAGTGGTCCTCTTGAAAAAGGGCTTGTAAATGTATGGTCTCTTCTGCCTTTTCACAATACTTTTTGGAGGGGTGATCTGGTGGAAATAAAGAGGATATTGGAAGGTGTTGGGCTTAAAGTAAATATTTTATTTGGCCACGAATCCCAGGGGGTATCGGAGTGGAAAAATATAAAAAAGGCCCAATTTAATCTGGTCTTATCTCCATGGCTGGGACTTAAAACTGCGGAACACTTAAAAGAGAAATATGGTCAGCCATATCTGCATATCCCCACGATTCCAATAGGAGCGAAGGAAACCAGCAGTTTTTTGAGAAAAGTAGTTGATTTTGCAGGTATTGATAAAAGCAAAGCAGAAAAATTCATAGAAAATGAGGAGAAAAAATACTATGAATATCTTGAAGATTTTTCTGATTTTTATGCTGAATACTGGTGGGGACTTCCGGCGAAATTTTCCGTTATAGGTGACAGTGCGTATAATCTGGCACTTACAAAATTTTTGGTAAATCAGCTTGGGCTCATACCTGCCAGGCAGATTATCACTGAAAATCCACCTGAGAAATACAGGGAAGCCATTAAAAATGAATACAAGCATATAGCAGATGATGTTTCTACAGATGTGGAATTTGATGAAGACAGCTATGTTATTCATGAAAAGATAAGAAACACTGATTTTGGACATAAGCCCCCTATTATTTTTGGAACCACCTGGGAAAGGGATCTGGCCAAAGAATTAAAAGGATTTATAGTGGAAGTCGGATTTCCTGCATCCTATGAAGTTGTACTATCTAAATCCTATATAGGATACAGGGGAGCACTTACTTTAATTGAAAAGATATATACAACCATAGTCAGTGCCAGTGCGTAATTTGTTATTTTGCAGTTTATTAAAAAATTTAAAATAAAAAAGATAGAGATATGGAGGAATAATATATGAGACAAATAGCTATTTATGGAAAGGGCGGCATAGGAAAATCTACAACTACACAAAATCTCACAGCAGGATTGTCTGAAATCGGCAAGAATGTCATGGTAGTGGGCTGCGATCCAAAGGCAGATTCCACGAGGCTGCTTTTAGGAGGAGGGCTGGCACAGAGAACAGTTTTGGATACTCTGAGAGAAGAGGGTGAAGATGTAGATTTAGATTATATAATGAAAAGAGGCTTCAATGGTATAAGGTGCGTTGAATCCGGAGGACCTGAGCCGGGAGTTGGCTGTGCAGGAAGGGGAATTATAACTTCTATAAATATGCTGGAAAGACTGGGTGCATATACGGAAGATCTTGATTATGTTTTCTATGATGTGCTGGGTGATGTGGTGTGCGGAGGTTTTGCTATGCCTATTCGTGAAGGAAAGGCCAAGGAAATATACATTGTGGCCAGCGGTGAGATGATGGCACTATATGCAGCCAACAATATATCGAAGGGTATAAAGAGATATGCCAACAAAGGCGGAGTGAGACTGGGAGGAATAATATGTAACAGCAGAAAGGTAGATAATGAAAAGGAACTGCTGAAGGCATTTGCTGAAGAACTTGGTACACAACTTATTTATTTTATTCCCAGGGACAACGTGGTGCAGAGAGCTGAAATTCATAAGCAGACTGTAATACAGTTCGATCCTGATTCGAATCAGGCGGAGGAGTACAGATCTCTTGCGAAAGCAATAGAGGGAAACAAGAAATTTGCGATACCGAAACCTATGTCGCAGCAGAGGCTGGAGGAAATATTTCTGGAACATGGACTTATAGACAAAAATCTAAGTGCTGTCTAATTTCCATATGAGATAGGTGATAATAGTATATTGATAGAGATGAGCTTGATTAACGTTAAAATTAAAAAATTATTTTGTCATCAAGTAATTATGACGCCTATGGTAATCTATTTTTTAGCACAACGAACTAAACTAAATATTTTATAAAGTTGACTAGAAATGCTAGAGACTGTTCTTATTTTAAATAATGAGGTCTCTAGCATTTTTATTAGGTGAGTTATTTACAAAGAATAATGATGATATATGGGTATAGATTCCGAGAAATTATGGTTCAGCTTTTGGACTACAAATTTTGAGGGAACTATTCCCTAATTTTTATGCATTATTAAAAAAGAAGGAATAATCCTTGGAAATAACTCCTGAATAGATATTCCTACTTCCTGAGAAGGAAGATTGCAGAATAAATAATTTATTTGCGGCAGCTCCTTTTTCTTTATGCCTGAAAAGTAGTTGGAATTTGAAGGATTAGTTACCAAAACTAGTTTGCCGGTTGCAAAATGATTGCACTGATACTCTATTTTTGTTAATGGAATAAATGAATAAACTATATCTAAAATTTCATCTTTCAACATCTGAAGTAAATCAAGAGAGTGAGCAATTGTTATTTTTATGGATATGTCATTGGTGCTTTTTAGAAAACAGCTAATTTAACAATTCTTTTTGCATTATACAGATGATCTCAAATATATATATAATATTGGAGTGAAATAAAGGAGTGATTCAAATTGGAATCAAATATTATTCTATTGGTAATATTGGCAGCTTCAATATTAGGAAAAGCTAATTCTGTGGCAATTGCAGCCTGTATACTATTAATTATTAAACTCTTAAATATAGATAAGTATACTTTCCCGTATATAGAGAATCATGGAATGTTTATAGGACTAGTATTGCTTATAGCTGCTATTTTAATTCCAATTGCAAATGGAAAGGTTACATCTACAAATATAAAAAATGTATTTACTTCCTGGGTTGGTATCGCAGCATTATTGGTTTCTCTATTTACTACCTATTTAAGTGGACTTGGACTACAGTATCTTACTGTTCAAGGTCATGGTGATGTAATGCCAGCCCTAATATTAGGTGCAGTAATAGCTGCTGCTTTTCTGGGTGGAGTACCAGTAGGACCTTTGATTACTTCTGGTATACTTGCATTGGGACTCAAGTTATTTCATAGATAATATGAACTCATGGAGGTTATAAAAAATTGTTTTGTTGGCAATCCAACACTTAAGGTGACATTATCACAAGTTAATAACACATATATTAATTAAATTAATCTGTTTTTTAAACAAATTTGACATAATTAAAAAGGCAAGAAATGCGCTATCACTGATAGAAGCCTTTCCTGCCTAAAATTTTACATTCCCTCCAGCTTGACAGCTGTTTCAGTATTAATTTCTGATATACTCAATCTTGCCGTCAATCATGGTCATATCAACATCTAGGTTGTAAATATCCATTGGATCAATGGATAGGATGTCCCTAGATAAAATAATCATATCTGCTAATTTACCTACTTCAATGCTGCCCTTAATTTTCTCCTCAAAAGAAGCATAAGCTGCATTATAAGTAGAGCATCTGATGGCCTCCGGAACGCTGACGGACTGTGTTCTGTCACACTGAACATTTTTATTTCTGTCATAACGGTTTACCGCACCGTCAATTGCCTTCAGTCCATAAGGACCTGAAGGTGCATCACTGTGTAAAGAGCACGTAATCCCCGCATCCAGCATACTCCTAAGGGCTCCGAAATATTTCATTCTTTTTTTTCCATAGAATTTTTCATAATTTGCACCAAATGCTGCCACTAATCCGGCATTTACACTGGGACAAATGTTCATTTTTGCCATACGGTCAATCAAATCTTGATCAGTTAATGTGCAGTGTTCTATTCTATGCCTTAAGTCAGGGCGTGGATTAGTTTTAAATGCTTTTTCATATCCTTCCACCATAAATTCTACGGCCATATCTCCGATGGCATGAGCAGAAGCTTGACATTCGGCATCATTTATTTTTTTGATATACTCTGCAACTTCTTCCCTCTCCCAGCCTCTTTCACCTTTTAATTCAGGATCATGGCTGTATGGTTCTCTGGTAGCACATGACGGTGCTCCGCTGCCTCCGTCAATCATGAATTTGCAGGTACCGATCTTAAAATGTTCATCTCCTAAACCCGACATAAGCCCCAGATCCATCCAGTGTGCATTTTGTTCAAGAGAATACGGCTTTCCGAAAATGCTGTGAAGCATCATGTATGAACGTACTCTAAAGATTTTATTCCGGCAGAGCTTCTGCATGGTGTGATAAGATGAGGGCCCGCATTCCCCACAATCATGAATTGAAGTGATACCTGCTTCTAAAAGCTGCTTGTGGGAAATCATTGCTGCCCTGATTTGTGCTTCTTCAGTATAATCCACCTGACCCCACAGCCAAAAATGTGTATGTCCACGAACCAGTCCGGTTAATTTTCCATCTGCAACTTCCACTTCACCATCAGGATACTTTTTTGCATCCTCCGGTTTGTATACGTTTAGATAAGCCAATGCCTTGCTATTATACATGCAAATATGTCCGCCAACATGCATGCAGTGAACAGGATTGTCCGGAGCCGCTGAATCCAATTCCTCTAAAGACGGAGGACGCTTCTCCTTCAAAAGCAGCGGTTCATATCCCATCATAGATATCCACTGTCCCGGCTTTTTCAGTTTCACAGCTTGACGAATTATATCCAGTATTTCTGAGACTGATCTGCAATTACGAGTATCGATCATTGCCGCATCTATTTTTGCTTCCAGCAAACCATTAAGGATAGGATGGTAATGAGAATCAATAATTCCAGGCATCAAGGTACGTCCTTTCAGGTCTATGACCTTTGTGCCTTGGTCTATTATTTTCTCCAATCCTTCGTCGGTTCCTGTATAAACTATCTTATTACCTTTCACTGCTACGGCCTCAACTATTTCATCTTTTTCATTAACTGTAATTACCTTTCCATTTTTAAAAGCGTAGTCAGCATAGGAATAATCAAATTTCATTTAGATCCCTCCAATTTTAATGTGCTTTAGTAATTTCTACGTTGTTCAGTTCTATCTGTTTTTTGCCCTTTTTAAATGCTTTAGACGGGAATGCATACATCATGATGACCATTATTATAAGTGAAAGAATGATTCCAGTTGTCTGTGCATTCAATATCTTGAATAATTTAAATGCAGGAAATATATAAGTGATTATAAGTGTAAGGGCAACACCTGCTACTGCCGATACCGAAGCCGCAGCTGCAGTTGGCCTTGTTGAAAAAATACCGAAGAGCAGTGGTGCCGTTAGTGATACTGACATCAATGTATAAAATATTGTAAGTGCCGTTATTATATTAGGAAGAAATAGCGCAAGTATTACTCCGATAACTCCACTTGCAAATGTAACGCCTCTGCTCATTTTAAGTACTCCTTGATCCGACAGGTCTGGGTTTACAAAAGTCTTATAGATATCATTTGTAAATGAACCATTGAGCATATAAAGTACTGTATCTGCAGTACTGATTTCTGCAGCAAATACTGCTGCAAGAGCTATAGCTGATATTCCTGTAGGCAGCAGCTTCATCATGGCAGTAGGCAATGCTGAGTCCTGTGAAGCCAGATGAGGGAACATTGCAAATGAACACATACCTATTATTGCCGGTATGAATGCGAATAAAAACTGTACTACTGCATTGTACATCGTTCCTTTTCTTATAGTTGATTTGTCTTTTGCACCATAAACTATGCCTACCAGACCCGGGGATACAAAGAATGAAGGCGTCAGCATAAAGAAATATCCTAGTATCACAGTGGCTCCTAACCCGAAGAAACTGAAATATTTTGTGGTACTAGCTGCGTTATTTAGATTAGCTGCAACTAAAGTCTCAAGTCCGCTAAAACCTCCCACGTGAGACAGCGCAAAGGGCACAGCAATGATAAATCCGGTTAATACTACTACTAATTTCAACACTCCAACATAAGCTGAAGATACAAGCCCTCCGAAGGCAAAGTATACGGTTACAACTATGGCACCTACGATAATTCCGGTTGTTTTAGGAATGCCGACGGTTACATTTAATATCCACGAAACACCCATTAATTGTGCTGCAAACAAAGCCAGGGTTCCTACAAACATCATAGTAGAAAATACACCTTTGAAATATTTTGAATATCTTTTATCCAGGAAGTCACCGCAAGTCATCAAATTATATTTAGTGGACAGCTCCCAGATTTTAGGCCCTACAAAATAAGCCAGAACCACACTGCCAATGGCAGAAGTTATCATCCACCATACGGCAGAAATACCTGATGTATAAGCAAGGCCGGTAATACCAACTGTAGAACCGGCACCGATGTTCCCACCGATAAGCGTTGCAAACAGCAACCCGGGACCAAGCTTTCTTCCAGCTACCATAAAATCGTTTCCGCCCTTGACCCTTTTGGAAGCAAGATAACTTATTAAAATAAGCGCCGCAATGTACAATACGATGGCTAAAACATAAATATTCATTAACTAATTTCCTCCCTTCAATTCATAATCCAGAATAAATATGAATTGAATATTAGTTTTTAAATCTAATATCCTTCTACCTTAGCATTAAAGCTGTATTCAGGTGAAGGAAAAGTTCCGTCCAAGGTTTCCTTATGAAACTGATTCAAACCCTCTACCATACTCTTCCTGATCTGCGCAAATCGTTTAACAAATTTTGGTTTGAAATCTCCATACATCCCCAGAAGATCCTGGGTAACCAGTACTTGGCAGTCAACATAAGGGCCAGCACCTATTCCAAGTACAGGAACTTTTATTGCTTTACTTAAAGCTTTTGTAACACAACTTGGAACACATTCAACCACCATAGAAAATGCACCGGCTTTTTCTATTACCTTTGCATCTTCAATCAGCTGTGCGGCACTCTCAGGAGTTCCTCCCTGAATTCTGAAGCCACCAAGCTGACTGGAAGTTTGGGGAGTGAGACCTATATGGCCCATAACAGGTATTCCCGCTTTTACAATAGCTCCAATTTTATCTGCCATTTCCACTCCGCCTTCAAGCTTTATACAGTCACAGCCTGTTTCTTTCATAAGCCTGTTTGCATTCATAATAGCCTGTTCACAGCTTACATTATATGACCCAAAAGGCATGTCACCTACAACAAAAGTATTCGGGGCACCTTTTACAACTGGTTTTATATGATGAACCATATCATCCATTGTAACACCTGTAGTTTCCGAATAACCAAGCATAACCATACCAAGAGAATCTCCTACAAGAATAACTTCAGACTCGCTATCGTTTACAATAGATGCTGTAGTGTAATCATATGCCGTAACATAAGTAAACTTTTTTCCCTCATCTTTATACTTTTGAAAATCCAATACAGTCATTTTTTTTTTCATTTTTTATCTCTCCTCATCTTATAATAATTTAGGCCTGACCTCATAATATAATTTACCGACAATAATTTAGTTATACATGAGGGACATTTTGGTTCTGTATAATAGAACTAAGTTCTATTTTATCTCATAATAGATTATATTCTACACAAAACTCATTATTCCTTCTTGAAAAATAAAAATTTTTTAAATATTTCAATACTTATTTTTAAGAATATTCATAAAATACTTGGTAAAATAAAAGAACCGACACCATTAAAATAGTGCCGGCTATTATGAACAATACTATTCTTTTATTATACCTATCTTGTACACTATTTCCTGAAGCAGTTTTATAAACTGTTTTTTCCTCTCATCGTTCATTCTTATGGTAGGCGTTGCAATACTAATTGCCGCAACTGATTGATTAAACTGATTTTTTATTGGAACTGCTATGCATATAAGACC
Organism: Clostridiaceae bacterium BL-3; assembly: GCA_902809985.1. Classification (GTDB taxonomy): domain Bacteria; phylum Bacillota; class Clostridia; order Clostridiales; family Clostridiaceae; genus Clostridium_B; species Clostridium_B aromativorans. The sequence goes on along the minus strand of CADDXC010000001.1, from coordinate 1,575,930 downwards.
CTCTATATATTCTTCATATTCAATCGCGTACCCATTTTGCTTGACAGCCTTTATTTGTTCCATTAATTTTTCGGGTGAGTTCACTGTATTATCAGTTATTTTTTCAAAGTTCAATTTTGTTATATCCACGTCCCCGGAAAAAGCAAGAATTGCCTTACCCAAAGCGCAGCAATAGACAGGAACCCTCTTTCCGATCTCCAGTTCAATTCTTAAAGGCTCTGCCGTTACTATTTTATCTATGAATACCACTTCATCTTTATCCAAAATAGCGAAATTTACTGTCTCATGGCATTTTCCATAAATTTCCTCCAAATAAGGCCTTATAATTTTCTTTAGTGGAATTCTGTTTGCTACCTTTGTTCCCAACTCAAATATTTTTAAAGTTGGATAATACTTGTTGTTATCCTTATTTTGATCTACATAGCCCATCGTCTTAAAGGTGCCCAGTATCCTGTGAACCGTGCTTTTTCCAAGCCCCAAGTTACTAGACAGCTCAATTATACTAATTTCACCATGCTCTATGAGATCTTCTAATACATTTAATGATTTTAGTAATGAATTAATGTTATAATCGTTTTTTCGAGCCATTGTTTGCCTCCCTTGGATATATTAAGAATATTTTATTTGCTTTTCTCCAAAGCTTTAACAAGATTAGTCAATATTAAATTAACAGGGGTATCAATTGAAAATTTTTCTCCTTCATTGACAATAGCTCCATTAATTGTATCTATTTCAGTTTTTCTTCCATTTAGAATATCCTGCAGCATGGAAGATTTGTTTTCACTGGTAGCAAAGGCCACATCCATTACCTTTTTTACCATGTCGCTGCCATTGAATTCTGTCCCCTTGGCTTTAGCCACTTTTACAGCTTCATTTACGGACATTCTCATTAAATCCTTCGTTTCATTTCCAGCCAAAAGATCTCCATTTTTAAGCTTTAATATGGCTGTAAGAGCGTTGATTCCTACATTGATAATCAATTTTGACCATATAAGCTCCATAACATTATCCGAAACAACTGTTTTAAAACCTGCACTATTCAATACCTCTAATATTTCATATATTCTTTTATCATTTTTACTTTTGGCCCATCCAATATTAGTCTCGCCACAGCCTGCGTGCTTAATATGTGCCGGCTCTATCATAGTTGCTCCATGTGCAGTAGTGCCGGCTATTATATTATTGATATCTGCATACTTCGCTATTTTTTCAATGTTACCATATCCGTTCTGTAAGCTAAGTATTAAGGTATTTGGTCCAAAAATGACTGCATTCTTTTCCATAGCCGCTGGCGTATTGATGGATTTTACAAATATTATTGCCAAATCCACAGGACCAACAGACGCTGCATCATTCACAGCCTCAGGTTTAACGATTACAGCATGGTCTTTTTCATCAATTTTTAAGCCTTCTTCATTTATAGCATCTACATGCTGCTGCCACACATCTACCAGATAGACTTTCGAAGAAACCCTTGAAAGATATCCACCATAAAGACTCCCCATGGCACCTGCTCCTATTATTGCTATTTTCATTTAAATCCCTCCACATATTATTATGTATGCTCTCGAAAGCTCAGAGAGCTTGATTCTTATATATTACAAGGTTTAGCATTTCTGCTTCACCTATAATATTCTAATAAATATCCACCAACTTAGTTGGTGGTTTTTCCTAAGCCCTATAAGGGCATATTACTAGCATTATGCCTTAGGGCAAAAAATCCCGCTAGCCGCAAATTATATTACTTGATGTATTCTTTTATACTTAATTTCCAGCTACCTTTTGATTATCTTCTATTCTGCATTGAGAAACTATATTCTATTATATATAATATTCTGCATAACTCGAACAATTCCTTTAAGAATGGGAACTAAAATTTATATATGAGTAAAATAAATATCCCAGTCAAGCTCAACAGTATAAACTCAAGGAAATTTGATTAACATTTTTGTTTATTTTGGGTAAATTTAAAACAATCAACTCATTTATGACTCAATAATTCAATATTGGGTTATAGAAATAATTCAATATTGAATTATAGAATCAAGATGACAATGGCTTTTTAATAGCTCTTATTTTTGAAAATGGTTGCGATTGCTGGTTTCATGTATAAAAAGCTATATTTGAACTGATGAATATTATAATTGGTACGGAAGTTGCTCTTATTTGTCAATGAGCATAAAATAAAAAAATTTAGAAGGGAGTGCTTTTAATGAATTTTGAGTTAACTGATCAACAAAAGCAGATCGTTGATACAGCGAAGAGACTTACCGAAGATCGTTTACTTCCAGGTGTTTTAGAAAGAGATGAAAATAGCGAATATCCTATAGAAGTATATAGAGAAATGGGTAGAATTGGATTAATTGGTTTGCCATATGCTAAAGAATATGGCGGATCAGGAGCAGGATATATGGAATATGTGCTTGCTGTTGAGGAAATATCCAAAGTTGATGGATCAATGGGAATTTCTTACTCTGTAGCTACATCCCTATATGGTGGACCTATAAATAATTTTGGGTCGGAGGAACAAAAGAAAAAGTATTTACCGCCAGTTTTATCTGGAAGATCATTGGGAGCTTTTGGATTGACAGAACCAAATGCAGGTTCAGATGCGGCAGGGGTTATAACGAGAGCAAAAAAAGAAAATGACTACTACATTTTAAATGGATCAAAATGTTTCACCACAAATGGACCATTGGCAGATTACTATGTTGTGTTTGCTTCTACGAATCCGGAAGCTAAAACTAGGGGCTTATCTGCATTTATTGTTGAAATGGATACACCAGGAATAAGAATTGGAAGAATAGAAAATAAAATGGGTATACGTTCTGCACAAGTTTCGGAGGTTTTCTTTGAAAACGTAAAAGTACCTGAAGAAAATTTAATAGCAGAAGAAGGTAAAGGATTTAAAATTGCCATGAATACATTAGATGGAGGTAGAATGGGTGTTGCTGCCCAGGGAATAGGAATTGCAGAAGGAGCGTTTGAAATTGCAAGAAAATATTTAATGGAAAGAGAACAATTTGGCAGGCCTTTATATAAAAATCAATACCTGGCATTTAAAATGGCAGAATTAAAAATAAAGATTGAACAAGCAAGACTGATTTTATATAAAGCAGCTTATGAGAAAGATGCAGGAAGATCATATACTATTCCGGCTGCCATGGCAAAGTATGCTTGTACAAATACCGCAATGGAAGTTACAACTGAAGCGGTACAGATGCTTGGCGGAAATGGATATATGAAGGGTTACAACGTGGAGAGAATGATGAGGGATGCAAAAATAACTCAAATTTATGAAGGGACTAATGAAATTCAAAAACTTGTTGTAAGTGGAAGTATTTTTAAATAAAAATTAGATTAGAAGGAGAGGATTTAAAATGATAGGTAAAAAGGTAAGTTTAAAAGTGAGAATGTCTGCAGGAGAAGCGCATTATGCGGGTGAGCTAGTAAATGGATCGCACATAGTGGATTTCTGGGGGGATGTAGGAACAGAATTGATGATAAGAAGTGACGGAGATGAAAGTTTGTTTGCAGGGTACAAGGATATTGAATTTACAGCACCTGTGTATGCAGGCGATTTCATGGAATATGTAGGCTGGATAGAAAAGGAAGGGAAAACTTCAAGAACATGCAAATTTGAGGCATATAAATATATTGAGCTTACAAGAGATAAAAACGACGCTATTTCAGCAGCAAGGGTGCTGGAAAAACCACTTCTTTGTGGCAGGGCAACAGGGACCCTAGTGGTTAAGAAGGAATTCCAGAGAGGAGTTCAAGATGAGGCATTTAAAGTAGAAAAGTAATATTTAATGTGTGTAAAAGATTTGCCTTTGTTTAGGCAAATCTTGAATTTATAAAGTTTAAATTATTTTAAGAGGAAGGATAAAAATGACTAAGGCTTTAGATGGAGTTAAAGTGCTGGAGTTATGCCATGCCTATAATGGACCTTTCTGTGGAATGATACTGGCGGACCATGGGGCACAGGTTTTAAAAGTTGAATCTCCAAAGGGAGATCAATGTAGGACTTGGGGACCTTTTGATAAAAAAAGTGGTGAAAGTGGTTTTTTTGCTTTTTTAAATAGAAATAAAAAAGGAATAACTCTGAATTTGAAAAATGAAAAAGCTCTCGAAATGTTTTATGAATTGGTAAAAGATGCAGATGTGGTTATTGAAAATTATAGAACTGGAGTGGCAAAAAAATTGAAAGTGGATTATGCCGCGCTTAAAAAAATAAATCCAAGGATCATATATGGTTCCAGTTCAGGATTTGGGCAGACAGGACCACTCTCAAACAGACCCTGTTATGATATAGTGGCCCAATCCATGGGTGGAATGGTAAATATGACGGGATTTCCGGATGGACCCCCTACCAAAGTGGGGCCTTCAATTGCGGATAACGTTACAGGAGTGTTTCTGTGTGTAGGAGTTTTGATGGCACTTTATTCAAGAGAAAAGACAGGCGTGGGACAGCAAATTGACGTTGCTATGCTTGATACTATTTTCAGCTTGCTTGAAAATGGAATAGTGAACTATACCGTTGCAGGTAAAATATCTCAAAGACAGGGGAATATAGATCCTTCTATTGCACCTTTTGATATTTTTAAGGCCGAGGATGGATATATAGCTATTGGAGTGGGTAATGATAAGCTGTTTAAAATATTTTGTGAAACCATAGGACATGAGGAACTTTTAGAAAATCCAAAATTCAGAACCAATGATCTGAGATGCAAAAATTATGTGGGAAATTTGCAAAATATTATACAAGAATGGGTATCTGCTAAAAAGAGAAACTATATAGAAAAACTTTTTGATATTGTTGGACTTCCCTGTGGTCCTGTGCTGGATATAAAAGAGGCCATTGAGCAGTCTCAGATAAAAGCGAGGAATATGATGGTTGAGGTTGATCATCCAACTATGGGTAAAACAAAATTCCAAGGAGTAACTATTAAGCTGTCAGAAACTCCGGGAAGCGTGGATTTTGCAGCTCCTCTGCTGGGACAACACAATAGAGAGATATTTAATTTAAGTAAAAAGAAATATAAAAATATGAAGGAAAAGGGTATATTTTAGGTTTTTGAGATAATTTATGAAAAAAATAGATATTGGACAAGAAAAAACTTGATCGGAGTTTAAATATACATTAAGTTAAATGATATTTAGAATATATTATAATCTATTGTGCTCGTTGTTAGAAAGATGTAGTATGAATTTAAGATATTAAATTGATTTGAGAATCATGGATATTTATGAAGGAGTGGTATCTGTTGGTGTTAAATATTTATTCTTCAGGGCTGATTATAACAGATTTAAATGGAGTGATTCTAGACTTTAATCCTTTAGCTGAAAGCGTTTTTAAAAATTCACAGCTTCAGGGAAAAAACATTGAAGATTATCTTAAAAGCGTAGATAAGGAAAATTTATATATAACTGAATGTGTAAATTGTAAGATTTATGTTATCAAATCAGAGGAAAAAACAAATGGATTTCTTGAATATATACTGGAAAACTCCTTTGATGAAATATTTGTTACAGATGGAAAAGGAATTGCGATTTATTGCAACGCGGCTTTTGAGGAGCATTATGGTGTTAATAAAAAAGATATTCTGGGAAAAGATACAAGCTTTCTGGAAAAACAGGGATTAGTCGACAGGGTGCTTGTCCATAGAGTCATTGAATCGAAAGAAACTATAAGTTTTGAACAACATACTGCAACGGGAAAGACTATATTAAATACTCTTAAACCCATATTGGATGAAAACCATGATGTTATATATGTAGTTGAAAATTGCAGAGATATAAGTGAAGCAACCCAGCTTAAAAATACAATTCAATCGATAAATCGTAAGATCAGAAAGTATAAAAAGAAGGATAAATATTTTAATACCATGGATACTGGAGATTCTGTGAGATTTAAAAGTCAAAAAATGAAAAAAATATTAGTTTCTATAGAGAAACTCTCTATTAGGAACGTGAATTTACTGCTGGTTGGAGAATCAGGTACGGGAAAAACATTTTTGGCAAATAAGATACATGACTTGAGCTTAAGGAAAGAGAGACCTTTTGTGACTATAAATTGTACTACTATACCAGAGGAATTAATAGAATCAGAACTATTTGGATATGAAAGAGGAAGTTTTACAGGAGCGTCTTCAAGCGGGAAGGAAGGTCTTGTAGAGCAAGCTAATTCAGGTACACTTTTTTTGGATGAAATAGGTGAACTTCCTCTTACAGTACAGGTAAAATTGTTGCAGCTTGTTCAAGAAAAGACTTATATTCCCGTAGGAGCAGTCTACCCTAAAAAAATAGATGTTAGAATAATTGCAGCCACAAATCGAGATCTACTTCAGTTAGTAAGACAAGGCAAGTTCAGAGAGGATCTTTATTATAGATTGGCTTTGGGAGTAATAAGAATTCCACCTCTCAGAGAGAGAAAAGAGGATATAGATGTACTGTTGGGCTATTATTTAAATTTATTTAATAACAAATATGATACCAAGATTAAATTATCTGAATATTCGAGAATAGTACTTAATAATTATTACTGGCCTGGGAATATAAGAGAACTTGAGCATTTTTTAGAGATACTGGTAATAAGTTCACCTTTTCCCGATTATATAATTTCTAGAGAAGACTTAGAAGATTTACCGGGGAATATTATGGAGTCGTCAAAAATTAAGATGGAAAATACTAATTCACATATTATAAAACTAGCTAATTCTATACCAAATGAGATGTATGATTTGAGTGAAATTGTGGAGAATTATAAAGCGGAGATTGTAAGAAGAGCAAAAAAAATATATAAAAGTTCCTATAAAGTAGCCAAGTATTTAAATATTTCACAAAGTACCGCTTCCAGATTGATATCGAAGTACTGTAAGTGAATGTATAATTAAGTAATTTTTAAAGGAACTTATTTTTACAAAGTAATAGTATATACGTATCATTTTGTAAAATTAAGTGTACTGCCGAAAATTTGAAGTAAATTAATTCCCTATGAAACTGTAAAAGGAGGTGTCAAAAGGAGTAAAGATCTAGGCTCTGGCTGCTTCTTACACCATTTCACAGTAATACCAGAGTGCATTTCAGGGAAAATAAGGCATATCTCATATATAAATGCTGCAAAGGCATTTTTTAAAAAATTCTTGCAAGAGAATTTTGGAAAGAGATGGGTTCATGCTTTTTCCGTGAGGTATGATCAAAAATGTATTGACAGTATTTAATATTATTGATATACTATGTAATATAATTTCAAATGATAAATGAACTTATTAAGAGAGACGGAGGGAAAGGCCCTATGAAGTCCGGCAACCAGTATTGATCAATACAATGGTGCTAATTCCTACAGCATGTAGCTGAAAAATGAGGGAATTCATTGAGAAAAACTCAGGAACTTTCCCTGGGTTTATTTTATTAGTTAAATTAAAATAATTTTTAAAAGTTGACCAGAAAAACTGGAGACTAAATTTTGTTTTATAGAATTTAGTCTCTTTTTTTGTCCTATATGTATTTGGCTGTTGAATTCTGAAAGAAAGGGGGAGAGTCAATTATATGATAAGTGTGAGGAATTTAAGCAAGACATTTAATACTCCAAAGGGAGATATTCAGGTGTTAACAGATATAAATCTGGAAGTTGAAAGGGGAGATATTTTTGGAATAATAGGGTTTAGTGGGGCCGGCAAATCTACCATGATACGCTGTCTCAACAGACTTGAAGAACCTACTTCGGGAACTGTTATAATTGGAGACAAAAATATAACTTCCATGAATAAGGATGAGCTCAGAGAAGCCAGAAAAAAAATAGGAATAATATTTCAGGACTTTAATTTGTTTGACTCAATGACTGTATATAAAAATGTAGCCTTTCCACTTAAAATATCAGGCTATCCTGAGGGAAAAATGAAGGAAAGGGTGCATGAAATACTGAATCTAGTGGATTTAAGTGACAAAGTTGATTATTATCCTGCTCAGTTGAGCGGTGGTCAAAAACAGAGGGTTGGAATAGCCCGGGCACTTGCCAATGAGCCAGATGTACTTTTAAGTGACGAGGCCACTTCTGCCCTTGATCCACAGACTACTTATTCTATATTAGAACTTTTAAGAGATATAAATAGAAAACTCAATTTAACCATTCTGCTTATAACACACGAGTTGGATGTTGTTAAATATATATGCAATAATATGGCAGTGATTGAAGAAGGAAGAATTGTAGAAGTGGGAAGTACAAATTCAATATTTTTAAATCCTAAAAGTGATACTGCTAAAAAGTTTGTAAAAATAATGAGAAATTTCAATATAAATTCTGATTGTCATGGAGGTGAAGTAATATGACTGATGATTTTAAGATGCTGATTTTAAAAGGACTGTCAGAAACTATAGAAATGGTGATTATAACAGGCTGTATAGCGCTTCTCATAGGTATGCCACTTGGAATTATATTGGTGGTTACTAAAAAAGGACATATTTTGGAACATGAAAAATTGAATAGGGTGCTGGCCACTATAGTAAATGCCATAAGATCCCTTCCATCTATAATACTGATTGTAGTTTTATTGCCGCTGGCCAGATTGATTGTTGGGACCACACTGGGAATGAAAGCAGCGATTGTCCCAATATCCATAGGAATAGCACCTTTTTTGGCAAGAATTATTGAGACATCCATAGAAGAAGTGGAATGGGGGAAGATTGAAGCGGCTCTTGCTGTGGGAGCAAAACCTTTTCAGATCATATTGAAAGTTCTAATACCAGAGGCACTGCCTTCCCTTATAAGAGGAATTACAATTTCCATGATATCCATTATTGAATTTACCGCTGTAGCTGGAGCTATAGGAGCAGGAGGGCTTGGAAGTCTGGCAATACGTTTTGGATACGAAAGATTTCGTAAAGATATTATGGTAGCTACTGTTGTACTGCTTATATGTCTTGTGCAGTTCATACAGTTTTCAGGAGACCATATTTCTAGATATGTAAATAAAAAAAGGTATAAATTTGATTGATTTTTTTAAGGGAGATGAATTAATATGAAAAAGAAAAGTGTAATATCATTAGTACTGGCAATAGCTGTAGGACTGCTTTCAGGCTGTGGTAATGGAGGTAGCTCAAATAGTACAGGCAGCGGGAGCAGCAAGGACAAAAGCGTTACAGTAAAGATAGGTGCAGCAGCAGTGCCCCATGCAGAAATATTGAATCATATAAAGCCGACACTTGCAAAAGAGGGAATTGACTTACAAGTAGTGGTACTGGATGATGAGGATCAGTTGAATCCAGCTCTGCAGGAAAATCAGATAGATGCAAATTATTTTCAGCATTTGCCCTATCTAGAGTCTGTAGCCAAGGAAAAAGGGTATGATTTTGCTGTAGCTGGAAAAGTTCATGTGGAACCAATAGGTTTTTATTCTGATAAAATTAAATCCAAAAGCGAACTTAAAAATGGTGCTAAAATTGCCATACCTAATAATCCATCCAATGAGTACAGGGCACTGGAGCTTCTTCAGGAGCAGGGTCTGATTAAATTAAAATCAGGAATAGCTAACTATAGTGCTACGCCTTCAGATATTGTTGAAAATTCAAAGAACCTGCAGTTTGTTGAAGTGGATGCGGCGCAGCTTCCTAGAGTACTGCCTGATGTAGATGGTTCTATAATAAATACAAATTTAGTACTTGAAGCAAAATTGGATCCCAATAAGGCATTATTTAGGGAAGATAGTAAATCGCCTTATGCAAATTTAATCGTTGTGAGAAAGGGTGATGAAAATAAAAAGGAAATAAAAGCCATAGTAAAGGCACTTAATTCAGATGATGTAAGGAATTTTATAAAGAAAAAATATGGAGTTGCAGTAGTACCGGCTTTTTAAGATGGAGGTATGAGTATTGAGTGTTAATATAAAATCTCCAGAAGTGGAGATAAGAGAATCCAGATTGGGTTCAATTACAGGATTTGCTGGAAATGCTAAAGAATTATGCAGGGCTTCTAAAGGTGGCAAATTATGTGATAGAAGAAGAAGTTTTAGCCAGTGCCTTGGGTGCAGTTCAGGAAATGCACTGTGCCAGCTGGCTATGATACAGGATGCAGTGGTGATAAACCACGCACCTATAGGATGCTCTGCTGATTTTCAGGATTATAATTTTACAAACAGGGTAGGACAGGTAAAGAGGAATATGCCACTTAGAAATGCCAGATTGTTAAATACCAATTTACAGGAAAAAGATATGATTTATGGTGGTATTTTTAAATTGGAGAAAACTATACGGGAAGCTTGTAAAAGATTTAATCCCAGGGCAATTTTTGTAACTACATCCTGTGCTTCCGGAATCATCGGAGATGATGTAGAGGGAGTGACTGATAAATTACAGGAAGAACTGAAAATACCCGTGGTATATATATCCTGTGAAGGATTTAGATCAAAGATTTGGACAACAGGTTTTGATGCTGCATATCATGGTATTTTGAGGAAAATTGTCAAACCACCTGTTAAAAAAAGAAATGATGTTATAAATGTAATTAATTTTTGGGGAAGTGATATATTCACCGATTTATTTGGCCGCATAGGATTGAAACCAAATTACATTGTCCCTTTTTCAACTATAGATAAACTGGAAAGCATATCTGAAGCTGCAGCTACTGTTCAAATATGTCCCACACTTGGGACATATTTGGCTGCTGGCCTGGAGCAGGAATACGGTGTAACAGAGATCAAATCGCCGCCTCCTTATGGGATAGATGGTACGGATATATGGTTTAGAGAGCTTGGAAAAGCTACTGGAAGGGAAAGAAAAGTGGAGAAACTTATAAAGTCCGAGAAAGATAAAATTGCTCAAGACCTTGAAAGACTTAGGAATAAATTGGAGGGCAAAAGAGTGTATGTAACTGCAGGAGCAGCTCATGGACACAGTCTAATAGCCCTTTTGAAGGATCTTCACATGGATGTAGTGGGAGCAGCTGTATTTCATCATGATCCCTGTTATGACGATAGGAGTTCCAAAAGTGATAGTTTAGGTCATGTAGTGAAAAATTATGGAGATATTCCAAATTTTGATATCTGTAATAAACAGCCTTTTGAACTGGTGAATATACTTAACAGATTAAAACCAGATCTTTTGGTAGCAAGACACGGTGGAATGTCTTCATGGGGGCCAAAGCTTGGTATACCTACGTTTTTAATGGGTGATGAGCAGTTTGGACTGGGATATGAAGGGCTCATAAACTATGGCAATAAGATAATTGATGTACTTGCCACTAAAGAGTTTGTAAGCAGTATTGCCAGTCATTGTGAACTTCCATATACTGATTGGTGGATGAATCAGGATCCTTATAATTTTCTGGGAGGTGGTAATAATGGCAAAAACGGTTAATATAGTGGAACAGCCAAGACATTACTGTGCACTTGGAGCAGAGCAGTCCGTACTGGCTATCAAGAAAGCTATTCCTATAATACACTCTGGTCCAGGTTGTGGAATTAAACTTCACGATGGACTGAGTGTTGCATCTGGGTATCAGGGCATAGGCTATTCCGGAGGAAGTTCCGTCCCATGTACCAATACCACAGAAAGAGAAGTTGTGTTTGGAGGAGAAAATAGGTTGAGGCAAGTAATAGATGGGTCTTTAAAAGTTTTAAAGGGCGATCTATTTGTGGTTTTAACAGGATGTACTTCCGATATAATAGGAGATGATGTAGGTCAGGTGGTAAGCGAATATAAAGATAGGGGAATTCCAATAGTTTATGCTGAAACGGGTGGATTTAAGGGAAGTAATTTTAAAGGACATGAAATAGTGATTAAGGCTATTATTGATCAATTTGTAGGTGAAAAAAAAGCACAGGTAAAAAAAGGACTTGTAAATGTTTGGTCTGTATTGCCCTATCAGGACTCATTCTGGACAGGTAATTTAATGGAAATAAAAAAATTACTTCAGGGAATAGGTCTTGAAGTAAATATACTTTTTGGCACAGAGTCGAATGGAGTGGATGAATGGAAGACAATTCCCGATGCTCAATTTAATCTGGTTCTTTCACCCTGGGTGGGGCTGAATATTGCAAAACACCTAGAGGAAAAATACGGTACCCCTTATCTGCATTATCCTGTGCTTCCAATAGGAGCAAGAGAAACCAGCAAATTTTTGAGAACTGTTGCAGAATTTGCTCAGCTGGATAAAAAGAAGGTTGAGGAATTTATAAGTGGAGAGGAAAAGAGATTTTATTATTATATTGAAAGATCACTGGACTTTTTTATAGAATTTAGATATGATATGGCAGATAGATTTTTTAATATAACGGATTCTTTTTATACGCTGGGAATAAGCAAGTTTCTAGTAAATGAGCTTGGAATTGTCCCGGGAGAGCAGTATATTACAGATGATACTCCGGAAGAATATAGAGGTGAAATAGAAAATGAATTTGAGCACTTGTCTGAATCTGTTTCATCCAAGGTTGTATTTGAAATAGACGGAGGTAAAATACATGAGAGATTGAGAAAATACCCCCATGGCAATTATAAGCCTCTGATTTTGGGAAGTTCCTGGGATAAAGACATAGCTTCAGAGTTAAATGGATTCTGGATAAATATATCTCTTCCGGTTATGCATAGGTTGGTATTAAACAGAGGCTATATTGGGTACGATGGAGGATTGACCTTGGCGGAGGATATATACAGCAACATACTCGCAACTTATAAGTAATAGAAGGAAGTCTATTATGATGAAAGAAAAAGTAAAAATGTTGGGTATAAAAGAAAAAAACTTGAAACTGATAGGAAAATTGGCTGGTGAAGATGGCTTTTATTCCTTCAACTCTGAAGGGGATCTGGATAAAGAGGAAAAGATCATTCCTACCTCCAGTTCTCATAATTGTGGTGGAAGGTGTATTATAAAAGTCCATGTAAAAAAGAATAGAATTGCCAGGATATCCACCGAAGACGATATTCCGGATACTGAAAAGACTCCACAGCTGAGAGGGTGTTTGAGATGCCGAGCTTATCGCAACCACATGTACAATTGTGATAGATTGAAATATCCTATGAAACGCAGGGGAAAACGTGGAGAAGGCAGGTTTGAGCCCATAAGCTGGGATGAAGCATTGGATTATATTGCAGATAATTTAAAAAGAATTATGCATGAGTATGGACCTGACTCAATATATGTCCAATATGCCACCGGAAATGAAGGCAGGCTTTCGGAGAATGTGTGGATGAAGCGGCTCCTTGGAATGTATGGAGGGTATCTGTCCTATTATGGAACCTATAGTACGGCTTGTACTCAGGCAGCTACTCCCTATACTTTTGGCACAATATATACGGGAAACAGCAGGGAAGACTGGGTGAATTCGAAGCTTATAATCCTCCTTGGATTTAATCCGGCAGATACCATACATGGTACAAATACCGCCTATTATCTTAAGATGGCAAAAAATGCAGGAGTCAGGATAATAAGTATTGACCCGATTTATTCAAATACAGCAATTGCCCTTGCAGATGAATGGATTCCAATTAGACCTACTACGGATAATGCACTGCTTGATGCAATGGCCTATGTTATGATTACTGAAAATTTGCAGGATCAGCATTTCCTGGATAAGTACTGTATTGGCTTTGATGAAAATCATATGCCGCCGGGCATTCCCTATGGAAATTCCTATAAAAGCTATGTCCTTGGGGAATGCAGTGATAGGATACCTAAAACTCCTGTCTGGGCAGAGGCTATTACAGGGATACCAAAAGAAACTATAGTCAGACTGGCAAAAGAGTATGCCTTGGATAAACCCGGAGCACTGATACAGGGATTCGGACCTCAAAGACATGCTTACGGAGAACAGGTGGTTAGAGGGGGAACTGTTTTAGCTGCCATGACAGGCAATATAGGTATTAGTGGAGGCTGGGCGTCTGGAACAGGATATCCGGTGAGAGAAGCATATGTGGCGTCAATTCCTCACTACAATCCCAATAAAAGTAAAATTTCCATGTTCAGCTGGCCTGATGCCATAGTGAGAGGGAAGGGAATGGGAGCCAATTTAAGCGTCAAGGGAACAGAGAAGTTGTCCTCAAGTATAAAATTCATATTCAATTTAGGTGGAAACTGTCTTGTAAATCAACATACGGATTCAAATGCTGCCGCAGCGCTTCTGAAAAACAAAGATCTGGTAAAATTTATTGTGACAAGTGATCATTTCCTGACTGCAAGTGCCAGGCTTTCAGATATAATACTGCCTTCAGACGATATGCTGGAAAGAGAAGACATAGTCACACCCTGGGGATTTGGTGATTATGTGCTGTTTATGAACAAGGCCGTGGATACTGTTTTTCAATGCAGAAATGGATATGACTGGATAAGTGATTTATCTAAAAGGTTTGGACTTTTAGATAAATTTACGGAAGGAAAGTCACTTGATGAATGGATAGAATATCTTGTTGAAAAAACAGCCGAGAAAAACCCTGGCTTTCCCAGTTGTGAAGAATTCAAGAAAAAAGGGGTATACCGGTGGATTTATGAAAAGCCCAGCATTGCTTTTAAAAAGCAAATTGAGGAGCCTGCAGCTAATCCCTTTCCAACGCCCTCCGGCAAAATAGAGATATTTTCACCTAGATTGTGGGAAATGGACAATCACAGAGAAATTCCGGCAGTTCCCAAATATATTTCTGCCTGGGAGGGACCGGAAGATTTTCTCATAGGAAAGTATCCTATACAGTGTATAGGCCATCATTCTAAAAGAAGGGTTCATTCCACCTTTGACAATGACAGCTGGATGGAGGAGGTGGATCCACAAAAGATTTTTGTAAATTGTGAAGATGCCAAATCAAGGGGCATTGAGGATGGGGATATGGTCAAAGTATACAATGACAGAGGTGTTATGATTTTACCTGTAAAAATTACCAGCAGAATTATGCCGGGAGTTGCTTCCATACCCCAGGGAGGCTGGTGGACTCCGGATGAAAAGGGAATTGACAGGAGAGGGTGTATAAATGTTTTAACCAAGTATAAGCCAACGCCTCTGGCTTTTGGGAACCCATCCCATACAAGCCTGGTTGAAATAGAAAAAGTGGATTGAGGGAAGGAGATTTAACAAGATGTGCACACAGCTGGCATTTTATTTTGAACAAAAAAATTGTACAGGATGTAATACCTGCAAAATAGCCTGCAAAGATAAAAACAATCTGGAAGCAGGTCAGAATTTCAGAAATGTGTATGAGGTGTCTGGCGGCAGTTACATAAAAAGGGGAAGAGCAGTTATACCAAAGGTATATGCTTTCTGGATTTCAATAAGCTGCAATCACTGTATTGATCCTGCCTGTGTAAAGGCATGTCCTGTGAAGGCGATTAAAAAGAGAAAAAAAGATGGAATTGTATATATTTGTGAAGATCTGTGCATAGGGTGCCGCAGTTGTATTAAGGCATGTCCATATAAAGCACCTCAATATGACTCCAGCACTAAAAAAGTTAAAAAATGTGATTTCTGCATGGATTTGATAGACAAAGGTAAACCCCCTGTCTGTGTAGCTGCCTGCCCCATGCGGGTTTTGAATTATGGAGATCTGAATTTTCTTAAAGCAAGATATGGGAATATATGTAAAGTACGGGGAATGCCTGAAGGAAATGCTACAAAGCCCGCTTTAGTAATCACTCCCCATAGAGATGCTTTAAAAAAATAAGGAGAATTTTTTATAATGGACAGTATAAAATTGTGGTTTATGGAAAGAGAAGCTGTATATTCTACGCTGGCTCTTTTTTATAGAGATAATTTGAGCAGAGGTTTGAAAATTTTAAAAGAAACTGATTTACTGGAAAAGCTTTCCGAATATGAAGATGATATTGACTTATCTGATAAAGCCAAGGTAATATCAGGCGAGATGGGTGGTAATAAATTTAATCCTGGATATGAAAAAGAGTTATGGGAAGATTACCAGAGATTGTTTGTTGGGCCGGGACGTATTTTGGCACCTCCCTGGGAATCCGTATATGAGAGCAGGGATAGGCTTATTTTTGGAAAATCGGAGCTTTCCGTAAGGGAGTTCTATCATCAATTTGGTTTAGAGGTAAATCCCAGGGAGGCGGCAGATCATCTTGCCTTTGAACTGTCTTTTATGGCAAGGCTCTGCAGTATTAAAACATATGATGATTTTCAGAAGGTATTAAAAATTTTGGCATCAATGGAAAAGTTCCTAAAAGAACATTTGTGCAAATGGGTTCCGGCCTGGAGAAATTGCGTCAATTCCAATGCTAAAATTGGATTCTGGATTGAACTTTCAAATATCACAGAAGCCTGGGTAATGAAAGATTTGAAAGAAATAGAAAAAATTATTAAAAATAAGTAAAAGTAGGATATGTTTTTATTGAAAATATATCTTTTAGGATGTATTATTAATGTATAATGAAAATTTATATTATATATAAGAAAAAATTATCTTGGATGATTATAGCGTGAGATAACATCTGTTAACCGACGGGGCAATGATATATTTTCACAGTTATATCAAAAACTTTCAGGTAAAAATAGCGCTGTAGGACAAAACTCTGGAAAATCTGTATTTAAAACAGTACCGAAGGTGAAAGATGTTCTGCTCGAAACTCTCAGGTAAGTAAACAGAGGGATATGTGGACAAATTGTTCTTCATGTCCTTTTTTGTTGTATAAAAATATAATAGGAGGTTTTGTCGTGGAAGGATTGAAAAAAACTGCACTGTTTAATTCCTATGGAAAATATGGAGCAAAAATGATAGACTTTGCGGGATGGTCTATGCCGGTACAATTTGAAGGTATAATACCTGAGCACAGGGCAGTGAGAGAAAAGGCGGGGTTGTTTGATGTTTCACATATGGGTGAAGCCGATATAAGGGGGAAAGATGCACTGAACTTTGTCCAGAATTTAATTACCAATGACGCAGCTGTACTTGAAGACAATCAGATACTGTACACTCCTATGTGTTATCCAGATGGCGGTGTTGTGGATGATATTATAGTTTACAAGTTTGATGATGAACATTTTTTCCTGGTCATAAATGCTGCAAATATCGAAAAAGACATCAGCTGGATGCTTGACAACAAGGGTGGCTTTGACGTTGATATCGAGAATATATCTTCTTCTGTTATACAGTTGGCCATTCAGGGACCTGAAGCTCAAAACATACTTCAAAAGCTTACAGATGTGAATCTGGGGGAAATTAAATTTTTCTTTTGCAGAAGAGATATGCCTGTTTGTGGGAAAAAATGTATGATATCCAGAACTGGATATACGGGAGAAGATGGTTTTGAAATTTATTCTTCTGTTGAAAATGCAGAATATTTGTGGAACAGAATACTTGAAGCCGGAAGGAAAGAGGGTATAAAACCAATAGGCCTTGGTGCAAGAGATACACTGAGATTTGAGGTAAATCTTCCTCTTTATGGGAATGAACTTTCGGATTCCATCACCCCTCTTGAAGCTGGACTGGGATTTTTTGTGAAACTGGATAAAAAAAATTTTATAGGAAAAGAAGCTCTTTTAAAGCAGAAAAAAGAAGGCCCTGCCAGAAAGATAATTGGATTTGAAATGAAAGACAGAGGTATTCCGAGGCATGGATATGAAGTTCTTGCAGGATACAAAAAAATAGGCGAAGTGACCACGGGATACAGATCTCCCTCCTTGGGAAAAAATATAGGGCTTGCCCTTATAAACTCCAAGTATTCCAAACTTGGAACTGAAATTTTTGTCAAAGTGAGAGGAAAGCTTCTTAAAGCGGAGGTTGTGGACAAAAAATTTTATAAAAAAAATTATAAAAAATAATAGGGAGGAACTTTAAATGAAGATTTTAAAGGAAGCGCTTTATACTAAGGATCATGAATGGATAAAGGCAGACGGAAACAAGGCCTATGTGGGAATCACTGATTTTGCCCAGGACTCCCTGGGAGACATTGTGTTTGTGGATTTGCCGGAAGTGGGCTCTGAATTTGAAAAAGGTGAAGTTTTTGGAGCGGTGGAATCTGTAAAAGCAGCATCGGATCTTTATATACCTGTGTCAGGTAAAGTGTTGGAAGTAAATGAAGAACTTGCAGACAATCCTGAATATATAAACCAGGACTCTTATAAAAACTGGATAATTTCCGTTGAATTATCAGATAATTCGCAACTCAAGGAACTTTTAGATGCTGAAAACTATGAAAAATTATGTGACGGGGAGTGATACCATGCATCCTTATTTGCCGTTAACAGATGAAGATAAGCAGGCTATGTTAAAGAAAATAGGGGTAAGTAAAATAGACGACCTGTTTTCTGATATACCGGAATGTATACGTCTAAATAGAAAATTGAATATAAATGACGGAATGTCTGAGCTTCAGGTTAAATCCTATATAGAAGGTATTGCAGGGTTAAATAAAAGCTGTGAGGAGCTGACTTGTTTTTTAGGTGCAGGTGCCTATGATCACTATGTGCCTTCTATAATAAAGCATATAATATCCAGATCAGAATTTTATACTGCATATACTCCTTATCAGGCTGAAATAAGCCAGGGTACACTGCAGGCCATATTTGAATATCAGACAGTTATGGCTGATTTAACGGGTATGGATGTTTCCAATGCCTCAATGTATGATGGGGCCACTGCCTGTGTTGAAGCCGCACAGATGGCTGCAAACGCTGCAAGGCGTAAAAAGATAGTCGTATCCAAAACTCTCCACCCTGAGGTCAGGAGGGTGCTTGAAACCTATTTAAGATTTAAGGATTTAGAATTGGTGGAAATAGATGAAGCAGAGGGAGTTACAGATGTGGAGAAACTTAAGTCTGTATTGGACAGGGATACTGCAGCGGTAATAATTCAGACGCCGAATTTTTTGGGGATAATAGAGGAACTTGAGGACATAGAAAAATATGTTCATAAAAACAGATCTCTTCTGATAGTATACTGTAATCCAATATCCCTTGGAATTTTAAAAAGTCCTGGAGAATGTGGTGCAGATATAGCCGTAGGAGAAGGGCAGTCTCTTGGAAACAGAATGAATTACGGAGGACCTTATTTCGGATTTCTGACTACCAGGAAAAAATATCTTAGAAAAATTCCGGGAAGAATTGTAGGTGAAACTACAGACAAGGAAGGAAAAAGAGGTTTTGTACTTACACTTCAGGCAAGGGAACAGCATATAAGAAGAGAAAAAGCTTCTTCAAATATTTGTTCCAATGAAGCACTCAATGCCCTGACTGCACTCATCTATTTGACTACTCTTGGTAAAAAGGGGATAAGGGAAGTGGCACTCCAAAATGTGCAAAAATCTCACTATGCTTTTAGCGAGCTTGTTGAAAGTGGAAAGTATAAGTCGTTGTTTGATAGACCATTTTTTAATGAGTTTGTGGTTCAATCCAAGAATTCAGTGGAAAAAGTAAATAAAACGCTGCTGCAGAACAATATTCTGGGTGGATATGATGTGGAGAGAGCATATCCATCTTATAAAAACTCCATGCTCTTATGCGTCACTGAGAAAAGAACAAAACCTGAAATTGACGAATTAGTTTCTGTATTGGAGGGGATATAAGATGATAAGTGAATACAACAAGCTTATTTTTGAACTTTCTAAAAAGGGCAGAAGGGCCTATTCTCTTCCACAGTGCGATGTACCGGAGGAGGATATCTGTAAATTGCTGCCGGAAAAATTTATAAGCAGAGAGGAGCCGGAGCTTCCTGAAGTAAGTGAGGTGGATGTGGTAAGGCATTTTACGCTGATTTCCAATAAAAATTTTGGCGTGGATACAGGATTTTATCCTCTTGGCTCCTGCACCATGAAATACAACCCCAAGATCAATGAAGATATGGCAGGTTTAACAGGATTTACTGAGCTTCACCCCTATCAGCCGGAGGAAACAGCCCAGGGAGCTTTAAAGCTCATGTATGAGTTAAGTGAAAAGCTTGCTGAAATAACAGGCTTTGATACAGTGTCACTGCAGCCTGCAGCAGGAGCCCATGGTGAAATTTCGGGGCTTATGATCATAAAGGCCTACCATGAAAAAAGAGAAGATTTTAAAAGAAAGAAGATAATCGTACCTGATTCTGCCCATGGAACAAATCCAGCCTCAGCTGCCTGTGCCGGATTTGAAGTGGTAGAAGTGAAGTCTGCTGAAGATGGAACTGTGGATATTGAGTCCTTAAAATCCCTACTGGATGATGAAGTGGCCGGGCTTATGTTAACCAACCCAAATACTCTGGGGATATTTGAAAAAAATATACTTAAAATAGCAGAGCTTGTGCATGCTGCAGGAGGGTTGCTTTACTATGATGGTGCCAACATGAATGCCAATATGGGAAAGACAAGACCCGGAGACATGGGATTTGACGTGTGCCATATGAATCTTCACAAGACATTTTCAACACCCCATGGAGGCGGAGGACCTGGAAGCGGTCCTATAGGAACTAAAAAAGAACTGTCACAGTTTTTGCCTGTGCCCATAGTTGCCAGGAAAAATGACAGGTATTATCTTGACTATGACAGACCTTGCTCCATAGGAAAAGTCAGAAGTTTTTACGGAAATTTCGGGGTGATGGTAAGAGCTTTTTCCTATATACTGAGCATGGGTGCGGAGGGACTTAGAGAGGTCAGTGAAGATGCAGTGCTCAATGCAAATTATATAAAGGAAAGCCTTAAAGAACACTACAATGTTCCAATGGAAGGTGTCTGCAAGCATGAATGTGTACTTGGAGGACTGAAAAATGATGAAAATGGCGTCACCACTCTCGATGTGGCAAAAAGACTTTTAGACTACGGATATCATCCGCCTACTATATATTTTCCCCTTATTGTAAAAGAGGCCATGATGATAGAGCCCACGGAAAATGAGAAAAAGGAGACTCTGGATGGATTTATAGAGGATATGATAAAAATTGCAGAGGAAGCGGAGAAAAATCGGGATATAGTTAAATCTGCGCCTAATACCACCGATATTAAGAGGCTGGACGAGGTTAAAGCAGCCCGGAAACCTGTGGTAAAATGGAGTAGGTAAAAGGGGTGTAATTATGATTGAAGCTGGTGACCGTGATTTTAATAAATTGTCCATGTTTAGAAATATAGATAAAGTTACATTGAAACTGCTCAGGGAGAAAGCTTTCAAAAAAAAGCTGCCCAAGGGCAAAGTATTATTTTATGAAAAAGACAAAGTGGATAAAATTTACCTTATTTTGAAAGGCAAGGTAACCATGTACAGGATATCGGAGGAAGGACAGAAAAGAATTATCTATATTTTAAATGATGGGGACTTTATAAATGAGGTCGCCTTTGAAAATCTGCCTGCATCCATAAGCTGTCAGGCCTTTGAAGATAGCTGCATCCTGTATTTCTTAAAATCGGATCTGATGGAGCTCATGGCAGGTGATTTTGCTCTTACCTGTATTATAATGAATTCCATGGCTAAAAAAATAAGGAGACTTTACAGGCAGCTGAAAAATACGGTGCCCTTGAGAATGGATAAAAAGTTGGCAGCCAAACTGTGGAAATTATCCAGGGATTATGGTGTGAAAACTGGAGAAGGTACGCTTATTGACTTGAATATAAGTATAACCTATCTGGCAGATATGCTTGGCAGTACCAGGGAGACTGTCTCAAGATGTATGAATGGTTTTAAGAAAAAGGGAATGATCAAATTTCAAAATAAAAGGATAGTAGTTGTAGATCCGGAAGCCCTGTCTGTATATTTTAGGGGAATTTAGCCTGCTGATGAGATTTCACAATATAAAATAAGGAGAAACCAAAACTGTGTTTGTAACGTTTAATGCAAACACAGTTTTTTACTGAAGCGTGATTTATATCACGCTTTATTTTTTGTATTTATGCTATGTTAAATATATGGCAATCTTTGTATCAATATTTTAAGGAGGAAAATGAGAAATGGGTTTTGTAACTGATACCGAAGGATTTAACTGTTTCTTGAGGAAATTACGAGAAAACTGCAGAGTATATGCTCCAGTGAAACTGAAGGGCAGGGGAAGGTTTTCTGATACGGATTCAGTAAGATACGGGCAGGTGAATACCATTGAAGAAATAGAATTTAATGCCAAGTCTGACTTTTCGCCTAAGGAAGTACTGCTCCCGATTACCCAGACATTATTTTATTTCACTGAAGATTCTGTAAAAGAGCCCGGTACAGATGACAAGAAAATACTGATTTTTTTAAGGAGCTGTGACATTCATGCCATAAAGAGGATTGATGAAATTTATTTGAGAAATGGTTCCGAGGATGTCTATTATAAAAAGCTGCGGGATAAAGTTAAATTTGTGCTTATGGAATGTGAACACAGCTTTGAGAATTGTTTTTGCTGCAGCATGGGGTGCAATACCACCCGGGAATATGATCTATTTGTGAGATGTAGAGATGACAAAGTCTTTATAGAATGCAGAGACAAGAGTTTTGAAGGCTATTTTAAGGACGTAAAGCAGTGTGATGTAAACCCCTGTTTTGTAAAATCCAATGAGGTAAAAGTGAATATTCCTGAAAATATAGATGAAAGTATTTTCAACAATTCTATGTGGAAGGAATATTCTAGGAGATGCATTGCCTGTGGAAGGTGCAACCTGGTGTGCGGAACCTGTACGTGTTTTTCCATGCAGGATATTTTTTACAGGGATAATAAAAACACGGGTGAAAGAAGGAGAGTATGGGCATCCTGTCAGGTAGACGGATATACGGATATAGCCGGAGGGCACAGCTTCAGGCAGGACAAGGGTGATAGAATGAGGTTCAAGGTAATGCACAAGGTCTATGATTTTAAAAAGAGATTTGGATATAACATGTGTGTAGGGTGCGGAAGATGTGATGATGTATGTCCCGAATATATATCTTTTTCAAATTGTGTGAATAAATTAAATGATGCAGTGAGGTGATATAAATGGAAAATATGTATTTGCCAGAGGCAAGCAGAATAATTGATATAAAAAAGCACACTGATATTGACTACACCTTTAGAATGGAGTTTTCAGGGGAAGTAAGGCCTGGACAGTTCTTTGAAGTTTCAATTCCCAAATATGGGGAGGCACCTATATCCGTATGTGAAATAGGAAAGGACTATGTAGATCTCACCATAAGGCGTGTGGGCAGAGTTACAGACATAATTCACAGTTTCTTCAAAGGAGACAGGCTTTTCATGAGAGGCCCCTATGGAAATGGCTTTGATGTGAATTTGTATAAGCACAGAGAACTGGTGGTAGCTGCAGGAGGGACGGGTACAGCCTCTGTAAAAGGCATAATAGATTATTTTGCCTATAATAGGGATGAAGTCACAAACCTCAATGTGATTGTGGGTTTCAAGTCTCCGGAGGACATTTTGTTCAGAGACAATATAGAAAAGTGGAGTAAAAATGCCAATGTGATTTTAACTGTGGACAGAGCAGGTGAAGATTACCATGGAAATGTAGGGCTTGTTACAAAATATATAGAGGATCTTCCCGTTGAAAATTTAAAGCAGGCGCAGGTTATTGTAGTCGGTCCCCCGATGATGATGAAATTTACCATAGAGGAATTTTTAAAGAAGGGAATCAGTGAAGAAAATATTTGGGTTTCCTATGAGAGAAAAATGTGCTGCGGTTTGGGAAAGTGCGGTCACTGCAGGATGAATGACACCTATATATGTCTGGAAGGTCCGGTATTTAACTATGTGAAGGCCAAACACCTGGTGGATTAGAAAAGGAGGGTAAGTTATGGACATCAATACAAAAGTCTTGAAAAAAAATGCATTCAGGGTAACCAAGGAAAGAGGTAAAACTGCCATAAGGATAAGAGTGCCGGGAGGACATATTAAGGCGGAGTATTTTACCCTGCTCCAAAAAATTTCAGAGGAATATGGAAATGGTACAATTCATATTACAACCAGGCAGGGGTTTGAAATACCCGGAATTGACATGAAGAACATAGCCCTGATAAATAAACTCATACAGCCTGTTATTGAAGGGCTTGGAATAAATCAGAGTAATGTGAATGGAGGGTATCAGGCTTCAGGTACGAGAAATGTCTGCGCCTGTATAGGCAGCAGGGTGTGTCCTTTTGCAAATTACGATACCACCTCTTTTGCAAAAAAAATAGAAAAGGCCATATTTCCCAATGACTATCATGTGAAGATTGCCCTTACAGGGTGTCCTAATGACTGTATAAAGGCCAGGATGCATGATTTTGGGATCATAGGCATGACGGAGCCGCAGTATGACAGCTACAGGTGTATAGGCTGCAAGTCCTGTGTCAGCAACTGCAGGCTCAGGTCTGCAGATGCCCTCAGCTTTGAAAATTTCAAAGTGGTGAGAGATGACAGCAAGTGTATAGGCTGCGGGGAATGTGTGGGCAAATGTCCGGCAGGTGCATGGACAAGAAGTGGTAAAAAATATTACAAGCTGGTTATAATGGGAAGAACCGGCAAAAAGGATCCCAGAATCGGCCGTGAATTCATCAAATGGATAGATGATGAAAACATTATAGTAAGGATAATTTTAAATACCTATGACTATATAGAAAACTATATTGATAAAAATGCTCCCGGTGGGAAAGAACATGTGGGATATATTGTGGACAGAACCGGATATCAGGAATTTAAAAAGTGGGCCTTAAAAGATGTAAGACTCAATCCCGAAGCCGAAGTCAAGGAGCATATATAAAGGAGCATATATAGATGAAAGTAGGACAAAGAATACAACAAGAGAGCTGGATGGGAGAGGACTGTGAAAAAAGTCTGTAAATTAAAAAAACATTATTTCAGCTTATACATACATAAAAATAACGTACCTGGATTTGATTTACACAAATCTAGGTACAGCCTATTACTAATTAATTTAATACATCTTCCAATACTCTCATTATGTTTTTATAAGCTATCTTTTCTATATCTTCAGATTTATAACCTCTTTTAATTAAAATGTTTATTAAGTTAGGTATTTTAGATGCATCTTCTAGACCAGGTGTTGCACCATTACCGTTTTTACTGAATGACATTGCATCTGAATTTAGAAAATCACAAAAATCGAATCCGAAGCTAATATAATCGATGCCGACTAAATCTGTAATGTAGTCTATATGATCTGCTAATTTTTCAACACAGGGTTTTTGTTTGTCAATAAAACCTGCCCATGAATTCATCCCAATCACGCCTTTTCTCTCTGCAATTGCTTTAATTTGATCATCCTTTAAATTACGTTCTGTATTACAAATATTATAAACGTTAGAATGGGAAGCGATAAAAGGTTTTGTCGTTTTTTCATATATGTCCCAAAAAGTTTTTTCATTTGCATGAGATGTATCTATTAATATGCCTAAATTTTCCATCTTTGTAAGTGCTTCAAATCCGATTTTAGTAACTCCACGTTCTTTATTAGGACTTTTAACACCTGTAGCAAATTCATTTTCTTCATTCCAAGTCAGCATAGCATGTCTTATTCCTAAACGGTAAAGCATGCTTAAAACATCAACATTTCCTTTTAATCCGCTGAGTCCTTCCATTCCTAAAACAATAGCAAGTTTCCCCGAGGCCTGTATATTTCTAATATCCTGAGCATTTTCTGCAACAGCTGCACAATCTTTCATATCCCCTATTTCTTCACAGGTTGCTGCTAAAATGTCCATCATTCTTTTAGTAGGATTGTTAACATATGGAGGATCAATCCAAACTGCCAATAATATGCCATTTACATTGCCCTTTTGCAATCTACCAATATGATAGTTCCGCAATATGTTTTTTTTGCCTTTCATTCTTTTATCAGTAACATCAGCTAGTATGTCAGAATGAGCATCAAATACCTTAAATGTTTTCACTTAAATTTTCCTCCTGTTAAATATATTTTACATTATGCTTTTGTATCTTCTTTATTATATAGGTAAATTTCCTTTTCCTTTCATTATATTTTCATATCTTCCGTACATCAATAATGCAACTACTGCAAATATTGCAGGCCCGGCTATCATCCATAATGATGATGCAAAGTCTCCTTTTGTTAATGCAGGTTTAATTATTACTGCTACATTAGCTATTAAAACTGTAGCTGTTACTATTATTGTCCATATCAGTGAACTCTTATAATTTTTGTACACTATAAATGGCTTCTCAATTTCTTCATTCTTCTTAAATTTAGCAAATGCACCTGCGATGAATATATATGGCAATGTAGTAGCAACATTAGTCATCAGTACCAGTTTGTCAAAGAAAGCAGATGCTCCCTGTCCTCCTAAACTTACAAATAATATGAAAAGGATAATAATAATGCATTGGATCCACATGGCATTTTTAGGAAGACCATCTTTAATCTGTGACAGGTTTCCAGGCCATAATTCTTTTGGAGTTCCTTCCACCAACTGCTTTATAGGTGAATATGAGTATGAAACTAAAGCACCAAGATAAGTTAGAAATAATGATAATCCAACAAATCGCCCTAACCAGTTACCGAGTGATATTGAAGCAGCCGTACTTAATGATAATCCTTTACCTATTTCAACGCCTAAGTTATTCATAATAATAATTGTTACGTTGACCATATTTACATCTTTTCCACCTAATACACCAGTCCAGCTGGTAAATATGCCAACTGCAAATATGCCCAGAGCATAGCAGACTGCAATAAAGGCAGCACCGATTAAAACACCTTTTGGGAAGTTCTTTTCAGCATTCTCCGTTTGGTCTGTAACGCCTGCAACTACTTCAATACCAGCATAAGCAAGTATTGCAAAAGATATAAAAGATATTATTGATACAACTGATTGATAACCAGGGTTAGGTGAATGAACAAGTGCCTGCGCATTAATAGCCTGAGCTAAATGCCCATGATTTAGTATAAATACTATTATCGCACCAATATAAGCAACTATATTGATAAACGCTACTGAAATACCTCCTAGGGAAGTTATTTTTATTATTTTGTCTAAACCTTTAGTTGCCGTAAAAGTTAATGCAAAAACAAATACTATAGTTAATAGTCCCAAAGTATGAGTTGCATTTAATCCCAAGAAAGACCAATTTGAAGTTGTGTCTTTACCCAAAAGCATAGTTGAAAAATGAACCCATATTGAATTAGAAGTCAGCGTTATCCACACTAGCCAGCCAACATACCACATGAATATGGAAATAAATGCATATTTGGCACCGACAACTTTTTCAAGCCATGAATAAATACCACCTTTTTCTTTTTTAAATGCGGCACCATATTCTGCAACCATAAATGCAAATGGAACCAGAAATGTTATTGCAGCTAATATATACCATGGGATTGCTGCATAGCCCATAAGCAGAAATGCTCTAGGAATATTCGGAAACATAAATACTGATGTAACGCACATTAATGCCAATGGTATTACAGTTAGTTTTTTATTAGCTTCTTTAGCTTTTTCTGACATTTTTTTCACTCCTCTAATATTTTATTTAAGATATTAAAAAGCTTTTCTCTCCCTTCTTTTTATAAGTTATTATTTCAATATATTGAAATAATAACTTTCAGTATATTGAAATAAATATACTGTTTTATAACATATTCTTCATTAATATAAAAAAATCCTTCTTTATTTTTCAAAAATATTTCATTTTTTTGAATTATTTTTTCTTTTTCAAAAAATTAAATTGGAAATATAAAAATATTAAAATAAAGTTAAATAGCCTCAGCTTAATGGAGTATTAAGCCGAGGCTATTTAACTTTATTTGATTTTAATAACTTGCGGGTGTCATCGACCAAATAGAAATTGCAGTTTCATTGCCGATATTAACAAATCTATGTGGTGTTGTACTATCATAGTAAATGCTATCACCTTCAGATATAACAAATTCCTTAGAGCCCCATTTTACTTTCATGATACCTTTAATCATGTAGCCACATTCCTCGCCTTCGTGAGAAATTTGTTCATAAGAACTGCACATACCTGGCTCGATATTTACCATTAATACTTCTAGTTTTTGTCTTGTATTTGGACTTAAAAGCTCATAAGTAATATTTGAATTGGGCAAAATTATTTTTTTCCTCTCATCTCTTTTAATAATAAAATTATCATTATTATATTCATCGAAAAAGTAATTTATATGTACATTTAATGCCTTTGCTACCTCCCAAAGTGATCCTACAGAAGGTACTGTTAGATCTCTTTCCATCTGACTAATTAACCCAGTGCTTAATTTTGACATTTCAGCAAGCTGTGCAATACTGATTTTTTTTTCTTTACGCAATTTCCTAATTTTTTCACCTAACTTCATGAAATAATTCACCACACTAACATTTTAACTTATATTTCGCAGATTAATTTATACTTTTTATATATATTTTCATGATTGAGTTCATATACTTTATACATCACCGTCTATAAAAATATCTTCACTTAATCCTAAATACTGCATTATTTTTAACCAAATTATACTGTAAGTATATTCCTTATCGTCTTCTAATTGATTTTTAACAGGTCTTCCGACTTTTCTTTTTTCTTTGTCTTCAATAGTAAATTTCCCTGTTTAACCTTAAGTAAATTACACCATAATTTTATTAATTGTGCAAGTATAATTTTGGATTTTTTAGATAAAATTTATAGTATAATTATTAACAGCATATAAAATAAGGGAAGTTGATGACTATGACTAAGAACTATTTTACTAATGCAGTTGATCTTGCCAAAAATATATGTATGAAAAAATTAGACGAGGGAGATATTGCAGTGGATGCCACCATGGGAAAGGGCATTGATACTGTGCTTTTGGCGAAACTTGTAGGTACTTCGGGGAAAGTGTATGCCTTTGATATACAGAGAGAGGCAGTTGACATTACGAGAAAGAATATAGATGAGAGAAATTTGTCGAAGCAGGTGAAGCTTATAGATGACGGACATGAAAACATGGACAGATATATACATGAAAAAGTAAAACTCATTATCTTTAACTTGGGATATCTTCCCGGCGGGAATCACGATATTACCACCAGGGCGGAAACTACACTGGCTGCTGTTGAAAAATCGCTTGAATTGCTTCAGCAAAATGGAGTTGTAATTTTAGTAGTGTACTATGGGCACGAGCAGGGGAAGATTGAAAAGGGTGCACTGGAAAGTTATGTGAAAACCCTGGATCAAAAAAAATATAATGTAGTCAAAATATCCTTTGAAAATCAGATCAATTGTCCGCCGATACTTGTGGCGATTGAAAAGAGATAAGTATTGAAAACATAAACATCAGATTGCATAACATTCTTAAAAATTTGTGTCATTGAAGTATTTGACAAAATAATTTCCAAAATTTAAAATAGTAATAGGGAATATTGGATAACCCTATAGCCCTTATTTTAGGGGGTATAGGGTTTAAATTTATTTTATTAATGAAGTTGATATTTAAAATTGTGTTTTTAGAGGGAGATAAATATGAAGAAAGCATTGATAGTTGATGATGAGGTTAATATTACAGAACTTATAAAAGTCAATTTGGAAGACAGATTTCAAGTTAAATGTTGTTATAATGGTTTGGATGCAGTTAAAATTGCAGAGGAAGAACTTCCAAATATAATAATTCTGGATATAATGCTTCCAGGAATTGATGGATTTGAAGTATGTAGACGCATAAGAAAGAATCCGGTTACCAGTAAGATCCCCATAATAATGTTAACTGTAAGAAAAGAAGAAAACGATAAGATTGTAGGATTGAAACTTGGTGGTGACGACTATATAACAAAACCTTTCAGTGTAAATGAGCTTCTGGCCAGGATAGATGCTGTACTCAGAAGAGTACCGGAAAATGATATAAAAAATAGAAATATAATAAAAATTGGGAACATTATTATAGACAATGACAAATATGAAGTGACCAAAAACGGCAGGAAAATAGAATTTACCCTGAGAGAATTTAAACTGCTGCAGATGCTTGCCAAAAACAGGGGAAATATTGTTTCGAGAGATATGATAATAAAAGAAGTATGGGGATGCTCAAAATTGAATGATTCAAGAACTTTGGACGTCCATATTAGAAAATTGAGGAAAAAGATGGAAGATAATGACAAATTTCCTGAATATATAGAGACCGTTAGAGGACTGGGTTATATGATCAAGTAGGTGAATTTATGAAAAGAAAATTATTTGGTACATATATAATTCTGCTTTTGGTTGGCTCAATAATAACTGGAGCTCTGGCATTGAGTTCTCTAAGAACTTATTATATGAAAAACATGAGAGAAAGACTTATTGTGAATGAAAAGTTAATTACAAGTGCTCTGATGAGTTATGCTGACACTGCGGAAAGCATAGATTATTACTTAATAGCAAAAAAATTTTCTTCTCAGATAGGAAACGAAGTTACGTTTTTAGATGGAAAAGGCAATATAATTGCAGATTCGGCAGGTGTCAATCTGGTTGGGAAAAATCAAATGGATAAACTTGAAATACAAAATTGTTTTAATGATGATATTGCAGTGAATGAAAGAATTGATGAAAACACAAAACAAAAAAGTTTTTTTCTGGCAGTGAGGCCCTTGAAAATACAGGGTAAAAATATAATTATAAGGCTTTCTGTACCTCTAAAGGAATTTGATAATCTAAACAGAGCCTTTTTAAGCTGTATTTTGATATCAATACTTATGGGCACTATAATTGCGATTGTAATTGGATTTTTTTTCTTGAACAATTTGATGGAGCCTATAAATATACTGAATATGGCTACCAAAAAGATATCCAGGGGAAACTTTAAATTCAGAGTCAAGATAAATACTAATGATGAGCTTCAGGAACTTGCGGAAAGTTTTAATAATATGTCCTTGAGTGTAAATAGTGCAATAGTTGAATTGAATAACAAGAATATAGAATTGAATTCTATATTAAACAGTATAGTTCACGGTATAATGGTAATGAATGAAAAATTGAATGTAATGCTTTTAAATCCAACTGTAGAGAGTATGTTTAATATAAAGGAATCAAACGTGGGAAAAATAAATTTAAAAGATATTATAAACTCAAAAGAACTTTTGAAAATGATAAAATGTACTTTTGATACAGGGAAATATAATCAGAGAGAAATTTCACTGATTAAGGGAAAAATCTTTAAAGTAACTACTAATTTGATAAAGTATGATTTGAATTGTAATAGAAATGGTAAAAATATAATTATAGTATTTGAAGATGTTACAGAGATAAAAAGACTTGAGGAGCTTAGAAGCGAGTTTTTTGTAAATGCTTCCCATGAGCTTAAAACTCCCCTTACTACCATAATGGGCTTTACTCAGACACTGTCTAAAAATGTTAATTCGAATGATAGATGTAATAATAAAAATCAAGTCCGTTTTTTAGATATAATAAATGGTGAACTGCACAGATTAAAGAGGTTGATAGATGATATACTTCTTTTATCAAAGCTTGAAAGCAAAAAATATTATACCAGTATGGATAAGGTAAATATCTACAGGGAATTGGATGAAATAGTGTATATGTTTAAAAATAGATCAATGAATAAAAACATCAGTATAGATATTTTAACCGTTAAAAATTTTTCAATTAATTTATGCAGCAGGGATTGGTTCAGACAGATGATAATAAATATTTTGGATAATGCTCTTAAATATACGCAATGTGGAGGGAACATAAAGATAATGGCAGAGCCTAGGGAGAAATTTGCATATATAAGCATAAAGGATAATGGAGTGGGAATTCCAGAAAAAGATATACCGAGAATATTTGAGAGGTTTTACAGAGTTGAGAAGTCAAGAAGCCGGTCTGAAGGCGGCACAGGACTTGGACTTGCTATAGTGAAGCATATAGTCGATGAATTTAATGGGAAAATATATTTAAAGAGTCAGTTGAACAAAGGCAGTGAATTCATAATTAAATTGCCTTTGAATGCATAAATATATTGACTATAAGGAAAAACTATCCTATAATGTTAATTGTGTTAACAATGTTAATAATGTTAATATTGTTAAGACTTATTGTATACAATAATATATTATTCAATTGGAGAAAAATTATGATAAGCATGCTTAAGAAATTAAATCGTAAATCTTCTTTTAAAACACAGGAAAGTACATTCTGTAAATATGAAAAACTTAGAAAACAACTTATGATAAGCATATTTATAGGTTATGCAGGATATTACTTTGTGAGGAAAAATTTCCCTCTGGCAGCACCTTATTTATTACAGGAAGGGTTTGATACGGCACAAGTGGGGATTTTAATGTCTGTTCTCTCTGCAAGTTACGGCATAAGTAAATTTTTAATGGGGATTGTATCGGACAAAAGCAGCCCCAGAGTTTTTTTATCTGTGGGTATAATACTATCTGCAGTGGTCAATATGTTACTTCCCCTTGCTGATAGTTTCAAATTTATGCTGTTTCTTATATTTTTAAATGGATATTTCCAGGGCATGGGATGGCCGGCCTGCGGAAAAACTCTTTCCCACTGGTTTTCAGATGGGGAGAGGGGTACAAAAATGTGTACGTGGAATATCTCACATAATCTGGCTAATGGAATTATTGCTCCTTTGACCGTAGTTGGAATAGCTATATTTGGCAGCTGGAAGGGTATATTCTATTTTCCAGCAGTAACTGCTATATTGATAGGAATATTTTGTTTTATATTTATGAGGGAGGATCCTGTTTCATGTGGATTGCCTCCTATAGAAGAATATAAAAACGACTATTACTGCTGTGCCAAAGTTGATAATAGGGAAAGGGAGCTTTCAGTAAAGGAAATACTTTTTAAATATATTCTCAATAATAAATATCTATGGTGTCTTGCCTTTGCAAATATATTTGTATATATAGTGAGATACAGTATACTTGATTGGTGTGCTGTATACCTTACTACAGTAAAGGGGCTGTCACAGAATCTTACAAATTGGTTTTATTTTTTCTATGAATATGCAGGAATACCTGGAGTCATTTTTGCAGGAAAATTAAGTGATATAACATTTAAAGGAAGACGGGGACCTGTTTCCACAATGTCGATGCTTCTTGTAATGCTGGCTGTAATGATTTACTGGATGAATCCTGCTGGAAACTATGTAGTTGATATAATGGCACTTTTTATTACGGGACTTTTGATTTATATTCCAGTGACTCTCATAGGAGTTGCGGCTATAGACTTGGTACCCAAAAAGGCAGCAGGGGCTGCAGGAGGATTTACAGGATTATTTGGATATTTATTTGGAACTACCTTTGGAGGAATTGTGATTGGCAAAAGCATACAGTATTATGGATGGACAGCATTTTTTATGATAATTATAAGCTCTTGTGTACTTGGAACACTTTTTTTGTCTCTTACATGGAATATTCATAATAGAGACAGATATATGGAGAATAGGTATTTAGAGGAAATTTGATATTTGATATATGTAAGGAGGAATGTTTAAAATGTTTGATGTACTTAAACCGGCACCCCATATACAAAGGCTCCCGGAAGATCAGATAGATAGACAGTATAAAAGGTACAGGATCCAGGTTTTTATAAGTATATATGTAGGGTATATGATCTATTATTTTGTGAGAAGTAATTTTGCATTGGCAAAGACTTATTTGATACAAGAGGGATTTACAAAGACTGAGTTGGGATTTGTGGCTTCAGCTCTTGGGCTTGCCTATGGAATAAGCAAATTTGTAATGGGAAATGTTTCAGACAGAGCAAATCCCAGATATTTTCTAGCTTTAGGACTTATAACCTCAGGAGTTGTAAATCTCTTTTTCCCTATTACGTCCAGTATAACCTTGATGTTTATATTGATGTTATTAAATGGATGGTTTCAGGGAATGGGATGGCCTCCCTGCGGAAGGACTATGACCCATTGGTTCTCAGATAGAGAACGTGGAGTGAAAATGTCCATTTGGAACACTGCACACAATGTAGGAGGAGGTACTATAGCAGTTATAGCTATGGTAGGAGTTTCTATTTTTGGAAATTGGAAGGGCGTCTTTTACCTGCCTGCAATTATTGCGATAGTTGGGGGAATATTATTTATTGTATTTGCCAGGGACATGCCTCAGTCCGTTGGCCTTCCACCTATAGAAGAGTATAAAAATGATTACCCTGATGTAAATGTAGATGACAGGGAGAGACAGATGACAGGTAAGGAGATACTGTTTAAATATGTTCTGAATAATAAATTTCTCTGGTACATTGCCATAGCAAATATATTTGTATACCTTGTAAGGTATGGAGTTATAAATTGGATTCCCACTTATTTGAAGGAAGTGAGAAATTTTGATACTAGAAGCTCTTCCATTGCCTTTGCGCTTTTTGAATATGCGGCCATACCTGGAACAATAATAGTGGGCTGGATAAGTGATAAAGTATTTCATGGGAGACGTGCACCTATAGGAATAATATGCATGATAGGTGTAACTATAGCAGTATTTGTATATTGGAAGAGTAGTAACCCAATAGCAATTAACTGTGCTTTGGCATCTATTGGAGCGCTTATATATGGTCCTGTTATGCTTATAGGAGTAAGTGCACTGGATTTGGTACCTAAAAACGCATCGGGAACTGCGGCTGGATTTACAGGTTTATTTGGATATATGGGAGGCGAGGTCCTGGCTGAGGTAGCTATGGGAAGTATAGTGGATAAATTCAGCTGGAATGGAGGATTTATTCTTCTTATGGTATCCTGCATTTTGTCTATAATATTCTTGAGCTTTACCTGGAATGTGCATGACAGGTCAACAGATGATAAACAAACGGCAGCTTCCTAGGTGACATTATTACAAATTAATAACACAAAAATAAAAATTAGTATTGACAAAATACTTTGATAATTGTAATATATAATTGTAATAATTAAATATTGATTCTTATCAAGAGAGGTGGAGGGACTGGCCCTATGATACCCGGCAACCTGAATTTATATTATTCAATGGTGCCAATTCCAGCAGGTTAACCTGAGAGATGAGAAATGAAAGGATATAACTTCCTGTGGTTTCTCCATAGGAAGTTTTTTGACTCTATGAGTAAATTTAATATTTTAGTTGACTAACTAGAAAACTAGAGGTTAAGTTGAACTTATCCGTAAGGATTGAATTCTGCGAATAAGTAAGATTTAATCTTTTTTTAATAGCATAAAGATAAAATCAATATTATAAATATTGCGGCAAATATTAGTGGGAAAGGGGTATGAAAATGAGTGCAATATTAAATGATGCGATGAAATATATAGATCAGTCCCAGAAGGCATATTTTATCACATTGGATAAAACTGATAAAAAATATATTATAAATATAGCTGAATTTATAAATGATTGTACAGATATATATTTTATTGTAGATAAGGATATCGGGAATGTTGAAAATGATTCTATAGTCAATGTTTACTTTCAAAGTAAAATTGAGAAGTATAAGATGTTTAAGAGAATATGTGTTTCTGGAAAATTGACTAAAATAATATATTCTACTGAAATTTATAGAGTATTCAAGGCCTTAGGCGGTAAAAATAAGGGGAAATATATTCGAAATGGAAACTTAAAGAACTATACTGTGTATAAATTGAAAGTAAAATATATGAATTTGTGTGATTATGTCAAATCATCGGAAAAACTGAGAAAAATAATCTAGAACTAAAAATTTCTTATATCTTGTGTTTTAAAAAAAGCAGTGATAAGAGTCAAATTTTGTATGCAATTGTTGAAGTGAAAAAATACTATCCGTTTATAGATGGGTAGTATTTTTTTATTAGTAGTAACGGACGGGTTGCAGCCTTTTAGCTTGTAAATAACCATTATAAATATTATAATAAAATAGATAGAATAAGGGATAGTTTGGAAATGCTATCTCTAATTTTTTGAAGTTTAATCTATGATGAAAGGAAATAAGTATGAGCAAAATATTGGTATTGGCTGAAAAGCCTTCTGTAGGAAGGGATTTGGCTAGGGTACTTAGGTGTAATAGAAAAAACTCGGGCTATCTGGAGGGAGACAGATATGTAGTGACCTGGGCACTCGGGCATTTGGTAACATTGGCGGATCCGGAAGTCTACAGTGAAAAATATAAGAATTGGAACCTGGAAGACCTGCCGATGCTTCCAGAAAAATTAAAGCTGGTAGTTATAAAGCAAAGCGGAAAACAGTTTAATATAGTTAAGGCTCAGATGAATAGAAAGGATATAGGGGAAATAGTAATTGCCACGGATTCTGGAAGGGAAGGAGAACTGGTAGCCAGGTGGATAATAGAAAAGGCCAGAATAAAAAAACCTCTTAAAAGGTTATGGATATCCTCACAGACGGATAAATCCATAATAAATGGATTTAAAAATTTAAAACCTTCTTCTAAATATGATAATCTGTATAGAGCTGCACAGTGCAGGGCAGAAGCGGACTGGGTGGTAGGACTTAACATAACCCGGGCCCTCACTTGCAAATATAATGCACAGCTTACTGCAGGGAGAGTACAGTCTGCAACTCTGGCCATGATAGTTAACAGAGAAAAAGAAATAAATGATTTTAAACCTAAGGATTATTATGAAATCACTGCTAAATCCGATAAGTTTAAATTGAAATGGGTTGATAGAAAAAGCGGCAGGGCAAATATCTTTAATAAAGACAAGGCAGATGGCATTGTAAAGAAAATCAATGGTAAGATTTGTACTGTAGTTGATGTAGTGGAAAATGACAAAAGAAAATTTTCACCGGCCCTGTATGATCTAACTGAACTTCAGAGAGATGCCAACAGGATATTCAACTATTCAGCTAAAGAGACACTTTCAATAATGCAGAGACTTTATGAAAACTATAAGATATTGACTTATCCAAGAACTGATTCCAGGTATATTTCTACAGATGTGTTTGAAACTATACCTGAAAGATTGAAAGCTATTTCATTGGGAAGTTATAAAAAATTTGCAGATCGGATAATGAGTAAAAAAATAAATGCCCATAAAGGGTTTGTGGATAATGGCAAAATTGGAGATCACCATGCCATAATTCCCACGGAAGAAAGAGTGCAGCTGTCTAGATTGAGTACTGAAGAAATGAATATATACGATCTGGTTGTAAAAAGATTTTTAGCAGTCATGCTTCCTCCTTATGAGTATGTTCAAACTTCTGTAAAAGCAGATATTGCTGGAGAATTGTTTACAGCCGTGGGGAATGTAGTAAAATCCAAAGGGTGGAAAATGGTATATGAGAGGGGAACCGGAATGGAGGCAGAAGGTGAAAAAGACAGCCAGCTGCTTCCAAAAGTAAAAAAGGGTGATATCGTAAATATAAGGGCTGTGGAATTGAACAAACTTCAAACCAAACCGCCTGCCAGGTTTAATGAGGCCACTCTTTTATCGGCCATGGAAAATCCCCAAAAATATGTGAAATTGGACAGTGAAAGTGCCAAAACTCTTGGAGAAACTGGAGGTATAGGAACTGTGGCCACTAGGGCAGACATAATAGAGAAACTATTTAATATGTTTTATGTGGAAAAAAGAGGTAGGGAAATTGTTCCGACATCCAAGGGAAAACAGCTTGTGGATTTAGTTCCAGAAGGACTTAAATCACCTCTTATGACAGCTAAATGGGAAAAAGAACTTGAAGATATAAGTACAGGTAATGAAAAACCAGATATATTTTCAAAGAAGATGAGAAAGTATGCAGTGAGATTGGTGGAAGATGTAAAGAAAAGTAAAGATAAATTTGTGTATGACAATGTTACAGGCAAGAAATGCCCTCACTGCGGCAAATACATGCTTCAGGTAAAGGGAAAGAGTGGAATGATGTATATCTGTCAGGATAGAGAGTGCGGCTATAGGGAAAATATAAGCAGATTTACCAATGTAAGATGCCCTGAATGTCATAAAAAACTTGAACTCAGAGGAGAAGGCCAGGGGAAAATATATGTATGTCCTAATTGTAGTTTTAGAGAAAAAGCTGACTTATTTAATAAAAGATTTAAAGAATCTGAGAATAAATTAAATAGAAAAGATGTTTCAAAATATATGAAGAAAATAAAAAAAGAAAACGAGAAACCTATAAACTCATCATTAGCGGAGGCGCTTTCTAAATTAAAATTAAAATAAGCTGCTGCTTTTAAGTTTATATCTATAATTATTTAGAAGTAAGTGTTAAAATGTTAATGGATGTATTTAGAAAAATTTGACGAGGAGGATGTTGTATGGAGAATTTTATTTTTAAGAATGCTACAGAAATTATTTTCGGCAGAAATACTGAAAGATTTGTTGGAAGCAAAGTAAAAGAGTATTCTAAATCTAAAAAAATTCTTTTTTGCTATGGCGGAGGGAGTATAAAAAGATCTGGACTCTATGACAGAGTAGTAAAATCCTTGAAGAAAAATGGAATTGAATTTATAGAACTTCCGGGGATAAAACCTAATCCAAGATTGGGGCCCGTTAAAGAGGGTATAAAAATCTGCAGGGAAAATGATATAAAATTTATATTGTCAGTAGGTGGAGGAAGTGCCGCAGACACTGCCAAGGCAATTGGAGTAGGAGTACCATATGATGGAGATGTATGGGATTTCTACTGCGGGAAAGCCCAGGTAAAGGAATCACTGCCTGTAGGTGTTGTAATAACACTGCCTGCTACAGGAACTGAAGCCAGCAATAGTTCTGTAATAATGAATGAAGATGGATGGTATAAAAAAGGATTGAATACGGTGCTTATAAGGCCTGTATTTTCAATCATGAATCCAGAGCTTACGTTTACACTTCCAGCATATCAGACTGCCTGTGGTGCTGCTGACATTATGGCACATATAATGGAAAGATACTTTACAAATGTGAAACATGTGGATCTTACCGATAGACTTTGTGAAGCTGCTCTCAGAACTGTTATAAATAATGCACCTATAGTTTTGAAGGAACCAGAAAATTATGATGCCAGGGCAGAGATAATGTGGAGCGGTACTATAGCTCACAATGATATATTGAGTACAGGGAGAATTGGAGATTGGGCATCTCATAAAATTGAACATGAACTGAGTGGGGAAACTGATATCGCCCATGGGGCAGGACTTGCAATTGTTTTTCCTGGATGGATGAAATATGTCTATAAACATGATATGAACAGGTTTGTACAATTTGCAGTGAGAGTCTGGGATGTGGATCTTTCCTATAATTCTCCTGAAGATATCGCACTGGAAGGTATAAGAAGACTTACTGCATTCTTTAAATCCATGGGTCTTCCTACGAGTTTGAAAGAGGGAAATATACCTGAGGATAAAATAGAAGAAATGGCAAGTAAATGTACGGATAATGGTGCAAATACAGTAGGCCAATTTGTAAAAATAGGGAAAGAGGATATAATAAAAATACTTAATCTGTGTAAGTAGCATGATGGTATCATGAAAATTGATCCATTAAGATGCAGCGGCAAAATTAGGTTATATTTTATGAGAACACAGTTTAGAGATATACCAAAAATATTTTTGGTATATCTCTTTTTAAGTTATGTTATAAAAATACAGTTGAAGGTAATTTATGTGTTTGTTTAAAATATATTCAAATTATTTGGTATTTTTTTATTATGAAATTGCATTTATAAGATAAGAATGTAATAAATATTTCAATATAATTATTCTTAGAATAAATTTTATTATAGAAGTTTAACTTAAAATTTTTTTCATATAAGATAAGTTTGACTTATTCATTTTAAATATAGGGTAAAATTATTGAAATGGATATTTAAAAGTTCAATTTATGATAAAAATTAAATAGATAAGATATTTCTTAATTTTATAAATATTTTTATAAATATTTATTCTATATATAATAATCCATAAAAAAATATATATGCAATAATAAATTTTTGTGAGGTTTAATGATTCTTAGTATATTGACATAATAGATTCTGTAAATTTGAATAGAATTTATGAATAAATTCAAAAATATCATTTCATTAAACGTATACATAATTAAATGATTATAAATACAATACGAAAAAAATGATAAAACAATAAAAAAATAATAAAAGAAATTATAAAATGATATTGATTTGTATAATAAATGGTGGTATTATAATAAAAACATTCATTTATTATAAAAATGGTGTTGATTTGCAATTGCAAATTAAAACGATGCATTGTTTAAGTTTTCAAGTTAGTATTAATAATTATTAAAACCTATAGGAATATTAAAAAATTTTTTTGATTCTGAGTTGCAATAAAATATATGAGGGGGCAATAACTTTATGAAAGATATATTTAGGAGAAAATCTATAGATAATCTCATAGCAGAAACTAAAGGTAAAGAATCTTTAGAGAAGGTATTGGGATCTTTTGAACTTACCATGCTTGGCATTGGAGCAATTATAGGTACAGGTATATTTGTACTGACAGGGATAGCGGCAGCAAATTATTCTGGACCAGCTCTTGTAATATCATTCATCATAGCAGGTTTAGCCTGTGGTTTTGCTGCGCTGTGCTATTCAGAAATTGCGGCTATGGTTCCAGTAGCCGGAAGCGCATATACCTATGGATATGCAGCACTGGGAGAATTTTGGGCATGGATTATAGGCTGGGATCTAATTCTGGAGTATGCGTTTGCAATTGGCACGGTGGCCATAGGATGGAGTGGATATTTTAACAGCATATTGGGAAGCTTGGGAATTACACTTCCGGCTGCTATTACGAAAGCACCTTTTGAAGGCGGAGTAATAAATTTACCTGCAGTACTTATACTTGTGCTTATAACTGGTATTTTGATAGCAGGTGTAAAACAGAGTACTACTACAAACAATATAATAGTTGGAATAAAATTAGCGGTAGTATTATTATTCATAGTGCTGGGAGTAGGACATGTAAAGCCGGCTAATTGGCATCCGTTTATGCCTTATGGTTGGAATGGGGTTTTTGCTGGTGCTTCAGTGATATTCTTTGCTTATATAGGATTTGATGCAGTTTCTACTGCAGCGGAAGAAGTTAAAGATCCTCAGAAAGATTTGCCGAAAGGTATTATAAGTTCATTGATTATTTGCACTGTATTGTATATTGTAGTATCAGCTATATTAACAGGTATGGTTCCATATTTGAAATTTAAGGAGACAGCAGCTCCTGTGGCCTTTGCTCTTCAGCAGGTAGGTATAAATTGGGGTTCGGCACTGGTTTCAGTGGGTGCAATTTGTGGTTTAACTTCAGTTTTGATTGTTATGATGTTTGGACAGACTCGTATATTATTTGCCATGTCTAGAGATGGACTACTTCCAAAGGTATTTGGACACGTTAATCTAAAATTTCATACACCTGTAAAGAGTACATTGCTGGTAGGTATTATAACCATGGTTGTAGCTGGATTTACTCCAATAGGAATTGTTTCAGAACTGACCAACATAGGTACGTTGGCAGCGTTTATAATAGTATCTGCATCTGTTATAGTTTTAAGGAAGACAGAACCTAATAGAGAGAGAAGTTTTAAGGTTCCATTTTCACCTGTTATTCCTATGCTCGCTGTAATATCCTGTGCATTCTTAATAGCACATCTTCAAAAAGTAACTTTGATGAGATTTGTAGTATGGCTTGCTTTTGGATTAATTCTTTATTTTATATATGGATACAAACACAGTACTATTACCGAAGACAACAATCAGGAAAAAGTAATTTAATATTTCAGCCATAATAAAATAAATTATGTATGAAAAAATAGATACAGGAAAAATCTGTATCTATTTTACTCATGTAGATAATAGAATATTAAAAAAAGTATGAACAAAAAATAAAAAATTAAAAAAACTATTGACATTTAGAGCATAAGGTATTATTATCGTCACATATAATAAATTAATTTGTGAATGTAATTTAAAAATATATAAAACCGTGATAGGGAAGAGTAGGTAGTAAAAGATTTTAAAGAGAGTGAGATAAGGTGAAAGCTCATAGATTATAAACTATTGAAAATCACCCTGGAGTTGTAGGCTGAAATAGAAGTAAGCTGTACCGGCAAAGCCGTTATTGTAGTTGAGAAAAAAATTGGGTGGTACCGCGAACCAAACTCTCGCCCCAGGGTGAGTGGTTTGGTTTTTTTATATTCTAATTTTAAAATATATTGAGAAAATATATGCAATTTACAGAATTATCACAAAAATTCATTCTGGTCTAAGAAGAAAAAATATAAAATTAAAATAAAGTATGTTAAAAAATTAACAATTAGGGGGCTTTGTATATGAAATTAAAGGGTGCAGAAGTGTTATTAAAATGTATGTCAGAACAAGGGGTGGATACTGTTTTTGGCTATCCTGGAGGTACTGTCCTTCCCATATATGATGCTTTGTACAATTCAAAGGATATAAATCATATAATGACTGCTCATGAGCAAGGGGCTACTCATGCTGCAGATGGATATGCTAGATCTACTGGAAAAACTGGAGTAGTAATTGTAACTTCGGGTCCGGGTGCAACTAATACAGTGACTGGAATCGCAACAGCTTATAGAGATTCCGTTCCCATTGTGGTGTTTACGGGACAGGTGTCTTTAAAGTTACTTGGAAAAGATTCTTTTCAAGAGGTAGACATCAGGGATATTACCTCATCTATAACTAAGAAAAATTACATGGTTGAAGATGTAAAAAATTTAGCAGGTATTGTAAGAGAAGCCTTCAGGGTAGCTGTCAGTGGAAGACCGGGCCCTGTGGTTGTAGACATACCTAAGGATATACAGGAATCAGAAGTTGAGTATAAGCCAGAAGTAGATGATTTAGCTGTATCTAAAAATAAGATAGGCCTTAATCAGAGAGAATTTAAAGACAAGCTAGATGAAGCAGTTGATATGATAGATAATAGTGAAAGACCAGTTATATATTCAGGAGGCGGTGCAGTTATATCTGGAGCTCAAAGAGAACTTATGGAATTGGTTAAAAAAATAGATTCTCCGATTACCTGTTCTCTTATGGGAATTGGAGCTTTTCCAGGAAATAATAAAAGCTATATGGGAATGGTGGGCATGCATGGCAATCCCTGTTCAAATTATGCTGTGAATAATTGTGATTTGCTTATAGCCATAGGAGCGAGATTCAGCGATAGAGTTATAAGCAAAGTTGAGGATTTTGCTCCTAAAGCTAAAATAATTCATATAGATATAGATTCAAGGGAGTTTGGCAAAAATATTAGTGAGGATATTTCCATAAAAGGAGATGTGAGAGAGGTACTCAAAAGGATAAATAAGAAGGTGAAAAATGCCAGTCATGAAAAGTGGATGCATAGAATAAAGCAGTGGAAAAGTGAAGAAAAGGATCCCTTTGAAAAAAATTGTAGATTAAGTCCTAAATATATAATGAACTGCCTTTATAAAATTACTAAAGGGGATTGTATAATAACTACTGAAGTAGGACAAAATCAAATCTGGACTGCTCAATATTTTAAATTTTTAAAGTCCCGTACATTCATATCTTCCGGGGGACTTGGAACTATGGGATATGGATTGGGAGCATCTATAGGTGCATCTATAGGAAACCCCGGCAAAAGGGTAATAAACGTAGCAGGAGATGGAAGTTTTAAAATGAATTCAGTTGAACTTGCTACTGTGGCAAAATATAAACTGCCCATTGTACAATTACTTTTAAATAACCATGCTTTAGGTATGGTATATCAATGGCAGGATATGTTTTACAATAAGAGATTTTCAAGCACAGAGCTTGGACAGGACGTGAATTTCATGGAATTGGGAAAAGCTTATGGTATAGAAGCTTTTAAAATAGAGTCCAATGATCAGGTGGAAGAAGTTTTAGTAAAGGCTTTAAATTTAAATAAACCTGTTATAGTAGAATGTAATATAAACAGACAGGAGAGGGTTCATCCCATTGTTCCACCAGGTGCTGCTATAACGGAAATTATAGCGTAGAAAAAGAAATTGTCTCAAACTTTGCCATGAGACAATTTCCTTTTGTTTTAAGCTTTTTTTACTATTCTACCCTCAAATAATTCATAGGAATACAAAAGTATACATATGATGTAGGAATTTACTATAGTCATGAGCAGAGTTTGTACTATCCGTGGTATCCACATAATCATAAATCCTTTTGTCATAAGAGCTGGAGTGAATATCAGCAAAATACAAGTATTTGCAGTGGAAACAATAATTCCGGAAATTCCAAGGGAGATGGCCAGTTTAAAATAGTTGCTGTTTATGAAATCACGGGCTTTTCCAGTTCCCTTTTTAATGAACATATTTATAATAAACAGTACTATTCCTATAACGCCTATAAGCATGAAGCCGGCGACCATATACTGAGACTTTGTACCCAGTGATATTAATAATTTGCCCAAATAGGACTGGGCTGCAAGTTTTGTTACCATAAAATTGAATAAACCTATTAGAAATAAGAGTATAAAAAATGCATTGTAATAATTTATTATTTTATGCTCTTCAGTGTTCTTAATACGTTTCCATATAACAGCAGGTAAAAAGCCGGCAATTACATTGGTGATGGTAAGCAGGGGAATATATGCCCCCATGGGAGTTATTATGTATCCCAATATATCTACCAGTCCTCCTGCAATTCCGCCATAAAGCGGGCCGAACAGAAGTCCCGGCATTACATAGAATATGGCACTAAAACTTATTCTCATAGTGAGTATACCACCTGCAGCTATTAATATGGAAAAAGATCTTAAGACAAGTGCAATGGCAATAA
The DNA here is from genome assembly GCA_902809985.1 of Clostridiaceae bacterium BL-3. GTDB lineage: Bacteria > Bacillota > Clostridia > Clostridiales > Clostridiaceae > Clostridium_B > Clostridium_B aromativorans. Next base: position 1,531,471 of record CADDXC010000001.1, on the reverse strand, counting down.
ATACGGCAGTAGTAACGAGAAATTTTGTATTCATTCTATTTTTCATATCTTTTACCTCCAGTGTTTATTTGATCTAACTTTACAAGGAGTTAATTGATTTTCAATAGAAACACCTCTTTTCTCTTTAATGTGGTCACATTAAAGAGAAAAGAGGTAAATACAAGATCCCTTTAATGTAACAGCGGAAGCAATATTATATCATAAGCTTTAAATCAATAATGTAATGCATTTAAGCTTTTCGTTTAGAGACAACCTCCCATTCTCTAACACTTTATGCATAATATTTACTCTGCTACCTATATTTTAATTATATAAAATGGCATGCATATTGTCTATATATTTTGCATGATATGAAGAAATTTCGACTTTGATATTTAATTTAGAAGTTCTTTTACATCTCTGTAAACAAGTATATTGGAAATTCCACCGTAATATCTTATTATGCCGTCTATTACTGTTATAGGTGGGGTAAATCCTTGTTCTATAACTTTTTTTACCTTAGCATCATCAGTTGAAAAATTGAGATTACTTAATTCTATAAATTTTATATCTATATTTTGTGCTACATCACTTATTTCTAGAAAATTTTTTAAATTGCCATATAGATCGTAAGTTCTTCTAAAGATCAATTTGTCTGATGAACTCTCATTTTTGCCGGATTTGCAATTTGAGCAGTTTGAACATTTAAAACAACTTGAGTCTTTACAGCTGCAGTAGTTGATACCAGATAAAATGGAATCTTTATTTCCATATACTGCTATTTTTATTTTCATATGATAAAATCCTTTCCTATCCTAAATTTAGATATTTTATAATAATTTGAATTTCGCTTATGTTGACAAAAACTCTATTTAAAAATAGAATTATTATATTGCAGTAACTTACTACATTTATGCATAAACTGTATAAAAATTTTATTATATGGGAGGGACAATCGATGAAGAGAGAAATATATATGGATTATGCAGCTACCACCTTTGTTAAGCCAGAGGTTTTGGCGGAGATGAATCCATATTTTACTGAGAATTTTGGCAACCCTTCTTCGGTTTATTATATATCAAGAAAAACTAAAATGGCAATAGCTAAAGCCAGAGAGGGTATATCAAAGATTATAAATGCAAATAAAGATGAAATATTTTTTACAAGTGGAGGTTCTGAAGCCGACAATTGGGCTATAAAGGGAGTAGCACTGGCTAATAAAAATAGGGGAAGACATATAATAACTACAAAAATAGAACATCATGCCGTATTGAATACATGTAGATATCTAGAAAATCATGGCTTTAAAGTAAGCTATCTCTCTGTGGATAAATTTGGAAAAATTGATTTACAGGAGCTTGAAAATTTAATTACGAAGGATACTATACTTGTGTCTGTTATGTTTGCAAATAATGAAATAGGCACTATAGAGCCAATAAGTGATATAGGTAAAATCTGCAGGAAAAAGGGAGTTCTATTTCACACTGATGCAGTTCAAGCTGTGGGAAATGTTCCCATCGATGTGCAGTCTATGAATATAGATTTGCTCTCGATGGCATCACATAAATTTTATGGCCCAAAGGGTATGGGAGCTCTTTATATAAAAAGGGGAACTAAGATAGACAGTCTAATCCATGGGGGTTCTCAAGAGAGAGGGAGAAGGGCCGGTACAGAAAATATTGCAGGTATAGTTGGTATGTCGAAAGCATTGGAGATTGCAGCTTCAAATATGGATGAAGAGAGAAAGAGACTAATATATTTACGAGATAAGCTAATAGATGGGCTTTTGAAAATACCGTATGCTAGTTTAAATGGAGATAGAACCTGCAGACTGCCAGGTAACGTGAATATAAGTTTTGAATTTGTAGATGGTGAAATCATGGTCATGTCTCTGGACAGTGAAGGTATATATGTTTCCACGGGGAGTGCATGTTCCGCAGGAGCAGTAGAACCTTCCCATGTACTCACTGCAATTGGGCTTTCTGAGAAAGAAGCCAAAAGCTCTCTAAGGCTTACTTTAGGGGCAAAAACTACAGAGGATGACGTGGACTATGTGATAAAGGTCCTAAGCCGCAGGGTTTCTGACTTTAGAAAAAGTAATAAAAGATGGAATGAAAGATCACATTAGATAATTTCTTCTAAGTGGAACAGGTGATAAATATGGTAAAAAAAGTAGTAGTGGGTATGAGCGGAGGTGTGGACAGTTCTGTGGCAGCATATCTTTTGAAAAAACAGGGATATGACGTTATAGGAGCTACCATGCAGGTATGGCAGGATGACGATTATTATCAAGGTATGGAGGGAGGGTGCTGTTCCCTGAGTGCGGTAGATGATGCCAGAGCTGTAGCATACCATTTGAAAATTCCTTACTATGTTATGAATTTTAGAGATGTATTTAAACGGAATGTAATAGATTATTTTATAGATGAATATGTGAAAGGCAGAACTCCCAATCCCTGCGTAGCTTGTAATAAGTATATAAAATTTGAGGAGCTTTTAAAAAGAGCGGTGGAGCTGGGTGCAGATTATGTGGCTACAGGTCACTATGCTACGGTGGAAAAAGTAAATGGAAGGTATGTCCTGAAAAAATCAAAAGACGTTAAAAAGGATCAAACCTATGCTCTTTACAATTTGAGTCAATTTCAACTGGCGCATACACTCATGCCCTGTGGTGTATATAATAAGGAAGAAATAAGAAAAATAGCAAAAGATATAGGCCTTGGGGTTCATAATAAAAAGGACAGCGAGGAGATATGTTTTATACCTGATAATGATCATGGTTCTTATATAAAAAGATGTGTACCCGGTAAGATTAAGGAAGGTAATTTTGTAGACAAAAATGGAAATGTACTTGGGAAACATAAAGGAGTAGTCTATTATACTATAGGACAGAGAAAGGGTCTTGGAATAGCTTTGGGAACGCCTATGTATGTTGTAGATATAAATCCGGCTGCAAATGAAGTTGTGCTTGGGAAACAGGAGGATATATTTAAAAAAAATTTAATTGCAGTGGATGTAAATTTTATGGCTTTTGAAAAATTGGAAAAACCCATGAAAGTTCAGGCCAAAATAAGATATTCTGCTGTACCTGCAGAAGCAACTATAAGTATGGAGGATGAAAAAAGGGTAAGGGTTGAGTTCTCAGAAAAACAGAGAGCCATTACAAGAGGTCAATCTGTAGTATTTTACAGTGGAGATATTTTAATTGGAGGCGGAATAATTGAAAGTGTGCAGTGATTCATGTTAAAATTATAGAATAAATACAATGGTAAAGGAGATTTTAACATGAATGATCTGCCGAAAGTGTTTGATGATTTTAGCGATTCTAGAAAAAAGGGATTTATAAGAATAAAAAACCTCAAAGATGAGGGCAAAAAAGTCGTAGGTACTTTTTGCACGTTTACCCCCTGGGAGATTATAAATGCTTCTGGTGCAGTATCTGTGTCCCTTTGTGCTAAAAGTGATGAAACCATAGAAGATGCTGAAAAATATCTTCCTAGAAATTTATGTCCTCTCATAAAATCCAGCTATGGATTTGCAATAACTGACAAGTGCCCTTATTTTTATTTTTCTGATCTTATAGTAGGAGAGACTACCTGTGATGGAAAAAAGAAAATGTATGAATATTTATCCAAAGTGAAGAATGTACATGTTATGCAGCTTCCCCAAACCAGTGCAGGTGAGGATTCCTTTAAGTTATGGAAGAATGAAATATTAAAGCTTAAAAGCCACTTGGAGAAGGAGTTTGGCGTCAGCATAACGGAACAAGAAATTCGGGAATCTATAAAAGTAAGAAATAAGGAAAGAAAAGCTTTAATGGCATTTTCCGCATTGGGAAAGATGGATCCACCGCCTATAACTGGACTTGAAATGCTTAGAGTTTTAAGTGGTGCTTCTTTTAAATGGGACAAGGATGCAGAGATAGAGGAAATATATAATTTGATAGATGATGTTGTAAAAGAACAGAAAAATGGGGCAGAAAAGGTTTCACAAGATGCTAAAAGAATACTTGTGACAGGATGTCCTTTAGGAGAGTCAACTGAAAAGATAATAAATGCCATAGAGGGAAATGGCGGGGTAGTGGTTTGCTATGAAAATTGTACAGGTATAAAGGAAACCAGTAGACTGGTAGATGAGGATAGAGAGCCGATAGATGCACTTACTGAAAAATATTTAAATATAGGCTGCTCCTGCATGACTCCCAATGACAATAGGACAAAGCTTATATCAGAGCTTATTGATGAATACAAGGTTGACGGTGTAGTAGATGTAATTCTCCAAGCATGTCATACTTACAGTGTGGAGTCCTATGGGATGAAAAAATTTGTTACGGAAAAAAAGAATATACCTTATATGAACATTGAAACGGATTACTCCCAGGCAGATATAGGCCAGATAAAAACCAGGATATCCGCATTTATAGAAATGTTGTAATAAAATAGGGCTTGAGTTTTTCAGTGTTTATAAAAATAATGGTAAAACTTGAGCCCTTTTAGTCAGCACCAAAATTACTGAAAATTTTTGCAATATGATATATCGTGTAAAACAATGCTTTATATATGGGAGGAAAGATGATGAAGATGCTTATAGTCTGTTCCGAAAAAAGCAGTAAATTACCTGAAAATGAATTTTATATAAAAACGGACAGCAGGTTTGCAAATTCAAAATTCATACCTAATATGATTGATTCTAAAGAGGTATGTACAGTATGCGGCAGGAGATGTATGTGGTGTAGGGGAAGGTACAAATTAAATTTTAAAGATAGTATAAGTGAAATAGTAAAGCTTCCTGACTTATATAGAAAATTTGAGGATTTTCCATTGAAATATCTTCCAAGTAAATTTAAGGAACATGATATAGCTGTGTTGTTGGGAATACATGAGGATATAATAGTTGAAATTCCAAAATTGCTGCATAATAGTGGCGGAAAAGCATTGATAGCAGCTTGTGAGAGTGGAAAGTGGGTATCTAAATGGACAAGGGAAAAGTTAGTGGATGAATGCAAAAAAAACCGTCTGCAATATGCATTTCCCAAACCATTTTGTACATTGAATTATGGAAAATTTCCTCTTATAAATGAATTTATAGATACTTTTAAAATAGGAAAACCGAATTTCAGATTGTTTGTAGACAACAGAAATATAATAAGGAAAGCAGAAGTTATCATATCTGCGCCCTGTGGAAATGGTTACAATATAGCCAGGCATCTGGAGGGGAAAAAACTAGGAGAAGAAGCGAGAAGAGCCCTGGCCAAATATTGGCATAGTTATCCTTGCCTTGGAGATATGCATATAGATGGTGAACTTGGTGACACACCTCTTCATATAGCAGGATATACTCATTACAGTGCGTTGGAAAGGGCTGAAATAATAAGAATTTGAGAAATTTTTTACATAGTGTATTGCTTTTTATATGGGTATATTATAGAGTAAAATTAAAAGTGAACAGAGGATGGAGAGTGGGATTGTATATGAATATACTAGTGACGGGACCTAGGGGGAAAATGGGAAGACTTATTGTAAAAATGGCTGAGAATACTGATGGATTGAAAGTAGTCTCAGCTGTGGCTCCAAAGGGAAGAGATTATATAGGAAAGGATGTGGGATTGGTATCTGGGTTGGGCAAATCTATAGGGGCTGAAGTGACAGATGATTTGGAATCCGTTATAGAAAGATGTGATGCTGTAATTGACTATACTACACCGAAATTTTCCATGGAGGTTATGAGAAAAGCATTGGAGTATAAGAAAGGAGTTGTTTGCGGTACCACTGGATTTTCGGAAAAGCAATACGATGAGATAAAGAAGCTTTCAAAGCATATACCACTTATAATTGCCGCTAATACTTCCATGGTGGTAAATCTCATGTATGAACTTTTGAAAATTTCAGCACAAGCTATAGGAAACATGTCGGATATAGAAATAATAGAAATGCATGACAGATATAAAAAAGACGCCCCCAGCGGAACTTCAAGGGAAATGGGAGAGATTATGGCTAAAGTTCTTGGAAAAAATCTAAAAGAGGTGGCCGTTTATGGAAGAGAGGGCGAAGAGCCAAGAAAAGAGGGAACCATAGGATTTCACTCGGTAAGGGCCGGGGACATATCAAGCAGCCACACTGTTATATTTGGTCTTATGGGAGAGAGACTTGAAATTACTCACCATGCATACAATTGGGAATGTTTTGCCAGAGGAGCATGCAGGGCAGCACTTTTTTTAGAAGCGAAAGAATCTGGAATTTATGGTATGGAAGACGTGCTCAGGATATAGGGGAGAAAAGGATTTGGCAGTTGCTAAATCCTTTTTTATGGATACATAATATATTTTCTCATGAAAATAATATACAGTAGCATATATTTTTAAATGAACCAATCGATGTATGGTAGATGTAAAGTGAGGAAATATTAAAATAATAGATTGTAGGAGAGAAAATCATGGGTAATTATAACATTCAACGTAGAGAAATAGAAGCTATATATGGAAAAGTAAGTCCCTTTGAACTTAAAAATAGGTTGATAAGCTTGGCCGAAGAATCTAAGGAGGCAGGAATACATTCCCTTTTAGATGCAGGAAGAGGAAATCCAAATTGGATTTCAGCTGCACCCAGAGAGGCCTTTTTTACCTTTGGGCATTTTGCTGTAGAAGAGAGTAGGAGGGTATGGAATGACAATGATCTGGCAGGTATGCCGAAAAGGGATGGAATTGCAGCTAGATTTTTAAATTTCATGAGAAAAAACAAAAGTGAACCGGGGATGGAAACACTTGAGAAGATGATAAATTACGGAATTACCATAAAGGGATTTGATGAGGACGAATGGATATATGAGCTGACAGATGGAATTATTGGGGACAATTATCCACAGCCAGGAAGGATACTCAGGCATGTAGAAAGCGTTGTCCACGATTATCTTATTCAAGAATTGTGTTATAATGAACCACTTGAAAGGAAATTCAATCTTTTTGCGGTAGAGGGGGCCACTGCAGGTATGTGCTATATTTTTGACAGCCTTATAGCCAATAACATGCTGTCTAAAGGGGATAAAATAGCAATTATGGTTCCCATTTTTACTCCATATCTGGAAATTCCGCACTTGCCAAGATATGATTTTGAAGTTGTGGAACTGATGGCCAATGAAGTTACAGGACAATATTCCTATGAAGAATTAAAAAAGATTTCAGATCCTGGTATAAAAGCATTATTTATAGTGAATCCAAGTAATCCGCTTTCTATAGCTATGAGGCCTGTTATAGTAAAAGGATTGAAGGAGATTGTAGAAAAGAGTAATCCTGATTTGATGATTATATCAGATGATGTGTATGGAACTTTTGTAGAGAATTTTCATTCTCTGATGGCAGATCTGCCATATAATACCATAGGAGTGTATTCATTTTCCAAGTACTTTGGAGTAACGGGATGGAGACTTGGAACTATTGCACTGTATGAAGACAATGTATTTGATAAATTATTGGGCCAGCAGGATGAGGACAAAAAAGAAAGGGCAAAGAGGAGGTATGCGGCACTTTCAACGGAATCTGAAAAAATTCCTTTTATAGACAGAATAGTGGCGGACAGCAGACAGGTAGCCCTTAATCATACAGCAGGATTGTCTACGCCGCAGCAGGTTCAAATGGCTTTTTTCGCGCTGTTTGCTTTGGTGGATAAAAGAAATAGATATAAGGATCTGGTCAATTCCATATGTCACAGGCGGAAAAAGTTGTTATTTAATGGGCTGGGGCTTGAATTAGATGAAAATTCCTTTGATGCTTCATATTATGCCCAGTTTGATCTCCTGGAATGGGCAGAACAAAACTATGGAGGAGAGTTTGCAGATTACTTGAAAGATAATTATAAACCTATAGATGTTCTCTTGAAGCTGGCAGAGGAATCTTCAATAGTACTTCTGGGGGGAAGCGGGTTTCATGGTCCTAAGTGGTCCATAAGGATATCTCTTGCAAATTTAGATGATGAATCCTATTCACAAATAGGAGAAATTATTCACAGCATACTAGAAGAATATGTTGCAAATTGGGAGAATACAAGAGAATAAAAAGTCAAGTATCTCCTCACCAAAAATAAAGTTTTTTACATTAATTTTGTGTTTATTTTTTAACGACAGCTTTTTCCAACTCAACAGTTTGAATAATTTCTTCTCTATTTATGTGTTTCATTTCCAGGTAGATAACACCTGCAGTTATGAGAGCAGATGAAATATCAGCTATAGGCGGAGTCCTCCATACACCTTCAATGCCCCAAAAATGCGGCAATATCAGCAATAGAGGAATCAATAACAACAACTGTCTGGATAATCCTAAAATTGTGGATTGAATTGGCTTGTTAACTGCCTGAAAGTATTGGGAACAGACAATTTGAAAGCCGGCCACAGGAAACATTAAAAAAAAGATTGACATTGCATGGGCAGCGAGTCGGGTTAGCTCTATATTATTGTTATTAAACATATTGGCAATTTGAGTAGGCCATATATGCACTACTGCAGTGCTGACTACTGCTATGATTGTACCCACAATTACTGCCTTTTTCAAGGCTTCTTTTACTCTATCGAATTGCTGAGCGCCATAGTTAAAACCGATTATAGGCTGGGCGCCTTGGCTGATACCGAGAATAGGCATAAACATTAGGGTGGATATACTTCCAACAATGCCCATGGCTGAAAGTGCTATATCGCCACCATAGGTTGTTAATGCTCTATTCAAGATAAGATTTTGAAGACTATTGGCCAATTGCATTGAAAATGGGGCAAAGCCAATAGATACGATACTAATGACTATATTTTTCTGCAATTTGAGATTCTTAAGTCGTATTTTAAGTAAACTATGACCCCAAAGGAAATAACTTAACACCCAAATCGATGAAAATATCTGACCGCAGATAGTCGCCAATGCTGATCCTTTAATTCCAATGCCTAATCTTATTACAAAAATATAATTTAAGACTATATTGATTACAGTTCCAATCACCTGGGTATACATGGCCATTTTAGGATTACCCTCAGCTCTGATAAAATTGACCATTCCCATGCTTATAGAGCCCAAAGCCGAAGCTAGCATTATAATATGGGTAAAATCTTTGGCATAAGGTAAAGTTTTAGCACTGGCTCCAAAAAAACTTAAAATAGGATTAGTAAAAAGAAAATAAATAATGCTTATACATATTGGCAGCAATATTAACAACAACAGAGCATTTCCAGCGATTTTTTCAGCTTCTTCCGGCTTTTTTTCTCCCAGGCGGATGGAGATAAGCGATGTAGCTCCAACACCAATTAGAACAGATACCGCCATGAGAATAAGCATAATTGGAAAGGCTACGGTTATAGCTGCAATAGCAATTGAACCTACCCCACGGCCTACAAACATACGGTCGATAATGTTATATATAGAGTTTACTAGCATGGCGATAACAGCTGGCCAGGAAAATTTCCACAGCAGTCTACTAATTTTTGCATCTCTAAGTTCCATTGTACTATCCATTTTTCAATTCACCTTCTTAATTTTTTGCATGAATTCTACAGCATATTTAAGACTATCAACAAACTTCATTAGCTCACTGGGTTCTGTATTACCTAAGATTTTTCCCATACACTGAATGGAGTTTTTCATTATATCTTCTATTTCTAATTTTCCGTCATTTGTAAGGGATATCAAGGTTTTTCGGCGGTCGTTAGCGTCATCACAGCGAATAACCAGACCAGACTTCTCTAATTGATCGATTAAGGTGGTTAAGCTACCTTTCTCCATATTGAGCATCTTTGCAATTTGGGTTGCAGTGAGAACATGATTCTGATAGAGGAAGCCTATGATCATGATGTGATTTTTTTTAATTCCTTGATACTTACGACTTTCTTTTGGAAATTGGCGGAGAAATTTTTCGTGGAACAAACCCATGGTTTTAAACAACAGTTCATGTAACTCTTGTAGTTCTTCGTATGTCATACACATCGCCCTTCATATAGTTAGAATTCTAATCTTAAGAATACTAACTTATTGTATACCTCCATTTTTTAGTTGTCAAGTTAGCAACAAAATTAAAATTTTATATTGACAATCCTGAAAAAGTGGTATAGTATATAAAATAATTTAACTGCTAAAACTTATGAGAAGAAAGAGTAGGTAGAGGAATTTAGTTCAAGCGAGTTCGGGGCAGTGTGAGCCGAATGCTGTAGCCTGTATTGAATGGGTCTTCGAGGTGCCCTGCGAAATGATAGTAGCAGGAGACGGTAGTCTACCGTTAAAAGGACAGGGTATCGAGTAAAATCCGTACCTGAATGAGATAGTTTGTAGATAGGTGGTACAGCGAAATTTTGCATTTCGTCCTTTTGGATGGAATGCTTTTTTATTTCTCAAAATCTGTTTTACAAATTAATAATGGGTGGCACCGCGGTCATTTCGTCCCAGTTTGTGGATGAAATGGCTTTTTTGTATTTAATTTACTAATCGATATGGAGAAGGTGGTAAAATGTTAAATTTATCTGAAGAGGAGTTTTACAGATATAAAAGCTTAAAGAAAAATTTTCCCCTGTTCATAAAGAGCAGCGGGGATGAGACAACTCCTATAAGTATTTATTACAACTTAGACGGAAAAAATAAATTTCTGCTGGAGAGCATATATTCTGAAAATGAAATAGGAAGATACTCTTTTATAGGTATGGATCCCTATATGAAAATGAAAAGCTGTGGAAGTAACATATGCGTGGAGAAAAAAGGATTATTTAAAAATATAAAAGGGAAAATACTTGATTACATTAAAAAATATTTAAATGTTCCCTATGAAGCTCCGGGACTTTCCATTCCATTTACAGGGGGGGCAGTAGGGTATGTAGGCTACGACGTTGTAAGGCAGTATGAGAAATTACCTGATGAAAATAAAGATGATATTGAAACACCGGAATCCTACATGATGTTTTATAAAAAATTTATCTGTTATGATCACTTCAAGCATGAGATCTATTTAATTTACAATTTTATGGAAGGTGACAGTATAACTTACCAGGAAGTAGAGCTTCAGCTGGAGCAGCTAAAGGATATGGTGGGCAGAGGAAATTCATTTCACAGACTGGAGGAAAAAGGCACTGAAAAGCAGGTTACTTCCAATGTCACTGAGAAGAAATACTGCAAAATGGTGGAAAAAGCCAGAGAGTATATAAAATCCGGTGACATATTCCAGGTGGTTTTATCCCAGAGGCTGAAATCAAAGAGCACTTCCCATCCCTTTGATGTGTACAGAAGACTCAGATCGGAGAATCCATCCCCTTATCTATTCTATATTGATTTTGGGGAATTTGAAATAGCCGGGTCGTCACCTGAAAGTCTTGTATCTGTGAAAAACGGCACAGTGATCACCAACCCCATAGCAGGCACCAGGCCCAGAGGCAAAAGTGCAGAGGAGGATATAAAGCTTAAGCAGGAACTTTTAAATGATGGAAAAGAGAGAGCAGAGCATGTGATGCTGGTGGATCTGGGAAGAAATGATATAGGAAAGATAAGTGAATTCGGAAGTGTAAATCTGGATAAATTTATGGATGTGGGCCTTTATTCCCACGTAATGCACATAGTTTCAAAGGTATCAGGCAGACTGGAGAAGAATCTAGGAGATGTAGACGCCCTGATATCCTGCCTTCCAGTGGGAACTGTATCCGGAGCTCCAAAGATAAGGGCCATGGAAATAATTGACGAACTGGAAAACAGCAAAAGGGGAATTTATTCAGGGGCTGTAGGATATTTTTCCTTTAATGGAAATATGGATACCTGTATTGCAATAAGGACCATACTTTTTAAGGACGGATATGCTTATGTTCAATCCGGGGCAGGTATCGTCTATGATTCCGTTGCCGAAAATGAATATAGGGAAACGTTAAACAAGGCCAGAGCCATGATAGAGGTGATATGATGATACTTTTGATAGATAATTATGATTCTTTTACCTACAATCTCTACCAGTATGTTGGAGAGATCTATGAAGATATAAAAGTTGTGAGAAACGACAGGATATCTTTGAAAGAAATAGATGTGCTTAATCCGGAGGGGATAATACTGTCCCCGGGACCTGGAATACCTGAAAATGCAGGTATATGCATAGATGTTGTCAGGAAATTTGGACCTCAGGTACCGATTCTGGGCATATGCCTTGGACATCAGGCTATAGGCTGTGCCTATGGAGGCAGTGTGGTGAGAGCAGGGCATATAATGCACGGGAAGACATCAAAAGTAGCTTTAAAGCAGAGCAAAATATTTGAACATTTGAAAAATTCCATAGATGTGATGAGGTATCATTCTCTGGTGTTAGAGAGAAAAAGTCTTCCCGGGGAACTTGACATAATTGGTGAAAGCCTTGATGACAGGGAAATAATGGCTGTAAGACATAAAAAATATAGAGTCTATGGACTTCAATTTCACCCTGAGTCCATTCTTACGGAAAGTGGAAAGACAATTATTAAAAATTTTGTGGAGGGGATTTGTAATGCTGCAGGAAATAATTAGAGATGTTATAAGTGGAAATGATCTGGGAGAAAAAGAAGCCTATGATTCCATGAATGAGATAATGCAGGGAAAGGCAACTGACTCTCAAATAGGAGGATTTTTGATAGCTCTCAGGATAAAGGGGGAAACCGTTCAGGAGATAACGGGCTTTGCCAGAGCAATGAGAGATAATGCCCTGCCTTTAAAGCTTGACTCTGAGTATGTCATCGATACCTGTGGAACCGGCGGAGATGGCGGAAGAACTTTTAATATATCAACTGCTGCTGCAATAGTTGCTGCTGCAGCAGGAGTGAAGGTGGCAAAGCACGGCAACAGAGCGGTGTCCAGTAAAAGCGGGAGTGCAGATGTACTTGAAAAGCTGGGATTTGATATAAATTTAAATCCGGAGGATGCCCGGAAAAGCATAGATGAAAATGGTATGGCATTTCTTTTTGCCCAGAGATATCACAGTGCCATGAAAAATGTGGCAGGTCCCAGAAGAGAATTGGGAACAAGGACCGTGTTCAACATGCTGGGACCTCTTACGAATCCTGCATTTGTAAAAGGTCAGGTACTTGGAGTATACGATAAAAACTTGACCCATGTGGCAGCTGAAGTGCTTGTGAATCTGGGCTGTGAAAGAGCTCTGGTGGTTTGCGGAGAGGACGGCCTGGACGAGATAAGTACTACATCGAAGACCTATGCAAGTGAGCTTAAAAATGGTGAGATAAGAGATTATACCTTAAATCCTGAAGACTTTGACATCAGGATATCCAGTATGGATGACATAGCAGGCGGCACAGCCGTTGAAAATGCACAGTTCATACTTGAAATTCTCAAGGGCAGCAAAGGCCCCAAAAGGGATATTGTGCTTTTGAACAGTGGAGCGGCCCTTTATGTGGGAAAAGTTTCCGGGAGCATAGCAGAGGGAATAGATATGGCAAGAGAAGTTGTAGATTCAAAAAGGGCCTATGAAAAGCTGCAGGAGCTTGTGAATTGCAGCAGGGCTGTCGGTTAGAGATACCTATATTATGAGGAGATGATAAATAAGGTGATACTTGAAGATATAGTTGCAGAAAAAATACCTCAGATTGAAGTGGAAAAACAGATTGTGCCTGCGACAAAACTTGCCAAAAGCTCAGGAAATTCAAGTAGAAGAAATTTTAAAAGATCACTGGACAAAAGTGGGATATCCATTATTGCTGAAATAAAAAAGGCCTCTCCATCTAGGGGGGTAATACTGGAAGATTTTGATGTGGTGAAGATAGCGAGGATATATGAAGATTTGGATGTAGATGCGGTTTCCGTACTTACGGAAAAGAATTTTTTCCAGGGAAATGACAGGTATATAGATGAGGTTAAAAAAGTAAATTCAAAACCTGTGCTGAGAAAGGATTTTATAGTTGATCCATACCAGATATATCAGTCAAAGGCCCTTGGAGCAGATGCCCTGCTGCTTATAACTGCAATTTTAAAAGATAAGCTGGAAGAGTATTACAAGCTGGCAGAAAAAATCGGACTTCAATGTCTGGTGGAGGTGCATGACGAGAGAGAACTTGAAACTGCACTGCAGGCAGAATGTAATATCATAGGTATAAACAACAGAAATCTGAAGGACTTTTCGGAGAATTTAAAAAATACGGAGAGGCTTATAAAAAGAATGCCCACAGGCATTACCATTGTATCGGAAAGTGGAATAAAAAATGAGAAAGATATAAAATATCTGAAAAGTGTTGGAGCAGATGCAGTGCTTATAGGTGAGACTTTTATGAGAAATATAGATAATGTATCCAGGATTCGTGAGCTTGTAAAAAATGCAAGGATGTGAACAGGATGGAAAGGGGTGCAGCCTGTGACTCTGGTAAAAATATGCGGGATAAGGAGGAGCGCTGATATAGAAATTTTAAATGAACTGCTGCCGGATTATGCAGGATTTATATTCTGTGACAGTAAAAGAAAGGTAACTTTAAGTGAGGCAGAAGATCTTGTAAAAAAATTGGACAACAATATCAAAAGAGTGGGAGTTTTTAAAGACAATGATGTGAATGAAGTAGTTGATACAGCCAGGGCTTTGAAGCTGGATGCAGTTCAGCTTCATGGAGCTGAAGATGGAAAATATTTGAGCAGTTTGACCCCTTTTAATATCTGGAAAACAGTTCATGTAAATGTGAACTATGTGTCCAAAAATGATATTTGGCAGAAAATACACAGTACATGCAAGTTGGATATTGAAGCCGTGCTGCTGGACAGCAGTGTAAGAGGCAAAAACGGCGGTACCGGCGTGAGTTTTAACTGGAATGTACTGGAAGGTATTCATATAGACAAAAAATTGGTACTGGCGGGAGGACTGAATTCAGAAAATATTATTCAGGCCATAAAAGTTGTGAGGCCGGAGGTGGTAGATGTGTCCGGTGGTGTGGAGGAAAATGGTATGAAAAGTTTTAAGAAAATAAAAGATTTTATAGGGAAAGTGAGGAGTATATAATGGAAGGAAGATTTGGAAAATTCGGCGGTCAATACGTTCCTGAAACCATAATGAATGCAATTACAGAATTGGAAAGGGAATTTAGTGAGGCCATAGAGGATGAAAAATTCATGGAGGAATACAGATATTACCTTAAAGAATATGTAGGAAGGGAAAATCCTCTGTATTTTGCCGAGAATATGACAAAAAAACTGGGAGGAGCCAGGATATACCTTAAAAGAGAGGATTTAAACCATACGGGGGCACATAAGATAAACAATGCCCTGGGACAGGTACTCCTTGCCAGAAGAATGGGTAAAAAGAAAGTTATAGCTGAGACAGGTGCAGGACAGCACGGGGTGGCAACTGCAACCGCGGCGGCTCTGTTCGGAATGAAATGTGAGATATTCATGGGTGAAAAGGATATAAGAAGGCAGGCTCTTAATGTATTCAAGATGAAAATACTTGGGGCAGATGTGACCTCTGTGACTGCGGGAACTGGAACACTGAAGGATGCGGTAAATGAGGCCATGAGAAACTGGGTTTCTAATATAGAGGATACTTTTTATGTAATAGGATCCGTAATGGGACCTCATCCATATCCCACCATGGTGAGGGATTTCCAGAGAGTCATAGGAGATGAGGCCAGAAGACAGATCCTGGAGAAAGAAGGAAGACTGCCTGATTACATTATAGCCTGTGTAGGCGGTGGAAGTAACTCCATGGGTATTTTTTATCCTTTTGTAGAAGATGAATCAGTAAAACTCATAGGAGTGGAAGCAGCAGGAAAAGGACTTGATACGGATCAGCATGCAGCAACTATAGAAAAGGGCTCTGTAGGCGTAATCCACGGAATGATGACCTATGTACTCCAGGATGAAGATGGGCAGATACTTCCGGCCTATTCCATATCTGCAGGTCTTGATTACCCTGGAGTGGGGCCGGAACACGCCTATTACAATGATGTAAAGAGGGCAGTTTATGAATCCGCCACGGACAGTGAGGCAGTAGAAGCATTTACCTATCTTTCAAGGGTGGAGGGAATAATTCCTGCCCTTGAAAGTGCACATGCAGTGGCTTATGCCATGAAACTGGCTCCAGAACTCGACAAGGACAAGATAATCATCATAAATTTATCAGGAAGAGGAGACAAGGACATGAATACCATGGCAGCTATAATGGGGGTGGAATTATAATGAACAGGATAGATTTGAAATTCAGTCAGTTAAAGGAAAAAGGTGAAAAGGCACTTATACCTTTTATAACGGCAGGTGATCCGGATTTGGAAACTACCGTAGAAATCGTACTTGCTATGGAGAGTTCAGGAGCGGATATAATAGAACTGGGCATACCTTATTCGGATCCTCTGGCAGATGGAGTTACAATACAGGCATCTTCAAACAGGGCACTTAAAAATGGAGTGAAGATATTCAAAATAATGGACACAGTGAAAAACATAAGGAAAAGAACACAGGTGCCCCTCGTATATCTGGTTTATTACAGTTCCATATTCAAGTATGGGATGGAGAAGTTCATAAAAGAATGCAGCAGCTGCGGCATAGATGGCCTCATAATACCGGATCTTCCAATAGAGGAGAGAAAAGATATTATAGCAATGGGAGAAAAATATGGAGTATACCTTATTCCTCTTGTGGCACCAACATCCAAGGAGAGAATAGAAAAAATAGTGAGGGGTGCCAGAGGGTTTGTATACTGCGTTTCCGTAAATGGAGTCACAGGTGCGAGAAACTCCATAAACACTGACATAAAAGAATACATGAAAATTGTTTCAAGCTATACTGATATACCTAGGGCACTTGGGTTCGGAATATCCTCGGCAGCCATGGCCGAAAAATTCAAACCCTACTGCCAGGGTATAATTGTAGGAAGTGCACTGATTGACAGGATAGCAGAAGGAAAAAGCAAAGGAGATATACTGGATAGTGTGAAAGAATTTATTGGAGAATTGAAAAACGGCTTGAGACAGTGATTTAATTCTGCGTTTTTAAAAATATACATTGTAAAAGCATGTATGTCAAGAACGCCTCCTTGTGCAGGCGTTCTTTTGAGGGCTCTGAATGTTGACCAATCTCATCCATCTTTACGTATAAAGAGAATACAAGGAAGTAAAGATATTTTTGAGATGACAATTAAAATGAGTATTAGAGTAACATGGCAGTATACAGATAATAGAATATTACTCAGAAATAAATGAAGTTATAGAATTTTATTTTATAGAATAATATGCAGAATAAATATCCCTGGCTACAGAAGCTGCTCCCACTCCTCCCTGGCCACCGTCAAACAGCACTACACATACGGCTATTTGGGGTTTGTCAAGAGGAGCAAAACCGATGTATTCGGCATAGTCGGTTCTTCCCACCTGCTCCTGATTGCCAAGACTCTGGGCGGTACCTGTTTTACCTGCAGTAGCTATGGGGAATCCGCTGAATACCTGGGCAGCCGTACCGCTTTGATTAACGGCACTCATTCCCTGTTTAACTGATGATATTGTCTCGGCTTTAACACCTGCTTTCTCTATTATTTCAGGTTTCACCTTTTCGATGACTTTGCCGTCTACATTCAGATATTGATTCACCAGGTGAAGTTTATATCTGGTGCCGCCGTTGGCAATAGTGGCAGCATAGTTTGCTATCTGAAGAGGGGTAAACTGGTTCAGTCCCTGACCTATGGCGGAATTTTCTATATTTGCCGGCACCTTCAGCTGGGCATTGGCATCTGATATGGTTATACTGTACAATACATCAAGCATGCTATCCATCTGGCTGCCGCTTATGTCCTTTTTGTTGTTCGGATCTGCTTTTACAAGCTCTAAAAACAACTCTCTGTACTTTGACCTGTTGAAAGCACTTTTACCTTCCTTTATGGAATTCTTCACTAGATCCTTGATAAAGTATCTTTCACGATCATGAATCTTCTCTGCTGCTCCAGGGAATAGGCACTGCTTATATTGTACTGTTTCACAAGTTTTTTAAAAGTATCTTCCGGAGATATCTTCAGAAGTTCTTTGTTGACTAAAACTTTTAGCTCATCATCAGAAATATTTTTATTCTTGCTTTTGATGCTTTTCTCGATATCCTCATTTAATCCCCTGTCCCTTTTAAATTTAATTTCAAGATTTTTCCTGGTTTCCTCATCGTCACTTCTGAATTCAAATCTAAAGGGATTTATCTTGAGCTCAAAATCGTCCTGCTGATTTTCGTCGCTTTCGTCCAATATCTTAAATACCTCGCTCATTGTAGTGAAAAAAACCTTATCACTATCATCTGTCTGATTGTACACCAGCATATATCCCTGGGTACTGGTAGCCAGAACACTGCCTTTCACATCCAGAATCTGCTGCATCGGGAATTTGTCTTATGGATTTATTGTTGGAACGCTCTTTATATTCCTGACCTTCTACCACCTGCAGAAAAAAAGTCTTCCTGCGATAGTAGAAAAAATAATCAGCATAATTGTTATAAGCATAGTGTATCTCGTAATATTGAATTCCTTTTTTTTAATCAAATATATCATCCCCCAAATTATTATTAAATTACTGGAAAAAATAAATTATAAAGCCTTAAGAAATTAGGCAAGCCTGCTGGACTTGATAATATTATCAAACGGATTAGAAATCAAGATTATATCAGGATTTACTATGTGTCCGAAGAAAATTTATAAATAAAGATAATCTTAGAAAATATTATATCTGAGGTAGCTAATGCAACAGATAATAAATATAGTCGAAAAACAATTTTAAGTGATATACTTAAAGCTTTTAAGGGAGCCTGGATTAATATTATAGGGGAAATCTATAGTATCAGTAAGTTGACACAGCAATTTTAGTGAGAGCTCTAGTAAATGTAATTGAATTAATGTTGAGGTAAAGGTACAAGTATTTCATCTGAGGGGGAAACTTTACCACTTACAGCTCTAACATCAGCTTCATATTGTGCTTTTACATCTGCAGGAGCATTTTCATAAGTATATACACTAAATTGTACTGGTTTAGTACTATAAGATTTGACTTTTATACTATCTTCAACAGGCTGATCTAAAATTTTCAAAACTTTTTCTTCATTTAAAACAGAGTTATTTTTATGCTTAACTTTAGTTGGTTTCCCATCTTCATCAACTGATATTATAGTAATACCCTGTATAGTTTCTCCTGCATGAAATTTTTTGGTGCTTATTTCATTAGTATTGGCTTTATCAGCATTGATTTCATTTATATTACTTTGTGCCAAAGTATTTAAACTTACTGATGAACATACAGTTATAATAGCAGCCAAAGCGCCTATAATTATACCTTTTTTTCTTATTTTTAAATTCAACATATTTTCTAGTCTCCTTTTTAACATATTCTTATTATTGAAACTTGTAATTAAATTCTGTTTTGCTATATTATTTTTATTAAGTCTTAAAGAATTAACAAGGGTTGATGCATATAATTTTCTTTCTTTCACATTTGATTTTTTAAGTACAGCTTTATCGCAAGATAATTCACAGTCATTGTTTATTGCCTTAAACATTATGTAAATTAAAGGATTAAACCAATGTACTGCTAAAGTTATTAATATTACAACCTTATATATTATGTCATGCCTTTTATAATGCATAAGCTCATGCTTTAAAATATATTTTAAAGCATGAGCATCATATGAGACGTTGGGGATTACTATGCGGGCATTGAATATTCCTATACCTAACGGTGTTGAAATTGCTGTACAATACTTTAATGAAATTTTTTTCTTAATATGCATTTCTTTTAATAACTTTAAATATATATTTTTAGTATTATTGTCAGATACATCGTAAATAAAATGTTTGATTTTGTTATTGAAAGCAAAATAAGAAATAATATGATAAACTAGAAATATTATTGAAACGGTCAACCATAAATAAAATAGTATTATAAAATAATTTACTACATTATCATTTAGACAAATTATATTATTCATCATAGTTTTGACATTATTAGGCGAATATCCAAAGAATTTATATATTTCTTGTGATACGTAAATTGGAATTTTAAAAGGTAAAATCATTTTGATTATTACAGCTAACCATATATAATAACAAAATCCACATGTATATTTTTTAGACAGAGTTTTTTCGAAAATTATAATAACAACAATTTCTATGCTCCCGAATAAAGATATCTGTAATAGATTTTTCATAAACATTTCCATCATAACTGTCACCTGCTTTTAATCCACTTATCCAGTTCATCCAGATCATCATCGGTAATATCATTATCTTCGTGCAGGGTAGTAATGAAACTTTTTAAAGAACTTCTGTGAACTTTTTTAAAAAATTCCCTGGTTTCAAATCTGCGGTATTCATCTTCTAGTACAACCGGTGTATAATAAGTGATCTTCTTTCCCTTTGCTACAGTTATAAACTTTTTCTTTGCCAAACGTGAAAGAAGCGTTAATATGGTTGTATTTTTCCAACCTTTTTTTTCTTCCATAATTTTAACTATTTCTTTTGAAGATACAGGAATCTTGCTAGACCAGATGACTTTCATAACTTCTAATTCCGATTCCGGAATTTTTTTAATTGACAACATAAGTCACCTCCTTTATATATATTCTACATATGTAGAATATATATGTCAATTGTTTTTTATTATAAAAGACCTTCCAGTCAGGTAATTGCTGGAGGCCTTTCCTTATTTTCTGCCTAAAAATATTTTACTTACTCAATCTAATTAAATTATATTCCAAGTTATCTAAAAATTTGGTATAATACAAGTAGGTGAAATATAAATGAGCAAAAACGAAGAAGTGAAACTGGATGGAATTTTAAAGGCACTGTTTTCAACATCACAGCAGGTACTTATAAATTTTATAAACAGGATGTTTGGTACAGATTATTGCTATGGTGATGTGGCTGTTACATACGGGAAGACGGAATTTCCACTGGAAGATTTCAATTATGATTTTATAAAGGCTGATTTGATCCTGAACTTTTTGGAGGAAGAGAAAAAAACAGTATATCATATAGAGTTCCAGACAAAAAATGATACTTCAATGGCGATAAGGATGTTTCAATATGGGTTTCACATAGGTAAAAACAACAGTATATTGGAAAATAATATTAAAGTAGTATATTTTCCCAAACAGCTGGTTATCTTTATAGAGGAAAATTCAAAAATAAAGGATGAATTGAGACTTAAGATTATATTTCCAGGTGGAGAGAAGGTCGATTATAGTGTCCCTGTTATGAAATATTGGGAATATACTGATATAAATCTGATTGAAGAAAAGCTATATATATTGCTGCCGCTCCAGGTATTTAAATTCAGAAAAATATTTGAGCACCTGAAACGTAAGAAAGATACCGGCAGGTCCGAATTTGACGATGTACTTAAGGAAGCCAAGAACTTGTCGTATAAACTTGCCAAAGAAATATCCAGGCTTAACAGCAGGAAAGAAATTATGGATAATGATTTTAATAGTATGCTTATAGCTATTCAGAATTTAATGGCATATCTGAATCGAAACTATTGTAATAATAAAAATGTAGAAGAAGAGGTGAGTAAGATGCTAAAGTCTTTTTACGATCCAGCAGTAGAGAAGAAAGGAATTGAAAAAGGGCGCAGAGAAACTCTGATAAGTAATTTACAGACGCTTCTTAATATTAAATTTTCAGATACGTCTTATATGTCCAGAATAAAGAAAATAGAAGATGAAGATACTTTGAATTCCGTATTTGAAGATGCAGTGAAAAGCAATTCCATTGAAGAACTCAAGGAAAAATTGAAACAGAGAAAATTAAACTAGAAAATAAGATCTGTCTGTAATGGCAGATCTTATTTTCTTAAATAATTATCCAAAGTTTTATTGGTTACTGGGCAATCAGATCCATCACATCCCGCCGCATGCTCTGTGGAACTTCTTCTGTCGGCTTACCCATTGAACTTTATAATAAAGTGGTGGGGTTCGGATAGATAGAATTTTTTAAATTTTATAAAAAAGTATTGACTTATATGAACATATGTAGTAAAATTACATACAAATTAAAAACAAAGATAGGGATATGTAAATATGAATTATATTTTGAAGAGAGTGAGGAATGGTGGAAACTCATAAATATTTCATATTGAAAATCACCCTTGAGTTGTAGGCTGAAACAAGAGTAAGCTGTGCCGGTGCAAGCCGTTATGTAATTGAGTAAAAAATTGGGTGGTACCGCGAAACAGACTTCTCGCCCCAGGCAGAAGGACTGTTTTTTTTATAGTTTAAAATGGATGTAAAATTTTATATTTTAACAGCGAGGAAAGGGACATGTAAATGCGAAAAATATTTTAAAGAGAGTGAGGAATGGTGAAAACTCATAAATGCTTCGCATTGAAGATCACCCTTAAGCTGCAGGCTGAAACAAGAGTAAGCTGTGCCGGTGCAAGCCGTTATGTAATTGAGTAAAAAATTGGGTGGTACCGCGAACAGACTTCTCGCCCCAGGCAGAAGGACTGTTTTTTTTTATTACCCTTGAGTTTTATATAAGATAGATATATTTTCATCTGGCCAGTGAAAATTTATATATTACCTATCAAAATATGTTAAAGGAGGATTTAAAATGTTTGATTCTAAAAAGTTTACTAAAGCTGATTTGCAAAAAAATGCTCAGGATAATTCTGTAATATACGAAAATACAAATTTCTACTATGAATATTTGAGAGATATGAAATCAGATGGTTTAAATGATAGCTGTGACTATTCTACAGTTTTTATGACATTCTAAATTACTTGATAATGACTTTAAATAATGGAGCTATAGCTCCATTATTTTTTGCTTGAAAATAGCGTATTTATAAATGTGATAGTATGTATATGAAAAATAAGGTTTATTTATCTTTATTGTTTATACTTAAGTTTATAATTAAAATATAATGTGAATTATAATAAAGGGTGTGGGGTGAAATTAATGGAAAATTTACTTTATAAAGATGAAATGACACCAAAAGAAAGAGAAACAGCCATAAGTTCTGGAAAGATGGCAGATCGTATTCAATGCTGCCCTTTTGTAGGTGAAGTGGGGGCAAAGTTTATCGGGGTTAAGATATCTGAATTATGCCATGATTATAAATTACTGGCCAAAAATGAAATAAATCTCTATAGAACTTTTGGATTTGACTCTGCAGGAGGAGGTCCCAATCTGTTTGGCATTGCGGAGGCCATGGGTACGGTACTGGCCTATCCTGATGATGACATGCCTTATGTAGATATACCCGTAGTGAAAGAGTATGACGATATAGATAAACTTAAACCGGCAGATCCACATAAGGATGGGAGACTTCCGCTGTTTTTAGAGGCTGCAAAAATAATAAATCAGGAAATAGGTAGAGAAGTTGATATCTCAAGCGACTTCGGAGGACCTTTTACTACGGCGGCATCTTTGAGGGGGGTTGATGTTTTTTTAAGAGACACGCTGAGAAATCCCGAATGGGTACATAAGCTCTTGAATATAGCTACAGAGAGCATTTTCAACTATATAGATGCAGTTTGTGATATAGGTGTAAAACCATGTATTTCTGAACCAGTAGCTTCTCTCACGGTGATCAGTCCCAGACAATTCAGGACTTTTGTCAAACCTTATCTGAAAAGATGTGTTGATAGAATAGTAGAAAAGTTTGGAAGTGCACCGACAATTCACATATGCGGAAATACAAAGGGAGTATGGGAGGATATAGCGGATACCGGAATACAGATGTTTAGTGTGGACAATGTGGTGGATCTGGAGGAAGTTAAGAAATCCATTGGTGACCGGGTGGGCTTAATGGGAAATGTGGAACCCATAGAGATAGTATGCAACGGAACTAAAGATGAAATTTTTCAGGAGGCTAGAAAATGCATTAGAAAAGCTTACAACAATCCCAAGGGATTTGTATTAAGTACTGGATGCAAGGTGCCTATGGCAACTTCCAGAGAAAATATTGAATTTCTCATGGATGCTGCCAGGACTTATGGAAAATATCCTATAGAAGAAAATATTTAATATATGAATTCTAAGAGCTATAATATTTTATTATAAATTTCAAATACCTGAAACTGTGAGAACCCAGGTATTTGAAGTTACTTTTAAAACAATGGAGTTATAGCTCCCTTATATTTTTCCTCCAGATATTTTTTTACTGTTTTGGACTTTAAAGCTTTCTCGAGTCTTTCAGCGGCCTTTTTATCTCCTTTATCCTTTTTCAATGCAACTACAATTGAATATTTGTTACTTTCAGTTTGGGATTCATATGCCAGTGCAGATTTAGGATTTAATCCTCCTTGGAAAGCTACTATAGAGTTAATTACTGCACAATCTGTGTCATTTAAAGAAGTTACAAGTTTCATTACATCCATTTCTACAATGTTTAGGTTTTTCCTGTTTTCTGATATATCCAATTTTGTAGGAGTAGCTACTCCAGATTTTAATTTTATAAGCCCATTTGTTTCCAGTACTTTAAGGGCTCGCCCTCTATTACTTGGATCATTTGGAACGGTTACAGTAGCCCCATCTTTTAATTGATTTAAATTCTTGATTTTGTTGGAGTAAATGCCCATATAATATTTAAGAATTCCGGTACCATATTGTTCTAAATTTGTTCCCTTGTTTTTATTGAACTGGTCAAGATAGGGCCTATGCTGATAAAAGTTTACATCTATGCTCCCTTCCTGTAATGCAATATTGGGTGTTACAAGGTCATCAAAGATTTTTATGTTCAACTTGTACCCATCCTTGTCAAATTCCTTTTTGGTTTCTGTTAATAAATCCTTGAAAGTTGAAGAAGTACCTACGGTTATGGTTTTCTTTTCCTCCGTGGCAGAACTTGAGGAATTATTTTCAGAGTTTCCACAAGCAGTGAAAGAGGTTATTAAAGCTAAAATTAAAGCTAAAGATAATATTTTTTTGATGTTCATATTAAATTTTCCTCCTTAAAAATTTTTATCTTGAATGTAAATTATTTAAAAGCTTTATATAAAAAATTACCCATTGATTGAATAAGTTGCACTAGTATTATGAGAAAAAATACAGTACCGTACATTATCGTGTAATTGAAGTTTTCATATCCGTAGGTAAGTGCCACTGCTCCAAGACCGCCTGCTCCAACGGCTCCTGCCATTGCAGTACAACCAAGTATGGATATTATTGCAAGAGTTATTCCGGATATTATTGAAGGAAGTGCTTCTGTTACCATTATTCTAAATATAATTTGAAAATTACTGGCTCCAAAGGATTTAGCTGCTTCTATAAGTTCTTTGTCAACTTCTTTCAAACTGCTCTCTATTATCCTGGCAATATAAGGTGCGCCAACTACGGTAAGAGGGACTATTGCCGCTTTTTCTCCTATAGAAGTTCCTACAATAATTCTAGTAAGTGGAATTATTGCAACAATGAGAATTATAAAGGGAAAGGATCTTACTATATTTATGAATACATTTAAAATTTGATATATGTATTTATTTGGTTTTAGGCCTTCCCTGTCTGTGATCATAAGTACAATAGCCAATAATATGCCAATTATGGAGGAAAGTAGTGTAGCAATAAGGACCATGTAAATTGTTTTTCCAAGTTCGGGTAAGACTATTTGATGTATAAGATTATAAAATTCACTGTTCATTATTCAATACCTCCCAATTGATTTTTAATTTTGTCAAGTAATTTGTAATATCAGCGACTTTTTCCTCATTAACATTTATTACAACAGATCCAAGCACGGCATCGCGATATTTTTCTAATTTGGCTGCAGTTATGGAAAAATCCACATCAAATTTTTTAACTATGTCAGATAACAATTTATTGTTCTCGCTGTTTTGGACATACAGTATCTTGATACTTTTTCCATCTGCATTAATCAGCTCTTCTTCATCTTCACCTAAAAGATTCTTTAGTGCCTTAGACTGGTTTAAAAACACATCACTTACTGTTCCACTTGTACATATTTTTCCGTTTTCAAGTATGGAAACCTTGTGACATATTTTTTTTACTACGAACATCTGGTGGGTAACAACTACCATACCTATTCCAAGTGTTTCATTTATCTTTTTTAATAGAAGCAGTATAGATTTTGTGGTCTTCGGATCCAAAGCTGAAGTTGCCTCATCGCAGAGTAATATCTTCGGATCCAGGGATAGGGCTCTTGCAATTGCAACTCTTTGTTTTTGACCACCGCTTAAAGATCTGGGCTTTTGATAAAGTTTGTCCTCTATATCTACAAGTTTTACAAGTTCCTTGACTTTTTTATCTATCTGTTTTTTTTTATATCCCCAGCATTTCATGGGAAGGGCAATGTTTTCGTATACATTTTTCCGTTCCATTAATGAAAAATTTTGAAATATCATACCAATGTTTTTCCTGAATTCTCTAAGTTCTCTGTTAGTGTGACCCTTTATATCAAATCCATTTACCTTGAGACTGCCTGAATCGTATTTTTCAAGCCCGTTAATACATCTTAAAAGAGTAGATTTACCAGCTCCGCTCCTTCCAACAAGTCCATAAATCTCGTTGTCATTTATAGTTAGATTAATATCTTTTAAAATTGTAGTTTTACCATAGGACTTTTGTAAATTAGTTATTTCTATCAATCGAAAATTCCTCCTTGTTGATGAGTTCGTTTTTTAAAATGCTGTGTTATATAATTATACTGCTGTAGTTGTTATTATAACATCGGCCAAAAAACTTGTAAATATATAGTATAATTGCGTAAAACATATAGCTTTATGTTAAAAGATATTTTGTACATCCGCGAAATGGCGTAAAATATGGAGAATGTACATGGTGTAAAAAAATTTATGTTACGAATGTATATTTATAAATATTATAACTGTATAGGTAGAGAATAAGGTTTATTTATCTTTATTGTTTATGCTTAAGTTTATAATTAAAATATAATGTGAATCAATAATAAAGGGTGTGGGGTGAAATTAATGGAAAAATTACATTATAAAGATGAAATGACACCAAAAGAAAGGGAGGCAGCTATAAGTGCAGGGAAAATGGCAGATCGTATTCAATGCTGCCCTCTTGTAGGTGAAGTGGGGGCAAAATTTATTGGAGTTAAAATATCTAAATTATGTTATGATTCTAAATTAATGGCCCAAAATGAAATAAATCTCTATAGAACTTTTGGTTTTGACTCTGCTGGAGCGGGTCCCAATCTGTTTGGCATTGCGGAAGCAATGGGAACAGTCCTAGCCTATCCTGATAACGATATGCCCTATGTGGACATACCTATAGTGAAGGAGTATGATGATATAGATAAACTTAAACCGGCAGATCCTAATAAAGATGGGAGGCTTCCGCTGTTTTTAGAGGCTTCAAAAATAATAGCTCAGGAGATAGGCAAAGAAGTTGGTGTATCTAGTGGTTTCGGGGGGCCTTTTACTACGGCGGCATCTTTAAGGGGGGTTGATGTTTTTTTAAGAGACACGCTGAGAAATCCCGAATGGGTACACAAGCTCTTGAATATAGCTACAGAGAGCATTTTCAACTATATAGACGCAGTTTGTGAAATGGGTGTAAAACCGAGTATTGCTGAGCCGGTAGCTTCTCTTACGGTGATCAGTCCCAGGCAATTCAGGACCTTTGTCAAACCTTATCTGAAAAGATGTGTTGATAGAATAGTAGAAAATTTTGGAAGTGCACCGACAATTCACATATGCGGAAATACCAAGGGAATATGGGAGGATGTAGCTGATACTGGAGTTCAGGTTTTTAGTGTGGACAATGTGGTGGATCTGGAGGAAGTTAAAAATTCTGTTGGAGACAGAGTAGGTGTGATGGGAAATGTAAAGCCAATAGATACTGTATGCAATGGAACTAAGGAGGAAATATTTCAAGCGGTGGATGAGTGTATAAAAAAAGCTTACGACAATCCCAAGGGATTTGTATTAAGTACTGGATGCAAGGTGCCTATGGCAACTTCCAGAGAAAATATTGAATTTCTCATGGATGCTGCCAGGACTTATGGAAAATATCCTATAGAAGATAATCTTTAGTATATTCAGCCTTTTTTAAACTTATTTTACTTTCAGTGTATATAATATTTTTTAAATAAATATGGTAAATATGATATAATAATATAAATAAAGTTGGATATTATATACAGTGTGTATTTGGATAAAATAAAGTTAAAAGGGGTAAGCATAAAATGTTCCAGTATATCAAGAGAAATAGAAGAAATGATGAGGGAATTCTGTTAAAAAAAGCTAATATTGTGGGAAACCTATGTGCCGGATATGGAGAGATTGTAGTAAACCAGTTATATCAAAATTGCAGTAATGAAGATATAGAGGGAGTTTACATATTCCCACTGCCAACTACAGCGGTTATTTCAGGATTTGAAGCAGAAATAGGAGGCAGAACCTTAAAGGCGGTAGTGGAAGAAAAAGATAAGGCCTTTCAAATCTATGAAAATGCCCGAATTCATGGAGATAGCATTTTTTCTCTGGAGGAGTTCAGTCCTCATTATTTTAAGATAGGCATAGGCAAGATAATATCTGGCGAAACTGTGAAAATAAGATTATCCTATGTGGAGGAATTAGATTATAAGGACAGCACTTTTAAACTTACAATTCCAGCAGTTTCAGAACCTAAGATAATAAAAAGCAGATCTAGAATTGAAACTTTAAAAGATAGCTTTGCAAATAGGTTTGGGATAAAAAGGCTGGGGGATGACTTTGAATTCAAGGTCAATATAATAGTTGAATCTCTGAGCAAAGTTGATTTCAGATGTCCTTATCATACCATAGATGTGGAAAGAGAGGGAGATACAGTAGCCAAGATAAGTCTGGATGAAAACTATCATTTTATTGATAAGGATTTTATACTTTTCATAGATGAAAGGGAAACTCTTGAGGCAGATGGGATGATATATGAGTACAAGGAAAATGATGAGGAAAAGGGTATAGTCTATATAAGGATGATGCCAAAACTAGATCCCTATGAGGACGAAGTAAAGGAAAATTATGTATTTTTAATTGACATTTCCGATACTATGAAAGGTGAGAAACTAGAACAGGCAAAGAATGCACTTCAGCTGTGCCTGAGAAATTTGTCTGAGGGGGATACTTTTGATATAATAGCCCTGGGAGTTAAATTAACCAGCTTTTCCCAAAACGGATTGATAGAATTCAATGCCGATTCGTTGAGGGAGGCTTCTAAATGGATAGATGACCTTGATATAGAAAAGGATGCAGTTATATTTGAAGGTATAAAATATAGTCTGGAAAAAGAGGGTTCTCACAATACAATATTGCTTTTTACAGATGATCTGGTAGATGAGGAAGAAGAAATACTTGAATATGTAAAAGATAACATAGGTGACAACAGGATATTCGCTTTTGGTATAGATTCCTCCGCGAATAATTATTTTTTAAACAAATTGGCCCATGAGAGTTATGGGAAAGCCGAGTTTATAGATGCACATCAGAGAATTGAAGATATAGTACTTAGACAATTTAATAGGATCCAAAATCCACAAGTAGATAATATAAAGATTGACTGGGGAAAGCTGCAGGTGAAATCCTCTTATCCGAGAACTATTGACTATATGTACGATAGAGAACCATTTTCTATATTTGCCGATGTTTCTGGAGGAGTTGAAGGAAGAATAACTCTAATTGGAGAAGTTGATGGAAAAGAATATGTGAGAAAAATAGACATAGACAATTTCAATACAGAGGAAAATGCCAGTCTGTTAAAAAAAGTATGGGCGAGAAAAAAGATAAGGTCTTTAAAGATAAATATGAAATTTCAGCGTGGAGAAAAAAGAGAAGAAATGAGAAGAGAACTTATAGAGCTTTCTAAACAGAATGGGTTTATAAGTCCGGAAACCACTTTTATATTTATGGAACTTAGAGAGGAGCCAGTGCTTGGGATTCAACTTAAAAACATAATACCCATAAAGGTAAATGAAACTACATTGGGAGAGAAGATAGATGAAGATGTTGAGTCTGGATTCTGGTATAGGAGTTTTAATACTGAAGAAAATGAAAAAGAGTATTCAAGTGATAATAGATATTTGGATAAAAAGTATGCGAGAGAAAAGCTTCTTCGGGTAATTGCCAAAAATCAGTTTGCAGATGGTGCCTTTGTGGATTATGAAGACAGCAGTATAGAAGATAAGATAGAGACTACATCCATGGTCATGCTTGCTTTTATTACTGGAGATGAAAAAATAGATATATATGCGAATCAGTTGAACAAAGCTGCAGCTTTTATATGCAAAAGTTATTTTGAAGTGAATTTTGAAGTGAGATATGATATCATAAAGATGTCTATATTGGCATTGAATAAGATGAAAAGGAAAAAATTATTGAAGGATAAATATATAACACAAATAGACAAAACCATTGAAAAACTGTGTGAAGTACTTCATTTTAATGAGGAAACAAAACCTATGCTTAGAAATTTAATGAATAATTCTTTTAAAAGAAATTTGGCTTCACTATTTATGTTAAGTGAAGACGGTAGATGTATAGAAGAAAAGATCACCATAGTAGAAGAAAGAAATTCCATATTTGATATGGCAAAATTAGCCGTTCTAAAAACTTTCAATAAATAGGTTATAAAAGTAAATTACCAATATCAACTAATTAAAAAGCCTTTCTATAATCAAATTTAGAACGTCATTTGATCGATATTAATCGAACAGATGGCGTTTTTAGGTTGTAATAGAAAGAAGTTTTACTATGAGTAGATTGCCATTATATTTTAATCAGAATAAAAGGTAAAAAGCAAAAAACTATTCTCTTCCTTTTTTTAAGGTAATAATTATTAATTGCTATAATTTAAAATTAAAAGATTAAAAAAAATGATAAACGTATACCGGATACCATAATTGAATTTGTTTTTCATTTAATGTAAGATGAAAAGTAGTTGAAGATATTTTGTAGAATGGAGAGATTAACATGGAGGACAGGGTGAAAAAAGTATATACTAAAAAAAAACTTAGCAGCATAGATTACCGGATACTAAAACCTATTATGGATTGCATTTATGAAGCCGTCTGTGTAATAGACGAAACCGGAATTGTAGTTATCTGGAACAAGGCTGCAGAAAAATTATATGATATTAGTCAGGATCAGATTATAGGGAAAAGTATTGAGAAATTCTTTCCTGATGCAATTGTGAATAATGTCAGAAAAACCGAAGCCCCAATCGAAAATAAATATCATTCACCCAGAAAAGGCTCTCACATACTTGCAAGTTCAATGCCATTGTATATAGAAGGTGTTTTTAAAGGGGCAGTGTCAACAGACAGGGATTATGCAGAGGTAAAGAAATTATATGCGGAGCTTGAAAATGCAAATTCAAAGCTTATTTTTCTTGAAAATCAAGTGAAGAAGATTTCAGGAATTTTTGGTGATATTATAGGGAAAAGCCCTAATATAGTGAAAAAAATCGAAATGGCCAGACAAATTGCACCAACTCATGCAAGTGTCATGATTACAGGAGAAAGCGGAACAGGAAAAGAAGTTTTTGCCAGGGGAATTCATGAGTTAAGCGGAAGGACAGGCCTTTTTGTTCCAGTGAACTGTAATGCAATTCCTTCAGAACTTTTTGAAAGCGAGTTTTTTGGATATTGCTCAGGAGCTTTTACTGGTGCCAGTAAAAAAGGGAAAATGGGTATATTTGAGATAGCAAATGGAGGTACTGTTTTTCTAGATGAAATAGGAGATATGCCTTTGCACATGCAGGCAAAGCTGCTTAGAGTACTCCAGGAAAGGGAAATTGTGAGAGTTGGAGGAGAAAAGAATATTAAGCTTGATTTAAGAGTAATATCAGCAACTAATAAGGATTTAAGAAAAATGGTAGAGCAAAACAACTTCAGAGAAGATTTATTTTACAGGCTAAATGTTGTGGAAATTAACCTTCCTCCCCTTAGAGAGAGAAAAGGAGATATTCCGATTTTCATAGAACATTTTATTAAAGAGTTTTCATCAGCAAATTCGAAGCCTATAGTGAAAATTCAAAAAGAAGCTTTGAGTATTCTTAATGAATACAGGTGGCCGGGCAATATAAGGGAACTTATGAATGTTATTGAACGTATTATTGTTACAACAAAAAATGGGGTTATACAAAAAAGTTCTATTCCAGAGTATATTGTCTCGGAATTAAAGAAAAATGGCCGCCGCAAAGAATATCCACTGGATTTAACCAAAGCTATAGAGGAACTTGAAACAGATAGTATAATAAAAGCTTTGAAATTAACAAAAAATAATAAATCAAAGGCGGCAAGCCTGCTGAATATACCAAGAACTACCTTATATCATAAATTGCAAGAGTATAAAATAAAGTGTTGAAAAAATCCCGCAAGGAAGGACTTTCTTATATAGAAAAATCCCCAATGCTATATCCGGTAGTATAGAATTCCATGGCTTCACCATCTTCCTGCAAAAAGAACAAATGGCAAAGAAAAAGACCACTCTAAATGAATGGTCTTTTTTGTATACACATACCAGATAATTTATCACTTACTGTTAATGAGTCCACTTTTTTGTATTTTGTTTATGGTGGAGTTAATTATAAACAGCGTCAAATTTTCGAACTATGTGTATTAATATTGACACTTTGTTTTTATTTCGTTGAAAGCAGCAGCAGCAATATGTTCAAGAAAATAATCGGAATATGCTAAAAAAATATTGTATGGATTTGGACAAATTTTTAACGAGCAAGAGTTTTTTCCTGTATATAAAAAATATAGTGGTAAGGTGAAAAATTGTTGATTTTGCAATGGTTTACATATAAAAGTATCTTTTTAGATGGATTTTTATGTGGGTTGGCACGCGAATTGCTGTTAAATAATAATGTAAAAGGTAAGTGCTCTAATTCAGAGTTAATTTTTTATCAAGTATATTATGTATGGAATGAGTAAATGTAAGTGTAAAAAAATCAAAAAAACAGAGAAATGTATGACAATTTATACAATTATCTGCTTTTTTCAGAAAGTAGGTGAATAGTCGTGGATTTTGTTTTTCCACTCAAGCAGCACGTTGGAGCTCCATCCGAAGCGCTGGTTCAGGAAAATGATTTTGTAAAAAGAGGTCAGATTATAGCAAAAAAACCACAGGGAGCATTGGGAACCAATATTTTCTCCAGTATAGATGGCAGAGTGAAAGCTGTTGATACAGATGGGATTGTGATTGAAGAATTGGAGACAGATTTTACAAAATACATACCTTTGCAAGGTGCAACACCAAGAGAGCTTATTGAAGAATCGGGAATTGTAGGATTAGGTGGTGCTGGATTTCCGACTTCTGTGAAACTGAATCTCCATTTTGAAGGAAAAGGAACTGTCATCGTTAATGCAGCTGAATGTGAACCAATTTTGTCACACAATATAACACGAATCCAAAAGGAACCGGAAAAGCTTTTGGATGGACTGTCCATTGTCATGAAGCTTGTCAATGCCGAAAAAGGGATTGTGGCTGTGAAAGGAATCCATAAAGAAGCCATTGAAAAACTGGAGAAGGCAAATACAGACGGCAGGGTTTCCATTCATGCACTGGATAATATTTATCCCATGGGTGAAGAGCGTGCAATTGTAAGGGAGACGCTTGGAATCCTTCTGGAGCCGGAACAGCTTCCCATGGCAGCGGATGCAGTAGTCATTAATTCAGAAACTACATTTCGTATTCGGGAAGCGGTAGAAGACAAAAAGCCGCTCATCGACAAGGATATGACCGTAGGTGGAAAGCTAAGGGAAAATGCATCTATTCATGTATTACTGGATGTTCCGCTTGGAATAAGTGTAGCAGGGGCCTTGGAAAGGGCGGGAGGACTTGGCGACGAATACGGTGAGCTTATTATGGGAGGTCCGTTTACCGGCAAGAGGACTTCTTTGAAGGCACCGATTATCAAGACAACTGGAGGAATTATTGCAGCTGAGAATTTTATGCCGGGACCTCCAAAGATAGGGCTTTTGGTCTGTGCCTGCGGTGCAAACAAAGAACGTCTTGAAGAACAGGCATCAAGTATGGGCTCCAAGGTAGTGGGAGTTGAGTACTGCAAACAGGCAAAACAAGTTAAAAATACCCGAAAATGTGAGAATCCGGGGAAATGTCCGGGACAGGTACAAAAGGTGCTGGCATTGAAGAAGGCAGGAGTACAGGCTGTGCTCATCAGCAACTGTACAGACTGCACCAATACTGTAATGTCCTGTGCGCCACAGCTGAAATTACCGGTTTATCATTGTACTGACGGTGC
The DNA here is from genome assembly GCA_902809985.1 of Clostridiaceae bacterium BL-3. Lineage (GTDB taxonomy): Bacteria > Bacillota > Clostridia > Clostridiales > Clostridiaceae > Clostridium_B > Clostridium_B aromativorans. The sequence goes on along the minus strand of CADDXC010000001.1, from coordinate 1,497,353 downwards.
GCTGCGGGCTGTTAATTACAGGATGATAAGAAGATTCAGAAGAGAAGAAGAATAAGGAGGAATTAAAAATGCCTATAGTTAAAATCATTTGCTTATCATTGTACTGACGGTGTGATTATGCGCTGTTAATTGCAAGATGATAAGAAGATTTAGAAAATAAGAGCAGGGAGGAATCAAAAAATGTCTATTACAAAAGAAACATTGCAGAAGCACTTGAAAGATCCTGCAATATTTTGCTGCAGAAGAGAAAAAGGCTTGGTCATAAGTGCAGCAGATCTGGAAGATCCAGAATTATTTGACGACATGCAGGATGCGGGTCTCCTAAAATTGAGTCCGGATGGTCTGCGTATTGAGCAGGTAATCGGAAGTACACTGACGGAGGATGTTGAGGCCCTTACACCGATTACAAAAGATGTACTTGATAAGATCAATGAGGTAGAAGAAGTAAAAGAAGTAGATGAATCTGAAGCACCACAGAAAATCGAAAAGGTTTCGGAAATCCAGTCAGTAGGAGGTAATGGAATGATTCACATTGAAATTGGAAAGGCAGAAAAATTTGAAGGTTTAAAGCTGGATGTACCAGTATTTGCCGGAGCAGCACCTGCAGTACCTGTTGAAGAGGCAGAGAAAATTGGAGAGAAAAAGGTCATTCATAAGCTTGTGAAAAAGCACATTAAAATTTCAGATGTAAAGCTTGGTAGCAAAACTTTCATTAAAGATGGTGTTATTACTATTGATGAAGACATTGTTAAGAGAGCAGTAAAAGAAGATGTGCTGTGCAAGAGGCTTAAGTTGGACGTTATTCATCCAGATGAAAGGCATATCTATACAGATACAATCATGGATGTTTGCCCAATTGCTACAAAAGTTGAAGGGGAGCTTGGCGAAGGTATCACAAAGGTTGCTGATGGTGTTGTATTCATGCTTACCGGTGTAGATGAAGACGGCGTGCAGATTCATGAGTTTGGTTCCTCCGAAGGATATCTGGATGAGAAGATGTATTTCGGACATCCGGGATGCGCAGATGAAAATGATATTATTATCCGTTGCCATGCAGTTGTTCAAAGACTGTCAGGCATGACAAGACCAGGTCCATTTGCTGCACATAAATGCCAGGACCACATTATTCAGGCAGTTCGTGATGAGCTCAAAAATTATGAAGGTGAAGTTGTTCGTGAAGAAATCTGTGAAGACGTGCGTAGAGAAGGAAATCCCCGTGTAGTATTAGTAAAAGAAATTATGGGACAGGGAGCTATGCATGATAATATTATCTGCCCGAGAGAGCCTTCCGGAGTTCTTGGTGGACAGAAGAATGTAGACTGCGGTAATGTTCCAATTATATTAACGCCAAATCAGGTAAGAGACGGATCCATACATGCATTGACTTGCATTGGACCTGCAACAAAAGAAATGACGCGTCATTACATCAGAGAACCTCTGGTAGAAGGTCTGGCAAAAGATGATGAGCTGGATCTGGTAGGTGTTATCTTTGTTGGATCACCACAGGTTAACGATGAAAAACTCTGGGTATCCGAAAGACTTGGTTCTATGCTTGAATCACTGGATCTTGATGGAGCCATCATCACAACAGAAGGTTTTGGAAATAACCATATTGATTTCATTCAGCACATTGGCCAGGCAGGAAAGAGAGGTATCCCGGTAGTTGGTGTATCCTTCTGTGCATATCAGGGTCAATTGGTAGTTGGTAATAAATATGCTACAGCAATGGTTGAAGAAAACATGGATAAGGGCGGATTTGAAAATGATATTGCAGGCTGCTCATGTGTAACTCCAGAAGTAGCTGCACGTGCAATCCAGATGCTGAAGAATAAAATGGAGGGCGTGGAAATCAAACCTGCTGAAAAGAAATGGAACAATGATGTTATTAATGCAAACAACAAGATTTTAGGGCTCCCAGAAACAAAACTTGTTGAAAGTGGAACATTGCATTAATGGATTATGATTATATAATTAATCCCGTGAAAATGGGAGGACTTGTGAAAGAGTTGTCTGAAGATCAGGTAAAGGTTCATCTTCATGGCCGTTTGGGAGTTATTACGGTTCCAAAGCGTCTGATTATGAGCGATGAAGCTCTGGTCATCGGTCATGAGCTTGAATTTTATTTCAGCTATATTCAGGTGGTGGAAGAACCATATGATTATGACTGCTCGGATATGAAAACGGATCATGAGATAACTCCATGCTTACTGGGAGGGAAAATAACACAGGTAAATGATACTGCCATAGAGGTGGCAATAATGAATAATCTGGGAACCATAGGAGTGCCGCGACGTTGGGCATTTACACCAGTTACAATGGAAGAGGGACAGAATGTGGAGTTTTATTTCAGTTGTTTGAAAGTGATTGGCAAACGGGATATCCCAGCAAAATCAATTTAAGGAGGAAAAACAATGAGTTTAACAACAAAAAAAGGAATGCAATCCGAGATCTTTGTACCGGTTACACCGAAACCAGTATTTACAGAATTGAAAAAACCATTAAATGAGTGCAAGGTTGCTTTTATTACAGCAGGTGGAATTCATAAAAAAGACCAGACACCATATAATACATCTGGTGATTTCTCTTATCGTGTAATTCCATTTGATACGCCGTCTGATCAGTTGATGGTAACGCATGGCGGATTTGATAACTCCGATATCAATAAAGACGTTAATGCTATGTTTCCAATAGATCGTCTTCATGAACTAGTAGACGAAGGATTTATTGGCTCTCTGCCCAAGGAGACTTATACATTCATGGGCGGCGGTGGAAATGTTGAAAAATTCAGAAATGAGACAGGTCCGGAAATTGCCCGAAAGTTAAGGGAACAGGGTGTAGATATCGTTCTTTGCACAGGTGGATGCGGAACCTGCCATCGTTCAGCAACAATTGTTACCAGATGCTGCGAAGAAGCAGGCATGAGCTGTTGCGTAATTGCTGCACTGCCTCCTATTGCAAGACAGCAGGGAGCACCTAGAATTACAGCTCCTCATGTGCCAATAGGATCAAATGCCGGCGAACCAAACAATGTGGAAATGCAGACAGCAATCGTAAAAGAATCTCTGGAATGGGTTCGTGATTGTCCAAGTTTTAATCAGACAAAAGTATTGCCTTACGAATACCGTCATAACGTATAAATCTGTTTTATTAAAATACTACAAAGAGGCTTGCCATATTATGGCGAGCCTCCTTGTGTAAATTTCGTTATAGATACAGAATAAGGAATTATGTAGAATGGAGGTATATTATGGGGCTGGGGCCAAGTATTAAAATGACAACACTGCATCACTTCCGGTGTCCGGTAACGGAGGCACTTTCAAAGGAAAAAGATATTGAATTCACAGGTATTATTGTAGATGGTGTATCCGAAGTCTGCGATGACAAAATTTATACGGCAAAACGGGTGGCTGATATAGCACAGGTTATGCGTGCAGATGCTGCAATTGTTGCAATTGATGGATGGGGAAATCATCATGTGGATTTTGTCAATGTAATTGAGCAGCTCGGTATACGGGGAATTCCCAGTGTTGGACTCAGCTATATCGCCCAGCAGGGACGGCTTGTCTGCACCAACAGCTACGTGGACTGTGTCATAGATTTTAATAAAAGTGAATCCGGATATGAATCCTGCGTTGTGGGAGAGAACAATCTGACGGATTATGACGCAATGAAGGCTGTTGCACTGGTGAAAAATAAGCTCCGGAAAGCCGGAAAACCGCTGGATACGGCACCGGATGAACAGGAACAGAATCTCCGCAGGCTGACCCGCAAAGTATTTCACATTAATGAAGTCCATTTGGGTGATAAGACAGAGATTGACCATAGTGTGCTGACTATACGAAAGGGAATTGAAAAGAGTCTTATTCAATCGGAACCCAGGATCAAGGATATCAAGGTCAGCATTATTGAGCCGGGAAATTATGATATATTTGTCAATTCAAATTTGGACTACTCTCCCATTGCCTGCAAGGTGCGGGGAGAACTGGGGGAGGGCGTTACGCATTTGCTTTCAGGAATAACCGTCATGATAACTGGTGTTGAGGATAAGAGCGGATTTCAGCCCTGCAATATTGGTTCTTCAGAAGGAATACTGAAAAATCAGGTTGTATTGGACCGTGCTGGCACGCCAAAGTCAACTGATTATATCTTTCATGTTGATGTGCTGTTTGAAGAGGGTGAAGGAAGAACGGCAGAAGGTGTTATGGCGGGACATCGGGCAGCAGACCGGATTGTCCAGGAAATCAGGAAGGCACTTGTGAATCTGGATAATATGCCCTATACAAGAGAAGAGTTCAACGATGTTATGCGGCCGGGCAAGCGTAAAGTTATCCTTGTAAAGATTGTATCCGCTCTGGGAAATATGTATGATACTGTCATGTTCCCGTATGAGCCGGGGGGGTTCCTTGGGGCTCACAATATGAGGGATTCCAAAAGCATACCATATGTGATTACACCAAATCAATGCAGAGATGGAGTTATTCATTCACTACTGTAAGGGGTCTGACCCCCTTACATTTTTTGTAAGGGGGTCAGACCCCTTACATTTTTTTAAACATTGCTGCGAAGAAGAGCAGCAATTTTATCAATAGGTATATCTGCTATGGTACCACTGTTTGTATCTTCGGGGCATGGGTTGGATTCTGAATTACAATTGTCAGCTGAAGAATAGGGATCGCTGGAGATATCTAAATTATCATTGAAATTAGTTCTTGTTTGATAAACTGGAGATGGGCATGACTTAATTGCAAGTCTTATAAAATAATTATTTACTCCTAATAATGTTCCAGTAAAATTATATCTGCAGGAATCCCCACCAGTTGTATATACAGTTACTGTCTTTCCTATATATTTTTTTAAGTTATCTATAAAACTAATGGATCTTATACTAGTGCGGCTATTAGAATGATGTTTTTCATGGTTGCTGTAAGATGAATTGTTAACTCCAACAATAGAAGTATTTTCAGATAGGTTATTTAAGGTGTTTTCATCATTTGAATTTGTAGTATTACTTTCTTCTTGATTTTCATCTATGTCTGTGGGATCATAATTTTTAATTGATCTTTCATCGTCAATATAATAGCTTTCATCGTTAATGTCTTTGATATTTGAACGCTGTCTTCTAGAATGACTTCTGTGGTGTCTGCTCAATATACTTCAACTCCTTTCCATAAATAATAGGAAATTACCATATTTTATATGGTGAACCACATTGCTAACATTTTAATTTCTTTTAAAGTTAGGAGTAAGCAATGTTTTACTTTTGAATGATTTACTTTAAGATTCAGATGGAGAAATACTCACTCCACCTGAACTTAAAGAGAACTTGATATTTAGGCATCACCTTTTTAATGGTGCCATTTTTGAATGTAAGGTACAGGATTCTAGTCTTAATTTATAATATGATTTAGAGTTAATTTGTGACATTAATTTTAAAATTTAAGAAAATATAATAAAAGACATGAACCATTTTAGCTGGTTCATGTCTTTTAAATCTGTTTATAATTTTAAGTTAATTTAAAACTTTAACCTTGTCACCATCATTGAGGAAAGTCAATCCACCCAATACTATGTTGTCTTCTGGATTTATTTTTGAAGATACTATTTCAGTGTTTTTATCATCTGAAAGTCCCGTATTTACAGATACTTTCTTTATTTTGCTATTTTTTACTGTATATAGATAAGAAACTCCATTTTCAACTTTTATGGCCTCGTTGGGCACTACAAGTATATTATCCTTCCTTTTATCGGCAAATGATATTTTAGAAAACATACCTGGTTTTAAACTGCCATCAGAATTGTTTATTTTTATTTTAACCAGATATTTTTGAGTTTTGCTGTCTATGTTGGAAGATATATTGTCTATAGTGCCGGAGACCTTCTTGTTTTTGGCAGAGGGAATAGTTATATCTATGGATTGTCCTACCTTAATTTTGGAAAGCATGCTGTCAGGTAAGCTGACCTTTGCAATAGTTGAACTTAAGTCCAGTATGGTTATGGATGGTTCTGCCGTGGGAGAAATTTCTCCTTCATGGATATTTACAGCTGATACAATTCCAGAAAGAGGGGATTTGATTATAGTATCGTCAATTTGGGACTGAATTGATTTAACACCGGCTTCTGCTTGATCTACTTGAGCTTGGGCAACTGCAACTGATTCAGGACCAACTTTTTGTTTTAATAAATTTAAATTCTGCTGTGCAGCAGATAATGCAGCAGATGCAGTGTTTAATTTTGTACTGGCATTGTCTAAATCTTGCTTTGCCACGGCACCGGCAGAATACAGACTTTTGGTTCTATCGTAGTTGGTCTTTGCATCATTGTAATTTATCTGTGCTGTTTTTAAAGATTGTTGGGCTTGTACTACAGGCTGTTCAACTCCGGAACTCTGGGTTTTATTTAAATTGGCGTTGGCGGAATCTACACCTGCCTGTTGCTGTTCCAGCTGAGCCTGCAGCGAACTTGAATCAAGGGTAAACAGTATGTCACCGTTTTTTACTGAACTGCCCACTTTTACATTTAAATTTTGGATTTTGCCAGGTGTTTTAGGAGATATAGAAACTTGCTTATCTACATCCAATTCTCCAGGATAATCTACAGTCGTAGATATGGAACCGAGTTTTGCCTGAATTACTTTTACGTTTTTAATTTGATTCTGAGATTCTGTTTTTTTATTTTTAATTATATTGTGAACTATGGCAAATACCATTAAAGCTATTAATACAAGCAATACTATTTTCCATATAATTTTTTTGGATTTAAAAATATTAGGCTTCATAATTATACCTCCTCAATTTCTACATGTTTTTTCTTTTTGAATATGTGGTTCTTTAAATCATCCATCAATGTATAAACTATAGGCAATATTATAGGGGTAAAAATAGTGGAAGCAATCATACCTCCAATAACTATAACGGACATACTTGATTTCATTTCACTGCCTTCTCCTATGGAAAAAGCGGAAGGAAGCATACCCACAATCATAGTTGCAGAAGTCATTATGATAGGTCTTAATCTTCTTTCACCGGATTCTATTAGAGCTTCTCTTAAATTCTTTCCACGTTTCATGAGTGTATTTGTATAGTCAATTAGGAGAGTGCCGTTTTTAGATGCCAGACCATCTAACATTATAAGTCCTATCATGGACATTATATTTAAAGTTTTTCCTGTGATGGCCAATATACCAAAGGCTCCAATTAGGGCGCAGGGCAGAGATATCATTCTTATAAAAGGGGTGAGGAATGATTCGTAGAGCACAACAAGTATCATATAAATTAAAACTAATGAAATAATCAATGCTTCTATAAGAGATGTAAAGCTGTCTGCCATATCCTCCTGATTTCCGCCAAATTTGATCTCGTATCCGTTCGGCATGGAAAATGACTTCAATTTTTTAGATAGAATTTTATTTACCTCTCCAAGAGTTTTTCCCTGGATATTTGCAGATATGGTAACTACGTCTTGTCTGTCCTCTCTTGATATGGACTGTGGACTATCTGCTTTTACTACAGTGGCAATTTCATTTAGTGGTATAGATGTACCTGATTGATTGAGTACATTTATAGATCCTATATCTGACGGAGTTTTTATGTCTCCATCCTGAAATTTTACTGTTATATCATAGTCATTTCCATTTGTTCTGTATATACCGCCGGAGGAACCCTGAATTGCCATTCTGAGTACTGATGATATGTCCGATGTGGATATTCCATACTGGGAAGCAGCCAATTTGTCTATTTGCACTCTCAATTCACTTTCACTGACTTTAGAGGAATTGCTTACATCTGTAATTCCTGGAGTGTTTTTAACTATGTCTTCAACTTTGCTGGATATTTCATTTATTGTATCAGTATCCTTACCTAATATTTGGATTGATATGGGTTTGGAACTTCCGGTTCCCGTATCGGATTCAGTTACAGAAAAATCTGTTCCGGATAGAGAAGAAGCACCCCAGTTTCTAACCTCTTTTGCTACCTCCGATTGAGATTTTTTTCTTTCGCTTTTGGGTTTAAGTTCTACATATATGCTTGCGGAGTTTGTATTGCCTCCTCCTGTTATACTGCTTATATCAGAGCCTATAGAAGAATAATACATGGATACTTCGGGAACTTTATGAAGGCGATCCTCAACTTGTTTAACAGCTTTATCCATTTGATTTAAGGTAGAGCCTGAATCAAAAGTCATATTTATGGTAAACATACTCTGATCCGTAACTGGCATGAGTTCAGTACCAATGGCACCCGCTGGTATCAGCAAAATGCTGCCTACTAGGCCTGCTATGCTGAGTAAAAGCACTCTTTTTCTGTGATCCAGACACCATATAAGGGCCTTCTTATATACCACAGTTACGTTATCTATGGAAGAGGAAATTGCATTGAAAATCTTGTATAACCTGCCCTTCTTGAATCTTTCCAGCCTTTCAGAGGATAACTTGCGTCTGTCATCTACTTTGCCAAAGAATCTGGATGCCAGCATAGGAGTTATTGTGAAGGATACAAACAGGGAAAACAATGACGCAACAGCTATAGTAAGACCAAATTCCTTGAAAAATTGACCTACCATACCAGATATAAACGCCACAGGAGTATATACAACTACATCGCAGAGGGTTATTGCAATGGCTGCAAGTCCTATTTCCATACGTCCATCTATGGCAGCGGATTTTGGATCCTTTTTCATGGCCAGATGCCGCTGTATGTTATCCAGTACAACAATAGAATCGTCCACAAGGATACCTATGCAGAGAGATAGTGCCATTAGAGACATCATATTCATGGTAAATTTAAGAACGTACATCATGAAGAAAGTGGATACAAGGGAGGTTGGTATTGCCACTAGAACTATGAGTGAAGATTTCCAGCTCCTTAAAAATATCAATAGTACTATAGCTGTTGTAAATATACCTTCTAGTAAAGTATGTTTTATCTGGGAAAGAGAAGACTTTATAAATGTAGTGCTGTCATAGGCAGTTTCAAGCTTAATGCCACTTGGCAGCTGCTTTTTAATTTTCTCAAGTTCCGCCTTTATATTGTCTACGGCCTCTACTACATTTGCATCACTTTGTTTTTGAACACTTATTCCTATAGTGTTTTTACCGTTGATCCTCATATGCTGATTTTCTTCAGGATATTCCAGGTTGATATCTGCTATGTCAGAAAGACGAACTGTACCTCCGGCGGAAGTGGGTATCAATAAGTTCCTGACTTCATCTATATTTTGAAATTCACTCATAACTCTTACGGATTGATTTAAATTTTCCTGTTTTATCTGTCCGGCAGGAATATTTATATTGTCAGCCTGCAATTTTGAAATCAGTGTATTTGCATTTACACCGTTGAATTCCATGGCAGATTTGTTCAACTTTATTATAAGCTGTTTTTTTTGTATTCCCTGTAGAGTTACATTTCCAACACCCTGCACTTTTTGAAGAGATTCAACTATATTATTTGCCTCATTGTAGAGTTCATCCTGGGATACATTCCCTGATATGGACAGCATCAATACGGACATGGAATTTGTATCTATTTTAAATAATACAGGCTTGTCCGCATTTTTGGGAAGTTGAGATTGGGCATTGTCTATGGCCTTTTGTACGTCTAAAAAGGCTGTGTTCATATTTGCGCTGCTTTTAAAGGTTATAATAGTTTGTCCGATTCCTTCTCTGGATGTAGATTGAATTTTATCAATGCCGCTTATACCTGAAACGGCATTTTCAATGGGTTTTACTACATCACTTTTGATGTCCTCAGCACTGGCACCGGCATATGTAGTGGATATAGAGATTATAGGCACATCGATAGATGGCAGAAGATCCGCCCCAATGTGGGTGTAGCCAAATATACCAAGACCTAATAGGAAAAGTATTAACATCGTTATTGCAGCTGGCCTCTTTACGGATAATTCTGTTAGATTCATTTTAGCCTCCTTTGTGAAGTTATTTGATTTCGGTAATTGTATTTTTAAGGATATAATTACTATATTTTAAAGATACAATTACTATATTATATAGGTTAAATTATAAATGTATGTATATAAAAATTCAAGAAATGATAACAAAATTTATACAATATTAATGTGGACTTAAAATGTATAGAACTTATCAATTTTAATTTTGAAAAATGAAAGAACATCCAGCGCGTTTAATACAGTATAAGTAAATTTTGACGCTAAACTTGTATTTTTCAGTAAAAATGCTCTTATTGATACTGATAATGAAGTTGAAAATTCAAAAAGAGTGTGATATACTAAACATAATTTAGTGGAAGCTATTTTCATATGGTGGAAATAAAATAAAACTTGCAATTGTATGCGGTTTTATAAAATTCAAAAAATTTATTTTAAAAAGTAATTTAGCCAATAAGGGCAATATAAGAATTTATGTTTTTGAAAAGAGGTAATGTTTAAATTGATTAGCGTAGAAGATGATGTGCATCTGAAGCTTGAAAAAAATTGGTGCAAGGGCTGTGGAATATGCGTGGAATTCTGCCCTAAAAGTGTACTGATTTTAAAAAATGGGAAGGTTTCAATTGCAGATGAGGATAAATGTATAAAATGCGGCCTATGCGAACTGCGCTGTCCTGATTATGCAATTTTTTTGGGAGGTAAATAAAGATGGGAAACAATATTAAACTGCTGCAGGGAAATGAAGCTTGTGTAGAAGGAGCAATTGCAGCAGGAATGCGGTTTTACTCAGGATATCCGATAACACCTTCTACTGAAATAGCAGAACTTTCAGCTAAAAGATTACCTATGGTGGGAGGAAAATTTATTCAGACAGAGGATGAAATAGCAGGGATGGCTGCGGCTGTAGGTGCTTCACTTACAGGAGTAAAATCAATGACAGCTACAAGCGGGCCTGGGTTTTCGCTAAAGCAGGAAAATATAGGCTATGCAGCAATGGCCGAAATACCCTGTGTAATTGTAGATGTACAGAGGCACGGCCCTAGCACGGGGCTCCCAACGTCACCATCCCAGGGGGATGTAATGCAGGCAAGGTGGGGCACTCATGGAGATCATCCAATAATAGTGATAACACCCTCTTCAGTCAAAGAAACTTTTGATTTAACAGTCAGGGCTTTTAATCTTTCAGAAAAATATAGAACACCCGTCATATTATTAATGGATGAAATTGTGGCCCATATGAGAGAGGGAATCGAAATTCCTGAACCGGAAAATTTAGAGATTATCAACCGCAAAAAGCCTCAAAAAGGTGATGAGGATTATTTGCCTTACCATGTTAAAGAAGGGGAGCTTGTTCCTCCTATGGCAGTTTTTGGAGAAGGATTCAGGTTTAATGTTACAGGACTTGTTCATACTGAATCAGGGTTCACAACTAACAGCACTGAAGTAGCTGATGTTCTCTGTAATAGGCTTTTAAAGAAGATTGAAGACAATATAGATGATATTGTAACCTATGATGAACTCTATATGAAAGATGCCGAAACTGTAGTGATTTCCTATGGAGGGACAGCAAGAAGCGCCAGAAGTGCAGTAAAACAGGCAAGAAAAAGCGGCCTAAAAGTTGGATTGTTCAGGCCCATAACTATCTGGCCTTTTCCGGAAAAGGCAGTTAAAGAACTTAGTAAACAGGCTAAGAATATAATTGTAGCAGAACTTAACCACGGACAGTTAGCTCTGGAAGTCGAGAGAATTGTGAAGAACAAATCGAGTATTTTTAAAATAGGAAAGATCAACGGTGAAGTTATTACCCCCCAGGAAATACTATCTAAAATCAGGGAGGTAATTTAAAATGGCTAGTACACTGGTTGAAAATTATTTAAGAATGGAAAATTTACCGCATATATGGTGCCCGGGATGCGGACATGGGATATTGATGAGAGCTATTATACAGGCCATAGATAATTTAAAACTGGACAAAAATAAAGTATGTATTGTATCTGGAATAGGCTGTTCTTCAAGAGCTGTAGGATATATGGATTTTAACACACTCCATACTACTCACGGCAGGGCATTGGCTTTTGCCACGGGAGTGAAACTGGCAAATCCAGAGCTTGAGGTTATTGTAATTTCAGGAGACGGTGATGCTGCAGCTATTGGAGGGAATCATCTGATTCATGCGGCCAGGAGAAATATTGACATTACAACGGTTATTTTTAACAACAATATCTATGGAATGACCGGCGGACAGTATTCACCAACTACACCGAGGGGTGATAAGGGAACTACTGCACCTTATGGTACAGTTGACAAACCTTTTGATATTCCGCAGCTCGCTGTAGGTGCAGGAGCAACTTATGCAGCCAGAGGTACTGTTTATCATACGAAGCAGTTGATTTCTCTTATAGAGAAAGGTATCCGGAATAAGGGGTTTTCATTAATAGAGGGTGTGAGCATATGCCCTACATACTATGGAAGAAAAAATAAAAAGGGTTCTGCTGTAAACATGATGAAATGGCAAAGAGATAATGCTGTAAGCATTGATGCAGCAAAAAATCTTTCACCAGAAAAACTTGAAGGGAAGTTTTTAATCGGTGAGTTTAAAAACACTACAGAACCTGAGTATACTGAAGAATATCAGAAAATAATAGATAGATTTGTAAAATAAGTAATTTATAAAGGGGAAATGAATTATGAGCAATAAATTGGAATTGAGGTTGACGGGTTCAGGAGGGCAGGGACTTATCCTGGGCGGAGTTATTTTGGCAGAAGCCGCAATAATGGAGGGTAAAAAAGCTGTTCAATCCCAGTCTTATGGACCAGAAGCCAGAGGAGGTTCCAGCAAGGCTGAAGTTATAATAAGTGATGAGGAAATTGATTTTCCAAAGGTTCTGAAAACGAATTTGCTTTTGACTTTAACACAAAAATCCTGTAATAAATATATTGGATCACTTGATAGTGAAGGGATACTGCTTGTAGATTCATCTGTGATAGTTCCAGGTACTAATAGAGCCGAGAGAGTTGTGCAAATTCCTATATTGGAAACTGCCAATAAAGTAATAGGTAAATCGATGGTAGCCAATATAATTTCGATTGGAGCTATTAATGGCATTTTACACATTGCTTCAAAAAAATCTCTGGAAGCTGCTGTGTTAAACAGGGTTCCGAAGGGAACAGAAGATTTAAATAAACGTGCTTTGGAAACAGGTTATAAGTTGGTTGAAAATTTCAATTCCTTAAAGAAGAATTGCCAGTTGGTAGGATAAATTTTAGTTTGGGAATTCATAGTTTTTAATATTAAGATATTTGCAGTCATTATAAATATTTATAATGACTGCATTTTTTTGGCCTTATATGTGAACAGGACGGTAAAATTATTGTCTGTGTATTAAAAATAGGTTTAATATCTCGTGGAGATAATGCAATGTTTTTTATTGTTTAAGTCAAATTTAAGACGTTTTAGAGACATTATATTTGCACTAAAATTAAAAGTAGTTAAATTGTTTTGCTATTTAATTTTAAATTTATAACGGACTGAAAGTTTTGACAGCGGTTAACGCCTAATGAAAAGGGGGATTTTAAACTTGGCAAATATTGATGAATTTGTTTCAAACAATTTTGACTTTTTTCGAAGAAGTCTTGAAGAATTGATTACTAAGAAAGGGGTGAGTTCAACCGGTGAAGGTATACAAGATACCGTAGACTATGTTCAATCACTTTTTATGAATTTGTTGAACACTGAAACTAAAATATTAAAGACAAATGGAAATCCAGCAATATATGCAAGTATGCCGGGAGAAAGTTCATTTACTGTACTATTCTATGGGCATTATGATGTAATGTCTCCAGAACCAGTAGATAAGTGGAATTCAGATCCATTTAAACTTACAGAAAAAGACAGCAAGTTTTATGCCCGTGGTATTGGGGATAATAAGGGACAGTTAATTGCACAAATTTTAGGTATGTATAGCTATTTAAAGTTACATAAAAAATTTCCTTTTAATATAAAATTTCTTGTTGAAGGTGAAGAAGAACAGGGAAGTGTACATTTGCCTAATGTTGTAAAAGAATATGGAGATACTCTCTTAGATACAGATCTTGTTGTGGTTGTTGATGGATCTATACATGAATCTGGACGACCCGTTTTGAGACTGGGAAATAGAGGACTAATTTGTTTTGAAATTAAAGTAAAGGTATCTGATTTTGATAACCATTCTGGAAATGCTGGAAATATTATTAAAAATCCAGTTATATTGCTGAACAAGATTATCAATAAATTATATTCATTTGATAAGGACTGTATTACTATTCCACATTTTTATGATGGTGTTATTAAGCCAACTGAGCTGCAGAAAAAATGGATAGATGCAATACCCTATGGCAAGTCGAGTGTGGAAAAGAGATTTGGTGTTTCCAGAATTAAATTTAATAAACGGCAATATTATGATTTACTTATGTTTAATCCAACCTTTAATATTTCTGGAATTTATTCAGGATACTCTGGAGAAGGGGCTAAAAATATTATACCTAGTGAGGCTGTTGCAAAATTTGACATACGTTTAGTTAGAAAGCAGAATCCTGTTGAAATCATGTCTAATATTAAGAAAGTAGTACAAGAATTTTCACCATTTGCAACTATACGAGAATTTGTATCATATCCACCAACTATGACTGATTCAAATTCACCTTATATTCAAACAGCTATTAAAGCGCTGGAAGCTGCTTCAGATAAAAAAGCCATTGTGGAGCCAGTTATGGCTGGAACAGTGCCCAATTATGTATGGACGGATATTTTAAAGAAACCAACGTTAACTATACCTTATGCAAATTCAGATCAAAATAATCACGCACCTAATGAAAATATGAATAAATGTGTATTCATTAATGGTATTAAGTCAAGTTATTATTTGATAAAAGAATTCGGAAAAGATTTTTAATATAAATTGGAAAACACTGAACTTTAATAGTTCTATGGCTTTGTAAATAGCTGATTTGATATAAATGAGGGGGAAATTTAATTAGAATGACAAAAAAGAATTCGAAATATTTAATATTTGCATTGCTTTATATAGCCTATTGTATACTGTATGTCGATAGAGCAGCAATGAATATTGCACTTACATCTATAGGTAAAGATTTTGGATTAAATGCATCACAATCAGGGCTGGTTTTAAGTGCTTTTTATATAAGCTACGCCTTTATACAAGTCCCAGGGGGGTGGCTGTCAGATAAATTTGGTTCTAAAGTGGTAATTATCATTTCTATCCTAATGTGGTCAGTATTCACTATGTTTACTGGGTTTTCTTGGTCATTCACATCGTTACTTATAATTCGTTTTATGTTTGGAATAGGTGAAGGGCCTTATACAGCTGCAAGTTTGTCGGAAACATCTGAAGTTTTTGATTATAGGGATCGTTCAAAGGCAACGTCCAGTATGTTATCTTCCAACTATGTGGGCAGTGCAATAGCTCCTATAATTGTGGCGCCGCTTATTATTGCCTTGGGTTGGAGAGCGACTTTCCACATAATTGGAATTTTAGGCATTGCGTTTGTAGCTATTTATTATCTTACAGTTCGTCCAATTAGAAAAAGCAAGGTTATAAGTGATGATAAAAAGATAAATAAGAAAGTTGATTGGAAGGGTATACTCACAAGTAAAATGGTATGGCAATTTATTATTATTGCACTTGGAATTAGTATGGTAAATAAAGGTTTGGATTCATGGATGCCAACTTATTTATTAAAAGTGCGTGACATTAACATAAAGAGTATCTCTTACTTGGTACCACTTCCATTTATTGGTGCAGGTATAGGCGCTTTTAGCAGTGGTTGGATTATGGACAGGTTTTTCAAGAATAAAGAAAAACTTATTATTGCTCTTTCAAGTTTATTAACTATGATTTTTGTTTTCGAAATGTATAATGCCGAATCGCTTGCTTCGGTTATTATTTTTGAAGTAATTACCTATTTCTTCAAGTCAATTACATTTGCATCTACGTACGCATTGTTTAGCAAAATAATAACACAAGATAATTATGGTTCATCAATTGGATTGCTGAATTTTGGAAGCCAAATGGCGGGTTTTATTTCTCCGCTTGCAATGGGTTTCTTGGTTGATATGTTTAATGGATCCTATAATGCAGCTTTTCTATTTTTAGTGTTTTCAGTAGGGGTTGCATTTGTTGTTTCACTTACGTTAAACAGTAATGAAATTAGAAAAAAATCTAAAAATGCTGAGAAATTTGAGATAGAAACAATATAATTTTTAAAAAGGAGTAAGGGTATTATGAAAATTAACAAAATAGTAATGAGACAAGTTCAAATGCCATTTAAAAAAGCATTTGAAACAAGCTTTGATTCAATGAAATTTAAAAATTGCTTAATTGTGGAAATCCATGATGAGGATGGCAATGTTGGATATGGCGAGTGTTCAACTTTTACAAAACCATATTACAATGAAGAATTTATTGATGGTGCTTGGGCACTATTAGAAAATTCATTAATTCCGCAAACGTTAGCAGTTAAAATGGAACATCCAGATGAAACATCTAAATTGTTTTCAAGATACCGTTGTAATGAAATGGCAAAATCATCAATTAACTGTGCACTTTGGGATTTATATGCAAAAGAAAATAAATTGCCATTAGCTAAAGCTTTAGGAGGTACTAAGGACAAGGTCGAAACAGGGGTTAGTATTGGAATTCAAAAAGATGTTCAAAGCTTATTAGATGCAGTTAAAGGATATATTGAAGATGGCTATCACAGGGTTAAAATCAAAATCAAACCTGGAAAAGATGTAGAGTATATGACAGCTGTTAGAAAGAAATTTGGAGATATAATGTTAATGGCTGATGCTAACTCAGCGTATACATTAGATGATGTTGATACATTTAAAAAATTGGATGAACTTGGATTGATAATGATTGAACAACCTTTAGCTCATGATGATATAGTCGATCATGCTGAATTACAGTCCCAAATAAAAACAAAGATTTGTTTGGATGAGAGTATTGTAACACTGGAAGATGCTAGAAAGGCTATTAAGCTTAAAAGCTGCGGAATCATTAATATTAAAGTGGCTAGAGTTGGAGGACTAACTGAAGCTAAAAAGATTCAAAAGTTAGGTTATGATAATGGCATTGGCATTTGGTGTGGTGGAATGTTGGATTCTGGAATAGCTAGAGCTCATAATATTGCGGCAGCAACACTATGGGGATATACTTTACCGAATGATATTGCAGCATCAGAGCGTTATTATGCACATGATATCATTAATCCGATGATTAAGCTTGATGGCACATTTATTGATGTTCCCAAAGGAAGTGGTATTGGCTTTGATCCAGATATTTATTATATGGATAAGTTTACAGTGAAAAAAGCTGTTTACAGCAAAAAAGTTAAATAAAATATTAAAATATTCATAATAGCTGAAGACAAGGAGAGGAGCAAAGATGATAGAGAAAATTAGTAAAAAGGTTGACGAATACAATAATGATATGGCTTTATTACTAGAAAAATTGGTTAATATTGATTCAGGTCGTGATAATCCGGAAGGGATAGACAAGGTTGCACATGCTGTAGGAGATATATTAAATAGTATTGGATTTAAAGTTGAATATTTAGAACATCCAGGAATATGTACTCATGTTTTAGCTCACAAAGAAGGTACTGGAAAGAAAAATGTTATGGTGATAGGTCATATAGATACTGTCTTTTCAAAAGGAACAGCAGCAAAAAGACCTTTTACTATTAAAGAAGACAAGGCTTATGGTCCTGGCGTTTTAGATATGAAAGGCGGTGTAGTTATAGCACTTTCAGCTCTTAAGGCGCTTCACGACTTAAATTGGAATGAAAAAAATATTACTGTACTTTTTTGTGGTGATGAAGAATCAGGTCATCCAGTATTAGATACACCAGAATTATTTACCAAAGAGGCAGAGGGGAAAGATGCTGTATTCAATATGGAAACTGGTTCAGACGATGGAGCTGTAGTTGTAGCTAGAAAAGGTGTAATGTATCCTGACATGACAGTAAAGGGAATAGATGTACATGCTGGTAAGGATCCTCAAAAAGGAGCTTCTGCAGTTTTAGAGTTAGCTCATAAAATTATAGCTTTACATAATCTAACAGATTATGAATCAGGCATAACATATAATGTAGGTGTTATTGAAGGTGGTACGGTAGCTAATGCTGTTGCTGGGGAGGCACATGCTAAGATTGATATAAGATTTAAAACCTGTGAACAAGGAGAAAAAGCTCTTGATGATTTAAGAAAGGTTGTAAAAAAGACATATGTACCAGGAACTCATACAACTATTTCTCACGAAAAAGTTTCATTTATGCCTATGGAACAAACAGAAGAAGGAATGAAGCTTTTTAAAGTAGTTCAAGAACAAGGACGTAAGCTTGGAATAGAACCAGAGATAAAACCGATCTTTGTAGGAGGAGGCTCTGATGCTTGTTGGACTACTATGGCGGGAGTCCCATCAGTTTGTGCTATGGGGGCTCGCGGCGAATTAAATCATGGAGAAAGAGAATATATTCAAGTTTATAGCCTTAATGAGCGTGCAAAACTTCTTGCTTGTAGCATAGTTGCTTTTTAAAATAAATAACTAATGCATAATAAGAGCTAAATGAGAAAGTTGGAGTTATAATTTTAAATTTATAATTATATAGATATAACTCCACTTTCTATATATGTAATTAAAATAGGATAAAATGTTTTGAAAATTTTAATTGATAATTGATATAGGAGGAGCATTTATGAATTTAAAATATATAATGGATAGCCCAGGTTTGTGGATAGCATCGTGCTTTACTGTTATTGCAGTTGCTGTTCAAAGTGTAATATTTTTAAAAGCAGCTTTAAAGGAAGCAAAGAGAATAAAAATTCCAAAGGATAAATATGTAAGTGGTATTCGTTCAGCAATTATCACTTCAATTGGACCATCTCTCTCTCCTGCCATTATTCTGATATCTTTAATTACAGTTATTGGAGCCCCTACTACTTGGATGAGATTAAGTGATGTTGGAGCAGCTCGTACAGAATTATCAATGGTCACATTGGCGTCTGGATTACTTGGTGTATCTCCATCATCTGTAGGGTTTGGGATGAAAGCATTTTCTTATTCTGTTTGGGGCATGGCGTTAAATGATTTAGGATGGTTGTTGGTTGCTTTATTTCTTACACATAGAATGAGTAAAGGTGTTAAAATTTTATATTCAAAATATGATCCAAAATGGATAAAACTTTTAATGTTTGGAGCATCTATAGGTTTATTTGCATTTTTACTATCAAGTCAGTTAGTTACTAATACAGGTTTCAAAGTAGATTTCCTAGTGGCTGCTTTTATTTCAGGTATTACTATGTTAATTATGTTGAAATTATTTAAAAGACATCAGAGGCTTAAGGAGTTGTCTTTGGGTATCGCTATGTTAGTAGGAATGTTAGTTACACATGCTATATATTAGGCTTTTATGTTTTATCTAGAGGAGGAAATTATAATGAGTAAGATTGATCAAGAAACTGATTTTAATGGAAAATTAATAAAGATAGGTATAATTAGTTTATGTTTTGCAATAATAGCTAACTTTATTCCTGCGTTATATTTATGGATAGCTTATGGAGTAATACCTTCAGGAAAGGATATTTTAAAGATATGGGGACTGGCTGCAGGAACATTTGGTATATCTTGGATTGTACAGCCAATTGCATACTATAGTATTCTAGGAACGAGTGGAACATACATTGCCTGGTTATCAGGTAGTGTTGCAGATATTAGGCTTCCTGCGGTTACAATGGCTCAAGAGGTATCAGGCGTGGAATCAGGAACTCAAAGGGGAGATGTTATGTCAACAATAGGAATAGCTAGCTCAGTTTTAGTTTCTATTACTTTTATTACTATTTTTACGTTTATTGGTTCCGAAATATTATATGTTTTACCTAAATTTGTTATAGATTCATTTAACAAAAAGGGCGTAATTCTCCTATCTTCTATAAGTGGGAGATGAATAGTCCTTGTTATTTTAGGTTCGATGCCTAAAATAATAGCTACTTGACGAATTATTATATATGATGTATTCTAAAATCAGTGGTAAATATATAAATGAGGTAAAATAAATGGATTTAGATACAAATAATCATTCAGTATTTTTGCTAAATTATCATTTGGTATTGGTTGTTAAATATAGGAGAAAAGTAATAAATGATAAAATATCAAATAGGCTAAAGGGAATATTTGAGTATATATGCCCTAAATACAATATTACTTTATGCGAATGGAATCATGATAAAGACCATGTACACCTTTTGTTTAGAGGATCACCAAATACAAATATATCAAAATTTATAAATGCTTATAAGAGTGCCAGCAGCAGACTTATAAAAAAGGAGTTCCCATCAATAAAAAAACAATTATGGAAAGAGTACTTCTGGAGTAAAAGTTATTGCCTTATAACAACTGGTGGTGTTCCAATTGATATAGTTAAGGAGTACATTGAAAATCAAGGAATGAAATGAGGTGAAAATGTGTTAAAAGCTTATAAATACAGGATTTACCCGAACAAAGAACAAAAATTGTATTTTGCTGGAACTTTTGGCTGTGTCAGGTTTATATATAACCAAATGCTGGCTGATAGAATTAAGTCTTATAAGGAAAACAAAGATTCGGATATTAAAAAAATCAAGTATCCTACCCCGGCACAGTATAAAAAGGAATTTGAATGGCTTAAAGAAGTTGACAGTCTTGCTCTGGCAAATGCTCAAATGGATCTAAATAAAGCATATAAAAATTTTTTTAGAGATAAATCAATAGGTTTTCCTAAATTCAAAAGTAAGAAAAGTAACTATAACAGTTATACAACCAATAATCAAAATGGAACAGTTTATATCAAAGATGAACATATTAAATTACCTAAATTAAAATCCATGATAAAGATAAAACAGCATAGAGAATTCAACGGAATAATTAAATCCTGTACTGTATCACAGGTTCCGAGTGGTAAATATTTTATATCTATACTGGTTAATTGTGAGATTAAAAAGCTGCCTGAAGTAAGTAAAAAAATAGGAATAGATATGGGGCTAAAAGAATTTGCAATATGTTCAGATGGATATAGAGAGGCCAACCCAAAATATCTGAGAAAATCAGAAAAAAGGCTTGTCAAACTTCAAAGGGATCTATCAAGGAAGAAAAAAGGCAGTAATAACAGAAAAAAAGCTAGGTTAAAATCATCTAAATTACACGAGAAGATAGTGAATCAAAGGGCAGACTTCTTAAATAAGTTATCAATAAAACTAATCAGAGAAAACCAATCTATAGTTATTGAGGACTTGAAAGTTAAGAATATGCAGCATAATCACAGGCTGGCAAAGGCAATAAGCGAAGCAAGCTGGAGTGAATTCAGAAGAATGCTGGAATACAAGGCTGGATGGTATGGCAGAAAAATAATAGTGGCACCCGGTAATTATGCAGGTAGTCAATTGTGTTCAGTTTGTGGATATAAGAATAGAGAAGTAAAAAATCTTGCACTCAGGGAATGGACCTGTCCTAAATGCAGCACACACCATGACAGGGATATAAACGCCAGCAAAAATCTGCTGAAATTAGCCATATAATTTTGGTAATACACTGAGGTTGGTTCGACCTTTAGAGCTTAGGTAAACTTGTTCCATTAGGAATATTGACTAAGAAGCCATCCACTTCTATAAGTGGTGGTAGTTCACTTGCTATAAACTCATCAGAGATTAAAAACCTGTATGGATAGAAATGAATTTATATAATTTGGCATAGAGGATACTAATAGAACGGGAAGGAAAATAGCTCTGAGAATTTCCCATATTTTCATTGAGAAAATAAAACGGATGTATTATGATAATAAAAGATTACAAATTTATATATGGTAATGAGGTTGATGTATGAGACGTAAATTTTTACTGGCAATTTGCATGCTTTTGTTCTTAATTGTTGCAGGAGGCTGCAGCAAAAACAAGGCTGTAGAGAAAAGCAGCAATGATTATATAAAGGCATGGGTGCAGAAAGATTATAAATTAATGTACCGTCAGATAAGTAGTGACAGCAAATTGGAAATATCAGAAAAGAATTTTATAAACAGGTATGATAATATTTACAGCGGTATGGAATTAAAAAAAATAAGCGTTAAAATTGACACTGATAAGGATATAGAATATAAGGATGGAAAAGCCCAGGTTCCTGTAAAGGTTGATATGGATACTCCAGCTGGTGAAATAAAATTTTCAAATACTATAAATTTAGAAAAAGAAAATAAAGAGTGGAAAATTGCATGGGATTCCAAGGCCATATTTCCCAAACTGGACAAAAATGATAAAGTTAGAGTGGAAGTTAAAAGAGGGAAAAGAGGAACCATTTATGATAGAAATGGAAATGCCTTAGCTGAAGATGGAAATGCAGCTCAGGTTGGAATTATACCTGGTGAATTTAATAAAAATCCTGAAAATATTAAGGCACAGATTGCAGCCCTTTTGAATACTTCAGAAGAGGACATAGATAAGAAGCTCTCTGAATCCTATGTAAAAAAGGATATGTTTATTCCCATAAAAATTATGCCAGAGGACGATGACAGGCTAAATTTTCTGGAACAGGGCTTAGGAGTAAGTGTAAGAGATGTTGAGGAACGGATATATCCCCTTAAGGATGCAGCGGCTCATCTTACAGGATACGTGAGAAAGGTTACAGCCCAAGATTTAAAATCTGACAAGAATTACAGTGCTGATGATGTAATAGGACAATACGGACTGGAGAAGATATACGATAATGTTTTAAGAGCTAGAGATGGTTATGATATATATATTGTAGATGGAAATGGGAAAAGAAAAAGCACCATTATAAAGAAAAATGTTGAGAATGGCAGTAATATAAGAGTCACTATAGATTCAAAGATTCAAACTTTACTCTACGATGAATTAAAGCAAGATGCAGGTACAGGGGTAAGCATGAATCCAAAAACTGGTGAGGTTCTCTCATTGGTAAGTACACCTTCATTTGATCCCAATGATTTTGTAATGGGTATGTCAAATGATAAATGGAAAAGCTTGAATGAAGATAAAAAAAGGGTTTTTTATAATCGCTTTCAGGGCATTCAGGTTCCGGGTTCTATCTTCAAGCCTATTACAGCTGCAATAGGTCTGAAGACGGGAAAGCTGAATCCAGAGGAATCCAAGAATGTTTCAGGCCTCAAATGGCGAAAAGACAGCAGCTGGGGAGGATACTACATTACAAGAGTGGAAGATTATGGGCAGCCGAGTGATCTCTTAAATGCACTTGTGCATTCGGATAATATATATTTTGCACAAGCTGCACTTGATATAGGAAAAGAAAATATGGAAAATCAATTGAAGAATTTTGGTATTGGAGAAACTATGCCTTTTGAGTATAAACTTTCAAAGTCACAAATTTCAGCTGATAACAAGATAACAAGTGAGATTCAATTGGCTGACAGCGGCTATGGCCAGGGACAGATATTGTTGAATCCGGTACACCTTATGGCTATATATGATTCACTTGTCAATGGCGGAAATATAGTTAAACCATATTTGCTGTATAAAGATCACCCCAAAGTTGAAATATGGAAGAAAAGTGTATATTCCAAAGAAATAGCAAATACCATTTTAAGGGATTTAGTGCAGGTAGTTCAAAATCCACATGGAACCGGGCACGGGGCATATATTCCGGGTATGAACTTAGCAGGAAAAACAGGTACTGCCGAAATAAAGGCATCTCAGCAAGATGGAACGGGGACGGAGTTGGGTTGGTTTGCAGCGGTTAATGTAAATAATCCAAATCTTCTTGTGGTGGCAATGGTAGAGAATGCCAAGGATAAAGGGGGAAGTCATTATGTAGTGCCCATGGTGAAAAATGTTTTTCAAAAATATAGTATCTTATGCGAAGAAAAATAAGATAAAAATTACAGTTCAGGGAGCACTTACAGGGATTGGATTACAGCAGGGGCAGTGCCTAAGGATGGAATTATACTTATTTAGACATGTTACTCCGGAATGCTTCAACCTTTTTAAAATTACAAAGATAGGAACAGTGGGAGATTGCCTTGAAGTTCTGCCTGAATTGATAAAATCATTGGAGAAAATGAAAAAATCTAATGTTAAAATTGGCACAGACTAGCAAAAACAACAGCTTGACACAAATAGACATGAATGATATATTGATAATTGAAAAATTAGGATGAAATACTAATTATATAAATTGTATATTAGTTAGCAGCAGAGTAATTAATACTAAAATTTTTAAGAGGGGAATTAATATGGCAGATGGAAATTCAAGTACCAGGTCAATAGAGAGAGCCTTTGACATATTGGAATGTTTTATTTTTGATGGTATAGAATTATCATTGATGGAAATTTCAAATAAAATTAATTTGTCTCCTAGTACAGTTCACAGACTTATCGGTACCCTTCAAAAAAGAGGATACTTACGGAGAAATCCAATAAACAAAAAATATTATCTGGGCAGTTTGATTGTCCAGTTGGGAAATATAAGTATAAATATCTTGAAGAAGGAATTTACGCAAGTTGCATTTCCATATATGGTAAAACTGAGAGATAAATTCAATGAAAGTGTTACTATGTATGTGAGAAATAACAATAAGCGTGTTTGTGTACAGAGAGTGGAATCAAGACAGAGCCTAAGGCTGGTTATGAATATTGGAAGCATATTGCCTCTGGAAAAAGGAGCACCTGGTAAGGTATTGCTAGCTGCGTTACCAGACGAGAAAATAAAAGCTTTATTGGGAAATTATGATGAAGCTTTGAGTAAGTCTTTAGAGGAAGTGCGCAAAAATAAATATGCTGTAAGTAGAGGAGAAAGGGAAAAAGGATTGGGGGCTATAGCTGTACCTGTTTTTTTTGTGGATGGTAAAGTTATCGCTGCACTTTCCATGACTGGCCCTATAAATAGACTTTTAAATAAGGATGTTGAACAAAAAGTTAAGGCTGTAATTGAATGTGCTTCGGAAATATCAGCCGCATTGGGTTATATGGATTTAACAAGATCAAATAATTCTTAAATATGGTAAAAGTATAGTATATTTAAATGTCAGAGTTAAGAGGTTAGATGTCAAATTGTGGTGGGTTTTCGGTTAATACCGAAAATCTTTATTATTATTTGGTGTTTGTACTGTAAGATCTTATATGGGAGATGTAAATGATAAATAATATTGTAAATACAATGAGGATTTGGTATGATTTTAAAATAAAAATAATTTTAGGAAGCATAGTAGTAGGTATTTTAACAGGATTTGTAGCATCGTGTTACAGGTATCTTTTGGAGGAATCACTTATCTTTGCACATTTTATTTATGGTATGCAGCTTGAAAAGCTCTGGTTTATTCCAATATGGACTGTTGTCCTCGCAACTTCAGGTTATATAGTTGGATGTATAGTTAAGAGTGATTCTATGGTGGCCGGCAGCGGTATACCCCAAGTAGAAGGTATTTTGATGGGAAAGTTGAGCATGAATTGGTACAAGGTGATATTAAAAAAATTTATAGCAGGTGTTATGGCAATTGCAGCAGGATTATCTTTAGGAAGAGAGGGACCTTCCATACAAATAGGCGCAGCAGTGGGACAAGGTGTTGACAGACTATTTAAAGGAACTGATCTGGAGAAAAAATTGTTAATGACAAGCGGTGCCAGTGCAGGACTTGCAGCTGCTTTTAATGCACCTTTAGCTGGATGCATTTTTGCACTCGAGGAAATTCATAAAAATTTTTCACCTAAAATTTTAATTCCGGCTTTTTCAGCATCTATTATTTCAGATATTATAGCTAAGCAGTTCTTTGGGATGTCGCCTGTATTTAATTTCAAATATGTTAAAGTGGTGACTCTTGGAGATTATGGTTATATAGTAATGCTTGGAATGATTTTAGCTTTATGTGGAGTGGCATTTAATAAATCACTTTTAAAATCCCAGGATATTTATAACAGTATAAAATTTCTCAATGTAAAAAATAAGCCTGTAATAGCTTTTTTGGTAGCTGGTGTTATGGGACTTGTTTTGCCGCAGGTGCTGGGAGGAGGCCATGATTTAGTTTCTGATCTTACAATCTCAAATATGACTGTCCAGATGCTGGTTGTAATACTAGTAGGAAAATTTTTATTTACAATGTCTTCCTATGGTTCAGGTACTCCAGGGGGAATATTTTTACCTCTTCTAGTTATTGGGGCACTTGTAGGAAGTATTTATGGAAATATTATTCATGTACTATTTGGATTTGATCTACAGTATATAAACGATTTGATAATACTTGGAATGGCTGGATATTTTTCATCAGTTGTAAAGTCTCCAATTACGGGTGTTGTGCTTATTATAGAGATGACTGGAGCATTTACTAGCCTTTTGCCAATTTCCGTGGTGTGCGTAACTGCCTATGTATTTTCAGATATGTTGAATTCTAAACCTGTATATGAACTTCTTTTAAGCAGAATATTAAATACTCATAAGAAAGCTATGCATAATTAATTTCTACATTGATGCTGGAATCATATTTTATAGTCATAGAATTATGTTCACATTTAAAAATGTAGTGAATATGAAAAGCAATTTGGTAATATGTCAAGAACAAAATGAAAAGAAAATGAAATGTTTTTAATCAAAAATGGTAACTTTAACAAGCATATGTCAAAATAAAAACATATGTTCGCAAGAGCTATATAAGTTTATCTACCCTATTTGAAGAGTAGAGTTGATTTTTAGCCAGCAATCCAAAAATCAAACGAATTAATTTACGGGATGTTAATGCGAGTGCTCGTTTATGCTGATGTGTACTCACTTCAGCAAATTTCTTCTGATAAAACTTTTCGTACTCAGGAATGTGTCTTATAACACTTCCAGCAGCTTCTATCAGATAATAGCGCAAATAATGGTTGCCTGCTTTGTTCATTGGTGTATTTTCAGCTTTGAAATCACCTGATTGATTTTCTTTCCACACGATGCCGGCGTATTTAGCGATAGCATCATTTTTAGGGAATGCATGTACGCTGCCTAATTCAGCAAGAATACCACTGGAGTATACAGGTCCAAAGCCAGGGATTGACATCAATATCTGGTATTCCACAGGATTCATGCCATTAACTGTTTTTTCAATAGCCTTGTTAATAGCTTTGAGCTCTTTTTCAAAAGCCTGAATGCAGTTAAAAGAACAGGCAATAGAGGTTGTTAAAGGCTCATATAAGCATTTATCAAGGCGGTATGAATTACGTGCAGCTTGCTGAAGAACTTCTACAGTCATTTTAGGATCAGAAATTCTTTTTCGACTTTTCCTATTGACGAAGTCAACAAGATATTCAACTGAAGCATTTGCAATATCTTCGGAAGATAAAAACTCCGTTAGTATAGAAGAAGCTGTAGCTCCGTATTTATCAGAAAAGGGATGTTCTTCTCCCTGCAGCAAAGCAAATTCACTAAATTTAAGAAATACATTGGATAACATGTAAGTCTTTTCCCTGGTTAAGCATTCAACTATATGAAGCCTGTGTCTTGTAAGCCTTTGAAGGGCAAGATATTGAGAACCACGCCAGGGTTCGGTATGAATTCTGCCGACTCTTGCAAAGTCAGCAATGACGAAGGAATCAATACCATCATTTTTATCAAGAGAGTTAAAGGAGTCTTTATAATTAGCGACTTCTTTAGGATTCAAACAATAGACATAGGGTTTATAAGGCATAAGCCTTTCGCTTGCAGATAGGAAGTTTGCAATATGTACACCATAAAACGAAGTGGATTCCAAGCCAATTATGACAGTTCTAAAGGTACTATTGCTAAGTATATCAACAAGCATAGCTTCTAATTGATCTGCACCAGATTGCGTGTTGGGAACAGGTTTCATTTTGATTGAAAATTCCTGTTCAAAATTAATTGCAGAGACAACATTTTGCCTCGCACCAATATCAATACCAACAAATAGAGTTGATAAGTAATCTACTTTCTTCATGAAATCACCACCTTTCGAGAGTAATGAAGAACTTAGAAAGGAATTATCCTAATCCAGAGCACTGACTGCATCCTCGCGTAATCAGCATTCATCCAGGCGAAATACCTTGCTGGCGGCTACGGATGGAGATGCAACATTTGTGTAAGCAGAATTTGATACTCTGGTCAGGCTGCACGCTTTCTAGGCAATAACAATAAGTTTTGCAGGAGAATTACAGCAGTAACCTTTGCTAAAGTTCTATTAGAACTATTTTAGCATTAGGAAATTCCTTTATAAATAGTTAAATGAAATCTGTATAGAATGGGAAGCAGAACAGACAGCAATTATGGAATTGGGAGAATTCCCACAGAAAAGCACAGATGCTTTCTCATCTATACTAAAATATAAAAAATAAATAAGTTTATAGCAGTCATTTAACTGACTATAAACTTATTATACGAGGAGAATGAAAAATGGATTTTCAGAAGAACGTCTATAATACTATGAAAGAATTAGTAGCTATACCAAGTATATCTGGAACAAATCAAGAGAGCATTATGGCGGATAAGATATATAAAAAAATTGTGGAAATTCCTTATTTTAAAGAAAATAGTCATAATGTAGGAATAGAGGATATCGCAGGTGATCCTTTGGGCAGAAGCTTTGTATGGGCGTTGGTAAATGGAAAAGAACGTGATCAAAGTACATTTATACTATCGGGACATTTGGATGTAGTTGGAATAGAAGAATTTGGGCATTTAAAATCTGTAGCCTTTGACGTGGAAAAATGTACTAAAAAAATTTCAGAAATGGAATTGGATAAAAACACTAGAAGAGATGTTGAATCAGGTAACTGGATATTTGGAAGAGGGACGGCAGACATGAAGTTCGGAATAGCACTTAACATGGAGCTCATAAGAGAATTCAGTATAAATAGAAATTTTAAAGGAAATGTGATGATTCTCATAGTGCCCGGGGAGGAAAGCAATTCTGAGGGAATGGTTGCAGCAGTTCCTTTTCTGCTAAAGTTAGCTGAAAAAAAGAAGTATAATTACTGTGGTATGATAATATCTGAGCCAAGTATACCTGAAAAGGGAGAAATTGAAAGTAAGAGATTGTACATAGGCAGTGTAGGTAAGATCATGCCTCTGTTTTTTTGTGTGGGAAAAGAAACCCATGTAGGTGAATCATTAAACGGTTTGAATCCAAATTTGATAGTTTCGGAAATTAACAGACTGTTAGAATGTAGTGAGAAATTTTCAGATAGTGCCTATGGCACTGTTACTCCGCCGCCTATGTGCTTAAAACAGATGGATTTAAAGGAACTCTATTCGGTTCAGAGCCCTCTTTATGCTGCAGCATATTATAATGTATTGACTCTTAAAATAAAATACGAAGAGCTTATTGAAAAATTGAAAAGTTTAGCTAATACGGCTTTTTTGAATGTATTGGATAACATCTCGCAAAAAAGAAATGGATTTGAGAAAAAATCGCATCAAAATTTGGACCTTGAGCATTTTCAGCCTTGTGTCATGACCTATAGAGACATTCTTTCACAAGTTGAAAATAAATATGATGATTTTAGCAGTTATATAAGTCAAAAAATTGATGTGTGGAAGAAGGAGAAAAAGGACAATCAAACAATAGCTGTAAATATAGTGAGGGAAGCATATGAGTTATATGAAGAAAAAAAGCCTATGATAATAATTTCCTTTATTCCACCATATTATCCACATAAATATCTGACAAATAAAGATGGCATCAGCAGTAAGTTCATGGATGTTATCGACGGGGCCATTGAGTATGCGAGAGAAGAGTTTCAGGAGAATATAGTAAAAACTGATTTTTTTATGGGTATATCAGATGCAAGTTATACAGGTATCTGTGAAAGTGATTCTTCTGTAGACAGTCTTATTTCCAATATAGTGGGATATGATATAATTTATAAACTTCCTGTAGATGAATTGAAAAAAATTAATATTCCGGTAATAGTTTTTGGAGGGGAGGGAAAAGATCTGCATAAATATACGGAGAGGTTGAATTTACCCTATTCTTTTAATGTAATTCCGGAACTTTATAAGTACATTATACTTAACATGTTAAAATGATTATGCTGAAAATGGAAGTGAGAAGATCCATGTAAATAGTAATACAGAATATTATGAATAAAGTAGGCGATAAATATCTATAAAAAAACTGCATGCTTTTTATAAAAGGCATGCAGTTTTTGAAATTCAGCAATGTGGTTAATTAAGCACATATACATTTACAGATCTTCTTCCCCAACTTTGGGCTTCAGCTTGGGAGGGTACGAACAAATCTATTCTATTTCCCCTAATAGCTCCACCGATGTCTGCTGCAATAGCATACCCATATCCCTCTACATAAACTCTGGAGCCAAGAGGTATAACTCTAGGATCTACAGCAATAGTGCTGTAACCGCCGGCATCTCTTCTAGTAGGTCTTCCAGAAGCTGTATAACCGTTGTCACAGTAAGCAGTTGCCTGCATGGAGAAGACTCTAGAATAAGAATAGGATCCTCCACGGGACAAGGTTTGATTTCCGCCATTAGTACCAGCCATGGCAGTATAATAAGAAGTTTGTGCATTTTGAGAATTTTGTTCAGCCAATAGTGTTTGTTCTCTTTCAGTTGCTTTAGAAAGCAGCTGCTTTTGCTGGCTTATGTCATTACTTAATTTAGATAAGATAACCTCATTGTTTGCTCTTAAAGACTGCAACCTGTTGTTTTCAGTATTTAAAGTTTTCTTTTCCATTTCTATAGCTAGTTCATTCTTTTTTAGTTTAGCAATAATACCATTATCAAACTTTATAACTCTTGTAATAGTATCAATTCTAGATAAAAAGTCACTTAAATCTTTGGAAGACAATATGATCTCTAGATATCCATTGGTGCCATTTATGTACATGGCTCGTACTCTTTTTTTGAAGAGATCATTTTGTAATTGGGAATTATTTTTGGCAATTTTCAATTTAACCTGTGTGTTTTTGATATTATTGGCGATTCTATTCATATCTTTTTTATTTTCATCAATTTTTTGTATTACGCCATTGATTTGATTATTTAAATCTCCCACCTTTGCTTCCAATTGCCTTTTGTTATATTGAGCTTGTTTTAATTCGTCTGACGTATTTGCTGTAGAAGATATAGCAAAAACGTTTCCGCACGTCATTACGGTTAATACAAGACTCATAATAACAGATAAGGTTTTTTTATTCAATTTATTTTCCCCCTTAAAATGGTTATTAAGCCTTGAAATTTAATTCAAAACTTACTAATAGTTTTTATTATATCATTAATGTATGTAGGAACTCAAGTTTTTAAGACCAATTCAATGATAATATTGGTAAAAGATCCATTTTAGTATAAAATAAATAAGATTACACAGTTAAAAATTTTTGTAAGAGACTTTTGTAAATCTCAGCATAAAATGATAAAATGTTTATATGACTTAGGTTAAAAAACAGTAATTTTTTACGTAGAGATATACTTATGCTCAGAATGAGCATTCTAATGTATTTGCATTTTAGAAAATATAACCGAAGATTTTGGGTTATAGGTTACCTTTAATAAACCTAAATTTGTCATAATAAGGAGTAAAGCTACTAAATGAATATAGCTGTTGTAACTGATAGTAATAGTGGAATATCTGAACGTGAAGCAAAAGAATGGGGCATTTATATTCTTCCCATGCCTATCATTATTGAGGATGATATTTATTTTGAAGGAAAAAATATTACTAAGGAATTATTTTATAATAGCCTTATATCAGGAAAAAATGTTTCAACATCACAGCCATCTCCAGGAAATGTTGTAAATTTATGGGAATCTATTTTAAACGATGGATATGATGAGATTGTATATATACCTATGTCCAGCGGATTAAGCAGTTCTTGTCATACTGCTTTGAGTTTGGCATTGGAATATAAAGGACGTGTGGAGGTAGTAGATAATCATAGAATATCTGTTACACAAAAGCACTCGGTTATGGAAGCTGTAAGCCTATCCAGAAACAATTACTCGGCCTTTGATATAAAAAGAATCTTAGAGAAAAATGCTTATGAATCCAGTATATATATTGCAGTGGATACATTGGAGTATTTGAAAAAGGGAGGACGAGTAACTCCTGCAGGTGCAGCTGTGGGTTCCGTTTTAAATATAAAGCCTGTTTTAACTATTCAAGGAGGCAAATTAGATGCCTTTTCAGTAACCAGAGGAATGAATAAATGTAAAAAGAAAATGATAGAGGCAATAAAAGATGATATTAATCTTCGTTTTGGGGATCCAAGTACTTTAAGAATAAAAATAGGGGCTGCTGGAAGTTTCTTAGATGATGAGATGGCAGTAAAATGGAAAAATGAAGTATCTGCTGCTTTTGATAATATACAGGTTACTTATGATCCCTTAGCATTTAGTATAGGATGTCATGTCGGCCCTAATGCAATTGGAATTGGAGTGAGTAAAGTAGTGTGCAATATATGATTATTTGGTAATTGTTAAAACTTAACTTACTGGATAGTTGGAATTTAGACAAGCAAATATAATAGTCACAGAAAAGGTAAAACCTGATAATGAGAAACGGCAAAATACTCACTTTTTATGTTTTTGAACTGAATTTTTATTGCAGCATTTATTGACATTGGTAAAAATGTATAGTAAACTATAACTCAACAAATAAAAAACACAAAAGCTTTGATAGGACAAAGTAAATATGAAGATATTTGAAGAGAACGGGAATTAGGTGGGAACCTGTAAATACACATATTGAAACTCATCCAGGAGCTGCAGGCTGAATGTAGATATAGTTAGTAAGCTGAGCCGGTTTTTGTATAAATCGTTACATCAATTGAGCATAAAATTGGGTGGTACCGCGGTAGCTCTTTTTCGCCCCAGCGAAAAAGAGCTACTTTTTTATTTTTAAATTAATAAAATTTGCAAACAGCATGTTAATGGAACAGTTTACATGCATATATAATGTACTGGTTGCAGCACTGTTAAAATTATAAGAGAAATGGAGGCTGTTGTATGAATATTGTAGTTTTGGTTAAACAAGTACCGGATATGGAGAAAGTAAAATTTGACAGTGAAAGGGGAGTGGTGGATCGTAAATCTGCTGGTACAGAAATTAATCCTTTTGATTTGAATGCTCTGGAAGCGGCAGTACAGATAGGTGAAAAGATTGATTCAACTATAACAGCTGTAAGTATGGGGCCGCCAAGTGCAAAGGATGCATTGAAGGAGTGTATTGCAAGAGGAGCTACGAGGGGAGTGCTTGTAAGTGATATAAAATTTGGAGGCTCAGATACTAGGGCTACATCTACTATATTGTCCAGTACAATTGAGAAGATAGGTGCATATGATCTTATAATTGCCGGTGAAAAGACAGTAGACGGCGATACGGGGCAAGTTGGACCTGAAATAGCGGAATTTTTAAATATTCCTCATGGGAGCTATATAAGCAAAATCCAGGAGATAAGTGAAAGTGAAATCAAGGTTTGCTCTGAAATATGGGAGGGAACTTATTTAAAAAGTATAAAACTACCCGCGCTTATTACGGTGACAAAAGATATAAACGTACCGAGACTTCCATCTTTTAAGAACAAGATGAAGGCCAGAAAGGCTGAAATAGAAGTTATGACCTTTAAGGATTTAGAGGAAAATCTGGGTGCAGACAAAGTGGGACTTAAGGGTTCTCCTACGAAGGTTAAAAAAATTGAGGTTCCCCAAACGGCAAAAAGGGAAGGGAAAATATACAGGGAAAATATTCCTCAAGCAGTAGAGAAGCTTGTTGACATATTTGAAGAAAAAAAGGTGGTGGATTGATAATATGGAGAAAGAGTATAAAGGTATATTGGTATTTGCAGAGCAGAAGAAAGGCAATATCCACAAGGTAAGTTATGAGCTTCTCGGAAAGGCCGGGGAGCTTGCAGATAAATTGAATGTTCCGGTATACAGTGTGCTTTTGGGGCCTAGTGGTATAAAAGCAGGAGAACTGATATACAGGGGTGCCGATAAAGTTTTTTATGTAGAAGATGATGTATTTGATGAGCCTGAAGAGCTTGTTTATAAAATAAATCTGGAACAGATTATATCTAAAATCAAACCTGAAATTTTCCTTATAGGAGCCACCAGCCTTGGAAGATCTCTGGCACCAAGGCTGGCAGCAGCGTTGAATACAGGTCTTACAGCGGATTGTACAGGCCTTGAAATAGACGAAGATGGAAAATTAATTCAAATAAGACCTGCATTTAGTGAAAACATATTGGCCCACATAAAGACAGATACTTATCCCCAGATGTCTACAGTAAGGTACAAGGAATTTGATGAAGCACAAAGAGATGAGCAAAATAAAGGGGAAATTATCAAAGTAGCTGCAGTAAAACCGCAAAACCAACTGGTAGAAGTCATAAGTGAATTGAAGCAGCAAGAAGTAAATATTTCAGATGCCAGCGTAATAGTAGCAGCAGGCAAGGGACTGAAGAAAGCTGAAGATTTCCAGATGATTAAAGAATTGGCAGATTTGCTTGGAGGATTAGTTGGTGCAAGCAGAAGTGTTGTAGATGATGGGTTTATTTCAAAAGATTTTCAGGTAGGATACAGCGGAAACAGAGTAAAACCTAAAATATATATAGCCTGTGGAATTTCAGGAGCACCGCAGCATCTGGCGGGTATGAAGGAATCGGAGTTTATAGTGGCAATCAATACGGATCCATCTGCTCCTATATTCAACGTAGCGGATTATGGAATAGTAGAAGATATGTATAAAATAATACCTGAATTGATTGATGAAATAAAAAATAAGCATACAGTTTGACAATTCATAAAAAGGGGGCAATAACATTGAAAGATGAAATAATTGAAAGTTTAGTGCAAATTGTAGGAGAGGACTGGGTGTTGGATGACTTGTCTAAGATGCAGGGTTATCTATATGATGAAACTGAACCGCTGTTGAGGCCGGAGGCATCAGAAGATTCTGTGGTAGTTAAACCCGGTTCGCCGGAAGAAATATCTGAAATATTAAAATATGCCAACAAGAACCTGATTCCTGTTACTACAAGAGGAGGAGGTACAGGAGTTGTAGGTGGAGCCATACCGATAAAGCCGGGAATAGTTCTGTCTCTTGAAAGGCTCAATAAGGTTGTTGAGCTGGATGAAAAGAATCTGATGATAACTGTTGAAGCAGGGGTAACTTTGGCAGATCTGTTGGAGGTGCTGGGAAGTGAAAGCAAATTGTTCTTCCCTATACACCCAGGAGATGAGGGGGCACAAATAGGTGGGATGGTTGCCACAAATGCCGGTGGGACGAAAGCCGTAAAGCATGGAATCATGAGAAATCACGTGAAAGCACTGGAAGTAGTCCTTCCAACAGGTGAAATAGTTAACCTTGGAGGAAAGCTTATAAAAAACAATATGGGCTATGATCTGCTCCACATGATGATTGGAAGTGAGGGAACGCTGGGAATCATTACAAAGGCCACTTTGAAACTCTATGCCAAAAACAAGTATACGGGCACTCTTGTAGTTTCCTTTAATACGAGAAGGGAAGCCTGCGATTCAGTTCCTAAAATACTGCAGGATGGCATTACTCCGCTGGCGGTGGAATATATGGATAGGATTGTGGCGGAAAAAGCTGCACAGCAGCTTGGCAGCAAATGGCCTGCAGACAATGGGGGTTCTGTGGATCTGATATTCATGTTGGATGAGCCTACAGAAGATGGATTGTACTCCAATAGTGAAAAGATTGTAGAGATATGTGAAAAATACAATTCGGTGGATAGTATTATAGCTGAGACTGCAAAGGAGCAGAGAAATATTCTTGAAATAAGGAGCAATGCCTATGGGCCTTATAAGGATAATATATCGGATGCACTTGATATAGCAGTGCCTCCATCAACGGTTCCCGAGTTCTTTGATGATATAGCAGCTCTTGCTGAAAAATATAACAACAATATCGTGTCTTTAGGACATATTGCCGATGGAAATATTCATAATTTTATCATGGGTGAAAATGGCAAATTGCCTTCTTACTACGAGGAATTAAAAGAAAAGATGTATAAAACTGCCTTAAAGTATGGAGGTACCGTAACTGCAGAGCATGGTACTGGAAAGACGAGAAAGAAGCATATGCCCCTTCAGTTTACTGAAAGGGAAATTGAAATTATGAAAAATATAAAAAATGCATTTGATCCAAATGGAATTCTTAACCCAGGAACTATAATGGATTGATATCTTTGAACAAGTAATTATTGGATTTATGTAAGCCTAATCTCTGTGATAAAATAAAGCTGCAGATAAATAGATTTTACTGCAGCTTTTATTTCAGTTTAAATTACATGATATTTCCGACCGATTCAGATTTAGTATTTACATATATAGTCCTTTTGTCCAATATGGATATTAACAGAAAAGCGCAGAGGCAAGTCAGCCATTCCATAAATATTACATGTGGAAAAATTCTAAAAGAAGGTATAGCTTCCCATAATAATAACACTATAATACCTGTTAAAGTAGTATAAAAAGCGGAACTCTTTCTACATAGACTTGGCATGAATATGGTAAATAAAAATACTATGGTAAAGGCTGTACAGAGACTTAAACCTATCGATATAGTTTTTAATATGCCTGACATGGACAAAGCTAATATAAATGTCAATATACCTATTAAAACTACAAATGTCTTGTTCATTACTATGAGCTTTTCACTTTTTATTCTTGGATTTATAAAGGATTTGTATATATCCTGGGTAAACAACGTAGATGCCCCCAAAAGTAAATTACAAGCAGTAGATACATCTGCGGCCCAGAGAGCTGCCAAAGTCAAACCTGCAGCTATGGGATTTAGAGACAGTATCATTTTAGGTAGAGCCAGAGTTGCACTCACATTGGGAAAAGAAGTTTTAGCTGCTATGCCTATTAAAGCACATAAAAATCCTATTGGAATCATGAGAAGCCCTGCTATTATAAATCCTCTTTTTGCGGTTTTTGAATCCCTGGCGGCAAAAGCTAATTGTACAGGCCCTTGCATGGACATAACCTGTGTGATCATAATGAGAAACCAGCTTAAAATTATCCATATGCCAGTACCCTCTACAGGACTGAAATAGTGTATATTTTGAGGAAGCTGTAATTTTATATTTTCAAATCCTCCTCTGGAAGCTACTGCCAGCAGGGTGCATAGTATAATTCCCGTATATTTTATGGGAACATTAAACATATTACATAATCCTGCAGACCACATTCCTCCTATGAAGGTTATTCCTATAAATACACAGGCGCTAACTACCATACCTGTTTTCAATGTGAATACTTCAGGAAGCAGTGAAGATAAAATGGATCCTCCTGCAATGTATTGAAGGGATACAATTACTACGAGAATAATTATCTGACATATAACACAGACAATTCTTCCCTTTTCATCATAGAATTTTCCAAATAATTCAGGGACAGTGGCTACATTGAACTCTCTGTATTTTCCCGCTGTTAGGAATCCCATCAAAATGGCTCCAGTACCCCAGGCCACGTTATACCAGCCTGCAGATAGACCTATGTCATAAGCTTGTTCTGCAACACCTATGGTAGAGGCTCCACCTATGGCAAGACCTATTAGTGAACAGGTTACAAGGGGAGTAGTTAGCTGTCTTCCTGCAAGAGTATAACTTTCTCCCCCTTTTAGAGCCTTTTTTCTAGCAAAAAAACTTATTATAAACAGCATTGATATATATAGAATTATGATTATCAGCGATATATTCATTTTATGACCCCCTCTTAATATAAATTCAAATATCGAATTCTAAAGTTTTGTAGTTTAATTAAATTGTGCATTGTCAGCTGTTCATTTATAATTGAACAATAAAAAAACGCCCCTGGCCAAGGGACGAAGCAGTCGTGGTACCACCCTAGTTAAGCAATAAAGTGAATTTCTGAAATTTTCAAGGTGGTAATAAAAAAAGCACCTGCGATTAAGGGACGAAGCTTAATCGTGGTACCACCCTATTTCAGAAACAAATTATTGTTTATCTCTTACTCTTAACGCAAGTTAAACGGCTCAGCCTACTAGTTATTAGAAATTTCAGCCTGCGGTTCAAGAATGTATTTCATAAATTATATCAAACAGTTTACACCAACCACTGCTTCTCTTTATGATACTATTTATTACTTTTTTCTATCTTCACCTGTATATAAAATCTATTATAAAATGAAATTGTCATAAATTCAAAATTTAAATATGCCTGATAACCTTATTGCAATAAAATATATGTGAATATCTACGGATATTTTAAAAATACGCCATGGGTCAAATACGAAATTTCTGAATGTTTATAATATTTATTGACATTGCCAAAAATTTGTAGTAAACTAACTTTTAGCGAATATATGTAAAATATTGATAGTGTATATTTTATATGTATAACGTTTACATAAATTTGCGATTTAAAACCTATATAAATTGTACAAGCATTGAAGTATATGGGAATTTTTAAGGAATATAATTTAATTGAATGATTCATTAAAATAGGGGGCAATAGAGTTGAAAAACAAAGTGATTGAAAATTTAAGGCAAATTGTAGGAGAAGACTGGGTTGTAGATGAACTATCTAAAATGCAAAGTTATCTTTATGATGAGACAGAACCTTTATTGAGACCAGAGGCGTCAAAAGATTGTGTAGTAGTTAAACCTGGTTCGCCGGGAGAAATATCTCAAATATTAAAATATGCCAATGAGGTTTTGATGCCTGTGGCTGTCAGAGGTGGAGCTACAGGAGTGTGTGCTGGAACTATACCTATAAAACCGAGTATTGTTTTATCACTTGAAAGGCTCAACAGTATTGTTGAACTAGATGAAAAGAATTTAATGATAACTGTTGAATCAGGAGTTACTTTAGGTAGTCTGCTGGAATTCTTAAGTAAAAACAGTAAATTGTTTTTCCCTATACATCCAGGGGATGAAGGGGCACAAATAGGAGGAATGGTTGCTGCAAATGCTGGAGGTTCAAAGGCTGTGAGACATGGAATCATGAGAAATCACGTAAAGGCACTGGAAGTTGTTCTTCCGACAGGTGAAATAGTTACACTTGGTGGTAAGCTCATAAAAAATAATGCGGGTTATGATTTGCTTCATATGGTGATTGGCAGTGAAGGAACTCTTGGAATCATTACGAAGGCGACTTTGAAACTCTACCCTGTAAATAAGTATTCTGGTACACTTCTGGTTTCATTTAATAACAGGAGAGAAGCCTGTGATGCAGTACCGGAAATACTTCAGGAAGGTATTTTACCGCTGGCGGTAGAGTATATGGATAGGGCAGCTGCTGTAAAGACTGCAAAAAAGCTTGGTACTACCTGGCCTGCTGCCGAAGGTTCCATAGATTTGATGTTTGTGCTGGATGAACACACCGAAGATGAACTGTATTCAAACAGTGAAAAGATTGTTGATATATGTAAAAAACACAATGCAGTTAACAGCATTATAGCAGAAACTGCAAAGGAACAGAGGAATATCCTGGAGATAAGAAGTGCTGCCTATGATTCTTATAAGGAAGTATTGGCAGATGTACTTGATACAGCTGTTCCTCCTTCAAGTGTACCGGATTTCTTTGATGACATAGCTGCATTGGCTAAAAAATATAATAATGACATAGTATCTCTGGGGCATATTGCCGATGGAAATATTCATAATTTCATCATGGGTGAAAATGGCAAGATACCTTCCTATTATGAAGAGTTAATGGTGGAAATATATAAGACGGCAATAAAGTACGGCGGTACAATAACAGCAGAACATGGGACCGGAAAAACAAAAAAGAAACATTTAGGCATTCAGTTTAGTGAACGGGAGATTCAAATCATGGAGGGAATAAAGAAGACGTTTGATCCAAATGGAATTCTTAGTCCCGGAAATATAGTTGATTGATTTTGTCAATGCTTATGAAAACTGCAGTTAGATTTTGTCACTGCAGTTTTTTATAAATATTATTTTTAATCCACAAAAAATGTGAATACATTTTGAACAACAGGTTTCTTATGATATTATAATAAGTAATATTAAAATATATCTTATATGATAAAAGAAGGGAAGGTGAGAAAGTCTATTATATTTATCAATATAATTAGGCGTTTATAATGATTAGTGAAGGTGAGCAAAAAGTATATGATACTTTAAATGAAATAGGTATCGAATATGAGAAGTATACCCATAAGCCAGTTTATACTGTAGAAGATGTGAATAGTTTGGATATACATATTCCAGGTGATCATACCAAAAATCTTTTTCTCAGGAATAGAAAGGGAAATGTTCATTATCTTGTAGTTTTGGAAGATTCAAAACAGGCAGATTTAAAAAAATTATCCAAACAGATAGGAAGTACTCCACTGTCTTTTGCTTCAGAGAAAAGACTGGGAAAGTATTTAGGGTTGAAACCCGGATCTGTAAGCCCTTTTGGACTGATTAATGATGATGACAAATGCGTGAGAGCAATAATTGATAATGATATATTCAAAGCGGAAAGAGTGGGGTTTCATCCAAATGTAAATACAGCAACACTGGTTATTTCAACTAGAGATTTCCAAAAATTCTTGAAATGGACTAAAAATAGGATATCTTATATGAAAATTTAAATACAAGGAGATGCTGCATGAGAAAAGGATACCTATATGCTGTATTATCAGCTGTATTATTTGGAAGCTGTGGTATTATAGTAAAAATTACTTTTTCAGAGGGCATGGATTCCATAAGTATATTGGCTTTACAATACATGGTAGCTATTCCGGTTATGTTTTTTACCATATCAGTTGTAGATAAAAATATTTTAAAAATAAATAGACAGGAACTTTATCATACAGCTGTTTTGGGAATACTAGGTGATACGCTCATGACAGTTTTTTACTATAAGGCATTTAACTATCTAGACGTTTCTATGGTTACCATATTACTTTATACTTATCCTATAATGGTTTTTTTTTACTCTTCTCTAGTTGAAAAAAATAGTTTTGGTTCTAAAAAGATTTTTGCTGTTGTCATGGCATTTATAGGATGTTTTTTAACTTTGGGATTAGTAAATAAATTGGCTTCATTTTCTGTGAAAGGCTGTGTATTTGGGATTTTGTCCGCAGTATTTTATGCTTTTATGAATATATATTCGGAGAAAAAAATGAAAAGCTTAAATTCACTTACTGTGAATTTTTATTCGATTGTTTTTTCGTTTTTGTCACTGATAGTTTTTATTTCTCCAGCAGCTCTATTTCAAAGGGAGTTTAGCATTAAACTCGTCATATGTATTATAATTTTAGCTGTGTTTTGTGGGATAATACCGCTGACTCTATTGTATGCTGCAATAAAAGATATAGGAGCTTTAAAGGTTTCAATAATAGGAAATCTGGAAATACCTACTGCCATGCTGCTTTCCTTTTTTGTATTGGGAGAATCAGTGACTCTGCTTCAGGTTTTTGGGGCAGCTGTGGTTATCTATGCTGTGTACTATATTAGGAAAGTGGATTGAATTTAAGGTATAATGTATGTGTGAGGCTATTTATATTAAAATTAAAAATGCAGGTGTTTAATATGGATTATGTACAGAATTCAATGTTTGATAAAAATGTATCTTCTCCCCTGGCTGAGAGGATAAGGCCCAGAAGTTTGGAAGAATATATTGGACAGCAGCATATACTTGGGAAGGGAAAAATACTCAGGAATCTAATATATACAGACAATATAAGTTCAATGATATTCTGGGGACCTCCTGGAGTTGGGAAGACCACTCTGGCCAGGATAATTGCTTCTATTACCAAAGCCAGATTTATAAATTTCAGTGCTGCCACTTCAGGTATAAAGGAAATAAAGGAAGTAATGACAACTGCTGAAAAAAATCGAAGAATGGGTATCAGGACAATTCTCTTTGTAGATGAAATTCACAGATTTAATAAGGCACAGCAAGATGCTTTTCTTCCCCATGTGGAAAAGGGAAATATCATACTCATAGGAGCCACTACGGAAAATCCTTCTTTTGAAATAAATTCTGCACTACTCTCAAGGTGCAGGGTTTTTGTACTTCATCCTCTTGATACAGGAGATATTGTCAGCCTGTTGAAGAGGGCAATAGAAGATAAAAGAGGTTTTGGTTATTTAAAAGTAAATATCACAGATGATATGCTTAAAACCATAGCCATATACGCAAATGGAGACGCGAGGTGTGCCCTGAATGTACTGGAAATTGTCATAATGAGTTGTATTGACAATGTGGGTACCTCCAATGTAACTAAAGAAGCTGTTGAGCAGTGTATAAACAAAAAAACACTGCTATACGACAAAAATGGAGAAGAACACTACAATCTTATTTCAGCACTACACAAATCCATGAGAAATAGTGATGTGGATGCGGCCATCTACTGGCTGGCTAGAATTCTAGAATCGGGGGAAGATCCGCTTTATGTTGCAAGGAGAATAATACGTTTTTCCTCGGAGGATATAGGAATGGCGGATCCAAGGGCCATGGAAGTGGCAGTTTCCGCATATAATGCAGTTCATTTCATAGGAATGCCTGAATGCAGTGTAAATCTTACGGAAGCCGTGGTTTATATGTCATCTGCTCCAAAGTCAAATTCTCTCTACAGGGCATACAACAGTGCCAAAAAAGATGCACTTGATACTATTTCCCAGGGTGTTCCGCTGCATCTCAGAAATGCTCCTACTAAGCTGATGCATGATTTGGGATATGGAAAAGGTTATAAATATGCCCATGATTTTAAGGAAAAAACGACAGACATGCAGTGTCTGCCGGATAAT
Organism: Clostridiaceae bacterium BL-3; assembly: GCA_902809985.1. Taxonomy (GTDB): domain Bacteria; phylum Bacillota; class Clostridia; order Clostridiales; family Clostridiaceae; genus Clostridium_B; species Clostridium_B aromativorans. Next base: position 1,454,697 of record CADDXC010000001.1, on the reverse strand, counting down.
TTAAAGAATAGACAGTATTATTTTCCATCTGATGAGGGTTTCGAAGAGAAAGTAAAACAAAAATTGTTAAGTATAAGGAAAATAAAGAACAGATATTAAATTTGCCATAGAATTATTATATGAAACTGAATTTCTAAGACTGCGGGGTAAGTACTTTTTAGTTATAGAATTTTTTAAAAATATCTAAAGGGACAATGTCTGAAGGGTTGTATATTCATAGACTGCATTGAAGAAATATATTTTTTAAATCTGTTGTTTAGAACTCTCCAGTTTATATTTTGAATAAATGTAGAAATATATTTTTTCCTGTCTGTTCCAAAATCCATGAAATAGGCATGTTCATAAACATCCATCACAAGTATTGGGCATGATAACCACACTGCTCCGTTGTCATGAGAATCGCTTCCTATTATATGAAGCTTATTATCGAGAGAATCAATTGATAATACCACCCAGCCCCTAATGGATAGCCCTACGTTTGTAAAATAGGATATAAAAGTATTATAAGAAGAAAATTGATTTTTTATGACATCGAAGATGGGACCTTGGGGGGTGTTGCTTCCTCCAGTCATGTTTTCAAAATAGAGATTGTGAAGTTTTACACCATCCAGGGCATATGTTTCACCGCGCTTAAGACTTCGCATTGCTGAATAGGTTGAATTGCTGTCTTCATAGTTGGCAGCTATATAGGTAGTATTCCAGATTTTATTCAGCGTGTTTACATAACCTAGATATAATTTATAATGTTCGTCTAACTGCTTTGTCGTAATGCCTTTAACTGATTTAAAATCGAAAGTTTCAGGTTTTATATTGCTCATGAAATCACCTCTACATAATATACTAATACATAATATGTAATGAATCCTAAAAGTGTTAGGATATTACAAATTATCAATTAATTTTTAATTAAGAAAGGATTGACATGTAGTGAACAGCTTGATAATCTATAAATCTACGGAACATAAGAATACAGAAAAAATTGCTCTTGGAATTAACGGTATTCTAAAAGCAATTTGGTAATATGTCAAGAACAAAATGAAAAGAAAATGAAATGTTTTTAATCAAAAATGGTAACTTTAACAAGCATATGTCAAAATAAAAACATATGTTCGCAAGAGCTATATAAGTTTATCTACCCTATTTGAAGAGTAGAGTTGATTTTTAGCCAGCAATCCAAAAATCAAACGAATTAATTTACGGGATGTTAATGCGAGTGCTCGTTTATGCTGATGTGTACTCACTTCAGCAAATTTCTTCTGATAAAACTTTTCGTACTCAGGAATGTGTCTTATAACACTTCCAGCAGCTTCTATCAGATAATAGCGCAAATAATGGTTGCCTGCTTTGTTCATTGGTGTATTTTCAGCTTTGAAATCACCTGATTGATTTTCTTTCCACACGATGCCGGCGTATTTAGCGATAGCATCATTTTTAGGGAATGCATGTACGCTGCCTAATTCAGCAAGAATACCACTGGAGTATACAGGTCCAAAGCCAGGGATTGACATCAATATCTGGTATTCCACAGGATTCATGCCATTAACTGTTTTTTCAATAGCCTTGTTAATAGCTTTGAGCTCTTTTTCAAAAGCCTGAATGCAGTTAAAAGAACAGGCAATAGAGGTTGTTAAAGGCTCATATAAGCATTTATCAAGGCGGTATGAATTACGTGCAGCTTGCTGAAGAACTTCTACAGTCATTTTAGGATCAGAAATTCTTTTTCGACTTTTCCTATTGACGAAGTCAACAAGATATTCAACTGAAGCATTTGCAATATCTTCGGAAGATAAAAACTCCGTTAGTATAGAAGAAGCTGTAGCTCCGTATTTATCAGAAAAGGGATGTTCTTCTCCCTGCAGCAAAGCAAATTCACTAAATTTAAGAAATACATTGGATAACATGTAAGTCTTTTCCCTGGTTAAGCATTCAACTATATGAAGCCTGTGTCTTGTAAGCCTTTGAAGGGCAAGATATTGAGAACCACGCCAGGGTTCGGTATGAATTCTGCCGACTCTTGCAAAGTCAGCAATGACGAAGGAATCAATACCATCATTTTTATCAAGAGAGTTAAAGGAGTCTTTATAATTAGCGACTTCTTTAGGATTCAAACAATAGACATAGGGTTTATAAGGCATAAGCCTTTCGCTTGCAGATAGGAAGTTTGCAATATGTACACCATAAAACGAAGTGGATTCCAAGCCAATTATGACAGTTCTAAAGGTACTATTGCTAAGTATATCAACAAGCATAGCTTCTAATTGATCTGCACCAGATTGCGTGTTGGGAACAGGTTTCATTTTGATTGAAAATTCCTGTTCAAAATTAATTGCAGAGACAACATTTTGCCTCGCACCAATATCAATACCAACAAATAGAGTTGATAAGTAATCTACTTTCTTCATGAAATCACCACCTTTCGAGAGTAATGAAGAACTTAGAAAGGAATTATCCTAATCCAGAGCACTGACTGCATCCTCGCGTAATCAGCATTCATCCAGGCGAAATACCTTGCTGGCGGCTACGGATGGAGATGCAACATTTGTGTAAGCAGAATTTGATACTCTGGTCAGGCTGCACGCTTTCTAGGCAATAACAATAAGTTTTGCAGGAGAATTACAGCAGTAACCTTTGCTAAAGTTCTATTAGAACTATTTTAGCATTAGGAAATTCCTTTATAAATAGTTAAATGAAATCTGTATAGAATGGGAAGCAGAACAGACAGCAATTATGGAATTGGGAGAATTCCCACAGAAAAGCACAGATGCTTTCTCATCTATACTAAAATATAAAAAATAAATAAGTTTATAGCAGTCATTTAACTGACTATAAACTTATTATACGAGGAAAATTAGTGAAGGCAGAGGAAGTAAATACAGATCAATTCAACATGTATGATTTGATAGGGTTTGGTTCCGGAATATTTTATGGCAAGTTTCATAAAAGCATATTAAATTTGGTGGAACATTTTGAAAAAGTTGAAAATAAAAAGGCATTTGTTTTTTCCACCAGTGGACAGGGTAAAGAAAACTATAACGATTCACTCAAGAGTATACTTGAAAGCAAGGGTTTTGATGTGATCGGAAGTTTTGCCTGCAAGGGTTTTGATACTTTCGGACCATTCAAAATTTTTGGAGGTATAGCTAAGGGAAGGCCCAATGAAAATGATATGAAAGCAGCAGAGGATTTTGCAGTTAAATTATTGAAGAAAAATTCATAAAAAAATGAACTGCGGATATAAAATTTAAGGATAAAAAGCTGATGGTTCTACATTGGCTTTTTTATTTTTTAAATTTTCAAGATGATTTGTAATCGATATTGAAAATGGAGAAATAATCCTAACTACCAGCACCTTTTTTTCACCACATCATATATTATAGTAGAAGCCAATGACAAAATTGTCAATTACATTTATAAATACTTTTGCTTTATTTTAAAAAGGAGGATTTTGTTTATGAATTATATGTCTAGATCTTATAAAGACAACTGTGATCCATGTAATAATATAAAAAAAGAAACGAATTGTACAACTATTGTAAAATGCAGTTGCCCTAATTCAACTACGTTACCTGCTGCTACGGTTTTGGGTACTACTTTTACCCTTACGTCCTTAACATTAAATACCAAGGGATTGAAAGATCCATGTGTTAAGCTTGAATTTTCCAGTAATCTTGTTGCAGCTGTTGCCTTTACTGGAACTGTAAGTTTCCAAGTATTTAAACAGTGTGGAAATCAAGTTAACCCCATTCCTGTAGGACCGGCATCAACTTTTGACTTGGTGGCATTAGTTGCCAGCGAGACATTCTCATTTTTCGTTTGTGACTGTGATTGCAACTGTTTTGATGACTGCTGTAACTATACTGTAGTTGCAACTGTTACTAGTGCAGTTACCGTTGGCACACTTGCTATCAACAATGCGACACTGGGAGCAATAGCTACATGTGGAAGTTCATGTTAACGACATGATTATATCAAAACTCAAGGTAAGTAACCTTGAGTTTTTTTGTGGCTATCATTGGTGCATTGGAATAATAAAAGAGAATATACATGGATTTCTTGGGGAAAATATGTTATGATCCTGATACACAGCTCTATTGAGAATTAATCTAAAAATAATCAAAATAAATACCTGATTTTAAAATAAGGAGATGAAAAAAATGATTGTTACGACTACAAACATCATAGAAGGAAAGAAAATCCTGGAATACAGGGGAATTATTTTTGGTGAAGTGATTTCCGGTGTTGATTTTGTCAAAGATATTGCTGCAGGGCTTACCAATTTTTTTGGAGGACGTTCAAAATCTTATGAAGGAGAGCTCATACAGGCAAGGGAAGAAGCGTTGAAGGAATTGGAGGATAGGGCATCTGCAGCTGGAGCCAATGCAGTCATTGGTGTGGATATTGACTATGAGGTGCTGGGACAAGGTGGAAATATGATTATGGTAACTGCATCAGGGACGGCAGTTTTAGTTGAGTAACACTGATAGTTATGTTTTTGAATTCAATAATTGTTTGATGGAGAAAAAATCTAATGCTTACGTAAATCACCTGTATGTCTGTGAAGATTTCACCGTAAGCATTAATTCTGTTGCAAATAACTATTTTACAGCCAGCTGCATATTGGATAATATCTCAAAAATTTCATTTATATCAGGTAATTGATTTGGTGGATATACTTTAACCCATGTTACAATGCCATTTTGATCTATTAGTACATTTGCTCTTTGGGATGTACCGTCTTTTTCAACAAACAGCCCATAATCCTGAGTGACTTTACCATGGGGCCAGAAATCGGCAAGAATGCTTAGATGTTCAAGTACAAGTGCAGCTGCCCATACTTTTTTTGACGGCTGTGCATCGACACTTATGCCAAAGGGTATCGTGTTTAACTTTTGAAAACTATCCCAGCTGTTTTCAAGTGATCTCATCTGATCTGTACATATAGGTGTCCAAGCAAGAGGATGCCAGGAAAGCAGTATATTTTTACCTCTATAATTTGATAAATTTATAAGCTGATGGTGATTGTCTTCTAATGAAAAGTTTGGTGCAGCATCTCCTATAGCAATTAGCTTCATGATTATCTCCTCCTTATTATTCAGATATAGTATTCCGCATTCAGATGTATATATTCTAAAACAATTTATCCAGTTTATTGTCAATATTTTTGGCTTGTTTTATGATTTTTGAAAGAGCGTGATTTAACAAAAAGGGCGTAATTCTCCTATCTTGTATAAGTTGGAGATGAATAGTCCTTGTTATTTTAGGTTCGATGCCTAAAATAATAACTACTTGACGAATTATTATATATGATGTATTCTAAAATCAGTGGTAAATATATAAATGAGGTAAAATAAATGGATTTAGATACAAATAATCATTCAGTATTTTTGCTAAATTATCATTTGGTATTGGTTGTTAAATATAGGAGAAAAGTAATAAATGATAAAATATCAAATAGGCTAAAGGGAATATTTGAGTATATATGCCCTAAATACAATATTACTTTATGCGAATGGAATCATGATAAAGACCATGTACACCTTTTGTTTAGAGGCTCACCAAATACAAATATATCAAAATTTATAAATGCTTATAAGAGTGCCGGCAGCAGACTTATAAAAAAGGAGTTCCCATCGATAAAAAAACAATTATGGAAAGAGTACTTCTGGAGTAAAAGTTATTGCCTTATAACAACTGGCGGTGTTCCAATTGATATAGTTAAGGAGTACATTGAAAATCAAGGAATGAAATGAGGTGAAAATGTGTTAAAAGCTTATAAATACAGGATTTACCCGAACAAAGAACAAAAATTGTATTTTGCTGGAACTTTTGGCTGTGTCAGATTTATATATAACAAAATGCTGGCTGATAGAATTAAATCATACAAGGAAAACAAAGATTTGGATATTAAAAAGATTAAGTATCCTACCCCGGCACAGTATAAAAAAGAATTTGAATGGCTTAAAGAAGTTGACAGTCTTGCTCTGGCAAATGCTCAAATGGATCTAAATAAAACATATAAAAATTTCTTTAGAGATAAATCAATAGGTTTTCCTAAATTCAAAAGTAAGAAAAGTAACTATAACAGTTATACAACCAATAATCAAAATGGAACAGTTTATATCAAAGATGAACATATTAAATTACCTAAATTAAAATCTATGATAAAGATAAAACAGCATAGAGAATTCAACGGAATAATTAAATCCTGTACTGTATCCCAGGTGCCGAGTGGCAAATATTTTATATCTATACTGGTTAATTGTGAGATTAAAAAGCTGCCTGAAGTCAGTAAAAAAATAGGAATAGATATGGGGCTAAAAGAATTTGTAATATGTTCAGATGGATATAGAGAGGCCAACCCAAAATATCTGACAAAATCAGAAAAAAGGCTTGTCAAACTTCAAAGGGACCTATCAAGGAAGAAAAAAAGCAGTAACAACAGAAAAAAAGCTAGGTTAAAATTATCTAAATTACACGAGAAGATAGTGAATCAAAGGGCAGACTTCTTAAATAAGTTATCAATAAAACTAATCAGAGAGAACCAATCTATAGTTATTGAGGACTTAAAAGTTAAAAATATGCAGCAGAATCACAGGCTGGCAAAGGCAATAAGCGAAGCAAGCTGGAGTGAATTCAGAAGAATGCTGGAATACAAGGCTGGATGGTATGGCAGAAAAATAATAGTGGCACCCGGTAATTATGCAAGTAGTCAATTGTGTTCAGTTTGTGGATATAAGAATAGAGAAGTAAAAAATCTTGCACTCAGGGAATGGATTTGCCCTAAGTGCGGCACACACCATGACAGGGATATAAACGCCAGTAAAAATCTGCTGAAATTAGCCATATAATTTTGGTAATACACTGAGGTTGGTTCGACCTTTAGAGCTTAGGTAAACTTGTTCCGTTAGGGATATTGACTAAGAAGCCATCCACTTCTATAAGTGGTGGTAGTTCACAATCCAGTTTACAGATATTTCATTAGCTGTTTATATGAAAGCCAGAATGTTTTCCATGTTTTAAGAAATACTATACTCAAGATTATATAAACTTGAGGTGGTATTAAGTGGAAAACAAACGTAAAGGTCTGTCTGCATGGCAGGTCACTATGATGGCACTGGGTACCATAATTGGAGGATCTTTTTTTATCGGATCATCAGTTGCTATTCATGCTGCAGGACCTGCTATTATGATATCCTATGTAGTAGCAGGAATTTTAGTCTATTTTATACTTTCCGCACTCTCGGATATGACGGAAAAATATCCATCATCAGGATCTTTCAGGTCATTTGCTGCGAAAGCTTTTGGATCAGGTGCTGGGTTCACCTTGGGATGGGTTTACTGGACTGGCATGATCCTGGCTATGTCCAGTGAGGCAGCTGCTATTTCCATTTTAGTGCGCAGCTGGTTTCCGGGAGTGCCCATTGGACTATTTGGAAGTGCTGTAATTGTTGTGGTTACACTGCTTAATTTACTTGGAGCCGATAAATTGAGCAAGTTTGAAAGTGGATTGGTTGCATTTAAATTATTGGCTATAGTGTCATTTATAATTATCGGTCTGCTTTTAATTATGGGACTTATTGGAAGAAATTCTCCGGTGGGTGTAGGTGAATTGAGATATGAACCACTGCTTTCGGGTGGTATAAAAGGTATACTGGGAAGTATGATTACAGTTATGTTTGCCTATGCAGGATTTGAAATAATAGGCCTGGCTGCTGCAGATACCGACAATCCTAAAAAAACAATTCCAAGAGCCATCAATTATACTGTTTTGAGCTTATTGGGACTTTACATAGTTTCTGTAGCTGTGCTTCTTCCGTTGATACCTACAGGAATACTTACTGAAAATGCAAGTCCTATGGTTGTGGCTCTGGATAGGTGGGGAATAAGCTGGGCCGGGAATGCAATAAATATAGTTATGTTTACTGCCATACTTTCGACTATGCTGGCAGCTATGTTTGGCCTGGGGAGAATGATTCGTTCTCTTGCAGAGGAAGGTCTTGCACCTAAATTATTGAAGGACAAAAGAGATGTCCCCTATAGGGGGATGATTTTTTCAGGTGCTGCAATGCTTTTGGGATTGATGCTGGGACTTTTATTTCCAAAAGTTTATTTATTTTTAGTGAGTTCGGGAGGATTTGCACTGCTTTTTACCTATGTCATGATTCTGGCTTCAGAAATTAAACTTTCTAAAAGAAGAAAGATAAAAAATAGATATGCATATTGGTTCACAATGGCAGCCCTTGTTGCTGTTATTTTTAGTATGCCTTTTGTTCCGGGGCAATCTCAGGGACTTATAGCAGGAATAATAATAATTTTATTTTATTCGCTGATCTATTCAGGAATAAAATATTATGAAAATATAAAAAAATTCAAGTATCAAAATGTAAAGAGAAATACTGCAGGACTATCTACTGAGTTTTCTGAAGAGTTGATGGAGGATGAGAAAAACCCAAAACAAAATATGGATGATAAATAATAATTATGAGAATGAGAGAGTTGAAATAAAAGGTGCTGCTGCATTAGCGATTTTTTAAATCGCTGTGAACAGCACTTTTATTATGATATAATATTATAATAATGTATGTTAAATTTAAAATGAGGTGACCAATATGTTTATAAATGAATTTAATAAAAGAGAATCCATTATCTTTATTAACTTAGTTCAGGCTCTAGCTAATGCAGATGAAGTGTTTGCTCATAGTGAGCAAATATTGATAGATGACTATATCAAAGAACTTTCTTTAAACAATGAAACTATAGAAAAACTAACATATGAATCAGCTATTGAAGAATTAGCATCATCTACAGACAGAATTAAAAATATACTTTATTTTGAATTACTTGGATTGGCTTTAGCAGATGGATCATATGATGAGAAAGAAATAAAATTTTTAGATAATATTGCATATAAACTTAATATAGATAATGCTAAGCAGCAGGATTTTATAAATTATTTTAAAATGACCAAGAATATCAATGACTTTATAACTATGAATCCTGAATGCAAAATAAAATTATTAAAAGAGACAGCTATGGATTTAATATAATATGGAATTAATATCAGAAGTGAACTGTATCATAGATAAACTGGGATCTTTAAATTTAAAATCGTATCTTATTGTCTACAATCTGAAAAGTCCATGCTCAAATTGAGTATGGACTTTTATTACTTAAATCTGTTTTTGTAAGACTGGACCATTTTTTTGACCATCTGTCCGCCAATAGTGCCGCCTGATTTTCCAGCATCTTTTGAGGTTAAGCCTGCAATATATTTTTTGTTCAAATCAATCCCCAATTGATTTGCTGTTTCCATTTTAAGCTTGTTTAATCTTTCTTTTGCCTCTGGAACCAAAGGTTTATTTGACATGAACAAAAGCCTCCTTTAATTTGTAATATATTTTTGGTGACATTTTAGTTTTTGTATATATGAGTAAGTTAGTCTATGAAATTGGAGAAATATTTAGCAGATATTTGCAAGAACAAAAACAGATAAACATGGAAAATTTATATACATTAGAGTATAATGGTTATTATAAAATAATTGATTTTAATTAGTGCGAGAAGGTGTTCATATGTCAAAAATTAAAGTGTGCAAGCATACCCTGAATTACAAGGATTTAATCAGGATTCTAAAGGATAATGAAATTGAATTCAAAACAAAAGATTGTCTCCACAAATGCTCAAAATGTCATGAGAAAGTTCTAGTTAAAAAGGGTGATAAATATATATCTGCAAAAAATGTTGAAAATTTAATAGAAAAGTTATCCAAAGTTTAGAGCCTAAAATGCAGTATTGTTTATCTTACAGGTTTTAAAAGAGCTGGTCAAAATTATACTTAAATGATTTTGACCAATTTTTTCATCAAAGTATATTGACAATCATAATAATATGATATACATTATAATTGGATGGTCAAAGGAATATACCGGGGAGGTGATGAGATGGTTTTAAAAACACCGTCAGATCTGCTTAGGGGACATACAGATACCATTGTGTTGGCCATTTTGAGAAAAGGTGACAGCTATGGATATGAAATTCACAAATCTATCATGGAAAAAACTCAAAATCAATTTGAAATGAAAGAGGCAACCCTTTATTCAAGCTATAGGAGGCTGGAGGAGGGTGGATATATTACTTCCTACTGGGGAGATGAGTCTCAGGGAGGGAGGCGCAAATACTATAAAATTACTGAAAAGGGAAGAGAACTTTACAGGCAAAATAAGGAAGATTGGGAATTCTCTCAGAGGATACTCAATAAATTGTTGGAGGAGGAATGAAAAATGGATGTGAAAGTTCAGGTTTATATAGATAGACTTTTTCGGGATTATGAAGATACTCCCGAGCTCAAGGATTTCAAGGAAGAAATTGCAATCAATCTGCAGGAGAGAATTAAAGAGTTTAAAAATCAGAGCGAGTCTGATGAAAAAGCCTTTGAAAAGGCAGCAGCTGAACTAGGTGATATTACTAAAATTGCAGATCAGATAAGCCGGCAGAAGAGGAAGGAGGTCATTGACCAAATGTATGTACATTCAAGAATACAGGTTGACAAAAAGCATGCTGTTGGTTATGCAGCTGCAGGTGCCATTGCGCTGTTTGCTATAATATCAGCATTCACAACTTATTTTAGCACAGGTGAAATATCCACGGGGGTATCTACTCTACCGGTATTTATTTCAATTTCCACAGCCATGTTTGTATTTTTGGGCCTTACTCAGGAAACAAACACCGATTTCCCTATGGAATGGAAACGTGCCCTGATATATGGCATTTCATCTGCTGTGATTGTGTTTGGAGTTTGCGTTTCGGCCATGCTGTATTTTATGGACGGAATGGGGCTTGAATCCGTATCTGGAAGTCTTATGCCTTTTGTAATTCCAGGTCTCTGTGTGCTTGTATTTTTACTGCTCACTGAAAAAGAAAGACATAAACCCTGGGTATTGGAAAGAGAAAGAATGTTTAAGGAGAATTATGCTACTGCATATGGAGATGCAAAAACCCTGGAGCAGAGAGGGCTTTTATCCGGAGCACTTTGGCTGTTTGCGGCGGCGCTTTTTGTATTATTGGGTTTTATAATTGGTTTTAAATATTCCTGGGTTGTATTTTTATTTGCAGTTGCCTGTGAAGTACTTATAGAACTCTGGATGAGTTCAAAGATCAAAATGAAAAATAGATCCTGATTGTAGAAGAAATATGCTGGCAAAACTGTAATGCCAGCGGGAATTACAACTGTAATATTTGCTGATAAATATGGGTGTGATGCTGCCGTGGAGTGTATGATTATAAATATTTTTTTGTTGTCAGCACAAATAAACTCACATTATAGCTGTGACTTTTTAAAGTCATTTTCCATCTGCTGTATCTGCCTTTGGAATACCTTTTTAAGGGGGGCAATGAGAAGAAATATTCCTGTAAAACAGCCAAGCATTCCAAATATTTTAAGAAGATGATCCCAGTTGGGACCTCCAATTGCTTCCCTAAACCCATTTATGGAATAGGTAAATGGTAAAAATGGCGCCATGTTGGCAAGTCTTGTTGAAATAATTTGAAGAGGGTATATGCCGCCTGTTCCAAAAATCTGGAATATCATAAGAACTGTAACCAGGGCTTTCCCTACATTTCCTAATATAAATATGCATGTAAATATTATTATGGAAAATGTTATACTTACCACAAATGCAACTCCTATCATGGCAGGTATATTCACAGGTCTTATTCCCAGAAGCAAAAATTCTCCAAGTAGAGTTATAGATGTCTGTATTAAAGAGAGTCCCATGAAAAGAAATAATTTTCCAGAATATTCCTGAATCATGCTGACCTTTGTTCCATCTCCAAATTTTTTGCATTTCAGCGTAAGTATAGTTGAAAGAAGAAGTATACCTACCCATATTGACAGCGTAGTATAAAAAGGAGTGACTCCATATCCAAATAATCCAAGATTATAGAGCTGAACGTTTTTCAACTCTATCGGAGATGACAATAGACTTGAAATTTCAGGACTTTTTTCCATTATTTCTATTATATGATCAATATTCTTTTCATTTATCATATTCGTATCTTTGCTTAGCTGGTTTAATCTGTTCTGAATATCTCCAAGCCTTTTGTTTATCTGGTTTACATGTGATATTGATATTTCACTGATAGAGGCACCTGCATTTGCCAGTGAATTAAGCTGAGGAATAATCGTTCTTGTAGATTGAAGTATACCCTCATAAATTTCCAGACTCCTATCAATATTATTGCTCATGTTGTTCAAAGTCTGGCTGGCATTTGAATAAAAAACATTGGATATATTCACTGCATCCGATGACAATTCATTTCTCATTTTAGAGAGCTGAGCTATAATTGAATCTGTACTTTCCTTTGAACCATTACTGTTCACAAGCTGCTTCAATTGTGCAAGAGAACCTTTTTCCATCTGTATGGAATTCTTCATTCTAGACAGGGTATTTATGAGCTCCACCGCACCATTGTTTGGCAACACATCATCTATAGCATTGAGTGTTTTGAAACTGCTGTCAATTTTTTCAATCATCGAATCATTTAGATTATCTAGCTGATCTATAGTATTGTTTATGGCACTAGAATTTACAAATTCATTGTCCGTATTTTCAAGACTTGACAAAAGGGATTGAAGCTGAGTATTTTGGTTCTGAAGTTCATTTATCCCGTTTGACAGATTATTCTGTGCTGAATTTATAGTTTGTTTTGTGGACTGTGCAAGGGATCTGCCATGATTTACAATATCCTGAAGGCTTTCAATCTGTCTGGAAAGTCTTGGAATGTCATTTTTAAGCTTATTTAAATAATCCTGTATCTCCCTTGAATTTCCGTTTACCTCCGACAGATATTTTTTTGTTTTATATATGGCTGTGATGGAATCCTCCAGCGAGTCTTTAATTTGTAGAATTTCAGGTTTATAATTGTTTAACTTTTTGCCGATGGAATTCATCTGTTTGAGAGCTTCCCTGCTGCTTATCTTTACAAAGTTTGATTTAATCTGATCCGCCAGCACATCTTTTGCCTGGCTTGTAATTTCAGTAGCCGCTGCATTCAATTTCTCATTGGCTCTGTATACTATATTTGGTTTTTGAGGTTCCGAGGTGGCAAGCGTGAGAAGTCTACTTGAAAAATCTTCAGGAATTTCTATCAATGAATAGTACTTTCCAGTATTGAGCCCGTAATTTCCCTGCCATTCATCTATGATAACCCAGTTGATACTCCTGTCTTTTTTTAACTCGTTTATAATCTCATTTCCTACATTTATAGTCCTTTCATTAATGCTGCCGCCCTCATCTTTGTTGACAACTGCAATGGGAAGTCTGCTGGTATTGGCCTTTGAGTAGGGATCCCAGGACGCTTTTATATTTACAAGTGCATAGGAGGATGGGAGAAAGCAGAATACTATAATCGTTATGAGCACAGCAAAATTTTTTGTTATGTTTTTAAGATCCCTCTTTAATATTTTAAATACAGTATTCATGCTGGTGTCACTCCTATTATCAATATTTATATTCCAATACCTGACTCTATAAATTTACTATGAAATCTATTCATTATCCCATAGAGAGGCTTTTTCAAGAACAATCCCACCAATACGGCAATTACAGACATAAGAACAAGTATTGAAAAATCTATGACTACAGTACTTATAAGAGGCCCTCCAATCGATTCTCTAAATCCGCTTAGGCTGTAGGTAAACGGAAAGAAAGGCTGAAATATTCTAAAAATTAATGGGTTAAGCTGTATAGGATAAGTAGCACCGCTCCCTGCAAGCTGTACTACAACTAATAAGACAGCAATTGCCTTTCCAAGATTTCCAAATATGGACACCATACTGTATACTATTGTCGAAAATGCCAGGGATGAAATCAATCCAAAAATTATCATAAGGAAGAAATTTTCAGTATAAACATGGAGTATAAATTTAGTGGTAAATACAATTATAAGAGATTGTATTATAGAAATTGAAACGAAAAGCAGCATCTTTCCAAAATACTCCTCTTTCAATGATAGATTTTCAGATCCTTCAAATTTGGCTGCAGTTGTTTTAAGCATTGCTGCAAGCATGGTACATCCAACCCATATGGAAATTGTCATATAAGTAGGTGCAAATGCTGATCCGAAGTTTGGAATTGTATAAATATTTTCCTCCTTTATATTAAATGGATTGGCCATAAAATTTCCCATTATTTCAGGATCGTTTTGAAGTATGGTTATTATTTTCACTATATCCTTGTTATTTGTAAGTTTTAGTTTGTTACTGGCATTTATAATAGGCTTTTTAAATTGAAGAAGCTGATTCTCAAGTTTTCCAGAGGAATCAGCTATAAGTCTGCTTCCATCTATCAAGGTATTTATAGATTTGATGCCCCGCTTATTCATAAATTCTGCAGTCTTTAAAATATCGGCAGAATTATTTGAGGATGCTATTAAATCATCAGTTATTGCATCTAACTCTCCTTTTACTTCATTATTGTACTGGTTGACAGAATCAATGAGCTTCAAACTCACATTCCATGTATTGTGAACTATAGAATTATTCAAGCTGCTGTTTATCTGATTTGTATTGTTTAAACTCTGCTGAAGATTATTTATATTATTCCTCTCAATATTCAAAAGACTTTTTACATCATTTAAGGAATTTAAAAGATTTGATATTCTGCTGTTGTGTGCAAACCCGTTTACTGTCTGCAAAAAATCTATTATGGAGTCAACTTCTCCATTTAACATATCTATCTGATAATTCATCTTGTCCGCTGTGGAGTTTATGTTAGAGAAATTTACATCTTCAATTGATGAATTCAAATTGTCCGCAAGGGTCTGAAGTCTATAAATATCTGCTTTGGCATTGTTGAAGTTTACTTGAATGTTGTCAAAGGAATTGTTTAGGGAAGATTTTATTGATTTTATAAGTTCTTTATTGCCGACAGGTACTTGATTTGTTATATTTATATTTCCGGCCGTAGAAATAATGGGTTTTAATTGAGTAAGAATCAGTGCAATATCACTGGCATTGTCATTTATGCCTCCAAGTACAGCTGTAACGAGGTCCATATTGTCACCTAGAGCTATTATTGAATTCTTTAGGTCTATTATCTGAAATTTATTTTTTTCTGCTTTTTTCCCTATAATATTCAGAGAAGAAAATATAGCTTTGTTTACTGAATATACAAAATTGGATTTTATGGAGCTCACAAGGGAGTTAACTGCACCTTCGGTGATTTTGCTTCCCATAGGACTGGTCTTTGTATTTGATTTATAAAATATCTGAGCCTTTCTTGGATTATCCGTAATTATACTTGAAAGATCGTAGGAAAAATCTTCAGGTATCTCAATTTCAGCATAGTATTTTCCATCCATCATTCCCTGATCGGCTTCTTTTGAGTCGACAAATTTCCATCCAATATTATGATTTTTTTTTAGATTATTTACAATTTCATCTCCCATGTTGATATTCCTATCCTGAAATAGAGCACCCTGATCCCTGTTTACCACGGCTATAGAAATATTACTCAATTTGGCACTGGAGTAAGGATTCCAGATTGCCCTCACATTTACCAGTGTATATAAACAGGGCATTATACATAATCCTAGTACAGTTGCTAGTGCCGCTTTATTTTTTATGATGGTTTTTATATCTCTTTTAAATATACTTATGATATTCTTTATCATCTCATATCACTCCTATAAAATAACTGGAAAATGTGTTTCTTAAATGTTTTAATTGAAATTGATGTTGTTATAAAAACGGCTAAAGTTACCTAAAATAATTATTTTTATACCGGTAAATTTTTTGAGTATTTATATGGTATCCTTATTTACTAATCTGTATTCTAATTTTGGATGAGCTCAAAGATCAAGATGAAAAATAGCTTTTAATTCTGGAAAGAGAAGTCTTAAGGTGTCTTTTTTATGCCTGATTTTCCATAGAAATAATGTTATAATTACATTATATAGTTATGGTGTAATGTCTAACAAAAGGACATCTATCCGAAGAATACATTGTTAATATTCCCAACTTCATAAGGTGGGGGACAAGTACTGTTATGCACCTGGATAAGTTTGCCTTATGAGAAAATGAAGAAAAGGAGGGATTGTAATTTGAAAAAAAGTAGAGTTATACTACTTGAATGTACTGACTATGATGAAGATAAAGTATATAGAACCGTTAAAAGAGGGCTGGAGCTTCTAGGTGGAATAGAAAATTTTATGAGAAAAGATGAAAAAATTCTTTTAAAACCCAATCTTTTAAAAAGGGCAGTGCCGGATCAAGCTATAACAACTCATCCGTCGGTTTTTAAAGCTGTGGCAAGAGTTCTGAAGGAAAGTGGATATAATAAGATTTCATATGGTGATTCACCGGGAAATGGCAATCCTACGAAAATATCAAATACTGCTGGAATTGCCAGGGCAGCTGAAGAATTGGGAATTGAGGAAGCTGATTTTAGGCAGGGAGAAAAAGTTGATTTTCCACAGGGAAAAGTTGCAAAAAGTTTTGTAATAAGCAGGGGGGCTTTAGATGCTGAGGCAGTTATAAATGTCTGTAAAATGAAAACCCATGCCCTAGAACGTGTTACTGGAGCTGTGAAAAATATATTTGGCTGCATATATGGTTTCAACAAGGGGCTGAGTCATGCAAAGTATCAGAATGCAGACAGATTTGCAAAAATGCTCTGTGATCTGCATGTAATGATAAAGCCAAGACTCCATATTATGGATGGAATTGTGGCCATGGAGGGAAATGGACCTTCGTCGGGAAGACCTGTAAAGATGAATGTTATCCTCATGTCCGGGGATCCGGTGGCTCTTGACAGCGTCTTCTGCAGGCTCATCAATCTTGACCCAGAATCAGTGCCCACCAATGTAAACGGAGAAGTATGGGGACTTGGAAACTGGCATGATGAGAATATAGAGATTTTAACTCCTCAAGGAGAAAAACCAATAGAGGAGATTGTCAAGAAATATGGAAAAATGAATTTTGATGTCTATCGTGGAGATATAAAAAAAGCGGGTTTTCATAGAGTTGAATGGCTTATGAAGCTCATAAGGCAGAGACCCTATGTAGTAGAGGAAAGGTGTATCCGCTGTGGAATATGTGTAAATAGCTGTCCTGTAGAAGGAAAGGCCATAAAACTTGATAAGGACATGGGAACGATTCCCCAGTACGATTATGACAAATGTATCCGATGTTACTGCTGTCAGGAAATGTGCCCTCAAAAGGCAATTGAGGTAAAAACTCCATTTTTGAGAAAAATCCTTGATAAATTAGCCTGTTCCCGCTGATGAATACATTGGCTGTTTTTCCTATTGACATTAACGCTGCGTAAAGGTTTATATTTAATTTACAAGGAGGTAAAAACATGGAATATTATACAGTACAGGGACTCAGTAAACTTTCTGGAGTCAGTAAAAGGGCAATCCGGTATTATGATGAAATTGGAATACTGAAGCCGGCCAGAATCAATTCATCAGGATACAGAATTTACGGACAGATGGAAGTGGATAGACTTCAGCAGATACTTTTTTATAAAGAACTAGGGGTTAATCTGGAAGATATAAAGAATATTGTGACTTCCACCAGTTTTGATACTGTAAAGGCTCTGAAAAAGCACCATGAGAAACTCCTTGAAAAAAGGCGTAAATTGGATTTGATCATTTCAAATGTGGAAAAAACCATTGCGTTTAGGGAAGGAAGAATTAAGATGACAGATAGTGAAAAATTTGAAGGCTTTAAGGAAAGGCTTATAGAAGGCAACGAAAAGAAATATGGCAGGGAAATCAGGGAAAAGTACGGTGATGATACTGTTGAGAGATCCAATGAAAAATTCAGAAATATGACTGAAAATCAGTATAGGGAAGCTGAAAAACTGCAAAGTGATATAATGGATACATTGGAAAGTGCCTTTGAGACAAAAAACCCGGGGGGAGAACTGGCACAAAAAGCAGCAGATATGCACAGGAGGTGGCTCTCCTACTTTTGGGACAGCTATTCAAAAGAAGCTCATGTAGGTGTTGCACAGATGTATGTGGATGACAGAAGATTTACAGCTTATTATGACAAGAGAAAACCTGGAATGGCCAAATTTTTAAGGGATGCTATTTTTATTTATACCGGTATGAAGAAATAGAAAGAAAGATGATGAGATTTGAAGCTTTTAATACAATTGTTCATTAAGACTTGTGTAGAAACTGCCAATTTGACAGGTATGATGATATTTGTAGGTTTTCTTTTGGGCATGCTCAGAAATTATTCACTGATAAATTTTCAAAGAAGTCTTGGAAACAAGGCAGTAATGGTAACTGGTTTTATTGGAGTGCCCATACATGAACTCAGCCATGGAATAGCTGCACTGCTGTTTGGGCATAGAATTACTGCCATTAAATTGCTTCAAAAGCCGGATGCCAACGGTGTCATGGGATACGTAGAGCACAGTTATGATCAAAACAGTATTTATGAGCAAATAGGAAATTTTTTTATAGGGATAGCCCCCATTTTTGGGGGCATTGCCTGCATGGTTGCTCTGATGTATGTGAGCATTCCACAAACTTATAATAATTTTATGAATATCTTAATGAGAAATATCCACGTGGAAACAATAGATAAATCCACAGTTATGGGAATAGCACATTCCTATCTCGGACTCGTAAAGAATATTTTCTCAACTGGAAATTTTCAAAATCCTTATTTTTATGTATTTCTGTTTATATCCATATGCATATCTTCTCATATATCGCTGAGTTTGGCCGATATAAGAGGTGCTTCAATAGGATTGACAGCTATATTTTTCATACTGTTTATATTGAATATTTTTGGATTGTCGAAATATATTCAGGAGGTTAATTTGATAAAATATAATATTTTAGTAACGAGTTTTTTAGTTGTGGCAGTGATATTCTCTATGATAACCTTTTTGGTAAGCCTATTTTTTGTAGTTGTTAGAAGAAATTGAAATGACATTGATAGAAACTTGAATAGAAGAATTTGTACAATAATAATACAACTGCAGCATGATATGTTATATTTGCTGTAGCTGTATAATATCTTAGTGTTGTTCCCAATTTATAAATTTTAATTTTGACGGTCATATGTGAATAGGAGCTGTCAAAACACGGTGTTTTGTGTGAAGAATGTCTTTGTTTTTCCCAACAAATAAAGTTCCTATTTGTTTACCTTCAATAATACTGTATAAATTCTCTGGTCTTTGACCATGGGTTATAATCATATCAATGCCATGTGAAGTGGCAATTTGGGCTGCATCAAGCTTTGTGATCATTCCACCGGTACCACGGTTTGAACTAGAACCTTTTGCCAGTTTACGGATATTTTCATCAATATTACTAACTTGTTGGATAAGTCTTGCGTTGGGGTTTAACCTTGGATCACTTTCATAGAGCCCATCTATATCTGACATAAGAATTAATTTCTTTGCCCTGCAAAGTACGGCTACTATTGCGGAAAGTGTATCATTGTCACCAAATATTTTTTGGCTGGATTCAATTTCCCGATGGCTTACAGAATCATTTTCATTTACAATAGGAATAATATTTCTCTCTAAAAGGGAATCGAATGTGTTTATCAGATTGCGATTTTTTTCTTCCTGGTATACATCTTCTTCACTTAGAAGTATCTGGGCAACAATCTTACCGTATTCGCTGAAGAATTTATCGTAAATATGCATGAGTTCGCATTGCCCTACAGCAGCAGCAGCTTGTTTTATTCTAAGTTCTTTGGGACGCTCAATCAACCCCATTTTATTTGTTCCCACGGCAATGGCTCCGGATGAAACGAGGATGATCTCATAGCCTGAATTCTGGACACCAGATAAGACTTGAGCTAGCTTGTCAATGTGCTGAAAATTTATTCCATAATTTTTACTTGTAATAGAAGATGTACCCACTTTTATGACTATACGATTTTTTATAAGTTTCATAATAAGCCAATCCTTTCTGTATTTTAGTTTTTATAGAATATAATTGAATATTGGTCTCATTTAAATATGATAAAATGATTATGTTGTTTAATTATCTAATTTAGATATCTTTTTTAAAAACTTACTTTATAATAAGAGAGCCCTAAGTTGATTAAAATCAACTTAGGGCGAATATACTTTTCCGTGTTGCCACCTAAATTCAGTAAGAACTGCACTCAACCAGTACGAAGACATATCTTGATACTGTTTTCCTGATAGCGGTGGAATTTCCGATGAAGCCTACTGGATGTTCTTTCGGTTCATAGCTCCAAGACTGGTTCAATATTTTTTCATTAAAGTTTCACACCGGCCAACTTCTCTCTTAAAATCTAAAATACTTACTATTTCTTTTCACAGCATTTATAATATTTATTTTTTAAAAGTATAACACTAATTGAAAAAAATATCAAGTAAAGAATTATTGATGTGTATAATGGATATCTGTGAAAACAGACAAACTGGATGGAGCCATATAAAGATTACAAAATTGTAAGACAGTGCCTTTATTTTGTAAGACCTCAGACATGGAGCTTGAGGCGAAGTTTATCTATAATTTTAAATAGAGGAGGGAAAGTAGAATGGAAATATTGAAGGCAGAAAATTTAACTAAGATATATGGAAAAGGTGAAAACAAGGTAGAAGCGTTGAAAGACATAAACTTATCCGTAAATAAGGGAGAATTTGCGGCAATTGTAGGTGCTTCAGGTTCCGGCAAGAGCACGCTTTTGCATCTTCTAGGAGGACTTGACAGGCCTACTGCAGGCAAAGTGATAATTGAAGGAGAAAATATTTATGATTACAAGGAGAACAGACTTGCTGTATTCAGGCGGAGAAAAATAGGATTTGTGTTTCAGTTCTTCAATCTGATACCTGTTCTGGATGTAGAAGAAAATATATCACTTCCGGCACTTTTAGACAATGACAGGGTGGATGAAGGATATTTGGATGAAATTATAAAATTGCTCGGACTTGAGGACAGAAAAAAGCATCTTCCTTCTGAACTGTCTGGAGGTCAGCAGCAAAGGGTATCCATTGGAAGAGCTCTTTTGAATAAACCTTCCATAGTTCTTGCGGATGAGCCTACGGGAAACCTTGACAGCAAGAATTCCAAGGAGGTAATTGAACTTTTAAAATATACAGCTAAAAAATACAATCAGACCCTTGTACTGATTACCCATGATATAAACATAGCATCTATGGCGGATAGGATAGTTACCATTGAAGATGGACAGATAATTTCGGATAAACGTCTGCAAAATGACTAGATAAAGAAGGTGATGATTAATATGATTACAAGTTACAAGAAACTTACAGGAAAATATCTCAGTTCAAATAAAAAGAGAAGTATACTAACTATTATAGGAATAGTATTGTCTGCTGCCCTCATAAGCACTATTGGTTTTTTTATTGTGAGTATGCAGAATGCTGAAATTGAAAGTGTAAAAAATGACTACGGTTCCTGGCATGTTATGTATATGGCTCCGGATAAAGATCTGGCTGCAAAAGTCACCGGAAATCCCAAAGTTTCACGCAGCGGTTTTTATCAGCAGGGTGAGAATATAAAGATAAATGAGGATGTAAGTGTGAGTCCTATTACAGCCTCGGACAGTGCTCTGGAGCTTCTTCCCTATAAAATAAAGGCGGGAAGATTCCCCAAAAATCCAGGTGAAGCGGCAGTGGAGAATTGGGTGCTCAGATACATGAAAAAGGACATAAAAACAGGGGACAAAATAGAGCTTGGCAGCAAAGAATATACCCTGGTGGGAATACTCCAGGATAAAGTAGGTAGTCAAGTTAGTAAAACAGGTATTTTTTTATCCAAAGACAGTAGTATTGATATGCAGAGATCACTACTTATTGCAGAGATAAGCCCAAAGACAAATTTGAAAAAGGCAGTTTCAGAACTGGATGATCTGCCAAAAAGCAAGACAGTAAAAGTTGGCGGCAAAAATGCTGCATCAGTTACAAACAATTCAGCTCTTATAGATATGCAAGGGGGAGGAGACGGCAAGTCAGGATTGTCCGGGCTGTATTCTACAGTGGCGATTATAATAGGAATAGTGCTTGTAGCAGCAATTGCGGTGATATATAATTCTTTCCAGATAAGTGTAGTGGAGAGAATGAGACAGTTCGGTCTCTTGAGGGCAATTGGAGCAACTCCGGCACAGATCAGAAAGATAGTACTCAGGGAGGCATCGGTGCTTTCAATAATAGGTGTACCACTGGGACTTGTGTGCGGCATTGTAGCTATTTTTGCCATAAATTTCGCCTTTAGGATAATTGGGGGAGATATGGTTTCCATGATGATGAAAGTATCCATATCACCTGTGGTCATGCTTATAAGTGCTGCAGTTTCAATAGCGGCCATATATATATCTGCGCTGCTGCCCGCACTGTTTGCGGGGAGAATTTCTCCACTGTCTGCCATAAGCGGAAGGACAGCCATTGTAAAGGAAAAAATAAAAAGGAGAAAAAATATAATTATAAGCAAGCTGTTTAAATTTGAAGGAAATATGGCCTATAAGAATATAAAGAGGAACAGGAAGAGATACAGGATAACTGTTTTTTCCATAGCCATAAGCGTGCTTCTGTTTGTTACCTTCAAATCCTTTATGGATATGACTTTGAATTTATCGGACAGTGTGAACGAGTCCAAAAATATACATTTTTCCATTCAGCCAAATATAAAAAGCGGTTTTATAAAGGATCAGACCATAGAGGATATAAGTGATTTGAATTCGGTGAGCAAGATATACAAAATGTACAATGAATACAATTTTGTTGAATTTATAGACAAGAGCAGGGAAATGGAGGCAGTAAAATCCATAGATGGAGTATACGGTAAAAACGTGGAGATAGATGGCGAAAAAAAAGTACCCATGAATGGAATTGTCACCGTCTATGATGAAAATGCCCTGGAGTCTTCAAAAAAGTATCTGCAGTCCGGAAACATAGACATAGATAAGTTAAATGAGGAAAATGGTGTTGTTCTGATAAATAAGAATTGGGTGTACGATAAGAAGGAAAAGAAAAGCTATGTCGGCTCAGTTGCCAACATAAAAGCAGGGGATGAGATAGAGCTTAAATACAGCGGAGAGACGAAGACTACTTCAATAGACAATGGAAATATTACAAATAGTTATAAAGAATCAGCTAAAAACAGTGGTGATATCAAAAAAGTAAAAGTGTTGGCAGTTCTTAAAGATGAACCTTTTGATCTAAATGGACAGAATGGACCAAAACTTATAACTACCAGGGAAGTGGCGGAGAAACTTACAGGAATAAATGATATCAAACCAGTGGTACTGAATATTGCTATCAAAGATGTCAAAAATGAAAACAGCGCAAAAGATCAGATAGAAAATATTATAAAATCCGATCCTTCACTTAGTTTGATAAATCATCTTGATAAAAACAGAAGCACCAGATCGGTGATTTTAATGATTGAAATACTGGTATATGGATTTGTAGTGGTGGTGTCTCTTATTGGAAGCGTGAACATAATAAATACCCTCACTACCAATATAATACTCAGAAGAAGGGAATTTGCCATTTTAAAGGCCATAGGCCTCACTCAAAAAGGACTGAAGAAAATGATAGTGCTGGAAGGCTTCCTCTATGCAGTTATTGGAACCATATACGGCTCCATAATAGCCTGCGGCCTTTCCTATATGATGTACAAGGGAACGGTGAGTGTGAGAGAATCCAGCTGGCAGATTCCCTGGATGGGAATAGCCATTGCAGCTGCCGCAGCTGTAATCATAGGATATATTTCCGTGCTTTCACCTCTTTCCAGAATAAACAGGGAAAATCTGATTGACACAATAAGAGAAGACTATTAACAATTAACAATGTACAATTCACAATTTATGGTGATTGTACATTGTTTGTGATTTTGCTGTACAATCCGTTTTTGTTTTAAATTCTAAAAAGATATTGAATTTGTAAAAAGATGTGCTATAATTTACTTATAGCTACCATACAAGTATACTTGTATGGTACAAAGACAATGAAGGTGATGAATTATGACTCTTGTAACAGGCAAAAATTTAACCAGTAAAAAATTATATCAAATTTTAAAGGAAGATATTATACATCTTGATCTTAAACCCGGCCTCAGTATTTCTGAAAAGGGTATTTCTGAAAAATTCAATATAAGCAGAACTCCTGTAAGGGAAGCATTTTTACTTTTATCCCAGGAAGGACTGCTTGATATTTATCCGCAGAAAGGTACATTTGTATCATTGATTGATCTGGATGCAGTAGAAGAAGCAAGGTTTTTGAGGGAACATGTTGAAAGAGCTGTGGTAAGGCTTGCGTGTAAACAATTTCCTGAAGAAAAGCTTATATTTCTGAAGATGAATTTAGAAATGCAGAAGATGTCCATTAAAAAAAATGATTATACAAGGGCGTTTAAATTGGATGAGCAATTTCATAAAACTATTTTTGAGGGGTGCAATAAGGAGAGAACCTGGGATACTATATGTCAGGTGGAAATGGATTTTCAGCGCATACGTGTGCTTACACTTTCCTCTAATTTGAAAATTGATGATGTATATTCTCAACATAAAATTATAATTGAAGCAATAAAGAATGAGAAACCCGAGAAGGCTGATGAAATTATGAAAAATCACCTGACTATGGTCAATTATAATTTAAAAGATGTAAAAGAGAGATATCCTCAATATTTTAAATAATGTCTGCATAAAATGAGGGTGTAACTTGACATATTCCGGCAAGAATATATCAAGCTCAAAAACCCTCTGATGAAATATATAACTATTATAATTTTAACATAATGTTTATTGTTATACCATAGTCTATTGAAAGTGAAATTCAGAGAGGTGAAAACTTTTGGAAAAGGTTTAATCTAACCTTAGTATCTAATGGATTGATAAGGAGGCAGTATGAAAGTATGATTGAATTGAAGAAGGATTGTATGAAGAATATAACGGCATGGAAAGCAGCTGAAATCAAATTACCGGATTTCAACTATGAGGAAATGTGCACCCATACCAGGAAAAACCCGGTATGGGTGCACTTTGGTTCAGGAAACATATTTAGAGGATTTATAGCGGCACTCCAACAGAAGCTTCTGGATTCAGGTAAAATAAAGACAGGGATAACTGCGGTGGAGACCTATGACTATGAAATCATAGATAAAGTATACAAACCTCACGACAACTTGAGTCTTCAGGTAATTATGAGGCCGGACGGTAGTTTTGACAATACAGTTATTGCAAGTATTGGAGAAAGCATAGCTGCAGACAGGGAAAGAGAAGAAAACTGGAAGAGATTGAAGGAGATATTTTCAAAACCTTCACTTCAAATTGCCAGCTTTACTATAACTGAAAAAGGATATAATTTGAAAAAATTATCCGGTGAATTTATAGATGAAGTCAGCAGAGACATAGTGAATGGTCCAGATAAGGCAAGCAATGTGATGGCAAAAGTTGCATCACTTCTATATATCAGGTTTAAAGCAGGAGAACTTCCAATTGCAGTGGTTAGCATGGATAATTGTTCACACAATGGGGAGAAATTGTCTAATTCAATAAATACAATTGCAGCTAAGTGGGTTGAAAATGGACTTGTGGAAAAAGAATTTTTAAATTATATAGGCAATACCGATGAAGTTACATTTCCATGGAGTATGATAGACAAGATAACTCCAAGGCCTTCCAAATCTGTAGAGGAAAAACTTGAGGAACTGGGAATTAAGGGCATGAAACCAATAATAACAGTTAAGAACACCTATATAGCACCATTTGTCAACACTGAGGGGCCTCAGTATCTTGTAATTGAAGATGCTTTTCCAAATGGAAGAGTACCCCTTGAAGAGGCAGGAGTGTATTTTACAGACAGGGAAACTGTTGAGAAAGTTGAAAAAATGAAAGTATGTACATGCCTTAATCCGCTTCACACGACAATGGCCGTATTTGGATGCATGCTTGGTTACAATCTAATTGCGGATGAAATGAAGGATGATGACATAGTCAGGCTTATAAATAAAATAGGATATGAAGAAGGCATGCCTGTGGTTTCAAATCCAGGGATAATAGTACCGGAGGATTTCATAAGGGAGGTTATAGAAGTACGACTTCCCAATCCATATATACCGGATACACCCCAGAGAATTGCAACGGATACATCCCAGAAGGTCGGCATAAGATTTGGAGAGACTATAAAAGCATATGTTGAAAGAGAGGATTTGAACGTAAGATCTTTAAAATATATACCTCTGGTTATTGCAGGGTGGTGCAGGTATATGCTGGGAATAGATGATCGGGGAAAAGAATTTGAATTAAGTCCCGATCCGCTTCTGGACAGCTTGAGAAAGCACCTTTCAAAGGTGAAGCTAGGAGGGAAATATGAGAGAGGCACTCTGAAGCCCATACTTTCCAACAGTGAAATATTTGGAATGGATTTGTACAAAATAGGAATTGGAGATAGAATAGAAAGTTATTTTTCTGAAATGGTAGCGGGAAAGAATTCAGTTAGAAATACACTTGAAAAGTATTTAAAATAAATATTATTGGGAAGGAATGTTTTTATGAAGATGACATTTAGGTGGTTTGGCGAAAATGATGACAGTGTTACATTGGATCAAATACGTCAAATACCGGGAGTTAAAGGAATCGTAGGATTTTTATCTGATATTCAGGCAGGAGAAGTATGGCCGCTGGACAGGATATTAGATTACAAGAAGAATATAGAGGATCATGGATTGGAGCTTGAAGTGATAGAGAGTGTAAATGTTCATGAGGACATAAAACTTGGACTGCCGTCAAGGGATAGGTATATAGAGAATTACAGGGAAACAATTAAAAATTTAGGACAAACTGGTATAAAGGTTATATGTTATAATTTTATGCCTGTATTTGACTGGCTCAGAACTGACCTTGCATATAAGCTTCCAGATGGATCTGAGGTGTTGTACTACGATGATGACAAGTTGAAAGGGCTGGATCCTATAAAGCTTGTAGAGGACACTGAAAAAAGTTCAAATGGATTTTCGCTTCCAGGCTGGGAACCTGAAAGACTTAAAGAGCTGAAGAAAATTTTTGATTTATACAAGGGAGTAAATGAAGAAAAACTTTTTGAAAACTACAGATATTTTCTTGAAGCAATAATGCCGGTGTGTGAAAAATATGATGTTAAGATGGCCGTTCATCCTGACGATCCTGCATGGAATGTATTTGGACTTCCAAGAATAGTACATTCAAAGGAAAATCTGGATAAGATAATAAACCTTGTGGACAGTACTTGCAACGGAATTACACTTTGCAGCGGATCACTGGGATCCAGTACTAAAAACAATATACCCGAGCTCATAAGATATTTTGGTGCTAAAAAAAGAATATATTTTGCACATGTAAGAAATATAAAAATATTGTCCGAGAAGCATTTTCATGAAGTCTCTCATCTTTCCAGTGATGGAAGTTTCGACATGTTTGAAATAATGAAGGCATTTTACGATGTGGGATTTGATGGATACGTAAGGCCTGACCATGGAAGAATGATCTGGGATGAAAAGGCAAGACCCGGATATGGACTGTATGACAGAGCTCTCGGAGCAACATATTTAAATGGACTCTGGGAAGCCATTGGAAAAATGGACAATAAAAAATAGACATTTTTTTACTCATAATTGATCATATAGAATTCCGACTATTCAATATGATCAATTATGAAAAAATGTCCAATAAAAATTATATACAAATTTAATTATAACATCAACTATTATGATTAACAATTAGGAGGAAATATTATGAAAATTGCAAGAGTCTATGGAAAAGATGATTTAAGATTGGAGGAAGAAGAGATACCTAAAATTGCAAACGCCAATGATGTTTTGATAAAGACAAAAAGAGTTGGTATTTGTGGATCAGATGTTCATCTATATCATGGTGAAAATCCGTTAGCTGTATTACCGAGGGTTATAGGACATGAAGTTGTTGGAGAAGTTGTTGAAATTGGTAGTGACGTAAAAAATTTAAAAAAAGAAGACCATGTTGTAGTTGAACCAATTAGATATTGCGGCAAATGTTATGCATGTCGTCATGGGATGCCCAATGTTTGTAAGGAATTAAGTGTATTTGGTGTTCATGAAGATGGCGGTATGAGAGAATATTTTACAGTACCTGAGAAACAATGTTACATACTGGATAAAAAATTGGATTGGGATACAGCAGTACTTGCAGAACCGTACACTATAGGGGCAAATGCAACATTTAGAGGCAATGTGGGAATTGGTGACAAGATTCTTGTTCAAGGAGCAGGTCCTATTGGAATATGTATTCTTAAATTAGCTAAAATCAAGGGTGCAGAAGTAATGATAAGTGATATAGTATCCGAAAAACTGAAATTTGCCAAACAAAATGGAGCAGATAGAATTGTCAATGTATTAAATGAAGATATAAAGGAAGCGGTAAAAGATTGGACAGGCAATGAAGGGGTAAATAAAGTTATAGATGCTGTAGGCACTACAAAGACATTTGAACTTGGCTTTGATGTAACTTCACCGGCAGGAACTATTGTCGTACTTGGGTTTTCAGAGGATGATGCTCAAATTAAACAGCTTCCAATTACTAAAAAACAACTGACTGTTGTTGGAAGCAGACTTCAGGCTTATCAATTTGCAAATGTTATTAGGTTGATGGAAAGTGGAAATTTAAAATCTGACGGGTTAATTACGCATAAGTTCAAATTTAAAGAAGTTCAAAAAGCGTTTGATTTTGTTGATGAACATGCTGAGAAAGTTAAAAAAATGATTCTTACTTTTGGTGACTAGTTAAGATTGAGGCAGCTTGGAAACTAGGGATAGGTATTAAAAAATAAAGTTTAATTTTCATAAATAGCAAGGAAGGTGTAGTAAAAATGGAAAAAAATGATAATGATACTTATCAGATTGAAACGAGAGAATTGGTTAAAGTTGCTGTAAGTGGTTGGCTTGGAACTGCGATGGAATTTATGGATTTTCAATTATATTCTCTTGCGGCAGCTATTGTTTTTAATGAAGTGTTTTTCCCCAATTCAAGTCCTGCCATGGGTTTAATAATGTCTATGGGAACGTATGGTGCTGGATATGTTGCTAGGTTGATTGGAGCATATATATTTGGAAGAATTGGTGACAAAATGGGACGTAGAACTGTTCTTTTTGTTACTATAACTCTTATGGGACTTGCGTCAACATTGATAGGTTTCTTGCCTACTTATCAAAAAGTTGGTATATTAGCGCCGATTGGATTAGTTGTATTACGAATCTTTCAGGGTCTAGGTGCTGGAGCAGAAATAAGCGGTGCTGGTGTTATGGTTGCTGAGTTTTCTAAAGTGAAAAACAGAGGTTTAATTGGTAGTTTAGTTTGTTTAGGAACTTCATCTGGAACATTATTAGCCAATTTAGTTTGGTCGATTATTTTAATGAATGTTAACGAAAACGATTTACTTACGTGGGGATGGAGAATTCCGTTTTTTGCTTCCTTTGTTGTCATGATTGCAGCAATTTTAATTAGAATTTTTGTTAAAGAGAGTCCGGTTATGGCGGAGAAGAAAAAGCTGCTTTTAAAAGAAAGAGAAGAAAAAGAAAAAAATAGTAAACCAGTTAAGGTTAAGAGAAAAGGAAAGAAGAGTTTTGCAATTGCCTTGGGATTACGTTTTGGACAAGCTGGCAATAGTGGTATTTTGCAAACATATCTAGCAGGTTTTATTGTCACTGTTCTTTTAATGCAAAAAACTGTTGCAACTAATGCCAATATTATTTCATCTTTAATATCTTTTATGACTATTCCTGTAGTTGGATATCTTGGTGATAAGTTTGGAAGAAGAAAGCTGTATATGATTTTATCATTTGCTATGGCAGTTTATGCGATTCCAATGATGATGATGATTAATTCAAAGAATGTTGTTGTACTGACTATTGCACTGGTAATTGGTTTGAATGTTGGTTGTCAAGGAATATTTGCTTTAGAAAATGTAATGCTCAGTGAATTATTTGGATCAAAAAATAGAGTGACTTTAGTATCTCTTGCTAAAGAAATAGCAGGTGTTATAGCTACTGGTTTTGGTCCTTTAATTGCAGCTAGCTGGGTGTCAGCAGTTTCAGGAAGTTGGCTTCCAGTTGCTATAATGCTTATTGTTTTCTCTTTAAGTACATTTTTTAGTTCTTATGCTTCTGAAGATGTTACCGGAAGAGATTTAAATGATTTAGATGATGCAATGTAGTTTTGTGTTTAAAGTTTATTAATCAAATGTGGGTTTAATTGCATGCTTGTTGTTAAGTCTTCTTATATAGTGAAACCTTTACATAATAAAATGGTATAGTCACAATTAAGTCATCCTTTACTGATATTTTTCGACTTTTTAGCGAAAATAGTCGGGTAAAGTGATGGCTTATTTTTGATATTGATAATTTTTAAATCATTTTGGTATTTATAAACGTTATATAATATAGAAAAGGTTTTTGCAGGTTGTTTAGGAGGATACAGGATGATTTATAAGGGCAGAGTACTACAAAAAATTAAAGATGAAGATATGGCTTATATGGATAAGCTGATTACCCTTTATTATCCGGATATATTTCGATACTGTCTCTGGCATACGCCAAATCGTCAGACGGCGGAGGATGCCGCACAGGAAACATTTTTAAAGATGGCCCGTTATTTCAAAAAGTACGTACATAATGGAAAATTCAGAGCTTATATCTATAAGGTAGCTTCCAATGTGTGTATAGATATCTGGCGAAAAAAGAAAACAGAACCCCTGACTGAAGATCTGTCCTACAGGGAGCAGGGATTTGAAAAAGTGGAGGCTGATCTGGACTTGAAAGATTTAGTGCAGAAACTTCCTGAAAAACACAGAGAAATTGTACTTCTGCGTTTTGCACAGGATTTATCCTTGAGAGAGATTGCAGAGATAGAAAACATTCCACTTCGAACGGTACAGTCCCGATTGAGATCGGCACTGAAGCAAATTGAAAAAAATATAAAGTGATTCTTAGGCTCAGATGGAATTTGCTAATAAGGAATACTAGCCTTCGGATAAAGAAAGGAGAAAATGATCATGAATAAAAAATTGTGCTTGGATTTAAAAAAAGCCCTGAATGTACCTGTTGTGTATCATGATGAACAGCTTGAGAAAGCCATCAGTCTGGCAAATAGTGAATATGAAAAGCACAGGTCAAGGGAGAGAATTGGATATGTGGAGTTTTTATTTCAACAGATTCCGTTTATGGGGAGGAGAATATGGATTTTCCAGGGTTCAATATTGATTCTTATGTGGCTGCTGCTCACTACTATTTTTCAGGAAGACTTTAAATATATTGCAGCCCGACACCTGCCGGATTTGCTCTGTCTATTTGCAATTTTCATAACTATGACCGGCTTGCCATTTTTGTGCAGATCTTATAGATACAAGATGCAGGAAGTGGAGACAGCTTCATTTATGTCAATGTCCGGATTATTGTCAGCAAGACTCATTGTAATTGGTCTGGGTGACGGTATTTTCCTGCTGGCTGTTTCTCTTGTAACATTTAGCAAAGTGAGTATTTCCACTGCTTTAGTAATTTTTTATCTGCTGCTGCCTTTTCTGGTGTCCTGCTGCGGATGCATTTTCATCCTTCGGAGCAGCCGCAGTCAGTACAATGTGTTTGCCTGTGAGTTTTTCTGTCTGCTCATATTATCGCTGCAGTTTCTGTTTCACACATTGGTGCCCCAGGCCTACCATCGGGCAGCTTTAACCGGATGGGTTATGCTAAGTGTTTTTTTTGCAGCAGTTCTTGCCTTTCAGATATATAAGTTGATAGTGAAATTCAACAGGATCTGCGTTTGTTAAAATATCAAAGTATAGAGTTTAGATGTTAAATACTAAAAAAATCAAAGGGGTGATAAAAATAGAACTTGAGATATGTAATTTAACCAAGCAATATAAGGACAAAACTGCTGTGGACTGTGTGAACTTGAATGTATCACCTGGTGTATGGGGACTTCTCGGCGCAAACGGTGCAGGAAAGACCAGCTTGATAAAAATGATGGTAGGCATTACCGGTCCCACTTCAGGGAAGATACTATATGACGGAATTGAAATCGAGGTACTAAAAGAAGCCTATCGTGACATTTTGGGTTATCTGCCCCAGGATTTTGGTTTTTACCCTGAATTTACAGTGGTGGATTATCTGAAATATGTTGCAGCTTTGAAAGGACTCACCAAAAACCATACAAAAATAAAAATAGATGAACTGCTTCAGATTCTTACTCTAGCCGAAGTGAGGAAAAAGAAAATCTCCAAGCTCTCCGGAGGTATGAAAAGACGTGTAGGTATTGCACAGGCTCTTTTGAATGATCCGGAGGTGCTGATTCTGGATGAACCCACCAGCGGTCTTGATCCGGGAGAACGTGTGAAATTCCGCAAATTTATTTCTGAATTTTCCAGGGATCGAATTGTACTTATTTCCACCCATATTGTCTCCGATGTGGAATACATTGCCACCTGC
The DNA here is from genome assembly GCA_902809985.1 of Clostridiaceae bacterium BL-3. Classification (GTDB taxonomy): domain Bacteria; phylum Bacillota; class Clostridia; order Clostridiales; family Clostridiaceae; genus Clostridium_B; species Clostridium_B aromativorans. Next base: position 1,422,237 of record CADDXC010000001.1, on the reverse strand, counting down.
AATGCCATCATGAAAGATGGAAAGATAATTTCAAAGGGAACTACGGATGAACTTGTGAAAACTGTTGAAGGCAAAGTATGGGAGAGCATAATACCTCCTGAACGACTTCCCTATTATGAAGGAGCTGTCCGTATTGTAAATATATTAAATGAAAAAGATGGAAATCTTTTCATCAGGTATTTGTCGGATGCCCCGGATATACCTGATTCAAAACAGGCCGTACCGCGGCTGGAGGATCTGTATCTATGGCTGTTTCCACAAGAGGAAACAAGAAAGGAGAAGATTTGACATGAGTATTTTTTATTTGGAATTGAAAAGGGTTCTGAAAACCCGTTCCACCTGGATTTTGCTGATAGCGGCCATTTTAATTTCTGGAGCCCTGGCCTATTTTCCCATATCCTTTGTCAATTACAATTATGTAAACGAGAATGGAAACAATGTTACAGTTTCAGGAATAAAAGCCGTACAGCTTATGAAGAAAACTACAGTTGAAGGGGATATCACACCGGATAAAATACAGAAGGCAGTTAAAAATTACCAGGAGGTTGCAAAGAAGTACGGAAGTATTTATAAGGATAATATTCCCCAGGACGTCCTTAATAAAAAAATACTTCCATTTCAACATATAATAAACAGGTTAGAGAATGTATATGCAGATCCACAGACCAAGACACCTGTGGATTTAAGCAAAATTTCTCCCGGGGAAGCGGCAGAAAATTTCTATAAAAAATACACCTGGCAAATAAAAAATAGAGCCATTCAGCCTTCAGCCCAGAAAAAAGCTCTTGCCCTCTATGAAAAAGTGGATAAGCCCTTCAAATTCACCTATGGTTTTGGCAGCAGCGATGCGGGAAGTTACCTCATCATCTTGCTCTTCTTGCTGGTGTTTTTATGTACGTTTATTACTGCCCCTATATTTTCTGCAGAATATCAGACAGGAGCGGACAATATACTCAGGTGTACCAAATACGGAAGGACGAAACTTGCTGTATCCAAGATAATTTCTGTTGTTCTGATCTGCGGCATAACCTCTGCGGTATGTATTTCCATTTTCCTTTTGGTTGAAAACAGTGTATTTGGGTGGGAAAGTTTAAAAACTTCAATTCAAAGTGTGGAAACCATCTGCCTTCCTGCTATAAATGTAGGTCAATTTGAGATGATCACTGCAGCTGCAGGTCTGCTTACACTTCTTGCCACTGTCAGCTTTACACTGTTTCTGTCTGCAAAATGTAGAAATACAGTGAATTCCATGATAATAGCCATTGTGTTCTGTCTGCTGCCTCTCATACTTTCCTCTATTTCAGGAAGCAATGCAGTGAACTGGCTGAGGATGATTCTGCCCTCTGGAGGAGTAGGTCTTGGAAACAGTTTCGGCATTAGCCTTGTAGAACTTAAATTTCTCACATTGGGATCTTACAGTTTTTGGTCGCCCTATGTAATGATCACCGCATCGGCTGCTGCCGTTCCGTTGTTTTTAATTCTTACAGTTTTATCCTATTGCAGGCATGAAGTGGCTTGAATTGAAGAAAAGGCTTTCTTGTAAAATTGATATTTTTGTTACTGCAAATATAAAGATATATGTGTTATAATTAAAAATATTAATAGATATTTAAAGAGATGATTTTTTACAATTAAAAAGGTTAAAAGTTACAGGTTTTAAAAAATTAATAGGGAAAGCGGTAAAAATCCGCTGCAGCCCCCGCTACTGTAAATAGGGATGAAATCATATATATTTGCCACTGGAAATATTTTTCCGGGAAGGTATTGAGATTAAAATGAACTATGAGCCAGGAGACCTGCCTGTAAATTTTTTGATAAATAAGCCTTCGGAGGGAAGTGGTTGTTTATATATGAATTTTGTTTGTATATAACCATAGCAGAAAAGGCTATGGTTTTTTGCTTTGGATTGCAGCAAGATTCTGACAAGAAGGCATCAAGGAAAACTAGATAACACCAGCTATCAAAAGTCAATAGGAAGAGAGGAATGGAATATGAAAAAGACAAAAATATTTTTATTGGTATTGGTTATTGTAATGGTTACATCTGTATTTGCCGGATGCGGCAAAAGTGTTAATAGTGAAAATGGCAGCAGCAATCAAGTCGATACGGAACAGAAAAAAATTAAATCGGCGTCTGAATATGGCGTGACACTTAATAAAACCAGTGTAGTATTTACAGATGCCAGAGGGAAAAAAGTAACTATAAAAAAGAATCTCAAAAGAGTTGTCTGCCTGTATAATTCTTATCTTGATATTTGGGACAGCTGCGGTGGAAAAGTAATAGGAAGAGTTCAAGAAGCTGAAGAAAAGCCTGTTAAAAATGCCGAATCTGCCCAGGTTGTTGGAACTCCAGGGTCTCCAAGTTTGGAGAAGATATTGGCACTGAAGCCGGATTTGGTCATAGCAACTGACGAGTTCAAAAATCAGGCAGCAATGGTACCGGTGTTGGAACAAAATAATATTCAAGTTATCGCTTTAGCTAATACCTATTTAAAGGATTATTATATGACACTGAGACTTTTTAGTGGAATTACCGGAAGAGAGGATTTGTATAAAGAACATATTGATGAGGTAAAGAAAAATGTAGATAAAATAATAACAGAAACTCCAAAGGATAAAAAATATAAGGTTTTAATAATATTTGCCACGGCCAAAGATATTACAGTCAGAAACTCCCATTCAATGTTGGGGGAAATGCTTAAAGATCTGCATACAGTGAACATATCGGATGCAGAGGCAAATTCATCTGAGGCAAAGGTATTTAGCATGGAAAAGATAATACAGGAGAATCCGGATTTTATATTTGTACAGACTATGGGAAGTGACAAAGAAAAGATAATGGAAAAGCTAAAGGAAGATGTGGAGGATAATCCGGCATGGAATTCTCTTTCTGCTGTGAAGAACAAAAGGTATATAATTCTTCCTAAAGATTTATATTTGTACAAGCCAAATGCAAGGTATGCCGAAGCTTATGAAGGATTGGCAAAGATACTTTATCCCCATGTATTCAACAAAACAAATTAAAAAAGCCCGCAGTTTTGATATGAAGGATATAAGGCTTTTTGACTGGAACAATTAATACTGAGGAGAATAGAAAATGGTTAAGGGCAATATAACAACTCAAAGGATTGGAAAAAGATTTATTTTATTGATTTTTATAGTTGTATCTATTATCAGTTTTTTTGTAAGTGTAGGGAATGGAGCCGTAAATATAGGTCCCAAAGAAATAGTGAATGCGGTATTCTTTGAAAAATCCACAGTAAATTATCAGATAATATGGAATGTCAGACTGCCCAGAACCATAGTGGCTGCTCTTGTTGGAACCTGCCTTGCACTGTCGGGATCCATACTGCAGGGTGTTATGAGAAATCCATTGGCGGGACCGAATATTATAGGAGTTTCCTCCGGAGCAGGACTTATGACACTGATAATTCTCATACTTTTTCCGGATTTTTATCATCTGGCACCTTTGGGGGCATTTGCAGGTGCACTGATGGCTACTCTTTTTATATATTTTTTAGCCTGGAGAGAAGGAGTAGCACCAACAAGACTGATATTAGCCGGAGTTGCCGTCTCTTCTCTGTTGGGAGCAGGGACAAATGCACTTATGACATTTTATCCAAACAAAGTGGCGGGAATTATAGGGTTTATGGTAGGAGGGCTTTCGTCAACTACATGGAAGCAGGTAAATACCTTATTTCCCTATGCCTCTGTGGGTATTATTCTACTTTTACTGATGCCCAACAAATTGAACATATTGATGATGGGGGATGAAGTAGCTACAAGTCTTGGATTGAATGTAGAAAGAACCAGGTTTGTCTTTATCGTGATCTCCTCCCTGCTGGCCGGAAGTGCAGTAAGTGTTGTAGGCCTTCTTGGATTTGTAGGACTTATAGTACCGCATATGACGAGGCTGTTTATTGGTTCGGATTACAGATATTTGCTTCCATCGGTTATTTTTACAGGGGCTGCTATGGTCATGCTGTGTGACACCCTTGCGAGAGTGATGTTTGCACCTATGGAGATACCTGTGGGAATTATAATGTCAGCTCTGGGAGCTCCTTTTTTTCTGTATTTGCTTAGAAGAAAGAGAGGGTATTGATATGGAATTGAAAGTTGAAAATCTAAAAGTGAATTATGGAAATAAGATAGTTGTAAAAGACATCAGTTTTGATATACATTCTGGAGAAATAGTTACAATTATAGGGCCCAATGGCTCCGGAAAATCAACTTTAATTAAGGCTGTAGGCAGATGTTTAAAACCTGCAGGAGGTAATGTATATTTAGATGGAACTGATATCAGAAATATGAATACCAGGGCCGTTGCACAGAAGTTGTCCATACTTCCGCAGATGAAAAACATAGCCTCAGATATATCTGTGGAAGAACTGGTGTCCTACGGCAGATATCCGCATTTGAAATTCAGAAGAAGACTTGACAGAGAAGATATGGATATAATAGATTGGGCACTGGAGAAAACCGGACTTGTCCCCTTGAGACAGAGGTTTGTTACAACCTTGTCCGGAGGAGAAGAGCAGAGAGCGTGGCTGGCCATGTGTCTGGCTCAGAGGCCTGAAGTACTTTTGCTGGATGAACCCACTACATTTCTTGATATATCCTATCAGATGGAAATTCTGGAATTAATAAAGGAATTAAACGAGACACTGGGCTTAACTGTGATCATGGTTCTGCATGATTTGAACCAAGCTGCAAGATATTCAGATACAATTGTTGTTATAAAGGATGGTAAGCTGTGGGACATGGGAATGCCGTATAAAATAATAAAAAAGGAATTGCTAAGAAAAGTTTTTGGAATAGAAGCTGACATATATGAGGATAAGATAAATAAATGTCCATTTTTTATTCCTAAAAATGTTATTATTTAAGTTGGAATGAGCCTTTTATACACTTTTAAATAAACCCATAGGGCATTTATTAAAAGCAATGTTCCTGTAATGAAAAATACATATCTGATGCCTAAACAGGCAGATACTTGTCCTCCTAAAATCGAACCTCCAAACACTCCCAGGTATTGGGCAGAAATATTAAATCCGAAAATTCTACCAGTGAGAAAGTCTGGAGTGATTTTTTTGATCATTACATTTACAGAAGGATTAAGCCCTCCCATTACCAATCCAAGTAAAAACCTGAGTCCCATAAGCTGCCAGGGATCTTTTACAAATGCCTGTGGTATGAAAATCAATCCAGCGGCTATAAGTGATGTCAACATGATCTTATGGGTTCCAATTTTATCTGAAAGTTTTCCAAGCCTTGGGGCAGCGATTATATTTGCAAGACCTGAGGCTGAAAATGCCATTCCGGCAATCAATGCCACATGATTCATATTATGGGATAATTGAGTGACATATATCGTTATAATTGGCTCAGCAGAATATAACGACATAGTTAATATAAAAGATGTCACAAACATTATAGCAGTTAAATTTTTGTAGGGTATGCTGTCCCATACTTCCTTGATCTTCAATATTTTATTATTTTGACGGGTGAAAGATTCCTTTACAAATAAAGCCGTTATAATGAATGCAATCAGAAGTAGTGCACCTGTTATAAAAAATACATTTTTAGGGCCAAAGTTTTCTTCTATGAAACCGCCGATTACCGGTCCAAGTAAGGAACCTGCTATATTCGCCGTTGAAAGTGTACCTAGAGCCCAACCTGCATGTTCATTGTCCGTCTGAGTTGCAATCAATGTAGTGCAAGCCGTACTATAACCAGTTATAACGCCTTGCAGCAGCCTCAATCCTATAAGTTCATATACATTATGCACAAATCCCATGCTTCCTATAACTATTGCCATGCCGAGACTTGCGCGAAGGAGCATTGGTTTTCGACCGAATTTATCGGCAGCATGACCCCAGATTGGTGAAAAAATAGCTGATATTATAAAAGTAGCACCAAATGCAATTCCTGAAAACTGTTCAATTAAAGAGGTATTGTAAATACCCAAATTTCCTATATATAGAGGTAATACAGGAGCAATTTGACTCATTCCTATACCTGTCACAAACATTCCAAACCAGCAGACAACCAGATTTTTTTTCCACAATTCCATATAAATATTACCCTTTCTTTTCGTACTATATGATATAATAATAAACTATAATTTATAATTTATCAAATAGTAGTATAGTTTAAAGTTGATAAACCTTCATAGTAATGCTAAACTATGCTTATCCAGACGTGTAACAAGTATCTATCTCCGATTTTAAGAAGTTGGAGTATTAGCAATGGTAGCGTTCGGATAAATAAACGTATGGGGAGAGATATTTATGCAAAAAAGGAACCTAACCGGCGAAAAGATAATTAAGGCTGCTTTTGCATTGGCTGAGGAGATCGGCTTTGATAGAGTTACTTTTCAAAAAATTGCAGATAAACTGCATATAAAATATCCATCTTTATATAATCATTTTGATAATATGGATGCTCTTAAAACAGAGATGACAGTATATGTTATTCGCATATTGAATTTTAAATTAATGCAGGGACTGGTAGGTAAAAGTGGAGAGGATGCAATCAGGCAATTTGCCCATATTTATCGGGATTTTGCTTTTGAAAACAGGGAGGCTTATAAACTTTTCATGAATATTCCCAGCACGAAAAATAAAGAAATAAATTGTATGGCAAGAGAAACCATGAGCATTATTAAAAGCATTTTAAATTTTTATATAGATGATAGGGTGATTTTAGTCCATAAAAGTCGTGAATTAAGAAGTATTTTGCATGGATTTGTATCATTGACTTTTCTTGGATATTTTCAGCATAAACCTGATGTAGAAGTAGAAGACAGCTTTGAATTTATGATAGATGATTTTATTTTTTCTATCGAAAACGGCAAATCACCAGATTGTAATTGATGGTATCATTTGGATTTATGGCACTGAATGGTATAATTAATTTAGAACAGTAAAATTATTATGTTTTACATTCAATATTGATGGTGAGGTAAAGTCAATGTACAGATTATTGCTGGTAGAGGATGACAGTGCCCTTGCAGCGGGAATAGAGTTTACTTTAAAAGATGAAGGATATGAAGTCCTAACAGTGTCAACAGTTAAAGATACAAAGAAAATAATGGAGGATAAAGAGTTCCATCTTATTATTCTAGATATAAATCTGCCTGATGGAAGCGGGTATGATCTGTGTAAATACATAAGGAGCAAAAGTGACGTTCCCATAGTGTTTCTGACTGCTCTTGACGAGGAAGTAAATATTGTGCTTGGTTTGGAAATTGGTGGAGATGACTATATAACCAAACCATTTGGGGTGAGAGAGCTTTTGTCTAGAATAAAGGCTATAATAAGAAGAAATTATAAAAGGGAACCTTCAGGCAGCATGTTTCAGAGCGGAAATATAACAGTAGACACTACAAGCGCTCTGGTGAAAAAGGGAGACAAAAAGGTGATGCTTACAGCACAGGAGTATAAGCTGCTTCTTATATTTTTAAATAACCCTGAAGTTCTCATGAAGAGGGATGAGATATTAAACGGCCTTATTGAAGGTGAAAAATCCTTTTTTGACGAGAATACACTGTCGGTCTATATAAGGAGAATAAGAGAAAAAATAGAAGATAATCCAAGGGAACCCCAGTATATAGTTACACAGAGAGGTATGGGTTATATATGGAATAAAAAGGTCAACAAGGAGTAATTGATATGAGAAGATATTTTATAAATCCCGAGCTCAGGAGAAGTACGACAATTCTCTTGATTTTAAATGTGTTTTTTATGACGGCTGTGCTTTTAAATTTAAAAATGTATCATTATAATCTCAAGCAGGATTATGTACTAACTTTTGGAGCCGTAACCGAAAGGATATACAGGAATAATCCTGAAATTGCCAGGGAAATAATACCTGTTATTACAGCTGGGGCGGATGAAGAAGAGGCTCAAAAGGGGAAACATATATTAGAACAATATGGGTTAAGCGAAAAATTGGAAAATGAACTTTTCCCATATATTAATAAATCTGCACTCAGGGAAAATTTAAATATAATCCTGATATTTATAAGTATGCTGATTATATTTTTTTTGCTTAACTATATTCAGTATGGATATTTTTATGAGAGAATAAGAAGGTTAAATTTTGGTGCAAAGAAAATAGTGGAAGGGGATTATGACATATCAATAGGTGAAGATAGAGAAGGGGATTTTTCAAAACTTTCCGTTTCATTCAATTCAATGAGGGAAATTATAAGAAATAATCTGAATGAGCTTAAAAAAGAGAAACAATTTTTGGTTGAACTTCTGTCTGATATATCCCACCAGCTTAAGACACCTCTTTCTTCTATGATAGTTTACAATGATATTTTGCTTAACAAACAGCTTTCAAAAGAGCAGTCGAGAAACTTCCTCATAAGCAGCAGGAACCAGCTTTACAGGATGAACTGGCTTATTAAGAGCATATTGAAACTGGCAAGGCTTGATGCTAGGGCAATAGAATTTCATATGAAGGGGCAGAGTCTGAACGAAACAATAAAATATTCTATAGAGGCTCTTGAAGAGAAAATAGTATCGGCAGGTGTACAGGTGAAATTCCATGAAGAGGGAGAAATAGTATTTTACCATGACAGACACTGGCTTTGTGAGGCTCTTATAAATATAGTTAAAAACTGTGTAGAACATACTCAAAGAGGAGGTAAAGTAGATGTATGTGTGATGGAAAATCCAATTTATAAGAGAATCACCATATCGGATAATGGGGAGGGCATAGGTGAAAAAGATCTTCCCAACATATTCAAGAGATTTTATAAAGCCAGAACCTCAAAAAGCAGTGATTCCATAGGAATAGGTCTGGCACTTTCAAAATCTATATTGGAAGCCCATGATGGAATTATAAACGTTCAGAGCAAACTTGGAGCAGGAACTACTTTTAGGATCACGTTTTTGAAGTACTAATGGGGGTATTGATATACCCCATGTGTTTTGCTTTCCTGAATTTTTTCATTGAGTTCATTTAGATAAGTCCACCTGTCAATTTTTTTATCCAGCTCTTTTTTCAAAGCCTCTTTTTCAGCTGTGAGTTTTTCGAGAAATATATAATCAGAAGATGCCTCCTCCATTTCCCGTTCTTTTTCAGATATGGCATTTTCCAGATTTTCGATTATGCCGTCTATTTCATTGAATTCCAGTTGCTCTTTATAGGTAAACTTTAACTTCTTTTCTCGAGTATGGGTGTGAATTTTTTTCGCCTTATTTTCTTTAATATTTCCACCTGAAATTTCATTTTGCTTTTTTCTCTGCATCTGGCGAAAATAGGAATAGCTGCTGGTATACTGGGAGATCCTGCCGTGACCTTCGAAAACAAACAGCTTGTTGACTATTTTATCGAGGAAATATCTATCGTGGGATACGGACACAACAGCTCCTTTGAAATTCTGAAGGTAGTCCTCCAAAATAGTCAGGGTTTCTATATCAAGATCGTTTGTGGGTTCGTCTAGAAGAAGCAGATTGGGATATTCCATGAGCACTTTTAAAAGATAGATACGTCTTCTCTCCCCGCCGGAAAGTTTCCCAAGAGGAGTCCACTGAACCGAAGGTTCAAAGAGAAATTTTTCCAGTATCGCCGAAGCACTTATTTTTTCACCGCTTTCAGTATCGGCATATCCCGAGGTATTTTTTATATACTCGATGACCCTTTGATTCATATCCATGTCGGGTATTTCCTGGGAAAAATATCCTATTTTAATTGTCTCACCTATATCTATACTCCCGCTGTCAGGCAAGATCTTTTCACTCAATATATTCATCAGAGTGGATTTACCGCAGCCGTTTGGCCCTAGTATACCTATTCTATCATTATTCAGTATATTATATGAAAAATTCTTGACAATTATTTTATCTCCGAAACTCTTGCTTATATTATCTATGTTTATCACTTTTTTGCCTATCCTCGAACTTTTGATGTCTATGTCCAGTTTTGGATCTGATGTTATATGTTTCTCTGATGTTAGATTTTCAAATCTTTCTATCCTTGCTTTTTGCTTTGTACTCCTTGCTTTCGCACCTCTCCTTATCCAGGCAAGTTCCTTTTTAATAAGGCTTTTTCTCTTTCTGTCATCTGCATTTTCCCTTTCCAGTCTCTCTGCCTTTTTCTCCAGAAAGGTGCTGTAATTTCCCGTATAGCTGTATAAATTTCCATGGCTAAGTTCAAATATCCTGTTCGTGATTTTGTCCAGAAAAAATCTGTCATGGGTCACCATGACAAGTGCACCATTAAATTTATCCAAAAGATCTTCCAGCCATTCTATGGTTTCATCATCAAGGTGATTTGTAGGTTCATCAAGTATCAAGATATTTGAAGGAGTTATGAGCGTGGAAGCCAGAGCTATTCTCTTTTTTTGCCCTCCTGAAAGTGTGGATACTTTTGCGTCAAAATCAACAATACCCAATTTTGTAAGTATGGTTTTGGCCTTGTTTTCAATCCCCCAGGCATTTTCTGACTCCATTTTGGAGTTGAGATCAAAGATACTGTTTTGAAGCTCTGTATTGTCCGGATCTTTTTTAATTAGACCCAGGACGGCCCTGTATTTTCTTAAAAGTTTCATTACCGAGGAATTTCCTCTGAAAATCTGTTCCAGTACTGTGGCATCACTGCTGCTGAAATCGCAATTTTGAGGAAGGTAACCCAGGTCACATTTATTTGCCCTTATAATTCTGCCCCTGTCAGGTATTTCAAATCCGGAAAGAATTTTTAAAAGAGTGGATTTACCCGTGCCGTTGGCACCTATTATACCTATTTTGTCCCCCTCATTTATTCCAAGACATATATTTTCAAGCAGTATTTTTTCACTGTAGTTTTTACATATATTTTCTGCAGTCAATAGATTCATTATTACACATCCTTTGCCCTATTATTATAACATGAGTTGATGACAAATGTGGTATAATCATTATGGTTGCGTAAAAATTGCTGAAAGATGGTGATAATAAAATGAAAAACGAAAAAATTGTAGAAAAATTTTTAAGTATTTGTGTTATTGCAATTATATTGTTTTCAGCAGTAGGATGTTCGGATTTCAGCAGTGATAACAAAAATGAGGATAAATCCAGGCAAGTACTTGTTTCTGGGGACAGTGATGATCGCAATAGTACAAGCTATGAATCCAAGACTTCGGTGCAGCTGGAAAAAGCAGTGGTGAGCAGGCATATAGATGGAGATACGGTATATGTGAGGTTGGAGAGCGGGCAAAATGCAAAAGTAAGACTTATAGGTGTCAATACTCCTGAGAGCACAACTAAGCATGAGCAGTATGGTGAAGAGGCAAGCAGCTATACAAAATCAAATCTTTTAGGGAAAACCGTATATTTGGAAAAGGATGCAGGGGATACGGATAAATATGGAAGACTTTTAAGGTATGTATGGCTGTCTCAGCCGGAGAAAATAAATGAAAGTGAGATTAGAAATAAAATGTTTAATGCTATACTGGCTGTGAATGGATATGCGCAGCAGATGACCATTCAGCCCAATGTAAAATATGCAGATTACTTTAGAAAATTTTGCAGGGAAGCCAGAGAAAACGACAGGGGTCTGTGGTCTGTAAATTCCGGTGGGACTACACGGGGAGACAGTGTAGGGGATACAAAAGGTAAAAGTATTTCATCAGAGAGGAGCTCAAGTGTAAAAGACAGTGATTCTTCTGACCACGGATCCATAAAGGGCAATATCAATTCAAAGGGTGAAAAAATATATCATATGCCAGGAGATAGTTATTATGACAAAACCAATCCTGAAGCATGGTTTAATACGGAAGAAGAGGCACAAGCTGCAGGATATAGAAGGTCAAAATAATAATATTTTAGAGTGAATTAAGGCATATGTGTTTAATAGGACATTGTGAAAGAATATGCGAAAAAAGGATAGAACTCCAACTTCATGAGTTGGAGTTCTATCTTAATATGAATGTATTTTTAAATATACTATTTTGTACAATTATATGATGTTGAATCAACACCTGAGCAGATGGATTGAATAAGTTTTGAACAATCATATTTTACGCCATCGATAGTTACACAATTATTTGAATCTGCTGATTTACAGACTGTTTCGTAATTTTTACAGGAATTATTGTTTACAGGACTGGCGTGAACTGTTGTAGCCACCCCAGCGTTTACTAATAATGGTGCTGCAACTATTAAAGATGAAAATATTTTATGCTTGATTTTTAACATTTTAAATCCTCCTAAATTTTGTTATATTGTATTTTTTAGTTCACTTTTCAATTGAAGTGCTGTTAAAAGTGATTTTAGAAATTACAACTAATAACTTATGCTGATCAGCTCCTTAATCAATATTTTTGGGAATTTAGGCTTGTCTATATTCTAACAGTCTTTTCAAACTATATCATTATTAAATTGATGGCTATAATAGTAAAAAAATAATTGAAAACAAATTTGATCATTTTATAGAATAAAATAGTAAACTAAGAATATATTTTTAAAAAATACATTCTTATAGCCCAATCTTTTTCATAAGGTATGTTTAAAACATTTGGAGTATGCTGGGATATCAGAGGATAACTTCTGTTAAATGAAGTTATCATTGCAGAATGTTGTATTCTACCTTTTCTATTTTCATAGAATATTAAATCGCCTGGTTCCAGCATTGATACAGAGTCGACCTGCATACCCTTGACACCATATAAATTTTTTGCGGCGTTGGTTTTTAGATACCAGTAAAGAGAACCGGCTACAGCCCAGGAAACTGACCAGTTCTTGCTGGTATACCACCACCTGTTTTTACCTGAAAATACCATTGGAGCACCTCCAGCTCTGAGACATTGTGATATAAAGTTTGTACAGTCACCTCCATTGTCGCCTTGTACAAGAAAATATTTATAAGATGGATTTGGTGATTGGGCATATTTTACGGCATAATTTACGGCTTTAGCCCTGGAATAAAATAAGTTATTTCTATAGTTCATGATTGCTCCACAAAATTATTTACGGTATAGTTTATGTGAATATGACCTAGAAAATTACCTGTTCTATATGATTTTATCCTGGAAGTTTATTTGTGGTATAATTAAAGTCTGTATAAAATATAGGATATCAGGGTGGTAGGATGAATAAAGACAGATTACTGCAGTTATTTAATGAACAGATAAGCGGAAAAAATCATGCCAAGGGAATGAGAATTATAGACAATGATCTGGTTTCTTCTATAGAGATCACAAACAGGGAGACACTTGTGTATATAAAGGGCAGAGTCATTTCGGAAAGCCTTGTAAGTGAATACAATACGGAAATTGAATTGGATGCGGAGAATAAAAACATAGTATCAACTTACTGCAGTTGTCGAGATTATGAAAATAATGAATTCCGAAGGGAAAACTATTGCTGCAAGCATCTGATAGCTACTTTTTACAGGGCTGCTGACAAATTAAAAGATTTTCCTCTTTTGTGTGAATCAGAATCTGAGAATATTTTTCAATCTAAATATAAGAATTTGGATACTTTATCTGTGCTTTTAGGTGATGAGAAAAATAAGAAGGAGATAAAAATAGAAGTTTATGTGGATAGAAATCAATGGGAGAATAAGATCTCCGCTCAGTTTAAAATAGGGCTTACTTCAATGAGTTCAGGAAATCTCTATGTACTTAAAGATATAGATCAATTTTTGCTGGTAATTTACAATAATATACCTGTAGTCTATGGAAAAAATTTCACTCTTGATATGAAAAAAGATAAGTTCAGCACGAGGGATAAATGTCTTGTGGATTTTATTCAGATGCTGAAAAGTGTAGAGGGAAGCTCCACATATCGGGGAAGAGTAAAGAAGTCAAATATAGATGGGAAATATATACATATACCAGATTATCTGGTGAGAGAATTTTTTAAAGTAATAGAAAAACACAGGGTATATTTAAATGAAGGATTTTTATATAGGTGTGTTGAAACTGAAATACTTGATAGCCCTCCACCACTGGAATTTGATTTGAAAATGGTAAAGGAGGATTATGTTTTAAGGGTTCTAAATGGAATGCCCATGGTTTTGGGATCTAGAAACAATGTGTTTTTCTACGGTTCAACCATATATCTTCCAGACAGGGAATACTGTTTTAGAATAAAGCCTTTTCTTGATGTATTCAGTGGAAACAATTCAGTTGCATTTCAGGGAGATGAGGAAGATGTCATACTTAGAGAACTGATTCCAAGGCTTAATTTATTGTCGGATAATATTGTTTTGTCAAAAGCTATAAAGAACAAGGTGGTAAATGAAAAATGCGAGTTTAAATTTTACTTTGATAAAGAGGGCACCAGGATTATACTTATTGTCAAAGTAAAATATGGTGCTTTTGAGTTTAATATATTTGAAGACTATACCGGAAAGATCGTATATAGAGATTCCAAAAAAGAGGAAGCTGTTTTGAAGACATTAGGATCACTTGGATTTGAAAGAGTTGAAAATAAATTCCATTTTATGAGGGGAGATGACTATGCGTTCAGATTTTTTAAAGAGGAAGTAGGAAAACTTCAAGAAATGGGAGATGTGTTTTATTCTGAAAACTTCAGGGGTATAAAATTTATAAAAAGTAAAGACATAAGTGGAGAGATTAAATCAGGGAAATATGACTATTTTGAGATGGGGTTTAAACTTGGGGATATACCTTCAGAGGAAACAGCTTCAATACTCAGAGCTTTTAGAGACAATTTAAAATATTACAAATTGAAAACTGGAGAATATCTGGATTTGGAGGAGCTAGAACTTAGAAAGTTTTTAAAACTTCTGGATGTGGTTTCTCAGAGAAATATAAGGGATAATCACATTGAGATAGATAAAAATAAGAGCGTTTATATAAATAACTATATGAAAAAGAATCATATAAGATATATAAAGGGAACAGCTGAACTTAAAAGAATAGTTGATAAATTCAAGAATGTAAAAGATCTTGAATTCAAGGAACCTGAAAATTTAAGAGGTACTTTGAGAGAATATCAAAAAATAGGATATAATTGGCTTAAGACACTGGATTATCTTGGATTTGGAGGAATACTGGGAGATGAAATGGGACTCGGGAAAACTCTGCAGGTTATTGTTTTTCTGCTGTCAAGTACAGGAAGCAGGTCATTAATTGTTGTGCCTACATCCCTGGTGTATAACTGGATTCATGAATTTGAAAAGTTTGCCCCGGATATGAAGATAGCAGCGGTGAATGGCTCAAAAAGCTGTAGGGAAAAACAGATAAAGTATATAGATGAGTATGATGTGATTATAACTACCTATGGTCTTTTAAAAAGAGATCTTAAGATCTATAAGAATATAAAATTTGACTATTGTCTGCTGGATGAGGCCCAGTATATAAAGAACCCCCATTCTCAAAATGCTGAAGCTGTAAAGAACATAAATGCAAGAAGAAGGTTTGCTATTACAGGTACTCCTGTAGAGAACTCCGTCATGGAGCTCTGGTCCATATTTGACTTTATAATGCCGGGATATCTGTATGATGAGAAGAGATTTAGTGTGAGGTATTACAAGAGATTCAAAGAAGAACCTGTGGTAATTGAAGATCTGAAGAAACTTGTAAAACCATTTATCTTGAGGAGAAGAAAGAAAGATGTCGTAGGGGAACTGCCGGATAAAATAGAAAGAACTGTCATGGTAAACATGGGAGATAAGCAAAAAAAAGTTTATGGAACCTATGCAAGACATGCCATTGAGCTCATTGAGAAGAAAGTAAAGGAGGATGAATTTAAAAACAGTAAAATTGAGATACTGGCATACATTACAAAATTGAGACAGCTTTGTCTTGATCCATCTGTAATAATGGAAAATTATAATGGGAAGAGTGCAAAAATTGAGGCACTTGTGGAGCTTTTAATTCAGAGTACGGAGGAAGGACATAAAGTACTGGTGTTTTCACAATTTACTTCCATACTTAAAAATATTGGAAACAGGATGAAAATAGAGGGTATAGATTACAGTTATCTGGATGGATCTGTATCGTCCAAAGATAGAATGACATTGGTAGATGAGTTCAATACCGGCAGTAATTTGGTATTCTTAATAAGTTTAAAAGCAGGTGGAACAGGATTGAATTTAACTTCTGCGGATGTAGTAATTCATTTTGATCCATGGTGGAACCCTGCAGTAGAACAGCAGGCTACAGACAGAGCACATAGAATAGGTCAGAAACATGTAGTAGAGGTTATAAAGCTTGTGACCAAAGGTACTATCGAGGAGAAGGTAATACAGCTGCAAGATGAAAAGAAGAAACTTATAGACAGCCTGCTTGGCGGAGAGCTTTCAGGAGGCCAGGGAATTGCTTCGCTGACAGAGGAAGAGATTTTAAAATTATTTGAGCAAAAAGTATAGCTGCCGGGTAAAGTGCGTTTGTGTTATACTATTTTAAGAAGTTGTTCATATTTGGCCTATAATGGATAAAAATATATAGGGGAAAGAAGAGGTGAAAAGACCTGATTGCTGAAAATCAGGCTTAAAAATGAGCGGGTATAAAGAAATGACATTAAGCACCATAGGTGATTATTTGAAAAGCGTAGGTATATTTCCAGAGGATCATGAAATTGAGAGCAGAGAAATAGGGGATGGCAATTTAAATTATGTTTTCAGGGTGGTGGATCTAAATGATAATAGGAAAGTTGTTGTAAAACAAGCGCTTCCCTATTTGAAAATTGCAGGAGAAGGATGGAAATTGACTTTAGACAGAAACAGAATAGAAGCTGAGACACTTAAACTTCAGGACAAAGTTTGTCCAGGCAGCGTTCCAAAAATATACTACCACAGTAATGAATATGCATTGACTGTGATGGAAGATCTAGGTGATATGGAAATCCTGAGAAAAGCCATGATGGAGATGAAAACCTTTAAAAATTTTCCTCAGCAGATAGGGAGGTTTATGGCAAGGAATTTATTCCTGACATCGGATATGGGAATGGGTCCTATGGAAAAGAAGAAAATTGTAGGAAAATTTATAAACCCTGAATTATGTGATATAACTGAAAAGCTTGTTTTAAATGATCCTTACATGGATGCCAGCTCCAATGAAATTAATAAATATATAAGAGATTATGTCAAAGAGGAAATCTGGGAAAATGAAAAAATATGTCTTGAAGTTTCAAAATTGAAGAATATATTCATGACAAAAGCCGAGTCACTGCTTCATGGAGATTTGCATACAGGTTCTATATTTATAAACAGTGAAAAGATTATTGTATTTGACTGCGAGTTTGCATTTTATGGACCTTATGGATACGATATGGGACTGCTGTTTGCTAATTTTATTTTGAATTATGTTTCCTGGGAGGGAAGAAGAGATAAGTCTAAAGTGGAAATTGAACGTTATAGGGTCTATCTTTTAACTTCAATAGAAGATATATGGGGGGAATTTTTAAAGGAGTTTAATTATCTTTGGCAAAATAAATCAAAAGATATAGTAACGAAAACAGCTGGTTACAGGAAATATTATGTGAGAAATCTGCTTCATGAAACCGTTGGGTTTTGCGCCTGTGAGATAATGAGAAGAATTATTGGAATGGCCCATGTACCTGACATAGATGCAGTAAAGGACCTTAGGGAAAGAGCCAAAGCTCAGATAATGGGATTAAAAGTTGGACAATCTATTCTCCTAAATAGAGACGATGTTGATTCCATTGATGAATTTATAAAAT
Organism: Clostridiaceae bacterium BL-3; assembly: GCA_902809985.1. GTDB lineage: Bacteria > Bacillota > Clostridia > Clostridiales > Clostridiaceae > Clostridium_B > Clostridium_B aromativorans. The sequence continues at coordinate 1,404,593 of CADDXC010000001.1, read as the reverse complement.
TAATTAGAAATTCTGCAAAATAAAATTTGGGGAGGTAAGAAAATGTCTGAATTATTTGCTATTAAGTGGGAAGATGGAGAAGATAAGCTTGTACTTTTGGATCAGACAAAATTGCCAAACTATATAGAGTATAAAACTTATGGTACGGTTGAAGGAATTTATGATGCTATAAAGACGATGATAGTAAGAGGTGCACCTGCTATAGGGGTGACAGCAGGTTATGGACTGTATTTTGGAATTAGAAGTGCGCCTGAGGATTCTTTTGAAAAATTTTATAACTATGTAGAAGAGAAAGCGCAGTATTTGAATTCAAGTAGACCTACTGCTGTCAACCTTTCCTGGGCATTGAAGAGAATGCTTAGAAAAATTAAAGATGAAAGTGATAGACCAATTCCTGAAATAAAGAAAATACTTAGGGATGAAGCCAAAAGGATTCACAGTGAAGATATCAAGATATGCAGGAGCATAGGAGAAAATTTGATTACACTGCTCAAGGATAATATGGGAATATTAACTCACTGCAATGCAGGACAGCTGGCCACATCAAAATATGGAACGGCTACGGCACCTATGTACATTGCAAAGGAGAGAGGATGGCATCTTAAAATATATTCAGATGAGACAAGGCCTAGGCTTCAGGGCTCTACCATTACTGCACTTGAACTCTACATGGCGGGAATAGATGTGACAACTATTACAGACAATATGGCAGCTGTGGTTATGTCTCAGCACAAGGTTGATGCTGTAATAGTAGGATGCGATAGGATAGCTGCCAATGGCGATACGGCAAATAAAATAGGCACTTTTGGAGTTTCAATTTTGGCGAGGTATTTCAATATACCGATGTATATAGCGGCACCTACGCCGAGTATAGATTTAAATACTCTAACTGGAAAGGATATACCTATAGAGGAGAGGGATCCTGAGGAAGTCACCTGCAGATTTGGAGTCAGGACTGTACCTAGTGGAGTGAAGGTATATAATCCATCTTTTGATGTAACACCTCACGAAAATATAACTGCCATAGTAACGGAAAAGGGTATAGTATATCCGCCCTTTGGAGAAAATTTAAAAAAGATAATCTAAACTGAAAATGGAAGGTAGAAAGGGGAGTATTATGCTTGAAGATAAAAAAGAAGAATTGGCTGCAGTGGCAAGAGAAGCAGAAGAAGAGGGACTGTGCAAACATAAATCTGGAAATTTTAGTATTAAGGATAGAGATACAGGATGCGTATTGATAACTCCCTCGGGAGTAGACAGGAAGGATCTAACTGGCAGGGACATATGTGTACTGGATCAGGATTTGAATGTAATAGAAAACAAAAAAGATTATAAACCAAGCAGTGAAGTACTGATGCACATTTATGCCTATAATTCAAGAAAGAATATTAGTGCTGTAGTACACACTCACTCACGATTTGCAACATCTTTTGCAGTTTTGAAAAAAGAAATTCCACCAATTGTATATGAATCTGTATACTATGGGGGAACTGTATATGTGGCACATTATGAAAGGCCCGGCACAAAAGAATTGGCTCAGTCCATAGTTGGGCCACTTAAAAAATCGGATGCATGTTTATTGGAAAGCCATGGAGTTGTAACCGTAGGTAAAGATATAGAAAGTGCCTATCTTAAAGCAAGATATGTAGAGGAAATAGCGGAAATATATTATAGAGCTTTGCTGTTGAACAGCAATAAGGAGCCTAATGTTCTGCCTAAGGAAGAGTTGAAAAAATGGAAATATCCTTCCTACGTGAAATTTAAATGAAGTGGAAAGATATTTTTAAAAATAGAGTATTTTTTGGACAATGACGGGAAGAGGCACAAAAGGCAGGAGTTTTGAAATGAAAGAGGTTTGTGCCATTACCTGTCAATGTCTATAACGTCAGTTTGTAAAAAATAAAATTAAAGTGCAGGTACTTTTTCGAGCAGATACCTGACGTCTTTTAATTTACTACGTATTGAAATGCCTTGAGGACATAGAGATTCACATCTGCCGCATTCTTTGCATTTTGAAGCCCTGTGTTCAGATGAAATGGAATTGTAGGTATCGTCACCTTTTCCAAAAATACTGTAATTGTTATAGGCACTGAAACATCCTGGAATATTTACGCCAGATGGACATGGCATACAGTATTCACAGCCGGTACAGTTGACTTTCATCTTTGAATTAAAGACATCCTTAACTTGATCAATTATTTTCAATTCTTTTTCTGTCAATAAATTTGCCTCAACCTTGCTTGCTGTCTTTATGTTTTCCTTGACTTGTTCCATGGAGTTCATTCCACTTAGGACAACTTTCACTTCTGGGTGATTCCATACCCATCTCAATCCCCATTCAGCTGGTGTCCTCTTAAAGCTCGATCTATCAAAAATAGCTCTGGCTTCTTTAGGCAGGCTGTTGACAAGTTTTCCTCCTCTAAGTGGTTCCATAATTGTAACTCCAAGTCCCCTTTGGGCGGCATATTTTAATCCCCTTGTTCCAGCTTGAAAGTTTTCATCTGAATAGTTGTACTGTATTTGACAAAATGACCAATCATAATAATCTACTATTTCTTTAAAGAGTTTTAATTTATCATGAAAGGAAAATCCGGCATATCTTATTCTGCCATCTTTTATAGCAGAGTCTAGGAATTCATCAACACCATTTTCCTTTACTCTTTTCCAGTTGTCACGGTTAAGTGAATGTATCAAATAAAAGTCTATATGATCTGTTTCTAAACGCTTTAATTGTTCATTTAAATATTTGTCCATGTCACTTCCTTGATTTATTAACCAACTGGGAAGCTTTGTGGCCAAATTGACTTTTTCCCTGTAACCGTCTTTTAATGCTTTTGCTACAAGAGGCTCACCTTCACCCCCTTTTGTTGAACTGTTCCCGTGGTAGGTATATGCGGTGTCCACGTAATTTACACCATTGTCGATTGCATAACGAATTAGTTCTATGGCCTTTTTCTCATCAATTTTACTGGAGTCGCCTCCAGGAAGCAGTGGAAGCCTCATACATCCAAAACCTAAAATTGAAACCTTTTCATTTGTTTTACCGAAACTTCGATATAACATTTGCCATCCTCCCTTTTATTAATAATTGTAACAGATTGAGCATACAAATATTATAAATTTTAGAGTAAGTTCAGTATATACATAAGTAATATTATGTATACATAATATTATATACATAATGGTGAATTTTGCAAGGGGGGGTCTGACCCCATTCCATTTTTTGGAATGGGGTCAGACCCCCTTTTACAGCTCCTTGTTTTTATAGGCTTCATAGGACAGAAAAAACGACAGCAAAAGTACGATCAGGCATATGGCCAGAATAATAAACCTCATTGTGATTTCAGAAATACCGCTCAAATAGATGATAAAAGGCTGAATTTTTTCACCGAATATTTTTGCAAATGCCATAAAAACAAAGTATGTACCTAAGAACAATATCATCACCACATATCTTGTTTTTAAATATCCGTATTTAAAATATATGGGGAGGAGTATACTGCTGAAAAGCAGAATACTTATAAGGGCTACTATTATATCTTCAGTATTTACACTTGCAGGGGGTTGTACTATGCCTGTATATTTTGTAAAGATAAAAACTAAAGACAAAACTGCTGTGCTGATAATCAAAACTATAAACAGAGACAGGTATCTTGATATAACTATATTTATTCTATTGATAGGAAGGCTGTTCAGCATCATTTCAGTTCTTTCGTCGCGATAGAAACTGTTACTTAAAAATGCGTAGCCCGTAAAAACAGCGGTAGATGTATAGATAACACTGGTATTATCTTTAAAACTAATGGTAAATAATATTGAAATTAAGACAAGTATAACAAAGGTTCTTTTTTGTAAAAGTATATCTTTTAAAACCAAATTCCACATTATTTGTTCCCCCTTATAGTGTATACCATGATATCGTCCAGAGTGGCTTTCTCAATTATAACGTTGTCCTTGAACAGCTTTTTTATTTCTGAGCTGTTATTGGTCAAGCCTTCAAATCCATAGGAATTTTCTCTTATACCTACGAATTTTTTCCTGATATCGGGCTGCAGCAGATTTTTATCACCTTTTACAATGCCGTAACTATCTAAAATATTATCTTTTGTGTCTGAAAAAACTATCCTGCCTGAATTTAAAAAAGTGATGTAATCCGCTATTTTTTCAAGATCCGTGGTTATGTGGGTGGAAAACAATATTGCTTTGTTTTCATCCTGGATTATGGAGTAGAGTATATCCAGCATTTCACTTCTGAAGACCGGATCCAGTCCTGAAGTGGGTTCATCCATTATGATGAATTCGGCATTGTGGGAAAGGGCAATGGCAAGAGAATATTTCATCATCATTCCCTTGGAAAGCTGTTTTATTTTTTTGTTCCCGGGGAGATTGAATTCGTCCATATATCTATTGAAAGTTTTATCGTCCCAATCTTTATAAAAACGGGATATGATATTTTTCATAGCTGTTGTAGTCAGATCCTCGTAAAAATAATTTGCATCATATACGAAGCCTATCCTTTGTTTTATCTGCTTTTCGTATTTTAAATTGTCCAGGCCAAAAGCCTTTATAATCCCTGAATCCTTTTTTACAAGATTCATTATGAGCTTTATGGTAGTGCTTTTACCTGCACCATTTGGACCTATGAGCCCCATAATGTATCCTCTGGGCAAATTGAAACTTATATTGTGCAGGGTAAAATCCTTGTAGGTTTTACCTAAATTTATAATCTCCAGAATGTTATCCATGATATCTCCTCCATTTACATATTGTCGTATAGAATATCCAGCATTTCTTCCAGATCTTTTTTTGTAAGGTCAATGATTTTGCTCTCTTCTATGGCTTCCATCAATTTGTCTTCAATCGATTTGATCTTTTTTTCTCTTAAAAGATCCTTGTTCTGTGATGATACATAAGAGCCTTTTCCAGGAACTGTTTCTATAAAACCTTCCCTTTCCAGTTCTTCGTAGGCTCTTTTAGTCGTTATGACACTTATTTTAAGTTCTCTGGCAAGATTTCTTATTGAAGGCAGAAGTTCACCTTCAGAAATGCTGCCTTTTATTATATTGTCTTTTATCTGCTTTGTAATCTGTTCATAAATAGGATCCTTTGATATATTGGAAATAATTATGTTCATTGGTAGTACTCCTTTGAAGATCATATATACTGTATATATTAATATATACACAGTATATACAATATTTATATTTCTGTCAATGGAAAAAAATGATCTTCTTGATTGACTTTTGAAAATGGCTCAACAAATATTTTACTGATTGAATTCATTGTTTTTTGAAGAAGCAGAATTGAATAACTTTTTTATTTCTGCAATCAATTTTTTAAGGGCAGAAGAAATGTATTTATCTTTATGATAAATTATTTTAAAACTCCTATATAGTGAAAGATCCTCTATGGGAATCTGTACTACATTATCTTGATGAATTAATAGACTCTTGGATAAAACTGATACACCCTGTCCAGCGGCTACTATGTTGATTATGGAATCTGAACTATGGCAAACCCATTTTTTTATAATGGGTATTCCCCTGCCTTCTGTTAGGTTAATCAGAAAATCTCTGGTACCGGAACCTTCTTCACGCAATACGCAGTCTCTATTTTTCAAATCGGATAGATGAATGGATTTTTTTGAAGCAAAGGGGTGATTTTTGCCGCAGATCAAAACCATTTCATCTTGGTAAACCTCGTCGGCTATAATGTCTTTTGAATTTACAAATCCCTCTATTACAGCTATATCAAGAGTTCCGTCAAAGATCTTTTGTATTATGTTTTTAGAGTTGTCTATGTATACACGAATACGAATTTTAGGATATTTTTCTTCAAATTTGGAGATGATATCACCTAGAAAAAAGCTCCCAACAGTAAGTGAGGCACCTATATGAAGACATATTTGTTCGGAAGCGTGATGTAGATAATTCTCCATTGCGTGAAAATTTGCAAGGATATGTCTTGCGTAGTTTAAAAATTCTTTTCCCACTTCCGTAATATATAATTTTCTAGAAAGCCTATCGAATAGTTTTACATGATATTCTTTCTCAATTTGGGAGATAACGTGGCTGACAGTGGGCTGAGATATATAAAGTTTTTTTGCAGCCGATCCTATTTTCCCATTTTCTGCTACGGCAACAAAAATTTCCAGATCTCTTATTGTCATAGATGTTCCTCCCTTTTTGTACAAAAATACATAGATAAAAAGATATGAAATTATAATAAGTTTAGCATTTTACAAAAGAAATAGCAAGGAATATAATTTTCATATAGGGAATTGGCCAATACCTGTTTTGTAATGTTTATAAAATAATTTAGTTAAAGAAAATCAATCCATGTAGCATATGCTACACGAGATATTAAAGAAAGGATGTAATTAAAATGAAAACCTCAAAAACTTACCGGCTCAAAGCAGAGGACATGGATGAATTATTTACTGAATTGGAACAAAAATATATTATCTATGCCCCGGTACGAGTTCGCGGAGGAGGAAGATATGCAAAACAGGATTTAATTTTATATAGGCCGGTATATAGATATGAAGAAATAGAATATGCTGAGCGTTCTACCTATCCTATGAAGGAAGTCCTCACTCCAATCACGCAGACTTTGTTTTATTTTACAGAAGATGAATACAGGGAGAGTAAGATGAAGGGTGAAAAGGACATTTTGGTCTTTGGTAGGGCATGTGATATAAATTCAATAAAAATTCAGGATCAGATCTATTTGAAAAATGGTGATATAGAAGATTATTTTTACAAGAGAAAAAGGGATAGAATAAAGTTTGCATTGATGGAGTGCAAAGATCAATTTGATGGCTGCTTTTGCTGCAGTGTAGGTGCAAATATAACTGACATGCACTCTATTGCAGTATCCTTCGGTGAGAATGTCTATGTTGAGGTAGTAGATAATGATTTTAACGCATATTTTAAAAATCGCCAATTATCTGACTACAAGATTAAGTTTCCCAAGGAAAATGAACTCAAAATAAACTATCCTGTAATTGATAATATCGTTATTGCAAATAAATTAAAGAAGCATCCAATGTGGGATGAGTTTGATGACAGATGTATTGCCTGTGGTTCTTGCACGGTTGCCTGCAGTACCTGTACGTGCTTTGAAACCACGGATATAGTTTATTCACAAAATGAACAGGTGGGAGAGAGAAGAAGAACTTGTTCCTCCTGTATGCTGGATGAATTTGACAAGGTAGCCGGCGGGCATTCCTTCAGGACTAAAACTTCTGAGAAATATCGCTATAAAATTCTACACAAGGTATATGGGCATGGTGCCAGATTTCATACAGGACCTATGTGTGTAGGGTGTGGAAGATGTTCAGCTAGATGCCCTGAACTTATAAGCTATCCTGAAACATTGAACAAGTTGTCCAAGGCTATAGAAGAAATAAAGCAAGAGGAGGGAATTGATGATGTTAAATAATCCAATTAGGCCGGAAGCACATAAGATATTGAGAATACTGCCCCAGACAGAAAGCGAGTGGACTTTTCGTGTGGAAAACCATATGCCCATTCAGCATGGACAGTTTATGCAGATCTCAATTCCTAAATTTGGAGAAGCTCCAATTTCCATAAGTGGTTTTGGAGAGAGTTATGCGGATTTTACTATCAGAAAAGTTGGAAAGGTAACTGATGAACTTTTCAATTTGAAAGAGGGAGATTATGTTTTCCTCAGGGGATGTTATGGCAATGGATGGCCTGTAGGTTGTCTTAAAGATAAAAATGTTGTGATTATAGCCGGAGGAACAGGAGTTTCGCCAGTTAAAAGCTTGATCAATGCTCTATATGATGACCAGAATTATGCCGAAGAGGTTTACTTGATCCTCGGGTTTAAAAATTCACAGAGCGTTTTGTTTGCAGATGAATTGAAAAAATGGAAGGCTGAAAAATACTTTCATACTTTTTATACTCTGGATGGTGAAGACTATAAAGACTGGAACAAGGGGATGGTAACTGATCTTATCGAGGAAATACCTTTTCAACAATTTGCTGGAAATTATGAATGTCTGGTAGTGGGACCTCCTGTTATGATGAAGTTTGTTGGAAAAAAACTGCTAAAAAATGGAATACCGGAAGATAAAATTTGGATGTCCTTTGAGAGAAAAATGTCTTGTGCCATTGGAAAATGTGGACATTGTAGGATTGATGAAACATATGTGTGTTTGGATGGGCCTATTTTCAATTATACGATAGGAAAAAAGCTCGTTGATTAGGAGGTAAGAATTGTGGTAGAAGATTGTAATGTAAATAAGTTAAGGAATAACTGTTTTCGCCAGTCAAAAGTACCTGGAGAGTTTATGCTTCAATTGCGTGTGCCTGGTGGACTTATAGACTCAAAATGGTTGGATGTCATTCAACATGTATGTAAAACCTGGGGGAATGGTTATTTTCATTTGGGAGTGAGGCAGACTCTAAATGCTCCGGGAATAAAGGCAAAAGATGTTCCTGCTGTAAACAGATTTATACAGCCTTATTTAGATGCAATAGAACATGAAATGTGCGGTGTGAATATAGAAACCGGCAAAGGTTACCCTTATATTGCACCTAGAAATATAATGGCTTGTATTGGGGAAACACATTGTATCAAAGCCAATGTCAATACCCAGAAACTGGAGAAGATAATTTATCCCAATCCATATCATATCAAGATATCAGTATCAGGATGTCCTAATGATTGCGGTAAAGCACATTTTCAGGATTTTGGCATAATAGGATGCACCAAGCCCATTTACGATATGGACAGGTGTATTGGCTGCGGAGCCTGTATGAGAAAATGTGAAAAAGCTGTGACCCGGGTACTGTCACTTAACGACAGAGGTAAAATAGACAAGGATACATGCTGTTGTGTAGGGTGCGGGGAATGTGTCATTGCATGTCCAACAGGGGCATGGCGCAGGCCGGATAAGGACTTTTATAAGATAATTCTCGGTGGGAGGACAGGAAAACAGTATCCAAGGATGGGAAAGATGTTTGCAAACTGGCTGACTGAAGAAAGTGTACTGGCAATAATGTCGAATTGGCCCAGGTTTTCAGAATGGGTACTTGGTGGAAAGCCTGTTTATATTCACGGAGGCCATTTGATAGACAGAGCAGGATATGAAAAATTTAAGGAGTTTATGCTTGAAGGCGTTACATTGAATCCGGAAGCTTTCATTGCCGAGCATATCAATTGGACTGAAACAGAATACAGAAGCAACATCCATGTGAAACCTCTTGAAAAACATTTAACTGTAAAATAGATCAATAATTAAATTTGAATTTATGAAAAAATACAGATTTGTGATATACTGTGTTTAGAAAAAACGCAAATTTATTAAAATGGAGAAAAAATATGAGTAATATATTTTATTATGATATTGCAATAGGCAGAATAGGAATTGCCGAAAATAAAAAGGCCATTACAAATCTGTATTTTGAAAATAGTTTTAGCGAAAAATATGATATTGTTGAAGAAACACCTCTGTTGAAAAAAGCATATCTGGAGCTTGAGGAGTATTTTAATGGGAATAGGAAATTGTTTGATCTGCCCCTGGCACCTACAGGTACGGAATTTCAAAAAAAAGTGTGGAAGGCACTTGAGGAAATTCCCTATGGTGAAACTCGCAGCTACAAGGAAATAGCTACGTATATAGGTAATGAAAAAGCTTGCAGGGCGGTGGGAATGGCAAATAACAGGAATCCTATTCCAATTTTTATTCCCTGCCACCGTGTTATAGGTTCCAATGGAGATTTAACAGGTTATGCCGGAGGATTGGATTTAAAAAAGAAACTTCTAAAAATAGAAAATGTAAATGCAGCACTTTAATGGAGGTAGTAATTATGTTGAATATAGGTTGTCATTTATCAGCTGCCAAGGGTTATGAAGCAATGGGAAAAACAGCACTTGAGATAGGGGCCAATACATTTCAATTTTTTACCCGCAATCCAAGGGGAGGAAAGGCTAAAAAAATTGATCCTGAAGATATAAATGAACTTTTAAAAATTATGCAGGAGAATAAAATCTCTGTGGTTATGGCTCATGCACCTTACACTTTAAATGCTTGTTCTGCAAATGAAAAAACTAGGGAATTTGCATCTGAAACTATGAAGGATGATTTGAAAAGAATGGAGTATTTGCCCCATAATCTATATAATTTTCACCCAGGGAGTCATGTGAAGCAGGGGGTTCAGGTTGGAATAAAGTACATTGTAGATATGCTTAATTCCATATTGATACCTGAGCAGACTACCACTGTTCTACTTGAAACAATGGCAGGAAAGGGCACAGAAATTGGGAGGAGTTTTGAAGAATTAAAGTGTATATTAGATAGAGTTGCACTTTCTGATAAAATGGGTGTATGTCTTGATACCTGCCATGTCTACGATGCGGGATATGACGTTGTAAATAATTTGGATGGTATTATAGATGAATTTGACAGAATAATCGGATTGGATAAACTCAAGGCAATACATTTAAATGACAGTAAAAACTCATTTTCAAGTCATAAGGATCGCCATGAGAAAATTGGGCAGGGTTTTATCGGGAAAGAAGCCATTGTAAGAATTATAAATCACCCAAGGTTGTGCCATCTTCCATTCTTTTTAGAAACTCCCAATGAACTGCCGGGTTATGCAAGAGAAATTAAAATGCTGAGAGAATCTTACACATGGCAGTGACTGGTGATTATGAGCAAAATGTAAATAAAAGGAGAGCTGATTATGAGTTATTCTGGAGTTATCTTTGATCTTGATGGTACGCTTTTAAATACACTTGATGATATGGCTAATTCAATGAATACTGTATTGATTAAGCATGGATTTCCTGTACATGACGTGGAAAAATATAAATATTTTGTTGGAAATGGTATTGAGAAATTGGTATTGAGGGCTCTGCCAGAAAATAATTCAAATGATGAAATGGTGAAACTGTGCTTGGCAGAATTTATAGATGAATATAATAAAAGGTGGCATGAACTGACAAAACCGTACAGCGGAATAAACGAACTATTGGACGAGCTTTATTTTTTGAAAATTAACATGTCGGTACTTTCAAATAAACCTGATAATTTTACAAAGATAATAATTGACAAATTTTTCGGAATGAAAAAATTTAACTATGTTCTCGGTTCACGGGCAGGTATTCCTAAGAAGCCGGATCCTTCTGCAGCACTGGAGATATCCAGACTTTCAAAGATTTCACCTCCGAGCTATCTTTATCTTGGGGATTCAGGTGTGGATATGAAAACAGCTAATGGTGCTGGTATGTATGCCATAGGTATTACCTGGGGATTTAGAAAAGCTGATGAACTGTTAAAAAATGGAGCAAAGGCTCTTATTGGAAGGCCTATGGAACTTATTGATTTTATCAAATAATTTCTGTTTCTGAGTTTTTTTATTGTTAAATAGTATGCATTTAGATGCAATTAAAATATATGATATAATGGTTTCATGAATTTACACAAGCAAGAGAAAAGGAGGTATCTGTTGAATGCCAAATTTTTATGCCGTAAAACAGGGAAAAAATACGGGTATATTTGATAATTGGGAAGATTGTGAAATACAGATCAAAGGTTTTTCCGGAGCTGTATACAAGAAATTTAAGGATTATGATTCTGCACTTAAATTTTTAAATCAGGATAGGGCTGATTTACCTCGAAATACATGTGAAGAAGATGTTCTCTATGCGTATGTGGATGGTTCCTATAATGATAGTAAGAAGATAGCTGGGTATGGCGTGGTTATGGTAAAAAATGATGCTGTACTCTTTAAGGATCTGGGAGCATTTAGAATCAGCGATATGATTGAAAGTAGAAATGTATTTGGTGAGATAAGGGGAGCTTTGAAAGCTGTTGAACTGGCATTGGCAAATGATTTTACAAGTGTAGTTATTGCATATGATTACAAGGGCATTGAATGTTGGGCCACAGGCGAGTGGAAGGCTAATAAGATTCTTACTAAGGACTACAGGGATTTTATGCAAAAATATATGAAAAGGATAGAGATAAAATTTAAGAAAATCAAGGCTCATTCAGGCGAAGATAAGTATAATGATCTAGCTGATTCACTGGCAAAAAAAGCTGTTGAAATATTATAATGAGTTTTTGGTTATTTTAGTGTCCGAATTTCTAGGGGTACATTCTTATATTTCAAATAATAGGTCTTAATAATTATGGCAGAAAGAAGGGTTTTTTAAATTGATACAATTCTTATGGCTAACTCCTCTGGGATTCCTCGTTGGAGCATTTGGAACTTTAATTGGTGCTGGTGGAGGTTTCATACTTGTACCTATATTGTTGTTGTTGTATCCTGACAAAAGCCCAGATACTATAACTAGCATTTCTTTGGCAGTTGTATTTTTTAATGCATTATCTGGTTCTTTTGCTTACTCTAGGATGAAACGTATAGATTATAAATCCGGGATAATGTTTGCAATTGCAGCACTTCCGGGATCAATAATAGGATCAATTATAACATCATATGTACAAAGGCGCATTTTCAATGGAATATTTGGTGTGATATTGGTTATTGTGTCAGTGTTCTTAATGGTGAGAACGAAAAAGGAAGCAATGAAAAGCAATATAGTAGTTAAGAAGGGATATGTTACAAGAACAGTAATAGATATTGAAGGAGTAAAACATACATTTTCATATAATCCTATTGTTGGGATTATTTTAAGTGTTTTTGTAGGCCTTATATCTAGTTTTTTAGGAATAGGAGGTGGAATAATACATGTTCCAATACTTATTAACGTATTAAATTATCCGGTTCATATTGCAACCGCCACATCACATTTTGTCCTGGCAGCGATGTCACTATCAGGAACGATAGTTCATATAGTAGACGGAGCACTTCAATCTGGCGTAATTCAAACTGTTGCGTTATCAATTGGTGTATTATTCGGAGCACAATTAGGCGCTAGAATTTCACAAAAAATTCATGGAGCGACAATAATTAGAAGCCTTGCAGCTGCTTTAGCTCTTGTAGGAGTAAGGATATTTTTTATGGCTCTCTAAATTAATGAGTACAATATTTAATACAAATTTTCTTTTTTCTTTAATTTCTTGAAGTTTTTTTCAAATTCTAAAGCGTTCATTTTATCGAAATTATTTATTATGGTTTACACTCCTTTATAAAAGAATGGAAAAGTTACCAGAATATACTTATTTTATACCAGCAGGTAGAAAAAATGCTAAATAAAAGATATAGTAATAAAAGTTGAGGAACTTGAAGCAATGAGACTGAAAGATATTGAAAAATTAAATCAAGAAGAATGTGCTGAAAGAATGCATGTGTCCAGACAGACTTTTCAAAATATAATAGATAGTGCAAGAGAAAAAACAGCTGTTGCTTTGACACAGGGAAATTCAATAAGGATAAGTGGAGGAAACTACAGGCCTGTATTCTGCAAATTTAAATGTTTTAATTGTGGCAACGTATATGAAATAAAAAAAGAAGAAGACAAATATGTCTGCCCTTCCTGCGGTTTGGATAAAGTTATTTGTAATAAAAAAGCTAATCTCTGCAAAAGATGGTGTAAATTAGGTAGAAAAGATGATAAATTCTGATAAAATATTAAATTAAATAAAAAAGATAAAGACTAAAAATACGTAAAAAGTTTTTTTGCAAATGATATGCCGGTATTTGTGGATTTTTGGGCTCCATATGTATGAAGAAAAAATTGAATAATAGAAGAATGTATGTGCCAAAAATATTCTGTTTGGAGATATTTTTGGCACATAGGAAATTGTAATTAATTTGAACATAGAGTTTTAGTTTTCTTTCTTTATTATAAAAGAGTTTAAGATCTGTTTAATATATCTAAGGGTTTTTGGTAATATATCTTCTATTTTTAGTTGGTTTTCTGAATTTAAAACTTTTATCAGCATCCCATGATATAGCAGTATTGTCATTTCATTAACGTCATCTAAATCTGACTCATTTAGATAGCCATCTGACTGAATTTTTGATAATAATACTAAATTTCTTGTATATAAATCACTGCCCAAAAGCATTGGCAGGAGTTCTTTCGAATTTCCACTCAGTTCCTCAGGAAAAATGGAATAATATTCTTGAATTATATGCGGTATGGAGTCGTTGTGTTTTCCAAAAAAAATATTGTTATATATTTGAGGGTTTAAAAAAGAGTATTTACAAAAACATTCCCATATTTTATAGTATATTTCTATACTGCCCTTTGCTGATTCTATATATTTTTCTAAGTTTAAGGTATATTCTTTAAGATGTTTTATTGAAGCAAATAATATAAGTTCATCCAGGTTTTTAAAGTAGTGGTAAAGGGTAGCACTATTGTATCCCGCCAAATCTGAAACCTTCCTTATGGTAACAAATTCAATTCCCTCCTCATCAATAATACGTGCAGCAGCATCAATAAAATAACTCATGTTTCTATACTTTTTTATATCTTTTTTGTTCATTTTGCCCTCCAAAAATGTTTGATTCATATAACCTATTATAACATAGTGCAAGTGTATTACTCAATGTTATAAGATGTATTTTAAATTTTTATAGATGTATAGGTTAAAATGTAGATATTGTAATCATTTTCAGCTTTATTGAAATTTATGATAAAACCAATTTGATATTTCTATAACTTTCAATCATGATTATTTATCAATCATGATTGATAAATCAAACATGATATGTTAAAATTTATACAAGTAAAATTGTTTAGACAATTTTAATAATTTTAATAGAGGAGGTAGAATAATGAAACTTGAAATTGGAAACTTCCATGTAAAGGACATTTTTTTTGGCGAATCAACAAATTATAAAGATGGTATTTTGACAATTAACAAAAAAGAAGCCTTAGATTATGTACTGGAAGACGAACACATTACAGAGGCAGATCTTTTAATTGTGAAGCCTGGGGATGAAGTTCGCCTTGTTCCTGTAAAAGAAGCTATTGAATGCAGGGTTAAGGTTGATGGGACTACATTATTTCCTGGGGTAACTGGAGATGTAGCTCCGGTTGGAAACGGTTGCACGCATGCGCTTAAGGACTGCAGCTTGCTTGTGGTTGGAAAACACTGGGGTGGATTTCAGGATGGTTTAATTGATATGAGTGGTGAAGGAGCCAAGTACACTTATTTTTCACAGATTAAAAACATTGTTCTTGTTGGGGATACAGACGAAGGTTTTGAGAAAAATGAACAGCAGAAGAAAAATAAGGCTTTAAGGTGGGCAGGACATAAACTAGCGGAATATATAGGAAGCTGTGTTAAGGATTTAGAGCCTGAAGATGTTGAAACTTTCGAATTGGATCCTATTACAAGGAGATCTGAAGACCTTCAAAAACTTCCAGGTGTTGTATTTGTTATGCAGCCTCAATCGCAGATGGAGGAGATGGGATACAATGATCTTGTTTATGGCTGGGACACAAATCACATTGTTCCCACATTCATGCATCCAAATGAAATTCTAGATGGTGCAATGATTTCGGGAAGCTTTATGCCCTGTTCGTCAAAATGGGCAACTTATGATTTTCAAAACAATCCTACTATCAAAGAGTTATATTCAGAGCATGGCAAAACAATAAATTTCCTGGGTGTTATAATGTCAAATTTGAATGTTGCTTTGGAACAGAAAAACCGAGCGGCATTGTTTGTAGCTCAAATGGCAGAGTCTTTGGGTGCAGAAGGTGCCATAGTTGCTGAGGAAGGCTATGGTAACCCTGATGCTGATTTTATTGCATGTATTGTGGCACTGGAAAATGCCGGAATCAAAACTGTAGGAATTACAAATGAGTGTACAGGTCGAGATGGAGAATCACAGCCTCTGGTTACCCTTGACGAGAAAGCCAATGCCATAGTTTCTACGGGAAACGTATCTGAATTAATAGAACTTCCTCCTATGAGAACGGTAATTGGTGAGCTTGAGTCCCTTAGCAGAGATGGATTGTCTGGTGGCTGGGCAAATGATGAGATACTGGGACCTTCTGTGAGAAAAGATGGTTCAATAATTATGGAAAACAATGCTATGTTCTGCGGAGATCAGATTTGTGGATGGTCGCCAAAAACAATGAAAGAGTTTTAGGGAGGTGGAACAATATGAAAAAAGCAATTTTATATATAAATCAATTCTTTGGACAAATAGGCGGAGAGGATAAAGCTGATTTTGAACCTGAAATAAGAGAAGGCCTGGTTGGACCGGCTATGGCATTAAATAAATATCTTAAAGATGCCGAAGTTACCCATACCATAATATGCGGTGATAACTTTATGGGCTCCAATGAAAAAGAAGCTGTAGGCAGAATATTGGGCTTTCTCGAGGGAAAAGAATTTGATATCTTTTTTGCAGGCCCCGCTTTTCAGGCAGGAAGATATGGAAATGCCTGCGGAGTTATTTGCAAAGCTGTCAAAGAAAAGTTTAACGTTCCTGCGATCACCTCCATGCACGTTGAGAATCCTGGAGTAGAGATGTTTAAAAAAGATGTATATATATTCAAGGGTGGAAATAATGCAGGAAGAATGAGACGCGACATGAAAATTATGGCTGATTTTGGAAACAAAATATTAAACGGTGAAGAACTTTTATGGGCTGATGCAGAGGGCTATTACGGAAGAGGTAAAAGACACCAGGTATGGCTCGAATCCAAGGAACCTGCAGCTAAAAGAGTTGTAAAAATGCTGATTGACAAACTTAATGGTGAGAAATTTCAAACTGAACTTCCTATTCCTAAAAAAGATATGGTACCTATAGCTTCTGCTATAAAAGACCTAAGTAAAGCTAATATAGCAGTAGTGACTTCAGGAGGAATAGTTCCAGTAGACAATCCTGACAGAATTCAATCTGCATCTGCTACAAGGTGGGGAAGGTATGACTATTCCAAAATGGATAGGCTGGAAGCAGGAGTATTTAAAACAATACATGCAGGTTTTGACCCGGCTGCAGCTAATGCAGATCCAAATGTCATAGTTCCTCTGGATGCTTTGAGGGCATATGAAAAAGAAGGAAAAATAGGAAAACTTCATGAATATTTTTATTCAACTGTAGGAACAGGTACGACACAGGGTGAGGCTGCCAGAATGGCCAAAGAAATTGTGGAGTACTTAAAAGAAGCTAAAGTAGATGGAGTTATATTAACCTCCACCTGAGGAACTTGTACACGTTGCGGTGCAACGATGGTAAAAGAAATTGAAAGAGCAGGTTTCCCCATAGTTCAAATGTGCAATCTGATTCCTGTTGCAACTACGGTTGGCTCAAACAGAATAGTGCCAACTATATCTATACCATATCCACTTGGAAATCCGGCAGATTCAAAAGAGCAGCAGTGGAAGCTTAGATATCACAGGGTAGGAGTGGCACTGGATGCTTTAGCGACAGACATTAAAGAACCGACTGTCTTTAAAGTAAAAATCTGAATCAGTTAACTGAATAGGTCTTGTTAAAGTAGATGAGACCTATTTGGATTGGTTTTGTCAAGGGGGAAAATTAATTATGTCAAGTGAACAAAAAACAACAGATCGATCGGTTTTATATGTTTCTGCAGGCATAGCTCTGATATTTGTAGCATTTAGTATAATCCTGCCTTCTCAAATGGCCAAAGGAGCCAATGGTGTGTTATCATTTCTAACTACTAATTTTGGTTGGCTATATCTCATGTCGGCGTTTATCTTTACAATAGTTCTATTTGTTATTGCTCTCAGTCGTTTTGGCAATATCAAACTAGGGTTGGATGATGAAAAACCGGAATTTACAAACTTCCAGTGGTTTACTATGCTATTTGGGGGAGGAATGGGCATAGGGATGGTTTTCTGGGCGATTGCTGAACCGATAACTCATTATATGTCACCACCTGTGGGGCAACCAGGGACTCCGCAAGCTATGCATGATGCCATGCGAATTGTATTTAATGATTTTGGTATTCATGTATGGGTTATTTATGCGATTTGTGGTTTAGCTCTGGCCTATTTTCAGTATCGCAAAGGCCTTCCATGCTTAATCAGCTCAGCTTTTTATCCAATACTTGGTGAGCGCATTCACGGACCTATAGGTAAAGCCATCGACATAATAGCGGTATTTGCTACGATGTTTGGAGTAGCGACCAGTTTGGGACTAGGAGCTGATCAGATTGCCACAGGAGTAGAATATATCTGGGGAATTAAAGCGACACCTGGTATGACTGCTGTTGTTATCGCAATCATGACAGTGATATTCACAGCGGCTACCGTATCCGGACTGCATAAGGCTATGCAGGCTGTTGCTAATGTGAAGGTATGGCTTTCAATTGGATTTATGGTATTTATTTTCCTGTTTGGCGGAATGGTATTTATACTAAATATTTTTACTCAAACTATGGGTGATTATATTCAAAACTTTGTCGGACAGAGTCTGTGGATGGGCAATATTGAATGGACTAAAGCTTGGCCAGTATTCTACAGAGCTTGGTATATTGCTTGGGCAGCATTTGTAGGTCAGTTTATAGCACGTGTTTCCAAAGGACGTACTATTCGGGAATTCATACTTGCATCAGTCTTCCTGCCTTCTGGTTTCTGCTTTATATGGCTTGCAATCTATGGTGGAGCTGCGTTTAATCTAGATGCATTGTCACACGGTGCCATCCAGTTAGCTGTTAAATCCAATATCTCGACTGCCTTATTTGCAACATTGCAGCATATGCCGCTCTATTTCATCACTGCGCCGTTGGCAATTATCCTGATCATCGCGTCCTTTGCAGGAGCTGCTAATTCAGCGACCTATGTACTGAGTATGTTGACATCGGGAGGAGACCTGAATCCAAGTAAAAAATTATGCGGTTTTTGGGGAATTGCCCAGGGAGCTGTTACAATAATGCTTGTTCTAGTAGGAGGCACTGCTGCGATAAAGACACTTCAGACAGCTTCTATTGCTGCTGCATTTCCATTCATGCTGATTATGCTCGTCATGTGCTACAGTATATACAAGGCTCTTCGGCAAGAGAAAGTTTAAAGAAGAAATAGTAGTATCTGAAAATAGTGAATTAAAAGTAATTTACATCAATAGTAGGTAAATATTACTGAAATATTAGAAAAGAAGGTGTAGCATGAATAATATCTACGATATTGTCATAATTGGTTCTGGCCCTGCAGGACTTTCTGCAGCTTTATATGCAGCAAGGGCTAGAATGAAAACTTTGATACTGGAAGGAAGTAAAGTGGGTGGGCAGATTGTAATTACAGATGAAGTAGCTAATTATCCGGGCTCAGTAGAAAAGGCCACCGGCCCCAGCCTGATTGCCAGAATGGAGGAGCAGGTTGAGAGCTTTGGAGCAGAAAGAAAAAAAGATGAAATAAAAGAGGTGGATTTTAGCGGAAAAATAAAAAAGCTAAAGGGAATTAAAGAAGAATACCAGGCTAAAGCTGTAATTATTGCAACTGGAGCTACTCCAAGGCATATTGGATGTCCTGGGGAGAACCAGTTAATTGGTAAAGGTGTATCTTACTGTGCAACTTGTGATGCAGAATTTTTCGAAGATTTAGAGGTGTTTGTAGTAGGAGGTGGTGATTCAGCTGTTGAAGAAGCTATATATCTGACGAGGTTTGCCAGAAAGGTCACTATAGTTCATAGAAGAGATGAACTCAGGGCAGCAAAATCCATACAGGAAAAAGCCTTTAAAAATCCCAAAATTGAAATAATGTGGAATTCAGTGATAACAGAGTTAAAAGGTGATGGATTGCTGCAGTCTGCTGTATTTAAAAATACGAAAACTGGAGAAACAAATGAGTATTTTGCTGACGAGGACGACGGCACATTTGGAGTATTTGTTTTTGTTGGCTATTTGCCTATTAATGGTTTATTTAAGGACAAAATTAAAATGAACAAGGCGGGATATATTATAACAAATGATAAGATGGAAACCAATATTGAGGGAGTATTTGCAGCCGGAGATATTAGGGAAAAACCGCTGAGGCAGGTAGTTACAGCTGCGGCAGACGGAGCAATAGCAGCTGTACAGGCTGGGAAATATATAGAAAATAATTTTGAAGAATAGAGGGTGATATTAAAATGTTAATGTTAGATAAAAATACATTTAAAGAAGAAGTTTTGGAAGCCAAGGGATATGTGCTTGTGGATTACTTTGGAGATGGCTGCGTACCCTGCCAGGCATTAATGCCGGATGTAGAAGAACTATCAAAAAAATATGACAAACAGGTGAAGTTTTGTAAACTGAATACTTCAAAGGCCAGAAGGCTGGCTATTTCCCAGAGAGTACTCGGCCTTCCCACAATTGTTCTCTATAAAGATGGAGAAAAGCTGGAAGAGGTCATAAAGGAAGATGCCACAAAAGCAAATATCGAGACAATGATTACAAAAAATGTAAATATCTAATGTAATTAAGGAGGGAAAGACAATGAGCTTATTGGAAGGAAAAAAGGTAATTGCAATAGGAGACAGGGACGGCATACCCGGCCAGGCTATTGAAGCCTGCGCAAAGTCAGCCGGAGCAGAGGTTGTATTTGCCTCTACAGAATGTTTCGTTTGAACAGCTGCGGGAGCTATGGATCTGGAGATCCAACAGAGAGTAAAAGATTTGACAGAAAAATATGGAGTAGAAAATGTAGTTGTAATTTTAGGAGGAGCAGAGGCAGAAGCATCAGGACTTTCAGCAGAAACAGTAAGTGCAGGGGATCCAACATTTGCAGGGCCGCTTGCAGGGATAGCATTAGGTCTTGGTGTATATCATGCAGTAGAACCGGAAGTCAAGGCAGAGTTTGATCCGGCTGTTTACGATGAACAGTGTGGTATGATGGAGATGGTCCTTGACGTGGATGAAATTATCAGCGAGGTAAAAACTGTCAGAGACAGTTATTCAAAATACAACAAATAGTCC
This sequence comes from Clostridiaceae bacterium BL-3, assembly GCA_902809985.1. GTDB lineage: Bacteria > Bacillota > Clostridia > Clostridiales > Clostridiaceae > Clostridium_B > Clostridium_B aromativorans. The sequence goes on along the minus strand of CADDXC010000001.1, from coordinate 1,383,764 downwards.
ATATCATTATTTAATTACTAGAAAATGGCATGCAGAGATGTATGCTGTTTTCCAGTATAAATTAATTCAAATTATTAGGGAGGGTTTTTTTAATGAGTTTTCCAGTAATCAAAAATGCTGCATATGTATTAGTGAACACACCAGATATGGTAATACATAATGGCACTACTCAAACGTTAGAAAGAGAAACAAATCCGGAGTCGGAGTATTTAAAAGAAGTTCCTAATCACTTAAGATCATTTGAAGATGTAGTCAGTTATGCGCCAAATCAAACTTATATAGGAAACGTGACTCCAGAAGAGTTAAGTGAAAGAAAAAGGCCCTGGTACAATGAAAAAGTTGATGGTGCATCGAGGTTTGGCAAGTTTGGAGAAATAATGCCTGAAGATGAATTCTACGGGCTGCTCAAGTTGAGTGACGTATTTGATCTTGTCTTACTGGAAGAAGATTTTACTGAAACAATTAGAGAAAAGTTTAAGGCACGTCCGTTTTTAAGTAAGAAAGCAGATGAATTAAAAAAAGGGGTTCCTATAACTGACATAGAGAAATTAACAGAAGCTCACATAGCTGAGGGTTTATATTTAAATGACAAGCTTGTAGGATGTGTAAAAAGGGCACATGAATTTGATAAAAACTTGACTTCACATATAATGGTTGAAAATTTGTCAGTTAAAGCATCAGGAGTTCTTGCTCTAATGCATTTAATTGAAAATTCGGGGATAGATGTGAATGAAGTGGAGTATATGATTGAATGCTCAGAAGAGGCTATTGGAGACATGAATCAAAGAGGTGGTGGAAATATAGCCAAAGCCTGCGGTGAGATTGCAGGAATTAAGGGTGCTACTGGTGTGGATATGAGAGGTTTTTGTGCTGGGCCTTCACATTCAATCGTTGCTGCGGCGGCACTGGTCAAATCGGGAGTCTATAAAAATGTTATTGTGTTTGCCGGCGGTTCCACTGCTAAGCTTGGAATGAATGGTAAGGACCATGTTAAAAAGGGATTGCCGGTTTTAGAAGATTGCCTGGGAGGTTTTGCGATACTGATATCGGAAAATGATGGTGTAAGCCCTGTATTGAGGACAGATGTTATTGGAAGGCACAGCATATCGCATGGTGCCGCACCACAGGCGGTGCTGGAAGCACTGGTTTTGGATCCACTGACTAAAAATGGACTGAAGATTACTGATGTTGATAAGTTTGCACCGGAACTTCAGATACCTGATATAACTGAACCTGCAGGAGCAGGAGATGTTCCAACTCAAAACTATAAGATGATAGGAGCTCTTGCAGTAAAAAATAAACAGCTGGATAGAAAAGAGCTGCCCAACTTTGTAAAGGAACATGGATATCAGGGATATGCACCGACACAGGGACACATACCGTCAGGGGTACCTATAATTGGACATGGCATTGAACATATAAAATCCGGAAAATTAAATAATTTTATGTTAATAGGAAAAGGGAGCTTGTTTTTAGGTAGAATGACTAATTTATTTGATGGAATTTCAATTTTGGTTGAAAAAAATAATGGTGTTGAGGATAAAAGTGCTGAAGTTTCAAAAGAAGAGATTAAAAGTATGATAGCTGAAGGATTGAAGAAATTTGCGGCACAAATGATTGAAGAATAATACATGCTGATTTATGTCAAAAGGTGAACTCAATAAAGTATTGGGAAATAGAAAATTACTAACTAAAAGGAGGGAGCAAAGTGGATCAAACTAAAAAGGTGATTGCAGAAGTGTTTGATGAAATAGCAGATGGAATAATAAATGGAAGTTTTGGAAAAAGAGTTAAAATTGGATTGACCACATTTGGTTCAGAACATGGTATTAGCGAGATGAGTAAAGCTGCAGAACTTGCCAAGAGCAAATATGGTGACTTTGATATAGTTCTTATAGGACCTAAAACTGAAGGGAATTTTGATACAGTTGAAGTTGCAGATGCTGAAGAAGGGCATAAAAAAATGCTGGAATTGCTGGATAATAAAGTAATAGATGGATGTGTCACTCAGCATTTTGACTTTCCTATAGGAGTTTCTACAGTTGGGAAAGTGGTTACCCCGGGTCTGGGAAAAGAAATGATACTTGCCACGACTACAGGAACAACAGCTACCCATAGAGTTGAGGGAATGATCAAAAACACTATAAATGGAATAGCTGTTGCAAAAACCTGTGGTATCAAAGATCCCAAGGTTGGCATATTAAATGTAGATGGAGCCAGAGGTGTCGAGAGAGCACTTAAGAAACTGCAAAGCCGGGGATACAAGTTTACCTTTAGTGAGTCCTTAAGAGCCGATGGAGGTTCAGTTATGAGGGGGAATGACCTTTTGGCAGGAACACCAGATGTCATGGTTTGCGATTCTTTAACGGGTAATTTACTTATAAAGATATTTGCATCATTTACAACAGGGGGAAATTATGAAACTACTGGATACGGGTACGGCCCGGGAGTAGGAGAAGGTTATGATAAGGTAATTAATATAGTGTCTAGAGCATCTGGAGCTCCATTAATTTGTGAGGCATTAAAATATTGTGCACTTTCTGCAAAAAATAATCTGGTGCAGCTTGCTGATATTGAGTATAAAAATGCCAATGCAGCAGGGCTGAAAGAAATAGTAGGAAAAATACTTGAAAAGGATAAGGGTGCAGTTACTGAAGAAGAAGTTGAAATACCGCCTAAAAAAGTAGTAACCTATGCTATTCCAGGAATTGATATACTTGAACTTGAAAATGCATGTAAGACACTTTGGAAGGAAGGTATATATTCAGAAAGTGGTATGGGCTGTACCGGTCCTGTAGTTTTGGTAAGTGAAGAAGAAAGTAAAAATGCCGTTGATTTACTTGTAAAGAAGGGATTTAAATAGTACAAATTAAAGATAGCTTTATCCCTGTTTATATCTTTAATATTTTCCGATGATTCTGTATGCGTAAAAGGGTGATTTTATGAAAGAAAAAGTGAGGATATGGACTAGACAAAATGAGAGGATTCTTGATATTTTGAAAAACGAAGGAAGGTATGTTGTAAAGAGGGAGTATATAGAAAATAAACTGGAAGATTGTGCAAAGTACTATTTTGAAGTGTATTCATGGTATACCAGAGAAGCAAGCAAAATAGTTCCAAAGCCTGAGGATGTAAAATATCCTGTCTGGGTTTCAATAACTTCCGATTTTATGCTTCAGCATACACCCGGCACGGTTATATTAGAGCTCTTAGTAGAGCGGGATTTGATTATTGTAATGGATGCTGAAAAATGGGATAGAGTAGTTAACTTATGGTATGTTCCACTGGATAAAAAAGATGAAGATGAATATGATAAAAAACTTAAAAATTATGGAATATCAAATTGCTCAAATGCGTATATCAGCAGTTTTTATCCTCATCTTAAAAATGAGATAATTAAAAGCTGGGATAGATTATTTGACAATTCCTATTCGTTGTCAGATTTAAAGCAGGGCACAATCTGGGAGGTGAAAAGAGAATGGGTGCAAAAAATAATAAAGTGATACTGTATACTTCCCAGAGTTCGGTGGTTGTCAAATCATTGATGGAACAAAAGATATGTCATGTAAAAAGAGAGTATATTGTAAAAAAGTATCAGGAAGTTTCCCAAATATTTTTGGAAGCATACGATTGGTATATAAGCAAAGCGCGGAATATTGTAGAGAAGCCTGAACATGCCGAGTATCCATTTTGGACATTTACTGAAATAGACTATGCTGGATGGTATCCGGGCAATTATTTGCTTTGTTTGAATGTTCCTATCGAAAAAATTATTTTTTTTAAAATTGAAGATTGGAACAAGATTTTAAATCTAAAATATTTATCTGTCAGTAAAGAAGATGGAAAAGAGTATGAGTGTATGCTTGCAAAGCAAAATATTTCCATTGAGTCAGATATATTTACCAAACCTTTTTATCCAAATTTGAAATTGAAAGTAAAAAAAAGTTGGGATAATTTGTTTAAGTATGATAAACTGGTGAAATCGGGAATTATGCATGTAGGAACTATGCAGGCAGCATTATGGGAACTTAAAAAGGAATGGATTAGCTATATTAAAGAAGAGAAGTAATGATAACAGAGCTTTCTAGATTAATAAGTAAAAATACTGGAGAACAGTTTGGACAAGTGATTCTTAGGTTCAGATGGAGTTTGCTTATAAGGAATGATTTTCTCCATCTGAACTTTATTAACAGTATTCTTAGTGTATTTAGCACTTAGAATACGTTAACTATATTCTTTTGCTTCACGTAGTCATATATGTCTTGATAGAATCCCCCAAAAATACTATTATATATATTAATATATTTATTTATGAATGTGATTAGTCAAAAATTAGTCAAAACTTAGGAAAAATGAATTTAAAAATTATCTATTATATATCTATTTAAAAACAAAATAAGTTTAATTGATACTTAGAATTATGATAAGATTTTGAATAAAAAATTAACTAAATATGAAAATCATTGAGATATCCTGTGTTATAGCTAATATAGAAATTAAAAAGAAATAAATAATTGAGTCTTATTATTAGTGAATAATTAATCAATATATTGCCAAAATTATAACAATTGAAAGTTTTTATTGACATTGTATTCAAACAGTAATATCATATATCATAAAGACGTCAAATATTTAAGAAGTGATTTTTGATGTAGATAGAACTGTTGATGCATCACATAAACATAAAGGTTTCAGCAAACTTGTTTTTACTGGTTTTACCGAGGTGGGTTATGAAGTTGCAAGAGAAACTGCAAATAAATTGATACCTGCAGCTCTTGAGTTGCTAAGAATATATTTATAAATATATCTAAAAATAAATTGGGAATGTATTGATATGGAGGGCGTAGTTTTATTTACTTGAAATAAAAATTAAATTATAGTATTGATAAGGAGGAATTAGAAAATGGAAAGATTCACAATACCGAGAGATGTTTACTTTGGTAAAAATTCTTTAGAACATTTAAAAGATCTGGAGGGCCATAGAGCTGTAATTGTCGTAGGTGGAGGCTCCATGAAAAGGTTTGGATTTCTGGATAGAGTTGAATCCTATTTAAAAGATGCCAATATTGAGTTCAAGCTAATTGAGGGAATTAAACCGGATCCATCTGTTGAGTCCGTTATGGAAGGTGCCAAAATTATGAGGGAATATGGGCCTGATTGGATAATAGCAATGGGCGGAGGTTCGCCTATTGATGCAGCCAAGGCCATGTGGGTGTTTTATGAATATCCCGACTTTACATTTGAAGAGGCAGTAGTTCCTTTTGGAATACCTAAGCTGAGGAAAAAGGCAAAATTTATAGCCATACCTTCTACCAGCGGAACGGCTACCGAAGTGACCTCTTTTGCTGTGATAACTGATTACAAGACGCAGATAAAATACCCTATGGCGGATTTTAATTTAACTCCTGATATAGCTATAATAGATCCGGCACTTGCAGAGACCATGCCTAAGAAACTTGTGGCATATACTGGAATGGATGCATTGACCCATGCAATAGAAGCTTATGTAGCAAGCTTACATTCTGATTTTTCGGATCCACTTGCACTTCATGCTATAGAGATGATTAACAAATACTTATTGAAATCCTATAAAGGAAATATGGAAGCCAGGGGTCATATGCACATAGCTCAGTGTCTGGCTGGCATGGCGTTTTCGAATGCACTTCTGGGGATAACCCATAGCATGGCCCATAAGACCGGTGCTGTATTTCACATACCACATGGATGTGCCAATGCCATATTTCTGCCATATGTGATAGATTTCAATAAGGATGCATGCCCTGAAAGATATGCAGAAATAGCTAGACTTCTTAAACTTTCTGGAGATACTGAGGAGGAACTCACAGATTCCCTTACTGATATGATTAAAAATATGAATAGAAAAATGAATATTCCCCTTACATTAAAGGATTATGGAATAAGCGAAAGTGATTTCAAGGATAATTTGGATAGAATATCTCATAACGCCATGGAAGATGCCTGCACTGGAGCTAACCCTGCAAAGATAACTGAAGAAGAGATGAAAAAGTTGTTCCAGTATATATATGAGGGTAAAAAAGTTGACTTTTAAATGAGTGATTTTATATTTTGAGGAGACCCTACGTAGATTTTATACAATATAAACATAGATAGCTACTATATTATGTGGTGGATATCTATGTTTATTTTTTTTAATAACTTTTATTGGTCAACGTATCTAGATTTGGAATAAAATATTCGTTACACAAAATGTTGACTAATAACTCCTGTTCAATACTTGATTGAACAAATTGCGAGGAACGTCTGTGTAAATAACAAGTTTGAACAAATTTGACAATGATCTATAAAAAGTTCGAACATATTTAATTTATTTTTTATATGTATAAAATTTGTAGAGAGATGTATATGAATTAAGCAAAATAAGATATTATGCCTAAAAAAAGGGCTTATAGAAGTTGAACTAGTAAAATATGAGAGCTTAAAAAAATAATTATTATACTAATACTGTAAAGTTACACAAAAAAGTTTATAAATAGTGTATAATAAAAATGTATTCTGATTCTTTAGAATTATATATCCATTATTTAATTTTTTATAGGAGGGATAAGAAATGGAAAACGCAAAAAGAAGGCCATTTGGATTTTATGTATGTTCATTTGCCTTCACATTGGAAAGGTTTTCATTCTATTCGGCAAAATGGCTGCTCACAATATTTGTGGCCACCGCTGTAGCTAGTGGAGGGCTCGGTCTTACCACTGCCGATGCAGCAAAGATGTCTGCAAACCTAGTTGCCTTCACTTATCTTGCCCCATTAATTGGGGGATTTATATCTGACCGTCTAATAGGCGCCAGATACCTTGTTCCAATTGGAATGATTTTGATGGGGGCAGGCTATCTGGTTGGATGGCAGGCTTCAAGTGCCGCCATGATCAACATTATGATTGTTTTGGTATCTATTGGCACCGGATTGTTCAAGTGCCAGACCAACGCTATTACAGGAAGACTATTTAATGACCCAAAACAGCTGGATTCCGCATTTTCTATTCAATATTCTTTTGTCAACATTGGCTCTTTTATCGGTACTACAATTATAGGTGTACTTGCAGGAAGTAAAGGTTATACTTTTTGTTTCCTGATTTGTGCCATAATGATGTTTCTTGATGCTGTCTGGTTTATTTTCGGGTGGAGATTCCTGGGGGAAGCAGGCAAAAGGCCGTTCAAAGTTGATGAACGTAAAGAGAAAAAGGAAAATAAACCTGCAGAAGAGAAGAAACCTCTTACAACAATAGAAAAGAAAAGAGTGGCTGCCATAATTCTGGTATCTTTCTTTTCTGTAATATTCTGGGTATTCTGGTATCTGGCGTATATGCCTGTATACTTCTACTGGGGCGGAGACCATGCAGCTGCCAACTGGATGATAGGTAGTTTCCAGGTTCCAACATCTTGGTTCGATTCATTAAATGGATTGATGTGTATCACGCTGGGGCCGGTTCTTGCTGGATTGTGGGCAAAATTAGCCAGAAGACCTCAAGGGGATTTGAGCATGTTCAAGAAAACTGCTTTGGGAATGTTGTTATTGGGATTATCCTATGTAATATTTGCAATGGCTGATGTTACAAGAGGAGGACATCTTGCATCGCTTGGGTGGATTGTTGCATTTGGTGTTGTATTGTCTTTTGGTGAAATGGTATTTTCACCGCTGGGAAACTCATTCATCAGTAAATTTTCTCCACCTAGATTATTATCCAGTATGATGAGTGTTTGGGTACTTGCTGTGTTCTTTGCAGCAAAATCTTATGGATGGATATATGAATTTACATTGAAATTTAAATTTGCTCCCACATACTTCATAATTGCAGCTATTGCTATTACAGCTGGTATTATTCTTTGGTCATTAGATAAAAAATTGAACAGTCTGGTTATAAAAGACGAGGAATCAAGTAATCAGGTTAGCTAATGAATTAATTATTGGAAGGCAATAATATGAATGCAAAAAGAGTGAACAGAACACTGAAATCAATGAAGTATCGTCAATGCAAATAGATTGTAAGGAGGTTATTTATGAAGATTACTGAAGGCTATATGCCCTATTTAGAATATAAAACTTATTATCGTATAGTAGGTGAATGTACAGGAAATAAAAAACCGCTGCTTTTATTGCACGGCGGTCCCGGCTCCACTCATAATTACTTTGAAATGCTCGACAAGTTGGCAGAAGATGGGCGTGCAATTATCATGTATGACCAGCTGGGATGCGGATTGTCTGCAACACCCTCACGCCCTGATTTGTGGTGTGCAAAGACATGGATTGAAGAATTAATCCAACTGCGTAAGTACTTATCCCTAGATGAAATCCATTTATTAGGACAATCTTGGGGTGGAATGCAGGCAATTCAATATGCTTGTGAATACAAACCGAAGGGAATTAAAAGTTATATACTATCCAGCACTCTACCATCTGCCTCATTGTGGGAAAAAGAACAGCGTAGAAGGGTCACGTATCTTCCACAAAAAATGCAGGATGCTATTGCAGAAGCAGAAGAATCCGGCGATTATTCATCAAAGGAGTATAAGGATGCAGAAGCAGAATTCATGCGACGTTACTGTGCAGATCCAGTAGGTCCGGATTCACCAGAGTGTTTAAAGCGTCCAAAAGTTACCGGGACAGAGTCTTATATAACTGCATGGGGACAAAATGAATTCACTCCAACAGGTACATTAAAAGACTTTGATTTTATGGAACAAATTGAAGATATTCAAGAGCCTTGCTTAATTATCAGCGGTCTTCTTGATCTCTGCTCTCCACTTATTGCAAAGACGATGTATGATAAGATTCCGAATTCAAAGTGGGAATTATTTGAATTCAGCCGTCATATGCCCTTTGTAGAAGAGAATGAGAAATATATAAAAGTGCTTAACAGATGGCTGAATGAGAATGATTAATTTTCTATTACAGTGAGATAACTGTTGTGATATAATTGTAATCTTTTAGCAGCAAAAACTTTTCTAGTTTTTGCTGCTAATGTTAAATGATTTTATAATGAATCAATCTGCTTTGACAGCAAATTATAAAATGAAAGGGAGTAATAAACATGAGTGGAAACAAAAAAGAAGTGATTTCAAAACTTAGGGTACTTATGAAAGAAAATGGATTAGATGCTTATATCATTCCATCTTCAGATAATCATCAAAGTGAGTATGTAGGAGAATTTTTTAAGGCAAGGGCCTATGTATCAGGGTTTACGGGCGATGCTGGAACAGTTGTCATTACAAGGGATGAAGCAGGACTTTGGACTGATGGAAGGTTTTTTCTGCAAGCTGAGTATCAACTTAAAGGTAGTGGAATCAAGCTCTTTAAAATGGGTAATCCAGGCGTGCCTACCGTATTTGAATATTTGGAAGCTGAAATGCCCAATAATGGGAAGCTGGGATTTGATGGCCGTCTTATTCCCGTACAAGAGGGAGAGGAATTGATCCAGAAGCTTGCTGATAAGAATGTATCGGTGGAATATAACTGTGATCTTGTTGGCCAAATATGGGGAAATCGTCCTAAATTGGCAAATGAACCTGTTTTCCTTCTCGAAGAAAAGTATTCTGGTGAAAGCACAGCATCCAAATTGTGCAGACTGAGAAACACAATGAAAGAAGCAGGGGCAAATTACCATGTGATCACAACTTTGGATGATATTGCATGGCTACTTAATATACGTGGAAATGACGTTATGTATTCACCATTGGTTCTCTGCTATGCTGTTGTTTCCATGGAAAAAGTATATTTGTTTATTGAGGAAAGCCGGATTGATGCTAAAGTTAAAGAATCTTTAGATAGAGATAATGTAGTGTTAAAGCCCTACAACGATATTTATGAATATGTCAAGAGCTTTAAGACTGAAGACACGGTGCTTATAGATCCAGATCGTATCAATTATGCACTGTATAAGAATATTCCAGTTCATACTAAAAAAATAAAAGTGGATAATCCTACTGTTCTGTTCAAATCCATTAAAAATTCTGTGGAACTTGCCAATATTGAAAAAGCTCACGTTAAAGACGGAGTTGCTATTACGAAATTCATGCACTGGTTAAAAACAAATATAGGAAAAATAAAAATCACGGAAATCAGTGCTTCTCAAAAATTGGAGGAGTTCAGAAAAATGCAGGATAATTACTTGTGGCAAAGTTTTGAACCGATTTGTGCTTTTAAGGAGCATGCAGCTATGATGCACTATACTTCTACATCTGAAACGGATGTAGAACTTACAAAAGGATATTTCTTCTTAACGGATACTGGTGGAAACTATCTTGAAGGTTCAACGGATATCACAAGAACATTTGTCCTTGGTGAAGTGAACAAGGAGCTTAAACACCATTTCACAGTTGTAGCCAGAAGTATGATGAATCTGGCGCGTGCTAGATTTTTATATGGATGCAAAGGTTACAATTTAGATGTGTTAGCTAGAGAACCCATCTGGAGTTTAGATATAGATTATAAATGTGGAACTGGCCATGGTGTTGGCTATTTGCTAAATATTCATGAGGCTCCCAGCGGTTTCAGGTGGTATGTTGTACCATCCAAGCATGAAACTCATGTATTGGAGGAAGGTATGGTGATAACTGATGAGCCTGGTATTTATATAGACGGCTCTTATGGCATTCGATTAGAGAATGAACTTATTGTTAGAAAAGGAATTCAAAATGAATTCGGGCAATTCATGTACTTTGATCCTGTAACGTATGCTCCAATTGACTTGGATGCCATAGACCCAGAAGACCTTAGCCGCGATGAGAAGGTGTATTTAAATAGTTATCATAAACTTGTGTATCAGAAGTTAGCACCTTATTTAACTGAGGAAGAGCAATCCTGGTTAAAATTGTATACAAGAGAAGTTTAAAGGATTGGATGATATATAATCTTGTAAAAGATACGAACATATGATAAAATAAATCTACATATTTGGTTATATATGTATGTTTTGTACTGTTGACAATGTATTGAAAAGTATTCAATTAACGAGGAGATGATAGATAAAATGTCTATTATTTTGCTGAGATGAATAAAAAATTATGATTGAAGGGTTAAATATGAAAATATCTGAAATTATGAAGCAAAAAATGAGCTTTTCCTTTGAAGTATTTCCGCCTAAAATGGATCAGCCTATGGATAATCTTTTAGACACCTTAGAACATCTTTATGTTTTTAATCCTGATTTTATTAGTTGTACTTATGGTGCTGGTGGAACAAATGCAGGGCGGAATGTTGAAGTTTGCAGGGCTATTAAAAAAAGTGGAAGGACTATTCCTGTAACTCATTTTACATGTATTGGCAATACAAAAAAAGACATAAAAAAAAGTCTGCAGACGTATTTGGATATGGGCATTGATCACATTTTGGCATTACGCGGTGATTTCCCAAAGGGCTGGGAAGGAACGAGGGGTGATTTTGATTATGCAAATGAATTAGTTGCATTTATTAAGAAAAATTTTCCTGAATTTTGTATTGCTGTAGCAGGTAATCCAGAAAAGCATTTTCAAGCGGACTCTTTTGAAGAGGATATTGCCCATCTTCGCGTGAAGCAGGATGCAGGTGCCGATTATATAATGACTCAATTGTGCCATGATGTAGATCAGTATAAATGGTGGGCTGAGAAAATTCGAAAATCAGGTATTTTACTGCCAATCGATGTGGGGGTAATGCCGGTACTTTCAAAAGATCCTATCATTCGCATGACAGTTTCTAATGGCAGTGCGATTCCAAGAGAATTGGCAGAAATAATTGCAAGATATGGTGATAATCCAGAGGATTTTAAAAAAGCAGGAAAAGAATATACGGTAAAGCAAATTTATAGATTCATAAATGCAGGAATAAACGGACTTCATATTTATTCTCTAAACAGGCGGAAAGACATAACCGACATTTTAGATGAATCTGGTATCCGAAATTTAAATGAACCGTTAGAATAGATATAGAACAATTAGTTATAAACATGTCAATAATATTATTTAAATACGAAAGATTAATGAAGGCCCCATCTTTTTAAGATGAGACCTTTTAACTCATTCAATTTATTTATAAATATGAATCAAGTTGGCGAGAAAATAGTATTGTTTTTTTAATTGTCCTCCATTGTTTTTTCGATACTTGAAATAAAATCACTGGCTTTTATATTTAAACTTTTGCAGATTTTAAAAATTGTGTTTAAAGTAGGATTTCGCTTTTCGCACTCAATCATGCTGATATAAGTTCTGTCAATATTACATTTATGAGCAAGATCCTCTTGAGATAATCCACATTTTATTCTGCGGTTTTTTAAAGTTATAGCAAGTGCATTTTCTAATGTCACGTAAACCACCTCTTAAATATAATTCTAAAAAAAATGTTGCAATTTGTCTGCATACTATAGTCTACAATGAGCGATTTTTATGATATAATTTAGAAGTGTTTTAAATTATAAAATATTAGCGGTTTATTGAAATGCTATGGTGAATGATAAATTTTAATTTGTTATTTATGAGAAAGGTGGGTTGGAAATTACGTGATAGATGATAAAGTAAACGATTTGAGAGAAAGGTTACATAAATTAATTGAAAAAGAAGCGGACTATAATGAAATATTAAGGGCAAGTCAAAAATTAGATAAGTACATAAATCAAGCTACAAAAAGTACAAGCAGTTAAAAAGCTTTCCAGATTAAAAAGGGGGAGCTTTATGGAATAAATATTAATTTAAAAATTACTATAGGATATGTGTTCCTGTAGTAATTTTTTGATATAATTTTTAATATAAGTGTATATAAAAATTATATTGATACTTAAATGATGAAACAGCAAAATAAAGAAATGAGCAATTATGGCAGAGAAGATGTCACTTTATGATTTTGGCATTTAATTTCCAATTGCAAAGTATTACGTAGAAACTTTAATTTAGAAAAGGATGGTAAAATGAACAATAAAAGATTAAGTGCTAATATACTCTTATTAATTACTTCGGCTATATGGGGATTTGCATTTGTTGCACAGAGGGTAGGTGCTCAATATGTAGGAGCTTTCACATTTAATGGGACAAGGTTTGCTCTGGGAAGTATTTCGCTTATACCATTAATTATCTATTTTAATGAAAAGAAGAAATACAGCGGAAATTATAAAAATAATGTTGAGATAAATCTTAAAAGATCAATTTTACCTGGTGCGTTAGTTGGCATAGTCCTTTTTGCAGGTTCAACACTACAGCAAATTGGTCTCAGTTACACAACTGCCGGAAAAGCAAGCTTTATTACAGGACTTTATATGGTTTTTGTGCCGATTATAAGCATATTTTTAAAACATAAAATTGAAAAAAGTTTGTGGATTGGAGTAGTATTTGCAGTTGTTGGACTTTACCTTTTAAGCGTAAATGAAAATTTCAGTATAAGTTATGGAGACTTGTTCGAAATTATAGGGGCAATATTCTGGGCTGTACATATTTTAATGATAGATTATTTTTCTGATAAGGTAAATGCCCTGAAATTATGTTGTGCTCAATTTGCGGTATGTTCATTTTTAAGTTTAATAATGGCTCTGATATTTGAAAATATTATTTTGAGTGACATTTCACAGGCTTTGGTTCCAATACTTTATGGTGGTCTTTTATCAGTTGGTGTGGCATATACCTTGCAGGCGATAGCTCAGAAAAATGCTAAGCCATCTCATGCTGCTATTATATTAAGTATGGAATCAGTATTTGGCGCTGTAGGAGGGGTACTCTTACTTGGAGAGAACATGAGCGGTAGAGGATATACAGGTTGTGCCCTTATATTGGTAGGAATAATTGTATCACAATTGAATTCCATTCAAAATGAACATAAAGCGATTTGTTCAGGATTTAAGGAGGGAAAATATCATGCGTAAATTATCGCAGGAGAAATTTAAAGAAATATTAAAAACTAGGAGAGCGAAAGAAAGGCTTGTTTTAAAAGAGATAGAGCTTTTTAATATGGATTTTACAAACTTGGATTTATCTAATATTGATTTTTCTTTCAGTGCATTTCATAAAATTAGGTTTGATGAGGCAAGCCTAGAGTACAGCAGTGTTTTTAATGCACTATTTGATGAATGTACCGCACGTAAGACGAATTTTAGGCATGCAAATTTGGAATGCGCAGCGCTTCGATATGCAGATATGACAGGTTGTAATATTGAAGGTGCAAATTTATATGGTGCAGTACTGGAGCATGCTAAATTGGAAGGTATTATTTCAGATGAGAATACAAAATGGTTTCGCTTGCATTGTCCAGAGAAGGGAGCCTTTCTTGGATATAAGAAGTGTTTTAATGATCTTTTGGTACAGCTTCTAATACCGGCAGATGCAAAGCGCAGTTCTGCTACTTTACCTTCTTGCCGCTGCAGCAGGGCAAAAGTGCTTACGATCAAAAGCTTCGACTATGAGGAAAGTTACAAGGAAGCTTGGTCTTTGGTAGATGAAAATTTTGTTTATCGTGTGGGTGAGTGGGTAGAAGTAGAAAATTTTAATGAGGATAGATGGATGGATTCTACTACGGGCATTCATTTTTGGATGACAAGAGAAGAGGCGAAGAAGTATTAGAATTAAGCATTTTCAATTAAAGTACTAAATTTCATTGAAAGGAGTATATTTATGACCAATTATTTTGATTTAATTGCACAGCGTGAGAGCTGCAGAAATTATCTGGATAAGCAGGTTGAAAAGGAAAAATTAATTTCCTGCATAGAGGCGTGTCGAATTGCCCCTTCAGCTTGTAACGAGCAGCCCTGGAAATTCATAGTTGTTAATAATAGGGAACTATCTTTTAAAGTGGCAAAGTGTCTCCAGGATATAGGTATGAACAAATTTACGGATAAATGTCCTGCCTTTGTCATTGTACTGGAGGAGAAAGGGGATATTAAAGCGCGAATTGGAGGAGCAGTCAAAGATCAGGATTATTCCTCCATTGATATTGGTATTGCAGCAGCTTATCTATGCCTTGCGGCCACTGAGCAGGGATTGTCCACCTGTATTATGGGCTGGTTTAATGAGAAAAAGCTCAAGAAACTGCTGGATATACCAACAGCTAAGAGGATAAGGCTCGTAATAAGTGTGGGCTACTCTGCAGATACAAAACTCCGCAGCAAAATTCGCAAAAACAGGGAGGAGATTTTGCAGTTTATAGACTGAATTGATGAAGGTGTAAGAGAGGGCTTTACTTTTATAATGAGCACACAGATTATTGTAATATTTATTTTAGAGAGGAACTCTTTATACTGGAATGAAGAGATAGTCGGCTAAAGAATACACTTTTATTAGGAGGTGAAATAGTATGGAGAATATAAGAGAGATTTTGAAAAAAAGCGGCTGTTCATATGAATTGATTCATAATGATGTACCTATCCGTACTGCAAAAGAAGGTGCGGATTATTTTAAAATTGATATTGACCAAATAGCACCGACTCTTATAATATATACTGCAGTGGGTTTTCATGTATTGATTGTTTCAGGAGAAAGAGGCCATGTTAATTTTAAAGACATAAAGCATTTATTGGGCTGTAAAAATGTAAGATTGGCGACCAAAGAGGAGGTTAAGTCCGTAACAGGATTTTCAGTGGGCAATGTTCCTATGCTTGGAATTTCACTGCCCTGCATAATAGATAGAAAACTTCTTAAATTCTCATTTGTTTATGGCGGTTCGGGCGAAAAAGACACTACTCTGAAAATTGATCCAAATGCTCTGTTTAAATTGAATAAAGTTGTTGGGACACTGGATTAAAACTAAGTATTTTTAGTGGAACTACGATAATATAACTGGAGATTTTTATAAGGAGATGTATAACTGTGATAAGTTCAATTTTTTCCATTGGGGTACATAATGCAGTGAGCGGCAAAAAGGATAATTCCAGTGACGATCAGATAAAGGCACTTCGCAGTCAGGAGTCATCCATTCAAAAGCAGATAGACAGCATAAAAAATGGTGATATGGATGTAAAGACAAAACAGGAGCTCATGGAACCTTTACAGGAGCAGATTCAGAGTATAGAAGCCCAAATTCAGCAGATACAGATGTCTCAAATAAGCAATGAGGATAACTCTAAGTCGAAGATTAAGGATCAGTCAAGTTTAAATGTATCGGATGTAGATGGGGAGGATAAACTCAAACTTTCAAAAGATACATTGATTTTAAATGTGTCAAATACCTATAATCAGTTGAAAACCATAAATTCCATAAAGAAAAAATTGATTGGAAATTCAAATGTATTGAAATCTGATGCTGATTTTGATGAAAATATGGAAAACTACAGCATGGCAAAAAGAGAAAGAGCTGAAGCAGCATTAAATATGGGTAAAGCCAATGGTATACAATCTAAAATTGGAAAATTGTATGACAATATAGAAGGATCTATAAAAGATGTAAATGGCTTAAATGAAAAATTAAAATATATTGAAAATGGAAAGAATGCAAATGATGAAGTAGGTGGAAGAAAAATATCTTTAGAGAATGATTTTACTAAAAAGGTAAATGACATAGATGAATTTGTATGATAAAATTGTGATGATAATTTTGTTATTTATCAGCTGGTAGTTTAAATTGAAAAGATAGCGTTTTTTTAAATAAAACGAAGGAAGGTGAAAATATGGATATACCTAAATTGTCGATGGCTATGAGCCAGTTAAATGTGTCAACTGCGGTAAGTACAGCTTTAACAAAAAAAATATTGGATAATGGACAGAAAAATGCTCAGCAGATTATAGAGAGTATCGACCAGATTCAAGACACGAATCTTGGAACAAATTTTGATGTGAGCGCATAAAGGATTTGGTATTGAATGAGTACAGAATTGATATTAAGAAAAGCGGTCATACAGGATTTGGCCGATGTAGTAAAAATTTTTAAAGCTGCTATTCGAGTAATGAATGACAATGGAATTGATCAATGGGATATTATATATCCAGATAGAGAGATTTTAAAAGAAGATATTCTAAAAAGTCAAATGTTTTTAGGAAAAATTAATGACAGAATAGCATTTGTGGTTGTTATAAATCAAGAATGCAATGAAGAGTATAAAAATGGAAACTGGAGGTATGAAGGAGATCCTTTTGTTATAATTCATAGATTATGTGTTAATCCAGATTTTCAACATCAGGGAATTGGCAAATGTACCCTCATGTTGATTGAGAGAATGTTAAAGAAGAAAAATATAAAATCTATAAGATTAGATGCTTTTTCCTTAAATCCGATTGCCTTAAAATTGTATGATAAAAATGGCTATAAGAGGGTAGGAAAAATAAATCTTAGAAAAGGAATATTTTACTTATATGAAAAAAAAATAAAGATATAAATTATTGACATAGTATCTACAATATGAAATTGAATAAAATTTAAACATCGGAGATTGATGATACCGATGTAAAGTAAGCAGTCAATGTATTGGATTATAGATATTTTGATTCATATGAAACCTAAATATTTTAATAATTTTGACAAAAAGGGCGTAATTCTCCTATCTTCTATAAGTTGGAGATGAATAGTCCTTGTTATTTTAGGTTCGATGCCTAAAATAATAACTACTTGACGAATTATTATATATGATGTATTCTAAAATCAGTGGTAAATATATAAATGAGGTAAAATAAATGGATTTAGATACAAATAATCATTCAGTATTTTTGCTAAATTATCATTTGGTATTGGTTGTTAAATATAGGAGAAAAGTAATAAATGATAAAATATCAAATAGGCTAAAGGGAATATTTGAGTATATATGCCCTAAATACAATATTACTTTATGCGAATGGAATCATGATAAAGACCATGTACACCTTTTGTTTAGAGGATCACCAAATACAAATATATCAAAATTTATAAATGCTTATAAGAGTGCCAGCAGCAGACTTATAAAAAAGGAGTTCCCATCAATAAAAAAACAATTATGGAAAGAGTACTTCTGGAGTAAAAGTTATTGCCTTATAACAACTGGTGGTGTTCCAATTGATATAGTTAAGGAGTACATTGAAAATCAAGGAATGAAATGAGGTGAAAATGTGTTAAAAGCTTATAAATACAGGATTTACCCGAACAAAGAACAAAAATTGTATTTTGCTGGAACTTTTGGCTGTGTCAGATTTATATATAACAAAATGCTGGCTGATAGAATTAAATCATACAAGGAAAACAAAGATTTGGATATTAAAAAGATTAAGTATCCTACCCCGGCACAGTATAAAAAAGAATTTGAATGGCTTAAAGAAGTTGACAGTCTTGCTCTGGCAAATGCTCAAATGGATCTAAATAAAGCATATAAAAATTTCTTTAGAGATAAATCAATAGGTTTCCCTAAATTCAAAAGTAAGAAAAGTAACTATAACAATTATACAACCAATAATCAAAATGGAACAGTTTATATCAAAGATGAACATATTAAATTACCTAAATTAAAATCCATGATAAAGATAAAACAGCATAGAGAATTCAACGGAATAATTAAATCATGTACTGTATCCCAGGCTTCGAGTGGCAAATATTTTATATCTATACTGGTTAATTGTGAGATTAAAAAGCTGTCTGAAGTAAGTAAAAAAATAGGAATAGATATGGGGCTAAAAGAATTTGCAATATGTTCAGATGGATATAGAGAGGCCAACCCAAAATATCTGACAAAATCAGAGAGAAGGCTTGTCAAACTTCAAAGGGACCTGTCAAGGAAGAAAAAAGGCAGTAATAACAGAAAAAAAGCTAGGTTAAAATCATCTAAATTACACGAGAAGATAGTGAATCAAAGGGCAGACTTCTTAAATAAGTTATCAATAAAACTAATCAGAGAAAACCAATCTATAGTTATTGAGGACTTGAAAGTTAAGAATATGCAGCAGAATCACAGGCTGGCAAAGGCAATAAGCGAAGCAAGCTGGAGTGAATTCAGAAGAATGCTGGAATACAAGGCTGGATGGTATGGCAGAAAAATAATAGTGGCACCCGGTAATTATGCAAGTAGTCAATTATGTTCAGTTTGTGGATATAAGAATAGAGAAGTAAAAAATCTTGCACTCAGGGAATGGACCTGTCCTAAATGCAGCACACACCATGACAGGGATATAAACGCCAGCAAAAATCTGCTGAAATTAGCCATATAATTTTGGTAATACACTGAGGTTGGTTCGACCTTTAGAGCTTAGGTAAACTTGTTCCATTAGGAATATTGACTAAGAAGCCATCCACTTCTATAGGTGGTGGTAGTTCACAGTTGTAAAAAAGCAATGTAATAATGACTACAAAAATACTCATTCCCTCAATATATGAGTTTCAATTCCTCATAGGTAGTCTAAAATCTTGGATAGCGGCATATATGCGGTCAGCTTGCAGATAGGTTTCAATTCCTTATAGGTAGTCTAAAATCATAGGTACTGGATTAAAAGATTTTGAAACTGTATGCAGGTTTCAATTCCTTATAGGTAGTCTAAAATCGGCACCAGTGCTTTCAGTCATAGCATCAAGTACTTGTTTCAATTCCTTATAGGTAGTCTAAAATCTATGCTCCATCTAGACAATATTCCATATCTAACTTGTTTCAATTCCTTATAGGTAGTCTAAAATCCACCAATACCTTTACCCATTTTAGGAAGTGTTTTTGGTTTCAATTCCTTATAGGTAGTCTAAAATCCTACTACGAAGAAATCTGCTAGAAAATTCTTATCCTGTTTCAATTCCTTATAGGTAGTCTAAAATCGGAGTCTGATAGAGAGCAAGAGGTAGCTGTAGATCCTGGTTTCAATTCCTTATAGGTAGTCTAAAATCCTAACTACGTTGGGAAACTGCAACGGTTGTTTCCCAGTTTCAATTCCTTATAGGTAGTCTAAAATCGAGTATTATAAATCAGACTACAGGCTTTATGAGGGGTTTCAATTCCTTATAGGTAGTCTAAAATCCTTCTTCTTCATTATCAAAGATAGCAACACCTTTATGTTTCAATTCCTTATAGGTAGTCTAAAATCAGATGGTAAATTGGTTGAACTATCCACTGTAGATGCAAGTTTCAATTCCTTATAGGTAGTCTAAAATCTAAGATAGGCAGAGTAGAGGAAGAAATATCTAATGCATGTTTCAATTCCTTATAGGTAGTCTAAAATCCATCACCGTAAGCACTTTCTATTCCTTCATATTGGGTTTCAATTCCTTATAGGTAGTCTAAAATCATATTTTCAAAAATGTTTTTTCCAGTTTCAATAAAAGTTTCAATTCCTTATAGGTAGTCTAAAATCAGTACAGCTGGAGTTGTGGATTACAATGACTTGACCGGTTTCAATTCCTTATAGGTAGTCTAAAATCTGACAACCCTTTTATATCCAGGGTTCCACATATATTTAGTTTCAATTCCTTATAGGTAGTCTAAAATCCTGGTATGACATTTTGAGTGCTATTGTTTAGTTCGGTTTCAATTCCTTATAGGTAGTCTAAAATCTAATTCCAATGTGTTTGGTTCTGCCGCTTGCTTTATGTTTCAATTCCTTATAGGTAGTCTAAAATCCGTGCCACCCGCAGAGAAGGCCGCCACCATTGCCAGTTTCAATTCCTTATAGGTAGTCTAAAATCTAATTTTATGTGGCAATTATTGCTGTCTGATTATGACAGTTTCAATTCCTTATAGGTAGTCTAAAATCTAAATATAGTTCTTCAAGTCATCTGCTCTGTGCTCCAGTTTCAATTCCTTATAGGTAGTCTAAAATCAAATCCGTGAAATTCCAAGTCTACTTCGTATCTGGGTTTCAATTCCTTATAGGTAGTCTAAAATCGGTTATCTCTATGCGCATGATACTCATCAATACTGGGTTTCAATTCCTTATAGGTAGTCTAAAATCCAAAAAATTTATTTTTATATCTTCATCTATTTTGTGTTTCAATTCCTTATAGGTAGTCTAAAATCATTGCCTTATCTCCCGTCTGGGTTGTTCTGCTGTCCTGTTTCAATTCCTTATAGGTAGTCTAAAATCTGTGCATGTAAGGTCAAAAGCTACTCTTATTCCAGAGTTTCAATTCCTTATAGGTAGTCTAAAATCTCTTTTATTTTGCTAGAAAGGAGGAACTTATTTGAGTTGTTTCAATTCCTTATAGGTAGTCTAAAATCTCCTTATCCCAACCCAATAACTTGTTTTCCAAGTCTTGTTTCAATTCCTTATAGGTAGTCTAAAATCTTCATAGAACCACTATTAAACGCATTAAGTATTTTATTGTTTCAATTCCTTATAGGTAGTCTAAAATCTGCATGTAGGTGTTGAAATAGGGCTGTCTGGGCTTAGTTTCAATTCCTTATAGGTAGTCTAAAATCTTTTTTCAGCCAATTTTGCAACAGGGTCATCTGGATTGTTTCAATTCCTTATAGGTAGTCTAAAATCTTTATTGCTAATGAAATTATTCCTACTATAAACCCTAGTTTCAATTCCTTATAGGTAGTCTAAAATCCAAGTGCAGTCACAAATATCATCGATCTAGGTGACATTTGTTTCAATTCCTTATAGGTAGTCTAAAATCAATGTACCAGGCAAACAAAGTATCAGGGCAAACGGCAAGTTTCAATTCCTTATAGGTAGTCTAAAATCCCGCCGTATCCAACAGTAGTCCGTATGCCCTGTTTATGTTTCAATTCCTTATAGGTAGTCTAAAATCAGGAGCAGCTACGTTAAATTGGAATGGTTTAGGAGCGTTTCAATTCCTTATAGGTAGTCTAAAATCTTTTCTCTATTTTTACATTTGCTGCAATACGTAACCAGTTTCAATTCCTTATAGGTAGTCTAAAATCGCCCATATTCCAATAGATGTGCATGAGGTGATGTATTAGTTTCAATTCCTTATAGGTAGTCTAAAATCCTTTACTACAGACCCATACCAAAGAGAAAATGAATTGTTTCAATTCCTTATAGGTAGTCTAAAATCCATGTTTCTATGTAGAAATGGATAGAGACATGGCGTAGTTTCAATTCCTTATAGGTAGTCTAAAATCAAGAATATCTCATTATAATTTTGTGAGTTACATTAGAGTTTCAATTCCTTATAGGTAGTCTAAAATCTGGAAGGAGCCTCGTGGTATCCGTTTTGGAGATCCGTTTCAATTCCTTATAGGTAGTCTAAAATCCGTCAACGAATTGCTCACAATTGTTGTAGTATTTATGTTTCAATTCCTTATAGGTAGTCTAAAATCCTAAAACACCAATTTGCCTGGTCTAAGTCATTTACAAGTTTCAATTCCTTATAGGTAGTCTAAAATCCCATCAAATATAGAATACATCAGCATCTAGAAAAATGCAATATTCAGAAATATTTCTACAAAAGTTTTAGAAATTAATCTCAGGCGGCTAATTAACTGCAAACATAAAAATCGTCGACCTCCGGTAATTTTTACTCTATTCATGGTCGACGGCATAAAATTTAATATAATTCCAAAATATTTTTTAAACTAATCTTATGTTAAGGTTCAGCCGATTGTATGAGAGTTACAAAGAAGGAGGGAGAAAATATTTAAATACATCTCATGTTAAGGTTCAACTTAAATATACTATCGGGTATGGGAACAATTCTTATAATTTAAATACATCTCATGTTAAGGTTCAACCTTTTTAATCGGGTGCCAATTCTCCCAAAACTTCTATTTAAATACATCTCATGTTAAGGTTCAACAGTGGCAAGCCTAAGCGAAATATTTACTCAAGACGTATTTAAATACATCTCATGTTAAGGTTCAACAAAATGCCGACGTGGTTATGCTTCTGTATAGGGAATTTAAATACATCTCATGTTAAGGTTCAACAATACATTTAAAAGATAAAAGTGATTCTATACCCTTATTTAAATACATCTCATGTTAAGGTTCAACGACTATTGCAATAAATTCTCGCATTGAAACTAATACATTTAAATACATCTCATGTTAAGGTTCAACACAGCATTTAGTGCAAGCGAAGCAGCAGAGGGCATATTTAAATACATCTCATGTTAAGGTTCAACTCATCTATATAATCTTTTATATGATATCTATTAAGTATTTAAATACATCTCATGTTAAGGTTCAACCTCTTGCTCCAAATTCGCCAACACCTATTAGTTCATTATTTAAATACATCTCATGTTAAGGTTCAACTCAGAGGTACATGGATATAGCGTTTGCTAATATAAAATTTAAATACATCTCATGTTAAGGTTCAACAAGCTTGGACTTGCATATTCACCAAAGTTCAAAGTAATTTAAATACATCTCATGTTAAGGTTCAACCTAAATAATCCCAACATCTCACCACCTTTCAATAATTTAAATACATCTCATGTTAAGGTTCAACGAATTATTATTTTTACTTATTACTTTAATATTACTTATTTAAATACATCTCATGTTAAGGTTCAACGTGGAAAATTGAAAGAACAAAAAATAACAGATAATTATTTAAATACATCTCATGTTAAGGTTCAACGGTGGTGGTATGGATGCAAGATTTATTTGATAGACCATTTAAATACATCTCATGTTAAGGTTCAACGTTTAAAAGTAATAAGATCATAAAATTTCGGAGGTAATTTAAATACATCTCATGTTAAGGTTCAACAATTTCAACAATTTGGAGAACTTGATTATATTCAATTTAAATACATCTCATGTTAAGGTTCAACTTCCTGTGCCTCTAAAATTGCATTCTGCCCCAGGAATTTAAATACATCTCATGTTAAGGTTCAACCTAAAAACAAAATTTCCCTGCGCTACCTCCAAATCCATTTAAATACATCTCATGTTAAGGTTCAACCGGTATGGGTTAAGATACCCCAAACGGATATGGCTTGATTTAAATACATCTCATGTTAAGGTTCAACCGCTTTACCGTTTTTCCATTGCGGATAACTGGCTTCATTTAAATACATCTCATGTTAAGGTTCAACAAAAGGGCTTACCAAAGCCCAACTGATTGAAATAATATTTAAATACATCTCATGTTAAGGTTCAACTTAGATGAAAAAATATAGGACTATAGACCTATTATAATTTAAATACATCTCATGTTAAGGTTCAACTCTTTGGATTATTATTACAATTCAGAGCAAGAGCATTTAAATACATCTCATGTTAAGGTTCAACCTGTGTAAAATAGTCATTTTACATTTCTATTATATCCTTTGAAGTACTATAAATAAAGGATTTTAACGAAACTTTTCCAGTCGATTTTTATTATAGACAAATAAATAGTACAAGATTTATGGAGGCGTTGTAATCTAAGGGCTAGCAATAATTTCTTATTATTTGTAGGTTGGAAAACAGAAGATGTCTAATCAAATGAAGATTATAATTTGTACTTGAATTATAAAATGGGTATTATAAAAATTATAGATTATCAAAAATATTTTACGTTAAAATTGAATTGTTGAAGTGTTTTTTATTTATAAATCGTTGTATTATTGTAAGGCTAAAAAAGGCGGTGATGATTATTCAAGAAAATCAATTTGAAAAATATATTAAACAATATGAAGGTCTAGTCATTACCATCTGTTTTTCTTTTACAAAAAATTATTTTGATGCAGAAGATATAGCTCAGCAGACTTTTTTAACTGCCTATGAAAAATTAAATAAATTTGATGGAAAGAATTTCAAAGCATGGGTCGCGAAAATTGCAGTGAACAAATGCAGGGATTATATTAAAAGTCCTGTCAAAAAAATGGAGGATCTTACTTGCGAGGATTATAAATATATAGAGGATACGAAAAGCTCTCCTGAAGAAAATATGTTGAATAACTACAGTGACAGAAAAATATATAAGCTGTGCAGCAGATTAAAAGAACCTTACAAAACCGTAGCGGTAAATTATTTTTGTAAAGACATAAAGCTTTCAGATATGGCGAAAGATACGGGAGAGAATTTGAAAACACTTCAGACAAGATTATACAGATCAAAAAAACTTCTTAAAATTTTATGGAAGGAGGAGTTGATTTGAGTGATGATTTGTTTAATAGCAAGGGCCACATAAAAAATTCTGCTTTAAAAAAATTTAATGAGAGAAGTTTAAGTGATATAGAACTTGCTATTTTATCAGAGCATATAGGAAATTGTGAAAAATGTGCAGAAAAGCTGGCAGATAGTTTTGCTCAAGACGATTTTTTGAAAGTACCAGGTGGGTTTGAGGAGGAGATAAAAAATAAGATAAATAGAAAACATGAAAAGAGTAGGCAGTTTTTCTTCTACGCACTTAAGGTTTCAATGGCAGCCTGTATAGCACTTGTATTTGTCTTTTCCAGTGCTCTCAATTTTATGGCAAATACCGGAGTGAAGACAATGAAAATAAAATCACCTGAATTTACAGTGGTGAATTCCATAAATATGGAACTTGGAAATTTCACTAGCAAGATAATTGATATGGAGGTATTCGATAATGAAATCCAAAAAAAGTAATTTTTTAACTGTAGTTTTTTCTTTTCTGCCTGGCGCAGGACATATGTATATGGGGTTTATGAAAATGGGATTGTCAATTATGGCAGTATTTTTTACTGTGATATTTTTTTCTAGCTGGCTTAATATAGGACCACTTTTGTTCATTCTTCCACTAATATGGTTCTATTCATTTTTTGACTGTATAAACAAACAGAGTATGCCTCAGGAAGAATTTGAGCATATAGAGGACAATTATATATTTTCCATAGATAAATTGTTCGAGTGGGACAAAAGTTTATTTAAAAAGCAGAGATTATTTTTTGGTATACTGCTAATTTGCATGGGGATATACCTTATTTGGGACAATATAAGACCTATTATTGAGCCCTATATAGATTCGAGAATCTATGAGATCATAAGTAATTTCACAGGAATTGTCCCTCAGATGATTGTAGGTGTAGCTATAATTGTTATTGGAGTAAAACTTATTATGGGGAAGAAGAAAGAGGTTGATACAGATGATTAGGGGGAGAAGAGTTGGCACATTAACTTCAGGTATCATGCTCGTTATATTTGGGACAATGTTTTTGATAAGCAGCTTATTTAAAATGATAGATTATAGGTTTATAATGTCTTTCTGGCCAGTAATCTTGATTTCAATTGGAATAGAAATTATTGTCTCATATATTATAAATAAGAAAGAAAAAATGATGTATGATGCGGGGGCTATAATTATTGTAATAGTACTTTGTATTTTTGCTATGATTATGGGAGCTCTTCAGCTCGCCATTACAAGTTATCCTCAATTTAGGGTTGTATTTTAAAAATATAAGAAAATTTAGGCCTTTTATGATCAAGTTCATTTCATAAAGGGCTTTTTTATGGTGCTTATTTATGCTCTGTTTGGTAACTACTATTAAAATAATTAATATTAAAATTAAATATATTAATATATTTAAAAGTAATAAATAAAAAAATCAATATTTGTATTGAATATATAAATATTTCATGATATACTGTCTTTATAAAAGAGAAGGTGATTATTTGGCGTATAAAGTAATTGAAAAATGTCCGGTGTGTGGAGCAAAACTTTTGATTTCAAAACTTCATTGTCCAAAATGTGGCACTGTAATCGAAAATGATTTTGAAATGTCTAAATTTGAATATCTTACGAAAGATCAACTCAGATTCATAGAAATATTTTTAAAGAACAGAGGAAATATAAAAGATGTTGAAAAGGAGCTTGGTATATCCTATCCCACAGTGAGATCAAAATTGGATGAGGTGATAGAGGCCCTGGGATACAATGTGTCTCAGAATTCTAAGATTGACAAGAAAAAAATAGTAGATATGCTGGATAGAGGAGAAATAACTGCGGATCAAGCTATAAAGATGATGAACGAATAAATACGATATGAAAGGAAGGATTAGAAGGTGAATGAAGAAATAGCAAAAATATTGAAGATGGTAGAAGAAGGCAAGCTCACAGCAGATGAGGCACAGGAGCTTATAGAATCCTTGAAAGATAAAAATGCACAGCTTGTTGAAAGTACAGCGGCAAATTCCAATGAAGACATCATGGAAAAAATGTTGAGGATAAAAGTGAATTCTCATGAAGGGGACAATGTGAATGTGAAACTTCCAGTAAAATTTATAAAGATAATGCTAAAAACTGTTGGCAAGATTCCCATAAGTGACAGTGTTGAGGGAATGGAGAATATAGATCTGAATCTTATTTCAGAAGCCATAGACAATGGGCTTTCAGGAAAAATAGTGGATGTAAAAAGTGCAGATGGAGACATAGTAGAGGTAAGCATAGAATAGGAAGTGCAGCTCATGAGAGTTTATATAAGAACCGGGAACAAGAGGCTTGTAATTCCCTTACCGTTGATACTTGTCAAATTCGGACTGTCATTATTCAACAAGCCTTTTATAAAAAAATATGTTCCTGAAAAAGAAAGAAAATATGTGGATGTAATTGATTTTGGACAGCTTTCAAAATGTATTGGAGTTTTAAAAGATTACAGAGGGTTGAAAATTGTTGAAGTGAAGTCAAAAGACGGTACTGAAGTTGTGATAACACTGTAAATTGAATTGGGAGAGGTAAGTATGAAATATAATAGAAATTTACTATCATATATGCTTGGAAGATTTATATCTTATACAGGTACTGGAATACAGCAGATAGCATTACCCCTTTATATTTTGGATGTGACCCATTCAGGAATAATGATGGGATTCTTTTCAGCAATAAATTTGATTCCTAATATTGTAGCTCTGCCCTTTGCAGGGATTTTAGGTGACAGAAAAAACAGAAAGAATGTAATGATGGTATCGGACTATGCTAGGGGTTGTTTTGTAATATTTTTAGGATATTTTGCCATGAGGGGCAGCTTGAATTTAGCTTTTTTGTTTACAGTACAGATATTCATTTCAATTATGGACAGTATTTTCAATGCTTCCTCAACGGCAATTCTCCCAGAGCTTGTGGAGGAAGATAAACTCATGAATGGAATAGCTGCCAGGGGAGGTATTGATGCGGTTTCCATGATCATAGGGCCAGCTCTTGGAGGAATTATATATGGGATTTTTGGAATAAAAGTGATATTTTATTTGAATGGATTATCATTTATTATATCTGGAATAAGTTGTACTCTTATAAATTATGAAAATAAAGACAGAAAATCCAAAGCACTTACCTTTAAATCATTTTTTACAGAAAACAGCGAAGTACTTTATTTTATAAAGAAAAACAAAGCACTGCTTCAATTATTCTCACTTGCCATGGTGACAAATTTCCTGGTGGCACCTTTATTGGACATAGTACTTCCCTATGTTATGAAGAAGGAAATAGGATTTACTTCACAGCAGTACGGTTATCTTATTTCATTCTTCACATTTGGAATACTGATAGGTAATATACTGATAGCCACATACCTTGTGAAATTCAGCAGAAAATTTATAATGAAGAACTCACTTGTACTTCAGACTATGATTTTATTTATGTTTCCAGTAGCTGTATTTCCCATTACTGTAAATCATCTAGGAGGGCATAGCCTGAAATTATTTATGCTTTTGACATGTATAATGTTCCTGGGAGGATTTTTCAATTCAGGATTGAACACACCTTTGAATACAAATCTTCAGGAAATTGTGCCAAATAAAATGCGTTCCAGATTTTTTTCAATACTTGGAGTATTTGGACAAGGTGCTATACCTCTGGGTTCCGTGATATATGGAGTTCTTCTTGACAAATTTCCCTACTATTATATACTGATTGTAGTAATGTCTGTGGTATTTGCAGTTACATTGGTATTTATGAAAAGAGCAGTACCGGAAGTTTACGAGCCTTAAAACCAGATATAACTAAATGATTTAAATGTCATTTCACAAAGATTAAAGTGGCTTATTAAAATCTTTACTATTCCTCTTCCTGCTCTTCTAAAAGCAAATCACAAAATTTTGAAACAAGTCTTATATTTTTATTATTACATTTGTTGAGTTTTTTAGCTATTTCATCTTTTAAATATTCATTAGAAGTATATATTGAATCTAATAGTATAAAATCAGGAGTTACTCCGAGAGAATTACAAATTTTTAGTAAAGTGTCAATGCTTGGTATAGAACGATCCCTTTCAATATTACTTATGTAATTATTTGAAAGACCAGTCATTTCAGCTAGCTGTTCCTGGGTAATTTTTTTCTTCTTTCTTGTTAATTTAATACGATTTCCCATTTTTTTATAATCTATTTTCATCTGCATCACCTATTCTGACTTTAGCTATTTTTAATAAAACATATAACAAATTACAAGTGTAAAATACACTTGTAATTGTATTAAAAAATGTGTATACTATAAAATATGATACATTTTTATGTATAAAATGATATATTATGAAAAATAAAAACAAGATTATTAAATTTTCGCGTGTACTTTTTTGAATAATAAGAACGTATATTAGTATTTACTATATAACAAAATATATAAGTTTTATTTGCCTATTCCTTTTACTGTAATTACCTTAATTGGAATATTTCATATAATAATTTTACATGAGTAGGTGAATCAATTGTCAATAGAAGAACAGAGAAATTTCATATTGGATAATATCAATGGAATTATAGTAAAATGGGATATGAGCAGTAACAAATTCGCAGTTCCTAAGTTATGGGAAAGTATGACAGGATATGTTGTTTCTGAAGAGATTAATTTTTTTGGACAACTAAAAAAAATTATTTGTTCAGAAGATCTAGGAAAATTTATGAATGCTTTGAAAGAGAGTGTACATAAAAAGGCTGACTATTTTGAATGTGAATATAAAATTAAAACCAAGTCGGGAAAAATAAAATGGATGCTTCATAAAGGTAAAATTTTTGACTATAGTAAAGGGCAGACATTGATGATAAATTATATTTCAGATATTACTGATAAAAAGATATATGAGTCTGAGATAAGGTATCTGGCATATTATGATATTACAACCAATATTCCCAATAAATTGTTTATGACCGTTAAATTGAATAAGTTTTTCAATGATGCAAGCTTAAAGAGCAAAAGGAACCTAGTATTGTTTTATATCTGCATATATAATTTTGAAAAAATAAAGGATGTATACAGGCAAGATTTTGAAGAAGCTCTATTAAAAAAAGTATCAGATATATTTAAGAATAATTTAAATAATGAAATACTATGTAAAGTAGAGGATAGCAAATTTGCTATTATAGATTACAGCTGTGGAGATGTTGAAAAAGCAAGATTAAAAGCAGAATATTTTTTGAGCCTATTTAATAAAATGATGGAGATTGATGGGGAAAAAGTATTCGTAGCATTGAATATTGGTATTTCTTTTTATACTGATGGTGTGATAAATGGCGATAAAATGATGAGAAATTCAGATATGGCTCTTATGAAGGCTAAAAAACTTGGGAAAAATCAATATGAGTTTTATGAGGAAAAGATGAATGTTGAGATTATGGATAGAGTGAAAATTGAAAATGATCTTGTAAAAGCCATAGTTAATAAAGAATTTATTTTGTATTATCAGCCTCAAGTTGATATTGACAAAATGGAAATCTACGGATTAGAAGCATTGATAAGGTGGAATTATAATGGAACTATAAAATTTCCTTCTTATTTTATAGATATTGTGGAACAGAATGGAATGATAAATGAAATAGGCAAATTTGTGCTATATGAAGCTTTTGTACAGGCTAAAAGATGCAATGATTTAGGATATGAAAAAATCTACATGTCTGTAAATATATCAAAGAAGCAGCTTGAGGAAGATTCATTTTTGGATTTTGTAGATTTTGTCTTAAAGAATACTGGAATAAAAGCAAATTATATCTGCTTTGAAATTACTGAGAGAATATTAATTGATCTATCTGAAAAAATGTTGAGTGTACTTTCTAAAATAAAAGATATGGGAATAAAAATATTTATAGATGATTTTGGAACGAAATATTCTTCGTTAAACTATTTAAAGGATTTACCAATTGATGGTATTAAAATAGATAAATCCTTTATTTGTAATATACAAAACTGTGA
The DNA here is from genome assembly GCA_902809985.1 of Clostridiaceae bacterium BL-3. Taxonomy (GTDB): domain Bacteria; phylum Bacillota; class Clostridia; order Clostridiales; family Clostridiaceae; genus Clostridium_B; species Clostridium_B aromativorans. The sequence goes on along the minus strand of CADDXC010000001.1, from coordinate 1,352,861 downwards.
AAAAAGTAAGATGATTTTAAAAAGCATTGTAAATTTGGCGGGAGATTTGAATATTGAAGTGATAGCAGAGGGGGTAGAAACATATGAACAGTTAAAATTTTTAAAAAGCATTAAGTGTAATAAAATGCAGGGATATATATTTAGCAGACCAGTAGATTCTGAAAAGTTAATTAAGAACTTGAAAAATTCATATGAGATTTGGGATAATATTAGTGAATCATATAATAAGGAGAATTAATATGAAATTTTTAGAAAACGTGAGAATGAAAACAAAGCTATCATTATGTTTTGGAATTATGGTTATAATAATTGCCGCTATAGGTGTCGTAGGGATACTGTCATTTTCCTATAAGGGTGTTGTTACTACTCTATTGATTATAGTTGGAATTGTATTTGCAGTGATATTTCAGCTTTTTATACCCAGGGACATAAATGAATCCATAGTAAAAATGGTAAATCTTGCAGAAAGCCTATCCAAATTTGATTTAACCCGTGATTATAAAATTGATAGAAATGATGAATTTGGAAAGGCATTTAGAGCTATGGAAAAAGCTCAGGGAAATCTGAGAAATTTTATAAAAGAAATTGAAGAAAATTCCCAGCATATGAGTAGTTCAAGTCAGGAGCTTTCTGCTGTAGCTGAAGAGTTATCTGCAAAGGCTGAGGATGTAGATAACTCCATCACCGGTGTGGCAACTGGTATTGAAGGAAACAGTGCAGCTGCAGAAGAGATAACAGCTTCTGTGGAGGAAGTGAATTCGAGTATAAATGAACTTTCTCAAAAAGCATTGGAAGGAAGTAATAATGCAAATGAATTTAAGAAGAGAGCTTCGACTGCAAGAAAAGAAGGAAAAGATGCTGTGGAAGAATCACATGAATTATATGAAAGTAAAGCAAATAATGTTATTAAAGCTATAGAGGATGGAAAAGTGGTAGAAAATATAAAAGTTATGGCAGACACTATTGCAAGTATAGCTGAACAGACTAATCTTCTTGCACTGAATGCTTCTATAGAATCAGCCAGAGCAGGAGAACAGGGAAAAGGATTTGCAGTGGTGGCAGATGAAGTTGGAAAATTGGCAGAGCAGTCTTCAAAAGCTGTAGTTGGAATTCAAGATACTATAGTAAAGGTTCAAGAAGCTTTTAGAAACCTTGCACAGTATAGTAAAGATGTGCTAAAATTTGTAAATGAAAATGTAAGCAGTAGATTTGAAAACTTCGAGGAATTGGGAAGCAAATATTACGAGGATGCAGAGTTTTTAAGCAAAATGTCCGATGAAATGGCATCCATGTCAGAAGAACTTGCGGCAACGGTGAATCAGGTAAGTGAAGCTGTTCAAAGCATGGCAAATACATCACAGCAGTCTTCGGGTCATGTAGAATCAATAAAGTCCAGTGTAGATGAAACTACAAAAGCAATAGAACAAGTAGCATTTACTGCTCAGACTCAGGCTGATCTCGCCCAGAAGCTGAATAAAATGTTGTTAAAATTTAAGGTATAAGAGAGTATGGAGCGGATTATCAATACACTAAATAGTACAAAAGAAACTTTATTTAAGAATTACTATGAATAATATTTTTTATATATTCTTTATAGTAATTTTTTATATTCATTGACAAATCGTATAATTTAATGATATATATGAAGACAGGTGTGTCCGAAGATACTTTCTTCATATGTAAAAGGAGGTAAATATGCTTGAAATAAAAAATGTAAGTAAGAAATTCAAGGAGGTAAAAGCTGTAGATAGTTTGTCTTTCAGTGCCAATGAAGGAGAGATAGTGGGACTTTTGGGCGAAAATGGTGCAGGAAAAACCACAACTTTAAGGATGATTTCTACAATGTTGAAACCAAGCGGTGGAACTATAGTGGTAAATGGATATGATGTGATTGAGGAACCTTCGAAGGTCAGAGGAGAAATAGGAATTCTGTTTGGAGGAGAAGTTGGGATATACGATAGATTATCGGCCCGGGAAAATATAGAATATTTTGGAAGACTATATGGGATGTCACAGGAAAAAATAGACAAAAGGATAACTGAATTGACAAGAGATCTTGAGATGTCGGAATATATAGACAGAAAAGCTGGTAAATTTTCAAGGGGTATGAAGCAGAAGGTGTCCATAGCACGGGCTATAATACATTCTCCAAAAGTGATGTTATTTGATGAGCCAAGCACTGGATTAGATGTTTCTGCAGCTAGGGTCATACATGAATTTATTTTTAAATGCAAAAGTGAAAACAAGATAATTCTGCTGTCCTCCCATTCCATGGCAGAAGTTGAAAAACTCTGTGACAGAGTTGTAATAATTCATAAGGGTAAGCTTGTAGAACAGGGAACTGTGGAATATTTAAAATCAAAGTATAATAGTGGCAACATGGAGGAGATATTTATGAAACTGGTGGGAGGCGATATACATGAATAATTTCTGGATAATCTTAAAAAAGGAACTTACAGATATTTTCAGGGACAGGAAAACTCTTATATTTACAATACTTCTTCCCATTATAATGTATCCTGCCATGTTTAAGATAATAGATTTTACTATGAAAGACACCACAGAATCCGTTCAGAAAAACATAACCATTGCCTATAGGGGAAATGAAAATTCTTCAATTTATAAGATGTTAGAAAATATGAAGAATATAACAATAGATAACAGTGGAAATGCAGACGAAAAACTTAAAAAGGGTGATATATCCCTTATAATAAATGTGCCTGTGGACTTTGATTCGAAAGTTGCAGCTGAAGGTAAAACGGATGTCAAAATAATATATGATCAGGACTCAAATAAATCTTCCATGGCATCCTCCATGATAAAGGATATTTTTGATAAATACAGTAAATCTGTTGTTGATGGAAGACTTCAGGCAAAAGGCATCAGCAGCCAGGTATTGACTCCTTTTGAAGTAAAGGAAGAAGCTCTAAGTAAAAGGGACAATAATCCCATAGCTTTTGGTATTTTAAGTGTACTGCCAACACTGCTTATTATTTTTATGATAAGTCCTACTATAGGAATAGCAGCGGATCTGGTGGCAGGTGAAAAAGAAAGGGGAACTTTTGAACCTCTTTTGTCGACATCCGTGGGAAGAATGTCTATATTTTGGGGGAAACTTATGGCTATTTCATCTGTGGCACTTATTACACTGATAGTTACATTAGCTTCCATGGTAGGTTCCATGCTTTACATATTTTCAGATGGAGGAGGAGTTACAATTTCAATAGGTGCCTTTGTAGTCATGGGAGTGGTATCTGTATTTGTACTCATAGCGCTAAGCTCAATTGAAATATCTATAAGCATATTTGCCCGTTCCATGAAGGAAGCCAATACTTATCTTGGAGGGTTTATAGTACCTGTTATGATTTTGACATATATACCATTTATGATGGACGCCAAAACTATAGGAATTTTATTTTTTAATATTCCCATAGTTAATGCAGTGGCAGTTATGAAAGAAGCCATTGCGGGAATATTTAGTCCTGTACATATCTCCATAGTACTGGGATGGCACGTTGTATATGTGATAGCCACTATATTTTTGGCAAAAGTCATGTTTTCCAAGGAAGAAGTTGTATTTAGATCCTGATAATTAGTACAATGAGCAATTTGTAATTGATAATGAACAGAGAAAGCAGGGAAAATTTTCGGTAACAACTGAAAATCTTCCCTGCTTTATATACATGCACTTTGAGCTCTGATACTTGAATATAATTATTCTTTTATTCTTTCATCTTAAGGCCTCTGTAACGGTTTATCGCCCCACAGAGCTCATATTTTCTAGGAAGTGCCAGATTTCCGGGATGGCCTGCATGAGGTGATAGAAAATCCAACCCCGAAGTTTCTATTTGACGAAACAATGCATCTGCAACTTGTGAAATTGACATCTTGTCATTTATCAGTTTACTTGAAATAAAATCGAGCATCAATGCTATGCAGTTGGTCTGACTGCTGTCTATAAGCTGTTCGAGAGCCGAAAGATCTATAGATGATCTACCATAGAGAACTATATGCTTTCCCTTGGCCTTTATCTTAAATGATCTTCCTGTATGGGCAAAACTGGATTTTAGAGGTATTCGGGGAGTTATATCTCCAAAAATGGTTTCACCTGATTTTTCTCTTTTATATCCAGAACTATCTGCAATATTTTTAGCCTGCTCTGTAACCTCTCTTGGGATGTATTCATCCATCATGATTATATGGTCTGCCACGTCAAAATAATCTCCAGATCCACCTACAATCAATATAGTCGAAACCTTGTACTGGTGGTATAGCTGGCGAATTTTGTCTATAAAAGGGGTAATGGGCTCCTTATCCTTTGAAACGAGTTTCTGCATGCGCCCATCCCTTATCATGAAATTTGTGGCGGAAGTATCTTCATCTATCAATAAGAGCTTGCTTCCACATTCCAGAGCTTCCATCACATTTGCTGCCTGGGAGGTGCTTCCGCTGGCATTATCCGTGGAGAATTTCAAGGTGTCCTTATTGTTTGGAAGATTGTTTATAAAGGGACTGATATTTACCTTTTCCACTCTGCGGCCGTCTTCTGCACGTATTTTAACAGCATCATTTCTGGTTATTACGTATTCCCGGCCGTCGCCTGGAATATGGTTGTATATTCCAAGTTCAAGGGCTTTTAAAAGTGTGGATTTTCCATGATATCCACCTCCTACAATTAAGGTTATGCCTTCTGGAATTCCCATTCCCTTTATTGTACCGTGATTTGGAAGAGACAATTCTATTTCAAGGCTTTCAGGACTTTTAAAGGGAACTGCACCTGCCTCTTTTAACGGTCTGTCGGATATTCCGTTTTCCCTTGGTAAAATGGCTCCGTTGGCGATAAAAGCTATAAGACCTTTTTTGTTTAATTCTTCTCTGATAAATTCTTGATCGAGTATTAGATCAATTTGTTTTTTTAATTTGGTTCCATTTATGTTTTTAAAAAGCAGTGATGAATTTACAATTCCGGGGAGTATATCGAAAAAAATTTCAATGGCGGATTTACCGCGAATTCTTCGCCCGGAAGCGGGCAGTTCAACTTCAAATCTGGCTTCAATATGATCCTGCTTTATGACTGCAGATGTTCTCTCCAGCATCTCCTGCCCACAGGTGTCTATGGATAGAAATGTACTTAACTTTTTTATATTTGGAGCTCCATTGAAATTTTTAATATTGTGTGAAAAAGTTCTTGTCAAAAAGTCGGATACTGCTATTATTTTATATTTTGAATTCAAAAATTCTTCAGGGAAACCTGCTTCCTTTTTGGACATGATTATACGTGCTTTCGATGGTGGGGCGAAGGGATCCGACTGGACGTGATCCACAGAAAGTACGTATTTCCCAAAATTGTATTCACCTCTTAATTCCTTGTAGGCAGAATAACCTCTTCCATCTATTGATAATAGCAATTGCTGAAGTTCACGATAATTTTTCAAAATAGTTCCTCCTCTTGTATTTTCCAATGGTAATTTGCAAATTTTGCATTTTACAATATAATATGATAACATAATTTCAGGACTAAAGGTAGAGAGGTTTTTAAAATGGACTTGATTAAATCTTATGGAAAGTATATAAAAAAAAGTGTAGATAATCCTTCTAAGGCATTTAATTTATTAAAATTTGGATTTTCTTTTGAAAAATTTTTAGTTTCAAAATTTAGGGATAAGAAGATACCTCCTTCTCTTAATTATTTAAATCAACTCTGCGTTGATTTTATACTTAACCCCCTTAAAAATCCTGACAATTCAGCTTTTGTTACCATATTTTCACCTGTTGAAATATTTTATGCCATGGGTATAAATCCATTTTTAATTGAAGGATTTTCTTCCTTCCTTTCAGGTACCCAATGTGAGGATGTGTTTATAGACTGTGCTGAGAGATCAGGTATTTCCGACACCCTCTGCAGTTATCACAAGGCATTTATAGGGGCCGTAGAGGAGGAAGTTATTCCAAAACCAAGATTTTCCCTAACCTCCTCTATGATATGTGATGGCAATCTTAATACCATAAGGTTTGTTTCTCATAAGTACAACATACCCTATTATTATTTAGATATACCCTATGAATATAATGAGGATACGGAAGCATATGTGGTGGGACAGCTCCATGAAATAGTGGAATTTATCCAGGATATAATGAAATTAAAATTTGATGAGGATAAATTTAAAGAAGTGATAAAAATTGAGAATAGCACTAAAGTATATATGCGTAAATTTTACGAGAGACTTAAATACAAGTATTTTCCAAATACTCTTACACTGGAGATGTACAAATTATTTGCATCTCATCTTGGAATAGGCAGGGCAGAAATACTGAATTTTTATAAAATGCAGGCTGAGGATATAGAAAAATATCCTGATTATAGTGGAAAAAGGGTGTTGTGGAGCCATATCATGCCTTTTTACAGTGAAACACTAAAAAGTTATCTTAACCTGAATCCTGATTGTCAACTTCTTGCCTGTGATTATAATTTAGATAATTTGGATGAGATGGATTATAATCATCCATTTGAGGCTTTGGCTAGAAAATTCCTCAAAAACAGGCTCAATGGTCCTTTCCAGAGGAAAATACAAAACATAATGAAGATGACCCGGGATTTTAATGCCAGCGGCGTCATAAATTTGTGTTCTTTTGGGTGTAAAGAGTGCAGTGGTGGTACAATGCTTTTAAAGCAGGCTTTAAAACAGAAAAATATACCTTATCTATCTATAGATGGAGACGGTGTAGACAGACGAAATGCCCATGAAGGTCAAATTAAGACCAGAGTTGAAGCATTTATGGAAATACTGAGCAATAGACAGAAGGTGGCAAAGTGATAGGTTATGTATGTAAATACACTCCAATTCATATTATAAGTTCTTTTGGGCAGGAAGCAGTAAAAATTGCTCCCCGTGTTTCCGGATTTAACAGGGCTGAAACTCTGATGCATCCCAATATATGCACTTATGCAAAGGCAGTACTTGAGGAGTGTATTGATTCGGGAATCTGTAATTTAGTACTTGTAAACTGCTGTGACAGTATTAAACGATTGTACGATGTGGCTAAAAGCACAGCTGAATTTAAATATGTATACCTTATAGATGTTCCAAGAAAAAGAAATAGGGCCTCTGATCTCATTATGAAAAATGAAATGATGAAATTTATAAGGTCAATGGAAAAATTTACAGGAAAAAAGTTTGACAGGGATAAATTTATAGAATTGGTCAATACCAGAAAAGATGAGATACATAAAAAATCAGCGGGTATCAAAATTGCGCTTATGGGTTCCAGAATAAAGAATTCTACCCTCAGACAAATTGAAGAAGCCGGTGCTTCTGTGGATTTTGATTTTACCTGTACGGGAAATTTTACAAAATCAACTGTACTTGAAAAAGATGAGGACTTCCTATTGAGCTATGCTTCTTTTTTATTGAATTCATTTCCCTGCATGAGAATGGTGGACAATAGGGATAGAATTAGGGTTTTATCTGAAAATTCAGATGAGCTAGATGGCATAATATATCATACCACAAAATTTTGTGATGCCTATTCTTTTGAATATGCTGTATTAAAAAAATCAATTTCCATACCTATGCTGAAAATAGAGACCGATTATACAGAAGAGGGGAATGGACAGATGAAAACCAGAATAGAGGCTTTTGTTGAGACAATCAAGTCAAAGAATACACAACATAGAGGAAATTATGGTGCCAATATAAAGGATGATATTTTAGTCGCAGGCATAGACAGCGGTTCCACATCCACAAATGTTGCTATAATGGATAAAAACAGAGAAATACTTTCTTATTCAATAGTCAGAACTGGTGCCAAAAGTCAGAGAGGGGCAGAAAAGGCCATGAAAGAAGCTCTGAAAAAATTAGGAATAGAACGTGACAGGCTTTCCAGAATAATTTCCACGGGATATGGACGTGTAAGCATTCCCTTTGCAGATAGAGAAATAACTGAAATAACATGTCACGGAAAGGCAGCTTATTTTCTGAATAATGAGATTAGAACCATAATTGATATAGGAGGGCAGGACAGTAAGGTCATAAGGTTGGATGATGGGGGAAAAGTGATGGATTTTGCCATGAATGACAAATGTGCGGCAGGTACGGGAAGGTTTCTCGAGATGATGAGCCGCACTCTGGAAGTTCCATTAGATGAAATGGGAAAAAGATCCTTGAATTGGAAGGAAGATATAGATATAACAAGTATGTGCACTGTGTTTGCGGAGTCTGAGGTTGTATCGCTTATTGCGCAGAATAAGGAAATACCAGATATAATTCATGGACTGAATAAGTCAGTTGCAACAAAGACACTTTCTCTTGCAAACAGAGTTGGCAAAAAAGAAGCTTATATGATGACCGGGGGAGTTGCCAAAAATATAGGTGTGGTGAAATGTCTCGAAGAAAAGCTTGGCAGCAAAATATTTATACCACAGGAACCGCAGATAGTGGGTGCTGTAGGGGCAGCGCTCATAGCCCTGGAAAGCATTTAATCGAAGTTGTATGGGAATTTTATAAAAAATCATAAATTATGCAAATAAGCACCGGTACCTATGTATCAGATGCTTTTTTCTGCTGATTTCAATTGCAAAACAGTAAAATAACTGAGATTTATCGGGGGCATAAATATTAATTAATTGACAGTGAACACAAAATGCTATAGTATGTACCTAAATTTAAAATTGTTGACCAGAAAACTGGAGGCAAGTTTTTATACAGTACGCAGCTGTGTATTTAATTTGTTATCCGGTTTTTTTATTTTATTATGTATTTTTGGGAGGTAAAAAATGTCATATAGTAATATAAAAGCTAAAAAAGTACTCCTGCTGGGGCTGGATGGAGCAGATGCACTGCAGGTAAAAAAATATGTAGCAGAAGGAAAGCTGCCAAATTTTAAGAAGGTAATATCCCGGGGTGTTACGACAAAAGATTATTCCATGAGAAGTGTCCTGCCGGCAATCACTCCTCCAAACTGGGCATCTCTGGCTACTGGAGCATTTCCCAATACTCATGGTATAACTTGTTTTTGGAATCATACACTTGGGAATCCGCTTGATAAGCTGGATTATGGTTTTAATTCTGAGCTGTTAAAGGCAGAAACCATATGGGAGGCTTATGCCCGTTCAGGCAAAAAAAGCATATTGTTTAATTATCCCACTGCATGGCCGCCAAAGACTAAAAATGATATATATGTAGATGGGACAAGTATATATACAAATTTAAGGGGATATGTGGATTATGAAAAAGTATATAACTGTATTGAAGGTGATTTTCCAATAAAAGAAATACCCCATGTATTGGACAATACAGGTACCGACTGCAGAGTTGAGGGGGAGGTTTCGTCTATAAAAGCTGACATAAGCAAGTCAGAGTACGATGGATATGGATATACTGAACCTGACATTGTGACTTCTGAAGAGACTGGTGAATCCTCTGCAGACGTTCCAAATGCGGATCAGATAACAACTCCCATTAGATGGGCTTCTGGATGGAAAAATGCACCTGATGGAGCAAAGGAAGTTGTGCTTCCTGTAAACAGCGGCATGGCCAGAAGATATGGACTTATAGTAGCAGAGGACGGTAAAAATTATAATAAGGTAAAGATATATAGGAGAAAAAAAGATGAAAATCCAATTGGAGAGGCAAAAGCAGGTGAATGGAGCAATTGGATCTATGACAATTACAGAATAGATGGCAAAAGTACCAAAGTAGCTTATAAAATAAGAATAATCAACCTGGAAAGCGATGGAAGCAAGCTGAAATTTTATTATTCCTTTGTACTGGATTTATACAGTGGAAAATATTTCTACCCGGACAAGATAGGAGGGGAAATATATGATAAAGTAGGACCCATGCTTCAACCCACCAATTATGACAGATTGAACAAGACCGCCGATGAAATTATGTTTGAATCCATTACAGAGATGTATGACTGGCATGTAAAAGCTATTAATTATCTGCTTGATAATAAAGAATGGGATCTTTTTTATGTTCATATGCATGGAATTGACATGTACAATCATTTTTATCTGGATTATACATTTGAGGAGACTTCGAAAGAATACGAAAGATATAGGGATTTAATATACAGAATATATGAATTGAGTGACAAATTTATAGGAGAAATGCTGAAGAGACTTGACGGGCAAACAACCATATTTATTGTTTCCGATCACGGTGGTGTGGGAAAAAACCCTAAAACAGAATTTCCTCTAATAGGGGATATGTGGGGAATCAATACAGGTGTAATGAGAGAGCTTGGATACACTAAATTAAAAGAGGTGGATGGAAAACTGCAGATAGATTGGCAGCATACCACTGCGATTTCCCAAAGAGCTGCATTTATATATATAAATTTAAAGGGAAGGGATCCTGAAGGAATTGTTGATCCTAAAGATTATGACAAATTGGTAGAAAAAATAATAGATGATCTGTACAATTACAGGGATCCTAAAACCGGAAGAAGAGTCATAAGCTTTGCATTGAACAGAAAAGATATGGAGGTCCTTGGACTGGGTGGTGAAAATTCTGGAGATATATTTTATATACTGGAGCCTGAATTTACCAGATGTCATGGAAATGGATTGAGTAACCACGAACTTTTGGGACATTCCATGAAAGCATTGTTTGCTGCAGTAGGAGCCGGGATAAAAAGTGGAGAAATCATTGATAGAAATGTGGGAGTAGTGGATATAGTTCCAACTATAAGCTATCTGGCAGGGATTCCCGTGCCTAAAAATGCAGAAGGTGGAATAATATATCAGGCCCTGGAGGAGTGATTCATTTTATGGATAAGAGTTCTATTTTGAGCATTGACGAGAAAAATTTCGACAGTTTCACCTTTGACAGCGATACTCCGGCAATAGTATTTTTTAACGCAGATAGATGCGGTGCCTGTAAAATGCTGCATCCAATTTTGGAGAAAATGGCAGAGGAGTATTTTGACAGGTTAAATATTTATTCCGTTGATGTGGATAAACATGAGTTATTGGTTCAGAGGTTTAGATTAAGCGGTATACCCACTATTTTAATATTTAAAGATGGAGAGGTAGCAAGGAAAATTACAGGCTTTCACAGTAAAGAGGCTCTAGATAAAATAATAATTTGTTATTTAAGGAATGATTTTTATGTTAAAGAAAATATCAAAAAATAATTTTACCATACAAAAATATAAATATAGAATTATTTCCATAATATCAGTTGTTGTGGCATTTCTGATATGGTATACAGGCAGCAAGCTCAATTTGTTCAATCCTGTGTTTTTACCATCACCAGGGGATGTCTGGTCGGTATTTATTCAAATACTGGGAGAAGGCTATAAAGGTCATTCCTTATTTTTTCATATATTTTCGAGTATGAAAAGATTATTTACAGCACTGTTTTTTGCTTTTATAACGGCGGTACCATTGGGGCTTGCGGCAGGCGGCTCAAGGCTTCTGATGGCCATATTGGATCCTTTTATTGAGTTTTACAGGCCGCTTCCGCCTCTTGCCTATTATACACTTTTGGTGTTGTGGTTTGGAATAACTGATGTTTCAAAAATAATACTGCTTTTTTTGAGCGGATTTGCCCCATTGTTTATCAATACGGTATTCAGTGTTAAAAAGATACCCCGGGACAGAATAAACGGCTGCAAGTCACTTGGGGCATCTAAATTCAAATTGTTTATTTATGTGATATTTCCATCTTGTCTGCCGGATATATTGACGGGCTTTAGGACGGCGGTGGGAGTATCCTATGCTACCCTGGTAGCAGCTGAAATGGTTGCTGCAGTTTCTGGAATCGGGTGGATGGTGCTGGATGCAAGTAAATTTTTAAGGAATGATGTTGTCTATATGGGAATTGTAATTATGGGCCTGATTGCCATATTTATCGATGCCTGCATTAGACTTGCACTTAGAAAGGTTTCACCCTGGGTTGGGGAAGAGGAGGAGAAATGATGAAAACAAAGAAATATTTTAAAATTGTATTTATGTTGTTAATTGCGGTAATTTTGACTTTTGCAGCAGGATGCCAGGGCGGTGGTGATCAGAGCAGCAATAAAACAAGCTCTTCAGCCGGACAAAACAAGCCCAAAGAAATACGTATTGGATATATGACATCTCCAAATGGAGAGCTTCTTGCAAAGGCCACGGGAGCTGTGGAGAAAAAATTTCCCGGGACAAAAATCTCATGGATAAAATTTGATGCAGGCCGTGATATAATTACAGCTATGGCAGGTGGATCATTGGATCTGGCAACTATAGGTACACCCCCTGCAGCAACGGGAATAGCAAATAAACTTCCATATTATATATACTATCTGGATGATATTATAGGTGACAGTGAAGCACTTGTAGTAAAGAAAGATTCGGGAATAAATTCCATTGACGATATAAAGGGAAAGAAAATAGCTACTACTTTCAGTTCAACTTCACATTTTAGTTTGCTGGGTGCCTTAAAGCTGAATAATATTAAAGAGTCGCAGCTTACACTTCTTGACATGCAGATGCCTGATATACTGGCTGCATGGCAGAGAGGTGATATTCAGGGAGCATATGTATGGGAAACCACCAAATCAAAACTTCTGGCTGATGGCGGTAAAGTCATTGTAAGCTCGGGAGACCTGGCTAAAAAGGGAATTATCACAGGTGAGCTTGGCATTGTAAGCAAAAGCTTTGCAGATAAATATCCTGATGTTATGAAACAGTATATTTCTGTTTTAAATGACTCTGTACATGAATACAAGGAACAGCCGGAAAAATCTGCTGCAGTCCTTTCAAAGGAGCTTGGATTATCGGAGCAGGATACTCTTAAATCCATGAAAGAAATAATTGTTCTGGATTCCAAAGAGCAGACCGATCCAAAGTATTTTGGAACCTCAAGCAATCCAGGTAACTTTGGAAAATTATTAAAGAGTACAGGCGATTATCTGCTGACACAAAAGGCAATAAAATCTTCACCGGAATTGTCCGTATATCAGAAGGCTATATTGACTAAATTATATGATAAATAAATGGAGGGAGTATGGTTATGATACAGCCAGCACGTATGCCTTTATTTTTAAAGCAGGAAGGTACTGAATCAAATATAATTCTGAAAAATATAAGTCTAACCTATAATCAGTCGGGAAAAGATATCCGTGCTCTTGAAAATGTAAATCTTCAGCTGTATAGTAATGATTTTGTATGTGTACTTGGACCTTCGGGATGCGGAAAATCTTCTCTCTTAAATATTATTGCAGGGTATTTGACGCCCTCTGAAGGAACTGTTTTTATAGATGGCAGTCCGCATACAAATCCGGATCCACAGGTAGGTGTGGTGTTCCAGCAGCCTAATTTGCTTCCCTGGCTAAATATAGAAAAGAATGTGGAGTTTGGATTGAAGATGAAGGGAATGACTAAAGGAAGAAGAGTTGAAATAGCTTCTCATTATTTGGAACTAGTGGGTTTGAAGGATTATGCCAAATTGTATCCCCACCAGCTTTCCGGAGGCATGAAACAGAGGGCCGCCATTGCAAGGACACTGGCAGCCAATCCTAAAATAATACTTTTGGATGAGCCCTTTAGTGCTCTCGATGCTCTTACCCGTGAAAAAATGCAGAAACATCTCTATTTTATATGGCAGCAGACTCAAAAATGCTTGTTTTTTATTACTCACGATGTAGATGAGGCACTTTTACTTGGAGACAGAATTATTGTTATGCATTCTAATCCGGGAAGAATAGTCAGGGAATATAAAAACCCTGTGGCAAGGCCTAAAGAAGGAGATTTTAGATCTATTAGATTACAAAAAGAGTTTTTTGAAATGAGGGAATATTTAATAGATCAGATACAGGAAGATGACGAAAAAGATGAATAGGATGGCATTGAAAAAAATTGGTGAAAAGGATTTTGATAGATTCACTTTTGAAAATGATATGCCATCACTGGTACTTTTTGGGGCCCGCAGATGTAAGGTGTGCAGGGAACAAATACCAATTGTAGAGCGGGTAGCTTATGAATACAGGGGCAGGATTGAAGCATACTGGGTGGATGTGGATAAACATGAGGAGTTGTTTTACAGGTTCAGGCTGCAGGGAATACCCAACATAGTTATATTTCATGATGAAGAAATTGTAAAGAAAATTCGTGGATTGAATTCAAAAGAAGGTTTAATTGAAATAGTAAATGGTATTTTGACCTGATTCGGATAAATTTGTAAACAGTAATGCTGCATGATATAATTGCCTAAAGTGCAGGTATTCTAAGGAGGAAAATTATATTATGCGTCTAGATCAGCTTTACTATATAGTGGAAGTTGCCCAATTTAAATCCATTTCAATGGTTGCTGAAAGGAACTATATGTCACAGCCTGCAATTAGTTCATCTATCTCAAAGCTGGAGCTTGAATTGGGAGTTACACTTTTTAAGAGGACTAATAAGGGAATGGTACCTACAGAGATAGGTAAAAGTGTGATAGAAAAAGCAGCAGGCATTATAGATAAGGTAGAAGAAATAAAAAATATTACCAGAAATAATGCCATGAAACTTACTGGAGATATAAGCATTGCAGTTGAACCCAGCTTTTGTAATACAATAATGGTAAATATACTCACCACATTTAAATATAAACATCCCAAAATAAATTTGATGGTAAAGGTGGGAGAGTCAAATGACATACTTCATGATTTACTTTCAGGAAGAGCGGATATAAGTATTAACTTGAAAACAGAACAATATGTAAAATCTAGTGATATTATCATAAAGAAACTTTTCAAAGATAATCTCATGGTGATTGCAGGCAAGAATTCCACAATTGGAGGTAGAAGGACAATCTCTATAGAAGAAGCATTAAATCAGCCTGTGGCACTTTATAATACCGGATATGAGACGAAATGCGGCATTTCACAAACATTACACAAATATGGGAATCTAAAGGTGGCCTATAGATTTGATAATTTAAATGTAATAGAAAAAGTTGTAGGTAATGGTACGTGCATATCTTTTGTGCCCAAAATGATGATTAATTATTACAAAGGTTCCGATTCAATAAATACGATTCTTATAAATAATGCAAGCCTGGAAATAGAAGTCATAATGGTAATCAACAAAAGACACAGAATTTCCAATATTGAAAAAGATTTGATAAATACAATTAAATCACTGTGCCAAAGATGTGAATTTAGTGATTGAAGGATATAAACCTGAGCCTGCCTCGGCAGACTCAGGTTTACTCTTCTATAAAATATTAAACAGCTTTATCTAATGCGTTTTGAACTGCCTCGATGAGTCCTCTGCTGCTGTAGGTGGCTCCGGATACAGTGTCAACAACTGAATTTGACTGGGCTGAAATTATTTCATCAGGTATGGTGCCTTCAACGTATTGATAAAATCTTGGAGTATCATCTGTTGATATTGTTTTTATGTCAGTGATTTTGCCGCCGCTTACAGTTACGGAAACTTTTGTTGTACCACCATGGAATCCTGTGCCTGTTCCAATATAGGTGCCGTCTTTGTACTTAGCTTTTTGTGAAGCATTTGAATTTACGGCAGTTTGACTATTGCTGTTTGACATTTTGCTTTTACTGCTGGAGACTACATTATTTGCGGAAGATAGGCCTTTTTGTGTTAAGATTGAACTTCCCAAATTGGTTAAACCGTATATGCCTGTGAAGGTGACAATGGCAAAAGAACTTGCCATTGCTGGGTTCACATCTTCACCCAGTATGCTTGCACGGGGATTTCTCCTGGGGCATGTTTCTATACATTTTAGACAATTTATACATTCGCCCCCCTTGATGCTGTTCATGCTGTAGAGCTTTAGGCCCATTGAACAATTATCTGTGCATAGTCTGCATCTGCCGCATTTGTCACCGGGTTTGTTTATTTTAAATATACCCATTCTGGATACCAGGGAAAATACGGCGCCCAGGGGACACAGATATCTGCAGAAAAATCTTTCAATAAAAATATTTCCCAGGGTTATTAAAACCAAAAGTATAAATCCAACAGTTAAAGACGACAGTACAGTGGACAGATCACTTATCTGTGCAAAGGCATCCCAGGGACTTGAACCATCTAAAATAGTGTTTCCACCTTTAAATACGAGGCTCAGGATGATAAATAAAATTATATATTTTGCATATTTCAATATAGAATCAAGCTGTTCACTTACTTTAAAATCAATTTTAAAGATCTTTTTTGATATTATATGAATCCAGTCATTGAAAGTACCAAAGGCACAGAGCCATCCACAGAAAAATCTGCCCATTAAAATGGTGAAGACAGTTGTTATTATAAATTCCATTAATCCCGGAAAAGCCTGAATAAAATTGAAATTGCCGCTGACAATCATCTGTAAAATTGATTTTAGTTCACTAAAGGCCAGTATGTACATGCCAGGCAGCAGAAAAAACAAAATCAGCTGTATAATGTGTCTAGAAATTTGTATTTTTTTAATCTTCTTTGTCATATTAACAGATCCCTTCCTGCTTATAATTTTTTATATATTTAAATTCATTGTCAGTCAGCTTGAAATTTTCAACAATACCTGATGTAATATACACTGTTTTTGCACTGGTAATCAATATTGCATCTATGCCTGGCAGAGATTCTATTAAATCCATGGATTTATGTACATCCATAATATAGATGCCTGTGGATAATCCGTCGCCGTCAATGGAATTGTCGGATATAATACTAGCACTTACAATGCTGCTCTCTGAAGGATAACCTGTTTTAGGATCCAGTATGTGATGGAATTTTTTACCGTTATTCATAAAATATCTTTCGTAATTGCCGGATGTAACTAGGGACTTGTCTTTAACATTTAATATACCAATATATTCTCCACGATATTTAAATGGGTTTTGAATGCCTATACTCCATAAATCACCGCTGCATTTGCGGCCCAGGGCAAAAATATTTCCGCCCAGATCAATTAAGGCACTTTTAACATGATGTTTGGACAACAGATCTTTAACTGCATCTGCTGCAAATCCCTTGGCTATGCCGCCCACATCGATTGACTGATTTTTATATTTCAATTTAATGGATCTGGCATCTTCATCTAAAATTATGTCCTTATAGTTGACCAGACTTAATTTTTTATCTATTTCATCTTTTTGCGGAATTCTTTCATGTTCAGTACCTATATTCCATAGAGATGTTAAAGGACCTATAGTGGGATCAAAAGATCCGCCTGACAGCTCGGCATATTCTACAGCTTTTTTTATTACAAAATAGGTATCGCTGCTGATGATTTGAGGAGATAATCTGGCATTTCTATTTATTTTTGATATTTCACTGTAGTCCTTGAATACAGACATTTTGTCATCAATATCCCTGAGTTTTTCCAATGCTTTTTCTGATAATTGCTCGGATCTGTTTCCAAATATCTGTATATGCACTATGGTTCCCAGAACATAACTGTTTTTTACTATAGAAGTTTTTTTAGTGTGAACTGTTAGTGCATAAATAATCACTAATATAAATACATTAATTGCTATAACAATACCTGCTGTGCTTTGAAACAAATTATATCACCTGCAAAATTTAAATTATTCTTTTTTAGTATAGATTTATAATAAAAAACAAACCTTAATATTACATTAAGATTTGTTAAAAAATTTCTTATAAAAATGTTAATTTTGAATAGGCATTTTAATGAAACTCTTTTTCAAAAGTTAAAAAATTGTATTCAATATTTTTATCATAATGCTTCTCACATTCAAGTAATGTATAATCTTCTCTGTTGAATTTAGGAAAATATGCATCTCCATCTTCAAAAGACATTATTTCAGTTAAATACAATCTGCTGCAGTAGGGCAGCATCTGATTGTAGAGTTTTTCTCCTCCTATTATAAATACTTCTTTAGAATAATTTTTGTATTTTAAAATGTCCTTGATGTTATTTACAACTGTAACACTATTGTCTGAAATCAAATAATTTTTATTTTTGGTTATTACAATGTGTTTCCTATCTGGCAGTATTTTAGGAAGTGACTCGAAAGTTTTTCTCCCCATTATGATAGTTTTTCCCAGAGTTATTTTTTTAAATCTTTTTAGATCCTCTGGTATGTGCCATATCAGTTTGTTGTTTTTTCCTATTACGTAATTTTTATTGATAGCTGCAATTAAACTTATCACAGGGGAGCTCACTTCCTTGTCTGTACTTATTCAGAATGTATTTACTGTATTATAGCATAATATGCGGATGAAATGTTATTTAAGGCTGTTATATATCATTTCTAAATTGGACTTCATGCTTTGAATATAATTTTTGTTATCTTCTTTACTTTCAATTGTATATATTTTTTCTACCTTTGCTCCTACTTCTTTGGCTAGTGTATTGGAAACCTTGGGACTTACCATGTCTTCTACGAATATGGTTTTTATATTATTCTGTTTGCAGTAATTAACAAGCTCTGCCAATTTTTGGGGCGAAGGTTCTCCTTCTGCAAATACACCTTCCACGCTGTTTTGTTTTAACCCATAATCCCTGCAGAGATATGCAAAAGCAGCATGACCGGTTATAAAATTTTTATTTTTAACAGTTGAAAATTTTGTTTTGTATTCACTGTAGAGATCCTCTAGCTGTTTTGAAAAGCTCTTGTAGTTTTTTTCATAAAAATCTTTATTTGAAGGATCCGCTTTAACTAAAGCATCTTTTATGTTCTTTGATTGGATCTCAGCGTTTTTTAAACTTATCCATGCATGGGGATCATATTGACCGTGCTCCTTTATCTCGTCTGCATCTGTATTTTTAATTGGAGTTATATCTTTTGAGGCATCAACTGCAATTAAATTTTTATTATTTGCTGAATTTATGACCTTGTCTTTCCATGATTCCATTCCAAGTCCGCTGTATATAAATACATTGGCACTGCTAAGGGTTTTAAGATCCTTTGCAGTTGGTTCGAAGTCATGAGGCTCTGTGCCATTTGGAATTATGGTTGTAATATCTATCTTATCTTTTCCGATGGCTGAGGCAAATTCCCTCATGGCGTTGAAAGATACTACTACTTTTGGCTTCGATTGACTTTTATTATCGGTGTTTGTCCCACTTGAATTACTGCATCCTGAAAAAACAAACATAATACTGCTGAGAATAGCAGCTATTATAAATAACTTATTTTTTTTAAACATTTCATGACCTCCTTAAAATATGTAAATGCACATGAATTGCATTTACATATTTACTATAATGGAGTATTGAATTATTGTCAAGAAATAAAATGTAATTAAATTATATACTCCATATGCTGGTTTATGTCAATAGGCAAAAATTTTACTGAAAACTTCGAAATATATGGCTGTTATATTTTTAAAATACTTGAATATTATTTAATAAACATTAAATTGTACGAGGAGTGATAAAATTGTTTAAAACACGTAAATGCTTTTTACTTTTTATAGTATTATTTATGATTCCTGTTATTCTATTTTGTACTATTTCAGTAAGAGCAGAAGGAAGTGAAAGTGATAGTAATACTGCCGAAAGCATAATAAAGGGCAAAGTTATAAATGTAATATCTTCCAATGATGCAGATAAAGAGGATAAAAATGTTATGGAAAAGCAACAAAAATTGAAGGTAGAGATCACAGAGGGAAAGCACGATGGTGAAAAAGTTGAAATAACACATACTATTCAGCCATCCAAACCGGATAATATAGAATTTAAAACAGGTGATGAATTGTTTCTGTCGATAAGCGAAGACAATAGTGGGAAAATAAACGAAGCAAGTGTATATCAGGTAGTTAGGCAGAATCAATTACTTCACCTGCTTATATTTTTTATGATATCTATTATTTTAATAGGTGGAATAAGAGGTTTTAAGTCCCTGATAACTTTAACAATAACCTGTTTGATAATTGTAAAAGTATTTTTACCGCTGATTTTACAAGGATATAATCCTATTGTTGTCTCAACAGCTGTTTGTATTGCTATAACAATAATAAGCCTGATTATAGTGAGCGGATTTAATAGGAAAAGTGCAGCTGCAATTTTGGGAACAAGCAGTGGAGTCATTATAGCAGGTATTATAGCATATGTTTATATTAACTCTGCAAGGGTATCGGGAGTTGGAACGGAAGATGCCCAGCTGCTTATGGATTCTCTTTTAAAGGGCACTTTGAATTTTAAGGGAATTTTGTTTGGATCAATACTTATAGGTACATTGGGTGCGGTAATGGATATAAGTATGTCTATAGCTTCAACTATGAATGAGTTAAGAGAAAATAATCCCAGGATTTCAAACGGAAATATTATAAAAGCAGGAATGAGTGTGGGAAGGGACACTATAGGAACAATGACAACTACTTTAGTACTGGCCTATATAAGTGGCACTGTGTTTCTGGTATTGGGATATATGGTGAGTAAAAGCAGCTTTATAGATATAATAAACCAGGATATGATTGCCTCGGATGTAATAAAGACTTTTGCGAGTAGTATAGGGCTTATATTTACGATTCCCATCACTGTCTTTGCATATTGGATTTTGGATAAGAGATGATAATGGATTCATAGTGAATTTCAGTTGTGAAGGGAGGGAAAAACTGCTTTTTGATTAAAGCAGTAAATATATTGTGAATTATAAAAAATTTAGCAGAAAAGATAAGCCTAGATTTGAAATGCTCAATTTGATTATAAGCCTGGTATTTGTAATTGTATTGCCCTATTTGGTTGAGGCAAATAATAATCAAAATAACAATATTAGAGGAAACATGTTATATGTTCAAATACTGAATTATGCGATGCCTGCAGTTAAAGCCACCTGTTTTGATGAAGAAGATATGGCAGAAAATAATTTTTCGCTGAAAAGTTTAGTTTTAGAGCCTTTTAATATAAGTTATAAAAATCCACTTAGTATACTGGGAAGGGAAGTGGCCTTTTTAGGGGGTGGTATATCGGATAGCAGCGTGAATGAGTTTAAGCTTGATGATAAACAGATAGCTAAAACAGACGATGACAAAAATTTGAGCAGGGGAGATAATAGTTCCGCTGAAAGTACAGATGTGTTTGATCCAAGTCTGAAGAGAAAGATGAACAGCAAAAAGCCGGATATACTTATTTATCATACCCATACTACGGAAAGCTATAAACCCGGTGATGCAAATAGTTCTGATGATACTAAAAATGTCTGTGCCGTAGGGCAGCAGCTGGTTACAGAGCTCAACAAATACGGCATTTCTGCAATAAATGATACCACTGTCCACGATGCACAGGGATATAATCAAAGTTATGCAAGATCTTCGGTAACCTTGGGAAAATACTTAAAAAAATATGGAGATTTCAAGCTCATAATAGATATGCACAGGGATTATGCTGAAGATAAAAATTCAGTGACTGTAAAATTAAATGGAGAAAATGTATCCAAGTTTATGCTGGTTATGACGAAAAAAAATCCTCATTTTGACAAGAATATGAAACTGGCAAATCAGATAATAGATCTTTCAAACAAGCTGTATCCGGGTCTTTCCAGGGGGGTTAATTTGTATTATAATTATGGAACAAGGTATTTTAACCAGGGCATGAGCAACAATGCAATACTTATGGAGATAGGGTCCCAGATAAATACTACGGATGAATCCAAAGCCTCTACCAAGTATATAGCGAGGATAATTGCGCAGATCATCAAATAGCTGGAAATTGAAAGTTAGGGGAAAACTTTGATAATAAAATTTTCCCCCAGGTTTTTAACTAGACTTGTAGTTTATCATATTATTTACCAATTGATGGGGACTATTTGAAATCAATAGAGATTTGAGGCTTAAGTCATTTATGAAACCTTCTCTGCATGAATTTTTAAGCATGTCTAAAAGAGGATCAAAAAAATGTTCTATATTCAGTAATCCTATAGGTTTTTTATGAATTTTGAGCCTGGCCCAGCTTATGGTATCGAATAATTCCTCATAGGTGCCGAGCCCCCCTGGGAGAGCAATAAATCCATCACAAAGATCTGACATTCTTTCTTTCCTTTCGCTCATGTTTTTAACATATATGAGTTTAGTCAATTTGTGATTAGGAGGCTCGTTTAAAAGAAGTATTTCAGGAATAACACCAGTAACTTTACCACCATTTTTTAAAACTTCATTTGAGATTTGCCCCATAAGACCTGAATTGGAACCTCCATATATAAGCTGTATTTGATTTTTTGCCAATTCTTTTCCAAGTAATCGTGCACCTTTACTGTATTCTTTACGTGTACCTGAATTTGAACCGCAATACACACATATACCTTTCATGCTATCAATCCTCCTGTAATCAGTTATTCCATATTGCACTTTATTATATTATATAGAAAAAAAGTATGATTGATAATTATATATTGAGTACGGGATGATTATCTGGTATATAATTAATTTGAAATGGATGAAAAATATTATTTGATTTTGGGGGAATTTAAAATGAAGGATGATTTGAAGAAATATATCGAAGTAGCCAAGGAGCTTGGAGCATATGATGCCAAAATAATTGATACAGATACAATAGAAACAGCTGCATGGACAATAATGAAGTGTAAATTTGGATGCGGCAATTATAACAGAAGCAATTGTTGTCCGCCTAAAGCTCCTTCTTATAAGGAGACACAGCAGATAATTGATTGTTATGACAAGGCTATTCTCATACAGTGCAAGATGGATTTGGCTTCCACTACTAAAATTGCAGTGGAAATTGAAAAAAATATTTTTTTATCAGGTTATTATAAGGCATTTGGTTTTGGAGCAGGCCCTTGTAAGCTGTGCGAAGAATGTGATATGGGAAATTGCAGGCATCCAGGTGAAGCAAGGCCATCTATGGAGGCCTGTGGTATAGATGTATTTGCTACGATAAAGGCAAATGGATTTCCTATAGGTGTATTAAAGAATAAAGAAAGAAAAGATCAGCTCAATTGTTATGGACTAGTTCTTATTGAATAATATGTACTGAAATCGTGAATATGTGCAACTATATTATTTTTTAGAAGATCAAGGAAGTGCTGTAAAGATACTTTTAAAGTAGTTTTTCAGCACTTCCTTCAAATATTTAAGATTGACTATTTACCAGGGTTTATAAACATCTGAACCCAATAGGGAGTTCCATTTTTATCTTTGGCAACTCCAACTCCAATTTCTGTAAAATTAGAATTTAATATATTTGCTCTGTGGCCTGCAGAGTTCATCCAGGCATTCATTGCTTCAGAAGGAGTTTTCTGGCCATATGCTATATTTTCACCTGCTGCTGTGTAACTTATACCAAATTTTTTCATCATGTCAAAAGGCGATCCGTAAGTAGGTGAATTGTGGCTGAAATAGTTTTTGTCAATCATATCTTGGGCTTTCACTGCTGCCACTTTGGATAATTCGGTATTGGCTTTAAGTGGAGCTAGTCCATTTTTGCTTCTTTCTGCATTGACTAATTTTATAACTTCATTTGCTTCAGTGCTTATATTAGAAGATTGTCCACTATTTTGTACCGGTTTTGCAGATGAAGTATTTTGATTTGTGTTGGCAGAAGCCTTATTGGAATTTGTCTGCACCTTGGTAGTACAAGTGTTTTTATTCCCAATTGACTTTTCTGAAGTAAAAATTTTCAAATTACTGAGCTGAGGATAATTAGCTAGTACATTTTTTGACAGAGCCTGTTGATTTACTGAATTAGGACATGTACTTTCAGCTGCTTTTGCTACAGCAGGTGTAATAGCTGGTATAGTTCCAGCAATAACCATTGCTGCGATTATCGATTTGACTTTTTTATTCATAAAATGAACCCCCAAAAATTTTGACTTGAAAAAATTATATTGATTTCATATTTGAAAATTTCAATATAATTTCAATTTAAGTTTTTAATATATTAAAAAACTTATTTTAGAGTATAAATAATAAATATGAATATTGTGTCAATGTTTTGTAAATACAATAAAAACATTTCAAATAATTGTAAAAACATTTTGGTAATAAAGGTTCATATTTGAATATGAGTATAAATTTAGATGTAAATCAGTCATTTTTGTGCTCGGCATAAAATCTATTGTAGCTTTTGAGCTCTTTTTTTAAAAGATTTGGTGTATCAAGTTTATATGGGCAATGATCCTTACAATGGCCACATTCTATGCAGTTATTTATTAGATCCATTTTTCCCTTGAATTCATCTTTCATGAAATCTTTGTAGGGAGCTCTTTTTAGGAAGAGAGATATCCTGGCACATGTGGGGATCTCAATTCCTGCAGGACATGGGAGACAGTATCCGCATCCCCGGCAGAAGTCTCCAGCTAGTTCCAAACGATCTTTCTTGATGATGGACCACATGGATTCGTCCAGTACCGGTGGATTTTTTTCAAGGGCAATGAATTCATCTAATTCGGATTCCCTCTGTATGCCCCATATAGGTACTACATTATTGAACTGCCTTAAAAATGCAAATGTAGATGCAGCATTGGTTATAAGTCCTCCTGAAAGAGCTTTCATAGCAATGACGCCGATATCTCTTTTTTTACATTCACTTATGAGTTTTAAATCATCATCTGAGGACAGAGAACTCAATGGAAACTGAATGGTATCGTACAGTTCTGAATCCGCAGCTTTTAAGGCATTACCTATTTTATGATTTGTGATTCCTAAAAATCTGGTCATGCCGCGTTTTTTAGCTTCCAGAAGACCAGCATAAAGTCCTTCGGGATCATCAGGATCAGGTAATTCATCAGGGTTATGCAGCTGAATGATGTCCACGTAATCTGTCTTTAAATTTTTCAGACTTGTTTCTAAATGCTTTAGCAGGGTTTTTTTATCTTTTGCATGACTCTTTGTAGATATTATGATATTTTTTCGTACATCAGAAAGTGAGTAGCCTATTTTTTCCTCACTATCTGAATACATTCTTGCAGTGTCGAAAAAGTTTATTCCATTGTCATAGGCTTTACGCAAAATTTTTTTAGCATCTTCAAAGGAAACCCTCTGTATGGGCAGTGCTCCAAAGCCGCTTCTTGTTACCATCAAATTTGTTTTTCCCAATCTTATTTTATCCATAAAAACACCTCCAAATATATTTATTATAGCTTAAGATCAGCAGATTGTAATTATTAATGTATAATGTATTTAATATTTTGACTTTATGTATTATAATTGTTAAATTGGATAAAAAACCGCACATGTGCAATATTTTAAAAGTATGTAGGAGGGACAAGATGGAATACACATTGATTGCCACATCCACATTTGGACTGGAATCTGTAGTTGCCGGGGAGCTAAAAACTCTTGGATATGAGGATTTGAAAATTGAAAATGGAAGAGTTATTTTTCAAGGAGATGAGATTGATATAGTCACCTGTAATCTATGGCTTAGAACTGCAGAAAGGGTTCTTATAAGAATGGCGGAATTTAAAGCGGAGAGCTTTGAAGAACTTTTTCAGGGTGCACTTTCCGTGAATTGGGGGAGCTTAATGCCAGAGGATGCATTTATGCATGTGACAGGAAAATCTATAAAATCAAAGCTGCACAGTATACCTGACTGTCAGTCCATAGTTAAAAGAGCTGTAGTTGAATCCATGAAAAATAAATATGGAATAGAAAGATTTGAGGAAACTGGGGCTGAGTATAGGATAGAAGTTGGCATTTTAAAGGATATGGTTACCTTGACTGTGGACACTTCCGGCGAGGGGCTGCATAAAAGGGGATACAGAAAAAATTCAGGAGAAGCACCTATCAAGGAGACTTTAGCGGCAGCTATGGTGCTGCTTAGTAGGTGGGATCCCAGCAGGATATTGGCAGATCCCATGTGTGGCTCCGGAACTATTGCAATTGAGGCAGCATTAATTGGAAAAAACATGGCTCCAGGATTAAATAGAAATTTTGTTTCAGAACAATGGGATATAATTCCGCAGCATATATGGAGGGATTTAAGAGAATTTGCAGTAAATTCTATAAACGGTAGGGAGTTCAAAATTTTGGCATCGGATATAGATGGAAGAGTGATTAGAACTGCCATGGGAAATGCCAAAAAAGCAGGAGTGCAGGACTACATAACATTTCAAAAAATACCGGTACAGAAGTTCAGCTCAAAGAAGAGCTGTGGATTTATAATAAGCAATCCGCCTTACGGGGAAAGACTAGGGGAGCTTAAAGAAGTAGAAAAACTTTATCAGGATATGGGGAGAGTATTTTCAAGACTTAAAGGTTGGAATTATTTTATAATAACTGCTCACGAAAAATTTGAGAAACATTTTGGAAAAAAATCTGACAAGAACAGAAAACTTTATAATGGTAGGTTAAAATGCTATTATTATCAGTATTTTAATTTTGAATGAGGGAAGCTGATGGAATTATTTTAACTTCCCCGGTTCATTATTCAGTTATGGCGAGAAGTTTGATTTTAACATGCAGGATTAGTTTGCTATTAGATTTTCATCTAATGCATCGATGTATTTATGTAGTATCCTTTTAAGGTCTAATATATCTTTCATCTCATAGTATCCTGACTTTTTATAAATATAATTTATGGCACTTATAGCTCCAGATGCAAAAGCTTTTCTGGAAAAGGATTCATGACTTATTTTTATCTGATCATCATCACCAACTATGAGTACCTCATGTTTCCCTATCACACCTCCGGCTCTTACACCGTTGACAGGAATATCTTTATTGAATACTCCAGATGATTGAAGTCCATGTTCTATTTCTTTAGAAAGTTTTATGGCAGTTCCTGATGGAATATCTTTTTTGGTTTTATGGTGAAGTTCCAGAACTTGAAAATCATAGTTATTTAATATGGATGCTGCAATATTAGACAATAACATAACCACATTAACACCTAAAGTAATATTGGGAGCATAAACTATACCGTTATCGAATTTGTAAGTCATATTTTTAAGCTTGTCAATACTTTCTTCAGAAAATCCTGTTGTCCCTATGACCATATTTACTTTCATTTTAGACAGTGCTAAAGCGTTTTTCATTGTTGCTGAAGGGGTTGAAAAATCTACAACTACATCAGGTTTGCTTTCGAAGATTGAAGCTTCCAGCTTATCTGAAGTTGAAATTTTTACGTTGGTTCTATCATTTTTTAATAGATCTCCTAATTTGATCCCTTCTTTTCTACTATTAGGGCTGCAAATTGCGCATACGATTTCCATATTGTCCTGTTCTAGGATTTGATTTGCTATATGTTTTCCTGTCCTGCCAATACCTATTAATGCTACTTTGATCATATAAATTACCTCCTTGACTAATATTATCTTCACTTTTTTACCGGTATTATTATAATGTAGAAACTTTTACATTAATATAAACAACTTTATTATATCATACAAGTTGTTTGTTGTCATTATTATCAAATATATCCTTTACTTGAAAATTAGGTTATTCTAAAGTTCAGGTGAAGAAAAGCATTCCTTATCGGTAAACTCCATCTGAACCTAAGAATCACTTTATCAAATTTTGTTCTTTTAAGAATTCATGGGCAACGGTCTCCGGCTTCTGTCCCAGGCTATCCACTTTATAATTTAATTCCATCATGGTTTTGTCATCTATTTTTCCGCCTAATCTGTTTAAAATCTCCTTAAGTTCGGGATGCTTTTCTAAGGTTTCTTCTCTGATTACAGGGGCGGCATAATAGGGTGGAAATACTTTTTTGTCATCAGTTAAAACTTTTAAATTAAATTGTTTAAGCAGTCCATCTGTGGAAAAGGCATCAATTACATCAGCTTTTTTTTGATTTAATGCAGTGTATCTGAGTCCTCCATCTACACTGTTGATTTCTTTGAAATTGATACCATATACATTTTGAAGAGGTTTTAAAGTATCTGCTCTTCCTGAAGTGAACTCCATAGTACAGCTCAATCTTAAGTTGTTACTTATTTTTGCAAGGTCGGATATAGTGTTTAAATTGTATTTATTGGAGGTATCCTGAGATACTGCCAGTGCGTAGGTGTTATTAAATCCAATTGGATTTAGCCATTTTATCTTAAAGTTTTTACTGTAATAATCTTTTACGGTATTGTATGCTTTGTCGGGATCATTTATTAGACTGTGTTTCATTATATCCATGAGTCCAGTACCTGTATATTCAATACTTACATCTACGTTTCCGGATTTCATTGCACCCATCACTACATTTGTTCCTCCCAGATTAGGCCTGTAATCTACTTTAATGTTACTGTTTTTTTCAATAAGTTCCCCAACCATGTCTACTAATATGATCTGTTCAGTGAAGTTTTTCCCGCCAACAACTATCTTATTTTTTGTATTATTATAATAGAATGCGGATGCTGATATTATTAAAATGCAGAGTACAATTGCTGCAGCTCTCTTATATTTTAGTGGCACTTTCCTCTTTTTCCTTTTAGCTGTTGACTTTTCTGTTGCTGATTTTTCAATTTTGCCAATAATAAAATCAATTGCTAGTGCTAGTATACATGCGGGTATTGCTCCTGCAAGTATCATGTAGTTATTGACGCTTTGAACTCCCGTAAATACCATATATCCAAGTCCACCTGCACCTACAAATGCAGCTATGGTCATAAGTCCAACTGCGGTAACTGCAGATATCCTTATACCTGCCATTATTACTGGAAGCGCAAGGGGAAGTTTTACAATTTTCAGTATTTGTGATTCAGTCATACCCATTCCCTCGGCAGCTTCTAGTATATTGGGATTTATACCTGACAGTCCGGTATAAGTATTTTTTATAATGGGAAGAAGTGAATATAAAATTACCATTACAATGGCAGGTTTGCTTCCAATGCCTATGACGGGAATTAGAAATCCCAGTAATGCCAAACTTGGAATTGCCTGTATTACATTTGCAATACCTATTACAAGGGAAGACAGTCTTTTATCTTTTTCTATAAGTATTCCCAAAGGTACACCTATTAATATAGCTATAACCACCGATAACAAAGTCAACTCGATATGCTGGAGAAAAAGGTTTAATATATCGCCTGTCCTGCCTGCAATGAAATTATAAAAACCTATAATCGAATTCATTAAATCTCCTCCTCTGCATCTAAAAATTGAGCACTTAATACTGTTATGAGGCTGCTTCTGGTAATAAGTCCTGCTAATGCACCCTTTTTGGTTAAAACAGGTACATATCCTATGTTATTGTCACTTATTTCCTGAAGTACATCCACTATGCTGTCTTCTTCATATACTGTAAATATATTTTTCTCCATTATATTTTTTAATTTCAATGTTTTGTCCATACCTTTTCGTATATCTTTTAGGGTTACAATTCCAATGAGAGTTAGATTTTTATCCACTATCATAAGGCTGTCTACATTGTTTGTTCTCATTATTTCTACTGCTTGTACTATAGTTCTTTCCGCATTGGTTACTACAGGGTTGGTTATCATTATGTCTTTTGCCTTTATAAATTCTGGTTTATTCCAAATTCTATTTTTGCCTATAAATTCTTCTACAAAACCATGGGAGGGGTTTTTCAATATTTTTTCGGGAGTATCAAATTGGAGTATATTTCCATCTTTCATTATACATATTTTATTTCCCAGTTTTATTGCTTCATCCATGTCGTGGGTTACGAATACTATGGTCTTTTTTAATTCCTGCTGGAGGTTAAATAGCTCATCCTGAAGCTGGCTTTTGCTTATAGGATCAAGTGCACTAAAAGGCTCATCCATAAGTACTATATCTGGATTCATGGCAAATGCTCTAGCTACACCTATTCTCTGTTGTTGTCCTCCACTTAATTCATTTGGATATCTGTTTAAAAATTCGCCTGGATTCATTCCTATCATTTCCAGAAGTTCTTCAGTTCTGTCTTCTATCTTTTTTTCAGGCCATTTTTGAAGCCTTGGTATCAATGTTATATTCTCCTGTATGGTCATATGGGGAAAAAGGCCGACTTGTTGGATTACGTACCCAATTTTTCTTCTAAGCTCTATACTGTTCTCTTCTTTGATATTTTTATTATTTACAAAAATATCACCGGAAGTTGGTTTTATAAGCTTATTTATCATTTTGAGTGTAGTTGTCTTTCCACAGCCGCTGGGGCCGATGAGTACTACTAGTTCTCCTTTATGAATTTTTAAATTTATGTTGTTCAATACTACTTTACCCTTAAAAGATTTAGTTATATTTTTAAATTCTATCATAACGGGTGTCCTCCATTTCATTTAGCCAATTTTTGACATTAATGTAGCGCAAATTGACAAAGTAACAATTTAATAATAGCATAAAAGTTGTTACTTGTCATTAATAGTTTATTTATTCATATTCTGTATAAGTAAATTTTTAGATTGTATTTACATGATAAGAATAATAATCTATACTATTTATTGATTTAATGAAATATATTAAGGGGAGGTTTATTTTAGGTAATTATATCTAAAAAAAATTTAAAATGTCAGTAGAATCAGAATGTGTGGTAAAACCTATATATCAAAAAATAGCTATAGACATAGCAAATAGAATAATAATTGGAGATTTCTCAGTAGGGGATAAGCTTCATGGGAGATCATCTCTTTCAAGTCATTATAATGTTTCACCTGAAACTATCAGGAGGGCCATTATTCTTTTAAATGATATGGATATAGTTGAGGTGATAAAAGGCAGTGGAATTATTATAAAATCTGTAGATAATTGTTTAAAATTCATAGAAAAATTTAGAGATATAGATTTTCTAAATTTATCAAAAAAAGAAATATTGGATTTATTTGAGGAGAAAAGTAAATTGGAGAAAAAAATTAAGGAAAAGATAGATGAATTTACGGATTACTCTAATAGATTTATTAATTCTAATCCCTTCATACCCTTTGAGTTCAAAGTATATAAAGGACTTAAAGTCATTGGTAAAACTATATCTGAGAGCAAATTTTGGCAAAATACAAGTGCTACCATAATAGGTATTAGAAGAGGAAAAAATTTGATTATTTCTCCAGGACCCTGTGCTGTATTTCAGGAAGGTGATATTTTATTGGCTATAGGTGAAGAAAGCAGTTATTATAAAATTAAAAAATTTCTCTATGGAGACAAATAAATAGATGATTGAAATTAAAGCAGGATAAGGTACAGTATTTTAATGTGATTTTAATCTCAATAATATATAATCTCAATATAAGTATTATTATAACTGATGTTTGAGGTGATTTTTTGAAAAACTATAAGATACTCATAATTGAAGATGAAAAAAAGATGTCCATGTTTATGCAAATGGAACTTAATCATGAAGGTTATGCTACTGATGCTGAATACAATGGAAGAGAAGGACTGAAGAAGATACAGAGAGGTAATTATGATCTAGTGCTTTTGGATGTAATGCTTCCGGGGTTAAATGGAATGGAGGTTTGCAGAAGAGTGAGGCAGTTTTCCAGGATCCCAATTATAATGATAACTGCTAAGGATGATGTGATGGATAAAGTAATGGGACTGGATATAGGGGCAAATGATTATATTACAAAACCCTTTGCTATAGAAGAACTTCTGGCCAGGATACGTGTCATAAGAAGAAATAATGATAAAAAATCAGAAGATTATAAATATGAAGTGGATGATCTTGTGATGAATACTAAAACTCACGAAGTCACAAGAAATGGAAAGCATATTGAACTTACAAAAAAAGAATATGATCTTTTAGAGATTCTTTTAGTCAACAAAAATGTAGTCCTAACAAGAGATCAGTTGATAGAAAAAATCTGGGGCTATGATTATTTCAATGACACAAATGTAGTCAGTGTATTTATAAGGTACCTTAGAAGTAAAATTGATGATGGATTTGAGAATAAGTTAATCACAACTATAAGAGGAGTTGGATATGCGATAAAGGGAGAATAGACTATGAACTTGTGTATTATAAAAAATGCAAAGATATCTGTTAAATTAACTGGAATATTTGCTTTGATGTTTTCAGTGATGCTTGCAGTATCCAATGCCTATATATTACATGGAGTAGAGCACTATATGTATATGCAGACAGCTAAACGTCTGGAAGATGTAAATCAAATAATACTCGACAGATTAAAACTGAAACAGCTCTCAAGTAGTGAATTATTTTCTGATATATTGCCTAATGAAAATATATTTATAAAGATAATGGATAAAAATGGGAAAATAATAAATGTATCAGATAAGTTTGACTATCATTTAAAGATTTCTGAACCCTATGGGAAAATAAAACATGTAGAAAAACATGAAAAGCATCTTACCTATTTGAATACAAAAATATTAGATAAGAATTATGGGATTTTGTATATGCAGATAATTAAAGATATGGACAATGAATATGATTTTTTGAAAATATTGTTTTTCTTCATGGCCGCGGCGGATCTATTCGGAATAGCCTTATCCATCTTGTTAGGGTATATAATAAGTAAAAAAATGCTGAATCCAATTGACAATATCACAAAAACTGCCGATGAAATAAGCATTAACAATTTAAAAGAAAGAATAAATATACAGGGGCCTAACGATGAACTTAAAAGGCTGGCAACCACACTGAATAACATGATTGATAGACTTCAAACATCTTTTAGCAAACAGACACAATTTGTTTCGGATGCATCTCATGAACTCAGAACACCTATAGCAATAATTCAGGGATATGCTAATCTTTTAGACAGATGGGGAAAAAATGACAGAGAAGCTCTTGATAAATCTATTGAAGCCATTAAATCTGAATCACATAGCATGGGAGAATTGGTAGAAAAATTGCTCTTTTTAGCCCGTAATGATAATAAGTCGCAGAAGGTAGAAAAAAATGTTTTCTATCTCAATGAATTGATAGATGAGGTTACTGAAGAGACTAGAATGATAGATAAAAAACATATAATATCAAATATCAATAATGAAAATGTACAGGCTATTGCAGATTATAAACTTATAAAGCAATTAATTAGGATAATTGTAGACAACAGTATAAAATTTACCAAGGAGCATGGGAAAATAGATATAAGCTCTGTTAAATCTGGAAAATATATCAACATATCAGTAAGTGACACGGGTATAGGGATTCCGAAAAATGAAATTCCCAAAATATTTGACAGGTTTTATTGTGTAGATAAATCCAGATCTAAGGATATTGGCGGAAGTGGGTTAGGGCTGTCTATAGCCAAGCAAATTGTGGATGTCTACAATGGAACTGTGGATATTAAAAGCACGGTGGGAAAAGGTACCAGAATAACTGTGAGTCTGGATATTATAGAGAATTAATCTTTTTTTAATCCTTTTTTAATTTTAGATGCGTAACATAGTGGTATCAAAATAGGAAGGTGATTAAAAAAATGAAAGAAATAGTAAACAGTCCCTCTAGATTTATAGTTGAACTAGAACCAATTAATTAAATCTGTCATACAATCTTGTTATAATTTCTGTAGAGATAAATGATACTATGGGAACTGTAAAGATTATTGTCATGCTCCCTGTGAGCCCCTGTATGATTTCAAGGCTTACCATGTCCATGTTGATGAGCTGGTTATAGCTTAAATTGTAGGAATAAATTATTATAAGCATACTTAGGGAAGCTCCGGCAAAAGCCAGAATGAGAGTATTTGCCATGGTTCCCATCATGTCTTTTCCGACATTCAATCCTGAGTTAAACAATTCTCTTCTGCTGATCTTAGGATTTGATATATATATTTCCTGTATGGAAGATGCTATGGATATGCTGATGTCCATTACAGCTCCCAGGGAGGCTATTAGAATTCCTGCAGTTAGAAGACCATACACCTTCATGCCGGATACATTTGAGATCATGTTGAGACTTTCCACCTGTGTCAGATTCAGGCCTGTCAAATGGGCAAAGTATCCGAAAATAACTTCAATTATCCCTGCAATTATAACTCCCGACATTGTTCCAAGTATGGCAGACAGTGTCTTGGTACTTCTGCCGTTTAGCAGGAAAAGAGAAACACAGGTGGTTATGACTATTATGAGGATTGCGGATAAAACCGGTGAGTATCCTCTGTAAAGCATGGGAATGAACAGAAATATAACACAGCATAGAGTAAAAATAAGTCCCAGTACTGACCTGAATCCTTTTTTCCCGCCTACTATGCACAGCAGGGCAAAAAATATAAAGATAAATGCATATTGTACAGGAGCTCTGTAATAGTTATATACTGTTATGCTGTATGATCCACTTCCAGAAGTAGCTATGTCCACTATAACCTTCATATTTTGTTTCAAATATACATTGTGGGTGTCGCTTAAATAATTTGTAACATTTTTAATTTCACCTTTATGTTCTCCCGAGAGAATTTTTAATTTTACCTGCTGGCTGCCAAAATATATGTTTTTGGATTCGTTGAATTGTTTTAGAGAATTATTTTTTATTTCCAGCACTTGGGCTTTTTCATATTTTACATTGGCCTTACCCTTTTGAATGTTATAAGTTACAGGATGGCTTACATTGAAGTTATATAAAAAAGCGCCAAATAGAAATGTGGCTATTATAAAAAGCAATATCTTAGATATTCTTGAAGAATTTCTCATGCCTGCCCCTCCATAAGTTTTTAGTCATTCACTTATTATATTGCTCTATTGAAACAAGTTAATAAAGATTGTGTAAAGTTTAAGTTAAGTATGTGAATGTTATGATTATTTTACATTGAATTTACATAAATGTGACGGATAGAAAAAATATATACTGCTAATATAAAAATGAATGGCATGGATTGAATTTATTCTGGCCATCACAATGACATATCTAAAAGGGGGAGTTTCATGAAACAGTATCTAAAAAAGACCGCATTATTTGTACTCTGTTGCTCGTTCGCATTTTCAGGTATTGCCATGCCAATGTCAGCTAATGCAGATACAGGTACGGATGCTGCGGCAAGTCAATCAATTACAGCAGGGGGAGAGACCTCTGCAAATATCAAGGATATAACTTTTGCGCCAGGTAAAGATGCATCACAGGTTAATTTCACATGGTATTCCAATAAAGATACATCGGACCCTGAGGTACAGGTTGCGCTTAAATCCGATATGACCGGAAACGAGTTTCCGGAGAGTAAAGCTCAAACCTTCAAAGGTGAAAAATCCAATGGAAATGACGGCTATTCTTCCAATAAGGTTACAGTTACAGATTTACAGCCATCTAAAGAATATGTATATCGTGTAGGTGACGGTACTACCTGGAGTTCTGCCAATAATTATACCACCCAGGATATATCAAAGGGTTTCAATTTTCTGCTGGCGGGAGATCCACAGATTGGCGCAGGCGGTGATATAGACAAGGATACGACAGGATGGGTAGATACAGTTAAAAAGGCAACAGATAAATTTTCCAGCAGCAGTTTTATATTGTCTGTAGGAGATCAGGTTAACAACGGAAAGGAGCTCAATGGTCAGACAAATGAACTTGAATATGACGGATTTTTCAAGCCAGATCAGTTAAAAAATATCCCTGTTGCTGCAATTACCGGAAATCATGAGGGATATGGAGTAGGTCATACTACACATTTCAATTATCCAAATGAATCTGATAAATACGGTATTTTTACAAATAACGGATATGAGTCTGATAATAGTAATGGAACAACTGGTAATGACTATTACTTTGTATATGGAAATACGCTTTTCCTGATGCTCAACAGCAATGATATAAATGCAGAGGATCATAAAGCTTTCATGCAGGAGGCCATAGCTGCAAATCCAGATGTTAAGTGGAAAATAGTAAGCATGCACCATTCCATATACAGTTCTGCAAATCATGAGACAGATGCTGATATAGCGGCTAGAAGGGTAACGCATCCAGAAGTATTTCAGGAACTTGGAATAGATGTAGTTTTAGATGGGCATGATCACTGCTATACAAGATCCTATCAGATGGTAGACGGACAGGCAGTAAGCGGAAAAGATGACACCAGTGTCACTGATCCAAATGGTGTGCTCTATATAACTACAAACTCAGCTAGTGGAAGTAAGTACTATGAGATTCAGGAACCAAACTACAACAACTATTTTGAAGCAAAAAAAGAGCAGGATAAAGTTCCTACATTCTCCAATGTAAGTGTAACGGATAAGAATTTTACCATTACCACATACAGGACTGATACTATGGCTCCTATAGACAGCTATACTATAAATAAAACCACTTCTCATAAAAATGTATCAAGATTGGCAGGGCAGAACAGGTATGAAACTGCAGCTAAAATATCTCAGAATAACTGGAACGAAGCAGATACGGCAGTGTTGGTTTCAGGCCAGTCCTATGCAGATGCGCTGAGTGCAGCTCCTTTTGCAAAGTTAAAAAATGCACCGATACTTTTGACATCAAGTAATACTCTGGATTCCAATACTAAATCAGAGCTTTCAAGATTAAAAGTAAGAACGGTTTATATAATCGGAGGCACTGGGGTGGTATCCAGTTCAATAGAGAGTTCCCTGAGAAATATGAAAATGGTGGTTAAAAGGATAAACGGAAATGACAGATATGCCACTTCACTGGAAGTTGCAAAACAGATAAAAAGTCCAAAGCAGGTATTCGTAGCTTCAGGAGCAGGATTTGCAGATGGACTATCCGTATCTTCCTATGCATCATTATCAGGGAGTCCAATAATTCTAACAGATGGCAAACAGTTGAGCAGTGACATACTTAAGTATGTAAAAGACAATTCAAGTACACCTTATGTAATTGGCGGAAACGGTGTTGTAGATGACAGCGTGGTTAGCAGCCTTGGAGCTGTAAGAATATCTGGTTCCGACAGGTATTCCACAAATCTTGCAATACTTAATAAATTCAATGATAAGTATGACTTGTCAAATATCTACCTGGCATCAGGCAGTGATTTTGCAGATGCACTTTCGGGATCTGCAGTAGCAGGAGAGAAGAGTGCTCCAGTAGTGTTGATTGGAAAATCTGATCTAAGCGGCGCTAAAAATTACATCCAGGGAAAATTGAGTGGTGTGGGTCAAATTACCATTCTTGGAGGAGAAGCATCTGTCTCACAAGTTACTGTTAATAAACTCTTACAATAATGAGAAGATAAATAACCAATAAAGTTACGGAAAAAGGAGTATCACTTTATTACAGAATACATCCTGTACCGTAACTTCTTTTTTGTCCCTATCTAAATTTTGATATTTAAACTCTAAGCTTTTAACATGGACTGCTGCATTAAGTATTATTAACATAAGATTATCATGCAATTAACAAAAAGACTATATAATTTCATTAGAAATAAAATGCATGAGGTGAAGTATATGGAATCAAAAGATGAAATTGAATTACAAAAAATATTGAATACCAAAAACATCACTACAGTATTTCAACCTATTGTATCCTTAAAGGATGCTTCTATAGTGGGATATGAAGCGCTTAGCAGGGGACCTGAAAATTCAACCCTGCATTTGCCTGTGAAACTTTTTCATGCAGCAGAAGTTTTTAATAAAATATGGGAATTGGAACTGCTGTGCAGGAAAAAAGCCATTGAAAGGGCAAACAAGATAGATAAAAATAAGCTTTTATTCATAAATGTAGATCCAAAGATATTTAAAGATGAAAGATTTAAAAGTGGATTTACTAGAGATTTTTTGGGAAAGCACAATATGTCTCCAGATGTAATTATATTTGAAATCACGGAGAAAACAGCCATAGAGGATTATAAGGATTTTAAAAGAGCAGTGGATAACTATGTGGATCAAGGTTATAAAATTGCAATAGACGATATGGGTACTGGTTATTCCGGGCTTAAAACCCTTATGGAGACGAAGCCACATTACATTAAAATTGATATTTCTTTTATAAGGGATATAGACAAAGACAATTTTAAGCAGGAACTGGTGAAAACATTTGTAACACTGGGACAGTCCACAAATATGAATATCATAGCCGAGGGAATTGAGACAGAAAGCGAACTTGCAAAATTAATAGAACTTGGTGTCTGCTCGGGACAAGGATATTTTCTACAGAGACCGTCGGGAACTTTTCTCGATATTTCCGAAGATATAAAAACAACCATAGTGAAATACAACAAAATGAAGACCAACAGGTTTCAATTCGAAAAAAATTGTATCGGTGATATAGCAAAACAAAATCCCGATTTCCAATCCACGACTCAAGCCAAAGAGGTAAAAAAATTTTTTGACACTTGTAATATAACAGGAGTGTGCATTACGAATGGGGGATATCCTATAGGGCTTATGATGCAGCATGATCTGGACTATGTACTTGCCACGCAGTATGGCATTTCGGTATTTCTTAAGCGTCCTGTATCTTTGATAATGGATTCTGATCCTACTGTAGTGGACTATAACACGTCAATAAGCGATGTATCGAAAATTGCCATGGCAAGAGACTACAAAAAAATATATGATTACGTAATAGTTACAAAAGAAGGGAAATATTATGGAATTGTCACTATAAAGGATTTGCTTGAATATACTTTAGAATTTGAAAAAAAGCATGCTAAAAATCTCAACCCGTTGACGGGCCTTCCTGGAAATAAAATTATAAATAAGGTTATTGATAATATAATACATTCTCACAGTGATTTCTTTGTTATTTATGCAGATTTAAATAATTTTAAGACATACAATGATACCTATGGCTTTGAAAATGGAGATAAAGTGCTAAAACTAACTGCAGAAATTATAGAAAAACAGGTAAAAAAATACTCAGTATATAATGGATTTGTAGGACACATAGGAGGAGATGATTTTGTATGTGTAATTGAAAATGATATTGAAAAAGGACGTAAATTGTGTGAAAAAATAATTTCGCAGTTTGATGCAAAAATACTTGATTTCTTCAATGAAAAAGACAAAAAAAACGGATATATTGAATCTTTTGACAGAAAAGGCAATAAGGATGTTTTTCCTCTTACGTCCATAGCCCTCGGATGCATGTATGGAAATTTCAGCAAACTTAAAAAAGTTGATGATATTGGAGTGTACATGAGTAAAATCAAAAAAAAGGCCAAGAAAAGTAAAAACAGCAATTATGTTATCTATAATATCAATTTAAATGAATAGTTTGGGGGAAATACCATGAGAAAAGTGGTTTCAAAAATTTTACATATATTTACTAGGATAAAGGAAAGAATAATATGTTATTTAAAGAAAAAAATAAATATTGTTCCAAAAATGAAAATAGGCAGTACCTTGAAGAAAAAAATAAATGCTGTTCCAAAAATGAAAATGGGCAGTGCAAAAATAATTAGTATTCTGAAGAAAAAAATAAATTGTTTTTCAAAAATAAGAATAAACAGCGTCGTTGTTAAAGTTATTCTTCAAATTGGAATACTGGTAATATTTATCTGCGGATTTTTTGGAATACTGTCTTATTATACTTTTTATGCGGCTATGGAGAAAAACATAAATTCTTCACTGCAAGATAAAGCACAGGAATCCTCCAAACTTTTAAGCTCAATTTTGCAGCAGCAAGTTCGTTCCATGACGGAGATAGCTTCTAGGAATGAAATAGAATCCATGAACCCAGGGATTCAGCTTCCAATTTTACAGAAAAGGGCATCCAAACTTGGATATTCAAGTCTCTGTGCTATGGATTTGAGTGGCATGGCTTACATGCAAACCGGAGGAAAAACTAAAATAGATCTGGAAAGTGTGGATTCGGCATATTTGAAAAAGGCCATTCAAGGTACTCCTGCCATTGATGGACCTTATTTTAATGTAGATGGAGAGAAAATAATATCAGTGGCAGTTCCGATAAAGGACAGTAAGGGTAAAATTAAAGGCGTATTGTTTTCAAATATAAGCACTTCGGAGTTGAATAAGTTTGTTCAAAGTATGAGAGTTGGAAAAAGCGGGTACTGTTTTATAATAAATAAAGATGGTACTAAAGTTGCACATAAAAATTTGACTCTGGTATTAAATAAGGACAATACCATAAAGAATTCTCTAAAGGACAGTTCACTTAAGGAACTTTCCGACATTGAAAAAAATATGATACAGGGTAAAAGTGGCTCGGGTTATTACAGACAGAAGGGAGAAGAGATGCTGCTTGCCTATGCTCCTATATCCGGAGTGAACTGGTATCTCGGGCTTGTGATTGATAAAAATGAAATAATGAGTTCTGTAAACGCCCTTAAGTACAGGATGGCAGCAGCTACGTTTATATTCATACTGGCTGGGATTTTTGTAGGAATTATAATAGCACGTCAGATAAAAAAACCTCTGTCAAATATAAGGGAATATGCTGGTGAACTCTCGAATTTTAACCTCAGTTATAAAATAGATATTAAAAGTAAAGATGAGTTTGGGCAGACCGTAGTTGATTTGAATTCAGCTCTTAAAAATATAAAGAATATGATAGAATATGCTAAAGATGAGGGCCTTGCAGCGCTAAATTTCAGCAATTATGTAAATCATATGTTTCAAGAATCAGAATGGGAAATTAAAATAATATCTGATAAAACCAGTGAGATAACATCCAACATGCAGGGAGTTATGAATTCCATCAAAGAGGTTGAAGAAAGCATATTTTCAATAAAAAACAAGATAGAAAATACCGTAAATGAAGCAAATTCAGGACTTAATTTAGCCGATAATATAAACAAAAAAGCTGTAAGCATGGGAGATGATATAGAAAATTCAGCCCATAATATAGAAAAATACTACGAGGATTCCAGTGAAAAATTGAAAGAATCCTTTGAAACTATAAAGGTGGTAAAAAATATTTCAAAAATGCTGAATGAGATGAAAGATGTTTCTAAGAAAACCAAGATACTTGCCCTAAATGCACTTATTGAGGCTTCCCATGCAGGAAAATATGGAAGCGGATTTATGGTGGTAGCAAAAGAAGTAAAAAAACTTGCAAATAAATGTTCAGATATGGCAGATAACATGCAAAATGATATAAAGAGTATAATTATGGCAGTGGGTATACTGGTGGATTCCTCACGGGATGTACTTGGCTTCGTGGAGAAGAAAGTCATGACAGACTACATTAAAGTGGTAGATATAAGCAAAGAATACCAAAATGGCGGCATTAAGATGACTGGTGTCATAAAAAAATTTTATGGACTTATGGAGGATATAAATAGATCACAGCAGGATCTTTCCAATATAATAGAGAAGATAGGTGCATCTGTAGATAAATGTACAGATGCAGTGTCAAATATATCCAGCAGTATGAATTCTATAAAGGAAAAAGATGCGGATATAGCTTTAAATACGGATAAGAATGCGAAAGAAGCGGAAAAGCTTATGAATATTGTAGGACAGTTTAAAATATAATACGATTTATAAAGACAGCCCTTTTGCACGTTTCATAAGCGTATTTTTGACTTCTTCTATGTCTTTTATATTGCTTTTTGTCATCAATAAGTAGATAAAGGCTGAAGGGAGCAGGAACAGCTGCAGCAGAGACAAAGTGATTATGTAATTTGTAGGTTCGCCGATTTTTATATGAGAAAGTATAATTCCGACACCTGCATTTCCTATAGTTCTCCCGAGGCCATTGGCTAAATTGGCTAAGCTAAAAGCAGTACCTCTGTGTTCCGGAAGGTTCACATCAGTTATCAGGGCCAGCCAGTTTGGTGTGTTGGCAGATTGCAGTGCACTTGCAAGGAAAGATAAAACAAATATTATGGATATCCAGGGATTTATCACTATTTCCTTCAATAATGATATGAGTATTGGTAGAGGTGCACTGCTTTGTATCAGTTCAAGCTTGTTCATGGGAAGTATAAAAACTGCTATGTAAAATGGTATCATGGCAAATACAAAATATGATGTAAGAGCAGCTCTCCCTCTGTGTGTTTTATTCTGAAGTATATCACCTATGTGGCCAAATAAAGGAGATGCCAAACCTCCTAATTGAAATATGGCAAAAAGGTATCCTGCAGCGATAATTGAAACTTTTAGGTTGTAACCCTGCTGCTGAATTTTTGAAATATATAGAGTAGGAAGCCATATTAGAGTCCCTGTAGCGATATTCATAAAGAATGCCTGCATAAACAGGAAAATATTACTTCGCTTTGATATAATCTGAGATAAATGGCTTAATTCAATATTATAATTGTATGTGCAGCCTCTTTCAGCGAGTGTTTGTAGTTCGGGTTCTGCTTGG
The DNA here is from genome assembly GCA_902809985.1 of Clostridiaceae bacterium BL-3. Lineage (GTDB taxonomy): Bacteria > Bacillota > Clostridia > Clostridiales > Clostridiaceae > Clostridium_B > Clostridium_B aromativorans. The sequence continues at coordinate 1,310,952 of CADDXC010000001.1, read as the reverse complement.
CCTACAGTAGGTTCTTTTATAAAGAAATATAGTATAATAAGTAGAAAACCTATAATGCTTACGACTTCAAAGGGTTTTCTCCAACTTGTAAAAGGAGCCATCAGAGAAGCCATTAGTGCTCCTGCTATTCCACCAAATCCCTGAGCCATGCCCCAAAGACTTAACAACATGCCTCTGTATTTATTGGGAATATAGTCAGTTAAAATGCTGAATCCGATTGATGCTATACATCCAAGCCCTATGCCGGTGAAAATCTGAAGAATAAGAAGCTGAAGATAATTGACACAGAGTGATGTTAGAAATATTGAAATTGACCAGATAATAGTGCCTACAATGACGAGGAGTTTTCTACTGAATTTACTTGTAAGGTAGCCCCATAGAATCGATGAAAGGGATGTGACCAAGATATTGACGGCTGAAACAATTCCCAGGGAGGAAATCTGCACGTTCATACTTTTTGAGATAGAAGAAAAAAGTGGAGGGAATAGTCCTATTACTACATTGTCGAAAGCCGCTAATATTATAAATATAAAAACAGTATAAATTGCCTTTATGTTATTGATGTTCATGAAATCCACAGCTCCTTTATTTTTTATGTCCTATCTATTGTAATCTATTTTTTAGCTTAATATTAAGATTTAATAAAATTTTAACTAATTCTTAATGTTGTTTTAGATTTAATTGTGTAATATATTAAAATAGAGTAGTAATTGTATTTATATTATAATAAATTAACTGATAAGAGGGACTGATTATGATTAATAGTATACTTGTTATTTCATCTGATTTTACAGGACATGGGCATAAAAGCATAGCGGAATCTTTATGCGAAAAATTTTCATACAACAAAAATGTCAAAATTCATATTGTAGATGGATTTTCCCTTGGCGGGACCACGTTATTAAATGTGGCCAAAGCATATGGCCCTATAACTAGAAAATCAGAAAATTTGTGGGAACTTATATGGGATATATCATCTGTCAAACCGTATCTCATCAATGAGATTATTGAGCTAAAGATAAAAGATAGGTTTTTGGATTTGTTAAAAGAGACAAGACCGGATTTGATTTTAACTATACATCCGAATTTTAATGGTTCTATCTTAAATATACTTAGAAAATATCATGTTACAATACCTTTTGTTACGCTTATTGCAGATTTAGTAAGTATAACCCCTCTATGGGCAGATCCAAGGGCAGATTACATAATAAGCCCTACACGGGAGGCAAAATATAAATGCATGAAATTTGGTGTTCCTGAAGAGAAAATAAAAGTTTTGGGTTTCCCAGTGCGCTCGAGGTTTTGCAATCATACTTATAATTTTAAAAAAGATATCAATTATAATGGCAAGGAACCATTTAGATGTATTATAATGAGCGGCGGCGAGGGTGTTGGCAATATGAAAAAAATAGCTGAAATTCTGTTGGAAAATTTTAATTGTACAGTAAAAATTGTAGCAGGCAGGAATAAGGCTCTTGAGAACAAACTTGAAAAAGCACTTGCCCATAAATATGGTGATAGAGTTGAGATATATGGATTTACGGAAAATATACAGGATTTAATGCAGAGTTCTGATATCGCGTTTATGAGGGGAAGTCCTAATGTAATCATGGAAGCGGTAGCCTGCAATGTGCCTTTAATAATAACAGGTGCTCTGCCGGGACAGGAAGAGGGCAATCCCAGATTTGTTGAAAAACATAATCTTGGAATAGTGTGTGCGGATACAGATAAAATAAAAGATGCTGTAACTGATTTAATTGCAAATAATTCGCAAGAGCTAAATAAAATCAAAAGATTCCAGAGAATTTATACTAACCCAGATGCGGCAGAGGACATTGTAAATTTTATTTTAAGTATAAAAAGTAATTTTGATGAAGTCACAGAAAAAGATGCAGACTTTTTAATCTCCAAAATAAATATGTAAGCGGCATTAAAAAATTTTATTTGAAATATAATTATTTTTTAATTATATTTTAACCTTGTGCGTGTAATATATTATTTTGTAGAAGAGTACATTTACAGGTTTTATATAATAAAAGGAGATAAAAAGTATGAATTTTATGGTGAATTTAATTGACATTATGCTGCATCTTGATAAGTATTTAAATATCATAATACAAAATTATGGGATGTTGACATATGGTATAATATTTGCAGTTATATTTTGTGAAACAGGTTTAGTGGTCACACCTTTTTTACCGGGAGATTCCATTATTTTTGCAACGGGAGCACTTGCTTCAGAAAATATGCTGGAGATATTTACTTTGTTTATCGTATTTTTTTTAGCTGCGGTAATAGGCGATACTGCCAACTATTACATAGGTAAAAAAATTGGAAGTGGTATTTTAAGAAGGGAGAATATGAAATTTATCAATAAGGAGCATATTCATAAGGCACACAGGTTTTATGAAAAATATGGTCCTATGGCTATAGTGCTGGGAAGATTTATCCCTATAATAAGAACTTTTGTACCTTTTGTAGCGGGAATTGGTGAAATGGGATATTTAAAATTTATAACTTATAATATGCTTGGAGGGTTCCTGTGGGTGTCCCTGTTTTTAGGGGGAGGGTACTTTTTTGGAAGTCTACCTTTTATAAAACATAATTTTTCCTATGTAATAATTGCCATTATAATAATATCGCTTATTCCGGCAGTTACTGTATTTTTAAAAGAAAGAAAAAAAGATCAAAATAGAAATAACGCTGCCAGCACAGAAGTCTAATATTTAGGTATATGGATATTTTCAGTAAAAGATGTTTGAATTTAAAATTTGTAACTATTATTTTAAATATATAATAATATATAAGTATAGTTTACAAATTAGGAGTGAAAAAATGAATTATTGTCCATATACTTTTAAGTGCTGCTTTATGAGGCATGCAGCAAATTTGCCAAACGGTATTGATGAGAGACCTTATACCTATCCGGGCAATTTACCTGAAGCGATTAATTTGATAAGAGAGGCTGTATCTGGAGAAAGGGAAGATGAACTCTTCTATGACTACCTGATAAAAAATTCTCCTAATGAAGAATCCAGAAACATTATAGTGGGAATCAGGGATAACGAGAGTAAGCACAATAGGATGTTTAGGCAAATTTATCACGATCTGACCGGTGAAAATATATCTGAACTTCAAAATGAAGAAATGCAATATCCTGAACACTTTTGTGACGGCGTAAAAAGGGCACTATATGGAGAGCTAGCAGCAGTTGAAAGGTACAGAAAAATATTATTTGCAATGCAGAGTAGAATTCACATAAATATGCTGACTGAAATTATTACAGATGAAATAAGGCATGCGAATTTTTATAATTTTTTGTACTCGATGAATAGGTGCTTTAGGATGTAACTGATTGCTGAGTGTCAAATTTAATATGGAATATTTTAAAAAGTAGTTTTTCTGGTTTTAAAACTGGGGAACTATTTTTTTAGTCCTAAAAATAGAAATTATTGTTAGAATTAGCTGTAGTTCAGTTATAATGGAACTGTAAAATGGTTTATTGATATAATTGGAATTATAATTAAGAGAAAATGTAAGGGGGTATTTCAAGTGGAATTGTGGGATATATATGATAACAAAGGGCATAAAACAGGTTTGATGAAAAAACGCACTGATATCTTAAGCAGAGGACAGTATCATCTGGCAGCTGAAGTTTGGATAATAAATGATAAATTTGAAATATTGATTCAGAAAAGGTCTGATAATAAGAAGATCCTTCCTAATATTTGGACATTGACAACAGGATGCATGGTCAGCGGAGAGAATACAGTGGATGGATCTATAAGAGAAGTAGAAGAAGAATTGGGAATATGTATTAAAAAAGATGACTTGAATTTTATCAGAAGAATATTTCAGGGTAATATTATTTGGGATATTTATTTTGTATACATGAATATTGAACTATCCAAATTAGCTCTTCAGAAGGAAGAAGTCAGTGATGTAAAGTTTGTATCAGCGGGAGAGTTTAAAGATATGCTTTTGTGTGGAGAGATATTCAAATATGATGAAATCTACGACATTTTATCTAGGGTCTGACCCCTTACCATTTTCTGTAAGGGGGTCAGACCCCATTAAAAAATAGTTTTAATGCTGTAATTTTACAGACTTCTGTCTGTTGCCATTACTGGTTATCTTGCTTTGATTTTTTTCTCTAATTTTATTATTACATGACTCTTTTTTAATTCGATTTTTTACAACTTTTACTGAGCGCTTTTTTACATTTTTATTATTTACTACAGCAGGTTTTGATGCAGATGGATTTGTTACAGCCGTACCCAATGTTTCATTAGTTATTGTATTTTTAGTTACAGCTGTTTTAGTTACAGGGGTGTTTGTTTTGTTTGGTTTTTTAATTACATTAAGTTTTAAATTTTTCCTTTTCTGTATTTTTGATTCTTTTATTAATTTGCCTACACTTATCTTAGAAACTTCTTTCTTTGTTTGAACAGCTTTTACAAAATTCTGTTTTTCTGTATCCAGCGCCTGTTGTTTTTGTCCCAATAAATCTTCAGCAGCTTTAATTGCTGTTTCGTCTCCTGATTTTTTTGCTTTCTCGAGAGCTATTTTAGCCTCATTGTATTGCTTTTTAGCATTAATATAGAGTACACGTTCTTTTTTGACAGCTAATATGGCATTTCTTTTTGCTGTCTGTATTTCTATGATCTTTGCTAGTACGGTTTTTGCATTACCGCTAACCTTATTCTGAAGTTTAGTCAATATATACAGGGATTTCTTTTCTTTAATTATAATTTTATCTTCCACATATTCTAGATTTTTTAGTTTATCTTGATTATATGTATTTTTATTATTATTTAGTGTATCCTCAATTTTACTTTCAGCTCTATCCATATAGTTTTTGTAATCATCGATAGCTGTATTTGCAAGACTCTGATTGTTTTTGTCTACCATAATTTCGCTTTCACCTAACTTTTCTTCAGCTATATCTGATAATGTACTTGCTTTTGCACTATCTGAAAAAGACAATGTAATCTGTATAGCATCTATAACTTTATCTGCCGGGTATAAGATGCTGTCCGGCGTTATACCGGCTTGATCTTTTAGAGATATTGGTTCAGAAGCAAATGTTACATTCGTTATACCCAGTGCCATCACTGCGCTTGCTGCTAAAATCATTAATTTTTTCATATTGCTCATCCTTTCTAAATGCATAAAAGTTTAATTCTTGTTTTTATTTTAATTAAGCTTGATCGATCACTAAAATATACGATATCTCTATTATATTTTGAAGGGGTTACGAAATAATTTGCGCTACACCCCCTAAAGTTCTCATTTATTTCGTATAATATAATATATGAGGTGATTTCATGCAGAATATTAATCACTTAATTCGTAAAAATAAAAGCCAGTTTATTAATGAAAATAAAAATTTTATATATAAATGTACCTACTCTATTTCAAAAAAATATCTTCAATGGGAAAATGACGATGAACTCAGCATTGCATTAATTGCCTTCAACAAGGCCTGTGATAACTATACAGAATGTAAAGGAAATTTTTATACATATGCAAAAATTATAATCAAAAATGCATTGATCGACTATTTTAGAAAAAATAAAAATTTACCATTGCTTACTTTTGACAATGACCAATATGATATGGAAAAATTGGATAATAGTAGTGCCATAGACAGTTTTGAGATAGAAAGGGAAAATAAAAATAGAGCGGACGAAATTATTGAGTTTAGCAAAGAGCTCGCAAAATATAAAATTAATTTCAATAACCTTGTAAATAGCAGTCCAAAACATAAGGATACAAGAAATAGTGCCTTAGGAATTGCCTTGAAAATATGCAACAATGATGAAATCAGCAGTTACATTTTACATAACAGGAGGCTTCCTATTAAGAAAATATGTGCATATACTGGATTTAACAGAAAATTTGTCGATAAGTGGAGAAAATATATTATTGCTCTATTTATATTATTTAATAGTGAAAAATTTATTTATATAAAGTCTTATTTAAATATAAAAGTAGGTGAAAGCAATGAATAAAAGAGAAGGTATAGTAATAAGTATAGATGGTAAGTGTGCTAATTTGCTTACTCCTTACGGCGAATTTATTAAAGTGGACTGCAATGGTAAAAAACCTAATATTGGTGAAGAATTTATGGGAAATCAAATTGTACATAGATTTTATCCTTTTAGTGCAAGAAAAATACTAGCTGCAGCGTGTATAATGTTTGTATTGATTATAGGTGGTGGAGCTAAAGCTTATTACAGTCCGTCAGCTACAGTTCTGGTAAATATAAACCCCGATATTGAGTTAAAAGTAAATTTTTTAAACAGAATTATTTCTTTTAAAGCATTGGATGATGACGGGAGTAAAATATTGAGTCAGGTTAAGATAGATAATGTGAATATCAATGATGGTTTGAAGATAATAATTGATCAATCCAAAAAAGATAAGTTTATTGATGAGGAGTATATAAAGACAAAAACTATTTCTATTGATATAAATGGTAAAAACGTAAATATTTCTAAATTCAAATTAAATATGGAAACTTCTGATTTGAAGGTTAAAATTCAGTCCAACGGTAGTATAATTTTAAATAAAAATTCAAATGGAGGATCAAATAAGAGTACGAATGGAAATTCAAATAAGGATCCAAATAAAAATGTAAAAAGTACTGACAATATGATAAATAATAGATATTTGAATAGTGAAAGTAATTATAAAAAGCCAAATAATAATAGCTTTCAATGGAAAAATAGTACTAATAGTAGTCATAATTCTATTTCAAATAGATATAACAGCAAAAGAAAATCTTATTCAAAACAGCTGCAGCATCCAGGTGTAAATAAGATTAAAACAAATCGAAGTTCAATCAAAAATATTAACAATAGGAAAGTTAAAGAAAGTGGACATAAGAATGGTTCCAATAAAAGTGGTTCATCTAAGCGAAATTCAAGTATAAGGTAAAACAGGTGAAAAAAGCTGTAACTCTCTCATTTTGTTATATTTGATAGATATTTTGTATAATATTTATGAAAATAAAAGCAAGTAGGACAAGAGTACTATTTACTTTTATTTTTTTACTTTCTTTATTTATACTGTATTTCTCTCTGTATAAAATCAAATAATAGTTGTATATTCTAATTGTTGTATGATACAATAATTATAAGAGGTGATTACATATGAACGATGTAAGTGAACCAAAGCGATTAAGGGAAATGATTAGAATACTTGAGAGAAAGCTTGGAATATTGAGCGAAAGCGAGCTTGCCTGTTGTGGAATAACAATGGCTCAATGTCATGCTTTGGTGGAGATAGGACGTGCAAGAAGTATTTCATTGAATGAATTGGCTCAATTACTAGATCTTAAAAATAGTACCATGAGTAGAACTGTAAATAACCTTGTCACTGACGGTTTAGCAATAAGGGATATTGATCCACAGGACAGAAGATATGTGACTATATCACTTACTGAAAGTGGTGTAAAAATATTTAAAGGTATTGAAGAAGGAATGAATATGTACTTTAAAAAAATTTATGATTTTATACCAGCAGATAAACAGAAACAGGTAATAGAAAGTATAGAAATACTTATTGAGGCTGTCAGCAAAAATGAATGTTGTCAATAGTAAAATGAAAGGGGAAGGATATAAATGGAGTATGATGTAAAAAATAAGGTAAAAAAGTATTATGGTGGTATTGCAAAAAAAGTCAATAGCGGAATGGGAAATAATTGCTGCTTAACGTCTTCCTGCTGTAGTGGTTTAAGCAGATCTTCGCTTATCTATGGAAGGGAAAATTTAAATGAGTTACCCAAAGAAGCTGTGGAAGCATCTTTGGGTTGTGCAAACCCATTACTATTTGCAGGATTGAAGAATGGTGAAACTGTACTTGATCTGGGAAGTGGTGGTGGCATTGATGTACTTATGTCTTCAAGGTACGTTGGACCAACTGGAAAAGTTTATGGACTGGACATGACTGATGAAATGCTGGAGCTTGCTAACAAAAACAAAGAAAAAATGGGCGCAACAAATGTTGAATTTTTGAAAGGCCTTATCGAGGATATACCACTTCAAAATGAGATTGTAGATATTATTATGTCGAATTGTGTGATAAATCTTTGTGAAAGTAAGGAAAAAGCCTTGTCTGAGGCTTATAGGGTATTAAAAAAAGGTGGAAGGCTGGCAATCGCAGATATTGTTGTTCTTAAGCATGTACCAGAAAGTATAAGGCATAGCGTGGAAATGTGGGTAGGGTGTATTGCAGGTGCCTTGTCAGTTAAGAAATATGAGGAAATACTTAAAAAAGTTGGATTTAAAGATATTAAAATAACGCCGGTAAATATATACACCAGAGATGTTATAGAAGATATTGCAAAACAGAAAAATTCAGGTGATGCATACAGTAAAATAGATGCAGCACTTATTGATGGAGCCTTTGCAGGGGCACATGTAAAAGCGTATAAATTTTAGGATAAGTATTGTATAGTGTAAATTTGGAGGCTTGAAAATGAATTGTAAAATTGAAAAAATGACAGAAAGACACTGGCGAGAGGTATCAAAAATTTATTTGGAAGGTATTAACACGGGTAGATCTACATTTCAGACTGAGGTGCCTAAATGGCCGGATTGGGATAACAGCCATATTAAATCATGTAGATTAATAGCATGTTTGGATAATAGAGTATTGGGCTGGGCAGCTTTAAGCCCAATTTCAAGTAGATGTGTATATGCAGGTGTTGCAGAAGTAAGTATATATATAGGAAAAGAATACAGAGGAAAGGGCATGGGAACTGCTCTTTTAAAAAATTTAATTAAATTATCGGAACAAAGTGGATTCTGGACTCTGCAATCTGCAGTTATAAAAGAGAATACTGGAAGCATAGCTCTTCACAAAAAATGTGGTTTCAGAAAAATAGGCATAAGAGAAAAACTGGGAAAAATGAATAATGGCTTATGGCATGATGTGGTTTTGATGGAACGTAGAAGTAAGTTGGTGGGAGTGAACTAGGTTCATATAATAAAATTATTTTGACATTTATATTGGTTAAGTAACAAATACAATTTTATCACATAGACTATTATATATATGATAGTCTATTATTTTGCTTATTATGATAATTATATTGACAATACATAGATAATAGTCTATATTATAGACATAGATAATTATCTATATAAGAGGTGACTTTATGAAATTGGATTACGAACTAAACGCAAAAATATTCAAGGCACTGTCTGATCAAAACAGATTAAAAATTATTGACATACTTTCCTGTGGTGAAAAATGTGCTTGTGATTTACTGGAACATTTTGATTTTACACAGCCAACTCTGTCCCATCATATGAAAGTACTCATGGATTGTAAACTTGTTAAATGTAGAAAAGAAGGGGTCTGGAGTCACTATTCATTGGATAATACTAATGCAAATAAGCTATTGCTGTTCCTCATGAATATTATAACAGACACTGAGGAGTGTATCTGCAAAGGACAGGGCAGCAGCAAATGTGGAACTGACAATGAAAAATAAATAAGTTTATCTCAGTCATCTAACTGACTATAAACTTATTATACGAGGAGTGATTTATATGAAAAAAATGATAATTTTTGATCCGGCAATGTGCTGTTCTACAGGAGTATGTGGACCTTCTATAGATCCAGAGTTACTAAGAGTTTCCACTGTTATTAATACACTTCAAAAAAAAGGTATATTGGTTGAAAGGTACAATTTGACTGGTAATCCCCAGATATTTGTAGACAACAAAACGATTAATGAGGCATTGAATAAAGAAGGTACGGAAATACTTCCAGTAACTATGGTAGAGGGTGTAATAGTAAAGACAAAGGCATATCCAACAAATAAGGAATTTTGCGAATTGCTGGGTATATCAGAAGATTATTTAAAAACTGGACTTAAGATAAAATCTAAAGGCTGTGATTGCGGAGGAAGGTGCTGTTGATGGTTAAAAGATTTAACCCTGACAGTATACATTTAACTAAATATTTGTTTTTTACAGGTAAAGGAGGCGTAGGTAAGACTTCTGCTGCTTGCGCCACTGCTGTTGCCCTTGCAGATCGTGGTGAAAAAATTATGCTTATCAGTACAGATCCAGCTTCTAATTTACAGGACGTGTTTGGCACGGATCTCGATAATAAGGGAGTTGAAATTAAAGACGTACCAAATTTGACAGTAGCAAACCTAAATCCTGAAAAAGCTGCTGCAGAGTACAGGGAAAGTGTAATAGCTCCATATCGAGGTAAGCTTCCAGAAGCAGCTATCAATAATATGGAAGAACAGCTTTCAGGTTCTTGTACTGTGGAAATAGCAGCTTTCAATGAATTTTCAACTTTTATTACTGATGAAAAAATTGAAGAAAAATTTGATCATATAATTTTTGATACAGCTCCTACGGGCCATACACTGAGGATGCTCCAGCTTCCTTCGGCCTGGAGCAATTTTATAGGAGAAAGCACTCATGGAGCTTCATGTTTAGGGCAATTATCAGGACTTGAAGATAAAAAATCATTATATAAAAATGCAGTTGAAACTTTATCAGATAAAACAAAAACTACTCTTATCCTTGTATCAAGACCTGAAATTACGCCTCTTAAAGAAGCAGAAAGAGCATCTAAGGAGTTAAGAGATATAGGCATAGATAATCAGGCATTGATTATAAATGGTGTACTTGAAGTCCACGATGACAATATTTCAAATGCAATTTATCTAAAGCAGGAAAATGCTTTAAATGATATGCCTGAAAGTATAAAATCTATTGAAACTTATGAAATACCACTTAGACCATACAATGTAACGGGAATTAAAAATATAAGAGCATTTTTAAAAAAAGATAATACTGAATATAGGAATGTAAAACTAAATGTGAAAAGAATAAATAAGCTGAAAGATATAGTTGATGATCTGTACAATACTAACAAAAAAGTAATATTTACTATGGGAAAAGGTGGAGTAGGTAAAACAACAGTTGCAGCTGCCATTGCCCTGGGGCTTTCAAAAAAAGGTAAAAAAGTTCATTTAACTACTACTGATCCAGCAGCACATTTAAAATTTGTCCTGGATAAAAATTATGGTATTACATTAAGCCATATTGATGAAAAAGAAGAACTTGAAAAATATAAGAAAGAAGTATTAAATAAGGCTAGAAAAACTATGGATGAAAGTGATATGGCGTATATTGAAGAGGATTTAAGATCTCCGTGCACACAGGAAATAGCTGTATTCAGAGCTTTTGCAGAAATAGTTGAGAAATCAAAGGATGAAGTTGTAGTGATAGATACAGCACCTACAGGTCATACGCTGTTGTTATTGGACTCCACGGAAAGCTATAATAGAGAGATTAAGCGTTCAGAGGGCAATATACCTCAATCTGTTAAAGATCTTTTACCAAAACTCAAAAATGCCGATGATACAGAAGTTATTATTGTAACTTTGGCTGAAGATACTCCGGTTTATGAATCCCTGCGTCTTGAGGCAGATCTGGAACGTGCAGGAATTGCAAGTAAGTGGTGGATTGTAAATTCCAGCATGTATGCAGCTGATACTACAAATAGTGTACTCAAGGCTAAAGCAAGCAGTGAAATACCATGGATAAACAAAGTCAACGAAATTTCTGACGGGAATTTTGCATTGATAAAATGGAAAGCAGAAGAAATTAAGGATGAAAAATTATTTGATCTATAATTAGGGTCTGACCCCTTACCATAAAATGGTAAGGGGTCAGACCCCATGGAAAACAGGAGGAATGTATATGAAAAGTAAATCATCCAGGTTGTCATTGCTTGATCGTTATTTAACGCTTTGGATATTTCTTGCTATGTTTGCAGGAATCTTGCTTGGGTGGGGTGTACCAGGTATATCAAAAGGATTATCCAGTTTATCCGTTGGCACTACATCCATTCCAATTGCCATAGGGCTTATTGTAATGATGTATCCACCCCTTGCCAAAGTAAACTATAAGGAACTTGGTAAGGTATTTAGAAATCCTAAGGTATTATCCCTGTCACTTATTCAAAACTGGATAATAGGACCTATACTGATGTTTGCACTTGCAGTAATATTCTTACATGCTTATCCTGCATATATGACAGGCCTTATACTTATTGGCCTTGCCAGGTGTATTGCAATGGTCATCATATGGAACAGTCTTGCAGATGGAGATACGGAATATGCGGCTGCACTTGTGGCGTTCAACTCCATATTCCAGGTTATATTTTATTCTATATATGCCTATATATTCATAACCGTACTTCCAACATGGTTTGGGCTTACCGGCTATAGTGTAGATATTTCAATGGGGAAAATAGCTTCTTCCGTTGCAGTTTACCTTGGTATTCCTTTTGCACTTGGAATGTTAACCAGGTTACTGCTGGAGCCTAAAATGGGTACAGAATGGTACACAAAAAAATTTATTCCAAAAATAAGTCCATTGGCCTTGATAGCATTATTGTTTACTATTGTTGTAATGTTTACTTTTAAAGGGAAATATATCATAGAATTGCCTTTGGATGTAATTAGAATTGCCATACCACTTGTAATCTATTTTGCAGTTATGTTTTCAGTTTCATTTTTTATAAGTTACAAATCAGGTATAGACTATAAAAAGACAGCTACACTTTCATTTACTGCTGCAAGTAATAATTTTGAGCTTGCTATAGCTGTTGCAGTTGCTGTATTCGGTATAGAATCTAAAGAAGCTTTTACAGCAGTAATAGGACCATTGATTGAAGTGCCTGTAATGATAGGGCTTGTAAATGTAGCACTGCACTGGGGGAAAAAGTATTTTGCACTAAAAAGGTAGAAATTTTTAAGGGGGTATTGTTAATATGGAATGGGAATATAAAGTATTTACGGTTGATCATTTTTTAAGTTCACAAAAGAATTTAAGTATAGAAGAATCACTAAATAAATATGGAAAAGAGGGATGGGAGCTAGTAGGAATTTTACAAAATTCTTATAAAACACTAGGAAAACCATCCAAAATAGATAGTGATTTAATAGTATTTAAAAAATCAGAATATAACTCATAATATAAAAATTTAGCATAGGAGGAAAAAGATGAAACCAAAAGTGGCTTTTATATGTGTCCATAACTCATGTAGATCACAGATGGCTGAGGCAATAGGAAGATTATATGGAAGTGAGGTATTTCATTCATACTCAGCTGGTACTGAAATCAAATCTGAAATAAATAAAGATGCAGTCAGAGTAATTAAAAAATTATATAATATTGATATAAGTGAAATTCAACATGTTAAGCTGATTGATGATTTACCCCAAATTGATATAGTGGTAAAAATGGGCTGTAATGTTGCATGCCCATTTTTGTCATCAAAATATGAAGAAGACTGGGGACTTGAAGATCCTACAGGAAAAAGCGACGAGGAATTTATTAAAACAGCTAAGGCCATTGAAGAAAAAATTAAAGATTTAACTAAAAGAATTGAAAATAAAGAAATTAAACTATAAGCTGTAAAGTGTTAATCCAAGAAAAATCTATTATTATTTTTCTTGGATTAATTGCTTCCTGTCATTAAAAAATTTCTTATAGCTTAAATAACAGGCTGTAAAAGAAGATATGGAAGTTGCGGAAAGCAGCATAAAGGTGACTATTATCTGATATTTGACGGCATTTATAGGTGAAGTACCTGCCAGAATAAGCCCGGTCATCATACCGGGTAGTGCCACTATTCCCAGAGTCTTGGCTGAATCGATAGTAGGCATCATTCCAACTTTAATGGAGTCTTTTATTATATTTATGGATGATTGGTAGATGTCTGCTCCTAGTGATAATTTTGCTTCAACTTCAGCCCTTTTATCTTTGAAGTTTAATTTCATCTGTTTAAAACTCAATCCCAGGCTTATCATTGAGTTGCTGATGATCATCCCGCCGATGGGTATTACCTGATAAGGTTCATATCTTATAATTCTCAAAAACACAAGAATTGCCAGGGTGATTGATGTTCCAAGAATTATTGATATAAAAGATATAAAGAAAACATTTTTAATTTTGCTTCCTCTTTTGGATGCATTGTATGCAGCATTTATAATCATAAATATCAGTAAAAATGTAGTGAAAAATGCATTTTTTAATCCAAATATATAATTCAACAAGTATCCTACAATAATCAATTGTATTACAGCCCTTGCCACGCTTATAATTATATCCTTTTCGAGATTCAATTTTTGTGAATATGAAAAAATAAGAGAGATCAGCACGAGCAGTAGGGAAAATAAAATAGAATAAATACTTATATCTGCAGCTCCAGTCATTTTATAACCTCCAAAGATTTAAATTTTCCACTTTCAATTGATAAAATCTTATTTGCATATTTTTTACTCTGTTCTGAATTGTGTGTTATCCATAAAATAGTGGTTCCGCTGTTATTTAAAGATCTGATTACGTTTTCCACGATTAGAGTGTTTTTTTCATCAAGTGCAGATGTTATCTCATCTAGGAGAAGAATTTCAGGATTAAAGATTAAAGTTCTTATTAGTGCAATTCTCTGCTTTTCTCCACCTGAAAGATTATCTATAGTTCTTGGTAAATACTCGCAACTCATTTTAAAATCATTCAGAAGTTTCTTTATTGTCGATAAATCCACTTTTTTATTTCGTATGAAAAATGGAAAATTTAAATTATCCATGACAGTGTTCCCGAAAAGAGAGGGAGTTTGAAAGCAGTAAGATATTTGTCTCCTCCATTCTATGGGGTTATATTCAGTGTAGGGTATGTCCTTATAAAGTATATTTCCATCAGTTGGGCTTATAAGTTGAGAGCACAGCCTAAAGAAGGTGCTTTTGCCGCTGCCTGATGGACCAACTACAGATATAAAGTCTTTTTGATTGATTTTTAAAGATAAATTTTTTAATATGTACTTGCCATTGCTCATGTATGATACATTTTTAAATTCCAATAATGGCATAAGAAATCTCCTCCATATATATAATATAATTGTATTATATATCGTTGACATTAAAAATTGATTAAATTTAATGTTATATATATTTTTGCAGATGATAGATGTTGTATTATAATTTATAATACAACATTAAAAAAAGATGGTGATAAATATTGAAAATTTTATTTATGAGAGTTAAATTAAGAGCATCCTGGGTACATTCACTGAAGGAAAAGAGAATGATCGTAAGAAGCATAGTCCAAAAGTTAAAAAATAAGTTTAATGTATCGGTATCGGAAATAGACGACAGGGATATACACCAGATAATAGTTATAGGCATTGTGGGAATATGCGGAAATTCATCACATACTGATTATATAATGGAAAATATTATAGATTTTATAGAAATCCATACTGATGCTGAATTAATTGACATTACAAAAGAAAATGTTATGAATATTTAGCATTTTTAATTTCATTAATTGCTCTAAATCTCCAAAATTATTTATGATCAATTTAAACATATCAGCATATTATGTGCTATAATATCTTATATAAGTTTTGTTAACTACAGGGTATTTATCTTATATTATATTAGAACGAGGCTGACTTTTTTAATTTCATTCCCCTAACTGGTGAAATTATAAAGTTGGCTTCATGAATTTTTATAGAATTAAAGGGGCTACCAACATGAATATTTTTAAAGAGAAAAATCATGAAATTAAATTTAAAATGGCAGAAGACAAATTGGATTTAGAGGAAGTAAAAAAATTGTTTTTAGATTATGCAGGTTCCTTGAACATAGATCTTGATTTTCAGGGATTTCAGACAGAAGTGAATACGTTACCTGGAAAATATAGTTCACCAGATGGCATAATTATACTGGCCTCGGTAGATGGGAAAAGCGCAGGATGTGTAGCTCTTAGAAAAATATTGGGGGATATTTGCGAAATGAAAAGATTTTATGTTCGTGATAATTACAGAGGGATGGGTATAGGAAGAAAACTTATAGATATAGCAATTGAAAAAGCTAAAGATATGAATTATAAATACATAAGACTCGATACACTTGTAACTATGAAAAGTGCACAGCACCTGTATTTATCCTCAGGGTTTTATGATATTCCAGCTTATACCTATAATCCGTTTAAAGATGCAAGATTTATGGAGTTGAAACTGTAATAGCAGTTTAATTAAATCAAGATTTCTTGAATTTATGGCGAAAAATAATTATACGAATAGAATAATTTATATAAGTAGAATATGTATAGGGGAAAATGAAGTCTTATGTAAGATCCTATAAAATACCACTCTTTATTTCCTATGAAATATAGGAAAAACAGTGGAAAATTTATAGGCTATTCTTATTGGGAGCTTTTAAAAGAGAATTACTGATGGGAAAGTAACAATATCACGGATATCACATAATGACTGATGAGAATTGAAAATTATAATTCTTTACTTTAAATGCTTTTTATTTTTCTTATGTGACTGAGTATTTTTTTCAATTATATCCAGAGATTCACATAGACATTCTTCCATAACATCAGGTGTTATCAGTATAGATTTCTTATTTTCCATTTTATCACCTCCTCATATTATTCTATTGTACATCTTTTACATATGGATGTCAATATATGCGTAAACTTTAATTTCTATTTGCTATCAATTGTGTATTGTGAATTGAATAAAGATCCCCTTTTAAAAAAAATATGTTATAATTTTATTAATGAGGAGGATATTTGTAATGAAGGGATTAATTATAGTTTTAGGAATAGTGATTACAACAATATTTATACGGGGATTAGTAAAAGGGAGAAATGAAAAAAGTCGTAAAGATGATTCACAGTTATAAAAAGCACTTACTTTTATTGGTGAGTGCTTTTTTATACTTAAAATAAAGAACTGATATTTTAGAAAATTAATGGAGTTATTACGCAAATCAGTTTTGTGGCCTGCTTCATAGGATTTCTCCATGAATGTATTATAGTTGAAGGATACTGTATACAATTACCTGCTTCTACGAAATATTCTTTACCATCTAAAGTTACGATAAGGCCGCCCTCCAGTACATATACAAATTCTTCACCCGGATGATTGAATCTGCTTCCATGGGGCTGCTCGGGAGGTATTATTACCAGCATGGATTCAAGGCTTCTTGAGGAAAAGTTACCGCTTATTCTTATAAATTCTGAATTGGAACCTTCCATTTTAAATAATTTTTGTTCATTTATTTTAACTAGAAAATTATGAGTTTCAGGAGCTTTAAAAAAGTAACTTATATTGACATTAAGGGCATCTGCAATTTTTTTTAGAGAAGTAATTGCAAGAGAGGAAGAACCGTTTTCTATTTGGGACAAAAAACTCACTGAAAGACCAGTTTTTTGACTTAGATCTTTTAAAGTAAAATTATTTTTCTTTCTTAAATTACGAATTTTTTTAGCTATTTCACCAATCATTGTTTTCCTCCATTGTAGTGTATTTAGAAATTTTATAATCTTAAATAATCACATTATTTTACTTCAATTATAATATCATAATAGAAAATTATTTTCAAATAATAAGCATCCGTAGTATCAGAAGTTTTAAAGTAGTATAATTTAGTTTATTACAGTATATATAAAAAAATTACTATATAATTAAAAAATATATGTACATATCGAAAAAAGTATGGTAATATTGTATTGTAATTTTCAGATTATTAAATTATTATTTACTGTACTAAAGGAGGACAAAAAATGAAAAACAAAATCGGATTATGGGATTTAGTTTTTATGAATGTGTCGGCACTTTTTGGAATAAGGTGGATTGCCAAATCTACGGCATCTAGTTTCGGGCTGGGCTTAGGTGCAATCCCGGTATGGGTGATTTTTACTTTTATTTTCTTTGTACCAATTGCCCTTATCTGTGCCGAACTTGCAGCAACGTATCCACGGGACGGCGGACTTTATGAATGGGTAAAGGAAGCCTATGGAGACAAGCAGGGTTTTATGGTATCCTGGTTGAATTGGACGGCAAAGATATTCTGGTATACTTCTTTTTTAACATTTTTAATGGTAAACGTATCCTATGCAATAGGACAACCTGCTCTGGCAGAAAATAAAATATTTGTAATGGCAGCATCCCTGGTTATTTTCTGGATCTTATCAGTAATAAGTACAAAGGGTATGGCTTTTGGAAAGATATTTACGAATATTGGAGCACTGGGGTCAACTGTTCCTACAATACTGTTGATTGCCATGGCATTCATATCTGTTCTCATATTTGGACATAAACCTGCATCTGTTTACACAGTTCAGACAATGATGCCCAAAATGGACGTGAATTCATTTGCTGCTATTTCTTCTGTGATGTTTGCTCTTGCTGGCGCTGAAACTACAGCTAATTTTGTGACGGAAATGGATAATCCAAAGAAAAATTTCCCCAAAGCTATACTGATTGCTGCGGCTTTTGTGGCAGGTCTTTATGTTCTGGGTTCAATTGCAATAACCCTTATTCTTCCTACAGATAAGATAACTGCTTCCCAGGGTGTACTTGTAGCACTTTCACAGGTTGCAGCCAATCTTGGAATTGGAAGCTGGTTCATAAAGCTCGTTGCACTTGGAATATCCCTTTCAATTCTTGGAGCTATAATACTCTATATTGCTTCGCCAATAAAGATGCTTTTCGGAAGCGTCAATAAGGGGATATTTTCCAAATCATTTACTGAAGTCAATGAACACAACATACCCACAAAGGCGGTTTATTTGCAGGCAGTCATAGTGACAGTAATATTGCTTGCTACATCTCTGCTGCCTTCAGTCGATACTATATATAACGTACTTGTCACTATGACTGCGCTTACTGCGTTATTTCCCTATGTACTGCTGCTTACTTCATATATTAGACTCAGAAAGACAAGACCTAATGAAGAAAGACCTTATGAAATCTCTAAGAAAAACAGCATGGCAGTCAATATAGCATATGTAGTTCTAGTAGTGGTATCATTGGGTATTGTCCTATCGGCGACACCGGTTATGCCGAGCCTGAAGGAAAATGTAATATATGAAGTTGAAATGATAGGTGGGGCGCTGATTGTAATATTTAGCGGAATTGCCATCTGGAATAACTTTGTAAAAAGGACTGGATTTAAACAGGGTTAGTTTAATAGTGAAAGTTGAAATTTAATCTTCTATTGAATATAGAAAATTAAAAATAATAATTTAACCTAGGAGTGGATTTACAATGATACAAGAAAGACTTAAAAAAGTTTTAAAGCTCATGGAGGAAGAAAAATTACCTCAGATGATAATTTCAGATCCATCTGCTATATTCTACCTTACAGGAAAGTGGATTTTGCCTGGCGAGAGGATGTTGGTACTCTATGTAAACTTAAAGGGAAACAACAGATTATTTGTAAATGAATTGTTTCCTATAAGTGAAGATTTAGGAGTAGATATTATATACTATAATGATGTTCAGAAGCCTGTAGAAATTCTTTCAAAATATGTTGAAAAAGATAAACCTATGGGTATCGATAAAAATTGGGCTTCACATTTTTTGATCAAATTAATGGAATTGAAAGCTGGAAGTGCGTTTGTAAATGCTTCAGAAATTATTGACAGGGTGAGAATGTGTAAAGATGAAAAAGAAAAGGAATTGATGAGAAATTCTTCCAAGTTAAATGATATTGCTATAGACAGGATGATTAAGCTTATTCCAAAAAAGTATTCTGAAAAGAAAATGGGGAAAATACTTTCTGATATATGGGAAGAGCTGGGAGCAGAAGGTCATTCCTTTGATCCAATTGTAGGCTATGGCGCAAATGCAGCAGATCCACACCATGTAATGGATGATTCAACTGTAAAAGAAGGAGACAGTGTAGTCATTGATATTGGCTGTAAAAAAGATTCCTATTGTTCAGATATGACTAGAACTGTTTTCTATAAATATGCACCAGAACACAGTAGAGAAGTTTACAATATAGTTTTAGAGGCAAATAAGAGGGGAATAGAAAAAGCTAAAGCAGGAGTCAGGTTTTGCGATATAGATGCTGCAGCTAGAGATTATATAACAGAAAAAGGCTACGGAAAATATTTCACCCATAGATTAGGACATTCTATAGGAATAGAGGATCATGATTTCGGGGATGTTTCTTCAGCTAATACCGACGTGGTTCAGCCGGGACAGATTTTTTCCATTGAGCCTGGTATCTATATACCGGGAGAAGTGGGAGTGAGAATAGAGGATTTGGTAATTGCCAATGAAGATGGCTGTGAAGTATTAAATCATTATCCGAAAGATTTGATGATAGTAGAATAGTATTTTAAAGAATTTAATACAGTTAAGAAATTTTAGGGAAATTAAGCTGCTCTTATTGACATACAACTTAATTTCCCTTTTTAATGAAATCAACGTTTAAGTCTATGATGCCAGTTTTCAATTCCACCTAAATTGTAAATTTTTTTGAATCCCATTTTTTTTAGTATATGAGAGGCTTTTGCAGATTTTATACCACATTTGCAATACACTACAATGGAAGAATTCAAATCTGGTTTTATTTTTTTTATGATATCTTTAAAATTCTCAATGGGGATATTTTTGCTACTGTCTATATGTCCTTTGTGGAATTCCCTATGGGTTCTAACGTCAATTAGAAGTGGAGGAAATTTGCTTTCAAGCATCTTTCTCAATTCTCTGCCGGATATTTTTCTTATATGTGACATTATGGCTATCCCTCTTTTTACATGTAAACTCCACCTGAACCTAAGGATCAGTCGATCTAGTAAGCCTAGCTATGGGACCTGTGGGGCTTATAATATTGGTTATTTTATTGTATGGGATTTCTATTTTGAAAAGCCCGTATACATAAGGTGTGTATTCGTAAATTTGATAATACAATACAAGATTTTCAGGAGTTAGATAATACTGTTGATCTTCTGTTATGCCTTTATATTCACTTATTAAATCAATATTATTTTCTTTAATATACTGCATTGCCAGATCGTTTAAAACTTTAGTATAATATACTTTAGGATTAAATAGATCACTAAACTCATATACCTGTCCTGTTTCAGTGTTAGCTGTTATAGAAGAGTATTTTGTATATCCGTGGGCAGCATGGTTTATATAAGTACCCATATTAAAAAGTATACTGAGAATATTTTTTTGATTTAGCGTTACTTCATAGTTTCCAAGTATATCATGAAAGTCGACAATTTCAGGAAGCAGAACTTGACTCCTAAAGAGTTTGCTTACTTCATCTGCAATAAGATTATTGATTTTTGTAAGGGATTCTATTTCTTTTTCATTTGATATTACTGGATAATTTATGCTAAAATTAATAGGTGATAATTTTTGCTCGCTTAATTTTACAGAATCGGTATCTGTATCATTTCTATAGAATTTTAAACAATTTTCGTCAATATTAAATGTATAATTGGAGTCATCAGGGTAATTAAAATAAAGCACTTTAAAATCTCCTCATGCTATTACTTTTCATAATATTTTATTCTGAATGCTCTTTTAATGTGTCAATTATTTTACTAAACCTAAAATAATATGCAATATAATCTATTGCAGTGGAGATTAAAAATGGGAAAAATCAGCTGTATAGAGTTAAGTTATTGATTATGGAGAAATAATATGAAAAATGTAAAAAGTATTATATTGAGAATACTGATAATTATTATAGGAAATGTCGTATATTCCATTGGAGTCAATATGTTTATCATACCCCATAAATTTTTAAGCGGTGGAGTATCGGGTGTTGCAATTATATTTCAATATTTAACGGGAATACCTTCAGGGTATTTTGTTATAGCAATAAACATTCCCATATTTATGGTAGGATTTAAAACCGTGGATAGGAGGTTTGGAATTTTTAGCTTTATAGGCATGGCAGCCATGTCTTTGTCTTTAATTTTTACCAGGACGGTGCACAATTTTTATTATCTGCCGGATCCACTTCTATCGGCATTGTGCAGTGGAATGCTTACGGGAGTTGGGGCTGGAATTGTATTCAAATGCAGAGCATCTCAAGGTGGCACAGATATAATAGCGGTGGCAGTAAAGAAGAAATATGGAATTTCCATAGGAAGAATTGGATTTGGGATCAATGCGGTGATAGTGTCAATAGGTATGATTATAGGGAATTTGCCTATTGCCCTATATACATTGATATCCATGTATATGTATTCTGTAGTAGTTGACAAGATGATTGAGGGATTTGATAAGGGAAAAATAATGTTTATAGTGACTAGTAATACTGAGGATGTAGAAAAAGCTATAGTAGAAAAACTTGGAAGGGGAGTTACTTACCTTTATGGCGAAGGAGCATATACTGGAACTCAAAAAAAGATCATATATTCCATAATGAATTCCAGACAAGTAGAAGAGGCCAAAAGATTTATCCATAATTTAGATGCTAACGCAGTTATGTCTATTATGGATGCAAGTGAAGTGAGAGGAAGGGGTTTTAAATCCAAAATTTTTTGAAAACAATATGGAATAAAAAGATAGCTTTCTATTTATATTTATAGAAAGGTATTCTGGATTTGATGTTAAAAAATAGTTTAAGTAATTTTGAATTTAATAGTGTGAGTTTTCTAAGGCTAAAATGGTTAAAAGCACTTAAAAATATTACTACTCCTCCCAATATTATTACGGAATTTAATATTCTATTTATAAGTGATTTGTTTTTCATTTTAAGTTTAGTTGTGAATTTACCTGCTGTAAAAACTAGCACAAACCACCAAATCATGCTCCCTGTAAATACACCTAGAATTAAAAAAGGTTTATTCATGGGGCTTATTTTTAAATTTGATAAATGCAGTCCTGTAAATATAACTATGAACGCAAAAATAGTAGTCGGATTTGCCAGAGATATTAAAAATGTAGAAGTAAATGCCCTGAATAATAAGTGATGATATGCTGAAGTATTTTTTTCATTAATTTCTTCTATGTTTTTATTTAAAACACTATTTTGCTTCTTATGTACGAAAGGATAAGCACCGGAACAAATTAATATGAGTCCTCCTAGAATACGAAGATATTCTTCGTGTAACACAATAAATCTTTCAATCAACATGAAACCCATGACAGCGAGATAGGCGTAAATACTATCTGTAAATGCTGATCCAAGTCCAGAAATTAAACCATATCTACGTCCAAAAGTCAGGGTATTTTTAAGACATAGAGCTCCGATGGGCCCTAAGGGCATACCTGTTATCAATCCTATAAGTATTCCTTTAAATAAATTTGTCAACATAAAATTTATCGCTTCCCATAATATATTTGAAATTAAAATATTTATATCATTATCCGCATGTTATTATTTTATTCTTAACCAACTATATCTTCAATGATTTTGTACAAGTTTTTTAAGATAAACAGTTGACAAATAGATTGAAGTGCCATATATTATAAATCAATAGAAATTGTTATATGTTAGCTGATTAGAAAAACTAAAGGCTAAGCTTTTAAGTATAGTAGTTGATGTATTATTTTACTATATTTTAAGAAGCTTGGCTTTTTTGAATGAACTTATTTAAAATTTACGAGGTGACAATTATGCTAAATTTTTCAAACAAAAGTTATCAGTTAAAATTTAATATTATAAATATGGCGAAGAAGTTACAGATGAACCTTATTGGATTTGCACCTGTGGAAAGATGGGAAAAATACGGCGAAACAGATCCAGAATATTATCCGCAAAACATATGGCCTGAAGTAAAAAGTGTAATTGTACTTGGCACGCAGATATATTTACCTATGCTTGAGACAACCCCTTCTGTTGTGTATTCTGAATTATATAATACAGCTAACAGGATTCTGGATGAAGCTGCCTATAAAATTTCAAATTATTTGAATGTACAAAAGAAACAGGCATTCTTTTTTCCAAGAGATTGTTATGGGGATATTTCTGTCCTCATAGAAAAACCAGCTGCAGCTTTTTCTCAAGTATTGGCGGGGAAATATGCAGGACTTGGGACAATTGGATATAATCATACTCTCATAACCAAGGAATTTGGTCCCAGGGTAAGGTTGGTATCTGTTTTAACAAATGCTCTGCTTCCACCTGATCCGGTTTTGAAAAAAGATCTGTGTATTAAATGTGAAATGTGTAGAAAATGCTGCCCTACATCTTCTTTTAAGACTACGGAAAATCTTATTGCAGATATGGATAAGAAAAAATGTGCAGCATATCATGCTGAGCTTAAAAGTGCATTTTGCTATCCCTGTGGAGTTTGCATAAAAGTTTGTCCCATAGGTGAAGATAGAAAAGTATATGGCTATGATGCGAAAAAATACTTAGGTGAAAGAGAGGTTCTGAAGAGAAATAAGAAGGACCCTGAATATGCAGGATGGGTGCACTGTAGAGAACATGGTTCTAAAACTGTTCAAAAATTATAATAAAGAGGAGGATGGATGTTTTCATAAATAAATCCATCTTTTTTTTAAAGAAAAATGGTATAATATTATTGTTAATTATATTTTATAGTAAGGAAAAAAAGAATGAGAACTGTATTTTTATATCTGTATTTTACATTTTATGTATTTTATACTTTTTATCTTGAGTTAAGGATCAAATCCGTTTATAAAAATTTTCCTAGAAAAGAAGCAGATGAACGTATATCAAAAATCGTATCAAGATGGGCAAAAAATATATTAGATAGAATTGGGGTTAAAGTGGATGTAATTGGGAATGAAAAACTGACAGAGAGAAATTATCTGTTTGTTTCAAATCATCAGGGAAATTTTGATCCTTTTATAATACTTGCTTATATTCATAAGCCCATGGGATTTATTGCAAAGAATGAACTGCTGAAAATACCTATTATTAGGGAGGGAATGAAAAAAATTCACTGTGTGTTTATGAATAGAAAAAATATAAGAGAGTCTGCAAAGGCTATTGATGAGGGAATAGACAATCTAAAAAAAGGATACTCCATGGTTATATTCCCAGAAGGTACTATAAGTAAATGTCATGAGATGCTTGAATTTAAAAGGGGAAGTTTTAAACTTGCAATCAGATCTGGCATACCCATAGTACCTGTAGCCATTGATGGCAGCCATAAAATATTTGAAGACAACAGGGGGAAAAAATTTGTACCTGCTCGAGTAAGAATGATAATTGATAAACCTATTGATGTAAAGTTTTTAAGTGCTAATCAGAAAAGAAATTTACCTTTAATGGTTAAATCGATAATAGGCGAAAATCTAGATAGAGGGTAATGAAGTGAATTTATATAATATGGAGGAGATTAAATGAAAAATTTTGTTACTACTAAATGGCTTGGAGAGCATTTAAAAGATGACAATTTAGTGATTGTGGATTGTAGGGGAGATTTGTTGGATAAAGAGTATGGGCGAAATGCCTATAAAAAATCACATATAGAGGGAGCTTTATTTGTGAATTTGAGTACTGATCTTTCTTCAACACCAGGAGAACATGGGGGAAGAGATCCTCTTCCGGAAGTTGATGAGTTTAAAAATACCGTGGAGAATTTAGGGATAGATGATGATACCGTGGTAGTGGCTTATGATGATTATAAAATTGCTGATGCGGCAAGGTTTTGCTGGATGTTGAGATATTACATGGGGCATAAGTTTAACTATGTCTTAGATGGAGGAATAGACAAGTGGGTGAATGATGGAAATAATCTTTCTAAAGATATGGTAAAGTCTTCTAAGAAAGGCACTTTTCAGTCAAATGTGAATGAAGATATGAGGGTTGATATGAACTATGTGAATAGGATAAAGTACGATGATAAATGGATGATAATAGATTCGAGAACTCCTATAAGATATAGAGGCGAAAATGAACCCATAGATAAAATAGCAGGACATATACCGGGAGCGGTAAATTATTATTGGAAAGAAAATCTAAACCAAGATAATACTATTAAGGATATTGGTTATTTAAAAGAAAAATTTAAAGATGCCTATGGCAAAAAAGAAGTGATAGTATACTGTGGCTCAGGTATAGACGGAACTTTTAATTTTTTATTACTGGATGAAATTGGTATAAGGGCTAAACTATACAGCGGCAGCTGGAGCGACTGGATAACCTACAGGGGAAATAACATAGAAAAAACCATTATGGAATAAAATTAAAAATACTCTTTCATACTTGTATAGAAAGAGTATTTTTAATTTACATCTTAATCGATTATAGTACCTGGATTTAATATACCATTTGGATCAAAAGCTTTTTTTACACCCTTCATAATTTCAATCTCCCTTTCAGTAAATTGAAGGGGCATATATTTTTTCCTGGTCTTTCCAGTTCCGTGTTCAGCTGTTATTGTTCCACCATATTTTAGGGCAATTTTATACATTTGCTGTTTGAATTCTTCATAATAAGATGGTAGTTTTCCGTTGACACTGAGTATGAAATTATGTATATTTCCATCTGCTATATGACCTACTGCTGGGATTGTGGTGTTGTATTTTTCCGCCAGGGAGGTTATATCATCAAAAAAGTCCGGTACTGATGAAGGTGGAACAGCCATATCCAGTCCATCTGCTACATGATCTTTAAAAGGTGTATAAGCATTACTTCTTATATCCAAAAGTTTCTTTTGTTCTTTTGAAGTCTCTGCTATAATACTGTCTACTGCATTGTGATTTTCACATATCTCTACAATTTTTTCACTATCAGAATACAGTTCATCTTCAGTTTTCCCATCAAGCATAAACATCAAATCTACGGAGCCTTTAACAGCAGGCCATGTAGTTCCGAGATCTTCAGCAGCTCTTTGTGAGATAAGTCTGTCCATGTATTCTACGGCTAAGGGCGTTATTCCCTCTTGAAGTATCGTAGGTACTGAATCACAGGCATCACGCCTGTCGTCAAATGATATCAATAGAGTTCCCGTGTACTTGTTCTTTGCATAGAGCTTTAAAGTGACTTTTGTAATTACACCAAGAGTTCCTTCACTTCCAATCATCATGCTGAGCAGATCATAACCCATGTTATTTTTTACAAGTTTTCCGCCTAAAGTTACTATTTCTCCTGTAGGGAGAACTACTTCTAAAGATTTGACGTGGTTTCGCATAATTCCATGCTTTACAGCTTTTGTACCTCCAGCATTTTCCATAACCATACCGCCTATTTGGGCACCTTCATCTCCGGGATGTATGGGGAAAAATAATTTATCCTGTTTATTTAATGATTCGAGTAAATCTGACAGAGTTGCTCCTGCTTCCACTGTGATCATCAGATTTTTTTTATCCAGTTCAATTATTTTATTCAATCTTTCAAGAGATAAAATTATGCTGGGTTTTATAGGAACGGCTCCACCACATACTCCGGTGCCACCTCCTCTTGGAACCACAGGTATAAGGAAATTATTAGCGTATTTTAATATGCAGGATATCTCTTTGGGAGAACTTGGTTTAACCAGGACGCAATCCTCCGGTGGTTGAAGCCGGATTAAGGATTCAGTTTCATCAGTTAAATAATTTTGTATCTGTGACAAGCTGTTTGTAACATAATCGTCTCCTACTATTTTTTTTAAATTTTCAATTACTTTGCTTTCCAATAAATTCACTTCCTAATATTTAATAAAATAATCCTTAGATTTATGCTGATTTGTCTATTAAAGCAATAGTAGTCATCGGATAAAATTAATAATACCACTTTTATATTAAATTGTGTATATTTTATTTTAAGATTGCTATTTACTAACTATATTTAAAAATAATACAGAAAATTGAATCACTAGCTTGACTAATCAGTCTTTGAAATATATAATTTTATTGTATAATATAACATAATATAACATAATATAAATGATTTATATGTAATGTTATGATACGTTATATAATTATAATTAAAATAAGGGGGAGTTATATAATATGAAAAAGTCTAAAAGAATGTTATTTCTCATTATGTCATTATGTGTTGTATTTTTGGCAGTGGGATGTGGAAGCTCTAGTACAAGCTCTAATGAACAAAAGGATTCATCTACAAGTAAAGATAAGGCAGTTACTTTGACTGTGTCAGCAGCTGCAAGTCTCAAGGACTCAATGAATGAAATTCAAAAATTGTACACTAAAGACCATCCAAATGTTACCATTAAATACAATTTTGGAGCTTCAGGCAGTCTTCAAAAACAAATTGAGCAGGGGGCACCAGTTGATGTGTTTATGTCAGCGGCTACAAAACAAATGGATGAACTTAAGAGCAAGAATCTTCTTATAAATGATACTGTAAAGAATTTATTGCAAAATGATGTAGTACTTGTAGTACCAAAGGATTCATCAAATGTTAAAAGTTTTGATGATCTGGCAAGTGATAAAGTTCAGAAAATAGCACTGGGTGAAGTCAAGAGCGTTCCGGTGGGGCAGTACTCCCAGGAAGTACTTACGAATTTAAAATTGATGGACAAGGTCCAGCCAAAAGCTGTTTATGGAAAAGATGTAAAAGAGGTTTTAACTTGGGTTGAAACAAAGAATGTAGATGCAGGTATTGTTTATAAAACAGATGCTCTTGTATCAAAAAAGGTAAATATTGTAGCAACGGCACCAAAAGATTCTCATAAGACTGTAATCTATCCTGCAGCCGTAATAAAGAATAGCAAAAATGCAGATGCAGCTAAAGAGTTCCTTGCATTTTTATCAGGAGACAAAGCTAAAACTGTATTTGAAAAATATGGTTTTAAAGTAGGAAAATAATTAGCGGTCGTTTTTATCCGAACGCTGCTGTTGCTAATACTCCCAACTTTTTAAAGTGGGAAATAAGCACTGCTATGCATCTGGATAAGGTGATTCTTAGGTTCGCAGTGATTTACTTATGAGAAAAATCTTTTTCAAGAACCTTAGAACCACTTGATCAGGGAGAAGGGGATTTGTTATGGATTTTGATATTTCACCAGCGTGGATTTCTATAAAAACAGTTTTCGTAGCAACGACTATAACATTTTTTGTTGGAATTATTGCAGCCTATTGGATGGCTAATTATAATGGAAAATTAAAAAGCACTGTAGATACCATATTTACACTTCCTCTTGTGCTCCCACCAACTGTAGTTGGCTTTTTCTTGCTGCTGATTTTTGGTAGAAACGGACCTATAGGTAAACTGCTGTTGAAGTTTGGAACGACTTTGATTTTTTCATGGCCGGCTACAGTTGTGGCTGCAGCTATTGTGGCATTTCCACTGATGTACAGGACAACCAAGGGAGCGTTTGAACAGATAGACCACAATATTGTGAATGCTGCTAGAACTTTAGGGGTATCCGAATGGAAAGTGTTTTGGAGAGTTATATTGCCGCTGGCGCGGCCTGGAATAGGTGCAGCTACAGTTCTCTCTTTTGCCAGATGTCTTGGAGAATTTGGGGCTACGCTTATGGTAGCCGGAAATATACCTGGTAAGACTCAGACTATTCCCATAGCTATTTATTTTACAGCTGAAAATGGTGAGATGAGAAACGCTCTTATTTGGGTCATACTAATTGTTATAATTTCAACAATTATGATTTTTTTAATGAATTACTGGAATGAATACCAGCAAAAAAATATATATGGTGTTGGGAGAAAATAAAATGGGACTTTATGTTGATGTCAAAAAAAATTTACATGGATTTAGCCTTAATATTAAATTTAATACAAGGAACAATATTATAGGGCTGCTTGGAGCATCAGGTTCAGGTAAGAGTATGACATTAAAGTGTATTGCAGGTCTTGAAACTCCTGACAGTGGTAAAATTCTATTAAACGGAAAAACATTGTATGATTCTGAAAAAAAAATAAATATTCCTGTTCGTAAGAGAAAAGTAGGCTTTTTATTTCAAAATTATGCATTGTTCCCCAATATGACTGTAAGTCAAAATATAAGTTTTGCTTTAGAAAATATGTCCCGAGATGAAAAAGAAAGAATAGTTTGTGAAAAGATAGATATGATGAATCTCAATGGACTGGAAAATAGATTTCCCAACCAGCTTTCAGGAGGACAGCAGCAGAGAGTTGCTATTGCCAGGGCTTTGGCAATAGAACCTGAAATATTGCTTTTGGATGAACCATTTTCAGCACTTGACAGCCATTTGAGAAGTAAAATGGAGGAACGGCTTGTATATATATTGGATGATTACAGTGGTTCCGCAGTTTTTGTGTCCCATAACAGAGATGAAGTGTACCGAATCTGCAGAAATATTGCAATAATCAATAAGGGAATGGTTGAAAATTGCGGCGATAGAGATTATATATTTGAAAACCCTACTACTCTTGCTACTGCACAGCTTACTGGATGTAAAAACATATCCAAAATTAAGGTACTGGATGAAAATACTGTAGAAGCCCTGGACTGGGGCTGTACACTTAAGACCAACAAAAAAGTTGAAGGATCTCCATCCTATGTAGGTATTAGATCCCATTATATTACTATGGACAGAAGCTGTCAGAAGGAGAATACTTTTAAGTGTTGCGTGGATTATGTAAATGAAAGCCCATTTACTGTAGCAGTCTATTTGAATAGTGTAGAGAAAAAGCCCTATTCGAAAATCAAGGCATTGCGATGGGAAATAAGCAAAGAGATGTGGGAGAAAATTAAAAATCTGGAGCAGCCCTGGAACATGTGTATAAGCAGCAAAAAGCTTTTTCTGATTTAAACTGGGTTTTTGGTAAAGTTAATAAAATATTTTAAATTTATTTCTATATAGTAAAAAGGCCGCAGGATATTGATATACAAGAGTATCCTGTGGCTTTTTGCTGCTTCAAAACAGAACAGTGTTCGAAAAAGTTACAGAAGTTTTTAATGTATTTGCTCAAAAATTGAACGGAGATAGAATTTTTAAAGACAAATGCAGTAAAAATCAATGCTTGGGTTTTGGTATGTATATTGCTTATATAATAAATACAGCCCGATATGTAACTAGAGGGTTTATATAAAAGAATTTATTTATATAACAAATAACGACCAGGGGGAATTTAGAATGTTTAATAAAATTTTATTTGTTAATGGTATTGCTAGGACAGTTATATCCACTCCAAAGGCAACTTTAGCAGATGTACTTAGGAATCAATTGCATTTACTTGGAACTAAAGTTGGATGCGGCAAGGGTGAATGTGGTGCCTGTTCTGTAATAATGGATGGAAAGGTTGTAAGATCCTGTATTGTAAGGATGAAAAGGGTACCGGATGAAGCTAAAATTACAACTATCGAAGGCATAGGAACCGAGCAGAAACCTCACCCGATTCAAGTGGCATGGATGATTCATGGTGCAGCACAGTGTGGATTTTGTACACCTGGGTTTATAGTATCTGCAAAGGCACTTTTGGATGAGAACATAAATCCTACCAGAGAGGAAGTGAGAGACTGGTTCCAAAGACACAGAAATATATGTAGATGTACCGGATATAAGCCATTAGTAGATGCAGTTATGGATGCAGCAAGGCTTATGAGGGGAGAAGTTAAAAAAGAGGATTTGATATTCAAATTTAAGGAAGGACAAAGTCTTATAGGCACTAGAGCTATTCGTCCTACTGCCTTGGACAAAGTAACTGGAAACTGGAGATTTGGAGCTGATCTTGGTCTTGAACTTCCTGAAAATACTCTCCATATAAAACTTGTTCAGGCTAAAGTTTCCCATGCCAATATACTGTCTATTGACACTTCTGAAGCTGAAAAAATGCCAGGTGTGTATAAGGTTTTAACTTATAGGGATGTACCTGGAAGCAATAGAATAAATGGATTGGCCCTTCCAAGCAATAAAGGTGATGGTAAAGAAAGGCCGATACTTGCGGATAAAAAGATCTTTCAATTTGGAGATGCTATAGCTATGGTTCTTGCAGACACCCCTTCTCAGGCAGAAGCAGCTGTGGATAAGGTCAAAGTTGAAATAGAAGAACTTCCAGCTTATATGAGCGCTCCAGAAGCCATGGATGAAGATGCCATTGAAATACATCCGGGTACGCCAAATGTATTCTTTGAAACTGGAGTGGTAAAAGGAAAAGATACTAAACCTATAATGGACAGTGCGGCCTATGTGGTGGAAGATGATTTTTATGTGGGCAGGCAGCCTCATCTTCCACTGGAACCAGATGTGGGGTTTGCATATATTAATGAAAAAGATCAGTTGGTTATTCATTCAAAGAGTGTTGGGCTTCACGCTCATGCGGCTATGATAGCAGAAGGTGTTGGTGTTCCTCTAGATGATTTGAAAATAGTTCAAAATCCTACGGGAGGTACTTTTGGTTATAAATTCAGCCCTACTATAGAAGCACTTTTAGGAGTTGCAGCTCTTGTTACAAAAAAACCGGTTTATCTTGGGTTTAACATGTACCAGCAGATAACTTATACAGGCAAGAGATCCCCATTTTTCATACACCTTAAAATGGGTGCTGACAAGAATGGCAAGTTGTTGGCCATGGAATCAGATTGGACAGTGGATCATGGACCATATTGTGAATTTGGAGATATACTTACATTAAGGGGAGCACAGTTCATAGGAGCTTGTTACAATATACCAAATATAAGGGGAAAAGGCAGGGAAGTAGCTACAAATCATGCCTGGGGCTCAGCTTTTAGAGGATACGGATCTCCTCAAAGCATGTTTGCTTCGGAAGTTCTCATGGATGAACTTGCGGAAAAGATTGGAATGGATCCCTTTGAACTCAGATATAAAAATATATACAGGGAGGGCTCTACAACTCCTACTGGATGTAAACCAGATGTAATATGTCTTCCGCAAATGTTTGACAAACTGCGTCCTTATTATGAAAAGGCCAAAAAAGATGTGGAAGAGAAAAATAAAAACGGCGGAAATAAAAAGTATGGGATGGGAATAGCAATACTTCACTATAGTTCGGGACTTTCAGGAGCTGATTCGTCCGAGGCATGGGCTGAAATAAATCCTACAGGAGTAACTATTGGGGATTCCTGGGAAGATCACGGACAAGGTGCGGATATAGGTACTCTCACTATAGGCTATGAAGCGCTGAGACCTCTTGGGATAAGACCAGATCAAATAAAACTTGTGATGAATGACATGCAAAAGACACCGAATAGCGGTGCAGCAGGTGGAAGCCGTTCCAATGTGTATACTGGAAATGCCATAAGGCTGGCCTGCGGGAAGTTATTAAAGGCTCTTAGAAAGTCAGATGGAACTTATAGAACTTATGAGGAAATGGTAGCCGAGAAATTGCCTTTGAGATATGATGGAAAATGGACGGCACCTTGTGCAGACGGCGATGTGGAGACAAATCAGGCTAATCCATTCCCCTGTTATATGTATGGTACGTTAGTGGCAGAGGTTGAGGTGGATACTGTTTCGGGAAAAGTTAAAGTTGAAAAATTGGATTTGGTATCGGACGTGGGAACTATAATAAATAGATTGGTAGTTGATGGGCAGATGTATGGAGGGCTTGCTCAGGGGATCGGGCTGGCTTTGAGCGAGGATTTCGAGGATATAAAAAAACATGTTACCCTGACTGCGTGCGGGATACCTCAGATAAAAGATGTACCGGATGATATTGAACTTGAATACGTAGAAACTCCAAGACCGCAGGGACCATATGGGGCATCTGGTGCAGGGGAACTTCCTCTTGCAGGGCCGCATGCTGCTATTGTAAATGCCATTTATAATGCCTGCGGAGTTAGGGTAACTAAATTGCCTGCAAGACCTGAAAAAGTATTATCAGGGCTTAAGGCCATAAAAGATTGATTTTAATATATATCTTTCAATTTGCAGGGGGAAATATATATGGATTTAGTTAAGCTGTTAAATGAAGGTGACAGGTGCATTGCCGGAGAACTTCCGGCCTGCACGGCAATTTGCCCTATTCATGTGGATATTAAAAGCTTTATAGGGGAAATTGAAAATGAAGATTTTAAAAAGGCCTATAAGATCATTTCAAAAAAGATGCCTATTCCAAAAATAATAAGTAGAATATGTGATCATCCCTGCGAAGATGCATGTGTGAGAAAAACACTGGGCGGCTCTATAAGCATATCTGACATGGAGAGATATGTAGTTGAATTTGGATCATCGTCTAAAAGGGCGGGAATTCATATACCACAAAAAGATAAAAGCGCAGCTGTTGTGGGGGGAGGGCTAAGCGGTATTGTTGTTGCACAGTATCTTTATAAAAAAGGATATCAGGTCAGCGTGTATGAAAAAAGAGGCAAAATTGGAGGCAGCATTTGGGAATATGCTGGAAAAAGACTTCCAGAAGATATTATAAAAATGGAAATGAAAGACGTTTTTGAAAACTGTGTGCATGTGAAGTTAAACACCCCTGTAGGTGGAGATGGCCTGAAAAATATAATTGAGGATTATGATGCAGTCTACCTTGGGACAGGTGAGTGGAGTGAAAAGTTAAATGTAAATCAGAAAACACTTCAAATAGGTAATACGTCTGTATTTGCAGGAGGAAGGCTGGTTACTGTAAATAAGTCTGTAATATATTCTGTTGGTTCTGCGAAAACTGCAGCATTGTCCATTGACAGGTATCTTAACAATCTTTCTATTACGGCTTCCAGGAAAAGGGAAGGATCTTATTTAACGTCTCTTTATGTTGATGTAAATAATGTTAAAGCACAGAATGTTGTTAAAAAATCCGGGGATATCTATAATTCACGAGAAATAGTGAAAGAGGCTAAAAGGTGTTTAAAATGTCAGTGCAGGAAATGTGTGGAAAGCTGCAGCCATCTTCAAAGATATAAACTGAATTCAAAAGATTACATAAGACAAATAAATCACAATGAGACTGTAGTGTGGGGAGTGCGTTTTGCTGACAGAATGATAAATTCCTGTGCACTCTGCGGACTGTGCAGGGAAATCTGCCCCGTATCCATTGATATGAAAACTATAATAGGGAAAACCAGAAGAAGCATGGTGGAGAATAGTAAAATGCCTCTGTCTGACCATGATTTTGCACTGAAAGATATGAAGTTCAGTAATGGATCTAGGTTTTTTATGGCAAAAAAACAGCCTGGATATGAAAGCGTAAAATATGTATTTTATCCTGGGTGTCAACTTCCGGCTTCCAATCCAGGTTATATTGAAAAGATCTACAGCTATCTTATGAAAAATATTGTAGAAGGGGTTGGAATTTTTTTAGGATGCTGTGGTGCTCCGGCAGATTGGTCGGGCAGAGAGGATCTCATGAAGGAAATTGTAGAAAAAATAAAAAATGTATGGACTGACATGGGAAAGCCAATTTTTATCTTGGCATGCCCAACTTGTCTGAGCATGTTTGATAAACATATGCCTTTTATAAAGACGATTTCACTTTGGGAAGTTATGAGCATAAAAGGCGTACCGCTTGGAAATAAAATTGCAGGTAAAAAACATGTGCTAAATGTACATGATGCCTGTACTGCAAGATATAATGGGAAAATACAGGACAGCATAAGAAATATAGCAGAAAAACTCGGGTATATTATAGAAGAACTTAAGTACTCGAAAAAAAATACAAAATGCTGCGGCTATGGAGGTCTTGTGTACTTTTCAAACAGAGATCAGTCAAAGGATTTTATAAAAGACAGGATAAAAGAAGGAGACAGGGATTTCTTGGTGTATTGTGCCATGTGCAAGGATTTGTTTGTGTCATTTGGCAAGAGAACTTATCATATTTTAGACCTTATATATGGAGATAATCGGGGGGATATTGCACTAAAAAGGATGCCTACACTTTCTGAAAGACATGAAAATAGGCAAAAAGTCAAAATGAATCTGATGAAACAGGTATGGGGAAAAGATATGGTGAATACAGATGATAAATATGATTTCAAACTCATTTTAACAAAAAATGTCAGAAATAAAATGGAAGAGCGACTTATTCTTCTGGAGGATGTGAAAAAAGTTATTGCCAATGGGGAAAAGAAAAATGAGAATTTCTTTAACCCTGAAAATTCTCACTACTTGGCAAGACTTAGAATAGAAAATGTAACACATTGGGTGGAATATGAAAAGACGGATGAGGGAGTGCTTGTAGATAAAGTTTATATACACAGAATGGAAGTAGTGGAGGAGTGAGTATGGACATCTCAAAAGGAGAAAAAACGCCATGGATTTGTAATAGATGCAGTAAGGAACTGGAGCCCAGAAAAGTGACAGTGCGCTACCTTGGAGGAAATTTTGAAGTGGAACTTCTGCAGTGCCCAAAGTGTAAAATGGTGATTATAGATGAAAAACTTGCCCAGGGACAAATGCTTGAGGTGGAAAAGAATTTGGAGGACAAATGATGAGATGCTGTAATGCCTATGAAAGTGAACATATGATGAATATTATGGGGGAGACCCTAAGGCCTGGTGGATTTGAACTCACGGACAGGGCAGTGAAGTTCTGCAAGTTTTCAGGGAGGGATGTACTGCTTGATATTGGATGTGGAATGGGATCTACGGTAAATCATTTATTTGAAAAGTATAATATAAAGGCAGTTGGACTCGATCCTTCTGAGAAATTAATAAAAATTGGGAAAAGCAAATATAGAAACATGGAGCTTGTTTGTGGAAGAGGTGAAAAAATACCTTTTGAAGATAGTAGCTTTAATGGGGCATTTGCAGAGTGTACTTTGTCACTTATGGGTGATTTGAATGTGGCTATAAAGGAAGCTTCCAGGGTTGTTGAAAGAGATGGATGGCTTGTTATAAATGATGTATATGCAAAAAAGCCTGAATTTCTAAAAGAAATGTGTAAATTTTCAATTAACAGCTGTATGAGAGGACTTCATGATCTGAAACTTTTGCAGGAGTCCCTTGTGGAAAATGGATTTAAAATCATTCATCTTGAAGATTGCAGCGATATGCTCAAGACTCTTATGGTAAATATAGTATTTTCCTATGGCTCTATGAGTGTATTTTGGAACAAGACAGCAAAATGCTCTATAGATGGCTGCGAATTTGGAGAGGCAATCAGAAAATGCAGACCTGGATATTTTATGCTTGTTGCAAAAAAGGGGGAATGATGCATGAATGGCGATATGGCATTTGAAGTTTTCAAGCTTTCTTCATCAGGGCTTTGTTGTACACAGATAATGTTTAAAATGGCACTTGAAGAGGATGACGAAGAAAATACAGATTTGTTGAGAGCTTTCAGAGGAATGTGCGGGGGTATAAATCACAGGGGAAAAACCTGTGGCGTACTTACGGCAGGAATAGGAATAATAGGGCTTTATTCAGCTAATGGAAATGTAGGAGAGGCCTGCAGAGATGATTTTAGAGAGATGATGGACGAATATATGGACTGGTTTGAAAATGAATTTAAGAGCATGGACTGCAGGGATCTTGTTGGCATTCAAAATATTTCAGATTTTGGGGAAAAAATAAGTTATCCAGTAAAATGCGGCGAGATAATTCAAAAAAGCTATACAAAACTTCAGGATATACTTGACCAGCATGGTTATGAGCTTGGAGGCAGGAATTGACATGGATAAAATGAGAGTTCTGTCACATACGGAGAGTTTATGTCCCGTATGCCTGAAAAAGATAAAGGCGGATAGAGTGCTGCATGGCAATGAAGTTTATATGGAAAAATATTGTGACAAACATGGAAAATTTAGAACTGTTTTGTGGAGAGGGAGTACTCCCATTGACGGATGGGTTAGGGACAAGAAGAGAATGTATATTGAAAATACAGCTGTACCCGTTGAAAATGGATGTCCTTTTGACTGCGGGCTGTGTAAAAACCACAGACAGCGTACATGTACAGCTTTGATTGAAGTTACGGAAAGATGCAATCTCAATTGTAAATTTTGTTTTGCAGGCTCCTCACGAAAAGTCATTTCAGAGGATCCTTCTTTGAAAAAGATTGAATTTTTATATAAATCACTGCTGAAATACTCGGGAAAGTGCAATATACAGCTTTCAGGAGGAGAACCTACAATAAGAGATGATCTACCTTGTATAATATCTTTGGGAAGAAAAATCGGTTTTGATTTTATACAGGTAAATACAAATGGCATAAGGATTGCAGAAGATGAAGAATATGTTAAGCATCTTAAAAAATCAGGACTTAGTTCTATATTTTTGCAATTTGATGGGACCCAGGATGACATATACAAAAAACTTCGAGGGAAAGAACTCCTTGCATTAAAAATTAAGGCTATAGAAAATTGTGGCAGACATGGAATAGGAGTAGTGCTTGTTCCAACTTTGGTGCCTGGTGTAAATGTGGAAAATATAGGTGAAATAATAAAATTTGCACTTAAAAAATTGCCTGTTGTAAGGGGAGTGCATTTTCAACCTGTAAGCTATTTTGGAAGAATACCATATAATCCGGATGATGAAGACAGAATTACCCTGGCTGAAGTTATGGATGCCATAGATACACAGACAGGTGGCAAAATAAAAATAAGCAGTATGAGACCTCCTGGCTGTGAAAATTCACTGTGTTCTTTTCATGGGAACTACATTTTAAAAAATAAAGATGAGATTATGAGTGTCACGGATAATTCCAGCAAATGCTGCGGCGTTGAAAAGGCCGAGGAAGGCGCCAAGAAATCAATGAAATTTGTTTCCAGGAACTGGTCGTCAAGAAAGATGGATATTTCCAAAGAAAGATTATTTTTAAAAGGATCGGATACCTGGAAGAATATATTGTATACTATAAAAAATTATTCTTTCAGTATATCTGCAATGGCTTTTCAGGATATATGGAATTTGGATCTTGAAAGGCTCAAAGACTGTTGTATTCATGTGGTAAATCCTGAGGGTAAGCTTATTCCGTTTTGTATTTACAATATCACAGATATAAATGGGAATTATATATACAGAAATAAGTGACTTTTTTGGAGGTGAAGTCGAAAAAATGCATTGTACGCCTGTGGAGAAGTGGGTAATGGATAAAACTGGGATAGAACATAGAAGTAGGGAAGAACTTAGAAAATATCAGTTATATAAGATAAAGCAGAGTATATGTTATGGAAAAAAATACAGTAGATTTTATAGAAAATATTTAAAGAATGTAGATGAAAACAAAATAAAGTCTTTTCATGATTTTGAAAATATTCCATTTACTTTCCCAAAACACATAGAGAATAATCCACTTGATTTTTTATGTGTACCTCAAAAATGCATTTCAAGGGTGGTTACACTTGAGACTTCGGGTACAACTGCTGACAAAAAGAGGATTTATTTTACAAAAAATGACTTGAAGTCAACTGTTCAATTTTTTTATTATGGGATGAAAGCCATTGTAGATGGTGATGACAGAGTTCTTATACTTCTGCCAGGCAGTACTTATGGAAGTATAGGCCAACTGCTCAAAATAGCTTTGGATAAGCTGGGGGTAAAATGCTTTATAAATGGGGTTATAAAAAATTATGAAATTGTAGAAAAATTCATAGAGGATCATGATATAAGCTGTATTGTTGGAATGCCAATACAAGTTTTGAAACTGAGTAGGATTTATCCAAAAATATTTTTACAAAACATAGATAATGTCCTTTTAAGTACGGATTATGTGCCGGAAATTTTGATAAGAGAGTTATCATATAGATTTGGCTGTCATGTTTTTACTCATTATGGAATGACTGAAATGGGTTATGGAGGCGGTGTGGAATGTGAAAATCTAGATGGATATCATCTGAGAGAAGCGGATCTGTACTTTGAAATAATAGATCCTGTGTCTAAAAAAGTATTGGAACCCGGAAATAAGGGAGAAGTGGTTTTTACAACTTTAACTAGGGAGGGTATGCCTTTTGTAAGATATGTCACAGGTGATATAGCTTCTTTTAAAAATGGAAATTGCAGCTGTGGTACTTTTTTGCAAACTATGAGTAGAGTTATTGGAAGAAAAGACAATATAATAAGATTTAAGGACAGTAGCTTTATTTATATGGGAGATTTGGATGAAATTGTTTTATCTTTTAGAAAAGTTATGGATTATAATATAAGTATAGATGAAAATAGAATATCTATAGGTATAAATACTTTTACCAAGGAGGATTTTTATGAATTACGAGACAGAGTGTTTGAAATGCTTCAAAGTATAATTCCATCATATATTGCAGAGATTACGATCTATTATTTGGAAGATAAAATTGAAGCAAAAAACAGCATTGTGAAGAGAAAAATATATGATTGTAGAAAGAAGGTTTTAAAATGAAGGACATCTATGAGGTAATGAATGATCTATTATGCAGCAGGGAAGATTTTGTACTTGCAACTATTTTGGAGAAATCCGGTTCAGCACCAAGGGAACAGGGCACTAAGATGATTATTAAAAGAGATCTTTCTATTGAAGGTACTATAGGCGGAGGCATACTTGAAGCTATGGCCATAAAGATGTCAGCTGATATATTTAAAAATAAGAGGTTTGTAATTAGGGAATTTACGCTCTCAAATGAAGGGGCCTCTGCTATCGGAGCTGCCTGCGGAGGGTCGTTGAAACTTCTTCTGGAATATATAAATCCTGATGATGAAGCTATGAATTTCATATATAAAAAGTCCTTTGAATTAAAAAATAAAGGTGATAATTTCGTATTTATAACCAGATTGGATGAAAAAGAAAATTATGTGACAGGAATTGATAAGTGGATCTGCACTGAAACCGGTTTTTATGGACAAGAAAACGATATGACCCAAAAAATACTTAGAAAAGTTAGAAAGAATTTTAAGAATATACATTTTCATAATGTTAGAGAAGATGACAGATTGTATCTTGTAGAACCTGTATTGAACAGTGAAAGTGTTTATATAATGGGAGCGGGACATGTATCCCAGAAGATTGCAGTTGTTGCTAAAATGCTTAATTTCAAAACTATAGTTTTAGATGATAGAGAAGAATTTGCAAATAGGGAGAATTTTAAGACAGCAGACGAGGTAAAGGTTATTCAATCTTTTGAAGATATATCTCATTGTGTAAAAATAGACAATAGAAGTTATATCATAATAGTCACAAGAGGACATGGCTATGACAAGGAAGTGCTGGCACAGGTTCTAAAAACTGATGCTAAATATATAGGGATGATAGGAAGTAAAACTAAAAGAGATTTTGTATATAAGAGACTCATGGATGAAGGTTATACTGCCGAAGATTTGAAAAGGGTACATTGTCCAATAGGAATTTCAATAGGAGCCCAGACACCTGAGGAAATAGCTGTAAGTATTACAGCAGAAATGATTAAGGTCAGAAGAGAAAGTTAAAATGGGATGCAGTGACTTTGCCGGAATAGTTTTATCGGCGGGATATTCTTCTAGGATGGGCGATTTTAAACCTCTTTTAAAATTTGGAAAATATACGGCAGTTGAAATGGCTGTAAATACATTTATAGCTTCGGGAATTGATGATGTTGTAGTTGTAACTGGATACAGGGGGAATGAA
This sequence comes from Clostridiaceae bacterium BL-3, assembly GCA_902809985.1. Taxonomy (GTDB): domain Bacteria; phylum Bacillota; class Clostridia; order Clostridiales; family Clostridiaceae; genus Clostridium_B; species Clostridium_B aromativorans. The sequence goes on along the minus strand of CADDXC010000001.1, from coordinate 1,269,811 downwards.
GTGAGAGAAGTACTGGGAGATTTTGGGATTAGGTGTATAGAAAATAAGAATTATCCCCAGGGTATGTATTCCTCTATAGTAGAAGCTTTAAGGGTTTTGGACAGCAAGGTAAAGGCATTTTTTATGCTCCCTGTGGACATTCCTCTTGTCAAAGTCGATACCGTAAAATCTTTAGGCAGTAAATATGCATCATGTGGCAGTGGAATTTTATATCCCGTGTTCAGGGGCAAAAAAGGACATCCACCTTTAATAGACTGCAAGTATAAAAGTATGATAGAAAACTGGGAAAAGCCCGGAGGATTAAAAAATTTTTTGAATGAGTTTAATTCTGATTCTGTAAATGTACCCGTATGTGATAACGGCATCATAATGGATATGGATACCAGGGAAGATTATCTTGGACTTTTGAAATATTTTAATTCCAAGGCTCCTAGTAAAGAAGAATGTTATTGTATTCTAGCTGATTACAGTGTGCCTGATAATATAATAAAGCACTGTGAAAAGGTGTCACAGGTATGTGCCTGTATTCTGAAAAAGCTAAATAAAAAGGGGTACAATTTTGATGCGGATGTTTTGGAAGCTGCAGCTCTCCTGCATGATATATCCAGGAAGTCAAGAAGTCATGCACTGGCAGGGGCGAATATATTGAGGAAACTTGGATATGGACATATTGGCGATTTGATAGGTACTCATATGAATATAGAGGTAGGAGAAAACGACGAAATAAGTGAGAATGAAATATTGTATTTGGCAGATAAGCTCGTGGAAGAAGATAGATGTGTTTCTCTTAGACATAGGTTTGACAAGGCACTTTTGAAATATATTGACAATGCAGAGGTTAAGATAAAAATAGAAAAGAGATTGCGTGATGCAGAGAAAATAATGAATAAAGTGGAAAAGGTAGTGGGAGAGAAGATTGAATTACTATAGGAAAATTTATTTAGTAAGACATGGTAGCGTGGGGAATGGAAATGAAAAGCGTTATGTAGGAAATACGGATTTGCCACTTTGCAGGGAAGGAATATTACAATGTAAAAAATTGCAGAGATTTTTCTCCACTATAGATATAGAGAGAGCATATTTAAGTCCATTAAAGAGATGTGTGCAGACAGCAGATATAATCTTGAAATATAAAAATATAGACAGGATAATGATAGAGGAGTTTAAGGAAATAAATATGGGTAAATGGGAGGGAAAAACTTTCACATATGTGAAAAAGTTTTTCCCCGATGAATTTAAAAAAAGAGGGGAAAGTATAGAAACTTTTGTACCTCAAGGTGGAGAAAGTTTTGAGCAACTTCAAAAAAGGGTTATACCAAAAATGATGAATATTATAGAGAATAGTACAGGTGACATAATGATTATAACTCATGCAGGGGTAAATAGAGTTATATTGTGCCATATTTTATCAATACCCTTATACCATATATTTAAAATAAAGCAGAATTACGGATGCATAAATGAATTGTGTTGGAATGATGAGGAAAAAAATTGGGTAAAAGAGAAATTTAATTTGAATATGTGAAAATTAAGCGCTAAAAATTTTACCATTATATCAAGGAGGGTATATTATGGAGGTTATAAGAAAAACTCATCATAACTACAATGTGGAGTTAAATCGTTCTCATGAAAGATGTAAGAGGCTTGGAATTCAAAAAAATCAAGTCTTTAGTAAAAGAATTGTCTGTGATACAGAATTACAGAGAAGGTTTACTTTCAATAGAAACCTCATATTAACTGCAGAACCCTATATAGAGAATTTAATGAATTTTGTAAGAGGTTCTAATTTTTTTATATTGCTTACGGATAAAGAAGGTTGTATATTAAATGCCATGGGTGATGAAAAAATACTTTCGGAATCATTTTCTATGAAGATGATTCCCGGAGCTTTTATGAATGAGGAAAATATAGGGACTAATGCAATGAGCATGGTAATTAAGACCAATAAACCCATTCAGGTTTCGGGGAATGAGCATTTTATTCATGAATATCATAAATGGACCTGTTCTGCAGCACCTATAAAAGATAGATACGGCAACCTTATAGCTGTTCTTGATCTCACAGGGTATATTGAATATGTACATCCGCATACATTGGGAATGGTTATTGCAGCATCCAATGCTGTAGAAGAAATGTTAAAGGTAAAGGAATATGAGATAATATATAACATAAATAATAAATATAAAAAAAATATATTTAATTTTATTCCAATGCCAATAGTGACTTCCGATTTGGATGGGAAAATAGAAGTCTGCAATGAAAAAGCTTTGAGTATTATGGGTGACAATAAGATTAAAATGGCTAAAATGGAGGATATTATAGGGAATTGGGAGAAGGTAAAAGAGAATTTATATTTGGGGAAAAGTGTTTCCCAGGAAGTAAATTTATATATATCAGGAAGTAAAGCCCGATGCCATTTGATAGCTAACCCTGTTTACAATTCTGAAAAAAATGCAATTGAGATAATATATGTATTTGAAGATATAAAAAATATAAAAAAACAGAATAAAAATCAGGCCTATTACACTTTCGACAATATAATTGGAGAAGATGAAAATTTCATAAAAATTGTAGAATATTCAAAGAAGATTTCAAACAGTAAATCCACCATACTTATAATAGGTGAAAGTGGTACGGGAAAAGAATTGTTTGCTCAGTCCATTCACAATTACAGCAGCAGATCGGATGGACCTTTCATAGCTCTGAACTGCGGAGCCATTCCCGAGCAACTTATGGAATCCGAGCTTTTTGGATATGAAGAGGGGTCATTTACAGGCGCAAAAAAGGGTGGAAATATCGGTAAATTTGAATTGGCGGATGGTGGAACCATAATGCTGGATGAAATTGGAGAGATGCCACTTGACATGCAGACGAAACTTTTAAGGGTAGTTCAAGAAGGTGTAATAGCAAAAATAGGAAGTACCAAATCCATTCCCATAGATGTGAGGATTATAGCTGTTACTAATAAAGATTTGAAAAAAGAAGTGGAATTGGGAAAATTCAGAAAAGATCTATATTATAGGCTCAATGTGCTGCCTGTATACTTACCTCCTTTGAGAGAGAGAAAGTCTGATATAATATTATTTTTAAAATATTTTATGGGTAGTATTTCAAAAAAATTAGGTAAAAAGAGTTTTACTATACCTGAAAAATATTTGAGAAATATGATAAAATACGATTGGCCTGGGAATATAAGAGAATTGAAGAATGTTGTAGAACTTATTGTGAATTCAGGAGCTATACCTTCAAATTATTTTGGAGAAGAAGAATATGATGGTAAAATAATACTGGATCCTGGGGATGAATGTTTGAAATTGGATTATATGGAGAAGTTGCATCTGACAAAGGTATTGAGGAGATTTAAGGGTAATATTACTCATTCAGCGGATGCTCTTGGAATAAGGAGAAACACCTTATATAGTAAAATTAAAAAGTATAATATAAGGACATAGAGCATATCTGACTACTAAACTTTCAGGAGATGTAGGTATTTTGTATAGTTATCTAGGTATTCCTTTGGAAAAACTCTTGCAAATTGATAAATTAAATAAAGCCAGGGTTTTGGCGGGAAAAGGGGGAATGAACAAAAGAATAACTAAGGTGGATGTGATGGAAGTTCCTGATATCATAGAATGGGTTGGTGAGGGAGAACTTTTGATTACTACAGCATACTCTATTAGGGACAATATAAATGTATTGATGGAGCTTATTCCAGAATTGAATGAAAAAGGTGTAGCAGGTCTTGGAATTAAAATTGGAAGGTATGTAAAAGAGATACCACATGATATCATTGAACTGGCAGATGAAATAGATTTTCCCATTATTGAAATACCAATGGATGTATCTCATAGAGATGTAATATCCATTGTTCTAGATGAGGTAATTGAGGAGCAGATGCGGCAATTATTGAAAATAGATAAATTCAACAGAGAAGTGATGAATATAATGATGAAAGGCGGAAGCCTGAGGGAAATCGGAAGAAAATTATATGAAAATATTGGGAATTCACTGGTGATATATGAAAATCTGGATGGCAGTTGTGAAATTTTTTGTACTGAGAATATAAATAAAAATTTAATTGACAAGCTTATTAACCAGCATGTAAATTTAAGTTATAAAAGAATAGAAGATGAATCCGATGGAATTTACAATGAAAGCATAGATGTAATTCACGGAAAGAGCATTAAAAGAGTGACAATTCCAATAGTTATTGAAAAAGTTGAATATGGATGTATTCTTATATGGCTCGACAGGAAAGAACTGACACCTTTGGATAAAATGCTTATAGAATCCTATGTCCATATAATTGCATTGGACTTTGTTAAAAAACTCTCCATATCAAAAATGGAGAGTCGCTATAAAATGGAATTTTTTGATAATTTATTCAGTGAGGATGAAAATAGACAAAATAAGGCTATTGAAAGAGCAAAGACATTTGATTTTCATATGGATAAAAAGCATGGTGTAGCTATTATATATTTAAATGAATCTTTTCAGAATAAAAATTCGAGTTTAAAGAATTCAAATTTCAACAGCGATGCTATTAGTACTTTGCTATTTATTATTGGAAGAATATCTAGAATAAGCAGAGAAAAAATATTATATGTGGATAAAAGTGACAGGATTATCATTTTATATGAAAATGATTTGTCTGAGGAACCACAATTGGTGAGGGAAAAAATAAAATGTTTTTGTAATGATGTACTAATGGAAGCTTTAAGGGAATTTAAAAAAGAACAATTTAAAATAGGAATTGGACGTTCTTACAGCGATGCTCATAAACTGAATAAAAGCTATGGCCAGGCGAAATTTATCGTAGAAAAGTTAAATAGGTCAATTTCAGGAAATATCATACATTACGATGATTTAGGCCTATATAGGATACTGGGTTTCGATGGTATTCAAAGTGAACTTGTTAAGTTTTGTAATGATACTATAAAGCCTCTGATAGAATATGACAAGATGAATAGGACTGAACTGCTCAATACTCTTAAAATCTATTTTGAATGTAATGGTAATATGAAAAAAATGTCAAAGAAGATGTTTATGCACTATAATACTATAATATATAGATTGCAAAAAATTAAAGATATTATAGATATAGATCTGGAAAACGCAGATAACAGGTTAAATCTTGAAATTGCAATCAAGGCTTTGAATTTAATCAAATGAGCCTTAACTCATATTGAATTTGTCAGTATATAAGTTATTCTACTATAAAAAAGTTGTCTCAAAAGAGGAGACAGCTTTTTTTATGTTATTAATAATTAACAATAAATTGATAGAATATTTAGATATATTACATAAAGCTATACAGAATTAAACATGTTAATATATTATTAGAAAGATAAAGATTTAGAATTATACATGTATAATGTAAAAAAGGATTGATGACATGAAGGCACTTCTGATATGCGAAAATTTACTGAATGCATTGATGAATGAAGAAATAGTGGAAGGTAAAGTTCATTCTGTATTTAAAAGTGCATGTAATATTGAAACCCCAAAGGGACTTGTTACACTGCTTAGGGGCAGCAAAAATATGGCGCCTATGAGCATCCTGGTGGAAAATCAAGGGAAAGTTAATTTCATGGAACTTGGAGTGAAGAAAGGATTCAAATTTGTCTTTGGTGAAAACGTTATCTATAATAATGAGAAAAATATATTTATTGAGTTGAATACTGCAAGGAGATGGTTCCCAGGGGTTTTAATAAAATCTTCAAAATGCACAGAAAAGGAAATTTTAGCAAATATAAAAGTGCTGGAAGATGGACTCAGTGTGTATGGCAAATTTTATGGAATTGGATGGCTGATGACTGTATTAAGTGATGAATTACCTGAACTGCAGCTTAAACATTTTTGTATATATTCTTATAACAAGGCTTTTGAATTTATTAGATTCAAGTTTATAGAATTTATTAAAAGTTTATTAGAAGGTGATGGGCAGCAGCTAATGCAAAGAGGAGAGAATGTTATTGGATACGGCCCCGGATTGACTCCGGCAATGGATGATTTTATCAGCGGACTTATGATTTCTCTTATATATTTTGGAAATTATTATAATTTAAATTTTTCAAGAATATGTAATTTGAATAAAAAAATCATCAGCCAGGGGCTAAATAAGACTACAAGAGTAAGCAGGGAAATGTTGAAACATTCTGCTGTAGGAGAAACAAATGAGGCGGTCAGAAAGCTTTTGACGTCACTTATAACTTGCAACGATAAGAAAGCGATTGTTTCATCACTTATAAATACAATTGATTACGGAGAAACTTCAGGAACAGATACTGCTCTTGGAATTTATGTAGGAAGCAAAATGTTGACAGATATAGTGTATAGAAAAAATATAGGAGGGTTTGCTTGAATGAAACTTTGTGTAGATATTAGAAAAAATACTTATTATGATTCTGTAGCCCTAATGGTTATCACCAAAGAAATAAAAAAACTACCCTATGTAAATGAAATAATTGTGGGTATGGGAACAGATCTCAATAAGGATCTGGCAGACAATTTAAAATTAAGTAATGCGGATGTAAAGAATTTAACTCCCAATGATTTTTTTATTGCCACATTGGTAGACGAAGAAGAGGATAATGCTTATGAAAACATCATAAATAAGGTAGATGAACTTTTGAATTTCAAGAAGGAAGAACCAGGGAGTGAAGATGAATATAAGCCTAAGACTTTGAAAAGCGCTGTCAAGCATATGAAAGATGCAAATTTGGCAATTATTTCTCTCCCAGGGGAATATGCCGCAGATGAAGCTAGAAGGGCTTTAAAAAATGGACTAAATGTAATGCTATTTAGTGATAATGTTTCAATGGAAGACGAGATAGAATTGAAAAAATTTGCCAGAGATAAAGGGCTGCTCGTAATGGGACCTGATTGTGGTACTGCAATAATAAACCATGTTCCACTGTGTTTTGCAAATGTGGTTAGAAAAGGGGATATAGGAATTGTAGGAGCCTCTGGAACAGGTACTCAGGAGGTCACTGTACTTATTGACAGACTGGGAGGAGGTGTATCTCAGGTCATTGGAACGGGCGGAAGAGATTTAAAAAGTGCTGTAGGTGGGATCATGATGATAGAGGGATTTAAAGCATTGATAGATGATCCGGATACAAAGGTAATAGTGTTGATTTCAAAACCGCCTGATTTGGAAGTTTATGAAAAAATATTAAATATGATAGGCAGTGCAAATAAATCTGTGGTAGTTGATTTTATAGGCGGGGACAGAGAAGAAATTGAATCTCATGGGGCTTACAGTTGTGTTAGCCTGGAGGATGCAGCTCATAAAGCTGTGGCGCTGTCTAAGGGAAATCCTGTCCTTGACTATACAGGATTTACACAGACGAAAAATGAAATAGATGCATTGGTAGAAAGAGAATCCTTGAAATTTGACAGTGAGCAAAAATATATAAGGGCATTGTATACAGGAGGCACTTTAGCAGATGAGGCCATGAAGCTTCTTGATAAAGAAGGGTATGCGATGTATTCAAATATACCTCTCTCCCAGGATTACAGGCTTAAGGACATATCGAAAAGTGAAAAAAACACCTGTATTGATTTAGGAGATGACGATTTTACTGTAGGAAGGCCTCATCCTATGATTGATCCTATGGGAAGAGTGGAAAGATTGCCAGAAGAAGCCCATGACGGGGAAGTGGCAATTATATTGATGGATTTTGTTATAGGTTATGGATGCCATGTTGATCCAGCGGGAGAAATGCTTCCACAAATTATTGAGGCAAAGAAAAATGCACGAAGCAGAGGCAAATACCTTTGTGTAGTTGGATATGTCTGTGGTACGGAAGCTGATCCGCAGAATTTTAAAGAACAGAAGGAAAAATTAGAAAAGGCTGGTGTTATAGTTATGCCTTCAAATGCTCAAGCTGTCAGATTCTGTGCAAAATTGATGAAGAAGTTGAATTAAATAATATTATGAATGGAAGTGATTGATTTGACTGCAGTTAATAAATTATTTAAACAAGATATTAAGGCAATTAATTTGGGACTGGAATCTTTCTATAATGATTTGAAAAGTCAACATGTACCATGTATCCAGGTCGATTGGAAACCACCAAGCAAGGCAAGTAGGTGGCTTTCCATGCTGGAGGATGAAAAAGTGGTTGATAAAATAGAAAAAGCCAATGGTGAAGCCGTGGATAGATTATTGTCCGCCCAACCAGTTCTTGTAGGTGTAGGTATGGCTGGAGAGGTTATACCTGGAATGACTAAGAAAACCATACTTCATGCAGGACCACCTATAACCTGGGATAGAATGAGTGAACCACTTAAAGGAGCCATAATTGGCGGGCTGATTTATGAAAAATTGGCCAGCAATAAAGATGAAGCCATAAAAATGGTATTGTCTGGTGAATTAAATTTTGAACCATGCCATCATTATTCGGCAGTAGGGCCTATGGCAGGTGTAGTTACTTACTCCATGCCGGTTTGGATTGTGCAGAATAAAACATTTGGAAACTATGCCTATTGTACATTCAATGAAGGATTGGGAAAAGTATTGAGATTTGGAGCTTATGGAAAGGAAGTACTTGATAGACTGTATTGGATGCAGAATTATCTTGCACCTGTTCTTAAACAAGCTCTTGAGATAAAGGGGAGCATAGATTTAAAGACAATATTTGCCCAATTCCTTCAAATGGGGGATGAAGGTCACAATAGAAATAAAGCTGCCACATCGCTTTTGTTTAGAGAGATTGCACCAGCTGTTGTGAGGACGGATTTTTCAGACAAGCAAAAAGAAGAGGTATTGACTTTTATAGATAAAAATGATCATTTTTTCTTGAATATTTCAATGCCTGCTTGCAAATGCAGCCTTGATCCACTGGAAGGTATTGAATACTGCACCATATTGTATACAATGTCAAGAAATGGAACAGATTTTGGAATCAGAATGGTTGGTACGGGTAAAGAGTGGTTTACAGCCCCCTGTGAAATGGTACAGGGATTGTACTTTCCAGGATTTGACGAAAAAGATGCCAACCCGGATCTTGGGGACAGCTGTATAACTGAGACAGCAGGTATAGGTGGTTTTGCTATGGCAGCAGCGCCTGCAATTGTACAATTTGTTGGCGGTACTCCAAAGGATGCCGTTAATTATACAAATACCATGTATGAAATAACATATGCAGAGAATAATGCCTATAAAATACCCGGCATCAATTTCAGGGGAACTCCTACTGGAATAGATATGAGGAAGGTTATAGAAACAGGAATACTGCCGGTAATAAATACAGGCATTGCCAGCAATAAAGCAGGTGTTGGTCAAATTGGAGCAGGCGTGGTAAATCCGCCTATGAAATGTTTTGAAGACGCTTTAAAATTTTTTATCAATAAATACAATTTATTATAAATGGAGGTTATATTATGAATATTATTGATTCCTTTAAATCAGTAAAGATGTATGATTTAACTCAAAAGTTAAGCCATTTGACGCCACCGTGGCCAACCTATGAGCCGCTGCAGATCAAATTTTTCAAAAGACTTTCTTCAAATGGTGCCAATGGGCAGGTACTGACTCATTCAAACCATGTAGGTACTCATCTTGATGGTTCATTGCATTTTTGCACTCATGGTAGAGATATTTCTGCAATTCCGCTGGAAGAACTGGTAGCACCAGGAGTAGTTGTTGATATATCCGATATAGCTGAAGATTATGGGATCTATACTTCAAAAGATATTATGGATAGAGCAGATGTAAGAAAGGGAGATATACTTATCATTCATACGGGATATCATAGATATGCATGGGATGAGCCTGAAGCTGACGAAGAAAGAGTTATGATGAGGCATCCAGGACCAACCAAGGAATTTGCAAACTGGTGTAAAAAAATGAAATTTAAATGGATAGGTGTTGACTGCGGCTCTGCAGATCATCCTATGAATACCAAAATTCGCGAATGGGCTCCAAAGGAAGCAAAAAAGGCTGATAAATTCTTGAGATCTAAATATGGAAAGGGACTTGAAGATTTTTGGCCGGATGAAGACTATCAATTGATGCACTATGATCTCTTCCCATATAATATTGTACATGCTGAAAATCTTGGTGGAGATATAGACAAGGTGCTTGGAAAGAGGTTGATAATTGGATGTTTCCCTTGGAGATTTGAAGGCGGAGAATCATGTATATGCCGAATAGTGGCTTTTGATGCAGAGTAAATTGTCAAAATAAAATTATGATATGAAAGGATGATAGAAAATGATAGTAGACAAAATGGAACAGAGCTTAAGACCTGTTGAATTACCCATGAAACCATATCCTCCTAAAGTGATTTCCATGGCTAATGGAGATAAACTGGTAATTCGTCAAATAAGTAGAGAAGAGGTACCTCATATTTTAGAAGCAGTTAAACCTCTCATGACAGTGAAAAAAGATTTTTATGATATTGTTGCTTCTAGATTGTATGCAGAACTTTTGGGATATTATCGCTACAGAGTTAAAAATGAGTACTGTTTAATTGGTACGATAGATGGAATAATAGTTGGAATTGTAAATGGGCGTATGGTAGATGAGAAGGTAGGGATGTCATATCATACCATGGCTTTAAAACAGGGGCTTAGAATCGGCGCACAGCTGTTTGCAGCAAAAATGGAATATCATCTGGATATTTTAAATCAAGAAGAAGTTTGGATAGTAGCTGAAAGTCCAAACGGATTTAAAAGATGGATGATTGAATACGAATTGGAGTCAAGGCCTGAAATATGGCATGAACTAGGAGGTGTGCCAACGTACGTGCTGACAAGAGCTCTTTGGGAAAGACACAGAGCTGATAAATTAGCAGGACGCAGGCCTGTGAAAGAAGAACTTCTTAAGACTGCTGAAAATCCCATTCTCCCAATTACCTATGCGCAGATTCCGGGGTATAAAAGATGCGAGAAGTAGGAATTGTAGGAGTAGGCCATACAAAGTTTGGGAAAATGTCTGAGGGAACCTTTATGGATATGCTGTGTATGGCAGCAGTACAGGCTCTTGATGATGCCGGGGTAAGAACTGTAGAGGGAGAACATGGGATAGATCAGGTTTTTGTAGCTACAATGGGAGCTGGTATTTTAAACAAGCAATGTGGTGTTGCATCTGCGCTTGTAGACACATTGAATTTAAGGCCAGCTATGGCAGAAACTGTTGAGAATGGTCCGGCATCAGGTGCTTCAGCAATAAAATTGGGATATATGGCAATTGCCAGCGGTATGTGCGATGCGGTTTTAGTTGTGGGTGGAGAGATGATGAGAGTTGTCAGTGGATGGGAGAGCACTGATTTTGTTGCTACAATGCTTCATCCGGAAGCAGAATATGATTATGGCATAACTTTACCGTCGCTTGCAGGGATGTTTACAAGGTTATACATGGAAGAATATGGGATAACAGAAAAGGATTTGGCCATTGTCTCTGTAAAAAATCACGAAAATGCACTGCACAATCCAGTAGCCCATATTCATACGGTGCCAAATCTATATGCGATTACAGAGGATGAAGATGCGGGGATAGTAAATCCATATGTGGCCTCTCCACTCAGATTGTATTCAGTGTGTCCAGTATCTGATGGTGCAGCAGCAGTTCTTCTGTGTGCTATGGATAAGTCAGATAGGTTTGCAAAAAAACCGGTAAAAATTGCTGGAATTGGTCAAGCCACTGATACACATGCCATGGCCGAAAGGGAAGTGCCTACAGATCTGCTGGCAGTGAGACTAGCTGCACAGAAGGCTTATGAAATGGCGGATTTAGGGCCTGAGGATATTGATGTGGCTGAACTTCACGATGCATTTCAGATATTAGAAATTGTTGAATCTGAAGAAGTTGGATTTTTTAAGAGGGGAGAAGGACATATTGCGGCCAGAAATGGCGAAACCAAGATAAATGGTAAAATTCCAATTAATACTTCCGGAGGATTAAAGGCTAAAGGACACCCACTTGGAGCTACAGGTGTTTCTCAAGTTGTGGAATTGGTTAAACAACTGAGGGGTGAAGCGGATGGACGTCAGGTAAAAGGTGCGAAGACAGGACTTGCAGTAAATTTTGGCGGTTTTGGAAATAATGTTGTGGCTACTATAGTGACAAAGGAGGGGGAGTAATTATGGGTGAAAAAATGTATGCCTACAGATGCACAGCATGTGGAAAACTCCACCATCCTAAGCATTATGTATGCAAAAAGTGTGGTAACAGAACATTTGAGAAGATACCCCTTGAGGGAGATGCAAAACTTTTGACCTATACAAAAGTATACAACCTTCCAGAAGGTTATATGAAGCCCTATTTGTATTTTGGAGTTGCTGAATTTAAAAATGGACTTAAGGTGACAGGCCAATTGGAGGTTGGAAATCCTGTAATTGGCATGAAACTTATTTCAACTGTGGGAGTTGTTAAAGAGAGTGTCAATAAAAATTGTTGTGGATTTATTTTTAAAGAAGCTAAATAAAGTGATTCTTAGGATCAGGTGGAGTTTGCTAATGAGGAATACTTTCCTTCACCTGAACCTTATTAACAGTATTCTTAGTGTCTTCAGCACTTAGAATACGTTATCCTTTAGGTGAAGAACTTATCCAGGCGCGTAGCAGTGCTTATCTCCCACTTTAAGAAAAGCAGATGTCCCAAATCTTTGATTTGGTGACAGTCGCTTTCACAGAGTGCGTTTGGAGTATTAGCAATGGTAGCGTTCGGATAAAATGTTGATAAGAGTTATGTAGGATTTGTGAAATGCCCCTAAAGATGCAGGTTGTATGATTGATTGTAATTATAAAATGCTTTAGGGGCATTAAATATACATTCATATTGATTGGGGGGATTTAATTGCAGGATTTTCAATACATTAGACCTGAGACTTTACAACAGGTTTTAAAATTGATGAATATGTATGGAAGTGAGGCAAAAATTCTAGCTGGAGGAACGGATGTAATAATCGTATTGAGAAATAATTCTATCCATTGCAAGTATCTTGTTGATATTAAGGGGATTGAAGAACTTCATAGTATCTCCTACAATGGTGGAATCGGACTTACCATAGGTTCTGCGGTGACGCTAAATGAAATTATAGATTGTCATGACATGAGTTCAGATTATCAAATATTAATTGATGCAGCTAAAGTTCTTGCGAATACACTGATTAGGAATAGAGCGACATTAGTTGGAAATATATGCAATTCATCACCAGGAGGGGATATGCTTCCAGCCTCACTTGTACTTGAAGGAAGAGCCTGTATATCATCAGTAAATGGACATAGAGAGGTATTGCTAAAAGACTTTTTTACAGGAGTAAAGAAAAATGTTTTAAAAGAAAATGAGATGGTTGTCAAAGTAATTTATCCACCAATTCAGGGAAAGGGCAGATTTATTAAAAGGTCAAGAATAAAAGGTCACGATCTTTCACAGATAAGTGCAGCAGGTTATTTGAGGAAAGATGGAAATTTAAAATTGTCTCTTGGTGCAGTGGCAATTACACCAGTTTTGATAGAATATACAGAAAATTTTAAAGTATCAAATTTTACAGAATACAGAAATAAAATAGCAGAGGCTGTCATAAACAGAATTAAGCCCATTGGTGATGTAAGAGCTACTAAGGAGTACAGAATTGCAATGGCTCGATACTTAACCTGTAAAATAGTTGATGAACTGAAGGGGGGAAGATAATTATATGGAGAAATTGCATTTGTATGTAAATGAAGATGAGGTTTTTGAAGAAGTGCCGTCAAATAGTACTCTGCTTTGGTTTTTGCGTGAAAAATTAGGGCTTACAGGTACTAAGGAAGGTTGTGGTGCAGGTGAATGTGGTGCATGTACGGTTATTTTGAATGGTAAAGCCGTAAATTCCTGTTGTGTTATGGCACTGGAAGCTGCGGAAGGAGAAGTCCAAACCATTGAAGGTGAAGCAAAATCTGGAGAGTTATCAAAATTACAAAAATCTTTTATAAAGCATAATGGTCTTCAGTGCGGATTCTGTACTCCTGGGATGATTATGTCGGCCAAAGCACTGCTTATGAAAAACCCACATCCCAGCAGAGATGAGATAAAAGAAGCGTTACAGGGAAATCTGTGCAGGTGCACCGGATATGAGGACATCATAGAGTCTGTCGAAGCTGCTGCAGGGGAAGGTGAATAATTATGAATTTCAATTATGTGGGGAATAGTATACCCAGAGTAGATGGTATCGAAAAAGTTACAGGGGAAGCGCAGTATGTACAGGATATGAGCTCCAAAGGCATGTTGTATGCTAAGCTCAAAACCAGCCCCTATGCCCATGCATTGATTAAAAACATTGATGTGAGCAGGGCAAGAAGTTTACCGGGGGTAAAAGCAGTGTTGACTGGCAAACAAGCTTATCAAAAGCTTGGAATCTATATTGTAGATAAATCTATTTTGGCAGTAGATAAAGTGAGATACTTTGGAGAAGCTGTTGCGGCCGTTGCAGCTGTGAGTTTGGATATTGCTGAAAAAGCTGTGAATCTCATTGAAGTTGAATATGAGTCTTTGCCAGTAATGCTTGATGTAGAAGAAGCCGTAAAGCCCGGTTCCATATTGATTCACCCGGATCTAAAAAATTATAGGACAATTCCGGATGTGTTTTTCCCGGAAGCTGATACAAATATAGCAAATCATTTTAAGCTCAGAAAGGGAAATATTGAAAAGGGGTTTGATGAATCAGATCTGATAGTTGAAAATAAATTTAAAGTTCCGCAGATTTTGCATGTTCCCCTTGAAACACATGCGGTTATAGCAAGATGGGGAACTGGAGATAAAATAAAGATTTGGAGTAGTGCTCAATCCCCATATACGCTTCGCAATCTGTTCAGTGTGGCACTGGGAATTCCAATTCAAAATATCGATGTTACCGTACCTTATGTAGGAGGAGGTTTTGGAGGCAAAGCAGGTATTCATCTGGAACCACTGGTTGCACTTCTTTCAAAGGCTGCTAAAGGGAAACCGGTGAAATTTGTTGCAACGAGAGAAGAAGAAATATCGACTCTTCCCTGCAGGCAGGGTCTTACTGCAAAGCTCAGAACAGGTGTTAAGAAAAATGGCAAAATTGTAGCTGAAGAAATTGAATATTTATGGGATGCAGGAGCATATGCAGATTATGGAGTAAATATAACAAGGGCAACTGGGTATTCGGGTGCAGGTCCTTATGAAATAGAAAATGTTAAACTTGATTCTTATACTGTTTATACAAATCATATTTTTGGTACAGCTTATAGGGGATTTGGGCATGCTGAAATTTTTTGGGCAATAGAACGTCAGATGGAGCTTGTAGCAAAAAAATTGAAAATGGACTCATTGGAATTTAGATTGAAAAATCTGTTAAGACCTGGCTCTAAAACCATAACAGGAGAACCTATTTATGAACAATCTGGAAACGTTATCAAATGTTTAAAAACTGTTGCTGAGGATATAGAATGGGGAAGGAGTAAGACGGAAGCCGAAAAAGCATTTGAGAAGAAAACTGGTATATATAGGGGCAAAGGTATAGCAGTACTTCATAAGGCACCTGCCATGCCAAGTAATGCAGCTACTTCCGCTTTGATTCAGATGAATGAAGATGGTTCCGTTAGGTTTAATGTGGCTGGAATAGATATGGGCCAGGGTGCATATACAGCTATGAGTCAGATGATAGCCCAAAGATTGCATGTGCCGATAGAAAAAGTTCATGCAGTGTTTAAAACAAATACGGACTCAGCAACCTATGATTGGCAAACTGTGGCAAGCAGAATGACCATATTGGGAGGAAATGCTGTACTTCAAGCTTGTGATGATATTGAAGAGCAAATTTTTGATGTAGGAGCGATTGTTCTTCGTGCTTCGAAAAGGGATCTTGCACTTGGTGATGAATGTGTGTATGTAAAGCAGTTTCCAGAAAATAAAGTGTCTTATAAAGAAATAGCAGTAGGCTATACTTATCCAAATGGGAATGGCATAGGTGGTCCACTTATAGGCAGGGGTAAATATATAGCACAGGGATTGACAATTCTTGATAAAGATACTGGTCAGGGCAGGCCGGCTCTTGATTGGACATATGGTGCACATGCCTTTGAAATAGAAGTGGATTCTAATACCGGGGATATAAAGATTTTAAAAGTAATAACCGCTATAGATCTTGGGCACATTATAAATAAAATGCTGGTAAAAGGGCAGGTAGTTGGCGGGATTGTTCAGGGAATAGGTACAGCTTTATCCGAAACCCTCAAATATGATTCTCAAGGCAGACTTTTGACCAGGAGTTTTGTAGATTACAAAATACCTACAATGAAGGATTTGCCTGAACTTGTTAAAGTACATTTTATAGAGACGCCGCAGCTTGATGGGCCTTATGGTGCTAGAGGTTGCGCAGAACACCCTATGATCTCAGTAACCTCTGCCATTGGAAATGCGATTGCGGATGCAACAGGAGTTGATCTTTTTGAAACGCCTTTTTCAGCAGATAAAGTATACGAGGCGTTAAATAAAATTATTTAAGGAGGAGAATAAAATTTATGAAACGTGTTGTAGGAATTCATGAGAAACTACCCATTGTTGAAACTATACCACTTAGTTTTCAACATCTGACGGCTATGTTTGGTGCTACCATTCTTGTACCGCTAATTCTTGGAGTAAACCCTGCAATCTGTCTTTTGATGAATGGTATTGGTACATTGATTTACTCCTACGTAACCAAAGGTGGAATTCCAGCATATTTAGGCTCAAGTTTTGCGTTCATATCACCTACTATTTTAATTATCACATCTTTTGGTGGTTTCAGTCATGCACAATCAGGATTCATTTTCTTTGGACTGTTTTTCATATTGATGTCCTATATTGTAAAAAAGTTTGGAATAAAGTGGATTGACGTTGTCATGCCTCCTGCTGTTATGGGTGCAGTTGTTGCAGTAATTGGGCTTGAGCTTGCTCCAAATGCAGCAATTCAATCAGGTCTTGCTCCTGCTGCTACGGCAGTAGGAAAAGTTGTTCAACCTTATGTAGCTGATCCAAAAGTCATTTTTGTAGCTCTATTCACTCTGGCGGTAGGAATATTTGGCTCCGTTATATTCAGAGGATTTGCACAGGTTATACCGATTTTAATTGCTGTAGTTTCAGGCTATATTCTTGCCTTTATTATGGGAATGGTGGATACAAAGATCATTGCAGATGCAAATTGGTTTTCACTTCCTAAGTTTCAGGCTCCCGTATTTGACTGGAGTGCAATTTTTATAATCGCTCCCGCCTGTATAGTTGTGTTTGCAGAACACATAAGCCATCTGATAGTCACCGGCAAGATAACTGGCTCAAATTTACTGGTGGATCCCGGACTTTACCGTTCACTTCTTGGAGATGGTATTAGTAATGTTATTTCAGGGTTTACAGGTTCAACACCAAATACCACTTATGGAGAAAATATAGGCGTAATGGCAATTACGCGGGTTTATTCTGTATGGGTAATAAGGGGAGCTGCCATGTTTGCAATAATATTTTCATGCATAGGTAAAATAGCAGCTGCAATACAGGCTATTCCAGAACCTGTTATGGGCGGAATCACTATGCTGCTGTATGGGATAATAGCAGTTCAAGGTATTAGAATGTTTGTAGAATCAAAGGTTGATTTCAGCATAAACTACAACATGGTTTTAGGCGCAATTACTTTTGTAGTTGGTGTAAGCGGAGCCAGTGTAAATATTGGAACAGTGCAGTTAAAGGGAATGGCATTTGCAGCTGTTGTCGGAGTTATACTGTCAATCATTTTCTATGTATTGGGCAAGCTTGGAATAATGAATGAAAAATATGAAATAAAATCTGATATAACGACTTCTGATGTTCATATTGAAGTTTAGGGAATTGAATTAAATAATGAAAATGGAGGAATCTTGTATGTCAAGGATAGTGGTAGCTTTAGGAGGGAATGCACTTCAGGCAGATCCTAAGGATAATTCAGCAGAATCTCAGCTTAAAGCCTGTTATAAGACGGCAAAATCCATTGTAGATCTTGTTGAAGAGGGCAATGAAATTGTTGTTACTCACGGAAATGGTCCTCAGATAGGTCAGATTATTGCAACTTATGAAATTGCAGCTTTAGCTGATAGGTCAAAAGGTGTAATGCCCTTTCAGGAATGTGGAGCTATGAGTCAGGGATATATTGGCTACCATCTTCAGCAGGCACTGAAAAAGGAATTAAAGAGAAGGGGAATGAGCAATCAGGTAGCAACAGTAATTACCCAGGTGATTGTAGATAAAGATGATGAAGCATTTAAGAACCCGACAAAACCTATAGGTTCATTTTTTACACAAAAACAGGCTGAAATAATGATGCCCAAAATGAATTATTTGATGAAAGAGGATGCGGGAAGGGGATGGAGAAGGGTTGTACCCTCTCCGCTTCCAAAAACTATTGTAGAGGAAGAAGTAATTAAAACGCTTGTTAGTGCAGGGCATATCGTAATCACTGTAGGTGGTGGAGGGATTCCTGTGATTGAGAAAGATGACACCAGTCTTGAGGGGGTTGCTGCAGTGATTGATAAGGATTATGCATCAGAGAAGGTAGCTGAAATAATTGATGCAGATATACTGCTTATATTAACTGCTGTTGAGAAAGTTGCGATAAATTTCAATAAAAAAAACCAGAAAAATATATCGGCAATGAGTGTTCAAGATGCCTGTAGATATATGAAAGAAGGACAGTTTGCACCAGGTTCAATGCTGCCTAAGGTAAAGGCGGCTGTCATGTTTGCAGAGTCAAAAAGGGGGAAAAGAGCTATAATAACATCTCTTGAAAAACTTAAGGAAGCATTATGCGGCAACACTGGTACGGTAATAAGTGATATTTAATTCAATGTTTTTGATATGCATGTTTTTGGTTCTCCATGTTCAAATAAAACTATGTTGAAAGGAATGATGATGAATATGAATATTAAAAAAGTGTCTGTATTAGGTACTGGAACCATGGGACCTGGCATAGCATTGCTTTGTGCCACAGCTGGACTTAAAGTAACCATTTATGGCAGATCTGACATGAGTTTATACAGAGGATTCAAAAATATAGAATCAAGTTTAAATTTTTGGAAAAACGAAGGGAAATTATCAGAAATGCAGTGTAAAAAAATTATAAATGACATAAGGGGAGTTAAAACAATTCAAAAAGCAGCTCAAAATGCTGATCTGATAATTGAGTGTTTAGCCGAAAATATAAAATTGAAACAGTATTTTTTTAAAGTCTTAGATGAAATATGCCCCTCAAATGTAATTTTAGCAACTTGTACATCTGGACTTTTACCAACAGATATAGCTAAATATACAGTACATCCTGAAAGAATAGTGGTCGCGCATTTTTGGAACCCCCCTCAATTGATTCCGCTTGTGGAAGTAGTACCTGGTAAAAAAACATCAAAGGAAACAATTGTTAGGACTATTGAATGGGTTGAGTTCATAGGCAATAAGGCCATTCCTATGGAAAAAGAATGTCTGGGATTTATCGGAAATAGACTTCAACATGCTTTATTGAGGGAAGCTTTATTTATAGTGGAACAGGGTTGGGCTAGGCCTGAAGAAGTTGATAAAGCTATTGAGTATGGATTGGGGAGAAGATTGCCAATTACAGGTCCAATACGTACTGCTGATCTAGCAGGGCTTGATGTAATAAATTCCGTATCTGCATATTTGCTTAAGGATCTCTGCAGTTCAACTGAACCATCTCATTTGCTTAAAAACAAAGTTGAAATTGGAGAATTGGGATGTAAAAGTGGAAAAGGGTTTTATAATTGGCCATCAGATGTTTTAAAAAATGTGCAAAATAAACGGGGAGAATTGCTTTTGTATTTTTTGGAAAATTCATAATACCAATTACAAAAAATATACATTAAAATGAAATATATTTATATATAACTTGCATACTGTAGTAAATTGTGATAATATTTTTACTAAATATTAATAAAAATTGTAATGCTTTTGAGAACTTGTATTTTAATTTAAAGTACAATGTTAAAAATGGAAGAAGGCATAAGATACATTATGGGGACTTAGAAAATGTATTTTTGCCGTATTAGGAAGCCATCGGCTTAGCTGATGGTATTTATTAACAATTTTAAAGGGGGCATGGCATCATGAATTCTAGTAATGAATTTCCTTCAAAACAGGGCTTGTATGATCCTGATTTTGAGAAAGATTCTTGCGGAGTTGGATTTATAGCAAATGTAAAGGGTGAAAAAACTCACAGTATAGTAAAACGTGGTATTCAGATTTTAGTTAACTTGACTCATAGAGGAGCAGTTGGTTCTGATACAAAAACTGGAGATGGAGCAGGTATACTTGTCCAAATTCCAGATGAATTTTTTAGGATAAATTGTGATAATTTAGGTATTGAACTACCGCAGCCGGGAGAATATGCAGTGGGAATGGTATTTTTCCCTAAGGAGACAGCTCTAAGACTGCAGTGTGAGGGAATAATGGAAAGAGTTGCAGAAAGAGAAGGCCAGAGGGTTTTAGGATGGAGAGATGTACCTACAGACAATAGAAGTATAGGCGAAACTGCAAGGGGAACCGAGCCCATCATAAGGCAGATATTCATAGGAAAAAATGCAGAAAATCAAATTGAGTTTGAAAGAAAGCTGTATGTAATAAGAAAAGAGGTAGAAAATAAAGTAAAAGAGGTATTAAAGGAAGCTGCAAGAGTTTTTTATGTATGCAGTCTTTCCAGTAGGACGGTAGTATATAAAGGGCTGCTTTTGGCGGATCAGATAAAAAAATTTTATATTGATCTCAATGATATAAATTTTAAAAGTGCCATTGCACTGGTGCACCAGAGATACAGTACAAATACCTTTCCAACCTGGGATTTGGCCCAGCCTTTTAGGTATCTTGGTCATAATGGAGAAATAAATACCATAAGAGGAAATAGAAACTGGATGAGAGCCAGAGAAGGTGTGCTTAGATCCAGGACCTTTGGTAAAAATATCAAAAATCTTTTTCCAATAATAGATGCAGGCGGAAGTGATTCTGCTTCTCTTGACAATGTGCTGGAGCTTTTGTACCAGGATGGAAGATCTCTTCCACATGCGCTTATGCTTCTAATACCTGAAGCTTGGGAACAAAATTGCAGCAGTAAACAGTATAAAAGATCTTTTTATGAATACCATGGTTCTCTAATAGAACCCTGGGATGGACCTGCAGCTGTTTCATTTTCCGATGGTATTCAGGTAGGTGCTACTCTTGATAGAAATGGGTTGAGGCCTGCCAGATATGTAATAACCAAAACGGGATTTGTGGTACTTGCTTCAGAGGCTGGAGTGCTGGAATTTAAAAATGAAGATATTCTGGAAAAGGGAAAATTAAAGCCTGGTGAGATGTTTTTGGTGGATACAGCCAAAGGTAAAATTATAAAGGATGAAGAGTTAAAGGAAAATATATGTAAAGCAGAGCCTTATGAGAAAATATTGAACAAATTGAGATTTAATCTGGATATGTTTGATACTGTTGTGGAAAAAGAACAGATAACCCCGGAAGTATTAAAAGAGAAGCAACAGGCTTTTGGATATACTCTTGAGGATCTAAGGAGAATACTTATGCCCATGTCAGTTGAAGGCAGGGAACCGGTAGGCTCTATGGGAAATGACACGCCTCTGGCTGTGCTTTCAAATAAAAACCAGCTTCTTTTCTCTTATTTTAAGCAGCTTTTTGCCCAGGTGACGAATCCTCCTATAGATCCTATAAGAGAGAGACCGGTAATGTCTCTTCTGAACTATATAGGATCCCCTCAAGCCAACATACTAAATGGCGAGATTGCAAAAGATCCATTTATAGAGATTAAAAGTCCAGTTCTGACGGATGAGGAGATATCAAAGATAAAAAGCTTGAGAAATGAAGATTTTAAAACCACTACAGTTCCAATTACTTTTAAGTGTGATACGGGAATAGAGGGTTTTAAAGCAGCTCTTGATAAAATATGTGAAAGAGCCTCCAAGAGGATAAAGGAAGGATATAATATATTGGTATTGAGTGATAAAAATGTAGATTCATATGAAGCGGCAATTCCTAGTCTTTTAGCGGTTTCTGCAGTACAGCATTACCTGATCAGGGAAAAGACCCGTACAAAAGTTTCAATTATTGTGGAAACGGGAGAAGCAAGAGAAACCATGCATTTTGCCCTTCTTGTAAGTTACGGGGCTTCAGCAGTAAATCCATACCTTGCATATCAAACTATAGATCAGATGGTGAGAGATGGAGATGTAACTGGGATAGATATGAATACGGCAAGAAAAAATTATATACAAGCTGTAAATCAGGGCATATTGAAGATACTTTCAAAAATGGGAATATCCTCTCTTCAGAGTTATCATGGAGCACAGATATTTGAAGCCATAGGCTTGAACTCGGAGTTTGTGGACAAATATTTTGAAGGCACACCTTCAAGAATAGGCGGAGTTGGAATTGATGTAATAGCCAGTGAGGTACTGTCAAGACATAAAAATGCTTTTAATAAGATAAGAAAACCTATTTCGCAGCTTGATGTAGGAGGAAATTATTCATGGAGAAAAGGGGGAGAATTTCATCTTTTCAATCCTGAAACCATATATAAACTTCAAGTTGCAGCCAGGACCAACAGTTATGATGTATATAAAGAGTATGCAAAAATTATAAATGAGCAGGACAAAAATCTGTGTACCATACGTGGACTGTTAAAATTTAAAAAAGGAAATAGTATTCCCCTGGAAGAGGTGGAGCCTGTAAGTGAAATACTTAAAAGATTTTGTACAGGAGCAATGTCCTTTGGATCCATAAGTAAAGAGGCCCATGAGACCATAGCTATAGCTATGAACAGAATAGGTGGGAGAAGTAATACTGGAGAGGGAGGTGAGGATCCACAAAGGTATAAACTGGATCCTAATGGAGATTCTAGAAGAAGTGCTATAAAGCAAGTGGCTTCAGCACGTTTTGGAGTTACTACAGAATATCTGGTAAATGCAGACGAGCTCCAAATAAAGATAGCACAAGGGGCGAAACCTGGTGAGGGCGGTCAACTTCCAGGAAAGAAAGTTGATAAGTATATTGCACGAACTAGACATTCTACTCCGGGAATAGATCTCATTTCACCGCCGCCCCATCATGATATTTATTCTATAGAAGATCTATCACAGCTCATATATGATTTGAAAAATGTAAATCCTGAGGCGAATATAAGCGTAAAATTGGTTTCTGAAGTTGGAGTGGGAACAATTGCGGCCGGAGTTGCAAAAGCTCATGCCGACTTAATACTAATTAGCGGTTATGATGGTGGAACGGGAGCAGCGCCGCTTTCATCTGTAAAACATGTTGGAATTCCCTGGGAACTTGGCCTATCTGAGACTCAGCAGGTACTTTTGCTGAATAATTTGAGAAGTAGAGTTAGGCTTCAAACTGACGGACAGTTAAAAACTGGTAGGGATGTAATAGTTGCAGCACTGCTTGGAGCTGAAGAATTTGGATTTGCAACTACAGTTCTTGTGACCATGGGGTGTGCTATGCTCAGGAAATGTCATTTAAATACCTGTGATATGGGTATAGCCACGCAGGATCCAGAGCTCAGAAAGCACTTTAGGGGTAAGCCTGAGTATATAATAAACTTTTTGACTTTTATTGCACGGGAAGTAAGAGAATATATGGCTGAACTTGGATTTAAAACCATGAACGAAATGATAGGAAGGGTAGATATGCTGGAGACAAAGGAAGCGGTCAATCACTGGAAAGCCAAGGGACTGGATCTGTCGGCTATCTTGTATAAGCCATATATGCCGAAGAGAATTAAATCCTATTGTGTGATACCTCAGGATCATGGATTGGACGATGCATTGGATTATAAAATTATTCAGATGGCTGAAGGGGCCATAAATGATAAAATAAAAGTTTCCGCAACCATGGAAATAAAGAATGTAAATCGTGCTGTGGGATCTATGCTGAGTGGTATAATTGCTAAAAAATATGGAAGCCGCGGTCTGCCTGAAGATACAATTGTACTCAATTTTAAAGGATCCGCAGGACAGAGCTTTGGTGCCTTTGGAGTAAATGGACTTACTCTGATACTTGAAGGTGATGCCAATGATTACGTGGCCAAAGGGTTATCAGGAGGTAAAATAATCATTAAAACACCTAAAAAGTGCACTTTTGCAGCAGAGAAAAATATAATAGCCGGAAATACTATTTTATATGGAGCTACTTCTGGAAAAGCTTTTATAAATGGCAGCGTAGGGGAAAGATTTGCAGTGAGAAACAGTGGAGCTACGGCAGTAGTTGAAGGTGTAGGAGATCACTGCTGTGAATATATGACTGGCGGAACAGTAGTTATCATAGGTAAAACTGGCAAGAATTTTGCGGCTGGCATGAGCGGTGGTGTGGCTTATGTTTTGGATGAGCATGACTCCTTTTATGACAGATGTAATTTACAGATGGTTGAAGTAGAAAAGATTTCAGATAAACAGGATATGGATACGATATATAAATTAGTACAGGAGCATTATGAATATACAGACAGTTTGAAGGCAAAAAATATATTGAATGAATGGGATGCCTATAAAAAGAAATTCAAAAGAATAATACCTGAAGCATACAGGTCCATATTGCAACAGACAAAAACAGAAGCAGTTGCTGCTTCTAATATGTAGAGGGGGCAGCATTATGGGAAAAATAACTGGTTTTAAAGAATATAAGAGAGAAAATCCTGAAGAACGTGCTATAGAGGAAAGAATTAAAGATTATACGGAAGTATACTACAGATTGTCTGAAGATAAGCTCAAGATTCAAGCGGCCAGGTGTATGAACTGTGGGACTCCTTTTTGTAACTGGGGCTGTCCTACTGAAAATATAATCCCGGATTGGAACGATTTCGTGTATAGAAATAACTGGAAAAAAGCTTTTGAAAGGCTCATTCTTACCAATAGCTTTCCTGAATTTACAGGGAGGGTATGTCCAGCTATCTGTGAGGGTGCCTGCACTCTTGGGGTCAATAGGGAACCGGTGTCCATAAAGGAAATAGAATTGAATATAATAGAGAAAGCTTTTGAAGAGGGGTGGATAAAACCCAATCTTCCAAAAGTAAGAACTGGAAAAAAGGTGGCTATAATAGGCTCGGGCCCTTCAGGACTTTCAGCAGCGTCAGAACTCAATTCAGTGGGACACTCAGTTACTGTATTTGAGAGAGAAGATGAGATAGGAGGGCTCTTAAGATACGGAATTCCTGATTTTAAACTTGAAAAACACATATTGGATAGAAGAATAAATATAATGAAAGAGGAGGGCATAGATTTTAGAACAAGTGTTTATGCAGGCAGAGGAAAGTATTCTGCTGATAAATTGATTGAGAATTTTGATGCAGTAGTTCTAACGGGAGGCTCTACTGTTCCAAGGGATCTTAAAATTCAAGGAAGAGAACTCAAGGGAATACATTTTGCAGTGGATTTTCTGAAACAGCAGAATAAAAGAGTTGCAGGCAAGAAATTAATTGAAGATGAGATAAATGCAAAGGGAAAAATTGTAGTTGTCATAGGCGGAGGAGATACAGGTTCCGACTGCATAGGCACTTCCATAAGACAGGGTGCCAAAGCTGTTTACCAGTATGAGCTGATGCCAAGGCAGCCATTGGTAAGAGATGAAACCATGCCCTGGCCTACTTTTCCCAAAACTCTCAAAGTCACAACATCCCACGAGGAAGGCTGTATAAGAAAATGGTGCATAAGCACAGAGAGATTTGAAGGCAAAGATGGGTGGGTGAAATCTCTTCAGGGGATAAAAGTTAAATGGAAGAAAGAAAATGGCAGGATGAAGATGACAAGTATATCCGGTACGCAGTTTAATCAAAAAGTTGACTTGGTTCTTCTGGCCATGGGTTTTATCCATCCCCAACATGAAGGATTGCTAGATGATATTGGTGTAGAATTTGATGCAAGAGGAAACGTGAAGACAGATGAAAATTATATGACCAGCAAAAAAGGAATATTTGCTGCCGGAGATATGAGACGCGGTCAGTCACTGGTAGTTTGGGCCTTAAAAGATGGAAGAAAGGTAGCACGGCAGGTTGATCGTTACCTTATGGATGAGACATCTTTAAGGGGATAATGACGGATATAAATCTAATAATTGTATATTTAAAAGATTAAAATAAATGCAACAAAAATCACTTAAAAAGTTCTGGATAACTCAGACTTTTTAAGTGATAAATAAAAAACTTATTTTAGTAAATTTACAAAAATAATACAACACTAAATAAAAAAGTATATGTTAAAAGATAGCATGATTTTAGATATAGCAAATTTTCAACTGTCAGCGAAAATCACCATTATCTGTTTACTGCCAATTGCAAATTGTACATTGAATAGACAATGATAGCCTGCAGGTAAAATGAAAAATACAGGAATATATAAATATTCAATTGGTTTTAATTATATACACTGATAATTTTGAATAAAATAATTGATTAAATAGATGATTAGTATAAAAATATGGTATAAAAAAAGCAGACAATCTTCCTTATGGAGCGAAAGTCTACCGCGGTACCACCCAAATTATTACTCATACGTCTAACGGCTGTGCCGGCATAGCTTACTTTATACAAATTTCAGCATGCAACTCAGGAGTGATTTTCAGCAACTTTAGCTTCTGGGTTCTCACCAAATCCCCATTCTCTTAAAGCATATTTTTGCCTACTCTTCTCCGTCAAGGTTTTTTATATTTATTGCATATACTATACTATAAAAAAATAGGCATGTCAACAGCTAGTTCTAAAATAGAAAATTTATTTTTTGTATATAATGTAGGAAAAAATAATGCTGAAAAAAAATAAAATTTTTGCAAAAAAACTCTTGACATTCTGAGAATGAAGGATTATTATCGTCACATACACTAAATTTTGATTAAGTAAATTGTTAAAAAGATTTGTATTTTGTATAATATAGAGTATAAAGACAATGATGAGGAAGAGTAAATAGGGAATATTTTTTAGAGAGTGAGATTTTGGTGGGAACTCATAAATACAACTATTGAAGGTAGCCTTTAAGTTGTGAGCTGAACTTTGAGTAGGCTTTACCGGTAATACCGTTATTATTCTGAGTAAAAATTTTGGGTGGTACCGCGTGACCAAACTTCTCGCCCCAAGGAGAGAATGTTGGTCATTTTTTTATACAAAATTTTAGGGTTTCTGTTTTTGATTTAGCTATATGTTTGAATTAAAGCAAAGAGTAGAGGTATGCCAAAATTAATAGTCATAAAATTTGCAATAGTCATAATTTTTGCTTAATTAAATAAGGGGAAACGGCAAAAATAAAATTATCTGGGAGGAAAAATATTATGGAAAAATTAAAAGTTTATTATGATGAGGATGCTAATCTGGATCTTTTAAAAGGAAAAAAGATAGCTGTTTTAGGTTTTGGAAGTCAGGGACATGCACAGGCTTTAAATTTAAAGGACAGCGGTCTTGATGTGATAGTTGGATTGTATAAGGGCAGTAAATCCTGGAAAAAAGCTGAGAATTATGGATTCAAGGTATATGAAACAGCTGAAGCTGTTAAACAGGCTGACATTGTAGCAGTCCTTATTCCGGATGAAAAACAAAAACAGGTCTATGAGGAAAGCATAAAAGATAATTTGTCGGAAGGAAATGCACTTTTCTTTGCTCATGGATTCAACATCCACTTTAACCAGATAGTTCCACCTAAGAATGTGGACGTACTTATGATTGCACCTAAGGGACCAGGACATATAGTTAGAAGAGAATATACACTGGGTGCTGGAGTTCCATGTCTCTATGCAGTATATCAGGATTTTACAGGAAAAGGAAAAGATATTGCACTGGCTTATGGCAAAGGAATTGGAGGAACAAGGGCAGGTGTAATGACCACTACATTTAGAGTAGAGACAGAGACAGACTTATTTGGAGAACAAGTAGTACTTTGTGGAGGAATTGTTGAACTTATAAAGGCAGGTTTTGATACCCTTACAGAGGCAGGATATGCTCCGGAAAATGCATATTTTGAATGTATGCATGAGATGAAAATGATAGTTGATCTGATGTATGAAGGTGGAATAAATAGAATGAGGTATTCCATCAGCGATACTGCAGAATATGGAGATTATAAAATTGGCAAGAGAATAATAAATGAAAATACAAGGGCTGAGATGAAAAAAGTTCTTGGAGAAATCCAGGATGGAACATTTGCGAGAGACTGGCTGCTTGAAAATCAAACAGGAAGACCAAAGTTTACTGCAAGAAGAAGGCTGGAGCAAAATTCCACCATCGAAAAAGTTGGCAAACAACTCAGATCTATGATGCCTTGGATAAATGAAAATCCGGATAATGAATAATTTGATGTAAATATGGTATTTGGGGGCTGTCACTGTCTATTCTCTATTTTGGAGAAGCTGGGGAGCTTTGACAGATGTCAGCTTTCGTATAAATAAAAAGGGGCTTTTAAATAATATAGGTACGTGAGGTAAGAAATAAGCAGTATAAGGCTTTACAGAGAGCGGGACAGAGGTGAGAACCTGCAGGCCCAAACTGTTTATATAATATAGTGGATTTTAATATAGGAGATAGTTCGGTAATATGAGTTTGAGGAGGAATTTTCAAAATGAGAAGCGATTTAGCAAAAAAGGGAATCAAAGGTGCACCGGCTAGGGCACTTATGTATGGAATGGGATTTACAAAGGAGGAAATTGAAAAGCCTTTAATTGGAATAGTAAATTCACAAAACGAAGTTGTTGCAGGACATATGCACCTGGATGAAATAGCGAGAGCAGCTAAGCTGGGGGTGGCCATGGCCGGTGGAACATCTATGGAATTTCCTGCAATTGCAGTTTGCGATGGAATAGCCATGGGACATATAGGTATGAAGTATTCACTTCCGTCAAGAGAACTTATAGCGGATTCAATCGAAGCAATGGCACTGGCTCACGAATTTGACGGACTTGTTTTAATACCAAATTGTGACAAGATAGTCCCTGGAATGCTGATGGCAGCTGCAAGACTCAATATACCGGCTGTTGTGGTAAGCGGAGGACCTATGAGAGCAGGCAGATTGAATGACAGAACACTGGATTTCAGTACATGTATAGAGCAGGTAGGGGCCTGCAGTGACGGTAAAATAACAGAAGAGCAGCTGGAGGAAGAGGTTAAAAGATCATGTCCAGGGTGCGGATGCTGTTCCGGACTATTTACGGCAAACAGCATGAATTGTCTTACCGAAGTTCTTGGAATGGGGCTTCCTATGAATGGAACTGCACTTGCCCAGACCGGGGAGAGAAATCAGCTGGCAAAATATGCAGGTATGTACGTTATGGATTGCGTGAAGAATGACAGAAAGCCAAGAGACATAATGACTTTAAGCGCATTTAAGAATGCCATAACTGTGGATATGGCTATGGCAGGTTCAACCAATACGGTTCTTCATCTTCCGGCAATTGCACATGAAGCAGGTATTACACTTGATTTGGATTTGTTCCATGAAATAAGTAAAAAAACTCCCTGTCTCACAAAATTAAGTCCAAGCGGGAAGCATCATATGGAGGATCTGCATATGGCAGGCGGAATAGAAGCCATTATGAATGAACTTTCAAAAAAAGATCTGATAAATGAAGATGCATTGACTATCACGGGAAAAACCGTAGGTGAAAATATAAGAAATTATAGGGTACTTGATTATGAGGTCATAAAACATATAAATGAGCCTTACAGCAGTGAAGGTGGAATAGCAATATTAAGGGGAAATCTTGCACCTGATGGGGCAGTAGTTAAAAAATCTGCAGTAGCACCGGAGATGCTGGTACATGAAGGACCTGCAAGAGTATACAATTCAGAAGAGGAGGCGGTAAAGGCCATTTTCGGAAATGAAATAAACAGAGGGGATGTAATTGTAATAAGGTATGAGGGACCTAAAGGAGGGCCTGGAATGAGGGAAATGCTTTCACCTACTTCTGCAATAGCAGGCATGGGACTTGACAAGGATGTGGCTCTTATAACAGATGGAAGATTTTCAGGAGCCACAAGAGGAGCATCTATCGGACATATATCTCCAGAGGCCATGGAAGGCGGACTGATAGGTCTTGTAGAAGAAGGGGACACCATATTTATAGATATCACAAACAAAAAGATAGAATTGAAAGTAAATTCTGCAGAAATTGAGAAGAGAAAGAAGAAGTATGTAAAACCTGAGCCCAAAATAAAAACAGGATATTTGTCCAGATATGCAAAGTTAGTAACTTCTGCTAATACCGGGGCGATACTCAAATAGACGTGGAAGGAGAAAATTAGTTGATTAAAAAAATAAGTACCATTTGCAATAAATATTTTGCACTTTTAGTTATAATAATTGCCATAATAGCTTTGATGAGGCCTAATACATTTTTATGGGTGGTCCCCAGAGTGTCACTCTTGCTTGGAATCATAATGTTTGGAATGGGAATGACTCTAAAGAAAGAAGATTTTAAAGAAGTTTTCACAAGACCCAAGGATGTACTGGTGGGTATCATAGCACACTACATTATAATGCCGGCTGTAGCTTATGCATTGTGTGTATTTTTAAAATTACCAAAGGATATTGCAATTGGTGTAATACTTGTAGGGTGCTGCCCAAGCGGTACTGCATCCAATGTAATGTGTTTTATAGCAAAAGGTGATTTGGCACTTTCGGTGTGTATAAGTTCCATATCCACAATTTTAGCTCCTATTTTTACACCGGCTCTTATATTGTTATTGGCAGGAAAATGGGTTGACATACCTGCTGCGGCACTGTTTGTTGATATTTCCAAAATAGTGATACTGCCTATTGTTCTTGGAGTTGTCTTCAATAAGGTTGCAGGCAAAACGGCTTCCAGAGTGGTAAATGTATTACCTATTGTCTCGGTGATAGCCATAGTTTTAATAGTTGGCGGAGTTGTAGGAGCAAATTCCAAAAAGCTTATTACTACTGCTGCAATTGCCATAGGAGCTGTTGTACTTCACAACTTGTTTGGTTTCTTGTTTGGATATCTGGCTGCCAAGGCAATGAAAATGGATTATGCAAAAAGAAAGGCAGTTTCATTCGAGGTTGGAATGCAGAATTCGGCTTTAGGTGTTTCACTTGCCATGAACTTTTTTTCTCCTGTGTCAGCCATACCGGCGGCAATATTCAGTGTATGGCACAATATTTCAGGTCCCACTCTGGCGAGTTACTGGGCCAGTAAATTCAAAAAAGTGGATAAATAGGTTCTGCAATTTTGGTTATGCACAATAGGCAAATATTTTTACTTATTGTGCATAAAAAATATATTGAACTTTCTTATAAAGGGAAGAAAACAGAAAATATACGAGGAGATATAGATATGAAAGTTGCTGAAGCAATCATCCAATGTTTAAAAAAAGAAAATGTGAAGGTGGTATTTGGGTATCCAGGTGCTACGGTTATTCCCATGTATGAGGCTTTGAGAAAATCAGATATTGAACATGTACTTGTAAGGCAGGAGCAGGCGGCAGGTCATGCAGCCAGTGGATATGCCAGGGCTACCGGAAAAATCGGAGTTTGTATTGTAACGTCAGGGCCAGGTGCTTCAAATATTATTACAGGCATTGCTGCTGCTTACATGGATTCGATTCCAATGGTTATTATTACAGGACAGGTAAAATCTACATTGATTGGGAGGGATGTTTTTCAGGAATTGGATATTACAGGGGCTACTGAGTCCTTTACAAAATATAATTTTCTTGTGAAAAAGTCGGAGTATATACCTAAAATTATAAAAGAGTCATTTTATATAGCTCAAACCGGAAGAAATGGTCCGGTACTTATAGACATACCTGTAGACATAATGGATGAAGATATTGATGATTTTCAATATCCAAAAACCGTGAATATAAGGGGGTACAAACCAACTATAGAAGGACATCCTGGACAGATAAAAAAAATAGTGAGTAGAATTAAAATCAGTAAAAGCCCTCTCATATGTGTGGGTGGAGGTGTTATTCTTTCTGAAGGTGAAAGGCAATTGAGAGAATTTATAGAAAAATCCCATATACCTGTTGTTCATACACTAATGGGAAAGGGCGCGATGAATGAGGAAAGTGATTACTATATAGGTATGATAGGAACCCATGGTTTTGATTATGCCAATAGGGCCGTAGATAATGCAGATGTTTTAATACTCATTGGAACTAGAGCCTCAGATAGAACGACTTGCGGCATAAGTCAATTTGCAAAAAAAGCAGATATAATTCATATAGATATTGATCCTGCTGAAATAGGTAAAAATTTAAATGTAAACATTCCAGTAGTAGGAGATATAAAAAATATTTTAGAGAAATTATCTGAAAGAATATGCCCTTTAGATACAACACAGTGGATGTGCAAAATAAGAGGATGGGAAAAAAGTATGCAGTCCCAAAGGAGGGGCACGGAGAAGGTAAATCCCAGATATGTTCTTGACAATGTATCTCAAGTATTGGAAAAGGATGCAATTTTAACTGCAGATGTAGGACAGAATCAAATTTGGTGTGCACGTAATTTTAAAATTATAGGCAAAAGAAAATTTCTCACTTCTGGAGGCCTTGGCACCATGGGCTACTCTATCCCGTCGGCTATTGGGGCAAAAATAGGATGCCCTAATAAAGAAGTGGTAGCCTTTGTTGGTGATGGTGGTTTCCAGATGAGTATGTTTGAGCTTGGTACTATTTTGGAAAGAAAGATAAATATAATTATAGTGCTTTTCAATAATTCAGGGCTTGGATTGGTTAGGGAAATTCAAAGGAATAACTGCCTTAAAGAGTTTGAAGTTAATTTTAAATACAACCCGGATTTTATTAAACTGGTGGAATCCTATGGATTGCCAGCGAAAAGAGTAAGAAATGATGATGAATTTAAAGAAGCTTTTCGGGAAGCATTGCATTCAGACAGGGCTTTTTTAATAGAATGTATGGTGGATCCAGGTGAAAGTACATTTTAGAAGGGAGTTGAGCAGCATAAAAAGATATGTACTGTCAGTATTAGTGGAAAATCATTCTGGGGTCTTGAGTAAAATAGCTGGACTCTTCAGCAGAAGAGGGTACAACATACACAGCCTTACTGTAGGGGTTACAGGAGACCCTAAAATATCAAGGATGACTATTGTCTCATTGGGGAATGATCATATATTTGAACAGATAAGCAAGCAATTAAACAAATTGATTGAAGTTATAAAAGTAATAGATCTGACGGATACCCAAGCTGTTTACAGGGAATTGTGTCTGGTGAAGGTATCTGTGGATTCAAACAGTAAATTAATTGTTATGGAAATTGTAAATGCTTTTCGAAGTAACGTAGTGGATATGGATGAAAAAAGCCTTACAATTGAAACAACTGGTGATGAAAAAAAGATATCTGCTTTTATTGATATTATGAAGTCATATGGAATTAAGGAAATTGTACGTACAGGACTTACGGCTATTTATAGGGGAAGTAGATTGGAAAATGATGTAAAAGTGATATAAAATCGAACACTGTTCAAAAAAAAGACGCCGTTTAAGACGTAATATGATAGAAAAATGAACACAAAATTTAAAGGGGTAGGAATGTACAGAAAAACCGGGTGTTAATTTTTGGCATATATATTGCTGTATGATACACTGTATGTATTGTTTTTTAAAACATATAGTATTAATAAATTGGAGGAATTAAAATTATGGAAAGATTTACGCTGCCAAGGGATATTTATTTTGGCAAAAATTCATTAGAGCATTTAAAGGATTTAGATGCTAAAAAAGCTGTAGTGGTTGTAGGCGGGGGATCTATGAAAAGATTTGGTTTTTTAGGCAGGATAGAATCTTATTTAAAGGAAGCAAATATACAGGTTAAGCTTATTGAAGGAGTAGAACCGGATCCATCCGTTGATACTGTCATGAAGGGTGCCAGGATCATGAGTGAATATAAACCGGATTGCATAATAGCAGTAGGTGGAGGATCACCTATTGATGCTGCTAAAGCCATGTGGATATTTTATGAATACCCTGATTTTACCTTTGAAGAAGCAGTGGTTCCTTTCGGAATTCCTAAATTAAGGCAAAAAGCAAAATTTGTAGCCATACCATCTACCAGCGGAACAGCAACTGAAGTAACTTCATTTTCAGTTATAACAGATTATAAGACCAAAATAAAATACCCTATGGCTGATTTCAATTTAACCCCGGATGTGGCAATAATTGATCCCGAACTTGCGGAGACCATGCCTAAAAAACTTACGGCATATACTGGAATGGATGCATTGACCCATGCAATAGAAGCTTATGTAGCAAGCTTGCATTCTGATTTTTCAGATCCGCTTGCACTTCATGCTATAGAGATGATTAACAAATACTTATTGAAATCCTATAAAGGAAATATGGAAGCAAGAGGGCATATGCACATAGCTCAATGTCTGGCAGGAATGGCATTTTCAAATGCACTTCTGGGAATAACACACAGTATGGCGCATAAAACCGGTGCAGTTTTTCATATACCACATGGGTGTGCCAATGCTATATTTTTACCCTATGTAATAGATTTTAATAAGGGTGCTTGTCCAGAGAGATATGCAGATATAGCTAGAGTTCTTAAACTTAAAGGAGAAAATGACAATGAACTGATAGATTCATTAACGGCAATGATTCGAAATATGAACAGGAATATGAATATTCCTCTCACATTGAAGGATTACGGAATTAGTGAGAGTGATTTCAAGGAAAATCTTGATTTTATATCTCACAATGCAATGGAAGATGCCTGTACTGGGGCTAATCCTGCAAAGGTAACCGAAGATGAAATGAAAAAACTTTTCCAATATATATATGATGGGAAAAAAGTAGATTTTTAATATTCAGTTTTAGAGCAGCGGATATATATTTAGCCGCTGCCCTTTGCCGTAAAATTTGTTTGCTGAATTCTATCTGATGATAGAATTTCTTTTTTGAATAATTTTTATTACCAGACAGCATATGAAAAATAACAGTAAAGCTTTCAAGTAAATGGGAATACTTTTCTTGAAAAGTTCCTGTTTTGATAAATCAGAATAGATTTTATAACTTTTAGAGAAATTTCTTTCTTTTATAGTCAAATCACCTAATGGG
This sequence comes from Clostridiaceae bacterium BL-3, assembly GCA_902809985.1. Lineage (GTDB taxonomy): Bacteria > Bacillota > Clostridia > Clostridiales > Clostridiaceae > Clostridium_B > Clostridium_B aromativorans. The sequence goes on along the minus strand of CADDXC010000001.1, from coordinate 1,234,775 downwards.
ACCTCACCCTTTAAAGCTTTTGAAGTGGTATTTGAAAGATTTATGTTCCTCTTTAGCTCCTTTTTATTGAGGTCATTAGCATAATAGGTTACATTTTCTTTGATTTTTATAGGAACTTTTATATTTATATAGGGACCTGTAAAATACAGAGGTCTGTATTTTACAATCTCTTTTTCAATTATGGAATTCTTTTTATATAAAATACTTCTTGGCTCATTATAACTCCAGTTTATTATTTTTTCCATATCATTGAATACATAGGTATCTTTAGGATCGTATATTGAGTTCATTACTACTCCTAATATCTGTCTTCCGTTTCGGCTGTATATAGCCACAAGACACCTCCCAGCAGGTACTGTGTATCCGGTCTTGCCTGCAATACAGCCGTCTTTTCCCAATAGCTTGTTTGTATTTTTAATGGGGAAAGTAAGTCCACTGGAAGTTTTTACTGTAGTCTGGTAAGTTCCCATGGTATTTTTTATCCAGGAGCTTTTAAAGGCCTCTCTTGCAATTATGCTCATGTCATAGGGCGTAGAATAATGATCTGGATTATGCAGGCCATTTGGAGTAACAAAATGGGTGTTTTTCAAATCAAGTTTTTTTATATATTCATTCATTTTTTTGGAAAAATCACTTGCATTTTTGGATATATTTTCTGCAATTACATAGGCCAGATCGTTGGCTGAGTGCATCAAAAGCCCGCTCATTACATCCTTTGCAGTCATTGAATCTCCTACCTTAATAGGATGGATGTCTTTATTTAAAGAAGAAGTGGGTTGATTTTTGGCATCCTCAGTATAGGTCAGCATATCCTTTGGCTTTTTGTTTTTTTCAAGCAGAATAGCTGTGAGAAGTTTTGTAGTACTGGCTGGATACACTCTTATATCAGGGTTTTTTTCATATATTATTTCATTTGTTTGCATGTCTATTGTTATAGCCGCTTTTCCGTAAATGTCGGGTTTTGGATTTTTAGTTAAGTCAGCAGCAGATACTTTGTAATTTAAAGAAAATATAAATATGAAGAGATATAATAGTATGTTTATTCTATGCTTCAAAGTGCATCACTCCACTTGTCCAAAATTTATCCGAACGCTACCAGTGTTAATACTTCAACTTCTTAAAGCTCACGATAAGCACTGCTATGCGCCGGGATAAGTTCTTCTAAAGTTCAGATGGAGTAAGTATTCTTTATAAGCAAACTCTATCTGAACTTAAGAATCACTTGATATGTATATTTTATCTAAAACATATTATATAATTAATTATGACATTTTAAAGTATATCATTAAGAAGTGTATTTTACAATTGAGAACTATTGTATTCTAGGAGGTATTGATTTGATAGAAAGAATTGAGCATATATTTAGAGGTAGAAAAGGAAAAATTATGGGGGATTTTAGTAAAAGCGCAGTGGCAATTCCCCTTTGTGAAGAAGAAAAAAGATTAGATATAATTTTTGAAGTAAGGGCCTTAAATTTAAAGCATCAGCCGGGGGATATATGTTTCCCGGGAGGAAAAATGGAAAAAGGTGAAACTCCTCAGGATACGGCTGTGAGGGAGACCATGGAAGAATTAAATTTAAAAAGAGAAGATGTAGAGGTTATAGGTCAAATGGATTATGTTGTAACGCCCTATAATTTTATAATGTATCCCTTTGTATGCAAGGTGAGTAAGAAGAATATAATTCCAAGCAAAAGTGAAGTGGATCATATCTTCAAGGTGCCTTTAGAATTCTTTATGGAAAATACTCCTCTTGTCTATGAAATGCCTGTGGTTTCAAAACCTGGAAAGAAATTTCCATACAAGCTTGTGGTAAACGGGAAAAACTATAAATTTAGAAGTGGAAAAATAACAGAATACTTTTACCAGTATAGGGAATATGTAATTTGGGGATTTACAGCCTATATAGTAAAAAAATTTGCAGATATGATAAAAAGCAATTTTTAAAGGACTATGAGGATATGAAAAATGAAGATTTTCGACTTTTGCCGAAAATCTTCCAAATAATAAATTGAGCTGAACCTATTCATCGTAGGTATCAGAATATTTTCCAAGTAAGTGATGTTTTAAATCCCAAAGCTTTTTGGATAGATCTACATAATAATGATGGGGATTTTCAAACCTCAGTGTTTCAGGCCAAAGTTTAGAAGTTTCCTCTTGTACTAGAGCTTTAATATCTCTTACATCTGGACTTTCATATATAAGGTGTCCCTTGTCAAATATTTTTACCATCAATTCTTTAACATAATAATTTTTTATTTTTTTCCTTTTCCAGGTAAACACAGGATCAAATATTTCCAGAGGCTTATCTGTATCTATTTTTTCATCATGTAAAGCCACCAAATCTGCAATGGCTTTATTCTCCTCTTTATTGTAAATTCTATATATTTTTTTAAATCCAGGATTGGTTATCTTTTCTTCGTTTTCACTTATCTTTATTTTAGGTATTATATTTTCATTTTCATCCTCTATAGCGGATAATTTATATACTCCTCCAAATACAGGCTCCGATTTTGCAGTTATCAACCTTTCACCAACGCCAAAAGAATCTATACAGGCACCCTGGCTAAGTACATCTCTTATGATGAATTCATCCAGAGAGTTTGAAATAACTATTTTTACCTCTGAAAGACCAGCTTCATCCAATATCTTTCTGCATTTTTTGGTCAAATAGGTTATGTCGCCGCTGTCAATTCTTATGCCCTTTGGTTTGTAACCGTTGGGGATCAAAAATTCTTTGAAAACCTTTATTGCATTGGGTAAACCTGATTTCAGTACATTGTAAGTATCTATTAAAAGTATACAATTATTTGGATATACTTTTGCCCAGGCTTTAAAAGACTCGTATTCAGAAGGAAATAGTTGTATCCAACTGTGGGCCATAGTTCCAACAGCTGGTATTCCAAACATTTGGTCAGCTATAGTACAGGCTGTGGAACTACAGCCGCCTATAACTGCAGCTCTGGCACCATACATTGCTGCATCGGGACCCTGGGCTCTTCTAGAGCCAAATTCCATTACAGGTCTTTTGCCTGCAGCTTTACAAATTCTATTTGCCTTTGTGGCAATCAAGGTCTGGTGGTTTATAGTCAAAAGTATCATGGTTTCAAGGAACTGGGCTTGAATGGCAGGACCTCTTACAGTTACAAGAGGTTCACCGGGAAATACTGGATTTCCTTCTGGTACAGCCCACACATCACAGGAAAATTTAAAATTTTTAAGATAATTTAAAAATTCTTCTGAAAATTGTTTTTTGGTCTTTAGATATTCTATGTCTTCCTGGGAAAATTTTAAATTTGATAAGTATTCTATAATCTGCTGAACTCCAGCCATAATGCAATATCCTCCATTGTCCGGGATACGCCTGAAGAACATGTCAAAATAAGCTATTTTATTTCCCATATTGTTTTCAAAATATCCATTACCCATGGTGAATTCATAGAAATCTACCAGCATAGTAAGATTCCTTCCATTTGTAATGTCAAAATTTTTCGAGCTTTTCATAATAAAAATCTCCTCTATTTATGTTTTAATTTGGGTAATTGTGAACAAAATTATGTATATACATATTGTAATACTTAACATAAAATATTACAAGGATTATGGGATTCAATAGGTTGATTACAAATGTGAGGAGTAGATGCAATGGAATATAATTTAGATATAAATCAAATAAGGGCGGTACATAGTGAGCTAAAAAATGTAATGATCTGTGCGCCACCGGGTTCAGGCAAGACGACGGTTATTATAAATAGGGTGAATTATTTAATAAACACTAAAAAGGTTGATCCAGAAGACATATTGGTGATAACTTTTACAAGATCCTCTGCTTTTGACATGAGAAACAGGTATTTATCAATTTCAAATACAGAAAATATACCTTTCTTTGGAACTTTTCATTCTCTGTACTATAATATACTGAAAAAATACAGAGGTAAAATAGAAATGATATCATTGTCAAAAGCATGTCAATTAGTCAAAAATGTACTCGTATCATATTTGAATTCCATAGGTGATGAAAAAGTAAAAGAAATTTTAAATGATATATCTCTTTTAAAAAATACAGGATATAATATAAAAGACTTCAAGAGTAAATCAGACAAGACTGTATTTGTGGAATGTTTTAATAAATATGAAGAATATAAGGCAGTAAATGGTTTAATGGATTTTGACGATCTTCAATTGAAAGTTAAAAAAATTTTTCGAAAAGATAAAAACATTTTGGACTATTACAGAAAAAAATTCAAATATATACTGGTGGATGAATTTCAGGATTGTGACAAAGTGCAGATAGAAATTTTACAATTAATCGGCAGGTATAATTATCTGTTCGCAGTGGGAGATGAAGATCAATGTATATATTCCTTTAGAGGTTCCAGGCCTGACAGCATGGTGGATTTTAAAAAATACTTTCAAGATGGAGAAAAGCTTTTTTTAAAAATAAATTATAGAAGTGCAAAGAATATAGTTGAAATGTCCAAAAGTGTTATATATAATAATAAAAATAGAAATTTGAAATCTATTTGCAGTAGTAGACAGGAAAATGGGGAAATTGGTTTTAAGATATTTCCAAGAGAAAAAGAACAGGCTTACTATGTGGCAAAATCCATAGAGAAGCTTGTAGATAAAGGTAGATATGGACACAAAGATATTGCCGTACTTTATAGAACCAACATAGAATCAAGAATTCTAATAGATGCCTTTTTGAAATACAATATAAAATTTAAATTGTTGGATGTACAGTATAATTTTTTTGATCATTTTATATGCAGGGATCTAATAGCGTATTTTAAATTTTCTGTAGATATGTGTGATAAAGAAAGTTTTATGTCTATTATAAATAAACCTTTTAGATATATAGGAAGGGTAAACATAGAAAAGGTGAGAAGAAACAAAGTAAGTGAAAACTGCTTTGAAATTTTAAGAAAAATAGATGATATTCCCATTTTTCAGCTTAAAGTTCTGGATGATCTTCAGAAAAAGATGAAAAAACTGAACAAAATAAAATTAAAGGATGCTGTGGAATTCATATTAAATAAGGTGAATTACCTGGATTACTTAAAAGTTTACTGTAGTAAATCAAACAGAGATTTGGAAGAATTTCAGCATATCTTACGCGAATTCAAAGCTTCTTGTGAGGATTTTGACACAATAGATGAGTTTTTAGATCATGTAACTAAGGTGAAAAACACTATAGAGCAGAGTGCTAAAGAAAAAGACAGGGTCATATTAAGTACAATTCATGGTGTGAAGGGAATGGAATTTAAAAATGTATATATAGTAAACTGCAGTGAAGGACTTTTGCCCCATGAGAACAGCATTGAGAATAATCTCGAGGAAGAAAGGCGCTTATTTTATGTGGGAATTACAAGGGCCATAGATAATTTGAGTTTGTGCTGCAGCAGTACCATAAGGGGAAAAACAGTTCAGGTGTCCAGATTTATAAAGGAGTGCGGTATATTTAGTACATATGATTATGCTGAAAAGTTGCATTTAAAAATAGGAGATGCTGTAGTTCACAAATTATACGGAGAAGGAAAGATAGTCGATAAAAAATATAATTCCATAAGTATACTATTTTACAATAATATAGAGAGGGAATTTAAATGCTGTGCACTTTACAGCAGCCAATTGATAGAGAAAAAACAAAAAGCTTTGTAGTAAACAGTATAAATATTATGTAAATTAAAATAAAATGTAAACTAAAAGGAGAAATATATAATGACAAAATCAGCAACTAAAACAGGAGCAGATCCGACAGCACTTGTAGCTATTGAACAATATTTTCCTGAAACAGAGCGTATTATCGACGATAACTTGGCAGATCAAATACTACCCTCTGGAAGAGGTTTTTTATGGATGATGCATCTTAACTCAGTTAGAAATTGGATGGTGCGAATTACTGAGAAAAACTTTCCTGGTCTCTGGAGCTGTATGATGTGCAGAAAACGGTATATAGATGAAGAGCTAATAGATTCAGTCAATAAGATCGGAGCAGTAGTGAATTTAGGAGCTGGATTTGATACTCGTGCATATAGATTGAAAGAGCTTTCTGATATTCCCGTTTGGGAGCTAGATCAACCCAAAAACATTGAAGCTAAGAAGATTCAACTTGGCAAAGTGTTCGAAACTATTCCATCACATGTAAAGCTTGTTCCAATAGACTTTGACCATCAAGATATAAACACTAAATTGAAATCTCATGGGTATTTGGCAGATAAACGAACATTTTTCATATGGGAGGGTGTTACACAATATTTAACTGAAGAAGGTATTAGATCAACATTTGACTTTCTTTCAAAAGCTGCACCGGGAAGTCGTCTTGTTTTCACGTATGTTCGTAAGGATTTTATTCAAGGTCAATCTAAGTATGGATGGGACAAGATATATGAAAAATATGTGATAAATAAGATCTGGATTTTTGGAATGGAGCCGGTAGAATGGCCTAATTTTCTAAAAGAATATGGATGGCGGGTGATTGAGGATATAGGTTATGATGAAATGGCTGAGAAATATGTTGTACCTACTGGTAGGAAACTGGCTTCAACTCAAGTAGAGCGGATGATTTATACAGAGAAGCTGTGATACGTTCTAGAGTCCTACAAAAGAGCCTATCTGTATTCTATGACAAAGGCCTCATCTGTAAAAGGTGAGGTCTTTTAACTCTATTCAAATTATCTATAAATATGAATCAAGTTAACGCGAAAATAATATTGCTTTTTAATTGCTTTCCATTGCTTTTTCGATACTTGAAATAAAGTCACTAGCTTTTATATCTAAACTTTTGCAGATTCTAAAAATGATGTTTAAAGTTGGATTTCGCTTCTGGCGTTCAATCATGCTGATATAGGTTCTGTCAACATTACATTCATGTGCAAGATCCTCCTGAGATAATCCACATTTTATTCTGCGGTTTCTTAAAGTTATAGCAAGTGCATTTTCTAATGTCATGTAAACCACCTCTCGGATTTAATTTTAAAAAAATGTTACAAATTGTCTTCATACTATAATCTACAACAAGCGATTTTTGTGATATAATTTAAAAGTGTTTTGCAATAATTTGTATAAATGTTAAACTTTAATTGTTATTTATAAGAAAGGCAGGTTGAAATTTACGTGATAAATGATAAAGTAAACGATTTGAGAGAGAGATTACATAAATTAATTGAGGAAGAGGCGGATTATAGTGAAATATTAGAGGCAAGTCAAAAACTAGATAAATACATAAATCAGGTTACGAAGAGTACAAGCAGTTGAGAATTTATTGTGATAAATTGATAAAACTTTATAAGCTTAAAAAACTTCTGTTTTTATAATGGAATTCCTTTTAAGAAAGGTTTGTATGATAGATAAGAAATGCAAATAAATAATTGATATTAGAAATATACAGATAGAGTGTTAAAACTATTTGACTAAGTCAACTAGTTTGTTTATAATTATTTTTATGAGAATAAATAAACTAGTTTGGAGTGATTTTATGAAAAATAGAAACTTAAACACAATATCAGAGGTAAGAATTTTTAGTCGATTTTATACAAATGTCTTGGGACTTTTAAATCAAGGTATACTGGATAGTGCATATTCATTAACGGAAGCTCGTATACTTTTTGAGATTAATAAAACTAAAGAATGTACCGCTAATATTTTGATTGATAAACTAAATATTGATAAGGGATACTTAAGTAGGATCTTAAATCGCTTTAAATCGGATGAATTGATTACTAAAGAAAAATGTTCTGGGGATGGACGTTTGAATTTCCTTGAATTGACAGAAAACGGTAGGAATGTCCTATCAAATCTTTCAAAAAGATCTGATAAACAAATTTCTAATCTAATAGATCACTTAGATGAAAGTGAAAAGGAAAGTTTAGTTAATTCAATGGAATGTATTATGAAATTACTGTCTTATGGTAAAAGAGCTTTCAATATTAGATCATATAGAGAAAGTGATATAAAATACATTATTGAAAAACATAGAGAATTATATAAAAAGGAGTTTGGGTTTGGTAATATATTTGGAGATTATGTTGAGAAATATTTAATTGAATTTCATAAAAAACATAATCCGGATTTAGAAAATATATGGATTGCAGAAGAAAGTAATAAATCCGTTGGCGTAATAGCTATAGCTGCAGATAAAACAGATTCTTCTTTAGCGCAGCTTAGATGGTTTTTAATTGATCCAAGTGAAAGAAATAATGGATTAGGTCACATACTTTTAGACACGGCAATTAATTTTTGTAGAGAGAAGAATTATAAGCATATTTTTTTATGGACTGCTGATGTACTCAAAACAGCCCGTTATCTTTATGGAAATTATGGATTTAAGCTAACTGAATCAGCTGATAATACTACGTGGACAGACCATCTAATTAAAGAAGAACGTTGGGACCTATATATATAATCATTTGCCTTCGATGAAAGTGCCTGCATTTGGAATCTCTTTCAGCAGTATAAATTCTAATACTGTGGAAAGCAGCGCTGTAGAATTTGAAGATCCATTCGGAAATAGGTTGGGCATAACTGATTATACTAAAAAATAATCCATTTAATATAATGCATATATTGTGTATAGAAACGGCCTAGCAGTTCAACATTGCTAAGCTGTTTCTATGATAACCAATCATCATATTATGGTAGGTGAGGAAAATTTAATTGTTGATTTTTCAAAAATGTTCTTTTAAATTTCGTGTCGTAAGATATGGATCATCTGAACACATTACAAGGGACATTACAGCAGCACCATAAATATCAGTTTTCAATAATTTATCTATGTTGCTTTCATTTATACCGCCTATTGCTATAATTGGAATTGAAACATTTTTCAGCATATCTTCCAAAAAAGCAATTCCTCTGGGTTCTAATCCCTTTTTACAATTTGTTTTGAAAATGTGTCCTGCCAGAAGGTAATCTGCACCCTTTTTTTGCACATTTGCCGCCTCTAAAGTGCTGTGAACAGATACTCCTAAAATACCCTTGAATTTAAAATGTTCATTCATATAATCTGCATAATTTGTGTGAAATCCATCAGAATTTACTTCTAGAGCAGCTTCCATATTGCCGTTTATTATAAGAGGTACATTTTGAGGTTCCGTTATCTTTTTGATTTTTTTAGCAAGCTGAATTATTTTACTACAGTCCAAATCTTTTTCACGTAGAATTACGGCATCTGCACCTGCTTGTACTGAACTTTCTATTATATCAAGCATGTTGTTATTTTTTACAAGTTTTCTGTTCGTTACTATAAATAGCTTTTGTTTCATAGTGCTATAGGTTCCCAATCCTTCATTACAGGAAAATATCCTTTTTTGATTATTGCCTGTTTCACCTCTGTTAAGCTTCTTTTATCGGAGTTGTCAAATTGCATTTCACCAGGATTCTCCTGAGTATGTCCTCCAACTTCCGTAGATACGCCTGCAGACATTTTGGTGACACCGAGAGGTATGAGATTGTCCCTCATTTCCCTGGATTCTCTTGTGGTTATGTTGGTACCTGATCTTGGAATAAAGAGTTTAAGTGCAAGCAGTATTTGTACCATGTTTTTGTCACTTATTTCATGCAGATCTTTGAAAAAACCTGCATGAGGCCTTATCCGTGGAACTGAAAAATTCACATCTACGCCAGGAAATTTTTTTTGTATATATGCACCGTGCAGTCCACCTAAAAAAGCTTCTTCTCTCCAGTTATAGAGACCATAAAGCGGGCCGAGACCTACGGAATATATACCAGCTTCGCAGGCCCTTTCTGGTGTTTCAAGTCTGTATCTGTAATTTTTCTTTGGACCTCCAAGGTGGACCTTTGAGTATACTTCCTGGTTGTAGGTCTCCTGGTACATAGTAAGACTATCTGCACCGGCTTCAACAAGTTCTCTGTATTCTTCCTTTTTAAGAGAGTATATTTCCAGACATATTGAACTGAAATATTTGTTCATTATTTTTACACAATCTCTTATATAGGAAACAGGCGAATATTTTCTGGATTCTCCTGTCAAAATTATTACATGTCTGAACCCCATGTCATGTACAGCTTTTGCTTCTGTATCAACTTCATCGAGAGTGAGTACCTTTCTGTTTATTTTATTTGTACAATTATATCCACAGTAAGCGCATCTATTTGAACAGTAATTGGCAACGTACATGGGAGTGTACATGACAACGTTTCTTCCAAAGTATTTAAGTGAAAGTCTGTGAGATTTTTGAGCCATCTCTTCCATATGCTTTTCGGCAGTAGGAGAGAGAAGCGCCAGAAAATCCCATTTATCCAGTTTCTCTTTATCTATTATTTTTTCAATTTGTCTGTCTGTAACTTTTTTAAAAAAGTTTTCATAATCAAAATCTTTTAAATTTTGCACTACATCATAAAAGGTCATTTTAAACACTTCCTATCTTAAAAATCCTGTAAGAGGAGATGAGGCTACGGCGACTTCTTTTTCAACACCGGGTTTTGAAAGAAAAGCTTTCCTTCCTGCTTGTATTGCAAGCTTGAAAGCTTCGGCTATGAGTACAGGGTCTTCTGCTGTTGCAAGGGCAGTATTTGCAAGTACTGCATCGGCTCCCATCTCCATGGCTTCTGCGGCGTGAGATGGCTTCCCTATACCTGCATCCACTACAACTGGTATATCTATTTCGTCAATTATAATTTTTAATAGTTCTTTTGTCTTAAGACCTCTATTTGTCCCGATAGGTGCACCCAGAGGCATTACTGCAGAGGCACCGGCATCTACAAGTCTCTTTGCATCCATTAGATCCGGGCTTATATAGGGAAGTACAACAAATCCTTCTTTTACAAGGGCTTTAGTAGCCTTTAAGGTTTCATAGTTGTCGGGAAGCAAGTATTTGCTATCTGAAATAACTTCTATTTTAACCCAATTTCCACATCCTGTTGCTTTAGCTAAATGTGCGAGCCTTATAGCTTCTTCTGCATTTCTTGCACCGGATGTATTTGCCACGAGTATGCAGCTTTTATCTATAAAATTCAATATGTTGTCATTTGGTTCTGCAGCGTGGATATCCATACGTCTCAGTGCTACGGTTATAATTTGTGCTTCAGAACTTTTTATTATATCAGGCACTATTTCATTTGATGTAAATTTACCAGTCCCAATAAAGAACCTGCTCTTTATTTTTCTATTTGCTATTATAAGTTCATCCATAAATTAAAATCTCCTTTAATTTTGATTTATTGTATATAATGTAAATTATCTAACCACCTCCGACATAACGGATTATTTCTACTTTGGAAGTGCTTGATAATTTTTTGGATTTGTACTGTTCCCTGTCTACTAACTCTAAATCCACTTCAATTACAACGGTGTTTTCGTCTATATTTAATTTGTTTAGTAATTGTGATACTGTCGTTTCGGGGGCAAAATCCAATTCTTCTCCATTTACGGTCATTTTTACACCTCCTTTCAAAAGCAATTGGAATCGATGTTCTAGTCTTTATCCCGAAGGATATTTATGTTTTTTCCTTCCATTACCTTGTTCATGTTTCTTACAGCACACATTTTTCCACACATGGTACAGGTTTTTTTATCTTCAGGTGTTGAGCTCTTTCTGTATTTTCTGGCTTTTTCAGGGTCTATTGCAGTATCTAATATTTTTTCCCAGTCAAGTGCTCTTCTGGCCTCAGCCATTTTGTTGTCCCAATTTCTTGCACCTTTGATTTCCTTTGCAATGTCTGCAGCATGGGCAGCTATTTTGGCGGCTATAATTCCATCCTTCATATCCTGCAAATCAGGCAGTCTGAGGTGCTCTGCAGGAGTTACATAACAGAGAAAATCCGCTCCATAAGTTGCAGCAATAGCGCCGCCTATGGCGCTTGTTATGTGATCATATCCAGGTGCTATATCTGTTACTATGGGACCTAGTACATAAAATGGAGCATCATGACACAGCTTTCTTTCAAGCTTCATGTTGGTTTCTATTTCATTAAGAGCCATATGACCGGGCCCTTCTATCATTACCTGTACATTTCTTTTCCAGGCTTTTTTTGCCAGTTCACCTAAGGTCATGAGTTCCTTTATCTGGCTTGCGTCTGTAGAATCATCTATACAGCCAGGTCTACAGGCATCTCCCAGACTTATGGTTACATCGTATTTTTCACATATGTCAAGAATTTTATCGAAGTATTCATAGAAAGGATTTTGTCTCCTATTCAAGTTCATCCAAGCATACATCAAGCTGCCTCCTCTTGAGACAAAATTCATAAGTCTCGGGTTTCTCTTGAATATCTGTGCTGCTTCCAGGTTTATACCGGCATGGATGGTCATAAAGTCAACCCCATCTCTTGCGTGGGCTTCTATAACGCTTAAAAGTTCCTCGGCAGTTATATCCTTTAATTCTTTATCATAAAAACCAACTGCATCGTATATGGGTACAGTGCCTATCATGGAAGGAGACATAGCCACTAACTTGTTTCTAAATTCTCTTGTTTTCCCAAAACAACTTAGATCCATAATGGCCTCAGCTTTCATGTCTATTGCTTTTTTCACTTTGTCAAGTTCCAGATCTATATTACAGCAGTCCTTTGAAATGCCAAGATTGACATTTATCTTTGTTTTAAGCCCTTTTCCCACGCCTTCTGCACTTAAATTTTTATGATTTTTATTGGCTGGAATGACAGCTTTGCCTTTGGACATAAGGTGCATGAGATCCTTGACATCCATATTTTCCTTTTTGGCTACTATACGTATTTCTTCCGTGACTATTCCTTTTCTGGCAGCATCCATCTGGGTTGTATAATTCATTTTATCAATCTCCTTCTTGATTTTATGGATAAAAAAATAGGGAGCAAATGCTTCCCATAGGATATAAAAACTCTGAATGTTTTTTAAACAGCGTAAATTTCCCTACGTTGGCATTATCCAAATCAGGTTATAAGGGTAAAAGATAGTATCTTACTCTCAGCCCATCAACATGGGCTCCCCTGTAACATTGTATTTTTAAATAAAAAAGGAGTGTCTGATGAAAACACTCCTCGAATACACATTTTAAATATTTGCTTCCCTACGGTAGTGTTAACTACATCAAGTTCAAAGGGTCAGGTTTTACCTTCTCAACCGAAACGGTCCCCCCACAAACAATTCTATTTACTTTACATATATATAATAGCACTTATCCATATATATGTAAACATTTTTAAAAATTTTCCACTTGTTTTGCACATCTAATCAATTCGTCAACCGCCTTTGAGCACAGGGAAGCCAGATCTTCTATGTGAATTTCTTTTGAGGCAGAAGAGTCAAAAAAGATGTTTGCCTGGGCTTCGAATTCTTCATCTGCCAGCCATAAGACCAGTACAACGGGCACATTTGGAAATATGTTAAACTGAAGTGACATATCTCCCAGGCATAGTTTTTTAGCATCAAGTTTTTTCCCGGCCTTTAGAAATAGTTCATCTCTGTTTCCGAAGTATTTGGTAAGTTTGTCTATACCATGGCCGGCAAAAAAATCATAGGTGCAGCCTACACCTTCTATTTCCCTGTAGGGTACCCATTTATTGGTCAGTCCACTTTTGGTGCATCTGCAGAGATAGCTCATGATCAGTATTTTATCCATTACCGTATCGGATTCATAAGATAGATCGTTGTGATTAAAATCCTTTAATGTAATAGAGCCTTCCGGATAGGAAATTAAATATTCCCTGTTAAAGTATTTTAAGGTGAACATATTCTTTTCAGCGTCATATTTTGCTCCACTTTTTTGGACAATTTCTTCCAGGGGACGCCGGCTGAATTTTTTACATAGATCCTTATAACACAGCACATAGTTGTTTTTCTTGTTTCCTATTGTGAAACACCTCTTTTCTATCAAGTATTTTTTGAAGCAGGAGACATGATATATTTTAATTATATACTATTTAATATATATAAAAACAGCATTATATTTGTGAATGATAATGCTGTTTTTGTGTTATTTAATATAATATTTTTTGGCTTTACACTTCAAAACGGAAGCCGATTATGAAATTATCCGGCTTCTTTTTTGACTAATAGGCAGCAGCTGCTGCAGGTTGTCTGTAATGAGAATAATCTCCGGGATATCTTGAAATATGTTTTGATAAATTATCGGATCTATGTCTGAAATTGGAAATACTGTTGATGTTATTGTTGTAACTGGAGTTAGTAGTTGTTGTAAATGATTCACCATCTGCTCCGATCTCAGAGGGATAAATTGCGATATTTCCACCATTTGATATCATGGCAACAGGGTGGATTTTGTTGCTGGAATCAGATAATGAATTTCCATTGACTTTGGCCGATTGATATTTTACCTCATCCGCGTTTGCTAGAGGTAGAAGCTGATTGTTCTGATTAGCCGGATCTTCGCTGATCCATTCTGCGGATGTGCCTATTTTCTGCTCATAGGAAGAATCAAGGGTAGTGGATATAGTTTTTGTTACTGCTTCTCCTTTAGGCGTAGTTGCAGTGAATGTTAAATTCCATGTGGAATTCGAAGCCTTGGATATAGTTACACTGATAGTTGAGCCAATTGGGATACTAACTATATTCTGGGCAGCATCGGGCAATTTTTCCCAAAAAACTTCAACTATAGGTTGTCCATTTTGTATCTCCTCTATAGTTCCCATTTGAAGGAGATCTTCAGAATTTACTCCTCCCAAGCCTATCCATTGTGCGGTTGAGGCATTTTGACGATTGGATGTAATATTAGGTACTGTCCAACTTCCTGAAACGCTTGTATAAGTATTGTTCTGGGAAACAGGTACAGCTATATAGCCTGCCCAATTACCTGATTTTTCAGTGTTAGCTGGAAGATTAACCCTATTTATGGTGTTTTGAGGCTGGTAGTTATAAATTGAATGAGTTATATTCCTCTTTGGAAAATAATTTGATAAAATATAGCTGCCTCTGTAAGTATCGCCGAATTGTTCCTTTGCAATTGCAGATCCGGCTCCACTTCCCAATACCACAAATAATGCCAGCAGCAAAATTTGAAGTTTTTTTAAGATGTTTTTCATTGATTAATTTCCCCCTTCCATTATATTTATAAAAAATGAGTATATAAAAACTACTTGATATACAATAGTTTCTCGCTAATATATTACAAAATCGTGGTAATAATATTACCATATTGTAAATTTTTTGCCTTCAATTATATTTATTGTGAAAGAAATTCATTGTTGGTTAAATCAGGTTCTGAATTTACAAGGTTCTGTAGAAGGTATTATTATTTGTGATATAATAATTACTATAAAATTGGACCGCGTAGGAGATTGAGATAAAATATGAAGGATATACATAAGAGGATCGATGAAATATTACCACGGATAGCTGATCCGTATTTCAGACAGAATAAGGGACTTGGAGATGAAATAGGATTTTATATTTTTGATTATGATCCTAAATATGAGCTTTTAATTAGGGATAGAGTTAAATTTATAGAGGAAAAGGCAAAAAAAGCCTATGGGCTCAATATAATCGAGTTTGACCTTTATGATATTATTTTGAACATTTTAAAATCAAAGGGATATCTTGAAAAAAACTTTGAGATGGAGAAAAAAAAAGGAAGCAAATATGTTTTAAATGCAACCAAGAAAGCTCTTAGACTTACATTGAAAAATGATCTTATGGTAGGGTATATAGCAGACAGGATTGGCGGAAGCGATATAATATTTTTAACTGGAGTTGGAAAATCATGGCCTATAATCGGATCATATGGAGTGTTAAACAACCTGCATAGAGTTATAGAAAAACAACCTCTTGTTATGTTTTTTCCAGGCACCTATGATGGAGGCTCCCTAATGCTGTTTAATATTTTAAAAGATGACAACTATTACAGGGCATTTCAATTAATAGATAAGTATTGAATTATGGGGGAGACAAAAAAATGAAATTTATTTTGAAGGATATGTTTTATAAAGAAATAGACAGGGATATAAAAGGTGTTATCAAAGTTGGGCAGGAAGATGATGAAAATGTAAAACAGGAACTAGATGAATATGTTGTAACCAGTGAGTTAAAGAAACACATAGATGAGTTTTTTGAAATGTATAAAACCAGTATACTGGAAGATACGGATAAGAACGGGGTGTGGATTTCAGGATTCTTTGGAAGCGGTAAGTCCCACCTTTTGAAAATATTATCCTATCTTTTGGAGAATAAAATTATAGATGGTAAAAATGCTATTGATTATTTTAGTGACAAGGGATTGGATAATTTTACTCTTGAGAATATGAAACTGGCTGGGGATACCCCGACCGATGTAATTCTTTTTAATATAGACTCCAAATCAGAGGCGGATTCTAAATCGAATAAAGATGCCATTGTAAATGTGTTTAATA
Organism: Clostridiaceae bacterium BL-3; assembly: GCA_902809985.1. Taxonomy (GTDB): domain Bacteria; phylum Bacillota; class Clostridia; order Clostridiales; family Clostridiaceae; genus Clostridium_B; species Clostridium_B aromativorans. Next base: position 1,218,474 of record CADDXC010000001.1, on the reverse strand, counting down.
AAGTGTTTAGTGAAATGCAGGGTTTTTGTGGATCAATGCCATGGATAGCGAATATGGAACGGCAGATGGTTAAAGACGGTGTATATGAGAAATTTAAAAGATTTTTTAAAGAGATGTCCGGAAAGTCATGGCTTGAATCAAGAGAGGATTTTTATTATGAGGAGGATTCAATTGTAAAGTCGTTATCTGAAACTACAAAGATGAGTGAAAAATCTGCAAGGAATTGGTACAATAAATGTGAAGAAAATTATTCACTTAGCATAGATAAATTTACATCTAGGGTAAAAGAATACATTAAATCAAAGGGAAAAAACCATCATGTTATATTTATGGTAGACGAAATGGGACAATATATTGGAGATAATACAAAACTCATGTTAAACCTCCAGACTCTGGTGGAAGATCTCGGTACTAAATGTGGTGGAAAGTGCTGGGTTGTTGTCACTTCACAGGAGGGTCTGGATGAATTTACAAAAGTAAAGGGAAATGATTTTTCTAAAATTCAGGGAAGATTTAATATCCGGCTTTCACTGTCTTCTGCAAATGTTGACGAGGTAATAAAAAAACGTATACTTAGGAAAAAAAATACTGCCGAAAGTTATTTGAGATTGTTATATGAGCAGAAGGAATCAATAATAAAAAACCTGCTGACTTTTACATCAGATACTGCAGAAATGAAAATTTACAGGAATGAAAAGGAATTTGCAGAAGTCTATCCTTTTATACCCTATCAGTTTAATCTCATTCAATCTGTATTCAATGGAGTGAGGGAACATGGGGCATCCGGTAAGAGTCTATCCAGGGGAGAGAGAAGTTTGCTGGGGGCATATCAGCAGGTTGCGGTGGATTATATGGAAGAAGATACAAGGATGCTTGTCCCTTTTTCCTCCTTTTACAAAACTATAGAGATCTTTCTGGACTCCTCCATTAGATCAGTTGTAATTTATGCAGAAAAAAATGAAAAATTAGATGCCTTTGACGTGAAAGTTTTGAAACTGCTATTTCTTTTAAAGTATGTAAAAGAAATAAAAGCAAATATAGAAAATATATCTACACTGTTGGTAAATAGAATAGATGCAGATAAATTGCATATAAAAAAAGATGTACAGATTTCTTTGAAGAAACTTATGAGGCAGACACTCATTCAGAAAAATGGAGAAGAGTATGTATTTCTCACAAATGATGAACAGGATGTAAATAGAGAAATAAACAACATGCCCGTGGATATTGGAAAAGTCACACATAAGATTTCTGAAATCATTTTTGATGATATATATAATGGCGCTAAATTTTCCTATTCGAGAAGGTATCAATTTACTTTTAATAAAATAGTAGATGACAGAACAATTGGTTCTCAGATAAATGAAATAGGAGTGAGGGTAATAACTCCAAGTTTTGAACTGCCCCGTGATTCCAGTGAGGCCGAATTAAAACTTCTATCTGTCAGGGAAGGTAACGTTATTTTAGATATTTCACAGGATTATTCATATCTTGATGAAATAGAAAACATGTTGAAGATAGATGAGTATCTCAGAATTAAAAGCGGTATAAAATCCAGTGCTGCCGTAGAAGATATCAAGGTAAAAAAAAGCAGGGAAAGAGGAGAAAGAGCTAAAAGGGCTAAATTCTTAATAGAAGGGTCAATGGAAAAAGCACCTATATACATAAATGGAAGTTTAGTAGATATAAATGAAAAGAATCCTATAGACAGAATGAACAGTGGATTGAGAATATTGGTGAATTCCAAATACAACAAGCTGAATTATGTAGAAAAATTTACTAATAGTGTAAAAGAACTTTATGATATTGTGGATAAAAAATTTAACCAGATGGAGATTGCAGATACAAATCCAAATAAACTAGCGGTGGATGAGATACAAAATCATATACAGATCAGTTCATCCAGAAATCTTCAGGTTACAGTTAAAACTGTATTGGCTAAATTTTCAAACCCTCCTTATGGATGGAAGGGTTTAGATATAGCTGCTGTTATAATAGAGTTGTTTAAAAAACAGTGTATCAAGGTGATATTAAATGGGGAGGTAATTAGCCCCAATGATAGGGAAATAGTGCATTATGTTACCAAAAGGGAATATGTTGAAAGGACAATATTGAAGATCAGAGAGAGAGTAAGCCAGAAATATGTAGATACGGTAAGAGATTTAAGCAGGGATATGTTTAATTTTCTGTCCCTTCCCTCTGATGAGGATGGAATAATGGATATATTCAAAGGAGAATGTAAAAATGAGCTCTCTAAGATCAACGAAATGCTTGTTAAATTTTCTTCTAGAACGCGTTATCCTGGAGAAGAGGTTCTGCAATTGGGAAAAAGATTATTTCAGAAAATAATGGAGATCACGGATACAGTGGAATTCTTCAAAAGAATATATGATCTTGAAGAGAATTTTCTGGATTATGAAGATGATGTGGATGATATAAAAGCATTTTTTTATAAGAAAGAAAATGGTGTGATTGACTTTTCTTCTACAGGTGAACAGAAAATTATATTTGACAGAGCTGTGGAAAAACTGAAAAATTATGATGTAAATAAGGAATATATAATAGATGATGACATGAATGTGATTATGAAGAAAATAAGAGAGATACTCAAAATGAAAAGACCTTATTCTCGAATACATGAACTGCCTGTTCTAATAGAAAAGTACAATGACAAAGTAGTAGTACTTTTGGAAGAAAAGAGCATTCCAATAAAAGAATTCATAGAAAAGTGCAGAGATCAAGTTTTTGATGTCTTGAAAACATGCAGCTTCAAAAGTATATTTGAAGACAAGGTAAGAGGGGAGTTTGAAGATCTTTACAATAGAGTTGAAAGTGCGGATAATTTTGCAGTGATAGCTTCTATGTCCGATTTGGCAGAGAAGGTCAAACTTAAATGGGTGAAGATAATAGTTGAAGAAAAAGTTCAAAAAATGCAAAGGAACAATGATAGAGGGCCTGAAATTGTTGTGAAAATAAAGACTCTGAGCATGAGAGAACTGGTGAAGGGTCAGAAAATTATAAAGAATGTCCAAGATATAGATGAAGTGGTGGAGTTTCTAAGAGGTAAGTTGAAGGAGGAACTGAAAGACAATACCATAATAAATTTGATATAACAGATGAGTTAGGGGAAAAGCAGCCGTGGATAAAAATAAGATAAAGGTATTTGCCATATGGGCCAGAGAGAATTTAATAGAGGCAGTTAGTGAAAAAGCCAACCTGATAGGTGTAGGCGGGCAGAAAATAGACACTGCAGTGGAAATCCAGGGCGGATTCAAATTAAATGGAAGTGGAGATATATTCAAGCTTCCGAAGAATCAGAGAGATGCCCTTGTAGGGCAGGTAAGGAAAAGGGGGTTTAAGCCAGTTATGGAGGAAGCCGCCTATACCTGGTTTAACAGATTTATGGCACTTAGATATATGGAAGTTAACAATTATCTTCCCCTTGGTGTGAGAATACTTTCTTCAATAGAGGGAAAAAATGAACCGGATGTACTTTTTAGAATTTCAGAGACAATAGAGGAATTAAAACTTGATGGAGACAGTGTATATGGGCTTCTGGACAGTGGAAAAGCTGAAGATAGAGAAGAAGCTTATAAATACATATTGATAAAACAGTGCAGTGAACTTGGCAGTATAATGCCCCAGATGTTTGAGAAAATAAGTGATTATACGGAGCTGCTCTTTCCTGGTCATCTTCTTGATAAGGGTTCCGTGATAGGGAAGATGGTGGAGGAGATACCGGAAGATGACTGGAAAGAGGGAGTGGAAATAATAGGATGGATGTACCAGTACTATATATCCGAGAAGAAGGATAAGGTGTTTGCAGCACTTAAGAAAAATGTAAAAATAACAAAAGAGAATATACCTGCCGCAACACAGCTTTTTACTCCTGACTGGATAGTTAAATACATGGTTGAGAATTCATTGGGAAGGCTGTGGCTTGAGGGTCACCCGGATGCAGAACTGCAGGGAAAATGGAAGTATTATATTGAAGAAACCGGGCAGGAGCCAGAAGTTGAGGAAGAACTGGAGAGTATAAGAGAACAATACGGCAAATTCAGACCTGAGGATATAAAAGTGCTGGATCCATGTATGGGCTCGGGACATATACTGGTTTATGCCTTTGAAGTATTCTATGAAATATACAAGAGGGAAGGGTATTTGGAGAGGAAAATACCAAGGCTTATACTTGAAAACAATCTGTACGGGCTGGATATAGACGAGAGGGCAGTACAGCTGGCTTCATTTGCACTTATAATGAAGGCAAGACAATACAACAGGAGGCTGTTTAGGGATATAGAGAAAAATGGACTGGAACTCAATCTGTGCTCTATACAGGAAAGTAATGAGTTTTTAGATGGAACTGGCAGAGAAGCAGTGGAGTACTTCTGCAATTCACAATCCACAGGACACAGTGTACAGTTAAAGGAGGATGTTAAGTATTTAATTGAAACCTTTAAAGATGCCGGGGAGTATGGTTCCATAATTGAAGTTGAAAAGGTTGATTTTGAATTATTAGAGCAGAGACTTGAGGAGATAGCCGGGGAAGATAATCTGATGTTTGCAGATTATAAAAGCATACTTTTAGACAGGATGGGAGCGTTGGTGAAGCAGGCTGAGATAATGGGCAGGAAATATGAAATCTGTGTTACTAATCCGCCCTATATGGGATTTAGAGGGATGAATAATAATTTATCTAAAAGAATATCAAGTGAGTTCGAGAAGTCTAAATTGGATATGTTTGCTGTATTTATCGAAGTGTGCATTAGATTTTCGAGTGTATTTACAGCATTGATAACTCAACAGTCATGGATGTTTTTAACAAGTTATGAACGACTTAGAAAATATATCATAAAAAATGTAAATATAGAAACATTGGTTCAATTTGGAGCAGGGGCATTTAGTGATATCAAAGGTGAAAAAGTTAAAGTGGCATCTTATATTTTTAGAAAGAAAAGGATTGATAATTTTAAACCAACTTTTATCAGGCTAGTTCAATACATGGATCCAATGAAGAAAAGAATAGAGTTTTTTAATAAAAATAATGTATATATAAAACTGAAACAGAATGATTTTGAAAATATATTGGGAAGTCCTATTGCATACTGGGCTAATGAGACCATGCTTAATGTATTTATTGAGGGCAGCAAATTTGAAAGTAAAATCGATATAACAGGAAGCCAACACATTACAGCTGATAATAATAGATATTTGAGAATGCTGTGGGAAGTTAATAAATTTTCAATAGGACAGAGATGGATAACATATGCCAAGGGAGGAAATTATAGAAAATGGTATGGCAATATTGAGATGCTGGTCGACTGGTCAGATGCTGCTAAAAATTTTTATAAATCCAATAGGACGTCAAATATGATAAATGAAAAGTATGTTTTTAGAAAGGGAATTACGTGGACTGCTACTACAACATCCAAATTTTCAGCACGAATTTTACCTAAAACAGGTACTTTTGACAAGAAAGGCCCAGCACTTTTTGTTATGGATAATAAAAAATTTTATTTATATATAGGATTTATGAACAGCTCTGTCACAAATTATATATTATCTATGTTCAGTGATGGCCAGGATTATCAAAATATAGATATAAAAAGATTGCCGGTAATTGAATTAAGTGATTCTAATATAGGATTCATAAATTTATTAGTGAAAAAATGTATAGAAATTTCAAAGAATGACTGGGATTCTTTTGAAACGTCCTGGGATTTTAAAATTCACCCACTTTTACTGGCCGATAGTAGAAAGCTCACGGCAGACAACGGGAATATGAGATATACTAATAACTATCCACTTAAAACTGCCCGCTTATCCGATGCTTTTTATATGTGGCAGTCCTTTGCGGACAGGCAGTTTCAGCAGTTAAAGCATAATGAAGAGGAGCTTAACGGGATATTTATCCGTATCTATGGACTGCAGGAGGAGATTGTACCTGAAGAGGAGGATAGGGATGTTACTGTCAGAAAGGCGGACAGAGAGAGGGACATAAAATCATTTATATCCTATGCTGTAGGATGCATGTTCGGCAGGTACTCCGTTGATGTAGAAGGTCTTATATATGCGGGAGGTGAGTTCAGTTCTCATTTTAGGGTGAACAATTCACAGCCTGGAGGAGAAACCTGGCAGGTTAGAAAAATAGAGAGAGACGATGACGGGAACATCATATCGGACTTTTGGACAGATGCCACCTTTACTCCTGACAGGGACAATTTCATTCCCATTACGGAAGATGAGTATTTTGAAGATGACATAGTTTCAAAATTTATCAAATTTGTGAAGATTGTGTACGGGGAAGACACTTTGGAGGAAAATCTGGATTTTATAGCCGATTCCATAGGGAGGAAATCTTCTGAAACGGCGAGACAGTCCATTAGGAGATATTTTGTCGGAGAATTTTACAATGATCATGTAAAGAACTATAAGAAGAGACCTATTTACTGGCTCTTCGATTCCGGGAAAAGCAACGGATTCAAGGCGCTTATTTATATGCACAGGTACAGCGATCAGACTGTAGCTAAAGTCAGGATGGATTATCTGCACGTGCTTCAGAGAAAATATGGGACTGAAATTGAGAGACAGAGGCTTATAGTTGATTCGGAAGATTATTCATCAAGAGAGAGAAATTCTGCTAAGAAGAAAATATATAGGATAAAGAAGCAGATGGAAGAGTGCAGGGAATATGACCGGGCTGCGGCGCACCTGGCAAATAAGAGAATACAAATTGATCTAGATGAAGGAGTTAAAGTAAACTATGCCAGATTTCAGGGAGTTGAAGTCATTGATTCCAGCGGGAAAAAAGTTGAAATGAATTTGCTGGCTAAAATATAATGTGGAGGTAAACAATGAACTTACAGAAAGTAAAAAATTTTTTGAAACAATTATTTTCAAAGCCGCTGGGATATGGAAAAAGACGTCATATTGTATTTTGGTATGACAGTAACAAAGATTTTATCGAAGATATAGACGATTTGGACATTAAATCTGTAAAAATAATCAAACTTACAGACAGAAATGCCTTTAAATTTAAATATTATATAGAAAAAGAAAATACAACTGACAATATACTTATATATTCAAATTTGGAAAAGCCACTGCCTCAGGAAGATTGGCTCTATGATATTTATCGTTATAGTGAAGAATTTTCTACAGATAGAGCTGCTGTGATAATGAGGGAACTCAATATAAAAGATCCTTCTTTTAAAGAAAAATTTAAATTTTATAATGCTTTTTTTAGGAGTAAAGAGAGAATAACTGCTTTTAAAAATTTAAGTATAGAGGATTATACTGAAGAAAAGATTGATATTGGAGTCCTTGCAGTTTTAACTAAAGTTAAAATTATGGATATGGAAGAAATATTAAAGTCCATATTAAAGGACTATTTAGATGGCGAAAATAAAATCTATGAGAGCATAGGCAAATTTGGAAATTTGAATTCACTTTGGGATCTGATAACAAAGTACTACGGGTATGGATTTGAAAAGAGGAACCTGGGCATGTTTATGGCAATGCTTCTGATCACCAATATGGAAAGTGCCATCAGCTTTCAGATTCCAAAACAATATAAAACACTCATATCTTCTAAAAAAACAAACTGTATAGTATTTGTTAATCATTTTATGAACAGCAGTGTAGATGAAAAACACTACGACAAAATGCAGCAGCTTATTTCAAATAAATTGAAAATAAATATGCTTTTAAATAAAAATAGTTTGGATACTTTTATTGACTGTGATATTTTTGATGAAATTGATAGGATTATATTACTGAGAATCAGCAATCTTTTAGAAAATGGAGTAGGTGAATACAGCAGATATTTGAGTATTATAAGCAGGAGAAGAACTGCACATTTTTATAGAAAATATGAAAATGAATATAAGACATTAAAGTGGACTATAAATATGTTAAATGAAAAAGAGAAGCTCAATTCAAATATAAAGGAAGAATCCTCCTTCGATATGTTTAAATCCTATGTAGATAGATATTATTATTTTGATGAGGCTTATAGAAAATTTTATTATCACTATGACAGCTGTAAATGTAAAGATGAACTGAAGGATTTAAAAGAGATAGTTGAGAATTTATATAACAACTGGTATTTGAAGGAACTGTCCATTAAATGGTTTAATTCTTTAGAAGGGAATAAGAACTGGAGAATAGAGGGCTTAAACTGGCAGAATAAATTTTATGAAAAATTTGTTGAACCTTCTAAAGAAAGAGTATTTGTAATAATTTCTGATAGACTTAGATACGAAAGTGCCAGGGAACTTTTTGTAAGGCTTAACAATGGGAGAAAAGGGAAAGTTGAAATTGAATACATGCAGGGAGTAATTCCTTCCTGTACAAAACTTGGTATGGCATCTCTGCTTCCAAATACAAAAGTAGAGATCGATGATAAATACGATGTGTTGGTAGACGGAATTAACAGCAGTGGAACTGAAAATAGGGATTTAATTTTAAAAGATAAAGATCCTAAGTCCCTGGCAGTTAGATATGATGATGTCATGGTTATGAATGATATTGAAATCAGGAAAAACTTTGTCGGAATGGATGTGGTTTATATTTACCATGATGAAGTAGATACCATGGGAGACAATTGTAAAACTGAAGGAGACGTATTCTCGGCAACAGAACTTGCTTTTGATGAGATAATTTCACTTGTAAATAAGCTTGTAAATAGAGTTAGTGCTGCAAGTATAATCATAACGGCAGATCATGGCTATCTGTACAGGAGAAGCGGAATTCAGAAAAGCGATAAAATATCATGTGTCAATTATGTTCATGATGGAGCTATGCTCCAGGAAATGGTGATTCCACTCATTAAGTTTAAAAACGACAGAAGTGCATTTTCAGTCAATGATATAAGAAAAGCAAAAATATCACTTACAAGTATATCCCGAAAGATTACGAATATTATTATTTATCTTGAATTTTTTCAGGAGGAAAGAATTCAAGATAAAGTTATTGTACAAAAAATAAAATGTTATTTTGAGGATAAAGATGGGAATAGAATATCAAATGAAAATATCATAATTGGAAATTCTGTATCGGAAAATCCTAAAGAAAGAACGTACAGGGAAAAATTCGTTTTAAAAAGTATGCACTATGACAAAAAAGAGCAGTATTTTTTGATAATTCAAGATGCTGATGAAAGTAATAAAATTTATGAAAAAATACCATATACCATTGATGTTTCTGCAGCTGATGAGTTTGATTTCTGAAAGAAGATATACATGAATTTCGATGAGTTAGGAGAAAAGCAGCCGTGGATAAAAATAAAATAAAGGCATTTGCCGTATGGGCCAGGGAAAATTTAATAGAAGCAGTTAGTGAAAAAGCCAACCTGATAGGTGTAGGCGGGCAGAAAATAGACACTGCAGTGGAAATCCAGGGCGGATTCAAATTAAATGAAAGTGGAGACATATTCAAGCTTCCAAAGAATCAGAGAGATGCCCTTGTAGGGCAGGTAAGGAGAAGGGGGTTCAAGCCAGTCATGGAGGAGGCTGCCTATACCTGGTTTAACAGATTTATGGCACTTAGGTATATGGAAGTTAACAATTATCTTCCCCTTGGTGTGAGAATACTTTCTTCAATAGAGGGAAAAAATGAACCGGATGTACTTTTTAGAATTTCAGAGACAATAGAGGAATTAAAACTTGATGGAGACAGTGTATATGGGCTTCTGGACAGTGGAAAAGCTGAAGATAGAGAAGAAGCTTATAAATACATATTGATAAAACAGTGCAGTGAACTTGGCAGTATAATGCCCCAGATGTTTGAGAAAATAAGTGATTATACGGAGCTGCTCTTTCCTGGTCATCTTCTTGATAAGGGTTCCGTGATAGGGAAGATGGTGGAGGAGATACCGGAAGATGACTGGAAAGAGGGAGTGGAAATAATAGGATGGATGTACCAGTACTATATATCCGAGAAGAAGGATAAGGTGTTTGCAGCACTTAAGAAAAATGTAAAAATAACAAAAGAGAATATACCTGCCGCAACACAGCTTTTTACTCCTGACTGGATAGTTAAATACATGGTTGAGAATTCATTGGGAAGGCTGTGGCTTGAGGGTCACCCGGATGCAGAACTGCAGGGAAAATGGAAGTATTATATTGAAGAAACCGGGCAGGAGCCAGAAGTTGAGGAAGAACTGGAGAGTATAAGAGAACAATACGGCAAATTCAGACCTGAGGATATAAAAGTGCTGGATCCATGTATGGGCTCGGGACATATACTGGTTTATGCCTTTGAAGTATTCTATGAAATATACAAGAGGGAAGGGTATTTGGAGAGGAAAATACCAAGGCTTATACTTGAAAACAATCTGTACGGGCTGGATATAGACGAGAGGGCAGTACAGCTGGCTTCATTTGCACTTATAATGAAGGCAAGACAATACAACAGGAGGCTGTTTAGGGATATAGAGAAAAATGAACTGGAACTCAATCTGTGCTCCATACAGGAAAGTAATGAGTTTTTAGATGGAACTGGCAGAGAAGCAGTGGAGTACTTCTGCAATTCACAATCCACAGGACACAGTGTACAGCTGAAGGAGGATGTTAAGTATTTAATTGAAACCTTTAAAGATGCCGGGGAGTATGGCTCCATAATTGAAGTTGAAAAGGTTGATTTTGAATTATTAGAGCAGAGACTTGAGGAGATAGCCGGGGAAGATAATCTGATGTTTGCAGATTATAAAAGCATACTTTTAGACAGGATGGGAGCGTTGGTGAAGCAGGCTGAGATAATGGGCAGGAAATATGAAATCTGTGCTACTAATCCGCCCTATTTAGGAAGAAAAGGTATGAATAGCAATCTAAAAATATACCTGGAAGACAAATTCAATGATTCAAAATATGATTTGTTCTCTGTATTTATGGAAAAATTGAGTTCGTTCTCAGGTGATAATTGTATATATGCCGTGATCAGTCAGCATTCATGGATGTTTTTATCATCCTATTATAAATTGAGAAAAAAGATGCTGGATAATGAAGTTACGATAAACATGCTGCATTTAGGTGCTAGAACATTTTATGAAATAGCCGGGGAAGTTGTACAATCTACTGCTTTTGTTCAAAGAAAGTTTGTCAACAGCAAATATAAAGGTAGATACATTAGATTAGTGAATATGTCATCCAGGGAAAAAGAAGTAAAAACGATAAGTATTATAAAAAGTGGTCTTGGAATATATGATTGCAGTAAAGGTGTATTCAAATGTTTACCTGGCTGTCCAATAGCATATTGGATTAGTGATAATATGAAAAAGTTATTTGAGAATGCAGTACCTTTGGGTAATATTGCAGAGCCGAAACAGGGAATGGCAACAGCAGACAATAACAGATTTACAAGGTTATGGTTTGAGGTAAACAGAGATTCTATGGGTATAAGATATAAAAATGCAAGTACTGCAGAAAAGAGTTCGAAGAAGTGGTTCCCATATAATAAGGGAGGAGATTTTAGAAAGTGGTATGGTAATAATGAATTTGTCGTCAACTGGAAGCACAATGGATATGAAATTAAAAACTATAAATCATCAGTAATAAGAAATGAAGATTTTTATTTTAAAAAGGGAGTAACCTGGTCTCTAGTTAGTACTTTTAATTTTGCAGCAAGATTAAGTCAGCAAGGTTTTTTGTTTGATGTAGGAGGCTCCTCAATATTTCCTAAAGAAACTTTTCTTGAATATGTCTTGGCATTGATGAATTCGAAAATTACCTATGAGGTTTTAAAGATAATAGCACCTACAATTAATTTTCAGGTTGGAGATATTAAGAAAATACCATTGATTTTACATGACAATAGTGACATCAAAAGAGACATTATGGAATTAACCAGAAACAATATAGAAATTTCAAAGAATGACTGGGATTCTTTTGAAACGTCCTGGGATTTTAAAATTCACCCACTTTTACTGGCCGATAGCGGAAAGCTCACGGCAGGCAATGGGAATAGGAGAAGTACTAATAACTATCCGCTTAAAACCACCCGCTTATCCGATGCTTTTGATATATGGAAGTCCTTTGCAGACAGGCAGTTTCAGCAGTTAAAGCATAATGAAGAAGAGCTTAACGGGATATTCATCCGTATCTATGGGCTTCAGGAGGAGATTGTACCTGAAGAGGAGGATAGGGATGTTACTGTCAGAAAGGCGGACAGAGAGAGGGACATAAAATCATTTATATCCTATGCTGTAGGATGCATGTTCGGCAGGTACTCCGTTGATGTAGAAGGTCTTATATATGCGGGAGGTGAGTTCAGTTCTCATTTTAGGGTGGGCAATTCACAGCCTGGAGGAGAAACCTGGCAGGTTAGAAAAATAGAGAGAGACAATGACGGAAATGTCATATCGGACTTTTGGACAGATGCCACCTTTGCTCCTGACAGGGACAATTTCATTCCCATTACGGAAGATGAGTATTTTGAAGATGACATAGTTTCAAAATTTATCAAATTTGTGAAGATTGTGTACGGGGAAGACACTTTGGAGGAAAATCTGGATTTTATAGCCGATTCCATAGGGAGGAAATCTTCTGAAACGGCAAGGCAGTCGCTTAGGAGATATTTTGTCGGAGAATTTTACAGTGATCATGTAAAGAACTATAAGAAGAGACCTATTTACTGGCTCTTCGATTCCGGGAAAAGCAACGGATTCAAGGCGCTTATTTATATACACAGGTACAGCGATCAGACTGTAGCTAAAGTCAGGATGGATTATCTGCACGTGCTTCAGAGAAAATATGGGACTGAAATTGAGAGACAGAGGCTTATAGTTGATTCGGAAGATTATTCATCAAGAGAGAGAAATTCTGCTAAGAAGAAAATATATAGGATAAAGAAGCAGATGGAAGAGTGCAGGGAATATGACCGGGCTGCGGCGCACCTGGCAAATAAGAGAATACGAATTGATCTAGATGAAGGAGTTAAAGCAAACTATGCCAGATTTCAGGGAGTTGAAGTCATTGATTCCAGCGGGAAAAAAGTTGAAATGAATTTGCTGGCCAAAATATAATGTTGATTTCAGTGAATATTTTATATTGATTCCGGAAGATAAAAATATTGAATATATATTCAGAATGATACTAGCTTAGTGCATTGATTAAGCTAGTTTTTTATGTTTACAATCAAAGTACAAAATCTGATGTCAGAAAATCTATCATGGCTTCGTATTAAATTATGAAAGCTTCTTAAGGAGGAAAAATGTGAATATAGATGAAAATAATTTTGTGGAACAAATAAAAGAGAAAAATTCAAAAGCATTGGAATTTGCAGTGGACAAATATAGCAATCTGGTTTTTAAGGTGGTGCGGACAGTGCTGAATTCCAAATTTCAGCTTCAACACTCAGAAGAATGTGTTAATGATGTATTCTGGGCTGTTTGGAACAATATATGGAGTTTTGATCCGGAAAAGGGGAAATTTAAATACTGGATAACTGCTATAGCAAAGTATAAGGCTATAGATTATAAAAGAAAACTTTTCAATGAAAGTACAAACGATAGTGTAGATAACTACGATTTCCAATGTGATATTAATACGGAACATACAATAATATCAAAAGAGAATAGAAAAGAGATTTTGAGAGCAATAAATGATATGAAAGATCTGGATAAGCAAATATTTATAAGAAGGTATTTTTTATGCGAAAATATAGAAAATATAGCAGAAAGCTATGGATTAAATAGAAGAATTAACAGAAAGAGAAATTTTAAATTTCTAAAATGTGCTTCAATTGCGGCAGCTATTAGTTTAATCAGTATTACAGGTATAGGCATGGTTTCTCCTGCTTTTGCCGAAAATATTCCAATTTTAAATTCTATAATTCAAACTCTAAATGATAGATTGGGTTCTCATGGAAACTATTCTAAATATTCTCAGCTCATAAATAAAAGTGTTACAAGCAATGGAGTAACTCTTACCATAAATGAGGCCATGGCCGATGGTTCAAAATTGATTATAGGTTATACTGTAAAAAGCAATAAAAAAATTGAAGGCCTGGAATCTTCAAGTCTATCTAGGTTTTTAAAAATAAATGGAAAATATATAGATGGTTCTACTGGCTCTGCCTCTGGAAATTATATTAACAGCTGCACTTACGTGGGAACTGAAGAAATTCATACTGATTTATTCAAGAATTCTTCTAATTTCAATGTGGATTTAAATATTGATGAACTATCCAATATAAGAGGTAAATGGAATTTTGAATTCAGTATATCTAAAGATGAACTGGTTAAGAATAGCCGTATATTTAAACCAGATAAGAAAATCGATTTGCCAGACAGCACTGCAAATATAGACAAAATAGTATTTTCCCCTATAGATACCTCTATTTTTGTAAGTGGAAATGTTAAAACAAAAAAATATATATCTGATTCATCCAATAATTCTTATAACAATGTATTCAACTACAATTACTGGATTGTTTTTGATGATAATGGAGTACAGCTTCTGCCTAAAGGCGGTGGTATTACTGGTGATTTTCCAGGGACTTTCTCTGCCGAGATGAATTATATGAGCGTAAAACGTATCCCGAAATATTTGACTGTTATTCCCTGCAATATTTATTCTACAGGTGCAGGAGGAACATATACAGACAAGAATGGTAAAAAAGTTTCATATAAGATGAAGGGGAATAAACCTGAAGAAATATACAGAGTCATAGATGGAAAATATCCCATAGAACTTCCCCAGGGCAGGATGGGTAAACTCATAATAAATGAAATTAAAACTGAAAGCAATTCAACTACAATTAGATTTACAGCCGTTGGAAAGGCTCCCTATTTTCAGGCAACCAACCTCTTTGTAAAAGACAATTCTGGAAAAGATCTCGCTCCTAAGAGGTATATTGACAGATTGGATGATAAACATCCCAATGAATTTACAATAGTATTTCCAGCACTGGATTCCAATAAGAAATATACTTTAAAAACGACTGATCTCAGCAATTTTGAGTTCAGAGAAGATCTAAAATTTAGAATAGATTTAAATGAGTGATTTAAGTCTGCATTCTGAGGTATCCATATGTTATTGCTGCCTCGCCGAGCAGCAATAACATGTGAAATTTTAAATTAAATATATTTATGGACAAAGCTATGAAGTATGCCTAAAATCTGTCAAACTCTTTATTATGGATTTTTCTTGTATTTTAGTAATTGTACCTTTGCTTACTAAAGTATCCAATCTATTCCTGAAAAATTCAGTCATATTTTTTATGTGTTCTTTTCTACAGGAAATAAATAAATTTTGTACAGCATTTTTTTGCTCTTTATTTAAAGTTCCCTTAGTTACTAATTCATTCAACCCATTGTTAAAATAATTTTTGAAATTTTTTCCCTGTTTTCTGGAAGAGGAAAATAACTTTTGTATGGCTGATTTTTGCTTCTTGGTTATCGTACCATTTTTAACTAGAACATCTAATTTATTTTTAGAGCATTTATGTTTCTCTTTCATAAATTTTCGGAAATCATCATGTTTTATTGAATTCAGTACTATGTTTTCCTGATCTTTTGTTATTATACCATCTTTTACTAGTTTATCAAGACGAAATTTATAATCAGGATGTTTATGATTTTTATTGCTTTTCAAAACGGTCTGACTTGTTATGGGCACATTGTCGGGTGACAGGGCATGAACCATTACAGGGCTGATATTTAACAAAATTAAAGTAATTAACCCGGCAATTATTTTAGTAGTTCTTTTTGGCATTTTATCTACCTCCTCAAATTAAGTGATTGTTAGATTTAGGTGGAGCTTTCTCATGAAAATTACTGTTCAGAATGAGTATCCCTTCCACAAATCTGATATCCCTTTTTACTGCTGTAAACTTTCCAGCGTGTTTTTGATTCAAAGTCACTGTTACCTATAGGCTGAGTATTTTTACCTTTTTTTTGTTTTATATCCTTAGTTTTATCATGTATTGATTTTGACATAAAGACACCTCCATTCATTAACATAGCTTTTACTTAAGGGAGTTTTTTATTCGAAATTTCATGAAATGATCTGTAGGGTGTAAAAAATTAGTAGTAGAAAAAAATATCAAAAAAATTAGATGAAGAAGAAAATGACATGTGATGTCTATGATATAATTTAAAGGTAAAACCCGTTGATATTTTTCTAATATGAAATAAATACAGTATATACAATAGAAATGCTACTTTTATATAGTTGAAAACGTTACTGAATAAAATTAAAGGAGAGAGAGTACATGGCAGCTGATGAATTTGATGTATTTTTATTTGATCTAGATGGAGTTATCTATATAGAAGGCAATCCTCTTCCAGGGGCAGTAGAATGCCTTGAACTTCTTCGAAGAAATAGAAAAGCGATTAGATTTTTAACAAATAACCCCTGCACAACGCGGGAAAAAATGGTGAAACGTTTAAATAAAATTGGCATAGAGGCACATAGTGAAGAAGTAATTACAGCAAGTTGGGTTACAGCTCAATACTTGAAGAAGAAAAATATAAAGACTGTATTTGTCCTTGGAGATGAAAATTCAAAGTGGGAGTGTAAACAAGCCGGAATTTTAATTGATGATACGATGAATGCAGAAGCAGTTGTAGTGGGCTGGGATGATAAATTGCGTCTTCGTGATATTAAAAAAGCAGTGCAATTAATTGATAATGGTGCAAAATTTATTGGGACAAACAATGATAGAAATTTTCCAGGTACAGAAGGCCTTTTACCGGCAGTTGGGGCAATTGTGAAAGCAGTTGAGGTAGCATCAGAAAAAAAGCCTGTAATTATAGGAAAACCCTATCCCTATATGTTTAAGAAAGCTCTTGAGGATTTAAAAGTACCTTCTAGGGCAGTAATGATAGGTGACAATTCATATAGCGATATCTTAGGAGCACATCAGATGGGAATACAAGCCATTCTAGTATCGAATAAAAAGACAAATAGCTTTCCATCTGCCAGGGATTTTCGTAATCCCGATGCTGTTATTTCAAATTTAAAGGGATTATTTGATGATAATTTAGCTGTGAAAAAGTGGGCTTCACCTTCTTTTCCCTGGCCTAATGATGGTGTTAAAGCAGGAGTTGCAGGCATCATATTTGACAGGCATAAAAAAGTTCTTCTGATGAAACGTGTGGATAATGGATTGTGGGGTATTCCTTCAGGACATGTTGAACCTGGAGAAACCGTAGAAGAAGCAATTATCAGAGAAATTATGGAGGAAACCGGTTTGAAAGTTAAGGTCAATAGATTAATTGGAGTTTATTCAAACCCCCTTTCACAAGTTTTTTCATATCCAAGTGGCAAGATAGACCATTTTATTACAACCTGTTTTGAATGTGAAGTTGTGGGGGGCAATTTAATTAAAAGTGGAGAAGAAACATTGGATGTAGATTATTTTGATTTTGACCGTTTACCAAAAAATCTTTTGCCCATGCACCCAATGTGGCTTAAAGATGCCCTGCAGAAAGAAAAAGTTTCATATATACGTTAGAATTTTTTATAATTGAATATGCCTGATCAATTATTTCCAAAATAAAAAATTGGTCCATTAGTTCTTGGTATATGTATAAAAAAGTTGAGAAACAATAATTCTCAACTTTTTTTATATATAAAGATATATTTGTTTTTATTAGTATAAGAAATAGCTTTATCAAATAGACAGTTTTATAATTTATATTTTAATTATTAACGATTTCAATAATAAAATAATCATTAAATTGATATTTAATAACAAATTTGATTAAATTATTGACAAATTGATAAATAGCTTTATAATATAAATTAATACCATATTCACTGTGAGTTAATTAACTACAGGTTAAATTATTATAATTATAATACCACAAAAAAACTAATTTAGGCACAATGTTATAAGTAATCAAATATTGAAATTATTAAAACAGGAGGAGGACAAATATGAGTAACAGAGAAACTAAAGATGATTATTCTCTAGAGCGTGTTCCAAAAACTGCAAAACAAAATTTTTGGCAGGTAACTGTAGTCAGATTAGGGGGCTTTGCTTGTGTATCACAGTTAATGCTTGGTGCATCATTGGGATATGGCATGACATTTAACAAAGCACTATTGTCAGTTTTGCTTGGAAGTGTAATTTTACAAATAGTTGGCGTTGCATTGGGAATTATAGCTGCTAGAGAAGGATTGTCAACAAGCTTATTGTCAAAGTGGTCAGGTTTTGGAAATTTAGGCTCTACAATAGTTGGATTGATTATAGCTATAGGATGTATAGGATGGTTTGGAGTACAAAATTCTGTATGTGCGGAAGGAATGTTTAATGCTACTAAGATTTTTAATGCTCAAATATGGGCAATTATTACCGGCCTTTCAATTGTTGCCATAGTAGTTTATGGATTTAAAATGTTGAGTTATACTGCTAATATTGCGCTTCCGTTATTTTTACTGGCTGTAGGAATAGCAACAGTTAAAATGTTAAGCAACACAAATATATCAACACTTTTAACTTCAACGCAGCCTGGCCCTTCTATGTCACTTTCAGTTGGAACTACTATGGTGGCAGGTGGTTTTATTGTTGGAGCAGTTATGACCCCTGATATATGTCGATTCCTTTCAAATAGTAAACAAGTATTCTGGATGATACTAATTAGCACATTTGTTGGAGAACTTAGTATGTGCATGATTGCAGTTCTAATGGCTCATGTTGTTAAATCCAGTGACATAATGACAATAATGTATTCTTTATCTGGATGGTTAGGTGTTGCAATTGTAATTTTCTCAACTGTAAAAATAAATGATATAAATTTATACTCTTCAAGTTTGGGCTTGACTACTGTACTTAGCACCATATTTAAGAAAAAATTTAATAGAAGTACTATAACTGTAGTAATTGGCATATTTGGTACTTTGTTATCTGCCATTGGAATAATGAATTATTTTGTCGCCTATCTGACATTTTTAGGTGTATTTGTACCTCCAATTGCAGGAATTATGGTAGTGGATTACTTTATATTAAAAAGGGATAGAACTGTTTTGGATGAAGCGAGACAAAATGGAAATTTGCCTGATTCTTGTGAATCATGGAATCCAATAACAATAATATCATGGCTATGTGCATTTATGGTAGGGTATTTTGTTAAGCAGGGAATTTCATCCTTAAATTCTATCATCACAGCTGTGGTAACATACTATGTTTTAATGAAAATTTATGCTGCTTTCAAAGGCCAGACTAATGCTAAATTTGCTCAGACAGATAAGTATATTGGTTAAATATTGAAATATATGCCGCAAGTCAGTAATTCTGGTTTGAAATTAGTGAAACGAAAGGAATGATTATACAAATATGAAAATCAAATATATAAGTCCTATTACAGATGAAGATTTCGAAAAAAAATCTATTGCTGAAGCACAAGGCTTTGCATCTTCTAAAGTACAAATTGATGTTGAAAGGGTTCCCTATGGAACAGAGTCAATTGAATGCTCTTTTGATGAAGCATTAGCTGCGCCTGGTATTATTAAAGTTGGATTGGACGCCGCTAAACAAGGGTATGATGGTATATTTGTCAGTTGTATGGGAGATCCTGGATTGGATGCATTACGTGAGCTGGTTGATATTCCTGTAGTTGGTCCATGTAGAACATCTATGTTATGTGCTGCAGATCTTTCAACTAGGTTTTCAGTAATTACTGTTACAGATGGTGTTGTTCCCATTATTGAGAGAATAGCTTATGATGCAGGAGTTGCAGCAAAGCTTGCATCAGTTAAGGCTGTTAACATTCCAGTTTTAGAATTAGGTGAGAAAGATCGCCTAATACAATCTTTATTTAAATTGGCAATTGAAGCTGTAGAAAAATATAATGCACAACTTTTAATACTGGGCTGTACCGGTATGATAGGGGTTAGTGAAAAGTTAATGGGGTTATTGCATGATAAAAGATATGATGTACCTGTAATATATCCAGTATCTGTGTCGGTTAGATATCTGGAATCTTTAGTATTGCTCGGCTTAAGTCATAGCAGAATGTCATATCCGAGATCTCCAAAAAAATCACGTAGTATATGGAATATCCTAAATAAATAGCAATATTCGGATAAAAATATCTAGGAGGGAAAATATGGCGGATAGTACATTATTAAATATTATGAAAAAAAGGAGAAGCATCAGAGCATTCTCCAAAAAGGCTATTGCCAGATCTGAAGTTATGAAATTGCTTGAAGGGGCTGTTACAGCTCCCTCTGGCAGTAACATTCAGTCATGGCTGTTTGGAATTATAGATGATATAAAACAATTAAATAAGATCTTTCCTTTTAGCCCGGGATTAATTGGAAAACCACCATGTATAATCGTAGTTTGTTCTAATAGAAAGCTAGCATATGATAGGGGAGGAAAATTGGGAAGTGATGAGATGGCAATAATGGATGTTTCTATGGCATCGGAAAATATTATTCTTCTAGCCACAGAGAGAGGATGGGGAACATGCCCAGTCAAGTCTTTTAATGGTGAGGCGGTTAGAAAAATATTAAAACTTCCTGATTATATATCACCAGACTTGATAATAAGTATTGGATATCCTCAAAATGAGCCTAAATCGCCTCCCAAAAAAAAGTTAGAAGATGTTGTTTTCTATAACAAGTGGGAGGAAAAAATATGAGTGAAAAGCTGATTCAATTACTTGCTTATATTGTTTCAAGTGCAGTTGGGTGTATAGATGAACCTAAAATATATGGCTCACTTAGACTTATTGATACGGCTCAAAAGATAATTGAACTATTTGATGAATTGGATCTTGTCAAAGATAAAAAATTAGTTGAAATAGCCAACATTATAAATAGAGAAAAATTGTTGTGTATGAGTGACAATACAGCATTTGAACAGATGCTTAATGATGTATCAAATAAATTAGTTCAATTGATAGATGAAAGGGAGTAAAGGTATGAGAAAAATAGGCGTCAAGGAAATTGAAGATATAGCGGCAGGAGCTGCAGTGTATGGTACAGGAGGCGGTGGAGACCCATATGTTGGTAAACTTATGGCTATCGATGCCATTAAGACTCATGGAGAAGTCACAATGCTTGATGTAGATGAAGTGCCAGATGATGCAATTGTTGTACCAACTAATATGATGGGAGCGCCAACTATTTTAATTGAGAAAATTCCTAATGGCAAAGAAGCCATAAATGCTTTTTCACTTTTAAAAGATTATCTTGGCAAAGAAATTTTTGCTACAATACCATTTGAGGCGGGGGGACTCAATTCTATGATACCTTTTGCAGTAGCAGCAACATTGGGAATGCCCATTGTGGATGGAGACGGGATGGGAAGGGCTTTTCCGGAAATTCAAATGGTAACTTTTAGCCTTGGCGGAGTAAAATCAACTCCTCTGGTAGTGTGTGATGAAAAGGGAAATGCCACAATGTTTAATACTGTAAGCAATAAGTGGAGTGAAACTTTAGCTAGGGCTGTAACTGTAGCATCGGGTGGATCGACAATGATGGCAAGCTACACTATGACTGGATCTCAAGTTAAAAAAACTTCAATTAGGGGAATTGTAACTAAAACTGAAGAAGTTGGACGTGCAATAAGAATAGCAAAAAATAAAAATACAAATCCTGTTGATGCAGTGCTTAAGGTAAGTGGAGGATTTGAATTATTCAAAGGCAAGGTATGTGACATATTGAGAAAAACAGACGGTGGATTTGTACGTGGAGAAAGTAAAATGACGGGCATCGACGAGTATAAGGGGAAATCCATTAAAATAGAGTTCCAAAATGAAAATTTAATAGTACAAACTAATGAGGGAGAAATACTGGCTACGGCTCCAGATCTTATTGTGGTACTTGATATTGAAACAGGACATGCTATAACAACAGAAACTCTTAGATATGGAAATAGAGGAATAGTAATTTGTATACCTTGCGATGAAAAATGGAGGACCAAAGATGGAATTAAGACTGTAGGGCCAAGATATTTTGGTTACGATGTAGACTATGTTCCTATTGAGCAGAGAATTAAAAGCAGAATGGGGGAATTTTAAAATGAAGTATAGAATTGGTATAGATGTTGGTGGAACTAATACAGATGCAGTAATTCTTGATGAAAATCTGACACCTGTGGTAAAAACAAAAACCCCAACTACTTTGGATGTAA
Organism: Clostridiaceae bacterium BL-3; assembly: GCA_902809985.1. GTDB lineage: Bacteria > Bacillota > Clostridia > Clostridiales > Clostridiaceae > Clostridium_B > Clostridium_B aromativorans. The sequence goes on along the minus strand of CADDXC010000001.1, from coordinate 1,196,388 downwards.
GTTCAGGGATATATAAGGCACTTTTGGAAGTTTTGAAAATGAGTAGTGTACCGAGAGAAGATATAAAATATGCCATGCTTGGAACTACGCACTGTACCAATGCAATTGTCGAACGCAAAAGATTGAATAAGGTTGGTATCATAAGAATTGGATACCCTGCTACAACTGCAATAAAACCAATGACAGGATGGCCTGAGGAGCTTAAAGAAGCGATAGGTAACTTTAGCTACATAGTTAAAGGTGGATTTGAATTTAATGGAAATGAAATTTCAACACTTGATAAAAAATACTTGAGAAAAATAGCCAGTGAAATAAAGGGAAAAGTTAATTCTATAGAAATTACGTCTGTATTTTCACCTGTGTCAAATCAGCATGAAATTAAGGCAGCAGAAATTTTTAAAGAAGAAATGCCGGATGTACCAGTGTCACTGTCATCCGAAATAGGCAGTATAGGATTTTTAGAACGTGAAAATGCAAATATATTGAATGCATCATTAGTTGATGTGGCAAAAACTACAGTGAAAGGATTCATAAAAGCACTTAAAAATGAAAATATAGATTGTCAAGTTTATATTGGACAAAATGATGGTACACTTATGTCAGTAGATTATGCCATGAAATACCCTATATTTACTATTGCTTGTGGACCGACTAATAGTCTTAGGGGAGCTTCTTATCTTGCAAAACAAAAAAATGCACTAGTTGTTGATGTAGGAGGTACGACTACAGATATTGGCGTACTTGTAAATGGATTTCCAAGAGAATCTTCTACTGCAGTTGAAATAGGTGGTGTAAGGACAAATTTCCGTATGCCGGATCTTGTATCTATAGGTCTCGGTGGAGGAACTGTTATACGAAAAAGTGGTAATAAAGTTTCAATTGGACCTGATAGCGTTGGATATAAACTTACAGAAAAGGCCATGTGTTTCGGGGGAGATACACTTACTGCTTCGGATATAGCAACTTTACTTGGAGTGGCTAAAATAGGTCATGATAAAAAAATAAATGGTGTTCACTTAAATATGGCAGAAGAAGTATATAAAAGGATGATAATTATGGCAGAATCAGCAATTGATAGGATAAAAACAAATGCAAATGATATGAAGGTTGTATTGGTAGGAGGAGGAAGTGTACTTCTTCCAGATAAATTATCAGGGGCATCAGAAGTTATAAGACCTTATTATTTTGATGTGGCGAACGCCATTGGGGCAGCAATAGCTCAAATAAGTGGACAAGTTGAGAAAATATTTATGTTGGATAAAATTGGACGTGAAGAGGCTATTAAGGAAGCCAAAAATATGGCGATTGAACAGGCAATTAAAGCAGGGGCTGATCCTGAATCTATAGAAATTGTAGATATTGATGACGTACCGCTGGCATATATTCCGGGAAATGCAACTAGAATAAGAGTAAAAGCAGCAGGAAATCTTCTGAAATAAATACAGGGGAATTCCGCAAATAATTTAAATTAATTTCCAGCAGCAATTATATGCAACTACAATCCAGTTACGTATAATTGTTGTAACTGGATTTACCCACGTGATTTCCTTTTATTTCCTGACAATGTGACGAGAGATTGCTGTATTGATATATTTTTTGTATGTGACAGTACAACAGGAGATACTATGTATTATTGGTATCGTTTAGCCTTTTTATAGAAAATAATCATTTTTTGTATAACTTAAATTAACAGATATTTCTTCTCCACAATTTAAAATATTATGAGGTGTATTTTTCTTTATTAATATACTGTCACCTTCTTCAAGTTCATATACAGAATCTCCTGCATAAACTTTTACTTTTCCTTTTAGTACAATAATACTTTCATCAGCCTTATGAGTAATCATTTTTTCAGAACTCCAGCAACCTAAATCTAATTTGTAATATAGCCCAATTATTTCAGGTTTAACTTTTGAATCCATTGAATTTGGCGTTAACAATTCATATTCTGCAGTGATTCCTGGTAATACTAGTTTATCTCTGCTATTTTTATGTATAACAACGCATCTATTATCAGTGCTATTTTCACTGGAATGTATATTGTTATCTTCCATAAAGAAAAATATTATAGGAACTTCAAGACATTCAGCAATTTTCCTTAAAGAATTAAGTGAGGGCTTTTTTAATCCTCTTTCTAATTGTGAAAGAAAGCTTGCTGTATATCCTGTCATTTGACACATATCAGCTAGTGTATATCCTTTTTTTAATCTAAGCTTTTTAAATATTTCCGGATTCAAAGCATAACTCCCCTTTTAATTAATATTTTACAGCTGCCCTTTTATAAGTGTATACTTTCCTATTAAAAAAATCAATAAACTTATGCTTTGTAAAAATTTTAATGATGTAATGAGTGCAATTAAAGATAAAAAATTAGGTATTATTTTATCTTTTGAGGGGGTAGAGCCTTTATACAATGATTTTGATCTTTTAAAAATTTTCTACAAACTCGGCGTAAGAGGGTTAGGACTTACCTGGAGTAGAAGAAATTATGCAGCAGATGGGTGTCACTATACAGACGTTCCTGAAGGCCGTAAAGGAGGTTTGACCGATTTTGGATTTAACCTTATAAAGAAAGCAGAAAAATTAGGGATGCTTATAGACGTAAGCCATTTGAATGATGAAGGATTTGATGATGTACTTAAATTTACAAAAAATCCATTTATCGCATCACATTCTAATAGTAGAGCTTTATCTAATATAAAAAGAAACCTTACAGATTTTCAAATAAAGGCGATTGCAAACAGAGGTGGCATAATATGTGTTAATGCATCCAGTATTATGGTAGCCGATAATGATGAAGATTCAAATGCTGAATATTTAGCAAAACACATTGATTATATTGTTAATTTGGCAGGGATAGATCATGTTGGTTTCGGATTTGATTTCTGCGATCGTTTTGAAGAAAGTGGACAAATATATAGCAACTCTAGAATATCATTTGATGTTATAAAAGGGCATGGAGAAGCAAATAAGGTATTAAAAATACTTTCAAATCGTGGTTACAACAGTAAAGATATTGAGAAAATAGGTTGTGAAAATTATCTTCGGGTGTTAGATAATGTCATAAATAAGTAGATTGACATCAACTTATTACTCCAATATTTCATTTATAATTCTTCCGTCTGCATCTTTTAACTCAATTCCAAGCAATTTTGCCATAGTTGGTCCTTCATCAACCAAATTCATATCATCTACAACTACACCTCTTTTTACTCCTCTGCCGCTTGCCATAAAGACGGTTGTATAGTCTTTTCTGTATGGCGAGTACCCGTGGGTGGCTCTTGTGATATTATGTGAGCTGCTCACATCTTCCGGTTTTATATATTTTATTATGTCTCCCACCGTGTCATCAAGAAAATAAAATCCCTTTTTTGCTTCAACCATAAAAGCACAATTTGGATCAGCGCCTAATTTCATTACAATATCTTTTTTGTATATTTCTTCGATACATTGATTTTCTTTATTGAAATTTTCTATAAGAGAATAGAGTTTGTCTATCAACAATTTATCGTCTTTGTTCTTTAAATATATATAGGCACAGCCATCACAATTTTTTGATATTGCCCTGTAGTTTTTAATTTTCCCTCTTTCGTCTACATCAATATATCCATTGTTTTTCAATAATACATTGAGTTCTATAATTTTATCCTCATCCATGCTGCTGTGATCACCTAAAATTATAATTGTGCTGTCGTTATACATATCATTTTCTTTCAAGGTTATAATTATTTCACCTAACCTTTTGTCATGCCTTAGAAGTGCGGCATTTGCTTCTTCAGAATAAAATCCACTGCAGTGGCGCATAGAATCCAAATCGGAATAGTGGACAAATGTTATATCAGATTTCTTGTTTTTTATAGTATATAGAAGTGATTCATGGGTAAAATTATCTAATTCAGGTTCCTTCATACCATCTCTCAAATAACCAAATTTCTGATTTAGTTGAAATTCAAATAAAGGGTTTCCATTCAATAAAGATACTATAGTTTGATTTTGCCAGGACCTATTGGGAAAAATCTCCGGCATGTTGTATTGTATTCTGGATTTTGCTGTGATAGGCCATAACAAGGCTGCTACTGTCATTCCCCTGTCTATTGCAAGATCATAAATTGTGTCTCCTTTTATATATTGTCTGTCCCAGTACCAGTCCGGTGATTTTCTATTAGGCTGTAATAAGGTATTGTTTACTATTCCGTGATTTTTGGGATACTTTCCCGTGACAATGCTGGCATGGGCAGGATATGTTAGGGAGGGGTAAACACTGTATACTTTTTTACAATAGGAAGCTTCGGCAAGAAATTTTTTAAAGTTAGGTAAAGAAGAGATGTATTTAAAATCTAAAGTGGCAAGTCCGTCAAAAGATATTATATATAAATATTTTGTAAGCTTTTCCATTTGAAATTTCCCCCTGATAATAGTGATTTTTAAATAATTACAACAATATTTTTAATATACCACTTGTAGATTATGATTATATTATAAGATTATTAAAGAATATTAATAATGAGATGAGATAATTTGAGGTAGAAAAAAATAGAAATGGCTTGTTTTTATATATTGGTATGATATAATAAATTAAAAATACATACAAAAACCCAATATATCATATGTTATCACAAAATAAATTATATGTCAAATGTACTAAATTAAATTTTTAGGAGGAAAAGTCATGAATTTGCCCAAAATATTTGACTCAGTAAGTAAATCTAAAAAATCTAACAGCATAGATGAAATTTTCAAGTTAAATGCCGAGTTAAGTAAGTACAATCTTGTTCTTGGTGTAGAGGATATAAAAGATATAATAAATGCAAAAAACAGCACCTTGAAAAGTCAGGGTAGAATTGAGCTCAATCTGGATATAATTGAATTCATTATAAGAAAAATTGGAAAATCTCCTTATGTAAATCAGGATAATTTAGTGGAAACAATCAATGATATGTATGCGATTTTTCACTATGTAAAAAACTGTACGTCAGACTTTTTACCTGATAAACAGGTATTGGAAGCCTTAATGTTTTTTTATGGAAATGTCTATAATGGTTCCATGGAACTTGTAATGGGAAAAGGTACTGAAAAAATTATAAATAATTTCAGGCATGGTAAAAAGCTTACTTGTAGGAAAGAGGAGGAGTAACATTGGAAGGAGATATAATGTCAATTTTTCAAAACCTAATAGTGAAATATACAAGGGGAAAGGGCAGTTCCATAAAGGAAGATACTGCTTTTCGTATTTTAGGTTCGATTTATTATGCAGTTAATGCCTGTGTTCAAAATCAGCAAGACTCCAGCAGGTCTTTTTTAATTTCAAAAGGAAATATACTTGAAATTTATAAAAAGGGGATTGAAATTTTAAAAGAAACTTTCTGCCAATGTGAAAAACTTTACGAAGAAATAAAAGAAAATAGACTTCGGGTTCCAGTTAAGATGTATAATGATACGATAGATGCTGCACTGCCGGATTTTTTTAAAAATTATGATATAATTTTTGGGGCGCAGGATACATACTCCAGTATGGATTATCCTCTTGTTTTTGATGATATGAATATAAAAGGAATTTTTTACATAAAACAGTATCTTGAAAAATTGAAAGTTGAAACAGAATTCTGCAATTTTTTTAAGGAATCATCTATTTTAGAAATACTTAAAGGCTATGGGGAAAAATATAAAATAGATATTTCACAATCACCGATCAGTGTTTTTCAAATACTTATTGAACAATGTGCTTTTTTAACTCTATGTGAGGTATTTGAATCTCTTGATGATACTTTTCTTGCCCTATTGGGGAAAACTGTATTTTATGATGATCTGGCATGCAGCTCCTTTAAACTTACACACGAGCAGTTGATAAACTGTAGAGGAAACATGGAAAGGGAGTGGCAGAATTACTATGTCAATTTTTTGCTGGGACAGAGTGAAAAAAGGATAAAAAATATAGGAAAAACAATCATTCATATTTATGGCTGATATTAATGTACCTGTATCTTATCTACCTCTCATTTTTGATTTGTTCACATAAATATAAAAAATACATAAACTTGGTATCTTTTAATCATTACCATTATTATGCTATAATGTATTTAATAGTAATGATTCATGTTATATAGAATTACCCCTTTCTATCATTACTGTATGGGTGGTTACAGGGATGACAGGTTGGCACAATGGAAGGGGGTAATGTGAATGAACTTTTTCTTCCTGTGCATTGTAGTGCTTTCAATTACCGAGATATTGAGTTTATGTATTATTTCAGTTTTCTGCTATAAACAGGATAAACTTAAAATGTTTTTTGAAAGCAAGACCGGTGTTTCGAAAGATAAGATTTTGACAGATGTTAAAGTTAAAATAGATGAACCAAAAAATGAAAACAACAAGTAACTTTTGGGAGAAGTTACTTGCTTATATATAGGTTCTTTCTCGTATAACATGATTTTGTGAATTTACAATTTCTCTGTAATCACTCACCTACATACCTTATTATTATATTATAATTGAAGCAAAAAATACACTCTTTTATGATATTTTTTATTATTTTTATCAATTCAATTGTTATTTGCTTAATTTTTTATTTATATATTTATAAAGGTAAAATTGGAGAATATAGGCTGGTAAAAATACAAAGAAAAGCTCTAGAGAGATCCAGGGCTTTAATAAACAGGGTGAATATTATATAATTATATAAAAGCTTCAATAGTATAAACAGAGTTCTTTCTTCAGGTGGGATTTTTGACATCACCTGAAGTTTAGAAATCGTTATCCAGGAGCGTAGCTGCCCTTATCTGTCACTTGTAGAAGTGGCAGTATTAGGGCAGGTAGCTATCGGATAAATATACACAATCAAATCTTATTATAGAAAGAGGGAAAATAAATGAAAAATCCTGTAGTTACAATTGAAATGGAAAATAACAGAACCATAAAGATGGAACTTTATCCAAATATTGCACCAAATACGGTGAATAATTTTATATCTTTGATAAACAGGAGCTTTTATGATGATACAATTTTTCACAGAGTAATACCCGGATTTATGATTCAGGGAGGAGATCCTGAAGGTAGTGGAATGGGAGGACCAGGTTATTCCATTAAAGGTGAGTTTTCATCGAATAATTTTAAAAATAATTTAAAACATACAAGGGGAGTGATCTCTATGGCAAGGACCATGGCACCAAATTCTGCAGGCTCTCAATTCTTTATAATGACGGATGATGCCCCTCATCTTGACGGCCAGTATGCTGCTTTTGGAAAAGTTATAGAGGGAATGGAAGAGATAGATGAAATAGTATCACAAAAAAGGGATTATAACGACAGGCCTTATGAGGATCAAAAAATGAAAAAGGTAACTGTAGAGACTTTTGGGGAAAAATATGATGAACCCGAAAAGGTAGAGGGTTAAAATACATATTTAAAATTGTAAAAAGTTATAGAATAGTGATAATCAATTTTCCTGAGCTTTTAGGCTCGGGAATTATATTTCTCATTTTTCTTTTATTCAAAAGGAAAGTCTTTGCAGCTTGTCAGTATAATCTTCAGAAAATCTTCATAGATTTTATAACTGATTCTTTAAAAGTTTTTTTTAAAATGGAATCTGATATGAAAATCAAAAGGAGGATTGTTATGGAGAAATATTATAGGAAAGCTGCTCTGTTCGGAATTTTAATGAGTATACTGTGGGTGCTTTTGGTAAATACACAGCCCTTTTCCGATTTTGCCTATTATGATGGACTAGCCAGACAGATAGCGGCTGGAGGACCTTGGGGTGACACCTACACTTCTGTGGGGTATCCCGTTGTGCTGGGGCTTGTATATAGAATTTTTGGCAGTAGCTTGGCAGCAGCAAAAATTTTTAATTTAACACTTACATTCGTAAACTACGTACTTTTTTATAAAATATTAAAAAAAGCAGATTTGAGTGAGAAAAGGCGTAAATTTACATATGGTCTATTTGTTGTTTTCCCCAGCAATATATTCTACAACAGTATTTTAGCAGGAGAAATACTGTTTACTGCCATATTGCTTTTAATAACGTTTTTATACTTCTATGATGTTAAACACAAATACATACTGATTGGCGTACTGACAGCTGCGGGTGCCATGGTAAAACCATTTTTCCTGGGATTTTTTCTTCTGGTTTTTATAGTGGAACTGTGCTTCAAAATGAAGTTTTCGGCAGTATTAAAACATTCAATTATAGTATTTATAATAAGTGCTGTAGCCATATCCCCATGGTTATATAGAAATACCAGACTCCTGGGGCAGTTCACTTTTATATCCAACAATGGGGGAATAGTACTTTATGTAAACAATAATTCCCAGAACAGATATGGCTTGTGGATGGATGCCAGAAATGTGCGCAATTCTGTTGTAAAAAAGACTGAATATATAAATGCCAATGCTACGGATAAAAACAAAATGCTCTCCAGGGCAGCACGGAAATGAATAAAAGCACATCCAGCAGAATTTGTTCAGCTTGGGTTCAAACGGCTGTTTATTACCTATATCGGCTTCAGTGAAATAGACTATAGTTTCAATGGTGCAAATGTAAACCCAATTTTTAAATTCATATTTTCATTTTACGCCTATGCTGCAAGATATGTGGTATTTGTTCCTGCTGTAGTCATGCTGCTTGTATACAGTGTAATAACAATTAAGGGATTTTCAGGTAAAAAGTCTGTAGATCGCTATTCAATATACAATCTTATCTGTTTTTACATGTTTGCCCTTGTGCATTTTATTTCTGAAGGCCAGCCCCGTTATTCATTTCCCTGTACATTTATAATGATTTACTTCTTCTCATGTTTTGCGGAAAGATTTAATTTTATCAAATCTGCAAAAAGCGTAAAATTATAGAACATGTTATAATAAAATTATTGTTTTAATTGTGAATTGCAGTAAGGGGGACATTTGCATGAAGGGATACAGTGTATTGGTAGTAGACGATGACGAGGATATTCTGGATATAATAAAGATTTATCTCCAAAATGACAAATTTGAGGTGATCACTGCTTGTGATGGGGGGTCAGCAATAGAAAAGTTGAAAAAGCAAGCTGTGGATTTGATAATATTGGATATAATGATGCCGGGGCTGGATGGACTGCATACTTGCCTTGAAATTAGAAAGGAGAAAAAAATACCTATTATAATGCTTTCTGCAAAAGATGATCCCAGCAGTAAAATATTGGGCCTTGATATAGGTGCCGATGACTATGTGACAAAACCTTTTAATCCACTGGAACTGGTGGCCAGGGTAAGATCCCAAATCAGAAGATATTCAGAATTCAATGGGGAGAAACCTCATAACAGGGATAAGATTGTTATAGATGATCTTACAATAGATACTGAATCCCATGAGGTATTTGTTGGGGAGAATTTAGTAGAACTTACTCCCATTGAATTTTCTATTTTAAAGGTACTTGCGGAAAACAGGGGAAGGGTGCTCAGTACGGAAACTATATATGAAAATGTATGGAATGAAGCTTTTTACAATTCCAAGAATACGGTGGCAGTGCATATAAGGAATATAAGAGAAAAGATAGAGATAAACCCAGGAGAGCCCAAATACATAAAAGTGGTATGGGGAATAGGCTATAAAATTGATAAATAAAATAGGAAAATTTTTTCTGAAAAGTATATCCAGGGAACTTCTTATAATAAACATATTCAGTTTTATAATATTAGTAATTGGAATAGCTATTTCTGTCCAAATTATAATTTCTGATAAAAATAACACCCAGAATTTTGTCAATGCATCAAATGATGCTTATGTACAGGTTACCAGGTATGTTAAATCCACCGACCTCCAAAATAATTACTATATAGATAATCTTGCACAGTTGAATAATATAAACATAGCGCTTGCTGATATGAAAGGCAATATAGTTTTGAAATCAAAGGGAATAAAAGACAGGTATATGGATTTGGATTCTTTAAGAGAGCATATGGTGAAAGATCACATTGGGAAAACAGTATATGAATTATATGATTTGTATATCTCAGGAAATAAATATGTACTTGTTACATGGAAAAACTCAGGGGCATACCATGAAATATTCAAACATGTATTTATAATAGCATTTCCAATTGTGATCTCACTGGGAATTATTTATTTCTGGTCTTATAAAAAAGTTGAGTATATAAAGTATATATGCAAAGGCATAGTAAAAATTTCACAGAAGAATCTAGACTATAAGATTCAAAAAAGGGGCAGTGATGAATTGAAAGTTTTAGCAGAAGAAATAAACAAAATGTCCCTTAATCTGAAAAATATGATGGAGCGTGAAAAATCTCTTCAAAGATTTAAAAATCAATTGATAACAAATCTATTTCATGATTTGAGAACTCCTCTTACCTCTTTGATTGGCTATCTGTATCTATTGAATAACATAGATGTTTCCATAAAAGATAGAAAAATTTACAGCAAAAAGTCTCTGGAAAGAGCGGAAAAACTCAAGCTATTTATAGACAATCTGTTTCAATATTCAAAGCTGGAAAGCGGTGAAATAGAACCTGAGTTGTGTAATGTGAACATAGTTGAAATTATGGAACAGATTATAGGAGAGATGTCCATTCTGGCGGAGAAGTCGGGGATTGAATTTGTAAAAAAGTATGATATGGTAGATCTGAAATTGAATGTGGATCCCTACCTCATAAGCAGAGCTTTTCAGAATGTATTGTCCAATGCCATAAAATACAGTGCGAAAAACAGCAGTGTATATGTGAATATTACTTCAGATAAAAAAAACACGGTAGTGAGTTTTCAAAATAAACCTGTTCGGGATTTGTCGGATGAACAAATAGGTAAGATATTCGATAAATTCTATACGGGCGATAAGTCAAGAAATTCTCATGAAAATAATTCAGGATTGGGACTTGCAATAGTCAAGAATATTGTTAAATTGCATAAGGGAGAGGTGTGGGCGGAAAACAGAGATAATGTTTTTACAATATGCGTAAAATTGAGAAATAGTTTATAGGTGCTCTTTATAGAAAAATATAGAGATAAATCCAGAAAAGTCCAAATATATAAAAGTGGTTTGGGGAGTAGGTTATAAAATTGATAAGTAAAATGAAAGAATTTTTCCTAAAAAGTATATCCAGAGAGCTTTTTATAATAATTATATTCAGCTTTACGGTATATGAAATATTCAAGCATATGCATATAATAGCATTTCCAATTGTGATCTCACTGGGAATTATTTATTTCTGGTCCTACAAAAAAGCCATATATATAAAATATATATGCAGAAGTATAGTAAAAATTTCCCAGGAAAACTTGAACTGTAAACTTGAAAAAAGAGGCAGTGACGAACTGGGAATTTTGGCAGAGGAAATAAATAGGATGTCACTCAATCTGAAAAATATGATGGAACGTGAAAAATCTCTTCAAAGGTTTAAAAATGAATTGATGACAAATCTGTCCCATGATTTGAGAACTCCTCTTACCTCTTTGATTGGCTATCTGTATCTATTAAACGACAAAAACACTTCCGTAAAAAATAGGGAAATCTACAGTAAAAAGTCTCTGGAAAGGGCGGAAAAGCTCAAGCTGTTAATAGACAATCTGTTTCAATATTCAAAGCTGGAAAGCGGTGAAGTAAAAACCGAGTTGTGTAATGTGAACATAGTTGAAATTATGGAACAGATTATAGGGGAGATGTCCATTTTGGCAGAGAAATCGGGGATTGAATTTGTAAAAAAGTATGATATGGAAGATCTGAAATTGAATGTGGATCCCTACCTCATAAGCAGAGCTTTTCAGAATATACTGTCCAATGCTGTAAAATATAGTGTTGAAAACAGCAGTGTATATGTGAATATTAATTCAGATAAAAAAAACACAGTAGTGAGTTTTCAAAATAAACCCATTCAGGATTTATCAGATGAGCAAATTGGAAAGATATTTGAAAGGCTTTACATGGGAGATAAGTCAAGAAATTCTTATGAAAATAATTCAGGATTAGGGCTTGCAATAGTAAAGAATATTGTTAAATTGCATAAGGGAGAGGTATGGGCGAAAAACAAGGACAATACCTTTATAATATATGTGAAATTGAGAAATGATTTGTAAATACTTTTTATAAAAGAAAACTAAGCCTATAATTGACAAATACTTGATGAGGAGATGGGGAGGATTACAATGTGAAAGACAGTGTGGATTTAATAAAAAAGCCAGGTGTGGGAAAAATAGTATTTAATGTATTCATAGTTTCTCTGACAATATTGGTATTGAGATTTGTCATTAATTTTTATTATGCATTGGGATATTTATTTATTTTACTTATTCATGAAGCCGGGCATTATGTTTCAGCAAAATTTTTGAATTTAAAAGTTGCTTTTGGAGGGTTTACGCCTTTTGGTGCATATATAGTTCATGAAAATATTGAGAACTGCAGGGAAAACGCAATTGTTGCAATAGGAGGTCCACTTTTTGGGGGCATATTTGGATTTATCTACTATGCAATTTATTATTTTACAGGGGATGTTACATTCTTGGTGTTGAGCTTCACTTCCATGGTAATTAACTTAATAAATTTAATTCCTGTAAAACCCCTTGATGGAGGTCATATAGCTGAAGCAATATCTCCTGTTATATGTTATATAGGGCTGCCGTTTATATTGTATTTACTTATATCTATAAAAGGTTTGAAAGGCAAAATTTCATTACTTATTATTCTTGCAATAGGGATTTACCAAACATATGATTTTACCAGAAAATATAAAAACAGCTTCTATTTTAAACTGACTAAAAGCATTAAAATAAAATTTATAATAATTTATGGTATACTACTAACATCATTAGCAGTCAGCGGAATATATCTTTATGCCATGTTTGATTTCAGGGAATTATTTCAAAGCATTCTTCGATATAAATAATTAAAGAGCCCGTCATAATCACTTAAATTGAAAAAAGTAGAGGAGGTCAATTAGATGACAGAGATGATAATACATATATTTTGCTCTGACAGTGCTTGTTGGAAACGGAACTAATAGGAAGTAGAAAAGTTATCTATAGAGATAATTAGAAATAAAGAAAATATAAAATATGATATGGAGGATTGATATATTATGAATTTTTGCTGGATAACATTAAACGTAAAAAGTATGGAGGAATCTTTGAAATTTTACAATGAACTGCTGGGAATTAAAATTTTTAGTAGATTTAGTCCAAATTCAGGGGTGGATATTGCTATGATTGGAGAAAATGATAAACCCAAAATTGAATTGATATATGATAAAGGTAATAATTCTAAAATTGAAAGCAGGGGAATATCTATCGGATTTGAAGTGAAATCGCTGGATGAAACTATGAAATATATAAAAAGCAAAGGTATAATCATTAAAAGAGGACCTATTTCACCATCACCAAAAGTTAAATTCTTTTTTATAGAGGATCCAAATGGAGTGGAGGTTCAGATAGTTGAAAACAGATGATATACATCACTTTCTTTTTTCTTATAAAAGTATCTATCTTTAAAGGAATGAAATATATTTATGAAGAATAAATCAATTCAACCTTTTGTTAAATGGGTTGGGGGAAAACGTCAGTTAATTAAAGGAATAGGTAAATATATACCTAAAGGAAATTATAAGTATTATGAGCCGTTTGTGGGTGGGGGAGCTGTTTTCTTCGATTTGCAGCCTAAAAAAGCGGTTATAAATGATTACAATTTTGAATTAATAAATACGTATAATGTTATAAAAAATAAAGTAGAGGAATTGATTCAATATTTAAAAACTTATCCCAATGATGAAGAATTTTATTATAAAATGAGAGAATTTGACAGAAAGAAGGAGTATAAAAATTGGTCAGAAGTAAGAAAGGCCAGCAGGTTTATATACTTGAATAAGACATGTTATAATGGGCTATATAGAGTAAATCAAGCAGGATATTTTAATACTCCTTTTGGACGGTACAAAAATCCTAATATCGTTAATGATGTAATTTTGAGGGCAGTGAGCAAATTTTTAAATGAGAATGATATTGTAATAAAATCTGGTGATTATAAAGAAGTTTTAAAAGGAATTAAAAAAAATTCATTTGTATATTTTGACCCTCCATATGATCCTATAAGTCACAGTTCCAATTTTACAGGATATACCACAGGAGGATTTAGAAGGGAGCAACAAATTGAATTAAAGGAAGTTTGTGATGAATTAAAAAAAAAGAAGATAAGATTTCTCTTATCAAACAGTAATACCGAATTTATCAGGAAGCTCTATAGTGGTTATAGTATTGAAATAGTCAATGCTAACAGATCAATTAACAGTGTTGCCTCTAAAAGAGGGGAAGTCGAAGAAGTGTTGATTAGAAATTATAGCATATAGGTAAATTATCTATAGTATCTGTTTTCCTGATGTCTACAAATACAATAACGATATTTAGCAAATATTGTATATAATACTTGCAATCAGGTACTTAAAAATTTTTTAACATCATCTTCTTTTTTAAATAATGTACATCCTCCTTTATGTTCTCCAACCAGCATCTCGTTATCTTTAAGTTTTTTGAATAATGGTGATTTTAAAGCCTCTCTAAGGCTGGAGTCTTTTAAATTTACATCTGAATAGGGAGAGAGGGGACATGGCTCTGCGCTGCCATTGGCATTTATGTGAAAAAATCCTCTCCCGGCTGCCAGGCATCCTCCCATGTATTTCTCATCACCTGGAAATGATAAAAATACCATGCTTTCAAATGCCTGTCTTAATTCCTCCAGCTTTTTTTCCAGCAAAAGGCGCTCTTTTTTTGTGGGTGCAAGCTTTTCAGTGGATTTGATTACCGCAGTATACTCTACAAATACCAGTACTCTTGTTCCTTTATTATAAAGATCCTGTATAAATCCTTCATTTGTAACAGTTTTTATATTTTCAGTTGTTACAGTTATAGAACATCCGAATAAAATTTTTCTTTTATTTAAATTATCCACTGCAGTCATTATTAAATTATAGGTATTTTTCCCACGCCTGGAGTCAGTTTGATACTCATTGCCTTCAATGCTTATTATCGGCACCAGGTTTCTATTTTTATCAATTAAATTTATATAATCCTCATCCAACAGGATTCCGTTTGTGAAGATCGGAAAAACTATTTCTTTAACAGAAGAAGCCTTTTCAATAATACCTCTTCTCATCAAGGGTTCCCCGCCTAAGAGTAATATAAATGAGATTCCAAGTTCTCTTGCTTCATTAAATAGCTGTTCCCACCTTTCTTCTGATATTTCAGTATCCTTTAAGTTATCTCCACAGGAGCTGCTGGCCCTTGCATAGCACCCCTTACAATATAAATTGCAGCTGGAGGAAATGCTTGCCATTAAAAATGGAGGAATATGTTCTCCCTCACTTTCCAGTATATTTCTTCTATTATTTGCAGCTGCTATCAACAGCATATATTTTATTAAAAATTGAGTTTCTTTTGGATTTTTTATAGATGACTTCAAAACATTCTTCACTATAATTTCAATACCCCTGCTCATATATTCAGATAAATCAAATGTTTTTTTCATTATTAACCTCCAACTTTTATTTGATCAATAAATTCAGTTCCATATCAATGAGTTCATCTCTTTCCTTTTTATTCATGATGTCAATTTTACTGAAGGATTTAAATTCATCCGCTCTGTAGAATACCAGCTGCATAAATGAAATCAATTGATATGAAATAACTTTGCATTCTTTATCACTTTTGCTTTCTTCAAAACAATCTCTGATTAAGGGCAGTATTTCCATAGTTTGAATGAATTTCTCCTTTAATAAGATATAGGGAATTATCTGTTTTGTATATTTTTTATAATTGACGACCATATCACTAATACTAATTAAGAAATTTCTAAGCTTATCTTTTGGTGAACTGCTGCTGCTTGTCATATTTTGAAAATATATATCTGCAGTGTCTCCTATTAATTTATTTACAGCAATGTTTACCAATTCATCTTTGGAATTAAAATAGTAATTTATTGTTGATAAATTCACATTGGCTCTTTTTGTTATTTTTCTCGAGGTTATTTCTGAAATATCGCTACACTCCTGCAATAATTCTACTACCGTTTTTATCAATAGCTCTTTTGTACTATTTGGATTGTTCAATTTGATACCTCACTTTCAAACATGTTTAATACACGTTTTATTATAACCTAATTGTAATAATATATCAATATGCGAATTTGCTCAATTTAAAAAGGTTTTAATTATAAAATCAACTGTAAATCCATTTAAGGGAAACAGTTGAAATGAAAGTAACTAATGGTAGTACTATAATATATTCAAGAATTTAGATAAAAAAGTTTTTATAGCCCTTTAAAAAAGCAGATGAAATATGATTTAAATTGGGAGGATTTAAAAATGCTATCGGCACTGGAAGAATATAAAAAAAGAAAACACAGGTACAATTTATTAATTAAAAGGCAGCAAAAATATATGGCTGGTATAAGTAATTTAAGACTTATTATTTTTATAATAGGATTTATAGCTTTAATAGAAATGTATATATTAAGAGAATCTTTTATATTTAATTTTACAGTTTTAATTATGCTCAGCTTGCTGTTTTATCTAGCTTATTTACAGACAAATATGAAAACTAAAATAATGCACTCGGCTGCACTGGTTAAAGTAAATCAAGCTTCAATAAAACGATTAAATGGAGAATGGAGGAATTTTGAGGATATTGGCGGGGATTTTATAGATAAGAATCATAATTATTCATATGATCTCGATATTTTTGGCAAAGGTTCTCTATTTCAATTGATAAATACAGCCCACACTTGTATTGGAAGACAGAAGTTAAAAAAATTGCTGACAGAAAAGCCTCAGGATAAACAAAATATATATGACAGACAGTCCACAGTTGTAGAGCTTGCACATAAAATCTATTTTAGACAGCAATTTGAAGCAGAAGGAAAAATGATTCCAAATAATAAACAAAATTCAAAGGAACTTTTTTCATGGCTAAAAGAGGGGAAAGATTATATATTAAAAAAACAGCTGATTTGGGCTTTGAGAATTCTCTCAACTGTAACAGCAGCAACTACTTTGACTTTGATGGTTAAAATAGTCTATTTTATTTTAGCAGCTTTGTTTGATGTTTACAAAACTGTACCAAAAATATTTTATTTGGTTCCTTCTTATGTTCCTGTCAGTTTAATTTTAGTTCAGTGCATTATTCTAAAAATAAATAGAAAAGACAGGATTAAAAACTTAATTATTGCCGAAAAATATAATTCTGACATAAAAATGTATAAAAGTATGATTGGACTTATAGAGAAACATGAATTTAAATCAAAGTATATTGTGAACTTATGTAAAAAGCTTTACAGTAATGATGGAACAAGTGCATATGGGCAAATAGAGGCCTTTTCTAAAATATGCGGGTCCATAGCCAGTAGACGTAATATATTGTATTCCATTTTGAATCCAATACTCATGATAGAATATTACTGGAATATTTCTGTTGAAAAATGGAAAATAAAGTCGGGAAACAATTTTCATGAGTGGATTGATGTAATAGGAGAATTAGAGGCCTTATGCAGTATTGCAGTTATTAAATACGATAATCCACATTGGTGTATGCCCGGGATTGCAGCTGGATCATCGATAATTACAGCAAAGAATATGGGACATCCTCTTCTGGAAGAAAAAAACCGCATATGTAATGACTTGAAGATAGGAAAATCATATTCGGTTATGCTTGTAACAGGGTCTAATATGTCTGGAAAGAGTACATTTTTGCGAACTGTAGGAATTAATATTGTGTTGGCATATGCCGGGGCTCCTGTATGTGCCGAGGAGTTTTTCTGTACTATTATGGATCTTTACAGCTGTATGAGAGTAAATGATAACCTGGGACAAAATATATCTTCTTTTTATGCAGAGATATTGAGGATTAAGAATATTGTTGAAGCTTCAAAAAAAGGAAAAAGAATACTATTTTTATTAGATGAAATTTTTAAAGGAACCAATTCGAGAGACAGGCATACCGGAGCAACGATTTTAGTAAAACAATTGAGTAAAATAGGTAATTTGGGATTTATATCCACTCATGACTTGGAGTTAGGTGAAATGGCCGATTATAGAAAATCAAAAATTAGAAATTATCATTTTTCCGAGTATTACAGGAATAACAAGATTTATTTTGACTATAAATTGAAAGAGGGAATTTCAGATACGAGAAATGCTGTATATTTAATGAAATTAGCTGGTATTGAAATAGAAAAAAATCAAAAACTTTGAAACACTTTTACAGGAGCTGAGTCTTATACATGGGAGGTGTGAAATGACAGACTTTGGAGAAATATATGCAGAAAACTTTTCCGGTGTATATAAATACGTTCTGGCTCTGTGTCGTAATGAGGATATTGCTGAAGAAGTTACACAGGAAACTTTTTTCAAAGCCATGCGGCATATAGATAAGTTCAATGGAAGCTGCAAATTATACGTATGGCTTTGTCAGATTGCTAAAAACACTTACTTCTCGCTTTCCAAAAAACGAAAGCGGATGGCTCTGGGAATAGGTGGGGATTTTACATACACAACATCAGATTTAGAAAAAGATTATCTTGATAAAGATGCGGCAAGACGATTGCACGTTCTCATCCATAATCTGAATGAACCATACAAATTTGCAGTAACGACGCAGGGGATTCTGAAGGAATTAGATCCGTTACTTTTTGGACAATGGGTAGTTTGGCTAGTTCTTCATGGAAAGTTTTATTGGTTCCAACGGTTATTGTAATAATCTGTATTTTATTCTTTTTAACTCAATTTCGTGTTATGAATACCTTATTAATTGGAGATGAATCAGCTACTACTTTAGGAATTGATGTAACAAATGTCCGTAAAATTTATCTTGCTTTTTCAGCAGCTGTTACAGGAATTTTAGTGGCAGCAGTTGGTGTTATCAGTTTTACCGGGTTAGTTATTCCTCATATTGTTCGAATGATTGTAGGTTCAGATCATCGTTATGTCATTCCTTTGTCTGTGATTGTAGGTTCGATTTTTATGATCTGGTGTGACGTTGTATCAAAAATTATACTTAAAAATGGTGAACTTCCAATTGGTATTATAACTTCTATGGTTGGAGAGGGCCTTTCTTTATTTGGTTAATGATGAGAAAATCTTATGGGTTTGGAGATGAGTAAATGGAGATAAAGGCAGAAAATTTATCAGTAAAAATTGGGAATAAGATGATTATTCGTGATATTAATGCAGAAGTAAAAAATAAGGAATTTGTTGGCATTATTGGTCCAAACGGGAGTGGAAAATCGACTTTCCTTAAAACAATTTATCGCGTTTTAAAGCCTAATAAAGGTATAATATGGATAGATGGAAAAAGCTTAGAAGCAATAACTCCTAAAGAATCAGCCCAAAAATTAGGTGTAATGACCCAGATGAATAACTTAAATTTCGATTTTACGGTGGAAGAAGTCGTGCTTATGGGTCGGACACCTCATAAAAAACTCATGGAACAAGATAATGAAAATGATTATTTGTTGGCACATGAATCTTTGCTTAAAACAGGAATGGCTGATTTTGCCGTAAGAAATTTTAATACATTGTCAGGAGGGGAACAGCAGCGTGTTATGATGGCCAGAGTTTTAACTCAGGAACCAAAAGCATTGATATTAGATGAACCGACTAATCATTTAGATATTCAATATCAAATACAGCTTTTACGAACGGTTAAGTCATTGAAAGTTGAAATATTTGCCGCAATGCACGATTTAAATCTTGCAGCAACTTATTGTGATAAATTATATGTAATGAATAAGGGAAAAGTCGTTACTTTTGGAGTACCGGAAGAAATTTTAACAGAAAAATTAATTAAAGATGTGTTTGGAGTTCAAGCTTTGATTGTGGAGATTCCCAGTCTCAATAGAAAAAATATTGTATTTATTGGATAATAAAAATACTTTATTTTATAAATAAATAAAACTTACTCATTTATTTCTAAATTTTGTCATGGCAACTGACCCATAGCTATCATTAACCAAGACCTGAAAAGCTTAAGGAGTATTATGAAAGCAACTCCAGAAATGAAATAGACTCTATCGTTAAAATACAGCTTGAAAAGGTATAAATGGATTGCTAAAAAGTTTATAAGCACTACAAGATCAATACTAGATCTGCCAAAATCAGAATGCAATTCTGATACTTCATCATATATAAAATCAGGTTTCCTCCAGGTTGATTTTTTCTACTAAAATCAACTACAAATCCATTTACGGGAAACAGATTAACATATAAAATATTATTAGAGGTGATAGATATGAAAGTGTTGAATATAGGTAAATGTATTGTTCATATGAGAAAAAAGAGGGGAATAACACAGGAACAGCTGGCAGATTATATTGGAGTTTCCAAAGCATCTGTTTCCAAGTGGGAATCAGGATCATGCTATCCTGATGTTTTGCTTCTTCCTGAGCTTGCAGCCTATTTTAACATTTCAGTGGATGAATTGCTGGGATATTCTCCACAGCTTACAAAGGAAGAGATTAAAAAAATCTACATTGGTCTTTCACATGAATTTGCCGTGAGGTCTTTTGATGAAGTCATAGAGCAGTGCAGGAAATTGATAAAAAAGTATTATTCCTGTTTCCCATTTTTGCTTTCCATGATTCAATTATTATTGAATTATTCCATTCTGGCAAAAACAGAAGTGGTGAAAAAACAAATTTTTCAGCAGTGTATATTGCTGAGCAAGAGAATAAAAGAGGAGTCGGAGAATATTTCTGAAATAAAAGATGCAAATACCAAGGAAGCATTGGCAGAGATGGTACTGGGAAACAGTGAAGAAGTCATTCGCCTGCTGGATAATGAATTAGCTCCCTACAGCGGGGATGATTCCATACTGATCAATGCATATAGGATGCAGGGAAAAACTGACCAGGCAAAAATCGTGAATCAAATACTGCTTTACAATAATGTAATAAGCACACTGACGCTTTTAAACAATTATCTTTTTCTGAACGTGGAAGAGCCAGTTCTATTTGATAAGATCTATTCCCAGGGCCTTCAAATTATCGATTCCTTTCAGCTTAAGGACATTTTGACAAATGATGTTTTTGGGATTCATATCGCTGCTGCACAGGGATATTTGATGGAGCAGAAAAAAGAAAAGGCCATAGATGCTTTAGAGCGCTATGTGGATACTGTCTGCAGAATTAAATTTCCAATTAGATTTAAAGGGAATGAATATTTTAATCAGGTAGCTGAATGGTTTGAGGATAATAATTGTATCGGAACAAATACTCCCATAGATGATATGACAATCAAGAAAAATTTTGTTGATACAGTTGCTGAAAATCCTGCATTTTCACCTTTAAAAGGAGATGAACGGTACAATTTGCTTGTTGAAAAATTGAAAGGGAAATTAGGTGGGACAGATGGATGCCATAAATATAGAAAATCTTGAAAAATCCTATGATGGAAAGGTCAATGCTTTAAGCAGTGTAAGTCTGAGCATACCAAAAGGTGAGATATTCGGTTTTCTCGGGCCCAATGGATCGGGAAAAACCACTGCAGTCAGAATTTTAAACGGGGTTCTTTCAGCCACATCTGGGCATGCTGAAATTTTTGGAATACCTGTGGGGGAAAATAATATTGAGATTCATAGATTGTGTGGAGTTATGACCGAAAGCGCTTCTTGTTATGAAAATCTTACTGCCAGGCAAAACCTGATATTCTTTGGAAAAATGCATGAGATGGAAGAAAAACTGCTTGATGAACGGGTGGACTTTATATTAAAAAGATTGGAGCTGTGGGATGTAAGAGACAAGAAGGTGAAATCTTTCAGTACGGGAATGAGAAAGAGGGTTTCACTGGCTGTAGCATTAGTTCACAATCCTCAGATTTTATTTCTTGACGAACCTACTTCCGGTTTGGACCCGGAAAATGCACTGAATGTTACAAGGCTTATAAAAGAACTTGCTGAGGAAAACCAGGTTACAATATTTCTCTGCACACATCAGTTAAAATATGCTGAGGATATTTGTACGCTATACGGCTTTATAAATAATGGATATGTCCTTGGATTGGGTACCTTTGATGAGCTTGCCTCAAGGAAAAATGCAGCTCTTCAATTGAAGATAAGAGGAAAGAATATTTTGAAAAAATTTGGATTCATTTATGAAGGCAATGGCACATACAGCAAGTCTATTTCAGGGGACAAAGATGCTAATACTCTAATACAGAATATACTGGCAGGCGGCGGGGAAATCTATGAGGCAATACAGCAGAAATGGTCCCTGGAGCAGCTGTACTTTAAATATATCAAGGGTATATCCAATGATATAACACTATAAGTTTGAGGTGACTTGAAAAATGATTAATAAAAGTGAAAAAGCGTTGATATATAAAGATATAAATGAAATAACAAGTTCAAAGCGGGTTATTCTTCCCATGACTATTGTGCCAATTGTTTTGATTGTAATCATACCTCTGGCAATACTTATCGGTGCGAATTTTATTGAAAGTGATTCAAGTACCTTTACAAAAATGGCTCCTCTTTTAAAAAAGCTGCCTTCAGAATATAGTGCATATGCTCCTGCCCAGCTTTTAATAAAAGTATCGCTGAACTTTATGTTTCCGTCATATTTTCTTATAATTCCAATAATGTGTTCAGGAGTTATCGGAGCCAGCAGTTTTGTGGGAGAAAAGGAACACAAGACCATGGAATCTCTGCTTTATACGCCAATATCCATGGAACAGCTGCTCAGAGCCAAGATTTTAGGTGTCTTTGTGCCATCTTACATAATTACCTTTATTTCATTTATAATCTTTGGCATAATATTTAATATCGGGGGTTTCATCTATTTTGGAAAACTTATTTTCCCGGATATAAAATGGCTTATAATCATATTTTGGATTTCACCTGCAGTTAATTTACTATCGCTTACATTTACTGTGATGGTATCTGCAAAATCGGAAACCTTCCAGGAAGCACAGCAGGTAAGCGGCTTTCTTCTCATTCCAGTAATTCTTTTACTGGTGGGCCAGATGACAGGGGTACTTTTGCTCAGCAAAGCTGTGATGCTTGTAGGAGGCGGAGCTCTGCTGGCACTTGATTATATACTTGTAAAGAGGATTTCCTCCGGATTTATTCCTGAAAAGCTGATTTGAATATACATTAGATAATATTATGACCGAATTTTATGCCTGATAAGTCACGGTTATTTACAAAACGAAGCTTTATTTTAGTGCCTTTACCCAGCTCACTTTCCACATGAATTTTGGCATCGTGAATTTCAGCGATTTTTGAACACAATGCAAGTCCTAAACCAGCCCCATTATTACGCCTATCCCTTGATTTATCAACCATATAAAAAGGCTCAAATATCTTTTCCATGTCAGCTTTAGAAATTCCAACCCCCATATCCTCAACCTCAATAATAGGGTCTTCATCCATATATGCCTTTAAATGAATCTCATCACCACTTTTAGAAGCCTTTATTGAATTGTCAACAAGATTGCTTATTAGTATTATCATAAGCTCTTTATCAATTGACATATAAAAATCTCCTGAAACAATTTTTAAGTCTATAGTGCTTTCCTTTAATTTGGGAGTTAATCGACTGCGTATTTCATATAAAAGTTCTTTTACATTTACCTTTTTTATATCCAAATTTTCTTTTTTGAGAATTATTAAATCCATCAATTTAGAAGATAAGCTCTCCAGTCTTTTACCTTCACTGTATATGTAATTTAAAGATTGTATGGAAGTTTCTTCATCACACTTGTTAGTTCGTAAAAAATCTGCATAACCTATAATGGAAGTTAGTGGAGTTCTCAGTTCATGTGTCAAATTATCAATGAACCTCTGCTTATCCTGTGACACATTTTTTAAAGCCTTTATTTTATCTTCTATGACATCAGCCATATTGTTAAAATTTTCGGCCAGCAGGCCAATTTCATCATCCGTATCTATTTCCACTCTTTCACTAAAATTTCCTTCAGATATTTTTCTGGTGGATTTTATTAATCCATTTATAGGTCTTGTAATAATTTTACTTAATACTATCATTACTGCTGCTAAAGTTATACATAAGAACACATTTAACTTCATTAAAAGGTTAAACATGAATTTTTCATTTTCATATATATAAGATATTTCCTTTATATAAGAAATGTTATAATCATTGTCATTCAAATTAATTTTTTTGTCTATAAATAAATAGGATTTACCCTTCACATCTTTTATTACATAAGAAACTTTATTTAAGGGAGCATGTAATTGCTTTTTTGTTTTGTCTGCATTTACTTTAAAATTAGTGATGATTTCATTTCCATTTTTATCTGTTACATTTATGAATATTTTTCCTTCTTTAAAATGACTTATATAAGTACTTACAATGGAGTCTGTATCCTCTTTACTAAACTTTTTCTGGATATTGTCCGGATATTGATGCATTTTAGCTAGATACATATCTGCTGCCAGGGAAATGCAAAGTCTGTTTTGTTCACTTATTCCAGAATTGATTTCATTGTCCAAATTTGAATTAAAACTTCTATTAATCAAAAAAATACTTGAAGAAATAAAGAATACCTGAAAAACGAGTAAAATACTTATGAATATTTTTTCCCAGAGCTTCATTTATTCCTCCATTCTATATCCCAAACCAAATACGGTTTTTATGCTATCTCTCATGGCCAATTTTTTTCTTAATTTTTGAATATGGTTGTCTATAGTTCTGGTTTCTCCAATATAATCATATCCCCATACCTTTTCTATCAGGCGTTCTCTTGTAAGAACTTTATTTTTGTTTTGCATTAAAAATGCTAAAAGTTCAAATTCCTTTAACGTAAGATCTATCAATTTTCCATTTTCTTTTACTGTCCTTTCTTCTAAATTTATTTCTAAATTCCTGTATTTGAGTATTTTACAATTTTTATTGTAATGTCTTAATACATTTTCAATTCTTGCAATCAGTTCAATACCTTCAAAGGGCTTTATTATGTAGTCATCCGCCCCCATTTTGAGTCCGCTTACCCTATCACCAACAGAAGTTCTTGCAGTTAAAAAAATCACCGGCAATCCCAATGGTTTTATTTTTTTATAAAGCGTAAAACCATCAATTTTAGGAAGCATTACATCTAGAAGTATTAAATCAAAGTTTTCATTTTTCAATATATTTAAAGCCTCCTGTCCATCATAACATTGTTTACACTCATAATTTGCCAATGCCAAATTTAGTTTAATGAGATTTGATATTGGGACTTCATCTTCTACAATCAATATTTTTATCATTTAAAACCCTCCCGAACCCTGGATAACAATTTTCAAGCATCAGATAGAATATAAAAAAGTCCCATCTGATGCCTGAATCCTGTTTATATATAAAGTTATTTTGCCTATTATAGCTTTTAATAATTACTTAGCGAACTTCATTGTCTTTAAATTGTAATGAGTAAAGTTAATAACAGAGTTATTTGATGCATTAAACTCCATCAATATTTCAGTTCCATCCTCATATAATGCCTTTGCTCCCACAATACCTCCTGAAGCTTTTTCATTATCAACAGCTATACTTTTAAAATTAGCACCAAAACCTTTATCCTTTAGAAACGAAGCAGCAGATTCATTAACTTTATCATTATCAATATTGACTTTTGGATAACGGCCAATTATTGCTGTAACATTGTAGACTTTTCCATCAACAGCTGATATTGAAGCAGAAATATTATCTTTGGTGTTGCCCTCACCATCAAAAGACACTAATATATCCGGCCCCCAGGCATAGGGACTATTGTATCTGGTGATATATGGTCTTAAGCCATCCCTGCGAATCACTTCTTCTACATCCAGTCCAGTGTAATATTTTATTGCATTTTTGGCAGTTTTAACAGCCTGCTCATCACTTATATCTAATAATTTAATTTTACCACTTTTAAGATCATTGATTAAATCCTTTAGATCTTGAACAGCTTCTGGCTTACTCCTTATAGTTCCATTTTCCATCTTTTTCAATTCATCGGTAAGTTCAGCTTGATCTGTATCTGTCAAAATAATTTCTCCAGTATCAGTGTTTAAAGTTACAGTCTTTGAAGCAGCAGCCTTTGGAGTTGAATTCTCTTTATCACTTGCCAACTTCACAACATTTTTAGTAGAACTGGCAGAATATTGGCTTGCAAAAGCAACTGCTGCTGTACTTGCTACTATCAATACCGAAGCTAGAGTTACAGTCAGCAATCTTTTTTTATTCATTTTTTACCGTCCTTTCTTATATTTTTAAGTATACAATGAGCATTTAATTATAATGATTTTTTAAATAGTAATTTACTCCATGCATGTAATATTTACTACAATTTCTATTATGGACTATGTATGTGTTAAATTCATCCTTTAATTGTCTCCTAATTGTAAAAAATAATTTTCCAAGTAGCTGCTATTTAAAAAGATGTGTATTGATGCAATAGAAATTAGCATTACAAATATTTAACAGTTTGTTTATATATAATTAATAAAATTTAATTGACTATATACATATGTATATGATAAAATGTTTTCGTTCAAACGTACGAATTATTCAATATTTTAATAATACTTTGTACACTAGATATGCTTAGAGGTGAAATATTATGAATGATTACGGTACTCTATTTTTATTTTTTACTTTTTACTCTTTTCTGGGGTGGTTAATTGAAACCACTTTCGCAAGTATAAATAGAAAAAGCTTTGTCAACAGGGGCTTTTTAAACGGCCCTTTTTGCCCGATATACGGCCTTGGAGCTGTTCTGGTATTGCAGATATCCTCACTGATAGACACTTATTCTGAAAATTATTCTATATTTGTAGGCATTTTATTATCCGTTATTGTTGTTACATTATTGGAATATGCAACTGGCTTTATTCTGGAAAAACTATTTAACTGCAAATGGTGGGATTACAGTGACAACTATGCAAATATCAGAGGGTATATATGTCCACAATACTCGCTGTTGTGGGGAATACTTGCATTTCTGGTAGTTCAAATAATTCAGCCATTGGCATCCTCAGCATTTTTATATGTTCGTGACAAGGTTAAAACTTATATTGTATTATTTTTAATGATCTATTTTATGCTGGATACGGTAAAATCCACAATCGATGCATTGAAGCTTAGACATATAATTATAAACCACTTAAATTTTCCTGTAGGTATTTACTGCAATAAAATAATGAAATATGAAAGGTTCCTGAAGGCATGCCCCAGAATAATGATTTTAATTTTAGGAATAGCAAACCAGAATATCAGAGGTGTGGTAAATGATAAGATCTATAAAATCAAAATTGCGTTTAAAAATATATTCTAAAATTGATCTTAATGCTGAATACAGACAGTGTGTTGAAGACTTAATCACCAGCCCTGTTGTCTTATCCATGCAAGATTTCGTACAGCACAGCAATTTGTCATGCCTTGAACATTGCATTAATGTTTCCTACAAGAGCTATATACTATGCAAATATTTAAACCTGAATTATCGTTTTGCAGCCAGAGGAGGCCTGCTTCATGATTTATTTTTATACGACTGGCATACATCAAAGCCTGAAAATGGATTACATGCCTTTACGCACCCTGCTGAAGCATTAAAAAATGCAAACATGTATTTTAATTTAAATGATGTGGAAAAAGACATAATAGCAAAACACATGTGGCCATTGACATTAAAACCGCCAAAGTACAGAGAATCATTAATAGTATCTCTTGTAGACAAATACTGTGCTTTCACAGAAACCCTCGGTAAAGATAACAAAAACAATATTAAAAAGATAGAAAAAATATATACCTAACAACAATATTAAAAGAGATGAGAAAGGATAAACTACCATGTTTGATTTTATTGCATACCCCATAGGGCACTTTTTGAGGTTCATATATGAAGTATTGTCATTTAAAAATTATGGAATTGCCATTATTCTGCTGACAGTTATTATAAGAACATTGCTGCTTCCGCTGTATATAAAGCAGTACAGATCAACTTCAAAAATGGGTGAAATTCAGCCGAAAATGAAAAAGCTCCAGGAAAAGTACAAAAATGATAACGAAAAGTTAAATCAGCATATGATGGAGCTGTATAGGGAAAATAACATAAACCCTGCAGGAGGATGTCTTCCTCTGCTGCTGTAAATACCCATTTTATTTTCTCTCTATTATGTTATATCCCAGCCCCTGAGGTATATGTTTGGAATGAACTCTTCCATAATTGACAAATTATTTAATACTATACCTCACAACTAATTTTCACAGCATGAATACCCATGGCATGACTTTAATGATAATACCTATTTTAGCTGTAATAACTACCTATATATCTGCTAAATATTCTTCACAGGATATGCCTGCATCTGAAAATAAAATGCAGGATTCCCTTCAGAAGAACATGCTTTTACTGTCACCAATCATGACTGGATTTATTTCATTTCAGGTACCTGCAGGAATGGGACTTTACTGGATAATAAGCAATATATATCAGATATTTCAGCAGATGTTCATGAACAAATTCATTATAAAAAAAGAAGCAAATGCAACAACAAAGCCAGTAAATTCAAAAAAGAATATAAATTAGTAAAATGGCTTTGCTATTAAACTCAAGGAGGATTTTTATATGAAATTCAATTTAGACAATTTTAACAAGAGTATAAAAGAAATGACCATAAAGGCCGGATTTAAAATAATTGATCAAAACCCTGAAAAGAATGTGGATAGATTATTTGAACTCACAGAAAAAAT
This sequence comes from Clostridiaceae bacterium BL-3, assembly GCA_902809985.1. Lineage (GTDB taxonomy): Bacteria > Bacillota > Clostridia > Clostridiales > Clostridiaceae > Clostridium_B > Clostridium_B aromativorans. Next base: position 1,167,700 of record CADDXC010000001.1, on the reverse strand, counting down.
TGGAAAGGATGAATTTACAAAAGACAAAATTAGAAGTGTTAAAAGATACTATGATGAAATACCTTCAATAAAAGAATATCTAACTCCAATTTAAAAATGTATTCCAGTATGGTAATATATATTTGTAAAATTATTTAATTTGCCAATCGGGTAGCTTGTATATGTAAGCTATGTAGGAGTTGAGATCAAATGGGTGAAAAAGTTAAAAATACTGACCAGGCTGAAAGAATATTGAATGCAGCTTTTAAATGTATATCCACAAAAGGATATGCCAATGTTTCCTCAAGAGATATTGCAAATGAAGCTGGTGTTGCTCTAAGTCAGTTGAATTATTATTATAAGAATAAAGAAGGATTATTCAAAAAAGTGGTGGAAATGTTATCTAAAAAATATTTTAATGAAATTGAAGATAATTTAAAAAAAGGCACTACAGGAAGTGAAAGTTCAGTATATCTGATAAAATATTTCAAAGAAATGCTGATCAACAAGCCTGAACTGTTTAAAATTCTTTTTGATTTAGCCAGTATGGCACTTTGGTCAGAATCCCTAAAAAAGCTCCTTAAAGAGCTTTTTGACGGGTTAACTAAATTAATTGAAAAGTATATAGTAAATAACTCTACAGATCATGAAAAATTAAAAACATATTCTTCACTTTCATCATCCAGGCTGATATTGGGAACACTTCTAGGAACATCAATCCAGGTAATGTTGACAGATGAGAAAGAAGACTGTTTGAATGCATTATCTACACTAAAGCTAATACTTGATTGAAACTAAAGGTATAGAATTTTTTCAAACACTATAAGAGGTATAAATGTATAGGTTATAATAATATGAAGAATATGTTGACTTTAGTAAAATTTAATATTAGAATTATTTTATTGAACATTTAGTGAATGAAATGGAGGATTATATGCGTAATACTGGAAAACGATTGACTAGCAGGGATTTGCAGGCTATTGAGAGAAAAAAACAACTGCTGGATTCGGCTAAAAAGTTATTTGCAAAAAATGGATATTACAATACTCCTGTTCGTTCCATTACTCAGAACATAGGAATGGCAGATGGATTGATTTATCATTATTTTCCACATGGTAAAATAGAAATTTTGCATACCATATTTGAAGAAGGCTGTGAAGTCCTGACTAAATGTGTAGATGAAACTTTAAATGGAATAATTGACGAGATGACATTGAATGAAGTTATGCTCTATTTTTGTAAAAACTTTAGAAAAACTCTTAAATTAGACAGTGATTTAATTGTTATTATGTTTCATGAGAAGGATTTATTTGGGAAAGAAATAAATAGCTTGATTTTACATACATTTGTTAAGATCTGGAATGCTGTAATTGATTTATTAAAGAGAAGAGCTAAAAATGGTGAAATTAAAGAATTGGATTTTGATATGGCTACACATCAGTTTTGGGCTGTAGTCTTCAGTACTGTTTTTATGAATCATTTGGCAGCCAATATGTCACAGGATAGTAGTGATGATTATATAAAAAAATTATTGGAAGCCAATATGTTGCAGGATGATAATGATGATAGTTACATAAAAAGATTAGTGGATTTTACAATAAATTCATGGAAAAACTAGCTTAATAATTAATTTGGTTTTTATTAAAGTAATTTAATTCACTGTATGTTCAATGAATTAAATGGACTGTCAAATTATTTATGCGGGAGGGCAAAATGATTATAAAAGAAAAGTTAATTCCTATGATAATTGAAAGTATTAAAAAAAAGAAGCAAATTTGTGTGATTGCATTAGTTATTGTTGGTGTTGTGATAGCTATGGGGAGCATTTCTTTAGCTGAAAAAAAAGTTTCAAAAATTTCGAGTAATACAGATAAAGTTTCTGTAGAGGCAATCAAAGCAGACGTGGATACGGTGGCATCAAATAAGTCTTTTAATGCTTCATTGGAAACATCTCAGGAAGGGGATATAAGCAGTAAATTGACTGGCAAGGTAACTCAGGTTTTATTTCAAGATGGACAAACCGTATCTCAAGGACAAATCTTGGTAAAACTGGATGACACTGATATTAGAAATAATATAAAATCAAGTGAAGCACAGCTTGCAGCAGCAGAGGCTCAATTTAAATCAGCACAGAGCACAGCCAGCTCTGCACAGCTTGGAGTCAACAAGCCTCAGATCGATTTGGAAACTGCCCAAAACAACTATAATAGGACAAAGGCTCTTTATGACCAGGGAGCAGTTGCAAAAGTTGATCTTGAAAATGCCCAGGCCCAGCTAAAAACAGCACAGAGTGCTCTGGAATCAGCAAAAGCCAGTGCGCAAGCTTCAAACAGTTCTGCCCAGGCTCAGGCTGCTAATATACATACAGCTCAGACAAATTTGGATAATACAAAAGAATCATTGAAGGATACAGTTATTACAGCTCCAACTAGTGGAGTTATAACCGGGAAAAATATCAATGTAGGCCAATACATAAGTCCAGGAACGATTTTGGGAAAAGTGCAGACAATATCTCCCATATATGCTGTCATAGACATAAGAGAAAGTGATTTGAGTTATGTAAAACCTGGAGTCAAAGTTAAGTTTAAACTTGATGGCGATAGTTTAAAGGAATATGATGGAGCCGTTAAAAGTATTGATGGAGCTGCAGATCCTGCTTCCAGGGCATTTAAATGTAAAGTTCAAATTGACAATAAAGATGGCAAGCTCAAACCTGGTGTCTTTGGAAATGTGGAAATTGCTACCAATGAAACAAAAAAAGCTATTGCAGTGCCATTGAAAGCAATAGGGGGAACTGAAGGAAACTATTATGTATTTATATATGATAATGGTGTGGCAAAAAAACAAAATATAACCATAGGAGAATTTGATAAAGATAATGTGGAAATAAAATCGGGTATACAGGCTGGTAATTATGTTATTTGTACTAATGTAAGCACTTTACAAGATGGTGATGCTGTAAAGATTGTATCGGAATAGGAGGCCATATTAAATATGTTTTTAACAGATGTCAGTTTAAAAAGACCCGTATTTGCCACAGTAATAATTATTGTTCTATTGACTTTAGGTGTAGTTAGTTATGCAAATTTACCTGTTGACCAGTTTCCAAATGTTGATACTCCAACTGTATCTGCTACAATAACTCAAGCTGGAGCTTCTCCGGATCAAATTGAATCAAAAATAACAAAGAAAGTTGAAGATGCTGTAGGACAGATATCCGGTGTGCAGCATATCAGTTCAACTATAACGGAAGGAGTCTCTAATACTGTTATTACGTTTGAATTGGACAAATCTTCAGCTGAGGCATTGCAGGATGTAAAAGACAAGTTATCCAATATTCGTGGTGATTTGCCAAAAGATATTAATGAGCCTGTGGTTTCAAAATACGATGCAAATGCACAACCTATTGTCTCTCTGGCTGTTACCGGCTCTATGTCCAGTAAGGAAATGTCTCAGCTGGTAGATGATGATATTACAAAAAAACTGCAGACTATAAATGGTGTTGGAGCCGTTAATACCTATGGAGAGCAGGAACGGGAGATTCATATAAAACTTGACAAAGAAAAGATGAATTCCTTTAACATTACAATTTCAGAACTTACCAATAGTTTAAGCAGTGATAATATTGATGTGTCAAGCGGCAAGATAACTGATGGAGATACGGAAATAGGTCTGAGAACCAGTTCAGCTGTGAAGAATGTGGATGATTTTCTTAATATCTTAGTTACCACCCGCAACGGCAGCCAAATTAGACTCAAGGATATTGCAGAGGCCGAAGACGGTAGCAAGGAGAGAGACAGTTTGTCTTTTTATAATGGCAGGGAGGCAATTGGTATTGATATTCTCAAACAATCCAATTCAAATACTGTGCAGGTAGCTGATGCTGTAAAGAAGAAACTCACTGATATTGAAAAAAATTTGCCGTCAGGAGCTAAAATTGAACTTGTTCGTGATAACTCAGCATCCATACGTGATTCAGTCCAAGATGTCCAGAAAACATTGATAGAAGGATGCATACTGGCGGTAGTTGTGGTTTTTGTGTTTCTCAAAAATTTTGTCAGTACTGCAATTGCTGGAATTGCCATTCCAGTATCTATAATTTCCACTTTTGCGGTGATGAAGGTTATGAATTTTTCGCTTAATATAGTATCTTTAATGGCCTTGTCAATTGCTGTGGGACTACTTATAGATGATGCCATAGTTGTCATTGAAAATATTGTACGTCATCTGCGTATGGGCAAAAGTGCAATTCAGGCGGCAAAAGATGCTACTTCTGAAATAGGACTTGCAGTTATGGCCACCACTTTTGCATTGGTAGCAGTATTTGTTCCTATTGCTATGATCAACGGCCTGGTGGGAAAGTTTTTGGTACAGTTTGGCTTGACTGTTGCTGCCAGCGTACTGGTGTCATTATTTGTAGCCTTTACTGCAGTACCACTACTGTCTTCCAAATATCTGAAAAGTGAAGAAAAGAGAATACCTGTATTAGGAAAGTTTCTGGAATATTTCAATAAAGCATTTGACAAACTGGCCGATTTTTATGCCAGGGGTTTAAAGGTAGCATTGAACCATAGAATTTTAGTTATAATAATACCGTTGATATTGTTAATAGGGAGTTTGCTGCTGGCTACAAAGCTGAATACAGGTTTTATTGCGACAGGTGACACTGGAGAACTTAATATAGAAGCAAATCTGGATTCAGGTTCCACATTGAATAATGCTTCAAAAATTAATAATAGTATGGAAAGTATTATTAAAAAGAATAGAAATGTAAAATACATATATTCTACAGTTAAAGCGGATAAAGTTGTTCTGCTTGTAAAGCTTTCTGATAAACAGAAGAGGAAAGAGGGCATTGATGAAATCGGAGCAGAAATGAGGAAGGATTTGAAAAATATTCCTGGAATCGATCTATCGGTTGTTGCAGGCGAAGGCCTTATTCCAGGTAAGTTAGTTCAATATCACATCAAGGGCGATGATTTTGCAAAACTTCAGAAATATGCCCTGAAGGCTGAAAAAGCAATGAAAAATACTCCTGGAGCTGTGGATGTAAGTCTTAGCTATAAGGCTGGGAAACCAGAAGTGAACTTTGATGTGGATCGTGATAAGGCTGCTGATCTGGGAGTAAGCCCAACTACAATTTCCAGCACATTAAGTACTTTATTCAATGGAACTGTAGTGGGCCAGTATGAAACGCAAAAGGACAGATATGATGTTCGTGCAGAGCTTCAGGATGCCGATAGGAATAATCTTGACAGTTTAAACGAAATTTATGTGCCCAGTGCAAATAAGGACAAGGATATGATTCCAATTGATCAGGTAACTAAAAAAGTTTTTACTACTTCTTCGTCTACCATTAACAGATACGATAAAGAAAGGGAAATTCAATTGACGGCAAATTATGTGGGAGTGTCAGAGGGCGAGTTTAACAAGGCATTTACCAGCAAATTAGGAAGTGAAGCTCCTGTTCCAGCCGGAATAGAATTGTCTACCGGTGGAACTCAGGAACAGATGACAGAGGGAATGACAGGATTGGTTACGGCACTTGCCATGGGAGTCTTATTTGTATTTCTTGTAATTGCAGCTCAGTTTGAAAGTTTTATAGATCCGCTTGCCATTTTACTTTCACTGCCGCTTGCCATTATAGGTGCTATTTTAGGACTGCTTATTGGCAATAAAGAGTTGGACATGATGTCCATGATAGGTGTTATAATGTTGATGGGTTTGGTTACTAAAAATGCAATTTTGCTTATTGATTTTACAAAACAAAATTACAGCAGGGGAATGGATTTGAAGGAAGCTTTAATTGAAGCAGGGCGTACGCGTCTGAGGCCAATCATCATGACCACCTTGGCAATGATCTTTGGTATGCTCCCTACAGCACTGGCCAATGGCTCGGGATCGGAACTCCGTGCACCCATGGCTTTTGCAATTATTGGAGGGTTAATTACATCTACGTTGCTGACACTGTTATTTGTACCAGTTGTTTATACATTCTTGAATGATTTTAAGAAGAAGTTTAGAAGATCAGATGGATTTTTGCCCAAAGGCTAAACCTTTAAAACATCAGGAGGAGAGTAACTCCTTCGGATGTTTTTATTATTATCTTGGCGTGGACTTTATTACAGGTATTGAAAGATTCCATGCTGACTTTCTTAAAATCAGTACTTTACAATGTTAAGTATTAATGATACAATAGTATTAAATACTTAATACTATTTAGTAATTTCAAAAGAAAAAATTACTATGAAACAGCTGCAGGGAAGTGATATTTTGAATAAAGAAATGCTGAAAGGTACTATTGATATACTTATATTAAGTGTTTTAGAAAAAGGAGACAACTATGGCTATGATATTTCTAGAATAATCAAAGGAACAACAAGTGGTACATTCGAAATTTTGGAGGCCACTATGTATCTGTCCTTGAAACGTCTTGAAAAGCAGGAGTTTATCGATTCCTATTTTGGAAGTAAATCTAATGGCGGTAAACGAAAATACTTCAAGATAAATAAGAAAGGAAGAGAAAGGCTTTTACAATTAAAAGATGATTGGAAAAAAACAGTGGAAGTTGTAAACAAATTTGTTTAGGAGGATAAATTAAATGAATAAGTTATTAAAAGAAATTTTTAATTTTCAGGATATTCATTTTCCGTTGTTATTAGCAATGTCCGTATTGGCAATGATAGGCTCTCTTTATTACAATACTTTGAATCCGGCAGCCAATAATACTGTATTGTGGATTATGTACGGCTCTTCTATGGCCATTGCTTTTGTATGGGGTATTATTAATTATGTTTCACATATTAGCATAAACTCTCTGTACAGACAAAGGGATTCTGTTGACAGCTATGTAAATACGTTGTCAATGAATAAAGCAGATAAAGATGAATTGAAAACATATTTAAATGATTTTGTAGAAGACTTGATGCATAATGGAAAATCAAAAAAGGAAGCTGTACAGTATGCAATTAGTCAGTTTCAGGTTGAAGAATTTAATTCTTTGTCAAAAGAAAGCAATTATCTTTGGATTTCATCGCATATCTATCTAATTGGTTATGCAATATCAGCTCTTATGCTAAGTGCCATAATGTTTATTCTTGATGTAGTGTTGCCAAGTTTTTGGTTTTCTGCTGTTGGATGGATTTCGTTAATGTATTCCATGGGATTTGCTTTTTTAATGTTTATATATTACTTTGCAAATAAAATAATTTTAAAGATGATGAAAAGGTGAAAAAATCAACATAAAGGGTACAGTATAAATCTGCTGGATACTGCGCCTTTTTTGAAAAATATATACTTAACACTATTTAGTAATTTAAGAAGAAGGAAGGTATTGTCATGCAAGAAATGATTATTGAAATTATGAATCAGGCTGGATATATAGGGGTATGTTTGTTAATTGCTCTGGAAAATATTTTTCCGCCTATTCCATCAGAAATTATATTGTCTTTCGGTGGCTTTATGACCACGTATACGAATATGAATGTGGCTGGCGTTGTGGTCTTTGCAACAATGGGTTCTGTGTTGGGGGCAATTGTTTTATATGCTATTGGATGCTTATTAACACCTGAAAGACTGGAAGGATTATTTAACAGAAAATTATTTAGGGTTTTGGGGTTTAAAAAAGGTGATATAACTAAAACGGTAAAATGGTTTGAAAAACGTGGCAAAAAGGCCATATTATTTGGACGATGTGTACCTATAATACGAAGCCTTATTTCTATTCCTGCAGGAATGGCAAAAATCAACTTTTTCCTGTTTTTACTTTATACTGCAATTGGAAGTACCGTGTGGAACATACTGTTGGTTTCCCTTGGTGCCTTTATGGGAAATTCCTGGGAAAAGGTGTTCTATTATTTTGATATGTATTCGTCAATAACGGTATTTGTTTTAGGAGGTATATGTATGGTTATGTGTCTGATATTTGTAAAGAAAAGAGTATTACAAAGGGAAAGTTAAGAAATCTCTATTGTGCACAGGGAACAAAGATAATGCTTTTATAGCAGAGGAGCAAAAAAAGACAGGAATTACGTTGGTGACTGGTATATAATATAGAAAAGTCCAGAGGAGGGAGTTGATTTTGGATGAATTATAATGCCTGCATCAGAAAATCCATTGAATATATAAATAATAATCTGGATAAAAAAATAGGACTTGAAGATATTGCAGGGAAAGTGTTTCTGTCGAAGTTTCATTTTCACAGAATCTTTCATGCTGCAACAGGAAAATCTGTAGCTGAATATATAAGAAGAAGGAGACTTGAAAAAGCTGCCAGGGAGCTTGTAAATACAGATAGCAAGATTGTGAATATAGCATTGAAATATCAATTTAGTTCACAGGAATCTTTTACAAGAGCATTCAAAAAACTTTATGGAGTGCCTCCCAGAAAATTCAGGAAGGATCCAAATAATAGTATTGCTTTTATGGCAGCATAAATATAGTAAAGGGGTGGTTTGATGGGTTATGTACCAGTTGTTGTTGAACATACAAATTCGGGAGAACGTTCCTATGATATATATTCCAGACTTCTAAAGGACAGGATAGTAATGCTGAATGATGAGGTTACGGATGCAACGGCAAGTGTCATTGTGGCACAGCTCTTGTATCTTGAATCCGAAAATCCCGATGAAGATATCAATTTTTATATAAACAGCCCTGGAGGCTCCATTACTGCAGGGATGGCGGTATATGATACAATTCAGTACATAAAGCCGGAGGTGTCAACTATATGTATTGGCATGGCTGCCAGTATGGCATCCTTTTTACTGGTGGCAGGTACGAAGGGGAAAAGGTATGCACTTCCAAACAGTGAGATATTGATACATCAGCCATCGGTATATGGAGGAATGCAGGGCCAGGCTACGGACATAGAAATTCATACCAGGTGGCTGCTTGAAACCAAGAAAAAAATTAACAGAATATACAGTGAAAGAACAGGCAAGCCACTTGAAATGATAGAAAAAGATATGGAAAGGGATTATTTTATGTCTGCAGGGGAGGCTGTGAACTATGGTATAGTGGACAAAATACTTTCAAAAAAATAATTTCATGGTTCAATATTAAAAAAGGTCCTGAATAAAGGCCTTTTTTTTGCATTTAAATGGATTTTTTGAGCCACTTATTATAATATGTAGATAGAAGAATCTTTAGTAAATGGAAAAGAGGTAGATACTGTTATGGAAAATAAAGTTCTCGTTGTGTACTACTCACTTGAGGGAAATACAAAGCTCATAGCCGAAGCTATTTCAAAAGCTGTATCAGGTGACATACTGCAGATAAAGCCTAAAAAAGATATAAATCCCAAAAGCAAGATGAGATATCTGATAGGCGGCAAGAAATCTATAACTAAGGAAAAGCCGGAACTTCTGCCTTATGATATAAAAGCCGAGGATTATGATGTTTTGTTTATTGGAACACCAGTATGGGCCGGAAATTTTGCTCCTGCCATGAGAAGTTTTTTTGCCGGCACAAATTTAAAACACAAGAAGATAGCTCTGTTTAGCTGCAACGGTGGAGGTAATGGAAAAACCTTTGAAAACATGAAGAGTGAACTTCAAGGAAATGAATTTTTAGGTGAAATTGAGTTCAAAAATCCTCTTAAAAATGATCCGGAAAAAAATGTGGAAAAAGCTAAAAAATGGGCTGAGGATGTCTGTAAAAGATTGTAATTGATTACATGGGGGCATGATGGTGAATTTACAGCATAAAATATTCCAAAACAAGGGATGTAATATACATTATTGGTACAGGCCGGGCAGTACATCAAATTATGTTATCTTTCTGCATGGTGCAGGTTGTGATCACAGGATGTTTGAACCTCAATTAACAATTTTCGATTATTCTTACAATTTATTGTTGTGGGATGCACGCGGTCATGGGTTGTCAAAACTTGACTCTGGAAACAAATTTCACTTTGATGATATGCTAGGGGATTTCCTTAAATTATGCAGAATATATCAGATTGAAAGTACAGTCTTAATAGGTCAATCCATGGGTGGAAATATTGCCCAGGAGGTACTGTACCAAAAGCCGGAACTGATTTCAAAACTTGTGCTCATTGATTGTACTCGAAATACTGGCAGGCTGTCTATAACAGAAAGACTTATGTTGAAATTGACAAAACCTATACTTTATTGTTATCCATGGAAAATGCTAATAGATCAAAGCGCTAATGCCTGTGGTAACACCCAGGCTGTAAAGGAATATGTACGAAGATGTTTTTCACAGATGAAAAAGAGGGATTTCATCGAGGTTATGATATCCCTCACGACATGTCTGCGTGAAGATGAAGCATATCCGTTTTCCCAAACCCGTGCTGCTTCTTTGCGGAGAGGAGGATAGATCTGGAAATATTCAAAGAATTGCAGCTTCCTGGGCTGAAAGTGAGCCCAATTGTACGCTGTGTATGATAAAAAACGCCGGTCATAACTCAAATCAGGATAATCCTAAGGCAGCCAACAGGGCAATTTGTAAATTTCTTTTAATCAATTCACAGGAAAACCATATCAAGTAATCCTTAGGTTCAGATTGTTACGCCACTGTATTGACTACACGTCAGTATCAAGCAGTGTTTTTAAAGCCTCCAGATTGATGTTGTCAATAGAGCTGTCCTTCATGGATATGGCATGCTTCATTAAATTCTGAAAAGGGCAGATTAGTCCTTTTCTTGCTTTTCAATTATATATAAATTATTGAATAATGTTTTCAGATATGTTATTGTTAAAATAGTATTATTAATAAATTTAGATATTTCATTTCGGTTGAATCAAATTTCTGTTTGATTTCAAGAGAATATGACTTTTGGGGTGGAAAGTCCTTTTAAGGGCTTTCTATTTTTTTGTCTGGAAGGAGATGTATTATATTGGAAAACGTGTTGCTGGATATTGTGTTGATCCTCATATTTACAAGGATAGGGGGTATTATAAGCAGAAAGCTGAAAATGCCTGAAGTTCTAGGAGCATTGATGGCAGGTGTAGTACTTGGTCCAATTATGTTGAATGTTGTACAGTATGATGATAATATTAAGCTTTTGTCAAACATTGGAGTAATTATGATTATGTTTCTTGCAGGTCTTGAAACCAACGTAGAAGAATTTAAAAAGGCGGGATTTTCTTCATTGATAATTGCCACAGCAGGTATAGTACTTCCACTTGTACTTGGAACCTTAAGCGCATATCTATTTTTTGACAATTTTTTGGAGAATGTATTTGTAGGGGTTATTCTAACTGCTACAAGTGTGAGTATTACAGTAGAAACTCTCAAGGAACTTGGAAAGCTGAACACGAGAACCGGTATAAATATTCTAGGTGCAGCGGTTATAGATGATATATTGGGGCTTATTCTCATATCTGTAGTTCTTGCAGTAGGTCAAAGCCCTGGAGCTGGGGCAAGTGCCGGAGCTGCAGAAGCATTATCCATTGCGTATGTATTTATAAAAATAACTTTATTTTGTGTTTTTGCCATAATCGGAGTAGTATATCTGCCCAAACTTATAAATAAATTCAAGGAGCATATAAAACCAGGCAGGGAACTGCTTACTTTTTCCATAGCTTCTACCCTGCTAGTGGCATATGTTGCCGAGGTTTTGGGTATAGCGGCTATTACCGGTGCATATATATGCGGCCTCATGTTTTCATCATTTGTCTATAAGGAATATCTGGAGAGAAACATAAAGGCAATTTCGTCAGGATTTTTATCCCTTATATTTTTTGCCAGTGTTGGGATTGAAGCAAATCTAAAGGGAATTAATCTGGAAGTGCTTTTTATTACCATAGTTATGTTTGTCACAGCAGTATTTGGAAAGCTGATAGGGTGTGGTGCTGCCGCAAGGTTTCTTAAGATGAGCAGGAGTGAATCGATTCAAATTGGAACAGGTATGATTTCAAGAGGGGAAGTTGCTATAATTACTGCCAATATAGGTCTTCAGGAGGGAATAATTACGGAGGAAATATTTCTTCCAACCTTAATTGTTGTAATTTTAACTACAATTATAACGCCTATTTTACTTAAATTGGCATTTTCTCATAGAATAGAAAAAAAGGTGAATTGTTAAACAATTAATTTGAACTTTGTTGACAAAATAGTGTATATAGTATATAGTGTGTATTATATACATATACATTGGCACTAAAGATATTGAAAAAAGAGGTATGATATGAAAATATTAATTTCAAATACATCTGACAATCCATTGTATAAACAGATAAAAGATCAAATTAAAGATGCAATTTTTAGAGGAGAACTGGCTGAAGGTGATAAGCTTCCATCCATTCGAAGTTTTGCCAATGATGTGAAAGTCAGTGTGCTGACTATTAGAAGAGTGTATGATGAACTGGAACAAGAAGGTTTTGTAACAAGTCAGGTGGGGGTAGGCACTTTTGTTTCAGCAGAAAATTTGGAATTGCTGAGAGATTCAAAACGGCGCATTGTGGAACAAAAAATGCAGGATATGATACAAACAGCTAAGATGCTGGGTATCAGCAAAGAGGAATTAAATGAAATGATGGATATTTTGTATGAGGAGGAGTGAATGTGAACAATATTTTAGAAGTTGAGGGCCTAAACAAGTACTATAAAAATTTTTCACTTTCCAATCTTAGTTTTACTTTGCCGGAGGGTTGTATTGCAGGTTTTATAGGAATCAATGGGGCAGGTAAGACAACCACTATACGAACTATTCTTGGGTTGTCCAAAAAGACTTCCGGCAGTGTAAAAATTTTTGGAAAAGATATTGAACATAATGAGCATGAACTGAAAAATCGCATTGGAGTAGTGTTCGATGAGGGTTTTTTTTATGATGAACTGACTATGGCGGAGATGAAAAGTATAATTTCACCTGCTTATTCAGGCTGGAGTGAAAGGGACTATAGAGCATATATGGAACGATTTTGTCTGGATCCGCGTCAAAAAATTTCTACACTTTCAAAGGGCATGCGTATGAAATTTGCACTTACCCTTGCACTGTCTCATGGTGCTGAACTTCTAATTATGGATGAGCCTACCAGCGGACTTGACCCTTTAATTAGGAGCCAGTTTTTGGATATAATGGCAGATTACATGAAGCGGGGAGGAAAAGGTGTACTTTTTTCTACTCATATAATATCCGATTTGGATAAGATAGCTGATATGATTATTCTCATACATAAGGGTGAAATTTTATTTGAGAAGGAAAAGGATTATTTACTTGATAATTATCGCTTGATAAAAGGGGATAAGAGATACGTTGATGAAAGCAGCAGAAATTTATTTTTAAAGTTGACAGCAACGGACTTCGGTTTCACAGGGATTACCCATAAAATATATGAAGTCAAAAAAAACATGAAGGACATTTTAGTTGAAAGGCCTACAATTGAAGATATCATGCTGGCCTATATTGGGGGAGGAGAGGATAATAATGCTGTTTCATCTCATTAAAAAGGATTTTTTGCTGGCCAAAAGATATGTTGTGATCATGCTGTTTGTGTCGGCCGCAATTCCTCTATTCATTCTATGGCGTGCTCCTGTGTTTACGGGACTTGTTTCTTTCCTGTCCACAGTCATTTTTACAGAACTTATACTTTATCAATATGTCTCATTGGCAGAGGCTAAATATCCCGAGGTAGATGCGTTGTTATGTGCAGCTCCATATACCAGAAGTTCAATTGTGGAGGCCAAGTATGCATTCTTTTTAGTGGTTTTTATTATTTGCTTTATTGTATATAGTGTACTGGCATTTTTCATACCGCAAATAGGAAAACTTGATTTGAGGACAGTTTTATCTGTATTTCTTTTTTGTGCCATTCCCTATGGAGTATATATGCCCTTTCAATTTAACAAAAAGGGCGTAATTCTCCTATCTTCTATAAGTGGGAGATGAATAGTCCTTGTTATTTTAGGTTCGATGCCTAAAATAATAACTACTTGACGAATTATTATATATGATATATTCTAAAATCAGTGGTAAATATATAAATGAGGTAAAATAAATGGATTTAGATACAAATAATCATCCAGTATTTTTGCTAAATTATCATTTAGTACTGGTTGTTAAATATAGGAGAAAAGTAATAAATGATAAAATATCAAATAGGCTAAAGGGAATATTTGAGTATATATGCCCTAAATACAATATTACTTTATGCGAATGGAATCATGATAAAGACCATGTACACCTTTTGTTTAGAGGATCACCAAATACAAATATATCAAAATTTATAAATGCTTATAAGAGTGCCAGCAGCAGACTTATAAAAAAGGAGTTCCCATCAATAAAAAAACAATTATGGAAAGAGTACTTCTGGAGTAAAAGTTATTGCCTTATAACAACTGGTGGTGTTCCAATTGATATAGTTAAGGAGTACATTGAAAATCAAGGAATGAAATGAGGTGAAAATGTGTTAAAAGCTTATAAATACAGGATTTACCCGAACAAAGAACAAAAATTGTATTTTGCTGGAACTTTTGGCTGTGTCAGATTTATATATAACAAAATGCTGGCTGATAGAATTAAATCATACAAGGAAAACAAAGATTTGGATATTAAAAAGATTAAGTATCCTACCCCGGCACAGTATAAAAAAGAATTTGAATGGCTTAAAGAAGTTGACAGTCTTGCTCTGGCAAATGCTCAAATGGATCTAAATAAAGCATATAAAAATTTCTTTAGAGATAAATCAATAGGTTTCCCTAAATTCAAAAGTAAGAAAAGTAACTATAACAATTATACAACCAATAATCAAAATGGGACAGTTTATATCAAAGATGAACATATTAAATTACCTAAATTAAAATCCATGATAAAGATAAAACAGCATAGAGAATTCAACGGAATAATTAAATCCTGTACTGTATCCCAGGTGCCGAGTGGCAAATATTTTATATCTATACTGGTTAATTGTGAGATTAAAAAGATGCCTGAAGTCAGTAAAAAAATAGGAATAGATATGGGGCTAAAAGAATTTGCAATATGTTCAGATGGATATAGAGAGGCCAACCCAAAATATCTGACAAAATCAGAGAGAAGGCTTGTCAAACTTCAAAGGGACCTATCAAGGAAGAAAAAGGGTAGTAATAACAGAAAAAAAGCTAGGTTAAAATTATCTAAATTATACGAGAAGATAGTGAATCAAAGGGCAGATTTCTTAAATAAGTTATCAATAAAACTAATCAGAGAAAACCAATCTATAGTTATTGAGGACTTGAAAGTTAAAAATATGCAGCAGAATCACAGGCTGGCAAAGGCAATAAGCGAAGCAAGCTGGAGTGAATTCAGAAGAATGCTGGAATACAAGGCCGAGTGGTACGGCAGAAAAATAATAGTAGCACCCAGTAATTATGCAAGTAGTCAATTATGTTCAGTTTGTGGATATAAGAATAGAGAAGTAAAAAATCTTGCACTCAGGGAATGGATTTGCCCTAAATGCGGCACACACCATGACAGGGATATAAACGCCAGCAAAAATCTGCTGAAATTAGCCATATAATTTTGGTAATACACTGAGGTTGGTTCGACCTTTAGAGCTTAGGTAAACTTGTTCCATTAGGAATATTGACTAAGAAGCCATCCACTTCTATAAGTGGTGGTAGTTCACGAGGGAAGAAAACAAATGAAAATAAAAGTTTATACGCTTAATGCGTTTGCCAAAACAAATACAGGTGGTAATCCTGCGGGAGTTGTTTTAAATGCGGATTCTCTGCTGTCAGAACATATGCAGCGGATTGCAAAAAAGGTTGGCTTTTCAGAAACTGCATTTGTAAAGAAGTCCAATAATGCTGATTTTAAAGTTGAATTTTTTACACCTAACAAGGAAGTAAATTTATGTGGACATGCAACTATTGCAACTTTTTGTTTACTTGCAGATAAAGGTATTATTGATGCTGGCAGATATACTCAGGAAACAAAAGCCGGTATTTTAGAAATAGAATATAGAAAAAATAATAGAATCTATATGGAGCAATGTAAGCCCATATTTCACAAAATATTGGATAAAAAATATATAGCTGATACTCTAAATATTAGCCAGAATAAAATTATGGATGATATTCCAATCCAAATTGTATCTACTGGATTAAAAGATATTTTAATCCCCATTAAATCATTAGGGGATTTATGCAGTATAAGGCCTGATTTTGATAAGATTTCATATGTTTGCAAAAAAGAGAATTGTGTTGGGTATCATCTTTTTACGTTGGAAACAAAGCAGGATTCCACTGCTCATTGCAGAAATTTTGCACCTTTTTATAATATCAATGAAGAATCTGCCACAGGAACATCTACAGGTGCATTGAGCTGCTATTTATATAGATATGGAATTATATCACAAAATCATATGAAAGATTTAGTTTTTGAACAAGGTTATTGTATGAATAGGCCTTCTGAAATTTTAGCCAGTGTAATTATTCATAGTGGAAAGATCAATGAAGTTAAAATTGGAGGAAATGCCTTGAATATTGAAGAAAGGGAAATTGAAATAATGTAGAGCGTGGCCATACATTATTTCCAAGATGAGGTTTATAATTTATGAAAATAGACAGGCTGCTGGCAATTGTGGTGATGCTTTTGAACAGGGATAAGATATCTGCGGCGGAACTGGCTGAAAAGTTTGAGGTTTCTGTAAGGACCATATACAGGGATATGGACACAATCAATATGTCTGGAATTCCAATAGCTTCAAGCCAGGGAAACAATGGAGGGTTTCATATTTTGGACAATTATAAAATAAATCACCGGTTTCTGACACTGGAAGATATGATATCCATAGTGGAAGCTTTGAAAAATATAAATGGAGTTCTTGATGACAAAAATGTGGAAATGGCTATGGAAAAAATTAAAAGCATAATACCCCATAATAAAAAGAGCACATTTGATCTGTATTTTAAACAGATATTTATAGATACACTTCCCTGGGGATTTAAGAAATCCGAAAAGGAAAATATCAAATATAGAATGATATTTAAAGCATTAAAGGAAAACAGATGTATAAGCTTCAACTACAGAAATTCCAAAGGAGAATATATCTTTAGGAGAGTGGAGCCTGTTACTCTCGTGTTTAAAGGATTTTCCTGGTATGTGTTTTCCTTCTGTACCCTGAGAAAAGATTATAGGATATTTAAATTGTCAAGAATGGATGGACTGGAGATTTTGGATGAGGAAATTTGTAAACCAAGAATTTCATATGGTGAATATGCAAAGACCGAGATGCCTCAGAAAGTTCCTGTAAAAATTTTACTGAAATTTTTAGAAAAAGTCAGGTACAGAATACAGGATTATTTTGATGAAAATGAAATTACATTTCTTGAAGACGGCAGTATCATAGTGAATACTGAAGTTGTGGAGGACAGCTGGATCTATTCAATGATACTGAGCTATGGGGAATATGTGGAAGTGCTGGAACCACCATATATAAGGGAGATTATAAAAGAAAAGTGCAAAAATATAATTGACATATATAATTGAATTCAAACATGACATAATGATGTCAGAGTTTTCCTGTATAATAGTTGTATCAACATATGAAAGGAGAAGAATGTATTATGGAACAGAAATATTGTCAAAGCTGCGGGATGCCTTTAAGTGAGGAACTTTATGGAACTGATGCCGATAGCAGCAAAAATCATGAATACTGTGTATATTGTTATGAAAATGGAGCTTTTAAACAGCCGGACATAACAATGGAAGAGATGATTGAAACCTGTGTTCCCTTTATGAAGAAAAAGGGTATGGAGGAAGGTGAAGCAAGAGCACTTATGCAAAATTGTCTCCCTCATTTAAAAAGGTGGAAAAAGCGCTGATGGACTTTAAAATAATGGAAAGCTGTTAGATAAAATGATTAAAAAGTTGAGGATGGCAAGTTCTCAACTTTTTTTATCTTCATTTGCATGCAAAATCTGTCCTGTAACATAGTTGGAATCGCCATATGCCATGAATACACAAGTTGGCGCAAATTTTACCGGCTGATCAGCTCTTTTTTACAGGAGTATCTGTTTTAAGTATTGTGATATAATAGTAAGTAAGCACATGATCAATATTATAACAAGGAGGTATAATATGGGTATTACAGTTAAGAATACCATAAAGAAATTCAAATCAGATATATCTGAACATGTAACTGAAAAATTGTCGGAATTGGATTCTAAATGTTATCTACAGAGAAAGCAGTCTGACTATAAATTCAATATACATCAAAAGGAAAACAAGAAATTGAATTTGCCTACAAGTGATGGAAAACATTGCATGAGGGCTTATGTGTACGGAAATCTTATGTTTTCTGAAAGTAATATTTATTTGTCAAATAAGTGTATAAGCAATTCAGAGGCACTGGAGCATGACAGCTATGGAGCAATTTACAAAAAACAATATGACAAATTTATTGAAAAAATGCAAAACATGCCCAGTGAATATGAGAAACAAAATTTTAGAGAGCAGAACATGATTACAGATGAAGAAGATGACATGGAAGGCATAAAGATTACAGATGAAAATGTTGATGAAATAGTGGACAGTATCCTTGACAATGTACTGCCTCTTTCACCGGAATATATTAAGATATTTTCTGAAATATAAGTACAGCTTATAAGAACTTAAAAATAAATAATAAAATTAGTCATCCAGAATTGGATGCTTTTTTTATTGTATGTCTTTTTCTGAATTTACGTACTTTCATGAGACTTGCACAGGTATTGTCACACCATTTTCGTGTGTGATTTCTGCTTTCGTCATAAAAAATCCATCCGCACTCAGGGTTTTTACAAATTTTTATACGCTTTATATCGTAATTTGTTATCATTTCAACAAAAGACAAAATCACCTTAGATATTATCTGGTTTAAATTGGATTTATCAGGAATGATATTTAAAATGTATCGTTCCTCTTCTTTTTTTAAAACTTTACAAAAAGAAAGGGAAGCAAGGTATTTGTTCATTTCATCTATATCTTTTTGACAAATTGTATTTTTAGTACACAAATCATTTACAGCATGACTCAAAAAATCTCTAAGTTCCAATAGCTTATCGGTTAATTTTCTATCAAATGTACCTAAGCCAGTGTCCAGAATATACTTTACAATAAAAATGAAAAAGAAGCCTGTTATCATGCCGCCAATGTACCTGTTCAATACAAACAGCAAACTTGAAAAAAAGCAGAAAAAAGTAATTGAAGTGACTTCAATTGTTGAAAGGGTACTTTGCAGTATAAATTTTAGAGCGGTAAAAATCAATCTTCCCTGCAAGCTTTTGGCAGTAGGAAGTGGATTGGGCTCGTACGGTAGAAATAATATATGCTATATAGATGATGAAAGCAGTTTTTATTGGATTGGTGTATACATATCAGATATGCCCTGTGAAAATAATACCTGGCAGGAAAATAAAATTATGGATGCATGTAAGGATTGCAATCTGTGTCTGAAAAATTGTCCTGGAGGAGCGATAGCAAATGACAGATTCCCAATACATGCGGATAAATGTATTACCCTGTATAACGAAAATGAAGGGGGTTTTCCAAAATGGATGAATTCAAGCTGTCATAATTCACTGATAGGCTGCATGAGATGCCAGAGTGTTTGTCCTGTTAATAGAAAACATGTCTATAATATAGAAGATATTGCGGAATTTGATTCTTGCGAGACTGAAATGATATTGGCAGGAACCCAATTAGATAAACTACCTGAAACAACTTATAGAAAATTGGATACAATCAACTTTGTAGAAGATTATAATTTGCTTGCCCGCAATTTAAAGATATTGATAAGTAAATAAATTCTCATTTTATGACATGAAGTGTTTAATGATTAAATCCATTTTTTGATTTAATGCGCCCAGCCTGGAAGGTAATTATGTATAAATATTATTCATAATCAAAGTAAATCTGAATATATTTTAATAGTAAAATATATTCAGATTTGGGGAGATGATTTTCATGCATGATACCATATTACTGAGTAAAATATCACAGAGCTTAAATAGTTGTTGTAAAGAATTGAAAATTTCAAAGATAAATAAAATGTCTGTTATTGTAAATAAAGATAGCCACATTGATGATAATAATCTACTTCAATATCTTAAGAACTTTAATGAAAATTTAATAGATAATTGCACAGAAATAAGCATTGAAATTGGAGACTTGCCAGATCAAACTGCTATAATTAAAAACATAGAAGGTGATTTAACTGAATAATGATCACAATAGAAAAGTATGTTTATTTGATAACTTCCCTAGAAAGTGGACATATCCACTTATACAACCAAAATTAATTAGTAAAGTTCAGAATTGTATATTTAACAATATTGCATAGTATTTTTAAAGGAAAATCATGGAACAGTCCCATTGTTCAGGAGGATTGTTCCATAAAAAGCTATTCCAATACATATTGTGCAAGTACACTTTGAACTTCGTATATGTTTAGGCTTTTGTTGAACTGTTTCTGTACAGGCTCTGGATTTCCGGATATCCATATTTTAAGTTCGGCATCCAGATCAAAATGTCCTGAGGTCTCAATGCTGAAGTGAGTGATATTTTTATATGGAATTGAATGATATTCTACTTTTTTCCCGGTTACTCCCTGCTTATCCATCAGTATAAGTCTCTTATCAGTAAAAATAAACATGTCACGGATCAATTTGTAAGCTTTTTCAACACTTTCTGAAGCTGTAAGTATATTATCAAATTCCTTTTGCACCTCTTTAACGTCAATTTCTGAGGCATTTCCCATCATTCCATCGAATAATCCCATTTATTCTCCTCCAATAATTATAGTATATTCATCTAATAATAATTCTACATGACTATGAAAAAATCCTTTTGGATTGATCAGAACACTATGGTATAATTTAAATAATATTTTCTAAAAACAGAATAATTTATATTTTGAGAGGTGGATAATGAAAACTGTAGTGATATATAAATCAAAAACGGGTTTCACCAAGAAATATGCCGATTGGATTGCGGAAGAACTGTCTGCTGATATTTTTGAATTTGAGAAGGTCACTGCTGATATGCTGGCAGATTACAATACTGTTATCTACGGTGGAGGATTATATGCTGTCAGCATCAACGGAATAAAGTTTATATTGGAAAATTTAGACAAATTCAAGGACAAGAGGATAATTGTATTTGCAACCGGTGCATCTCCGACAAGGGAAGAAACGGCGGATGAGATAAGAAATAAAAATTTCACCCCGGAGCAGCAAAAACGCATACATTTCTTTTATATGAGAGGCGGCTTTGATTATAGTAAATTGAAGACTTTTGACAGAATGCTCATGACACTGCTGAAATGGAAGATAAAAGGGAAAAAAGAATTGACGGAGGACGAAAAAGGTATGCTTGCCATTTATGACAAGCCAGTGGATTTTACGAGAAAAGATAATATAAACAAGGTAGTTGACTGTGTAAGAAAACAGTGAACTACCTTCTGTTTATTTAATCCAATATCAATAGATCCGTAGAAGTGGCAATTTTTAGCCGAGTCAGTTAAAATCCACCGGCGCCTCCGCCTCCGGAACTGCCGGAACTACCTGAACTTGAACTGCCTGAAATAGAACTTGAACTTCCAGAAGAACCAGTTCCAAAGGAATCGTATATATAGTAGTTGAATTGTTCACTTTTGTTCAAATTCATGCTGTCAAAGAGGAGGTAATAGTATATCCAGCCCATATTCTGCGAAGGATTGTGAAAGGATGATCTGAGCTTTGACATATTGTTTCTCTCCATATTTAGTGCTTCCGCATAGGGAATGTAGGATTCTATATAATCTGTGCTGGCATCATAAGTAAAATCTGAATTTTTAATGTAGTTTTTAAATTTTATCCATTTATTGTATTGAGACTGCCCGTAGGGACTTCTTTTAATACAATAGTATATACCGCAGATCATCACGAAGATCGATACAAGCAAGCTGAATACTCCAAAATAAGCTTTAAAAACAAGAGATACAATAGAAACAATTATGCCTATAACGGAAAACAGGATTAACCATCTGCCGGCGCTGTTGGCTTTTTTGTCATAATAATTTCTTGACTTGACTTCTTCCTCTACAAGTTTTGACCATTTTTGAAAATCGTAATAAAAAGAAGAGCTTTCATTTGATTTCTTTATAGCTGATGTAGTGACAGTTTCACCATCTCCAAGTGTGTCAAATAGCCAGCTTATAAAATATCTCTCATGTTTTAGAAGTTCCTGCGCTGCTTTTTTAACTTTTTTGATTGAGAAATCAACTTTGTCTTTACTATTTTCAAATTCTGTTTTTTCAATGGTTAAATAACCCTTTCTCCATAAATCAAGTATTGTGGCATATGTAGTTCTTCCGTCTACAGTTCTTTTTACCATGTAAGATGCCACTGCAGGAGTACATTCTTCAGGAAGTTCTGGGGGAGAGTAGGTGCTGTATATATCCTGGGGATTGTTTCTGAATTTCCTCCATACCGGAAACATGAATATGATAAAAAGCAGTCCTAAAATCATGCTTACATAATTAAATATCTTTTTTATCATGATAGCATGGGCTATTTTCTGTTGCTGTTTTTCTCTGTAATCTGCTTCTTCCTTTAGAATTCTGCTCAGGGCATTTTCATTCCTTATCTTGGAAGACAGTGGAATTGAACTTGCCGGAAAAAGCACTCTGGTTTCCACCAGTTCTTTTGAATTAACATGGGGAAAGCTGTAATCCACACTTCCATTTTTGACAGATGCATTTCCAGATGAAACGGCGTGATAGTAGGCTTTAATATTATTATCCTCTGCAATATCGGGAATATTGATGTGAATTTTTAGATTATCTATTTCAGTTTCATTGTAATCAGACCAGTATTCATAGAAAAATTCACCTGTATCCTTGTACTTCGTGGCAACATTTTTCATGGTATAGGTTATTTTAAAAGTTTTCTCTTCATCCTTTGAAGGGGAGTAGATTTTGATCCTGTATAGATCTGTATCCTGCTTCAATATTTGAAATACATTGTCGTCTCCATTTTCCGCAGTATTTACTTTTCTAAAGGGTGTTTCCTGTCCGGATTTGGATACATAGGATACTTTTACATTATACATGCCGTCCGTATTTTTAATGGATACGTCTCTATAAGCTCCATTATATTTTCCACTGAAATTGTAGGTTATAAATTCCACCATATCAATGGAACCATCTTCTTTTATTGTAGTTTCTATGTTGAATTTGGACAGATCTACTTCATCTGAGGCTGAAACATTGAGTGGATTGATAGAAATTATGGTAAATATTACAAAAAAGCATAGAAGAAATTTTTTCATTGATGACCTCCTGTATTTTTAAGAGTTTACGTTAGGTTTGGGCCTACACCTCCTTTTTATATAATTTTAGTATATACTGGCCTTTATTGGGGTGTCAATGTACTTTTTTCTACGTATATGACTATGTTAAATTAAAAATATTTAACATAGCCATTCTTGACTTTTATAAAAATATAAGTATATAATATTAATGTAAATAGAATTAAAAATTACATTATAAATAGCAAACTCTATGAAAATGGAGGACGCAAAGCTGCGAGTCTAAAGCTGTTTAAGCCATGATAGTCGGGTTGCTGATGTTTATGATTTTATAACTTTATATTTATATATAAGCTATAGTGCTAAAACATTGGCACTATAGCTTTTTGAATTTACATAATAATTGTTTCCCATAAATCAAGTAATTCTTAATACCATGCAAAGGATGCTGGGAGGAAATATATATGAGGACTTCAAAAAAAATATACGCTTTTGCTGCAATAATGATATTTATACTATTAGTGCCAATTGTAAAAGTCAGTGCTTCTGAAGTGACACGTTTAAGTGGACAAGATAGATATGAAACCTCAGCTAATATCTCAAAAAATAACTGGAGTACTTCTGAAAATGTAGTCCTTTCTAGTGGTCAGGGGGATGATAAATTTGCAGATTCCCTTGCAGGAACAACACTTGCCTATCAGTTAAATTCACCTATACTTTTGACAAATACAAATTACATACCCACAGTGATATCAGATGAAATAAAAAGGCTTAATGCAAAAAATATCTATTTGCTTGGCGGAACTGGAGTAATAAGCAGTGCTGTGGAAAATAGTTTAAAGAATCTAGGTTATAGTGTAACTAGATTAAGTGGGTTAAATAGGTATGAAACAGCAGCCAGGATTGGAGAAGAAGTCAAAAAATACAAACCAATTGGAGGAGTATTTCTGACTACAGGGTATAAATTTCAATATGCTATGGCTGCTTTACCTTATGTGGGTAAGGAAAATGATATTGTATTATTTACAGATGGGAATTCATTGAATTTTACAACAAAAGATCTTTTGAAGAGGCTCAATGTAGACAATGTAACAATATTGGGAGGAAATGCCGTTGTCCCATCTAATGTGGATAATGAACTCATGAAAATGGGCATTACTGTAAAAAGGATAGATGGAAATACTCCAATAGATTTTAATACCAATATATTGAGAACATTGGGAAATAATATAGATGGACTTGCAGTAGCTAGCGGCAGAGTTTTTGCAGATAGTCTCTCAGGTTCCATAGTAGCTGCTAAAAACAATCTTGGAATGGCTTTAATTGACGATAAATTTGATTATAATATGAGTATGAATAAACTGAATAAAATATTGATATATGGTGGTTATTCCGTTGTTACACCGGAGACTGAAAGCTACTTGAAGGGAATCATGGCTAACTCCAATCTGTCAGATAAAACAGGCAGGCTTCTTTTAAATGGCAAAAAAGACTGGTACGAGGCTATTAAGGCTGCAATTTCAAATTGTCAGGATGAATTTTTATATGACAATGCTAATTCATCTGCCATGCCCAAGGGTATTGTGGAGATGGTGCTTGAACAGAATCCCGATATAGATTATGTTGAAAGTTACAGCATTTCAAATAGTGGGAGCATTAGTTTTAATTATAGATTTTCAAAAACTGAATTGTCAGATATGAAAAATAGAGCCGCTGAAAAAGCAAAATTAGTTCTCTCTAACATAATTAAGCCTGATATGACAGAAACTGAAAAGGTAAAGGCAATACACGACTATATTGTAAGTAACGCAAAATATGATTATGACAGTTATGCAAAAAATTCAATACCTGCACAGGATTATACAGCATATGGAATTCTGGTTAATGGTACAGGTGTATGTCAGGGATATGCATCAGCATTTAATTTGATGGCAGAAATGTCTGGTATAAAATCTATAGCTGTACGGGGAACTGCCGGGGGAGGAGTTCATGTGTGGAATATGGCTATGCTTGATGGTAAAATTGGATATATAGATACAACCTGGGATGATCCAGTTCCAGATAGAGCAGGGCAAATTATATATAGATATTTTAATATAAGTGGATCTCAGATATCAGAAGACCATTCCTGGGATAAAAATAATTTTACTGAAGATTATTTGAACTATTGATAATATCTAATTCTATGTTATAGATTTTAAGTTTCGAAAAACAAGATCTGCTTCTTGCAAGTATATCTTGTTTTTTTTATAAAAAATTATATTCTCATTTTTATTTTACAAATATTTTATAATTACTTATAATATTTTTAGATGCAGGAGTATATTCCTGCCAATATGATACCTTAAATAATGGAAAAAGAGGTAAATACTTATGGATTTAAAGGGAATAAACCCACAGGATGTGGTATTTGCATTGGATGTAGGGACAAGATCAGTAATAGGTACTGCAGGAATAGTGAAGGACAAAAAATTTGTTGTAATATCTGAGCACTGTATAGAACACGAAAAAAGAGCTATGATCGACGGTCAGATACACGATGTGGGACTTGTAGCTAATGCAGTGAGTATAATAAAAAATAAAATAGAAAAGGATTTAAATATAAAAATAGAAAATGTAGCTATAGCTGCTGCGGGAAGATTTCTGAGAACCGTGTCTGTAAAAGAGGAAATGAAAATTGATTATGACAGGGAAATAGACAGGGATACCATAAGGAGTTTGGAACTGACGGCGGTAAAATCTGCTGAAGAAAAGGTAAGTCGGGATACAAAAGGAAGATTATACTGTGTTGGATATAGTGTAAAAAGTTATTATCTAAATAATTATCTTATAGGCAATCTGATGTATCAAAAAGGAGAAAAGATATCTGCAGAGATCATAGCTACTTTTCTTCCAAGATCTGTAGTGGATAGTTTATATTCTGTTATGGAAAAAGTGGGGCTTCAGGTAGTAAATCTGACTTTAGAGCCTATAGCAGCTATGGAAGCGGCTATTCCTCAGAATTTAAGGCTCTTAAATCTAGCACTAGTGGATGTTGGAGCAGGTACTTCGGATATAGCTATAAGTGATAGGGATACTGTAATTGCATATGGCATGGTACCTCAGGCTGGTGATGAAATTACCGAAATAATATCACAAAAATATATGGTAGATTTTAATAAAGGTGAAGAAATAAAAAAACAATGCAGTAAAGTCAAGGATATAACTTATGTGGATGTCCTAGGTATGGAAAATAAGATTACTTCTGAAGAAATATTGAAGCTCATAAGTCCTGCCGTAAAAAAGATAGCAGATGAAATAGGCAGCAGGATAATAGAGCTAAATGGAGGTAAATCTACCAGTGCAGTTTTTCTAGTAGGTGGAGGTGCACATACTCCCAAACTAAAAGAGTTTTTGGCTGAAAAGCTGAATATATCTCTTAGTAGAATTGCAGTAAAAGACAGACAGTCAGTTCAGGAGTGTATTTGTAATGACAATTCTCTTGGTAGTGCTGGGGTAACAGTCTTGGGAATAGCTTTAGTTTCTATAAGAAAATTAGGACACGGGTTTATAGATGTGATGTTGAATGGAAATGTAATAAGTCTATTTAATTCTCACAGCCACACGGTCATGGATGTAATGCTTCAGGCCGGTATAAATCCCAATAGCCTTATAGGCAAAAATGGTAAAAATATAAGGTTCATGCTAAATGGGATTAAAAGAGTGGCTTTTGGAACCCTTGCTTCAAATGCTGAAGTAAGCATAAATGGTTTAAAAAAGAGCATGGATGATAAGGTCAAAGAGGGGGACAATATAGAGATAAAGTATGCAGTTGACGGCAAGGCAGCTCTTCCTAAAGTGATAGATTATATACAAAAAGTGTATTCCATAAGCTTTTTTGTAAATGATATAATAGAAAATTTAGAACCACTGGCATATATAAATGGAACTAAAGTGGAAATTAACAGTGACATAAGTGAAGGGGATAATGTAAACATAATATTTCCTAAAACTCTTGGAGATTATAAAAAGTATTTTTTAGACAAAGAAGAGAATAAATTTGTATATTATCTAAATGGAGAAAAGTTGAATGAAAATTATATAATAAATGAAGGTGATAGAATTTACGGGATAACTGAAAATTCTATGGATGAAAAAAAGAGCGTGAAAGTAGATGAAGAAAACTCAGGATTGAAAGAAGTGAGCCTAGGAAAAGAAGATAGAAGCGTTGAAATGGGAAAAGATAAAAACGATGCTAAAGATGTGAATAATCACGAGATAACTGTAGTTGCAAATGGTAAAAATGTTGTGCTCAAAGGGAAAAAAGATTATATATTTGTAGATATATTCAACCATATAGAATTTGATTTGACAAAGGTAAAGGGAAGATTATATTTACATCTAAATGGAAATAATGCAAGTTATTATGATGCTCTTTCGGAGGGGGATATAATAGAGATAGGATGGGAATAATTCTATGCACTTTAATTATGATTGGAGGTAAATATGAATAGGAATTTTCTAAAAATTGCAGAATCTATAAAGGGAGATCTTATTGATATTAGGAGAGATTTTCACAGACATCCGGAACTTGGATATGAAGAAAAGAGAACTTCTGGCAAGATAAAGGAATTTCTGAAGTCACTTGGTATAGAATACAGGGAAACTGCAGATACGGGAGTATGTGCGGTAATAAGAGGGGTTGGGAATAAAACTATTGGGATAAGGGCAGATATGGATGCACTTCCCCTGCAGGATAAAAAAAATTGCAGTTATTGTTCACAGGTGAAAGGAAAAATGCATGCCTGCGGTCATGATGCACATACCACTATTCTACTTGGAGTGGCAAAAATTTTAAATAGTATAAAAGATGAACTTAAGGGAAATGTAAAATTATTTTTTGAGCCCGCAGAAGAAACCACAGGCGGGGCAAAAATAATGATAGAAGAAGGTGTACTTAAAGATCCTGAAGTGAATAGAATTATAGGGCTTCATGTAGAGGAAAACATAGAAGTTGGAAATATAGGTTTAAAATTTGGGGTTGTAAATGCGGCTTCCAATCCATTTACTATAAAGATAAAAGGTTTAGGAGCTCACGGCGCAAGGCCTAATATGGGAATTGATCCCGTAGTTATGGCAAGCCACGTAATATTGGCACTTCAAGAGATTATAAGTAGAGAACTTCCACCCACAGATCCAGCTGTGCTCACAGTGGGCTCCATTCACGGCGGAACAGCACAAAACATAATTCCGGATGAAGTTACTATATCTGGAATTATAAGAACTATGAAAACCGAACACAGAGCCTATGTAAAAAAAAGACTTATAGAGGTTACAAGAGGAATTGTAAGTTCTATGAGAGGCAAATGTGAAATAGATATACAAGAAAGCTATCCATGCCTTTACAATGACGATAGTGCTGCACAGGACATATTAAAGGCGGCGAAGCAGGTAATAGGAAATGAACGTGTAAAAATACTTCAAAATCCGAGCATGGGAGTGGAGAGTTTTGCTTATTTTTCAATGGAAAAACCTTCTGCATTTTATTATCTGGGATGTAGGAACAAGGCGAAAGGTATAATACATCCAGCACATGGGAACCTATTTGATATAGATGAGGATTGTTTGCCTATCGGTGTAGCAATACAATGCCAAACAGCTTATAATTTCTTAAAATGACTTGTTCCCAATATTATATAATTAAGATATTTCTAAAGCCATCAATCTGAGATATTTAAAAACTTGGTGGCTTTTTTATATAATTTATAGTATCAGCTATATTTGTTAGATTCTAAAATTATGGTAATATATTTGTTAGAGTTGAGAAAAATAATTTTACAGTTTATGTCTTGTGGTTATAGAAGGGGGAAAATTGATAGATGAAAATAAAAGACTTAACAGCAAATATTTCTTTAGATATCTTTTTACTTGTAAAAGAACTAGAAGAGGATGTAACTAGAAATAAAGATTCATATATTAAATTTTTATTAAGTGATGGTGAAAATGATATACATGGAATTATGTGGTCTACATCCCTAGAGGAGTTAGGAGAAGGTGTAAAACCTGGAAAAATAATTAAAGTGAGAGCATTAGTCAGAAATTATAAAGATAATTTGCAGTTGAATATAACAAACTGTCGGCCGGCGTTGGATAAAGACAAGGTAAATATAAAGGATTTTATCAAGAGTGTGCCTGTAGATCCGGAAACCATGTTTAATGATTTCATTCGTGAGACTGAAAATTTTAATAATAATGATCTTAAAAATATAGTGGAGAAGCTTTTAATGGACAATAAGGACAAATTGATATATTATCCTGCAGCTAAAAAGGTACATCATGCAGTTAGAGGAGGACTACTATATCACATGTACAGGATGTTTAAAAACGCACAGAGCATTGTTTCTGTATATGGATCCTACATAAACAGAGAATTGTTGTTTTCCGGTGTCATGCTGCACGATATTGGGAAAATTAAGGAACTTGACTCCAGCGAATTAGGTGTAGTGGAAGATTATTCTAAAGATGGCAAATTACTGGGTCATATTGTAGAAGGTATAGTAATGGTTCATGATGCAGCAAGTGAATTGGGAACTCCTGAAGAAATAGAGTTGCTTTTAAAACATATGATAGTTTCGCATCACGGTGTGGAGGAAAATGGCTCACCTAAAAAGCCAATGACTTTGGAGGCTGAGATATTACACTATTTAGACGAGATAGATGCAAGTGTATATCAGTTTGAGGAAGCTTTAAAGGGTATCACCAAGGGTAAATTCAGTGATAAACAATTTTTCCTTGGAAACATACAACTGTATAAGAGTGAATTATGATGATTTTTATATTGATTTAGTCAAGGACAGTAGTATATAATTAGATGTTGTCCGTATAAAGTGATTCTCAGTTCATATGAAGTTTGTTTATTAATGCAAAATTTTTTGGAGTCATATAAGGATAATTTAGAACTTAAATATATTAAAAGTACTGGAGAGATCATGATGAGAGTTGAAATCGGAAATAATGAATCTGGTCAAAGGCTGGATAAATTTTTGAGAAAGTGGTTGAAGGATGTACCACTAAGCGGTATATACAAGGCTATAAGAAAGGGCGACATCAAGGTAAACGATAAAAAATCCAGAGAAAATTATTTTCTGTCAGCGGGAGATATAATAGAAACTAAGTATATAACTTCTATGCAGGAAAAAACAAAGTTGAAAAAAGTAGAAAGCAATTTTTTGAAAATAACCTACGAAGATAAAAACATGCTTTTAGTTGAAAAATGGCCCGGAATTTTGGTACATTCGGGAAAAAGCTCCAATGGTTCAACTTTAACTGATTATGTACTTTCATATCTATATGACAAAGGGGAATACGATCCAGGAAAGGAAATTACATTTACTCCTTCACCCTGCAACAGGCTCGACAGAAATACATCAGGTATAGTTATATATGGTAAAAACTATGATTCACTGAAATTGCTGAATGAAATGGTAAAGAACAGGAATATAAAAAAATACTATGAGGCAATGATAAAGGGGAAAATAGAAGAAGGCCTATATGAGGGATATATCCTAAAGGATATAAAAAATAATATGTCCATTGTATATGATGTTCCCAAAAAGAATACTAAAAAAATATCCATGAAAGTAAAAGTTCTCCAAACTTGCGGCACTTTTTCACTAGTAGATCTGGAACTTATTACAGGCAGAAGTCATCAGTTGAGGGCTCATTTGGCACATCTGGGTAATCCTATAATTGGAGATGCAAAATATGGAACACCAAAATTGAACAGCCTTTTTTACAATAAGTATGGATTAAAATATCAATACCTTTATGCCTATAAATTAAATTTCAGAGACTGTCCCGAACATTTAAAATATATGGAAAACAAGACCATATCGGAAAGTCTGCCACCTGTATTTAGAAAGATTAAAAATGACTTGTTTGATAAATTTTAGATTTGGTATAGGGAGTTTTGAATTATGAAGGAACAGTCGACTACTAAAGGCTTTGCCATACTTTCAGCAGCAGGAATGCTGGTAAAGATCCTGTCCATAATATACATACCACTTTTCATGAGAATAGTCGGGGATGAAGGCTATGGCCTTTACGGAGCATCCTATCAGATATACACTTTTGTCTATGTGCTTACCAATTCAGGAATACCGGTGGCCATATCCAAACTTATATCCGAGCTGAATGCAGTGGGGAATTACAGGGATGCAGTGAAGGGATTTAAGATAGCCAGATTCATGCTTATGGCAATGGGAATAGTGATGGCGGCACTGCTGATGATTTTCGCATCCCCGCTGTCCAGAGTAATGAAATACAGCAAGATCTATCTATCCCTTTTAAGTTTGGCTCCTGCCATACTGTTTACCTCTGTGGCTTCAGCTTACAGGGGATATTTTCAGGGCAGTGGCAATATGACACCTACAGCTGTATCCCAGGTAATAGAGCAGATAGTAAATACCATATTTGGTATAGCATTTGCAGCGTACCTGATAAAGTACGGAGTGGAAGTGGGATGTGTAGGAGCACCTATCGGCACTTCCCTTGGAGCACTGGCTTCTGCATGCTTTCTAATGTTCTGTTATGAAAACTCCAGAAGATCTGGCATGTATAAGAAGATGACAGTTCAGAAGTCAGAGAGAATTGACACCGGCAAACTGGTGAAAAGAATTATAAAATATGGAGTGCCTATAACCATATGTGTGGGGATGACCTATGCAGGAAATCTGGTTGATATGTGGAACACAAAGTCCAGACTCATGGCCGGCGGATTTAGTGATGTAAACTCAACCATACTTTATGGATATCTTACAAAATACCAGCAGCTTTTGAATGTACCTATAACCATAATATCCTCTCTTTCAGCGGCTATACTTCCTGCAATATCCGCAGCTGTTGCCATCAAAAACGGCAAGAAGGTAAAGGACAATATAAATTATTCCTTCAGGCTCTGCTTTCTGATTGCAATTCCCTGTGCATTTGGATTTTCCGTTTTAAGCGATCCAATATTTCAGATGCTTAAATTCAGAGGTGGATCCTATATTATGGCATGGGGTTCAGTGGTGCTTGTATTGATGTCCCTCATGCAGATCCAAACCACTATCCTGCAGAGTATAGGAAAACTTTTTACTGCCACCTTGTACTCCATAATAGGTATATGCGTAAAAATAATTACAAATTATTTCCTGATTTCCATACCTGAAATAAATATACTTGGCGCTGTAATAGGCAGTACTATGGGA
This sequence comes from Clostridiaceae bacterium BL-3, assembly GCA_902809985.1. Lineage (GTDB taxonomy): Bacteria > Bacillota > Clostridia > Clostridiales > Clostridiaceae > Clostridium_B > Clostridium_B aromativorans. The sequence continues at coordinate 1,135,279 of CADDXC010000001.1, read as the reverse complement.
TTTATAATTCCCATAGCATTGAATCACCGAATTATTAAAAAATCTTTAAATGTAAGAGTCAGCATGCTGAATCATGCGGTTAAACCGCTGGCTGCTTCAGCTGCCATGGGAATCATAGTATATGTGAGTTATTTTTTAATGCATTTTGTACTGAAATTTATCAAAATTCCGTATCTTCCAAATGCAATTTCAACTGTATTATCCATAGCAATTGGAATTGTGACCTATATGTATGTTCTGGTTTTAATCGGAGGAATAAGCAAAAGGGATTTACAGTCACTGCCTTCCAGGGCTATAAAATTAGTTCCAAGATTTATATTGACCAAAATGAGATAGGATAACTTCTAAGGGCTTCCATAGAAGTTATCCTTTATAAGTTCGTGCATATTTAATGCCAAGGTAGTCAGAGAAGTGATCATCAGGCTTATACCACATCCGTATACATTTATACTTGGTATACCTGTTAAAAAATATACCAGTATCACATCCATAACTGAAGAAATAAGAGAATTTCTGAGTATTACTTTCTGTTTACCTATGCCATTTAAAATTCCAAAAGTTGACATGGATACGAATATAATTGGAGCGGACAATGCTGTAAATTTTATATAGTCTTCCAGATCATATCGTCTATAAAATAATTCTCCTAAATAGTCAGACAGGGAAATGCAGATTATCATAGTCAAAACTCCCAAAAATAAAGCTATTTTTACAATTTGAGATATTCTTCTCTCAATTGCCCAATAATCTTTTTTGCTCATTTTTTCTGATAAATCCGGTATGAGAACTATGGACATGGAGGTTATAATTGTAGTTGGAAAAAATATTATGTTCATGGCCATACCATTAAATCTGCCTATCATACCAAGAGCTGCATTGTATTCTATTCCCGATGCCACCAGCCTTCTTGGAACTATCAGAGCTGAAATGGCTGAAAGGGACGTAGATAAAAATCCATTTATGCATAGTGGAAATGATATGACAAGTATGTTGAATAAAAGCTGTAATTTGTCTTCTGTATTTGAGAAATTGAATCCAAATCTTCTTTTTTTTATCTTGTACATAACGTAGAGTACAGTGAAACTTATGAATTCCCCCAAAGTTAAAGTTATATAAGCTGCAGTTACAGTCCCATTTACATCTTTCAGTGAAAATGAATTTATGAGTAAAGTTATTATGACAATTCGCAGAAATTTTTCAGATATATCTATAAAAGCGGGTATTTTCATCTCTGATATCCCGTAAAAATAACCCTTCAGTATGGACGAAAGTGCTATAAAAAAAATGGCAGGACACATAACCTGAAGAGCATGGATGGATCTGGTATCTTTTATTATATTGGCACTTATGTAGGGGGCATTTATAAATATCATACAAACTACAAAAGTAGCCAGCAGAGAATTAAAAGTCAAGGATATGTCTATGGAGCGGTTTAAATTATTGAAATCATCTCTTCCGAAATATACTGCAGCAACTCTGGAAATTGCGGTTACCATACCTCCTGTAATGAGACATATAAACAGATCGTATACAGGCATTATAAGTCCGTAAAGTCCCATACCTTCAGCTCCTAGATTTCTGGACAATATTATTGAAAATACAAATGCGAATATTGAGGTTATTAAGTTTGAACAGATTAGGATAAGTGTACTTTTTAAAAATCTTTCTCTTTTCATAAAAACTCCTGACCTACAGATTATATTGATAATATTTAAAACATCAATATTAATAATTATGACAAGCATTTAAAGTATATTCTTTTTATTTTCAGGGTTTTTATTACTTTACAATCCTATGATATACTATAGGTAACCGTTTGGTAGGAAATTTTAATTTACGATTTAGGGGGTACGTTCAATGAGAAAATTGATTTGCAGAATCTGTGGTGCAATTATAGATGATAAAAATTATTTTTATAATGCAGAAGCATTTGAAGGGAAAAACACCCTGGATAATATAAGTTTTTGCCCTTTTTGCGGGGCACCCAGGAAATATATGATATCAAAAAATGAAAACGCAGAAGAGCAAAAATATAATTTTGATGCAGGAAGCCTTAAAATAATAGATCATGCATATAAATTAGAAATATTTAATGGTGACTTTTATGATAAAGTCTCTAAACTTGCCGCAAATATTCAAATAAAAAATATGTTTAGATCTCTTTCGAGAGTGGAGTATGTACATGCCAATATACACCGCAAAATAGGTGGATTTACTGTAAAACCCAAACTTAAAAGCCTGGATTATTCTAAATACAAAAGCGACGGGGAACTTCTTAACATGGCCTGTAAAAGGGAAAAACATGCAGTAGAATACTATGAAAGATATGCAGATAAAATGAATGACTACCAGGTTAAAAAGATATTCGATGTGTTGGCAAAGGTGGAAAAAATGCACATAGATCTTACTAAAAAAGCAAATTAGTCATGCGTGTATTCAAAAGATAAATTAATTAATATAATTCCCATTTTGAAATAACTTTTTCCCATAATTGGATTTTAGAGTAATTTTAATGGAGATATTTCAATGTTTCTGGTATTGGCTTGATTTATGCTTTTAAGAATCAATAAAAAATACAGGAGGTAATTTTCAATGAAAGCTGCATTTATTTTTTTAGCACCAGGAGCCAATCCTAAAATCCATAAATCAATTATAAAGACGGTGAAAATGGAACTTATAAGCGTAGGAGTCTCAAGTTATGATGAAGCCTGTAAAGTTGCTGTGGATCTAGTAAAAGATGATATTTGCGCAATAGAATTATGCGGCGGCTTTGGAGTTAATGGTACCGCCAGGGTTAAAGAAGCTGTAAAAAGTAAAATACCTGTAGGAGCAGTGAGATTTGACATTCATCCAGGACTTGGAAATAAAAGTGGAGATGAAATCTTCTAATTGATGAAAAAAGACATAAGAGGAAGTGATTTTATTGAATTCGAAACCAGAGTGGCTGAAAATGAAAGCACCTGATGAAGTTGTATTAGATAAAATGGAAAATATGTTAAAGAAACTCTCGCTCCATACAGTCTGTGAAAGTGCAAATTGTCCCAATATAGGGAAATGCTTCAAGCACAAGACAGCTACCTTTATGGTGATGGGGGATACCTGCACGAGAAATTGCAGATTCTGTGCTGTAAATAAAGGGATGCCGCAGGAACTTGATCCTAAAGAACCTGAAAACGTAGCCATTGCCAGCAAAAAACTTGGACTTAAACATACAGTTGTAACTTCCGTTACAAGAGATGATTTAGAAGATGGAGGAGCAGAACATTTTGTAAAGATCATAGAAGCCATGAGAAGAGAAAATCCGCATTCCACTGTAGAACTTCTGATACCCGATTTAAATGGTAATTGGAATGCTTTAAAAGATATAATTGATGCAAGACCGGATATACTAAATCATAATATTGAAACGGTGGAATCTTTATATAAAAAAGTTAGACCCTTGGCAATTTATGATAGATCCATTGAGCTGCTGAGACAAGTTAAAATATTCAACAGCAGTGTGTATACAAAGTGCGGTATAATGCTGGGACTTGGAGAAACAAAGCAGCAGGTATTGAAAGTAATGGATGATCTATTGAAAGTCGGCTGTGATATATTGACAATAGGTCAATATCTTAGACCATCTAAAAAGCATCTGCCTGTTTTTGAATACGTCACTCCTGAAAAGTTTGCAGAGTACAAAAAAATGGCATTGGATAAGGGATTTAAGGTTGTATTTTCAGGACCTTATGTGAGAAGTTCCTATAAGGCCTTTGAGAGTATTAAAATCTTGGAGAATTTAAAATAGTTAATATATCTTTACGCAGATAGACGCTTGAATTAAAAGGTCAGTGTCTATCTCTTAATTTTTTGTGCTGTTAGATATATATATTGTATAATATATTATAAGAGTACTGTTATATTTCATATAGAATTTACGAGGAGGAATGACTATGGGCTATATAGATAAGATTAAAGAAAGACGCCGTAGATTTATAGAATATAATGAAATACCAAAAGATGTTAGGCCTGATATTTTAAATTCCTGGATACGATGTAAAAACTACGGTGTTGGAGAAAACAGCAATAAGGCTAATATTCTTTTCAAAAGTGAATTTGATGCTGTACTTGAGGAAAAAAAAGAATTTATAAGAATTTGTCTACCTGTAATGTTAAATTTATATGAAATCTTGAAAGATACAAATTATTCAATTATACTGACAGATGAAAATGCAGTTATTTTAAAAATTCTGGGAAATGAAAGAATAATGGCTGCAAACAAGAATCTGGATTTTTTAGAAGGACGCAGATGGAGAGAGGAAGATGTTGGAACCAATGCTATTGGAACTTGTATTTATTTAGATAAACCTGTTTGGACATTAGGTGCAGAACACTACTGCAGAGAACAGCATAAGTGGACATGTTCTGCAGCACCAATACACAACAGCAGGGGGAAAATAATAGGCTGTATTGATCTATCAGGAAGCATAGGAACTTTTCATTCCCATACTCTGGGTATAGTTGCTGAAGCATCCAATACCATACAGGAACAGTTTGCCATAAGTGAACATAGAAAATGGACAGAAGTTGCGTTTAATTCAATAAAAGAAGGCATGCTGGTTTTAGATAATGAGTTTAAAGTCAAATATTTCAATGAAAAAATATGCAGTATACTTGGAATTCATAAAAGCGAAATGTATAAATTGGATATGAAAGTTCTATTAAGAGACGTAGCCAATGATATGTACGGATTAAGCGACAATGGGAAAATTGCCTATAGAGAAATAAGTTTATATGTAAAAAATAAAAGAGTGGAATGTAATATAAGTGTAACGCATGTCCTAATAGGTGAAAATTATGTTGGATTTGTAATCGTTATACAAAAAGCAGGTACGATGCGTGGAGTAGTAAACAAAATAGCAGGATTCTCTTCCAGGTATGATTTTGACAACATACTGACTAATAATCCTAAAATGTTGGGTATAATTGAAGATGCAAAGAGAATAGCTCAAAATGAATGTACTGTACTGATAACAGGAGAAAGCGGTACAGGAAAGGAATTATTCGCTCACTCTATTCATAACAGAAGTAAAAGGTGTAATGGGCCCTTCGTGGCAATAAACTGTGCGGCACTTCCCAAGGATCTTGTGGAAAGCGAGTTATTCGGCTATGAAAAAGGTGCTTTTACGGGGGCATCTAAAGAGGGTAATCCTGGAAAATTTGAACTTGCAAATGAGGGTACAATATTTTTGGATGAAATTGGAGAATTACCTCTTGAAATTCAATCTAAGCTCCTAAGAGTTTTAGATAATCATACTATTAGCAGAATTGGTGGAAAATATGAGAGAAATCTAAATGTAAGAATTGTGGCAGCTACAAATAGAGATCTTATAAAAGAGGTTAATGCCAAAAATTTTAGGAGCGATTTATATTTCAGATTAAATGTATTTAATTTAAAACTGATCCCTTTAAGAGAGCGAAAAGAAGATATAGAAATGTTTGTGAGATTTTTTTTGAATAGATTGAATAAAAAAAATCAAATGCAGATAGAGCATATAGATAAAAGTTTTATGGATATTATCAAAGAATATAACTGGCCTGGAAATGTTAGAGAACTGGAAAACGTAGTTCAAAGAGCATATTACCTATCTAAAAATGGAATTATAACGGATTCCCTGATACCTGATTATATTATGGAAAGTGTTGGGAATATCCAGGATTATACAATATCTTTAGAAAACAAGTCAAAAAATAAGATTAAAACTGTAGATCAAGTTGAAAGAGAACTTATTGTTAAAGCATTAGAGCAGTGTAATGGAAATGTGATAAATGCAAGTAAGCTAATTGAAATGGGAAAATCTACACTTTACAGAAAAATTAAAAAATACAATTTGAAATAGTAGTCTTTTCTTTTATCTCTATTTAAGGTGATTTACACAGTCAACTTAAATAGAGAATCTTATTTTTACAAATCATATAAAATATCAAAAATTCAGACTTGTCCAAAATGGGAAAGAAATAATTCCCGTTATGAAAAAATTTCTTTGAAGTAGTTTTTTAAATTGACGATTTTACAGGATAAATCATAAATATAGAATCCCTTGATATTTGGCATGAGTTTTGCTAAATAAATTTATAAATGAATACAAACCATTTTTATATTCAAAGCAAAAGAGGTGGACACCAATGTAATCGTTTATGAATGTAATTATACTGCTGATATCTGTATTTAATACTATTGGGAGGGATTATTTTGGAAAAGGTAAAAGAAAGAGAAAGCATAAAAAACAATACACTTATAGATATCTATGACAAAATGTTAAAAATAAGGGCATTTGAGAACATGGCAAAGGACAATTTTGCAGAGGGAAAAATTCCAGGATTTGTACATCTTTATATAGGTGAAGAAGCCATATCTTCCGCTGTTTGTGAAAACTTAACTGATGCCGATTATATAACCAGTACTCACAGAGGTCATGGTCACATAATAGCAAAAGGCGGAGAACTCAAATATATGACTGCTGAGCTTTTTGGAAAAGCTACAGGATACTGTAAAGGAAAAGGTGGATCCATGCATATTGCAGATGCAACCAAAGGAATACTTGGCGCAAACGGTATAGTAGGTGCAGGACACGATATAGCATTAGGTGCAGGAATGAGTGCACAGTACAGGGGAACAGATCAGGTTTGTGTATGTTTCTTCGGCGATGACTCTACAAATCAGGGTACATTTCACGAATCACTGAACATGGCAAGTGTTTGGAAACTTCCCATTGTATATGTCTGCGAAAACAATGGATACGGAATATCAACTTCTCAGAAAAGACACCAGAATATCAAAGATATATCCGTAAGGGCTAAAGCCTATGATATGCCTGGAGTTACAGTAGATGGGAACGATGCCGTGGCAATTTACAAGGCTGCCAGTGAGGCCATACAAAGAGCCAGAAAGGGAGAGGGTCCAACTCTCATAGAGTGTAAAACCTACAGGCAGAGAGGACATTTTGAAGGGGATCCAGCGCCTTATAAACCAAAAGAAGAACAGGAAGCATGGATTAAAAAGGATCCTATTCCCCGTTTCGAAAAATATCTGCTGGAAAATAGAGTTTTAAGTGAAGATAAAATAGATAAAATGAAAAAATCTGTTGACGAACAAATTAAAGAGGCAGTTGATTTTGCAATGAACAGTCCTGAACCAGAATTGAATTCAGTATTTGAAGATGTGTACAGCGATATAAAAGAGGGGGTTGAATAGGTATGTCAAAAATAACTTTTTCACAGGCAATAAAAGATGCTATGTGCACTAAAATGCGCCAGGATAAAAATGTACTGTTGTTTGGTGAAGATGTAGGTCCCTTTGGAGGGTGTTTTGGAGTAAGCCAGGGAATGCATGATGAATTTGGTGAAATGAGAGTGAGAGATACTCCTATTTCAGAAGGTGCCATTTTAGGGTGTGCTATCGGATCTGCCGCTACAGGATTGAGACCTATTGCAGAGCTTATGTTTATGGATTTCATGACGGTTGGAATGGATATGCTGGTTAATCAGGCGGCAAAATTGAGATATATGTTTGGAGGTAAAATAAATTTACCCATGGTGGTAAGAGTTCCATGCGGAGCTGGATTCCAGGGGGCAGCACAGCACTCACAGTGTCTTGAAGCGTGGATTACACATGTACCGGGGCTGAAGGTGGTTTATCCTACTACGGCGGCAGATGCCTATGGATTAATGCTTACTTCAATAGATGATAATAACCCTGTGATTTTCATAGAGCATAAAGGCCTTTATCCTAAAAAAGGCGAAGTAGACGAAAGTTCGGCACCAATACCTCTTGGTGTTGCAGATGTAAAAAAAGAGGGAAAAGATGTTACCATAGTGGCAACAGGCAAAATGGTTGACGAAGCACTTTCAGCTGCCCAAAAACTTTCAGGAGAAGGTATTGACGCAGAAGTAATAGATCCACGAACTCTCTTTCCTTTTGATAAAGACACAATATTCAATTCAGTGAAAAAGACAAATAGAGCGGTGGTTGTAACTGAAGAAACCAAAAGAGGAGGCTTCGGGGGAGAAATTTCCGCCCTGATAAGTGAGGAGATATTTGATTATCTGGACGCTCCGGTAGTCAGAATTGGAAATTACAACGTGCCAATACCGTTTTCACCGAAACTTGAAAGCTATATACTGCCTAATGCAGATAAAATAGTAGCTGCTGTAAAGAAAACATTATAAATAGATGTGTAATTCAGGGAACATTTCTCTGAATTACATTATCCTATTTGTATTCAATCTAGATGTTAGGAGGGTTTTTAATGAGTTGTATTGAAGTGATGCCGAAACTTGGATTGACCATGACAGAGGGGACCCTGGTAAACTGGCACAAAAGTGAAGGAGAGAAAGTTGAAAAGGGAGAAATTCTATTTGAGGTTGAGACGGATAAGCTTACAAATGAAATAGAAGCAAAAGAAAGCGGAGTACTTAGGAAAATACTGGTGGAGGAAGGTGAGACAGTTAAATGTCTGGTGCCTGTGGGTATTATTGCAGGTGAAAATGAGGACATATCGGAGCTTTTAAAGCAGGCAGGTTCCAGGGGCAGTGAAAGTGAAGATAAGGAGGAGGTGGTGAAGTCAGAAGTGTCCGCTGAACCTCAGGCTTCAGAACTGGCCAAAACTGGAGACAGAATAAAGATATCACCCCTTGCCAGAAAGATTGCCCTGCAGGGCGGCGTGAGTTATGAAAACATAAAGGGTACAGGTCCTAAGGGCAGAATAGTAAAGAAAGATGTAGAAGCATATATTGAAAGCACCAGGATCAAAGTATCTCCTGCAGCTGCAAAGCTGGCAGAAGAACTCAACGTGGATCTCTCGGGTATAAAGAAGCATGGGAGGATAATGAAAAAAGATGTGCTGGAGGCTGCAGAGGCAGCCAAAGTGTCTGAGGCAGCACCTGAAGTAAAGACTGAAGAAGAAAAAGCATCACCGCAGCAGGTAGCTGTCAGAGGTGAAAAAGCTGTTAAGATGTCTGCAATGAGGAAAGTCATTGCAAAGAGGATGAGTGAAAGCGTCAGCGTATCACCTACCGTAACCTACAATATGACCATGGATACTTCAGAGCTGAAGAGATTGAAAGACAGCCTTAAAGACGTCTTCAAGGTGACCTATACGGATCTGCTCATAAAGATAGTCTCACAGGTGCTTAAAGAGTTTCCGCTGGCAAACTGTTCTATAGAGGGAGATACATTTATTTTGAAGGATTATGTGAATATGGGGGTTGCCGTTGCCCTGGAGGGCGGACTTTTGGTTCCTGTGATAAAGGACTGTGACATAAAGGGGCTCAAGCAGATTACGGCCGAATTCAAGGATCTTGTAAAGAGAGCAAAGGAAAACAAACTGGGACCTGATGATCTGACAGGAGGTACATTTACCATAACGAATCTTGGAATGTTCGGCATAGATACATTCTCGCCTATTATAAACCAGCCTGAGGTAGCCATACTTGGAGTAAACAAGATTGCTGAAACACCGGTGGTGGAAAAGGGCCAGATAGTTATAAAGCCGCTTATGAGTATGTCACTTACAGCGGATCACAGGGCCATAGACGGAGCCTATGCAGCTCGAATTTTGCAGAGAATAAAGCAGTATGTGGAAAAACCGGGACTGCTTATACTTTAGAACATGGGAGGTTTTTAAAAATGAGTTGTTTGGAGATAATGCCCAAGCTGGGCCTTACAATGACAGAAGGAATGCTGGCAAAGTGGCATAAAAATGAGGGAGAGAAAGTTGAAAAGGGAGAAATTCTATTTGAAGTTGAAACGGATAAGCTTACGAACGAGATAGAGGCAAAAGAAAGCGGGGTACTTAGAAAAATACTGGTAGAAGAGGGAGAGACGGTTAAATGCCTGACACCCGTTGCTGTAATAGCCGGTGAGAATGAAGATATTTCAGAGCTTTTGAAAGAGGCGGGAGCAGAGGGAAAAGATGAGGTAGAAGAAGCAGGAGAGCCGGAAGTCCGGGGCGATAAACGTGAGGCAGGCTCTAGAAATGTAGTTGTTATAGGTGGAGGCCCGGGAGGTTATATAGCTGCTATCCGTGCTGCACAGCTGGGGAATAAAGTAACCCTTGTTGAAAATGCAGAACTTGGCGGAACCTGCCTCAATGTAGGATGTATACCTACAAAGACACTGCTCCATTCTGCAGAACTGTTCAGTGAAATCAAAGACAGCAGAAATCTGGGAATTGATGTGGGCGAAGTGAGCATAAACTGGAAAAACCTTCAGAAGAGAAGAAAGAGAATAATAAAGAAACTTGTATCAGGAGTAAAAGGACTGCTTTCATATAACAAGGTAAATGTGATCAAGGGGTTTGCCAAAATGGAAACTAAAAATTCCATTGTAGTAACCAGAGAAAATGGAGAAGCTGAAAAAATAAGTTTTGACGATGTCATAATTTCCACAGGTTCTCTTCCCTTTGCACCTCTTATACCCGGAATAGGCCTTGAAGGTGTAGTGGACAGCACCGGTGCACTGGATTTTGAATCTCTTCCGGAGACAATAGTGATTATAGGCGGCGGAGTAATAGGCATAGAATTTGCAAGCCTTTTCAGCTTACTTGGAAAGAAAGTGACCATTCTGGAAATGCTGCCGTTTATTTTACCGCCTATAGACAGGCAGATTTCAAATCTAATTGCCGATAAGCTGTCAAAAAGAGGAGTTACACTGAATACCGGATGCAAGGTAACTAAAATAGAAAAGGTAGAAAATGGACTGAAGGTTGATTTTACTAAAGGAGATGGCGTTTCAAGCGTGGAGGCCGAGAAAGTATTGGTAGCCATAGGAAGGCGTGCAAATACAGAGGGGCTTGATTTAGATAAAATTGGAGTAAAGGTGGAAAAGGGAAATGTATGTGTGGATGATCATATGAGAACTAATATAGAAAATATATATGCCATAGGGGACTGTACAGGGAAAATAATGCTCGCCCATGTTGCTTCCGAACAGGGTGTGGTGGCTGCAGAAAATATATCGGGTCAGAATGCAAAGATGGATTACAAGACCGTGTCCTCCTGTGTATATACAAAACCTGAGATAGCTGCCGTAGGGTATACTGAAGAACAGGCCGAAGAAAAAGGAATTGACTACAAAGTAGGTATTTTCCCCATGGGTGCCAATGGGAAAGCCGTGATATCAAAGGAAACAGACGGTATAATAAAAATACTGGCGGACAAAAAGACGGAAGAAATTCTGGGCGTTCACATCATGGCACCCAGGGCCACGGATCTCATAGGGGAAGCTGCACTTGCACTGAGGCTTGAGGCCACTGCAGATGAAGTTATAACTACAATACATGCTCATCCAACCATAAATGAAGCTTTCAAAGAAGCCGCGCTGGCTGTCCAAAACAGAGCTCTCAATTCTGTAAATTAAAAATTAATTTAATTTGAATAATTCTAAGCTTTAATAATTTTTTTATTGAGGCTTAGAATTATTTTTTAGAGGTGGTAACATGGTGAAATTTTCCGAAATTATAACATACAAATTATTGTAGTATTCTTTCTAAATAAACATTCATATGCAGAAAATTTTTTTAATATAATATTTTAGGATCTATATTTGAGGAGAGTATTATATTTATGAAAAAATTATTGAAAGTTTTATCAATGCTTGTGCTTATATCTGCATCAGTTTTTGCAATTCAATTTTATTTTGATAAAACACATCCCAAAATTCAGGTGGAGTTGAAAGACAACGCTCTAAGTTGTAGTTTGAAATATAGTGGGCTAAAGAACTCAGTTGATTTCACAGTGGATGAAAAGAATAATTATTACATAGCATATAAAAATAAAATACAGATTATAAAAGAAAATGGAAAGAGTTATGATATATTCAAAGATCCTGAGCTGGATATTCACAGTATAGACTATTTTAAAAATAACCTATATTATTCTTCGAAAGATAAAATATATTGCTATAACATGAAACAAAATAAAAATACAGTTCTTTTAGACAATCTCCCTAATTATGGAGATTATAAAGACAGCCTATTAAAAGTAAGAGGAGAATATATATATATATCCATAGGGGCTGCAACTAATTCAGCTGTAGTGGGGGATGACAACAAATGGGTTAAGAAGAATTTCTATGCCCATGATGTGACACCAGAGGATATAACCTTGAGGGGAATTAATTTCGGAAAGTACAAGAGAGGGGCATTTCAAAGTTATAATACAAAGAGCTTAAAGGGGCAGATAGTGCCACAGCATTTTCCAGGAAATGCCTCCGTAATAGTATATAATATAAAAAACGACAGCAGTGAAACTTTTGCCTGGGGGATAAGAAATATAGGCGGTATGGATTTTACAAGTAATAATAAACTTATATGCAGTGTTGGAGGTATGGAAAATAGAGGGAGCAGGCCTGTTATAGGAGATACGGATTATATATATGATATAGAGAAAAGTATATGGTATGGATGGCCGGATTACAGCGGCGGTGATCCAGTTACTTCTCCAAAATTCAAGAGTGTCAAAGGTTCACCACTGCAGTTCATACTTGACAACCACCCAAGCACAAATCCTCCAGCTCCATTATATCAGCATAAAAGTGTAGGTACTATAGGAACTTTAGCTGTAGATGCAAATGGAGATTTAAAATCGAGAGATTGTATATTTTTTTATGATAATTCAGATAATATGATCTATAGTTTTCGAGGAGCAGGTTCCCCTTTAGCAGAAGTTAAATTTAAGGATATTTCTAAAATTTCCAGTATAAAGATATACGATAAGTCATTGTTAACACTTGACGGAGAGAGTGGATATTTATATAGTATAAAAAGAGGCAAAATTAATGTAAAGCCGGAAGTAAATAAAAGCATTTACCTATATTTACTTTTAACGGTGATACTTGGAATTATATTGATTTTAAAGAATCAAAATTCTTGAAAGTGCATTAGTATATTTAAAGAGGAGATTATTATTGGATGAAGCGTGGAATTGAAAAAACTTATGGAAATGCTGTTAAAGGTATATTCCTTGCAGTAAACCCACTTAAGAAAAAGATCATGAAGACAAATTGTACTGTTCATAAGTTTATAATTATACAGGCTATAGAAATATTAAAGATCAATGGATATACGGAAGAATATAAGTTTTTTAAAAAATACGTAAAGGCTTTGAATATAGGAGTTACCTGGGCAGATCAAGATTTTAAGAGTTCAAATCATTTTTATCATATAACTAGAGGCAGAGGACTATACGGGTTTTCAGATGCACTGACAGAATGTAAGAAATATTACAATAGATCATTACAATTTCTGAAAGATAGAGAAATTCAAAGGGCTTTATTTTATTTTGGAGCATCCTGCCATCTTGTTCAGGATGTTACAGTCCCACATCATGTAAACAATAAGCTTTTAAACAGTCATAGAAAATTTGAACTCTGGATAATAGGAAAGCTTATGACAGATTATTCTTTTACTACAGAAGAGGAACCCATAATGTATGATAAAGTAGATGATTTTATAAAGAACAATGCCATAATGGCAAACAGCACCTATATAAAAAACAGAAATATAGAGTCCAGAGAGGAAAGATACGGTAGGATATCCATGATTATTATAAAAGAAGCTGAGAGGACTACAGCAGGCTTTATGCTTAAATATTTCAATGAAATAAAAAATTTAAAAATTCTTCCATAGCTTGGAGGATTTTTTTTCCTTTTACAGAACATATATAATAGGTATATAGCATATTATGTATTTTATTATATTTTTTACTATATGTTCATAAAGGATAGTGATTCGATTGAATAGAAATATATTTATAAATATGGAAAATGAAATATTTAAGGGAAACTTACTGGATGTAGGTCTTGACAATCAGGGCATAGTATATAATGTATATAAGCAATTTAACGATAACATAAATGTCGAATATATAAGTGGAAAAGATGAACGGAAAAATATAATGGAGGACTACTATGATAATTGTATACTGTTATTTTCTTTTGATAAACTCTGTTTTAATTTTAAAAAGAAAAATTTTATAATGAATATACATAGATATTTGAATAAAAATGGATTTTTGCATATATGGGATATAGACAAGGGATATAATAAAATTTTTTGTGGAGATATAAAAATAGCAGTACCTGGAGGAAAACTTAAGAAAATAAAAATAAGGGATTTTAATATTTTAAAAAATAGTTCTAAAGAAAATACTTTAAAGTTGCTGGAAGATTATTTTAAGGTTTTAGATTTTAGAAATTCAGATGGAATTTACTATATAAAGGCCAAGAAAAAAATATTGTCTAGTTTCAAACGAAATTCTAAATTGTAATTTGTAATGCCTATTAGAAAACTATGGTGATTTGGAGGTAAATAGGAAACTCATATGAAGATATTACTGACTGCATTGAACTCAAAATATATTCACAGTAATTTGGCAATAAGATATTTAAGAGCTTATACCGAGAAACTTGATTATGATTGTGTTATAAGGGAGTTCACAATAAATGATATACTGGATAGAGTTTTAGAGGAGATCATAAGTGAGAAACCTAACATAGTAGCTTTTTCCTGTTACATATGGAATATAGAGTATATCAAATCTCTGGCTGTACTGATTAAGCTTGTTGATCCTAAAATCCAGATTCTATATGGAGGTCCGGAGGTCTCCTATGACAGCTGTAAATTTTTAAAAGATGCTGCGGGAGAATACGTAATCATAGGAGAGGGAGAAGAAACTTACTGCGAATTTGTAAAACTTCAGATAGAAAATTTCAGGAATTCAGGTAGAGAAAATAGTGAAACAGATTTTTTAAAGCTTAAGAATATAAATGGACTTTGTTTTAAATGGAATAACAAAATAATTTTAAATGAATATAGAAGATTAATGGATATGAACAGAATAGTATTTCCCTATAAAGTGAAAGAGGATTTTCAAAATAAGATAATATATTACGAATCCAGCAGAGGATGTCCTTTTAACTGTAAATACTGCTTATCTTCAACCACTGCAGGTGTCAGATTTCTAAATATTGAAAGAGTGAAAGCAGAACTTCAATTTTTAATGAGAAAAAATATAAAACTTATAAAATTTGTAGACAGGACTTTTAACTGCAACCATGAATTTACTATGAAACTCTGGAAATTTATAATAGATACAGATACAAATATTACCTTTCATTTTGAGATCTCGGCAGATATCCTCACAGAAGATGAAATAGAATTACTTCAAAGGGCCCCTGCAGGAAGAATTCAACTTGAAGTTGGAGTTCAAACTACAAATGACAGGGTTCTAAATAATATAAACAGACATGTTGAGTTTCAAGAAATAAAGAGAAAAGTGAAAAAAGTAGAAAAAAACCACAATGTAAAACAGCATCTTGATTTAATAGCAGGACTTCCGGGAGAGGATTTTAGTTCCTTTAAAAAATCATTCAATGATGTGTATTCTGTGAAGCCAGAAGAAATTCAGCTTGGATTTTTAAAACTTTTAAAGGGATCTGACCTGAGGAAAGATGCAAAAAATTTGGGAATTGTATATTCTCCTTATGCCCCATATGAGGTTTTAAAAACAGACAACATAAGTTATGAAGAACTAGTTGTATTAAAAAGGATAGAGAAGATGGTAGATAAGTACTATAACTCTGGAAAGTTTACACATATACTAAATTATTTTACAACTAAGTTTAAAACCGCCTTTGACTTTTATTATGAATTGGGAATGTTTTTTTATAATAGTGGATATTTAACTAGAAATATATCATCGGCAGAATATTATAAGGTGTTTGTCGAATTTGAAGAACAGTATTTAAAGGAAAAAAATGTTGAATTAAATGAGATAATAAAATATGATTATCTTAAGTTCAATAAAAAACGATGGCTTCCAGATTTTTTATTGAGATATAGGGATAAATATGGAGAAAAACTTATAAAGCAAAAAATACAGGATAAGGATATAGCGGTATCGAAGAATTATTATCTTGAAAAATTTTCTATAAATATAGAAAAGCTCTTGAAAAGCTCCCTTATAGAAAAAGAAGATGGATATGTGGTATTTGACGGAGAAAGGGAATTATATTTTTTCGGCCATATTTAAATAATGAAGGAGTTGATATTATGAACTTGACTATTGATGACAGAGCCCTTGAATATGCAAGAGAAAAAGGCGGAGATTTTGTAGTTAAAACTGTTTCCACATCCGGAGGATGCTGTGCTATGGAAGTACGGGAGATAACTGTAGAATTTTCAAGTGATTTTAAAGGAAGCAATAAAATATTTAATAGGTACAACTATAAGGGTATAAATGTATATGTAGAAAGAGGACTTGAAATGGAGGAAGAAGTACTCATATATGAAAAAGCTAAGCTGCCTTTAATTGGAAATCTATTTGGCTCGAAGGGAATATCTGTAAGATATCTTTAATTATTTTTAGACTGGATATGAATTGAGCTGCCCTAAGGTATTAAAATAGGACAGCTTCATTTTTTTGCCCAATTATATTAATCTGAATCTTTTACCTTATATACTTTTTTTGCCCTGTCTGTATACAAAATGCCGAACAAATGATCTATTTCATGGCAAAATACATTGGATACAATTCCATCAACTTTGTAAGTCAATTCATTGCCCTCTATATCCTGACTTGTCACTAAGATTTTTTTTGGCCTTATCACAACTCCTTCATATCCTGGATAACTCAGGCATCCTTCTACACTTTCCTGTCTGCCTGTTTTTTTGATTATTTTAGGATTTATTAAAATTATAGGCTTAGAATCTTCTTTTTTTAAGTCTATAACTACAATTTTCCTGAGTATTCCTATTTGAGGAGCAGCGAGGCCAACACCGTCAGGACTGTTATTTAAAGTATCCTTAAGATCTTCTATAATTTTCAGAATTTCATCGTCTATTTCTTTCACTGGTCTGCTAACTCTATTCAGCAATTTATCTCCAAATTGCAATATCTTTCTTATTGCCAAATATATTACCTCCCTATTAATCTAATCGCCAATAAATAAATTATACATTTATTTCATAAAAGGATCAATTTAGATTTAATAGCTTTACATTTTGAGTTAACTATTATATTATTAGTGTATATATAAGAGTATATACACTAATTTGGAGGAGAAAAATGAATAATATAAAAAAACTTACTTATTCAGGGCTTCTAACAGCTCTGGCAATTGTAATACCAACAGCTTTTGGAATTTTAAAAATACAATTTGGGCCTTTTAGCGCTACTTTGGCTGCTCATGTACCTATGTTTATGTCGATGTTTTTAGGACCTTTTGCAGCAGTAATGGTGGGGATAGGATCTGTAATAGGATTTTTAGTTACTTCGCCTCTTGTAATAGCAGCAAGGGCAGCCAGTCATATATTTGTTGGATTGGCAGGTGCATTTATGCTTAAAAAAGGAATATCTTTTAAAAAGATCATAGTGCTTACAGCGCCTATTCACGGAGTACTTGAGGCCATAGCAGTAATACCTTTCGGGTTTACTATGTACAAGGTACTCATAGTAGTAGGAGTTGGTACACTTATTCATCATATGATAGATGGAGCTATTTCTCTTGGCATTCTGGGAGCACTTTCGAGAAGCTTTAGTCTCAAAAGGATTTAGACTCAAACAATGAGAATATAATTAGAGTAAGAATGAACTGCTGAATGTTTGATTATTCAACAGTTTATTCTTTTGCGCAAATATAAGAAAATGTCCTAACTTAGTAAAAAGAGATTTGTAATATTTCCTTCTTGTGGTTCTGACATGTTATAATGTTAAATATAAAATTTATATAATATCTTATACAGTAAGTACAGGAGTGGGAGAAGGGATACTATGTCTATAGATTCTAGTGAAATGGAAATTGAAAAGGAACATTTGAAGGACACTTTAAAATGGTTGGAATCAGAAATAAAAAATATACAGCAAAATGACAAAAAATTAAAGATGAGTATAGAGGACTTGAGGAAGCAGTCTAGGGGAAAGTATAATGAAGAACTGGATACAAAGGAAAAACTTTATAATATCACCCATAAAAGTCTTGAAAAATACGAAGAAAGCAAAGAAAAACCTTATTTTGGAAGAATTGATTTTAGAGAATACAAGAGCGAAAAAGAGACTTTCTATATAGGCAAATTTGGGCTTGGAGATGTAGAAAATGGAGATGAAAAAGTAATTGATTGGAGGGCTCCCCTGGCGGATTTATATTACAGTGGTGTAGAAGGAGATACATTTTACAAGTCTCCTGTTGGAGTGATAAGTGGAAAACTCAGTTTAAAGAGGAAATTTTTGATTGAAAATGGTAACTTAAAAGATGCCTTTGATGATGGAGTAAACGAGATATTACTTAAATCTGACAATGAAGAGGGCAATCCACTGGTAGATGAATTTCTAAAAGTAAATTTAAATCAAAGTGTGAATAACAGGCTCAAAGATGTGGTGGCAACTATTCAGAAAGAGCAGAACGATATAATAAGAGCAGAAAAAAATACCACTCTTATATTTCAGGGAACTGCAGGCTCCGGCAAAACTACAGTGGCCCTTCATAGGCTGGCATATTTACTCTACAGATATAAAGATAAACTAGGTGGAAAAGACGTTTTGGTTATAGCTCCCAATAAGCTTTTTTTAAGTTATATATCAGATGTACTTCCGGATCTGGGAGTAGACAATGTAAAGCAAATGACTTTTGAAGAACTGTGCAGTAAAATACTGCACATTAAATGTAAAATATACACCAAAGATAAGAAATTGGCAGATATACTTGAAAATAAACAATGTTTTTCTAAAAAAAACATGATCTACAACAGCCGTATAAGGGGGAGTATTTTATACAGGAAATTAATTGACGATTACATAAAATATATTGGGGAAAAGGATTTAGATATAAGTGATATAAAAGTAGATGATTATATTTTATTTGACAGTAGGGAAATATACAGGCTATACACGAAGGATATGAAATATTTGCCTGAAAATCAAAAAAAATATAAGATAAAAAAATATTTCGAGTTGAAGATAGATGATAAAATACATAAAATAATGGATAAAATAGATTTTCTATATGATTATAAAATTGCCAGATTAAAAAAAACTATGAAAGACAGCGCAGGTAGGAGAAATAAAATTAGATTTATCTACGATGAAAGAGATGAAAAGAAAGAATATATAATAATTCAATCGAAGAAAAATTTTGAGGATTATTTCAATAGGTGGACTGAAGTCGATACATCTAAGCTCTATGAAAAATTTCTAACGGACAAGGATGTATTTGAAAAGATCATAAGTAAAAAAGTTTCCAGGAATCGCTGGAACGACCTGGTAAATGAAATACAGGCAAATAAACAGAATAACGTAATTGATAGTGATGATTTAGCAGCTCTTTGCTATTTGAAATTCAAAATAGATGGAATACCCGAAAAGTTCAGATTTAAATACCTGGTTGTGGATGAGGCTCAAGATTACAGCAGTTTTGAAATGACTGTCTTAAAGGAAATAAGTACAGGCGGTTCTATGACTATAGTGGGTGATCTTGCCCAAGGTATATATGATTATAGAAGTATATCTGACTGGAATGATATTATACAGGATATTTTTGGAGTCAACACAAGATATTTTCAGCTGACTCAAAGCTACCGTTCTACAGTAGAAATAATAGAATTTGCCAATAAGATACTTGAGCTTCAAAAAAGTAATCTAATACCGGCAGTACCTGTTTTAAGACATGGAGATTCTCCTAAAATACTTAAATTTATAAACAATAGAGATTTCAGTAAAAGTTTAGATAAAATAGTGAAAAAAGTTCATGACAGTAATAAAAGAACTATAGCCATTATAGGAAAAACTTCTGTCCAATGTAAAAAAATTAGAGATTATTTAAAAAAGTACAGTGCTTACAATTGGAATTTAGTCAAAGAAAATGATAATGTATTGAAAGAAGATAAAATGATAATTCCCTCCTATATGACAAAAGGGTTGGAATTTGACTGCACTATAATTTACAATTGCAATGAGGAAAATTATACCGAAAATGAATTGGATAAGAAGATATTATACGTAGCTCTCACTAGAGCCCTTCACATGGAGTACATATTTTACTCAGGCAAAATATCAAAGATTATTGAAAGTTTTTATAAATAAACCAACCTTATGAGAAAAATTTAAAAAATAGACGAGTTTATATATGAATTTCTAACTTTAGTTTTAGAAGTAGGGGCTCAGCCCCCTATTTTTATTATAGTAAAAAGTTATATAGATTTTTAAAATCAAGTCCAAGGAATAGAGCTTTTAAAATTTAAATGAAATGAATATGTAGTTTATAAAATTAAAAATATCTAACCAAAAGTGTTTTTCCTCTGGTATTCTAAAATTAACTTGTCCAGTTTTTCACTGCATTTAACTACTGTTTCGTCTGTAAGATTACTGTTTCTCATCAGCAGATATAGAGTTTCTTTTAGATTATTTATCTCGATATCTAAATTTGCTAAATCATTTTTCATCGCTATTCCCCCATAAGGTAACTTTACTCCTCTTATATTTTACCAGATAATAATAAAATAAACATATCTTTTATTAGCCAATAAAATACAGTATATTACAAAAATAAACATAATTTCTGTAGATAAGGTGTGGATTATTCTGTGGAGAAAATGTGGAAAAAAGAAAAATGTGTCTGTATATATTGGTATAAAGTGCTATGGAAAAAATTACTAAAATAAAATAATGTCTAAAAGTTTTTTGCATGTATTAATAGCAGATAATAAATTTTGATAAGAAATAATAATATAACTTACTATAAGTATTTTAAATAGCTATAATAATTAGGGTTCTGTATACAAAAAAGTTATAATTAAAATAAGAAGTATAATTTTGATTTGGTGATTAAAATGGTTTCAATAATAATTCCTGTATTAAATGAGGGTAAAAATATAAAAGCATTTTTAACAATGTTGGAGAAAGTGAAGGGAAAAAAAGAGATAATTTTTGTAGATGGAGAGAGTACAGATAATACTGTGTCAACAGTGAGAAAATGTGCAAAGGTACTGTCTAGTGAAAGAGGAAGAGCAAGGCAGATGAATGAAGGTGCAGAATATGCTAGAGGGAATATACTATGGTTTTTACATGCAGATTCAATTGTAGATCCTAATTCAATTGGCTACATAGAAAAAGCTATTGAAGAGGATGAAATTATAGGAGGAGGGTTTTCCCTTTATTTTTATGATTGCAATACACTATTTATGAGATACATATCCACTACTTCAAATATTAGAGCAGGAAAACTTGGAATATATTTCGGGGATCAGGGAATGTTCATTAGAAAAGATGTATTTGAAAAATTAGGAGGATATGCAGACATAGATATTATGGAAGATTTAGAAATATCATTGAGATTAAGGAAAATAGGAAAAATGAAGCTGCTCAGATATGGCATTGGAACTTCTGCAAGAAGATTTAAAAAAAGTGGTCCTATTAAAACCCATATATTAATGCATAAACTCAGGATACTGTATTTTCTAGGTGTTTCATCAGAAAAATTAAATGAAATGTATAGGAGGAGTATGGATGAATGCACTCATACTTATGACAAGAGTACCTATTCCAGGTAAAACCAAAACTAGATTGATGGAAATTTTAACAGGCGAAGAATGTGCCAAACTTCATATCCAATTTTTAATGGATATTTTCAAAGTGTGCAGTAGGTTGGTCAATGACACGGATATATACCTTACATATACTCCAAAAGAAGATTTATCTTACATGAAGGATATGATTCCAGAGTATATTGATACATTCCCTCAAATTGGGGGTGATTTGGGAGATAAAATGGACAATGCCATAGATACTGTACTGCACAAAGGATATAAAAAAGTAGCTTTGATAGGAACTGATATACCAGAAATACAGCCATCCAATATAGCCAGAGCCTTTTCTGTATTGGAAGATAAGGATCTATGTCTGGGGCCGACAGAGGATGGAGGATACTACTTGATAGGTATGAAAAAAAGAAATTCACAAATATTTTCAAGCAGCATAAACTGGGGAAAAAAGTCAGTGATTGAGGGTACTATAGATATTGCAAATAGAAATAATATAACAGTTGGATTTACATGTAAATGTTGTGATATAGATACTAAAGAGGATTTAATGAAATTTAGGGATAAGATGAAGGACAGAACTATAAAGTGGGAAATTTTTCCTCAAAATACCTACAAATTTATAAATGACATCTTATTTAGTAAATACCACAAAATCAAAATCAATACAAATAGTTAGCTTTGTTATATTTAAAAGGAGTTAATATGTTAAAAGATAAATTAATATATAAAATAGAGGATTACATAAATAAAAATAAGGAATTGAGGAAAATAGGCATAGATGGAAACTATTCCATTAATTTTTTGGCACAGGGAGAATATAATATAAATTACATACTGAAATATGGAAATAAAAAATATGTGTTTAGAGTAAATACAGGGAGTCAATTAGAGCTTAAACATCAGATTTTATATGAATTCAATGCACTTAAAAGACTTAAAGTAAGCGGAGTTACGCCTGAAGTATATTACGTAGATGATAGTAGAAAACTTTTGAATTATGGAATTTTAATTATGGAATTCCTAGAAGGTGTACCTTTAAATTATAAAAGGGATCTAGAAAAAGCTGCAGATATTTTTGGCAGGATTCACTCTATAGACTTAACTGAAGATGATGAAAAAATTTTTATAGTGGAAGACAAAATTTTTTCCAGCAGAGTACTGGAATCTAAAAAATGGCTTAAAGATTTTATGTCATCTCCTCTAGTCAATAGAGAACAAAAAAATTTCTTCTATAAGTTTTTGCAAAAGGCTGAAGATAATAGTTATAGGGAGAAATATTTCATGGATGACAAATGGCATGTGATAAATAATACGGAGGTCAACTCAAATAATTTTATTATAGGTGGGAAAGAGTATTATCTTATAGACTGGGAAAAACCAGTTATAAGTGATCCCTGTCAGGATTTAACTCAATTTCTGGCAAAAACCACTACATTGTGGAAATCATCTTATCTTTTTAGCAAAGAAGAAATAAATGAATTTCTCACTATATACGAAGGCAAATTGAAAAATGGCAAAAGAGATATAAAGGAGAGAGTACATCTATATAAACCTTATCTGTATCTAAGGGCACTTTCCTGGTGTGCCTATGCATGGATTCAATATAAGAATCCGGAAAAGAATATAAAGAACGAGGATACATTGAAAAAGATAGAGGAATACCTAAGTTTGGATTTTCTGAAAAATCTAGAGGTGAATTTATGGTAAATAAGCCCATTGAATTGGATGAAAATATTTTAAATGAGTTGAAAAGCACAGGAAATAGGTGTGTAAAATGTGGTGCATGCATGAAACAATGTGAGATGCTTAGATATTTTTGTAAAAATCCCAGATCTCTATTTAAAAGTGCAGTAGAAGAAAAAAGTATGAATTTATATATACCTTATTCCTGCAGCATGTGTAAAACTTGTAAATCAGTATGCCCGGAGAATTTGGATTTGGGTGATGTATTTATGAATATCAGAAAATATGCAGTGGAAAATAACGGAGGAGTATCTCCCATGAAAGGCCATAGATCCGTGCATATGCATCAAACATTAAGTTTTTCAAGATTTTTTAGCGGTATTTTGGGAGATGAATCCCATAAAAAGATTAAAAGGCTCTTTATGCCTGGATGCAGTCTTTGTGCTTATAATCCAGAGCTTGTATTCAAAACTCTTGAATACCTCAAAAAAGATTTTCCCGAGACAGCAATGATTATAGAATGCTGCGGAAAGCCTTCCAAAATTATCGGGGAGGAGGAAAGTTACAAGCAGAAAATTACAAAATTAAAAAGAATGGCAGATTCTTCCGGTGCTCTAGAGATAGTTACAGCTTGCCAGTCCTGTTTTTTACTTCTTAAAGAATGCGGATTGAATCAAAATATAATTTCACTTTGGAACCTGCTGGCAAAAATTGGACTACCTCAGGAGGCAAAAGGTATAGGAAAGAGCAGTGATATAGTCTTTTCAATTCAGGATTCATGTGTAACTAGGTATAGGGAAGATATTCAAAACAGCGTAAGATATATTGTAGATGAACTTGGATATAAAGTAGTGGAATCACTGCATTATGGAAAACATACTCACTGCTGCGGTATGGGAGGAATGGTTTCTACAACGAATCCAGATATATCCATGCAGGTTATGGAAGATACAGCCAACTCCGGCAGCACCGATTATTTACTTACGTATTGTGCCAGCTGTAGAGAATCCATGTCTATGGGAGGGAAAAAGTCTCTGCACCTTTTGGATTTAATATTTGGAGGTAAGTGGGATTCCAAACGTGAGGTACCTGGCAAAACAAGCCTTTATAAAAGTTGGATGAATAGATATAAAATCATGAGAGGAGGATATAGGATTTGAACAAAAAGAAAACTATATTGCTGAAAATACTGATTGCAATTTTAATTATATCTGCCGCAGTGATATGTTTTAAATGCGACCTGCTGCATAAATGCAGTGCCTCTAACATAAAAGCTTATATAAGTTCTTTTGGGATGCTTGCACCTGTAGTTTATATAATAATGTTTACTTTTGTACCTCTTACACTTTTTCCCAATGCTTTACTTGCCATAGCCAGCGGAATGGTTTTTGGAGTGTTCTATGGTATGATATATACTATTATTGGGGCTGTTTTAGGAGCAGCTCTATCTTTTTATATAGCCAGGTTTTTGGGAAAGGATATAGTAAATAAATTGGTCAGGGGCAGGGGAAAATGGTTCCAAGACGGAGTTGAAAAAGAGGGCTTCTTAATAGTATTTATATTGAGATTGATACCACTGGTGCCTTTTGATATAATAAGTTATGGAGCCGGCCTTTCTAAAATAAAATTCAAAGATTTTCTTATAGCCACTACAATAGGGATAATACCCGGGGTATTTGTATTTATAAATTTAGGAGATAAGTCACAAAATATAAATTCTTTAAATTTTGTTCTGGCTTCGGCTCTTTTGGGTGCTCTTGTTTTAGTATCCTATTTTATTAAGAAAAAAATCACCTTCAATAAACTTCAAAATGATTTAACCGTAACAGAGGTTGACAATTCAAAAAAACTTATGGAAAATAAAGACTAGATGATCCAACTAAGGGGTGATAAAATGCCAGTAACGGTAGAAGATATTATAGAGGACTTGAATTTGGAAGTTATAACTAAAGGAGACAAAATAAATAAAATAACTGAAAGTGATATAAATAGACCAGGACTTCAATTCAGCGGATTTTACAATTATTATGCAAATAAAAGAGTTCAGATAGTGGGTAAAGCTGAATGGAGTTTCTTAGATGCGATGCAGTCAGAACTCAGGAAAAAAAGATTGGAAAAATATTTTGAATTTTATAATCCCTGTACTATAATTACTAGAAATTTACCACCACATAAAGAATTTTTAGAAAGTGCCCTTTCTAATAAAAGATGGATACTTAGAACTGATAGTATATCGACGAGATTCATAAATAAACTGATGAACTATTTGGATGATAAGCTGGCACCTGAAACCAGGCTTCATGGGGTGTTAGTGGATGTATACGGCATAGGTATACTTATAACTGGTGAGAGTGGAATAGGCAAAAGTGAAACTGCGCTGGAACTTATAAAAAGAGGACACAGGTTAGTAGCGGATGATGCAGTGGATATAAAACAGATAAATGGAGTACTTCACGGGACTTCACCATATATTACAGCGGGAATGATAGAAGTTAGGGGAATGGGAATTATTGATGTCCCTGCACTTTATGGGTTGAGTTCTGTACTTAAGACCAAAAATGTCAACCTTGTAATATATCTGGAGCAGTGGAAGGAAGATGAGAATTACGACAGGCTTGGAATAGACAAGGAATACATGAATATTTTAAATGTTCCTGTGAGAAAGCTAAAGGTTCCTATAAGGCCTGGAAGAAATTTGGCTGTCATAGTTGAAGCTGCCGCAGCAAATTACAGATATAGTCTTATGTCAAGCATAACTCCAGTAGATGTAATCAGCAAGAGAATAAAAGAGTTGGAGAAAAAAAGACCATGCAGATGAATAAAGAAGATATCAGAAAAAAAATCAAAGAAAAAAGAGATAGTATGCCTGAAATTAAAAAGAGGGCATTGGACAATATAATATTTGAAAAAGTTTTACTAAGTGAAGAATATCGGAAAGCTGGAAATTTATTTATATTCGTCAGTTTTGGAACTGAAGTTGATACTCATAGAATTATAAAAAGGGCTCTAAGAGATGGCAAAAATGTCTCTGTTCCAAAGACAATATCCAGGGAAAAGGGAATGATAGCGGTAAAAATAAACCATTTCAATGAACTGAAAAGTGGTGCCTATGGAATACTTGAGCCTGAAAATATAAATTTAAGGATGGATGAGTCTACAATAGATCTATGCTATATACCAGGTATTGCTTTTGACAAAGAGGGAGGAAGAATAGGCTATGGAGGAGGATATTATGACAGATTTCTAAAGATGACTAGAAAGGATTCCAAGAAGATAGCCCTTGCATACAGTTTTCAGATTTTAGATAAGGTTCCCAGAGAAGAACATGATATACCTATAGACAATATTATTTCAGATTAAATTTTATTTTAAATTTGCCTGTGAATCAATTTGTTTGAAAGGGCAGTGAATTATTTTCTGATTAAATTAACACACTAATATAAGATGAAACTATTTACATGTAAATTATAGTTAGTTTTTATTGGTGGTGTTTTTTTATGAAGGTACTGGATATAGATAATGGTTTTCAAGAGATTACTGAATCATTTGATTTTGTAAACGGTCATTATTGGATACTTCTGCATGTAGATGAGGTTGAAAAATTAAATGATTTCATATCCGTGGATGAGGAAACTGTAGATGAGTGTAGAAGTTTTTCCCAGGCATCAAAAATAAGTTTTTTTAACGGATATATTTTTATAATATTTAATGTACTCAATTATATAGAGAGAATAGTGGTATCCAGGGAGTTGAATGTTTTTCTAAGTAGAAATTATATAATAACTGTATACAAAGACAAAATCGATATACTGGAGAATTTAATAAAAGACATAAATAGCTGGAAGAATTGTTTTGTGCTAAAAGACAATCCCCGGGTGTGTATACTTCTTTACTGCATTTTAGACAGAATAGTTATGAAAAATTATGATATAATATCCGAACTAGAAGTAGAGGCAGATAAAATCGAAATAAATATTTTGAAAAACCCGAGGCAGGATCAGATAGACAATTTGATAACTTTAAGAAGACAGGTTTATAAAATAAGAAAGTATTTAAGTCCCCTGATTTATATAGGAGACAGCTTAACTATAAATGACAACCTTGTTATTGAAAAAGAAAGTATAAAATATTTTATAGGCTTAAGTAAAAAAATAGAAAAGCTTATGATTTCCCTTGAAAGCCTGGTCCAGGATTTGGCACTGGTAAGGGAAGCTTTTGAATCAGAGATAGCAAATAAAACAAATGAACTCATGAAAATTTTTACTGTTATAGCTACTATATTTTTACCTTTGAACCTCATAAGCAGTATTTATGGTACTAATTTAAAGGGAGTACCTTTTATGGAAGTGGAAAATGGATGCCATTATGTAATTATAATGATGACTTTTATAGCCATAATCCTCATATGCATATTCAAAAGGAAAAGATGGCTTTAAAATAAACAGGATTGATAATGAATATTAAAATTTGTTTTTTATCCTAAATAAATACAGATAGGAGAGATTATAGTGTCAAAGGATTTAACTAAAAAATATAAATATGCCTGGGATAAATATTCAAAAAAGGATTTTGAATCACTTTTTAAATTATCAGATGAGTATAAGAATTTTATGTCCAAATGTAAAACCGAAAGAGAATGCATAGCGGAATTTGTGTCAATAGCTGAAAAAAGTGGCTATAAAAATATAGAAGATATAAGAGGTAAAAAAGCTTCACTGGAACCAGGAGATAAAGTTTATGCCAATAATAAAGGAAAGACTCTGGCACTCTTTGTAATTGGGAAAAAAAACATAGAGGAGGGCATGAGGATACTTGGAGCACATGTAGATTCTCCAAGACTTGATCTAAAGCAGAATCCGCTTTACGAGGATACGGATTTAGCTTTATTTGACACTCATTATTATGGTGGAATAAAGAAGTATCAGTGGGTTACACTTCCGTTGGCCATTCATGGGGTTGTCGTAAAAAAGGATGGCACTAAGGTCAACTTAGTACTGGGGGAAAAAGAGACTGATCCCGTATTTGGCGTATCCGATTTGTTAATACATCTTGCCAGAGAACAAATGGACAAAAAAGGAGATAAAGTAGTTGAAGGGGAAGATTTAAATTTACTGGTGGGAAGTATTCCAATTAAGGATAAAGATGCCAAAAACAGAGTAAAACAGAACATACTGAAGTTGTTGAATGAAAAATACAATATTGAAGAAGAGGATTTTGTATCCGCGGAACTTGAGGTAGTTCCTGCAGGAGCTGCAAGGGATTTTGGACTGGATAGAAGCATGGTTATGGCTTATGGACACGATGATAGAATATGTGCATATACCTCCTTTGAGGCAATGATGAAAATAGAAAATCCTGAAAAAACCTGTGTAACTCTTTTAGTTGATAAAGAGGAAATTGGAAGCGTTGGAGCTACAGGAATGCAGTCTAGATTTTTTGAAAATACGGTGGCAGAAATCATAGATCTCTGCGGAAAGTACAGCGATTTAAAAGTAAGAAGGGCTCTAACCAATTCAAAAATGCTATCTTCAGATGTAAGTGCAGCTTTTGATCCAAATTATCCTTCTGTCATGGATAAAAACAACTCGGCTTATCTTGGGAAAGGGATAGTCTTTAATAAATATACTGGAGCCAGGGGAAAATCGGGATGCAATGATGCAAATCCTGAATATATAGCTGAAATAAGAAATATAATGGAAAAAAATAATGTGTACTGGCAAACTGCAGAACTTGGAAAAGTGGATCAAGGAGGCGGTGGAACAATAGCATATATACTGGCAGAATACAATATGCAGGTAATAGACTGCGGCATAGCACTTCATAATATGCATGCCCCTTGGGAGGTAGCAAGCAAGGCAGACATATACGAAGCTGTAAAGGGATATACGGTCTTTTTGAATGAAATATAATATAAATTAAAAAATAATTCGTGTAATTGCAGATGTAATTACATGGATTATTTTAATTTAAGGTGTTTAGTTTATTTAAAAATATTTCTATATCTTTTTCCTCTAAATAAACTTCACCTATACTATGAGAGTGCTCGGGATCGTCTCTGTCTTTTCTTGGTAAACCGTGGAAATCTGAACCTGCAGTTATTATTTTATTATATTTTTCAGCATATTTTATAAACTTTTCTGTATCTTTTGGTGCATTCATGGAGTAAATTGCCTCTATACCGTCAAAGGGAAGCTTAAGTAGGGTTTCCATATTGACATCTTTTATGAGAACTGGATGTGCTAAAACAACCACGGAATTTAAAGATTTAAGCAGTTTCACACCATCTTCAGTGGAAAGCTTCTTAGTGGGGACATATGCGGGACAGGAATCGCCTATAAAATTCGTAAATATATCCTTAAAACTATAATTATATCCAGAATCTATTATGGCCTGTGCAATATGAGGTCTTGTAACAATATTGTGAGCATTTTCAAGTATGCTTTGATAATCTAGTTTTATATTAAAAAATTTATATAGATTATCTACTATTTTTTTTGCTCTCTTTTTTCTATATTCACTCATTTCCTGTAAAAAATTTTTAAATTCAGGAGATATATTTGAAATTGCTTTAAAATATCCTAATATATGAACACTTTTTCCATAACATAAAGTAGACAGTTCTATTCCTGGAATAACTTTGAGTTTTATTTTTCTACCAGCATCTAAGGCTTCATCTATACCGGATACTGTATCATGATCTGTTATGGCGATTATATCCATACCCCTTCTGCCGGCCATTTTTACAAGCTCACTGGGAGATAATCTTCCGTCAGATGCAGTGGTGTGTAAATGGAAATCTCCTCTTTTATACAACAATATCACCTACCCTTTTAGTTTATCTAAACCTTAATATTATATTATACGCTAAATAAATTTTAATTGTAGATTAAAATTTAAAAGTTATGCTAAAATAAACTTTTATATATAAAAATTTCTATCTATGTCATATCATATCTCAATTTCATGCAATTTTATAGAGTAATAATTTTTATATGGAGCAAACTTATAGATGTAATACAAAATAATAATATATAGGAGGAGGAAATCAATCATGGCAAGTAACAGAGGAAATAGAGTCCTAGTTCCACAAGCTAAAGATGCCTTAAATAGGTTCAAAATGGAATCAGCTAGAGAAGTTGGAGTAAACTTAAAAGAAGGATATAATGGAGATCTTACATCAAGAGAAGCAGGCTCAGTAGGTGGAAATATGGTTAAAAAGATGATTGAAGCTTATGAACAGGGCTTAAAATAAAAAATAATATAAAATAAGTTAGGGGGCTGCTGCATAGTTAAATTATGCAGCAGCCCCCTATAATTAAAAAATTTATTATTTTTAAATATTTTTTAGATATTGGGTAAAACTATATTTGCACAGATAATATTTTATTGAAAAGGAGTGACTTCTATGGCTGACGATACAAAGAGAGAACCGGAAAATTCAAAATCTACTGTGGGCAGTTATATATTAAGATTTATCTTAACATTAATCGTGCTTGCAATAACATCTTTTTTGACACCTGGTTTTAGAATAGTAGGATTATGGTCTTATTTAGGGGCGGCAGTTGTAATAAGTATAATAGATTATTTAGTAGAAAGATTTATGAGAGTGGATGCATCTCCTTTTGGAAAAGGATTAAAGGGATTTGTAATTGCAGCTATAATCCTCTATATAACTCAGTTTTTGGTTCCGAACATGAGAGTATCTATATTAGGGGCTATTTTGGCCGCAGTAGTTATCGGAATATTAGATGCTGTAATTCCAGGAAGAGTTATGTAATAAAGTGACTCAGTAAGCTGCTGGTAATTTACCAGCAGCTATTAAATTTCAAAAAATAATCTGCACTAAATTGGAAATGTTATAGGTATCCTATGGTCTGCGATTTTAAAGTTTGCTATAATTACAATGTAAGGAATATATTAATTTTCAAATATATTTTTAGGACAAACCATATAAGGTGTTAATTTTTAAAGGGGGCAAACTTGTAGATGTTTGATTGGAAAGATGAGTACAGTTGTGGGATTAAAAGAATAGATGATGAGCATAAAAAGTTATTTGAAATAGGAAATTCCATCTATGAACTAGCCACGAATAAAAATCGTGTGGATTATTTTGATGAAATATTAAATTCGATTGATGATCTGAAAGAATATACAGTTTATCATTTTGAAGATGAAGAAAAAATAATGGACATGTATGAGTATCCAGGATATAGAGAACAGAAAAAAGTACATGATAAATTTATTGAAAAAATTCAAAATGTGGATTTAGAAGAAATTGATGAAAATCAACAGGAGGCAGTGTTAAAGCTGCTGGATTTTGTATATAACTGGATAACAAATCATATAATAGGTATGGATTTGAAGATTAAAGATTATTTTGAAAGTTTGAAGCTAAATGGAACTGTAAAAAAGAAAGAGAGGTAATGGTTTGAACTGCATACAAAAAATTTATTCCAGAAGAAAAGAACATTATTATAAACTTATAAGAAGGCAGAAAAATAACGCCTTATACATAAGCAAATTGAGGTTTGCAATATTCCTATCGGGAATGTTCTGCTCTATATTTTTTTATGCAAAAAAATTTTATTATATGAGTTTTAGTTTCTTACTGGCTTTTCTTATACTATTTATATTTGTCATAAAAATTCATTGTAAATTAAAAGAAAATGTGAACTTCACAGAAAAGTTATGGAGAATAAATGACAATTCTTTAAATAGAGTTGAGGGGAATTGGAATAAGTTCAGCAAAACAGGTCAGGAGTTTAAAGACAAAAATCACAGTTATTCAGAAGATCTGGATTTATTTGGAGAAGGTTCACTGTTTCAATGGATGAACTGCTGTAAAACCTATTTTGGAGAAAAAAAACTAAAGGATGTTCTATCAGGAAATATTGGAAGTAAACAGGATATAATAAGCAGGCAGAAAGCAGTGATGGAATTAAAGCACAAGTTAAAATGGAGACAGCATTTTGAAGCAGAAGCTTCTTTTATAGAAAATGGTGGAAAAAATATTTTAAAAATAGAGAAAATATTGGAAACGGAAAATCCATTTTATGAAAAAAGATATATGATAATTTTGTTTAAGACATTGCCTGTTATAACTATAGCGCTCTTGATTATGAGTTTTGTATTCCATCTATTTGGAAATTATGTAGGTTATACCGCAGTTATAATACAGATAACTTTGCTTATACCTGGAATGAAAAACAGATTTAATATTTTAGATGGCGTATCTGAGATTAAAAATAGTATAATGGTATACGATAAAGTTATATATATGATATCCAGAGAAAAATTCCAGTGCACATATTTAAATTCTTTAAAAGAAATACTTTATAAAAAAGGGGAAACATCAATTGATGCTGGAAGAGAATTGCGGAATTTAAATAAGATTTCAGAGAACGTATCCCAGAGAAAAAATATTTTATACATCTTGATAAACATTTTTTTATTATGGGATTATCAATGCACATTTGCCTTTGAAAAATGGAGAGTAAAAAATGGCAGGTCAATTTATAATTGGATTGAAGCAGTAAGTCAATTTGAAATGCTGAACAGTCTTGCTCTCATAGCTTTTGAGCATCCGTATTGGACAATTCCTGAAATTTTAGATACCCCGCTTGTGTTTAATGCAAAATCCATGGCACATCCTCTTCTTGGAGACAGAGCTGTGTGTAATGATTTGACTTTAAAAAAGCCTTCTAATATAGTGTTGATTACAGGGTCAAATATGTCAGGGAAGAGCACGCTCCTGAGAACTGCAGGTGTAAATTTAGCATTGGCATATGCAGGGGCCCCAGTTCGTGCAAAAAAATTTAGCTGTTCTATAATGAACATTTACACTTGTATGAGAATAAGTGATAATTTAGAAGAAAATATATCTTCTTTTTATGGAGAAATACTCAGAATAAAAGGGATTGTAGAGGCCTGCGGCAGAGGTGAACAGGTATTTTTCCTTTTGGATGAAATATTCAAGGGAACTAATTCCATTGATAGGCATTTAGGAGCCAAAATTTTGATAAAAAATTTAGAGAATGGAAAGACCTGTGGAATGGTATCGACACATGATTTAGAATTAGCTGAAATGGAAGAGGAAAGTGGCGGTAAAATAAAAAACTATCATTTTAAGGAATATTATGAAGATGGAAAAATCAAATTTGATTACAAACTCAGAACTGGAGTTTCAACTACTAGAAATGCACTTTATTTAATGAAAATGGCAGGTATAGATATAGGGGAATCACCTAAGCAGTGATTCCCCTATATCTAATATTAATTAAGTATTAAAATTCTTCTACAAATAACTGAAAATATGCTTTAGGATGTGCACATGAAGGGCAGAACTCAGGAGCAGATGTACCTTCATAAATATATCCACAGTTGCTGCAGATCCACTTACATGGTTTATCTTTTTTGAATACAGTACCATTTTCTACATTTTTGAGCAGTGCTAGATATCTTTCTTCATGGTGCTTTTCAACCTCTGCTATTTTTCTAAAAACAGTCGCTATAGCATGAAATCCTTCTTTATCAGCTGTATCAGCAAAGGAAGGATACAACTTAGACCATTCTTCATTTTCTCCAGCAGCAGCTGCTTTTAAAATAGTCTTAGTATCACCTAATGCAACTGGATAAGACGCATTATTTATTTCCACAGCTTCGCAATGCAGATCTGCATCTAAGAATTTAAAAAATCTTTTAGCATGTTCCCTTTCATTTCCAGCAGTTTCTAAAAATATATTGGAAATTTGAACATACCCTTCTTTTTTTGCAGCAGATGCATAATAAGTGTATCTGTTTCTTGCCTGAGATTCTCCTGCAAAAGCTTTCATTAAATTTTCAGCAGTTTTTGTACCTTTTAATGATGCCATAAAAATTACCTCCTGATAAATAATATAATTTAATATTTTGTTCTATATAATATAATATATTAATTTGATTATATATTCAATGCAATTTTAGTAAAATAACTGGAAAAAGGAAAAATATAGCTTATTGCAAAACAAAAATTATTAAAATGTATTGACTAAATTTCATTTTTAGTTCATAATATTTAATATAAGTGAATAACTGGGGTAGAGGTGCGAAATTTAAGAGTAAAGTTGCGGAGTTAAGCGCATTGAAACAACTTAAAAGGAAATTTCGCCGAAGTGTTTAGCTAATGCTTTAATGCTGAACAACTGGGCTTGTATAAAATATGTACAAGACTGTCACAATATTTTAATTTGTGGAGAGCTATCATTCATTACGGAATTAATATTTTTATGTTTAATTGCCTTGAGTGTACTCTCAAGGTATTTTTTATTATAGGCTCATCTTGGTTAATTCACTTATGGGAATTTAAAACCCATAGGGAGGAATAAAAAATGCAAAATGTAAATGCAGTAGAACAACTAAAGGACAAAAGTAATTATAAGCTGAAAAGAGGACTTAAAGCGAGACATTTAAATATGATTGCCATGGGTGGAGCCATTGGAACAGGCATATTTTTAGCACTTGGTGCTACTATTAAACAAGCTGGTCCCGGAGGAGCACTAGTAGCCTACGGATGTATAGGAGTTATGGTATATTTCCTAATGACCAGTTTGGGAGAAATGGCCACATATATGCCTGATTCAGGTTCTTTCGGCACTTATGCTACCAAGTTCGTAGATCCAGCTTTAGGCTTCGCATTGGGTTGGAACTACTGGTATAATTGGGCTATAACTGTAGCAGCAGAAATGGTAGCGGGAGCTCTTATAATGCAGTATTGGTTTCCAAATATACCTGCCATTATATGGAGTATATGTTTCTTGACTTTGATTGTTGGGCTTAACCTATTATCTGCCAGGGCTTATGGTGAATCGGAATTCTGGTTTGCAGGAATCAAAGTATTGACAGTTATTGTATTCTTAATAGTCGGCATAGCAACTATCTGGGGCATATTTAACGGAAAACCTGTAGGGCTGAAGAATTTTACTATAGGAGAAGCTCCATTTGTTGGTGGATTTAAATCTATATTTTTGGTATTTTTAATTGCAGGTTTTTCATTCCAAGGTACAGAACTTGTAGGTATAGCAGCAGGAGAAAGTGAGGATCCAGAAAAAAACATACCAAGAGCAATAAACACTATATTTTGGAGAATACTTTTATTTTATATAGGTACTATATTTGTAGTAGGAGCTTTAATTCCATACATGAATGCAGGCGTGAATACAAGTCCTTTTACCATGGTGTTTGAAAGGGCAGGAGTAGCAGGAGCAGCTTCCCTTATGAATGCAATCATATTGACTTCCGTATTATCTGCAGGAAATTCTGGAATGTATGCTTCTACCCGAATGTTATATTCTATGGCAAAGGATAAAAAAGCTCCAGCATGGTTGGCGAAAGTCAATTCAAGAGGAGTTCCTGTAAATTCATTAATACTTACTACTATAGTGGCATCTGCATGTTTTCTCACGGGACTTTATGCTGAATCTACAGTTTATGTATGGCTTGTGGCAGCTTCAGGACTGGCAGGATTTGTGGCCTGGCTTGGAATAGCACTTTGCCACTATCGTTTCAGAAAAGCCTATACGGTACAAAAACGTGATTTCAGTAAATTGAAATATAAAGCTAAATTGTTCCCTTTGGGACCAATAATAGCTCTTGCATTGTGTATTGTAGTTATATTAGGGCAGGGAATTACTTATTTTGGAGCCGATAAAATAGACTGGAGCGGAGTGATTTCCTCTTATATAGGCCTTCCTCTATTTGCAGGATTGTGGTTGTGGTATAAGAAAAAATATCATACCTCCACAATAAAATTAGAAGAAGTTGATTTTGACAGCATTGAAAAGGATATGAAATATTTGAAATAAAAGTTAAAAGTTCAAATGTCAGAGTTCAAATCTGGTGGATTTTCGCCATAAGCTGAAAATTATCACTATTTGATACCCGATATTTGAACTTTTATATTTAAACACAGAGAGTATGAATTCCCCTATAAATCAAAGTAGTGCACAAACATACTGCAAAGGCGGTTATCAATGGAATAAATGCTGAAAGTACCGTCCATTTTAAGCTTTTTGTCTCTTTTTTTATAGTAAGAAGTGTAGTTGCACAGGGCCAGTGAAGTAAACTGAACAGCATGATATTTATAGCTGTAAGATATGTCCAGCCATGGTTTAAAAAAATCTGTTTTAAAGACAAGATGCTTTCAACATCAACCATTGTATTTGTGGATAAATACAACATAAGCAGGATAGGGAGTACTATTTCGTTTGCAGGTAAACCAAGCAGGAAGGCCACCAATATACATCCGTCCATACCTATGAGTTTTCCCAGCGGATCTAGAAACATAACTACATGATTTATTATATTGATGTCTCCAATGTATATATTGGAGAGTATCCATATAACTGCTCCTGCCGGAGCTGCTACAATTACTGCTCTCCAGAGTACAAATATGGTTCTGTCTATTATGGAAGTGTATATTACCCGTCCAACTTGAGGTCTTCTATAGGGAGGAAGTTCAAGTGTGAAGGTGGACGAAACACCTTTTAGTAAGGTTTTGGATAATAAATAAGATATAGATAATGTTACACATATGCCAAATAGTATTATGAGAGTTATAATTACCGCAGGTATTATTTTAGAAAAATTGGCACTTGAGGCAAAGAACAAAGAAGATATTATTATCAGTGTAGGAAATCTTCCATTACAGGGGACAAAGTTATTCGTTACAGTAGCTATAAGTTTTTCCCTTGGAGAGTCTATTATTCTGCAGCCTATTACTCCTGCGGCATTACACCCAAGTCCCATACACATGGTGAGACATTGTTTTCCATGGGCACAGGCTTTTTTAAAAAGATGATCCAGGTTAAAGGCAACTCTGGGTAGATACCCAATATCTTCTAGCAAAGTGAATAGGGGAAAAAATATGGCCATAGGAGGCAGCATTACAGATATAACCCAGGCTAGAGTTCTATAAACCCCTAAAATCAACATACCATATAGCCATTTGGGAACATTTAATTCAATAAACCATTTGGCAAGTACATCTTCGAATCCAAATAGTATTTTGGATAGGATATCAGAAGGTATATTTGCCCCCTTTATGGTTATCCATAAAATTCCACATAACATCAGCAGCATGAGTGGTATTCCATATTTTTTTGAAGTTATTATGAGATCAGGATTGATTTTTTTAACAGCTTTTTTACCTGTTCTTTTTCTTTTAATATAATTTAATTTTATAAATTCAGCTAGCTTATAATTCTGTTCCGTTATATAATCCCTTATGGCTTCTCTATCTGTATTTTTGCATAATTCGTCTACAGATTTTTTAGTGTAATATAGGGCATCTTTGTCAAGATACTTTGACATAGAATCGAGAAAGTTCTCATTTCCATCCATAAGCCTTATAGAAAGCCACCGGGGGTTTATATTCAAAAATCTTTTTTCTACCATTTTTTTTATCTTATCTACTGTATTCTCTATGTTTTTATAGGTTACAGGATTATAGTTCAATTTTATTTTATTTAACGCAATATCATATATACTTTCTTTTAACTCATCTATACCTATATTGTTTCTGGCAGAAGACATGATTACTGGTATTCCCAGCTTTTTTTCTATAGCTTTGCCATCTATTATTATACCTTTTTTTTCTGCCTCATCTATCAAATTTATACACAGTACTACGTTGCAGTTAACTTCCATTATCTGAAATACCAGATTTAAATTTCGCTCTAAACAGGTAGCATCTGTGATTACAGCTATGACATCGGGGTTCCCAAAGCATATAAAATCTCTTGCTACAGTTTCTTCAGTAGAAGATGCAAATATAGAATAAGTACCTGGTAAATCAACAATTAAAAAATCTTCATCTTTGTATTTGTAACTTCCACGGGCATTTACTACAGTTTTACCAGGCCAATTACCAGTGTGCTGGTGAAGACCTGTAAGAGAATTAAATATAGTGCTTTTACCTGTATTGGGATTCCCAGCTAATGCTACTACGAAAGTTTTTTCTTTAGCTTGAATATTGAAGGTATCTTTAAGCGATTTGCTTCTTGTGGATTCAAAAGTTAATCCCATATTTATTCTCCTTTATCTGCTGTATTGCTATCAAAGAGGCTTCTTCTTTTCTAAGAGCAATTAAAGTATCTCTAATTTTATATAAAGTCAGATTATCACCAGGTCCTTTTAATATCACCTCTATCAAGGTCCCCTTGGTAATGCCAAGTGCCATCATTCTTTCCCTAAGTAGATTTTTTGAGAAGAGCTGTTTTACCATTACTGTTTTGCCTACATTCACATGACAAAGTTTTTCCACATTAATTCCTCCTTCCCAGGGCTCGTAAAAATATAAAATTATTTCCCTAGGCTAAAAATATTAGTCTAGATTAAAACTCGATTCAATATTAATTTATGAAATATAAAAATAAACGTGATTATAATCTTTTATAAATTTTATATACATACTAAAATGAACATATCTCAGCAAATGTAATTGACTTAAAAGTATTAATGTGCTATTATTACTCTGTAATTTAAATTTGAGTAAAGCACTAGGAATTGATATTGAAAATACAATATATCAAGGAAAATTTTAAAGTCTGTAAAAAAATTTTGATATGATAACAGGGTGAGTAGAGACTGCAGGAGTAAGCTTCTGCCTCTGTAATGGAGGCGGAGGCTTTTTAATATATATTTTACACTAATTACATATTAATTACTTATAATAATATAATAATGAAAAAAACTTTTAATAGTTATATTATAATCTGGAGGTGAAAAAATTGGATACTATACTTAAACTAGTCAACCTAGTAAAAGTTTTTAATAATCAGGAAGTAATAAAGAATATTTCTATGGATATTAAAAGGAGCGAATTTTTAACTATTCTTGGCCCCAGCGGCTGTGGCAAGACTACTACTCTCAGGATGATTGCCGGGCTTGAAAAACCTACTAGCGGAAATATATTATTAGATGGTCAGCATATAGAAGATAAGGAACCCTATGAGCTCAATGTAAATACTGTTTTTCAAAATTATGCTCTTTTTCCTCATATGAATGTCTACAAAAATATAGCTTATGGCTTGAAAATCAAAAAGATCCCAAGATCAGAGATAAAAAAGCGTGTGACTAAAATGCTGGAACTTGTACAACTTAATAGTTATGAAAAGAGGATGCCAGATCAATTGAGCGGAGGACAAAAACAAAGAGTAGCAATTGCAAGAGCACTTATAAATAACCCCAAAATATTGCTTTTGGACGAACCCTTAGGTGCATTGGATTTCAGACTTAGAAAAAAAATGCAAAGTGAATTAAAATCTCTCCAGCAAAAATTAGGAATAACTTTTATCTATGTAACTCATGATCAGGAAGAAGCTCTTTATATATCCGATAGGATAGTCGTAATGAATGCTGGAGCTATAGAACAGCTAGGTGACCCTAAAGATATATATGAAAGACCAAAAAGCAAGTTTGTGGCTAGCTTTATAGGTGAGTCAAATTTGTTTGATTCAACTGTAGAAGAAATTTTGGGAAACAAAGTTCTGTTGAGAACAAAAAATTCACAAATACTTGTAAATAATAAGTCACTGGAAATAGGAGATAAAGTTTGTATACTTATTAGACCTGAAAATATAAAATACTCTCTAACAAGTATTGAACATTTTAATCTCAAAGCTGTAGTAAGGGAAAATGTATATTTGGGATCCAACATAAAAACCATTTTTGTACTGGAAGATGGAAGAAAGGTAATTTCAGTTAATTATAATAAAGATCTTAAGATTCCAGAAATGAATGAACATGTTTGGATATATTGGGATCCAGAGGATGCAGTGATAATAAATTGTGAAAATGACAATAAATCAGATCGGGGAAAAAAGGTGATGGTGAGTTGAGCAGCAGAAGTGAAACACCGGTGGTAAAAAATACAGTTAAAAGACGAATTCCGAATTTTGAAAAGAGTTTTTTTATACTTCCCATTTCCGGGTGGATGATATTTTTTATGGCAGTGCCAATTCTATATATAATTTTTATAAGTTTTCTTCAGAGAGGGATAAATGGGGGAATTGACGTTATATTCTCTTTAGAAAATTATAAGAGAATTTTTTCTCCACTTTATCTCAGAATTTTTCTTGACTCTGTTTCCATTGCATTTACAACCACTTTATGTACACTGTTCCTGGGATATCCCTTTGCCTATTTAGTGGCAAAAATACCAAAAAGATTTCGCATATTGGCCGTAATGTTGATAATTATTCCTTTTTGGACAAATTCCCTTATAAGAACTTATGCATGGATGATACTTATGAGTACAGGGGGACTTATAAACAATGTACTTATTAAAATGGGACTTATAAGTGAACCTCTGAAAATGCTCTACACATATGGTGCAGTGCTTGTAGGAATGATATATGCCCTTTTTCCATTTATGGTACTTCCTCTCTATACTTCCATAGAAAAAATTGAAGGGATCTTCATTGATGCAGCTAAAGATCTTGGGGCAAATCCTCTTAAGGCTTTTTTAACGGTAACTTTGCCTCTTACTATGCCTGGAATAATTGCAGGATGCATACTGGTTTTCATACCTTCTTTGGGGCTGTTCTATATATGTGATCTCATGGGTGGAAGCAAGGTTATGCTTATAGGGAATCTTATTAAAAACCAATTTTTAGTTTCAAGAGATTGGCCTTTTGGAGCAGCTGTATCCATAATTATGATGATTGCTATTTTGGTTATTATAGGTATAAGTATAAAATTGCTTGGAAAGAAAATTGACTTGGAGGTTTTCTGATGAAGACTAAATTTTTTAGGCAAATTTCCAATATATATATTGGAATGATATTTATATATTTATATTTACCTATATTTATAGTCGTAGTTTATTCCTTTAATAAATCAATGGCAGGGACTGAATGGATGGGATTTACTATGGACTGGTATAGGAAGTTATTTAAGGATTTAAATGTCATAATTGCATTCAAGAACAGTTTAACCATAGCAATTGTAAGCACTGTAATTTCCTCTATAATAGGTACAATAGGAGCTGTTGGACTATATAAGTATAATTTTAAAGGGAAGAATTTAGTGGAAGGGCTTTTAGACATAACTATTGTTATCCCCGAAGTCATAATGGGTATTGCTCTGCTCATGTATTTTTCTCAGATGAGATTTCCTCTTGGAATAGGTACTTTAGTTTTATCTCACACTACTTTTAGTATACCTTTTGTATTTATTGTAGTAAAATCAAGATTGGCCGGATTTGACTCCAGTATCGAAGATGCTGCAATGGATCTCGGGGCAAGTAGATTTAAAGTATTTACAAGTATTATCCTTCCACTTATATTACCTGGTATATTATCAGGAGCTATGATTGCTTTTGTTTTGTCTTTTGATGATGTAATTATAAATTTTTTTGTATCTGGTCCAGAAAGTACTACTTTACCTATAAAAATATTTTCCATGCTTAGATTTGGATTATCACCAGAAATCAACGCACTTTGTACTTTGATGCTTTTAATTACGTTTGGAATTCTAATTATGGTACAATTTATTAAAACAATGGGAACAAAGAAAGTGTGAAAATAGAAGTAGCTATAAATGAATTATATTGCGATTAATATAGGATCAAGGAGGAATGTATAATGAAAAAAAATCCGTTTAAAATATTAATTTTAGGGATAACAAGTGTCTGTTTTATCTTTGCTTTATCTGCCTGTAGCATTCAAAGTAAACCTACATCCGACAATAGTGAAAAAGTGGTAAATCTATTTACCTGGGCCAATTATGTGCCTGATTCAGTAGTAAATGAGTTTGAAAAACAAACTGGAATAAAAGTAAATTACAGCAATTTTTCTACCAACGAGGAAATGCTTGCAAAACTTCAGGCCTCCAGAGGCTCTGAGTATGATGTAGTAATATGCAGCGACTATATTATTGAGGTTATGGGGAAACAAAAAAATATTTTGATGCAGCCTATAGATAAAGCAAAAATACCTAATTATAAAAATGTGGATCCACAGTTTTTGAATCAGGTTTATGACAAGGGGAATAAATACTCCATGCCTTACACCCTTGGAAGTCAGATGATTGTATATAATTCCGAAAAAGTAAATTTTCCAATAAGAGGTTATAAAGATCTATGGAATCCTGCACTTAAGAATTCATTGGTTCTCGTGGATGATCCAAGAATAGTGTTGGGAATGACACTAAAAAAACTAGGTTACTCCATGAATGAAACGGATTCTAAAAAATTGGATCAGGCTAAACAGGATTTACTTAAATTAAAGCCCAATGTAAAAGTACTTGATGCAGATACTCCCCATAACAGCCTTATAAATGGCGATACCACAGTAGGATTCATGTATGGTTCTCAAGCATCGGCAGCAGTTAAAGCAAATCCTAAATTTAAGATAGTATACCCTGAAGAGGGAATGAATGCTGAAGAGGATAATTTTATTATACCGATAAAAGCCCCTCACAAAGAAAATGCAGAAAAATTTATAAACTTTATGCTGGATGGTAAAATAAGCAATGAAGCTACTACTGCAAATGAATATGTAAATACAAATAAAGCTGCTAAAAAATATATGTCAAAGGAGTATTTAAACAACAGGGCGGTATTTATACCTGATTCAGAATTAAAGAGAGCTGAGAGATTCAGAGATGTGGGAAGTGCTACAAAAACGTATGATTTAATATGGTCTGAATTCAAACAAAGATAAAGAGGATTTTAAGCATAGAAAATATTTTGAAAGGAGGTTAGCTTTATGGATATCTATGATGTAGTTATAAAAAATGCCCAAGTGGCAGATCCAGAACAGGAGGTTATGTTTAAAGCCAATATAGCACTGCTGAATGGCAAAATAGCTGCAATTACCAGTGAGGATATAAGAGGAAAAGTAGAAATAGATGCTAAAGGGTGCACAGTAAGTCCTGGATTTATAGATATTCATGCCCATATTGATGGAAATATTAACTGTGGAGAACTGTCTTTAGTTCAAGGAATTACCACTACAGTAGGGGGCAACTGCGGCGGTGGGCCATTGAATTTAGATAAATTTTTTTACAGGCAAAACAAAAATGGTTTCTTAATAAATCAACTTCAATTCATAGGACATTCATTTAGTTTGAGATGCAGTGTGGGAATTACCAATCCATATACTGGAGCTACTGAGAACGAAATAAGAAAAATGAAAACTATCTTAGAAAAAGAATTTTACAACGGTGCAGTGGGGCTGTCCTTTGGCCTTGAGTATGCTCCAGGATCTTCTTTTGAAGAAGTTATAGCCTTGAGCAAAGTAGCTTCAAAGCATAAAAAATTAATTTCTATCCATACAAGACTTAGAGCCCCCAATGATTTAGATTCTCTTAGAGAAGCTGTTAGAATTTCCGATATTACTGGAGCCTTAGTACAGGTATCTCACCTTGTATATCAATATGGAACAGGGGTCATGACAGAAGCACTTGATATCATCGATCGTGCAAGGGATAGAGGAGTGAATATATGGGCGGACAGCGGTATGTATACTTCTTTTGCTACAGGTATATGTACCAGTGTTTTTGATGAAAATCACA
The DNA here is from genome assembly GCA_902809985.1 of Clostridiaceae bacterium BL-3. Classification (GTDB taxonomy): domain Bacteria; phylum Bacillota; class Clostridia; order Clostridiales; family Clostridiaceae; genus Clostridium_B; species Clostridium_B aromativorans. Next base: position 1,091,471 of record CADDXC010000001.1, on the reverse strand, counting down.
TCAAAAAATTCGGTTGGAAGCTGAGTGATTTGTTTATTGCATCTGGAAGTTTAAAAGGGCATTGCCTTACGCGGGATTTGTATAAAAAACTGAGAAATAAAAAGGAAAATGCAGTGATAATCTGCAGTACTGGAATTGAGAATGAGATCTACGAGGCACTTTTAAAGGACTATATAGTACCTTCCTCGGATTCAGGAGCCAGCCCTACAGGCAATATGGGAGAGGGGCATCCACAAAATGCGGGTACTTTTCCACGATTTTTTAGAAAGATGGTGAGGGAAAAAAATTACATTTCACCTATTGAAGCCATTAAAAAATGTACTCTGATACCTGCACGTATATTAGGGCTTAAAAATAAAGGCAGAATGGCTGTAGGATATGATGGCGATCTTGTTGTATTTGACCTAAATACTATTTGTGATAAATCTAGATTTTTAGGAAAGGGTAAACCTGATACCTATCCCGAGGGAATTCATTATGTTATTGTAAATGGACAGATAGTATTTGAAAATGGCAGGATCAAAAAAGGAGTTTTACCTGGAAGGGCAATTGAAATGAACTAAATTTAGTTATAAAATATATATTATTATGTATTTTAGGAGGTTTTATAATGCCAATTCTAGTTTGCGGCGGAGCAGGATATATAGGCAGCCATATGGTTGCAAGACTGCTTGAGGAAGGAAAAAAAGTTGTAGTGTTGGATAATTTTGAAAAAGGACATAGGAATTCCATTTTAGGCGGAAAAGTCTATGAGGGTGATTTAAGGGAAGAAAATTCATTAGAGAAAGTTTTTAAAGAAAATGAAATTGAAGCGGTAATAGATTTTGCAGCCTATTCCCTTGTGGGAGAAAGTGTAGATAAACCTATTAAGTACTTTCAGAATAACGTGGGAGGTACTTTAAATCTTATAAAGGCCATGAAAAAATATGGAGTAAAATATATAGTATTTTCTTCAACGGCAGCTGTATATGGAGAGCCTAAAAGTATTCCTATTTTAGAAAATGCACATACTAGTCCTACAAATCCTTATGGTGAATCTAAGCTCACAGTAGAAAAAATATTAAAGTGGAGCGATAGAGCCTATGGAATAAAATATGCTGCACTTAGATATTTTAATGCTGCAGGGGCACATGTAAATGGACTTATTGGAGAGGATCACAGGCCGGAATCCCACTTAATTCCAATAATACTTCAAGTGGCCTTGAAAAAAAGAGATAGAATATTCATATTTGGAGATGATTATGATACAGAGGATGGAACTTGTATAAGAGATTACGTACATGTCGCTGATTTGGCAGATGCCCATCTCCTGGCACTGAAGAAAATTATGAATTATGACGAAAGCAAAATATACAATCTTGGAAATGGAAAGGGATTTTCTGTAAAAGAAGTAATTGAAATTTCAAGACAGGTAACTGGTGAGAAAATAAAGGCTGAAGTTTCTCCAAAAAGAGCAGGAGATCCTGCAGTTCTGGTGGCTTCTTCTAAAAAAGCCATGGAAGAACTTGGCTGGAATCCAAAATACAATTCCATTGAAAAAATTATTGAAACCGCATGGAATTGGCACAAAAAGCATCCTCATGGCTATGAAAAATAATTAAAATACATAAATTTGGAATCGAGATCAAGAAATGTAGATTGTGAAAGGAGTTGAAAAGTGTTAAATAGGCTGACGTTTATTTAGCAAAAGTATGGATTATAAGGAACTGGTAGCAGAAAAAATTCAAAAAAACATAAATGCGGATTTGCAATTGGATTTTATAGAGGGATTGATAGAAATACCTCCAAGACCTGAAATGGGAGATTATGCATTTCCATGTTTTCAATTGGCAAAGGCTCTGAAAAAAGCACCTAATATAATTGCACAGGAACTAAAGGATAAAATAGGAAAAGACTATTTTGAAGAAATTGAAAATAAAGGAGCTTATTTAAATTTTTTTGTAGATAGAAATATATTTATAAAAAATGTGATAACCAAAATATTAGAGCAGAAAGATAAATATGGAAGTTCATCTATAGGTAAAGATAGTAATATAGTTGTGGAATATTCCTCTCCCAATATTGCAAAACCCTTTCATGTAGGTCACCTTTTTAGTACTGCCATAGGAAATTCTCTCTATAAGATGATGAGTTTTGAAGGCTATAATTGCACTAGAATAAATCATCTTGGAGATTGGGGGACTCAATTTGGAAAACTCATAGTTGCATATAAAAAGTGGTGTAATGAAGATGAACTTCATAAAAATCCAATAAAGGAGCTTTTAAGGATATACGTAAAATTTCACAAAGAGGCAGAAAAAGATCCTGAGCTTAATGAAGAAGGCAGATTGCATTTCAAGAGACTTGAGAACGGATGCAGAGAGGAAGTTGAGCTCTGGAAAAAATTCAAGGAATTAAGCCTTAGGGAATTTAAAAAAGTATATGATCTATTGGGAGTGGAGTTTGATTCCTGCGCAGGTGAAAGCTTCTATACAGATAAAATGGATGCAGTTATAGATGAAATAGATAAAAAAGGACTTCTTGTAGAGAGCAACGGAGCAAAAGTAGTTATGCTGGATAAATATAACATGCCTCCTTGCATTGTGAAAAAGTCAGATGGCGCCACTATATACGCTACAAGAGATTTGGCTGCAGCTATATACAGAAAAAAGACTTACAATTTTTCTAAATGCATATATGTGGTTGGAATGGATCAATCCCTTCATTTCAGACAGGTATTTACTACACTTAAATTAATGGGAAAAGATTGGGCGGATTCATGTGTGCACGCGGGTTTTGGATTAGTCAGATTTGCAGATAAAAAGCTTTCTACCAGAAAAGGCGACGTGATATTCCTAGAGGATCTTTTAAATAGATCAGTACAGAGGACTCTTGAAATAATAGATGAAAAGAATCCCAAACTGGAAAATAAGCTTCAGGTGGCTCAAAAAGTGGGAATAGGTGCTGTAATATTTACTTATTTAAAGAATAACAGAGAGAGGGATATAGTATTCGACTGGAACGAAATGCTGAACTTTGAGGGTGAAACCGGACCTTACGTTCAATACAGTTATGCCAGAGGGAAGAGTATACTCAGAAAGGCAGAATACATTGACAGTCAGGCAGATTATAGCAAATTAAACAGCAAAGAGGAATTTGAACTCGTAAAAGTTCTAAACAATTTTAGGGATTCTATATTAAATGCTATAAATAAATTAGAACCTTTTATGGTTACCAGATATGTAATAGATGTGGCAAAAGCTTTTAATAAATTCTATAATGCACACAGCATTTTAAATGCAGAAGACGAAGCTATAAAATTTGCTAGATTGCAGCTTGTAAAGGCAACCTGCCACGTAATAAAAAATGGACTGAATTTGCTTGGGATTGATGTAGTTGAAGAAATGTAGTATCCGGGTATAAGTAGGTATTGTAGGTATTTCGTTATTAACCTGCCTTCCGTACCACAGAACATTTATTTGTAAACCCATGTGGTGATTATATTAACTTTTTTAATTTATTAAGATGTTGTATAATAAAAGGGGAGGTGGGTATATGACAGTAAAAGAAATAATGCGTTCTCATATTATAAAGCTAAAGAAAAAAGATAGCCTTTGTAAAGCTTTAAAAATGATGGACAATCACAATGTAAACGGTGCACCAGTAGTGGATGAAGACGGAGAACTAGTAGGAATGATAGTAAAGGCTGATATATATAGATTTCTCATGGAAGAGGGACATTATGATACTTGTCCAGTAGATTGGGCCATGACAAAGAATGTAGTCACTGCTTATAGTGATGAGGACATTTTTACTGTAGCAAAAAGATTGAGAGAAAAAAACATAATAGCTATTCCCGTAGTTGATGATAAAAATATAGTAAAAGGAATCGTATCCATTGAAGATATATTGGATTATGCATTAAAAAAGTCCTAATTATATGCAATCAAGACTTTTTTTTCTTAATATTATGATATGGGCAATTTGTGGTAGAACAGCAATCACATTTGCCCCTTGATTTAATTTTAAGGTTTTTATACAGTAGATAACCTGCTACTATTACTATTACAGCTGTTATTGTAATTTCTATAAATATCATATGAGATATCCTCCTAATTAGCTAAATATTAAAGTAGCTATTCTAAATACCAGGAAAGAGCCTATCCAGGCAATTACAAGTTGATATGCTACAGAAAAAACGGCCATTTTGTTTCCATATTCTTTTTTCATGGTTGCTATTGTAGATATACAGGGAGTATAGAGCAGTACAAAAACTAAAAATGAATAGGCGGAAATAGCTGTAAAATGATTTGGCAATACAGCAGTTAAATTTCCACTGTACACAATTCCCATGGTACTCAGTACAATTTCCTTAGCCATAATTCCCGTTATGAGAGCTACTGAACTCTGCCAATTTCCAAATCCCATAGGTGCAAATATAGGACTTATAAAATTACCAATTGAAGATAAAATGCTCTTATCCATATCTACCATGCCAGATAAATTGAAATTAGACAGGAACCATATCAGAACAGACATTGAAAATATTATTGTACCAGCTTTCCTCAAAAAGCCTTTAGCTTTTTCCCAGGTATGCAGTAATAAGCTTTTAAGTTCAGGAATGTTGTATTCTGGAAGTTCTATTATAAAAGGTTCTTCATCTTTTTTAAATATAGTACTTTTAAAAAGAATTCCTATTAAAAAAGCTACTGAAATTCCCAAAATATATAGTGAAAAAACTACAGTGGTCTTATAATTTACAAAAAAAGCAGATGCAAAAAGTGAATATATTGGAAGCCTGGCATTACAGGACATGAAAGGTACTAACAGTGCTGTCAATTTTCTGTCTTTTTCACTTTCCAGGGTTTTAGAGGACATAATAGCTGGAACTGAACATCCAAACCCAACTATAAGTGGAATAAATGCTTTTCCAGATAACCCCATCTTTCTCATAAGCTTATCCATTATAAAAGCTCCCCGTGCCATATATCCGCTGTCTTCTAAAAAGGATACTCCTAAAAACAAACAAAATATAACTGGGAAAAATACAATTACAGATCCTACCCCAGCTAAAATACCATCAACTAAAAATGAACTAAACCACGGACTGGTTGATGAAAGCAATATTTTTAAATGTGAAGTTAAGAAACCATCTACAAAATCACCAAGAGCATCTGCCATAGGCTGTCCTACCCAGCTAAAGGTGAATTTAAAAATTAATATAAGTGCTAATAAAAATATGGGATAGGCCCACAGCCTATTCAAAACTATCTTGTCTATTTTTTCAGTAATGGAAGTTATATCTTTTTTTACCTTTGTCAAACAATTCTTTAGGACTTCATTTATATAATGATAAGCTTCACTTTCGTCTTTGAAATCAAATTTATCATCGTTTTGCGGTTGTTTAAAATCACCGTTCTTTAAAATTTCAAGAAGCTTATCTATTCCCTTACCTTTAGTTGCTATAATTGGAACTACAGTTACTTCCAGTTCATTAGATAATGTCGAAAAATTTATCTTAAAACCCTTTGATTCAGCTACATCTAGCATATTTAATACCAATATAATGGGCTTGTTAAATTGCTTTAGTTGAGTAGTAAGATATAGATTCCTATTTAAATTAGAGGAATCTACAATATTTATTATAACATCCGGGTTACCCTTCAATAAAAATTCTTTTGATACTTTTTCTTCATTGGAATAAGTATCCATAGCATATATACCAGGCAAATCCACCACTTTTATAGAATTATCTATATAACCTTCCTTTTTTTCTACAGTTACTCCAGGCCAGTTACCTACATATTGATTGGAACCAGTTAAATGATTGAATAAAGAAGTTTTGCCTACATTTGGATTTCCCAATAAAGCTGCCACAATCATAATAATCCTCCCGCCTCACATATATCGTCGATATTTATATCTTAACTATTACAATTTACTTAAACTGCTTATTGATATATTTTTTGCATCTCTTTTACGTATTGCCAGATTGAAGCCTCTTAAATTTATAACTATGGGATCTCCCAAAGGAGCAGATGTTTTTACCAGTATTTCGGTACCTTCTATACATCCAAGCGCTAGAAGTCTTTTAACTAATCTTTTATCTCCACTTAAATTTTTTATAAATCCCTTCTCACCGGGCTTTAAATCGCAAATGCTCATAATAACTCACCTCGACAGGTAATTTATAAATAATGAAAATCATTATCATTATTTGATTTTATAATATCATATTTAGAATGTACTGTCAATAAATCAAAATATATTTTTATTTTTAATATTTTATCTAAAGACTTGTAAAACTAATGTACATATATGTGCTAAAATAATATTATAAAATAGAATTCTTTTATTAAAGAGGAGAAATAACAAATATGAACACTGCAGCTTTTTTTGATATTGATGGTACTTTATACAGAGAAGGACTTATAACAGAGGTTTTTAAAAAATTAGTCAAATATGAGATAATACCTGCTGAAAGATGGTATAAAGAAGTCAAGCCAGAGTATGATAGATGGGATAAGAGGAAGGGAAATTATGATAACTATCTTTTAAAAATGGCAGATATATATATTGAGGCTATAAGGGGGCTTCATAGATCCCAGGTAGAATTTATAGCTAAAAATGTAGTATCACAAAAGGGAGATAGAGTATATTCTTATACTAGAAATAGAATAAAATGGCATAAAGAAAAAGGGCATAAAATATTAACTATATCTGGAAGCCCTGTAGAACTAGTGAGAGAAATGGCTATTAAACATGAATTTGATGATTATGTGGGTGCTGTATATATCAGGGATAAAAATGAGGTATATACAGGAGAAGTTATTCCCATGTGGGATAGTGAAAGCAAGAAAAACTCCATAAATATGCTCGTAAAAAAATATAATATAGATTTAGATAAAAGTTATGCTTATGGAGATACCTCAGGAGATTTTTCAATGATGAAAATGGTGAAAAATCCTGTATGTGTGAACCCAACAAGGGAACTTGTAAAGGAAATATTGGATGATTCAGAATTGTGCAAGAAGGCACATATAATAGTTGAGAGAAAAGATATGATATATAAATTAAAGGCAGAAGATGTAAATTATATATGAGTTATAATACAACTGAATATGAATAAATTTAAAATTGTGTACTTTAAAATAGTTAGAAAAGAGTGGTAAAGTGATAGAAAGAATTAATGATATTTGTGTAGAAAAACCATCTATTGAGAATTCATTAAAAGTAGGTGACAATGAATGTATTATTAAGGATGCTGTTTTTTTTGATTTAGAACATTATATATACAAAAAACCCATATGCGTAGGTGTATTTGGTTCTTGTTTTTATGATTATAAAAATGAAAGTTTAAAAGTAACTCAATATATGATAGAAAATAAAAAAGATGTAAAATCTATACTTAAATTGTCAAAACAATATTTTAAGGCCATGATTGAAAAAGGCAAAAGATATATAGTTACTTTTTCAGGAAATAATGATTTTACTGTTATAAACTATCTCTTCAAAAAATATAACTTGGAGTTTAACATACAGGATTATTTTACGAGTATAGATTTACAGAAGCAATATGAAAATAAAATCCATAAATCTATAGGATTGAAAGCATTGGAAAAAGAATTCGGAATTACTAGAGAAAATGGAGTTATAAGCGGATCAAATCTGGCTAAAACTTTTAGTAAAATAGTAAAAGACAGTGAATATATAAATAGAATGCCAAATATTAAAAAGCAAAAAATATTGCTTTATAACGAACAGGATGTGGTAAGTCTATTTGATATATACACCAAATGGAATGACGTGTTTATAAATTCTATATAAAGTACTTTAAAAAAAATATCAAATATTGTAATATTAATATATAGATATCATATATATTATAAAGAGGTGACTAAGTTGATTTTTACTCCTATAAAGAATACAAAGGTATATGAACAAGTAATAGAACAAATTGAAAATATGATTATAGATGGGACTTTAAAGAAAGGAGATAAACTTCCTTCTGAAAGAGAGTTAGTGGAACATCTTCAAGTGAGCAGAACTTCCATAAGAGAGGCATTAAGAGCTCTGCAGGTTATGGGACTCATAGAAAGTAGACAAGGTGAGGGCAATTTTATAAAACAAAGTTTTGAGAATAGTTTGTTTGAGCCTCTCTCGGTGATGTTTATGCTTCAAGGGGGGAATCCAGAAGAAATAATAGAGGTAAGAAAACTTTTAGAAGTGGAAACCGTTTCTCGGGCTGCTGTAAAAATAAATGAGGAACAGCTGAAAAATTTAAAAAAATTGTCGGATGCTTTTAAAACTTCTAAAGATGAGAATAATAATGTAAAATTTGACAAACAATTTCATTATGAAATTGCACAAGCTGCTGGAAATTTTTTAATAATAAATATTTTAAATGCTATGTCTTCTTTAATGGACTCTTTCCTAAAGGATGCCAGAAGAAAAATACTGGTAAATAAAGAAAATTTAAAAATTCTCGCTGAACAGCACGGTAGAATATATGAGGCCCTTAGACTACATGACGCAAAAATGGCTTCGGATGAAATGAATAAACATTTAGCATTTACCAATATGTACATTAAAAAGAACATGTAAAAATTTTTTGGATATACAGTTTACCTTAAAATAAGGCAAAATTTTTTTATATATAATAGTTAATAAATTAACTATTATATATAATTTTTTTACTTGTTGAGAGAAAAATTATATGTTTAAGTATGTAAACGTTGTATAAATAGTAGGGTTTAAATGTTAATTGTAAAATTACTTACTGTTAATAAAATAACAATTGTAGAAAAATTGAGACAAATGTGATATTATGTTTCATGAGTGGTAGTACCATAGTACCATAGCATGTAGTACCACATGTTTTATATATTTTAGGGGGAGGGAATAATATTGAATGTTTACTTACTTTTTTTCATAGCACTAATACCAATAGTATGGCTTATGGTTTCATTAAGTGCTTTAAAAATGCCAGGTCATAAAACTTGTCCTTTTACATTGGTTGTAACTATACTGTTGGCAGTACTAGTATGGAAAATGCCAGTGTTAAATGCAGCCACTGCAACCTTAGAGGGGTTTGCTCTTGCCGCATGGCCTATTTTAATTGTAATAATAGCAGCTGTGTTCACCTATAATCTTACCGTTTACACCAAGAGTATGGATGTAATCAAGAAGATGATGACAGGTATAACAACAGATAAGAGAATACTGGTACTTATCCTGGCCTGGGCTTTTGGCGGATTTATGGAAGCTATAGCGGGATTTGGAACTGCAGTTGCCATACCTGCAAGTATACTGGCTGGCCTTGGATTTAACCCACTTTTTGCAGCTATTATATGTCTTATTGCAAATACAACTCCCACCGCTTTTGGAGCTATAGGAATTCCTGTAACAACTCTTGCAAAGGTTGCCAACATTGATGTAACGCAGCTCAGCTATGCAGTAGGTCTCCAATTGGCAATATTGATTGTAATCGTACCCGTTGTACTTGTAATGTTAACAGGTAAAAGCGTAAAGGCAATAAAGGGCTTTTGGGGAATATCCCTTGCATCCGGTATTTCTTTCGCAGTTCCAGAAGTATTGGCGGCAAAATACTTAGGTGCAGAACTTCCTGCAATACTAGGATCAGTAGTCTGTATGATAGTTACAATAGCTGTAGCTAAGATATTTTATAAGAATACTGCTGATGAAAAAGCTGAAAAGGTTTCCTTCAAACAAGGAGTATTGGCCTGGCTGCCTTTTATATTAGTCTTTATATTTGTAATATTGAGCAGTGCATTGTTCCCAACTATAAACAAGGCACTTTCTGCGGTGAAGACATCAGTACCTATTTATACTGGAGAGGGAGCGTCACCTTATGTATTTAATTGGATATCAACTCCAGGTACACTTATCATAATAGCGACTTTTATAGGAGGACTTATTCAAGGTGCTAAGTTTGGTGAAATAACAAAGGTTCTAGGCAACACCTTTAAACAAATGGCCAAATCATCTATTACTATAATTGCCATAGTAGCACTGGCAAAAGTAATGGGATACAGTGGAATGATAAAATCAATATCAGTTGTTTTAGTAGCAGCTACAGGAAGTTTTTACCCGCTGATTGCTCCTATAATAGGTGCACTTGGAACCTTCGTAACAGGGAGCGATACGTCGGCCAATGTATTGTTTGGAGGCCTTCAGGTAGAAGTCGCAAGATCTCTGCACCTGAATGAATTCTGGCTTGCTGCAGCAAACACGGGAGGAGCTACTGCAGGAAAGATGATATCACCTCAAAGTATAGCGGTTGCCACAGCAGCTACAGGACTTGCGGGACAAGAGGGAAAAATATTGAATGCCACTTTGAAGTTTTGTATAGTATACGTAATCATATTGGGCATTATTGCCTACTTTGCGGGACCTTTATTGGGATTTAGATAATTCTGATTTCACCTGATTTTACTAAATTCAAATATTAGAAAGGATGATTGATATGGCATTGATAAAGCTGCCTTATAACAAAAAAACTTTAGAAATTGAAATAGATGACAAGAATCTGTCGGCTGTACTTGAATCAAAGGCAGGGAAGTACAAGACGAAACTCACTGAATCTGAAATAGTTGAAAATGCACTCGATAACCCAATAGGATCTCCTAAACTAGAAGAGCTAGTTAAGGATAAAAAAAATATGGTCATTATAAGTAGTGATCATACAAGACCTGTTCCAAGCAAAATCATAATGCCCATACTTTTAAAAAGAATAAGAGCAGTCAACCCTAAAATCGACATAAAAATTCTAATTGCCACAGGTTTTCACAGACCTACAACAAAAGAGGAGCTTATAGGTAAGTTTGGTGAAGAGATAGTCCAAAATGAAAATATAATAGTACATGATTCCCGTGACAGCAGCAGTTTAGTTAAAATAGGAACATTACCCTCAGGAGGAGAACTTATAATAAACAAGGCAGCAGTGGAAACCGAACTTTTGATTGCAGAGGGTTTTATAGAATCACATTTCTTTGCAGGATTTTCAGGAGGCAGAAAAAGCATACTTCCCGGTATAGCTTCTACTAAAACAATTATGGCCAATCACTGTTCGGAGTTTATAGCAAGTCCTTATGCCAGAACAGGAAAGCTGAAAGGCAATCCAATTCATAAGGACATGCTTTACGCTGCTGAAAAGGCAAAATTGGCCTTTATAATAAATGTAGTTATAGATGGGAATAAAAAGATAATAAATGCATTCACAGGTCACAGTAAATTGGCTCATGAAGAAGGTTGTAAATTTGTACTTGAGTTGTCTAAAGTGAATGCAGTTGAATCAGATATTGCCATTTCTACAAATGGAGGTTATCCACTTGATCAAAATTTGTACCAATCAGTTAAGGGAATGACTGCAGCAGAGGCAACCTGCAGGAAAGGCGGAGTAATAATAATGGTAGCTGCCTGCAATGATGGGCACGGTGGTGAAGGCTTTTACAAGAGTTTGTCAGAAGTAAAATCACCTGAGGAATTTTTGGAAAAAGTTTCAAAGGTTTCAAGAGGAGAAACAGTACCTGATCAGTGGGAATCTCAGATACTTGCCAGAATACTCAGTAAATGTACTGTTATCATGGTTACCGATATGTGTGATCCTCAAATTATAAAGAATATGCACATGCAGCATGCATATACTATTGAGGAAGCTCTCAATAAAGCTTATGAAATTGCTGGAAAAGATGCAAAAGTAGCTGTTATACCAGATGGAGTTGCCGTAATTGTAAGTTAAATAATAAAATGTTTTTAAATTTATATAAATTTTGGAGGTAATTTATAAATGGATATATTAGTATGTATAAAACAGGTACCTGGAACTTCTAAAGTTGAAGTAGATCCTGTAACTGGAGTATTGAAAAGAGAAGGTATAGATTCTAAGATGAATCCCTATGATCTATTTGCACTGGAAACTGCACTGAGACTCAGGGAAAAACATGGAGGAGTAGTAAAGGTAATAAGCATGGGACCGCCTCAGGCTGCAGATGTAATAAAGGAAGCCTATATGATGGGTGCTGACGAAGGAGTGCTTCTGTCAGACAGAAAATTTGCAGGGGCTGATGTACTTGCAACTTCCTACACCATATCCCAGGGAATAAAGGCAATGGGTCATATAGACCTGATTCTCTGCGGCAAGCAGACTACAGATGGAGATACGGCTCAGGTAGGACCTGAAATGGCGGAGAATTTGGGAATACCTCATATAGCTAATGTACTGAGCATTGAAGAAGTAAAGAATGACTCAATGATAGTTAAAATGGATATGCCCAATACTGTGGAAATATCACAGATAAAATTTCCATGCCTTTTAACAGTGGAAAAAGATATCTTTCAGCCAAGGCTTCCATCTTACAAGAAAAAGGTGGCTACAAAAGACAGAGAAGTTAAGATATTGAGTCTCAAAGATTTTGAAGATAAAAGTGAAAACAGGTACGGACTCAACGGTTCACCAACTCAAGTAGAAAGAATATTTCCACCTGAAGTAAACACAGATAAAGAGATGTGGAATGGAACTAGTGAAGAACTGGCGGATAGATTGACTGAAAAACTTAAAGAATTAAAATTTATATAGGTTATTAGGAGGAATGGAAAATGGGTAAATTGGTAATAAACAAAGAGAAGCTTACTCCTTCAATTATAAAGGAATTAGTTGATATATGTCCTTTTGGGGCAATGGAGAGCAAAGATGGAGGATTGGAAATAAATGCAGCTTGTAAGATGTGTAAGCTGTGTGTAAAAAAGGGACCAAAGGGAGTAGTAGAGTTTATAGAAGATAAAGTTGAAGAAATAGACAAAAGTCTCTGGAAGGGAATAGCTGTTTATGTGGATCATGTAGAGGGAAATATTCACCCTGTAACTTATGAACTCATAGGTAAAGCTAAAGAGTTGGCAGCTAAGATAAGTGATGATTATCCCGTATATGCTGTATTTGTAGGACATAATATAAAGGATAAAGCACAGGAAATACTTCATTATGGTGTAGATGAGGTTTTTGTATATGATTACGAGGAGCTTAAAGATTTCATAATAGAGCCTTATACCGCAGCTATGGAGGATTTCATAAGTAAAGTTAAACCTTCAACTCTTCTTGTAGGAGCTACTACCGTTGGAAGATCACTGGCACCTAGAGTTGCAGCTAGATTCAAGACCGGACTTACTGCTGACTGTACAGTACTGGACATGAAAAAAAATACAGATCTCGTACAGATAAGACCTGCTTTTGGTGGCAATATAATGGCTCAGATATTAAATCCAAATCACAGACCTCAATTGGCTACCGTAAGATATAAAGTCATGAATGCACCGGAGAGATCAAAAGATATTTCAGGAAAAATAACTGTCCAGGAAATGGATAGGAAAAAATTTAAATCTGGAATAAAAGTACTTAAAGTAACTAAAAAAGAAGTTGAAAAAGAAATATCAGAAGCAGATATTATAGTTGCAGCAGGCAGGGCATTCAAAAATGAAAAGGATTTGGAAATGGTATATGAACTTGCAGATCTGCTTGGAGGACAAGTAGCTTGTACAAGGCCACTTATAGAAGCAGGGTGGATAGATTCCAAGAGACAGATAGGACTAAGTGGGAGAACAGTTAAACCAAAACTCATAATAACTTGTGGTGTGTCTGGTTCAGTACAATTTGTAGCTGGTATGAATAATTCTGATTTAATTATTTCAATAAACAAGGATCCAAAAGCATCTATATTCAATGTAGCCCACTATGGTATCGTAGGGGACGTATATGAGGTTATACCAAAGCTCATAGAGAATATCAAAGCAAAAAAAGGTCTGTGCCAACCGGCGTAAATTGCAGATGAATTTCAAATTTTTAAGTTTAGTTTGGAGGAAAAAACATGGAAATGTGTGTTGAAAAATATAAAAAATTAAATAGTGATGATATAAAATTTCTGGTGGATTTACTTGGCAAAGACAGAGTTTTTACAGGAGAAAATATAAATGACGATTACAGTCATGATGAATTGGGTGGAGTCAGCAAATATCCCGACGCAATGGTAGAAGTTTTAAATGCAGAGGAAGTTTCAAAGATAATGTCCTATGCCTACAAAAACAATATACCGGTAGTAGCAAGAGGTTCAGGAACTGGCTTAGTTGGATCATCAGTGCCAATAGAAGGAGGCATAATGATAAACCTAACCAAGATGAACAATATAATTGAATTGGATGAAGAAAATCTCACTTTAACTCTTGAGCCAGGCGTGCTTCTCATGGATATAGCAAAATTTGTAGAAAGTCATGATCTATTTTACCCACCGGATCCAGGTGAAAAATCCGCGACCATTGGTGGAAATATAAGTACAAATGCCGGTGGAATGAGAGCTGTAAAATACGGTGTTACAAGAGATTATGTAAGAGGCCTTGAAATAGTACTTCCCAATGGAGCTATATTGGAGCTCGGTGGAAAAATAGTTAAAAACAGCTCAGGTTACAGCATAAAGGATTTGATATGCGGCTCAGAGGGAACTCTCGGGATAATTACAAAAATAATATTGAAGCTTCTTCCTCTTCCAAAACAATCCATAAGCTTGCTTGTGCCATTTCCAAACCTGGATAAAGCTATAAGTACGGTACCGAAGATAATAAAATCAAAATCCATACCAACTGCTATAGAATTTATGCAGAGAGAGGTCATACTTGCAGCAGAAGAATTCCTTGGAAAGAAATTCCCGGACAATTCGTCAGATGCATACTTGCTTCTGACTTTTGATGGAAACAGCAAAGAGCAGATAGAAGCCGATTACGAAAAAGTAGCTGAAATATGTCTTCAGGAAGGAGCCCTTGACGTCTATATTTCAGACACGGATGAAAGGAAAGAATCAGTTTGGTCTGCAAGGGGAGCATTTCTTGAAGCCGTTAAAGCCACCACTACTGATATGGATGAATGTGATGTTGTTGTTCCAAGAAACAAAGTAGCTGAATTTATAAAATACACCAATGAGCTTCAAAGACAATTCAACATAAGAATAAGGAGTTTCGGCCATGCAGGAGATGGAAATCTACACGTATATATTTTGAAAGATGAGCTTTCAGATGAAGAATGGAAGAAAAAGCTAAGCGATGTATTTGACTGCATGTATAAAAAATCAGAAGAATTACAGGGTGCTGTGTCGGGAGAACACGGTATAGGATATGCCAAGAAAAAATATATATTCCGCCAGTACGGTGATGAATATATGAAACTTATGAGGAATATAAAACTTGCCTTTGATCCTAAAAATATATTGAATCCAGATAAAGTTTGTGAATAATCAGAAATAGAAGAATAAAAACCTTCGTAAAATTTTATGAAGGTTTTTATTCTTTTTTATAGAAAATATTTAAATTTTAATAAAATGATATATATAAATTATTGTATATTTATAATAAAATAAATAATGCAATGATAACTTTATATACTTTGACCTACGACGTATAAGAAAAAAATTATAAAAAATAAATTAATTTTTATAAAATATGTTGCATATTTATTCATAAAGTCATATAATAACTACATATTCAAAATAGCATCCTATAAGTTCTATAAAAAAGGGGGTAAACAAATTTGATACAGGTAGGAATTATTGGGGGGACAGGTTATGTAGGCGCAGAACTTGTAAGGCTTTTGTCAAATCACAATAAAGTGCATATATCTGGAATATCTTCTGTTCAATATAAGGGGAAATCTCTATCCAGTATATATACTGGATTTTACAAAATCAATGAACTTATATGTGAAAGTCAACAGGATGTTGTAGAAAAAAGTGATTTGATATTCTTGGCACTGCCCAGTGGATTAAGCCAAGCTATTATTGAAAAGGCGGTTCAAAAAAACAAAATATGCATTGACATGGGAGCAGATTTCAGATTTAAAAATGAAGATTTGTATAAAAAATGGTATGGTAGAGATTTTATCAACCACGACTTACATCAACAATCTGTATATGGCCTTCCGGAATTGAATAGAGAACATATACGAAAATCTCAGATTATAGGGAACCCTGGATGTTATGCTACTTCAGTTGAATTGGCACTTTTGCCTCTTATTTCCGGAAACTTAATAGAAAAAAAGGGTATAATTGCAGATTGTAAATCCGGAATAACTGGATCAGGAAAAAATCTTACAGAAAGCAGTCACTTTGTAAACTGCAATGAAAATTTCAGTGCTTATAAAGTGGTAAATCATAGACACACTCCGGAGATAGAGGAAACTTTAAGTAATGTATGCAGGGAAAATGTAAAGTTAACTTTTATTCCCCACTTGATTCCAATAAATAGAGGAATCTTATCTACAGTTTATACGACTCCCAAGGATACAATAGATTTAAAAAGTATATATAAAAAATACTGTGAATTCTATAAAAATGAATATTTTGTAAAAGTATTACCACTTGGAGAAGTGTCAAAAATAAGTAATGTTAGGCTCTCAAACTACTGTCATATATCTTTACACTATGATGAGGACAATAACAAGCTGGTAATTATATCCTGTTTAGACAATATGATAAAGGGTTCGGCAGGACAGGGAATTCAAAATATGAATATTGTTTTGGGTTTTTCAGAAAAAGAGGGACTTGCCGCTTTACCAGCTGTTTTCTAATTGAACTACAGGAGGTTGTTAAAATGGTTTTTAAATTTATAAAGGGAGGAGTAACTTCTCCTAAAGGCTTTATATCTTCTGGAATTGACTGTGGGCTTAAGGGAAAAAATTTAAAAGATCTAGCTCTTATAATGTCCACTGGTTCCTGTAATTCCGCAGGAGTTTATACCACAAACAAGGTCAAAGGAGCTCCTCTTCTGGTTACCAAAAAACACCTGGAAAATAAAACTGCTCAGGCTATAATCGCAAATAGCGGCAATGCCAATACATGTACAGGTAAAGTGGGTATAGAGGATGCAGAGAAAATGTGCAGGTTTGTGGCAAAAGCATCAAACATTAAAGAAGAAAATGTGCTTGTGGCATCTACTGGCATCATAGGAGTAAAATTGAATATTGATTCCATAGAGAATTCCATTCCAGTTTTAGTCAAAAATTTGAGTAAGGATGGCTATAAAGATGCATCTGAAGCCATAATGACTACGGATACTATTCCCAAAACCCTGGCTGTGGAATTTAAAATTCAGGGAAAACCAGTTGTCATAGGTGTCATGGCAAAGGGTTCTGGAATGATACATCCGAATATGGGAACTATGCTTTCTTTCATTACTACCGATGCAAACATAAGCGGTGAACTCTTAGAAAAAGCCTTAAAGGAAAGTGTGAGAGTGAGCTATAACAGAATTTCTGTAGATGGAGATACATCTACAAATGATATGGTATTAATTATGGCAAACGGGCTTTCTGACAATCCCGTAATAGAAGAGGAAGATGGGGACTACAAAATATTTTTAGAGGCACTTAAAAAATTAAATATAGAAATTGCAAAAATGATTGCAAAAGATGGAGAAGGTGCCACAAAACTTATAGAATGTAAAGTTTTAAATGTTCCCAGTGAAAAAGATGGTGAGATCCTTGGAAAATCAGTAATATGTTCCAATTTAGTCAAAACTGCCTTTTTTGGATGCAATGCAAATTGGGGAAGAATACTGGATGCAGTTGGATATTCCGGAGTGGATTTCGATATAAATAAACTTCAGGTATCTCTGAAAAGTTTGAAAGGAAATATACTGGTATTTAAAAATGGAGAACCTGTAGAATTTTCAGTAGATGAGGCAGAAGATATATTGTCGGAGGATGAAGTGAGTATAATCTTAAATTTCAATTCAGGCAATTACAGCACCTGCTGCTGGGGATGTGATTTAACCTATGACTATATAAAGATAAACGGAAGCTATATGTCATAGAAACTGTTGTTTAACAAGGGGGGCGCATATGCAAATAATGGATCATAATGAGGTAGCAAAAGTCTTAGCAGAGTCTCTGCCTTATATTCAAAAATACAGAGGGAAAACCATAGTTATAAAATATGGCGGCAGTGTGATGAAGGATGAAAAGCTCAAGGGATATGTCATAAATGATTTGGTACTCATGAAATGTGTGGGAATAAATATAGTAGTTGTCCATGGGGGAGGTCCTTTTATATCCTCCCATTTAAAAAAATTAAATAAAAAGAGTATTTTTATAGATGGATTAAGATATACTGACAATGAAACCATGGATGTAGTCCAAATGGTACTTTGCGGAAAAGTTAATAAGGATTTAGTCAATTTAATAGAAAATTATGGTGGGAAATCCATAGGCCTGTGTGGTATAGATGGAAATATGCTTGAGGCTAAGAAGGCTTCTCTTAAAATGGATCTGGGAAATGTAGGAGAAATAGTCAACGTAAATACCGAAATCATCAACAATTCCATAGAAAATGGATACATCCCTGTAATAAGTAGTGTGGCCAGGGGAAATAATGGTGAATTATACAACATAAACGCAGATACATGTACTTTTAGAATTGCAGCAGCCTTAAAAGCACAAAATTTAATATTTCTTACAGATGTACCTGGAGTTATGACGGATGTTAGAGATCCATCTACACTTGTTTCAGAACTAAAATTACAGGATATTGCTAAGATGTATAAGGACAATATGATAAAAGGCGGAATGATACCAAAAATTACATCTTGTGTTGAGGCAATAGAATCTGGAGTTAAAAGTGCTCACATTATTGACGGAAGAGTTCCTCACTGTCTTCTTCTAGAATTATTCTCAAAAAAAGGAATAGGAACAATGATCTATTAAAATAAAATAATATATATCTAAAATTATTTATATAAAAGGGGGGCAAAACCATTTGCAGGATAATATGAGTTCTGTATAATGGAAATTTTTATGGATTATTTATATTATGCAAAAAAATATCTAATTAACACTTATAAACATCTTCCTGTGGTATTTACAAATGCTAAAGGATGTAAGTTATATGATGTCTCGAATAAAGAATATTTGGATTTCACTTCAGGTATAGGGGTTATGGCATTAGGACATGGAAATGAGAAATGGATAAAAGCTGTGGAAGATCAACTGGAAAAATTAGTTCATACATCAAATATAGTTTTAAATATTCCCGTGTTGAAGTTAGCCAAAAAACTTACGGAGATCTCAAATATGAGCAAGGTATTTTTTTGCAATTCAGGAACGGAAGCTAATGAAGGTTCCATAAAGCTTGCAAGAAAATACAGTTTTGAAAAATATGGAAAGGGAAGAAATACTATAATCACTTTAGATAGAAGTTTTCACGGAAGAACAATGGCCTCGCTGGAGGCTACTGGAGAAGAGGAACTTCATAAATACTTTTATCCTTTTCCGGAGGGGTTCAAACATATTGATATCACTGTAGAAGCCCTGGAAAAAGCTGTAGATTCAACTGTGTGTGCTATTATGATAGAAGCAGTTCAAGGAGAAGGTGGAGTGAATCCATTGAGTAAGGAATTTGTCAGCAAAGTATTTGAAATAGCTGAAAAAAATGATATATTGGTCATATGCGATGAGGTTCAATGCGGTCTGGGAAGAACGGGAAAGCTATATGGATTCAATAATTACAATGTACAGCCGGATATTATATCCGTAGCCAAGACTCTTGGAGGAGGTCTTCCAATGGGTGCTGTTCTCTGCAACGAGAAACTTAAAGATACTTTTAAGTATGGAGATCACGGTTCCACTTTTGGAGGAAATCCAGTTTGTGCAGCTGGAGCCATAGAAGTGTTAAATGAAATTACTGATGAAAGTTTCTTAGCAAAGGTAGCTGAAAAAGGAAAATTTATCAAAGAATTTTTTAAAAATAACTCTTCTAAAAATATAAAAGAAGTTCGAGGAATAGGATTAATGGTAGGCGTAGAAATCAAGGGGAAAGCTTCTGAGATTCAAAAAAAGGTCTTTGAGAAAGGTCTTCTTGTCCTAACCGCCGGCAGGGATAATGTAGTAAGAATTCTTCCACCTCTTATAATTACGCAGGAAGAATTGGAAAAGGGACTAAATATAATATATGAAGCTATAAAAAGTATGTAGTCTGTTTCAACAATAAACAAATGATTTGAACTCCAACTTATAAAAATTAAGTTGGAGTTATTTTTGTCGAAATTCATAAAATTAAACGTAATAATTTAATACAAATAAGGTAAAGCTAAATTAAAAGATTTAATTTGTACTTTGTAAATAAAGGGGAAAAATATAGTGAAAGAGGAGGGATTAAAAATTGACTGTGGGATCTAAAGTAAAACAAACAATGATAACCTTAAAAGGCGCAGAAAGTACTTTGAGACTATATTCTCTTCAAGAACAGGATAAAAAGGCCAAAGGCATATATAGAGAATCTTTTGAAGCTGTGGATGGTATAGTTCAGGACTTGAAAAAGAGAATTAAATTTTTAGAATATGAGGAACCCCAGTATAAAAGTAATTGATTTGGAGGAATAGTATATGAAGATTTGGATTGCAATTCTATTAAAATCAACAGCATTATTTTTTTTATCTTTACTTTGTATAAAAGTACTGGGCAAAAAACGCTGGACAAAAATAACTCCTTTTAATTTTATAAACTATATCGTAATAGCTGTTTTAATTGTATTGATTTCCGTAAATATTATACCCAACTGGGTGTTTGGCATAATTACATTGGCTGTATGGATACTTATTCCAATAGCTCTGGATTATATATGCATGAAAAGTAAATTTATATATAACTTGATAAATGGGAAAGATATAATAATTGTTAAAAAGGGAAAAATTATGGAAGAAAATTTGAGCAAAGTCAGATACAGCGGTGAAGATATCATCAGAGAACTTCGTTCCAAAAACGTATTTAATCTAGCAGATGTAGAATTTGCAATAATGGAATCTACCGGGGATATAAATGTAATGTTGAAATCTGACAAAAAACCTGTCACCCCAAAAGATTTGGGAATACAAACTTCCCCTGAGGGAGCACCTCAAACTGTAATACTGGATGGAAATGTTATAAATGAATCTTTAAGCAACCTCGGGCTGAATCAGGGTTGGTTAAATGAGCAGCTGGAGCTTCTAGGAGTTTCTCTAGATAATGTATTTATAGGTCAAGTAAATTCCAGAGGCGAACTATACGTAGATCTATTTGATGATATGATTCAGGTCCCTAAATTAAATCTGAGAGAAATGCTTTATGCCAATCTTGAAAAGGCAGAATCGGATTTAATGTCTTTTGCCTTGGATACACAGGATAAAAATGCCAAGAATATTTATGAAAAAGATTCTATTATACTAAAAAACATATTGGAAAAATTAAAACCCTATTTATTGGGATAGAAGGTGATACAATGTCTGATAAAAAGAAAAAAAAATTAACTCCTGCACAGCAGCAGTATCAGAACTTTGCAAAAGAAAATGAAACGAAAAGAAAGGTTTTTACAAACTGTTTAAAGGCATTCTTAGTGGGAGGTACAATATGTGCTGTAGGTCAGGGACTTCAATTTATGTTTATAAAATATTTTAATTTTACAGAGACAACTGCAGGAAATCCTACATCTGCAATTTTGATAATAATATCTGTATTACTTACGGGATTTGGAGTATTTGATCATATTGCCCAGTGGGCTGGGGCAGGTACTGCCATACCTGTCACTGGTTTTGCAAATTCCATTGCATCCTGTGCTATAGAGCATAAAAGTGAAGGGTTTGTTCTGGGAGTAGGCGGCAATATGTTTAAGCTGGCAGGCTCTGTAATAAGTTTTGGAGTTTTTTCCGCATTTGTAATGGCTATTGTGAGAATAATTATTCAATGGTTAGGTGGGATGTAGATGATTCAGGGACATCAATCATGGATATTTCAATCCAAGCCAATTATATTGGGATGTTCTGCCGTAGGAGGACCTTTTGAAGCAAAAGGTGCACTGGCTAAAGAATTTGATTTACTCCATGAAGATATTTGGCTTGGTCAGGATAGTTTTGAAAAGGCTGAAAAAAAATTGCTGGAAGAAGCCTGTAATATAGCTATAAAAAATTCAAAAATTAAAAAGGAAGACATAAACTTTTTTACCAGTGGAGATCTTATGAACCAGATAACCAGCAGCAGTTTTTCTGCGAGAAGCCTTAAGATACCATATCTGGGCATATTCGGCGCATGCTCTAGTTCTATGGAAGGATTAGCCTTGGCATCTTTTATTGTAGATAGCGGTGGAGCCAATTATGTCCTCTGTGGAACTTCAAGCCATAATGCAGCTGCAGAAAAACAATTCAGGTATCCTACTGAATATGGAGGGCAAAAGCCTCCTACAGCACAATGGACGGTAACTGGAGCAGGTGCTGCAGTAATCGGCAAAGGATATGATAAACCTAAAGTCACTTCAGCCACCATAGGCAGAGTAATAGATATGGGAATTTCCGACCCTTTTAATATGGGAGCAGCTATGGCACCTGCAGCAGTTGACACAATAGAGGCACATTTCAGAGACCTGCACAGGGATCCATCCTACTACGATATTATAGCCACTGGAGATTTAGGCAAAATAGGGCATGAAATAGCTAGAAAAATGCTGAAGAAAGACGGTTTTGAATTTCCCCAGGGAGTATTTACAGACTGCGGCATTTTAATGTATAAAAAGGATCAGCCTGTATTTTCGGGTGGCAGTGGATGTGCCTGCTCTGCCACAGTAACTTATGGTCACTTTTTAAAAGAGATGAATAGAAAGAAAATAAACAAAATATTGATAGTGGCCACAGGAGCACTTATGTCACCCATGTCCTATCAGCAGAAGGAAAGTATACCCTGTATCGCCCATGGAGTATCTATAGAAACATAGAAAAGAGGTGCATTTATTTATATGGAAAAGTTTATTTGGGCATTTGTAGTAGGCGGATTAATATGTGTAATAGGCCAGATCATGATGGATGTCTTTAAGATGACTCCGGCCCATACTACAACTACTCTTGTAGTAGTTGGAGCCATATTAGGAGGATTTGGACTATATGAGCCGCTTATAAAATTTGCTGGAGCAGGTGCCTCTGTACCTATAAGCAGTTTTGGAAATGCACTTGTGAAGGGTGCTATTATGGAATCTAAAGAATATGGAATAATAGGAGTATTAACTGGAATTTTTGAAGTTACCAGTGCCGGTATATCTGCTGCTATAATTTTTGGATTTATTGGGGCTTTATTATTCAAACCCAAAGGATGATTTAAAAAAGGAGGTGATAAAATATGACAGTCGGAACTCAAATGCAGCAAGCAATAGCTGGGGTTCAGAGCGCAGCTGCAACTATGAAGACATTTGCACTGGAAACCCAGGATCAAAATGCCAAAAATGATTTTCAGAATATAGCAAAAAACCTAGATGAAGCCTTGAAAATACTTAATGGAAGACAAAAATATATCCAACAGCAAGAGCCACAATATACTAAACTTTAGCAGCAATTAAAAATAAACAATATTTAATAATAATTTAGAGGCTATAATTGCCGGCATATATACGTTATAGGCAATTATAGTCTTTAGCTTAAAGCATATTGGAATAGATATGTTATACTATAGTGGATAATTAATTTAAAGGATGAAAAATATGAATAAAAAAATTGCAATAATAGGTTACGGAAAGGACGCAGTGGATACCTACGGTAAACAGATTACTGCTTTATTTTCGAATAATTTATCTATAGAAAAATTTTATATAGATGAACCCAATGTAAGGAAAGTAATAAATGCAGATCTTATCCTTGTCCAATCATACTATATTTTAAGGAAAGTAAAACCCTACTTGAACTTAGAGAGTAAGATAGTGATTGCAAATAGGACTATTTCAAAAACTGGATTTAACAAGATAATGAATATTCCGAAGGGATCTCATGTATGGCTTTTAGATGAAAGTATGGAAATGTCCATAGAAATGGTGTGTTTATTATATGAACTGGGCATACGACATGTGGAGATCACTCCTATGTATCCTGGCATTGATAGGGACGTGAGTGGTAAAAATCTTATTTTATTGGGAAAATCAGCCTGTAATACCAAAGGTGCTAAACAAATTATAAATATAGGACACAGCCTTTTGGATATAATCACCATACTGGATATAGGGGAAAAATTAAACTTACTGTATATTTTACAAAATCAAAATATAAGAATGGGATACAAGGAAATTGTCAGTAAAAATTTTGGCTTGTCTTATGTAATAGGACAGACAAATCGCTTTGGGAGTGAACTTAAAGTATTACTTCAAGTTTTAGATGATGGAATAATAGGAATTGATCCTGAAGGTAAAATTTATACTTACAATGAGGGTGCAGAAGAAATAATTGGCATAAATAAAAATAATGCTCTTGGAAAGGATATAGCTGAATTATTTCCAAACCTACCTTTCGACATGGTATTAAAAAACATACATCCACTTACTGAAAGACTTATAAAAATAAACGGATACGATGTTGTACTATCTGCACATCCGCTGGTTAATTCAGGTATACTTTATGGCGTAGTTGTGATAATTAAAAAATTTAATGACATAGAAAAAAAGCAATACAGATTCAGAGCACAAATAATTGGACAAGGATACAGAGCAAAATACACATTTGATGATATATTAGGTGAAAGTGAAATTATAAAAAAATATAAAAAAATCGCAAGAAGAATGGCGGATTCAGATTCATCAATATTGATAACTGGAGAAAGTGGCACTGGTAAAGAATTATTTGCACAAGCTATACATAACAGCTCGTCAAGAAAAAATTACCCTTTTGTAGCTGTAAATTGCGCTGCTATCACTGAAAGTCTCTTAGAAAGTGAATTGTTCGGATACGAAGAGGGAGCCTTTACAGGTGCTAGAAAGGGCGGAAAGCCAGGGTTATTTGAACTTGCCCATAAAGGTACCTTGTTTTTAGATGAAATAGGTGAAATGCCGCTAAATCTTCAAACAAAGCTTCTAAGGGTGCTTCAGGAAAGGGAAGTTATGAGAATAGGAGGAAGTGGATTAATCAAAGTAGATATTAGAATAATTTCTGTAACTAATAGAAATTTAAGAAATATGATAAGTCAGGGGAAATTTAGAAAAGATCTATATTACAGATTAAGTGTACTTCCATTGAATTTACCACCTTTAAGAGATAGACGAGATGATATAATCCCTTTATTTAATGAAATAAAGTCCCAATTAAATGTTAATTTTACATTGACAAAATCAGCTGAAAATGCTTTGATTCATCATAATTGGAACGGAAATGTGAGAGAACTTAAAAACTATATAGAATACTTTACCAGTTTAGGCATTAAGACAATAGATTTAGAAGATCTACCTTTTTACAGAGAGAAATCTCATAAAAGTATATTTAATAGTAATGAAGAAATTATATTCAAAAAATTTTTAAGTGAAATTGATAAAGATGTAGAAAAATATATATTTTTACTGAGTGAATTAGATAGAGGATATAAAAATAAAAAGAGAATGGGAAGACGAAGTTTATATAAAATAGCCAGACAAAAAAATATTTTTTTAAGTGAACAGGAAATAAGAGTTATGCTCATAGAACTGGAAAAAAATTTGATGATAAAAATAAATAGAGGCAGGGGGGGAAGTGTAATTACAAACTTTGGTGAAAAAGTTCTAAATTATTTAAAAGATAATAGTATGAAATTATAGAAAAGGGTTAAATGGGTAAATTTTATGTACCATTTATCCCTTTTCTATAAATAAACCTCTATAAAATAACGCTCTTTTACCTGTAAAACATTTGGCATAATATATGCTTTTAAAATAATATAAAGCGAAATTACTATTTCAAATTTGTATATATTTATTATAGTATTATTTTGGAGGGAGTATATATAATGAAAACACTTATGACAGGTAATGAAGCCATTGCAAGAGGATTTTTTGAAGCCGGTGGAACTGTAGCATCAGCTTATCCGGGAACACCTTCTACAGAAATACTTGAAAACATTTCAAATTATGAAAACATATACTCAGAATGGGCCCCAAACGAGAAAGTAGCAACGGAAGTAGCTATAGGAGCATCTATCGCAGGAGCAAGATCTCTTACAGCAATGAAGCATGTTGGATTAAATGTAGCCGCAGATCCTCTTATGACCTTCGGATACATTGGGGTTAACGGGGGGTTTGTTTTAGTTTCGGCAGATGATCCGGGAATGCATTCTTCACAAAACGAACAGGACAACAGATATTATGGTAAATTTTCTAAAATGGCCATGATAGAACCCAGTGACAGTCAGGAATGCAAAAATTTTATAAAGGAAGCTTTTAAAATATCGGAAAAATTCGATACTGGAGTTGTATTTAGAGTCTCCACTAGGGTGTGTCATTCCAAATCTTTAGTTGAACTTTCTCCAAGGGAAGATGTGAAAATAAAACCATATTTTAAAAATACATCTAAATTTATAACTATACCGGCAAATGCAAGAAAACTTCACGTAAAAGTAGAAGACAGATTGAAAAAGCTAGAAGAATTTAGCAATATTACTGATTTAAATAAAATCGAATGGGGTGATAGACAGATAGGAATTATAACTTCAGGAATAAGTTATGAATATGCAAAAGAAGTTTTTGGAAATGAGGCTTCTTATTTAAAACTTGGTTTTACGAATCCTCTTCCTTTTGAGAAAATAAAGAAATTTGCACAAGAAGTTAAAGTACTTTATGTAATTGAAGAATTAGAACCCTATATAGAGGAACAGATTAAGGCAAGGGGAATTAATTGTATAGGCAAAGGCAAAATACCAAGGGTAGGCGAATTAAATCCAGATATTATTTCATCTTCTCTTTTAGAAACAAATGCTGAAAACATGAAGGAAACGGCTAGTTCCGTAGAAGATTTAAAAAAAGAAGTTATATCTAGGCCTCCTACTCTATGTGCAGGATGTCCACATAGAGGATTATTTTATACACTATCTAAGAAAAAGGACATAATGATCACGGGAGATATAGGATGCTATACATTAGGCTGTGCAGAGCCCTTAAATGCAATGGATACATGTGTGTGTATGGGCGCCTCCGTAAGTGCTTCCCATGGAGCTGAAAAGGCTTTCAAAATCAACGGAATAGATAAAAAAGTAGTTGGAGTGCTGGGAGATTCTACTTTTTTCCATTCTGGCATTACGGGATTAATTGATAAAGTTTACAATAAGGGAAATTCAGTTACCATAATATTAGACAACAGGATAACTGCAATGACAGGACATCAACAAAATCCAGGTACAGGATACACCTTAATGGGAGAAAAAACCATTGCCATAGACATAGACCAATTATGCAGGTCCATAGGAATAAAAAATATTTGGACAGTAAATCCACTTAATTTAAGCGAAACAGAAAGTGCTTTAGACAAAGCTCTGGAAGCTGAAGGACCTTCCGTAATTATAACTAAATGGCCTTGTGTGCTGAAAAAATTAAGTAAAGAAGACAAAGAGGAATTTAACGTTGTTAAAACTGTTTATAGAGTGAATGAGAAGAAGTGTAAAAAATGTAAGATGTGTATAAAGTCAGGGTGTCCAGCTATATCAATTTCAGATTTTTCACATATAGATGAAGATATTTGTGTCGGATGTTCTGTCTGTGCACAAATATGTCCTTTTGATGCAATAGAAAGGGTAGGTGACAGATAATGAGCGGAGTAAAAAATATTTTGTTTGTAGGCGTTGGAGGTCAGGGAATTATATTAGCGTCTAAAGTACTGGTTTCAGGCCTTATAGCTGCAGATTATGACGTAAAAATGTCAGAAGTCCATGGCATGGCTCAGAGGGGCGGAAGCGTCACCACACAGGTTAGATACGGAGATAAAGTGTACTCGCCAATTATAGGAAAAGGTAGTGCAGATGTGATTGTTGCTTTTGAGGAAATAGAAGCACTGAGATGGATTGAATATTTGAAATCAGATGGAAGATTAATTGTAAATGATTATAAAATACCTTCAGCTACTGTTCTTTCAGAAAAAGAAAAATATCCTGAAGGTGTTATAGAAAACATAAGATCACATATAAAAAACGTTACGATAATCGATGCAGCAAAAGAGGCTAAAAAACTTGGAAATATAAAATCTCAAAATATAATCATGTTAGGAGCCTTATTAAAGATATTACAGATTTCAGAAATAGATTGGAGAAAAATTGTGAGGGAAAACGTGAAAGAACAATTCATAAATTTAAATATAAAGGCCATGGAAGTTGGTATGAATACATCAAGTAAATTGTAATTAAATAAAAAATCACTATTCAAATTTAACTTTGGATAGTGATTTTTTATTTACTCAAATCAATTCAAGTTAATAAAAATATTGTATAATTAAATTAGATCATATTTACAAAGAATGGTATAATCTATCTTATACAAAATAATAAAAATAATATTATCAAATAATCTTATCGTTAAATATACTGTTATTATCAAATAATTCTTGAGCGAGGAGAAATGATGAATTATTATTGTGAAGAATGGAATAGAATGAAAATTAAGGGAAAGTTTAAATTTATATTAGATGTTAAAAATCTCATGCTTATATTTATATTTATACTTATATTCTTAACTGTAAAAGTTTTTGCATATAATCAACTTTACCTGTTTAAAGAATTCATATTTTACATTTTATATATGATCATAACTTTTTCAATTCTTCTAATAATATCCCAAAGTATAAAATGGAATCTATATAAGAGATTTTTCAACGGAGATTTTTCAAAGAAATCTCCGACTATAAAATTAGGGGAAATTTTTCTCGGAATTTTAAGCTTGTGGATTCCTCTCGGGATTTTTTATTCCATATTTATAATAAGTCCTAATTCCTATATATTGAAGCATCTTAGTTTTACCTTAAATTATGTAATTTATTTCACTGCTTATATAATTGTAAACTGTATATTTTGGATATCAATGGGACTCGTATTAGAATTTTTAATCAATATAAAGACTATGAGTTTCTTGAATCCATTAATTGAAAACAAAAATAAAATTTATATATTAATTGATAAAAGAAATATATTCTAGTTACAGTATCAATTATATAATATTTGATATTTGACATATTTATGCTGAAAAGATTGGTTAAATTTTAGGAGGTGGAAGATTTAAAAATGAGAGTTATAATAGACAGGTTTGAAGGACCCTATGCCGTTTGTGAAAAAGAGGATAAGACCATGATTGATATAAAGAGAATAAATTTACCTAAAAATGTAAAAGAAGGCTGTGTACTCGACGTATGTAAAGATAAAATAACTGTAAACATAGAGGAAACTGAAAAAAGGAAAAAGAAAATTGATTCTTTGACTGAAGATATCTGGAACTAGAGTTTCTTAATATACAATTAGCAGATACGAAAAATATACTTTTTACGTATTTGCTAATTGGTATCTTATGTTAATGTATTGATTTTTTCTTATAACTCTTTCCCGAAACCTCAACGTTGCCAATGGTCATAAGTGCAGTGGGATCGAAACCATAAACTATTGATTTTAATTTAGCTATTTCAAGACGGGATACTATTACATATATTACATTGGTCGGAGTACTGGTATAACCACCTTTACCATCTAAAAGCGTAGCACCTCTTCCCAGCCTTGCCAAAATTGCTTCAGTTATATCTTCATATTTGTCTGAAATTATAAGCACAGCTTTTGATTCATCAAGTCCTTCTACAGTTATATCAATTACTTTAAAAGCTATAAAATAAGTTACAAGCGAATACATAGCCCTGTCCCATCCAAATACAAGGCCGGCACTGCTCAGTATAAATACATTGAAAAACATAACTATTTCACCTATAGAAAAACCTGTTCTCTTGTCCAAAATTATAGCTATGATTTCGGTACCATCTGAAGAACCTCCATTTCTTATTATCAATCCAATTCCAACTCCAAGTATTATTCCACCAAAAACCGAAGCCAGGAGAGTATCATTTGTAAAACCAGGAATTGGTTTAAGAATAGATACCATAATTGACAGGGATGTTACGGAAAATAAAGTTGAAAGGGTGAAAGTTTTTCCAATGTGTTTATATCCTACTAACAGGAAAGGTATATTTAATGCAAATATAAATAGTCCAAGAGGTAATTTTGTAAGATAACTGGATATAATAGATATACCGGTAACACCACCATCTATTACATTATTAGGAATTAAAAATAATTCCAGAGCTACAGAAGCTAGAGTAGCTCCTACAAACATGAAAGCAAATTTGCTCATTATCTTAAATATTTTATATTGTTTTTTTGACATTGAATCACATCCTTTATGTGGATTTTATATTGTTTAATATTCATATGAAAAATGAAATGCTTTTACAGAAATATAAAAACAGATGATAAAAATATGAAATTTGTAGACAGAAAGTATGTTATTTGTAATATGTAATAACATAAACTTTATTAATTTATGAAAATACACAATACCTATATGAATATTATATATTAAATTTTTTCTTTTTGTCAAATTACTCGATGAGGCTTGTACTAAAATGGAATAAAACTATTTCCCTTATGCGGAAATAGTTTTATTCCATTTTTCACATCTTCCACCGAAGAATCCTATAATTTTTTTACTGCCAAGTATTTTTACAACTTCACATCTATTAGGGCACCCTGTACATTCAAAACTTTTGGATACAAAATTTATATCTATTAAATTAAATCCTTTGAATTTAGTAACAGCATTATTTTTTTCTATACTTTCTTTTGCAAGAATAGCTGCACCAATGGCTCCCATTACCTTAAAATTTTTAGGTACTATTATTTCCTTGCCCAATGCTTCTTCAAACGCACTTTTCATACCTATGTTAGCGGCAACTCCTCCTTGGAAAAATATCTTCGATTGTATTTCTTTTCCCTTAGCTACATTGTTTAAATAGTTTCTGACGAGAGCATTGCATAATCCCTTTATTATATCTGAATTGCTGCAGCCCATTTGCTGCTTATGTATCATATCTGATTCGGCAAATACAGCACACCTTCCAGCTATTCTGGCAGGGCAGGTGGATTTTAAAGCATAATTTCCAAATTCATTTATTGGAATATCGAGCCTGGATGCCTGCCTATCAAGAAAGGAACCGGTTCCAGCTGCACATACAGTATTCATGGCAAAATCCAATACGATACCATTTTGAAGCAGTATTATTTTCGAATCCTGACCGCCTATTTCTATTATGGTTCTTACATCAGGATCCAGATGTAAAGCAGCAACTGCGTGGGAAGTTATTTCATTTTTAATTACATCAGCACCTACAATAGAAGCTGCAATTTGTCTGCCGCTTCCTGTAGTTCCCACAGCTGTTATATCCTTATCACTATATTTGTCTTTTAAAAATTTAAATCCTTCTTGAATTGCATTTATAGGTCTTCCTTTCGTCCTCAAATACAAGGATTCAAGGACATTTATATTTTCATCTACTATTACAATATCTGTACTTACAGAACCTACATCAACTCCCATATAATACACTGTTTTTTCTCCTTTCAAGTAAATCTAAGAAAGCTTCTATTCTGGTTACATATCCTGCTTCACCGGTCATTTCATCTACTACTAAAGTGAGTATAGGAAAATTTTTATCCTTTGCTATAGTAGGTAATATTGATTTTGACACTATTTCCGGCATGCATCCTACAGGAAAAATCTGAATTGCACCATCAAATCCCTTTTTATTTGCCAGGACAGCTTCTCCTATACATTCTCTCGCATGACCTCCTATATAAAAGGGGAGATATCTTCTGGATGCTGTTCTTATATTAATAGAATTTAATTTGAGTGGTGACAGAGCAGCATTTTTGACCCACCAGCTGGGAGTAAGAGATCTGACTGTAGATACTCCATAATCCATAAGTTTTTCCTCTATAAACAGGTTTGAAAAAGGTTCTATTATTGTGTATATTTCGCCTATTATTGCAATTTTCAAAGGCTCCTTACTTTTGGAAATGGGGATCTCATCTAATTTTTTGATATAATTCTTTAACACACATACCATTTCTTCCGGTGAAGTGGTTTCAGCTGCCCTTTCTTTACAATGATTTAAGATATCTTTACATCGTCCTCTCTTTAATTCATAACCAGCTAAAAGCTTAGCTTTTTTCTCAATATCATCAACTAAGTTTATTATTTTAAGTCCCAATTTGGCTATTCTCAATTTTTCAATAGTACTCTTACTGCTTCCTGAAGCAATCATACTTATTCTTCTAAAGAGCTCCTTTAAACCTATATCTTTTGGATAATCCAATACTATGAAATTCAAGTTATATCCTAATTTTTTTAATAGATTCATTTGAAGTTCACAGTATTCTCCAAACCTGCAGGGGCCGCAGCTGCCAACTATTAAAATAGTATCTGCACCTTCTTTTATGCTCTGAATATAATTGCCTATCATTATCTTAAATGGAAGACACATTTCTTCTGGAGAGTATTGGACACCTATTTCCAATGCCTGCTTATTGCTTAGAGGTGGAATTACATAATCAATTCCCAATCCATCAAACACAGCTTTTGCAGCAAGAAAAGTGTTTCCAAGATGTGGAAAAGTTATTTTCATTAATTACAGCATCTTCTTTCCAGCATGTCATGAAAAGCTTCGATTCTAGTATTGAATCCTGCTTCTCCAGTTTGCTCATCTATTTTTAATACCAAAAACGGAAAATTATTTAATTTATTTCTAATGAGTTCTATTACAACGGAGTCTATACCACAGGCAAAGGAGGATATGTAAATTATTCCATCCACTTTTTTATTTTCAGCTAGATAAGTGGAAAATCCATAGGAATTCTTTGCAAAAGTCCAAAACGGTTTTTTAAACAGTTCTGCAGCTCCCTTTTCTATTATGTCCTCATCTATGTTTTCTTCAGTGAATATACCAATCCCAAGCTTATTTAATTTTTTTATTATATTCATGTTAACAAAACTATCATTTATATTATAAGGATGACCTACTAAAGCTACTCTTATAGGAAAATTTGAATTGTGGAATAGACTTTTAGAATTATATTGTACTTCCAAAGCTCTTTCATAAGCTTTTTTAATCTTAAAAACGTTTTTAGTGCATGTTAAACCTGACTTCAAAACCCAATTTCTAAATTTATTTTTAGAAAAAGCATATACAGGATAAGTCAATATAGGCGGCATATTTGAAATATCATTCAATATCATTTCGGGAAGTCCGCAAAATTTAGGACATATAAATTCTCTTTCTTTTAACTGCATAATTCTAGGAATAAATATCATATCACATTTATTTTTTATAGCGTCTATATGCCCATGAAATATTTTTATGGGAAGGCAAGCTTCATCTACACAGTATTTTACTCCTGCGTCCAGTATATATTTATTGGTATCAGGTGAAGTTATTATCTCTGCTCCCAGTTCTTCAAAGAAAGTTTCAATAAAAGGATGATATTTACAGTATAATAATCCTTTGGGAATACCTATTTTCATACATAAATAGCTGCTCACAAATATATAGTAGAAATTATTGTAAGGGCAGCAAACCTCCAATCATCTAAAATTATATACATTTTCATATTTTATCCTAATATTAGATAAGTATTCAGTTCTATAAAATATTCAATATTATTTTAATCTACATGACTATTTTGTAGAATTAAGTTTAATTAAAAGAAATTGAAGGGTTATGATACTTTTGCTGTTTACCTATGCGTTCACAGTAGCTCGCTCTCTAAATTCCAGGTTAAATCCACTTGATTTTAAGTCTCTAAATGTCTCTTCTAGGACAAATGCAAAATCCGCTTGATTCCGTCAAATATGTATTTGTACTCATATTTTACATCATATATTTCCTCAATTTTTTGAATAAAAATACATAGATAGTAGCGTTAACAAAAATATTTGTAGAATCAAGACGAATAATGAAAATTTACCCTTGACTAAATTTTATTTGTATAGTACTATTATAATAATTTAACTACATATGTAAATTGCAATGATAAGAAGAGTAAATTATGGTTAACTACAAGAGAGAATTTTCCATGGATGAAAGAAAATTTTAGTTGAAATAATTGAAGTGCATCTTGGAGCTCTGAATTGAAGTTTAGTAGACTTCAGCGAGTATGCTCGTTAAAGCATTAAGGTATAATTGTACCAAAAAGAGTTGTCTTGTATTTGTGTGGATTGATTTTCATGCTTTATAGGATAAACAGAGTGGAACCGTGGAATTAATCTTCTGCCTCTGAATTGAGGCAGAAGATTTTTTACTTTTTGGAGTCCGGAATTTAAAAAGTAAAAGTTGTATTACAAGTTTATTATTAAATTTATAAAAACATTTTCTAAAATTGGCAGACTAGAAAAACTAGAGGCTTAATTTAAGTATATTATATTAAATTAAGCCTCTTTTATTTTGTATTTACATTTTAATATTAACAAAATAAAAATACGAAAGGAAGTTTCATGTAATGAAAAAAATAAGTGAGATTTTATTATTAATAATTTTATTGACAGGATTATTTTCTGGATGCGGGCAAAGCAGCAATTCAAGTAAATCAGAATCAAAAAAAAACATAGTAGTAGGTGTGTGTCCTGGACCTTATGGAGATCTATTTAGGCAAGCAATACAGCCTTCTCTTGAGAAAAAAGGTTATAAGGTTTCAATAAAAGAGTTTGACGATTATATACAGCCGAATAAAGCACTTGCCAATAAAGATTTAGATCTGAATGTATTTCAAAATTCTGTTTACTTAGCGAAGTTTGCTAAAGATAATAAATTGGACTTAAAAGCAATTACTGCAATACCTACTTTAGGTAGTGATATTTATTCTAGTAAAATTAAATCTTTGAGTGAATTAAAGAATGGTTCATTAGTTGTAATACCTGATGATCCAGTAAATATTACAAGATCATTAAAGGTATTAGTAAGTGCCGGACTTATTAAAATAAATCCAAAGGCAAATATTGCTACTATAACACAAAATGATATTTCAGAAAACCCTAAAAATCTTAAATTTAAACTTGTAAATGCAGCGCAAATTCCTAGAGTAATAAATAGTACAGATATAGAAGTTGTAAATGGTAACTATGCAATTGCTGCAAAATTTAACCCTAAAGATGCACTATATCATGAAAAGCTTACGGAAGATTATTTAAATACTATAACTGTAAGAGCGGCTGATGCAAATTCTCAGCTTTCAAAAGATATATTAGAAGTTGTTAAATCTTCTGCGTACAAATCAGTAATTAATGATCCAAAAGGAGAATTTAGTACATTTGCAAAGCCAAAAGATTTTTAATCTTATGCTTATATTTCTCAGAACTTTGAATTGTATACTATTTTAAATATTAATCTAAAATTTCAGCAATTTTATAACATTGAAGGATGTTTATTAAATTAATAATTATTAATTATATGGATATATATTTATATCCAGTAATAAGCAATACTTTAATTATGAAATGCAACTATGAAATTGATAAGAATGGTTACACGGAATATAAATTGTATAGTTGAGGAGGAATTTAATGATACAGTTGAAAAACATTAATGTAACATTTAAACAAAAGAATAAGAAATTTCATGCTGTTTCTGATGTTTCACTTAATATTAAGGATGGCGAAATATTTGGAATAATGGGTGCTAGTGGTGCAGGAAAAAGCACATTAATTCGTACAATTAATCTTTTACAAAAACCTACAAGTGGGGAAATAATAATAAATGATAAGAATATAACTATTTATAGAGGTGAAAGTCTAAGAAGATTAAGGCATAACATAGGGATGATTTTCCAAAATTTCAATTTGGCAGAAAGTAAAACAGTATTTGATAATATAGCTTTTCCACTTAAAATAGCAGGAAAATCTAAAGTTGAAATTAATAAGCGAGTTAGGGAACTTTTAGATCTTGTTGGATTGGCTTCTAAGTCAAAAGAGTATCCCTCAAAATTGAGCGGTGGTCAAAAGCAGAGAGTTGGTATTGCCAGAGCATTAGGAAATAATGCGAAAATGCTTCTTTGCGATGAGCCTACATCAGCTCTTGATATTGAGACAACAGCATCTATTTTAAACATTCTCAGAGAGATAAATGAAAAATTTAAAATTACTATTATAATAATAACCCATCAGTTAGAGGTTATAAAAGCAATATGCAACAGAGTAGCGGTTATGAATCAGGGCCGTATAGTTGAAGAGGGATTAGTGTATAATGTGTTTACAAATCCTAAAAATGAATATACAAAAAAGCTGTTAAAGCATTCATCAAAATTCGAATTACCAGAATTACTTCTTAAAAGTATTAAAGGTCCAATTATTAAAATTAAATATATGGGAGAAACGGCAACAGAGCCTATATTATCTAATCTTTCAATTAAGTTTAATGTGACTTTTAATATATTACACGGCAAAATAGAGTATATTGGAGATTTACCCTTTGGAATATTATATTTAAACATAAAAGCAGATAAAGATATTTTTACAAAAGTGATTCAATATCTTAAGGACAATACTTATAGTGTAGAGGTGATTAATCATGCAACTACCTAGTGGTTTTAATGATGAATTGAGACAATCATTAAATGAAACTTTTTATATGATATCTGTATCATTGCTATTTGCAATTGTGTTAGGAACATTGATAGGGCTTTTGTTGTTTATAACTTCTAATAATTTATTCCCCAAAAATAAAATTATAAATAAAGTTGTAGGAACTATTGTAAATATAATAAGGTCAATACCTTTTATAATACTATTGGTACTTATCATACCTATAAGTGAAGCAATTGTTCATACAACCATAGGCCCTAAAGCTGTTATGGTACCACTTGCAGTAGCATTTACAGTATTTTTTGCACGACTTGCACAAACGTCTTTTAGTAGTGTTGATAATGGTGTTTTAGAAGCAGCAGTATCTTCTGGTGCAAAGTCCATAGATGTTATTATCCATATACTTATACCAGAAGCATTGCCTCAACTTATAAAATCAACAACTGTAACAATTATTTCACTTATTGGGTGTTCCGCTATGGCAGGTACCGTTGGTGGTGGTGGAATAGGTGATCTGGCTATACGTTATGGATATCAACGATATAATACAGCTGTAATGATAATTTGTGTTGTAATTTTGGTTATTATGGTACAAGCTTTACAAATGCTAGGAGACTTTTTGGCAGAAAAACTAAATAGGAAATAGTTAATAAAGGGGTGCATTTAGATGAAAATAACAAGTGTAGATATACTACAATTAAAAAGCGAAGATAATAGTTGGAGACCAATCAAGGAAACTGGTTGGAGACCAATAATTGTAAGAATAAATACTGATGAAGGCATTTACGGATATGGTGAAGTAGCTCTTGCTTATGGTAATGCTGCAGATGGTGGATTTGCACAGACAAAGGAATTTGCCAAATTAATCATTGGTGAAGACCCAATGAAAATTGAGGCTATTTGGGATAAATTATATAAAGATACTTTCTGGGGACAGGGAGGCGGCGGAATTGTATTCGCTGCTATAAGTGGAATAGATATAGCACTTTGGGATATTAAAGGAAAAGCGCTAGGTGTTCCAATTTATCAACTTCTTGGAGGAAAGATAAGAAATAATTTAAGGGCTTATGCTAGTCAAATCCAATTTGGATGGGATAAGGAAAGTTATTTATTTATAAAGCCAGAGGAATATGCTGAATCTGCAAAAAAGGCAGTGTCCGAAGGATATACTGCAATAAAGGTTGATCCATTTCAAGTATCACAGGATGGCTCTTTTAGCTATAGAAATTTTGGATTGATTACCTATGATAAATTGAAATTATATAGAGATAGACTTGTTGCAATAAGAGAGTCAGTTGGTCCTGGAATAGATATTATATTGGAGAATCATGCAGGTACGGATGTTAATTCTGCAATACAGTTTGCAAGAACAATAGAAGATTTAAATATATACTTTGATGAAGAGGTATGTTCTCCTCTTAATCCTTCATTAACTAAGAAAGTAAAGAATAAGGTGAACATTCCATTAGCAGGAGGAGAAAGAATATACAGTAGGTGGGGATACAGGCCGTTTTTTGAAAATGGTTCTCTGGATGTCATACAACCAGATTTAGGAAATTGTGGTGGAATTACAGAAGGTAAGAAAATATGTGATATGGCATATACTTATGATGTACTTGTACAATGTCATGTATGTGGGAGTCCAATAGCAACAGCAGCAGCCCTACAGCTAGAAGCAGTAATACCTAATTTTGTTATTCATGAACATAATACTGTATCTTTAAAAGATTATAATATAGATTTCTGTAAATATGATTACCAACCTGTAAATGGCTATTATGAAATACCAAATAAACCTGGATTAGGACAGGAACTTACAGAAAAAGCTATTGAGAATGCTTTTAAAATTACAATAAAATAGCTTTGGTTCAACTAATAGAATCTAATAATTATTAAAAAAAGTTATTACTTATTATGTAGCATAAATAATAGTAATTTACCAAAAATTAATTTGTGTTAATCCTCTGCCTTCACAGGCAGAGGAATTAGTTGGATTAGTTTATAAAATTTATAATCAGGTTATACAATAATGAAGAAAGGGATATTTATAATGAGCGAAAAAAAATATTGGGATAATAAAATAGAAACATTACCACAATCAGAGATTAAAAAACTTCAGGAAAAGAGATTAAAAGAAATATTGAATTTTGCTTATACAAATTCAGCGTATTATAAGAAATCTTTTAATACAGCAGATGTAAAGCCTTCAGATTTTAAAATACTTTCAGATATAAACAGATTTCCTTTTATAAACAAGCAAATAGAACGTAAACGCCAACTTAAGAAACCTATTTTAGGTGATATAGACGCTGTTAGTGAAAAAGATGTTGTATATGTGTCTGCGTCAAGTGGTTCAACGGGAATTCCCACATTAAGTCCTTTTACAAAACAGGATTTTGATGAATTTCAAAATATTGAAAGTAGGCTTTTTTATGCGGCAGGGGTAAGGAAAAGTGACAGATATGTGCATGCTCTTAACTTTTCACTTCATATTGGGGGTCCTGATGTGATAGGTGCTCAAAATCTAGGTGCATTATGTATATGGGCAGGTACAATACCATCAGAAAAACTTCTATTTATTTTAAAAGAATTTCAGCCAACTGTAATTTGGACTACTCCTGCTTATGCATGGTATTTAGGTGAAGCTGCAAAAAAACATGGAATTGACCCAGCTAAAGATCTTGCAGTAAATAAAATTATAGTTGGTGGAGAGCCTGGTGGCTCTATTAGAGAAACAAGGGAAGCAGTAGAAAAACTTTGGAATGCAAAATTTTATGATTTCTACGGGTTATCGGATTTATTTGGTGCTTTTGCAGGCATGTGTGAAGTTAGAAATGGACTTCATGTAGCAGAAGATTATGTACTAGTTGAAATTTTAGATCCTAAAACCAACAAGCCAGTGCCAGATGGAGGACAGGGAGAGATAGTACTTACTACTTTAAGAAAAAGGGCACGCCCTATGATTAGGTTTAGGACGGGAGATATTGGCACTATTAATCATACTCCTTGTATCTGCGGAAGAACTCATGCTAGAATAAATATAACTGGAAGAATAGATGATATGTTTATAGTTTCTGGAGTTAATGTATTTCCAAGTGATATAGAAGCTGTTGTGCGTGGAATTCCTGAAGTTACAGGAGAATATGTAATTCATGTGTTAAAAGAAAATTTTGCTACAAAATATAAAGTTGAAATAGAAAAAGTTGCAAATTCTGATAAAACTGATGAACAAGTAAAAACTAAGGTTTCAGATGCACTTAAAATAAGATTGGGAGTTAGACCAAAAGAGGTAATTGTATTAAGGGACGGGACAATACCACGGACTACACATAAAGCTAAAAGATTTATAGATGAGAGAAAATAGAAAAAATTGTATTCAAAAAAATAGTTGAATATTGTAAAAAACATGGACTTAAGTGTAATTGGATAGAATAAAAATTTATGTAAAATTAACTTGAAAGGAAGAAATAGGATGGACTATATTAATCTAGAAGTGAATAATTATATTGCAATAGTTACATATTGTCGTCCACCAATAAATGCTACAAATAGGGATGCATATA
Organism: Clostridiaceae bacterium BL-3; assembly: GCA_902809985.1. Classification (GTDB taxonomy): domain Bacteria; phylum Bacillota; class Clostridia; order Clostridiales; family Clostridiaceae; genus Clostridium_B; species Clostridium_B aromativorans. The sequence continues at coordinate 1,051,495 of CADDXC010000001.1, read as the reverse complement.
TTGAAATTAGAGATACTTTTTATGATTTAGAGCGAAGAAATGATATAAAAGTTGTAATTTTAACTGGAGCAGGTAAAGTGTTTATGGCAGGAAATGACTTGGATGAATTTACAGAATTTATGGAAAGAGGAAAGGCCACAACATATTATGATATAATAAGAAATGCATATTTAGCAGTGAAAAATTGTAAATATCCTGTGATTGCTGCTGTTAATGGCTCAGCAGTAGGTGCAGGATTGGCATTTACAGGGTGTTGCGATATTGTTATTGCAACTGAAAATGCAAAATTTGCTCTTTCAGAAATAAAAGTTGGTATAATTGGTGCAGATGGATATGCTTCACTTATGGTTCCTGAAAAGGTACTTCGATATATGGCATTTTCAGGAACTGCAGTTACAGCACTACAAATTGCACAATATGGGGGTATTCATAGGGTTGTTTCAAAGGAAAATTTGATGAATGATGCAATAAAATTAGCAGAAGAAATTGCAGCTAATGCTAGAACAGCTCTTATACTCTGGAAAAAGTGCTTAAATATAAATTATGATCACAATTTACCTAAAAAGTTTGAAAATAATTTAAGAGCAACAGTAGATTATCAGGTGTATGATGATTTTAAAGAAGCATCACGTGCGTTTATTGAAAAAAGAATGCCTAAGTATAATAATAAATAATAATTGTTAAAGTAAATATTAGAAAAGAAGACTCAGAATTAAAGAAAATATACTGGAAGCAATATTTATTGGTAAGGAAATAAAGACCTTAGAGTTATGCTCAAGGCTAAAAATGAATATTTTGGAGATGATGCAATTTGAGCTTATATAATTTTAAATATGGGAATAGAAATATCGAAATAAATTTAGAAGGAAAAATAACTAGCATTCTTCCCAATAAAACAGAACATATTGAGAATATAAAAGCTAAAATCATTGAGTCAATTGAAAATCCCATAGGCTCGAAACCTCTCAGCGAGATAGTTAAACCTGGAGAAAAAGTTTTACTTGTAGTTTCGGACATTACAAGATTATGGATAAAGATTAATAAATTTTTGATTTATGTGGTAAATTATCTGAATTCACTAGGAATTAAAGATGAAGACATTTCAACCATTATAGCAGTTGGAACACACAGAGCTGACACAGAGGGTGAAAAAACATCTATTGTAGGAAAAGAACTATATAAGAGAATAAAAATATATAATCATGACAGCAAAAATGCTGATGAATTGGATTATATTGGAATATCCAGTTTTGGAACTCCCGAATATATAAATAAAAAAGTGGTGGATGCAGACCGAGTTATTCTTATAGGAGGCATTACATTTCACTTATTTGCAGGCTTCGGTGGAGGAGCTAAAAGCATAGTGCCCGGAGTTGCAGGCATTAAAACAATTCAACATAATCATAAATTGGTTTTTAATAATGGAGAAAATTCTGGATTAAATCTAGATGCGAGAGCAAATAAAATCAAGGGGAATCCCATGCGTGAAGATATTACGGAAATATGCAGGACAGTTTCTGTAGATTTCTTGATAAATGCAGTACTTGACACTAATGGAAACTTTGTGGAGTTTGTAGCTGGGGATTTTGAAAAAGCATGGATGAGGGGATGTAATACAATAAGAAAGCTATATGCAATAAAAGTCAAAGAAAAAGCAGATATTACCATTGCTTCGGCAGGAGGATATCCAAAGGACATAAATTTATACCAGTCCGTCAAAACTATTGGGAATAGTTTGTATGCAGGTGTGGAAGACAGTGTATTGATTGTAATTGCAGAGTGCAGAGAAGGCGTAGGCACAGATGAGTTTACAAAGTTGTTTAAATATAAAACTCTAAATGATATGGAAACCGCACTAAAAAAGGATTTTACAGTTCCAGGGTATGCAGCTTATAAAACTTTGTATTCATCAAAACATAGAAAAATATTCCTTGTATCTTCCCTTGAAGATGAAATAGTTCGTAAATTTGGATTTATTCCAGTTAAATCATTGAAAAATGCAGTTGAGCTTGCATATAAATTAAGTGTAGATAATCCAAGGATTGCTCTTATACCTTATGGGGGAGATACTCTTCCCGTATAGTTATAATTTTTTTATACTGATTTAAAATCTAAAAAATTACAGAAATAAATAAAAGACCTGATATGACCCCCATAAGTTAGACCTAAAAATCTAACTTATGGGAGGTCAGTTCATATTTTGTTGAGGGTCTTTTTTGTATTTATTTTTTAGTTTATTTAATAAATATTATGTATATAAGAATTAACACTAAATATAAATTCTGTTAAAAAAAATAATTTTAAAAACATATAACTTTAGAATTTATACATTAAAGCATTTTTTATTCTCTTATTCTACAAATAAATCCATTCTTTTTAAATTCCTAAGTTTGTACGCTTCTCACAAGAAAATAGGAAAAAATAGGGGAAAAATGAATCCACACATTTATCACCATATTGTGGAAATATTTCAATTTTATAAATGTCCACTTTATTTCCACAATATGTTAATAAGTTCATTTAACTTAAAATGAATTATTTAAGAAATAAAAATTCATTTATAACTTTATTGATAAGCAGTTTTTTACAAATTAGCACAATATATTTGCAAAACAAGCTTTAATTCATATTGTGTGAAAAATTTGTTATCAAGTAATTCTTAAATTAACATGTGTTTTGCTTATTTGGATAAAAAAATTATAAATTTAGTACAATAAAAGAAGGATTTTGAACAGCTTTTATAGAATACTTAACTTCGCTAAATAATCATTTAGCGAAGTTAAAGTTATTTTTGGAAAGGAGAAGACTTTATGCAGTATAACCTAAAACATGTTTACAATCCCAGGCTTCCCAAATGTCTAAATGACTTCTTAAACTATCTTGGAACCATTAGGGGAAAATCAAAAAATACATTAAATGGCTATAAAGTGGATCTTACCATGTTTTTTAGATTCTTAAAACTTTACAAAGGTCTCATTAAAGGAAACTATGAATTTAAAAAAATAAAAATAAACGATATAGATGAAAATTTTATAAGACAGATAGATTTAAGTGATCTGTTTGCGTTTATATCCTTTACCGAGAATTATAGAAATAACGGAAGTTATACCAGGGCCAGAAAAGTAGCAGCTCTAAAATCCTTCTTTAAATATCTCTGCAATAAGGCCAAGATAATAGATGAAAACCCTGCTCTGGAATTGGAATCACCTAAAATAAGCAAAAGAAATCCAATTTATTTGAGCTTAGGCGAAAGCAGAGCTTTATTAAGAGCTGTAGATGGAAAGTTCAAAAAAAGAGATTATTGTATAATAACTTTCTTTTTAAATTGCGGGATGAGATTATCTGAATTATGCGGTATAAATATTTCAAATATTAAAGATGACACCTTGACTGTAGTTGGAAAGGGAAATAAAGAGAGGACTATATATCTAAACAGGGCCTGCATGGAAGCTCTTGATATCTATGTTAAAGAAAGAAATAAATATTATAATAAGATAAAAAATAAAGATGCTCTTTTCATAAGCAGGAATTACAACAGAATAAACAAAAGAACTGTAGAGTTAATGTTAAAAAAATATTTGAAAAATGCCGGCCTAGATAGTGAAAAGTATACCCCCCATAAATTGAGACATACTGCGGCTACCCTCATGTACAAATACGGCAATGTAGATATAAGAAGCCTTCAAAAAATATTGGGCCACGAAAATATATCCACTACTCAGATCTACACCCATGTGGATGACGAAAAACTCAGAGAAGCAGTAAAATCAAACCCTTTAAGTGAAGAAAAATAGCAAAAGACCGGAATTTTCTTCCGGTCTCAATTTGGATATAAAACACTACTTGCTATTTTTATGCTTTTTTTGAACTCTTATAAGCCCAGGATATTCTTCATATGCAACTTTATCAAAAATCTCCTTATTTTCTAAGGCCTCTTTCAATCCGTCTACATCTTCTATAAATTCAGTACTGGGATCCTCTTTGGAATAATGAGAATGAAAATCATCTGAGTAATAATTCTTCTCCTCTCTCTCATATTCTCTGGATTCATTTTTATCGTCTATAATACCATCAATTTTTATGGCTTTCATATCATATCCTTCCATTTCAAGACATTTTCCACAATTATCACATTTTTTATTTGGATCCAAATCACATACATCACATTCACCACAGTTATCGCACAGTTTATTTTTATCAAGTATACAATAATAATTTTTCATAATATCTCCTTCTTACTATCTAACTATTATGTAACAAAATTAGTATAGAACATAAGTTTGATATTTGTCAACTTCTATGATATAATTCACATCAAGTGATTCTATTGTCTAACTTTACACTTTGTAATGAATTTGATAGACTTCTAATAAATAAAGTATAGGAGTGTTTTTTATGAAAAATTCTAGTAATAATAGACAGCTTCAGATATACGAATTTATAAAATCTCAGATTAGAGAAAAAGGGTACCCTCCTTCTGTTAGAGAAATATGTGCAGCTGTTGGCTTAAGGTCTACTTCCACTGTTCACAACCATCTTGAAAAATTGGAAAAAAGAGGCTTTATAAAGAGGGACGGAATTAAATCTAGGACTATAGAAATCGTAGAAAAATCAATTCCTCAAAAAGAAATGATAGATATACCTATCATAGGAGATATAGCTGCTGGCACGCCTATTTTAGCCACTGAAAATATAGAAGATTTTTTCCCTGTTCCCATGGATTATATTAAAAATGATAAAAAATTATTTATGTTAAAAGTAAAGGGAGAGAGCATGATAGATGCAGGCATACTAGATGGTGATTTCTCCATACTGGAGCAGACTAATTTTGCTGAAAATGGTGATATAGTTGCAGCCTTGATTGAAAACGAGGCCACTCTAAAAAGATTTTTCAGAGAAAAGAACAGCATAAGGCTGCAGCCAGAAAATAAGAATATGTCCCCTATTATAGTAGATGATTGTAAAATCATAGGTAAATTAGTAGGTATATACAGAAAATATTAATCCAATTGTAAACAATCTGAAACAGAGATCTGTTTATTAAGAAGCAAATCTCTGTTTTAACCTTATGTTCTATAATATGTTTGATAGAGCCACAAGTATCCCTACTTTGGCATGATCAAAAGTCAATCCACCTTGAAGATATCCTATATAAGGCTCTCTTATAGGGGCATCTGCAGATAGTTCTATAGAGGATCCCTGTACAAAAGCACCTGCAGCCATTATAACTTGATCTGAGTATCCCGGCATATCCCAGGGCTCGCATTTAACAAATGAATCCACTGGTGATCCTTTTTGAATGGCTCTGCAGAAGTTTATCAATTTCGATTTATCATTAAATTTAATTGCTTGTATTATATCACTTCTTTTATCATTGTACTTAGGCAGAACTTCAAATCCTGCTAATTCCATAATTCTAGCACAAAAAATAGCACTCTTTACTGCTTCTATGGAGATATGTGGAGCTAGAAATAATCCTTCGTATAAAAGCCTCATGACTCCAAAGGTTGAACCGCACTCCCCTCCTATTCCTGGAACAGTCAATCTATATGAGGCTTGAGTTACATATTCCTCTTTGCCAACTATGTAACCACCTGTAGGTGCTATTCCACCACCTATATTCTTTATGAGTGAGCCTGCTGCTAGATCAGCGCCTACATCTGTGGGCTCTAAAGTATCTATAAATTCACCGTAGCAATTGTCTACAAAGCATATTACATTGGGTCTTATCTTCTTTACAAAATCAATTATATTCTTAATCTCAGATACAAGAAGAGATTTTCTCCAACCGTAGCCGGTGGATCTCTGTATATGTACTAATTTTATACTGTCATTTTTTTTAAGATGCTTTTCTATGCTCTCGAAGTCTATCCTATTATCCTCGGTTAAGTTCACCTGTTCATAATTTATACCATATTCCACAAGAGAGCCCATGTTTTTTTTATTAGTGCCTATGCCTATTAAATTATGTAAAGTGTCATAGGGAGTACCACATACGGAAAGCATCGTATCTCCGGGACGTAAGTTTCCAAATATTGCACAGCAAAGGGCATGGGTTCCATTTACAAAATGTGGTCTTACGAGTGCACTCTCTGAATTGAATACATCTGCATATACCTTATCTAAAGAATCTCTACCTATGTCACCATACCCATACCCTGATGAATTGGTAAAATGTGCTTCACTTATTCTCTCCTTCTGCAGTGCATCTAAAACTTTTATTTGATTGTATTCCCTTATTTCATCATAGTATTTAAATTGATCCCTTATATCCTCTAAGGCTTTTTCATATAGATCAATTATTTTTTCACTTATTTTATATGCTTTTCTGAGTTTTTCCTTAGTTATATCTAACAATATTGGTACCTCCCTAAATATAATGAGTGATATATATTACAATAAAAGCACACAGAAAGGGAATAGGCAGCACCTATTCCTCTCTATATTTCACAATAGCTTAATTACTTGATATTTTTAGTTACTCTTTATAATCTTCCGTTTCAATTTGCGCATTAAATAAGATTGACCTTATGGGTGTAATAGTGGAAATTGCATGTTTATATACCATCATCTGCTTGCCAGCACAATCTAATATGACTGTAAAATTGTCAAATCCCTTTACAGTTCCCTTAATTTGAAATCCATTGGTCAAATATATGGTAACTGAAATTCTATTTTTTCTCGCACCATTTAAAAAAATATCCTGTAAATTATTAGCTGGTTTACTCATAGCTCTCACCCTCCATAATTTTTATTATATAATTCTATAGATATCGCAAAAATTTTCAGTATCAATGAATCCTATTACAGTTAAATTTAAAACTACTGTATGGATTCAAATTTATTTATTATATGATCAGCTATTTCACTACGACAATTAAAATCATCTTCATCTATCCATATGGCTCTTTTGTCTTTTCTAAACCATGTCAATTGCCTTTTAGCATAATTTCTACTTCCCTTTTTAACTAAATATATAGCTTCATCTAAAGATATCTTACCTTCTAAATAGCTTAGTATTTCTTTATACCCTATAGCTTTCATGGATTGCATATCTGCTGTATATCCCATAGATTTTAAATTTCTGACTTCATCTATGAGTCCCCTTTCCAACATTATATCCACTCTCTTATTAATTCTCTGGTATAATTTAGCTCTATCCATAGTCAATACAAAATAATATATCTTATATGGTATCTTGCATAAATGATTTTCAGTATTAAATTCACCTATGGTTTTTCCCGTAAGTTTATAAACTTCTAGAGCTCTAATGACCCTTTTTAAGTCATTAGGATAAAGTTTTTCATAGGATAACCTATCTACATCTTTTAAAAGAGAATGTACATACTCTCTCCCCTGATCCCCAGCTAATTTTTGAAGGTATCTTCTGTAATTTTTATCTATCTTAGCATCTGTAAAATCATAGTTGCATATAAGAGAATTAATATAAAGACCTGTACCTCCTACTAACATTGGAAGTCTGTTTCTTTTACATATCCCATCTATAGTTTTTACAGCCAGTTTTTTATATTCTGATACATTAAAACTTTTGTCGGGTTCAATAAAGTCTATCAAGTGATGTGGTATTCCCTTCATTTCTTCTACTGTAATTTTTGCAGAACCTATATTCATATATTTGTATATTTGCATAGAGTCTGCAGATATTATTTCGCCATCTAATTCTTTGGCAATTTCTATGGATATATCACTTTTCCCCACTGCAGTAGGGCCTGCTAATATAAATAAATTTTGCATATCTTTCCCCTCACTGTATTCGCTTGAATTTTTTCTCCAAATCATTTAATGTAAATTTTATTATAACGGGCCTTCCGTGAGGACAAGTATAAGGATCTTCTATAAACCTCAATTCTTCAAGTAAACTTTCCATTTCCATATGCGACAGATGATCTTTTGCCTTAATAGCAGCTTTGCAGGCAAGTGTTGCTATGGAAAGATATTTTACTTCCCAGGGTTCTCCGGATCCCATATTTTTTAAATTGTCAATCATATCCATAAATAAATTTTTAATATCCGGTTTTCCGAGTATCATAGGTACTTCCCTTATGCTCACAGCCGTATCTCCAAATAATTCTACCTTGAACCCAGTTTTCTTAAATACATTTTCATTTTCCATATAATAATTATAATCAATAGGTGTAAGTTCCATAACTACCGGTGTGGCTAATACTTGAGACAGTATATCACCTTTTTGAATACTTTTCTTATATTTTTCAAAGAGAATTTTTTCATGGGCAGCATGTTGATCTATCATGTATAAATTATTCCCGTCCTCTGCTATTATATAAGTATTGTGAAACTGACCGATTATTTCAAGAGGTGGAAATTTAGCAATTGCATTCTCCCTATGCTTAGTTTTCCCATTCACCTCATCTGCTGAATCTATCTGTAGATTAGGATAATGGGATTTATATAGATTCGATTCATGTTCTCGAAATCTACCAGCATTTTCATTGATAAAATTATTATACTCTTTCTTTTCACTGTCTGAATTTAAATAATTTTTACTATTTAAAGACTCTAAATCAACCGGAATCTGGATTTCCCTCACATGGGTGGATTCAATATCAGGCTCAATAGTAAAAGAATCCTTCAAACTGTCCCTAAGGGCTTCATGAACGGCATCAAATACAAATTTAAATACCATTCCAGAGTCACTGAATTTTACTTCCCATTTAGCAGGATGAACATTTACATCTATAAACTCAGGAAATATATCTATAAACAATATAAAAAAAGGAAATTTATTTATAGTAATAAAAGATTTAAATGCCTTTTCCACAGCTGTAGCTATGGATTTATTCTTAACATATCTTTTATTTACAAATAGACTCTGATTATTTCTACTGCCACGGCTTATTTCAGAATTTCCTATATATCCGTAAATTGAAATTATGTCACCGTGTTTTTCTATAGGAATTACATTTTCGTAAATATTTTTGCCATATATACACCGTACAACATCCATTACGTTTCCCGAGCCATAGGTGGTGATAGATTTTTTGCCGTTTTTAAAAAATTTAAAAGAAATATCCGCATTAGCCAAGGAAAGCCTGCTTATTATGTCTGAAATTCCCGCAGCTTCTCTACTGGGAGATTTTAAAAACTTTTGCCTTGCAGGTACATTGAAAAATAAATTTTTCACTAAAACTGAAGTTCCAGGATTGCATCCACTGTGTTGAACACCTTCTAGTTTCCCGCCATTTATTTTTATTTCCATACCTGAATCAAACTGAGCGGTTCTGCTCTTAAGAATTACATTGGATACCGCAGCTATACTCGCCAGAGCCTCACCTCTAAATCCCATGGTGTTTACCTTTTCCAGATCTTCTACACTGCTTATTTTACTTGTAGCATGGGGCATAAAGGCCTTTTCTATGTCCATTGGATGTATTCCGCAGCCATCGTCCAGTACTTTTATGGATTTTTCTCCGCCTTCCTCAATTTCTACAGTTATATTTTTAGCACCCGAGTCTATACTATTTTCAAGTAATTCCTTTACTACAGAGGAAGGACCTTCCACAACTTCTCCTGCGGCAATTTTATTTGAAGTATTTATATCCAGAAGATTTATCCTTTTCATGGTATATCAATCCTTTGTTTATTTAAAATTATATAGACTTCACTCTTTTTATTATATCATAAAGTTTATTAAAACCATCCATAGGTGTCATATTTAATATATCTATATTTTTAATTTCCTTAATCAAGGCTTCTTTTTCCATATCTGAAAACCCCAATTGTCTATTTAACTTAATATTTTTTTTATTTTTTAAAGTATTATTATTTTCTGCTTCATCCGATTTTTTAATAAATGTATTTTTACTTCGTACAGAGTCACAGGATTTTTCATTTTCCAGGCTATCTAATATTTCCTGGGCTCTTTTCAAGACCTTCTCAGGAAGTCCAGCAAGCTTTGCAACTTCAATACCATAGGACTTATCTGCCCCGCCTTTTATAATCTTTCTTAAAAATACTATATTGTTATCTACTTTTTTAACAGATACACAGTAATTTCTAACCCCACTTATCGTACCTTCCAATTTAGTCAACTCATGATAATGAGTTGCAAATAGTGTCTTACTCTTTAACTTATTGTTCTTACATATATATTCTATTACGGACCAGGCTATGCTGAGGCCATCATAAGTGCTGGTTCCCCTGCCGACTTCATCTAATAAGATTAAACTTCTGTTAGTAGCATTTTTCAATATATTTGAAACTTCCCACATTTCTACCATAAAGGTACTTTTACCCGAAGATAGATCATCAGATGCACCTATTCTGGTAAATATCTTATCGCAGATAGATATAGATGCCCTTTTAGCTGGAACAAAGCATCCTATTTGAGCCATAATTACAATTAGGGCTACCTGCCGCATATAAGTGGATTTGCCTGCCATATTGGGTCCTGTTATTAAAAGAAGTTGATTTTCAGAAGCGTCCATATTGGTATTATTTGATATGAATTCTCCCGAGGGTATCATCTTCTCTACTATAGGGTGTCTGCCCTCTTCTATTGATATTTTATCTGAAAGAGTAATATCAGGTTTACAGTAATTATTTTCCACGGCCACTTTTGCCAGGGAGCTCAAGCAGTCAATTTGGGCAATTATTTCGGCGGAGGTCTGCATTCTATTAATTTCCTTTTCTATTGCATTTCTAATATCTATAAAGGTATTATACTCTAAAGATATCAATTCGTCTTCTGCTCCTAAAATTTTGTCTTCCATTTCCTTTAATTCTGGAGTTATATATCTCTCCGCATTCGAAAGAGTTTGTTTTCTTATGTATCTGCCCTCTGGTACCATGCTCAAGTTGCTCTTGGTCACTTCTATATAGTATCCAAACACTTTGTTATAGCCTATTTTCAATGACTTTATTTTGGTAATCTCCCTCTCCCTCTGTTCAAGAGAAGCTATCCAGTCCTTGCCATGAGTTTTTACCTCTCTTAATTCATCTATTTTGCTGTTATAGCCCTCCTTTATTAAATTGCCTTCTTTTAAAGAAATTGAGGGGTTCTCCAATATGGAACTATCTATCAACGACCATATATCTTTTAATTCATCCAGATTTTCATACATGTTTTCTAATAATTTAGTTTTAAAATGCGACAGTATGGATTTCACATTAGGTATCTTCTCTATAGAATTTTTTAGAGAATTCAATTCCCTGGCATTTACACTTTTAGAAGATATTTTTCCCACCAGTCTCTCAACATCGTATATATTCTTTAAGGCTTCCCTTAAATCCTCGTGATAGGATATGTCATCAGAAAGTTCCTCTACGGAATTCAACCTCTCAATTATTTTATTCCTGTCCATAAGCGGTTGTTCCAACCATTTTCTAAGTTTTCTTCCCCCCATGGCAGTATTGGTCTTATCTATGACCCAGAGAAGAGATCCCTTCTTTTTGTTTTCCCTCAAACTCTCTGTTATTTCCAGATTTCTTCTAGAATTACCGTCTATAAGCAAATAGTCAATTACATTGTAATATTGAAGTTTATTTATATGGGAAAAATTAGTTTTTTGGGTCTCATGTATATACTTAAGAAGAGAACTGCAGCATTTCATGGTTTCAATTTTATATTCTCGTGGATTAAAATCTGCAAATTGTCCCTTTAATATTTTTTCCACATTTTGAGAAAAATAATCCATATTTAATTTAGTAATGGATCCATTAAAAAATTCCTTTATTTTGCTCAATAATGAGCTTTCAATATCCTCTTGAACTAAAATCTCTTTTGGACTATATTTGGATATTTCATCCATAATTATAGATAAATCAAAAGGAGTATCTGTACAATCAAATTCTCCTGTAGATATATCTGCAAAGCATAGTGCTGAATTCTCATTTTTATCTATGTACAAGCACATTATATAGTTGTTTTTATTTTCTTCTAAAAAAGTAGAATCGGTATAAGTACCGGGGGTTATAAGTTTAATAATACCCCTCTTCACCAAACCTTTTGCAAGAGCAGGATCTTCTAGCTGTTCACATATAGCTATTTTATAGCCCTTGTTTATCAAACGGCCCACATATGAATTGGCTGCATGATATGGAATACCGCACATAGGTGCCCTTTCTTTTAAACCGCAATCCCTTCCAGTAAGAACTAATTCCAATTCTCTAGCTGCTGTCTTTGCATCTTCAAAAAACATTTCATAAAAATCACCTAACCTAAAAAACAGTATATAGTCCTTGTATTTTTCCTTCATCTCCATATACTGTTTCATCATTGGAGTCAATGTCACTTTGGTCCCTCCTTCTGTTATATCTGTTTACCTGAAAGTGAAAAAGAATGTGCTTTACTTATTCTAACCTTTACCAATCTTCCTATGGAATCTACATCTCCCTGAAAATTAACAAGCTTGCCGGTTCTTGTTCTTCCCATAAGTTTCGCACTATTGTTTTTGCTAAGACCTTCAACCAGTATCTCTTCTATTTTCCCCTCGTATACCTTGTTTTTCTTGGCTGAAGATTCATTTACAACTTCTACAAGCCTGTTAAATCTTTCATGTTTTATATTTTCAGGAACCTGTTCTTCCAATTTATCAGCCGGAGTTCCCTTTCTCCTGGAATATATAAAAGTAAAAGCGGAATCATATTCTACTTCTTTTGCCAGATTTAAAGTCTCTTCAAAGTCCTCCTCACTTTCTCCCGGAAATCCGACCATTATATCTGTAGTAATGGCTGCTTCAGGAATTTTTTTCCTTATTTTATATATTAGCTCCAAGTACTGTTCTCTTGAATAATTTCTGTTCATTCTTTTTAATATATTATTAGAACCAGATTGTACTGGAAGGTGTATTTGTTCACATACCTTATCACATTCTAAAACTGCATCTATTACATCCTCAGTTAAATCTTTTGGATGTGATGTCATAAATCTAATTCTATCAAGTCCCTCTATACCGTTGATTCTCCTCAGCAGCTGGCTGAACTTTACCTTTGGAACCAAATCTTTACCATAGGAATTTACATTCTGACCTAAAAGTGTAATTTCCTTGTAACCTTTTGAAACCAGATCTTTTATTTCATCTTCAATATTTACAGGGTTACGGCTTCTCTCCCTTCCCCTTACATAGGGAACTATACAGTAAGTACAGAAATTATTGCAGCCATACATTATAGTTACAAAAGCCTTTACAGTACTTTCCCTGTCTATTGGAATATCTTCTACAATACCGGTCTCTCTATCCTGAATCTCCACTACAGAACTGTTTTCCTGGCGTACTGTATTCAAATATTGGGGAAACTTATAAGCATTATGAGTTCCGAAAATTATATCCACAAAGGGAAATTTTTTAATTATGTTTTCTGCCATATGCTTTTGCTGCATCATACATCCACATAGAGCTATTATAAGATTTGGGTTTTCCCTTTTCATCTTTTTCAATGCTCCCAAATGTCCGTATACCTTAAGTTCCGCATTTTCTCTTACGCAACAGGTGTTGAGTATAATCAAATCCGCATTAATTTTACTTTCCGTTCTTATATATCCCATTTTTTTCAGCATTCCGGACAATTTTTCCGAATCCTCTTCATTCATCTGACAGCCCCATGTCTCAATAAAAAAGGTTTTTTCTATTTTATCTTTATTGCAGCATCGCATATCTGCAGTGAATTTTTGTGTTATCATTTCTTGTTCTCCAATTCATATTGTTTTTACTTTATAATTATATCCTTAATATCTATTTGTGTAAACATTCTGCAACTGCAGTATCTTTAATTTGCCACGTTTGGAATAGATATAACCCATCTCCTGTAACCTTTCATAAGCTTTTCTAGCCACTATTCTTGGGACTTTATAAATATCAGCTAAATCATTTTCTGATGGTAATTTATCATTGTTCTTATATTTTTTATTATTGATGTTGTATATTAATTCATCGATAATTTTAATTTCAATATCATTATTATCATTCATAGTTTCCACCTCAGTTTTTTATATATATTCATACTAAATTAGTTTTCTTAATCCAATATTTTATATTCGTAAAATAAAATTAACAATTAAGTTCAATATATCAATATTTATTATATATATTGATAGAATATATTAAAATTTTTATTGAAAATCTCTCTTAAAAATTATATTATTATAGTATAAGATAATACATTTATAAATCAAATAACAGCAATATGATTTTTCTGATTTTTTTGACTTTTAATATGTATTATTGCATTTTATAAAAAAGTAACATTATTTATACATTTATTTGAAGAAGGTGATATGGGAATTATTGCATTTCAAATATTTATCTAGGGGGGATTTTTCATGGAGATAAGTTTTTCACAACGAGCAGAAGGACTAAAAGCTTCAGAAATAAGGGAACTTTTAAAATTAACTGAGATGCCTGAAATAATTTCTTTTGCTGGAGGATTGCCTGCACCAGAATTGTTTCCTGTAAGAGAAATGAAAAAAGTAATGCAGGATGTTTTAGATCAAGACGGCATTGGTACTATGCAATATAGTACTACAGAAGGATTTAAACCTTTAAGAGAGATAATAGCAAAACAGAGAATGGTTGCTTCAGGAGTAAATGTAACCGGTGAGGATATAATCATAACCAGCGGTTCTCAACAGGGAATTGAATTTTCCGCAAGGATGTTTGTAAATGAAGGAGATACCATAGTATGCGAAAGCCCAAGTTATATGGGAGCAATCAATGCATTTAATGCCTACAGACCTAAATTTACCGAAATAGAAATGGATGAAAATGGTATGATAATTGAAAAACTTGAGGAAGAACTCAAAACAAATAAAAGAGTGAAAATGATCTATACCATTCCAGATTTTCAAAATCCTACGGGAATAACCATGTCTGATGACAGAAGAAAAAGGTTAGCTGAGCTGGCTAAAGAATACAAAGTTCCTGTGATTGAGGACAATCCTTATGGCGAACTTATTTTTGAAGGTACAACTCATCCTTCTATAAAGAGTTTTGATAAAGATGGATGGGTAATATACCTTGGCACATATTCAAAAACATTTTGTCCTGGTTTTAGAATTGGTTGGATATGTGCTGCTCCTGAGATACTTCAAAAATATGTCATAATAAAACAAGGAGCAGATCTACAATCTAGCAGTTTAGATCAAAGGGCCACTGCACTATTTATGAAAACTTATAATCTAAATGAGCATATAAATGAGATAAAAAAAGTTTATGGTAAACGTCGAACTCTTATGCTTCAAAGTATAGATGAGTATTTTCCAAAGGAAGTTAAGCATACCAACCCCTATGGAGGATTGTTCGCGTGGGTTGAATTAAGGGAAGGTTTAAGTTCAAAAAAAATATTGGAAGAAGCCTTAAAAGAAAAAGTAGCCTATGTTCCAGGAGGTTCTTTCTTCCCGAATAGTGCACGTGATAATTATTTCAGATTAAATTATTCATGCATGTCAGAAGACAAAATTGTAGAGGGAATTAAAAGACTTGGAAAAGTACTTTATAAATATTACTAATTTATAGAATAAAATCTCTCCTTTTGGGTTAAACTTTCTCTAAAAGGAGAGGATATCATGTATGATATAAAAAATTCTGAAGAACTGGAAGAAAAAAAATGTAAATTAAGAGCTAATTGTATTGGAGATAGGGGTTATTTCAATAATTTTCAAAATCAAAGTATGTTTGAATTAAAATCAATTCATATTCCTATAAAAAATATAATTAAATGAAGAGATTTCATTGCGACATTTTTATAGCCTAGCTAATTTAAATCAAAAGTGGAGGGATATTTCTTATGAAATTATCAAATAGAATTTTAAACATGCAATTTTCACCTATACGTAAATTGGCACCTTATGCAACTGCTGCAAAAAAAAGAGGTATAAAGGTGTATCATTTAAATATTGGACAACCTGATGTAAAGACTCCAGATTTATTTTTTAAGGCAATTGAAAAATTTAAAACCAGTGTTCTAGCATATACAGAATCACAGGGAATGGATGAATTACAGGAAAGTTTTATAGAGTATTATAAAAAATGGGGTACGGAATTTACTAAAGATGAATTAGTAGTAACCAACGGCGGTAGTGAAGCTATAATGTTAACTTTCATGACTATATGCGATCCTGGAGATGAAATAATTTCACCTGAACCATTTTATACAAACTACAATGGATTTGCAGAAACAGCTTCAGCTAAAATGGTTCCATATTTGACAAAAGCAGAAGAGGGATTCCATCTGCCAAGTAAAGACGTAATAGAAAGTAAAATAACTGATAAAACAAGGGCACTTATGATTTCAAATCCTGGAAACCCAACAGGTACAGTATATTCTGCAGAAGAGCTCAGAATGCTTGGAGATATAGCTAAGGAACATGACTTATACCTTATAGCAGATGAAGTTTATAGGGAATTTGTATATGATGGATTAAATTACACTTCTATTCTAAGTCTAAAGGACATCGCCGATAGAGTAATTGTAGTGGATAGTATATCTAAACGTTATAGTGCATGTGGTGCAAGAATTGGACTAGTTGCCTCAAAAAATAAGGAATTTATTCACAATGTAATGAAATTATGCCAGTCTAGACTTTGCGTTCCTACGGTAGAACAAATTGGAGCTACTGCATTAAAAGATACTCCCGAAAGCTATTTTGTTGAAACAAGAGCAGAATATCAAAAAAGAAGAGACATATTAATGGAAGGCCTTGGCAAAATACCTGGAGTGATATGTAAAAAGCCAAGCGGTGCTTTTTATGTAGTTGCAAAATTACCTGTTAAAAATGCGGAAAACTTTGCAAAATTCTTATTGACCGATTTTGAAAAGGATGGAAAGACAGTAATGGTTGCTCCTGCTAATGGTTTTTATGCTACACCAGGATTAGGGGAAGATGAAATAAGAATATCCTATTGCTTGAACTGTGATGATTTAAAAGACGCTGTAAATCTATTGAAAATAGCAATAGAAGAATATAAAAATGCAAGAGAATAATTAATTATAGCCACCTGTTTTACAGGTGGCTCGTTTTAACCTTTTTCCATTCAAAAATCATTATCTCCATGCCTTAACTCCAAATAATATTGTTCCTTTTTCACTTCAAATCCAACACTTTTATACAAATTTAAAGCTATATAATTGGAGTTCTTTACTTTTATTATTATTTTATTGAATCCATTGGAATGTATTAATTTCAAAATATACATTAAGAGAAATTTACTATATCCCTTCCCTCTGAATTCTTTTATTATACCAAAATTTACTATAACAGGAATACCATTTTCTATAATAAACTGTCCATATCCTATATATTCATTGTTCTTTTTTAAAAAAACTGCACCTTTTTCAAAATAATAATCCTGAACTTCATCAAAAAAAATATCTTCCAAAGTAAGGGGAACTCTATTGTCCTCTTGAAATATTTTATTTTGTATTTCACATCTTTTTCCTTCATCTTTACCTTTCTGCAGCATTTCAAATTCGAGTTCTCTATTTAAAATAAAATGCATATTTTCAGGAAGCTCCTTATACAAAATCAATGTACCTTCCTTTTTTTCAAATCCCACACTTTTTAACAGCTTAAAATTATAATCATTGTTTTCACATAAATATCTTATGATGCAATTTTCCTTAATGGTATTTATTAAATATTTATAGGGCAAACTACTCATATTATTGTATCCATATAATACATTCATAGCATTTATATAGCAAACATTCTTATTATAGATATCTGTCCAAATGTAGCCTATATATTTGACATTGTTTTTGATAAGTTTTACTTTATTTCTCAGAATCATCTTTTGAATAAAATTACAATTGTCATAGACCTGAAAAAAATCCTTATTTAAAGAATTAAATAGGGTTCGCTTACTATTTAGTTCTCTAAAATATTTTAAATTTTTCTTTATTAGCTTTATACATTTATACATTTAATTTTCACCTTATAAAATAAAAGATCACCTTACACGATGATCTCTTATATATTTGAGGCTTTTACTTCTACCACATGTTCGAATATACCTCTTTTTATCTCAGTTGCTGTCATATTTTTTGCATTAAACTTCTCCGTCATATAATTGCATGCATCCCAAGGATTTATTCTATCTCCACAAGTAAATACGTCCACAGCAGCATAACCAAGTTCTGGCCATGTATGAATGGTTAAATGGGATTCTGATATTATAACTACACCACTTACACCCTGTGGACTGAATTTGTGAAAAGCAACTTCTCTTATTTCAGCACCTGCCTTTAATGCAGAATCCACCATTATTTTCTCTATAAATTCTTTGCTATCCAATATTTCAGCATCACATCCGTAGATTTCTGCCAAAATGTGCCGTCCTAATTCATTCATTTTTCATATTTACCCCCTTAGATAAAATATAACAATTAAATTTTATCAAAAATAATGAAAAAGTCAATATATATAGCAATATTAAAAATTTACTTTTGAAACCTTTGAATACTTATATATTTCTCTAATTTCCTATATATATTGAAGAAAAAGAAATATTTTATAAAATTATATTTAAATTTCTAAGGTAGTAAGTTAATTTTAGTATAAAATTTAGAATAGCAGTACATTTATATTACAAAATTTTATATTAGATATCATCCACTTCTTTTATACTTAAAGCTATTTTTTCATTCTCCTTGTTTACTTCCAAGATTTTTGCTTTTACCTCTTCACCAACCTTTAACACATCTTCAGGTTTATCTATTCTCTTATGGCTTATTTGAGATATATGGACAAGTGCATCTACTCCGGGTTCCAATTCCACAAAAGCACCAAAACTTGCAAACCTGACTACTTTTCCAAGTACTACACTGCCTACTGGATATTTTACATCAACATTATTCCAAGGATTTTCCATAAGTTTTTTCATAGATAATGATAATTTTCTTTTTTCCTTATCCACATCCAATATATAAACTTTGATCTTATCTCCTATTTTTAAAACATCGCTTGGCTTACCTACTCTTCCCCAGGATAGTTCAGATACATGAAGCAAACCATCAACTCCCTGTACATCTACAAAAGCACCAAAATCAGTTAATCTTCTAACTTCTCCCTCCACTACTGTATCCTTTTGAAGTATATTCCAGGTTTTTTCCTCTATCTTTTCTCTTTCTGCCCTTAAGAGTTCTCTTCTCGAAGCTACTATTCTGGTTCCTCTTTTCTCCTCTTTAAATTCAATTATATTTACATCCAATTCTTTATCCACATATTGGGAAAGATCATTCACATGATATAATTCTACATGGGAAGCCGGTATAAAAACCCTAGCGCCCTTATAATTTGCCACAAGTCCACCATTTACGGCTTCTTTTACCGTAACCTTTAAAATAGTATCCTTCCCATTATTTTCTCTTAATTCTCTATATGCATTTTCTCTTTCTAGTTCTAATTTAGAAAGCACTACATATCCATCTTCATTTTGTCTTCGTATTACCTTTACTTCCAGCTCATCACCCAGATGTATTAGCTGTTCCAAATCATCCTCTTCATTTCTGGTTATTTCAGATTTAGGAAGTATGCCATCCGATTTATATCCTATATTTAAAAAGACCTCATTTGGATTTACAGATATTACAGTCCCTTTGATTTTTTCCCCTAATATTATTTGAGTATCATTTTTATCCATATAAGATAATTGCTCATTTAATGCCAAATTTTTGTCATCACTCATTTTTAAAATTGCCTCCTTTATTATCCAATCTGGTGTCGAAGCTCCTGCTGTAACACCTATAGTTTTTATTTTATTAGATCTAATTATATTATCAGGTATTTCTCCTGAATTTTCAACATGAATAGTATTTTTACAATTATTTTTACATATTTCATATAATTTAGTGGTATTAGAACTATTTTTTCCCCCTAGTACTACCATCATATCAACTTTTTTTGAAATATCCTCTGCAGATTTTTGTCGGAATTCCGTGGCGCTACATATTGTGTTAAAAGCAATAAACTCTTTGCACTGTTTGATTACTACACTCAAAACTTTTTGCCAGTTGGATTGTCTTTCTGTAGTCTGTGATACTATGCAAAGTCTTGATGAAAGTTTATTTAAGTCTAATCCATCCTTAGATACAATTGCAGTATTTTCACACCAACCATTTATACCAATCACTTCAGGGTGAGTTTTATCACCTACTATTAATATAGAATACCCCAATTTATAATATTCTTGTACTTTTTTTTGTATATTTGAAACATATGGGCAGGTAGCATCTATTACATTTATTTTTTTATCCTTCAAAAAAGTAAATATATATTTAGGTACTCCGTGAGAACGTATTATGACTACATCTCCCTCTTTAAGATTGTTCATATCGTCCTTTTCTATAGGAAATATTCCCTTTCCCTCTAATTTTTTTACTACATTATTATTATGAATTAAAGGCCCTAAAGTATATATATTTTTTTTAAATTTTTTTTGAGTACTTACAGCTTTTTCCACAGCTCTCTTTACTCCAAAGCAAAATCCAGACTTATCTGCTAGTATAATTTTCATAATTTCACCTTAAATCTTATTGATTATGCCCTTCAATATATTTTATTATGTATTTTGAAATAATTTCTACAACCTCCAAAATAGAAAGATTAGAAGAATCTATTTCCACCGCATCTTCTGATTTCACAAGTGGAGAAACTGCCCTATGTGAATCTATATAATCTCTTTTAATTATTTCATCCAGTACTTTATCATATTCTGCAGGTATGCCTTTTTTATTAAGCTCTACACACCTTCTCTTAGCCCTTTCACTGGCACTGGCGGTAAGAAAAAATTTCAAAGGAGCATTTTTTAAAACCACAGTACCTATATCTCGTCCATCCATGACTACATTACACTTTGACGCTATTTTCTGCTGCATGTCTACCAATAATTTTCGCAGCTCAGAAATGGCAGCATAATTAGACACATTGCTGCTTATATTAGGTTGCCTTATAAGATCTGTAAAGTCTTTACCGTTCACTAAAATTCTATCTCCATCAAAACATATCTCAAGTGATTTTGCAATTTCACAAACGCCCTGCACATCTGTATAAGATACATCTTCCTTCATACACATAAGGGTAACAGCCCTATACATAAATCCCGTATTTATATACACAAGGCTAAATCTATGAGCTATAATATTTGCTATAGTACTTTTACCCGCAGCTGCAGGACCGTCAATCGCAACAGATATATTCAAAATAGTATTCCGCCTTTCTAGTGAAGCTATATCTATAAATAAAATTTTATACATAACATATTCTATTATATATTCTATAAAAAAATATAAAATCCTTTATTTTATAGGATTAATTTAATACATTCACGCATGCTTCATGTACAAAATTACTTTATGAGATAATTACAATTTTTATGTGAATCCTAAAATCACTTTATCTGAGTTCCAGCCAAAAACCCAGTAGATAATGCAATCTGCATATTAAAGCCTCCTGTATAACCATCTACATCAATTAATTCTCCAGCAAAATACAAATTCGATATTATTTTTGATCTCATTGTGGATGGATCTATTTCCTTTGTATTTACTCCACCAGATGTCACTATTGCTTCAGATATAGGACGGAGACCCTTTATATTCATGATAAAATTTTGTAATAAATCTACTAATTTTAATCTTTCTTCCCTTGTTATGGAATTACATTTCTTATTTGGATTTATGCTGGATAAATCTATAACTACTCCTATTAACTTCTTGGGCAGTAAATCCTCTAATGAATTCTTGAAATCTTTATTTGAATACTTCAAAAAATCTCTTTGTAATCTTTTATCCAATTGTTCAAATTGCAGAGCAGGTTTTAAATTTATAACCGCCTTCAAATTGGCATTATCTTCCACTACTCTACTTGCACTTAAAACAATAGGACCAGATATGCCAAAATGAGTAAACAGCATTTCACCAAATTCTCTATACAAAATATTGTTTCTAGAATCCACTATACTTAAAGTTACATTTTTTAATGAAAGTCCCTGTAGTTGATTTATCCAACTCTCCTTTATCTCTATAGGCACAAGAGCAGGCTTCAACTCTACTATAGTATGACCTAAATTCTCAGCTATTTTATATCCGTCTCCTGTGGAACCTGTATTAGGGTAAGATAATCCTCCTGTACAAAGTATAAAATAATCTCCATCTATTTTAGAATTATCCTCAAGCTGAACTGACTTTATCAATTTATCATGGCAGACAAATTTTTTTACCCTGGAATTTAGTTTTATTTTAACTCCTTCCTTTATAAGTTGATCTTTCATAGCATCAATTAAATCGGAAGATCTATTTGATATTGGGAAAATTCTATCCCCTCTCTCAATTTTTAATTTAACTCCCAAGTTATCAAAAAATTTCATGGTGTCTTCATTTGTAAATGAATAAAGAGAACTGTACAGGAAATAGGGATTTCCAGGAATATAATTAAAAAATTCATCTATGTTTTTTCCATTGGTTATATTACACCTTCCCTTTCCCGATATAAGCATCTTCTTGCCTAATTTTTCATTTCTTTCTATTATAATAACGTCTTTATTATTTTTTGCAGCAGTTATTGCCGCCATCATTCCCGATGGTCCGCCACCAACCACTATTATTTTTGCCATTAATCACACACCTTATTTTATATAAGAATAAGTATATTACCTTACTATAGTAATATACTACGCAAATTTATTCAATATAAATATTATATAAATTTATATTCTTTATTTTTAAATGCATATAAAATAAAAAACAGGCGAATCCATTTTAAATTCGCCCATTTTGAATTCAGTATTAATAATTAGTATATTCCCTGTGCATACATTGCATCTGCCACTTTTACAAATCCGGCAATATTAGCTCCTGCCAGCAGGTTATATCCAAATCCGTATTCCTTAGATGCATTTTTACAATTGTTATATATATTAACCATTATGTTATGGAGTTTTTCGTCAACTTCTTCTGCTGACCAGGATAATCTCTCACTGTTTTGTGCCATCTCAAGTGCTGAAGTTGCAACTCCACCTGCATTGACTGCTTTTGAAGGTCCAAGTATTATATCATTCTTTAAGAAATATTGTTCAGCTTCATTAGTGCAAGGCATATTGGCAACTTCACATACAAATTTTATACCATTTGCCACTATCTGTTTTGCATGTTCCAGATGAATGTCGTTTTGAGTAGCACACGGCATTACTATGTCAACTTTAACTCCCCATGGTTTTTCATTAGGGAAGAATTTAACACCAAACTTGTCGGCATAATCTTTTACTTTATCTCTTCCGGAAGCACGCATCTCAAGCAGGTAATTTATTTTTTCATCAGTAACTATTCCCTCTGGATCATAGATGTATCCATCCGGCCCAGAAATAGTTACAGCTTTTCCACCTAATTGTGCAACTTTTTTGCATACACCCCATGCAACATTTCCAAATCCCGATACAGCCACGGTCTTACCTTTTAAATCAGTTCCTTCATGTTTGAGAATTTCCTGACAGAAATAAGTTGCGCCATACCCAGTTGCTTCAGGTCTTACTAAACTTCCACCATAAGATAAGCCTTTTCCTGTAATAACACCGTTTTCAAACACACCTTTTAATCTTCTGTACTGTCCATATAAATATCCTACTTCCCTTGCTCCTACACCTATATCTCCGGCAGGAACATCTACATCCGGTCCTATATGTCTGTACAATTCAGTCATAAAGCTCTCGCAGAATCTTCTTACTTCATTATCGGATTTACCTCTTGGATCAAAGTCAGAACCACCTTTAGCTCCACCTATTGGAAGGCCTGTAAGTGAATTTTTGAGTATTTGTTCGAATCCTAAAAATTTAATAATGCCTATATAAACAGATGAGTGAAATCTAAGTCCTCCTTTATATGGTCCTATGCAGCCATTAAATTGGACTCTAAATCCCCTGTTGACCTGTACCTTGCCATTGTCATCTACCCAGGGAACTCTAAAAACTATCTGTCTTTCAGGTTCACAGAATCTTTCCAAAAGATTTTGTTCCATATATTCAGGATGCTTCTCAAATACTGGTCCTATAGATCCTAAAACTTCTTCCACTGTTTGTAGGAATTCAGGCTCGTTTGAATTTCTTGCCTTTACTTTTTCAATTACTCCATTGACATAATTTTGTACTTTCTCATCAGTCATAAGTGGTAACACCCTCCTTGTGTGATTATTAATCACTTATTTATTAAATTACAGAATTAAGACATTTTTAATTTATCTTATATAAAAGTATTCTATATAAAATTCAAAATTCCTTCTTAAAATTACATAAAATCTTTTAATAATTTAATAAATTATTGCATATTATTCAATTTTCCTAATTTTAGCTAATTTTGATCTTTAAATGAGTAAACCTGGTATTCTTTCCAGATATCTTCCAAATCTGAAAATGTAGAGGATATTTTTTCTTTTTCTCGTAATCCTACAGCAATAATCAATGCGTTGATTACGCTTAAAGGTGCTACCAATGAATCTACAAACGAAGCCATATTGCTTTGAGCAATTAATGTATAATCAGATCTAGCTGCAAGAGGTGACAATAAGCTGTCAGTAATAGCTATTATTTTAGCATTTCTACTCTTAGCAAAGGCCAGTGCTTCAATAGTTCTCACCGCATATCTAGGAAATCCTATTCCTATGACTAAATCTCCTTCCTTTAAATTTATCATCTGCTCAAAGATATCACTTATTCCATATCCAACCACCTTCACATTATCTAATATTAAATTCAAATAAAAGCCTAAAAAATCTGCAATTGCAGTAGAACTTCTAAGGCCCAATATATATATTTTTTGAGCTTCAAATATACTGTCCACTACATCATCAAAAGTTTTATGATTTATTTTTTCCAGGGTAGCTCTTATATTTTCCATATCAGATTTTAAAACACTTTTTAAAGGGCTCTCCTGACTTACAAAATCATTTGACAATTCTATTCTCTGTACAGTGGTAAGTTTATTTTTTATAAGCTCCTGAAGGGATTTCTGCAATTTGGGATATCCTGAGAATCCCAGTTCATTTGCAAATCTAACTACCGTTGATTCACTTACACCTACATTTAAACCCAATTTTGCAGCAGTCATAAATGCTGCTTTGTCATAATGCTTTAAGATATACTCGGCTATTAATTTTTGACCTTTACTCAATCTTGGGAATTTAATTTGAATTGTCCTTATTAAATCTTGATTATTAACCTGTTCCATTTTCATTCATTCCTTTCTATCCACACTCAATCTATTTTGCAATATTTGTTTCATTTTACCATCTATTGATTAGATTATCAAGACATCTTTCAATTGTTTATCTATTTTATTTATAAGTATTTGTCATATTTGCATTTTTATTTTTTTATATAATTTATTTCTTCTTTATTCAAATATCTCCAACTTCCTTCTTTTAAATCTCCCAACTGTATATCTCCTATGGCTATTCTAGTTAATTTTAGTACAGGACAACCTATCTTGTCACACATCTTTCTTATCTGTCTGTTTTTACCTTCATGTATCTCTATTTTAACTTTCGACTCGTTTTTATTTTTATTTGCATTAATTACTTTAAAATTTGCGGCAGCAGTTATATATCCACCTATGTCCAATCCATTTTTAAATTTTTCTATGGCATCATTAGATGGTATGCCTCTTAATGTAGCAATGTATACCTTATTTCGTTCTCTCTTAGGGTGAGCTATATTATTATACACTTCTCCGTCATTAGTTAATATTATGAGCCCCGAGGTATTATAATCCAATCTGCCTATTGGATAAATCCTCTCTTTTACCTTTACAATATCCAGCAGCGTATTTCTTCCCCTATCGTCTTTAACTGTAGAAACATATCCTATTGGCTTATTTAACAATATATAAATTTTTTTCTCCCTCTTTTTTATTATCACATTATCTACAGAAATTACATCCATTTTATCATCAATCTTCACACCTAATTTATTTACAGTAATGCCGTTCACTTTTACTCTTCCCTGTAATATTATATTTTCACACTTCCTTCTTGAAGCTACACCACAATAGGACATGTATTTTTGTAATCTTTCTATCATAATTCATCACCCTTATTCTTAATCAATGCACAATTCACAGCTTTTAAATTTTTATTTAAATTAAAAAACAATCCTCAATGATATATCACCGAGGATTTTCTTCCTATTCCATTTCCTGTATGCTTATCTGTCTTATATGTTTAGTATGATCCCATTCCTTATTATTCTTGTCCAATATTCCCTGTATTGTTATCGGTATCCATGTTAAAGTGTATATTCCATAGAGCAAATACCATATAAACATCT
This sequence comes from Clostridiaceae bacterium BL-3, assembly GCA_902809985.1. Lineage (GTDB taxonomy): Bacteria > Bacillota > Clostridia > Clostridiales > Clostridiaceae > Clostridium_B > Clostridium_B aromativorans. The sequence continues at coordinate 1,025,210 of CADDXC010000001.1, read as the reverse complement.
TAAGAGGCTCTTTACCCCAGTTAAAAGATATAAAGGATACGAATATCAGCAGGTATACTATATTTCCAAGCAGCATTTCTAAAAAAGTAGGAGAACCAAAGATGTACGAAAGTACTATTATGTTTAGAGAATATAATGCAAATACAGAAAACATTTTCTTAGAAAGTTTACATTCTAAGGTCATTATAAAAGGTGTAATCAAAAATTGAAATATACTGAATATCTTCCATAAAGCCGGCAGAAACAGTGAATTTATGACAAATATATTTAAGCCACGTTCATTATTGTTCTGTAAAATAGTTATTAAAGCTGATAAACCAATCAACAATGTTATAAAAGGTTGTATAGTATATATCGCACAATCAAGAGATGTAAAACTTCTATCTCTTATAGATTTTTTTATAAGCTTAAAGAAAAATCTAGAGGAAACATCAGTGAAACCCTTCATCCATCTTTTTCTTTGATTCCAGGACTGTTTTAATGTCAAAGGCTTTTCATCATATACCACTGCATTATGAGCCCAGCCAACTTTGTGTCCATTTAAAACCAATTTACAGGTAAATTCCAAATCTTCAGTCAGGCAGGTTGCGCCCCATCCCAGTTCCCTGAGAATGTCTGTATCCATACAAAAACCGGTTCCACAAATCTGAGTTGACAATCCAAGATTTGATCTAGACAACTGGAAGAGCCTATTTGTAGTCCAAAATGAAATTGAATAAGAACCTGTTATCCATGAATCGTTTGGATTTTTACTGTCAACATAGCCCTGAACAACCTTGTATCCCTTGTTCAGTTTATAATTCATTTCCATTAGAAAATTTTTTGAAACCAAGTTATCAGCATCAAAAATAGCTATAGAATCATATTTTCTATCCATTTTAAATATCTTATTGAACATCCATTCAAGGGCATATCCCTTCCCCCTTTTATCGGGAACTTTTCTTTCATATACATTTACACCATATTTTCTTGCTATATCAGCAGTACTATCATCGCAATTATCCGCAATTACAAAAATATCATACATATCTTTAGGATAATCTATCTCCTTTAAACTCTCTATTATCTTTGCAATAACCATCTCTTCATTATGAGCTGCCACTAACAATGCAAAAGTATGATTGGGCGCACAATTTTTGGCACCATCATCTCTTTTTTTATAGAGTCCAAATAAAGAAAGTACTAAATAGTATATTGTGATTGTAAAAACTGATATTTGAAAAATAAATGTAAAATTAAAAATAAACTCTTTCATCACAAAAATCCTTCCTCGATATATTATTCTATTGTCCTCTAACAAATATACATAAATATCGTATATCATGATAACACAAATTTTAAATTGTACTGTATAAGTTGAAATATTCTGAATAGTATGAATTAACGTAAATATAATATTTTTTTATAGTTGTACAATTTAATATTGATAAAAAATATAATATATGTATTTACCCTATGCTATAATTTATTTGAGCAAATTTTAATTTCTAATAATATAAATTCTGAAAGGTGGTACGTTAATGGAACATATAATAGACTGCAAGGGTTTACAGTGTCCTCAACCGGTGATAAACACCAAAAAGTATTTTGATTCAATAAAAGAAGGAACTGCTACTGTCATTGTAGACAACGACGTTTCTAAAAGTAATCTGTTAAAATTCGCAAAGAGTAATGGTTTTGTCAGCGAGGCAAAACAAAAAGACAATCTATATTATATAACTATTACAAAGAATGCAGATAGCTGTCAACCAATGAATTTCGATGATAGAAAGCTAACTATAGTCATATCCAATGATAAACTGGGGCTTGGCGATGACAAACTTGGAGCAATTTTAATAAAGAGCTATTTGTATGCATTGACTGAAAGCAACAATTTACCAACTGATTTAATATTTTTAAATGGAGGAGTCAAATTGACCACAGAAGGTTCTGATTCCATAGATAATTTAAAAGTATTAGAAGAAAAAGGAGTACATATTTATAGTTGCGGAACTTGTCTTGACTTCTATGGCTTAAAGGAAAAACTTGTTGTAGGTGAAATAACTAATATGTACAGCATAGTTGAAAAAATGAATTCCTCGGACAACACCATAAAATTGTAATAACGCATCTTTATTTTAATATTTGATTGTAACGTCTTGATAAACTTTTCTGAGGTTCAGGTGGATGAAATCATTTTTCATAATCAGACTCCATCTGAACCTAAAAATTTACAACAATAAATTTCTGTATATATCTTTCCTTACATTTTTTAAAATAGGCAGAGAACTTCTAACCTTCTCTATATAATCTAAATTCAATTCTGATATTAGTATTCCCTCTTTTTCATCTAATATATTTATTATTTTTCCCCAGGGATCTGCTACAAGAGATTTTCCATAAGCAACATAGGAATAATTCATGTTTCTTGCTGGAGATATACCCACCATATAAAGTTGGTTGTCCATAGCTCTGCTTCTAAATAAAGTCTCCCAGTGATCAGGGCCTGTAGTCATATTAAAAACTGCAGGAACAAATATAATTTTTGCACCCTTAAGTGCCATAATCCTTACAAGTTCTGAAAATCTTATATCAAAGCAAATAATTACACCTATTTTCCCCCACCTTGTATCTATCACCGGCATTCTATTTCCTGGAGTTAAAATATCGGATTCCTTAAAATTTATCTTGCCCTGTATATTCACATCAAACAAGTGTATTTTTCTATACTTTTCAGCTAATTTCCCACTTTCATCGAAAATAAAGGAGGTATTATATAGATTATCTTTTTCATCAATTTCAGGTATAGATCCTCCTATTAAATATATTCCAAGTTCCCTTGCTGTAGAAGATAACATATTTAAAGTCTCACCATAATTACTGGAACTTTCTGCATATTCTCTAAAATATTTGAGATTATAATAGCAGTTAAAAATTTCGGGCAGAGCTACTATCTCAGCCCCTCTGTGCACTGCTTCATGAATCATATATTGAGCTCTTTTTAAATTATCCTTTTTACTTGACTTTGAAACCATCATCTGGCACAAGCCTATTTTCATTATCAAAGCACCTCCAATATTCCTGGGCTGTATTCAATTACATATAATTATAATTTATTGTCCTAAACTATTCAATGTTTGGTAAAAAATTAATAGTTAATACATAATTTTAGATTAAGTTCAATGTATATAATATAAAATCTATTGCTTAAAAGAATTTAAAACTATATAATTTTATATGGTATTAATCATCAACATTTTATAGTTAAGAGGAGATCTTTTAATGAAACAACATGCATTTTCAAGAACTGAACTGTTAATTGGTACAAAGGCTTTGCAAAAATTAAGAGAAAGTACCGTAGTAATATTTGGATTAGGTGGCGTAGGTGGGTTTACTCTTGAATCACTTGCCAGAAGTGGTATAGGTCACCTAGTACTCGTAGACGATGACACTGTCTGCCTAACCAATATAAACAGGCAAATACAAGCCAACTTTCATACAATAGGTAAATATAAAGTAGATGTCTTAAAAGACAGAGTTTTAGACATAAATCCAAATTGCAGAGTAGAAACTTATCGTACATTTGTAAAAGATGACAATATAAATGAGATTATACCAGATAATACAGACTATGTAGTGGATACAGTTGATACAGTATCTTCTAAGATATCTTTAGTACTCTGGTGCAAGTCTCACAATATAAATGTAATAAGTTGTATGGGAGCTGGAAATAAAATGGATCCGACTCAATTTAAAATATCAGATATATACGATACAAAAATATGTCCTTTAGCCAAGGTAATGCGGCGTGAATTGAAAAAAAGAGGGGTAAGGGAATTAAAGGTCTTATATTCCGAGGAAGTTCCTCAAAAACCTAAAATTGATGAAGTGGTAACCTGCAAAGAAGGCTGTGTCTGTATAGGGGGCTCTAGAAAATGTCTTGCCAAGCGTCAAATACCTGCAAGCAATTCTTTCGTGCCTCCTGTAGCAGGAATGATAATAGGTGGAGAAGTAATTAAAGATATAATATATGGATACAATAATCATCAGTAAAAACAGAACTATTTACTAAATGTTATCTTGATCCTCTGAAGTAAAAGCATTTGTAGAAAAACATTTTTCTACCTCCTTTATTTCAGAAGGAAGTACCTTCCAATCGTTTGTTTTTATTTTATTTTTTCTTTTTAATTTAAATATCAATATGTTTTTTCTATTCTCCATCCATTTCCATTGAACAATATTTTCCCAGTAAGTAAAATTATAATATGCATTACTATAAAAACTCTTTTCACCTATTCCCTTCGAAGTGATTATTTTTATCTTGCTGAAATCATAAACACTAACCAATATATAGGCAACAATCAATACAGAAAGTATTGAAAAATAACCTGTCACCAATATGTAAATTATATATATCACAAGTCCTATAAAAATCAAAGATAGAGCTTTTCTTCTTTCAGAACTCCATTCCAGTATTAAAATATTTTTTCCATAATCTCTTTTAAAGGATCTTCCTTTCACAAAAGATAAAAAAAGCTGTGCTATTAAAGCCATAGATAACATTATTTTTAATACATTATCAAAATACAAACATTTCACCTAATTTCTTAAAATTTGATTATACCACTTTAGAATACAGGAAATTTGAAAAGCTTGCAATATCATTATTATTTAAAAATATTCCCTGTGCCTGGTAAGCATTTCCGCCACCCTTCCCATTAAAACTTTTTATATTATCTTTAAACAGCTTTCCGCAGTTGATTTCATTTTTCAAATTATTTATAAACAATATTCTCTTATCTATATTTGAATACAAAATCAATATATATTTCTCCGACTCCTCCTCTAAAATAACAGAAGCTATAAGTTTAATTTCCTCAAATTTCTTATCATCATATCCCTTTAAAATTATATTCGAAGTTTTATCTTTAATAATATCCTTTACCTCATATCTAGCTAGGGTTTTTTTCATATCCTTGTTTTCTGTTAGAAGTTCTTTAATTTCATTTTTTTCAAAATTTACCCTGTCTTCTATGTGAAAAATCTCTGTTGAAAAATCTTTGCTTAAATCCATGATTATTTTATGTTCTTTCTGAAAATCCGCTAATGCTCTATTGCCGCACTTAAAATATATTCTAGTCATCTTTTTATACTTTTCTGCCTTCAGTATTTTCAATATACCTATTTCGCCAGTTCTTAATACATGAGTGCCACAGCAGGCACAGCAATCCATATTGAGTGCTTGAACTATCCTCACATTTTCTACACCTTCCTTAACTTGCTTTCTTAAAGGAAATTTCAAACTTTCTTTCCTTGAAACCACATAAGTTTTTATAGTTCGATTTTTATAAATACATTCATTTACTAAATTCTCTATTCTGTTTATCATGTTCTCATCCATAGGTTCTATATCAATATCTACCGTTACATGATCTTCCCCCAGATGAAATCCTCTATTGTTTCCATTGAATAAAGTAAATATAACTCCAGATAATAGGTGTTCTCCAGAATGCTGCTGCATATAATCAAATCTCTTTTTAAAATCAATTTTACAGGTTACACATTTATTTTTGGGTTTACCTTCAATACAGTGATATATAACTCCATTGTCCTCATATACATAATTTACCTTTAAGCCATCAATAGTACCTGTATCAGAAGGCTGTCCCCCACCTTCTGGATAAAATATGGTCTTATCTAAAACCACTTTTATTTTATCATCTTCTTCTAATATCCGTACTATTTTTGATCTACATTCTTTTAAATATGCGTCTTTATAAAATAATTTTTCGGTCAATTTTATCAGCTCCTTTTATGTTCTATTTTTATTATATACTTTATTTGGTTTACATTGTTTTTAATTTACATAATATTTATAATGTAAATTAAACAGCTGTCATAATATTTTCATTGGTAAATATCTTATGTAAAATAAAAAATTTATCTCTGAACTTTTAAAAAAGCACAGATTTTGACTTGAAATCAAAACCTGTGCTTTTTAGATAATTTTAATTTAGCAAACTTTTATTTTATACTAGCTTTTATTTTTAAGAGTACGTTTTTCATCATTTAATATACTGTACCTCATACCGTAGATGAAATACACCAATAATCCTGCTCCCGTCCATATTGCAAATCTAACCCAAGTAACACCTGGAAGACTTAGCATGAGATACAGACAAAATATTATTGTCAAAATTGGCGTAAATGGGACTGCTGGACATCTAAACTTTCTTTCCACATCAGGCATGGTTTTTCTCAGTATAATAACTCCTATAGACACAAATAAAAAAGCTGACAGTGTTCCAATATTACATAGGTCTATAATTACAGTTAAAGGGAAAAATCCACATATTATAGCAGTTATTATTCCAGTTATTATAGTACATGTACCCGGAGTCCTGTGTTTGTCATTCACTTTAGAAAATACTTCAGGAAGTAGTCCATCTCTTGCCATAACCATAAATATTCTAATTTGCCCATATAATATTACAAGAATAGTTGAAATCATTCCAACAACAGCTCCAACACCAACTAATGCAGATCCCCAGTTAATGCCCACTCTAGCAAGAGCTCCTGGAAGAGCATTATTTAAGTCAATGGATTTAAAAGGTACCATTCCTGTAAGTATAGTTGAAACAGCTATATACAATACTATGACCAATCCCAGACAAATAGCAAGCCCAATAGGGACATCTCTTTTGGGATTAGCCGTTTCTTCCGCTGCAGTAGATACTGAATCAAAACCTATAAAAGCAAAAAATATAATGGCGGCTCCAGACATTATACCCTTGAATCCATAAGGTGCAAAAGGATGATAATTTGCAGGGTTTATATGTGTTACACCGATAAATATGAATATAAATATCACTAACACTTTTATAACAACTATAATATTATTTACTTTAGAGCTCTGAGTGACTCCAATGTACAATACCCAAGTTATAATTGCCACAATTATAATAGAAGGCAAATCCACTATACCTCCTGCCAACGGAGAATTAGTCAGCTGATAGGGTAAATTAATACCACAGGCTTTCAGTACTCCAACAAAAGTTCCTGACCAACCAGAAGCGACTGCTGCTCCAGAAACAAGATATTCCAGCATTAGATTCCATCCGATAATCCATGCCACAATCTCACCAAAAGCTACATAACAATAAGAATAAGTGCTCCCTGCTACTGGAAACATTGTAGCAAGTTCTGAATAGGTAAGTGCACAAAGTGCACTTGTAATAGCTGCTATGGCAAATGAAATTGTAATAGCAGGACCTGCCAACTGTGCTCCTTGCCCCGTAGATACAAATATACCAGTTCCAACCACAGAACCAATTCCCAAAGCTGCAAGATCAAAATAATTCAATTTTTTTCTGAGCCCGCTTTTTTTCACGGAAACCCTAAAATCCTCCACAGTTTTTTTCCTCAATAGATTCACATACAATCCCCCTTATTTCTTAATATTATATTTCTACTTTTATTTTCTTTTCCACCAATTTTAAAAGCTCTCCACTGGTTATAAGCTCTTCACATTTATCCAGATCCTTATACATGATCTCATCCTTTTCTATGAAATTCACCCTATTTCTAACAGCTTTATATGCTTCTCGAGTACCCTTTCCCAATTTAAGTCCGTCTCTAAAATCTATAGCCTGACATGCAGCCATCAATTCCGTTGCCAATACTCTGGCTGTATTATTTACGATTTCCAGGCTTTTCCTTGCAGCAATAGTACCCATACTCACGTGATCTTCCTGATTTGCAGAAGAAGGTATAGAATCTACTGATGCCGGGTGAGCAAGTATCTTGTTCTCCGATACCAAAGCTGCTGCTGCATATTGCGTAATCATAAATCCAGAATTAAGTCCTCCGTTCTTCGAGAGAAAAGGCGGCAGATCATTAAGCTGATAATTTACCAGTCTCTCCAACCTTCTTTCAGATATATTAGCTATTTCAGCCACTGCAATTCCAAGAAAATCAAAGCTCAAGGCCATAGGTTCGCCGTGGAAATTTCCTCCAGAAATCACATCTGAATTTTCAAATATAATAGGATTATCCGTAACAGAATTTATTTCTATTTCCACTTTTTCTTTAACATAATTTACAGCATCCTTGCTGGCTCCATGAACCTGTGGTACACATCTTAACGCGTAGGCATCTTGTGTTCTAAGATCACCCTGATTAGTTATGAAAGAACTATCCTGTATCAAAGCAAGTATATTTTTAGCCGTCTGTACCTGACCTTTATGAGGCCTCAATTTATGTGTCCTCAAGTCAAACGCATCTCTTATTCCTCTTAAAGCTTCCATGGTAAGAGCTGCTGTAATATCACTTACTTTCAAAAGGTTTATGGCCTTGTATAATGCCAGGGAGCCAACCGCAGTCATCACCTGAGTTCCATTTATAAGGGCCAATCCCTCTTTGGCTACTAATTCAACTATAGGTATGTCTGCTTTTTCCATAGCCTCTTTTCCCGGTAAAATTTCTCCATGAAATTCAGCTTCTCCCTCGCCAATCATAGGCAATACCATATGTGCAAGAGGTGCTAAATCACCAGAAGACCCTAAAGAACCCTTCTCAGGAATAGATGGATGTACTCCCCTATTTAGCATATCAAGAAGTGTTTCAAAAACATTTAACCTTATTCCGGAATATCCCTTTGCCAGATTATTCGCCCTCAACAGCATTATCGTCCTTACTATCTCTTTGGGAAATTTTCGACCAAAGCCGCATGAATGGGACATTATTAAGTTCTTCTGAAGTGTTTTGCACTCTTCTCCCGTTATGATCACGTCAGAAAATTTGCCAAATCCCGTAGTAATTCCATATTTTATATCATTTCTGCTGACTATTCCGTCGATTACTCTTCTCGACCTGTTGATTTTTTCTTTAACTTCTTCAGTCACATCAACTTTATAATCATAATATGCAACATTTATAACCTCTTCCAGTATAAGATTTTCACCCTTCAAAGTAACAATTTTCATATCTTTATTTCCCCCTTATGATCTCTGCCATTTGCCAATTGAGTGTTATTCTAATTTACTCTCTACAATTCTCATTATCTTTTCTTTTTCATCTCTGCTTTTTTTCAGTAAATTATCACACTTGTTTTTCAAATCCACTTTATGATCTTTATCCTCAATATTTTGAATATTTATTTTTATATTAAGAACAGCACCTTCTACTGCAGTTTCTACCAAAGAAGCTGCCACTCCAGCATCTGAAATTGCATTTTTGTTTCCATAATTTACAGCAATAAATATATATGGATACAGCCTATAGGCACTTTCAGCCACCTGAAGAGGAATTTCAAGAGAACTATCATTACCTTTCTTTATAGCATTTTTCCTTAATTCTATCTCCATATCCGTATTTTTTGGCATTTTATAAGCCTTCATCAATGACAGAAAAGCTTCTGTATCTTTCTCCACAAGATTTAAAAATTTTTTACTATATAAATTCACTTGATACAGCGAAGAGTCAATAGCATTCTTTACTGTATCCTCATATTTCAAGTAGTCCTTTTTCCCAATTGTCAAGTTAAATACCATACTAGCTAATGCACTGGCCAGAGAGGCCGAAAGGGCTGCAATACTTCCTCCTCCTGGAGCCGGCGAGCTTGATCCCAATTCCTCTACAAATTCTTTTAATCTAAGATCCTGTAACATCGATTACCTCTCCAATCAAAATCGGTTATATTATACTATATTAGTGTACACTAATTTTCCATTTTTTACTACAATTTCTCCGTTCTTAACTACAGTGTCAACCGCATTTACTCCAAAATGATATATAAGATAATCTAGACTTTTAGCATTAAATACAGTTATATCCGCTTTTTTCCCAGCTTCAATACTGCCTATTTGACTTTCTCTTGAAATTGCAGCTGCCCCATTTATGGTCATAGCATTTATTATTTCTTCCGGAAGCATTTTAAGTCCAAAGCAGGCAAAAGTCATGGTTGCCTGAAGAGACTCCGTAGGCGAAGTACCTGGATTGCAGTCCGTAGCCAGAGCCACTATAACCCCTTCTTCTATCATCTTTCTTGCTGGTGCAAACTTATTTAACATCAGATAAAAGGATGTAGTAGGTAAAAGTACTGCAACTACCTTATTATCAGCCAGAGACTTGATACCTTCATCAGAAGCAGATACTAAGTGCTCTGCAGATACTGCCCTCATTTCACCTGCTAATTCCGCTGCTGACGCAGATTCAACTTCATCCGCATGAATTTTAGCTTTAAGTCCAGCTTTTTTTCCTGCCTCTAAAATTTTTCTCGCCTCTCCTGCAGTGTATACACCTTTTTCACAAAAACAGTCAACAAATTCAGCCATATTATGTTCCCTTACATATGGTATCACCGAATTTATCATGAAATCTATATAGCCCTCTCTATTATCCTTAAATTCCTCCGGAATAGCATGGGCCCCCAAATAAGTGGAAACTATATCCATAGGGTGCTTTTTATTTAAATTTTTATTTACTTGAAGCATTTTCATTTCATTTTCAAAATCCAGTCCATAACCTGATTTACTTTCCACAGTAGTAGTTCCATGAAGAAGCATCCGATCCAATCTATCCTTTGTCTCATTTTCAATTTTTTCCATAGGGGTCTTTCTCACACTATTTACAGTGCTCAGTATTCCCCCTCCGGCTTTAAGTATATCAATATATTTTACATTTTTGAGCTTCATGGAAAGCTCCTTTTCTCTTGAACCCGCATATACAACATGTGTATGGCTGTCCACCAGACCAGGAGTTACTGTTTTGCCCCTGCCGTCTATTACAGGCCTATTACAATCTAAGTATTTTTTGTATCCATCCCCACTGCCAACTTCAACTATATTATCCTTGTCTACAATTATATACCCATTATCAACTATACCTGCATCCTTTAAATTTTCTTTTATTTTCGGACAATTTCCTGCGCAAGTGACAAGACAGCTTATATTTTTAATTATCATAATAATTACCTCCATTTTTCAAGCTAATAGCAAGTATATATTTATTTAAAATATTTACCCACTGCTTTTTTTACAGCTTCTTCATCTGCCAGATATGGAAGAGTTACATGATCTGTTCCAACATTGTTTTTATTAAACTCCATTACAGTTTCAATAGCATGCTCATTTCTGGCCCAGGAACGCCTTGAAACTCCGCTCATAACATCCCAGTTCAAGGCTGACTTAATAATTCCGTCTACCCTGAAGCTTCCATCAAGCACCAGTCCAAAGCCTCCATTTACAGCTTTTCCTATGCCTACTCCACCTCCATTATGCAGGGCCACAAGGCTCATTCCTCTGGCAGCATTCCCTGCATAACATTGAACTGCCATATCTGCCATCACATTGCTTCCATCTTTGATATTAGAAGTTTCCCTGAAAGGAGAATCCGTACCACTCACGTCATGATGATCCCTTCCTATCATAACAGGCCCTATTTCGCCCTTTCTAACCATTTCATTAAATCTCAATGCTATATCAACTCTACCCTTAGCATCCTGGTACAATATTCTGGCCTGGGTGCCAACTACCAACTGATTTTTTTCGGCATCCTTTATCCAGTTGTAATTATCTCTGTCCTGATATCTTCTATCTGGATCTATACATTCCATAGCAGCTCTATCAGTTTTAACCAAGTCTTCTTCCTTCCCACTTAGACAAACCCATCTAAAAGGTCCATAACCATAGTCAAAAAGCTGAGGCCCCATTATATCTTCTACGTAGGATGGGAATATAAAACCATCTTTTTCATCTATTCCATTTTTAGATATTTCTTTAACACCTGCATCGTATACAGCTTTCATAAAGGAATTTCCATAATCAAAGAAATAAGTCCCCTTATCTACCAAAGATTTTATCAATTCAAAATGACGTCTTAAACTTTTATTTACCAAAACATTAAATTTTTCTCTATTTTCTGCTAGAAGTCTCGTCCTTTCTTCAAAGCTAATTCCCTGGGGACAGTATCCACCTTCATATGCAGCATGACAGGAAGTTTGGTCCGACAGCAGATCAACTTTTATATTGTTTTTAACTACATACTCCAGTAGATCCACTATATTTCCATAATAGGCAATTGATATACTCTCTTTCCTTCTTAAGTAATCCTTTACAGTTTTAAATATTTCATTTAAGTCTGAAGAACATCTTTTAACCCATCCCTGCTTAAGCCTTGTATTTATTCTCGATTTATCCACTTCAGCTATTACTCCAACTCCTTTTGCTATTTCTATAGCCTTTGGCTGGGCACCACTCATTCCGCCAAGACCTGAAGTAACGAACAAATGCCCCTTCAAGTCACCATCATTTGGAATTCCAAGTTTTAATCTTCCTGCATTCAACAGAGTGTTAAAAGTTCCATGTACTATTCCCTGGGGTCCTATATACATCCAACCTCCGGCAGTCATCTGCCCATAGTTTGCAACTCCCATTTCCTCTGCAACTTCCCAATCCTTTTCATTATCGAACATGCCTACCATAAGTGCATTAGTTATTATGACTCTAGGCGCCTCCGGCTTTGATTTAAATAGTCCGAGAGGGTGACCTGACTCTACTACAAGTGTTTGATCTCGAGTCATAACTTCCAGATATTTTTTTATAAGTCTATACTGCATCCAGTTTTGACATACACTTCCTGTCTCACCATAGGTAACAAGCTCGTAAGGGTACAACCCAACTTCAAAATCCAGATTATTGTCTACCATAACTTGAAAAGCCTTGCCCTCTATGCAATTTCCCTTATACTCTTCAATTGGTTTACCATAAATTCTTCCTTCAGGTCTAAATCTGTATCCATAAATTCTTCCTCTTGTAGTCAGTTCCTCTAAAAATTCAGGTATCAACTTCTCATGATATTCAGGTGGTATATACCTTAAAGCATTTTTTAAAGCAATTTCAGTTTGAGATCTCGACAAATTAAACCCTCTGTTTGGAGCTCTCCTTATTCCCTCTACAAATTTAGGCATTTCAGGCAGTTCGTCATCTAACTTTACAGTCATGGACTTACTGATATATAGATTATCAATCATAATACTTCCTCCTTCTAAGATTAAACTGTTTACGTGTAAAATCAACATATAGTTATTCAAATATTGCATTAATTGAATATCAACAAAAAATAGTTTCATCCATTTATTATATATTACCGTTCATACATCTCTAAAGAGTCAATTTAAGTTAAAAATCAATTTTAAAAGTTTTATATTTTTTATACACTGAAGACGCTTTACATTTAAATTCATTTAAATACTATGTTATAATATATTTGAAGTATCTATCAAATGGTCTGTTCAACGGAAGAAGGGATATATAGTGAATTTTATAAATGTAAAAATGTTTGGCAATTTTGAGGTAACCATAAACCATAAGAAGATCTTATTTCCCTATAATAAAGCACAGGCTCTTTTTTGTTATTTACTTATAAATAAAGAATGTACACGGGAAAAATTAGCTGGATTATTGTGGCCTGACGAGGAAGAAAGCATTGCAAAGAAAAATCTGAGAAATGCCATATACAAAATAAAAAAGACGCTTAACTTAGAAGTGCTGATATCTCCGAGAAAATCAACTGTTATGATAAATCCAGATATAAGTATAAAATCTGATGTGACTGACTTTCTAAAAAACAAAAATGAAATCAATCTTTACAAAGATCCATTTTTAACCGGATTTTATGTAAAAAATGCAGAAAATTTTCAAAACTGGCTGACACAATACAGGGATTATCTTCAGCAGATATACATACATAGACTCAAGGTAAAAATATCTCTAGAAAATAAAAACAGGAACTATGATAAAATGGAAGATTATTGTAGACTGTTGATAAAAGTCGATGAATTTGATGAAGAATCCTATAGAAAATTGATGTGCAGTTTAATAAATAACAACAAACCAAATAAAGCCATTGAAACGTATCATAAACTTTCAGAGATTTTAAATAAAGAGTTAAATGTAGAACCTTCCAAGGAGACAAAAAAATTATTCAATGAAATTTTAAATAAAATGGGAACAGGATATGTAAACAATAGCTCAAGAACCCAAAAATTTTTCTTTGGCAGATACAACGAATTAAAATCCTTAAGGATCAATTATTTTAAATTTATCAATAATATACAGTCCAAATCCGTTTTAATACTAGGAGAAGCTGGTATTGGGAAAACAAAGCTCAAAGAAAAGTTTTTGGAAAACGTATCAGAAAATAACGTATATATTTTCGAAACCTGCTGCTATCAATTTGAAAAAGAATATATATTAAAACCCTGGAATCCAATAATGTCAGATTTGGTTGAAATAATTAAATTGGATAAGGTAAATCTGCCGCAGGGATGTGAAAACATAATAGGTAGTTTTTTCCCCCAATTTGATAAAAATTATTCTATGGACTTAAAACTTATAGAAAACAATAATAACTTAAAATATGAAGTCATTATAAATGCAATAGAAAATGTCTTTAAGAAACTCGGTGCCATGAAAAAAATTCTACTGGTATTTGAAGACATTCAATGGATTGACTCAATGAGCTTATCCCTATTAGGCAGCATAATCTTAAGTGAAAATAAAAATATAATTTTACTTGCCACCTGCAGGAAAGAAGGAAATGAAGAATTAGATAAATTTGTTACATCCATGAAAATGCACAACAAACTCAATATAATTGAACTATACAGACTTGATTACAGGGAAACCGAAGGCTTTATAAAACAGGCCCTCCCTAACTACAATTTAAGTAAAAAAATGATAAAGAAAATCTACAGTGAAACAGAGGGCAATTTATTTTTTCTAACTGAATACATGAATATAATAAAATCCAATGGAAATATAAATATAATGTCTTCCAAAATGCAGGATATACTAAAAAGCAGATATTTTGACATATCCGAAAATGGAAGAAAAATTTTAAATATATGCTCTATGTTTTTTGACGAAACACCTCTTTATATATTGGTAAGACTGATGCACAAAGATGAATTAGAAATAATGGACATGCTTGAGGAACTGGAAGCTAAATTCATACTCACAGAAACCTTAAGTGAGGATAATATAAGTTTAAAATTCACCCACCAAAAGATGGGGGAATTCATATATTCAAATCAATCTCTCGCTAGGAGAAAAATACTTCACAATAAAATAGGTAATATTTTTGAAGAAAACTTGAGCAGGAATAAAGAGGATTTGAATACCTATTATAAATTAATATATCATTTTTCACATGCCAGTAATTATATAAAAGAACTTAAATACAGCATGAAAAGCCTGAACGTATATTTAAGCTTCAGCCATGAACTTTTTCCGGTACTTTATTACAGCAACACCAAATATAGTAATTTATACTTCAGTGATGAAAAAGCCCTAAATAGCCTGAGCAAAATAGAGAAACTCTTGAATAAAATCGAAAATCAAGCTTATTCTAAAGAAATTACCTTTCTGGAAGTCACATTTCTTCATATGAAGGGACGATATTTAATTCGAATAGGTAAATACAAAGAAGGTACTTCTATAATAAAAGTTATGATAGATAAAGCAGTTAAGATAAAAAATACCAGCTATGCCCTTGAAGGCTATAAACAAATGATCTATTATTGTATTCAGGCCTATAATGTAAAAGACATGATTACATACGTGAACCTAGCACTTAACATTGTTGTATTTGAAGGTCATGAAGATGAAAAAGCCGTACTATTTAGGTTGAAAGCCCTTTACAACAATATGTGCGGAAATTATGCAGAAGCGGAAAAACTCTTAAATAAATCCATAAACATACTTGAAAGAAACACCACCATATCAGATAAATATGCACTAAATATAGCAGCTGCTTACAATTATATAGGTGAAATAAGAAGATATTCCATGAAATTCTCCCAGGCCATTGAATACTACAATAAGGCTATTAAAATATGTGAGAGAAAAAAGGTAGTTTCAACCAGTGCAATATTCAATATAAACGCAGGTGAAGCAGCTTTTGACATGGGGGATTACGCTCTTGCAAAAAAGTATTTTAGCAGCTCACTTAAAATATACAACCATTTTGATTTAGTTTGGGGACGTTCTGTAGCAGAAGCATTTATGTCTCTACTTAAAATAGACGAAAATGAATTCGATACAGCTTTAAGTTATTTAAAAGCTGCTCATACTCATTCAGAAATGCTAAAAAGCCCACATGAAATAGGACTCGTATACAGTATTAAAGCTGCGATACGAGCAAAAATGCTTAAAGATGAAAATTTAAATTGTATTTTTCAAAAATACCTCTGTGAAGATATAAATTACTACTGCGACATTGGAATTAACTATTTAAAAAAATCCCTGGATGATTATGAGATCAATGTACTTTTAAAATTAAAGTACAAAGTTCAAAATAGAGATATCAAATAGGTAGGAAGGATTTTCGGCAGCAGTCGAAAATTTTCCAAAAAAGGTTCAGGTGGAGAAAAACATTCCTTATTAGAAAACTCCATCTGAACCTAATAATCACTTTATCCGCTTATTCTGGATTCCAACACCTGGCTCATATTAAAATTTTCTATTTGAAGATAATATTCTGCACAATCTATCAGAGCTTTCATTGGAACTAGACCTATAACTTCACTTCCTACTACAGGTACGCCGTATCTTTTTGCCTCCATTTTGACCATTTCCTGGGCAGCATAAATAGGTGTCTTTTCATAATTTACTAGATTCATAGATACCTGTACTATATTTCTCTCCGTTACCTTTACACCTACAGCTTTAACATACCTGAGTCCTCCTCCTATGTATCTTATTTTTCGAGCTATGGCGTTGGCAACTTCCACATCATCAGTACCCAAATTTATATTATATGCTACAAGTGGAAATCTGGCACCTATAACAGTTGCACCGCTCTTCACGTTTATCTCATCCGGCCCAAAATCCGGTTTCCATTCAGGCTGTTTTATTTTTTCAAAAAATCCTTCATACTGGCCTTTTCTTATATTTGCTAAATTTTTCCTTTCCGCACAGCTAGCAGCATCTTCATATAAATAAACAGGTATCCTCAATTCATCCCCCACTTTTTTGCCCAATCTTTGTGAAATTTCTACACATTCTTCTGTTGTGACATCCTTAATCGGTATAAATGGCACTACATCCGTGGCACCCATCCTAGGATGTGCACCTCTATGCTTTCTCATATCTATAAGTTCAGCTGCCCTTTTTATGAGATTAAAAGCAGCTTTTTCCACTTCATCTGGAGCCCCTAAAAAAGTTACTACAGATCTATTGTGATCTTTATCTGAAGAATAGTCCAGGAGTTTTACACCTTCAACTTTTCTAACTTCATCTACAATGCTTTCAATTATTTCCACATTCCTGCCTTCGCTAAAATTTGGGACACATTCTACCAATTTTGACATCTTAACTTCCCCCTAAACCCTCGTTTAATGTTAAATCTACGATAATTATAAATTAATTACATCTTTAAAACGTCTAAAAAACTTATAAAAGACATATATGCATATAAAATTTTTAGACGTCACTCCTTGTTCCAAAATAAACATGAAGCAAACATGCCCACGATAGTCACCCCAAATACAGTTTCTAACATAACTAAAATACGTACTATAGTTGAGTTAGGTACAATATCTCCATATCCCAGTGTAGTCATAGTCACTGCACTGAAATACATAAAATTCCACAGTGGGTATTTAAGATTTTCATCTACTATTGATTTAAGTACTAGAGGACTGCCATCTAAAAAAGATATAGAGTTTTTTACAAGCTCTGGAAAATAAAAATTTAACGGATAATAAAAATAACCCTTTCCAGGAAACTCATTGTACAGTAATGGATATTCATTCACCCACATATACTTGGTAAATATTTTTTTAAAATCATCATCATAGCTTTCCGGATAACCCTTAAAATCTTTTAAATCTTCAGTCATCTTATAAAAATCCACCTTTATTTTATAGCTGTCAAATCCCCCACTTATTTTATCTTGGCCTAAATTTTTTACGGCAATATGGGTGATCCCTGCATTTTTAAACAGCAAGTAATAATAATCAGCCCACTCCCAACCTAAAACTTTTTCAAAAGAAAACACGTTGACAGAGATGACCGAATCATCTACTGTTTCCACTTTTGCAACAGGCCTTTTATATTCACTGGACAATAATAAGCTTTTTATGCTGTTTTTTAATTCATTACTACATACTTCAATATTCAAATTTCTTTTAAAAATCTCTATTTTTCTATCTATATTTATATCATTCTGAAATATAAAAAATTCTCCATTGGAGTCATTTGCAATATCCCAATAGATAATTCCAAAGCAAATTAATACAGTTATATAAAGTAAAGCCAGAACTAGTAAAATAGTCCTTTTTTTAATTTTATGTATATTAATAAACCATTTCATATTATAACCTCTGTATTAGTATACTTATTTATACTTATATGAAAAGTTCATTATCACATTTTATTATTAATTTTTTATAAATATATTTTAGACTAGAAATTGACACTTAAAAACACTGCTGCAGTATAATACAAATTATCTGAACAGTGTTTTTACTATGTTTAAAATTATCTATTGTAAAATGTAATTTTATATAAAATTAATATTTATCTTCTTACTTTCCACGTGGTTCCATTTTTTGAATCCAGTATCTCTATGCCCAAATCCTTAAGTTTATTTCTAATTTCATCAGCTTTAGACCAATTTTTGTTATTTCTCGCTTCTTCTCTCTCAGCTATTAATTTGTTTACTAAATTTTCATCTATATTCTCTAATTTGCTATTATCGGTCTTTAACAAATCCAGCGAAAGGACAGTGTCAAAACTTTTTATCAATATCTCTTTCTCTCTATTTGTAAGTCCATCGTCCTTTATAACTTCAAACAGCACTGTAAATGCATTTGGCATATTTAAATCGTCAAATATCTGTTCTTTGAATTTTAATTTATAGCTGTCTATTAATTTTTCATCAGCTCTTTCATTTTCTTTTACGCATGAAATTATGGAAGCTATTCTTTCTCTCAATTTATTATAAGAAGATCGTGCCTGCTTAAGAGCACTGTAACTAAATATCAACTGCTTTCTATATCTTGATTGAAGGCAAAAATATCTGTAGTCCAGTGGAGAAAATCCATGTTCTTCAATTTTTGATAATGTTAGAAATTCTCCACTCGATTTAGACATCTTTCCCCCACTTGTAACCAAAAATTCTCCGTGCATCCAATAATTTACACATGCATGGCCTACTGCTGCATCTGATTGAGCTATTTCATTAGTATGATGTACCGGAATATGATCCACTCCTCCGCAGTGTATATCTATTCTTTCACCAAGATATTTCATTGACATAGCAGAACACTCTATATGCCATCCTGGAAATCCCCTTCCCCATGGCGAATCCCACTGCATTATCTGATTTTTAAATTTAGAATTCGTGAACCACAGTACAAAATCCAATGGATTCTTTTTATTTTCATCCACTTCTACTCTGCTCCCTGCTTCCAACTCTTCCATACTCAGATGCGCAAGCTTATTGTAATCTTTAAACTTGTCAATGGAGTAATAAACATTTCCATTGGATATATAAGTATAACCCCTTTCCTCTAGTCTTTTGATTAAATTTATCATATCCTGGATATGTTCCGTTGCTTTGCAGACCACATCAGGTTTTTTTATATTGAGTTTCCTGCAGTCTTCAAAAAAAGCATCTTCGTAAAATTTTGCAATTTCCCATACGGTTTTATTTTCACGCTCTGCCCCTATCTGCATCTTATCTTCACCTGTATCCGCATCGGATTGTAAATGTCCTACATCTGTTACATTCATAACATGTTTTACTTTATAGGAATCATATTCAAGAGATTTCTTTAATACATCTTCAAATATATAAGTCCTTAAATTTCCTATATGAGCATAATTATAAACTGTAGGACCACAAGTATAAATTCCAACTTTTCCCTTATGCACAGGAATAAATTTCTCTTTTTTTCTACTCATAGTATTATAAATATAAAAATTCATACTTATCTCCCCTTATTACTGTAACCTTTTAGCATTACATGTATAGATATTACCACATTATATATAAATATTACCACAATGACAATATAATTCAACAATTTATTTCTCAACTACATACTCCCTTATATAATTGTCAAAATCCCAGAGGTGCAAAAAACGCTGAGCGCTTTTATAGCCTGATTCAAACAATTTCAACCTCATATCCCTGGATATGTTGAATTCTGTGGTTTTAACACCCAGTGTTGGAATAAACACCGTTCTCACTGCATACTTATCTTTTACATAAACTTCTTCGTTTTTATCAAATATAGTCCCAATTATATCAAACAGATATGAAATAAAATCCATCTTTTTGGACTCATTATGGTTGACATTCTTTTCTGTCAATTTAAAACCTATAGTAGGCCAAGCCGGAATATCTTTTGTGTCGAATATCCATATTGGAAAATTGCTGAGTAATCCACCATCTACTATATAGCTGTATTTATTTCCATAATAGAGCTTCAACGGTTTAAAATATAGTGGAATACTTATACTCATCCTCACTGCCTCAGCTATTTTAAATTTCATAGGATTTATTCCATAATTTACTAAGTCATCCGGCAGTATGAGCATGGATTTTTTCGTCACATCAGATGCTATTATTTTAAGGGGTGACTTATTGTCAGTACTTATATCTCCAAAAGTCACTTTGCCTTTTTTCAACAAAAGTTCCTCTATATACTTTTCTATGGCTCCCGTAGAATATATGCCCTTGTCCTTAAAAAGTGAAATGGTCTTTTTAATCATGGATATTTTCCATATGTCCTTTTTTTTTAAAAACATCTTTTCATCTAAATTCATCATTATATTCTTAAGCTCCTCGCCTGTATATCCAACAGCAAGAAGAGAAGCTATAATTGCTCCTGCAGAAGTTCCTGCAAATCTATTCCACCTATATCCCATTTTTTCAAAATAACATACAGCACCTATAAGTCCTATTCCCTTTATTCCTCCACCTTCAAATACAGCATCCGCTTTCAATAAAATCACCTCAATATATAAATATGTAACTATATAAAATAGGACACTTAAAATAAAGGCATTGAATAATTTTCATATAAGTGGAAAAAATAATTCTAAACTTAAAATTTTACTTTTATAGGGAGTGATTTTAAAATGAGAATTGAAATCTATTACAACGGTATAAAAAATGCAAATGATGCAGTTAAAAAATTAAAAAATGCAGGTTTCCAAAATGCAATCGTAGATTTAAATGATAACTACATAGATCTATACAATGCAAATTCAGACTTAGAACCTGATATAAATTTTTCAAATGTAATAAATTCCGATAGATTTTCACGTAACTCGTCTCAGAAAGTACGTACTTCGGGAAGCCCCTTACTGGGAGGTTATGGGAATTCAAGAGAAATTGAAAACACAAATTATAAAGTGGTAATAAATTCTGATTCCTTTGATTCCCAAAAATTAAAAGAAATCCTAAGAGAAACCGGTGGGCAAATTAAAAATTCTACTTCAGCTGCAACAAATAGTCTACAATAACATTTTTTCCATAGTAAAAGTAAAATTTTCTTGATCTTGTCAAGCTTTTTACTTATAAAATGGTATTTTTGCACTTATAAAATATTTTCTATACTTTTTTAGATTCCAAAATCGCCAATGCAGCTGCACCTATAACACCTGCATTGGTTCCCAATTCGGCCTTACATATTTTAGTGTTTTCACTTATAATTTTAAAGCATCTTTTCTTCACCACTCTTTTCACCTCATCAATAACCATACTATCTCCTTCTGAAACACCACCTCCTATTATCAATACTTCCGGATCAAAACAATTCATTACATTGGCTACACATATTCCCAAATAATTCAAAGCCCTATTCAATATCTCTTTAGCTCTATGGTCACCAAGCTTTGCCTCTTTAAAAACTTCTTTTGCAGTTATATTTTTATACTTACAAAGGGATGTAACTGTTCCCTCTTTTACAACCCTTTTTGCTTCTCTTGCAATAGCAGTGCCTGATGCCAGAACTTCTGCACAACCCCTGTTGCCGCAATTGCACAGAGGTCCGTCTTCTTTCAGAGTCATATGCCCCACTTCCAGTGCATTTTGAGTATTCCCTCTGTATATATCACCGTTAAGCACCGCTCCTGCCCCTATTCCTGTAGAAACTGTTATAAATATCATATTTCTGCTGCCTCTTCCTGCTCCAAACATGTATTCTCCTATGGCCGCAGCATTTGCATCATTGTCCAGATAGACGGGAACATTAAATTTACTTCTCAATGGATTCACAATATTGAAGTTTTTAAAAGGTAAATTAGGAGTACATATTATTTCACCATTAACTAAATTAAGAGGTCCTGGTGCGCCAATTCCAATACCCTTTATTTCATTCATACTTAATTCACATTTTTTTATTATGCCCTCTATAAGAGCTGCCATATTACTCAATATAGCCGCGTCGCCTTCCTGCACATTAGTTGGAATTGTCTTCTCATATATAATACTGCCCTTTAAACTCACCAAGGCAGCACAAATTTTTGTGCCGCCCAGATCCACTCCAATTACAAACTTATCTTTCAAATCAATTCCCCCTATGATTCAAAGTTTAAATATAGTGCTATGAAGTATACAATTCCTTAAAATCCTTTGCTGCCTTTACCATGGTCTTTATGTTTATAAGTGGTGTTTTAGGACCTATTCCACAAGCAGGTGCCAGTATATCCACTCCCGATTCAATACAGTTGAAACACATCTTTCTAATATACTCCGGTTTAGAATTTTCAAGAGAAAATGTACTCATATTCCCCATTATGGCTTTGTTTTTAACATTGCTGCATATCTGCTTTACACTGGTGATGGAATCAAAACTTATGGCATCACTGTGGAGCTCATTTAATTCAGGGTATATACTTCTCAGCCTCCCGCATATATGTACTATAATTCCATACTCAGTATACTCCTTCAGGGAATCCACAATTTTATTCAAATAGGGAAGTGTAAAGTTCCTAAAGTTCCTGGGACCCATTATTTCCCCCGTACCGCTGGGATCCGATATAGTAAGCAGATCAGCACCAGCCTTCAGCTGTGCCTTACCAAATTCTATAAGATTATCGGTAACAAATTCCAGAAACTCCCGGGTCTCTTCACTTTTTCTTATAATTTCCTTGTAGAATATCTCCGGTTCCATTAGAGAAGACGCAACGCTTATAGGTCCCGTCAAATTTGCCATGATAGGCACAGGTAATTTTTTCTCTCTTAAAATTCTTATAGCTTCTAAAACCACCTTGGCCCTTCCGCTGTTCATATCCATATTTTTCAATTCTTTCCAGCTGCTTACGGAATTTATGGGATATTCAATAACTCTGGGTTCATTTATCTTGCTGCCAAGAGAAATTTCTGCACCCATAGCTTCCGCTTCCACAGTCATGCAAAACGGGACTCCAACATTTTCAAATCCTCCATATTCATAAATTCCCGCAGCAAGCTCCGCCATAAATTTCTCATCAACGTGAGCTCTTGGCCAGCTGTATCCTGTTAGATCCATGATCTCACTTATTGCCATGTTCATCATTCCGCCGGGACATATACAAGGCGGTCTGTCAACCTTAGATTTTTTCAAAACCAGCTTCAATCGTTCTTTTGGAGTCAACATGTAAAACCACCTACTTTACCTTCATCTTTTCCAGTTTCTCTACATTCACTGGATAGCCTATTTCTCTTACAGTATCCATCATGGTCTGTATATTTTCAAAAGGTGTCTCCACTGGAAGGCTGCACCCTGACATAACCACGTAACCTTTAGGAGTATTATACCCTTCCTCTACAGCTTCTACAACTGCATTTCTTATATCATTTCTGGTACCTGCATACATTATGCCGGAAGGATCTACATTTCCAAGTATTTTCATCTTATCTCCAATAGTCCTGCTGCACTCCGCAAGGCTTACTACATTGTCCATACTAAAACCTGTAACTCCATCTTCTGCCATACTGCCAACATCATTCCATATTTTTTTCGTATTTCCGCATATATGAAGCGTACAGCCTGAGCCCTTTGATTTTATAAATCTAACAAGCTCCTTCAGGTATGGAGCACAAAATTCTCTGAAATGTTTTGGATTTACTACCGTACAGGAAGCCAGAGGTTCCGATATAGTCGGCGTAAGGCCATTTTCTATAATAACTTTTGTATACTCTATACAATTTTCAAGAGATATTTTACACAATTTATGAACTGCCTCAGGATTTTTCAATAAAAGCCTCGTCATCTTGTCCACTCCTATTAAAAAGAAAGCATTTGAAAATGGTCCCACTATACCCCCTGAACAGGGTACTTCTTTTCCAATAGCATCCACCAAATATTTCATGGCCTCTATAAAAACAGGCAGTCTGCCGTCTTTGTACGGATTTGCCACTTTAAGCTTGCCTATATCTTTAACATCCTCTAAAGCCGGCTTTAACAAATCTGCCGTATTGTCTTCCGGAAGCACTAATTCTGCTCCCATAGCCTCAGCCCAAACATACAGATCGGTAAATACCCTCACACCATCCATGCCAAACCTTCTATAAGCCGCTATCTGGGATTCAGCTATAGCTTTCCCGCTGGTATTAAAGTCAGATATTTTACAACCGTAAATACGGGCAACTCCATTTGCTATATTGGGATTACAGGGTAGCCTGTCAACATCTTTTCCCTTTGCCAGGGCTGATGCTCTCTCCATGGGCGTCATCTTATCTCTCACTCATCACACCACCTTTTGCAAACATTTTTCTTGCGGTTTTAGCAGCTTTAGATGCATCTGTAGTGTATATATCAGCTCCTATTTTATCTGCAAAGCTTTGAGAAATAGGCCCACCGCCTATCATTACCTTTACTCTATCTCTTATCCCCTCTTTTTTCAACAACTTTATAACCTGATCCATTCCATCCATAGTAGTAGTCATAAGAGTAGATAGTGCTATTATATCAGCTCCAACTTCTTTTGTTTTGTTTACAAAATCTATAGGTGGTACATCTCTTCCCAAATCTATAACCTCAAACCCTTCAGTTTCCATCATTATCTTCACCAGGTTTTTGCCTATATCGTGGGTATCCCCCTCTACAACTCCTATTACCACTTTATGTTTATCACCCTCCTCACTCTTATTGAGATGTGGCTTTAACACATCCAGACCTGCATACATGGCGTCTGAACACATCAGAAGTTCTGGTATATAGTATTCCTCCTGCTCATATAAGACCCCCGCTCTATTCATGCCGTCAGACAATCCCTTATCTATGGCATCATAGGCCTTTAATCCACTTTTTACCCATTTGTTAGCTGCTTTTACTGTCTTCTCTTCCTCCATGTCCACTACGGAATCCGACAATTCTTTTATCAAGTCCTCTTTAATACTCATTCATATCCTCTCCCTTTAATTTATAAATTTATCTTCCAAACTACAGACGTTTTCATCTTAGCTGGAGTTTTCCTCATACAGTTATGGCCTACTATTTTTACATCCTTTCTATTTTCCATTATGTAATTCAGCGCTTCTCCATAGGTAAATCCCTTTTCCACTTCAATGGGCTCAGAAGTTACAAAGCCGCCTTTATCCATGGAACTCGAAGTTATTCCACAAAAATGTACAATGGCATCCTGCAATCTGGGATATAATTTTTTCAAGACTTCATAACTATATCTTCCGCTGTAATTTTTATATATTCTGGGCCCAAGTATATCCAAAGTTCCTGCCGAATCTCCAAAAGAAATTATCTTTGCCCCATTTTCAATTCCAGCTTCTGCAAAAGATACTATGCTGTCTATAATCACTTCCATAAAATCATCTACGCTGGCTTTGTCCTTTCTAATGGCTTTATAAAACGTCCTTGGATCCATCAGCGAACTCATTACAGTAAATGGTCCCTGGACAGCTAATGCAGTTTGCTCTCCACTGCTGCTTAAAATATTTACAGCTTTTAATACCTGATTAATTCTGCCTTTGCTCAAATCAATTGGTTTTATCTTCTTAAAATCTTCCATATTTTTAAACACATAATTTGAAACTCTAGGTCCCCTTTTCCTATCCCCCATTTTTATATGTGCTCCAAGGGCTTCTGCTTCCACAGTCATACAAAAGGGTACCATGGATACAGTATCTTTATTATATATTCTTATGGCCTGCGCAAGCCTTGCCATACTTTCTCCATCATAATGTACCTGTGGAAAATTGGCACCGGTATCCAGCACTACCTCTTCAGGTATTTCCTCATCATTGTCAGTTACACATTTAAAATCAATAACATATTCCATTTATTCACCTCCTTTAAAAATTCAACGCTTTTATAAAATAATTCTGAAAATCATCCTTTACAGAAAGCTCTACTATCCTTATATTTTTTCTTATTTCCTCCATTTCTTTAAGCTTATCCACGTTTACAAGAACCATCCTGGCTCCTTCTACAGAAGAATTTCCCACAAAGCTGACACTGCCTCTGAAACCTTTTGGTATAAGCCCTATCTTTTTTATACTCTCTGCATTGATATGATATCCAAAGGCACCTGCTATAACTATTTCTTCTATATCCTTTATATCTATATTTATTTCTTTTAAAAGCATTTCCATACCTGAGCATATAGCTCCTTTGGCCAATTGAATCTGCCTTATATCTCTCTGTGATATAAATACTTTATCTGTTATGTAGAACCTTTTCTCTACTAATCTGCCGCTGATTTTATCCGGGAGTGTTTTATTAAACCTGCCGGTTTTAGTTATTATACCTCTTTCTAAAAAAGCCGCCCCAATATCCAATAATGCACTGCCGCAGATTCCAACTGCTTCCCTGTTTCCTATAGTAGTATAATTTAGTTCAAAATTTTCACTTATATCAAAACTATCTACAGCCCCCTCTTCTGCTCTCATTCCACAGTCAATATTCATTCCCTCAAGTGCCGGACCTGCCGCTGTAGAACAAGCTACCATTTTCCCACTGCATATGGCAACTATTTCTCCATTAGTCCCTATGTCTATAAATAAAGACGGCCTAGTTTTTTTGTGAAAATCTATAGCTGTAATTCCTGAAATTATATCTGCCCCTATATAAGGTGAAGCTGAAGGAAGTACTGTTACAATTCCCTGTTCATTTATATGTATATCAAGCTCTTCTGCTCTCAAATTCAGCGTATTTAAAAATACAGCCTCATAGGGAAATACAGCTATGGAATCCGCTTTTACTCCCAGAAACAAATGAAGCATGGTGGTATTTGCAGCTATTGAAATTCTATAGATATTATTTCTCTGATAATCTTTTTGTGTTAGCTCTCCAATCATATAATCTATTTTTTCCCTTATGCAGCTGCTTAAAATTTCACTTCCATCTTTATTTTCCATAGAATAATTTATTCTTGAAATTACGTCTCCACCATATTTTGTCTGGGGATTTAAACCGGAAACCCTTTCTAGCACTTGACCATTTTCTAAATTTACAAGGTAGGCAGATATACCGGTAGTCCCTATATCCACCGCGACCCCCAGAATATTTTTTATGTACTCATCAACATCCAAAAGAGTTTTTTCAAATAGAATTCCTTGAACTGCTTTCGGCTTTTCTTTCTTCAGCAGGCCCATTTTTTTTAGAACATTTAAATTTACCACCTTATAGTCTGCATTGGAATCTACTGAAATCTTCTTAAATAGCTCCAGTTTTTCAAAACCGCTCCTTATTTCCACATCCTTACAATGACCTCTATTTATAGTTTTCAAGTTCCCCTCTTTTTCAATGAGTTCTACACTCACATCACCTTCAACTTTAGCCATACAGGATAACCTGATATTTTCTTTTTCTGCCAAATTGTATTCATCTGCAGTTTTAGAACTTAATTCTCCATAGGCTATAACTTTACATTTCCCACATTTTCCAGAACCTCCGCAGAAAGTTTCTACATCAAAACCCGCTTCTCTTATACAGTCTAAAAGTTTTGTACCTTTTTCCACATGAATTTTTATATTTTTATCCCAAAAAGTAACACAGCACATTTTCTACCCCTCTAAATGTTATAAATTAATATTCAAACTATTCTTAACTTTATTTTCAATCTTATACTGTTATTTTATCATAGATACATCTAGCTAATTAATTCATATAATTTATCTTTAAAAGTTCATGTATAACAAAAAGATATAAAGGTGAGAATTTAATATTTCTTATATTCTCACCTTTATATCTTTTAGACCGTTATATTGCTGTCCACCTTATCCGTATTTTTAATAATGCTTTCATAATATTTATTTCCTTTTTCTCTATCATATTTATGCTCCCAGGTAGAAACAAATACACTGGCAAGGGAATTTCCCACAACATTAACTGCTGTTCTTGCCATATCTAAAATACGATCTATTCCGGCTATAAAAGCAAGCCCCTCTACTGGAAGCCCTACAGTGCCTACTGTAGCAAGTAATACTACAAAAGAGGCTCCAGGAACACCTGCCATGCCCTTTGAAGTTATCATCAACACCACTATCAGACTTATCTGAGCTCCAATAGAAAGATGTATACCATAAAGCTGCGCTATGAATATAGCCGCAATTGATTGATAAAGAGTGGATCCATCAAGATTAAAAGTATAACCTGTAGGAACTACAAAGGACACAACAGCATTTGGGCATCCGTATTTTTCCATTTTCTCTATTATTTTTGGAAGTACTGTTTCCGAACTGGCAGTACTGAAGGCAAGTAGAATTTCATCTTTTAGTATTCTCATTATTTTAAATATACTGTTCCCTACAACTTTTGCCGCTATTCCCATAAATACCAATATGAATAAAATCATAGCTGAATAAACCACTATAGTTAATTTACCAAGAGGTATAAGAGACTTGAGCCCAAAATTACATACAGTAACTCCTATAAGTGCAAATACTCCAATAGGTGCAGTTTTCATAATCATATTCGTTACCCAAAACATTGTGTCTGCTGTACCCTGAAAGAATTTTAATAGAATTTTTCCCCTTTCTCCAATAGCAGAGATGCCAAGTCCGAACATAACTGAGAAAAATATAATAGGAAGCATATCTCCTTTACTCAAAGATTCCGCAATATTACTTGGAACTATATTGATTACAGTATCTATGAATCCCTTATTACTAGCTTCCTTAGCAGTGCTCATATAACTGGCAATGCTTGTTTTTGAAAGTGAACTCATATCAATCCCCGTACCTGGATGAAATACATTTGCAACTACAACTCCTATAATCAAAGCAATAGTGGTCATCACTTCAAAATACACTATTGCTTTCAGCGCCAAAATGCCTATCTTTTTTAGATCCCCCACTCCAGCAACACCTACTATAAGACATGACACTACAATCGGAATAACTATCATTTTAATCAGCCTTATAAAAATAGTTCCAAAAGGCTGTAGAATTTTACTAACATTTGGATTCCCGTAGAACACAGCCCCTACTATTACTCCAAGTATAAGACCTATGAGGATCTGAGTGGCTAGTCCACATTTAATCTTTCTCTTCATTTTAAATCACTCCCTGTATAATAAATCATATAATATCTTTGAAAACATTTTCTTATTACATATTACATGCCAATATATAAAAAACTACTATATTATACTTCAATATACACAAAATTTTTATAATTTTATAATTAATGAATATATAAGACTATATTATTTCATACACTTCAAATATTAATTGCAATTTTATGGTATAATGTTTTATGTCTTAAAACTGTGCTAAAGAGGTGAGTGTCTACTTGAAAACTAATGAAAACATAAAAGACGATCTATATATTTTAATTCTAATGACATTTTCACTACCCATAATAAGTCAATTAAAATTCTACCCATTTCACAACACCTTTCGTGTAAGCTTCAGTTCTGCAGTATTTCTATTTTTTTTATTGTGGGTAAAAAAAATACCTTTGGTATTATATGGAATTGCAATTGGAACATCTACCGTTGTATTTAGAATCACACTTGATTATATTTTTAAAAGTGGATTTCAATTTTACAATGATTTTCTACTACATTTTCCAGCTTTTTTTATTATCTGGTATTTTCGTATTTACTGTATATTATAAAAATAAATAACTTTCATAATAGACCTCTTTTAATAGGAATAATAGCTACTTTTGTAGATATAACTTCCTCTACCACAGAGCTATTAATACGATTTCTAGTACTTAAAAATTCAATTTCAGCATATACCCTAGGACTAATTTTTATCATTGCCATCACAAGAAGTTTTTTTGTACTTGGATTTTTTAATATAATAAAATTAAATGAAGCCAGGACTATAGTAAAAGAAAAAGAAGAGAAAAACAGATACATGTTTTTACTCATTTCAAACTTATACGCTGAATCCATACAATTAAAAAAATCTCTTTCCTATGCTGAAAATATTACAAGAAATTGCTATAATTTATATGAAAGGCTTCAGAATAACCATTCTGACTTTAATTCAAAAAAATTATCTCAAGAGTTGTTAAATATTGCTGGACAAGTACATGAAATAAAAAAAGACAATCAGAGAATATATGCAGGTCTCTCAAAAATCATTTTATCTGAGGATTCTAAAGATTACATGAATGTAATTGAAATTGCCAGCATAATGATTAAAACTAATAGAAAATACGCTGCATCCCTTGGAAAGAAGATTGAATTTTTAACAGATATATCTTCAAATATACCGGAACTTCACAGCTATACAGTAATGTCAATTATAAATAATTTGGTGTCAAATTCCGTAGAATCCATAGAAAGGAACGGTATTATAAAAATTTACATCCACAAAACATATAGTTCAATTGTGTTTAAAGTAGAGGACAACGGAAGTGGAATACCCGAAAGAAAAAGAGAGCTTATTTTTAAACCAGGTTATACTACAAAATACAACGAACTCGGAGAACCTTCTACAGGCATAGGCCTTTCTTATGTAAAAGAAATAGTTACAAACCTAAAAGGTAAAATTTTTTTAAATAATGAAGCTAAAAATAAACAAACCATTTTTACTATTGAAATTCCCATTAAAAGTTTAGTAAGGAGGATGACATAATGAACTTTTTTATCGCCGATGACGATGACGCCATTCGTTCAATGCTGGAGGAAATTATCGAGAATAATAATTTGGGAAATGTAGTAGGTGAAGCAGTAAATGGTTCTTTAATATGCAGTGATTTTCTACACAATAAAAATGTAGACATATTGATAATTGATCTTTTAATGCCTATTAAAGACGGCCTTCAAACTATAAGCGAGCTAAATTCATCTTTTAAGGGTAAATCAATAATGATCTCTCAAGTAGAAAATAAAGAAATGATAGGCAAAGCCTATTTATTAGGAGTTCAATATTATATTACAAAACCACTAAATAAGATTGAGGTTATTGAAGTGATAAAAAGGGTCATCTCTAACATAAAACTTGAAAAATCCATAAATCATATTCAGGATACTATAAGCTCTTTAAAAACAGACAATTCAGAAAATAATATATCAACAAATAAAAACATTTTGGAATACAGTGAATTACTCCTAAGTGATTTAGGAGTAATTGGTGAAAGCGGAAGCAAGGATTTGCTTTCTATTATAAAATATTTATATACCCATAAGAACGATAACAAAACCAGTACAGTTCCAACTTTTCCTCCTCTTAAAGAACTATTTACTCACATTGCAGAGGAAAAATTAAGTGAAAATAGTAGTTTGATCAATGTACGGAAGGAAGTTAAGGCTTCCGAGCAGAGAATCAGAAGAGCTGTCATGCAGTCATTAAATTATATAGCTTCCCTCGGTCTCACTGATTATTCCAATCCTAAATTTGAAAAATATGCTGCTGAATTTTTTGATTTCATTGAAGTTAGAAAAAGAATGCTCCAGCTTCAAAATGACATTTCTTCAAATACCCCCATTCATATAAACGTTAAAAAGTTTATAAAAGTCCTGTATTTAGAATCCAAAAAACATCTTGAAAATAATTTATAGTAAAAAAGACATCGAACTAATTCAATGTCTTTTTTATAAATTAATTTATTTTTGAATGGATTTACTGCAGCCCGAGCAGCCGCAGCTGCAGCCACCGCCCCTTTTGTGAGACTTATAAGTTTTGTATGCAGAAAATCCAATTATGCCAAACAATACTACTGAAACTATAACTGTTGCCATATTATACCACCTCTTTTTCTCTTATAGGCTCTCCAACACCCTCGGCACCATGTCTCTCACTGTAAGGTCTTCTAAACATCAGATAAAGTAATCCTATAATCAAAAGAATAGCTACAGCTGTACCGATTCCAAATCCCTTCCCTGTAACAAATGAACCAATCTGGAATATAATCAGGGATACAACATATGCAAATACGCATTGATATCCAATGGAAAACATCGTCCATTTTCTTGAATTCATCTCTGTACGAACTGCACCCATAGCTGCAAAACAAGGAGCACACAGCAAGTTGAAAACTAAAAGTGAATATCCGCCAAGCAGCGAAAATGATGCTTGAAGGTTCCCCCACATCTGTGCACCATCTTCAGCAACTTCAGAGAATCCATAAAGTATTCCAAAAGTTCCAACCACATTTTCCTTGGCCATCAATCCGGTTATGGAAGCTACTGCTGCCTTCCAATTTCCCCAGCCCAACGGATCAAATATAGGTGCAATTGCATTTCCTATACTAGCAAGAATGGACTGTTCCATATCAACTGTCTGCATTCTCCAGTTAAAGGAACTAAGGAACCAAACAAGCACCGTGGCAAGAAGTATTACTGTCCCCGCCTTTTTCATAAAAGCTTTGCAGCGCTCCCACATATGGATTAAAACACCTTTTGCTCCCGGCACATGATATGGTGGAAGTTCCATTATAAAAGGAGCTGGATCACCCGAAAAAATCTTCGTCTTTTTAAGAATAATACCTGAAATAATAATTGCCGCAATTCCTAAAAAATATGCAGATGTTGCAACCCAAGCGGCTCCATGGAAAAGCGCACCTGCAATAAGTGCAATAATGGGAATCTTTGCGCTGCATGGAATAAATGTAGTTACAATGACCGTCATTCTTCTATCACTTTCATTTTCGATGGTTCTGGTGGACATAATTCCAGGTACACCACAACCTGTCCCAATAAGAATCGGAATAAAGGATTTACCTGAGAGCCCAAACCTTCTAAACAGTCTGTCCATTATAAATGCAATACGTGCCATATAACCGCAGTCTTCCAGTATAGCAAGACATAAAAACAGCATTGCCATCTGAGGTACAAACCCAAGCACAGCGCCTACTCCTGCAATAATACCATCCAGGATAAAGGAATTCAGCCAGCCGGCCGTCCCAATACTGTTTAAAATCCATTCTACATTGTTAGGTACAAAATCTCCAAATAAATTGTCATTTACCCAATCAGTCATGGCACCGCCTACCGTTGAAATGGAAAAATAATAAACTAAAAACATAATTGCCACAAAAATAGGCAGGGCCAAAATTCGATTGGTTATGATCTTATCAATTTTATCGGACATTGTAACTTTGACTTTATTTCTTCTGTACAGTACCTGTTTTGTAAGATTGCTTATATAGGAATAACGTTCATTGGTAATAATGCTTTCACTGTCATCATCAAATTTCTTTTCACAGCTTAAAATTATCTCTTCAATACGTTCTTTTAAATTCCCGCTGAGACTTACCTGTTCTAGAACCTTCTCATCCCGTTCAAATAATTTTATGGAAATCCATCGGGCGTTCACTTCATTTATATTATCTCTGACAATGCTTTCAATCTGTGCTAAAGCTTTTTCCAGAGGCTCTGAAAAAATATGAGGTGCAGAATAAGCTGTTTTGGATTTAGCAAGTTCTATAGCCCTTTCAGCTACTTCCTTTGAACCAATACCTTTTAACGCTGATGTTTCTATTACCTCACAGCCAAGAGCATCTCCCAGTTTTTTTATATTTATTGTATCTCCATTTTTTCTTACAACATCGATCATATTCAAGGCCATTACAACAGGTACACCAATTTCTATAAGCTGTGTAGTAAGGTAGAGATTTCTTTCAATATTACTGCCATCAACAATATCTATAATGGAATCCGGCTTTTCATTTATAAGATAATTTCTGGAAACCACTTCTTCCAACGTATAAGGTGAAAGAGAATAAATACCAGGCAAATCCTGAATAATAACATCTTTACGGCCCTTAAGTTTTCCCTCTTTTTTCTCCACTGTAACACCCGGCCAGTTACCAACATACTGAGAGCTGCCGGTTAAATCGTTAAACATTGTAGTCTTACCGCTGTTTGGATTACCGGCAAGAGCAATTTTAATTGACATTTACATCCCTCCTAATCGGCGTCAATTACCTAAAATACTCAACTAACTGATCTCTACTATCTCCGCTTCTTCTTTCCTCAGGCTGAGCTCATAACCTCTTACCTTAATCTCAACAGGATCTCCCAGTGGAGCTACCTTACGTATATAGATCTCTGTCCCCTTTGTAAGTCCCATATCCATAAATCTACGTTTAACGGCACCCTTTCCGTGAACCTTAACTACAGTGACATTTTCACCGCATTTTGTATCTCTCAATGTTTTCATGTTTCTAACTCCCTCCCTAAATATAAATGAAAAATCATACTACACAATAATTTTATTTGCCATTGCTTTATTTAATGCAATTCGAGCATCTTTGATATTGACTATCATATTTCCGGCAATTTCAGCTACTACAGTTACATTTTCCCCCTGGACAAATCCCAGGTTCTCCAAATGTCGACGGGTATTATCATTGCCTGTGATATTTTTAATGCTGCCTGATTCTCCAACTCTTATCATGGTAATTGGCATTTATACTCCCCTCCCACTTTATTTTCTCCTCCTAAACTAATGAGCTGTTGATTATGTATAGCTAAATGAAGATCATTAACATAAGATATCGAATTTCATTAGCAAAGGATAATGATATTCAATATCATTTATGTATTTATTATAATATACTTACTTTCTTTTGTAAATATGTTTGTTAAAATTAATAATACTCAATTGACTTTACATTTTTACATAAAATAAAATCAGGGTCTGAAATTATCAAACCCTGATTTTTACTCTACTCTATTTAAAAAGTACTACTTTTTGGGAGCTAGAATCATAAACATGTTGTTTCCCTCCAATTTAGGTGCTCTTTCCACCGACGCACTTTCTTCTACCTTATCCAAAAACACATCCATTACTTTTCTTCCTAAATTGGTGTAGTTGTTTTGCCTTCCCCTAAATCTTATAGAAACTTTTACTTTATTGCCCTTATTTAAAAATTTTTTTGCATTATTGGCTTTAATTTCTATATCATTCAATTCAATAGTAGCACTTAACCTAATCTCCTTCATTTCAACAATTTTTTGATTTTTTCTGGCCACTTTGGCCTTCTTAGATTGTTCATAGAGAAATTTGCTGTAATTCATGATTTTACACACCGGCGGTTTTGCCTGAGGTGAAACCATCACTAAATCCATGCCTCTTTCCCTAGCCATTTCCAGAGCCTCTCTGGTTTTTAAAATTGTACTCTCTTTTTCCCCAACCAATCTAATTTTGTCCACCCTAATTTGTTCATTTAAATTATTATTTTTATTAATAATATACACCTCCACAATTATACTCATCTATTTATTATTATATCCAAGGATTTCCCCTTCTGCAACTGAAAAATATAACTGTTTGTTAAACTCACCTCATATTTTATAAAATTTTAATAATGCAAAGTATATTAAATCCTATTATAATAGTATTTAGCAAATCTTAAAAATTACCTTTAGCTTTGAGGGGGCATACTTATGAGAGAAAATAACAATTTAATTGAAATTCCAAAGGGAAAAAGCTTTTATAAAAAATTAATGGCCTTTATAGGCCCTGCATACCTGGTAAGCGTCGGCTACATGGATCCGGGCAATTGGGCTACAGATATTGCAGGTGGAAGTAAATTTGGCTACAATCTCATATGGGTAATATTAATATCCAACATAATGGCAATTTTTTTTCAAACCCTATGTGCAAGATTGGGTATTATAACCGGCAAGGATTTAGCTCAAGCATGCAGAAGCCACTACAACACAGCTGTAAATTATATATTATGGATTTTATGTGAAATCGCCATTGTTTCCACGGATATTGCAGAAGTCTTAGGGACAGCTATAGGTTTAAATTTAATATTTAACCTTCCACTAATATATGGCGTAATCATAACCGGATTTGACACACTACTTCTCCTATTTCTGGATAGATTCGGCATCAGAAAAATGGAAGCTTTTATCATAGGTTTAATTGCCATAATAGGTATAAGCTTCTTTATAGAAATTATCATATCAAAACCCGACTATCACGGAATAGCTTTAGGATTTATACCAAATCTTCCAAATAAAGATGCACTTTTTATAGCTATAGGTATAATAGGAGCCACTATAATGCCGCACAATCTTTATCTTCATTCTTCCATTGTACAGACAAGAAACATAGAGAGAACAGAAAGCGGTCTAAAACAGGCTGTTAAATTCAATAACATAGATTCACTGGTAGCATTAAATTTGGCTTTTCTCGTAAATGCAGCAATACTCATACTAGCTGCCTCGGTATTTCATAGAAGCGGCAACTACGGGGTAGATGATATTTTAAAAGCCCACAAACTTCTTGAGCCTGTTCTGGGAAGCACTTTAGCTCCTATTTTATTCGGCGTTGCTCTAATTGCCGCCGGACAATCTTCAACTATAACTGGCACTTACGCAGGTCAAATCGTAATGGAAGGCTTTATTCATCTTAGAGTTCAGCCCTGGGTAAGAAGACTTATCACAAGAATACTTGCAATAATACCCTCAATTTTAACTATAATCTATTTTGGCGATTCAGCTACAGGAGAACTACTTATAATAAGTCAGGTGATACTCAGTCTTCAGCTGGCCTTTGCCTTAATTCCTCTTATACATTTTGTCAGCAGTAAGAATTTAATGAAGGGATTTGCCATTTCCAAGAAGGCACAAATACTTGCATGGCTTTTATCTATTTTAATAATATACTTAAATGTGAGACTTGTTATCGAAACACTTATGGAATGGATGTCTAAAAGCAATTTAAAATCTTTCGAATATCTATCCATAACAATTTGCATAATGATGGGCATCTTGCTAGTTTATATAATATTTGAACCTATAATTTCCAAATCAGGAAACAGGGATGCAGTTGATATACACGGTGACGTACTCTTTCCTGAAATAAATAAAATTGAACCTTACAATAGTATTGCATTAGCTCTTGATTTCAGTAAAAATGACAGAGACGTATTATCTCAGGCTGTAAATTTTTGCAGCAAAGACAGTAATTTAATCCTAATTCACATAGTGGAAAGTGTAAGTGCCAGCATATACGGTAAAAAAGCAAATGATGTAGAAAGTAAAAGAGATATTGAGAGACTTAACATGTATGTGGAAAAATTAGAATCACTGGGTTTCCAAAGTGTTATCCCAGAAGTAGGTTATGGAAAGGCAGAAAAATCTCTTGTCAAAATTGTGGAAAAACATCATGCTGATCTGATCATATTCGGTACCCATGGTCATCATGGCATAGCCGATATACTATTTGGCACAATAACAGATAAGGTAAAACACAAACTTTCCATCCCAATTTTGATTGCAAAATAATGGTATTACAATACAAAAGAATGCACTATAAACAACAAAGCTGTCCCAATCAATAGAACTGCAACTATGCAGACCCTGATATTCACAAAAAAACTGTTTTTGTAGCTTCCCATTATCTCTTTTTTGTTCGTAAATATTACTAGAAAAATCAATATGGGGATTATCAAAATACCTCCTATAATCTGCGTTAAAAGTGCCATGCAATTCAAAGGAAGATTTGGTATTAGCATAATAAAAGCTGCTATTAGAGCACTTCCAATATATACAGCATAAAATTTAGGCGCTTCACTTATACTGTCGTTTAAACTGTGATTCCATTTAAAAGCTTCCGCAGTACACCAGGAAGAAGATAAGGCTATTGTTATAGATGCAATAAGCCCTGCGTTAAATAAGCCTGCTGCAAACAGTACTGCGGCTGTTTTTCCGGTATTAGCTCCAATGGCCTTTATTATTAGATTGGGCCCAGCGCTTTCCATATTCCCCATTTGACCAAATAATGCGGTACCGGAAATAATTACGCAAAGAGCTATTATCACTTGAACTATACATCCTATACGGGTATCAACACGTCCAATACGTATGTGCTCTGCAACCGCTCCCCTATCTATACAGGCACTTCCCTGAAAAAATATCATCCAGGGCGCTACTGAATTTCCTATAATTGCAACAATATACCATAGTAGATCAGGGCTGTATACATTACAATTCCATTTTACAAAGGTATTTAATATAGACTGTAGATCAGGTTTAACCATAAATGCAATTATAACAAATACTATATTGACAATTCCCATAAAAAGTGCTATTTTCTCTTTTTTTAAATAGCCCTTGAAAGTTATAATTGATAACATGAATACCAGGCTAATAACAGTTCCCAGCCAGAGAGGTATACCAATCATTATAAGGCCTGCCGTCATTCCCATGAATTCAGTAGTCAACATTAAAATATTTTCAATGAGTAAAGTATATAGGTGATATTTCATCCAAAACTTACCATAATATTTACCAATAAGGAGCATAAATCCCTTCTGACTGACATTTCCAAGCCTCATGGACATTTCTTGAACTGTATACGTCAGCACACTAAGACAAATAGTAAGAGGTATAAATAAACTTATGCCAAATTTAGCACCGGTCATACAATAGGAAATAATTCCTCCTGCATCATTATCCCCCATTGCAGCCAAAACGCCGGGACCTATAAGGGCCAACACCGCCATATTTAATTTTAACTTATTATTTTTTTCCCTGACTGCTGTATTCTCAAATTTTAAGTTGCCTACATTAAGCCCATTTAAACTATTTTCATCTAATTGGTTCATTTATCTGCACCTCCATATATTGTCCTGATAATAGCTGATAATATATACTATACTTTTACCCTGAAATTGTTGCTTATATCTCAAATTATTGTTGAAATAATTTCAACAGTTTTTTTATATACTAATCGAAACTTTAGTGCATATAATCTACTATAGGTAATATAATTACAAGGCAATCGTCTAATAAATTAAGGAGTGAATAAAGTGTGTATGAGAGAAAATCTGAACTCGGCGCCCTCATCAGGGATTTATTGAAAAAAAACTCGCTTTCTATGCGTAAACTCAGTGCTTTAAGTGGAATAGACACTTCAACTATTTCAAGAATTGTGAATGGAAAACAACGTGCGAATATGAAACATATTCAAAGTTTTGCCAGATGCTTAAATGTATCCATAGAAAAACTACTGATAGCAGATGGATATGACATAGACATTTTAAACAATGAAAATTTTATAAACTCGCCTTCCTTTATAAAAAACATTCAGGAACTTTTAAAATTTTCAAATCTGCTTGATTACCACTATGATCTATGCAAAATAGAAGAGGAACTTGAAAAATACAAAAAATATGCTGCTACAAAAGAAGGTAAAAACATTGTATATAAGAATTTTAAAGAAAAGATAAATACCGTAAACGGAAGTGGACTGTTTGTAGATGAGCTAAAACAGATGTATGAAAAATTTTGTAATGACACTTCTCCTGAAGAAATTCGTATTCTACTTGGAAGCGGGCTTTTGTATTTCATACTTTCAATTGATATTATTCCCGACTATGTATTCCCTTTTGGATATCTGGATGACGTCATAGCTATAAAATTGGTACTTCACCATATTGCAGAAGTAAATGCCAGAAATGAAAAACTGCTTCAAAAATGATATTGACATATTATACAGTTAAATATGAGGTTTGTATTAAAAAGATAAATGACACCAAATCCACCTGTGATCTGGTGTCATTACTATATTATTTTAATTATTTCTTTAGTAAAATTTATAAATTTCTTACTGGCAGCAGCAGAAGTTTTTATAACTTCTTCATGGCTCAATCTATGATTCAATATACCTGCTGCCATATTTGTTATACAGGATATTCCCAAAACTTTCATACCGCTGTGATTGGCTGCAATTACCTCAGGAACTGTAGACATCCCCACTGCATCTCCACCAAGTATGCCCAACATATTTATTTCCGCTGGTGTTTCATAGCTGGGGCCGGTCATATATACATATACTCCCTCCTGAAGAGAAATTCCCAATTTAAATGCCGCCTTTTTTGCCATTTCTCTAAGTCCTTTATCATAGGCTTCAGACATATCCGGAAATCTAGAACCAAATTCATCCATATTCTGTCCTATAAGTGGATTTTGTCCTGATAGATTTATATGGTCTTTTATGAGCATCAAATCTCCACTGCTGTAATTTTTATTTATTCCACCTGAAGCATTGGTAACTATGATGGATTCAATGCCTATCATTTTCATGACCATAATAGGAAAAATTATATCTTTCATAGAATACCCTTCATAATAATGAAATCTTCCTTGCATGGCAAACACAGCTTTATTCTCAAGTTTTCCTATCATAAGGCGGTTCTTATGACCCTGTACTGTAGAAACAGGGAAATGAGGTATATCCCTATATCTATAGATTTCAGCACTTTCAATTTCATCCGCTATATTTCCCAAACCAGAACCAAGTATAATTCCTATTTTAGGTTTCAATTTCATATTTAAACTTATAAAACCTACTGCTTCTTTTACATTTTCATTTAAATTCATAATATACCGTTGATTCCATTTAACTACAACGATTTTTACCCTCCTCTAACTTATCTGATTCTATCCAATCTTTTTAAAGGTTCTATTTTATTTAAGTCATATGGAGTTTCTTGATAAACATAATAATTCAGCCAGTTTGAAAACAACAGATTGGAATGTCCCCGCCATCTTACTACTGGATCTTCCTCAGGATCATCCTGTGGAAAATAATTTCTTGGTATCTTTATATTACTTCCCTTGGCCTTGTCTCTTAAATACTCTGATTTTAAAGTAAGGGGATCATATTCAGAATGTCCCATAACAAAAATTTGCCTTGCATTTTTATCTAATACCAGGTATATTCCTGCTTCATCTGATTCTGCAACTATAGTCAACTCGTCTACTTTTTCGATATCCTCTCTTCTAACCTCTGTATATCTAGAGTGAGGGGCAAAAAATTCATCATCAAACCCTCTGACCAATTTAACATCCTTTTGTACCACCCTATGCTTAAATACTCCAAACATCTTCTCCTTTAAACTATATTTGGGAATACCATAATGATAATATAATCCCGCCTGGGCTCCCCAACATATATGCAAAGTGGAGTATACATTGTGTATACTCCATTCCATTATATTCTCAAGCTCTTCCCAATAATTCACCTGTTCAAATTTCAGATGTTCTATTGGAGCTCCGGTTATAATCAATCCATCAAACTTCTCATCTTTTACATCATCAAAAGTTTTATAGAAGTTAGTTAGGTACTCTTCCGAAGTATTTTTAGATATATGAGTTTTGGGATGGAGTAATTCGACTTCAATTTGCAGCGCAGTATTACCTATAAGTCTCAAAAGTTGTACTTCTGTGGTAATTTTAATTGGCATCAAATTTAAAATAGCTATCTTAAGAGGCCTGATATCTTGATGAAATGCTATATTTTCAGGCATGACAAATATATTTTCATTGTTCAAAATTTCAGCAGCTGGTAAATCATCTCTTATTTTTATTGGCATGTTATCACCTCTAAAGTATAAATTGTATTAAATTTTATTATAGCATAGTGTTATATATAAATACAACTCAACTAATTCAATCCAATCGATATAATTTTTTACAGTATCTAACAGTTTCTTGAATGGTTTTGCACAACATATCAGCTTTTACATACTTACGCACATATTCATCTAAAGGTCCTCCTCCAATTAAAATCTTTAAATCCTTTCTAAGCCCTTTATTTTGAATTGATTGTATACATTCCCTCAAATTATCAAAGCAGTTTGTAAGAAGACATGAAATTCCAACTACCTTGGGTTTATATTGTTTAATTGCTTCTATAAATTCTTCAGTAGCTACGTCCGTACCTAGATCTATTACACGAAAGCCATTACTTTTCATGACAGTAGCAACAATATTTTTGCCTACATCATGTATATCCCCATATATAGTTCCTATAATAAAATTTCCCTGTTCTGAAGTATTCAAAGGAAATTCCTTCCTAAGTATTTGTGAAGCTTCTTTAAATATCTCCCCAGATATAATGAGTTCAGACATGAAATACTTTTTTTCTTCAAAATTCTTTCCTACGCTCTCTATTCCCCTCTGTAAATACTGAATAATTTCCAATACCGGAACATTGTTTTTTATAAGAGACTTTACCTCCTCAATAACTATATCTTCATTTAATTCTGCCATTGCTTTCACAAGTGTTCTGTTCATAAGATATCCCTACCCTCTAATCTATAAAAATGAACCCTTTGTATATAACCTATCATAAATACATCAATAAAACACCATACACAATGAACAAATTTCAATATAAAAATAAGCATTATGTGCATTTTATATGTATTTTCTCAATTTTATTTAAATTTAAAATTTATGCTTCTTATTTATAAATTATACCTTTAAATCCAATGCATAATAGTTTATTATTTCTATATGGGGAGTGTCCAACATGAATTTAACTATGCACAGTCTTTTAAATAAAATAAATAAATATAATCCCAAGTTATATATATGTCAAAAAGAAGACATATCAATTAAAGCCGTAAAATTTCTCAGTGAAAGTCAATCTTTTTTTAACCCAGATTATCTATATGTAGGAAAGGATTCAGATTTTCCAAAGGTTTTGCCTCAGAATAGTACTGTCAATATACTTTGTATTTCAAATAACCTTATGACTTTTAAATACGCAAAAAAACCTATGTTAAATCTAATAGTGTTAGACGATAAGATAAATATATTTAAAATTTTCAATGAAATACAGGAGATTATTATAGAATATCAGGAATCAGATATTAATTCATCCAAATTACTAAATGCACTGATCAGTGGAAAAGGTATTCAACATATTGTAAACGTTGGATATGAGATACTTGGAAATCCTATATGTATTCTAGATCTAAGTTTTAAACTAATTGCTTCTTCAAAGAATGCAAAAGTAGATGATCCAATATGGGTTGAACTTCTAACTAAAGGTTATTGTTCTTATAACTTTACATCCAAACACAATATCAAAAAATTTATAGAAATAATTCACAAAAATAATTCTCCTGTATTCATGAATAAGGATAAATTTAGAATTCCAAGAATAATATCAAATATAAAGATCAACAACACAGTGGTGGCTTATCTTACATCTTTGGAATATGAAAAGCCTTTTTCCAGAAACGACATGGACCTAATTATACTCTTATGCAGAATAATATCTTCCGAAATGCAAAAAAACAGGTTTTTTCAAAATGCAAAGGGGTTTAGATATGAAAATTTTATAATAGATCTGCTCGATGGCAGTGAAAACAATAAAAAAACAATAGAAGATAGATTAAATTTCTTAGATTTAAACTTCTATTATAACCTGTATGTACTTGTAATATTTGTTCCCCAGAATAAGTTTGTTCACACTTCACTACACCAGGTAATGGACACAATTGAATATATGCTCCCCGGATCTAAAATAATTATATATAATGATTTTATTGTTGCACTCATAAATCGTAAAGATAAAATCTTCAATATTGAACACACTTTTTCAAGATTAATAACTTTTTTTAAAAGCAATAATATCTATGGCGGACTAAGCCGCTGTTTCCATAACATAGCTGATATAAAAAATTACTATGAACAGTCAGTAAAGTCCATTGAACTTGGAATAAGACTTATAAAAGATAAATTTCTCTTTTACTATGAAGATCTAGCAATATACCATCTATTAGAGATCTGTTCCCGGCAGGAGGATTTAAAAAAGTTCTGTCATGCCTCAATATTTGCACTGATAAAATACGACAAGATCAATAATACAAACTATCTTCACTGCCTTTACACATATCTATTAAAT
Organism: Clostridiaceae bacterium BL-3; assembly: GCA_902809985.1. Lineage (GTDB taxonomy): Bacteria > Bacillota > Clostridia > Clostridiales > Clostridiaceae > Clostridium_B > Clostridium_B aromativorans. The sequence goes on along the minus strand of CADDXC010000001.1, from coordinate 981,149 downwards.
GAAAAAAACCAATTGAAAACAGCCAGTAATTTAAACATCTGCAGAAGTACTCTGTCTCATCGCTTGAAAAGAATTCAGCAGATAATGAACATAGACCTAAATGACACTACTACAATTTTGAGCCTCACCCTAACTTTTATGATTTTTAAATATATGGATATTTATGGAGGTGTTATTCATGAATAATTACGTAATTACTTTTAAACCTATAAATCAAAAAATCTCCATTCCTGAAGGAAGCACTCTTAAGGACGCAATTGTAAAATCAGGATTGGATTTTGATTTTCCCTGCGGCGGAATAGGAAAATGTGGTAAATGTGCTGTCAAAGTTCTAAGTCCCAAAATTGAAACACTTAAAAAAGAATTGGAACATCTCAGTAAAAATGAAATCTTAAAAAATATACATCTAGCTTGTCTAACAGAAATCCACGACAATATGATTGTAGAATTGAACATGAGAAAAAATACAGATTATAACATACTACAGTCATCTGTTGAAAAAAAATCCGACCTACTTCCTCTTTTAAAAAAAGATTTCATTCAGCTAGACGCTCCTTCTCTAAAAAACCAAAAATCCGACTTGAATCGTTTAAGAGAAAAACTCACTTTAAAAAATTCTGAATATAAGAATCTAAAAATTGGGATTTCAACTCTGCGCCAATTGCCTGACAAGCTCCGTGAGGCATGCAATAAAGTAACTGTGGTAATCGGTAAAGATGAAATCCTGGGAATAGAAGAGGGTGATACCTGCCATAAAATGTTTGGTATAGCCTTTGACATTGGAACTACAACCGTAGTTGGATATCTAATGGATTTATACAGTGGAAAGGAGCTCGCTGTTTCATCTTCACTCAACCCCCAAATTAAATTTGGCGCAGATGTAATTTCTCGTACAAACTATGCCAATCAAAATAACAACGGTTTAGAATCACTCCAGTCTACTATTGTAAAATTGCTAAATGAACTAATAGATAATGTATCACAAAAATCAAACGTAAAAAAAGATGATATATACGTCTCAACTGTAGTGGGAAATACCTGCATGCATCATCTTTTTCTGGGTTTAACTCCACGGTATATAGCAGCTGTTCCCTATGTTCCTGTAGTAAATGAAAGTGTAAAATTAAGTTCATTAGAATTAAAATTAAACATAAACCCTAATGGAAGAGTATTTGCACTGCCTACTATTGCCGGGTTTGTAGGAGCTGATACAGTAGCTGTAATTTTAGCTACAGATATGGATAAAAGCAAAGATATAAAATTAGCCGTTGACATAGGAACCAACGGTGAAATGGTACTAGGTTCTTCTAAAAAACTCGTGTCCTGTTCTACTGCAGCAGGTCCTGCTTTTGAGGGAGCCCAAATAAGCAGTGGAATGAGAGGAGCTAATGGGGCTATAGATCATGTATATTTTGGAAAAGAAATGACTTATACAGTTATTGGTAACGAAAAGCCCCGAGGAATATGCGGCTCTGGACTTTTAGATATCATTGCAGGATTTGTAAAAGTTGGCCTTATCAATAAAAGAGGTAAATTATTATCACCGGATAAATTCACCAATCCCGCGGCAAAAAAATACAGTGATCGCATAATAAGTTACAATAATGCAAATGCCTTTTTAATGGTATCTGAATCCGAAACTGCCCATGACAATCCTATATTGGTAACGCAAAAAGACATCACTTCACTTCAGTTGGCAAAAGGAGCGATTTCGGCTGGTATTAAAATACTCATAAAAAATCTTGGAATAAATCTAGACGATATTAAAGAAGTTCTCCTGGCCGGTGCTTTTGGAAATTACATGAATCCGCACAGTGCCTGTACAATAGGCCTTATTCCCAAAGAACTGGAATCTAAAATCAAACTAGTGGGAAATGCCGCCGGCAGCGGTGCAAAACTTGCCCTCTTATCACAAAGTGAATTTGAACGGGCAGATAGAATTGCAAATAAAGTAACCTATATTGAACTGGGGGCACAAAAGCATTTCAATCTAGAATTTGCCCGTGGAATGCAGTTTTAAAAAAAGAATCAACAAAGTTCAAAGCCCAAACAATTCTAATTCCAGATAATTAGTTAAATATTACATTTGAGCTTTGAACTTCAATCAAGTGATTCTCAGGTTCAAATGGAGTTTGCTTATAAGAAATGCTTTCCCATGATCAATTTTTATATCGACTCAAGAATCCACTTACTTTCCAGTTGCTGCAGAAATCATGGCTTTTACATTTTCAGGCTTTGCATTAGGAGGTATAGAGCATCCACTAGATAATATAAACCCATCTCCCATGTCCTTGACAAGCCTGGAGGCATAATCGTATACTTCATCAGAAGTTCCAAGAACAAGTTTCCCTGCCGGCACATCTCCCTTGATGCACTCACGATTTCCCAATTTATCTTTTATCTTATAAATATCAGTTACACCATCTGTTTCAAATACAATTTTACCCTTGGGAAAATCCTTGAAATAATCCAAATCTCTTTCCCAGTTCCCATCGCAATGAATATCACACACTGCACCTTCTTCTATGATTATATCTGCTGCACCTTTAATATATTTCCATACAAAACGTTCCCATAATTTAGGTGAAAAGAATTCGCTGGCTCCTCTTGCAGGGGATAAAAACACCACAGTAGGCTTGACAGCTCTCATCTGTTTCCTCAATTCATCCATGTTTTCCTTCTGGATAACTTGTAAAACAGCTTCCACTTTATCCGGCATTCTATATAAATCCATCATGAATTTTGAAAGTGAACGTCCCCCACCCAGAGCTTCATTAGCAGTTAATGTTACAAAGGGACTGTATACTACATAACCGGAATCTTCAATATTTTTATCTGCCTGAGATGCATAAAGCAAATCACTTGTAATACCATCCACATCGACTTGTAATCTGTTTTTAAGATAATCTTGTTTGAAATCATTCCATCCTTTATTTAAAATAACATCATAATCTTTTACAGTCATCATTTCGGCTTCATCCAACTGCCACAGCATATCATCCGGCAGCTCACGGCCTGGAAGTCTTACTTTTGACATAAACACCAAAGGAAATATAGGACCTGCAGCATAAGAAGAGTTTACTCCATCTACCTCTCCAAAAGCTTTCAATGAATTCAATATCACTTTGTTGGATATTTTAATGCTCTTGCAAAACTCAGACATTTTAACTCCCATATGTTTGGCACAAAATCCATCCATCATTAATATAACGGGTGTTCTATCCGTTTTTTCAAGTGCTAATGCTTTTTTTAATCTATTCAGCCGTTCATTATATAATTCCTGGTTGCTTTTCATTTTGCTGCACCTCCCATAATTTCTTTACAAAAGTCTACAGTTTGCTGGGCATCCTTACATACCATATCTGCATTTGCATACTTACCTGTGGCTTCATCTACAGGCCCTCCACCTATCAATATTTTCAAGTCCTTTCGAAGTCCTGCATCTTCTATAGTTTTTATACACTCTCTTATATTGTTAAAACAGGTAGTTAAAAGACAGGATATTCCTATAACCTTAGGTTTATACTTTTTTATGGCTTCAATGTATTTTGAAGTAGGTACATCAACCCCCAGATCTATGACTTCAAACCCATTGCTTCTCATCACAGTAGATACAATATTTTTTCCTATGTCATGGATATCATCGTATATCGTTCCTATTACAAATTTGCCATATTTGGAATCAGTGGATTGATCCAACCCGCCGATTAGCTGTGAAGCTTCATTAAACACTTCTGCAGACATAATGAGCTCTGAAAGAAAATACTCCTTTTCCTCAAATTTCTTCCCCACAATTGACATACCTTCCTGTAAATAACCTATGATTTCAAGTGGAGCAGTTCCAACTTCCTTCAATCTTTTTACTTCCGAAAGTACCATGTCTTCATCTAGATTTGCCATTGCATCAACTAACTTTTTACTCATAACATATCCTCCCTTTAATAAACATAAAAATCTTGATGTTAACTTTTTTATCATAAATTAAATAATATAACTTAAAACATTAACCTTCATTGAAAAGTATTAACCCTGCATAAGAAATTGTATTCAACCCGTTATAATATGGAATCCCGCAGCTTTTTTCAAGAGCTATTACATCAATTCCATAGGCCTCCAAGGACGAAAGCGCCCTGTCTGGAAATCTGCACTCAGTTCCTTCAACATAGGTACATACCTTGCAGAGCCTGCAGCATCCAGCACTTAAAGGCAATATCTCTTTAAACTTGTATTTAGCCCTCACGTGAGAAAGAATTTTTCTAAATATTTCCTCATGAATTTGAGCTGAAGCCTTCATTCCCTTTAGGTCAAAGGTACCTGACAGTTGATGTACTGTCTGTATTAGAAGTCCCTCATTATATCCTTTAGCTTTAGCTATCAATTCATCAATTGGACCTACAGCTGGTGGTCCCATCCAGTTGGTGTTGTAATTGCCGCAGACATTTTTTTCACATGCCTTTCTGGCATCCTCATAAAATTTAATCTGTGATACATCTATCATCGCTGCATGATCAGCCTTTAATTCAATTGCTTCTTTTACCAAAGATTGAAATTTAGATCTCATACATTTCTCTCCTCTGAATCAATGGATAAACTTTTATTCAGATTTTTTAAGGCCTCTGACTTTAAACTTTCCTCATCAGTTCCAAAAACAATCAGTGTAATATTTAAGTCAATATGCTTAATATTGCTTTCATCTTGTCCTGATAATTCTTTTACATTAATTTTTTTACCAGTAGTCGCAATCCAGATATTAAAATTATTTTCACTCTTTGCAAAAACCTTTAAATGTCCTATAAAATATTTATTCTTCTGTACCCATTTTTTAACATTATTCATAAATTCTAAAATACTATCTCTGATTTCATCTCCTGTAAATTCATTTTTGAACTCAAAAGAATTGGAATAGGAAAATACTGCAGGTGTCTCCTTAAACCTTCCATAAAAAATTCCATGGAAATGATCTCTATGGATATCATTCATATTTTCCAGTCACCTCTTTCCATATATCTTTATCTGTACTTGTATTTGCAGACAACATATGCAAACTAGCCGTTGGATTAAGCTTTTTCACATGATTTTTTATTTGCTCTAATTCTTTTTCTTTAACTAAATCCATTTTGTTTATAAGTATTATATCCCCATCTGCTATTTGATTAGTTATAAGTACAGGCGTTACAACAATGAGCTCCTTAAAACGCTCTCCATCTACTACTGTTACAATTTTTATACTATCTATGTTTTTTCCATACTCCTTCAATGTACTCAATATTCTACCAGGATAAGCCAATCCCGTGGTTTCAATAATTACCCATTCAGGATCTATTTTTTCATGAATATCATTTAATGTAATTATAAGATCTGAAGAAAGCTGGCAGCATATACATCCTGAAAATAATTCTCTGACACTTAAGCCACTGTATTCAAGAACCTTATCATCAACTCCAATTTCTCCAATCTCATTCTCAATAATCACCACGTTTGATTTAACTGAATTTTTGTTTTCCAGCAGGAAATGTGACAGAGACAATATTAAACTTGTTTTTCCTGAACCGAGAAATCCTCCAAAAATAATTAAATTCACTTTATTTTGCCTCCTTTTTTCAGACTAAAAACACAAATCCAAATTTATTATTTATATATGCCATCGCGAAAACCTTTGATAAATTTCCTTGAAAACCTGTCCTGGCCCATCAATGTCTGAGATGCCATAAGCGAGGCTCTCATTTCATTATCTGTCGGATCCAAAATATAGGAATCCATTCCCCTTGCCATGGTCTGTATCATAAATGTCCTATTCAGTAATTTTCTTGCAGGAAGGCTGTAAGATATGTTTGTAAGCCCGCAGACAGTGTGTATCCCAGGGTATTTTGCCATAATTTCCTCTATGGCATCAAGTACTTCTACTCCATGCTTTTGTCCTGCACTTATAGGTTTTATAAGAGGATCTATATATATGTCATGAATGTCAATTCCCTCATCTGTAAGCCTGCTAACAAGGTATTCTGCAATTCTAAGTCTATCTTCTTGTGTTTTTGGCATTCCGGTATTATCAATACAAAGAGCTATGATTTTGGAATTGTATTTTTTTATCAGCGGAAGTACCGCACTCCATCTTTCATCCTCACCTGTTATAGAATTTATCATAGGCCTTCCATTTTGTGACTTTCCAAGTCCAGCATCTAAAGCAAGAGGGTTTGGACTATCTATACAAAGAGGCAAGCTGCACCCTTTAAGCACATTGTCTACTAGCCATTTCATAATTTCAACCTCAGCCTGCATAAACGTGCCGCAGTTCACGTCAATATATGTAGCTCCACTCTCCTGTTGAAGTTTTGCAATATACCTTATATACTGTCCATCTTTCTTTTTCACAGCTTCAGATATCAGTTTTCTGCTGGTATTTATTAATTCCCCTATAATTTCCATTTACTCTGCCTCCCTTTAATTAAACATTTACATTAACCATAGAATAGCACATGTATTCCGTAAATTCATCTTACATAGTGACTAATTCTACTATATTTATTTATACATATTGTATTCTTTTAAAAAATTACTTTTATACCTATAACTATTTAGTAAAAAAGAGTATTATTATTATAAAAACTCTATTAATCAGATAAATTATTTTCGAGGTGATTTTGTTGAGTATAAATGGTTTTTACTTGTCCCCCCACCCTCCCATAATAATTCCTGAAGTAGGCAGGGGTGAGGAAAATAAAATAGCTGATACCATAAACAGTTTAAACGAAGTATCAAAGGATATTGCAAAAAAATCTCCTGATACCATAATAGTAATTACACCACATGGCACCATGTTCAGGGATGCTGTAGCACTTACCTTTTGTGACAGTGTAAGCGGCAGTTTTAAAGACTTTGGTGCAGGTAGTGTATCCATGAAACTCTCTATCGATAAAGAACTCACAGATAAAATATATCAGACTTCAATATCACAAAAAATTCCCGTTGTAATGGCTGATAACTCATTGTTGTCTAGATACCACAGATCTACAGTCTTAGATCATGGAGCTATTGTTCCACTTTATTTTGTAAATAAAAACTATACAAATTATAGACTCGTTCATATAACTTATGCACCAATAGATGATATAGAGCTCTACAAATTTGGCATGATAATAAGCAAATCTGTAGATGAACTAGGCAGAAACGCAGTATTTATTGCAAGTGGAGATCTGTCTCACAGACTCAAAGAAGAAGGACCTTATAGTTATAGTCCAAATGGTGAAAAATTCGACAGAGAATTTTTAAATGACCTCAAAAAGGGAAGCGTAGAGGATACTTTCAGCATAGATAAAAGTGTAATACAGGATGCCGGAGAATGTGCAAGACGTTCTGTGCTCATTCTCCTTGGAGCCTTTGACGGTAAGAAATTCAAAGGCAATCTTTTAAGCTATGAAGGACCCTTCGGTGTAGGATACGGCGTTATGAAATTTGATGTTACTTCAAAGGGCACTTCCATACTTGAAATCTTAGAAAAAAACAGGAAACACAGATATGAAGAAAAATTAAACTCCATGGATCCATATGTCCGTCTGGCCAGAGAAAACTTGACAAATTACTTAACAACCGGGAAACCTATATCTAAACTTCCCGATTACGTAACTCACGAGATGAAAAACAGTAAAAGAGCCGTATTTGTCTCATTAAAAAAATACGGGGAGTTAAGGGGCTGCATAGGTACTTTACTCCCTACCGCCAATTCAGTGGCAGAGGAAATCATAAGAAATTCTATAGAAGCCGGTATCAACGATCCAAGATTCATTCAAGTAAATAAATCAGAGCTTACAGATATAATCTTTTCCGTAGATGTGCTCACAACACCTGAAATTTGTACTAAAAAAGACCTAAGCCCTAAAAAATACGGAGTTATCGTAGAAAGCAAGGGAAAGACTGGTGTTCTACTTCCAGACTTAGAAGGTGTAGATACTGTAGATAAACAATTGTCCATTGCTTTGAAAAAGGGAAATATAAATCCTCATGAAAAATATACTATAGAAAGATTTAAAGTGGTAAGACATATAGAATAGGGTGATATTTATGAAAATGGAAGCTAAATTTTATGAAAAATTAAACGACAATAGAATTCACTGCTGCCTATGTCCTCACAACTGCATTATAGGTGAAAACAATTTTGGAAGGTGTAAAGTAAGAACTAATGAGAAAGGAAAACTTTTCACTATCAACTATGGAGAAATAACTTCTATTGCTTTAGATCCTATAGAGAAAAAACCCCTATACTATTTCAAACCCTCAACTTATATATTATCTGCAGGAAGCTTCGGATGCAATTTTACCTGCAGCTTCTGCCAGAATTATAGTATTTCCCAGTTCAAAGCAAAAAGCCATTTTCTTCCCCCGGAGCAATTGGTAAAAGCAATATTGACCACCAAAAATAATATAGGCATTGCTTTTACTTATAATGAACCCACCATATGGTATGAATATGTATATGAATGTGCAAAGCTTTTAAAAGAAGCAGATAAATCTTCTTCTGTAGTTCTCGTAACCAACGGGTATATAAATGAAAAACCTTTAAGTGAACTTATTCATTATGTAGACGCCATGAACATCGATTTAAAAAGTTACAGCAATAAATATTACAGCAATATCTGTGGTGGAAACCTAAAGCCAGTATTGGATACAATAAAAATTTCATCTAAAATCTGTCATGTGGAAATAACCAATCTATTAGTAACTGGTGAAAACGACAATATGGATGATGTAGAATCCATAGCAAAATTTCTAAGCAGTATAGATAAAAATATTCCTCTTCACCTAACCAGGTATTTTCCACGATATAAACTGAGTAATCCCCCTACGGATATAAAATTCATGTTAAAAGCAAAAGAAATTGCTAAAAAATATCTCAACAAAGTGTGCCTGGGAAACATATGAATATTAAATATGGATATTCTTCCTGTAACAAAAACTATAAATATGAATAGTATATATTAGAATCTGATACAGTCAACATTTACTAATCATATTTTCTTAGATAAAAAGGAGGATAACATTATTTATGAGTGATGTATATGAATCAGGTCAAAAAAATGAAGTTTATACAGACAATACCTCTAATAATTTAGCTTATAATCAAAACAATGATAAATCTTGTGCAATTGTTACGGCTAAAACTGAAGGTATGTGTGATCAAATTCGTGTAAAACCAGATGTGATTCCATATGGAGACACATTTGTTAAAATTCCAGTTATACTAGCAGAGACAAATATAACTATTCCAGTTGAAGCTACTATAACATTAGACAAAGAAGCAATAGAAATAAAACGTATTAAGAAGAATGTATATTTAACTCAATGCCGCCTTATTCCTTTCTCTCAAGATAAGAAATCCGATACCGGTATATTATATATATCAGGTTTCGTAAGAAAAAATATTGAGTATGCAACAGAAAAATGTATAAGCAGTGACAAAAAAAATATATGTGGCGATATAAGACACTGCACAGTTAAGGTACCTTTTAATTGTACTACTAGGGTTAAATTCATTAGAAAACCTTTCTTCCGCAGTAACCCTAATTCACAAGAGCTGCAATACTTTACAGATAGCCTCAAAAGCTGTGACGTTTGTGCAGATCCTATAATTGGACGTAATCCTTGTGATCAAAATTTCACTACTACGGAAATATTTAATGAAAAACCTTTCTGTGAATTAGTAAAATCATGTATTACTGAAGTTGACATTCATAAATGTCCAGTTCCAGTAAACGGTAAACTCTATGGAAGTCCTATGGAGCAGGAGTTCCGTACATTCACCGAAAAAATAGTGATAGATCTGACATTAAAAGTACTGCAAAAACAACAGGTAAGAATCGATTCACTGGGAGAACCTAAGAAGACTTTTGAAAATTCATCTCAAAAATATGATACTTCTGTCTCTGAATGCACTCCGTGTGATCCAGTTGACCCTCATGATCCATGGCCTAAAGAAAAAGATTGTTAGAAGTAGAAATTTAGTAATATTAATATCTTTCTAAATATTATATTGTCTAACTTATATACTGAAGATCCAAAGCTTATCTAAAAAAAGTTTTGGATCTATTTTTTAGAATATAAAAAACAGTGATAAAATGATCTAAAATAATTGTACCTTTCAAACACCTTAATTTACAATACTATTAAAAGGAGGATGAATCATGGAGATAAAATATTCTTCAACTGAATATGATAAAAATCATCCTGAAAAAAATTATTATGACAATGAGCTTAACAGGAAACATCATAAGAGACATCATAAAAGAAAAGACCATGACAGGCATCATAAAAAGCATCAGAATAAAGATTATGAAGTAATCTTAGATAATGAACATAATATAAAAAATGATAAAAAACACCGTGAGCACAATAGCCACAGACATAGAGAAAGACATGATAAAAAACATTATAGTGGAAAAAATTATTTGTGGAACCACTATTACAAAAAATTTTTAGTATTTGAGAATGATAAAATCGTAGAATACATTGAACCTAATAGAAATTATTACAACAATCAAAACAAAAAATATATAGAAGATAATTCTGTTCATACGCCAAATCTTCTTGAATCTGATTTAAATCATAATCAACAGTGCAATGAAAATCATATCTTATTAGAAAATGTTAATACTGAGCAAATTATACCCTCAAATAAAAATAAAATTGCTGTCGAAAATTGCGAAACGACCGTTACTTCAGAAATGCTACCTCTTTGCGAAAACATTCCTTATATTTCCAAGGCAATTAAAGGACCAGTGACGATAAAAGTTCCAGTAGTACTAGCAGAATGCAAAGTAATTATTACTGTTCAATCTTCCCTTAAGCTGCAAGATACTGTATCAGAAATTAAGGACATAGGAAAAAACGTATATTTAAATCAGTTTAAATTTACACCTAGCTTTGAAAGCCACAAATATAATACGGGAATAGTATTCATAGATGGTTTTATTAAAAAAAATATTGAATATATTTCGAAAGAACAGGTTAAAGGAGAAATTTTAAAATATTCTTCCGCTAAAATACCATTTAAGTGCGCCACTAAAATCCCCCTTAAAACTCCCCCTAAATTTACACCTACTCCTTCTCAAAATAAAATAGATATATCAGAAACTGATGTTAAAATCTGTGGTATTTCCGAAAAAGATAGTATAGCTCAAAATGCCCATGAACAAAATTTTAAATTAATTCAACCTTTTAATGAAAGTGTATTTTGTCAATTGATAAATTCAGAAATTGTTGAAACTGATATTCTTGAACATCCAAAAAACCAAGATCGCAAATCATCTTTAAATAAGGATTCCCATAAAATTACTGAAAAAGTGGTACTGCTCCTAACAATAAAGCTGCTGCAAAATCAATATGTAGAAATCTCACCATAAAACTTGTTTATAAATAAAGTGATTCTTAAGTTTGCTAATTTCGAAAGTGTTAGCAAATGGGAGTGTTCGGATAGAAATTAGAAATGAAATATTTGTAAAATGTACCTGAATTTTATATACAGGTACATTTTTATTTCAACATATTATCTTTTATATACATCCTACACAGAAAATATCGTACAGTAATTTTTCAAAATTTCCCTGGAAATATAAAGAATATAATACTTAATTTATTATATTATACAAATAACTTACTATATGCAACTGCATAGATTATATTGAAAATAGTAGAGTTCAAATATCGTATTTCCACTATTTGGTATTTGAACTCTTCAACTTTTGAATTTAGTTTCTGTATATATGCCACATGGCATTATTTCTTCCTCTAGCAAATACATCTGTTCTATTTGGCCCCCAAGATACCGCAGCAGGTTCGGAAGTTATGTTTCCACCCAAGCTGCGCCAATCACTCCACCTGGATCCATTCCATGATCTAGTAATCAACTGGTTATTTAAGCCTCTTGCAAAGACCTCAAGTCTATTTGTCCCTCTGGAAGAGACAGCCGGGCCGGAAGTTAATCTTCCGCCAAGATCTTCCCATGAACTCCAACGAGAGCCATTCCACCACAGATGATACAATCGATTACCTTGTCCACGTGCAAATACGTCAATTCTGTTGTTTCCCCAAGAAACAGCGGCAGGTGCCGAGGTCAAGTTTCCACCTAGGCTTTCCCAGTCACTCCATCTAGAGCCATTCCACCATTTATGCCACAGTGCATTGTCTGTTCCCCTTACAAAAGTATCCAGCCTATTAGGAGCCCATGACGAAACGGCAGGTGCCGATGTCAATGTACCTCCAAGACTTTCCCAGCCACTCCATCGTGAGCCATTCCAGAATATATGCCACATAGCATTATCAGTACCTCTTGCAAATACATCAATCCTGTTGTTTCCCCAGGAAACAGCAGCAGGTGCCGAGGTCAAGTTTCCACCTAGGCTTTCCCAGTCACTCCATCTAGAGCCATTCCACCATTTATGCCACAGTGCATTGTCTGTTCCCCTTACAAAAGTATCCAGCCTATTAGAAGCCCATGATGAAACGGCAGGTGCCGATGTCAATGCACCCCCTAGATCTTCCCATCTACTCCATCTGTCACCAGGCATTTGTGGCACGAACATGTTTCTATAACCATTTTCATAAGAACGTATGAGATCTTCAGGATAATCATAATATCCAAGATCGTCGTAATATCCCATCTGTCTATTTAAAAATGGACACATGGGTTCATCAATACGGTATAGATATGGACAGCGGAAAAATTCATTACTATACATTAGGAACCTCCTTGCATTCTTGTTCCTTCTTAAATAATTTACCAATTATATTGTATGGATAGTACTCGCAAAATGTTACAGATAAAATAATCTTGCTCTGTCAATCTTTTAAAAATATATAAAGAAGGGCATCTTGCCCTTTTTATACAATCCATATTTTACTATTTAAAATATTCCCGGCCAAGTAAATCCGCTGTCAGTATTGCATCATACAGCTGATCCGGAGTTACATCTCCTGCTAAATTATGAACTGTCTCTCCCGGCACACAAGCTTTTTGAGCCGCTATATAGACTCTTCTTTCATCCGTTACACCAATTTGGTTTAATGTTATAGGCAGGCCCACTTTATAGCAAAAATCCATGACCTTTTTTAATTCTTCTTGCGGAGCCCTTTCCAAAATAAGCTGTGCCATAGTACCAAATGCGACTAAAGGTCCATGCATTGTGTTTTCACATTCTTGCAAAGCCGTAAATCCGTTGTATACAGAGTGTGAAACCGCAAGTCCCCCATTATCAGCACCTACTCCACTCAGATATACATTAGCCTCAATAATGGCTTCCAGAGCAGGTGTAATCAAATGTTTCTCACAGGACAACTTGGCTTGGTAGCCGTATTCCATCAATGTGCTATAACATAATTTGCAAAGTGCCATGGCAGACATGGATATGCCTCCATTTTCTAGGCTTGGAGAATCAGTTCTAACACAAGCCCTGGCTTCAAAATAGGTACCAAGTGCATCTCCCATACCCGCTACTAGAAATTTTACAGGTGCATTTGCTATAATTTTGCTATCCACTATAACTGCTTCTGGGTTTTTAGGATAAAATAAATATTTGTAAAAAGTACCATCATCATTGTAAATAACAGAAAGTCCTGTACAAGGTGCATCTGTAGCCGTTACCGTAGGTACAACCGTTACAGGACATTTTTCATAATAAGCTGTAGCCTTGGCTGTATCAATAGCTGAGCCTCCGCCAACTCCTACAACCACCTCAATGTGCTCATCTCTTACAATTTTTCTCATCCTTTCAATTTCACTGTTGGAACTAATCCCGCTGAAAATTTCAAAATGTAATTTACTATCAGTATTCTCAAAACTTTTTTCAATTTTAACATGACAATTTTTGTATCCGCTGTTACTGCAAATAAATAGGAAAGAAGAACCTAAATCCTTGGTTTCTTCATAAAAATCCAACAGCGAATCTTTTCCCTGTATATACTTTAATGGAGCTCTTAGTAATTTTAATGTTGCCATAAATAAAACATCCTTTCCTGAATATTATTGTAAAGAATTTGTTTGTTATTTTATTGTCAATTAAATAATAACATTTTCAGTTCACAGTAGCAATATCACAAATAAATTTTTTCAGAAAATAAAAAATTATACGGTAGTTAAGTGTGCTTGAGAGCATTTATGGTATTATTAATAAATGAATTCTTTTATCTATCAATAAGAGAATTCATAAAATTATCAATTTATAGTTGGGGGCTGATTTATTTTGGATAAAAAATTATCTTTATCGTCTTACATCATAGTTGGGTCTATGCTGTTTGGACTATTTTTTGGGGCAGGAAACTTAATATTTCCAGTACATATGGGACAAGAGGCTGGTGCCCATGTATCTATAGCAGCATTGGGATTCCTCATAACAGCTATTGGTCTTCCCTTTTTAGGTGTTGTTGCCATTGGTGTTTCCGAAAGTTCAGGCTTATTTGATCTTGCAAGCAGAGTTCATCCCATTTATGGTTACGTAATGACACTGCTGCTATATTTAACAATAGGACCATTTTTTGCACTGCCCAGGACTGGAACGGTTTCCTATGAAATTGGACTTGCTCCTTTTATCCCAAGTCAATATGCTAGATTAGGGCTTGCTCTGTTCACCATCATATTTTTTCTTGCGGCACTGTTTTTTTCTTTAAGGCCAAACGAAATTCTCACCTGGGTTGGAAAAGTTCTAAATCCAATTTTTTTAATATTTCTTGCTATTTTAATAGTAACAAGTATTGTACATCCTATGGGAACCGCAGCCAATGCAAAAATCGTGGATGCCTATACCAATACTCCCTTTTTTAAGGGGTTTTTAGAAGGTTATAATACTATGGATGCATTAGCCTCTCTGGCTTTTGGAATTATAGTTGTAAGAACATTAAGAGACCTTGGAGTTACAAGTTCAAGGGGAATTGCAGTTGGAACTATCAAATCCGGTATAGTAACCATTTTACTCATGGGACTGATTTATGGATGTCTGGCTTACGTAGGTGCTACAAGTGTTGGAAAATTTCCTGTATCCGAAAATGGAGGAATTGCGCTAGCCCAGGTAGCAAACTATTATTTCAGTTCCTGGGGCAGTATTTTGCTTGCGTTGATTGTAACAGTAGCCTGCTTGAAGACCGCAATTGGACTTATAACTGCTTGTTCCGAGACATTTTATAAATTGTTCCCGAGAAGTCTTAACTATAACAGCTATGTAATTCTTTTTACAATCATAGCTTGCCTTGTAGCTAACGTTGGATTGACTCAGATAATTTTACTTTCAATCCCCGTTTTAATGTTCCTGTACCCACTAGCTATCGCTTTAATTTTACTCGGTTTATTATCGCAACTTTTCAAAAACCGCCAATGCGTATACGTGCTCACTACACTGTTCACTCTCTTTGTAAGCGTAGCCGATTGCATAAATGCCCTGCCATCTGCAGTTAAATCCATACCTTTTATACAACATATTTTGAAATTCTATGGAAACTACATTCCATTTTTCAATCTTGGCATGGGATGGGTTGTACCTATGATTACAGGACTTATTCTCGGACTTATTGTTTCCCTTTTTACAAGGAAAAAAACAATATTTGCTTAAATTTTAAAAATCGTAATAAAAAAGCACAAGTCAATACGATAACTTGTGCTTTTTTACTACTCATATTTCTAGAAAATCCACAAAATTATTTTCGACTTTCTGCCAATTTTTCACCTAATTCATAGGCTCTTCTACAATCTTTCGGAAATACTTCTCTATGTCTTTTCATTTTTTTCTCCGAATCAAATAATGTGCTAACATATCTGGAATAATCAGAAAACTGTAATGTATCTGTTGAATAAAGTTCCTCTGTAGGTCCAAAAATACGCTCTACAATCTCCTGCATTTTTCGAAAATATTCCTTATAACCTACTTTCTCCAAATTACATTCATCTACATTCATGGTATAAATAAAAGCCGATGGAATTTTCTTCTTTAGCAAACTTGAATGATTTTTATCATAAACAAGATATTGGAATAGCAGTCGTTCCAAAAAACACCGCAGAGCTCCTGTAACATCTCCCAGATAAACAGGTGAGCCTATAATAAATGCATCTGAATTCTTAATTTTTCTTAAAATCGGTGTCAGATCATCCTTAAGTATACATTTTCCATAACTCTTTCCACCAACTTCCTTTCAGGAAAAACAGCTTATACATCCCTTGTAAGAGAGATCATAGAGGTGTACCATTTCAGTTTGAGCCCCCCGTGAAGCTGCACCCTTCAATGCATTTTCAAGCAAAGTTGCAGTATTCCACTTCTTTCTCGGACCTCCGTTAATCGCAATTATTTTCATAATTTTACATCTTCCTTCCATATAAATTATATCCTTTATATGCCACATAAATATTGCATCTACATCTTATATAGATTATATTACAATTCATATTTTATTTAAAAGCTCTTTCTGCAATACCGTTCTTTAAATTTTTTACTTTTAAAATTTTGCCAGCATTTGAACTGTACAAAATAATACTGTAATCACAGAATCCCCTTCTGTGTTGAAAATAAGTGTGAGACACAGTAAGCGATTGAACCGCTGTCATTTTCAATACAGACTGAGTTTTATTGAAGCCGTGATAAGCCATGTAAATTAAATTTTTATCAGTCCCAAAGGCAGTATTTTTAAATTCAAGATATCCTATAATCATCAGAAGCAATAGCAATATTAAAGTAAATACCGCAAATTCAGGCTTTATAAAAAGACATATAAGAACCGTAACTGCCCAAAAAATAATTTTTTTATAGAAAAATCTAAAACCTGCATTTTTATTTGGTTTTGTAATTTCCCCAATATATTTGAATTCACACAGCACATCTTCAATAATTTGATCTTTTAAAGAATTGGTACACATTGGATACAGTATAGCTTTTTCTTCCTTTTCATCCCCATACCCGATACTTTCAATTTCCATTGTAAAAAATCCAAAAAACTGCATGAGGAATGTCTGTTTTATATGGATCCCCTTTATCTTTTCCCTGTCAAAACTGTAACTTTTCCTGTTTACAGCCCCATATTTAATGTATATTTTGTCTCCATTCGACCACATCTTAAAATCATAGTATTTGAAAAAGACATATATTATTGACAAAATCATGCTTATAAATATCAGTCCCAATACTATAAATGATATGGTGTATACGGCATGGTAGATATCTTCTCTCTTAAGTTCGTCCACATACAGAGAAGTATTTACAGAAACAAAATTTTTTAGATATTGGTCAAAAAATTGCTGTGCCACAAACAACATCCCAATTCCCTTCAATACTGAATTTGATATAAGAGAATATACAATGAGTTCTCTAGGTTTTACGGTATATGGTTTTTTCTCCTGACTTTCATTATCAATAGTTCCTCTCTTCAATAGAATGTCTCTCAACTGATCAGTTCTAGTTCTTTTTAAAGTAAATTTTAACTCACTGCCTTTGTTTGAAGTATCTCCAGTGTCAATTTTAATAGTGGCAACCTTGAAAACCCTCTCTATAAATTTTTGAGAAACGTCTATAGTATTAATTCTTTTAAATGGAATCTCTACTTTTTTTATATTGAATATCCCCTCCTGATGATATATAGAGCTTTCCCTTATTATAAAAAAATTTTTTCTCCACATCAGAAATTCACATAAAATAACCACAGCAAACAGCCCGCTCCCTATAAGTATGGACTTCATTAATCCTATTTTGCTAACCAGGACACCTACTGCAACTACAATTCCTATAAACTCCTTAATCAATTTTGCCATATCATAAAATATTTTTAAAATATGGTTTCTCTCTGCTTTATACATTTCTCTCTCCCATTTCTATAATTCTTTTAAGTCTTTCCGAAATTGCTTCTGCCTCTTCAACTGGTATTGCAGGTATTTCGTGGCAGCCACCTGCAGTTATAATATTTACAGAAGTTATTTTGTAAATTCTCTGAATGGGCCCCTGCTCTATCTTTAAATTTTGGATTCTTGAAATAGGAATTATCGTCTTTTTTCTGACTATAATTCCCCTTATCAGTTCAATTTTGTCTTCAAATATACCATATTTCCATTGCTGATATTCTAAAAACGGCCATACAAAACTTTCCATTATGGAAAATAAAATTATGATAAATTCCAATATATTTATTAAATAATTAACCATTAATATATAGTTGAACCTTGGAACAATAAGTAGATATTTAATCAAAATATATATGGTAAAAATTATGATACTCACTATTGTTCTTCCAATGATCCAGGTTTTAATAGCATTCCTATCGATACTTTCATACCCCATATCCACACCTATCCTTTCATTATCAATATCAATCTATAGCATTTTATACACTTCACTTTCATATTATATCAGATTTTTCAGCAAGACCATATTCCATTAGATAGCAGCACCATACAATACTATAGCTGCCCTCAGCCGCTGTAAATCTGTAAATTCATTACCTTGACGTTAACGTTTATCAGTAGTATAATTTATTTTTATCATGTAAATATATTCTAAATCAAGTGATTTTTAGATTCAAATGGAGTTTACTTAAGCAGCATCGAAATAAATATTAGGAAGGCGATATTATCACTTATAAAGATAACTATAAGATTGAAGAAGTAGCTCTAAAAACCAATTTGACCAAAAGAACTCTCAGGTACTATGAAGATATGAAGCTTGTCATACCAAAACGGAGCAACTGTGGTTACAGATTGTACACAGAAGAAGACATAATGAAAATTGAAAGAATTAAAGATCTAAAAAACACTCTGGGCTTTTCCCTGAAAGATATAAAAAATTTTATGATGATTAAAAAATCCGTATCTGAAATGCTTGAAAATGACAGCAGCAAAGATACGGATGAAATTCAAAAATATATTAAAAAAATAAAAACTCAGATAAGTTCCATAGAAAATAAAGAAAAATCTCTGGAGAGAATAAAAAAAAGATGCTGCGATCTGCTTGAAAAATTACAGAAATTAGACAGCAGTACATACAATGTATGATTTATTTTCAATTATAAGACAGGAGATGACATAAAATGAATAAACCAGGTTACAAATGGATTGCTCTTTCATGCACCACAATAGGAGCTCTTTTTTCTGTGTTAAGCGCAAGTACCCTCATGATTGCCCTGCCTGTGATTATGAAGGATTTAAATGCAGGCATGGGCATAATAATGTGGACAATAATGGGATATATGTTTTCGTTGACTATCTTAGTACCTTCTATTGGAAGAATAGCAGATATGTTCGGCAGAAAAAAATTATATGTTTCTGGCTTTTCCCTATTTACCATAGCATCATTGTTCTGCGCACTGTCTTCAACTGGAACTGAACTTTTGATATTTAGAATGGTACAATCTGTAGGTGCTTCTCTCATGATTGCAAACAGCACCGCTATAATAACAGATGCTTTTCCTAAAGGAGAACTTGGAAAAGCCCTTGGAGTAAATTCAATGGTGGTAAGCGTTGCCGCAGTTATAGGACCAATTCTAGGAGGATTTCTAATAAATTTCGGCTGGAGAAATATTTTTTACATCAACATTCCCATAGGTATTTTCGGAACTTTTTGGGCTGCAGTATCCCTTAGAGAAATGAAGGATACTAATGTTGATGAAAAATTTGACTTCAGTGGTACATTTACTTTTACTTTTGGATTACTTTCTCTTTTGCTTGCCCTTACAGTTGGAGGATTTACAAAATGGCTGAATAAGCCTGTAATACTGCTGTTTTCAATTGCCATGTTACTTATAGCCGCATTTATCTATATTGAAAATCACAAAGAGTACCCCATGCTGGATATGAGACTCTTAAAAACAAGACTTCTTGCCTTTGCATATGCAAGCACACTTTTAAATGGTATTGCCAGAGGTGCCGTAACATTTCTCCTAATATTTTATTTTGAAGGAGACAAGGGAATTGATCCAATAACGGCAGGTATACTTCTATCCCCTTTTGCAATTGCAATGATGGCTGTTTCACCTGTAAGCGGCTGGATCTGCGACAAATACGGCGCAAGGATACTGAGTTCTGCAGGCCTCCTGGTATCTGCTCTTGGTCTAATTGGGTTTATGAAAATAAGTACAACTTCTTCCATGGGAACTTTGGTACTCTGTATGATAATTACTGGAATCGGATCCGGAATGTTTTTTTCTCCAAATACCAGTGCAATAATGTCAAATGTCCCGGCTGATAAAAGAGGAATAGCCGCAGGAGTAAGAACTATGTTTAATAATGCAGGAATGGTTCTGAGCATTGCCATATCCATGGCTATAATTTCTACAAGCATACCTCCTGACGCAATGCAGTCTCTTTTTGTACATTCTCATGTTTCCTCTGCCAGTATTGCATCAAACCAATTTATAAGGGGTCTTAGAACAGCCTTTACAATCTCGTTTTTCTTCAGCCTTTTTGCAGCTTTGATATCATATTTGAGGGGACCTGCACCTAACTGGAATTCCCAATCCGTCAGCTAGGTATAAATTTCAATTGGATTAAATTACTCACTTTCATTCATTACAGCACAACTGTAATGAATATGTAACAATGATTAACATTTATAAAAACTGTAGGAGGAAAATCAATTGATATCTAGAACAAATAGTAGTAAACCATCTATAGGTCTTATTTTCTTACTGGGAACATTAGGAGCCTTCGGCCCTCTTTCTATGGATATGTACCTCCCTTCACTTCCACTAATTGAGAGGCAAATGCATACAACTACTTCTCTCACACAGATGAGCATAACAACTTGCTTAATAGGGCTTGCAGTAGGTCAACTTATAGTTGGTCCTTATAGTGACAAACATGGTCGAAAAAAGCCCCTTCTGGTGGGACTCATTATTTTTACAATTATTTCTTTTTTATGTTCCTCTGTCACTTCAATCTGGGTGCTTATCATTTTAAGATTTATTCAGGGAATATCAGGTGCAGCAGGTCTTGTAATTTCTAGAGCCATCGCCAAAGATCTCTACGATGGTACAGAACTTACAAAATTCTTCTCATTACTCATGGCAGTAAATGGTATATTCCCAATTTTATCACCTGTTTTTGGGGGGATCATTTTAAAATTTACCACCTGGAAAGGAGTATTTATAGTCCTTGGCATTATCGGTATAATTTTATTTTTAGCAGTACTTTTCTACTTTAAAGAGACACTGGCAGCTGATCTTTCAAGGGAAAATAAATACAAGAATACTCTTACTGTAATTAAATCATTGGTCAGCGATAGAATTTTTATAAGTTATGCCCTTATACAAGGTTTGATCACGGGGGCAATGTTCTGTTATATTTCCGGCTCTTCCTTTGTACTTCAGAATATATTCGGACTGTCTGCTCAGGATTTTAGTCTAGTATTTGCAACAAATGGTCTTGGAATTGTATTGATGTCGCAAATTACAGGTAAACTTGCTGAAAAGCTGGGAGAAAATTTACTGTTGAAAATTGGTATTTCCATTGCTGCCTTTGGAAGTACAGCTCTATTTATCAGCTCATTTTTGCCAAAATATTTATTATTGGTAACTATTCCACTGTTTTTTATAGTGTCCACAGTAGGAATTGTAAACACAGCTGCCTTTTCACTGGCCATGCAAAACCAAAAAAAATCAGCTGGAAGCGCTTCTGCTATATTAGGACTTTTCATGAACCTAGTCGGTGGAATACTTTCACCGTTAGTGGGAATAGGCGGAAATTATACTTATCTTCCTATGTCTGCACTTATTTTAATCTGCGATATCAGTGCATTTTTGATTTATTATTTGTATGTGAACTACCACCACTTATAGAAGTGGATGGCTTCTTAGTCAATATTCCTAATGGAACAAGTTTACCTAAGCTCTAAAGGTCGAACCAACCTCAGTGTATTACCAAAATTATATGGCTAATTTCAGCAGATTTTTACTGGCGTTTATATCCCTGTCATGGTGTGTGCCGCACTTAGGGCAAATCCATTCCCTGAGTGCAAGATTTTTTACTTCTCTATTCTTGTATCCACAAACTGAACATAATTGACTACTTGCATAATTACCGGGTGCCACTATTATTTTTCTGCCATACCATCCAGCCTTGTATTCCAGCATTCTTCTGAATTCACTCCAGCTTGCTTCGCTTATTGCCTTTGCCAGCCTGTGATTCTGCTGCATATTTTTAACTTTTAAGTCCTCAATAACTATAGATTGGTTTTCTCTGATTAGTTTTATTGATAACTTATTTAAGAAATCTGCCCTTTGATTCACTATCTTCTCGTGTAATTTAGATAATTTTAACCTAGCTTTTTTTCTGTTATTACTGCCTTTTTTCTTCCTTGACAGGTCCCTTTGAAGTTTGACAAGCCTTCTCTCTGATTTTGTCAGATATTTTGGGTTGGCCTCTCTATATCCATCTGAACATATTGCAAATTCTTTTAGCCCCATATCTATTCCTATTTTTTTACTTACTTCAGGCAGCTTTTTAATCTCACAATTAACCAGTATAGATATAAAATATTTACCACTCGGAACCTGTGATATAGTACATGATTTAATTATTCCGTTGAATTCCCTATGCTGTTTTATCTTTATCATGGATTTTAATTTAGGTAATTTAATATGTTCATCTTTGATATAAACTGTTCCATTTTGATTATTGGTTGTATAACTGTTATAGTTACTTTTCTTACTTTTGAATTTAGGGAAACCTATTGATTTATCTCTAAAGAAATTTTTATATGCTTTATTTAGATCCATTTGAGCATTTGCCAGAGCAAGACTGTCAACTTCTTTAAGCCATTCAAATTCTTTTTTATACTGTGCCGGGGTAGGATACTTAATCTTTTTAATATCCGAATCTTTGTTTTCCTTGTATGATTTAATTCTATCAGCCAGCATTTTGTTATATATAAATCTGACACAGCCAAAAGTTCCAGCAAAATACAATTTTTGTTCTTTGTTCGGGTAAATCCTGTATTTATAAGCTTTTAACATATTTTCACCTCATTTCATTCCTTGATTTTCAATGTACTCCTTAACTATATCAATTGGAACACCACCAGTTGTTATAAGGCAATAACTTTTACTCCAGAAGTACTCTTTCCATAATTGTTTTTTTATCGATGGGAACTCCTTTTTTATAAGTCTGCTGCCGGCACTCTTATAAGCATTTATAAATTTTGATATATTTGTATTTGGTGAGCCTCTAAACAAAAGGTGTACATGGTCTTTATCATGATTCCATTCGCATAAAGTAATATTGTATTTAGGGCATATATACTCAAATATTCCCTTTAGCCTATTTGATATTTTATCATTTATTACTTTTCTCCTATATTTAACAACCAATACCAAATGATAATTTAGCAAAAATACTGAATGATTATTTGTATCTAAATCCATTTATTTTACCTCATTTATATATTTACCACTGATTTTAGAATACATCATATATAATAATTCGTCAAGTAGTTATTATTTTAGGCATCGAACCTAAAATAACAAGGACTATTCATCTCCCACTTATACAAGATAGGAGAATTACGCCCTTTTTGTTAAAATTGATTAATTTCCTCTTCTTCTATAAATTATAAAATGAGCAATAACAGCTAGCGCTTGAAAAATAAATCCGATTGTGCAGACACCCTGCCAGCCAAAATTCTGCCAGAAGAGAGTACCAAGGAAAGAGCCTGCTGCACCTCCTATAAAATAGGAAAACATAAATACGGTATTATTACGGCTGCGAACCTTGTCCCCCAGAAGTTGTACTCTCGCCTGATTTGATACCTGCCCGCACTGATTTCCAAGATCAAGAATAACTGCACCTAACATAAGACCAATAATATGATATCCAAAGAAGATAAAACATACATAAGCAGCAGTAGAAAATATTACTCCCACCCCTACAGTAAACCTGGGACTTTTCCTGTCAGCTGCCTTGCCAATAAGTGGTGCTGCCAACGCACCGGCAACTCCAAAGAGACCAAATAACCCCGCTTCTCTGGTACCCATATTATAAACCGGTGTCTCAAGCAAAAATATAAGTGAAGTCCAGAATATACTGAAGGAACCAAACATAAAGAAACCATTCACTGCTGATTCCCTCAGAGAAACCTGATTTTTTATCAAATCCGGAATGGACCTTAAAAGCTCCTTATAAGGAATTACATTTGACGGCTTATCTTTAGGAAAAAGCCCTAAAATAAAAGCAAACAGCAGTGCAATAAAAAATGCACCGAAAATATATACAGCTCTCCAATTTAAAATTGAACCTATTACCCCGCTAAAGGTACGTGAGAGCAAAATTCCAATAAGAAGACCGCTCATAACATTTCCTATAATCTTGCCCTCCTGACCTTCCGGTGAAAGGTGAGCAGCATAGGGAACAATAATCTGCGGAACAATGGTGGTAAGACCTATTGCAAACATGGATAAAAGCATGACAAAATAATTTTGTGAAAATGCAGTTACAATCAGGGATAAAACTACCAAAACCAACATTCGCAGTATAAGTGAACGTCTTTCGCACATATCTCCCAGGGGCACTATAAATAAAAGTCCAAGGGCATATCCAATCTGAGTGACTGTAGCTGCTATTCCTGCCGAACTCTGTGATACGGAAAAGGCACCCGCAATCTGTGATTCAAGTGGTTGAATATAGTACAAATTTGCAACACAGACTCCGCAGGCAACTGCCATCAGCAAAACCAGTGATTTACTTAAAACAAACTTCTTTTTCTCTCCAAAATCTTTCAATTGTAAAACTCTCCTCAATCAGTATTTAATATCTGAACTTTGAACTTCATATAAAATATATCGGACTTTGGATAAAAAATTATTCTATAGCGTATATGTACTATACACTATGGGTATGGAGAACTTCCTTCAAAGAAGTTTCTCCAGCTGCTCTAAAAAACTATAGATAGCTTCCATGTCCTTCCCGGACTTATCCTGTACACAGGACAAAATAACTCTGTTGATGTTTTCATGATATTTTTTGTGTTCACAATAAGCTGTCCATCCCTTTTTAGTCAGTAAAACAACAGCCTGAGATTTATTTTCCGGATTCAGTGCCTTTACAATTAATTTTTTACCCTCCAATCTAATGAGCGTTTGTGAAACCGCACCTTTTGTAATATTGTTCCTCCTGGCTATTTCTGACACGGAAAGTTTTTCGTTGTCGCCTATGAACTCAACAAGATGGATTTCTGAAAGGTGAAGTACTGTATCCGTACCAAAACTTCTCGCCTTTTTATCAGTTTCATTAAAACGGTTTATGACATCCAATAATTTTCTAGGTAATTTATCTGCATAAAATTTTCTATCCATATTAACAATTGTATACATCATATACACCACTGTCAAGATCAAATGACTCTTAGTTTCGGATAAGCACTCAAACTATATATCCCTGCTTTTAAATTCATGTGCACCAATGAGCGTAAACATTATAAACAAAACAACAGATACCGCATACATATAAGGCGGAAAATTGAAACTTGCATTTGTTGCACCTACCAATACCCTGCCCGGATAATCCCAGGGAAAAAACATCCAGTACCTGGTATTGTCAATTAAAACTGCAGGCAGAGAAAATACCAGCCCAACGCCTAACGGCACAGCAATATTATTGCATTTCATACTCAGATAATATTGAACCGCTATAACAGGCAGTGAAGCTATAATGCAAAGTAACGGAGCATATATTAACTCTTGGGGCATACTCTGATTCTTCGGCGCTATAATCAGGCCGGCTAAAATTGTAAGGATCATAAACAGCACAAGATTTAAAAATACTATGCCGCAGGTAACAAGAAGTTTTGCCCTATAAAGCTGTTCTCTTTCTACGGGCAATGTCAGCATCCACTTAAAATTATCCCCGCTGTTTTCTATTCTCACCAGAACAGCCGTCACTATGGTAATAAAAAGCCCTATAATAAACAATCCATAGAAAAGTGAGCTCTGAGTATACACCTGATTCCATACATTTTGTCCTTTTGAGGTAAAAAGCTCTTTATATCTCAAAAAATTTGTAAAACCCAATATAACAAAAAACAAGGGAACAAACATAACTATATTCAATATTTTGGAGTGCTTCAATTTCAATAATTCCACTTTATATATACTTTTCATACTATTCACCACCTATTTTATATCCCTTTTATTAAATTCCAGAACCCCTATTACAAGCCATAGTATCCCTGAAGCTATCCCAAGAAAAGCTGCTCTCTGGGCATCGCTTTTATCTCCCGTAGGCATCGCCAGCAATACATTGGCATAGGGAACCACATAGGAGAGAAATTTACTCTGCGCAAGCATATAGGCCCCTATGCTTCCCGCAAAACCCACGGCCGCAGCTGCCAGCGAGTTCTCCATGTAACAGCTTATAAACTGCTCAAAACCCACCACCCCTAAAACTGTACACAGCTCAAATCCTATATAATTGAAAATCAATCTGTAACTTCCGTCAATATGGAACAAGTTTTTTATAATTATCAGAAATATACCGTTTAAAATCACCAGGATAAATGCAGCTGCAAGCACTACAATCCACTTGGACAAATAAATCTTGCTTCTTTCAACGGGCCTTGATATTATCTGTTTCCAGGTTTTCTCACTGTATTCCATATAATTTACAATAACCGCCACTACAACAATGGATAAATTTAGTAGAATAAACCACAAGGTAGAGGCATGGCTCTCATAAATAAGTGCTCCTATCCTGTCGTAAATTCCAAGATCATACAGGGATTTTATATGCTCCTCTGCCATTAAAAAACTATATCTCACGTGCAAATCCGCGGTCAAAAGTAAAAAAGAGAGAACCGGAATGAAAAATACACCCTTCCAGAGTATCGACCTTTTGTATTTCATAAGCTCGGATTTTAAAATTGAAGTAAATGTCATAGTTTTTCTCCCCCTTCAGTAAGATCAAGAAATATTTCTTCAAGGGATTTTTGCACTTCCACAAATTTAAATACCCTATTGTTCTTCAATACCAGCTGTCTTAAAATCTCCTCCGGATCCTCTCCCCTTGGCTTTAATAAAACATCCTTGCCCTCTGTCCTATACTCATATCCACAGCTGTCCAGTGTATCCTGAAGCCTTCTGGAATCCCTGGCTCCTATACAGATCTGACCCTTGCTTTTTGAATGAAGTTCTTCAAGAGTTCCTTGAAACAGCATATTTCCCCTGTTTATAATTCCAATATCATCTGCTACAAGTTCAATTTCACTCAGGTTATGACTGGATATGATGACTGTCATATTGTAGAGCTTGGGAAGTCTTTTAATAAGGCCCCTTATCTCATGGATTCCAGAGGGATCAAGTCCGTTGGTGGGTTCATCCAATATAAGAAGTTCCGGTTTTGATATGAGTGCCTGGGCAATTCCAAGTCTCTGTTTCATGCCGAGTGAAAATTTACTAGCTTGTCTATTTTTCCACTCCGTTAGTTTCACAACCTCCAGAACTTCATCAATATATTTATAGTCAAGTTCCAGAAGTTCCGCCGATACCTGCAGATTTTCATAGGCTGTCAAATTTCCATAATAAGATGGCGCTTCCACCATGGACCCAACTCTCTTCAGAATATCCATTCTGTTTTTCCGAAGATCTTTGCCAAACATACGGACTTGTCCACCTGTAGGCTTTATAAGCCCCAAAAGCATCCTTATAGTTGTGGATTTTCCAGCCCCGTTGGGACCCAGAAATCCGTATACCCTTCCTTTTTTTACAGATAAATTTACCCCCTTTACTGCCTTGAAGTTTTTAAAATTTTTCGTCAAATCTATGGTTTTTACAATATTTTCCTCCATACAATTTCCTCCTTGAACTAGCATATGAACATATAATAGATCCTGCAGCTTAAATCCCATTTATCAAAACCTTAAGGGAACCTTAAATTCCATTTGATAAATAAAAAAGCCTTCTATGAAATAGGCTCTATCATAAAAGGTTTGAATTTTACTAAATTTTTTATATCTTTGAAATGTATCTTTCTCTTTTCCTCTAATGATGAAACAGCCTTAAATCTGAAAAGGCCATTACCATATTATAATCATTGCAGGCTTCTATCACAGCATCATCTCTTATGGAACCGCCTGGCTCAACAATGTACTCAACCCCGCTTTTAGATGCCCTGTCTATGTTATCCCTAAATGGGAAAAATGCATCAGAGCCTAGAGAAACTCCTTTAAGTTTTGAAATCCAATTTTTCTTCTCCTCTTCCGTAAGCTTTCTTGGAACTTCAGTAAATACATCTTTCCAGTGTCGTGTCTCCTCTTCTGTTACATCATTACGAAGATACTGATCTATTGCATTATCTTTCTCAGCTTTTTTAAGTCCGTCTCTAAATGGAAGTGATAAGACTGAAGGATGCTGTCTTAAAAACCATATGTCTGCTTTTGATCCGGCAAGTCTTGTGCAGTGAATTCTCGACTGCTGTCCTGCACCAACTCCAATCACCTGTCCATCAAGCACAAAACATACAGAATTGGATTGAGTATACTTAAGTGTAATCATTGATATTAAGAGATCTCTCTTTGCATTTTGAGTGAGATCTTTTCTTTTCGTTACTATATTTTTCAAAAGTTCATCTGTTATAATTGCGTTATTCCTTTTCTGCTCAAAGGTTACTCCAAATATTTCTCTTTTCTCCATTTCACAGGGTTCATAATCTCTGTCAATTTGAATTATGCAGTAATTTCCTCTCTTTTTCTTCTTTAAAACTTCAAGAGCCTCCTTACTATAGGACGGCGCAATTATTCCATCAGAAACAGCACTTTTTAATACTTTAGCCGTAGATAAATCAACTTCATCACTTAAAGCCGCAAAATCTCCATAAGAAGACATTCTATCGGCACCTCTCGCCCTGCAATATGCAGTAGCTGCAGGCGAAAGCTCCACATGTTCAACTGCATATACCTTCTTCAGTATGTCATCAAGCTGCACTGCAACCGCAGCACCGGCAGGACTTACATGTTTAAAAGAGGCCGCACTTGCAAGACCTGTAGTATTTTTCAATTCCTTTACAAGCTGCCATGAATTAAGTGCATCCATGAGATTTATATATCCGGGCTTGCCATTTATAATTCTAAATGGAAGTTCTCCTTTTTTCATATAAACCCTGGCAGGTTTCTGATGTGGATTACAACCATACTTTAATATAAGTTCATTATTTTTCATCTGCATTACTCCCTTCCAAATTTGAACACAAAAAAACCCGGGTAAATTATTAATTACCCAGGCGGTCGATACAACTTCTATTCAATCATGCTTCCCATGGTAAACTCCATTTCCGCCAGTCACATGATCACTTATTTATCCATTAAATTATATTATACTCCAATATCCATGTCAATGATTCAAACCTTAACAGAACATTAAAATTTTGTATCTTAGGCGAAGGATACCTAAATGATGCTATAATTAAAATATATATATTTTTGACCATTGGAGGTAAAAATGCAGGATCAAATTTTAGATAGAAAGATACTTTTAATAGATGATGAAGTTGAGCTTTTAAAGCTGATGGAGACGGTCCTTAGAAAAGAAGGCTTCAGGAGAATATTCAAAGGAAAAAATGGATCAGAGAGTATAAAAATATGCAGAAACGAAAAACCTGACATAGTAGTTCTGGACATAATGATGCCGGATATGGACGGATTTGAAGTGTGCAGAAATATAAGGAATTTTTCTTTTGTGCCTATTATCTTTCTGTCTGCAAAATCTGAAGATGTAGATAAAATACTTGCCCTAGGAATGGGTGCGGACGATTATGTAACCAAACCTTTCAGTCCAAAGGAGGTGGCTTTCAGGATCAAGGCACATTTGCGTAGAAATATATATATTAAAAATGAAATGTCAATGAAAAAGAAAAAGATAAGCTTCGGAGACATAACAATTGACCCTGCAAAAGGCGAAGTGTCAAAGTCAGGTAAAAATATAACACTTACTCCCAAGGAATATCACCTGTTATGTTACATGGCCCAAAATGCCAATCAAATTCTAACCAAACAGATGATATGCAGTGAAGTCTGGAAAGACAGCTATGAGGGATATGACAACACAATAATGGTTCATATAAGAAAACTAAGGCAAAAATTAGAAGACAATCCTTCCAGTCCAAAATACATAATTACAGCCAAAGGCCTGGGTTATAAGCTGAAAATTCAATGAAGAGGTAGCTTAATATGAAAATCAG
The DNA here is from genome assembly GCA_902809985.1 of Clostridiaceae bacterium BL-3. Lineage (GTDB taxonomy): Bacteria > Bacillota > Clostridia > Clostridiales > Clostridiaceae > Clostridium_B > Clostridium_B aromativorans. The sequence continues at coordinate 950,983 of CADDXC010000001.1, read as the reverse complement.
AAACAAAATCAAAACCAATTTGAATATCACTACAAGATTTCTTGTAACACTGATATTCATAGTTACAATTGAATTATTTATAAATCTGGTTTTCTGGAATCAGGTAATTCTGTATACCAAGGGGAATTTTATCGCCCCCACCCCGGAAAAATTCACATTGAATTTCTCCAAATATGTGGACTTTAAAAATGGAATACCCTTTGTAAAAGAAGAAGGTATAAGACAAATTCAAGAAAACAATGTCTGGATTCAGATTGTAGATGAAAATTTCAGAGAAGTGTATTCTTTTAAAAAACCCGGTACAGTTCCCGTTAAATATATTCCTATAAAATTTGCCAATATCTATAAATATGACATAGCCAACTCTTCCATATTTATAGGTGAAAAGAAATATGGAAGCAGGAACTTTTCCTATATAATAGGTTTCCCTCTAAACAGAGTGGCAAAACACTCCCTTGTCTTCAATCCTTCTTCACTAAGAAGTTTTTTCTGGAATGGAGTTCTGCTGTTATTGGGTATGGATATACTGGTGGCAGTAATTATATCCTATTTTGTATTTGGAAAGAAGATGGGAAAACCACTTCAAAACATAGTCAACGGCATAGATGAACTTTCAAAGGGCTCTTATGAAACTAATTACCAGGAAAAAGGTGTCTATAAAGGCGTTTTTTCAAACTTAAACAATCTGGGCAGAACTCTCGGAGAAAACAAGAAAAAAAGAGAAGAACTGGATAAGATAAGATCTACCTGGATTTCCTCCATATCCCATGACCTGAAAACACCACTATCCTCCATAAAGGGCTATGCCGAAATAATGAAAGATCCGGATTATACTTTTTCCAAAGATGAGATTCAGCAGTACTCAGAGATAATATATAACAAATCCACCTACATACAGTCATTAATCCAGGATTTAAACTTAACTTACAAATTAAAGAACAAAGCTATACCCCTAAAAAAGGAAGAGACAAACATGACCCTGCTCCTGCAGGATACAATCGTAGAAATTTTAAACAATCCCCTTTACTCCAATAAGAATGTGAATTTTTACCCTGAAGATGAAAATATAAAAGCCTTTGTCGACAAAAAATTTTTAAGAAGGGCGCTGAGCAATTTAATTTTAAATGCCATAATTCACAACAAGGACAACGTGCAGATTAACATTTCAATTTACAAGAAAGATAAAATCCATATTACAATAAAAGATAATGGCAGAGGTATACCTGAAAAAGATCTGAATTATGTTTTTGAAAGATATTACAGAGGGACAAATACCAGTTCTTCCACCGAAGGCTCAGGTCTTGGCATGGCAATATCCAAGCAGATAATAGATGCACAGGGCGGAAGTATAAATATAGAAAGTACTCTGGGTGAAGGTACAACTATAAGTATAATTTTATAGCTGACATTTAATATTCAATAGGAACGTACCTGGATTTGTATAAACCAAATCCAGGTACATTCCCCTATTCAATGCTTGTAGTAACCTAGTCTTAATTTATTTTAAAACTAAAAATAGTACTTTATTCTGCTTTTACTACTCTCTATCCGCCTGTGAGGCTGTTTTCAATGACGATTTTTTATATGCAGCCAAAAACAGCGTGGGGATTGCAGCTGCTGCGGTGAAGCCGATAGCCCACCAGAACGAGACGTTGAAGGAATGGGCAAGGGCATGAAGATCGGAGCCGACCTGGCCCGTCATCTGCTGCTGGGCTACTGTGGCAAGGATAGCTGACCCGAAAGCCCCGCCGATGGTCTGAAAAATCCTCGTGGCGATGCTGGCGTGGGGGACCTGCTCTCTTGGAAGTCCGATATAAGCGGACATCATAATTGCAATCAGCAAGCCACCGAGCCCCGCCCCTCTGATAAGCAGAGCAGCAGCCAGAAAGATCAGACTCGTATCCACACCCGCAAAAGCAAAGGGCAGAGTTCCTACTGCAATAGCAGCAAGACTAATCAGCACAATGTTGCGTGAACCGTTACGGTCGGCCACTTTACCGGCCCAGCTTCTGGTGAGCAGCATTCCTATTCCCTGCGGAAGCAGCCACAATCCGGCATACAGGGCACTTGCCCCACGCACCTCCTGATAATAAAGAGGCAGCATCAGCATAGCCCCGTTGGTGATGATCCCGCACAGGATCAGCAGTATATTGGAAGCGGAAAAATTGGCGGATTTGAATAATCGCACATTCAGAGCCGGTTCGCGTTTTGTCTTCAATGCATAGACAACATAGGATGCCATCAAAACCATGCCGATGATAAGAGGGACATAGACTGTACTACTACTTAAACCCCCATGGCTGGCAACCTGTGCAATGCCGTAAATCAGAAGGGCAAACGCAGGAGAAAGCAAAAGCATGCCCATCACATCAAGGGAGGCCTTCTTTTCCAAATGCTTATCGGCCGGTATTCCCCACAAAGCCAACGGAATGGCTATGATGCAGATTGGAATATTGACAAAGAAAATCGCCCGCCAGCTTAAGCTGTTTACGATAACCCCGCCTAATACCGGCCCAAGGATCGGCCCCAGCAGAGCGGGAACACTGACGATGGACATGATCCGCCCCAGGTTGCGTCCTCCGGAAACTTGTACAAGCTCTGTCTGTAATGTGGGCATCAGCAATCCCGTGCCGATTCCCTGGATAACGGCAAAACTGATTAAACTCTGGATGTTCCATGACAGCATGGCAAGCACAGAACCGGCCAAAAAGATCGTCACGGAAAAGATATAGGAGTGTTTGCATCCAAATCGCTTGGTGGCCCAGCCTGAAATTGGAACAGTCAGTCCCATTGCCAGAACGTATCCCGTCGTAATCCACTGCACAGCAGAAATGGTTGCCTTCATTTCAATTGCAATGGTATGAATGGCCACATTGACCATGGTGGTATCGAAAAGTGGTGCAAGCGCACCGACCACCAGAATGATGGCAACCCTGAGCACCATTGGATCGAGTTTTTCTTTTGCCGGTTTTACATTTTCTATATTCATGAGAAAACTCCTTTCATAGCCATAATAAGAAACGTTTAGTTTCTTTTGGAATTATGATATAATAAATACAGAACTTTGTCAATAGGAAACTCCGAGTTTTCTATATATATTTCTATGACAGAGGTACATTTATTGTTGATGTTCGGAGGGAAATAAAACATGGATAAACGAAAGAAAGGTACGCGCCGCCGAGGAGAAGTTCTGGAAGAAGCGATTCTGCATGCTGCATGGGAGGAGCTCTCTGAAACCGGCTACACTCATATGACTATGGAGAGTATCGCAACACGGGCGGGGACAAACAAATCTGTCCTTTACCGCCGCTGGCCCGATAAGTCTGAACTTGTAATTGCCGCTCTGCGTAAATATTATTTTCCTAAAATTACAAATGGGATACCGGATACCGGGAACCTGCGGGATGATGTGTATACCTATCTGCATGCCCGTGTTGAACCATTGAAAATAATCGGCAGGGAGACTATTAGGGGACTTATTATGGAGCCAGTAATATGGCGCAGGATCATCGCATCCATACCGCAAATCATCCAGCAGAGATCACATGACAAACATAACAAGATGGAGGTGGCCATGATAACGATTTTGAAAAATGCAGAACTTCGCGATGAAATCTGTCTTGAAAAACTGCCGCCCCGAATCATCTCACTGCCCATTGACCTTCTGCAGTACGAGCTGATTAAAAAGCTGGAACCCGTATCCGATGAAGCCATAGCTGAGATCGTAGACGATATTTTTATGCCGCTTATACATGCAATACAGTAATAGCAGGATCTTTATATATAATAAAGTAATACTCAGAATATAAATTATTGGTGTATTTGAGCTTAAAAACAGAATACCCAGAGAAGCTATAACAGATGCTCTACTTTAATTAAGCTCCCACAAATAAGGTTCAGATGGAGAAAAGTATTCCTTATAAGAAAACTCCATCTGAACCTAAAAATCACTTGATAATCATCTCTCAGTCGGCTTGATGTATTTAGCCGGCACACTGCCAGTAAGCCAAATGCCATTCTTAGATAGATAGAATTTGAATCCGTCTTCCGACATTTGTCCTGCAGCTATAATTAAAACAACAGGATCTCCATGCCTCTTTCCAACCTTCACAGCCGTAGAATAGTCTTTTGATAAATGTACATACTGTCTGGATTTTCTGATTAATCCCAGGGACAGTATACTTGAAAGATATTTTTTTCCTGTACCGTGATATAATACATCCGGCGGCATAATTTTCTTCAACCCCAAATCCACTTTTATAGAATGTCCCTGATTTGCTCTTATTTTCACCTTTTCATTATCAAAGGAATATCTCTGTTTTTCATCACTGGCCACTATCTTCTCCAGCAATGCCATATCGACTTTATATCCATGGTTATTCAATCCATCCAGTAGTTCTTTCACAGGCATATATCCATTTCTGTCTATCTGCTTGCCTATTACCTGTGGTTTATGTCTCAGTATAAGCGAAATGAATTTACTTAATCTGGTCTCATACTGTTTATTGTTCACATTACACACCCTCTACACTTTTTCAAAATATGTTCGTTAAAAAAAATGGGCATAATAATTTTACTACTTCCAGATTACATCTGCCTGTTTTCGAGGAACTGTCCTAAAATATCTGACATCAGGATATCCCAGCATCATACAAGTTACAATTTCCTTTCCCTTTTTAATCTGAAGAAAATCAATAACATCCCGGCTTTCCTTTGCTGCCCTTACGAAAAAACCACTGAAAAGAACTCCAATTCCCAGCGCGTGAGCAACAAGTTCCATATTTGACGATGCCAGTGCAGCATCTACCTGGGATGAAGCTGTTATAACCACCACTGCCGGTGCATTAAAAAATATCCTGTCATTTTTAGGATTCTGCTTATAGTCCTGGCACATTTTTATCCACATTTTTGCATATTTCCTGTACAGTCTGGCTTCAACGGTTTTACTGCCAAGGACACTATTTGCGAGCCTTTCCATACTTTCAAAGATAAGATCTTTAAGCTGCTTTAAATTGTCTCTTACAACTATGTAGGATACATCCTGTGCGTTGCTCCCCGTTTCAGTAAATCTTCCAGCTTCTATTATTTTATCAATCTTTTCCTGTTCAATTTTTTTATCTTTAAACTGCCTTATGCTTCTTCTGAATTTTATAAAATTCAACAGATTATCCGCATCCACCGAAAATTTTTTCTCATCGTACTCTTTTACATCTTTCATATCGTACTCATCTATAGATACAGCTCCTTTTGGACAGACTGCAATACAATGGCCGCATCTAATGCAGTAATTATCATTGAGTTCTGCCCTGTTTCCATTCATTTCTATACACCTGGGGAAACAGTCCCTGACACATTGTCCACATCCTATGCATTTTTCAGTATCTATTTTTATCATTCAACGCATCTCCTTCATAGCATCTTACCTGCAAATGTATTTCAAAAATTTTTTCATATAGACTCTAATGCTTTAGCAGCATTGTTTTTCCATAATATTTTACCGCATAAGCAAACTCCATCTGAAACTAAGTATCACTTTGATCTTTAACTCATTTCAGCATATATTCCTTTCAAAATAATTATAAATATATAATAAACCGATTGATATATTTTAGCAAATTGACCTTAATGCTGTTTCATAAAATAGTAATAATCTGCATGAAATTATGTTAAAATTAACCCAAGGAGGAACATTTATGACAAAAAACAAATTTATATATATTATAATAATAACTGTTTTCCTAATATCGGTATATTTAATTCATAATTTTCCACAATCAGATATTAAAATAACTATAAACAATATTACATCCAAACAAATAAACGGATTAAAAATTAAATCCAATGCATTCAATAATGATATAAAAATCAAGAATATTGCTGAGCGCAGTAAATATACAATGAATTTAATACCCTCCAAGAAGTTTGATGAAGGCAACATGACTATGCACTATTTTGATAAAAACGGTAACGAACATAAGATCTATTTATTGGGCTATTTTGAAAAAAGTTATAGTGGGAATATCGATGTAACTGTAAATTCAATAGATACCAATGGAATTTTATCTGTGAATGTAGAAAATAATGTTTCCATGTCTCCATTATCAAGATTTTAGACATTATTCACAGATATTAAACTGTTTTACATTTCAAATTTCAATTTGTCGGCCTGTTTGACAAAGTCGGCAAACTGGTTTTGGAGTTGTATGGGCGGAACGGTTATTTTAATTTCTGATATACCAGTTTGATTTATTGTATATTGTCCCGCAGAAGTTTTTAATTTATTTTTCATTTGTAATTTTCCATATGAGTTATTCAATAAAATACTAACATAATCATTATTCACAATGTTAGTATCTAATCGCACTCTAATAATATGGTCATTATGATAAACTGGTTCCCCAATTTCCTTGTAATAAGCACATCTTCCCACATTATTTGGATTACCATTTACCCTTGCAAATAGAAAATCACCATCTTTAAGTAAATATCTTTTTTGCTCATCTTCAGATAATTTAATTCTATTTGGAGAATTATAATCAATATACCCATTCTGAAGTTCGATCAACCTTAAAACAATATTACCATTATTATCATTTCCTCTACGTGCTAAACCGTTATTCATTAATAAAATTATTTCTTTTAATTGTTTTATTTTCCAGCCTTTAGGGTTTTTAACTGGATCCCCAAACATCTCTATAAATCTCGATTTGTAAAATATGTAATTTATATAAAAATTATCCAATATATTTTCTATGTGAAATTTTGACGTTATTTTGATTTACCATTGCATATTGAAGTGTGGTATCTATTTTCTGATGCCCTAAAAGGTGCTGCACCTGCTCTATGGGCATTCCCTTGTCAATAGCCCTTGTTGCAAGCGTTCTTCTGAACTTGTGCGGATGTACCTTGTTAATATTGAGCTTTCTTCCCAAACTTCTCATTCTAATTTCAACGCCGCTGATGTTCAGCCTGTTGTATGGTTCTATCAATGATACAAATAATGCCCTATTATCATCAACTCTACTGTTGAGATAATTTTGTAAATGTATTTTCGTTCTTGCATCAAAATAGACTCTCCTCTGCTTATCACCTTTCCCCTCAACAATACATTCTCTTTCATTAAAATCCATATCATCAATATCCAATTTTACCAGTTCTCCGACACGCATTCCAGTAGAGTTGAGCAGATCAATAATTGCAAGATCACGAATCTCTTTACAATTATCACGCATTATTTCCAGATTCTCATCTGTATATATCTCTTTTATAACCTTCCCGGTTCTTATTTTATGAATCCGCCTTACAGGGCTCTTTATAATATAATTTTCATCCTCAAGCCAGGAAAAGAATGAGGATAAAATTCTCCTGATATTGTCAACACTCACCTTGCTACAATTGCTCCTATTGTAATATTTTGCCAGATATTGCCTGAGATCCTCCGTTGTAATATGCTTAACCGATTTACCCAATGCTTTCAGCATATTGCCTATAGTTGATTTATAGTACTTGATGGATTTTTCCGAGCAGCCCTCTATCCGTTTTGCACAGATAAACATGCTGCAGTAATCCTCTTCCATATTTTCCAAATTCTTTTTATTACTCTCATCTATAAAGGCTATATTCTGTAATTTTTCTATCAGAACCTTATGAAGCTCCTCTATCTGCGCATTATCAAGTAAATTCATCATTTTCTGTTCAATTTCAACAACAAGCTTTCCTACCATAATTTTCAACTCCCAGTCTTTAATATATTATGGTATATTGCCATTAACTGCATTATTATACAGCCTAGATTTTTCAATTTTAAATACTTTATTTTCTTCAAAATTACCAAAATCATGTTTGATTCCTCTATTTAAACCATTATTCCATAGCCCTCTTAACTTCATCCTTATATAATTGAATAAAGATATCCATTATGTTGTTATTTTTTAAGTCCGTAAAGCTGCTGTTGTTTTCACATTTTACACCATCATCATTTTTGTATAATGAATAATACATGATTTCATCATTTTCAGAACGCTTAACTTCAAAATATTTTGCAAAAATATAATTATGTGTGGTGAGGAAAATTTGGACTCCATTTTTCTGCAGTTCAATTAATACTTCCACTAAACTCGGGATAAACTTGGGATTGACATTGGCTTCGGGCTCATCCCATAAGAGAACGCTATCCTCTGTTATATTTTCATTCATTAGAAGCTGCCATAACAATCCTATTTTCTTTAATCCCTCTGCTTCAACTGCAAAATTAATCATCTCACCACTATTTTTTTTCACATAAAATTCCTCGTTTTCAATGACAACCTTACCGTCCATCATCTTTTCAAGAATTGGCAGTATCTTTAATGCAATCTTTGGAGGTTCTTTTAGATGCCATTGAGCAGCTATTTTTACAATATCAATCACTGTTTTATCAAATGGAAATTCTTGAAATTTATCAGCCATTGACACAAGACCCTTTGAATGAGTAAGCATATCTTTTGCTGGAATAAATACACAATTGATTTCTTTAGATGGATATGATATCTCATATGAACATTCGTCGTCACTTCCAGACGTTGAAATTCTGCCATTAATATTAGAATTCAATTTCCCCATTAAATAATGTTTATCTGATTTATTGCTGACATTTGAAGCTTTTACTTCCAAAAACAACGGTTTAAGCTGTTTAACAAAAAAAGCATCATTAACATTAGCAGACTTAAAATATTTTGAAATATCATCTATATTTTTACTTTTGGAGATTTGAGTATCTGCGTAAATTGCTTTAAGTAATTGTGTTTTACCCGTCCCGTTTTCCCCCGTTATTATATTTATACCTTTCGAAAAATTAACTTTAAAATTTTTGAAAACAGTAAAATTTCTCAATTCAATACTTTCAATACCCACAATTATATCTCTCCTTATCACCCCGTAAGGTATTCATCTCTTTTTATATTATACCCCATAATTTACCTGTTTAAAATAAACAGAAGATCTACAAAGTCTTTAATTTGAATATAACAATAAAAAGTCCACTATAGATTGTTACTTGTCCATTTTTAATTGTGAATTATCCATTGCGAACTGTGAATTGAATTCCAGTTCTCCATTAAAAGCTCTTTGCATCAAAGAATTAAAATTATCCTCCAATTTTTTTAGACTCTTCTCCATTTCAAATTTCAATTTGTCGGCCTGTTTGACAAAGTCGGCAAACTGGTTTTGGAGTTGTATGGGCGGAACGGTTATTTTAATTTCTGATATACCAGTTTGATTTATTGTATATTGTCCCGCAGAAGTTTTTAATTTATTTTTCATTTGTAATTTTCCATATGAGTTATTCAATAAAATACTAACATAATCATTATTCACAATGTTAGTATCTAATCGCACTCTAATAATATGGTCATTATGATAAACTGGTTCCCCAATTTCCTTGTAATAAGCACATCTTCCCACATTATTTGGATTACCATTTACCCTTGCAAATAGAAAATCACCATCTTTAAGTAAATATCTTTTTTGCTCATCTTCAGATAATTTAATTCTATTTGGAGAATTATAATCAATATACCCATTCTGAAGTTCGATCAACCTTAAAACAATATTACCATTATTATCATTTCCTCTACGTGCTAAACCGTTATTCATTAATAAAATTATTTCTTTTAATTGTTTTATTTTCCAGCCTTTAGGGTTTTTAATTGGATCCCCAAACATCTCTATAAATCTCGATTTGACTAATTCATCCAGAAGTCTGATGGCTTCCCTTTTCTTTTTCAAAGCATCTTCAGCTTTTTCCAGTGCCTGGACTATTTCATTTTGAGTTTCTAGAGGTGGTATTATTACCTTTAGGTACTTTAAATCGTTTATGGAAAAACTTGCTTGATTAACAGATTTTTTAATTATTTTAGGCAATTGCATTTTAAATTTTACAGAGTTAAAGTAATAATATACATACTTTGGTAAAATAAACTTTTTATTACTTCTTAGACATAACAAATTCATTCCATGTATCATATTTAATTCACAATTTTCATAAATTGCCGTTTTACCTAAATGTTTTTCACTATTTATATGCGACATCAATATATCGCCTTCTTCTAATAAATAATCACTATATTTTCCTAATTCATATATTCCTGCATATCCAACTTTATTTATATCTATGCGTGAATTTGCTATAGTTTCTATTCTAGTAATGGGATATCCACCCTGTTGTTTCCCTTGTTTTATATTTGCTCCATTTCTAATTAGCAAAAAGACCTTTCCTAATCTATCTACTTTCCACCCTTCAGGCAGTTTCCTATTCTTCATGCTGCTTCACCATTCCCTTTAACTCGGCTACATCCTTCAGTATTCCTTTTTCCAGAGTTTCAATTTTCTCCAATATCACCTGAGGTTCTTCGTACTTTACCTCTTCATATTCCACTTCCTTGTACCTGTTTATGGAAAGATCGTAGTCATTATCTGAAATTTCCTCTTTTTTCACCCAGAACCACCTGTCATCTTTGTCCGGTTCAATGTTCCTGTGTGCTTTTACTTTTTTCCAGCTTTTTATGATATCCGGTATGTCGCTGTCATCTATGGGATTTCTCTTGTCGTCCAGTGAAAAGCCGTCTGCTGTCATGTCGTAAAACCACACCCTGTCTGTTTCGCCGCCCTTTGTGAACATGAGCACAGCTGTGGAAACTCCTGCATAGGGCTTGAATACTCCTGAAGGCATGGATATAACTCCTTCAAGCGCATTGTCTTCTACCAGGTTTTTTCTGATTTCCCTGTGGGCCTTGGTTGAGCCGAACAGTACTCCGTCCGGCACTATCACTGCACACCTGCCTCCCAGATCCAGTATCCTGTTTATGAGCCTTATAAACAGCAGTTCCGTCTTTGTGGTACCTGCGCCTTTAGCCAGCGATTTGCTGATATCACCCTTGTCTATACTGCCTTTAAAAGGAGGATTTGCCAGAACCAGCGTATACTTGTTCTCCTCTTCATATCTCTTGGACAAGCTGTCGCTTTGCACTACATTGGGGTTCTCTATACTATGAAGCATCAGGTTCATGGAAGCTATTCGCACCATGGAGGGATCAAAATCAAAGCCGTAGAACATGGAAGTTCTGAAATGTTCCCAGTCTCCGCTTTCCATCATGTCGCCAATTCTCCTATGGACAATCCCCTCTTCATCTGTGAAAACACTTTCCGGTCTTGTGTATTTTTCCAGTATGTATTCCAGGGAACCTACAAGGAATCCAGCTGTTCCGCAGGCCGGATCACATATTCTGTCCTCTGCTGCAGGATCCATCAATTCCACCATCATCCTTATGATATGCCTTGGCGTCCTGAACTGGCCGTTCACGCCTGATACAGAAAGCTTGGACAGCAGATATTCGTAGAGATCCCCCTTGGTATCCGTATCTTCCATATTTATTCCATCTATGATTCTCACGGACTCCTGAAGCAGAGAGGGCTTGGGTATCATGAACACCGCATCCTTCATCTCCGCAGTAAAGCTGGAGTCCTTGCCTCCCATATTTTTTATGAAAGGAAACACTTTCTGTGACACCACATCAAACATTTCATTTACATCCAGGCGCTTGAATCTGCTCCACTTCATCAGCTCCTCCGGGAATACCGAAGTATGGGGCTTATTAAGCCTGTTGTCCATTTTTTCATTTGTATTGTCAATATCATCCAGTCTCTTTATAAACAAGAGATAGGATATCTGCTCTATTACAGTCAGGGGATTGGATATGCCCCCGGACCAGAAATTATTCCATAGTTTATCAATTTTACTCTTTATCTCACTGTTTAACATGTATCTTGTCCCTTCCTGTTAAGAAATATATGATGCCCTGAAAGGCTCAATCAATTCATTAAATACCTGGTCGGTCATTTTACCGAATATACCCTCTACACCATTTTGATTGAAATTGGTATAGGGTTCTGCAAATAGTGCTGCAATGGATATCCCGCGGTGCTTGGCAATATCATTTTTTATTATCTCCAAGGTTTTTATCTGTGTGGAATTCATTTTGCTGTGGTGCTTCTGGATAAAATCTTCAAATCTTCTATTCAGTTCTGCTTCATCCACTCCCACAAATTTTCTTATTATGCCAATTATATCTTCACTGTCAATATCCGTTTTGCCGGATAGTTCATCAATACTGTACACAAAATCATCGCTGAATATGGAATATATGCTCTGCATTTCCTCCTCTAACAATTTCTCGCCCTTTCTGATCTTGTGAATTACAATTTGATCCTTAAGCTTATTTTCTATGGCAAGCTTTACCCTCTTATGATAAGGCTCCATATTGCCTCTGTAAAGCACTGAACCGCCGCTGATTTCCCTGGTCACCTGGCCTGTATCTTTTACATCCAGCACTACAAAGTTGCTTGGCCTGCCGCCTTGATATTTCACAAGATCCCTCACATCCAGCCTTATTTTTTCCAGCCTTTCATAGCTTAAATCCTTCCAGCCGGAAGGCTGCAGCAGTGATTTTACAAGCTCCCTCCTGCCCTCGAACTGATTAAGATTCAATTTCAGCTTTGAAAGTTTTTTTATAGTGCTGTTTATCCCTTCTATGAGATTTTCCCTGTTATTGGAAAGCTTGTGGAACATAATTCTGTAGATTGAGTTGTCAAATCTCACTGCCTCCGAATCATCACTGCTCTCTATCCATTTGGTCAGCGGTGCAATTTCCAGCTTCAGCTTTTTGATAAAATCCTCGCTTAAATTGTTCCAGTACTCTTTCTTTTTCACCTGTTCTATCTTTTTTCTGTTCTTTTTAATTTCTATACTGTCCTTTGGCAGCTGTTCCATATCTGCCTTTAATTTGGCTGCAAAGACAGTGCATATATCCATCTTCCTGATCTCCCTGAATTTTTCCAAAAGCCTGCACATAATTTCAAACCTCACCTGAATGGAAGTTTTCTGGAGCTTTGGCTCATATCCTTTTACGTGCATTTCAAAAAATTCAAAGTTCTTGTAACAGTCAAAAATGGCAAATTCTCTTTTATCCTGTCCTTCTCCAAAAAGATTTTCACACCTTCTGGTTCCCCTGCCTATCATCTGCCAGAACTTTACCTTAGAATAAACAGGCTTTGCAAAAACCAGATTGACAACTTCAGGTACATCTATGCCCGTATCAAGGAGATCCACGGATATGGCCACCCTTGGAAAATCTTCATTCTTGAATTTTTCGATCAAAATGGATTTATCCTTTATGTCGGAATAAATTACTGCCGCAAGTTTGCCCTTGTACTGCGGATATAGTTCATTGAACAGTGAATCCAGAAGATTGGCATGTTTCTTGTTTTTGGCAAATACTATGGTCTTTCCTATATAATCCCCCACCTTTATGCCCTGCTCCATCAGAGTTCTCAGTATATATCTGTTGGTATCCTTGTTGGTGATTTTTTTCTCCAGTTCCTTCTTGTCATAGTTTATTTCGTCACCGTCATAACCTTCTTCCTCTATCTGCTGCCTCTGCTCTTCCGTCATTTCACTATACTTTATGCCCTTCCTCAAAAAATCCGTAGTGGCATCTATTACCCTGGGCTCGATTAAATAGGGCGGTACATGGTTCCAGGCCTCCTCAATTGGAAAATTAAATGTAGGATCTCCATTGTCGCAGCTGAACAGGCTGAAGGTATTCCTCTCGATAAAATCCACCGGCGTAGCTGTAAGTCCTATTATATGCGAATCAAAATATTCCAGAATATCCCTGTAAACCTTGTAGACGCTTCTGTGGGATTCGTCACATATTACAAGATCAAAAAAACCCACACTGAACTGTCTGTAGTAATTTATCATGGTCTGGTAAGTTGAAAAATACAAGGTGGCTTCCCTGTTGTCCGAATTCTTCCCGGTAAATCTGCAGGATACCTCTTCAGGCATGAAAGTTTTAAAACTGTTCTTGTCCTCTTTGGCCTGTTTTACAAGTTCGTCCCTGTCTGCCAGAAACAAAACCCTCTCAGCCCATTTTGCCTCCATAAGCCCCTTGGTCAGGGCAATTACTGTCCTGGTCTTTCCAGTACCCGTGGCCATCACCAGAAGAGCTTTTCTCCTTCCGCTCTGGTACCTTTCATAAACTCTCTTGATACCTTCTATTTGATAGGGTCTCCCGGCTATGTTCTTATCTATCTGAATTTTATTCAAGTCTTTCCTGTACTTATGCCTGAAAAACAGCTTTTCCAAATCCTCAAGAGTATAAAATCCCCAGATTTGTCTTGGCTCACTGTACTTGTCATCCCATATGTATATCTCATATCCATTGGTATAGAAAACTATAGGACGTACCTTGTATATCCTCTCAATGCTGTCTGCATATTCCACGGCCTGCTGTCTTCCAATTATGGGATCCGCGGAAGTTTTCTTGGCCTCCACCACTGCAAGAGGCTTGTATACTTTACTGAAAAGCACATAATCCGCATAACCTGTTTTTCCTTCCCCCTTATGATCTTTTAAGGGCAGTTCAATTTTCACCGAATCACTGTCCTTTACATCCCAGCCTGCATCCTTCAGCATTATGTCAATAAGCTTCTTTCTTGTCTGAGCTTCATTGAAATCCAGAGTACTTTCAATTTCCTTCTGCATTTTTTTATCTTTTTCAGTTTGAATCAATTCAGCGGTCTGTTTCTTTACAGATGCTACACCTTTGGCATGTTCTTCTTTTATTTTTTCCTTTTCTTCAGCATAGGCCTCTATATCATAAACTCTATTGCCAGCCGGTGCAGGTTTCGGTATTCTGTAAGTCAGCGGCCTGATCGACATATCCTTTGTAACTCTGATATAAAACCAGGCAGATATCTTGTACATTGAAATAAGGCACTCCAGTGCATCCTTTTTGTTTTCATATCCGGCATGACTTGCTCTATTGCCGAACCTTCTTACTATATCAAACAAATCCGGAACGGCCTTGTTTATATTTGTAGTCCTCAAAAGTCTGATCTTGTCATTCTGTGTGGCAAATTTTCCTGCATCTGCCTTGTACATTGCCAATATATAATCAATTATCTTTTCCCCGAACATGCGCATCTTCAGCATTGTGGCATTGCTATCCACATGAAGATAGCTTTCCGCCTGAACCCCAAGTTTGGCCAGCACAGGCCATCTCTTATTCAAGAATAAAAAATTAGACATATACCCCATCCCCTCAGTTTGTGGTTTAACAACTTATCCAGTTTATTCGTATACATTTAAATTATATACTAAAAATTTCTTTTTTTCATCCCTTTACTACAACAGCTCCACGTAGCCTTCAGTCCCATTCACCCGAATTCGCTGTCCGTCCCGGATCAATTTTATGGCATTTTCCACTCCTACAACTCCCGGGAGACCATATTCTCTTGCAACAACTGCACCATGCGTAGTAAAACCTCCAACTTCGGTAACCAACCCCTTTATTGTTTCAAAAAGCGGAGTCCAGCTTGGATCAGTAAACCTGGTAATCAAAATATCCCCTTCCTCCAGTTCTGCCTCTTCCACGGATAATACAATTCGCGCACGTCCTTCCACAACACCGGAGGACACTGGAATACCTGTTAAAGCCCCTGCAGGAAATTTTTCTGTGGAGAAATCCGAAGATGGAACAAAACCGTCGGAAGTAATCACACGGGGTGGAGTAATATTTTCAAAATGGACATAGTCTTCTTTTCGCTTCTCGATTATGGAATAATCCACCTTTTCTTTTTCAAGCGCCCTGTATAACTCGTCAAAATAAAGATAAAAAATATCTTGGGGAGCATGCAGAATACCTTTTTGAACCAACCTGTCCGCTTCCTTTCGCAGTGCCCTTTTATAAATTTGATAACGGCGTACAATGCAGTATTTGGGATATTCACGGTATCCAATAAAATTACGAAGCAAACGGATGTCTTTCTTCATCTTTTTTACTTTTCTTTTGCCGCCCGGCAATTGCAGCAGACTACACAGTATTTCTTCCTCTTTTTTCTTCACTTCCATCCTGCCATTTATAAATCTGCTTTTGTGTTCACCGGGCTTTAGAATCCGAACATTGCTCAGCAGCATAGGCAATAATTGTGCAGGCTTTTCTTCAAAACGGGGTTTGGTAATATCAATCTCACCGGGACAGCGCATTCCGTATTTCGCAAGGAAATTCTTAAATGCCTTCTTCACTTCTTCTCCCCCAGCAAACACTTTCATTTTTTCAAAAAAATCTTTATCCTCCGGATTTTCAGACAGGTATTCCAATACCTGAGGATACTTCCGGATTGTGTCGGCCAAATCACATAATGCCATACCCATCTCAGTGGTTACATTACTTTCCAGGGATTTGGAGAGTAAATCTGCCGCATTTTTCTCTCCAAGCCAATTTTCAATATTTTTATTTATGGAATCATTGACTAAAATGGCCGCAATGATTGCACCCAACATTTTGGGGGCATATGCCATTGCCAGCAGTGAATCCCTGTCATTCTTTATAAAATCCAGGGCTGCTTTTCCAGAAAGCTTTGACAGCTTATCAGCAATTTCGTTGAGCTCAGAATTAAATTTTCCGGTTAATTCATGAATGATCTCCGGATCATTTTTCCAATGGATTTTGATTGCTGCTAAAATGGAAGATGGAGTAAAAATTCCTCCTTTCACATTCCTTTTGCCTTTCGGCAGAGATTTCATAAAGTCTTTTTGATCCAGAAGCTGCTTGATAGCACCCTGTATCAGTAAATCCTGCTTTCCTGTTGCCATAACCAGCCGCTTGCGCCCCAAGGCTGAAGACAGATCATGGGTAATGTCTGCATAAAGCCTGCCCCCTGCTCTTGTCAGTGAAATATCCGAGATCATTTGAAAAAATGACATGCCAAGCGGGTGTATTGCATCCGTCATCATCTGAATGTGTCCAATGGACATATACACCCTGGGCTTTTTGACATTTGGAGATTCCGGAATCGGAAACAAAGTTGTGATGGCCCGGCTTTGAACCATATAAAACTCATTTTGGTAAAAGCACCATTCAATATCCTGGGGGCATCCGAAATAGGATTCTATTCTCCGCCCAATGCGGGCCAGCTGCAAAATCAGATCATCGGGCAATACCTGTTTTTTCTGCCTGTCTGCATCAACCAACTTTTTCTGTATACCTCCGCTTTCTGCAGAAAGAATCTCCATATTTTGTACGCCGATTCTCTTCGAAATAATCCTCCCGTCTTGTATTTTATAAATATCCGGATTTGTAAGACCGGATACCATGGCTTCGCCAAGTCCAAACCCCGCGTCGATAGAAAGGGTCCTTCGATCAGAAGTCACCGGATCCGCGGTAAATAAAATTCCGGAAGCCTCAGAAAAGATCATTCTTTGAACAACAACGGAAAGAGAAACCTCCCGGTGCCGGAAACCGTTCTCCACTCGATATATTACCGCACGATCTGTAAAAAGGGAGGCCCAGCACTTTATTACGTGCCGCAGAATTTCTTTTCTTCCCCTGATATTCAGATAGGTATCCTGCTGTCCGGCAAAAGAAGCATTGGGCAGATCCTCCGCTGTTGCGCTGGATCGTATCGCAAAAGATGACCTGTCATCATAATTGGACAGTTCTTTCACAATGGCGGATTCAATATCCCGTGGCAGTTGAATACTTTCGATTTCAGCTCGTATCTTTTCGCTGATTTCTGAAATCTGTTTCCCATCAGTTGACTTCAGCTCTTCCAGATTTTCCAGCAGAGATTCAATTTTAAAATTATTGGCCAGAGATTCCCGAAAAGCAGCAGTGGTGATACAAAAGCCTTCCGGTACCCGAATTCCGGGAATTTTTGACAGCATCCCCAAATTTAATCCTTTACCCCCAACCTTCATCAAATCCATTTTATCTATATGAGAAAATCCAATAACATACAAATTCATTTTTCATACCTCCATACAAAGTTTTGAAATATTTATTGTTATATTTCATAATATACTTGGTTATTATGATTGTCAATATATTTTGAAATTCTGTTTATTATATTTCAAAACAATGGTATAATAATACTGGGTGATATTATTGTGAATGGTTATGAGAAAAGAACAAAACAAAAGAAAGATTCCATTCTTGAAATTGCTACCAAGCTTTTTATCGAGCGGGGCATAACAAATGTCAGCATCAGTGAGATTTCCACAAAAGCAGGTGTTTCACAGGTGTCAATTTATAATTATTTTGGAGATAAAAACAATCTGGCAAGAGAAGCCTTTATTTCCTATATAAAACAGGTAGTGCGAGAATATGAGGAGCTGTTGGACAGGGACATTCCCTTTTCTGAAAAGATAGAACAAATAATGTGTAAAAAGCATAACGCCATTTTGGAATTAAGTCATTCTGACTTTAGCCAGCAAGCCATGGAGGATAAGGTATTCCGACAGCTTTATAAAGAAGCAGCTTCAATTCAGGCACAATCTGTCTATGGAAAGTTTATACAAGTCGGGAAGAAAGCTGGAGCAATTGATCCATCTCTTTCAGATGATGCACTGCTTACATTTCTTCTTTCATCTGCATCCATCATGCACCAACCTGATTACTATAAAAAAAGTATAAAATATAAAGAAAATATTTTGAATTTATTTCTATACGGACTGCTTGGAAAACATCACTGACTTCATGATATTTCAATTTTAACACAGGAAGCATTGTTTTCATGTAAATCTCAAAATTCTATTTTGCCTGCTTTAGCGAAGTACTTAAATCATCCTCCGGAGTACTTATGGGTCTGATATCAAAAGTTTCCACCAGATACTGCAGCACATTTGGGGATATGAATGCCGGCAGACTTGGGCCTAAGTATATGCCCTTTATTCCCAGGGACAAAAGTGCCAGTAAATCAGCTACGGCCTTTTGCTCGTACCAGGAAAGCACAATAGTAAGAGGCAAGTTGTTCACATCTGTTTCAAAAGCATCTGCAAGTCCGGTGGCTATCCTCACTGCTGAATAGGCATCATTACACTGGCCTACATCCAGCAGTCTTGGCAGTCCGGCCGCCGTTCCAAAATCCAATTTATTGAATCTGTATTTGCCGCAGGCCAGGGTGAGAATTATGCAGTCCTTGGGTACCATTTTGGCAAAATCGGTATAATAACTTCTTCCAGGTCTTGCTCCATCGCATCCCCCTATCAGAAAGAAATGCCTTATCTTTCCCTCCTTGACTGCACCCACTATATCTTCAGCATGGGACAATGCTGCATGATGCCCAAAGCCCACCAGTATCTGTTTTTCATCTTCATCTTTTTTAAATCCTCCCAGTTCCAGTGCCTTATCTATTATCTCACTAAAATCCTTGGTTCCGTCTTCCAAAACCGGTATATGCTTTACTCCATCCCAGCCTACAACACCTGTTGAAAATATCCTGTCCTTGTAAGTCTCTCTTGGCCTCATCATACAATTTGTAGTCATTAAAATACATCCTGGAATTCCATCAAATTCTTTTTGCTGATTTTGCCACGCAGATCCAAAATTTCCAACCAGATGTTTGTATTTTTTCAGTTCCGGATACCCATTTGCAGGCAGCATTTCTCCATGGGTGTAAATATTAATTCCCTTGCCCTCCGTCTGTTTGAGGAGCATTTCCAGATCCTTCAAATCATGTCCGGACACTATGATAAATGGACCTTTTTTGATATTGACATTCACTTTATGAGGTGAAGGATCTTTATAAGTGGAAGTATTGGCTTCATCCAGAGTCTTCATTACCTGTACAGCCATATCCCCGACTCTCATGGTCATGCGTATCATATCTTCAAGAGTTAAATTGTCATTTGTGGTAGCTTCCAGCCCCAAAAAATAAATATTGTCCACCTGTTCATTACTGTACCCCAGAAACCTCGCCTGATGTCCATAGGCACTTATGCCCTTCAATCCATACAATATGGTGGATCTCAGCGAACGAATGTCCGCATCAAGACTCTGATCATACATAATCCCTGCCTTCACCGAATCCTTCAGCATCATTTCCCTGGTATCACTCAGGTTATATTCAGCTGCATCCGGATACTGCCCTTCCGGTGCCTGAGCTCTTAAAGACTCCTTCACTTTTTGTGACTTTTTTAATAACCTTACATGGACTTCAGCATCAAAATTGACATTTGTCAATGTTGTAAACAGAGCATTTTCAACAAATTTCACTATCTCCTTGTCAATAGCCTTTCCCTGCTCGATAAGGGGTTTTGCATAACAGGAGATTCCCTTCAGCTGATATATCAATAAATCCTGTAAATTTGCAATCTCCGGTGTTTTTCCGCAGACGCCGCTTTTTGTGCACCCTTTACCTCCGGCTGTCTGCTCACACTGGTAACAGAACATGGAATTTTCCATATATACCTCTCCTTTACACTGATATTCCTTTTTCACTTTCTATTTTAACTTTATCCTTGCAAAACTATTCATATTTGACAACAAGATATTTGAAAGATTTTTTGTGCCAGTAAGGATATACCTACAATTCCGCCGCTGGCTATCTGATTGGGTTTTAAAAATAAATTAAATCCCAAAGCTGTTATTATATATCCAATTATCACCTGTATACACTGAATTAAATAATCATACTTATAATCTTTAATCATTTATCTAACTCTCCTCATCTTGTTTTTACATACATACTTGAAAATAGTTCGATTAGGATTATATCATTAAACACGGATAACAAGAATACTTACATCAAAATTTCAAATGAATAAAATCTTTTATATTACAGAATATATAAAGAGAAAGGAAGGGTAAAATGAATCTGACAACAGAAGACATATTAAAGAAAAAGCTCCTGGATGAACAGCAAAATGTAAGAGACTACCAGCAATACTCAGATAGAATAGACAATAAAGAGATCAATGAAATATTCAAAAGTTTTGCAGAAAAATCAGCTTATCATGCACAGACCCTGCAGAATTTATTAAAAAAAATCGAGTAGGAGGAAAATAATTATTTTATTTTCCTCTTCTAAATTTACCCCTTAAAGTCATGTATAAAGTAACCAATTAATAATAAATTTGCTGACTTACATTACTTCTCCCTCCTACTTTCTAGTTATAAATTAAAAGATATCATTAAAATGTTATTCTTTTTTCGACATATTTTGATATATAGCCTATGTTATAATAGAAGTAAAAAATAATTAACAAAATCTTTCAAACATACTAATTTAATAAATACTATAACTTATTAAATTCTACAATATTAATATTAAAATATATACCATTATAGGATAGGAATGAGATTTTATGAACAAATTAAAGTATAAAAAAATAATTCTCGCAGTCACATTAATATCCGTTATGTTAATAGTAACATCTGTATTTGCATTTAATAATATAAAAGAATCAAAAAATACTAACGATTCAACCTCATCAAATAAAACTATATCATCAAAGAATTTTAATAGCCGATTAACAGATTTTAAAACTGAAGATGAAATTAATAAAAACATAAAGGTTAAAATTAAGGAACCTAAATATAAGCATGCAAATATGAAACAAATAAATGTACAAGGTCAAAGACAAAATAACAGCTTAGGTTCATTTGATTTAATTGTGATGACATATAAAGGAGATGATGAAAAATATATCAGAATACAAGAAGCTCAAGATACAGGAAAACCAGAAGATTTATTAACTAACTCAAAGAAAATATCCATTAATGATACCGAAGCATGGGTTTACGGTGATGAAAAGGGTGACAATTATAAGCAAATTATGTTTTGGAAAAATGGAACATACTATAATGTTGCATCAGATATAGAACTAAATGAATTAATAAAAGTAGCAGAATCAATAGAATAATAAAAAATAATATATACTAAATCAATATAGTGTTTTCGGCACTTTCCCAGGCCTGTCACAATTGATCATTATTAAACAACCATGCTATCATAATGTCCTTCAAGGTTTTTAAGACTGCCAATATCAATTACATTTTTCATGTCTAGAGCATACATACCAAGCTTTAGCTGGTTATTGACTCTAAAAGTTACAAATTTCATATAACCATCTCCTTGCTGTAATAAGTCTACACATAATTGCACAGTCTACTTATCGCAATGTCATTGAAACCAAAGGCTTCCGCCTTTACAACCTTTCCATTTGCAACAGCTACTATCTCATTTAGCAATTCTTCTCCCATTTCTTCTATGGATTTTGTCCCTCCAATTACAGGACTCGCATCAAAATCTATATTTTCTTTCATCTTATTGAATGTTATCTTGTTTGCTGTCATTTTAAGAACAGGTACAAGTCCATTTCCTGTGGGAGTTCATCCCCTGTAGTAAACACAACTATTTGTGCACCTCCTGCAACAAGTCCTGTTACAGAAGCTATATCATATCCTGGAGCATCCATTATGACAAGTCCTTTTTTGCCTGGACCGACACCATAGTCTGTAACTTCCTCAATAGGTCTATGTCCACCCTTGTGATACATCCAAGTGACTTTTCTTCAAGAGTAGTTATTCCTCCAGCCTTGTTTCCAGGTGAGGGATTCCCATTTCTAAGATTTTCTCCAACATTTTTTAAATGTTCTTCATACCTTCTTACGATTTCATATATCCTGTCCTTTACTTCAGGAGTAGCTGCCCTCTCTGCAAGAATATGCTCCGCTCCTATAGACTCTGTTGTTTCACATAATATAGAAGTTGAACCAAGATCAACTAATCTGTCAGTTTCATTTCCCAGTACAGGATTTGAAGCAAGTCCGGATGTAGGATCTGAACCTCCGCAGTTAGTGGCAACAATCAATTTCGACAGTGGAACCTCTTCTCTTTGCTTCTTTGTTTAAAGTAGCTGATATACCTGTAAAAATCTATCTTTCTAAATTCTATTATAATTTATCTACAATGGTGGACTAATAATTTTTATTTTTTAACGCAAAAAAATGTTGACAAAGATGAATGTAAGGTTTAGAATTAAATTCATTAAATAAAAGCCATGATGAAGACAAGTAAAAAAAACATTTCACCACCAGTGAGCTGGAGATAGTGTGAATCCAGTGGTAGAGTTTTTTTGAATAACACTTCGGAGTTGTAAACTGAAATATTTGTATGCTGTGTTTTAAGCAAGATCTTTCACACAGGTTCAGATTAAAGTAGGTACGCCGTATTCCATACGTTACTTTGGATACCAGTAGTAGCTGGAAAGAGACCAACAATTAGATGGTAAATTAGGTGGCACCACGGATAAGCGCCAGTTCGTCCTATTAATAAGACGAATTGGCGCTGTTTTTATATTTAGAACAAATTATAAAGAACGGGATGACCACACTATAATAGGAGAACTAATATCTGAATAACTATGACATATTTTGATAGAGCTTCTGAACTAGAAAGAATCCCAATTTCAGCTTTATAACTAAAAATGAAAAATAAAACGTTTATTAACTTTATCATGCTAGGAGGAATATTAAAATGTGTACAATTATGTGTTACACGGGAACAGACATAAAATATGAAAAATTTGCAAAGGCACTACAGAGAACCGAGTCTAGAGGACCAGATATGATGGAGATCTTAACTTTGCCGTCTGGAATTTTAGGTTTTCAAAGGCTTTCCATCATGGATTTAAGCTTTAGCGGAATGCAGCCATTCACGAGAAAAATGGACGCAGTTATCTGTAATGGTGAAATTTACGGTTTTCGTAAAATTAAAAAAGAACTGATAAAAAGGGGCTATAAATTTATTTCTAATAGTGATTGTGAAATATTACTCCCCATGTATTACGAATATGGGTTAGACATGTTTTCAAAATTAGATGCAGAATTTGCAACTGTTATTTACGATGGAAAAAAGGATAGTTACATTGCAGCACGGGATCCAATTGGAATTCGCCCTTTATTCTATGGTTATTCTGAATCGGGTAAAATCATGTTTGCAAGTGAAGCAAAAAATCTAGTTGGTCTTACAGACAAGATCCTGCCATTCCCACCAGGATATTATTATGCTGACGGTAAATTTACGTGCTATTGTAATATTTCAGCAGCAAATGGTCCCTATTATAAAGATGACTTGGAAATTATCTGCAGTAACATTCATGATAAGCTGGTAGCTGCTGTAGAAAAACGCATGGATGCCGATGCTCCTGTAGGCTTTTTATTAAGCGGAGGTCTTGACAGTTCATTGGTATGTGCTATTGCTCAAAAAATGAATTCTGAAAAACCGATTAGGACATTTGCCATAGGCATGACTGAAGATGCCATTGACCTAAAATATGCACAGGAAGTTGCAGATTATATTCACAGTGACCATACTGTTGTCTACATGACAAAAGAGGAAGTAATTGAATCGCTCGAGGAAGTTATCAAAATTCTTGGGACCTATGATATTACTACAATAAGAGCAAGTATGGGAATGTATCTGCTCTGTAAGAAAATACACCAGATTTCTGATATAAGAGTACTTCTTACCGGCGAAATCTCCGATGAATTATTTGGCTATAAATATACTGATTTTGCTCCAAATGCAGAAGAATTTCAAAAGGAATCACAAAAGAGAATCAGAGAACTCCATATGTATGACGTACTTCGTGCAGATCGCTGCATCAGTTCAAATTCTATGGAAGCAAGGGTACCTTTTGGAGACTTGGATTTTGTAAAATACGTTATGGCCATCGATCCTGAAAAGAAATTGAATAAATATAATAAAGGTAAATATCTTTTGAGACATGCATTTGAAGGAGATTACCTTCCACATGATATTTTATATCGTGAAAAGGCGGCATTTAGTGATGCTGTAGGACATTCTATGGTAGACTATTTAAAAGAATATGCAGAAGCATATTATTCTGATGAAGAATTTGAAAAACTATCTAAAAAATACGAATATCATGCTAAGCCATTTACAAAAGAATCTCTATTATACAGGCAAATCTTTGAAAAATATTACCCAGGACAGGCCAAAATGATAGTTGATTTCTGGATGCCAAACAAAGAATGGAAAGGCTGTGATGTAAATGATCCTAGTGCCAGGGTGTTGTCAAATTACGGTGCCAGCGGTAACTAATTAAAAGAATTCAGACTAATTTCCGTATCAAGTTTCAACATACTTGATACGGAAATTAGTTTACTCACCTTTAATTGGTATATTGATTATAGCATATATTGGTCCTAAGATTCTTATAAAATTCACACCTGCATCTTCGAAGTATCTCTTTTTAACACAAATGTCAATACTAAGTAGTATACAGTACCTAAGGTCAACCATACCAGTCCTATAATTTTCGACATAATAGCAAGGTGTATCCAAACATATACTATTATAATAAATCCTACAGTGGGCAATACAATGTGTTGAAAGAAATTATATTTCTTAGTTTTAAATACAAAATAATTAATAACTGCCACATGAAGTATCGCAAATGAAGTCAAGGCTCCAAAATTAACCAAACATGACAGTATATCAATCATTTCGCTGAATACGCTGCATACTATTATAGCAATTACAGCTACAAAAATTGTTGCAACATATGGGGTTTTAAATTTAGGGTGAATTTTTGAAAAAGCTTTTGGCATGAGTCCGTCTCTTGACATACTAAATAGTACTCTCGAAACTGCAGTTTGAAATGACAATGCACATGCAAAACCAAGAGCAATAGTTATTCCAATTTCACAAGTAAGTTTAAGTGCGTTTCCACCCACACTGAATGCAACTACATAGAATGACGTATTAGGATCTTTAAAGGCATGCCAGTCTGGATACGCCATTCCAGCTACCCAACACTGTATGACAAATATAATCCCACAAACTAACAGTGCTATTACAGTAGCTTTACCTATAGTTCCGCCTCCATCCTGGTTTTCCTCAGCCAATGTGCTTATACCATCAAAACCAAGATAACTTAAAACACAAATTGCTACTCCTGGCATTACTGCTGAAAGCCCAAGATTTGAATTAAATAACGGTTTCAGCGAAAATTCAGCGCCATTTACACCATGAGCTATTCCTATTACTCCACAAATTACAAAATATGTAAGTATGATTAATTGAAGGACAAGTAACACTTTATTGACTTTTGCAGCCATCTCAATTCCCCTGATATTGATTAAAGTATTACATATAATAAAAATAAATGCCCATAGGAAGATAGGTACTGAAGGCATCATATCGTGAAGAGCAGCTCCGCTTAACAGGTATAAAAGAGCAGGTATAAATGCATAGTCAAGTAATATTGCCCATCCGGCAAAAAAACCAACGGTTGTGTTTAGTCCTTTACTTGCATAACAATATACTGAACCAGCAATAGGAATTGCCTCCGCCATTCTTGCATAACTAAATGCTGTAAAAAGCATTGCAAGCATGCCAAGAAGGTATGCCAATGCAGCCATACCACTCGCCGCCTCATTCACAATTCCATATATACCAAAGGGTGCAATGGGAACCATGATGATTAATCCATAAATCACCAAATCTTTTGTCTTTAATACTCTATTTAATTCTTGCTCGTATCCAAAATCTTCAAGAGCAGTTTGTTGGAAATTCTCCTGACACTTTTTTTTCATAATTATATTCATTCCTTTCGCTTTGCTCAAGGCATAAAACGTAATGAAAATACTTGGCTTTGAGCGAATTTTTGTTTTATTATCAAGATAACAGATACTTTAACATAGGATTTCAAATCAGTATACCAATAATTATCAAGATTTTTTCTTAAAAAATAGTTTTAGTTTGAATATTCTGAAATTTACAGTATTACCGATAAACTCATTTTCCATTTCATGTTGTTGAATAAATTCTTACAACCTTCATCGTTTCAAGCTGCATCTCAAACTCTGCATTCTAAGGAAGTATCTCTTCTTTAGTTACACAGCAGTAGTCCCGTCACAAGTGAATACTACTATTGTTCATCTATATTATACCACATTTATTAAGTATTGATATTTTTACATAATCAAACTATTTTAATCAATAAAAAATAACAGCAGCATCTGCCAAAAAGTAAATGCTGTTATTTTATTTATAAAAGACCTATTTTTATGCCAATTGAAAATCCTATTATTCCAATGATAACGGAGCTTAAGGTATATACAAATGCATTCAACTTTTCATTATCTTTAAATAAATTAAATCCTTCGTACATAAATGTGGAAAAGGTCGTATATGCTCCTAAAAACCCATCTCCAAGAAATAAATACATGTTTGTACCAAATTGAGCTGAAGTCAAGATTCCAAGCATAATGGCTCCTGTGATATTTATTACAAAAGTTCCAACAGGAAATCTGGCGTTGACATGTTTTGATATAGTTTTTCCAATACCATATCTCGCAATACTTCCCAATATACCACCTGTACCAACTAGTAAATAATTCATCTCAATTTCCTCCTACAATTTAAATTACTTCGTCTATATCCTGAACATTTTCATCATAATCTGGTTTATGGTGATTATTTGTCATCTTTGAATTGAATTTGCTCCCAGCCATTATACCTAAATAGGCTGCTATAAGTCCCAAAGTCACTGACATGAGCATATAAGATACCGCTGCATAATAATATTTGCCGGTAATTAATTTTACTGTCTCTTTACACAATGTTGAAAATGTTGTATATGCCCCTATAAATCCCGTTGAAATTCCAAGTTGTATATTCTCATCAATTTTCAGTTTCTTACTCGTCACTGTAAGTACAAAAGCTAATATAAAGCTTCCAGTAATATTTATAAACAATGTATCCAACGGTATTGCAGTACTATAACTGAATATATTAATATTTTTTACAAAACTCCTTGATATAGCACCTAAAAAACCGCCAATACCAATAAAAATACATTTTCTCATCTATCAATTTTCCTTCCATTTTAAATTATTCTTTTGTAACTCATTTAAAAAATACTATATAAGAGAAGTTGTCTTCGGCCTTCAAAAAATAAATTAGCACAAATATGCATCTAAGACCACCTCTACAGCCTTTACTAAAAATAAGCATAAAAAAACTTCTACTAGCAATAGTAGAAGTCATTAATCACAGAGGATACTTAAGGGCAAACTTCACTACCTAAGACTCTAATTTATGTTTTTAATATTATCATAAATTAATAGATACATCAATATATACTTTAAGATATATTCACGTTCTTATAGCAAATCGTATTTCATGATCGCACCTTCAGAGCCTGATGCTGCAATCTTGCAATATAAACCCAGATATCCACGTTTAAATTTTGGTTCTGGGCGTTTCCATGTTTTTAAGCGGTTGGAAATTTCCTCATCGCTGACCATTAAATTCAAACTGCGATTTTCTACATCGATTTCAACTTTGTCACCATTTTTTATAATTGCAATCGGTCCGCCTTCTGCTGCTTCTGGAGATATGTGTCCCACAAAGCATCCATTATTCGTTCCGCTGAAACGTCCATCAGTTATTAATGCCGTTGATTTGGACAATCCACGTCCATATAAATATTTCATGGCCTTATACATTTCACGCATGCCAGGGCCACCTTTAGGGCCTTCATAACGGATAACAACTACATGTCCCTCATGTACTTTTCCTTCTAAAATTGCCTCTTCTGCCTCTTCTTCTGAATTAAAGCAAATGGCTTCTCCTACAAAATGATGCAAACTCTTATCAAATGCTCCAGGTTTTGTAATTCCCGTATCAGGTGCTATGTTTCCACGGAGTACAGCAACACCACCTTGATATCCAAACGGTTCTTTCATAGTTTTAATTACATTCGAATTCTCCGGATACTGGTATACATGATCTACAATATTATCTGCCACTGTATGACATGTAACAGTCATCTGCTCAGTATCTATAATTGTCTGCATCTCCTCCATTAACCGCATGACTCCGCCTGCCTGATAGAAATCAATCATATTGTATTTAGATGCTGGATTGATTTTGGCAATCTGAGGAGTCGTTTTCGATAACTCATCAAATTCCTCCAGTACATTAATATCTAATTCAGCTTCATAGGCAATAGCTGTAAGATGCATTACAGCATTCGTGCTGCCACTCATAGCAAGACACACTTTAATTGCATTTCTCACACTCTCTTTCGTGATAATCCTACGGGCTGTAATATTTTTCTGTACAAGTTCGACAATCTTAATGCCTGTATCTTCTGCAATGGCAAGGCGTGCAGCAGAAGCAGCTGGTATGATACCTCCATCCGGTAATGTCATGCCCAAAGCTTCCGATAATGAACACATTGTATTTGCAGTTCCCAGATAAGAACAGGAACCACATGTAGGACATGAAAGATTTTCTAAAGATACATATTCCTTTTCCGAAATCTTATTGGCAGTTAACATTCCGTAAGCTTCAGTACTTGAAGTCTGATCCGATTTACGGCCGTCAAAAACAATTCCTCCATCCATAGGTCCTCCCGGCAATAAGATGCATGGCATATCCAAACGTGCTGCTGCCATCAACATTCCCGGTACAATTTTATCACAGGAACCTAATAACACAATACCATCAAATAAATTGATCTGTGCCATGGATTCAACTGAATTTGCAATCAGTTCCCTTGAAGGAAGGATGTAATGCATTCCATCATGCCCTTGTCCCATTCCATCGCAACCACCAATCACTCCAAACTCAACTGGCGTTGCACCTGCACGGTATATACCATCCTTTACCCTCTGTGCAACCTGACGTAGATTAAAATGACCGGGAACACACTCACTCCACGCATTCGCAATTCCTATTAGAGGTCTTTTTAAGTCATCTGTTGAAAACCCCATTGACTTCCATGTAGCTCTATAATACTGATTCTGTAATCCACAAAGAATTTTTTTACTTCTCTCCACAGCTTTACTTCTCCCTTCCGGCATTATTTAAACGTATTTTTTCATTAATATAGATACTTTCTTCTTGTCTGTACGTATTTACGTACAATATATGCAAATACGTACTTTTGTAATTAAAAGTATCACTTTTCAAAATTTCTGTCAATAATTCATTTTCACTATAATAGCAGCTATCTCAGCTATCTCAAAACCATTTTCTTCTATTGATAATTACTTATCAGTTATATAAGTTGCTGCTTGAGACCTCTTATAATCTGCATTCCACTGACTATAGGCATTGTCATTTCTATGATCTTTCAAATTGTAATTTTGTTTTAAATAATCTCCAAAATCCTTTGTAACCTTATAGGCTCCCCATATATTAAGATGTCCTGAATTATTCATATCATTTTTGAAATCAAGATCTATTTCATCCATTTTATCATTATAATTGATAAATGGTATATTTTCTTTCTTTGCAATCTCTGCAACTTTGTTGAACATTTTGGCTTGTTGACTGACCCACTCATTTGAAGCAGCATCAGAATTATAGTCAAATGGAGTATTGACTAAAATCAATTTTAAATTATTTTCTTTACATAAGTCTATAATCTTGTTTAAATAGGCCAATGATTTCGTCGGAAGATTTACCGTTCCCGAAACTGTTCTGGATGTTTGATTTGCTGTTGAATCATCTTTTCCATATTTCTTGGTTCCAGCGGCAAATCCTTTAGCGTAGTATACTTCTGAACTATCATAATTGAAATCATTCTCTGTAAGTTGATTCCACCTATAATGATATTTCAAAAATGGTATCAGATACTCCAATCTGTCTTCAAGTGGCGTACAGTTCCATATGGCTTCCAGTTTATTCATCGAAAACTTCATATTGTCAAGCACATTGCTTATATACCCTCTTTGTCCATACTCAGCACTCTGAGCCAGATAATATGCATCAAGTACAACCACAGGATTTTTATGTTTCTTCAAAACTTCCTTCAACATGTAATACGTCATATCCATAGATTGGCCTCCTGTTGCATAGTTAAAACTTGTTATACCATAATCATGCCACAATATATTGGGATCTATTCCTCCATTCATATGACTTCCTCCCATTAACACCACATCATACGCATTTCCGGTATGGTTATACAAGCCTTCTATCAGCTTACTCCTATGATCTGTTTTCAGTATAAATATAGGGGTAATACTATAAATCATAAATATTAAAATAGTAATAAAAATTGAAATTTTTACAATTATCTTTTTAATCAAATACGCTCCTCCTAAAATCTAGAATATATAAATTGTTGGATATCATAACCTGAGCCATATACACCAAATATCAATATAACTATTGCTGAAGTCAAATACAGAGACCATCTGAATACCATATTTTGTTTCAACAATTCATCTCTCAGATTTTTTGTTCTCTGCAGCAGATCAACGATAAAAACTATACCCAGACTAAGCATTGCAACAAAAAAATTTGATGAATCCAATCCAAGTTTATACAGAGAGCCATCAGTAAATACTGAAGGATTAAAATAAAATATATTCTTAATTAACACTACAGCATTTTTAAAAGAGGTTGCTCTGAAAAACAGCCATGCAAAATCAACCAATATGAAATTAATCAATATCATAGATAATTTATAACCAAAGGAACTTGTCCTAATTTTAAATTTTCTCACCAGCATATCTCCTACAGGACTGAATAAATTTTCAACTATATAATATATACCATGTAATGTTCCCCAAACTACAAATGTAAAACTTGAACCATGCCACAGACCACTTACCATAAATACAATCATAACATTAAAATATTTTCTAGCTTTACTGCATCTGCTTCCTCCCAAGGGAAAATAAAGATAATCCATAAACCAACTTGTAAGTGACATATGCCATCGTTTCCAAAATTCTCTTATTGATTTTGAAAAATATGGTCTTTCAAAATTCTGTGACAGCCTAAAGCCCATAACTTGTGCTGCACCTATTGCTATATTTGAATATGACGAAAAATCACAATATAGTTGAAAGGCAAAAAATACCGTAGCTATCACTATTATAAATCCTCTGTAATTTGTTGGATTACTATAGACAGCATCTACAATATTTCCTATTCTGTCTGCCACCATTGTTTTTTGAAAATATCCCCATAACATCAAAAGTAACCCGCTTTTAACATTATTGTAGCTAAAATAGTGATTCTCATATATCTGTTTCATAAAATGCTTTGATTTCTGAATGGGTCCCGAGAGTAGCTGCGGAAAAAATGATACGAACAAAGCATATTTCCCTAAATTTTTTTCTGCCCTAACATCTTTTCTGTAGACATCTATAATGTAGCTCAATGCCTGAAATGTATAGAATGAGATCCCAACAGGCAGTATAAAATCAAACGATGGCATATTTACAGCAATATGAAAATGATAAAAAACACGTGTAATACTTGTACTAAAAAAGTCATAATATTTAAATATAAAAAGAATTCCCAGATTACTCGATATACTAAAAAAAACAAGCAATTTTCTTATTTTTACTTTTTCTACCCTATCTATCAACAATCCACCAACATACGTAATTAAAGTGGATGTAATAATTAAAAAAATATATTTTGGATTCCACGTCATATAAAAGCAATAGCTTGCTGCAAGAAGCCAAATCCAACGTATTCTATTTGGTAGGACATAGTAAAAGATGACCACAATAAAGAAAAAAAGTAAAAACTGCGCTGAATTAAATGACAAACCAGAATACCTCCTAATTGTAAACAAATTAAAATACACATGTACATATCTTATTACATTTATGTGTCAAATAAGTTACAATTCAGTACACTAGTCATAATAGTGATAAAAATTTATGCATTTTAAAAAGAAGCTCATAATGAATAATATTTTTTATATTACAAAATCTATAAATGGAAAGGAAGGATAAAAATGAATTTAACAACAGAAGACATATTAAAGAAAAAACTTCTGGATGAACAACAAAATGTAAGAGATTATCAGCAGTACTCAGATAAAATAGACAATAAGGAAATAAACGAAATATTTAAAAATTTCGCAGAAAAATCAGCTTATCATGCACAGACTTTACAAAATTTATTAAAAAAACACGAAAGATAGAAGGTCTAAAAAAACCTTCTATCTTCTATATACATTTCTCTAATATATACCCATTCCTTAGTCTTGTGTTATAACATATCCCTTTAACTTTTCACATATATTTAATTATATACTAAATACCACTTTTTTCATTACCATTAAATAAGGTCAATATTGCGGCAAAAGCGGATACCTATCATAATTAACTCATTTACATTTTGTTCATAAACCCAGGAATTATCTTGATTTGCCCATTTGACACAAATATATATCTATCTTATAATTTATTTACATAATTATAAAAAGCAAGGAAGCGAATTTAATATGCTAGGTGTTATCAAAACTGCAATTATAACTATAGTAATATCGTTTATATCCGGACTGCTCTTAGACTATTATAAAAACTTGGCACCCAGATTACTATGCCATGTGGGAAATGCCATTTCAATGAATCTAGAAGGTAAAAAAGTTTTCGCATACATTGTAACTGTTGCCAATGTATCAAACAAGATAATCCATGAAATAACCTTAGATATACAAAATAAACAAAACAACTTAAAAATTGCAGAAACAAAGATAACCAGGGGACTGAAATTTAATTCTTCAATAAAAGATAAAACTTTAGATGTCAATATACCCTTTTTGAGTAAAGGTGATAAATTTTCAGTTACACTCTACGTAGAAGGTCAACGTGCACCACTCGCTAAACCTGTTATCATACTCAGATCACCTGAAAAATTCAAAAGGATAGAATCCATGGAACAAAGGGGGCTTCTATTTTTATTGCTTAATATACCCAAAAATATAGTTAATGCAGTTTCAAAACCAACTGAAAAAGGCAATTATACCAAAGCCACAAATAAAGAGCCTTATAACTACAATAACAAAGCATTAAGTGATAAAAAAAGGAAAAAGACTTTCAAACCTGATTTAAACAAGAAGGCATTAATAGCAATGGCATCAATTGCTTTAATTGTAGTTGTGGGATTTTCAAGTAGAGCTTTTTTAAAGGCAAAATCCAATAATTCAAAGACACCTGAAGTAAATAGCACTGTTCAAAAAGAGCCTACTACTAATTCAACAGGAGGATCAACTAAAACCAACAGTACAACTAAATCACCTTCTAGTAATACAATTAAAAACACAAATACAACCAATTCGTCTTATAAAAACACCGGAAACGGAAATTCGAATTCAGGCAGTTCATCTTCTAAAAATAGCACTGAAAATACGGGCTCAAACAACTCATCATCTGAAAGTACTAAAAATAATGAAAACAATACTGAAAATACAAATACAACGACTAATTCATCTTCTGGTAATAATGGCGAAAATACTAATTCAAATAATTCATCTTCTGGGGATACTACAGGAAACAATAATTCAGCTAACTCATCTTCCGGCAGTACAGGAGAGAGTACACCTGAATCCAACTAATTAGCTTGATAATGATGAAAAAGCTTTCTGTAATATCTGATTTATTACAGAAAGCTTTTTTTATATAAATATCCTCATCTCTAAAAAGCAGGAAAACTTTTCGTATCATATTTTTAAACTTGACTTCATTTGGTATTTACTGTATTATATACTTACGAACGATCGTAAAGGGGGTAGTCAAATGACTATTACAGAAATAAAAAAAGCCGCGCTGCTAAATTTTACAGAAAAGGGATATGACGGTGCTTCACTTTCTGATATTGCTCAAGAAGTAGGAATAAAAAAGCAATCAATTTATTCTCATTTTAAAAGTAAAGATGAATTATTTCTTACAGTTATGGAAGAAGTTATTAATGAGGAGACTAAATTTTTGCATCAGTATTTCTCTCATTATCAACCTAATTTAAAAAACTACCTGGAAGATTTTATTTTAAAACTTAAAGAACGCTATACGAATAATAAGGAATGTAATATGAAGTTTATACTGCGTATGGCCTATATGCCACCAGTTCATTTGAGAGAAGAAGTTATCCTTAATTTTAAATTGTACTTCTCAGAACTTGAAAAGCTATTAAATAAATTATTTTTTAATACGGAAACTTTTTCAAAAAAAGCTGAAAGAGCTACTCTTTCTTTCATGACTATTTTAGACGGGCTGCTAGTAGCATTAATATATGGGGGAATTGAAAGATTTAATCAAAAATTCAGAGTCTCATGGGAAATATACTGGAGCGGCCTATTAAATGACTAAGTTTTTAGAATTTTAATTTAAAAAGAGATTGGCAGGAACGATATATGAATGAAAACAAAATTCCCGAAAAATATACTTATATTATTTTAACATTTACACTTATCTCAATTATTAGCTGTATTATATTAAATGCATTCCTATTTTATGGTTTTATGGCAAGCATAATTTTTTCTATATATTTATGTAGAAAAAGTGGATTTTCAATAATTGAACTCTTTAACATGATAAAAAGAGGACTTTATGAATGTAAATCGCTCTTCATTTTAATGGCATTAATTGGAGCCATGATTCCCATATGGATGTCTTCTGGAGTTGTACCAACTATGTTATACTATGGGCTCAAATATATGAAAGGTACAAACTTTTTATTTTCTGCTTTTATACTTACATCAGTAGTTTCGATATTTATGGGCACATCATTTGGAACCATAAGCAGTGTAGGAATTGCATTATTAGCACTGTCAAAGATATTTGGAATACCAAATTATATTCTTTTAGGAGCTATAGTTTCAGGAGCTTTTATAGCAGATAAGAGTTCCCCAATATCAAATCTATTTAATCTCACTCTCGAAACCGTAAAAATAGAGTATAAAGAAGCTATAACATCCATGCTAAAGACATTACTTCCAACTTGTTTTATATCCGCATCAGTATATTATTTTATAGGGAAGAAATACAGTGTAGTTATTGAAAATTCTAATATAAATAATTTTATGTATGCTATTAACAGCAATTTTACTGTCTCACCATTAATATTACTTCTACCATTAAGCATTATAATTATGTTATTTTTGGGAATAAAAATGCTAAAATCAGTATTTTTAGCATTAATTGCCGGAATAGTTGTTTCCATTGTTTTTCAAAGAGAAGGTTTTAATCACATTATAAATGCCATATTAAACGGTTATAATATAAATACTAATTTTGTCCAATTGAATACAGTATTAGTTAGCGGCGGCATGATATCCATGATATCTGTGCTGCTTATAATAGCAGGTGCAGTCAGCCTAAGCAGCATATTTCAAGAAACCGGACTCATAATTCCAGTAATTAAAAGAATAACCTCTAAAATTAAATCGAGTGAAGAACTCATTTTAAAAACAGGACTTATAAGTGGTGCCTTAACAATTATAAGTGATCAAAGTGTTGGAATAATACTTCCTGGAAAGTTTTTAATCAATAAATATAAAGAGTTAAAAGTTAAAAATTGTATTTTAGCTAGAACTATGGCGGACACCGGAACAATTATTGCTCCTCTTATTCCATGGAACGTAAATTCACTATTTATTTTTATAACAACAGGTATTTCAACCATCTCATATGCACCTTATGCGGTATTATGCTACGTGTCTCCCATAATTACATTTATCTTTGCTTTTCTACATAAGTTTCAAGGTAGAAAACAGACAAAAGAGATACAAGTGAAAAATACAATAAAATAATTTTTTAAATACTATATTTTAATATATTATTTAAGTTCTTTTTCTAAAAAATTACTTGTACAATCAATAACTTCATTTTCCCAATTTATACTATTAAATGTATGATCTGCTCCATTTACGGTATATAGGACTGCTTTATCACCATAAATATCCAGATATTTTTCTGATACACTGTGTTTAATAATTTCATCATTATCACCATGTATCAAAAGAACATTTTTATCATAGTTGACAGCTCTTTCAAAAACATTGATATTTTCCGTATCTTTTAAGAAGTCTATACCAAGCATTAACCCTCCCATATCCCTGAAACCATTTCTAAGCATTTTTTTAAGATCTTCTTTTTCATTTTTTTCCCTATTCATGACAATTTCTCTTATGTTACCTGCCGGAGCCCAGAGGCATAGCGATTGTATGTCTTCTTTTCTATCACCTGCCAGCATACTTGCAACAGCTCCTCCCAAACTGAGGCCCAGAATGCCTATTCTATTTTTATCAACAAAATCCAAAGACTTTGCATAATCAAGTATGGCATTTGCGTCATCAAGTTCCCTGGAAACAGTCATATCAACAAAGTCGCCATCACTTTCTCCACTTCCCCCAAAATCAAATCTAACACTTGCAATCCCCCTCTCAGCTAAAATTCTCGATAACTTGACAAATATAAAATGAGATCCTATTTTATCACCTGTAAAGCCATGAAAAATACAAACTATTGGAATATCAGCTGTAATGTTTTCAGGAATGTGCAGCGTTCCTCTTAAAATTAATCCTTTACTTTCAATTTCAACTGCTTTTTGCATTAAATTACACCTCTTTTTTAATTCTAAAACAATTCGCTGTAAAAAGAAAGAGTTTGGGTCAGTTCATCAGTTCTTTTGGTATATGGCAGTATCCCCCTGGATTTTTCTCAAGATACTTCTGATGATATCCCTCGGCGTTATAAAAATTTTCAAGAGGAAGAACCTCTGTTACAATTTTTTTCTTGTAGTTTTTCTGCTGATTTTCTATGGATTTTTTTATAATATTCACATCATCCTCATCTATATAATAAATTCCGGTCCTGTATTGATTTCCCCTGTCATTTCCCTGCCTATCCACAAGTGTTGGATCTATTACCTTCCAGTACATTTCAAGCAATTTTTCAAGTCCTATAATCTGAGGATCATATTTTAAGAAGCAGGCTTCTGCAAACCCTGTATTTCCGCTGCAGACTTCTTCATAACTGGGATTTTTTCCATTCCCATTTGCATATCCAACTTTTGTCTTTAGGACTCCCCTTATACCGTCAAAATATGCCTGAACTCCCCAGAAGCATCCTCCTGCAAATACAATGTTTTTCACAGTTCACATCTCCTATTCTTTCACATAATTACTTTTGTATTTCCTAATTTCAA
This sequence comes from Clostridiaceae bacterium BL-3, assembly GCA_902809985.1. GTDB lineage: Bacteria > Bacillota > Clostridia > Clostridiales > Clostridiaceae > Clostridium_B > Clostridium_B aromativorans. The sequence goes on along the minus strand of CADDXC010000001.1, from coordinate 913,163 downwards.
GCGAACTTCTAATATTCTTTAGTATACTGCTAAATTAATGAATTATAAAAGTTTTTAAGCATAATAATTTAATTACTTTATTAATTAAAATTTAACAGTTTGTATTATCTATAGGTTGTATAATATAATTTAACTATGGCAATTGTACATCATACAATAAGTAGTTTAATACAGTACCCTACTTTAAAAACCTGGACTGATTTCTTTATTGTTGACATTTTTCATTGTTAGTGAGAGTGAGTCCAACCCAACAGCAGAGCTTGGAAGTGTGGAAAACCTCTATTCAAACTTATTCCAGATACCAAAGTAAAGCGAAGGGAATGATTATAAAAATGAAAAAAAGTATAGTAATTACAATTCTAATTTTAGCTTTAAGTTTAACTGGATGTCAAAGTAGTGCCATAAAAGTTGAAAACACTCAACCGGCAAAAAATATTACAAAAAGCAATAATACTGAGTTGCCAAAAAATACTGCAGAAAACGAAAATACCAGTTCAGAAAAAAATACTGCAGAAGGTGAAAACTCCAAGTCAGCAAAAGACTCTGCACAAAGCCAAAATACTGAGTCATCAACTACCATAACAGATGATACTACAAAAACTAAAGAGAACGTGAATTCCAATACTCAAGAGAAAACCAATTCCAAGATTGACCAACCAAATAATAAACTGAATGAAGAAAATAAAAAACAGGAATATATAAATAAATTAGACAATATTGAATTAGGCTTTAAAGATTTCAACAATACTGAGAAAACAGCAGAAGATATGATGAATCACGCAAATGAAAGATATAAACAGTGGAATGCAGCTTTGGATGAAATTTATTATGACATATTAAAAGGACAGTCATCCCCAAGCGAAATAGAAAATTTGCAAAATGAAGAAATTCAATGGACAGATAAGAGAGATGCCAAGGCCGAAGAGGACTCATCCAAAATGAAGGGGGGAACAATGGAATCCATACTATATACCAACTCATCAGCCCAATCAACAAAAGAAAGATGCTATGAATTGGTGGACAAGTACATGAAATAATATCATCAATTTTGCCCCAATACAAATTACGGGGTACACCCTTTTCTTTTTTTCATTTTATTAAACCCTCATATTATGTATTTTATACTTGACTTATCAAAGTATTTTTCGATATTTTCTTTGAAAAATTCTTTCATATAGTTCAATTCATCATCTTTATATACATACTTGCCATACCCAAACTGGCCATACTTGAATTTCCTAATTTCCTCTTCCATAGGCAGCATTGTTTTAGGATACACTGTTAAAATATTTTCTTTTGCTTTTTTGGTAAATCTATGAGATATTATTTCAAAAGTGATCGGTGAATCAGAGAAATTATTCCCTATCTTATCTATAATATCCCTGTATTCAGTTTCCCAATTAGGATTCAAAAATACTGGTGCAATTATAAAGCCCACATTATACCCGGCATCTATAACTTTTACAGCTGCGTTTATTCTATCCTTAAGTTTAGGAGTTCCGTGTTCAAATTCACTTATTATTTTATCTGTATTTATACTGAATCTTACGGTAGTTTTCCCATTATGATTTAAACTGAGAAGATTATCTACGTCAGTAAATTTAGTCACAAATTTAAAATACCCATTTTTACTTTTCCCAAAGTGTATTATACATTTACTCAAATTCCCTGTATAAGGTTCAACAGGAATTGGATCGGAAGTTGCCGCACCTTCAAATACTGTTATACCTGGCAGTTTCTCCTCAATATATTTATCCGCCCTATTTAATATTTCATCTATATTTACATAAACCTTTGTATAAGGCTTTTTACCCATTCTAGTATTGAGATAACAATACTCACACATTCCCATACAACCACTTACTAATGGCAATTGATAATGTGCAGAGGGCTTACACGATTGAAACTCATAAGACTTTCTAATTCCTACTACCAATGTATTTTTACTTTCAAAATACATTTCAGAAGCTGTATTCCCCGGTATCTGCGTTATTCTTCCGCTTTTAGAAAATAGCAATTCCACATCTTTATGCTTAAAATATTCCATTATTTTTTTCCCTGTTTTATATTCCAACGCTGCATTTTCAAATATAACTCTTTTAGGCTGAAACAATATCATTCACCTCAAGAATATTATGTGATTATAATTAAAAATTATAAGGGGTTAAAAAATATTTCTAATTATATGCAAAATGTTGTAACTAAAAGGCTGAAAGCAAATATAGATAAATACTAAATCTAAAATTTTATAGTTTTATTTAAATTATTTTTGACGAATTTTTGACGGCAAAAATATATAAGGAGCTAATCGAAAATGATTAGCCCCTTGCTTTGGTTAAAAGATAACAATTTAAAACATAGATTGTGATGTATTATACTATAATATAATAATTTGAGCAATAGAGAATTTCTGGAAATGCTAAATAAGAGAAAGAGCTCCTAAATATAGGAACTCTTGTGAGATTAAAAGTTTCTAGGAACTAATCATTCAATTACATTCTAACATATATTTATAAAAATTCAATAAACTACACAGGAATAAATTAATATATCTAGGATATACTATCAATGAAACTTTGTTACAATCATTCTTGCATAACTTGTTTATAGGGGTTCCGGTTACTACGGGGCTTCTATATTTTTATTATAAACAAACTTTATAAATATAGATTCATGGTTAAAATTTATGCTATAATAATTATCAGGAGAATAAAGTGTTTTTAGTTAGTCACTCCCCAGGGTTTATCTCTTACAAAGGAGTCGTTGCGGTTAATTTGACAGCAGAGGGGGTGACATAAATGAGTGATTCTATTACTATTACATCTATAGTATGCATTACAATAGTAAGTATAGTAGGCATTTTTGCTATGCTTGCATACTTAAAAGAAAGAGCCATTCTTAAATATAAGAACAGCTCTAAACACAGTAATAATGAAATATCTATTACTGCGGATAGTGATAAAGAAAATAACTCAAAAAACTAAAATGCACCCATTCCACTAAGTGCATTTTAGCTAACTAACAAACATTAATTTTACTTAAAACCGTAACGGCTTCTTAAGATATATTATATCTACTTTGTATCTATATTATACCACAATAATTTTATTTTTAAATACATCTCATGTTAAAGTTCAACTTTAGAAAATGTCTCATTTCTATAAAAAGTAAATTGGTTTAAATACGCCTTATGATAAAGTTTAGTTACGCAATAATATAACAAAAATAATCTAAATAAATAATACTCTAAATAAGTAACTTCATTGTTTCTAAGTTGTTTAACAATAATCTTATTAACTTATTCAGGATAAAAAAATAAACACCCGGCATTAACCAAATGCTTATTTTCCCCTCTAAGTATTTTACTTAGGACATATACTATTATATATGTAAATTATTACCAAATCAAGTGTTTATTACTATTTTTTAATTAAGGAAATGTTTTTGCTCTATAATCAAAAGGGTTATACAAGTATGCGAACAATAAAATTTTGGCATTAAATAATTTTTAAAATATGTATCAGCACCATTCGTAAAGCGTGTGGTGCTGATGCATAATATACTTATCCTTCTCCTCCATCATCAATCAACCAGGGTGAATTTTTATCTTTTCTAACAAGAATGATCCATTTTTCATATGTTCCACTATCTTCAGGTCCGATTCCATCCTTTTTATATTTAACTGTGTAATTGACTTTATAAATTTTTACATTCTCTGCTTTTGCACCATTTATTATTCCCCTGCCATATTTCATATACCCTTCTTTCTCTGATGGACTTGTATCTTCCACTATGCTGTTAAGTTTAATAGATTTAAGATTTTCATCTAATGACGGCCCGCGAAGCCATTCTGTGTGTGTTGAATTCACCCCTTTTACGTTTTTTTCATTATAATATCCAAAATAATTTTTTATTACCTGCTCCGGTTGAAGCAATTGGCCTTTAGCAGTTATTATATTGCTGCTTTTATTCATGTCTTTTTTAAAAACAATATTAAAACCTACCAATGATATTACAGTTATTACCACAATCAGCACTGCCAATATTATACCCCTTTTTTTCTCTTTCATATTCAACATATTCTCCAGTCTCCCCTTTAATATTTTCTTATTATTAAATCCTGTAATCAGCAGTAAGATATTGTATATCATATCATTTATAATGCATGAGCTCATGTTTTAAAATAAACTCCATTTCTCCGATATCATATGAAACCCTTCATCACCTGCTTTTAATCCAATGATCCAGTTCATCCAGATCATCATCGGTAATATCATTGTCCTCATGCAGCGTAGTAATAAAACTTTTTAAAGAGCCTTTATGAAATTTACGGAAAAATTCTCTGGTTTCAAATTTACGATATTCCTCTTCAGTCACAAGGGTTGTATAATAGGTTCTCCTTTTCCCTTTTGCTGCAGTTATAAATTTCTTCTTTGCCAAACGGGACAAAAGAGTCAGTATGGTTGTGTTTTTCCAGCCTTTTTTCTTTTCCATAATACCCACAATTTGCTTGGAAGATATTGGATTCTGGCTGTTCCAGACAGCCTCCATAACTTCCAGCTCGGATTCAGGAATCTTTATAATTGACAATATAAGTCGCCTCCACAGTATCAATTTTACATTTGTAGAATATATTTGTAAAGATTTTTTATTCCCTGAAAATATTGTAAATATGACAAATAAGTATAAATTATTAAGTCCGCTTTTTTATCAAGTGATTCTTAGGTTCAGATGGAGTTTGCTAATAAGGAATACTTTACTCCACCTGAACCTTAGCAGAACTTATCCAGGTGCATAGCGGTGCTTATCTCCCACTTTGAGAAAAGCAGATGTCCCAAATCTTTGATTTGATAACAGCCGCTTTCACAGAGTGCGCTGGGAGTATTAGCACTGGTAGCGTTCGGATAAAAAACTATAGACTATTTTGGTCCACAATGCTATAATGTTTTATGGACCAATCAGGTCGATTAAATAAATTGAATTAGGAGGCCGTCAGATGTTTGAAAAGTTTCATGCATTGGAACCCCATAAGCAAAATAGAATACTCAACGCAGCAATGAATGAATTCAACTTAAGGGGTTACAAGAACGCATCTACCAATAAGATAGTAAAAGAAGCCAGTATAGGCAAGGGAATGCTGTTTCATTACTTTCACAGTAAAAAAGAGCTGTATTTATATCTATACGATTATTCAATAGAAACTTTGATGAATGAGTTTTATGGGAAAATAGCTCTGAGTGAAAGAGACATCTTAAAAAGGCTGAGGCAGGTGATTGTCATGGAATTTACCTTGATAAACAAATATCCGGATATGCTTGACTTTGTAAAGTCCTCATACTTCGAGGAAGCAGAGGAAGTGAAAGATGAGCTGGATATAAGAAACAGGAATTATATTGCAAGTGGAAGCAGTAAAGTGCTGCAGGATGTGGATGTTTCCAGATTTAAAGCTAATGTAGATAAGGACAGGGCTGTTCATGTAATTATGTGGACTCTGGAAGGCATTTCAGCAAGAGAGCGGGAAAAATTAAAAGTTTCCTCCCTGAATGAATTGAATTATGATGATTTGCTCGTGGAACTTGACAGCTATCTGGACTTGTTCAGAAGCACTTTTTATAAATAAACAATGCGAAAGGAACTTGTATAATTATGAGTAATATGATAAGAAGTTTCAAAAATCTGACTCCTGAGGAAAGGCCGCTTGCAGGGGGTAAAGGTGCAATGCTTTCAAAAATGTATAAGGATGGATTTCCGGTACCGGAGGGATTTGTGGTTTTACCCTCTGCCTTCCATGAAAATAAACTCAGGAATGAGGCCTGGAGTGAAATACAGAGTGTGCTGAAAGAAATCAGAGATAAAAATGCAGGCTGCCTGTTTGCAGTAAGGTCCTCCGCATTAAGTGAAGACTCTGCAGCAGCTTCCTTTGCAGGAGAATTTGAAACTGTTCTAAATAGAAATACAGATGAGGAAATAAAGGAAGCTATCTATAAAGTGTTTCAATCAAAGGAATCATACAGAGTAAAAGCTTATACCTCTGTACAAGGCATGAACCAGTCCCATCAAATTGCAGTAGTTATCATGCTGATGGTTCCATCTGAGATATCCGGCGTATTGTTTACCGCAGATCCAATTACCGGAAGCCACGAAAGCATGTCCGGTAATTATGTATACGGCCTGGGAGAACAGCTTGTATCCGGAGAATCCAATGCATATCCCTTTAAATTATTCAGGCCAAAGGGAAAATACGAAGGGCCGAAGGATTTTAAAAAATATTCTTCAAAATTATTCAGATATGCCTCCAGACTGGTAAAAGACATGGGATGTCAGCAGGATATTGAATGGGCAGTTTCCAAAGGCAGACTGTATATACTGCAGGCAAGGCCAATTACCACGCTGAAAGCATATAATCTGGACACCTACGAGATGAATGATTCTCTGGACGGGGATTATCTATGGACAAATACCAATGTAGGTGAAGCCATGTCTGATGTTTTTACTCCTTTAAGCTGGTCTGTAATAAGAGCCCTTGACGAGGAACAATCAATCATTCCCAATTATTATCTGTTTTCAGGCAATATATGCGGAAGAATGTATTCCAATGTCAATGTGGCATTATCCATGTATGAGGCATTTGGCAGAGATTATAAACCGGTGCTCAGAAAAATGAACTATATATTTGGAAAAACCACAAAGAACATGGATATTCCCGTATATCCCTTTTCAGGTTTGCAATTATTAAAGGTTATGCTTCCAAGAATAGGACATATGTTGAAATGCTCAAGGAAAATTTCAAGATCAATACCTCTCTATATAAAAGATACACCTGCATGGTGCAGAAATATGAAAAAACGTATAGAACAGGTAAATGACGGGAATGAATTGCTTGGATTATGGAAAGAAGAACTCTGGCCCTGCAACTGTAAAATATTATTGGCGGGCCGCTATGCACCCAGAAAAAAAATAATGGCCCTGTTCAAGCTCAATGAAAAACTTCCAGAGCTTTTGGGAAAAGAAGCTGCAGATGCTTTGCTTTCCAGTTTAGGCGGCAATTCCAGCCTTGAAAGCCTGGGGCCTGTTGTTGGAATTTCAAAAATAATCAAGGGAGAAATGACCAAAGAAGAATACATGTTGAAATATGGTCACAGGAGCCCTCATGAATTTGAATTATCCATACCGGATCCATCAGAGGATAAAATGTGGCTTGAAAAACAGATAGAAGAAAATAAAAGAACGGGAGTGGATGCGGAAAGCCTGCTGAAAAATCAGGAAAAACAATATATCCTGGAAATGAAAAGATTAAAGAAGAATTTTCCATCTAAGTATGCTCAAATAAAAAAGCAGATTGAAGAGGCCTATGAGGGAAGTTCCATCAGAGAGGCACTGCGTTCAGAATGGTCCAGAGTATTCAGGGCCAACAGGACTTTTGCACTTAAAGCCGGCCAGCTGACAGGTATTGGCAATCACGTCTTCTTCCTGTATATTCATGAAATCCTTGATTTACTGACAGGAGACAGATCAGCTCTGGAGCACATACCTGCAAGGCAAAAAAATTACGACAGCTACAGAGCTCTGCCTGCCCTTCCGTCCATTATCAGAGGTCGCATAGATCCTTATAAATGGGCCAAAAATCCAGATAGAAGAGTGGATTATTACGATTTTACCTCACCTGCTGATACAATGAGTTCAAATTTTGAAACACTGAAAGGTTTCCCGGGAGCTGCAGGCAAAATTGAAGGTCCGGTTCGAATTCTTAAGGATCCGGAAGACAGCGGTCTGTTCCAGCCAGGTGAAATATTGGTAGCATCAACCACCAATATAGGGTGGACTCCCATATTTCCGAAAGCCGGAGCTATCATTACGGATATAGGTGCACCATTATCCCATGCAGCAATTGTAGCCAGAGAACTCGGTATTCCGGCAGTTGTTGGATGCGGCAGCGCCACTTCAAAACTTAAAACCGGTGATAAAGTTTTGGTTGACGGAAGTCGTGGAGAAATTCAGATTTTAGATAAATAACTGCATGTAAATATAATCAGATTTTCCGGACTTGCCTGCCATACAATTACAGAAGTATAGAAAAATATAGTTCAAGGCAAAAGGCAATCAGCTTTATTCTGCTTAAAAGAAGTGCTACATTGAACCTGCTGAAAAACAGTCAATATAACACTTCTTTAATGAAGATTTTTACATTATGGCAGCTTCTTTTTTATAATATCTTGATAGTATGATGGTAATTCATAATTTCTGATATGCTCAAATTTTTCAACTTTAACTCTGCCTGTTGAATTTATTTTAATAGTAATATAATCAAGTCCTACATCAAGGTGTGGACCAACATAGGGATGAAGTTCTAATTTCACACAAAAATCAACTGTTTCATTCCCACCCAGTCTATCTATGCTCAATACAGAAATATCATAAGGTGCTATTACAGGAGATACTGATAAATATTCTTTATAGTAATTATCCACTGCATTCTGTAAAATAGGCAGTAATAGCGTCACAAGCATATCCTGATATAATTTCTCTTTTGAATTTTGAAGTGCAATACAATGTTCTCTCAATCCAAATTTAACATAATTATATGAAGCAGCCTTAATATTTAACGGAATATAGAAAATTATCAACAACGCTAAAAATAAAGTGTACAGTGACTTTTTCAAACCTATCACCTCAACAAGGGCTTTTTTAATAGACTGTCATTATTTCAAAGCAATTATACAATAGTCTGATATTTCATATTATCTGCTCATTTAATTACTAAACTTTTTAAAGCAAAATTACCCCGCTAATGAAATATCCCTGTAAATCCTGCAGCTAATACCACCACTGCAAATATCATTCTATACACTGCGAATATTCTCATAGGTTTCCTTTTCAAATAAAGTATAAACTTGTTGACTACTATCAAAGCCACTAAAAATGATACCAGAAATCCTACAGCAAGAAATATTATTTCCATAGATGTAAGGTTTGCCATACCGCCAATCTTCAATATCTCCAGGGCGCTCATCCCCACCATAACCGGAATTGCCAGGAAAAAGGAGAATTCCGCAGCAGCAACTGTAGAAAGCCCCGATACCCATCCGCCTATAATTGTTGAAGCCGAACGGGACATTCCCGGAATTATGGCCAGGCATTGAAATGTGCCAATTATCAGGGCCTGTTTTGCTGTAACATTCAATCCACTGTCTCCGACACTTTTATTCCTGAATTTATTCTCAGCATATATCATCCATATACCGCCTAAAAACAAAGTCACTGCCACAGATACCGGTGTGAAAAGGTATTTGTCTGCCAGATCATCCAGCAGCAGCTGACAGATAACTCCAGGAATGCAGGCAATAAATATGACAAACCAGAATTTGAATCCGGATTTTTCATAGCCCACCTTCTGCGGAAGAACAAACTGACAACGTGGATACCCACATAGAATTTACACTAGAATTTTCATTGACAACTTCATCAAATATTCCATTTACAAAATCCTCTTCCTTATAGGTTCCAAATTCATAACTTGATGAGCCACGGCTGCTTTTATCCAAATTAGCTTCACTGAGAATGATTGTTTCGATATTCTCCCTGCATTTATTGGCAAGTTCAAGTGCAACAGGCCCGCCCAAGCTATGTGCAAAAACAATTTCGGGATAATCAAATGATCCGGCACAGCCCAGGCCATGAATAAATAATATTGGCGTATCTTCACCAGGTAAGTCGTGATACCTGATCTTGCTGTTCATATTGTCTACTATGTATTCTTTCATATAAAAGATCCTCCTATTAAATATAAATACTTAAAATCTTCTTAAGCATTAAGCAGATTGGAAATTTACAAGCTTTATTATTCATCATATTTTATCCACATATTCATACCAGCGCCATCGTTTTCATTGGGACGTTTGATAAAACCAAGCTTTTCATAAAATGGTTCTTTGCCTTTAGCTGATATTAATACAATTTTAATTTTCCATTCTGATTTAAGTTGAGATTTTAAAAACAATATTAATTCTCCAACCATTTTCTTGCCGATTCCGAATCCTTGATGTGATGGTAATACCATCACATCAGCTAAATAGGCAATATATCCACCATCCCAAAGGATTCTGGCGCTGCCAATTATTTTATTTTTTTCATAGCAACTAACCACCATCCTTGAACGGTTAATGCCAGCTTGAGCCTGCTCTTTATTTAAAGTGTCCCAACCTACCGCATCTCTGAGTCTATTATAATCATCAACATTAATTCCATTTTTATATGAAAAGTCCATTTTATCATCTCCATCACAAATTACTAATCTGTCTACATTTTATTTAAATAATTTTTACTACACATTTAAGTACTATAGGTAGATTATAGCATTATATACAATAACCTGCCCCACTGAATAATTTTTTTTATAGCCAAATTTTAAGAAATCACTTACCCACCTATATTATGACTTACCTTTAGCGACTCAATACCATTTGAAAAATCCAGCATAACACCCATACTTATGACACTTCCTCCCCTGGATTACAAAAGATATTTCAAGTGGATTACGAGAGGAGACGAGACAGCTGAAAAAAATGTTTTAAAATGGCTTGGATCGGAAGAGAAAATTTACAATTGGCACAAAACGTATAGTGAAATGATCACAGAGGTGGCTCATAGGACAAAAACTGCTTTGATTGACGTGAGATCGGAAATTCTCAAACAAGATGACTACAATAGATTTTTGTGTATAGACGGTATTCATCCTAATTTGGATGGACATTCCCTGATTGCCAGTGTAATACTCAACTTTCTTAAAGACAATTACAGCTTTTTATTGATTTAATCAATTTAATACTGCTGGATTAATCAAAAAACTGGTTTCTATATTTTGAAAGAAACCAGTTTATATTTCTATATGGGCAAAATTCACCCAAACTCAAGAATCAATTTGACAGCTTTTATTCCTTGCCTATTGGAAAATAAACTTCCGTTATAAATTCATTGGGGCTGCATTTGGATTCAGGACCCTTTATATATTCATCATGGGGTGCTCCAATTATTTTGTAGGAATTTTTGTCAATCCAGTCCAGGATTTCCCTGTAGGATTCACCAATTTCACTATAGGGACCTATAAAGGTGGTATGGCAGTATAGGCCTCCTTTTAGAATTCTTGTTGATATTTGGGGCGTTTTCAATTCTCTGTCCACAGGTATGCAGATCTCTATGTCCGCATTATTTGGATCAAAGTCTTCATCATAGTACAGAGTCATTATGTTTCCCTTAATGGATAAGTTGTTACTGGAGACAGCTTCGAAGACTTTACCGATTAAATTTCCTATATTGTCCATTGAAATAGTATCTCTCAGACTCAAAACTCTTGTGTCCTTTAAGGTATCTATTGAAATATTGAAATTTCGCTTTGAATTCATTATATCTTCACCTTTCTCTAATTTATTTAAAGAATCTTTTAATTCAAGCAGAATATTCTTGGAAGACTGTATTTGAAATTCAATTTCATGTATCTGCTTTGACAATAGTATGGTCAAAGTGATATTGGTACTGTCTTCCATAATTTGTTTTATCTGATTTGATGAAAATCTGTATCTTCTGAGTTTATTTATTTTCAATATATCCTTTACCTGGTGCTTTTCATAATATCTGTATTGATTTTCAGGGTTGATAAAGCTTGGCTTTATCAATCCCAGGGTATCGTAATACCTGAGCATCCTGGTGGAAATTCTTCCAATTTTCGAAAATTGACCTATAGTATACATAGAATCCTCCTAAATCTTATTCCTCTTCGAAGCGGTTAATTATATATTAAACTTTCACATAATGTCAAAGTCAATAGATTTTTGTAATTTTCTTATAAAAAGCTGACCTTCTGAGTTTATTGAAAAAAATGAACTCAATAAATTTGAAGTACAGGACTTAATTCAATATTTTGAGTGTACTTTTGAGCTGAGCCGATATGGAAAACTATTTAGAACTTATTATTTTCCCATACTGTTGTATACAGCCAATGCATCGGTAATATTATATTGTTCCGAAGGGTGATCCCCTCTGGCACCAGCTGAAATCAGAATATATTCTTGTCTTCCCACCTTGGCGAGACTGGCGAGACATAGGCCAGCTTCATCGGTATATCCGGTTTTTCCTCCTAAAATTTTCCCGTCAATAATATCTTGATTTTTGAGCTCTTCAAACATGGTACTGTAAAAGGTTATCCCGTCGGAATGCCTATTGGTAGGTGGTGTGGAATGACTGGAGGAAGTAAAAATCTCCCTGAAAGTATCATTCTGCAATGCATAGCTTAAAAGGACAGCCAGATCCTTCACTGTTGTGTAGTGGTTCCCATCATGAAGTCCGGTGGTATTTTCAAAATGAGTATTGTCCATACCAAGATCTGCCGCCTTTTGATTCATGATTTTTACAAAATTCTGCTCTGATCCCGCAATTTGATCTGCAAGCCCGATACAGGACTCCGCACCGCTTGGCAGCATTACTCCGTATAACAGATCCACTGCCCTGACCTGCTCACCAGGCCGAAAACCTGCCATTGATGCACCTGCCCCGTACAACCCCTGAAATGTGGAGTTGGTAAGTCTTATTTCCTCATTAAGATCAGGTAAGTTTTCTATTGCAACAATAGCTGTCATAATTTTAGTCAAGGAAGCAGGATAGATTTTTTCTTCGCTGTTTTTCTGCATCAGGATAGCATGATCTTTTAGACGGATCAGAATTACATTGCTGCTGTTCAGCTTATTAGGAGATATGGAGACAGTTGAATCTGGATCCACCTTGAAAATATGTTGGCTTTCTGGGGTGATGATGGCTTTATAAACATCAGAGGCAATAACAGCTATCAGTAAAAATATTATAAATATGCATATTATTGAGTTTCCATTTTTTACCTTTTGTATCATATAAAACAGCTCCTTATTCTGTACTGATATTATTTAACCACAGAAAAAAGAGCCATGTTGGAATTCTATCTTATGAATTTCTTAAGATTTTCTTATGACGGTAGCTGCATGTTCATGGCTGTAAAAATAGGAATAGAACTTATTAAGGAGGAAATCACCATATCTTAAGGTTTTATTAAGACATTTCTTTTTTTAATATGCTATTATAAACGAGTTAATTACAACGGAGGTGAATTTAATGTTTATTATTATGATCTCGATTACATGTTTTATTGGTACTTTGCCATTCTTGATTCCATACTACATGCTGCTTACTTCTCAAAGCAAAAAGATTGGCTGTAAACTGTCAATTGAACATTTCATAATGGTATATATCTTTGTGTACTACCTTACTGCTGTGCTGAGTTTTACTGGTATTCCTTCCATAAGTGATATTGTTCATAACAGCTCTGGAGTAATAACCTCAAAGGGGTTGAATCTTTCGCCCTATGAGGTTAATCTGATTCCATTTCTCTGGATTACAGAGGGTGCTCGTCCATATATAGAAAACATATTGCTTTTTATACCCCTTGGATTTATGCTTCCATGTATCTGGAAAAAGTATGAAGTGTTATGGAGAACAGTACTATCCGGTGTTACATTCTCTCTTGCAATAGAATTGAGCCAGCTGTTCAATAGAAGAATAACGGATATTGATGATTTACTGATGAATACTATAGGAGCGTTGATGGGATGGGTAATTTTCAAGCTGCTGAAAGAACATTTGTCAAAATTGCAGGACAGGGCTTCTGCCCAAAGTACCAGTATGGAAAAAATTCCATTGCTCCTTGATAAAGAGGAATGCTTTTATATGGCCAGCGCATTTGCCGGTATGCTCTTTGTGTTTCATCCATTTTTAGTACCTTTACTGCAATTGGTATTTAAAATTAGAATTAATGTATAAGTGGAAGCACCACAGTAAAGACTGTGTTTTCTGTATTACTTTGCACGAAAATATTGCCTCCATGGGCGTTTACTATTTCTTTGGCAATAGCCAGCCCAAGTCCCGCACCACCTGTATTGGTAGAACGGGATGTGTCCAGCCGAAAAAATTTCTCAAATATAGTCTCCAGTTTTTCCTGAGGGATAGGATTACCTTGATTGGTAAAAGTTATAACAATATTTTTGTCCTTCCGTTCAGCAGAAATGTCAATGACGCTGTTTTCATAGCTGTAGGCTATTGCATTTTTCAGAATGTTATTGAACACGCGGGCCAGTTTGTCTGCGTCTCCCCACAGAGTGAGGCTGTCAGGTACATTGACAGACACCTGTTTTCCCTGTGGAGTCAGTATTGGATAGAATTCGTCCGCCATCTGCTGGAGCATGAACAGTAAGTTGATTTTTCCTTTATTCAAAACAATAGCTTGAAGATTAAATCTTGTGATCTCAAAAAACTCATTTATAAGCTGTTCTAGTCGATAAGCTTTTTCCAATGTGATACCCACATATTTTGCCTTCTGTTCAGGAGGCATATCAGGAGCTTCATCCAGAAGACTTAAGTAGCCTATAACGGAGGTCAGAGGTGTTTTTATATCATGAGCCAGATAAACTACCAGATTATTTTTGCGCTGCTCCGCATCAAGAGCAGCTTTCTTTTGCTTTTCCAGGTTGCTTTTTATCTGATTAAGCTTATTTTCCATAAAATCCAATTCCGGCGATAATGTAATTTCTTCATCGGATTCCTCAGTAAGCTTATCCATTTCAGTACTTATTTCATCGAAATATTTGGTGAACCATGAAACAGAAAACCGAAAAAGGATAACTAAAAATATTAGAATTGCAACAAAAAGAATCATTTCCATATTGTTGCGGATCACCAGCTGATAGATTTCCTGTGCATCCGAATTTTCAAAATGAAAAGTGATGACTAAATATTGAACGATACGATCTCCGATCTGTCCGCGAAGGATATGACGCAGTAGATAAACAGTCACAGCGGCGGCAGCTGTAATCAGAAGCATTTGAAAAAATACTTTCTTTTTCAATTTCGAATAATCATTTCTTCGTTTATGTATCTTACTTTTCAATTTTATAGCCAACCCCCCATACCGTTTTGATATATTTAGGATGCTCTGCGCTGTCCTGCATTTTTTCCCTTAAATGCCTGATATGAACCATTACAGTATTATTGCTGTTGGTGAAATACTTATCTCCCCATACCTTATGGAACAATTCATCTGAACTCACCACCCGTCCGCGTTTGGAGCAAAGGACCCAGAGGATTGAAAACTCTGTAGGAGTGAGAGACAGCTTTTTTTCATTCAGCGTACATTCATGGGTATCCATGTCCAGTACTAGGCCGGAAAAGGCAATCAAGTGTTCTTTCTGGTTTGGCTCTGCAGAATTATATCTGGTAAATCTCCTGAGCTGCGCCTTGACACGGGCAACAAGCTCCAGAGGGCGAAAGGGTTTTGTTATGTAATCATCTGCACCTAATGTCAATCCGGTAATTTTATCAATTTCCTCTTCTTTAGCAGTCAGCATGATAACAGGGAAATTATGATTTTTCCTGATTTTCCGGCAGAGAGTAAAGCCATCAATATCCGGCAGCATGATATCAAGTATCGCAAGCTCTAACCGTTCCGACTCAACACACCGGATAGCATCTTGGCCGTTATAAAATTTGTATATTGTAAAACCTTCATTTTTTAAATAAACTTCAATTAAGTCCGCTATGGACTTCTCGTCGTCTACAACCAAAATATTGATACTCATAGGTTCTGTCCTTTCTTCCTGATTAAACATTTATTATTATAGTACTGCAAAACAAAAATTTACATCATAATAATTTTCTTATAATTTTTCAAACAAATTGGATTTTACCTTTCGGGCATTTATTCTAAAACCATTTGAATATGTGGAATTCCATCTTCTAAAAACTCCTCTGATACTTGCTTAAATCCTGCTTTTTCATAAAATTCCTTTGCGTAAGATTGAGCCTCTATTTTTATTCTATCTGCATTCATCCTCTCTTTTGCAACCTTTATACCCTTAATCAATTCTATTAAAAATTACTGTCCGTTCCTTAAGAGAAATCTTTCCAACTTGATATCCATATTGAGTTAGCTCCTTTTTATATCTTAAAAAAGAATGATCCATCTCAATTCCTGCTATATCATGTATTTCATCGAAAGATAATTTCATTGACGGGCTGCCATTCCTTTGGATGTATTCCCATAAAGCTGTATATTTACTCATAACATTTTGCTCCTTTGTCAATTGAGTAATTCGCTTTAATTTAATATAGTGAATTAATTCTTACTTAATGCCCTCTATTTCAGATTTGAATTTATTCTCCCAGTTCTTTTCTTAAATCTTCTATATAACGCGATTGCTGTCTTTTTAGATAAAAACCTGCAAATAAATTCATTATAGGATTATTTACTGATATCTCTTCTGTAAATTTAACCTGCGTACCATCATTAACAGGACTAAAAACCCCAATCCAATGACCATTCATATTTACTGTTACTTACAACTACTTCCCACACTATTTTAACATCTGCTTTAAATGCAGCAGTAATTGTTGATTTTCTCATAGTATACATTCTCCCTGATAAATTACTAATCTATAATACCCAACGTTAAATTGGGATTTATTTATTAAATGAACCAATCTCAATAAGATTGCCCTCTGGATCTGCAATATAACATGTCCTTTGACCCCAAGGTTCTGTTGTCGGTTTCATCACTGAGTCTACTCCTTTAGAAATGATATTTTCATATACTAAATCCACATCCTCATGTTTAGGAACACTTAAAGCAATCTCATAATGACCATTTATACCATTAGCATAATTGAATCGTTTATTCGTCATTTTTTCAAAATCATTTCTTCCGTAAAACATAAACAATATTCCATCTTTTTTTAACATTACATTTGGTTCTTTTCCATCCCAATGAATTTCAAATCCAAGGATATTTTTATAAAACTCAACCATGGTTCTCATATTACTAACAAATATTCCAATACCATCCAATTTCATTTTAATCTTCCTTTCAAGTCACTTTTTCTTTTTTAATTTTGGAGTAGGAAGTTCTTCATACATTTCCATAATCAGTTGATATAGGAGCTCTTTATTATCAACATTCTCAACCAAAAGCATTGCTTTTGCAACATCATAAGGTTATTCTCCCATCATTTTTCTAAAAGAAATATCATCCAGTAAATCTAATTGTCCAATAATAAAATCTAAATATTCCTGACTAGAAGCCATATCTTACTCCTTTGCAAACTTACTATTTATATCACTCAGCCTTAAATTATTCTTATTTATCATATAAAAATCAAGTTACTTTTCATCTATTTTTACTCTTAACATTTTATTCTTAACTTTTACTGCATATTTTAATTCATATGCTGGTACACCATTATTAATTGTTTTTACAATTTCATCCATTTCCTTTTTTATCTTTTCTTCATTAACATACCAGACAAGTACAATTGATTTTTCTCTCCAAAATGCCCCGTTATTAATACCAAGTAACCAATATTTAGGTTCATCATTTTTTGCCTTATACATTACACGTGACGCTAAAACTTTATAAAAATCGATTTTCCATCATACGATTTAATTATGATTTTTCCTGTTGTTACAATTACATTATTAGATAAAGTTTTGTTATTTTCAGTGTTATTTATCTCACCTAGCATTAAATAATCTTTATTTCTCATTTTAACAATAATGTGTCATAAAACTGTATCGGCTAATCTCAATTAAGGTATAATACCAAATCCCATAACAATTAATATACAGTATATAAATAAAATTATATTCCCACCAAACCCTACCTTGGACAAAACTCTACCAACCTTATTTTCTTGTATATTTGAAGGTTTGATATAGCCTATACCTAATACCCAGTAAACAAATAATAGAAATAAATTCAAACTACTTAAAACCATTATTGGCAGCCATTCAGAATCGCTTATTCTTAATTTCACCATCCAGGCATATATGCTAAAAATAAGTAATAAGCATGATAAAATAACTAAAGTGGTTCTAACAAATTTAATGATCTTTTTAATAATAACACCTCCTAAAATTCATATTTTTTCTTTTTTGGTTGGTGTATAATAAATTACTTTTGCGTATCAACTACTAATAAAACCATTTTAATCTCATTTCCCAAATTACTATTTATAATATTCAACATTAAATTGGAATTTGTAATTACCACTATCTATAACTTGATTTTGACTCTATAACATCTTTCTCCACACCTAATAATTTCTTTAGAATATGCTTTATATCATTTTTGCTTAATAAACATTTCGGTCCTATACATATTTCTTCTATAGAATCAGGATCAAAATCTAGTTTCACAAACTCTGTGATATTATTACTTTCAATAACCCTAAAATCATGTTTTAATTCTATTGATTTCCATTTTTCTTGAAATGCACCATGGCTATCAACTATTTTTTCGAATTTCATATCATTACAATAAATTAAACGAATTTCTCTTTCTTCACTAAAAGCGGGATTTTTGTATTTTGCAAGCTCAGGTATTAATTCATGTAAAAAAACATCTATTTGTTCTTCTTTCATAGTAATCTTATGTTCTTTAAGTACTGTCCCCATTTCATCAGCTACAACCTCAACATCATTTTCTATTTCACCTTGCACGATATTATTTTCATAAATTATTTCTCTAATCAATAAATTGTCTGCTATTTTTAGCTTTTCTAAATCAAACCCAATAGAAACCCCTTTTCCGCCTTCTGCATATGCTCTCCATTGACTTAATATATCTGATTCTTTTGAAAAGCAACAAATATATATGCTCATCTGTCCCTTAGAATTTAGACACTTTACTAATTCCTCAAAAGTGAAATCTATATTTGAGCGCATTTTCATCATATTGAAAACTGATTCAAAATCATTCTCATTGCTTTTCTCATCGTTCAGTCTATCCAGATACCACTTTATTTCTAAATTATCATTCATTTTCAATGGATCTGAAAGATAAATTTGTTTACTTTTTAAAATGTTCAAAAACGTGCTCAAAGAGCAATAGTAATAGCCTATCATAAAATACCTCCATTACAAATTACTATTTTATAAATGCTAGGCTTTAAATTAGAAATTTATCAACTTAAAAAGTCAAACGCATATCATACCAAACTGCTCCGCCATGTGTTGATTCTGAAATCCCTTCATTTTTAAAACCAAATTTTGCATAGTAGTGCAGCAGTTTTTCTTTGCAGGTAAGCACTAACCCCTTACGTCCTTGCGTCCTGGCATCGGCAATAATCTTATCGATTATTTTTTCTGCACAACCTTGTCTGCGATACTCGGGGATAGTATTTACACCAAAAATCATCTGCCACTGACCATTTTCATCATGTAAACTGGCATCTTCAAACATCTCATCGCATAATTTTGATTCATTTGTCACCATTCCATTTACAAAGCCAACTAGTCTTCCATCATCCTCCAAAAGCCAAAAATGATTAGGATACACAATTAATCTCTTTTTAAAATCGCTTTCTGAAGCAGCTTCCGCTGCCGGGAAGCATATTGACTCAACAGCAGTAATGGCTTGTAGATCTTCAATGGTTGCAAGTCTTATATTCATATTTATTAACCCCTTTATTTATTACAATTACTATTTGTCTACATATTGTTCAAATATTTTTTACTACACATTTAAGTGCTATAGGTAGATTATATCATTTTATACAATATCCTGTACCTTTGAATAGCTTTTTTTACATATATTAAAGATATTAAAAAGCCTTAATCACTGGCAAAACAGCAATTAAAGCTTTTTAGTTCTTTAGATATAAAAATAAATTTTTCCGGATTTTATCATTTCCATATACCCAATTATAGAAATAGATGACATACAAAAATCAAATGAGCAGGTAAAATACAAAAAAACAAAATTATATACCATTATAATTTCCATGAAGCAGCCTCCATCTGTATCTTAGCCATATGCCTGTATATCCCATCTTTTCCGGCCAGCTCTCCTGGCGCACCCTGTTCAGCTACAATGCCATTTTCCAATACTACAATTTTGTCAACACCTGCTACCGCTCTCATTCTATGCGCAATGACAAGTACCGTTTTGTTTTTAATAAGCCTGGATAATGATTCCTGTATCATAGTTTCATTTTCAACATCCAGTGAAGCTGTGGCTTCATCCAGCAGTATAATAGGTGCATCCTTCAAAAATGCCCTGGCAATAGATATCCTCTGACGCTCACCGCCGGAAAGCTCAGAACCATTCTCACCAATTACAGTATTCCACCCCTGCGGCAGTTTCTCCACAAACTCACTGCAATGAGCCAGCCTTGCGGCCTGTATGACTTCTTCATCCGAGGCATCTTTTCGGCCAATACGGATATTCTCCATAATAGAATTATTAAATAGTGTGACATCCTGAAAAACAACAGCATATAGAGACATGAGAGTTTCGGGATCGATTTTTGAAATGTCCATACCGCCCACAGTAATTTTCCCTCTGCTGACATCCCAGAATCGCAGAGCCAATCTTGATACAGTGGTTTTTCCACCTCCGGAGGGGCCAATCAGTGCAGTAACTTCCCCCTGTCTGGTAGTGAATGATACATCTTTCAATACAATTTCACTGCCATTATAGGCAAATGCAACATGATCAAATACGATATCACAACCTTTATTTGTAAGTTCTTTCGATCCCGTCTGTATTTCATGTCCAAGAATTTCATCCATACGCTGGCACTGGATATCGGCGGAAATAATTGCTGCCAGATTCTGCAGTGACATCTGCAGAGGATCGTATAATCTTGATACCAAAAGCAAAAACATAAAGAAGGTCAAAACATCCAGGCTTCCATCTACAAGAAGTATTCCACCAACCAATGCAACTGTGGCAATTCCAAGTTTTAGAACCATCTGTGCAGCTACAACAAAAACAGCAGTTCCAAGTTCTGTAATAATTGCACGCTTCTCAACAGCTTTAATTTTTATATCGAGCTCATTCATATATGCCCTTTCCGCATTGTTTGCCTTAAGATCCCTCAAAGATTCCAGGCATTCCTGAATTCCATCTGCGCAATCCATCTTTACCTTCATCTGTTTTTTTCCCAAACTGTGCTGTACTCTTGATGAAAAAAGGACAATTATAAAGGAAACAGGAAGCACCCACAGTGCTGCAATGGCCATACGCCAGTCAAAGAAAAACAAGCTCAGTGCAATGATAAAAGTTGAAATAATGGAACCGGCAAGTTCCGGTATCCAGTGAGATGATGCTGTTTCCAATGTGGAACAATCTGCCATAATGGTACTTGTCAAATCCGATAAATCCTTCTTCCCGAAGAAAGAAAGTGGAAGCTTCCGCAATTTCTCAGCAAGTGATATTCTCCTGACACCACTCTCCAGATATGTTGCAAAAAATGTTGAATTATATTGAAAATACGTTGCTGCAAATATAAGTACAAGACACACTGCAATTCCAAATACATAAAGTGAAATATGACCATCACCAATATTTTTATCCATCAAATCATAAACCAGATAATAAAGAAGACCTACAGGCAGTATAAGTACAATATTTGATAATGTACATGCAGCAAATGCTTTTATCATATCTTCTGCGCCTTTTTCAGAAAGGGCATATTTATGCCGCAGTCTTTCAGCCAATGTCATTTTGCACACCAACCTTCCATTTTACAGCACTGTTATACTCCCTCCACATATTTGAGTATAATCCTTGCTGCCCTATTAATTCAGAATGACTTCCGGATTCACATATTTCCCCGTTTTTCATTACATAAATGCGATCCTCCCTCATTACTGTGGACAACCTATGTGCTATCATAATTACCGTTCTTCCCTTTGACAAAGCAGAAAAGGCAGCTTGAACCTTGGATTCATTGTCGGGATCGGCAAATGCTGTTGCCTCATCAAGTATAAGAATTGGTGCATTTTTAAGCATTGCCCTTGCAATGGAAATACGCTGCTCTTCTCCACCTGAAAGATAATTTCCATTTGTTCCAATTATGGTGTCTATTCCATCTGAAAGTTTTCCTATAATATCGTCACACCTGGCATCCTTCAAGGCCTTAAGCACTTCCACTCGTGTTGCATCCGGCCTGGAAAGACGGACATTTTCAAAAATTGACATTTTTAAAAGTTTGCTGTTTTGAAAAACAAAAGAAACATTATCCATCAATTCTTCTTTGGATATATTTTTTACATTCACCCCGCCTATAGTAATCCTGCCGCTGTCAACATCCCAGAAACGCGGTATTAAACTTGCCAGGGTTGTTTTTCCGCCGCCGGAGGGACCTACAAAAGCCACATGCTGCCCGGAGGCAATGTGGAGTGAAACATGGTTCAGTGCATTTTCCTCTGCACCTTTATAACGAAATGACACGTCATAAAACGCAACCGAATTGTCCTGCGGATGTTCATGTTCTTCACTGTCATGCAATGGTTCCATCTTCATTATGCTGCCAATTCTCTCCATTGCATCCTGAACAATCATAATATTTTCACTGGAGTACATAATCTTATTCAAAGTAACTGTTATAACAGGTGTGATGATTATATAGAACAGCAGATTCAACAGGAACTCTCCCGTGACCCCATCCGATGTAAAAAATAAGGCCGCCGATATCAGCACTGCAAAAACAGCATTAATAGCTGTGGTGTAAAACATCATGGGCAGACGCAAATCTTTTGTATAGGAAATTACCCATTTCTGATAATTATCAATTGATGCCTTAAATCGCTTAAAGGAAAAAACAGATTGTCCAAATGTTTTTAATACCGATATCCCCCTAACGTATTCAACCGCCTCATTTGACATTTGCTCCAAGGAATTCTGATATTCCTTCATTTTTTGCTTCATTCTGCTTCCAGTCATTACAGACATAATTCCAAAAGCAATTACAACTGGTATCAAGCTCAGAATACCAAGCCGCCAGTCAAATACTAAAAGCATTGCGAGAAGACCAACAGGTGCAGCCATGGCACCTGCACGATCAGGCAATTGGTGGGCCAGATAAGTTTCCGTAGCTGCACTGGACTCATTTACAATTCTCCTTATCTTTCCGCTTCCAATATCATCCATAAATCCTAAAGGCAGTGTACTGATATGGCGCATGGCCTTCGATCTTATATTTGCCTGAACCCGAAATGCGGCAATATGGGAGCATAGTAAAGCAGCTATATAAATAAGTATGGACAGAGCAGAAAAAATTACAGCCATCCAGCCGTACTGCACCAGGTTGTTGGAATAAGTAAAACCCGGGGTAGCTTTCAGAACCTCCCTGATAATCCTCCATATATATATAAATGGTATCAGCGCCACAAGTGCACTTGCTGCAGACAATACCCAGGAGGCCATTGTCAGGTATCTGAATTTCCCTGCATATTCAAATAGAGCTGACATAATAGATCTTTTCTCCATTTTAAATTCTCCTCGTATAATAAGTTTATAGTCAGTTAAATGACTGCTATAAACTCATTTATTTTTTATATTTTAGTATAGATGAGAAAGCATCTGTGCTTTTCTGTGGGGATTCTCCCAATTCCATAATTGCTGTCTGTTCTGCTTCCCATTCTATACAGATTTCATTTAACTATTTATAAAGGAATTTCCTAATGCTAAAATAGTTCTAATAGAACTTTAGCAAAGGTTACTGCTGTAATTCTCCTGCAAAACTTATTGTTATTGCCTAGAAAGCGTGCAGCCTGACCAGAGTATCAAATTCTGCTTACACAAATGTTGCATCTCCATCCGTAGCCGCCAGCAAGGTATTTCGCCTGGATGAATGCTGATTACGCGAGGATGCAGTCAGTGCTCTGGATTAGGATAATTCCTTTCTAAGTTCTTCATTACTCTCGAAAGGTGGTGATTTCATGAAGAAAGTAGATTACTTATCAACTCTATTTGTTGGTATTGATATTGGTGCGAGGCAAAATGTTGTCTCTGCAATTAATTTTGAACAGGAATTTTCAATCAAAATGAAACCTGTTCCCAACACGCAATCTGGTGCAGATCAATTAGAAGCTATGCTTGTTGATATACTTAGCAATAGTACCTTTAGAACTGTCATAATTGGCTTGGAATCCACTTCGTTTTATGGTGTACATATTGCAAACTTCCTATCTGCAAGCGAAAGGCTTATGCCTTATAAACCCTATGTCTATTGTTTGAATCCTAAAGAAGTCGCTAATTATAAAGACTCCTTTAACTCTCTTGATAAAAATGATGGTATTGATTCCTTCGTCATTGCTGACTTTGCAAGAGTCGGCAGAATTCATACCGAACCCTGGCGTGGTTCTCAATATCTTGCCCTTCAAAGGCTTACAAGACACAGGCTTCATATAGTTGAATGCTTAACCAGGGAAAAGACTTACATGTTATCCAATGTATTTCTTAAATTTAGTGAATTTGCTTTGCTGCAGGGAGAAGAACATCCCTTTTCTGATAAATACGGAGCTACAGCTTCTTCTATACTAACGGAGTTTTTATCTTCCGAAGATATTGCAAATGCTTCAGTTGAATATCTTGTTGACTTCGTCAATAGGAAAAGTCGAAAAAGAATTTCTGATCCTAAAATGACTGTAGAAGTTCTTCAGCAAGCTGCACGTAATTCATACCGCCTTGATAAATGCTTATATGAGCCTTTAACAACCTCTATTGCCTGTTCTTTTAACTGCATTCAGGCTTTTGAAAAAGAGCTCAAAGCTATTAACAAGGCTATTGAAAAAACAGTTAATGGCATGAATCCTGTGGAATACCAGATATTGATGTCAATCCCTGGCTTTGGACCTGTATACTCCAGTGGTATTCTTGCTGAATTAGGCAGCGTACATGCATTCCCTAAAAATGATGCTATCGCTAAATACGCCGGCATCGTGTGGAAAGAAAATCAATCAGGTGATTTCAAAGCTGAAAATACACCAATGAACAAAGCAGGCAACCATTATTTGCGCTATTATCTGATAGAAGCTGCTGGAAGTGTTATAAGACACATTCCTGAGTACGAAAAGTTTTATCAGAAGAAATTTGCTGAAGTGAGTACACATCAGCATAAACGAGCACTCGCATTAACATCCCGTAAATTAATTCGTTTGATTTTTGGATTGCTGGCTAAAAATCAACTCTACTCTTCAAATAGGGTAGATAAACTTATATAGCTCTTGCGAACATATGTTTTTATTTTGACATATGCTTGTTAAAGTTACCATTTTTGATTAAAAACATTTCATTTTCTTTTCATTTTGTTCTTGACATATTACCAAATTGCTTTCCTGCAATTCTTGAAGTACATTCCCTGTTACACAATTTATTCTAATTTATTATGTCTTCACCTTCTACTCTATTCAGACCCCGATGCTCCATTTAGACATTTTTTCGATATATGCTGGGATTTATCCCAATCACCTCTTTAAATGCCTTTGAAAATTTGCTGGCATTGTTATATCCAAGGCATACTGCAATATCATTGATCTCCCTGCCGGTGTTTTTCAAAAGTTCCACTGCCTTCTGCATTTTATATGTCCTTATAAAAGAATATATACTGTCTCCATACATTTCTTTAAATACAAGTTTCATGGTGGTAAGTGGAATTTTGAATTGTGATGACAGTTCATCCAAAGTAACTTTTTCAGAAAGATCCACTGTTAAATATTTTTTTATCTTCTTCACTGTATCCACCTGCTTTTTGGGGTAGTACCGTTTGCTCTGCTTCAATTCTTCCTCCTCCAAACTGCTTAAGAAAAGGAGAATTTCTAAAACCTTCACTTTGTAATATCCTTTTCTTATCTTCTCAGACACTGAATACAATTCAGAAAAAATATGGTGTATACTTTGATTTTCTCTTATTATTAAAAAATTTTCATTATTTCCGAAAAATTTACTCTTCAATTTTGACAGATCAACTGAAACTTCATCTAAAATACAGGACAAACACTCGGGTACTTTATCAAAATCCAGAGCAACGGTAATTCCATGAAAGTGACTCAATGGAAAATAAGAGCTTTTATTTACACTGAATTTTCGATTTATTGCAAGACTGCCTCTAGAAAGATACAAATACTCTCCTTTTCTGCTTTCACACTCAATTATCCCTTCCCTGCAGTGATTGATTTCCAAAATATTTTTTGGAGGTTCTACATCAACGCTTACAAATTGTGCATGAACGTCATTATAAATCAGCTCAATACCGGGAAATACCGAATAACTCGTCATAACGACACTGCCTGTAGAATTGTCAATTTTATAAATTGCACAGTCTTTATCTTTTTTGATCACACATACCTGACTTCCATATAATTGCTTATCTCTATCTGTTACATACACAATACCACCTCACATATCAAGTGATTCTTAGGTTCAGATTGAGTTTGCTTATAAGGAATACTTTTCTCCACCTGAACCTTATTAACAGTATTCTTAGTGTCTTCAGCACTTAGAATACGTTATCCTTTAGGGGCAGAACTTATCCAATGGCTGCCAGTTCTAAACCTCCCAGTTTACAACTGATAGGTTAAGTACTGTTACGCCACTGGATTGGCTCTTCTAAGGTTCTTGAAAAAGATTTTTCTCATAAGCAAATTACTGCGAACCTAAGGATCACCTTATCCAGGCGCATAGCAGTGCTTATCTTCCACTTTGAGAAGTTGGAAGTATTAACAATGATAGCGTTCGGATAAAATATATACATAGATTGATAATAATTCTCATTATCAATCTATAGAAATAATAATACTCTTCATATCTCAAACAGTCAATAATAAAAAGCTCTCATAATTTTTATCCTATCGTAGAAGACCCTTATGCTTTCATAATATATATTTGAAGTAACATATAATAATACCAGCTTGTTTCATATAATTAGTAGGTATTTATACAACCAGATGACCCTTCTTTTCGGCAACCGTAATCGTCGCTTCTATGCCGGAATTAAACTGGATATAGTCGCTTTCAATACCGTCACTGAATATAACTCCGTTTTCAGGCATCTGGGAGGATATCTTCAGTGGACACTTTTTCGTTATCCTTCCAAAAACCATATCTGCTTTTGAAATCCTGCTGGGAAAAGGTTCACGTACGGAAAAATACAAATAATCAATATTCCAATCAACCTTTTTTTGCTGCTGCAGCTGTTCTCTTCCATTGGATACCTGTTTTGCAATATTCATGGCACCGGTAAGTATGCTTTTTAGCCAGCCAGTTGATCCAAGTCCCGTGGATACGATAACTCCGCTGGAGGATTGATATTCATGCTGATCTCCCAGCTGAATATGATATCTGGAGGACACATGGGTTTTCTGCCCGATGAAAAGATCATTAACAGCATAGAGCACCTGTCCGTCATTTAAAGACGCCCTTGCCATGGATACCTCCTTAATCCTTCTCTTTGAATTGAATACCTCCGGAACAACCAGTTTCAGATCCTCCACCTTAAAGGGCAGCAGCACACCCTCCCACCTATAAGGATCAGGATTTACAGCAATGAGCTGCTGCTTTGAAAGATATTTCAAGGTATTTGCCACAAGGCCATCCTGCCCTACTGCCACTACCACATCATCGTCACCAAATATGAAATTAGGCACATAGTCCCTGTCCACAATTTGCAGCCTGCCCAGAAGCTCCAGCTGATTCTGGGCAGAAATCAGTGCTTTTTTATACAGCCTGTCTTCCTCTACATAGTCTGAAAAATCACCTCCAAGATGTTCAATATAAAATTTCGCCTGTGCAGCAGTATTGTATCTAGCAATAAGTTCTTCAAAGCGGGTCTTTCTCTTTACAAGAATTATTTTGTTTTCAGTGAGTCTTTCCATAGTCAATTTCTCCCCTTAGCAATTTCCTGAAGCAAATCAGGTGATATATTCAGTTGGCCAATTTTTCCGGCATTCCCTGCCAGTTCCTGAAAGGCCACCGCCATAAGCTTATCAGGCTGCATTCCGACATTTGCAAGAGATTGTATCACATCAGGATTCATACCTTCAAATGCTTTCATTACAACAGACAATTCATAAGCTCTTGCATCGGCTCGGGTCTTTAAGTTCTGAGTGCTGAGCTTGATAAGCTCCTTTCTCTTTTCCTCCAAGGCAGTTTCAAAATTCATCTTTTCCTCTTTAAGCTGATTTTGTTTCTGCTGGACAATCCTCTCGGTATCCAGCTGGGTTTCTCTAACCTGTTTTTTCTTGTTTTCAACTGCGATTTCCGTATTGTACTCATTTTGTTTTACACATCTTTCCTGTTCAATGGAAGCATTCCGCCTTGCATAGATGGCTTCATCTGCCTCTTTTAAAATCTGTTCCCTTTCCTGTGCCTCCAAAGCTCTTGCAGTTTCTTTATTGGGAAGAACAGCCAATATGGAGACACTGAGAATTTCAATACCCAGAAGATCTATCTCCTCATTCTCCTTAATTTTGTCTAGTATGCCCCTGGCAAGTAGCTGGCTGGATCTGATGGCCTCTTTAAGCTGCAGATTCTCAAGGAGCTTTTTAGCCAGCACTCTCACAATATTTATCACCTTCTGCGATAACTTTTTAGGATCCTCCGAAACATACCCCTTTCCCTTAATATCAAGAGTGTAGTTTAGAAGTTTTGCAATTTTCTTCTGCTCAACTATCCTGAATGTAATCTGCCCTTGCACGGTGACAGTCTGAAAATCCGAAGTAACTTCCTCAAAAATAAAGGGTACATCCATACTGCCTACGGGAACAAGTACAATTGAAGTAATGGGAACATAGTAGTAAAAGGATATGCCTGCACCTTCTTTTACTATTTTCCCATTTCTGTATTTTAAAACATACTCACTTGGCTGAAATTTTATAAATCTAAATCCAAACATAAATAACCCTCCCAATTCATTTTGATATTCACATGTATTTCCAATTTGGATTAAACCTGTACAGCTTTGAAGGCCTGTGCCCTGCACTTTTTGAAAATTCATTTGTTTCAATAACCTTGCCTGATATCTTTCTCCTAAAGGCTGCAGCAAGGAGTTCCCTGCCCAGTATTATCTCATATACCTGTTGAAGTTCTGACAGAGTAAACCGCTCCGGCATAAGATTAAAAACTATGTCCGTATATTCTATCTTGTTTCTAAGTCTTTCAATGGCATATTCAATGATCTTTGCATGATCAAATGCAATCCCCCTGGAATTTACAATCTCTCTCTTAACACTTGCCGATCTCCCCCTGCGCCTTTCAGTAATTTTTACAACAGCTTCCAAAGTATCCTCCTCACTTGAAAAAATGATTTTAACCGATTTTTCAAACACAAATTCCTTTTCCAGAACAGTTTTCTTCTCTTCAAACATCTCGAATTTAACATCAAACCACCTGGCATCATCCGCATCATCTCCGGCTTTTATATCAAACAAACTGCCGTCCACCAATGCCATATAGGAGCAGCTTACAACTCTCCACCTGGGATCTCTCTTTACATCGCCCCAGGTATAGAGCTGTTCCATATAAATGTCCTCCACATTGGTTTCGGTTTTCAATTCCCTATTGGCAGCCTCATCAATGCTTTCATCTACCGACACAAATCCTCCCGGAAGTGCCCACTGTCCTATAAAAGGATGATCTGCCCTCTTAACAAGAAGTAATTTCATTGATTTCCCTGAAAGTTTCCTGTAATTTTCCTCTTTCTTGTCCTTCACGGTGAAAATCAACATATCCACCGTTATAGACGGCCTTTCATATTCATTAATATCATACTTCTGCAAAAATGCTTCTTCCGTAAGCCCCTGCTTGTTTTTAAGCTTCTTCTTATCTATTTTTACCGCCTCTCTATCATATTATATTTTTGTTATTATCATTTTGTTATTAACACTTTATCATTAATTGCACTGATTGTCAATATAATTTTAGCATTTTAAGGATATATTTTTCTGGTATGCTTGAATTTGTAATTATACTAGAAAGTAAGAAATTCCTTTTTAGGCGCCTTCCCCAAATAACCTGAAGTTTCTCCCTGAAGATCCTAAGGTAACAAAGATAATACAGATATTTAGATTTGAAAAAATAGGCACCATCATCACCGTATCCTACTTTTTACAGTGACAATAGTGCCTATATTTTGCTAATTATGTGGAATTATTATTTAGTTTTCTTAAATCGTATATTATCTAAAATTAGGATAATTTATGAGAGTATAGACTTTAAAAAAATTCTTAGCTTTTTAGGAAGCTTACCACATATTACATAACCAATAAAAGTAAATCCTATTAAAGCAATAATTGTAATAACCCAATCTGCTAATGAATTCTTAACATTAATTTTTCCAAAATAACATAATAGCAAATAGCTAAAACCTTGCTAATTCGAAATAATTTCAAATTACGTAAAGATTGACTGAAGCTAAAATTATGCTGTCTCAACTCTACAAATTTGGAATTTATCATAATGCAGGAGAATATACGGTTATATGTTATTTTAATGATGATTACTTTGCTAAAATTTTACATTTTACCCTTTAACTATTTAGTTAGCTTTTTTACCGGATTTACTATTGAGCAAGGAACATTAACTAAACATTTACCACAAATATCAGTTAATTCAATATCTGAATAAAAGTTATCA
Organism: Clostridiaceae bacterium BL-3; assembly: GCA_902809985.1. GTDB lineage: Bacteria > Bacillota > Clostridia > Clostridiales > Clostridiaceae > Clostridium_B > Clostridium_B aromativorans. The sequence continues at coordinate 882,678 of CADDXC010000001.1, read as the reverse complement.
TTATACAAGCACATTTCATAGCACTTGTTTCTATCAAAATAATTAACTTTTAAAGCATTATTTACACATCTATCCGTGCATTTTTTACATATATTCATATACTTATATAAGCAATTTTCTTGATTTTGTCTTTTAGTTGGTTGTATCTCTAATTCAGTTACAAAACTGCCAATTCGCCCGCAGCATCCTTTATCAGTAATTAGCATATTATTTAATCCGAATTTGCCTAATCCTGCAATAAAAGCAACATGTCTTTGTGACCAATCACTAATCAATTTTTTATTATTAAAGTTGTATGTTGGTGGTATGCTACTGGATTTATAGCCCAATTTTTGCAGTTTATTTACAATAAAAGCATTTAAATCCAATATTAATTTATTTGTTTCTATATATGATACTGCCCATTTTCTAGAACATTCCTTTCCTTCTACATTACTTTTAACAACATCTTTATTAAATGGTATAAAATAAGCTGCCACCGTTTTTGCTTCAGGCAAAAAGTCCCTGGGCATTGCATGAGACTGGCTTACTACACTTTTAAGTTTATAAAACATTTCATCTTCTGCATCTGCATATGCTATTAAGGGCTCTTCCCATTTGGTTTGAATGTTTTTCTCTTTTGAGTAATTTTTTAAAAATTGTTTTATGGCCACATCTATTTTATTATCCATTTTTCCCCCATAATATTTAAGATAATGTAAATTAATTTATAAATAGATTATACCATTTTATACAATACCCCGTACTTTATTAACAGTATTCTTAGTGTCTTCAGCACTTAGAATACGTTATCCTTTAGAGGAAGAACCTATCCAGGCGAGTCCTCTATACAACGTATATATAAGGATGTATACTAGAAGCATAATCAATTTATTAGAATTAGCTTGTGCTAATCCATATAAATTAAAATAGGAAAAGAGTTTGCAAATGAATAAAATATTAAAATTATGGAATTTGATAAAATCCAAGTTCCTATATTTACTGCTGATTTTATCTGTAATACCCAGGTTATTATACGCAAATAAATTATATCCCGCCGATATGATTTTTATAGTTTTAGTTATAGTACAGTTTATACTTACATATATACAATTTAACACCATGAAATACAGCAAAAAGAAAGCATTGATTTCCCTTGCATTCTGCATGGCATTGAGTGTAATACTCCTGCTTTTAAATTCAAACAACAATTTCATATTATTTTATTATTTTTTCATACTGGATAATGTATTTGAATTTGACAGCCGTGAAACAAGAAGAGCACTCATTTTCTGTCATATGTCAGGATTTATGCTGTATTTGCTGGTGGATAACATTCTAATAAACAAAATCCCCTTCTACACAGATGTATCATCTTATGTATTTTGCAGTTTTGTATATATTATGGTTTTATTTGTATATATCTGCATTCATGAATACAGATATGAAATGAATAATCTGCTGTTAAATATTCATACAGCTCTGTCGTATTTTATTATTCATCCTTTACATCACCTTTTAATAGATTTTCTTCACAATATATTATTTTACTCATAGTATAATATTGTAAATAAATTTATGGAGGAATTTCATGGATTCTGGTAATAACAAAGAAGAGAAAAATCAATATTTCTATAATCCTCAGACAGCTAACTATCCACCATATTCATGTCCAATGTTTTACGATGAAGCAATAGATAATGAATACTATGATACATGTGAAGATGATACAGATATAAGTACCAATTCAGGTTACAGGCAGCAAGGAGGTTATGGAAGACCACCTAGACGTAGACGCAGGCGTAGAAGACGTAGACGCAGAAGGCCCTTCTTGGTGCCATTCGTATTTCCAATTTTCTTGGATCAATTTGATGATGACTATTGGGAATAATAGTAAAATTTTATAAATTCTAAAAGCAAATAAGCATCGATCTTATACTAATGCTTATTTGTTGTCTTATTGTGACTCGCTTACCCCGGAGCCATGGATATATCAAAAGAGGATTTGTAATATCCTCTTTTTTACAATATTTTTATATTACATTCTGAAAAATTTCAATTTTTGCTTAATTCCTAATATTTTTGTTATATACCAATATTTTACTATACCTCTGCTTTCTTAAATATTTTTAATAATCTCAAATAGTGATTTGCTTCTCGTAAAACATGATCACCTAATAACGGTATTATTATGGATTTAATTTTACAATTTACTAATCCTTGTGTACCTTGTGCTTTAAATCTGCTAATTTCTATAGTTGCTTTAAGACTATTATCTGTTACTTCTGAAATTGGTATTGTCTTATCCATAGCTTCTTTCGCTTCTTTTGTCAATTTATCAAACTCATTTCCGAAATTATTTGCAGTATTTATAAGTTCATTTTCAGTTGGATCAAGAAGTCCACGAATAAATTTTGAATGTTCGGCCATAATTCTATTCCAGAAAGCTTCTTGCTTATAAGCCTCCATTTCCAAGTTCATATCCTCACGATTTTGAAGTTTTTGAACCAACTTATGATACAACTTTGCTTCTCTTAAAATGTGGTCTATAAGTAAAGGATAATTACTTGTAAATATTTTACACGATATAACTGCTGATAATATCCTGGACTTAAACTGTATCAAAACTGAAATAAGCTTCATAGCTCTTTGATTAAGCATGAACACTCTTTGTTCAAATATAGGGTTAACCATCATTAAATCATTACACATCAATGCTGCTTCTGCCTTCGTCAAATTAGTTAAAATGCTTATTCCTGTAAAATATGCTGAGGCCTCTTCAGCTTCTAATGTAAATGGGGTTATTACTTCACCAGACTGTAATACACTACAGCTAACAACACCATTAGAAAGAGTTATTGTATCCGCTAAAAGTCTATCAAACTCCATTCTAATCCTATCTGCTTTAAGTATAAGATTTGAGTTTTTTTGTGTAAAACCTACTTCCAGAAAGAATGAATGCTCTTTCATAATCCTTGCGAAAAAGAGATGTAATCCCAAAGATTGCCGTACAAATTCAATACTAGATAACATAGTTTACCTTTCTTAATATAATAATTACTTACCTCAATTATTATATTGATTCTATGAATAAACTGTTACTATTAAATAAATACATTCATATTAATTCACCTCAACTATGTCACATACTATTACATGTTCCTCCCTGCCAAAGAAAACCATTTTATTGCTCCTTCATATCCTGCAGCAGTCATAACAGCAAAAGTTTTCGGCAATTACATTGGCAAATCTTCTTTTCCATAATAATAAATATGTGCCCTAACATCCCTCAATCATCCAAATTTCAACATGATTGTCAGTTCCGGTAGTATTACTGCAAAAAGTGTAAGTTTCAATTATTTCAGTTTGGATTGGTAGTGTTATATTTAAGTATTCTTTTTTAATTTTTTCTACCCTATAATTATTGATCCCAGGGAAAATAAACATTAGACTCAGAAAACAAATGACTGGAATTATAATGATAACACTCAGAAAACTTACCAGCATAAAACTTGTCAGTTTGGTACTTGTGGGGATTTAGAATTAAAAAGAGTATATGATAATTAATTGGTCATATACTCTATATTATATTTATAATTTTAAAGCAGCTTCATAACCTTCTTTAGTAGCAACTAAAGCATTGCCAGCTTTAACTGCACTACCTACTACATATACTTCATCACATATTGATTTTGCAATGTCTTCTAATGGATTATAAGCTTTATATCCAAATGCTGATACAACCGTAGTTGCTGGTATAGTAATTTTATTACCTTCAACATCTTTATAAGATATACTGTTTTCTGTAATAGAGTTTACAGTTGCATTAGTAATGATCTTAATTTGTTGTTCCACCATTCTTTGAACCAATACAACCCTGTTTGGAGGTACCATATCGCTTAAAATTTGTGGTTTCATTTCAAGAATAGTAACATCTCTATTAGTTTGTGAAATAAACTCTGCAGTTTCTCCACCAACTTCTCCACCACCACAAACAACAACTGGACCTTGTGGAAGATGAATATTTCCATATAATACATCTTCAGCAGTGTAAACATTCTTGCAATCAATTCCTGAAATTGGAGGTGTTAAAGGTTTCGATCCTGTAGCAACAATAATAGCATCATAATAACGATATTTTCCATCACCTTTGCGTTTAGGTGTAATAATACCTAATTTTTCATAATATCTAATCATTTGATCTGATATATCTAATATTTTTGATACATCTCCAATTTATTATTTTTTTCTGCTACCTTAACATATAAAAAGTCTTTTGCTAATTTTAGATATATTTCTTTATAATTATTATCCATGCTATGACCCTACCTTCTTAAAAATTTATATATGAACAATTGCTACTAATTCGTCAATAAACTCTTCTATAGATTCATTTATGCCAAATTATCTCCAACGATAATATAACCTAATAAAAACTCTGCTTTTGCAAATTCAATCTTCATTATACAAATTTCTCTCTCCCAATATGAATTTTCTTGGTCATAATTCACTAATTATGTGTTTTTTCTTCAAGATGAGTTTTTATTTCATCTTTCTCTATTTTGGAATATACTTTTTCTGTTTATTTGAAGTTCACTTGATGTCAGCTGAATAATTAACTCCTCAATTGCTGATATACTTGCCACAGCACAAATTATATAAATTAACATATTTGTGTCAATATAAAGAAACAGTATTGGAAATACAAATAAAAATATCCCGGTGATTTTATTTCCATAAGTATGAATGCTTGCAAAAGTTTTATATTTTTTCAAAGCCACAACCATAGATATCAATCTAATAGCAGCAATTGAAATAATCCAAATGACTATTTCAATTGCAGGATTTATGATTGGATAAAATATAAATAATAATACAAAAGCCACTACCATATCAGCTATGGAATCAAGCTTTGCTCCAAATCTGCTTGTCGTCTTTGTCTTTCTGGCAATAAACCCATCAATAATATCACTGAATCCACAAATAATATATATTGCATAAAAGGCTATACCTAAAGAATTAACAAAAACTAGAATTATAGATAAAACTATTCTACTAACGGATATGTAATTTGCTATTGATTTCATCTTATCATCACCTGAATACTAGCAATTTCTATTATGTTCAACATATTCAATTATGGTTCCAACTAAATGTTTTACAATCAAATTCATTCCCAGAGTAACAGCATTTTAATGTTACTATTTCAAAGTGGTTTATTCTTAATATCACTATTAACATTAATAGTTTTACTTATAGAAAAAATCTCAAAAAAATAGTAGCCCCGACTCGCAATTGGACGCTACTATTTTTTATTTTAAAATTAGTGATACCAGTTGCCTAAGCAACTAGATTGTACACTACAGGATGTTACCAGCATCCTGTTTTTATTTTCCCTCTTTGTATTTATATTATAACACATTTTACAATTTAAAATCATATTTCATAAAATTTTTCATCTATACTAACTTCAAATCAGTCTTTCAATCCCATTTATATCAATCCCTTTAACTATTTTATATATTTATTTTTTCCAAAGAAGAACTGCCTTCGAGGAATTCTTTTGTAGTTCTTCTGTAGATAACTTTGGGATGTGCGAGTAATCTAGATAATACACCGCTGATATATCCTTTTTTATCTCTATAAATCTATTGTCGTCATCATAATCAAAAAATGCACTATTGTTAATAGTATACTTATATTGCTTATCCTTTTGTGGCTTAGAAAAATACTTTGTCCATATAGTATCTGTGTAATAAATATATGCAACACGTTGTTTTACACCATTTTTTTCAATTGTGGTATCCCATTTATACGAACAGTAGTAATCATCCCTGTTAAAATAAACATCAACCATCCCGTTATCTCCCTTTTTCACACTCACTAGTCCGTTTTCGTATGGAATTGGCATCTGGTAGTGAAAGATAAATGAAAATCCTCCTAATAATACAGCAATTGCACATATAACTGAAATAACTGATACCATAACATTTTTTCTAAACAGCTGCCTTTTTATTCCTTTTAATATATCAGATTTTGCTTGCTCTGCTGCTTTCTCGTCATTAGTTTGAATGAAATCGCCATCCATATCATCAAGATATTTTTTGCAGGTATCACACTCTAGCAAATGTTCCTCAATAATGGTACGACTTTCATCACTGCAAACATTATCATGGTAGAGCGGCAGTAAATCTTTAACTACTTCACAGGGAATTTTCATTTTAACACCTCCTTGATTTTAATCTTTGCACGATGAAATGTGACTCTTGCCCAGCTTTCTGTTTTCTCAAAAAGCTCAGCAATTTGTAAAAAAGATAATTCACCAAACACCCGTAAAGTAAAAACCTCTTTATATGGTTCATCTAAAAGATGAAGTATTTTATGTATTTCCCAAACTGTTTCACTATCTATTAACTTTTGCTCAATACATTCACCTTCATTTTCTTCACGGGATTCATCTGTAATATGTTTATTTTTCTGATATGCCGAAAAATAAGTATTTTTTGTTATTTGGCACAACCAAACTCGTATTTTACAGTTTCCTTTAAACTTGTCTATATTTTTCAAAGCTTTAAAAAATGTTTCCTGGGTTATTTCCTCTGCCAAAGTTCCATCACGGCATAGCGACAGAGCATATTTATAGACATCAGCAAAATATTGAGAGTATATAATTTCAAAATCAGTCACAGTTTCACCTCTCTCTCATACATAAGACTCTTAAAACTAAATTTCGTTACAATCTTTTTAAAAAATTTAAGCATATTGCTCTAACACACTTAATTAAATTTATAAACTCTGACCCAGTTACTCCTAATATATTTCCTGTAGTATCTTATTTCTTTAATTCCAACACAAAAAGATAAAATTTGATTTGCTAACTGTAGAATTGATTCTGCAATTCAACGTCTAATGGCTCTTGGGATGATCTTGAATCAATCCATGTCATCCCGCAGCGCGTCAATGATGTTTTCTTTTCTGATCTTACCCGTAGCGTACAGCATTGTAATGAAAACGACAAAGAATACACTCAGCATACTGATTATCATACTGCCCCACGGGAATACGTAATTGAAGTTATTCATCCTTTCTGCGACCACAAACCCTTCGTAGATTAGCCATGAAAGAAACCCCGCGATGGGAAACCCAAACATCAGCGTTCGTATACCGTAAAAGGCACACTCAAAATTCATCATCTTATTGAAATCATGGTCGGACATTCCCATGGAGCGGAGCATGGCGAGCTCCCGCCTGCGCAGCCTGATATTCGTGGAAATCGTGTTGAACACATTGGCAACCGCTATCAATGAGAGCATGATGGTAAAAACATAAGTGAATACGTCCACCACAAAGGTGAGACTTCGGAATAGGTCAACGGCCGTAGACAGATTGTGCAAGGTATAGTCAGAGGCAACGCCCTCTCTCGTGATGATCGACTGTATTTGTACCATAGACTGTGCTGGATTTTTTGACCAGAAAGTCAAGCCAAACTTTGCAGGCACACCCAGTGCGTTAAACTGCGGCTTCATCTGGTAAGGGGCAACCACCATAAAAAGATAAGTAGGCGTCGAATCCCTAGGTAGTGTGTCTAACGGGTAGGAATCCACAAAGGTGGCGCGGATCGTTTTCGCCTGCTCCCCGGAAGGAGAGGTAAGCGTAAAATCCATAGAACTGTTTGTGAAATAAGTAGTATGTTTGATTGTATTTATTCCTACGATGAGAACCTTTGCGTCCTGTCCGATATATTCCGCTTTGGGCAGGCCAAGGCTTTTGATAAAGTCGTAATAAATGTTATCCTCAATAAACTGAACATCCAACGGCAGTTTCAATGTTTTCCCTGTGCTTTTATCACCTGTAGACTGCCGGTAGGTTTTCATAAAATCACTTGGAAGATCGCTTGTCATGCAGAGATAAGTCTGATCCGTCTGATAGGTGCTTTTATAAACGCCGTCAGCGGTTTTCAGCTTGTCATACAGCTGAAACAACTCGTTTTCCTCCATATCTTGTGCAGAGAAAACGATGTCGCCGTCCATTTCTACGGTGTACTCTTTTACAAGCTGTTTCAATGTGGTTCCAAAAGCACTTCCCGATACAAACAATACGACGCTTAAAGTAAGAGACAGAACAACGCTGCGATAGCGTTTTTTATTTCTCCTAAAATTCTTTAGTGCTAGCGTTCCCTCCAAACCGTAAATACGCTGTGCGAGCTTTGACGTTTTAATGGCCTTCGATTCAATTTTGATCTCGTTGGTCTGGCGTATACACTCCATCACGGGAATAGCGGAGGCTTTTTTGGCCGGAATATAGGCCGAGAACAGAATCGTAATCAAGCTGACTGCTGCCGCCACAACCAGTGCGGGTGCGGACACCGACAAGGTCAAGGGTACATTGCTGCTCATAATAGTGCTGAAATTACTTGCAATAATAGGAAGTATCAATTTAATACTTCCTATGCCGACCAAAACACCAATAGGTATGCCGATTGAACCAATGCAAACGCCCTCAAACAGCACCGAATTTCGCAGTTGCCTGGCAGTGGCACCTACCGACATGAGAATACCAAACTGGTGTGTACGTTCGTTCAGTGAGATATTGAACGAGTTGTAAATCAGAAAAATAGAGCCTACCATGATGATGGCAACCAAAATGCCGCCGACCGTATACAGTATTGTGTTGAATAGTTTATTGTCCGAAGCACCCAAAAAGCGCAGCACATCATCGTTAAAGACATAATCTCCTGCTCCGACTGTGTTGCTTGCGTAAGCATGGACTTCTCGCGGGTTTTTCAGCGTGACAAACAGGCTAAAGCTGTCCGCTTGGTTTTGCATATCTGCTTTCGTTATCAAAGTGTATCCCGGTGCGGAATGTTCCTCAAATCCGGGTCTTTCGCAGATACCTACAACCGTGTAGGTTCTCTTGGCTTTTGGCACAAGAGTTTCTTTGGACATCCCTGGCTTATTCCCAGAAATGTAGGGGTTGTGTTGATTAAGCTTTTTGTTGACCTCCATGCGGCTTCCAACAGCAAGTGTAAGCTTGTCGCCCACCCTGAATCTAACGCCGCCCTTTTCCGCAACGTGGGCAGGGACAAGAACCTCCCCGCTGTTTTCAGGCAACCTGCCAGAAATCAGGCTTATTGGCAAGATATCAAAGGCTTTCTTGTTAAATCCGGCTATAAAAAGATAGGGCTTTTCGGGACTTTTCCCACCGTCAAATTTTGCGTAGCCGATATTTTCAAACACTGCGGTGTTTGCAACTTTGTCGCTGCTTGCCTGTTTTGCTACGAAAGAAGAATCCACATCCTCAAATTCGACGTGCCAACCGCCATATTTCGCAATAGAACCATTTAACATATAATTCAGCAGGGAAGTGCCAAAGGTAGCAACTGCCGTAATCATGACGGCTGACAGAACAACTCCGACGATTGTTACAAGTGTTCGTGTGCGATTCTTTTTCAGTCCTTCTAGGACGACTTTATTAAAGATGTTCATTATCGTGCCACCTGCCTCTCATCCCGAACCACTTTTCCATCTGCAATAGTAATAATACGGTCTGCCTGCAGAGCGATATTTTCATCGTGGGTGACGAGAATCAGGGTCTGCCCATATTTTTTATTGCTTTCTTTCAGCAGTTTGATGATTTCCTGTCCGTTACGGCTGTCCAGGCTGCCGGTGGGTTCATCGGCCAGCATAACCGCTGGAGCGTTCATCAAAGCGCGTCCTATAGCAACACGCTGCTGCTGACCGCCTGAAAGCTGATTGGGTAAATGCGTTTTACGGTCTTTTAGCCCAAGCAAATCCAACAAATCATTCAGCCGTTCCTCGTTGACCTTCCGTTTGTCCATCAGTATAGGCAAGGTGATGTTTTCCACCACATTCAAAGTGGGAATGAGGTTATGAAACTGGTAAATCAGTCCGACCTGCCGCCTGCGGAAAATAGCGAGTTTTTCATTGTTTTGTGCATATACATCCTGCCCTTCCAGATACACCTTTCCACTGGTCGGCACGTCCACACCCGCGATGGCGTGCAGCAAGGTGGATTTACCGGAGCCGGAAGAACCGATAATTGCAGTAAAATCCCCTTTTTCGATTGTAAGCGAAACATGATCAAGGGCCGTAACTTGATTTTCACCCTTGCCGTAGATCTTGCATAAATTTTCTGTTTTTAAAAACTCCATTATGTGAGCCTCCTCTTTCATGTTTTACCTATATAATAGAACTTTCAACTTACATCTCTGTGACTTTAAGGTGAGAGATCCGTCACTTTGGAAAACGAATGGAAAATATTGCACCGCCCTGCGGGTGATTTTTGGCGGTAATCGTCCCGTCCTGCCATGTTATAATCGTCTTGCAGAGAGCCAATCCAATCCCGTATCCCATAGTGCCTGCATTTTTCCCACGATAGAACCTGTCAAACAGACAGGGTAAATCTTCTTTTTCAAAGCCCGCGCCGCTGTCGTGGATGGCAATTTCGGTAAACAGTGGGTTGGACCTGCAAACAATCTCAATCTTCCCGTTATCGCCAGCACTTTCCATGCAATTTTTGAGAATGTTTTGAATTGCTTCCGAAAGCCAACCAAAATCACCCTGAATAATTATCCCTTTCGGCACATCTGTTTGAAAGGCAATATTGTGCAGTTCCATCGGAATCAAAAACTGGTGAAGAGCAGCACTGATCAAAGTGTTCACATCAATCTGATCGCTTTGGAACACCACAATGCCTGCGTCCAGGCGGGATAATTTCAACAGGGAAGTAAGCAGCCAATCCATCTGTACAAACAATTCTTTTGTTTCCCGTATCAATGCTTTCCGTTCATTTTCGTCAGGGTTATTCTCTAACAATGACAGAATAAGGTTTACGGATGTGAGTGGAGTGCGGAGTTGGTGAGCTATGTCGGCCATCGAATCAGCAAGATGTTCTTTTTCTTTTTTTAGTGCATCGTTTTGTTCCCGAATACGCAGCGTCATTTTTGTTATTTCACTTTGCAAAATGGAAAGTTCGCCCTCATCTAATTCACCAATATACAGACGGTCAGCGTTATGAAGCACAAGATCGATTTGATCTGAAATTTGCACAATTCTTTTATATCGGGCTTTGGTAAACGCAAAAAACGCTGTTCCAAAGGCAGTGGCAGAAGCAATGGCAAGAATTCCAGCCAACCTATTGACTGCAAACCCCAACGTCACAGCGACGGCAGCTATTAAGGAGAACAAAATGGCAATCTGCCGAAACTCCCTATTTCGAAGCATACCCGTCCCCCAATCTATATCCCGTCCCCCGAACGGTCAAAATTATTTGCGGGTTTGCCGGGTCATCCTCTATCTTTTCCCTCAAGCGTTTAATGTACACGGTCAATGTATTGTCATTGACAAACTCGCCTGCAGCATCCCACAATTCGTCAAGCAGCCTGCTCCTTGTGATAATGCTTTTGGGGTTGTTAATAAACACCAACAACAAGCGATATTCTAAAGCTGAAAGAAAAATTTCACTGTCCTCCTTTTTCACGACGCCGCTTGTCATATCCACATGAAGCCCGAAAATTTCAAAAGCCGATGGAGAACGTCCACTCTTTCGCAGGGCGGTTCTGATTCGTGCAATCAGTTCACGCGGACGAAAAGGCTTGGTGATATAGTCGTCTGCACCCATGTTCAGCCCGGTAACAACACTTGCTTCATCACCGGAAGCCGTCAGGAAGATAACGGGAAGATCCTGCGTTTGTTTGATTTCCGTACAAACTGTAAATCCATTTCCGTCAGGCAAAGAAATATCAATCAACGCCAAGTCAAATTTATTTCCGGCAAGCGCGGCAAAGGCATCACCCCGCGTAGAGGTGTGAGTGACTGTAAATCCCTCCGAGCGGAGCAGAAGTATAAGATTTCTGGCGATTGCTCTATCGTCTTCAACTAAAAATATCCGTTTCATTTATTTTCACCATCCTTTGCTTTACTGATTTTATACCTTATTTTATTATATTTCTTCAGGCATAAATACACAAACTGTGTCCACAGTTGCATATTTTTTGTAAATTGAGTACTTCACATTATTTATTATAATCCTTCATAAAATTATAGAAGGTATTCAAAATTTTCTATATTTCTCTTTATATCATTACAATGAGAAACATATTAATGTTACTTTTTTAAGCAGGATTATTCATCATTTCACTATTAACATTCATAGTTTTACTTATTAAAGAAATAAAAAAATAGTAGCTCCTACCGGCAAGTGGTTGCTACCATTTTTATTTAATAAACTTAGTAATACCAGTTGCCTAAGCAACCGGATTGTACACTACAGGATATTACCAGCATCCTGTTTTTATTTTCTCTCTTTGTATTCGTATTATAACACATTTTACAATTTAAAATCATATATTTATGAAATTTTTATCATTATTAACTTCACCTAAATTCACCAAGCCCATTTATATCAGTCTCTCATTACAAAAAGTCTACGTTATTTACAGTACTATTCACTATAACTACTATGAGTGACATTTTTCTATTTTATTCTTATGCATATACCAATTTAAGTATTATTTCAGCAGAAATTTTATTCTAGAGTCATTTTTTACAAGATCAAGGATTTTATCTTTTTTAATCGACTGTTTTACTAATCTTTCATATTCATCTTTACTCCAACTATGGGTCACCTTTAATTTTCTGTGCCTATATAGTTTTGACTTCATAAAGTTATTCATACTGTCTGCTTCATTTACAATATTTGTAATCACCCTTATAGCTTTTTCTTTATCTTGTTTTTCCCTTGCTAAAGATAAATCCAATGTATATTTACGATATGCTCCTAAATCGAATACTTCAACTAACTTTTTCGCTCGCCCTGTACATTCTTCTGCTTCAGTAAATTTATTTTCTTTTAACAACAGACTTATTATTAAAGAGAAGGCTCCTAATGCTTCATGAGCATTATTTAATAGTATTTCTTCATAAACATCGTAAGCTTCTTCAATTTTTCCGCTGCTTTCAAACAGTAGCGCCTGTTGAATTTTTTTATCGATGCCTAGTCCTATCTCTAGAATTCTATCTAATATTTCTCTAGCTTTTTCATACTCTTTCTTTTCTCTATATATTGCAGATAAGGATATTTTGGCCATAGATGCTGTCTTTTCATTGCTGCTTGCTGCTGCAGATTGAATCCAGGTAATAATTTTTTCTTCATATTTATATTTTTCCTCAATTCGGGATGTAACTAGAAGTAATCTTAATATTGATGATATCCTCAATATTAACTCATCACAGCTTGAATATTGCCTAATTAAATCACTACCCCTTTCAAAGGCTTTCTGGTACCCCTCTTTTGATACCATTTCACTAACCTCTTTTCCAAGTTTATTTACTTCTGCAGTTGTTAATTTCTCATTAAATGCCAATAAAGTATTAACATCAATTTTTAGAACACGCGCAAGAGGTGATAACAACATTATATCTGGATAGGATATTCCATTTTCCCACTTGTTCACTGCCGGTGCACTAATATTTAAATAATTAGCAATTTGTTCTTGAGTAAGATTTTATTTTTTCTTAAGTGCTATTTTAAAGTCCTTTTCCTTATTATTTTCTTCACTTTTGATTACCAAATATAATTTTTTGACTTTTTCAAAATAAGGACTCTCAAAATCAGAAATTTCTTCACGGAAATTAGAATTATCATTTCCATGACGTTCTCTAGCACCACATTTATACTTATTTCCACTGTCATCTTCAAGATATAGATCTTTAACACTCATATCAACTGGAACTGAAAATTTAGCATTTGCTACAGTAGGATATACATTTACATATCCTATTTTTATAGCCGAATTTACATCTGTATTAATATCTTTTACATAGTTAATTTCCCTGGCATTCTTCAATTTATCATCAACTTTTATATTGACCTGCCAACTTCCAGTAATAATTTTAGGAGCCTTATGAGACAATTTACTAAAAAAATTCATTTTCTTATAAATATGAGGACTTATTGTATTATCATAAAAATCATAAAATTTAATAGTAACACTATCAGGCAGCTCTGATATTTTAGTTTTATCACTGCTAAAGTGAAAAACTCCTTTCTTCACTCTTGAATTTTTAAAGCTTCCCTTATCTACATCCATATAATAAAGAGAATTATATACAGCATACTCTTTATTATCAATATTATTTTTAGCAAGCTCTTTTGCAACATCATTACTATCCCTTCCATCAAACAATATTCTACCTTTGTTATCTATAATTTGTAATGAATCACACATTAAATCATTCCAATCATTATATTTACTATCAGCTTTTACACTATATCCAATAAGGAGTTCATTTCCACTCATAGTAAATTGGTCTATAGTTACTGTAATTCCTCTATCTTCAGCTGATTGAGAAAAATAATTTTTATTGTCAATAGACTCTTGAACAAATCCATTTTTTATTGCATTGTCAATTCCACTGTCTCTAAAACCGTTAAGTAAGTTTTTTACTTCTTTTGATGCATTATTTACGTAATCAGCAAAAACAGGTGACGTTTTATTTAGAAATACAAACAAAACAAGCATAATTGCCATGGAGGCTGTACCTTTTAAAAAAATATTTTTATATCTATTTTTTGCCCTTTTTATAGCTCTATCTATAACAAAATCAACTTCTTCTGGAATTTCTACAGACTCCAAATTATTTCCAAAAAATTTTTTATCATAATCCATCTTTTCTATTCCTCCAATTCAATTCTCAATTGCTTTAAAGCCTTATGAATATAAGTTTTTACTGTTCCAATAGGGTATTCCATAATATTAGCTATCTGCGGAACAGTTAAATCATTAAAATACCTAAGTATTATTATCATTTTAAATTTTCCTTCTAACGTATCTATAGCGTTATATAAATCCAATATCTCTTCTCTATTGTTAAACGACTCATGCTTTTTGGTTCCATCAATATTTTTATCAAAAAATATAAATCTTTTTCTTTTATTTATATAGTTAATAGCACTATTTATAAGTATTCTCATTATCCAGGTATTAAAATATTTTCCTTGCTTCAATTTTTTTATGGATATATAAGCTTTATATACAGTATCATCTAATATCTCTAATGAATCATGTTTATTTTTCGTATAAAAATATGCTGTTTTATATAGAGTCTCCTTGTTCATTTTTATAAGTTCACAAAAAGCATTTTCATCTCTATTTTTTGCTTTAACAACCAACTCCTCAATGTTCATATAATAATCCTCCAAGCAGAATATAATATTATTACCGGTAATACCTTGTCATCTATTAGACATTTGAAATCACATTTCCGTTTTATTTATTTTCTATGGATAATTTTCATGTTACCATCCTCCAAATAAAAAAGAAAAGCATTTATTGATTTTAATATCATCAACAAATACTTTTCTTTTTTATAATATATATTTGAAGTAACAGATAATTCCAGCTGTAGAATTATCCTATTAGACATGCTATAATCTATTAGTACATTATCATTCGATGAATTGTCATTAGATGAAGAATCATCATCCTCATTGCTGTTATCGTCATTTTTATTCTGTTTTCTTAAAATATACAGTAAGTATTATTAAAGACATTGTGATTTATTTGTATTTATATATTCATGTGCCCATTCAGATAGGTTTTCTAAAATTGGAATAAGAGTTTTCCCGGTATAGGTAAGAGAATACTCTACTCTAGGTGGTATTTCATTGTATACAACTCTATTAATAAGTCCATTTTCTTCAAGTGATTTAAGCTGCTGTGTAAGCATTTTTTGTGTTATTTTAGGCATTTTCTTTTTTAATTCTCCAAACCTTAGAGTATTGCTGCTCAAATACCAAAGAATAATTGGCTTCCATTTTCCACCTATTATATTTAAAGTTAATTCCATGGAACATTGGTATTCTGTATTTTTATATTTTATTATTGGGAACACCTCCTTAAATAGTATACAAATGGTTACTATAGCACTTATAAGTGCGTACTTGTTATGTTCTACATTGATGTATATTATTATAATGTAAGTAACTTTCGTATACAAATTTTAAACAAAAATGAGGCGTAGATGGTGAAATTAATTAAGATAAACAAAGAGAAATGTACTAAATGTGGAATTTGTACAAAAGTGTGTCCAACAAAATTTTTACATATGGATGAAAATGGGCCAAGAGAGGTCGTTGAAAAAGTTTGTATCGGTTGTGGACAATGTACTGCAGTGTGCCCTAATAGTGCAATTGATAATATGAAGACTCCTTTAAAAGATCAAGTTAAACTAGAAAAATTTCCTGTAATAAATGAATTAGCAGCTGAAAAATTTCTTAGATCACGCAGATCAATTCGCTGTTATAAAGACATACCTGTAGAAAAAGAAAAGCTTATAAAATTAGTTAATATTGCAAGACTTGCCCCTACGGCAAGTAATAGCCAGGGAATTTCATATATTATTATTAAAAATAAAGAATTGCTTAGAAAATTAACAGAAGCTGTAATGGAGTGGATGGAAGAACAAGTAACTAAGTCATCAAGATACTGGAGTTTTTCTGCTCATGTTAAAGATTATAAGGAAAATAAAAACGATGTAATACTACGAGATGCACCTAATTTGATTCTAGGAACTGCTTCTAAAAATTTAAAAAATGGCAGACAAAATACAATTTCACAGTTTACATATATGGAGCTTTTTGCAACCTCTTTAGGACTAGGAAGCTGCTGGGCCGGACTATTTGAAATGTGTGCTTTTGCAGAATATGCACCTCTATTAAATTTGATTAACATTCCCCAAGATAAAGTAGTAACAGGTGTTGTTATGGTTGGATATCCAAAATATAAATTTCAGAGATTAGTTACTAGAAATCCACTAGAAGTTAATTTCATTGAATGATATTTGATTATTTAATGTTAATATTCATACACGTCCACCATCATAAGGATTGGAACATAGAAGATAAAAAAGAACTGCTTTACTTTCTCAAGTTGGGATTTATACTTTATAGCTTATCTTTATCAAATCCATGGCAAATTTTTCTGACTGTACCATGCAATATTCCCCATGATCCATTTGTGATATCATCCGAAATTTTGTATCTGGAAAATTCTTTTTTACATAAGCAATATCTGACTTACGATTTAATTTTTCGTTTTCTCCATACCAATACATTATTTTACATTTGACAGGTAAAGGTATTGTATTCGGCATAGAATAATTATTACAAGAGTCAAAAACATTCCATATTGTTTTTGCACTTATATGCTGAATAAATTCATATATTTAATCTATTGCCTCTTTGCCGTATTTTTCTTCAGAATAAGCTAAAGTAATAGCTTTTCTTGCTACGCTTTGCTATTTCTATTATCAAAAAATCCCTTACAGCAAGCATTCGAGTAATTAAATATGGAAGCTGATATGGTGTAATTCCACCATCAATCACTATATTTCTAATAGTAAGTTTGCTGTCGGACAGCATACGAATTGCAAGACCTCCTCCTGCAGAAAGTCCATATAAAATATCAATGGCTTGATACCCTTTTTGCAACAACCATTCCTCCATTTTTCTGCATACATCCTCAATACTAGTAAAATAACTGTTATTTGTTAGGTCATGACCTGGAAGTGCAGGAATTATAACATGAAAATAATTTTTTAATATTTTTATAGAAGGTTCATACCATTTCCAACTCATACATGCGCCATGAAAAAGAATTAGTATCTTATCATATTCCACTCCAAATTCATATATATTCATACTATATTTTTCCTCCACAAATTTACTATTTATGTTTATGCCAATTATAAAAATCTTTTAGTTCTGCTTTACGTTCCTGTGGTAAAGCTGTTTTCTTAACACCGTGAATTGCACCCTCTAATGCCAACAATCTATGAATACATGCAGAAACATCAATTTCTTGTATTTTCAGCCACGCCTGTTCTGCACCAATATCTTTTAATTCATCATAAGTAAATATGCCTACTTCATTCAACTGCCTTTCAACTTCTTTTCCGATATTAGGCAATTTTGATAATTCTCCCATAATAAAACTTCCTTTCAAATTACTGATTTATGTTATTCAAACTTAAATTGGAATTTGTAGTGTTTCTATTATGCTCATAGTCTCCCCGATAAATTGAGATTCACTATACACAATTCTCAAACATTGGTTCAATATACTCTTTAATAAGTTCTATTCTATCCTTAGCATCTGGCATAAAAAGGGAAGCAATAGAAACTACCATTTTTTTCTTTGTATTGACATAAATCACATTTCCTCCATCTCCCAAAGCTGCATAGATATGTTCTTTATCATCAATAATCCACCACAGATAGCCATACGACAGCTTGCCCCATCGGCTATTTTCCTTTGTACTCTCATCTATCCATTGAGCCGATACAATTTGTTTATCCTTCCATATTCCGCCATCTAAGTACAATTGACCTATTTTTGCCATATCCATAGGGGTCAAGGTAAGACCCCAACTTGCTGGATTTACCCCTTGCGGGTCAACAACCCAACCGCTAACATTTTTATCTTTGAGAAAGGCAAAATGTTCTTCTTTATTATGTAACACCACATTGTGTCCAAAATTAATTCCCAATGGCGAAAATAAATTTTCTGTTGCAAACTCAAGCACTGATTGTTCTGTTGCTTTTACAAGAATGCCCGACAAAATATGTGTTCCTACGATAGGAGAATACCTAAATTCTCCTATCTGCCCCTTACCTCCTAATAAGTCAAGTGCAGCTTTTATCCAGTTATCGCTTGCGAAAAACTTTTCGTATGGTTCTGACTTACATTTATACGGAGCTGTCATAGTCAGCATATTCTTAATCGTAACGCTCTGTATCGTTTTTTCACCTCTTTTAATAGTGTAATCTGGGAAAAAATCCAATACTTTCTGGTCTATACTTTTGATATACCCATTATCTATGGCGATACCAATCAATGCAGAAAAAATACTTTTTGTTACCGATGCTACATGGATGGTGTTAGTAGCAGTATATTCATTAAAGTAGTTTTCATATAATGTTTTACCATTTTTTAGTACAATCATACCCGCAATATTGTTATAGTTACTGTTTATTGTCTTTTCTAACTCTATCATTTTTTCTTGATTCATATGATCTCTTCCTTTACCTAAAGGATAGGTTAATTAAAAAATTTTTTCAACAACTATTTTTAAATAAATCAAGAAAAATAGATTAGCTATATTTCAAACTAATCTGCAACTTCTAGTTTATTGTTCCGTTGGATTATATAAATAACCTTTGGTTTGACGGCTCGGTAAATTACTAATTTATAATACTGGACCTTAGATTTATATTTGTCTGTATAAATGAAATCATCTTATATATTCGGTAACTAAATCTGTAAAAAGGATACCTTCTAAATGATTTATTTCATGGCAGAAACATTTTGCCAAATCTCCTGTACCTTTTAATATAATTTTATCCCCATTTTCGTTTAATGCTTGTACTGTTACTTTTGCAGGTCTATTTAATTTTCCTACTACATTAGGAATACTTAAACATCCCTCTATAACTTCTTGTTCTCCTTCCTGCATGATTATCTCTGGATTAATTAATTTTATGAGTCCCTGCCCCATATCTATTACAACTAATCTCTTCAATATTCCAACTTGTGGAGCTGCTAATCCTGCACCATTTTTTGAATTATACATAGTATCAGCCATATCTTTTAAAATTTGTCTTATTTTATCATCTACTATTTCAACTTTTCTGCTTTTTTTCCTTAGTATTTGATCATCAGAAAGCCTAATTTGTCTTAGTGCCATTTAAACAACACCCCCTGCTTTGTTGTGCTCTCGATTTTCTTTCACTTTCTTCAAAAAGAAAAATATCCTCTATGGATTCATGAAAAACTTTAGAAATATCATATGCTAACCATATGGAAGGTTCATATTTTTCTGTTTCTATAGAATTAATAGCCTGTCTTGATACCCCTATAAGTTCTCCTAATTGCTCTTGAGTTAATCCAAAGGCTTCTCTAAATTTCTTTAATCGATTTTTCATAAATTATCACCTCTGTAATGTTTACCTTACATAATAAATATAACATTCTTTAACACTGATATCAAGTTAACCTTACTTAATAAATAAGCTTATTAACAAAAATAACAGTATTTGGAACATAGAAAGTAAAAAAGAACTTCTTCACTTTCTCAAGGCTAAAAAAATGCTTAGATATACTAAAGATATTTAGACTTGAAAAAACACTATCATCACCATATCATATTTTTCACAGTGACAATAGCGCTTATCTTCTTAGTACTTAAATAAATCTATGCTTGATTTTTAACGCAAAATTTTTATATTATAATTTATACAAAAACATGAATTTGTCGGCTTCATGCTATATTTATAATTTTTGCAGCATCTCATAACTCAATGTACGAAATACCTGACAATAATTTTGGAATCCATCCTGCCCGATGATATAAATATTGGGCATGTAGTCCAATCTTTTTTTTGAATACATAATACGTTCCAATCCATTATCTATAGCTGTATGATTACTTAAAGCCACATCTACTTTTCTACAAATTGCTTCACTTATAAAGTAATCCAATGACTTGAGATATTGTTTCACTTCATTCTTTGTCCATGGTGGTGTCGTTCCTCCCCATAATGCTGCCATGTGAGTTTCTCCTTTTTCTTTTACAGGGAACATGTAGCTTAATCCTCCCGGAGTATGGCCAGGATTACCATAAACATATATCGTCTTATCACCTAATGTTATGGTATCACCATCCTGGATATAAACATTAATTTTGTAATCTTTCCACGTTTCCGGTCTATCAGGTTTTGTGGGATATTCATTCCAAAAAATATCATCTATTTTAGAAAGATAGGTATCAGCATGATATCTTTCAACAAACCATTTCCCGCATCCAGTATGATCAACATATCCATGTGTCAAAACCAGTTTTTTTATTGCAGCGGGATTCCAGCCAACATCTTCAATGGAATCTATTATTGCCTCAAAAGCTTCTTTTGCCGGCCAAATAGCATCTATTACTATCAGCCCATCACTTGTTTTCAATACAAAACAGTTTGTCTGCTTTTGTGCAACAATTAGCAAATCATCAAAAATCTTAGCATATATGAAAAATGACATATCTTCCATTTCTCTGATTGTTTCTTTTGTAAAAACTGGTCTATTTAATCTATTCATTTAATATACACTCCTCTGTACAGTAATAATTTTATAGTTGCACAGAGGATAAGCGATTTCTTGGATGCATTCGTAAAAATATCTTCACAACTTCACCTTCTCTACAAATTATTATATTTATCTGTATATTACTTTTAAATAATCTTTGTTCGCATTTTGAGAAAATTCCATACTGATTCGCCAGTATATATCATAATTATTAAAAATATAAATTATACTCACCAGTTGGGATCTAATCTTCTAATCCTAAAACTCTGGGCCATAATCCTGTCTCAGCAATAATAAATCCCATAATCATTCCCATATGGCTATGTAAATGTCTATGTTGTGCAAGAATTAATGCAAACCTTGTCCATTCACAGTTTTCAGGCTTTGTAAGAAGTATATCATCTGTTATACTATTAAGATACTGATTTATTTTCTCTTCAATTAATTGAAAATAGTGGTTTAATTCATTTCTTGATAATACTTTATCTGTTTTAACATCCAAATTATTTAAGTCCTTAATATGAAATGACGGTTCCGAATATTTTCTTGGATTTATATACCACATATCCAAGGAATGTAATGTATGGTAAATATGTTTCCATAAAGGCATATCACAATAATTTTTATTCCAATATTCATCAGATACACAATCCATAACATTGTTTATACTCCATAAAGCGCGTTTTGTTTGGTCTTTAATTATCTCAGTATAATTTGTTTCATCCATTAGCCTATACACTCTCCTAAAGAATTATTATAATCTTTGCTCCACAATAATTTACTACTGTAAATTAATTTATAGATAGATTATATCATTATCTTCCGATTCAATCCTACTTCCTTCAAATCCCAGATATTGTCTCCATTTTGAATGTATACAATTATTCCACAGTCTTTCAGTGAAAACTCATCTATTGTCTTTCCTTCTAGCTTGCATATGTTGTTGAAGTATTCCTCAATTTCCTAGAGTACTTCTCTATCTATTTGCGATTTCCTCTTCAGCAGTTTAATATTTTTAATGTTTTGATAATTCTCACGTTCCCATCCTCCAAATATAAAAAATAAAGTATTTATTGACTATACATCAACAAATACTTTTTATAAGATATATCTAAATAGGAAAATAATACCAGATATAGAATTATCTCAACAGTCATGTTATAATTTATTAGTACAATTAAATAGGTTGCATGTGGGCTACTGGTATCACTCATCCCTGTTGAAGGGAGGTGATACAATGAGTAACAGCATTTTAATGTTACTATTTCAAAGTGGTTTGTTCTTAATATCACTATTAACATTAATAGTTTTACTTATAGAAAAAATCTCAAAAAAATAGTAGCCCCTGCGCAAGTGGATACTACTATTTTTATTAAAAAATTTAGTGATACCAGTTGCCTAAGCAACTAGATTGTACACTACAGGATGTTGCCAGCATCCTGTTTTTATTTTCTCTCTTTGTATTTATATTATAACACATTTTATGATTTAAAATCATATTTTTATAAAAATTTTCATTCATATTATTTTAAACATATCTCTTTAACCCTCTCACATCAACCCTTTACCACAAAAAACCTCTGTCATTTGTGGTAAGGTTCTCCCTTCAGTATCTTAAAAGCTCTGTAAATCTGCTCCAGAAGCATTACCCTGAAAAGCTGATGTGGAAAAGTCATTTGAGAAAAACACAATTTACAATTTGATTTCTGTAAAATTTCCTCAGAAATACCCAGAGAACCTCCAATTATAAAAATTATGCTGCTGTTTCCCTCCAGGGCAAGCTGCTGAACTTTATAGGCAAACTCCACCGAGGACATCATACTTCCCTTTAAGTCAAGAGCTATTACATAACTGCCTTCCTTTAAATATTTCAATATCTTTTTGCCTTCCTTTTCCCTTATCATGTCCTCCTCTTTTTCTGAAGCTCCATCCGGAATTTTCTCATCCATGACTTCAATGATATTCAGCTTGCAGTACCTGGAAAGCCTTTTGGAATACTCAAAAACCGCATCCTTCAAATATTTTTCCTTTAATTTTCCCACAGAAATTATTGTAATGTTCATATCGTCCTCCACTTTTCAAATTGTTAACTTTCAAAACAAACATAAAAAAATCTCTCCTCTACTAAAACTGGAAAGATAGACAAAAAAACAAGTATACAAAACAATACACTGCAGCTGCAGTGTTAAGATATTACCTTTCATTATATTATTTATATTTTATCAGATTTGATTCCAAACATCAAATTATCTATTTTCAAAATTCAATCACATATACTATAATGTTAATGAACTCAATTTGTATTGGAGGTTTATTTAAATGAAATTCAGTGAATTTAAATATGAAAGACCTGACTATGAGAAAGTTAAAGCATCAATTGATTCTCTTATACGTGAACTGAAAATCTCTAACAGTTTTGAAAAACAACTTGACTGCATAAATCGTATAAATCACATTAGAAACCACCTTCAGACTATGGGAACTCTAGCTGAAATAAGGCACAGTATAAATACAAAAGATAAACACTATGACGAGGAGCAAAATTACTGGGACAAATACTCACCGCTGTATAATGAACTTGACTTTACATTTTACAAAGAGCTGATTCACTCAAAATTCAGAAAAGAACTGGAAGAGAAACTTGGCAGACAATTTTTCACTTTGGCTGAATTTTCCCTAAAAGCATTTTCCCCTAAAGTAATAGAGGACTTACAACTTGAAAATGCACTGTCATCACAATATACCAAATTGCTGGCTTCTGCAAAAATTCCCTTCATGGGTGAAACCAGAAACCTTTCTGAGTTAACGCCTTTTATGCAGGACAAGGACAGAGAAGTGAGAAAAAATGCTTCTGATGCCAAGTACAAATTTTTTACAGATCATGAAGATGAAATTGATAAAATATATGATGATCTGGTGAAAATAAGAGATAAAATTGCCAAAAAACTGGGTTTCAAAAACTTTGTGGAGCTAGGTTATATAAGGATGAAAAGAAGTGACTATAATCCACAGATGGTAGCCAATTTCAGAAAACAGGTGGAAAAATACCTCGTACCCGCTGCTTCAGAACTCTATGAAAGACAGAGAAAAAGGCTTGACCTTGACAATCTTACTTATTATGATGAAAACTTTGAGTTTGCCACTGGAAACGCCAGGCCAAAGGGAACTTCAAAATGGATAGTGAAAAATGCCCGTAAAATGTATTCTGAGCTATCTGACGAAACCGGGAAATTCTTTAACTTCATGCTGGAAAAAGAACTTTTGGATCTTATAACCAAAGAAGGTAAGGCTGGTGGTGGATACTGTACTTATATACCAGATTACAAAGCACCTTTCATATTTTCAAATTTCAACGGAACCTCAGGGGATGTAGATGTCTTGACTCACGAGGCTGGGCATGCCTTTCAGACTTATCTGTCCCGATGGATTGACATTCCAGAATGTATTTTTCCAACCTACGAAAGCTGCGAAATACATTCAATGAGCATGGAGTTTTTCACCTGGCCCTGGATGAATCTGTTCTTTAAAGAAGATGCAGATAAATACAGATTTGCCCACCTTGAAAGCGCTGTAAAATTTATTCCCTATGGTGTTACGGTGGATGAATTCCAGCATTATGTTTATGAAAATCCTGAGGTCTCTCCTTCTGATAGGAAAAAAGCCTGGAGAAATATAGAAAAGAAATATCTCCCTCATAAAAATTATACCGGATGTGATTTTCTTGAAAAAGGATGCTGGTGGTTCCAGCAGTCCCATATATTCAATGTACCTTTTTACTATATAGATTATACACTGGCACAGATATGCGCCCTTCAATTCTGGAAGAAAGCCATGGACAATAGAAAATATGCCTGGAATGATTATATAAAAATATGCAAGGTGGGAGGCACAAAATCCTTTTTGGAATTGGTAAAATTGGCTAACCTTAAATCTCCTTTCGAAAATGGATGTATAAGTTCAATTATGAAACCTATAAATGAATGGTTCAATTTAATAGATGACAAAAAACTGTAATTTAAAAATAATTTAAAATGATATGAGGTTACAAAATTAATAGGATTGTCTCAAATAATCGAAATAATCCTATTAAAGTAACTTCTATATTATCTATAATCCGCCAGTTCAACCCCCGTGCTGCAGATCAATTGCTTTACACTATCAACTTCATCAGATCCCGGCGTGACAAATTCATTTTTGAATCTTCCCAACCCTATAGTTTCATATTTACCTTCTCCTAAATTATGATAGGGTAAAATTTCTATTTTCCCATTAGGTACATATTTCTTTACATATTCAGCTGCAGCCGTAATATTTTCTTCTTTGTCATTTATTCCAGCGACAAGAGGAATTCTGACTACTGTTTCCTTTTTTAATTTTCCTATTCTTTTAATATTTTCTAAAATCAACTTATTACTTACACCAGTTAATTCTATATGTTCCTTTTCATCCATATTTTTTATATCTACAAATATAAAATCAAGCTTTTCAAATATATCTTTCACTTCATCCCATATAAAATATCCACTGGTCTCAATAGCCATATCAATTCCAATACTATAGCTTTCATCTACAAGAGCTCTCAAAAAATTCTG
The DNA here is from genome assembly GCA_902809985.1 of Clostridiaceae bacterium BL-3. Lineage (GTDB taxonomy): Bacteria > Bacillota > Clostridia > Clostridiales > Clostridiaceae > Clostridium_B > Clostridium_B aromativorans. Next base: position 856,953 of record CADDXC010000001.1, on the reverse strand, counting down.
CTGAAATGTTGCTTCACCTCCTGAAAAAGTTATTCCTCCATTCGATTCCCTGAAAAAAACCATATTTTTTCTTATTTGATCCATAACTTCTTTAACAGACATGTACCTTCCAACAATTTTTCTTGCACCATACGAGCATACATTAACACATCTGCCGCAGGTCACACAATTTTTTTGCTTTGTAGGACACACTTCAATACATTTTCCGCATTTAACACATTTTTCCTTAAATACTGCAAGTTTAGGCTTAACTGTCCATGTTTCTGGATTACAGCACCATTTACATCTCAACGGGCATCCTGATAAAAATATAGTTGTACGTATTCCATTTCCATCATTTACTGAAAAATTTTGTATCTGGGATACATATCCTTTTTCACTCATACCACTCATATTCTACATACTTTCATGTACTGTTCTTGCGATAATTGCATCCTGAACTTCTTTTGACAAATTCACAAATTGAGTACTATAACCTGCAACACGAACTAACAGATCCTTATAATCTTCAGGTGATTCCTGAGCCTTACGCAATATTTCGTTAGACACGGTATTAAATTGTACATGAAATCCTCCCAATGAAAAATATGCTCTGATTATAGCCTCTAAATTTCTAAGTCCCCTATCCGACTTTAAAAATTCAGGTGACAATCTCAAATTCAAAAGTGTACCCCCTGTGTGTACATCATGATTGACCTTTGCTGCTGATTTCATTGCAGCAAGCAGCGTGTTCGTATCGCTTCCCGTAAATGGCGATACTCCCTCTGACAAAGGTGTTCCTGCCTTTCTGCCGCAGGGCGTCGCTCCTATTACTCTGCCTGTAGGTATATAATTGGAAATACCCATAAATGCCGAATTGAATTTAGAACCAAAAATATCTTTGTACTTTGTAACTTCTCTATAATAAAAATCAGAAATTTCCACTGCAATGGAGTCTACATATTCATTGTCATTTCCGTATTTTGGAACTGACAGTGCTTTCTTCCGCAACTCTTCATATCCATTCCAATCCGCATCCATTGCTTTGTTTAGCTCCTCAAGAGTAGTAATATCTTCTTCAAAAACCAACTTTTTTATTACAGCTAGAGAATTTGATACAACTCCCAAACCTATTCCTGTTAAAACAGGCCCTATATTGTACTTGGCACCGCCTTTGCTCAAATCTCTACCTTTATCCATACATCCATCCACACAGGTTGACAAAAATGGCCTTGGAACTAGCTCTGTGTGGAGCTGTTGCGCTATTACCGTTCCAATAACAGTATGTTTTATTAAATTTGCAAGCTGTTTCAAAAAGGCGTTTTTCACCTCTTCATAAGTATCAAATTCAGATGCATTTTTTTCGCTGAGCCCCATAGATTCATGAGTCAATCTACTTTTACCTTCATTTAATGCATATTCAAGTGCTGCCCCAAAATTGATATTTGCCGCTGATGTCCATTCCCCTGTCTTCCTAAAATGAGGTACTACACAGCCGCAATTGTTCCAATCCCTCGCATCTTCAGGTTCATACCCCGCCCTCAAAAGCATCTGTGAGCCAACGTTATCATTATGAATGGCAGGAAATCCAGTTCCCGTTTTAACCAGCTTGCATACTGCCATTAAAAATTCTTCAGGACATCCCGAATGAATTCGAACGCTTAAACCCGGTTGATGGGTTTTTACATTTGCTGTTGCCTTAAGGCACATGTATGATAGATCATTTGTGGCATCACTTCCATCTCTTTTTCTGCCACCAACCGTTAAATTTTGGAATTGATTATACCCTGCAAAATAACCAGCTGTATTAGAAGATATTGTCCATATCCATTCGGATAGCTTAATCCATAGAGCTTCTATTAATTCTTGAGCTTTTTCCTCTGTTATTTTATTTGATTTAATATCAGATTCATAATAAGGGTACATATATTGATCAAATCTTCCTAAATTAAGGGAAAGAGGGTTCTCAGAAATTATACAGCCCAATTGCACAAACCATAGAAATTGAATTGCTTCATAAAACGTTTCAGGTTGATTTTCAGGCACCTTTTTACATATTCTTGATATTTCCATCAATTCATTTTTCCTCTCAAGGCTGTTTTCTTCTCTTGCAAGCTCTTCTGCTTTATCAGAATACCGATTTGCAAATTTTATTATTCCAGAAGCCACAATTTTTACAGACCTGTAAAAATTCACTTTATCAATGTTTTCCACGGAGGTTTCCTCCAATTCACTTAAATGCTCTTCAGCTTCACTCTTAATTTTCCCATACCCTTTTGCAAATAATATATCCTGGTAATCCGGAGTAATTTCGCCAACTGCCTGTCTCCATTTTGAATCAGTATCGATTATCCCAGTATCAATCAGTAATTTTGCAGTTTCTTTAGGTACTCTTTTTAAGAAACATTCTTCCAGGGATTTACCTTTCCAATATGGAAATATTTTATCACGTACAAACTGCCTCTGGCTATCTGTAATATAATAAGGATCCTGGGGCCTTTTATCAAAGGAATCCATCTCCTTGTCAACCCATTTCCATGAATATTCAGGAGTAAGTATGCCGGTTCTCTTAAATTTTCCCGCTGTTCCCACAATCAGCTCATTCTCAAATATATTTACAGGGAGCTCTTCACATGCTTTTAAGAAAGCTTTTGCTCTTCTAATAGACAATGGTTCCCCCTCTGTACTCTCATGAGATTCAGTCCAAATTTTTGCTCTTTCATAACAAATAGATGGCTTTGAGTTTAAATAACCCTGCCTAAGCTCTTCAATTCTATCCGTAACACTCATCATCACACCTCCATAATAAATTCATATAATTATTTCTATATAATATATGTATATTATATATTGTATACAATATTCATGTCAATGATCTTGTAAATATAAACACAATTTTTATTTAAAAGCTGACACTTTAATTTAACGATAAAAATTACAGAAACAAAGAGAAACTGTTACACTATCTGTGCAACAGTCTCATAAAAATTATTTTACCAAGTTTTCATATTTTATTTAAAGCCTTGTCAAATTCAGAGATCAAATCATCTACATCTTCAAGACCTGTAGAAATACGTATTAGGCCCTTGGATATACCTGCTTTACGCAGTTCATCATCATTTAGTGCCCTATGTGAAGTCTTTACGGGATATGATACAGATGTAGCCACACCTGCTAGGCTAGGTACAAATTTCACAGTGTCGAGTGCCCTTATAAGTTCATAAGCTCCCCTTTCACCATTTACAACATCAATGCTCAACATTCCTCCATACAAACCATTGATGAAATTTTTACTGGCCATTTTGTTGGAAGGTGAAGATTTCAATCCAGGATAATGAACTTTTTTCACTTTACTGTGCTTCTCCAAGAAATCTCCCAATTGCATAGCATTTTGGGAATGCTTAATCATTCTAATTTCCAGAGTCCTAAGACTTCTTATAAGAAGCCATGCATCAAAAGGACTCATCATAGGTCCATAGAGTGCAGATATATTTCTTATATTTTGAGTAAGATATTTATCTGAAACCACAATTCCACCAGTTACATCACTGTGACCACACAAATATTTTGTAGCGCTATACACCACTATATCTGCTCCAAGTTTTATTGGTTGGCATACTATAGGAGTGGCAAAAGTGTTGTCCACAATCAATTTGGCTTTATGAACATGAGCAATATTTGATATTGTCCTCAAGTCAGCAACCTCCATAAGCGGATTCGATATAGTTTCCACATACACCAATTTTGTATTAGGTCTGAAATATTTCTCTATGGAATCATTTATAGTATTCACAAAAGTAACATCTATATTGAATTTACTCAATTCATTCTTAAGAAATTGATAAGTTCCACCGTATAGTACATTATCTGCAATTATATGATCTCCTGCCTTTACCAGAGATAAAATAGACATGGAAACAGCTGCCATGCCAGATGAAAAAACCTGCGCATCCTCTCCTTCATCGATACTGAACATTATTTCCTTCAATGCATCATGAACTGGATTTCCATTTCTGGAATACACATACCCTTTGGCCTTTCCCTCATAGACTTCATCCAGTGTTTCCACATCATCAAAAGCAAATACAGAAGTCATAGAAATAGGCAAAGTCTTGGATTTAGAAATGGATTCCGGATTTTGTTCTCCACGGTGAATGAGCTTTGTAGCAAAACTTCTATTCATAATAAACTCCTCCAAATACTGCTAATATTATTCTTATACTTACAACTTATATAACATCTATTTTATCTAAATCCTCTACACAAGTAAATATCTTTATAAAATAATATTCTCTTCATTTTAATCAGACTTAAAAAACAGGAATTTCTGATCCTTTATATGTGTCTTTTATAAGCTGTTTTATCTCGTCAGTCTGATAGGCTTTAACCACCTTTTTATAAGTGGCATTGTTTTTATCTTTATCTCTAGCTGCAATTACATTTATATACGGCTTTGCATTTTTATTTGATACATCCTCTAGATAAATTGAATCCTTAACTGGATTAAGTTTGGCATCTATAGCCACACCACTGTTTATTATAGCTGCATCTACATCTTCAAGTGATCTGGGAATTTGGGTAGCAACAAGTTCTACAAATTGAATATTCTTTGGATTTCCAGTTACATCTTGAAGTTTTGGTAGAAGTCCCACTCCCTCTTTCAATTTTATCAAGCCTGCACTTTGAAGCAGGTTCAATCCTCTGCCCTCATTTGTAGGATCATTTGGAATAGCTATTTTTGCACCTTCTTTAATGTCTTTAATGGATTTTATTTTATGTGAGTATACTCCAAGCGGTGCGAGTACAGTCTCACCTATAGCACTGATTTTCAGATTGTGTTGTGCTTTAAATTTATTGAGATAAGCATAGTGTTGAAATGAATTCAAGTCAATTTCACCATCGGAAAGTGCCATATTAGGACGTACGTAATCTGAAAAACTCACAATCTGCAGATCAATATTTTCCTTTGCCAGATTTTCTTTAACTTTGTCCCAAATCTTATGATCATCACCGGTTATGCCTATCTTAACCACCTGCTTTTTACTGCTAGAAGTTTGTCCAGCACTGTTACTAGAACCACAGCCTGCCAAAACCCCTAAAGATAATACGAGTGTTAAAAATAACACTAAAATTTTTTTCATTACTAAGACCTCCCTAATCTTTAAATTAATGTGTTGTTATTTTTGATAAAATATCTCCTACAAATTGAATGACATTTACAATAATCAAGAGCACAATTATAGTAGCTACCATAACATCTGTCTGGAAATATTGATATCCATAGCGTATGGCGAAATCGCCAAGACCCCCTCCTCCTACAGTACCTGCCATAGCAGATAATCCAATAAGACTTATAATTGTTATTGTAAGAGAATGAATGATTCCCGGCAGTCCTTCAAGAAGCATTACTCTGAAAATTATTCCAAAGGGACCTGAACCCATTGATTGCGCCGCTTCAATTACTCCCTTATCTATTTCAAGCAGCGCAGATTCAATTTGCCTGGCAATAAATGGAGTACAGCCGAATATAAGAGGCACCAGGGCTCCTCTTGTACCTATGGTAGTACCTACTAAAAGTCTTGTAAGTGGGATTATAGCTGCAAGAAGGATAATAAATGGTATAGATCTGAAAATATTTATTATTTTGCCAAGTATACTGTTAACAATTCTATTTTCAAGTATACCTCCTTCTTGTGTAACAACCAGGGTAATTCCCATTATTGTTCCAGCTACTGTAGATATAATTCCTGAAACAGCCACCATATAAAAAGTTTCAAATATGGCTTTTAGCATTTCAGGATATAAATTCACCAAATTTGGTGCTATTTTTGCTAAAAATTCATTCATTTTATCACCTTCAAAAATTTAAAAATTCATATTTTAGATTCAATTACTTCCAACTTTTAATTTATCACTATCATTTTTAATACCTACGTATTCCATATGTATGCTATTTTCTTCAAGGTATGCTATTGAATTATCTATACTCTCATCCGTTCCATTTAACTTCACTATCAAATTTCCTATAGGTACATTTTGAATAATTTCTACATTCCCAAATAGTATACTGGCATCTATTTTAAATTTTCGAGAAATTTTCGAGATAAATGCCTGACCTGTTTTTTGCCCTGTAAAGGATATTTTAACAATACTTTCTCCTTCAGTTACCTGTTTAAGTTCACCCATCGAACTTCCCTTTTCAAGAAAATCATATATTTTCTCATAATGAAATAGTGAAGATATAAATTTTTTGGTTATAGGAGCTTTTGGATTTGTAAATATATCTATTATATTCCCCTGTTCAACTATTTCACCAGAATCTATTACTGCCACTCTCTGACATATTTCCTTTACTACCTCCATTTGATGAGTTATTACTACTATAGTCAATTTCAAATTTTCATTAATACCTTTTAAAAGTTTTAAAATTGACTGAGTTGTCTGTGGATCCAGAGCCGATGTGGCCTCGTCACATAAAAGCACTTCAGGATCATTGGCCAGTGCCCTGGCAATTCCAACTCTCTGTTTTTGCCCGCCGCTCAGCTGTGAAGGATACACTTTTATTTTGTCATTTAGTTCCACCAGTCTTAAAAGATCCAGTACTTTTTTCTCTATCTCATTTTTGCTAAAGCCCTTTCTCTTTAAAGGATAGGCCACATTCTCAAATACCGTTCTATTTTTCATGAGATTAAAATTTTGAAATATCATTCCAATTTTTTCTCTGCTCTCTCTCAATTCTCTTGGAGATAAACGAGTTAGATTCTTTCCATTTACGATTACTTCTCCGGAAGTCGGCTTTTCCAATAAATTTATACAGCGAATTAAAGTGCTTTTTCCCGCTCCACTGTACCCTATGATTCCAAAGATCTCACCAGCTTTAATGTGAAGATTGACATTTTTTAAGGCTTCCACTGTATTAGTTTTACCTGTATAAATCTTGTTGATATTTTTTAGCCATATCATACTTTTCCCTCCTCTAAAATCATCTATTGCAATTTTACAGTAATTTTATTCATAAAAAATCCCCTTCCTAAAAGAAGGGGATACACGGCATTAAAAAAAACCCGCGGAAGGGTTTTTATACCTTTCCTCATCTTTCAGAACAACGTTCTGCTGGATTTAGCACCATCACACAAATGTGGTTGCTGAAACTTCAAAGGGCCAGTCCCTCAGTTTCTCTTGATAAGGATATATTCAATTTTTTCAAATTACTTTATAAGCTAAATTATACAACTTATTTTTATTATGTCAATATGTAATTTCTAATAATCATTTTTGTTGACAAAATTACTTAAAAGCTCTATTATGTTTAGTAGTCAGTTTAATATGCAAAATTCTTATCCAGAGAGGTGGAGGGAACGGCCCTTTGAAACCTCGGCAGCAGATCTTTTTAAAAGATACTGTGCCAATTCCAGCAAGTTTATTTTTATAGGCTTGAAAGATAAGAAGAGAATTTAAATATCTCTTCTTTGTTTCAAAGAAGATTTTTTTATGCAAAAAAGAGGAGGTTTTTATTATGAACATAAAATATATCAAGGATTTTCAACAGGACATAATAAATGGAATCGAAAATAGCAAAAATGCTTATATAAATATAAGCCACCAAATACACAGTCATCCTGAGATAGGAAATGAGGAATTTTTTTCTTCCAAATTACTTATAGATACCTTGAAAAAGGAAGGATTTTCTATAGAAAAAGCAGCAGCAGGCCATCCTACTTCTTTTATAGCCAGGAAAAAATCAAATAAAAATTCCAGTACAGTTATCGGATTTTTGGCAGAATATGATGCTCTTCCCAATTTAGGACATGCCTGCGGCCACAACATCATAGGCACGGCAAGTACAGCTGCAGCTATTTCCCTGTCAAAGCTTATAGATGAAACTGGCGGGGAAATTGTTGTATTTGGTACTCCTGCTGAAGAAGGAGGAGAAAATGGCAGTGCAAAAGCGAGCTTTGTAAAACATAATTTATTTAAGGATGTAGACGCCTGTATGATGATTCATCCTGGAAATGAGAACTATAGAACGGTTAAATCTCTGGCCAATGACCCAATTCAATTTGAATTTATAGGAAAAGCCGCTCATGCAGCAGCTTGTCCTGAAAAAGGAATAAACGCCCTTGATGGAGTAATCCAATTATTTAATGGAATAAATGCCCTAAGACAACATGTAACCAGTGATGTGAGAATACACGGTATAATAACCGATGGCGGATATGCCCCAAACATAGTTCCGGATTATGCCAGAGCAAAATTTTTCATACGTGCCTCTGAAAGAAATACCTGCGATCAGGTTACAGAAAAAGTTAAAAATATTGCCAGAGGAGCATCTTTGAGCACAGGAACTAAGGTTAACATAAGTTTTTTCCAGAATAAGATAGATAATTTTCTCATAAACGACAAATTTGATGATGTGTTTGCAGAAAATCTAGAATCACTGGGAGTTCATATAAAAAATAAAATTCCAGAAGGGCTTGGTTCTACAGACGCGGGTAACGTGAGCCATGTGGTTCCAACTATACATCCCCATATAAAAATAGGAGATGACAAATTAGTAGGCCATACTCCAGAATTCCGTGAAGCCGCTATATCAAAACAAGGAGATAATGCTCTTATAATTGGAGCCAAAGCTCTAGCACTGACAGGCCTCACTCTGCTTACTGATAAAAACAAACTCAATGCAATTAAGGAAGAATTCAGCAGGCAGCATTCCTAAAAAATATTTACAGGTATCCACCTGAACCTTTATCCGATGGTTGCCGGCACTTATCTACAACTTTAAGGAGTTGATAGTTTTAGCAATGGTAGCGGTCGGATAAAATTACCTACCAGGAATATACAGTACCATCACTTCTCCAATCTGTACCACCGAATAGAACTCCATTTTCATTTTTCCATATTATCTGTCCCCTGCCAAATACACTTGTATCAATTTCATAATCTACATCATGACCTCTTTCATACAAATTCTCTGCCAAATTTGAAGAAAACTGCTTTTCAAGGCTTACATTTTTACCTGAGGTCCAGAACCATCTGGGTGCATCCAATGCCGCCTGAGGATTCAACCCAAAGTCAATAAAATTCATCAGTACTTGAATATGCCCCTGCGGCTGCATAAATGCTCCCATAACTCCGAAGGGACCTATGGGCCTATTACCTTTCATCAAAAATCCTGGAATTATAGTATGGTAGGGTTTCTTTTCAGGTTCCAGGAAATTTACATGATTTGGATCAAGTGAAAAGCTATTTCCCCTATTGTGAAGGGCAATTCCCGTTCCAGGTACAACCAAGCCAGAACCAAAACCCATATAATTGCTCTGTATATAAGATACCATGTTTCCCTCGCCATCTGCAGTGGCAAGATAAACAGTTCCACCGTTTATATTTTTATACACCTTGGGCATGAAAGCAGTTTCTGTTATTTGCTTTCTTCTCTCTTCTGCATAAGATTCAGATAATAAGTCTCCTATATTGACTTTCATTTTTTTTGCATCAGTAACATATTTTAAAGAATCTTCAAAAGCCAATTTTATGGCTTCAATCTGCTTGTGACAGGTATCCACTGAGTCTTTTTCACCAAATTCAAACCCCTTCAGTATATTAAGTGCCATTAAAGCTGTTATTCCCTGTCCATTTGGAGGCATTTCATATACATCATAGCCCCTATAATTTACACTTATTGGATCCATCCACTCCGGTTGAAATTTTTCAAGATCCTCTCTTCTTATGTATCCACCAGTATCTTTGGAGAATTTATCTATTTTTTCCGCCAGTTCTCCCCTGTAAAAAGCTTCTCCTAAGGTCTCAGCTATAGTTTTTAAAGTTTTCCCGTGATCCCTTAAAGTTACAATTTCTCCTATCCTAGGTGCTCTTTCCTTAGGTGAGAAAGTTTCAAACCAGTATTTAAATTCGTCACCTTTCAAATAATGTTTGAATTCTCTGTAGGATTTTTCCCAAAGGTGCCCTACAGTAGGCGTAACAGGATAACCTTCTTCTGCATATTCCACAGCAGGTGCTAAAAGTTTTTCAAAAGGAAGCTTCCCAAATCTTTTCCAAAGCGCCGACCATGCAGCAGGAATACCTGGAACATTTACAGGTGCCCATCCGAACCTCGGCATTTGTTTATACCCCTTACTTCTCAACATATCCACAGATATTTTTTCTGGTGAGGGTCCACTGGAATTTAAGCCATAGAGTTTTCCCTTATAATAAACTATCGCAAAAGCATCTCCTCCAATTCCATTGGAAGTGGGTTCGCATACAGTTAAGGCTGCTGCTGCAGCCACAGCAGCATCTACAGCATTCCCTCCATTTTTTAGAATCTCAAACCCAGCCTCTGCTGCAAAATTCTGTGAAGTAGCTACCATCCCATTCTTCCCATAGGATACAGCCCTGGACGTTTTATATGGATTATATAAATTATCAGATCTCATAGTTATCCTCCCAAATATATTTAATTGCATAATTGCACTTCTTAATTTTCTGTTATCATTTCAATTTTCTCCACATCAAATAAGCCCTTATCCGTAAGTCGGATTTTAGGAATGACAGGAAGTGCCATAAATGACAAAGTAATAAAAGGATCTATTCCATCATGAACTCCCATTTTCCTGGCAGTATCAATCATAGTCTTTACTTTCCTCTGAACTACACCACTTGGCAGATTACTCATCAATCCCCCAATTGGAAGAGGCAAACTTTCAATTATCTTTCCATTTGAGGCAATGACATATCCGCCCTGTAGTTTTTTTAAACAATTAACTGCAGCAACTATATCTCCGTCATTATCGCCGGCAACTATAATGTTATGGGAATCATGAGACACCGTAGTTGCAATTGCACCTCTTTCTATTCCAAATCCTTTTAATGGAGCTACTGATACATGATTTGTCTTTCCATGCCTTTCTATTACACAGAGTTTATTATAGTCCCCATTTGGTACAAAAATATCTCCCTTTCCTGGAATTTTTTCAAAAAGATGTTCTGTTGTCAGTTGTCTTTTTACAATTTCTATTACGTGATTTTTCTGTTTCCTTTTCAGCAGCAATCTTTCTTCATCAATAGACTTAAAAATAACTGTATTTAACATTTCTTTTTCTTTAATTTCATATTTAAACAGAGATAGATAATTATCGTCTATAATATGTCCAGATTTTAAAACAAAATCCACTTTTACCTGATTTAAATCCTTCAAAACCACGATATCTGCCATATACCCTGCGGCAACGGCTCCATGATTTTTAAGTCCGTAAAACTCAGCTGGGTAATAGGTAGCCATTTTAATTGCTTTAATAGGTGGTACCCCAAGCTCAATAGCCTTCTTTATATTATAACTTATGTGACCTTCCTTCTCAATATCGTCTAACTGTTTGTCATCAGTACAAAACATGCATTGTTCAAAAGGAAGTTTCTCATGAAGAATTCCCTTTACAATGGTTTCCAAATTTTTAGCTCCACTTCCCTCTCTTATTAAAATGTGAAAACCCGACCTCATCTTTTCAAGTGCTTCCTCAAAAGTAATACATTCATGATCATCGTCAATGCCTGCCATACGATAGGACTGGATTTCTTTCCCCTTTATTTCAGGAGCATGTCCATCTATAATCTTATCCTCAAACAGAATAATTTTATCCATTATCTCCTTTTTACCCTCTATTGCATCATGAAAACACATAACTTCCCCAAGTCCAAGAACTCTAGGGTGATTTCTGTATTTTTTCATATCTTTTGCAAGAAATTTACCTGCTCCATTGGTATCGAATTGAGTAGCTGGTACCGATGAAGGTATCATTATATATATATTAAGAGGTATATGCTCCGTGGCATCCAACAAAAAATCCAACGCCTTCTCACCTCTTACATTAACCAGCTCATGGGGATCAGCAATCAACGTGGTAGTTCCCCATTTGAGAATCACTTTTGCCAGTTCAAGGGGCATGACCATGGTTGATTCCATATGCATATGGGCATCTATAAAACCCGGTACAATGTACTCACCAGTACAATCTATTTCTTTTTCTCCACTATATTTGCCAATTCCAACGACCGTATCTTCTACAATGGCCACATCGCCTTTAATTATTTCTTCTGTAAATACATTTACTATATTGCCTCCTTTTAATACAATATCCGATTTTTCATTTCCCATTGCTGCACTTTGTTTTTTCACTCTATTTCTCATTAATATTCTCCTTTCTCATTTAGAGAAAGGTATAAAAAAACCAGCTACCGAAAAATAATTATAATATACCTATCTCTAAATATACTTATAATCAACTATTTACGGTAGCTGGTAGAAACGCTCAACCTCATTATGAGCTTATATAAGTGACCTATGTTAACTTTTATTTAATTAAATTATACTATATAAAAATTTTTTGTCAATTCTGAATAATATTAATATCTCCTATCATATAAGGTACAGCTCTTCCACTTATTTTAACTCTATCTCCAGCCATCTTGCAGTACAATATTCCCCCACGTTCTGATAACTGCTTAGCTACCATTACCCTTTTATTCAATATCCGTGACCAAAATGGTACCAAATTGCTGTGTGCTGACCCCGTTACAGGGTCTTCATTTACACCGAGTTTTGGATAAAAACAACGTGACACAAAATCCACATCTGTACCTTTAGCTGTAACAATAACTCCTAACCCCTTATCCAGTTTTACCATCTTAGAAAAATTTGGGGTTAATTTTTTAACCTGCTCTTCTGTTTCTAATACTATAAACAAGTCTCTCGATAAATATGTTTTTATATTATACTATACTATTATTTAGACAATTATCAATATTCTTTAAAATATATAAAAATTCAGTATATCAACACCCCAAAAAATAGTTATAATTGAGGCCATTGAAATAAATGGTCCAAAAGGTATATAGTCTTTTCTGGATTTCTTACCTGATAAAATCAGAATCACTCCTGCAGCTGAGCCTAGTACAAAAGCTAAAAGCATCATCACCAGAGTGAATTTAAACCCCAGAAACAGTCCACAGAAAAGACAGATTTCCATGTCACCCCATCCCATTCCTCCTCTTGTTGCAATTATAATACTTATAAAAAATATTCCACCTAAAATTCCTCCAAGAATAAAATTCTTTATTTCAAAACCCATATACCAATACAATGCAATAAATATCAGAGCAAAGATAATACCTGCTGCCGTTGTCTTAAAATAAACATCAGTAGTGTCAAAATCTATCATTCCCACTACAATTAAAACACTTATAAATATAGCATATTTTACAAACTCAAGACCTATTCCCAGTTTCGCATAGAGCATCAGATATAGAAGTGCTGCAGCAGATTCTATTACAGGATATCTTACAGATATTTTTACACCACAGTGTCTGCATTTTCCTCCTAGTACAATGTAACTTATAATGGGCATCAGATCAAACCACTTTATTTTAGCACTGCAGTTTGTGCAGTGTGAAGGAGGATATACAACGGACTCGCCCCTTGGTATCCTGTAAATACACACATTTAGGAAACTTCCAATGGCAGCTCCAAAAATAAAGATAAAAGCAGCAAGATAAATATTCATATACACTCTCCAATTTCTATATAATTTATAGTATATACCTTTTTACATTATGAACAAATCTTGCTGCGAATATTCCGATTATGCATATATTATCAAGGATGGCTTTTCTATAATCATCCGAAATATACGGTGGTAAATATTAAACTAAAAGAGGATGCTTTAGCTAGAATAGTATTTCAAGTATTACAAGAGCTCCTCCCGTAATTTTAGAATTTGATAATTTTATACAGCCTCTATGAAGCCTTACAAAGGACTTGGCAATAAAAAGTCCCATTCCATAATGATCTCTTGAGTTTCTGCTGCTGTCACCCCTGTAAAATTGTTCCCCGGCCAGCTGCAGTTCCTCCTTTGAAAATCCCCTTCCACTGTCTTCAACTGAGAAACTTATCCTGTGATCCTTTCTCTCCAGTTTGAAATTAATCTTTCCACCCTCTGGAGAATATTCAACTGCATTTGATATAACATTTAAAAGGGCCCTGTACAGTAAATTTTCATCTCCACGAAAAAATTCCGGTACATTTTCCCCTTTGCTGCTCTCAAATTGAAGATCCCTCCTAGCTGCAAGAGCCTTCCCCTGGCTTTCCACCTTTTCAAAAAATGTTTTCGTGTCTATTTTAACCGGATTAAAATCAATACTGCTTTCCGATTTTATCATATCCATAAGCAGTTCCAGATAACGTTCAATTTAATAGATGACAAAAAACTGTGACTTTAAAATTTCACCAGAGTAAAATTTTACTCTGGTGTTTCTTCATTGTCAAAAATACTTACAGATCCAATTTTTCAAAAGACCTGGCGGATTTCAGATACGAGAAGAATGTCATCATCAGATATAAAATGATTCCCCCAATTAACACTGCAACCTTGTATGAAATGAAATCCGGATCTCTGGTATCAAGAACATTTTTCATAAAAGGTACAATATGCACACCTGATTCTGCAGCCAGCATAAATACGGCAATTGCAGTACTCCCCACAGCAAAGGCTGCTCCGACTTTATCTGTATTCCTATAATACCTGGTGAAAAAAACAAGATTGAAGATACCAAGCATCATAAATGAAAACCCGAAAAATGCAACATTGGCATCAATACCGGCAATATTTCCAGGCAAAGTATATGTTCTCCTAATCAACGCAAAGGGAACAGCAGTTAAAATCTGAACAAGCTCCAGTATGACAACATGTAAAAATCTGGATTTTACAATATCCCTTTTACGTACAGGAAGTGTCATGGAATAAAATATATCGTTATTTTCCCTGCCGCTCAAACAAGTGAAAAAAATTGCCAGAGCAGTATAGAAGAATGTCACATAATAAAGATAATTGGGTATAAGCAGCATCGCTGACAGCAATAGAAACATAATGGATGTTGGATGCATGGCAAGATTAAATTCTTTGTAAAGCATATTTTTCATATCTTGATCACTCCCTTTCCAAGTGGACCATAGCTGATTCCAAATCAACATCTGACATTTTTGCGTTTACGTTCCTGCAATCTGCAGTTTTAATTAAAGCACTATATCCATATTTGCTCTTTTTGCATCCAATCAATTTTAATTTGAGGTCATCCGTCAATTGTTCCTCTGTAAACTCCAACACTCTATATTGTGATAAAAATGAATTCATATGAGTATTTGCAAGAATTTTTCCATTTTTAATATATAGGATATTGTCTGCACATTTATCCAAGTCAGAGGTAATATGAGTAGAAAATAAAATTGTAATACCTTTTGCCTCAAGTTCCAGAAAAACACCAAGCAGGTCATCCCTTGATACAGGATCAAGCCCGCTTGTGGGTTCATCAAGAATTAAAAGCTCAGCATTATGTGAAAGCGTCAGAGCAAGTGAATACTTTACTTTCATCCCTTCTGATAGCTCATCAGGAGTTTTATTTTCATCCAGTTTGAACATATCCATGTAATGACTATATGCCCTGTTATCCCACTGCTTATAAAAACGGCGGGTAGTTGCTGAAATTACCTTTATCTTCTTTTTGGGATAGTAATTAATTCCCCCTGAAACAAACCCTACTTTTTGCTTTATCTCAAATTCACTGTCTTTAAATTCTCTGCCGAAAAACAGGATCTCACCCCTATCCGGATGGACAAAATTCAGAAGTGATTTCAAAGTTGTGGTTTTCCCTGCACCATTACGACCTATAAAGCCAGTAATCGTCCCTTTTTCTAAAGTGAACGAAACATTGCTCAGTTCAAATTGTTCATATTTTTTGTTTAAATCCATAACTGATAGAATTCTCATTTTTCCTCCTCCTTGTGGGAATCGGTCAGTTTCCCGTCAAAAATCATCTTTGTAAGCTTTGAAAACATACTTTGAGGTGGAATTGCAATTCCCTGCTCTTCATCTCCCAGCAAAATCAGTGTGTCACCTGGTTTAATGTTGAAAACATCTCTTGCTTCTTTTGGTATCACAATCTGACCTTTTTCTCCAACTTTAACTGTCCACGCATATTTTCCCTCTGGTCCTGCCATCTTTATTCCTCCTAAAATTTATTTTCTAGTATGATAAGTATGATTTGTATGATTTATTATAATAATATCCTTTTTTAATATATTTGTCAATAATTCTGGCATATGTGATTGTATGTGAAATCGTTTTTTCATTGGAAGACAAAAACCAGAGTAAAATTTTACTCTGGTACATCAAGTGGCATCTCGAGTATTACAAGAGCTCCCCCTGTAATTTTAGAATTTGATAATTTTATACAGCCTCTATGAAGCCTTACAAAGGACTTGGCAATAAAAAGTCCCATTCCATAATGATCTCTTGAGTTTCTGCTGCTGTCACCCCTGTAAAATTGTTCCCCGGCCAGCTGCAGTTCCTCCTTTGAAAATCCCCTTCCACTGTCTTCAACTGAGAAACTTATCCTGTGATCCTTTCTCTCCAGTTTGAAATTAATCTTTCCACCTTCTGGAGAATATTCAACTGCATTTGATATAACATTTAAAAGGGCCCTGTACAGTAAATTTTCATCTCCACGAAAAAATTCCGGTACATTTTCCCCTTTGCTGTTCTCAAATTGAAGATCCCTCCTAGCTGCAAGAGCCTTCCCCTGGCTTTCCACCTTTTTAAAAAATGTTTTCGTATCTATTTTAACCGGATTAAAATCAATACTGCTTTCCGATTTTATCATATCCATAAGCAGTTCCAGATAATGTTCAATTTCACCGGCGCTTTCAAGAATATGCTGGTTGTATTTCATAGCCTCAGAATCACTGCAGCTCTCTTTCATAAGTTCTGCATTTCCCCTTATAATGGTAAGTGGTGTTTTTATATCATGGGCCAGTGAAGAAATTTGATTTTTTCTTGCACTTTCCATATTCCACTGTTTTTCCAGTGAATCCTTCAATGCCCTTTTCATCTGATCCAAAGAGTTTATAACTCTATCAATTTCATGGATTCTTGAATGCCGGGGACTAAAATCAAGATTCCGCTGTTTTATCCTTTCTGTAATTTTCATCAATATATCCATCTCTTTTGAAAAATATCTTCCAAATCTTGCAGAAAGTAAAAGTACCTCCATTATAAAAATTAAGAATGCAAGAATATATAATAAATTTTCAATATCAGGAAAATATTTCCTAAGAAATAGATTTGTAAACTGCGCTCTCAGCGGATACCTGACAATACAGATTTCATTACTTCTGTAAAAAAACTTGTAATAGCCATTTCTCCCTGAATTCATTTTATTGTTTTTAAAATCCCTCCAGACCTCCTGAAATTCCCCGGCTTTAAAATTTCCATAGAGAACTTTGCCCTGCCTGCTGTAAACACCATACTGGCAGCCTTCAGGCACCAGAGCTTCAGTTACCTTCTCCGCCCTTGCAATTTCATTCCCATTTTGCTGGATTTTCTTTTCAAAATAATTGGCTGGAAATACAATATTTGCTTTCAGCATAAAATCAAATCCAAAGAAGACAAACAGAAAGAGTATAAAAGTACTGAAAATAAAATATATAATATATTCCACAAATAAACTTCTAAAGCTTTTACTATTCTTTAAACCCATTTGTAGCCAATCCCCCAGACTGTCCTTATTGGATTGCAATTAACGCTGCCAAACTTTGCCCTTATGTTTTTTATATGCTCCACTACGGCAGAACTGTCGCTTTTCCCGTCAAATCCAAATACGGACTCATATATCTTCTCCCTGGAAAACACCTGGCCGTGGTTTAGTGCTAAAAATTCACTGATTTCATACTCGCCCTTTGTCAGAGGCACCAGTTTGTCTTTTACATAAACTTCTTTTGCGGACATTTTAAATTTAATTTTTCCCAGGGCAAAACTGTTGTGTTTCTCCCTGTGCTCTCTTCTTAGATAAGCTGCCACACGGGATCTGAGCTCTCCAATTCCAAAAGGCTTTGTAATATAATCATCTCCACCCAGTCCAAGTCCCTTTATAATGTCTTCTTCAGAGGTCTTCGCCGTCAAAAATATAATAGGGCAATCCACCAGATCACGGATCTTCCTGCAGAGGGTAAATCCGTCCATATCCGGCATCATTATATCCAGAAGTATCAGATCGTAATCCTGACATTTTTCCACCGTAAAATTTGAAAAATTGCTGACAGCAGTAACTTCATGTCCTTCCCTGGAAAGTGCAGCTTTTATAATTTCAAGAATACCCTCTTCATCGTCAATTGCCAGTATCCTAGCCATTTTATCACCTCATCTGCTCAATCTCCGTTTCTTCCCTCAAAAGAATGAAAGAAAACCACACTTATTATAATTATAGCAATTGTCATTACAGTGCAGGTATAAATTCCACTTTTAAAATCTTCTATAATATAGGCACTATTTGCAGTATTTGCATTTAAACCAATATAATAATAGGAAAATCTCACTCCAAAGGCACAGGGAATCCACTTCCATATTCCATCTCCAAGGCCTGTGAGCATCAGAGCTGAAATCAGACTTTCCCCGATTCCAAGACCTATGGACGCCCCGCTGCCAAATCTCAGGCTGCAGAGTACATGGAGAAAATATAGGAATACCATGCTTGAAAAAAGCAGTAAAACAATTTTTCCATAAATTGCTGCAGAAATGAGATTATCAACCTTTGAAAACTTCATTCCAGCTGCAAAAACACCTGCTGCAATGGACAGGGAAAATAACTCCAGCAAGAAAAGCATGACTATTTTGCTTAAAAATCCGGCCGTCTTGTACTCTGCCGTCAAAAGCTGCTGAAAATTTCCCGCATCTGCTTCCTGCTCCGCTGCACTACCTGCCACTATTCCTATTATGAGAGGAAACCCTATGGACAATACTTCGAAATATCCTGATATCTTCGAAACTGCATTTACAGTGGAATTTGAATAGTAGGCCACAAATGCCGCCGATATAAAAAATGGTACAAGAACATGAATCCACAAAAGAGAGCTCCTCTTTATTTTCTGGAAATCCGCCCTGACAAGCCTAAATAACTGAACCATCTATTTTGCCTCCTGTCTTTCATACCACTTTGAAGTTGCAAATGCAAGTACTAAAAACAAAACCAGAGAAATTGCAATTCCAGGCAAAATGACACCCTTTGAAAGAAGCTCCGGCCTGAAAGTCTGATTTCCCGGGACAGCCGGCAGACCATTTGGAAGAATCTTTAAAATGGGACACATGAGCCTTGCGGGAATGGCATAAGGTACCATCCAGAGCAAACTCTTCACTGCACACAATATCCCAAGTACCATATAAGCTGCCATATTTATGATAATTGTGGGGAACATACCTATTTTGCTTCCAAGAAAAAGGTAAAGGGGAATCTGCCACAAAAAAGTGAGTACGAGTACTAAAATTCCTTCAAACTGATTTAAAAGAGGCAATTTGAAAATACCTATACCCAGGAGGTTACCGATAACTACAGCACCGGCCAGAATAACAGCTGAAGCTTCCATCATAATAAGTATGCACAAAAATATCTTTGACATCCACACTTTTTTAAGATCCACCGGCAGTGGCATCACTGCCATGTTTTTCATTCTGCAGTCCTGTCTTGCCACAAGGGTGCACAGTATGGATATCATTCCCGGAAGTATCATTACATACCACCAGTTATAGACAGTTTGATGGAAATAAGCTGCAGAAAGGAAAAGGGACACTATTATTGTAAAAACAGGTGCCAGAAAAACAAGTTTTTTTGAAAAACTGTGTTTTATCTTCAAAGCCTCGGACTTAAAATATGCTGTCATGCTATTCGCCCTCCCTTCTGTATTTCCCTGCAACTTCCACAAAGAGTTTTTCCAGATCCTCTCCTGCTTTCATATCTCCCTGATATCCCAAGACTCCACCTGAAATAATTCCTATTTCCCGGGCCACCTGTTCTACTTCACTAAGTATATGACTTGACAGTATAACTGTTATACCCTGCTTTGGAAATGATCTTACAAGCTCTCTTAACTGCTGTATTCCAAAAGGATCAAGTCCGTTGGTGGGCTCGTCCAGAATTAAAAGCTTCGGATGGTTTATAAGGGCCAGAGCTATACCAAGGCGCTGCTTCATACCCATGGAAAACTGATGTGCCCTCTTTTTTCCCGTATTTTCAAGGTCAACCATACCCAGAACTTCGTCAATTCTGCTCTCCGGCAGTCCCAAAACTGTAGTTCTCACCTTGAGATTTTCTCTGGCAGTAAGGTTTCCATAAAGAGGCGGGGACTCAATAAGTGCCCCTATATCCTTTAAATTGCTCCTGCTCCAGGACTTGTTTTCAAATAAGATCTTCCCGCTTGTGGGATGAAGCATACCTGTCAGCATCTTCAGTGTGGTGGATTTTCCCGCCCCATTGGGTCCCAGAAGTCCATAGATGGAATTTTTCTTTATCTTGAGGGATATGTTCTTCACCGCATATTCCCCCTTGAAGGTTTTACAGAGATCACTGGTTTCCAAAATCAAATTATCCATTTCAATCATCCTTTCCTGTACAAAGATGATAACAGACAATTATAAAGATTCTATAAGGTCAGCAGTTGAATTCTTTCTTTTTAAAAATTTTTCTGCCTGCAAAATAAAATGCTGCAAAGTAAACTGCAGAAGTTGCATCTGCCATGAGCAGGGAAATCAAAGATACATTATCCGCTCTCAACTTCTCCATAAGTCCCAGCACACCTATGGGTGAAAAACTGCTTGTAATCGTAAGCCTGTCCGAAACAGTCAGGAATATGGAAAGTACAATGCCGATTGTTATGCTCACATTCTTATTTCTTATAAACATGGACATAAGTCCTATTATAAGGCCGAAAGAAGCCACAGGCACAGCTGCCGACAGATAGATGAACATAATCCTGAAAAAGCCGTGAAAGCTCACTGCAAATACCAGGGAGCTTATAGCAAAACCAAACAGGAAAGTCACTGCCACTACTGAAAATGAATACAAGATCACAGCCAGCACTTTGGCTTTAAAAAGCTGTTCCCTTTCTCCGGATAATCTTATAAAATATTTCATATTTCCACTGAAGAAATCTTCACCGAAAATCTCCACTGAAACCACTACCATAAAAAACACAAAATAGGGTACTACTGTCCTGAATACAAATTCAGTGCTGAACAGCTTTAAAAATATTACACTGTTCACATTCAATATTTCCATTTTAAGCTGCATGCTGTAGTTTCTCGTTTTAGGAACACCGTTTATTATATTCAGTCTTTCAATGTGCATCATGTAACATATGGCCCCAATCATAAACAGCACAAATACCAGCAGTATGCATGTCTTTTGAGAACGCACAATCTTTATTATCTCGTTTTTAAAAAATTTCCAGGTCAACATAAAATCTCCTTTCTTACAAACAGCCTTATATCCATAAAGGCGAAAAAAATTGAATATGCCAGAAACAGTACAATATCGGAGCTGTGATACCTATTATTTAAAACCCACTCCCACAAAAATCTTCTGGGAGTTACATCTCCCAGGACCCTGGGAATAAAGTCGGACATTATAACCAGCAAAAATACCAGGATACATATTATTCCACTGTTTTTAAAGAGTATGCAGATCATGGCATATATGAGAAGCACAGGTACCAGGGCTGCAGTAAATAAAGCTGCTTCCTTCAAAAGCTCCGCTTTCCAGCCATAAACCTGCCCACCATTTCTGCACAAATAGATAGTTGTCAAAACTGCAAAGACAAGCAGTAGCATGCTTTCTGTTATAAAAACAAGTGCCGCCGCCTTTGCTGCAAACACCTCTTTTCTGTTCTTGTAGAGCAGAAAAAATTTCATGCAGCCGCTTCTGTAGTCCTGTGTAAATATATCCGAAACCACCGGTGCCAGAATTATAGGTATAACAAAAATCTGGGTTTCCAAATTGGATTTTAAAAAACCGCAATAAAGCATATCCTTTGGGGAATTATCTTAAAATACAATATTGTCAGCAAGTATAAATAGAAGTATTGCGCCTCCATAAATAAATATTCTGGAAGAGGCAAAAAATTTTACAAGCTCATTTTTTATCATACCCACAGTATCCAACCTCCTCCATAAAATATTCTTCAAGAGAAGTGCTTTTTTTGACAATATCATTTATCTCCACATTTTCTTCTGCCATAACTTTATTTATCAATTTGAAATCCCCCCTGTTTATTTCTATGGAAACTCCACCTTCAATATCATGCATTTCCAGGCAATAGTCCTTTAACACCTTTTTCAATTTTTTCGCTTCACCCGTAAATATGCTGTACCTTTCCCTGTCAGCGTTCAAAAGTTCATCCACGCAGCCCTCTGCCAGAATTGAGCCTTTATTTATGACTGCCACCCTGCTGCACAGATTCTGCACTTCATTTAAAATGTGAGAACAGTATATAAAAGTAACTTTCTCGTCTTTTGAAAGCTTTTCTACCAGGTTCCTCATATCCCTTACACCTTCCGGGTCAAGACCATTGGTGGGTTCATCCAATATAACAATTTCAGGTTTGGATAGAAATGCCCTGGCCACCGCAAGCCTCTGTTTCATACCCATGGAATAATTTGAAACCCTCCTGTCCTTATATTCCTGAAAATGTACCATATTTAGGACTTCCATTATCCTATCCTCTTTCAGATCCAGTACATTGGCATACAATTTCAAATTTCTGAAGGCGGACAGATTATTGTAAAAACTTAGACAATCTATCATTGCACCTATATCCCCCGGGTTCTTATATTTATCTTTGACAATATTTCTTCCTTTAATATAAATTTCCCCGCTGGAAGGACTTACAAGCCCCAGTATGCTTTTTATAGTGGTAGTTTTCCCTGCCCCATTGGGACCTATAAATCCGTATATATCGCCTTTAAATACTTTAATGCTGATATTTTTAAGTACCTGTTTGCTTTTATAGAATTTGTTCAGATTTCTAACTTCCAAAATAGGTTCCATGCTTTTCCCTCCTGATTTAAAAAATAAAACCGGAAACTTTCAAGATATCAATACCCTTGAGCTTCCGGTTTAAATATTAACAGATATCATATTCAATTTTATCTATATTTCCAAATCAGCCGCTGTGGATTCATAAAAGCATACTGATTATTACGGCAATGAATAAAAATTTTACGTTGGTGAAGTTGTATCCTTAATCCATAATTCCTGGATAAATTCACTGTCTTCAGCACTTGTATTCATAAAAACATTATTGTATTTTTTCTCTATTATATTCTTTGCCGTGTAAAGCCCCAGGCCTCTGTCCTCTCCTTTAGTAGAAAAACCTTTCTCCCATATTTTATGAATCACGGGCCTTTCACCTTTGAAATTGTTTTTAAAAACCAAAACCACATAAGACCCTTTGTTGAAGGCACAAAAATACATCCGGGGCGTGTCACATTTCCCTGCGCCTTCAAGGGCATTGTCCATAAGTATTCCAGCTATCCTGCACAAATCCATTATATTCATGTCAGCCCTGGATATGTCCTCCACTATCTCTACTTTCACCTCTATATTTTTTGAAAGTGCCTCTATGAGTTTGGCAGATATAAGGGCTTTCAAAGCTGAAATCCTGATATACCTAAGTTTGTCTATATTCGTACTGCTCCAATTTATATGGTCATCCATATGCATAACATTTTCATAAAAAAATTTCTTAATTCCTTTTGTATCTCCACTGTCTATATACCATTTAAGGGGCAGGAGCATATTTTTATAGTCGTGCTTGAACTTTCTCGTCTGTCCGTACATTTCTTCCACTACAGAGGCATATTCCTCCAGACGATGCCTTTCTTCAGCTTCCCTTTTTAATTCCAGCTGTATGCCTATGCTCTTTTCATAGTTATATATTATGAAAAGTATGAGCACAATTGAAAAGAGAGGTATCACAATGGGTATATACCAGTCTATTACAAAGGAAAAGCCGCCGTAACTTCTGGAATTCACGTAGGGGTATATGAGCCTTATACTCACCATTATGGGTATGCTCAGAGCAAATATCAATCTGAGCCTTGCTCTCCAAAGTGAATCTTTCGTGTATCTGTTTCTGCCCTTAAAAACAGTATTCTTGAGTAGGGATATTAAAAACACACCTGCAAGTACTACTGCATACACCATTGCATAATTTATTATATAGGAACTGCTTTTCCAGTAAAAATAAGCCCCGTTAAGGGCTTTGAGCATGACTTCTATAAAGTATATGGAAAATATAGCCATGAGCACTTTCAAAGTATCCATCATATTTTTACTGTTTTTTAATTCAGCTATTGTCACAGCAATAAACAATGGAAACACTATGACATAGGAGCCTGTTTGAAGTACCATTCCTATTAGATAAGAAGTTAAAAAATGTTTTTTAGCTTTGCGAAAGTCTGTTTTGTATCCAGACAGAATCCATATTGAAATACAGCACAATATACTGACAGGTAATAGGAGGAAGCACAAGCTCCGTGAAAAGTTTACTTAAGTGGAATTCTTTTATAAGCATCCTTTAAGCCCCCTTTTATATCTGAAGGAAACATAACATTTTTCCCCATTTGTCATGATTATCCTGTTTGACTTCATGTCCACTTCAGCAATCTTGTCCCTGTTGACAATATAGGATTTATGGCATCTGTAAAAATTGGAAGTAAGCTTTTTTTGCACATCCTTCAGACTTCCGTAAAATTCAACCTGCCTGTTTTCTTCATGAACCCTTATCCTGTGCGCTGCAGCACTGGTTTCTATAAAAAGGATGTCTTTCAATTTTATATTGATAATCCTGCAGTCTTCATCTATAGAGATATACTTGTCCTTTGAACTCTCCCTATAGTAATCGCCATAAGCTTTAAGCAGGCAGTCTTTCACTCTGTCTGTAAAATTCTCCTCGTCTTTTGCCACATAATCCATGGCCTCCACCTTGTATTTAAACACCATATAGCTCATTTCCATATGAACTGTAGTAAAAATTATAAATCCCCGGGGATCAAAATCTCTTATCTTTTCACCCAATTTTATGCCATTCATGCTGCACTTCAAATCCACATCCAGAAAATAGATACCTGTAATATCCCGCCTTTTTATATATTCAATTACTTCCATGGGATTTTCGGTACACAGGGATATTTTCAAATCAATATTCTCCTTTAATATAATGTCTTCAACAACCTTTTTGAATTTTTCCCTGTAGGCCGCGTTGTCCTCACAAATCAAAACTTGAAGCATAATTTCACATCCTGTTGACTTAGTATTTATTTATATTTTACTACAGCACTAGGTAAATTCAAAAGATACCTGACACATATAGGCATTTTGATTAAATTAATCCTATACTTATGTTGGATAAAATAAAAAAGTGCTTATTAGGAAACAATAAACACTTTATAACTATTAAAATAATTAGTTTGCTCCCTACGCCAGTATTAGCTTAAACAGGTTCAAAGAGTCAGGTTTCAGCCTTCTCAACTAAAATGGTTCCTCTGCAAACACATATATTAAATTTTACATTTTATTTTTTTGTAATAACCTTAAAGGGACATTTGTGTGAAAAAGTAATACTGCAATCTATTTAGAAGATTGATAGCCTTCTTATCCATACCATTTTCCAGTATCCAGGTCATAAGCACAAAAACATTCGCCACATAAAGATTAGCCAATAGATCTAGTGAAACATCTGTAGATTTTTTATGCTGTTGTAAATATAAACGACACTGTGAAAAAAGAATCTTTTCAATTTCTTCTCGCAGATCCCCCCTGGGTACATGAACTTTCAGCAGTGTCTTTATCTCTTCCTTACGATGTGAAAATATTTGGGAAACATCGCCTATAATTTTCTCTACACCGCCGCTCTCCGTTTGTAAAAAACGCAGTTTTGCTTTCTTCTTCACAATATCAACATAGTACTGCACAACTTTTTCCAAAAGATCATATTTGTCTGTGTAGTGGCTGTAAAAAGTAGAACGGCTTGTTAATGAAGCCTCACATATGTTTTTAATTGTAATACTGTCAAAATCTTTTTTCCCCAGTAATTTGATAAAAGCTGCTTGGATATTTTGTTTTGTTTTAAAAATACGCACATCTTCCGCCAATCAATCTCACACCTCTTGTTCGATTTAGTACATTTTTATATGTTTCATTCGATTACGAACATATTATATCATTTTAACAATTGTTTGTCCTTTAAAATAACAATATACTCTAGTTAATGGCCCATAGGTCAAATCAATCAATTAAACGGAGGTATTCTTATGTTCAAAAAATATACAGGCAATGAACAATTTGATCTGCAGATAACTCGTTTTACTTATGATTATGAAAATGATCCCGGGGTAAGGGAGGATTTAAAACAAATAGTTCCCAAATTAAAAGATTTTGACAGCTGGTATGAAAACTGGTCACATCTTGCTGTGAAGCGGGAAAATGAAGGCTTTTACGGCATAGCCTCAAATTATTACAAGGCAGCTGAATTTTACCTGCAGCCCGAAAATCCCAACAAACAGAAAATGTATGAAGGATACCGCAGAAACTTTTACAACTACTATAATGATTTTGATTTCAAAAGCTACAAGGTTCCCTATGAAAACTCCTTTCTTCCAGCTGTAGAGCTGTTCAACCCAAACGCACATAAAACACTGATTATTTTTGGAGGCTATGATTCCTATATGGAAGAAATCATCAAAGAAGCTGTATTTTTAAAAAATACAGACTATAACATAATTGTTTTTGACGGTCCGGGCCAGGGTACGGCTTTAAAAAACGGGCTTAAGTTTATTCCAAGCTGGGAAAAACCGGTTTCGACAGTAATTGATTATTTCAATTTGAAACGTGTCAGTGCAATCGGCATATCCTGGGGAGGTTATTTTGTCATGCGTGCAGCAGCTTTTGAAAAGCGCATAGACAAAGTAATAGCATTTGATATCTTCTATTCCGGACTGGATCCATTGATGAATCGAATGCCCAAAGAAATAGGAAATAAACTCATTAAATTGTTTGAAGCCGGTAAATCCGCTGAATTCAATAATTTCATAAACAAGATGATGCAGGGCAATATTGATCTGACATGGAAAATAAATAAAGGTTACGAAATCACCGGCGAAACTACACCCTTTGATCTGTGCAGAAATTTCAAACGCCACAGCATGAAAGGCATAGGACAATTTATCAACCAGGACGTTCTACTATTGGCCGGTGAAGATGATCAGTATGTGCCAATTTCAAGACTTCCTCAACTTCAGCAGGAACTTTGCAATGCAGGTTCCATTACTACAAAGGTCTTTACCAGGGAAACCGGCGGAGAACAGCATTGTCAGGCTGACAAGATTACTCTTGCCTTTGATGAGATTAAAAAATTTCTGGGCTGAGAAAACTTATTTACAGGAATAAAAATATATATTTTAATATCTGTACGCACAAGCATGTAACAAGTAGAAAGCAGTATCCAATTTATAGGATTACTGCCTTCTATTTTTATATATTATACTTTGGTCAAATCTTTCTCTAAAACAGCTGAAACAATATCAATCTCTCTTTTTTCCCATGTCATTGCCATGTCTGCCGCACCATCCATGATGAAATCCGCCTCCAAAGAAAACATCTCCGTGTTCTCTAAGTTGATGGTATGTATAATAATTTAAAGCTAATTTGTCAAGTACTTCACTATAATTTTTGAAAATTTTTTATACTCATTTACTTCCAAAACCGTTCTTCAAAATGGTTAATGCAATAATTTTATAAAAAATAAAAAAGATGAAGCGCTAAAAACTTCATCTTTTACACGCTCCTGCCGTAAAATCAATTATTACCACTTACTCCAATGTACTCTTTCTTCATTATATCTATCAGCAACAGGTTTCTCTTCTCCGGGATAACCCAGGGATATTACACAAAAAGGCACTATCTGTTCAGGAAGGTTTAACAGCTTAGCAATGCCTTCAACTCTTTCTTTCGCCGGATATACCCCAAGCCATACTGCACCTAATCCAAGAGCCTGTGACATGACAAGTATATTTTCTGCAGCAGCAGAACAATCCTGTATCCAGAAATCTTCGTCAAATTTTTTGAATTTCATATCACCGCAGATGACAATGGCATGACTGGCTTGTTTGAGCATTTGTGAATAGGGATGTACTTTAGTAATACCATCTAATATATTTTTATCGTTTAAAACAATAAACTGCCATGGTTGCTCGTTACCTGCTGAAGGTGCGGACATAGCTGCCTTCAAAATTTTTTCTATTGTTTCCCTAGAAATTGTTTTATCCGTATATTTTCGTATGCTTCTTCTTTCTAAAATAGCATCCATTATACTACCTCCTATTGACTTTTATAGCTGGTCTAACATTATGGATATATAATCCATATGAACTTATCCTTTGAAATATATTAACACCTTCTTTGAGTATAAGTCAATAATCCATATACATGATATGGAGCAATTTAAGATATTAAG
Organism: Clostridiaceae bacterium BL-3; assembly: GCA_902809985.1. Classification (GTDB taxonomy): domain Bacteria; phylum Bacillota; class Clostridia; order Clostridiales; family Clostridiaceae; genus Clostridium_B; species Clostridium_B aromativorans. The sequence goes on along the minus strand of CADDXC010000001.1, from coordinate 828,593 downwards.
GCAGCTGGCACTATCAGCGGGATGATTATCGCAAGTGGACAATTCAGATGAAAATTCCTTTCATCATACTTCAGCATATATATTTTTTTACTAAAATAATAAAGGTTTATTACATAATACACTTATTCATACCCTGTTTTATTTTTGTGATATAATAACTAAAAGATTGTGAGGTGCAAAATATGAAAATACGCCAGGAATATACTTGTCCCCTGGAAATTGTACATGATATTGTAAAAGGTAAATGGAAAACCATCATTGTATTCCAGTTGAAAGACGGTAGTAAAACCTTTTCACAGCTGGAACATGTCATCGAAGGAATATCACAAAAAATGCTATTGCAGCAGCTTAAAGAGCTCCGTGAATTTACAATAATTAATAAAATCAGTGCCCAGGGATATCCATTGCACGTTGAATATTTTTTGACGAAGCGAGGGCGGAAAATGCTGCAGGCTGTAGAAATAATGCAGGAAATCGGTATTGAATATATGCTGGAACAAAAAGGAATATGCTCCTGTAAGGACTTACATACCAAAAAGTAAGTAATTTACTTTTTCACCTCTTAGGTTATAATTTTTATTAATGGAGGTGTTAACTATGAATTTAGGATTAGTCTTGATTGATATACAAAATGATTACTTTCCCAGAGGGAAATTTGAATTATCTCAAGCCTATCAGGCTGGTATAAATGCCAGCAAGGTACTGGCATTTTTCCGTAAAAATGAATTACCAGTATTTCATGTCCAGCACATCAGCAGTGAAAAAGACGCTGCATTCTTTTTGCCAGATACCAAAGGTATGGAAATTCATAAAAGCGTATTTCCCAGTGATGGAGAACTGCGAATAATGAAGCACACTCCGGACAGTTTCTTTCAGACAAACCTGAAAAAAGAGCTTGACAGTCAAAAAGTAGATCATTTAGTAATCTGTGGCATGATGATGCATATGTGTGTAGATACAACCGTAAGATCCGCTAGAAATTTTGGCTACAGTGTTACACTTATTGAAAACGCATATGCAACAAAAGATTTAATATGGAATAACACCATAATTCCTGCCTCAACAGTACAAGCCACTTTCATGGCAGCGCTAGACAACAGTTTTGCAAATATCATGGATGCTGATGGATGGATAAAGCAGGCTCATTAGGAAAAATAGTAATTAAAGACATAGTTCGAATTTACTCGATTAGCTATCTCAAGAGGAGTATACACCAAAAAATCATGTGACACATTTCCATATATTAAAATATTTAAAGGTGAAAAATGTGTCACATTACTTATTCTTAATTATTAATAGTTACAATATTAACATTACTTATTAAATTTTTTTCTAAATCTATCTACATTTATACATTTTTTATATTATTTTCTTTAATGGGATTCTTCGCCCATCCCCATTTTTTAACCACAACAGACGTCAGTATAGGACATAAAATTGCAGTAATTACTGCCGATGCAGCAATAGCTGTAGTAGCAGTGGCCACCTGACCTGAAAGACTTGGTATTGACTGAGCCACAATGGCAGGAACTGCTACGGAACTGCTGGCAGATGAACAATTTGCAACGGCAGCATATCCAGGACGGCGAAGTATAAATTTATCGGCAGGAACCAAAAATATAAATGACAATACAATAACCAATACTCCCAACAAAATACCTGTGAAACCGCCTCTAACTATGTTTACAATATTCAATCCAGTTCCAACTGAAAACCCTAAGAAGGGCAGCGTGAACATAATTCCACTCTTTAAGAAATTTCTTATATCCTCATCAAGATTTCCCAGTATAAAACCTACAACCATTGTTCCAACTGATGCAATTATAGCAATGGGATTAAAGCCGCATCCAGCAACTCCCAATCCAAGCAGTGTAAACAGTGGGCCTACAGTAAGGCCAAGTAATGCCTGTGCACCTAGATCATATTTATCACCAATCTCGGACATAAGCCCAAGGTATATGCCGCAGTTATCACTCGTAACAGCTGCTAGAAGCAGCAAGGGTGTAATTCCAAATATTCCATCGTTTCCAAACATCTTCACTACAATTATAGCTGGAATAAAACCTGCAAGAAATTTTCCAATTGTAAGTACTGCCCCACGTTTTAATGACTCTGCCACACCTTTAAGATTTATCTGGGCACCGACACATAACAAATTACATCCTATAAACGCCAGGGCACCCGTAGAAAAAGTTGCCGTGGTAATTCCGCCAATTTTTATTATCTGAGGAAAACATGTATTTATTATTGCTCCAAGGAATAGAGGGATAATCATCAATCCTCCTGGAACTTTCTCAACAGTTTCTAAAATTTTCATTTACGAGCCTCCCTAATTCTATAATTTTCTTAAAAATTGTGCTAATATTCAAATAATATTTTGACCAGCTTATTTTTAAAAAAATTTTCTTTCATACCAATACATATCATGTCAATTGCCTGCATAATATATATACTGGTATGAAATTAACAATTTATTTATTCCCCGATATAAAGTGCCTTATCATCAATTAATTTATTGATTTGATCATCTGTATATCCAATTTCCTTCAAAATATTCCTGCCCTGCTCGCCTATCATAGGTCCGCGTACATACTCCGGCTCTCCCATTTCAGCAAAGTTTACAGGTGGTCTGACCAATGTTCGGGTATTTCCATTATCATATTTCATACTGTAGAAGCATTCGTTGGCCCATGCCTGTTTATCTTCAAGTATTTCCTCTAGTGACTGTGCAAGAGCAAAAGGTATATCCGCCTTTGTCAATCTCTCACTGCACTCCTCCACTGTCATCTTCCCGATAGCTTCCATTACAATGTCATAGACTTCATGGCCCACTCCTGCCTTTTGTACATTTTGAATTGGAAAATATCTTTCAGAATCAGCCAGATCGTCTCTTCCGATTGCAGACATGAATTTTTTATAATAGGTATTATAATCAGGCGTACATGTCTGTATATATCTTCCTTCTTTTGTTTTCCATGCTGCAAGAAGTGGATTATTTCCTTCACGGACATTAATGGGATATGGCGTTCCTATATCCTTATACTGCGCAGCTTGTACCATCATCCCCATATTGAAAACAGCAGTCTGGAACAGACTTGTAGTAACTTTTTCCCCTATTCCCTTGGTTTTTGCCTGATATAGTGCAGCCAGGATTCCGGCTACCAGGTTCATGCCTACGTTGTGATCTCCCAATCCGGGCACCACATTCATTGGAACGGAATCTTTTTGACGCAGTGTCTCAAGATAACCGCCCCTTGCAAAGAAGGCAGTAAAGTCAAATCCAGGCAAATCCTTGTCGGGGCCATATTCTCCATAACCGGTGCACATTGCATAAACAAGCTTAGGATATCTGCTCTTTAGACTTTCGTAATCTACTCCGGCACGTTCTAACGCATGAACTCTCCAGTTTGTAATGAATATATCTGCTGTATCCAAAAGTTTAAAGAAGGCCTCTTTTCCCTCTGGAGTTTTCATATTCAATGAAATACAGCGTTTATTTGCATTTTCAAGATCCCATGTGGTATTTTCATGCATATCCAGAGGTCTTCCCTCACTTGGTGCCGTATAACGAATAGGATCTCCTTTTGGGCTTTCTATCTTTATAACATCTGCGCCCAGATCAGCAAGAAAACGACCTGCAGTTGCAGCAGCTATAAAGTTTGCCAGCTCAATAACTCTTACACCTTCCAATGGTTTATTTTTCATAATCATTTCCTCCTAAATTTATTATTTGTCCAATTCTTCCAATATTGCAGGAATTACTTGATACAAGTCACCTACAATTCCGTAGTCAGCCACCTTGAAAATAGGTGCATTCTCATTTTTGTTTATGGCAACTATATAGTTAGAATTCTGCATACCTGCCAGATGCTGTATGGCGCCTGAAATGCCGCATGCAAAATAAATTTTGGGCTTTACAGTAGTACCTGTTTGTCCTATCTGATAGGAGTGGTCAATCCACCCTGCATCCACACAGGCCCTTGAAGCAGCAATAGTTCCACCTAATTTATCCGCCAGCTGTTTCAACAATTTAAATCCTTCAGGTTTTCCAAGTCCCATACCTCCGGATACAATAATATCTGCATCTGTCAGTGAAACTGCATTTTCTACTTTTTTCACTACATCTACAACTTTTGTCCTGATATCGCCTTTTTCAAATTCAACATCTAATTTTACAAGCTGTCCTTTACGGCCTTTTTCATAAACAGCTTTATCCATAACTCCAGGTCTTACTGTAGACATTTGAGGACGATTATTAGGGCAGACAATAGTAGCCATGAGGTTCCCACCAAAAGCCGGCCTTGTCTGCTTTATTTTTTTGTCTTCAGGATCAATCTCCAATTTAGTACAATCCGCAGTCAATCCGGTACTGCATTTTACAGCAAGGCAGGGTCCCAAATCACGTCCTATATGGGTAGCCCCAAGCAACACTATTTCTGGTTTGTATTTTGAAATAGCTTCAAAAATAACCTTGCTATAAGCATCGGTACGATAATTTTCCAATTCAGGATGATCTGCCGCATAAACCTTGTCGGCACCATAGGCAAAGAGTTCATCAGCCAGTCTTCCTACATTATTTCCACAAAGCACTGCACAAAGCTCTGTTCCAACTTCTTTCGCCAGTTTTTTACCTTCGCCCAAAAGTTCTATAACTACAGGCATAATCTTTCCCTGACGCTGTTCTGCAAATACCCATACGCCTTTATAGGCACTCAGATCAACTGATTTCTTTTCTTCTTCAACTTTTTCTATTGCTCCAAAGGGGCATATTTCTACACAAACCCCACATCCAGTACAAGCTCCTCCAATATCAGCAATTTTATTTTTCATAGTGATTGCACCAAAAGGACAGTTCTGCACACATTTAGTACAACCCTTGCATTTATCTTTCAAAACCCTCATAGTCATTTTACTCAGCCGCCCTTTCTTATAATACGTGTTTTTCTTTCAACTTGAAGATAAGACTAGATGCCATTTCATTAACGGATCCCTTCAACATTTCACCTTTTCCCTTTGGTGGTGGTGTAAAAGAACGAAACACCTGTGTAGGTGATGCATTCAATCCACATTCTTTCGGATCCAGGTATATATCCTCGTGGTTCCACACAGTAATTTCTTTTTTATAGGCATCGACAATTCTATAAATGCTCATATATCTCGGCTCATTTAGTTCCTTCACTACTGTAAGAAGACAGGGAACCTGAGCTTCCACTACTTCATATCCATTTTCAAGCTGCCTTTGGACAACTAGTTTATTTCCATCAAATTTTATATGCTGTACATAAGTCACTACAGGCAAACCAAGTCTCTCTGCCACCTGCGGTCCTACCTGGGCCGTATCACCATCTATCGCCTGTCTTCCTGCAAAAATGATATCCACAGGTCCGAATTTTCTTATACCTGCTGCAATAGTAGTGGATGTAGCACAGGTATCTGCTCCTCCAAAAGCACGATCACTCAGTAAATACGCTTCATCAGCTCCCATGGCAAGACATTCCCTCAGCATGACAGATGCCTGCGGCGGCCCCATGGTCATTACAGCAACCGTTGTACCTGGATTCTCATCTTTTATAGTCAATGCAGCCTCAAGTGCATTGGCGTCGTCGGGATTTAAGATACTAGGTACTCCCTCTCTTATCAACGTTCCTTTTACGGGATCAATCTTGACTTCATTTGTATCAGGTACCTGTTTTACACATACTAAAATCTTCATAAATTACAACTCCCCTTCCTACTTCTTTAACAGCTTCCTGGAAATTACTATTTGCTGTACCTGAGATGTTCCTTCATAAATAGTAAATACCCTGCAGTCTCTATACAAACGCTCAACCTTATAATCTTTTATGAATCCATATCCGCCGTGAATCTGGACGGCTTTTGCACAGATTTCATTACAGATTTCCGATGCATAATACTTGGCCATGGAGCATGCCATCGAGGCATCCTGATTGGTGTCCTTGAGGTATGCAGCATCATAGACTAATTCTTTAGCTGCCTTTAACTTTGTAGCCATATCCGCAATCATAAAAGCAATGGCTTCAAAATCCCCAATTCTTCTTCCAAACTGCTTTCTCTCCTTTGCATATTTAATGGATTCATCAAGTGCTGCCTGGGCTATGCCAATGGATTGAGATGCCACACCAATACGCCCCACATCAAGAGTTTTCATGGCATTTATAAACCCCTTGTTCAATTCTCCAAGAAGGTTGCTCTTATGTACCCTGACATTATTTAAAATAATGTCGCTGGTTGCACATCCGATTACTCCCATCTTAGCCTCCGGCTTTCCACAGGACACACCTTCCTGTTTCATATCGACAATAAAAGCGGAAATACCTCTTGTACCCTTGCTCATGTCTGTCTTGGCATAGATCACTGCAAAATCAGCTAAAGGCGCCATTGTAATAAAAGTTTTACGACCATTTAGTACATAATAATCCCCGTCTTTCACTGCCGTTGTAGACATACCACCTGCATCGGAGCCCGCTCCAGGTTCCGTCAATGCAAAGGCAATTTTTTTATCTCCCGTTACTACCGGTTTCAGATATTTATCTTTCTGCTCATCATTTCCTGACAGCAGCAGGGGGCCTCCGGAAAGAGAATTTGGAGAGGAAACATATATGCTGGCAACTCCGCTTACTCTTGCAATTTCCTCCATTACAATCACATAAGCACGATTATCAGCTCCGGCACCTCCCAATTCCCTTGGAACTTTTATTCCAAAAAAACCTGCCTTGGCCATTTTCTTTAAAATTTCTTCTGGAAATTCTCCTGTAGCTTCAACTTCATCCAAAATATCCGATGTAAGTTCTTTTTCAGCAAAACCTCTTGCCAGTTTTCTAATCAGTTGATGCTGTTCTGTTAAAATCATAATCTTCCTCCTTACTTACCTTCCTTTGAATTTCTTTTTTTAACTGTTTTACATTCACTTTCCCATTAAGATTCGTTGGGAATTCTTTAAAAGTATAAATATATTTTGGAACCTTATAATCAGCAATATGTTTTTTTAAATATCTCACAAGACCATCTACATCCAGTTTTCCATTCTCTGCAACAATACAGGCTGCTATTTCCTCCTGCACGACAGGTACGGGTATTCCAAACACCTTTACCTGAAGGACACCGGGATATCTCAAAATTGCCTCCTCTATTTCCACTGGCGATATATTTTCTCCAGATCTTATTATGATATCTTTTTTTCTACCAGTAATATAAAGGTTTCTACAGTTGTCGACATAGCCGATATCTCCCGTATAGAGCCATCCTCCTTTAACCTTTTCGCAATTTTGTCTTGTGCATTTATAATATCCCTTCATTACATTGAAGCCCTTAACCAGGATTTCTCCGGCCTCATAAGGCCCCAAATCACGTCCGTCTTTTGTACTGACAATTTTTATTTTCACATTGGGGATCACCTTCCCCACGGAAATACATTTAATATTCATTGAATCATCATAACCATTGAAAGTAACACAGGGAGACGTTTCCGTCTGTCCATAGGACTGCTGCAGCTTTTCAAACTTCAGCTCTTTACATATCTTTAAATAATCTTCCTTAAATACTTTTGATCCGGCTATAATTCCCGACTTCAAAGAGGACAGATCATATTTCCTCCTCTCGGGATTGCTCAGCAGGGCCAAGAATATTGTAGGTACGCCATTTAAAATAGTAATTTTATACTTGTGGATACATTTCAAAATACAGGAGGTATGAAGCTCCGGCATCAAATAAATGCAAAATCCCACTCTCAAGCTGGCAAGAAAACCAGTACTCAATCCAAAGCAGTGGAATAAGGGAACTGACATGCACATTCTGTCACCTGCTTCCCACTTCATCTGTTCCACCGCTTCTCTAGAAATATTTACAAGCTGGTAGTGAGTGAGCATAACACCTTTTGGAAAAGATGTAGTGCCTGATGTAAATACAATGCTGGCAATATGCTGTGGAGTGACTTTATTTTCCGCTTCTTTTAGATTTTCCACATCAGAAGGATTTAGATTTTTCAAGATCTGATCTCTATTTTCCCCATGATGTTCATTTTTGCCCATATACATGTATTCTTTTACTTTACCTATATTTCTATTATTCAAACAGTTTATAATGTTTTTACTATTGCTGCAGCAATCACCATAACAAACATACTCTACATCTGAATATTCAAAAGTTTTAGCTAATTCTTCTTCCTTATATCTTGGGTTTATTAACACGGATACAGCTCCAATTTTAGCTAATGCCACATAGGTAATTATCCAATTTGGAGTATTGCCGCCCCAAATGGCAACATGAGTATTGTATTTAATGCCGCGCTTCAGGAATTTAACTGCAAATACATCGGAAAGTTCGTCTAAATCTCTCCAGGTATAAAAAACATCCCTGTATTCAAATGCACTTTCGTCTGCCATAGTTTTCAACCTCTGTAACAAAACTTGCCCTATTGTTATATTTTCCAATCTCATATATCAGATCTTCCTTTTCTAATTAAGGTAAATAATCTAAAACTTAACTAAGCATTTCTTTAAAAGTTTGGATTGCTGTTTTAGCCTGTTCATAATTAGCCATCTGCCTGTCAACTTCAATCACTGTACTTGGAATATCTGCTGAATCAAGGGCTTTTCTTACAAATACACAGTCAAATTCCTCGGGGTCACAGAACTTGGTCATGAAAATAATTACCCCATTCGCACCCGTACGCTCTGCCAAATTTACAATATAGTCAGCCCTTTTCTTGTCCACATCATATAATACAGAGCAATTACCCATATTAGAAAATTTTGCACTAAGTGCGTCCAGAGACGACTTTTCAGATTCTGTGTCCGTATCTACTCTATACTGACGTGATTCATCTGCAATATCATCTCCCACAACCTGCATATTATTGTCATCCAGAATATTCAACAGGTTTCTACTGTCAGCCAAAATTCCAGATGTGACAATTTTGATCTTTCTATCTTTTCCTTTACCGCTTTCTCTCAAAGCCTGTATAAATTTATTTACCAATTCAGTATGTTTTTCTTTTTCCATAAAATATGCACTCTTGAATATGTCGCTTCTCTGCGAAACGGTTATTTGTGGATACTCAACAAGCAGATCACTTAATTTTCTCATTGCAGCATTGTGTGCATTGTAGATTTTGATGGAATTCCAGAGTGATTCTTCAGAGAAAGATGATCCAGTTGCTTTTTCAAGATCTTTTATAACTCTCTCATATCCAGCTCTGGTAAATTTTTTTCCTCCTTCGCTGGCTCTGTTCTGCGGATAAGTCATTGGTATAAAAGGAATATCTTTCACTGCATATTTCCAGTTTTGTCCAAGGCATTTCAGTGAGTCACATAGGGAAGGTATTAGAATAGCTGATACTCCTCTATACTTGCCGGTAATTCCGAGTTCCAAAATAGATTGCATTATACTGCATATAAATGCAGGAAAATACTTTTTGGCTTCCTTTATCTCAATATCTGCACCCCAGGCTCCCATCGGAACAATTCCCATAGAATGTACAATTTCCTCAGGTGTATACACAGGTGCACAGAGAACCACTTTCTTACCTTCACTAAGATAATACTGAAGCTGCTTATCCGGATTTTCAGCAATATCATGAAATTCCGCTAACAATTTATTTAATACATCCATTTTATTTGTCCCCCTTATTTGCTTCCATAATTTCAGTTAATCCCTGCACACGGGTTTCATACTGGGCTTCCGAGAAATTACGTGGATCAGCTTGATCTCCATCAAAGGATGCAACAGGTATATCACATTCTTCTCCAATCTGTCGGCTCATTTCATACATGAATCCGCTCCAGAGTTTGCAGGATCTATTGGTATGTACTAGCAAACCTTCTGCTCCAGTTTTTTTGGCCAGGGCAACTCTCTTATCACGGGCAAGTTCCAGATTTATGGCATTGGGAACTCTGCAATAAGCTTTTACAAGGCCGTCAAAATCATCATATAAGAATCCAAAGGCATCTGCATAAATTGTTGCTACCATATTTATTCCCCTGGATTTAAGACCTTTAGATGTAACACGAAGATAAGGCCAGCATGCAATTCCCTCAAACATAATTCTATATTTCTCATCTGCGCGGAAAGTGCTTGTACCTTCTTTAACAGCCTTTTTGTATTCCTCAACTAAAGTTTCAAATGCCTCTGCAGCTTCTACCGTTCCCCTTGCACATACTGCCACTGCCATGTGGTTCAACAAATCAAAACCATTTAATGGAGAAGGTTGATATTTAGTGTAACTGGTAGCTTCAAGCCATGCTCTCGAAGTACGATTTGAGATTTTCATAACTTCCTTGAATTTATTGTTGTCCCATTTCTTTCCCGTTATTTTTTCCAGCTGTTTAATTGCATCTATAAACTGACTTTTGATATAGGCAACCTGGGCATCCGATACTTCATAATCAGGATTAAACGGTATATCTATTAAAATAAGCGGTATATTTAGTTTTTTGGCAATACATTCATACCATTTGATCATACAGTTGCAAATATTGTTACAACATAATAGAAAATCCGGCTGCGGCATATTCTGTTCTTTGACATCCTTCAATTTTGTATAGGCAAGACTTATCCTTGCATAGGCACAAATATCATTGGAATAGCCTTCGCTCTCTGCTTCGGAACATAATCTTTCACCTGCTCCTCTGGCCGCAATTGCCGCTGCCTGATTTTCCGGATAACAGACTTTAATTCCCATTGTCTGAAAAATTTCCTGTGGAAAGTTACTTGCACACCATCCAATTTTTTCTCCCCTGTCTTTTGCCTCCTGAACTCCTTTATAATGGTTTACAATAATCTGATTCAGCTTATATGCAGCTGAATTAGGATCCAAAATCCTTCTTTTCTTCTTTTTCTTTTCTTCGGCCATTTCTAACTCCTCCTTCTTTTTAATTCACTTTATTATAAGCAGCTAATGCTGCACCAAGTGCACCCATCAATTGAGCAGAAGGTGAATAAAAAATTTCTACTCCCAGTTCCTTTGACATGGCATCTCTAACCCCGCCATTGCGAGCTACACCGCCGCTCATACAAACCTTTTCCCTTATCCCAATACGCTTTGCAAGAGAGGCAACTCGACTTGCTACAGAGCTGCAGATTCCGGCAACAAGATCATTCAATTCAACTCCGGCTGCCAATTGAGATATCACTTCCGATTCTGCAAATACAGTACAGGTACTGGAAATTTTAACAGGATGTTTTGCCGCTGCCGCCTTGACTTCCAAATCACCAATATCCAGCTGCAAAATCCTAGCCATAACATCCAAAAATCTTCCTGTTCCTGCTGCACACTTATCATTCATCAAGAAATTTACCATTCTACCTTTTTCATTCAAGCTAAGAACTTTTGCATCTTGTCCACCAATATCAATAATTGTCCTTGCATCAGGGAATACGTGCTGAGCCCCCAATGCATGACAAGTTAATTCGCTTATTTCTGCATCAGCATAAGCATAGGTAGATCTTCCATATCCTGTCACTACAACATATCTTAAATCATCTTGTTTCAATCCAGATTTTTCTAATACTTTTTTTCTTGACTTATCAGGTCCTTTTGTTCCAGTTCCTGCAGTTACGATGGAAGAAGCAATTACTTTTTTTCCATCTTTCAAGATGACACATTTTGATGTTGTTGATCCTATATCAACTCCCAGTGTATACATACTTGAGGATTCCTCCTTTATTTGTAATACAAATTCTGTAAATCAATCCTGATCAATATCAATTAACATATTCATATATTTATCCTATAATATCCCGTTCTTGTATCCTTGTATTCTTGTATCCTTGTTAACAAGTTCACAAGTATATAGTAGCACATTCTTTTTTATTTGTAAATAATTTCACAAAGATTTGAAGTTATTAATTTATTTATCAGCAAAGCTATTACAAAACAGGAATTGAAATCCCTTGGAATATTAGGGATTATCTAAATAATAGAGCAGCATAAAAATATCTCCAACAAAATAAACATGGCTGGAGATACAAAAATTTTTTATTTTTTCATTTGTCTACTTGACATGAAGCAGCTCACATCCGTGACAGCTTATTTAAATTGATTCTACTCCTTTCGAATGATTGAACACCTCTATATATACATTTGTATACATAATTTTCATTTTGTAAAATATTGGGGATATTCTTTTTTTGCCCTGTCAATCATCCCAGCATTAGTTTCCAAATGCTTTTCTATAGCATGTTGAGCTTTATTTAAATTATTTTCCTTAATTGCATCTGCTACGGCTTTATGTTCTTCTATTATTTCAGGCATTTTATTAACAAAAGCTACATCGAAATTACGCCATCTTATAATATGAAGCATTGGATTCTCCAAAATTTTTACCAGTCTGTAACGTTTTACACTGTCAATTATAATCTTATGAAATTGAGAATCTAAGTCTTGAAAATTTTTACTATATGATGTCATATTTCGACAATTATTTTGTAATTTTAAGTTTTTTTCCAGTCCTTCCACCAATGACAGTCTCTTATCTTCTTCGAGCTTTGTAAACATTTCATACAGTACTTCTTTTTCCACTGCAGTTCTAAGTACTAGTAGATCATCTATATAATCTATATCGATTAAACTTACATAGGTTCCCCTCTGCGGATATACAGTTAATAATTCCAATTGATCTAAACGTGTAAATACATTACGGATGATAAAACGTGAAACATCATACTCTCTGCACATTTGATTTTCACTAATTTTTTGTCCCGGCTCCAAATCAAGATTTAATATTCTATCTCGAATACTTCTATATACTTGTTTTACACTAATTGGTTGCTTGTTGTTTGATATATAATCCATACGATTCTCCTCTTTAAATTTTTTGATTATCATATAGAAAAACTAGTATTATATAATTTATACATTCTATACGATTTTTAACAAAGTTTTAATTCCGTAAATATCATTATATAATTAATGCCGCAGTATTTGCAAATGCTGTGGCATTAATTTCTAGTTCTAAACCTCCCAGTTTTACAGCATGACAGGTTAAGCAGCAACTACTTTTGGATAAATCTTGTCCACACCATATTTACATTTTCACTTTAAATTTATCACAATTTAATTACTTATTATAAATTTGTATATATGTATTGTCATACAATATTATCAGTACATCCTGTAATCCTCCGCAAACCTCTTTAGTACAGCTTTTTATAGAAGATAACTCCAACTCAAATTTATTATCCTTATGTTCCGAGTCTATTACAATACTTTTAGCATTTTTATAAAATATAGCTTTATTATAAGATAACAATCTACTTAATCTACCTTCTACACTTATACCTATACTCTTGTTTTTAAAACATTGTAAATATTGTTCCAGCTTTTTAACTACATTTTCATTCTCCAAGAAATTTGTCATTTATCCTCTCTCCTTTTTACATATAATCAAATAAAAAAGTGCTTATTGGGAAACAATAAACACTTTATAATTATTAAAATAATTAATTTGCTCCCTACGCCAGTATTAACTTAAACAGGTTCAAAGAGTCAGGTTTTAGCCTTCTCAACCAAAATGGTTCCTCTGCAAACACATATATTAAATTTTATATTTCATCTTGATATATTATACTTTGGTCAAATCTTTTGCTAAAACAGCTGAAACAATATCAATCTCTCTCTTTTTCCATGTCTTTGTCATGTCTGCCGCACCACCCATGATGAAATCCGCCTCCAAAAAAAACATCTCCGTGTTCTCTAAGGTGATGGCCATGTTCCATAAATTTCTCCAGCATCTGTTTGCGAAAATCCTCGTTGTCGCCTCCGAATTGCTTTTGAAGCCCTTCAATAATACGCTTGAGATATTCACTGAGGTTGGACAGTTCCTCATCGCTCAGACAGTCAAACACCTTATCCAGTTCAGGCGATGTATCATCGTCCATCTTACCGGCTGCTGCAGCACCTTTTTCAGTCAGTTTTATATTGAAGCTGCGGCGATCTTCCTCTGACGTCTTACGCTCAATATATCCATTTTTTTCTAGTTTACTCAAAAGTTCCGCCAGGGCCTGCCTGCTCATATCTAAAAGATAGGTCAATTCTTTCTGGCTGATCTCAGGTTTCATCTTCAGAATTGAAAGAACACGTCCCTGTCCTCTGTGGGGGTTACCCCATGGTCCAAAATTTTTAAAATTTTTCATTTGACAGCGATGCAGCAATGTATGCAGATGTACAAACTGTTCTAAAATTTCTTCTCTTATTTCACTCATGTGAAATACCTTCCTTTCACTAATTTTAATTACCTAGGTATTTTTGTCAAGTACTTGACTATAGTATAATGATTTAAAACTAACTTGTCAAGTACATGACTATAATTTGTGAAAACTTTTTACTGCTTCAACTTCAATAGTCTAATTATGTTCTCAACAGTCTTTTCCACATTTCCAAGTGGCCCTATTACTTTTAGTTTATATATTTTTTCATGTTTGAATTCCTCCAAAGTCCACTTATTATAAATTTTATATGTTTTCAAATTGTATATAATATCTTTGATCATTTACCTAATTTTTACTCATACATGTTATTCAATTTATTTTGCAGCACGATCCCAACTATATCAGCAAATCTTTTTGGAGATTTTATATACACTAAATTGCGGCCGTATATCTTTTTGGCAGCAGGAAGATCTTCATTACGTCCTGTGAAAACACCAAGGACGTAAACTCCATTCTGCTGCAAACCTTTCCTCACTTCCAAAGCAGTGTCATTTACACCCATATCATCTGAATAACTGTATTCAACAGGATTGGTTCCACTTGCAGGGATACACTGCATATCATTGGGTTTCCCATCAGATAGGACTATGAGCATTTTATGTCTGCAGTTTAATTTTTTCATCATATGAAGTGCAGTACGTATAGCCAAACCGTCTCTATTACATCCTGAAGCCGTATAATTGAAAATCCTATTGTTCTTGTCAACCTCATCATAATCACGAAAAAGATTGATAATTGTATAATCGTGAAAACTGCAAAAAGAGTAGACTTTTACAGGAATTTGACAGCGTGTAAGGCTTTCAGCTATGATATATCCTTCCGTTGCAACAATTTCCTGACGATTTTTTTGTGATAATGATGCATCCAGCATTATATCCACCGTTAGATCTCTGACATCATTTTTAAGATTTTTTATAAAAATTTTATTGTCATAAAGATAAAGACTTCTCCAAATCTTTCCTACTATAAGTTTTCCCCTTTCCGCTCTGCAGGAAGATTCACGGTTAATGAGCATTACATTTTTAATTTTATTCGTCAACTTTAAGATGTTATTATTATTTCTTGCAAAATTTTCATTATAATGTATATTATTTTTTTCTCTTTGTTTTAAAACATCATCTCGATGTTTAACTGTACTAATATTACTTTTAATATGAACATCAAAATCCCCTCTTGTAAAATGAACATGACAATTTTTATGGTTTCCAACACACAAAATTTTTTCTAAAGCCTTTATCCGCGGTTCTTGCAAAATGGAAACTCCATAATACCCCTGCATAAATTTTCTATCGTATTTATTGATTTGATCTACAGATTTAAGCCAACTAAAAGCTCTGCGTAATTCATTTTTAGGACGTTTAAAAAATGAATTATGCCTAGAATTCGCTCCCTTCACCTTTACTTGAAAAATACTTCTGTCCTTATGTGATGTTGGAAGTATATTTTTTGATAAAAAGCGGGGTCCATATTGAAAATAAACTTTTATAATCTCCTTCATACGAGATATAATCTGCTTTGTATTCATATGTTCATCAAACTCTAAATCATTTAAAATGGTAAGTGCTAGATTTGTTGTATTAGGTTTTTCACCCAACGCTCTTTCAAAATGAGCTATCTTGATCTGATCTATAATGTCAAAAGACAAATCTGGATTACACCCGTCAAGAAATTTTTTTGAATAATCACGCCGCAGATTTTCAAGAACTAGTCGTTCATTTTTTGCTTTTTTATAAGTACAATTTTCTAAAGCTATCCATGTCAACTCTTTCAATAATTCACAGTTAGTGTCTTTTTTTAAATAGTTAAAAAATCCCTCTAAAAGTGAATAGTCATAGTATTTATGAACAGCTCCTATAATATAATTCAAGTAAAGATCAGCTTTTCCATTTTTATCATATGCCTTTATTTTTGAATTGAAGGAGTAATCAGACGAAGCATTCCATATAATATTATTGGCTCTTTTTATCTCATCATTTTGTTCCTGCATAGTTAATCTGTAAAAATTTCACTCCTTTCCGCCCGTTCTGGTATTCTCAGGCGAATAACGTCTTCTATAATCTCTCTTTCAAAGCCATCAAAAGATTTATTTGTAATGCCCATTTTCAAAGCCTCAGATGCTTTCAAGCCCTTGTCTATAAGATGAATAGAAGAAATAAGCCCCCTTAGATCTACGGATTTCGTAGAGATCTCCGAGCTTTCACTTTTCTTTTGAAGATCCTTAAACAGACCTATAAATTGTTCAAGATATTTATCTTTCATATTAGGAAATTCTCGCTTAAGCAGCTTCATAAGATTCTTGGAAGAAATTGTTGGCATTTCAATAACCATAAAACGCGAAACCAGAGCTTCATTAAGTTCTCTAGTACCTGCATATCCATAATTCATCGTAGCAATGAATCTGGCAGCATCTTTCAGAGGGATTCTGTCATAACCTGGTATGTCAATAATTCTTCGAAAATCCAGGATAGCATGAAGAAGTGCAATGGATTCATTCCTCGCCATATTGATCTCATCAAGAACTCCGAAGCCTCCCAATGTGGCACATTCATAAATTGGACCTTTTCTAAAAATGACTTGTCCATTTTTAAATGTATCAGCTCCCACAAGAGATGAAAAATCCGTATTGACATGAAAAGAAATATCCCAGATGGGCCTCCCAAAAGCAGCTGCCAGGTTTTCTGCAAAAACATTTTTTCCACTTGCCTTAGGACCAACTAAAAGAAGATTCTCTCCACAGAGAACAGCTGTAATTGCCTCCTCCCAAATTTCTTTCCCGTAATAATTGTATTTAGGTTTGGGTATTCTGTATTTTATATCAGGATTCACCTTATAAAAATTTCGGTAACACTCTATTTCAGAAATTAATTTTTCATCAATTCCCTCTCCTCTCAAAAAATTTAATATAATTAACACCTCCAACTATTCAATATCAATATTTTAAGCATAACTTCAAGTCATTCAATATACATTAAGGAAGTTGATTTTTATATTGGTCATTGCTTATTGACTCCACTGGTTCCACATATTCCTCATCTTCATCCCTGTATTCCTCTACTATATTTTTCCTTTTATTAAATTTTCCAACTGCCTGATAGCTGTCCTCCGCATCAAATTCAGTATGCCTATCATATCCGTCCTCCATGACATCTTCAAGTACATCTTCTTCCGGAGGTCTATTTTTTGTTTCTACAGGCTTTAAATTGTCCATATTTTTTTGACAGTGAACACAGTATTCTGCATAGGGAACATATTCCAAACGTTCCTTTTCTATCTCTTTGCCGCATTTTTTACATATTCCATAGGTACCGTCTTCCATATTCTTCAATGCACTGTCTATCTTCCCTATAATAATTTCCTCATTTTTTTGAAAAGCCAATCCTCTCTCTTTATCGTACAGGCTGCTGGCACTATCTGCAGGGTGATTGTCATAAGCAGACAGTTCAGAAGAAAATTCTTCATTGGACTTTATAGTGTCATTCCTTTCCATCTGTATCAATAGATCCTCTGCTTCCCTTCTTTGTGATTTCAATTTATTCTTGAACTTTTCCAGTAAATTATTATCCATAGTTATAAAACTTCCCTTCATAATTATTTCAACATACATATATTTTAGCTAAAATGATGAAGGTTTATTCTATAAGCCAAAATTTTTCTTTAATTTTTTCAACAT
The DNA here is from genome assembly GCA_902809985.1 of Clostridiaceae bacterium BL-3. Lineage (GTDB taxonomy): Bacteria > Bacillota > Clostridia > Clostridiales > Clostridiaceae > Clostridium_B > Clostridium_B aromativorans. Next base: position 810,697 of record CADDXC010000001.1, on the reverse strand, counting down.
ATTTTTATACCTAGTATTTTTCTTCAGAGCTTCGAATGAGGTTCAGATGAAAAAAAGCATTTCTCACTAGCAGACTGCATCTGAACCTAGAAATCACTTGACCTAGTAACTTCCCCTAGGTATTTTAAATTCACAGGGTACTTCAACCTGGCATTTTCCACATCCATACCTGGGATTATATTTTTCAGATGTTTCATCTAAAAATCTGGCACAGGCAATATGATCTTTTCCTCTTTCTACGGATATGGCCCTGGAGGGGCAATTCTCAGCACATTTACCGCACATTATGCAGTATTCATATATGTCCTTGTATTTTCTCTCATCAGGAGATAAATATAATTCTGTAACAATGCTTCCAATTCTTCCGGCTATGCCCTTTTGCGTTATAAGCCCCCTTGAAAGTCCAAATGATCCAAGACCGCATACAAAACCTACATGCCTCTCAGACCAGTTGCTTGTAAAGGACAATTCAGGATGTAGTGGACTACCTTCAAATTCACTGACCAAAACCTTTCATCCAAGGAAGGTACTACACTATCATATCCTTCTTCCATTAATTTTGATTTCAAATGATTGCAAAGTTTATTTAAAAAATTTTGGCCTTCAATACGCCCATGAAGCCACTCTCTAGAAGGCCACAACATGTCCCTTTTATTTCCCTTCCTGACTGTTTCACTAAAAGGCAGAAAAAAGGATATAACAGTCTTAGAGTTTGGAAGCCATTCTTTCGGTGCCACAAAATGTTTTCCAACTGCATACGGTTTCTTCAACAGTAAAAAATACTCGTCACTGGCAGATCCAAATGCCAAGATCGGTTTCTCGAAAATTTTCATCCCTATGACATCTTCTGAAATAGCTTCTTTCTTACCTATATAATTGTACTTTGAGTTCTCAACAAAATCCTCTGCGGCTTTTATTAAATCCTGTCTATTCACTATTATCCCCCCATATCACCACAATTTAAGATTATAATATAATCAATCAATCATTTTACTCAATTCATCTATACCATCTGATATCTCTTTTTCAAGTCTCTTTACTCTGTCAAGAATAACTTTAGGCTCATCGTAATGAACTTCCTTATATTCTACTTCCCTATACCTGTTTATAGAAAGATCATAGTCATTTTCTCTTATTTCATATACAGGCACAAAAAAACTCTGGTCAGTTCTCTTTCTATCCGTTTCACCTTCCAAGTTGTTGAATCTTGCTATTATATCAGGTATATCGTTGTTTGCCACAGGTCTTCTCTTGTCATCCAGCGAAAATCCATCTGACTTCATATCATAAAACCATACCTTGTCTGTTCCACCGCTGCCCGTTTTTATAAATATAAGAATCGCTGTGGATACTCCTGCATAAGGTTTGAAAACTCCACTTGGCATACTTATAACAGCTTTCAGCTTGTTGTTATCTATTATTTCTTTTCTTACCTCCTTGTGACCTTTGGTAGATCCAAACAGCACCCCTTCTGGCACAATAGAAGCACACCTTCCCCCAATCTTTAATATTCTCAAAAAAAGTACCAGAAACAAAAGCTCCGTCTTCTTAGTTTTAGTAATTTTTAAAAGATCTCCAGAAACCGCCTGATAATCGAGGCTTCCCTTGAAAGGAGGATTTGTCATAACAAGCGTATATTTTCCGATGTCTCTGTTTTTTTTAGAAAGAGAGTCCCTATATTCAATATTTGGAATGTCAACTCCATGAAGCATCATATTCATGGCACCAATTCTAAGCATAGTTCTATCAATGTCAAATCCATTGAACATCTTGTTGTCAAAGTGATCTTTTAGCCTGGATATTGAAAATAAATCACTGTAATTATTCCTCAAATATTCCTCTGCTCCAACTAGAAAACCTGCAGTACCCATTGCAGGGTCAACTATAATGTCTTCTGGCGTAGGTTTCATCAATTCAGTTATCATCTTTATTATATGCCTTGGGGTTCTGAACTGACCATTGGTACCTGAAGTGGAAACTTTGGAAAGCAGATACTCATAGAGATCTCCCTCTACATCTCCAACGCCTAAATCAAGTTTGTCTATGGCATCAACTATCTTAGACAACATAAGATCTGTAGGTATCTTGAAAATGGCATCTGACATGTACTTTGAATATGCAGAGCTTCTATTTCCATAAACGTTTTTTATAAAAGGAAAAACCCCTTCAGACACTATTTTGTACAGCTGCCCTGCTTCTTCATTCTTAAATCTACTCCACCTCAAATATTGTTTACTTTCCGGAAATGTTTTTTTTAATTTGGCTGCAGTAAGCTCAGTATTGCTCTCATTTAAAGTTTCATTATCATCTAGATCTTTTATAAACAGAAGATATGTAAACTGCTCTATTACCTCCAGCGGATTTGTAATACCTCCGGTCCAGAATATCTCCCATATTCTATCTATTTTATTCTTCAATTCACCCGTAATCATCTGCTATCTCCTATATTATATAGATGAATTTTTTCAACTCTCCTGATTTAAGTATACTATAAAGTACTGAAAATAAAAGTTTTTTACTAAATTTAGTTTATGCACATATTATATCTTAGGCTGTATTTACAATCGAAATCCGTCAAAATACTAGCTTATTAATGGTTTCTTTGATAAAATATTCATAACAATCATCTGTTATGAAATTTTTCTAAATTATAGTATAATTAGACTCTAATAAGAAAAACTTATATATAAAATAAACACAAAGGAGGAACAGATATAATCATGAAAATTAGTGCGAGAAATCAACTAAAGGGAAAAATAATTGAAATCAAGGAGGGAGCTGTAAATGGTGAGGTAATACTAGATATAGGAAATGGGAACAAGATATGCTCTATCATAACTATGGATGCAATAAAAAACTTGGGACTTAAAGTAGGATCTGAAGCCACGGCAGTGATCAAAGCATCAAATGTAATGATTATGATCTAGTATGGCTTACTTGTATAAAATTTTTTATAATGTATGATGACTGCCTTTATGAATAAAAAATATCCATAAAAAGAACGCCTTTTATAGAGGCGCTCTTGACATACCAACAATTACATTCAACACCTGCATAAATTTCAGAAAATCACAGTTACCAGCTCTTTCACCTATTCCGGATATAGTACAGTCCACAAATTTAGCCCCGGCCTCAGCTGCTCCGAGAGAATTCGAAAGAGCCATCCCAAAATCATCATGGGCGTGTATTTCAATTTCCACAGGTACTTCCTGCATCAATTTTTTTACACTGTAGAATACCCTCCTGGGATAAGATATTCCAACTGTGTCCGAATATCTCACCCTTTTAATTCCCATTTCAGAAACAGCACCACAGAATTCAATTAAAAAATTTATATCCGATCTGCTGGCATCCTCCATCCCTATGGTAACTTCAAAGCCTCTGTCAAGGGCATAGGCAGCACACCTTTTTACTCTGTCCAAAACCCATTTCTTATCTTTTCCCAGTTTTGAACTAATCTGCAGATCAGATGTCGGAATAGATATATGAATTATATCAACATTGCAATCTATGGATGCATCTATATCCTTGATATTTGCCCTGTTCCATGAAGATATCCTGCTTTTTAATCCCAAACCTGCAATTCTTTTAATGCTTTCCTTCTCATATCCACCCATAGCCGGACAGCCCGCTTCTATTTGATAAATTCCCATGTCATCGATAAGTTTTGCAATTCTCACTTTTTCATTTACTCCAAAAGCTATACCAGCTTTTTGCTCGCCGTCTCTTAAAGTAGTATCAACTATCTTTACATCCACAATCACACCTTCTTTCAAATAAGCTCTACTTCAAGCTGATTTTTTAAAGTCGTTGAACATTTTGAGCAATTCATCATCCAAAATATTTCTCTTGAGTTCAGTACTCACTTTTCTTATTTTATCCAAAAATTTTTCAATATTCACACCCTCATAGTCCACATTGAGTTCTTTCAATTTGACCATGACAGCCTTTTTACCCGAATGTTTGCCTATATACATGGTTCTCGTTCCACCTATATCACAGGGATTGTAAGGTTCGTAATTTCGAGGATTTTTTTCTATTCCATCCACATGAATTCCCGATTCGTATTTAAAAATATCTTTTCCTATTACAGCTTTCATGGGGGATACTTTTTTATCTGTAAGTTTCTCATAAACTCCCACTGCTTTTTTCAATGATTTTAAATTACCGTGAAGCTCTCCATTTTTTATGATTTTAAGGGCTAAAACAACTTCCTCCAGGGGTGCCATATTGTAAATTTGTCCATTAAAAGCTGTAGATACAGAGTCCGCTCCGTCGACACAGGCTTCCAGACTGACAGAAGTGGCCATATAATATTTATTGCTTGCACAAAAATCAACATAGACAGAAAATCTGTCCTTTATACCTTCTATAAATCTACTCCAGCCTGATAAATTGTATTTTACCACATCTTTTACTCTAATACACACCACATCCATGCTGTTGAATATCTTATCAGATTCCTCCATAGCAATTTTATCTAAATCCCTGATACTGACTTCAAGCATTATTTTCTTGTCTTTTAATTTTTCCAGAGAATTTTCATCCAAATATCTCAGCTTTTTATAATTTAAAATGACATATTTAAATTTTTGTGCGTCAAATGCATTTTCAAATCTGTATATATATTTGAGTCCTTCTGGCAGTTCCGTGATTTTTTCAACCACTTCCTGGTTTATTTCTATAAAATCCACTCCCAGATCTTTAATAAGCGCAAGAAATTCGGCTGTCAGTTTTAGATCAATGTTTCTATTTGCTTTCACAATTTCAGGCAATGTTCTGTCTATAATGATCTTTCTATGTTTGTCTATTACAATGGACATTTTATACACCCCCTCATTCAATTCACAATTCACAGTTGAAAATTATCAGTTATCAATCTCAGTAATAGACAAAATTTCAGGTTCGGCAGCTTTTTCAAGTTCCTTTGCAGCTTTTACCACTGCCCTGTTTATGGAATCATACATCTCCATAACCTTTATATTCTTCGCCTCCAGCTTTTCTCTGGGATCATCTCCAATTCTCAGCACGATTACTCCATCACAGTCACCTATAGTCCTCATTATTTTAGACATTTTATCTTCCTGATCCAAACAATCATAAATTCCCATACAATACTTATCTACATTTCTTTTTTCCAGAAGTCTTATGCTGCCCTGGTCATAGGAATATATATAAAATTCGTTAGCATGCCCAAAATGCTGATCTATGTTAATGCCCGATTTAGAAGAAATTGCAAACTTATATTTTCCACCCTCAGGGGCAGTTTCTTCAGGCTCATTTTTTTCTACTTTACCGGAGCACTTGCTTATGCAGCCTTCGCAGCCTATATTCCTAAAATCTATAGAGTGATCCTCCGACAGAGTTCCTATGGCATCTGCCCTGCACTGCCTGCAGTGATACATCTGCTTTATATCAACTTCACATTTTTTTCTCATTTCATTCAATTCCACATTTGAAACCAGCGGCAGATCTTCAAATCTGCTTCCCTGTACAGGTATCATCTGCATTATATTTGTCATATATGCCCCGCACTCTTTTACCTTTTTTATAACTTCCACTATGTGATTGTCATTTATACCCTTGAGCATAACTGTATTTACTTTGCATACTATGCCTTTCGAGCAGAGATACTTGACCCCTGCGAGCTGGTTGTTTAAAAGTATTTCAGCTCCCTCTTCCCCTGTATATTTATGTCCTAAATAATTGACTTCCCTGTATATTTTTGCCCCTATTTTCTTGTCTACAGCATTTATCGTAACTGTAACATGCGACACTCCAAGCTCTATCAGCTGATTTACATAGAAAGGAAGCATAAGCCCGTTGGTTGAAAGACAGAAAGTTGTTTCAGGGGAATACTGTCTTATGAGTTCAAGAGATTTTTTCACTTCATCAAAGTTTGCAAGAGCATCTCCAGGTCCTGCTATTCCCACCACAGTCAGGTTTTTAATCTTGCTTTTCACCGCCTTGAATTTTTGAAGGGCTTCCTCAGGACTAAGCACCCCGCTTGTAACTCCTGGTCTGCTTTCATTTGCACAGTCATATTTTCTGCTGCAGTAATTACAGCTTATATTGCATTTAGGTGCAACAGGTATGTGCATTCTGGCAAATTTATGTGCGTTGTCTCCAAAACACGGATGAGTGCAGGTTTTATCGCCAACTGATTTTTCTTCTTTCTCCATTTTTGCCATAGGTGCATAAAAATCATTATATGCCTTTTCCCTATAAGTATTTTGAGTATGCTCCAGAACTGCATTTGCCACAGAATCTATTAAAAACGAAGAACCCGTGTATCCGGTTATAACCTGTCTCTGACCGCCAACCCTGTCATGTATAGGAAATCCTATCCTTATCAATTTCAGCTTCAGTTTTCCTGCCATCCTCCTTCCATCGGAATTTCCAAGCATCAAATTGATTTTCAGCTTTTCTGCATAACTTTCCATGGTGCCAAAATCCGTATCATCCAAAACTATGGAATCTTCCTTTTGAACTTTAAGTTCCTCCTTGAGTCTGCGGCGAAGTTCAGGATTTTTAGATCCCATTGCAGCCATCTTTATAAGTATCCCATTTTCAAGACAGAGTCTGGCAACTGCATATACAAGCTCCGGCTCGCCATACAGCATCACCCGGGCTTCCCCTGTATACTTATGGTTGTCAATCATGGCATCCAGATATCTTCCTCTCTGAACTACATATTCCTCTGGAATAGGAACTCCAGTCAACTTCGATACCAGGTCGATAAACTGGTTCGTATTTCTAAAGCCAATGGGAATAGGGCATTTATAAAGAGGTACATCGTACTCATTCTGCAAATACATTCCTGGAGACTTTTCATCGGATACGGTAACTCCCATTTCAATAGTGGCTGCTGCTCCAGGCATTTTTTTAATATCCTCTATTTTTGTGCCGCCCTTCGGTATCCTCCTGTATTTGTCATTATGTGCAGAATCGAGGGTATTTGACACATCCGGTAAAATTGTATATCCTATCTTGAAATCATCAAGTATTCTCTTTATATTTCTCACATCTCCCGGATTCAGGTTGGCACATATTATATTCAATTTACCTGTACTTTCAGATTTCTCACAGACTTGTTCAACAATACTCCTCAGTGCCGTATAGTATCCCTCGGCCTGAGTGGCTCCATATCCTGGAGTTGAAGCAGTTATTATTTTTATATGCTTTATCTTTTCATTATCCTTTTCTTCTTCATAAAATTCTTCTACAATTCTTTTTGTATCTTCTCCTATAGTCTCCGCAAGACAGGTTGTCATTACACCAATAGTAGTGGGCTCGTACATCTTAATCATATTTCTAAGACCTTTTTTAAGATTTTTGGTACCTCCATACACAGTGCCTTGTTCGGTAAGAGCAGATGATGCTATATCAACAGGTTCATTATAATGAGTTGCCATATGTCTTCTTATATAAGTACTGCAGCCTTGAGAGCCATGTAAAATAACCATGTTGTTTTCTATTCCCTTAAAAGCCATTACTCCTCCCATGGGCATGCACATTTTACACGGATTTACATCCACATTGACCAGTTTTTTATTACCCATTCCAATCATCTCCTCAAATTTTTTATACATAGTCCCAAACAGGGCTGTTTACAGTTAAATCTATCTCTTTTGCAAAATTTATAGCACCCTGAAATCCCCCAAGTATGTGCTTTCTCTCATGATTATGATCGCAAAATGCAACTCCCAGCTTATATGCAAGAGGCCTCTCTTTGACGCCGCCTACAAGTACATCTGCTCCCTTTTCCACCATGAATTTCTCAAGTTCATAGGGATTTGCATCATCAAGTATTACTGTTCCATCTTTTGTAATCTGCCTTATTATTTCATAGTCCTCAGGTTTTCCAGTCTGTGTTCCCACCATTACAGTTTCCATTCCCAGATCCCTGAACTGCTTTATAAGAGATATGGCCTTATAACCTCCGCCTACATATATAGCTGCTTTTTTACCCTTAAGTCTGCCCCTGTAATAATCAAGCTCCGGCTGTATTTTTTCACTTTCAGCCTTTATAAGTTCCCGAGCTCTTTCTACAGTTTCCTCATCTCCCACAATATTTGCAACCTGAAGCAGTGAATTTTCAGTATCTTCAAGTCCCACGAAGCTTGTTTTTATAAATGGAATATCATATAATTCCTCCATCTGCTTGGCCAGATATCCCATGGAACCGGCACATTGAACTATATTGAGCTTTGCCTCAGGTGCCTTAACTATTTCGTCAACTTTTCCATCACCTGTAAGTTTTGAAACAATATCAATGCCTATTCTCTTTAAATAATTTTCCACTACCCAGACTTCTCCTGCCAGATTGAAATCCCCAAGATAGTTTATTCCGCTCACTTTCTTATCACTTTTTTTATCTCCTATGAGCTTCAATATAGCATTACAGGCAGCTCTGTAACCTGTGGATTTATTCCCTGAAAATCCTGGCGACTTTACAGGTATTACCCTTATTCCATATTTTTCTTCAGCATTTCTACAGACTGCATCTATGTCATCACCTATAACTCCCACTATGCAGGTGGCATATATGAAAATAACCTTGGGATGAAATTTTTTAACTATCTCATCAACAGCTTCCCTCAGCTTTTTTTCTCCTCCAAATATGACATCTGTCTCACTTAAATCCGTTGAAAAACTGTTTCTGAACAATTCCGAACCACTAGACAAGCTGCCCCTCAGGTCCCAGGTATAAGCTGCGCACCCTATTGGTCCATGTATTAAATGGAAGGCATCTGTTATAGGATTTAGTACTACTCTTGCGCCACAGTACACACAGGCTCTCTGGCTAACTGCACCGGAAACACTGTTTTCTTCGCATCTGATCTTTGAATTCTTATTTTTGGAGTTGTAACATACAAATTCTCTTCTATCTTCTATAATTTCAGCTTTCTCGGCTTCCAATCTCAACTGAATATTTTCCATAAAGATCCCCTCCATTAAATAAAAAGTACTTATAATATCAAGTTTGGATTCAAGGTGATGCCTGAATCCAAACCAGTCTTTAATTCATATGATTTATCGTACTACTTCAAAATCCTCCTCTTTACACTCTCTGTCATCCTTGTCGAGCATTGCATCACACATTCTCCTTACCAAATCTATGGCACCGGAGTAGCCCACTTTAGGAGTGTACTGATGTCCATACCTGTCCATTACAGGAAATCCAAATCTGACAAACGGAATGTCTTCTGCTCTGGCAATAAATTTTCCATAGGTATTGGATATTAAAAGATCCACGCCTTCATTTTTTATAAGCTGATGCATCTCAAAGAAATCACTATTAGCTTTTACAATTCCCTCTATACCGGCTTTATCCATAATGGCTTTGATCTTTTTCTCAAATAATGCTCCAGGAGTACCTGTTATTACATATTTGGGGGTCATTCCCAGGGTTATTAAAAATTGAACTAGTGGAATTACAACATCTGGATCTCCAACTACAGCTGCCTTTTTACCGTTGAAGTATTGAGCACAGTCAAGGATTAAATCAAGAAGCTGACCTCTTTCTTCCTCAATTTCTTCAGACACAGGCTTTCCTGTAATTTTAGCTAATGTCATAATCAAATCATCCATTGCATCAATTCCAATGGGAACCTCTAATGTTTTGAAGGGAACTTTGCATTTAGTCTCCAATTTCTTGGCTGCATCTTCTGAAGAATAGCTCCCAAAAGCTATAGTCATATCCGAATTTCCAGCATCTATTATATCTTTAACCCTGGTACCGCCTTCAGGAAATACTTTATAGTCGCCTGTATTTGGTGCATCAAGCACTCCATTGGTATCAGGAAATATTATATATGGGATATCCATAAGTCTGAATATTCTTTTCATCTCTTTCATGTCAGCAGGTCCTACAAAGCCAGGAATTATATTAAATTTCCCATTTTTCTTTCCACTGTTTACCGAAAGATACTGCACCATACTTCTTACCATGTTTGAAAATCCGGTGACATGTGATCCCACGTAACTTGGCGTATTTGTATGAATAACCAGCTTTCCTTCCGGTATTTCCATGTCCCTTATATAAGTAGGAAGATCATCTCCTATGGTTTCAGAAAGACATGTGGTGTGGATGGCTATTATATCTGGATTGTACATTGCAAATATATTCTTAACAGCTGTCTTTACATTTGAACCACCGCCAAACACACAGGCACCTTCAGTAAATGAACTCGAGGAAGCCAATGCCGGCTCTTTGAAATGTCTTGAAAGCACCGTCCTGTGATAAGAACAGCATCCCTGGGAACCGTGGCTGTGCGGCAGGCAATTGTGAATTCCAAGGGCTGCATACATTGCTCCAACTGGCTGGCAGGTTTTGGCTGGATTTATTCTCAAAGCTTTTCTTTTTACTAATTGTTTTGGTGTTGCATCTAACATTATTTTTCACCTCCTGAAACTGCTGATTCATCCGACAATTTTCCCTCTATTAAAGGTTGTTTTTTCCAGGGCGGAGTCAAATACTTCCATGCCGGAGTATAAACTCCCCTTGCCAGTTCTCTGGCAAATACAACTGCACCTTTAAATCCTGCATAAGGTCCTGTATAGTCATAGGAGTGAAGCTGCCTTGACAACACTCCCATTTTTTCAATTACATACTTCTCCTTTATTCCTGTCAGAAACATATCAGGATGGAGTTCTCTTATGAATTTTTCCATTTCGTGGGCATTTAAATCGTCTATTATCACCGTATCATTATCCATTTCCTTTTCCAATCCGCCGTAATAAGATACTGGCACACCTTCTTTTCTAAGAGCTTCTGCTCTTTCCTTTGGTACTATAACACGATATTTTTCTTTATCCGGCTCTACAGTTATTTCAGGAATATTCTTGCTGTCCGCATCAACTTTTATAGTTGGAATAACTTCACTTCCTTCATAATCGTCACGATGTCCGAACTCATGGCCTGCAAGAATGGTTTTTACACCAAGATCCTTTAGCAGAACCTGATATGTCTGGGCTCTTGAGCCGCCTACATATAAACAAGCCAACTTGCCTTTTAATCTCTCTTTATAGTAATCTATGTCTGTTTCAATTTCAGCAAGTTCTTCTGCAATGATCTCTTCTGTTTTTTTATACAGATATGGATCATCAAAGACTGCTGCCAGCTCCCTCAGGGTATCAATTGTTCCCTTTATGCCTATAAAATTGCATTTGATCCATGGTATACCATACTTGGTCTGCATCATGCCTGCTATATAGTTGATTGATCTATAACACTGCACCAGATTCACATCTGCAAGATTGGCATTTTGAATGTGCTCATAACTTGCATCTCCTGTAAGAGCTGTAATCACATTATAGCCTATTTTCTCAAGAATTCTTTCAATTTCCCAGGAATCCCCGCCTATATTGTATTCTCCCAGTATATTTACTGAATACTTTTTATGCTGGCCGTTTCCCTTTCCTATTATTTCACTCATAACCGTATTGTTTGCTATATGGTGACCTGCGGATTGTGTTACACCTTTATAACCTTCACAGTTAAAGGCAAGAACATCAATTCCATAGAGTTTCGAGGCTTCCCGTGCTACTGCATTTATATCATCACCTATAAGTCCAACAGGACATGTTGCATATACACCTATGGCCTTGGGATGAAAAATTTCAACTGCTTCCTTTATTGCATTTTTTAATTTGTCAACTCCGCCAAAGACTATATTTTTTTCCTCCATATCGGTAGAAAAAACATATTCATTAAAATTTTGTCCACCTTCTTCAGCTTTTGACTTGAATCTTCTTCCGCCCCAGGTATAAAAACAGCACCCTATAGGTCCGTGGGTTATGTGTACCATATCCTTTATAGGTCCCATAACAACGCCTTTACAACCGGCATAACAGCATCCTCTGGCTGTAATCACACCTGGTATAGTCCTTACATTAGCTGTAATGACCGGGTTTGGAGATTCTTCCGTCTTTATAACAATATGCTCTTTTCTCTTTTTATAGGTTTTAGCCGGATATGGTTCCAAAACCTCATTTACTACTTTATCTAATTTTTTTCTCATAAAATCCCATCCTTTCACAAAAATTAAATAGCAGCGTCTCCTGTTTCTTCTGTCCTTATCCTAACTATGTCTGTCACTTTTGTTACAAATATTTTTCCATCTCCGGGATTTCCCGTTCTATTAGTCTCTATTATAGTATCTACAACCTTTTTTACATCTTCGTCCCTTGCCAATATAATTACCAATCTTTTGGAAATGAGTCTGTGGGTTTCAGATATCTGTTCTGCAATTTTCCTGCCCGATGCCTCCAGTATATCTTTTTCACTGATAAAATCCTGGATAATAGAAAAATCAACTTTTTTTCTGCCTCTGCCAAGCACCTTTTTACATGTAATAGAAGGAAAACCAATTTTGGCAAGAGCATCTTTTGTCCTGCCCACCATATCCATTCTGATAATAACCATAATTTCTTTCATGCCGCTTTCCCCCTATAATTCCTCTGTATTTGAACTTATTGTATATGCTTCTTCTACAGGAGTTACAAATATCTTTCCATCTCCAAAGGCTCCTTTGGTCCCGGTTTTCGCATTCTTAGTGATTATGCTTATAATATCATCCTTGTCCTCATCTTTTATCACTATCAGCAGCATCTGTTTCGGTATTTCATCATAAAATATTTCTCCAACTTTTACCCCTCTCTGTTTACCTCTGCCCGTCACATCAAGCTTGGTAACTGCCGGGAAACCAGCATCACATAATTCCGAAAGTACAATTGAAGATTTTTCCGGCCTTATAATAGCTTTTACCATTAACATTATTGAACACTCCCCTTTTTTGTGTTAAACTTACATTGTATTAGAATTTAGTCGATTCTGGTACTTTTTTGGGTGTATCCCTTAAATCGCCTCAAAATTTAGGGATACACTTTATTATTTTATTCTCTATAAGCTGTACTTTCATATTATGACCTCAATCCATAAGACCATGTTCCATCATTATGGCTTCCAGTTCATCCTGTGCCATCGGCTTTGGTATTACAAACATGTCATTCCCATCTATGGCCTTGGCAAGTGCCCTGTATTCATCTGCCTGCTTGGCCTCTGGATTATATTGTATAACAGTTTGCTTATTTATCTCCGCCTCCGTAACCTCCGGGCTCCTCGGTACAAAATATATCAGTTGGCTGCCAAGTTTCTTTGCAAATGCATCAAGAAGCTCTCTCTCATTGGCAACCTTCCTGCTGTTGCATATTATACCTCCCAATCTAACTCCACCTGCATTTGCAAATTTACTTATACCTTTCGATATGTTGTTTGCCGCATACATGGCCATCATTTCACCACTGGCCACTATATATATTTCTCTGGCCTTTCCTTCACGTATAGGCATTGCAAATCCACCACAGACAACATCACCTAATACATCATAGAAAACATAGTCCAAATCATCCGTATAAGCTCCCAGCTGCTCCAGCATATTAATTGAAGTTATAATGCCTCTTCCGGCACAGCCGACTCCCGGTTCCGGTCCTCCGGATTCAACGCATTTTATGTTTTCAAATCCACTTTTCAATATTGAATCCAGATCAACATCCTCACCTTCTTCTCTCAGAGTATCCAAAACTGTCTTCTGAGCTAGTCCACCCATTAGAAGCCTGGTTGAATCCGCCTTCGGATCACAACCTACTACCATTATGTGCTTTCCCATTTCTGCCAGTCCTGAAGTAAGATTTTGCGTTGTAGTGGATTTTCCAATTCCACCTTTTCCATAAATAGCTACTTGTCTCATTCTACATATCTCCTCACTTATAAATTTTAATATGATCAATCATTATATATTTCAAAAAATATAACACAACTTTTTCAAAAATGCAATAGATAAAATTATTAATTTATCAAAATAAATATATTGTAAATGATAACATATCAATAATATAGTGCTTTAAAATATTGTTTAATAATTATCCACTTATACTCGTTGTATAATATGTTCACTATTAAACACAAAAAATATGGGTACTTATAATAGGATTTACAATGACCGTCATTGGGAGCAAATGGAGAGCAATAATATTATGACATATATTAAAAGAACAACCAATCAAATACGGTCAACTGAAAAAATCTATTTCGAACATATGTAATAAAATATTATCACAGGAATTAAAAAAATTGGAGATGGATAACCTTATTGAAAGAATTCCCTATACAACAATTCCGCCTAAAGTTGAATATCTACCCACTAACAGAGGAAAATCCTTGGAAAACATATTATATGAGCTATGCCTTTGAGGTAAAAAATACATGCCCTAAATATAATCTACATAAAAATAAATACATAACCATGTTGAATTTTCCAACACAGCTATGTACTTATAAATTTTAATAACAGAGGTTAACTCAATTTAAATTTCACTATTTTTTAGCACTGTTCATCATAAATAAATTTAAACTTTCTATTTATTTCTTTAAATTTATCTGTCCAATTTCTTCGTACATTTCATCATAATTACCTATGCATATAACTGAATTAAAGCCTTTTTTTATATCCTTATTTAATCTGAAAATATCAACCTTATCCTGTATTTTCTGTTTTACTAATGGAATTCTAAAATTCCAGTTTCCTTTTAAATTATCATCTCTGGCAAAATTCATGTTGAAATCAAATTTATCGGGAACTATATCTCCGCCGGTTACAGGAAAAACCTCTGTAACTACAGTCTTTGTATTATCAGATCTTTATAAGTCTGCCAAAAGCTTCCTTGTCATCTTTCTTAGCCCTCTTAGCCAATTTTATTAAGTCTATATATCCCATCTTAGCCTCCATCTTAAAATATGATCATATTTTATATTTACATATTAGATAAGTTAAGTTCACTTTTGGTTCTTCATTTAAGCAAAAATAATTGGAATAGCTTTTCACTATTCCATACGCCTTAAACTTTATATAGAGTTTTAAATTATTTTTACTTTTTTTATGAAATAATCAATTCAAATAGTTTTACCAATTCACTTCCAATCCTACTCCAACTTCTTTCACAGGTAAAAATTTATTTATCTCCGCTTTAACGGCAAAGGATGTACAGTGACATGGATATAACTCTTTTATGTTGTTTCGTCTTAAATAATTAACAGTCTTATTAACCTGCTCATCTATTTCAAATAAGTGAAACCCACCTATAACTCCCAATACTCTATTATCTTTACATATTTTCTTTGCATATTCTATTATATTGCATATTCCACTATGAGAACATCCGGTAATAATATAAATACCATTTTCACTTTTATATGCAAGTGCTGTATCATCCATCAGATAATCCTCAACCAAAATTCCATCAACATTTTGTTTTCCAATAGGTCTTCTTCTTTCAAAATTATTTGTCTGCGGTATTTCCCCTAAAAAAGTTATGTGTTCACTGACTTTTTTAGGTTTTCTTGAAAGTATTAAATTGCACTTTTTTTCTAGTTCCCCCTGTAAAATGGGAGAACAGATTTTCAAATTTCCTTCAAATTTTTCTGTAAAGGCATCTGGATGTGCGATAATGTTTATATTGTTTTTATACTGATGCTCAAAATAATATTTTAACCCTCCAGTGTGGTCATTATGGCCATGTGAAATAATAATAACACTTACTTTTTCTAAATCTACACCTAATGAAGCGGAATTTCTGAGAAATATATCAGAATAACCTACATCAAATAACAATATAGTATCCTCGTCTTCAATATAATATGAAACAGCAGGTTCACCATAATAATATTGGTCAATATATGTATTATTATCCACTAAAACTTTTAATTTCACTTCTGCATCTCCCCTTCTTAAAATCACCTATGTTTTTTCATATTATTCACTCTATCTGAAATCTGTACGAATCTGTCGTCTTCCCTTACAGGATCAAATATATCATCCTCAAGAAGCTTGCTCATATTTTCATACATATCCAGTGTAAACCCTGGCTTGTTTCCCGAAAGCTCATCAAAACACCATACAGAAGAAATTTTCTCTTTTTCGTTCAGGTTGTTTACCTCAATATACTCTATCCATTTTTCAAGCATGCCCAAGGCCTTTTCCTTTTCTCCCATTTTTAAATACACATTTGCAAAATTCATATATTCTATATGAAGTCCAAGTACAGCCTCGGCTTCAGGTGAAAACGCCCTTTTAATGTCAACTGCCGTATTGAGGTATTTTTCCACTAATTTAAGATTATTCTTGTCTTCACAGTAGGATTTTGCAAGGCACATTAAAACAGAGCTCATATAAAAAATATACTTCCAGAGCTGTCCCTGAAGAATTTTGCGCCCTCTATTTACAGTACCCTCCTTTTTCAAATATATATTTGCCAGCATAAAGTCAACCTGGTATTCACTTTTATTTATTTTGTTGAGCACCTCCACTGCCCTGTCATCTTCACCTCTTGATGAATATATAGTGCTCAGCACATAAAGCGCCAGTTCAGTTGTATTTCTGTCACTGCAGTTTTTCCCTATATCTTCAAACAGTCCTTTTGCATAATCTTCCATTTTATCTGACGCTGCCCTGTTTTTACATCTCCAGGAATACATATGGAACAAAAATCCTATTCTGAATTTAAGAAAATAACTTGAACTATACTTTTCTATATATTTTTTCCCAAGTTCAATGCCTTTTTCCATCTCCTTTCCAGCCATAAGTTCTTCACACTTTTTAAATATATCCATCACTTCTTCCTCAGACAACTGTATCCTGTAATTTAAAAGCTTATCTATGGAAACACCAAAAAAAGAAGCAAGTACCGGAAGAAGTTCAATATCAGGATAAGAATTTCCCATTTCCCATTTTGAAACAGCTGCTGTAGAAACACCTATATATTTTCCAAGCTGCTCCTGGGTAATCTGTCTTTCTTTTCTAAGCCTTGATATTATTTCATCTATCTGCAATTTCCCCATAATCCACTCACTCCAGTATTTTTATATTATAGAGCTCTATAAATACATTATAGCTTAATCCTTTAAATTCACCTATGGATTTCTAGTTTAACATATTATAAAAATTCAACCAGCAGTTGAATATCTGTAATTGACTATGAATAAATCAACCTTGGTCTTTTATATTATAATAACGTAAATAATAAGCCAATGCTTAGTTTTATCAAGCATTGGCTTTAGATTTTCAGGGTAGCAAACCCTATATTATTGCACCCTGTGATTTTTTATCATCAATCTCTTTGTTGGACCAGAAAGCTGCAAGAGCAGAACCGGATATATTGTGCCATACACTAAATATTGCTGCCGGTATTGCAGCTGCCGGTGAGAAAAAGCTCATGGCCAATGTCACTCCTAATCCTGAATTCTGCATACCCACTTCAAATGATACAGCTCTTCTTTTAGTTTCATTCATACCAAGCACTTTTCCTGCTAAATATCCAAACAGGAAACCAAATAAATTGTGGAGAATTACAGCACCAATTGCAATTGCAGCAGTTGTCAATAATTTTTTTGAATTAGCACTTATTACTCCTCCAACCAGCAAAGCTATGCATATAGTTGATACAATTGGAAGTGCTTTTACAGCTTTTTGCGTTTTTTCTCCAAATATACAATTTACTATAACACCTAAAAGTATAGGTACTATGACTATCTTAACAATTTCCATAAACAATCCCATTATCGGTATTGAAATCCATTTACCTGCCAAAAGTAATATTAAAATAGGCATTAAAAACGGAGCAAGTATTGTAGAAACTGCACCTATGCAAATAGAAAGTGCAAGATCTCCTCTGCCTATATAGCACATTACATTTGATGCGGTACCGCTTGGACAGCACCCTACAAGAATGACTCCTACTGCCAGCTCTTTAGGCAGTTTTAAAATCAAACACAGTATATATGCTACACAGGGCATTATACAATAATGGGCTGCTACACCTATAAATACATCTTTAGGTCTAGTAAACACTTCTTTGAAATCTTCCTTTTTTAAAGTAATACCCATTCCAAACATTATAACTCCTAAAAACACTGAGATATCAGGTACAATCCATAAAAAGGTCTTCGGCTGCAGAAGTCCTATGACCGCAACAGCTATGATTAACACTGAAAAATATCTGTTTAACACTTTCCCCAGTTTTTCCATAAAGTCCATGATAAATCTCTCCCAAACTTTTAGTTTGATTCATAATCGGATATTTTTTGTCTTGTCATCCGCATTTTATTTTTCTCCCGTTCTAAATGTAAAATTATCTATCAGCCTGGTTTTTCCTATGAATACTGCTATAGCTACCAATAAAGATTCATTTGCTTTTTTAACCGGTCTCAATGATTCACTATCTGCAATTTCAATATAATCTACCCTGGCTAAAGGCTGCTTGTTTATTTCCTGCTCAATTACACGTTTAACCAACAATGTATCTTTTTCACCATCTTCCAATAGTTTTTTGGCTTTTTTCAGACTTTTATTCAACACTAAGGCCGCCTGTCTTTCTTCCTTTGAAAGATAAGTATTTCTTGAACTTTTTGCCAATCCATCCTCTTCTCTTATTATTGGACAGCCTACAACCTGGACATCAAAATTTAAGTCCCTTACCATTCTTTTAACTACAGCTAATTGCTGTGCGTCTTTTTCTCCGAAATAAGCCATGTCTGGTGTTACTATATTAAATAGTTTGGAAACTACAGTACACACTCCCCTGAAATGTCCTGGGCGCTTAGCTCCACATAATCCTTCCGTTAACCCCTCTACTTCTACATTGGTAGATCTATCTCCAAAATACATCTCTGAGGGCTCAGGATTAAATATCATGCTTGCTCCCGAACTTTCACAGAGTTTTTTATCATGTTCTATATTCCTTGGGTAAGTTCCAAAATCCTCGTTAGGTCCAAATTGTATAGGATTGACAAAAACACTGACTACCACTTTATCATTTTCTTTCACGGCTGTGTCTATGAGACTTTTATGTCCTTCATGAAGGCATCCCATTGTAGGAACAAGCCCTATGGATAATCCTTCTTTCTTCCATTCTCTGACTTGTTGTCTGACTTCTTTTATTGTTTTTACTGTTTTCATTATTTTCCTCCAAAAAGCATAATTTTAATACAACTTCACTTATTTAAAGAAGCTTTCAATAAAAAATACGTATTATTTAATTTTTCAAATTTTTTATAGGTGAAATATTTATTAGAAAATTAAAATATGGAATGAATTTATATCTGAAAACACCAAAATTGTTTATATTTAGAAAAGATTTTTGAAGATAAAAGCTATTGACGTGACATATAACCTTATCTTTCGAATTAAATCTTTGTATATTCTGCCAAATACTTGAGATTATGTCATCAAGAATTTTAATAAATGTTGTATCACTATTTTTTAATATTAGTCCCTCTAATTTCACATTAGTATCTTTAGCTTCTAATGCATACTTGTAGTTTCTGCTATCATAACCCTTAATACCCACGTTACCCGGGACAAAATATTCACTTAAAAAAAGCCTGATTTTTCTACTCCAACAAATCTATTATCAACCAATCACTCCTTTCTTCCTGTAAATTTAAGAAGTGATACAAAACTCCTAAGTTTAATTCAAAACCAGGGAGACCTTTATTGACTGTCTTATTCAAATGATATAAGCAGATATATGTATATAAATAATATTGGTACAGCTTTTAATAAATACCGCCCACTTTTACATTTTATTACATGATCAGCTTTCAGTCAACAGTAGTATTTCAAGTAAACATTCTTTATATATCACTTTGTAAACTGGCTGTCAAGACAATAATTTAAAACATTTTCTTATCCTCAAATATGAAGACAATAGTCCTAATATCAATATAATATACAATAAGAAATTTACCATATATGCAGAGTTATCATATGTAAAAATATTAAATATACAGGCTATACCCGGTACAATAAAAATCATAACTGCTGCAATTCTTCCCAGTCTGTCAAAAATGAATGGATGCATTGATAATTTATCATATCTCTTTATAAAATTTGATGTACATAAAAACTCTATAAATTTGAGGCACATAAATATCAAGAACCATAAAGGCAATATTCTCAAAATCACTAAAATTACATAAGATGAAATTATGAAAAACAGATCTGCAAAGATGTCAAGTTTTGCACCTGCTGTTGAAGTGCAGTTGAATTTTCTTGCAATGTACCCATCAATAAAATCTGATACACATATACAAAAAAATAAGGCTATAAGGCTGAAAATTTTCTGCTGTCCATGCTTAAACTGCTCCAAAATATTTGATACAAATAAAATGGACATAATTATCCTTAGCACTGTAATTCCGTTGGGTATAAACCTGACTATTTTCTTCACTTTAAGTTAATCCTTTCATTTTTAGGTTTTTCTAAGGTTCTTGAAAAAGATTTTTCTCATATTCCTCAAAATATAGGCAAAATTTTTTTACAATATTTCTATACTGTAATTTTTTTTGATACGTTCCCCCAAAAATCCACGGCTTCTATTTGATATTTAGATTCCGCTGAAATATTTTTACATACAAATTTTCCCCATGTCTGATCTTTATTCCCGCCATATTTTCTCTGCACAACAGGAGAATATATATTCTTTCCATTGCAGTATACTCTATACCCCGCTATATTTCCAGATGCTTCCCACTGAAGTGAAATTTTATTCTCCATTTTGTGAATTTTAACCCATTTAGGCGGATCCGGTCTTTTGTTATAGACTTCATGCTGATACAAATACCTTTTATAGGCCCTGTGAAAACCACTGTTTATATTGACCGGGCTGTAATAGTGGCTGTAGGAAAAAGTTATGATATCATCTATAAATGGATTTTCAAGCCTCATTTGCTTTATAAACCTCTTCATAAATGCACTTGACCAGTTGGTATGATCAAAGGTCTCTACATTGGCCCAAAATAAAATTCCCTTTTTTGATTTTACAGCTCCCTCAAGAGCCTGAAACCAATCTTTCACCTGGCTTATATCAAGTCCTCCGCCTCCCACTGAATCCTGTGGACAGAATACATCCCCTTCTTTTAAATCAACTATTTTGAAAAAATACTTCCAATTATCTGCATAGAGCTGCGGAGTAGAATATTTTGAGTTCATGAAAGGCGATATCATAAATGGCAGTCTCAAATCATTTTTATCCATATATTCCAAATTTATATTTACAGCATTGGCTAATACTTTAAAATCTCTTAAATTTTTAAAATTAAGATTATCCACTTCATAGACCCAATACCATCCGTAAAAAGCATTTTTATATTTGCCATGGTATTTTTCATACAATTCCTGCACTATCAGATTTCCTTTTTTCATCTGTTCATACAGCCATCTTGGTTTTCTAGGCCCTATCCTCCACCACAAGACATTGTAATCAATTCCCAGGAATACCTTAAAGCCGAATTTTTCACAATTTCTCAGGCAGGTGTCAACTACATCCACCCTTCCAGCCCTATTTTCATTTTCTATTGAAGTCTCATATACTCTCTTGATACTTTGGTTTTGAACCACAAAAGTGTTCATCACAATATATTTCATTTTAACTTCTTTCAAATAGGAGAGTTCTTTCTGCCATTCCAAGTCATTCCATTTTATCACCATATCCGGTTGAATAAATGTACCCGATGCCTGTGGAAAATTATTTTGCATTTTTTTATTGTAATAATTGAACATTTTACGAAAGGGACTATCTATCATCAATGCAACCACCATACCCTGCAATATATTTCATTTCTCTATAAAATTAGTATGTGCAGTGTACTCATATTATTCTTCAAAGCAGTAAAAAACTGTAATTATCTTTGAGAAAATTGAGTATTATATGGGCAATCAGGGAATGTCCATCCAAATTAGGATGAATACCGTCTATGCACAAAAATTTATTGTAGTCATTTTGTTTGAGAATTTCCGATCTCACATCAATCAAGGTAGTTTTTGTCCTATGGGCCACCTTTGTAATCATTTCACTGTATGTCCTGTGCCAATTGTAAATTTTCACTTCCGAACCCAACCACTTTAAAACATTTTTTTCGGCTGTTTTATCTCCCTTTGTAATCCAGTTAAAGTATCTTTTATAATCCAGAGGAGGAAGTGTCATAAGCATCGGTATTATACCGGATTCTTTAAAGGTGCATATCATATTGGACAGCATATCATTAAAAGTTGAGATATCCGTCTTTGGCCTGTGCTTGGAATCGGGGTCTTTTGCTATATCCCCCCAGTCAAAATCACAGTCATTTCCCCCAAACTCTATTAATACAATATCTGGAGTTTTTATTATGACATCAGTATACATCTTGCTTATTCCTCTCTTGATCGTACTTCCAAACCTCCCGGCATTGCATACAGTTCCCTTAAAACTTCTTCCAACTATACTGGCAAAACAGTCCTTTAACCTTGAATATCTTGCCCTCCTGCTGTCATATATAACGCCCTTTGTTATAGAATCACCAAAAGCAACTAAATTATAACTTTCTTTTGTTTTCATAGTATCCCCCCTCAAAACATAGGAACTTAAAAATCACTTAATCCAGCAGTAAAAAACATTTAAAATATCTTCCAGGTTTTCAATTCCACCATAACCCTTAAATAAACCATTCTTTTTAATACACTTAAACCAATTATCATCACCCTTTCGTATATATACGGTTTTGAAACTCTCAGTTTCATAAACTGTATCAAATAGGTCAATGCATACACACCACCCACAATTGTTTACAGTTTCTATCTGTATGCCCGTGCAAATGCTGCTCTTGGATATATTTTTATACCATTTTTGAAGAACTTCTATAATTGGCATAGTATCTCCTTTTTTGTTTAAATCTATTTTTACATTAATATAATACTATATATGTAACTATATTTCAATACATAGTTTTTATAACTATATATTGAAATAATATAGCAAACTATACTATATACAACAAAAAGAAAATGCCATTACCACATTTTGAATGACATTTCCTATCTCATTATTATGTTTGTATGAAAATTTGACCGTTATCAAGTGAAAAAATTATATTACTCTATTCCACACTCTAACAACATCACTTCATTCCACTTAAACCTTCATCAAGGTATCCCATTTTATCCTTATTCATTCTAAAGGATTTTTTGTCGATTGCTCTTTGAAAAGCTAATATACCATCAAGGTGATCGTATTCATGTTGTATTAATTCCGATAAATCACCCTCAGGTTCCATAGTACAATCATTCCATTCTAAATCTTTATAATGAACTTTACATCTTTTATGTCTATATAATCTTACTTCTATTCCCGGAAAACTCA
This sequence comes from Clostridiaceae bacterium BL-3, assembly GCA_902809985.1. GTDB lineage: Bacteria > Bacillota > Clostridia > Clostridiales > Clostridiaceae > Clostridium_B > Clostridium_B aromativorans. The sequence continues at coordinate 787,462 of CADDXC010000001.1, read as the reverse complement.
TACAATCATCCCACACTTCAAATTTTTCATCATCCACAAATTCAACCTTGGGATTTATTAAAGCTATCGAATTATAATTAAAATCTACATATATTATCCTAAACAATTCATTTATTTGAGGTGCTGCTATCGCTCTGCCAAATCCATACTTTTTCCTAAAATTCATCATTGTATCATGTAGTTCCTTAACTATTTGTTCAGCTCGATCAAGCTCATCTTTTGAAACCTCTTTACAGATTTTATACAAATTTTCATTTCCCAATAATAATATTTTTTTTATATCCATAATTTCCCCACCTCAACTTATTATACTCATAATAAAATTATACACTATTTTAAGTTATGGTTTGCATATTTACCGTTTTTTATAAAGGTTCCATTGTCAATTTCCTCAAAAGCTTTTTTAAGCTCCTCTCTTGTATTCATGACAATAGGACCTCCCCAGGCTACAGGCTCTTTAAGGGGATTGCCTATAAATATTGTAAAGTGCATTCCATCTTCACCGGAACGAATTCTAACTTCTTCTCCCCCATTGAATAGAACTGCACTTTTTTCCTTGATACACTGTTTCTCGTTTTTGTCAAAATAACCATATCCCCTAAAAATATACACAAATACAGTAGACTTAACATCTGTTTTAATAGACCATTCAGCTTGTTTTTCCATATTTATATCCAAAATGTCAGCTTTCACATATTCTCCCCTAAAAGCTCCAGGAATGTCCTTGTAGTGTCCTGATATTATTCTCACAGTAAAACCTTTCTTTTTCACTTCAGGTATACTTTCCTTACTTATATCATGGTACTTTGGGATACACATCTTGTCTTTCTTCGGAATATTTATCCAAAGCTGAAACCCAAACATTTTCTTTGAAGGCTGCGGCATCTCTTGATGAATTATCCCGCTTCCAGCAGTCATCCATTGACAGCATCCGTCTTCAATTATACCCTTATTGCCAAGACTGTCCCCATGTTCGATTTTCCCGCCCATAAGATAAGTAACAGTTTCAATTCCCCTGTGTGGATGCCACGGAAACCCCTTAATATAATCTTCAGAATTTTCCGAATCAAAAATATCCAACATCAGAAAAGGATCAAATTCTGTAACTGTATCCGGCGCCAGTACACGCAAAAGTTTCACTCCTGCACCGTCTTGTTGTACGTTTCCCCCCACTATTTTTCTTACAGTTCTAGCTGGCATATGACATTCCTCCTCAAATAATATTATAATTTTTATACTGTCCTTATTATAACATTATTACAGAATACAGCTTATGAAAATTATCTAAAATATTCATAATTTACAATTTAAAAACCCTAAGTCTATAGGCATTCATAGCTGTATTCCCCAGCTGCTTTATCAATTTATAATTGGCATATGCCCCCACTGCTGCCCCAATTCCAGGGACAAGCTGCAGCATCTTTGCAATGTCAATATAATCTCTGTATTCCTGTTGAAATGTTCTCCAGTCAAAATGACTCTTATCTTCAGGAAGTGATGCCCTGCAATAATTATCCCAATCCGACATTATATCATAGACTTCCCTTCTTCTTCCCTGGCTTGAAAAAGCTATTTGAAATATATAGAGTATATACAATCGCTCCCTGTAATTCTTTACATTGAAACTGTAGATACCAGCAGTATCAAACAAAAATTTCATTTTCAACCCAAGTAATATGGGAAAATCAGCCAAGCCCACAATAATTCCAGCTCCACCTGTACCTGCACCGCTTACTGCAGCTGCATTCCTGTAAAATTTCATCTTTTCCCTTACTAAATTTTCTCTTGATTCCAAATTCATGTCATGAACGGGAGCGGTAGAGATATATTTATATCCATATATAACTGTCTTCACCATACCTTCTATGGATTTTGTAATTATGTGCTGGCACTTTTCAGGAATAAACTCATTTAATTTTGACTGCATTTTTTTTGTAAAATCATTTGTAAAGCTGGGCCTGCTTGTCATTTCTTTTTTCCACTGGAGCAACTCTTCCAAGGCTTTATCTTCATACAAACTCATATAAATTTCTCCTATATCATTCATTTTATTAAAATTAGTTTAATTAATATAGATTATAATAATATAATCACTAATTAAAGTGAATGCTTAATATATCCATACACTTGATTTTATTACAGTAAACTTTTGGCTTGTAAGTACATGACCACAGTATTATAATATATGTTACATACTTTCCCCAGAGAAAAATAATATACAAAAAGGTTGTAGGTAAAATGAAAATAGATGAGAATTTAAAAAAAATTCTATTTCAGATGCAATTGAGAGAAATAACTGAAAGACAGATATATATAAATGTGTCCAAAATCACAAAAGATGAAAAAAACAAAAAAATACTGTTAAAAATAGCAGGAGATGAAGAAGAACATTATAAATTTATAAAAACATATACTAATATGGAAGTTTCACCTGATAAAAAAAAGATATGGTTCTACTCTACCATAGCAAAGATCTTTGGTTTCACCTTTGCCGTAAAACAAATGGAAGGAAGAGAAACTGAGGCTGTCAGAGGTTACAGCTATAGTAAACTGTCAAATGCCTTCCCTGAATTTTCCAAAATAGCAGAGGATGAAGAAAAACACGAGTTCTTGCTGCTCGACATGCTGGATGAAGAAAAACTCAAATATATAGGTTCTATAGTTCTTGGACTAAATGATGCACTTGTGGAGATAACAGGCAGTGTTGCCGGTTTTACACTTTCCATGGCAAACACAAAAGTAATTGCACTAGCTGGAATGATCACAGGAATATCAGCTACCCTTTCCATGGCTGCCAGTGAATACATTGCCGAAAAAGCAGAAAATACAAAAGACGCCTTAAAATCCAGTGTTTATACTGGCGTTTCCTATTTAATAACTGTTATTTTACTCATACTTCCCTTTCTCTTTATGCCAGGAAACATGTACATACAGGCACTGGTAGTAACTCTTGTCATTGCTGTAATTATAATATCTATCTTTAATTACTATATATCAGTAGCTAAAGGATTCAATTTCAAGCAGCGATTTATACAAATGGCCGGTGTAAGCTTAGGAGTTGCTCTTTTTTCCTTTATTGTAGGCCTTGTAGTAAAAAATGTATTTGGAATAAATTTATAAATAGTGGACAGCTTACAAGAAGCTGCCCACCGTTATTATTATAGGAAAATTTATGATTTGGCTAAAATTTACATTCTGTTTGTCATCATTTCTCTAGTAGTAGTTTCAGAATCCTTTTCCATTTCTTCTGCAACATAATTTACAAGATCCACAGTCCTGCAGGAGTAAGCCCACTCATTATCATACCAAGATACCACCTTCACCATATTTCCTGATGCCATAGTTGAAAGTCCATCTATTATAGAGGATCTGTCATCGCCTTTATAATCTACTGAAACCAATGGTTCATCAGAATATCCCAATATTCCTTCCATAAGTCCCTCAGAGACCCTTTTAAAAGTTTTATTTATTTCCTCTACAGTAACAGATTTTGAAAGCTGACATACTAAATCAGTAACGGAAACTGTAGCTGTAGGAACTCTAAAGGCAATCCCATTCAATTTTCCCTTTAAATTCGGAAGTACTTTTGCAACTGCCTTAGCCGCCCCTGTTGTAGTTGGAATTATAGATTGACCAGCTGCTCTTGCTCTTCTCAAATCCTTATGGGTTTTATCAAGTAATCTCTGATCATTTGTATAGGAATGAACTGTAGTCATAAAGCCATTTATAATACCGAAGTTTTCATCCAGAACCTTTGCAAAAGGAGCTAGACAATTGGTTGTACAAGATGCATTCGAAATAATATTGTGGGATTTTACGTCAAATTTTTCTTCATTTACTCCCATAACTATAGTTATATCTTCACCTTTAGCAGGCGCCGTAATTATAACCTTTTTTGCTCCGGCCTTTATATGCTTATATAAACTTTCTCTAGTTTTAAATTTTCCTGTGGATTCCACAACTATGTCCACATTTAACTTGTCCCAGGGTAAATTTTCAGGATCATCTTCTCTAAAGATCTTTATTTCAGAACCATTTACAAATATGGAGTCCTTTCCCGCTTTTGCATTTCCCCTAAACCTGCCATAACAAGAATCGTATTTAAAAAGGTGCACAAGGGTTTCATTATCTGCTCTGGCATTGATTGCCACAATATCAACAGTTCCCTTTAATCTCTCCTGGGCAATCCTTAAAACCAATCTTCCTATTCTTCCAAAACCATTAATTGCAACTTTTATAGACATTACTTTTTTCCTCCCATAAAATACTTACCTATCATATAAAGTTTATTTTTTATATATGCTACTCATATTAATAATTATATACCTTATATGTTGTATGTGCAACATATATGCTATATTATTTATATCAATAATACTCATATATGTCAAATTTACTTTTATGGAGGAATACTATATTGAAGCGGCTTTTTTGCCATATACGTTGCATATTTCAGGTATTTAATCTAATTTGCTCACTTTTACAAGAACATGAATTTAAAAACTACCTTGACACAAATTCTCTATTATTATATTATTTAAAGAGTAATAGCAAGCTCATAACCTTTCGTCTAAAACGGATGAGAGGTTTTTACTTTAAAATAAATAGGAGTGAAAAAAATGACCAAGGTAAGAACGAGATTTGCACCGAGCCCCACAGGATATATGCATGTGGGTAATTTAAGGACTGCCCTCTATACATACTTAATTGCAAAACATGCTGGCGGAGACTTCATACTCAGAATTGAAGATACGGATCAGGGAAGATTCGTTGAAGGTGCCTTAGATATAATCTACAACACTTTAAAAACTACAGGACTAAAACACGACGAAGGTCCGGATATAGGCGGACCAGTAGGGCCTTATATCCAGAGCCAGAGAACCGATATATATTTAAAATATGCAAAAAAACTTATAGATATGGGAAAAGCTTATTACTGCTTTTGTACAAAGGAGAGAATTGATACACTGAGGGCTAACTCTCAAATATCAGGAGACTACAAATATGATAAACATTGTCTCCATCTTTCAAAAGAAGAAATAAAGGAAAAACTTAATTCCGGAACACCTTATGTAATAAGGCAGAATAATCCCGAAACCGGCGTTACAACTTTCCATGATGAGATCTATGGCGATATATGCGTGGACAATTCGGAATTAGATGATATGATACTCATAAAATCCGATGGCTATCCTACCTACAACTTTGCAAACGTAATAGATGACCATCTTATGGGAATTACGCATGTAGTAAGGGGAAGTGAGTACCTGTCTTCGGCTCCAAAATACAACAGGTTATATGAAGCTTTCGGCTGGCAGATCCCAATATATATTCACTGTCCTCCAATAATGAAAGATCTACACCATAAGTTGAGTAAAAGAAATGGTGACGCGTCTTTTGAAGATCTTATAAAAAAAGGATACCTCAAAGAAGCTGTTTTAAACTACATAGCCCTTTTAGGCTGGAATCCCGGAGATGAAAGGGAAATTTTTAATCTTCATGAGCTGGTAGAAAGATTTGACTATAGAAATATAAATAAATCTCCTGCCATATTCGATACTGTAAAATTGAAATGGATGAATGGACAGTATATTAAAAATATGCCTTTGGAAGATTTTAATTCTCTTGCTCTTCCCTACTATAAAAAAGTCATTTCAAAGGATCTGGATTTTTTGAAAATAAGCAAGCTGCTTAAGACCAGAGTTGAAATACTCAGTGAAATACCAGATTTTTTGGACTTTTTTCAGGAACTTCCGGATTACTCTGCAGACATGTATATCCATAAAAGAATGAAGACAAATTTACAGAATTCACTGATCACTCTTGAAAAATTTCTTCCAAGAGTAGAATCACTGGATCCCTGGACTTTCGAAAACATAGAAAAGTGCTGTATGGATCTGGTATCAGATATGCAGGTTAAAAATGGAGTAGTACTCTGGCCTGTAAGGACGGCACTTTCAGGTAAAAAATCCACTCCCGGCGGTGCTTTTGAAATAGCAGATATTATAGGAAAAGAAGAATCCATAAAGAGAGTAAAAATTGGAATTGAAAAACTTAAGAAGGCAAATCAATAAAATGAATACCTGGATTTTCATGTTCAATATATTTTATACATAAACATCCAGGTATTTTCTCTATGAATTTTTATATTCATCCAGCTTCGATTCTCTTATAAATATTATTTTGGAAAATAATATGACAATGTTGTTTTCAATTATAACAAATCCTTTTCCTGTACCTGTGATGAGCTTTCTTGAGAGATATTTGAACTTTCCCTGGCCCCGTGTCTGTATGCACACCCTTTTGCCAATTATTGCGCCAAAATAATGACACAGCGATTTTTCCAGAGGGTAGTATGTCATATCATCTTTTTTAGAATGTTCTTCCATGTATACCGGTTCAGGCAAATTCATTCCAACTATATTTCTTACAGGTATTACTATGATTTCACCTTCCCCATTTTTAAATTTGGCCAGCTCTTCATCTGCACATATCAAATTTATCTGTTCAAACACACAGTTTTCATCGCCGTCAGTGCATATGTCAAATTTTTTATTCACATATCTGTTCAATAAATTTTTTATCTCCTCATTGCATGCTGAAAAACATACATCTTTTGTCGGCATCTCCCTTGTCTCTTTTGAGTCCAACTGTTTTATGCTTTTGGCAGCTCTGCCGTCCTGTCTCACATTTCTATCATCCGACAATTTCTTATCGGGTCCCTGGCCTGATTTTTTAATCTGTTCCTGTGCTTTTTTTAGTATTTCTTCATGAATCGGATTTTTACCTGTATTTTGGAGTTTTCCTCCATCAATTTTCTTCCCAATTTTTTTGTCTCCCATACCCTCCTTACCTTTGTCCCTGATAATATTTTTTTCTATGAACCCAATTAAATCCTTCAAATCCGCATATTCATCGTGCTCATAATGATGATCTTCACCGTGATGCGAATCTTCAAAATGCCTTCTATCGTATTTTTGTATTCTCTTCATATATTTGGGAAACATATATAGAGCAAGCTGCATCAAATCATCCATGTCATTCCTGGATCTTCTCAATATTATTACCTCCACAATTAAATAGCTATATTATCAGGATATGAAACCCCATGTAATATTGCAATCAAGTTATATTCAGGTTCAAAGAATTGGAGCTGCCGCAAATTGATTATACGGCAGCCTTCATAATTTAAAATCTATTTCTGTATTTTCATCACATTTATCCGATTTACCCTTTTAGGAAGTATGGAGGATCCTGGACCTCTCTGTTTAACTTGTTCTTCAGGTATATCCATTTCTCTTGCTATGAGTTTTCTGACCCTAGAACCGCAAAATGCCCCCTGGCACATGCCCATGCCAGCCCTTGTACGGCGTTTGACTCCATCAATGGATATTGTCCTTACCGGTCTATTTAATGCATCTACAATTTCCGCTTCCGTTACCCTTTCGCATCTGCATATAATATGTTTTTCAGGCTCTTTTGCATTTATGTCTCCATCAAAATTTTTATCCTTTTTTACTATAATAGGTTTTCTATAGGGATTAAAATCATCTTTTTCCTCCAGCTTTACTTTCTTGCTCAATATATTTACTACTTCCTCTGCTATGGCTGGAGCAGAAGTAAGTCCCGGTGAATCTATGCCCGCTACATTTATGAATCCCTCTACTTTTGTTTCTTCTATTATGAAATCTCTGGTACTGCTGGTAGGCCTCACTCCTGCAAAAGAGGTTATAGCTTTTTTCATGTCAAAACCCTCTACAGATTTCCTGGCGGTTTCAACAATGTAATTCAGCATTTCCTCATTCGTATTCACATCTTCCTTGTTTGAAACCTCCTGGGCGTTTGGGCCTATCATCAGATTGCCATGATAGGTGGTAGTCACTAAAATTCCCTTGCCCTTTTCCGTAGGTACCTGAAATATTACACTATTCACCAGGTAGGACTGATCCCTGTTGAAAAGGACATATTCACCTTTCCTTGGAATTATATGAAAATGGTCCAGGCCAACCATATTGGATATTTTATCACTGTAGACCCCCGCTGCATTTATTACATATCTAGCCTCTATCCTCTCCTGGCTGGTAACTATTTCAAAATAATTTTCCTTTCTATTTATGCCTATAACTTCACTTTCCAGTTTCAAATCCACTCCATTTTCCACTGCATTTTCTGCCAGTGCTATGGTGAATTCATAGGGAGAACAAACTCCTGAATCTTTACAGTAGAGAGCCCATTTAACCTCATTGTTCACATAAGGCTCCATCTGTCTTACCTTTTCGCCGTCTATTATCTCCATTCCCCCTACACCATTTTTTATACCATTATGATACAACTTCTCAAGATGTTTTTTCTCTTCATCTGAAAAAGCTATTACAAGGGAGCCTGTTTCTCTATAACCAAAATTCAACTCCCTGTTTAACCTGTCATACATCCTGTTTCCCTTTACGCATAATTTAGCCTTTAAAGTACCCGGTGTGTCGTCATATCCTCCATGCACTATACCGCTGTTGGCTTTAGACGCCCCACAGGATACATCATCCTGTTTTTCTATCAGACAAATTTTTAATTTATATCTGGAAAACCTTCTTGCAATGGCTGAACCTTCCACTCCTGCTCCTATAATGGCAATATCGTACATATACAATCCTCCCATATATTAGACTAGACATTTATCTGGGCCTCTTTCCCCAGATACTGTTTATTATTTTCAAGCATTGGGCTTATTTGGCTCTCTATAAAATCCACCACTTGGCCTGGTGCCCTTCCAACAAATTTTTCGGGACTCACCAGAGACAGTATCTCTTCTTTTTTCATTTTAAAAAATGGGTCTTTTATAATTCTTTCCAGAAGATCATTTTCCTTTCCCTCTGATTTCACCCTCTTAGCTGCTTCCATAGAATGAATCCTGATTCTCTCATGAAGTTCCTGTCTATCCCCTCCTCTTTTAACAGCTTCCATTATTATATTCTCCGTAGCCATAAATGGAAGTTCCTTAAGTACATGGGATGCAATTGTCTTTGGATAAACCACCATATTTTCAGATACATTCATATATAAATTTAAGACCCCGTCCAGTGCCAAAAATGCCTCAGGAAGGACTATCCTCCTGTTTGCAGAATCATCCAGGGTTCTTTCAAACCATTGAGTCGAAGCAGTTATAGCCGGGTTCAAGGCATTCACAATTATATATCTGCACAGAGAACCCATTCTCTCACATCTCATAGGATTCCTTTTATATGCCATGGCTGAAGAGCCTATCTGATTTTTTTCAAAAGGTTCCTCCATTTCCTTCATATTTTGAAGTATCCTGAGATCATTGCTGAACTTATAAGCACTTTGTGCTATCTCTGAAAGAGTATTTAATATTATGGAATCGAGCTTTCTGGTATAGGTCTGTCCTGTAACCATAAATTCCTGATTGAATCCCATCTTCTCCGTCACCATTTTATCCAGCATCTTTACCTTTTCTTCATTGCCGTTAAACAGATCCATAAAACTGGCCTGAGTTCCCGTAGTTCCTTTTACTCCTCTGAATCTGATTTTATCAATGACAAAATCAATATTTTCCATATCCAGATATAGATCCTGTATCCAGAGAGATGCTCTCTTGCCAACTGTAGTGAGCTGGGCAGGCTGAAGATGTGTAAATCCGAGAGTGGGAAGATCTTTGTATTCAAGTGCAAAATCCTTGAGATAATTTATCACATTCAGTATTTTTCCCCTCACTATGTAAAGTGCCTTTTTCATAATTATAAGATCTGTATTATCCCCTACATAACAGCTGGTTGCCCCCAGATGTATTATTCCCTTGGCCTTAGGGCACTGAAGTCCATAGGCATATACGTGGCTCATCACATCATGACGTACTTCCTTTTCTCTTTTTTCTGCATCCTCATAATTTATATTTTCCACATTGGCTTTCAATTCATCTATTTGTTCAGAAGTTATATTGAGCCCAAGCTCTTTCTCACACTCAGCCAGAGCTACCCAGAGTTTTCTCCAAGTTTTAAATTTCATCTCATCGGAAAATAGATAACTCATTTCCCGTGAGGCATACCTTCTATTTAATGGGTTATTGTATGTATCTCTCATGATAAAATACCTCCGTACATATACTATAATTTAATTGTTTTCATTCATATTATAACATATATTTATATTATATTATATTATTATATTCGTATAATCTTATAAAAGTGTACAAACTGTTCTATTTTACAAAGTTACTAATATACTTTAATTAGAAAAAGTATATTGTATGGAGGTGAATTTTTATTGAGGTTCGAATCTAAGAATGACTTATACAGCCTCAGTAAATGAAAGTATGTATAAATTCAGTATAATAGACAAAATTTCTTTAATATTGACAATCATAGGTGCAATAATTTGGGGACTTATAGGTTTATTTAATTTTAACATAATTCAAATTATATTTGGTGAACCTTCCAATCTAATCGGAAGGATAATAGACATACTCATAGGTGTAGCAGGTATTGACATGATTATATTGCTTTTTAAAACTAAAAACAGCTGCAAATAAAATGAGAAGACCTTTCATTGGTCTTCTATTTTATTCACAGTTATTCTTTTATCAAGCATTGGTTTTTGTAAAAGGTTGAGGTGGAAAAACATTACCCATAATAGGACTCCACTTTAACCAAAAATCACTCAATTAAAATTGACTATAATGTTTCCAATGAATTTATTAATTTGATAATTTCTTCTATGGCCAATGACTCGTCATCACCAGATGCAGTTATTTTAACAGTTGAATTCTTGGTTACACCTAATGAAAGTACTCCAATTAAACTTTTTATATTCGCCTTTTTTCCATCAAATTCTATGGATAAATCAGATTTAAATGAAGAAGCTTTCTTAACCAGTAGTGTTGCAGGTCTTGCATGTAATCCTGTAGGGCTTTTAACTATAACTTCTTTAGAAACCATTTAATTCACCTCTATCTCAGTTTATTGTTGTTATAACAGATCTCAAATTCTTCTTAATTATTATACCATTTTTTATTAATATTTGAATAATAATTTTTACATTTCAGTATAAATAATCTAATATTATTTTAACTTTAGCACAAACTGTTCTATCCTATCCAGTCCTTTTTTTATATTTTCCATGGAAGTAGCATAAGACAATCTTACATATCCATCTATTCCAAATCCTAGTCCAGGCACTACCGCAACTTTTTCTTTTTCAAGCAGCAAATTTGAAAATTCAAGTGAATTCTCTATTTTTTGTCCATTAATAGTTTTTCCGAAAGTTTTTGATATATTCAGCATCACATAAAAAGCTCCTTCTGGTTTTAAACAAGAAAGTCCTTCAATCGCATCTATTTTTTTTATCATATATTCTCTTCTTTTTTTAAATTCACCTACCATGTTCTCAATCTGAGTACTTTCTCCATGTAAAGCTGCCAATGCAGCATACTGAGCTATGGAATTGGGATTTCCTGTAGTATGACTTTGAATGTTGGACATTAATTTGACTATATTTTTATCTGCAGCACAATACCCTATTCTCCATCCTGTCATGGAATATGTTTTAGAAACCCCATTTACGACAATTGTTCTTTCATAAGCATCCTGAGATATACTTGCTATACTAACATGACAGTTGTTTCCATAAATGAGTTTTTCATATATTTCATCTGACAAAATAAATATATCCTTCTCTTTGGCAAAATCAGCTATTTCTTTTAGTTCCTTCTCTGAATAAATGCTTCCTGTTGGATTATTAGGACTGTTGATTATGATCATTTTAGTTTTTTCAGTATAAGCCCTTTCTAAATCTTTTACAGTATACTTAAAATTATTCTCTTCCTTTGTATTAACAAATACCGGTACTCCATCCGAAAGCCTAACCAATTCAGGATAACTTACCCAATAGGGAACAGCTATAATAACCTCGTCTCCTGGATTTAATATGGCCTGGAATGTATTGCAGAGACATTGCTTTGCCCCTGTAGATATTATAATTTGATCTGTACTGTAGCTTAGATCATTGTCCACTTTAAATTTTTTTAAAATGGCTTCCTTAAGCTCTAAAATTCCAGAAGCAGGAGTATATTTTGTATAACCTTTTTTCATAGCAGCTACAGCAGCTTTTTGAATATTCTCTGGAGTATTAAAATCTGGTTCTCCAGCACCAAATCCTATTACATCTATTCCCTGAGACTTCATTTGCTTAGCTTTTGCAGTTATTTCCAGAGTTATAGACGATTGAATTTTTTCAGCTTTTTTTGACAATATCATTTTTATTCCTCCCTTTATTCAATTCACAATACAAAATTCACAGTTAATAAAAATTTTCAGCTTCTTGAAACCAATATCACTCCTACTATTATAAAACCCACTCCCAATATTCTCATAAGAGTTATATTTTCCTTGAATATAAAATAGGAAAATAGCATGATTATTATATATCCTAAACTCACCATAGGATATGCATAACTCAATTCTACCTTACTCAAAATTTTTATCCATAGGAGAAAACTCAGTCCATAGGATACAATTCCACACATTACAGGAATATTCTTCAATATGGATAAAATACTTGGTAATAAATATTTTAATGTAAAATCCAGCTGCAAATTTACAGCACCATATTTCACAAGTACCTGACCCATAGCTCCTAAAAATACCGATATCAATATCAATGAAGTCATAATCTTATCCCCTTAAATTTAAATGCCAAATATTTCAATGCAAAATAAAAATAACAAACAAACACAAATGTTTCAGGAAAAGCATATCTTCCCTGACCCTCTGTTACAAAATAAACTGAAGTAAACATAAAAAACAATATCAGCATATATAATTTGAACTCATCCAGTAAGTGACTTTCACCCTTGAAGATATTGAATAGTACTTTTAAAAAGTATATTAAAATATATATTATGGCAGGTAAAAAAACTAACAATCTTATAAAAATACTACTTGAAAATATCAAGCTATTGAGATTATGGCTTATTCCACTACCATAAGTACTGTACAATATATCATCTCCGAAAAAGTATGTGTTAAATAACCTCTTAAAGCCCAATTTGATAAATTCTACAGGATGTGATTTTATCCATTTTTTCGCGGCATTACTTAACATTTTATTCTGCTGAGTTCTATTGGCATTTTTATATTGGCTGGTTTTTGCAATGGAATTCTCCACTTTATTTACATCCATCCATCTTCCATTACCATTTTGGGAATTATTGTTTATATATAAGACTATACCACCATTATTAGATACATATGTAAGCTGCCCCATTAATTTTGTGTTTCTGTATATCCAAGGTGAAATGACAACCCCACACACGATAAGCACAACAAGAGAATTTCTAAGGGATAACAGAAACTTTTTATGTTTTATAAAATCAACTAAAAACACAGCAAAGAAAAATACAATAAAAAAAGGTTTTATCATCGTGTTTAATCCTGTAAGTATACCTATGAGAAGATATTTGTATTTTGCATCTCCAAAGTAAAGACAGGTTATAGCCAAAAGTAAGCTTGTAAACATCAATTCCGTACCTAAAATACTATTATATACTATATTGCTTGGAAAGAGTACAAACACAAAAAATATTATTTTTCTGTCAATTTCCCTTAATTTTACTTTAAATAAAATATATTTTAAACACATATAATTTACAAAAGTAAAAAACAAATTAAATACTTTTGCTATAAAAACACTGGCCCCAAATAATTTAAATACTCCCGCCAGCACTATGGGGTATCCCACTGAAGTATAAGTATCTCCCCACTGCCCACCTCCAGCTATACTCACTGCTAAATTATAGTAATAACTAAAATCTGAAAACGGAACTGATTTTACAAATAATATCCACAACACAGATAAGAACATTCCAAATCCCATGACTATATTGTAATATTTGCTGCTATTTTTGTCGTTTTTTATATAATCTCCACTATTCCAAAAATTCTTAATCTCCATACTCAATTGATTTCCCTTCTGCTTTACAATTTAAGATATATTATAATTATAACAATTACTATCCATAATAGTATATTTATTAAAAAAGGAATATCCCTCTCAAAGACATCTTCCGGCTTCCCTCCTATATTTTTCCTATCCATTAAATACTCATACCTAAATATACCATATAGTACAAAAGGTATGGTAAACATCATAGTCCTACTTTGTGTAGAAGAAAAAGTATAAAGGCAGTAAGCCATTAGTACAGACGGATTCACTATAGTAAGCATTTTATCAATATTTTTTACAGAATATTTTTCCAATATCTTTCTGGAAGAACTGCTCTTATCTTTTAAAGTTATAATTTCACTCTTTCTCTTATTAAGTCCTAAGAACAAGGATAAAAGCACTGTACACAGAATTAACCAGGGTGATACTTCGACTCCTGTGGCCAAACTTCCACTTGCAACCCTCAAAACAAATCCAAAAGCAATAGTCATAACATCTATTATAACTAAATTTTTAAGTACAAAAGAATACAATATATTTACTATTATATATGTTAAATACACTGACAAAATTTTTACATTTAAAAAAGTACAGGAAAAATATACTATTGAAATAAACAATATAACATCTAAAATAACCGCTGCGCTTTTAGATATACGTCCGCTTGGAAGAGGTCTTTTTCTCTTATCAGGATGGCATCTGTCTTTTTCCACATCTACAATATCGTTCAATATATAGATTATAGAAGATGTGATACAAAATAGTACAAAAGTTATTACATTGACCTTTAATAGATCCAATCTTAAAAAATTTCCCGAAAAAATAACTGCTGCAAATACAAAAAAATTCTTAATCCACTGCTTAGGCCTCATCAATTCGAGTGCTGCCATCATAATTTTTCCCCCAAACTATATACATACTACAAAATTACTATATACCTTTTTACATTTTAACACAGTATTTCATATAGTCAACACAGCTTCTTAAACTATGTATGCAATTCATATATAAATAAGGACTTGAGATAGCTCCACAAGTCCCACATAAAATTTATTTTTTATCTTGGCTGCACAATAAGCTTAATTGCAGTTCTCTCTTCACCATCTATTTCAATGTCCGTAAATGCTGGAATACATATTAAATCGATTCCACTAGGTGCTACAAATCCTCTGGCAATAGCTATGGCTTTAATGGATTGATTCAACGCTCCTGCACCTATAGCCTGTATTTCAGCGGCTCCTCTCTCTCTTAGAACCCCTGCTAATGCTCCTGCAACTGAATTGGGACTTGATTTTGCTGAAACCTTTAATACTTCCATAATAAACCTCCTATATATTATAATAATATCTTTATTTATTATTGTTATTAAATATACTATTCTACAAAAGATCAAAAATTCCTTTTAGGTTTTGTAAAGGTTACAAAACCTAAAAGGAATACTTTCTTTCTATACTATTATAAAATTTTATTTATTATTTTGCATATTCAATTGCACGAGTCTCTCTAATAACATTTACCTTAATCTGACCAGGATATTCTAGTTCCTCTTCTATCTTTTTAACTACATTCCTTGCCATTTCAAAGGCCCCTGCATCATCAATATCTTCTGGTTTAACCATAATTCTAAGTTCTCTTCCCGCTTGAATGGCATATGACTTTTCTACGCCTTCACATGTATTTGCTATTTCCTCTAATTTTTCCAAACGCTTAATATAAGCTTCTAATGTTTCTCTTCTAGCTCCAGGTCTTGCTGCAGATATTGCATCTGCTGCTTGAACAAGCACCGCTTCTAAAGATTGAAATTCTACATCCCCATGGTGAGCTGCAATGGCGTTTACAATTATTGGTGATTCTCTATACTTTTTAGCAACCTCTGCGCCTATAACAGCATGAGGTCCTTCAACTTCATGATCCACAGCTTTCCCTATATCATGAAGTAATCCAGCTCTTTTAGCTATGGCAGGATCTATGCCAATTTCTGAGGCCATAAGGCCCGCTAAATATGCAACTTCAATAGAGTGCTTTAGGACATTCTGGCCATAACTAGTCCTGTATTTTAACCTACCTAATAATTTTATTAATTCCACATGAAGACCATGCACACCTGTTTCAAAAGTGGCCTGCTCTCCCTCTTCCTTAATATCACTTTCCAGTTCTTTTTCGGCCTTTTCAACCATTTCTTCAATTCTTGCTGGGTGTATCCTTCCATCAATTATAAGCTTTTCCAGTGCTATTCTTGCAACTTCTCTTCTTATAGGATCAAATCCTGACAATATTACTGCTTCAGGTGTATCATCTATGATCAAATCCACACCTGTCAAAGTTTCAAGAGCTCTTATGTTCCTACCCTCTCGCCCTATTATCCTTCCTTTCATTTCATCATTGGGCAGAGCTACAACATGTACTGTTGTCTCAGCTACATGATCCGCAGCGCATCTTTGAATAGCGCAAGTTATAATTTCTCTAGCTTTCTTATCAGCTTCCTCTTTAGCTTTGGTTTCCATTTCCTTAATCATCATAGCAGATTCATGTTTTATTTCTTTTCTTACTTTCTCTAATAAAATATTCCTAGCCTCTTCTGAACTCAAACCTGACAATCTTTCAAGTTCATCTCTTTGTTTTTGATATAATTCATCCACCTTTATCTGTAACTTATCAACTTCCTGCTGTTTTTTATCCAGATTAATTTCTTTTTTTTCAAAAGCATCACTTTTTTTATCAAGCAATTCTTCTCTCTGTATTAATCTTCTCTCCAGCCTTTGTACTTCATTTCTCCTATCTCTAGATTCCTTTTCAACATCATTCTTTAATCTATGAATTTCTTCTTTAGCTTCTAGTATAGCTTCTTTTTTCTTGGATTCGGCTTCTCGCATAGCCTCTTCCTTCAATCTATTAGACTCCTCTTGAGCCTGTGCTTTTATAGCCTTTGCCTTATTTTTAATAATACTAAATTCAACTAGTAAGACAGCAACTATTATTATACCAGCAATAATCTCATATATTATTACGGAATTCACATGAACACCTCCTTTGCTCCTATTATAAAATCTATATCTCATTTAAATATGTAAGCATAGAAAAGGTGTCATATTATTCAATTGGCAATTCCTAAATATACGATAAACCAGAATTTGTCTTAATTTTATATTATATTTTAATTATTGTCAAGTTATATACATCTTATTCCATATATTAAATATTCCTTAAATTCGGATGGAGTTTGCCTATTTGAATCGATGATAAATATAAAATCGCAGGATAATTATCTCGCGATTTTATATTTGCATCATATATCCATATGTTTTTGCTCATTTTTTTTCGTACTTGGCTTATTATCTTTTTCGTTTTTATTACCTGTCGAAGGCTTTTTTAACTCAGGTAAATTGTACTTTTTTCTTATTTTACTTTCTATCTCAAATAAAATATCCTGATTTTCTTTTAAAAATTGCTTTGCATTTTCTCTTCCTTGTCCAAGCCTCGTTTCCTTATAGGAGAACCAGGAACCACTTTTCTGTATTAGTTCCTCTCTTACACCTACATCAAGCACATTTCCCTCTCTTGAAATACCATGATTGTACATTATATCAAATTCAGCTTGTTTAAAAGGAGGAGCTACCTTGTTCTTTGTTATTTTTACCCTCGTTCTATTACCTACTATTGTATCTCCCTGCTTTATGGCATCTATTCTTCTTACATCCATTCTAACAGAAGCATAAAATTTTAGTGCCCTTCCACCTGGAGTAACTTCAGGGTTTCCAAACATAATTCCCACT
This sequence comes from Clostridiaceae bacterium BL-3, assembly GCA_902809985.1. GTDB lineage: Bacteria > Bacillota > Clostridia > Clostridiales > Clostridiaceae > Clostridium_B > Clostridium_B aromativorans. Next base: position 769,739 of record CADDXC010000001.1, on the reverse strand, counting down.
TTTTCTCTCAGCTGATTTATAAATATGGTTACACATCTTGATTTATTTATAGAAGACGTGAGTTTTCTGAGAGCCTGGGACATAAGTCTTGCTTGAAGTCCTACATGGGAATCTCCCATTTCACCTTCTATTTCAGCTTTGGGAACTAAAGCTGCCACCGAATCCACTACTAGAACGTCTATTGCATTTGATCTTACCAGTGCCTCTGCAATCTCAAGAGCCTGCTCTCCGCTGTCTGGCTGGGATACAATCAAATTCTCTATATCTACGCCTAAATTCTTTGCATAAGCAGGATCCAGCGCATGTTCTGCATCTATAAAAGCCGCTGCACCACCTGATTTTTGAGCTTCAGCAATTATATGAAGGGCTACCGTAGTCTTGCCCGAAGACTCAGGTCCAAATATTTCTATTACCCTCCCCCTGGGCACTCCTCCAATACCAAGAGCTATATCCAAATCAAGACATCCTGTGGATATAGCGTCTACATTTAAAACACTATTCTCTCCCAGTTTCATTACAGCGCCCTTTCCAAATTGCTTTTCTATCTGCCCCATGGCAGATTCTATAGCCTGTAACTTTTCATTACTTAAATTTCCCAAAGGATCACTTCCTCTCTTATGCGAACGCATGTTCTAATTAAATTATATACCATACATTTTAACTAGTCAACAGGTTTAAATTAATTATTTTACATCACTATACCAAAACTACAGATTTCCATTATCCACCTAAAATATATATTTTAATTATGTACAACATAATTGCATTTTAATCAACAAATTTATTATTTATCCGGCTTTAGTACTTCCTTATTTTTTACAAAATAATCTATTCCAGAAATTAATGTCATAATTATTGCTATGGCCATGGCAATATCAGTAGCCAAATTTAAAATTCTGTGAGGATGATATAAAAAACTTCTCAGCAGTCCAAAAGATATATGGTTGTAGTCCAAATTTATAAGTGCAAGTATTATAGCCACTATTTGCGTTACAGTTTTAGCCTTACCCCATGGGCTTGCAGCTATTACAATTCCCTCTGCCGCTGCGACAGCTCTAAGTCCAGTTACTGCAAATTCCCTTGCTATTATAATCATTGCCACCCAGGTTGGTATTATATGATATTCCACCAGAGATATAAGAGCTGCCGTAACTAAAAGTTTATCTGCCAAAGGATCCATAAATTTTCCAAATCTAGTAACTTGATTTCTGCTTCTAGCTATATATCCATCTAATTTATCCGTTATTGATGCCAATATAAAAATAGCTATTGCAATAATTTTTCCATAAGGCATATCTTTTATAGCCATAAAAATCAAGAAAAATGGAATCAGTAACATTCTAAGTATCGTAAGTTTATTCGCCAAATTCATCACATACAACTCCCACCAAATCATATTGAATACTACGGATTATTTTTACATTAATCATAGTACCTACTTTTAACCCTTTTTCACATTTTATATATATAAGCCCATCTATATCCGGAGCCATTTCATAGTTTCTTCCATACCACAGCTTCCCCTTTTTGCCCTCTACAAGTACTCTATACACATTTCCAATTTTGCTTTTTCCGGAAGCCTTAACAATTTCCTGCTGCAGTATCATCAATTCGCCTTCCCTTGCGGATTTTATTTCCTCCGGAACTTGATCTTTCATTTTAAAAGCTGCAGTTCCCTCTTCTCTTGAATACTTGAAAACCCCCATATTCTCAAACTTCATGGATTTTACAAATTCCTTCAGCTCATTAAAATCCTTCTCAGTCTCTCCTGGAAACCCAACTATTATAGTAGTTCTAATGGAAATATCTTTGATATTTTTTCTAAGCTCACCTATAATTTTTATTATATCCCTTTTTCTTCCTTTTCTTCCCATATGTTTCAATATATTATCACTTATATGCTGAAGAGGTATGTCTATATAATTGCACACCTTGTCATTGGAGGCAATTTCATCTATAAGTTCCCCTGTTATCTCTTCAGGATAGCAGTAAAGAAGTCTAATCCACTCTATTCCAGAAATTTTAGATATACTTCTGATGAGTTCAGGAAGCATCTTCCTGCCATATATATCAATTCCATATTTCGTAGTATCCTGTGCAATAACTATTATTTCCTTAACTCCATGAAGGGCTAGATCATTACATTCCTTTATTAAACTCTCCATGCTCCTACTTCTATATTTTCCTCTAATTTTTGGAATTATGCAATAGGTACAGCAATTATTACATCCCTCTGCTATTTTCAAATAAGCTCTGTAAAAAGGTGTAGTAAGTTTCCTCCTGCCTTCATATATATTGAAATCGCTATAATCACAATTATAAATTTTATCATCTGTATTTTCAATACATTTTTTTATACTTTTATTTAATTTATCATAATCATTTACTCCCAACATCACATCTATTTCCGGCAATAATGACATAAGTTCTCTTCCATACCTTTGAGCTAAGCATCCAGTAACTACAAGAATTTTGCAATTAAATTCTACTTTATAATTTGACATTTGAAGTATGGTATCTATGGATTCTTGCTTAGCTGCTTCTATGAAGCCGCAGGTATTTACAATTATTACATCAGCCAGTTTTAAATTTTCAACTAGAATATACTCTTTTTCAATGCTATTCAATATTATTTCAGAATCTACTCTATTTTTATCACAGCCCAAACTTATCAGTCCAATTTTCAATTTACCCACTAAATTTCCTCCTGTTAAATCATTTTAATATTCAATATTAATATAAGTTAAATTAACCTTTATATCAAGTTATTCTTAGGTTCAACGGATATTGTAAATATCAAAGTTCAGAGAATAAATAACACTTAACGAAGATTTTCGGTCAATCCAAAAATCCACCAAAATTGATATTTAAACTTTGTACTTTAATTATGAATTGTGCACTGTGAATTGTAAATTGCATTCAATCTTTCCGGTCAATAAGTATCCGCCTTGGTTTACTTCCGTCTTTTTTTGATATTATCTCCCTTTCTTCCATCTGCTCTATTATCCTAGCTGCCCTGTTGTATCCTATTCTGAGCCTTCTTTGAAGCAGTGAAGTAGAAGCTTGTCCTGCATCTAATACAACTCTAATAGCTTCATCTAAAAGCTCATCGCAGTTATCATCAGCTTTAGTTACATTCGTATCTATCTGCTCTATTATTTTATCTTCATATTGTGGTTCGCCCTGTTTATTTTTTATGTAATCCACAACTTTTTCCACCTCATTTTCAGATATAAATGCCCCCTGTATTCTCATGGGCTTCGCTTCTCCCACAGGATAAAACAGCATATCTCCTTTTCCGAGCAGTTTCTCAGCACCGCTGCTGTCAATTATAGTTCTGGAATCAATTTGACTGGATACTGCAAATGATATCCTAGAAGGGATATTGGCTTTTATCACCCCTGTAATTACATCCACAGAAGGTCTCTGGGTGGCTATAACCAAATGCATACCTGCAGCTCTCGACATTTGAGCAAGACGTCCTATATAATCCTCCACTTCATTTGGGCACACCATCATTAAGTCTGAAAGTTCATCAATTATTATTACTACAAAAGGAAGTTTGCTTTCTATTTTTCCGCTTTCAAATAATTCATTATACCCTTCTATATTTCTAACACTGTTATCCGCAAAAAGTTTATATCTTCTATTCATTTCCTGCACAGCCCAATTTAATGCTCCTGCCGCTTTTTTAGGATCTGTCACTACAGGTATGAGCAAGTGTGGTATCCCATTGTATACACTGAGTTCTACCACTTTAGGATCCACCATTAAAAATTTAACGTCATCAGGTGAATATTTATAGAGCAAACTCACTATAAGAGTATTTATACAAACACTTTTACCTGAACCTGTAGCACCTGCTATGAGCATATGTGGCATTTTCGTAAGATCTGATACTATACAATTTCCACCTATATCCTTTCCCAAACAATAAGCTAATTTATTTTTCGAATTCATAAACTCTTGAGATTCCACAACTTCTCTTAAATATACCGGCGTAAGTTCTTTATTTGGGACTTCTATGCCAATTGCAGATTTTCCCGGTATAGGGGCTTCTATTCTCACTCCTGATGCAGCAAGTCCAAGTGCTATATCATCAGATAAATTGACAATTTTACTCACCTTAATTCCAGGGCTTGGTTGAATTTCAAATCTAGTTACAGAAGGTCCTCTGCTAACCTGAAGTACTTTCACATCTACTCCAAAGCTGGCTAGAGTCTCTTCTAATTTATTTGCACTGTTTATCAATTCCCTTTTATCCTGCTTATTCAGCTTGGACTGGATATTTTGTTTCAATAAACTCACTGGAGGAGATTTATATATGGTACTTAATTTTTTCTCACTTTCTGTCATTTTCTTTTCCAGTTCCTCATTTATAGAATTTGATTTCCCTCCGGCAAACCCATTTTTATCACCGTTAAAATCATCCAATTTTTCATTATACAAAGGCTTGCTCATATAATCCTCTTCTTTTGGATCTGAAGATTTCATAAAATCCAGTATCTTTATCCTATTGTTTAAATTTTTAATAAAACCAGCCTTTTCATCTCCTTCTTCAGTATCGTGCCCATCATTTTTTAATTCTCTATTTTCCATCTTATTGTCTTCTTTAATTTTAATGTCCTCACTGTCTTTTTTTCTTGTAAATATCACTTTTAATTTATTCAATATATCATAAACAGTAATTTTACTTATAATCATAAATGAAATTATATAAAGAGCTGCAAATATGATATAGCATCCCGTATTTCCAAACAGCTTATATAATGGTACATCTATCAAAAAGCTTATTATTCCTCCATGAAATATGGTGTCTGAGTCATATAGTTTTTTTACTCCTGAAAATAAATCATATTCAGAGTAATACTTTGACATTACAAGCATCTGCATAAATAAAAGGGTATTTATAATAAAAAGAAGAATTCCATAAAATTTTTTGCTGAAATTTATTTTATTCTTTTTTATAATAAGACAGCATCCTATAAATATTATGAGTATAGGGAATATATAGCATCCTAATCCAAACACAGCTATCAAAAGTCTTTTTATAAATCTTCCAGCTATTCCAGAGGAAGATGGTGAAAATACACTTATTATCATAAGCACTCCCAGTGTAGCAAGTAATATACCTTTTACATCCCTGTTAAAGATATGCTCCTGCTTTCTTCTACTTCTAGACATATGTTACCACCTCCTTCAAGTGCAAAGAAATATTTAATAAGTCCTAAAGTGAAAAGTTCCCTAATAAATATTCTACATCACTTTCTCTTTTCCTCTAATAATTTTGCAGCATAATCTCATCATCAGATAAATATAAATTACCATAGGATTTATCCTATGGTGACTTTTAATAGGTCTTTAATTATTTGATCATGTCATTTAATTTTTTAAGAGCCTCACTTATTCCCCCCACTTCATCAATCAAACCCTGCTGCACCGCCTGCTTACCAATCAGTATAGTTCCCGTATCGTTTAGCAATTCATCTGTTTGAAGCATAAGTTCAATCAATTTTTTTTCAGTTATATTAGATGTTCTAACAATAAATTCATTTATCCTATCCTGCATTTTGCTAAAGTACTCAAAAGTCTTTGGAACTCCAATCACCATTCCAGTCATTCTTATGGGATGCACAATCATGGTAGCCGTAGGAGATATAAATGAATAATCAGACGCCGTAGCAAGAGGTACGCCAATGGAATGTCCTCCCCCTATAACGAGAGATACTGTAGGTTTACTCAAGCTCCTTATCATCTCCGATATGGCAAGACCAGCCTCTACATCCCCACCTACAGTATTTAAAACCACCAGCAATCCTTTTACACTACTGTCACTTTCAACAGCAATTAAATTTGGTATTACATGTTCATATTTAGTGCTTTTGGTTTCAGAAGGCAGTACCACATGCCCTTCTATCTGGCCTATTATTGGAAGTATTTGGATTGGGCTGTTTCTCTGCTGCGGAATATTTGTAACACCCAACTCTTTTATGTTTTGAAGCTGGCTGTTATTCTTCTGGGTTTCATTATTTATTTTATCCGACATTTTAATCTCCTCCTTAAACGATTTTATCTTATGCATTTTAGGAGATTCATATACCTTTTTACTTTTCACCCAATAGAAATTCCCTATGAAGGGCATTTATGGCTTTACTTGCTTTACTTCTTTCAACAAGACACCATATGGTAGTATGGGAATCAGCAGTTTGAAGTACTTTTATATTCTCTCTAGACAGTACTTTCAATATCTTTGCAATAACTCCTGGCACCCCTCTCATGCCGCTTCCAATGAGGGCTATTTTAGTACATTCTTTTATAGCATTATAATTGAGACCGAGATTTTTCATCACTATCTTAAAATTATCCATATCCTCATTACCTATAGTAAACACTTCCTCATAGGGAAACACATTTATCAAATCTATACTTATAAGATTATTTGCCAGCTCATCTAATAATGTATAATAATTTTCAGAATCTTTGTTTTCACTATATTTCACCGTAATCTGAACTCTGTCATCCATGGATGTTATACCGTTTACGACTTTACCAGATGCCCCCGCCGCAGAATTGCTTATGACGGTGCCTTTTCCATCATTCAATGTGTTCTTTATAACTAAAGGTACATTTCCATTCATGGCTATTTTTACGGCTCTTGGGTGTATGACCTTGGCTCCTTGATCTGCCATTTGGAACACCTCATTATAGCTTATCTTTTCAATCAATGAGGCATCAGATACTATTCTAGGATCTGCCGTCATTATTCCATCTACATCTGTATATATTTCTACGGATTCTGCATTTAAAGCAGTACCCAAAAGTGCTGCGGTAACATCACTTCCGCCTCTTCCCAATGTAGTTACATATCCATTTTCAGATACTCCTTGAAATCCAGCAACTATCGGAATTTTTCCACTTTCCAATATACTGGTCAGTTTGCCTTTTTCCACCCTTAAAACAGCAGCATCATTATAATTATCATCAGTAATTATTCCTGCCTGTCCTCCTGTTAGGGGAACAACATCCATTTTTAATTTTGAGAGCTCATCAGCAACAACTACAGTACTTATTATCTCCCCACAACTCATAAGCAAATCAATACTTAACGGACTGCTATTTCTAAAATCTCTGCTGACCAGAGATAGAAGCGTATCTGTAGCATAGGGTTGACCTTTTCTACCCATAGCTGAAACAACTACAACTGGTGAAAATCCCTTATTCTTGGCCTTAATTATTTTATTTACTACTCTATTTCTTCTTTCATGAGTAGAAACAGAAGTCCCTCCAAATTTTTGAATTAGTATTCTCATTTTAGTCCTCCATAATTTTTGACAATTTATAATTTACAATGCACAATTGACAGTTGACAATTTAAAAATCTTCAACTGTACTATCGCACTTTTTTGAGATTTTTTTCCTCCACATCTATAATAATTGTCTTAGCTCCTATTTTCTTGACATATTCCCAGGGAACCTCTATGAACTCACTTTTACCAAAAATACCAAATTTAGTTTTATTATCACTTAAAATCAATATCTTTAGGTTCCCCTCAGAATCAACTATTATGTCATTGTTCCCCAGATAATTGTATTTATTGCCATCATTCACATTAATAATTTCATATCTTTCCATTTCACTATAATATTTTATATTTTGATCCATAGTATCCTCCCACTTATATTATATAAAATATATCATTACTACATACTATGAACAATGTACATAACTTATTCTACAAGCTTCATAATCATATAAAATCCCAAATTCATACTCATTCTAATAAATTTTATAAAAAGCTGCTCTTTGATCCCTGAAAAGGTTTTATATCTTTATCCAATAAATTTTTTACAATTTCCATATCTATATTATCACCTACGAATGCGGAATTGACTATTCCATTACAAAAAGTGTTCTTCATCACTCTGTTTAGAATATCTTCATCTATGTTGTTTATCTTTTCTATTATATCTTCAGGAGTATTTAACTTATTGGTAAATAATAGAGATTTACCGTTATTAAACATCCTGCTGCTTATGCTTTCCATACCCAATATATAGTTTCCTTTTAACTGTTCTTTTGATTTTTTCAATTTACCAGGTTTAATGCCATTTTTTGAAAATAGCTCTAACTCTTCTTTTATTCTGCATATCACATCATAAACATACTTCGCATTTAATCCAGTATACACAATAACTACACCATTATTATTAAAAGAAGTCAAATAAGAATATACAGAATAACAAAGACCTTTTTCCTCACGTATCTTCTGAAACAATATAGAAGAAGCTCCACCTCCATATATATTATTCAATAATAAAAGTGGATATATATCATCACTGCCTCCTTTAACTCCCTGTATCCCTAAGCTCAAATGAAGCTGTTCTATATTCTTTCTCTTCAAAAGATGGTTATTTAGAAGTTTTGGGAAAGAATAATTGGTGATAACCTTGTCTTTTCCACACCAGTTTTTAAAATATTTTCCTATCAATTTCTCTACATTTTTTAAATTTACCTTGCCGGCTATAGATATTACGGAATTTTCAGGTATATAACGAGAATTTATATATTCCAGCAGCTGTTTTCTATTAAAGGATTTCACAGTATCAGCATTTCCCAGTATGGGAAGAGATATAGAATCATTTCCCCACATGGCTTTATTGTGAAGATCCGACAATACATCTTCTGGTAAATCTTCACTCATATTTATCTCTTCAACTATAACGCCCTTTTCCTTTTCGATATCTTCAGGTAAAAATTTACTGTTAAACAACATATCCGCTAAAACATCTATAGCCAAATCCAAATGAGTATCCAATACTTTTACATAAAAACATGTAGCTTCCTTCCCCGTAAAAGCATTTATCTGTCCACCAACATCTTCTATTGATTCAGCTATTTCAAGTGCAGTTCTATTAGCTGTGCCTTTAAACAGCATATGTTCAATAAAATGAGAAATACCATTATTGTATTTTTCTTCATTTCTAGATCCACTTTTTATCCAGAGGCCCACACTTACAGAATTTACATAATCTATATTTTCTACGACTACTCTTAATCCATTATCTAACTTAAATAAATTATACATTAAAAGTTTCACCTCTTTCACTAGACAGTTTTAATTTATTATCAAAATTATTCCCACAAGATGTAAAAAAATCACATTAAAAAATAAAAAGGCACCTAAGCCCTTCTATTTTACTGTTTTACCTTTGAATCTTTTCCCTTTAGATCTTTTTTCTCAGAATCTTTTATGGCATCTTTTCTGGAAAGATTTATTCTACCTTGATTATCTATATCAGTTACTTTGACCAATATCTTATCTCCTACAGATACTACGTCTTCTACCTTATTCACTCTGGTAAAATCCAATTTTGAGATATGAACCAGTCCTTCTTTACCTGGAAGTACTTCAACAAATGCTCCAAAATTAGTTGTTTTGGTAACCTTACCCAGATATATCTCTCCCACCACTACTTCTTTAGTAAGATCGTCAATTATTTTCAATGCCTTCTTTGCACTTGCAGTGTCATCTGACATAACAAATATTTTTCCATCTTCTTTTATATCTATTTTAACTCCAGTCTCTGCTATTATCTTGTTTATAACCTTTCCTCCGGAGCCTATTACATCCCTGATCTTTTCAGGATCTATGGACATGGTAAATGTCTTTGGAGCATATTTTGACAATTCTGCCCTTGGTGCAGGAATACATTCATGGATTTTTTCAAGTATAAATAACCTTGCTGTTCTTGCCCTATTGAGGGTTTCTTTTATACAGTTATTGGATAGCCCATGAATTTTTGTATCAAATTGAATGGCTGTAATGCCTTTTTCTGTTCCTCCAACTTTAAAGTCCATATCTCCGAAGAAATCCTCTAATCCCTGTATATCAGTCAATATTTCCTCCTGAGACATATCTTCGCTGGTTACAAGTCCCATAGCTATTCCCGCCGCCGGTCTTTTTATTGGGACACCTGCGTCCAAAAGAGCTAAAGTACTTCCACATATGCTGGCTTGAGAAGTAGAGCCGTTTGAACTCAACACCTCAGACACCAATCTTATGGTATAGGGAAATTCCTCTTCACTTGGTATAAGTGGTTCCAATGCTTTTTCAGCCAGAGCTCCATGACCTATTTCCCTTCTTCCTGGTCCTCTAAGAGGTTTTGTCTCACCTGTGCTGTAGGATGGAAAATTGTAGTGGTGAATATATCTCTTGGACTCTTCAGAACCCACTCCATCAAGTATCTGCACATCTCCCAGGGATCCCAACGTAGCTACAGTCATCACTTGAGTTAATCCTCTTGTAAAAAGTCCAGTACCATGAGTTCTGGGAAGAATTCCCACTTCACAGCTTATAGGTCTTATTTCGTCAAATGCCCTTCCATCTACTCTTTTATGTTCTTTTAAAAGCATATTTCTAACTACTTCTTTTTTCATTCTGTAGACTATATCAGAAATATCAGCTTCACTATCCGGGTATTCTTCAGAAAATTGCCCATTTAATTTATCGTCTATATCTTTAAGCGCTTCATTTCTATTATCTCTGTCCTCTATATGCATGGCATCTTTTATCATATCAAAGGCAAACTCTCTAACTTTTTCCTCCAGGGCTTCATCCGCCTTGTACAATACAGGTTCAATTTTTTCTTTTCCATACTTCTTTATGATTTCTTCTTGAAATGCCACTATCTTTTTGCATTCTTCAAATCCACATATTATACCGTTGTACATTATATCCTCCGGTATTTCATCTCCTCCAGCTTCTACCATCATAACCCTGTCCTTAGTAGCACAAACTGTAAGATTTAAACTACTTTTTTCCCTTTGTTTTAAATCGGGATTAATTATGAATTTGCCATCTACCAGCCCTACGGACACTGCTCCCACCGGAGTAGTAAAAGGAATACTTGACATACATAGAGCTAATGAAGCTCCATTTATGGCCAATATGTCAGGTGCATTGTCCTGATCAACTGACAGTACAGTACATACTACCTGAACATCATTTCTATATCCCTTTGGAAACAGCGGCCTAAGTGGCCTATCTATCGCTCTAGCATGAAGTATGGCCTTTTCCGTTGGTTTACCCTCCCTTTTTATAAAACCTCCGGGAATCTTACCAACAGAGTACAGCCTCTCCTCATATTCTATGCTCAAAGGAAAAAAATCTACTCCTTCTCTAGGTTCATCTGACGAATTTGCATTGATTAAAACCACTGTATCTCCATAACTTATAAACATAGCGCAGTCAGAAAGTTTACCTACTTTTCCATAGTCAACCTTTAAAACTCTTCCTGCCACAGTAGTTTGAATTATATCACTCATTAAAAATATACCTCCTACCAATGAATTACAATTCTATTAAAAGAATAGAGCGGCACAAGCCCGCTCCAAAAATTATTTTCTTAAATTTAACTCCTTAATAATAGCACGATATCTCTCAATATCCTGTCTAATTAAGTAATTAAGAAGACCTCTTCTCTTACCAACCATCATTAGAAGACCCCTTCTGGAATGATGATCTTTCTTATGGATTTTTAAATGTTCATTTAAATGATTAATTCTTTCAGTAAGCAGGGCTATCTGCACTTCAGGGGATCCTGTATCTCCCTCATGTCTTGCGTATTTTTTCATTATCGCATCTTTAACTGCCTTCTCCATTTTGTTACACCTCCAATTGTTAATCCCCTTTATTCCAAGAACAACGTTGGCAAGTCGAAATTCTTAGCATAAGGATCACGTCTGTAATTATAGCAAATAAACCTAGTATTGTAAATTAATTTTTAAAATTAATTTCCGGTTTTTTTACTCACATACACTTTATCTTTCTTTAATTGATCGGCTAATTCAGCTAAACTGTTGAATTTTACCTCATCTCTAATTCTCTCAATAAAATATATCTTTATGTTTCTACCATATATATCCCCGCTGAAGTCCAGTATATTGGTTTCAACGCTGAGTTTATTGTCATAGGTGGTGGGATTATATCCTACGTTAGTTATACCTTTAAATATTTTTCCATCTAATCCCACCATAGTATAATATACTCCGCCCTTTGGTATCACAAATTTTTTGTCATAATCCAGATTTACTGTGGGAAATCCCAGTTTTCTTCCCAACTGCTTTCCATGCATTACCTTTCCCTGTATCATAAAAGGCCTTGTCAAAAGTTTGTTTACCTTTTTCATATCCCCTTCATCAGTTACAATAGCTCTTATGATTGAACTGCTAACTATTTGTCCTTTATATTTTACAGAATCAATAACGCTTAAATGAAATTTATAAACTCTGCTCAACTTCTTTAATAAATTTACATCTCCTAAATTCTTGTATCCAAATCTATAGTTGAACCCAACCACAAATCCTTTGGCCCTATAGTTATTTAAAAGATGAATCACAAAGTCCTCAGGACCTATTTTCATAAGTTCTTCATTGAAGTTTACCATATTTATTATATCCAAACCCATATTTCTCAATACATCTATTTTAGATTGGTTATCCATCAAAATTTTAGGTGCCAAGTCAGGATTTATAGTCATAAGAGGATGATTTTTAAATGTAAATACCATACTCTTTGCCCTATTATTTCTAGCGAGCCTGATGGTCTTATTTATAAGACTCATATGTCCTAGATGAAGTCCGTCAAAGCTTCCCAATGCTATATATGTATTCTCTTTAAAATGTTCTTTAAAATTATCTTCTATAACTTTCATAATCAATTACCTCGAATAAATAACTTAACCATTTTAAATTCAAAAGTTTTATGCATGCCTAAACCCACAAACTCATTTTTACTTGTATACACTCTATACAGTCTATCCTTTGATATTTTATCTAAAAATATCTTATCCCTTATTGGAATTCCATTTAAAACATTTTTTACATACTTATCTTCAACTGTGAGTACAGGGTATTGTGACAGTGCGGTATCTACAGGAATAATGTATTGTAATATGTTTTTATCATTTAAGCTTTCTAAAGTAATTGAATTTAAAATGTCAAAGTTTCCAGTGGATATTCTCTTCAAGTCCCACATAACAGCTCCACAATTCAATCTATTTCCAATATCATTACAAAGACTTCTTATATAGGTTCCTTTAGAACACCTTACCTTAAATACTACATAGGGCAGCTTTATATCCACAATTTCTATAGAATATATCAGTATTTTCCTCTTTTTTCTTTCCACTTCTATGCCGCGTCTTGCCAGATCATAAAGTCTTTTTCCCTTCACCTTTATAGCAGAATACATAGGTGGAAGCTGGTCTATTTGCCCCTCAAAACTTAAAATCACATTCTCTATATTCCTTTTACTTAAGTTAAAATCTAAGGTATTTATTACAGTACCCTCTCTGTCGTAAGTATCCGTTCTAATTCCAAGTTTCATCTGAGTTAAATATACTTTTTCATCTTTCATTATATAATCCACAAACTTGGTAGCCCTGCCTATACATACTGGCAATACTCCCGAAGCGATTGGATCAAGTGTACCAGCATGACCTACCTTCTTATTATGTGACAAAATCTTAATTTTCCTGACCACATCAAAGGATGTAATACCTGCAGGCTTATTTATATTCAAAACACCATCCATCATATAAACTCTTTTTCAACTTCTTCCAATATCATGTCTTCCACCTCATCCATAGACTTACCCTCAATTTTAAGGCCACTTGCCCTTAAATGTCCTCCGCCGCCAAATACTTCTGCTATTTTCCTAACATCCACTTTTGATTTTGATCTAAGGCTTGCTTTTATCCCGTCCTCTACCTGCTTTAACAAAATTCCCACTTCTACAGTATCTATCTTCATACCTATACTTATAATATCAGAAGTATCAATTTCTGAATTCATGTCAACTTCCGAAAGCATATCCCGTGTAATTTTCATAATACAAATCCTGTCTTCTACAAGTTTCATACCTTCAATAGCTTTCCCATAGAGTTTTATTCTCTGAAACTTTTTATTTTCAAACACAATTCTGTGAATTTCACTAAAGTCTATACCCGTATTTATTAAATCTCCTGCTATGGCATGGGTTACCGACGTGGTCGAACTATATCTAAAAGAGCCACTATCTGTAATTATAGATGTATAAAGACACTGTGCTATATCCTTATCTATATCTATATCCATAAGTTTAAGCATTTGATATACTATTTCCGCCACAGCGGCAGCATTTGTATCCACATAGTTTAAATTCCCATAGAGTTCATTTGTTACATGATGATCTACATTTATTATTTTGTATGCCCTGTTTTGAAAATCCAACTCCGCATCTATTCTCTTTACATCTCCGCAATCCAGCACTATAACACATTGAACATCTGAACCCACTTTAAAATTTTTACCATCTATCTCTTCACTGCAAGGTAAGAATTTAAAATCTTCCAATATTTTCTCTCTCGAAAGAATTTTAACTTCCTTGCCCATCTTTTTTAATCCTTGAAACAATGCCAGCGAGCTTCCAAGAGCATCTCCGTCAGGAGAAGAATGAAAAGTAATTGCAATGTTGTTACAGTTCCTTATTCTATTGATTATATCATTCATTATCATGTCTTTCATTCTCCTTTATTTTATGGAGGATATCATCTATATGCATTCCATATTCTATAGTATTGTCAAGTTCTATAATTATCTCTGGCGTGTTTCTCAGTTTTATCCTATGCCCAATTTCCCTTCTTATAAATCCCTCTGAATTTTTAAGTGCTTCAAAAGTGTTTTCTTTCGATTTATTTTTCCCATATATGCTTACATAAACTTTAGCATATTTCTGATCTTTTGTAACATCGACTTTCGTAACACTCACCATAGCAGTTACCCTTGGATCTTTTATATCATTTCTGATTATATTGCTTATTTCCTTTTTCATCTCTTCATTTATTCTTCCACTTCTATAGTTAGTCACAAAATATCACCTCGCATCTATAACTGTTTTTTCTTGACTTCTTCCATAGCATAAGCTTCTACTATATCTCCTTCTTTTATGTCATTAAATTTGTCAATTGAAAGACCGCATTCATACCCTTCGGCAACTTCCTTTACATCATCCTTAAATCTCTTTAAAGAGGCAAGTTCTGATTCAAATATAACTATACCATCCCTTATTATCCTTACCTTAGAGTTTCTCACTACTTTTCCCTGAACTACATAACAGCCTGCAATAGTTCCCACATTGGATATCTTATAAGTCTGCCTAATCTCTGCCTTCCCAAGTATTACTTCTTTATAGTCAGGTTCCAGCATTCCTACCATAGCAGCTTTTATATCTTCTATGGCATCGTATATTACTCTATAAGTTTTTATATCCACGGATTCTTTTTCAGCGGCATTCTGTGCATTTATATCAGGTCTCACATTAAATCCTATTATTATGGCATTTGAAGCTGCAGCTAGGGTCACATCTGTTTCCGTTATAGCTCCAACTGCCCCATGTATTACTCTGACTTTTACCTCTTCATTGGAAAGTTTTTGGAGAGATTGTTTTAGTGCCTCTATAGAACCTTGTACATCCGCTTTTACTATTACATTAAGCTCTTTTACTTTTCCCTCTTTTATCTGGCTATATAAATTCTCCAGTGAAACCTTATGAGTGGATTGAAGATATTCTTCCCTCACCTTTTGTTTTCTCTTTCCTGCTATATCCCTCGCAGTTTTTTCATCTTTGACCTGATGAAATCTGTCTCCTGCTGCTGGTACTTCAGATAATCCAAGTATCTCCACTGGAATGGAAGGTCCTGCTGATTTGATTTTCTTTCCCTTATCATCAAACATGGCCCTTATTCTCCCGTAGGTATTGCCTACTATTACAGAATCTCCTATATGAAGTGTTCCATTTTGAACTAACAAAGTGGCAACAGCTCCTCTTCCCTTATCTAACTTCGCCTCTATGACAGTTCCCTTTGCATTTCTGTGAGGATTTGCTTTTAGTTCCAGCATTTCTGCTGTTAAAAGTACCATCTCAAGTAATGTATCAATTCCCTCTTTAGTATGGGCAGATACTGGTATGCATATTGTATTTCCTCCCCAATCCTCAGGTATCAAATCATAATCTGTCAGACCTTGCTTTACTTTATCGACATTAGCTCCTGGCCTATCTATTTTATTTATAGCCACAACTATAGGTACATCTGCAGCCTTGCAATGATTTATTGCCTCTGCAGTTTGTGGCATTATTCCATCATCTGCCGCTACAACCAAAATAACTATATCTGTAATTTGAGCCCCCCTGGCTCTCATTGCAGTAAAAGCTTCGTGTCCTGGAGTATCAAGGAAAGTTATTTTTTCACCATTTATATTAACAGTATAGGCACCTATATGCTGTGTTATTCCTCCCGCTTCAGTAGCAGTTACATGTGATTTTCTTATGGCATCCAAAAGAGATGTCTTGCCGTGATCCACATGGCCCATAACAGTTATAATAGGAGGTCTTTTTTCTAGATTGGTATCCTCATCCTCTTCATCTTCCTGCTCTACTGCTTCTTTATCTATATCCTTTTCCTCTCTAAGTACAGTTATATTAAATTTTTCACCTAATTTTTTTGCTGTATTAAAATCTATTTCCTCATTTATAGCTGCCATTACCCCCATAAATATAAGCTGTTTGATGACTTCTGTAGAAGGCTTACCTATTTTTTCAGAAAACTCTTTCACAGTTATAGTATCTTCTATCTTTATACTTTCCTGTAAGTCCTCATTTTTTAAACCTTTTTCTTTTTGCCTGTCATCTTTTTTATTAACCTCTTTAGCATTTCCATTTTTATTTCCGCGTTTATGGGATTTCTTATTCGTCAAATCATTCTTTTTGTCCTTTTCTTTTTCTTCTCCTTCCTCTCCTTCCTCCTTATTTTCTTCCATAAATTCCTTAATTAAATCTGCATCTTCTTCTTCTATAGCACTCATATGGTTTTTTACTTTTACCCCAAATTCTTCTAGCAATAATTCAATTAATTTTTTACTGGATATATTTAATTCTTTAGCCAATTCATAAATTCTTATTTTTGACAAATCCTTCACCTCCGAAACTAAAGTCTCTCATTTTTCCACAAGTTCAACAAAGTTTTCTCCCCTTATTATATCTCTCTACAATCTCTCCTGCACACTTTACCCATACCCCAATCAAGAAATTTACCTGCTATTTTCTATCTGTTCCCTCAAACTATTATATAAAGTTTCATCTATCTGCACTTCAAGGTTTTTTTGAAGCCTATTGTTTTTAAAGGCTTTTTCAAGACATTGAATATCTTTACATATATAAGCTCCTCTACCATTTTTCTTTCCAGTAGGATCTACGGAAACTTCACCTTCTTTGTTCTTTACTATTCTTATCAATTCCTTTTTAGGTTTCATCTCCATACAGCCTGTGCACATTCTCTTAGGAATTTTTCTTTGTTTCATATACATATCACCTCTATTTTAAAGTTCAAACATTCAGGAATCAATTTCCCCATTCTCAGGTTCCACAGTAAACTTATCTTCTTCATCTTTCGGTTCTACCTGAGATTTACTTTTTATATCTATTTTCCATCCCGTAAGTTTCGCTGCCAGTCTTACATTTTGCCCTTCCTTACCTATGGCTAAAGACAATTGATTGTCATCTACTACAACCTGTGCAAATTTCATATCTTCATCCAAAGTCACATCCAAAACCTTAGCTGGACTAAGTGCATTGGCTATATACTCTTCTGGAAGTTTACTCCACTTTATTATATCTATCTTTTCATTCTTTAACTCATTTACTATATTCTGAACTCTTACTCCCTTGGGTCCAACACAAGCTCCCATAGGATCTACATTCTCATCACTGGAATGTACAGCAATTTTTGTTCTAGAACCTGCTTCTCTTGCAATAGACTTTATATCAACAGTCCCATCAAATATCTCAGGTACCTCAAGTTCAAACAGTCTTTTTATAAGTCCCGGATGAGTTCTTGATATCACAATCTGAGCACCTTTTGTAGTGTTTTTAACCTCTACAATATACAATTTAAGTTTATCATTAAAATTATACTTTTCACCAGGTATCTGCTCATTGGGGCCAAGAACTGCTTCTGTCTTCCCCAAATCAATAAGAACGTTGTTCTTATCTTTCCTTATAACAGTCCCCGTTATCATATCCTCTTCCTTTTCTGCAAAATCACTGTATATAATTCTTCTCTCTTCCTCTTTTATTCGCTGGATAACCACCTGTTTTGCTGCCTGTGCAGCTACCCTCCCGAATTTTCTCGGAGTAACTTCTATATTAACTGTATCACCTATATTATAGTTTGGATCCAATTGTTTTGCATCCTCTAAACTCATTTCACTAATCTCATCCTTCAATTCTTCCACTACATTTTTTTGGGAATACACATGAATTTCTCCATTTTCCCTATTCATAGTAACCTTAACATTCTGATTGTTTACTCCATGCCCCATATAATTTTTCTTATAGGCAGCAACTAATGCATCCTCTATGGTGGCAAACAATAGCTCTTCACTTATTCCCTTTTCTCTTACTATTTCTCTTAAGGCTTCTATAAACTCTTTATTCATTTTAAAATATACCTCCCCTTAAACATCACCTTTTAAATTTACAGTCGAAATTTTTTCTCTAGGAATAACTGTATTTCCATCCCCACAATCAATTTTCAATTGACTTTGATTAAATTCTAAAAGTTTTCCATCATATTTTTTCTTACCTTTTAAAAGTCCTTGTATATTCACCACCACATCATATCCAATATACCTTTTCAGATGTTCATCTGTATAAAGTATCCTTTCAATGCCTGGTGATGAAACTTCCAGATAATAAGAAACTTTTATGGGATCCTCCCTATCCAGTATATCACTAACTGTCCTACTTACATTTTCACAATCTTCCAATGATATGTTTCCCTGTTTTTTATCTATATATATTCTCAAATAATTATCTTTTCCTTCTCTTTTAAATTCCAAATGATATAGTTCATAACCTAGATCACTGACTACAGGTTTCACAAATTTCATTATTTTTTCCGCTAAGGCATTTTCTCTCACTTAAAATCCTCCTTTTAAAAAACGTTGTTTGTTACTTGTAATTTAAAAACGCAACTTTCGCTGCGTTTTTTACAAATAGAAAGAGCGGGTTCAAACCCACTCTTTTATGTCATAATAGCTTCTGTAGATTTACCATTTTTATTTTAACATACTATATTCTTTATTTCAAGAAAAATTATATATGTTTCTATTTAAATTATAGAATCTATGCAAATAGAGAGAGTTGATTGGTTTCAGGCATTCCTCTTAAAGCTCCATATCTATCCAGTGTCTCTATTACAGTTTTGGAAACCCCTGCTCTTATTCTCAAATCCTCCTTGGATATAAATTCTCCCTTTTCCCTGGCCTCCACTATGTTTTTAGCTGCACTTTCCCCAACACCGGCCAGGGCATTTATTGGAATTCTTATCCCTTCCTCCTCTATCAAAAATCTATCTGCACTGGATTTATACAAATCCACCTTCAAAAATCTTATGCCTCTCTTGTACATTTCATAGCACAATTCCAATATTGTAATGAGTCCTTTGTCTTTTTGAGTTGCATTATTTCCCATCCCATAGAGTTCATCTCTCTTTTTCTCTATGGCATCTTCCCCTTGAGCCACAATATCAGCATCAAATTCATCTGCCCTTACGGTAAAATAAGTGGCATAATACGCTTTGGGATAATACACTTTAAAATATGCTATTCTAACAGCCATCATGACATAAGCCACAGCATGACCTTTAGGAAACATGTACTTTATTTTCTTACAGGAGTCAATATACCAGTCGGGAACACCATGTTCCTTCATTTCCTTTTCATACTCCTCTTTAAGCCCTTTCCCCTTTCTTACTTTCTCCATTATGGTGAAAGCTGTCTTTGCAGGAAGATCCTTGTGAATTAGATACATCATTATATCATCCCTACAGGCTATACAGTCCCTAAGAGTTGTGTATCCTTCCTTTATATAGTACTGGGCATTATTTATCCACACATCGGTACCATGAGACAATCCAGATATCCTCACTAAATCCGAGAAGGTTTTAGGATGGGTGTCCAGCAGCATCTGCCTTACAAATTTAGTTCCAAATTCAGGCAATCCATAAGTTCCTACCGGACAGCCCAACTCCTCCTCTGTAACTCCCAGTGCTTCCGGTGATGTAAATAAGCTCATTACCTTAGGATCCCCAAGAGGTATACTCTTTGGATCAACCCCCGTTAAATCCTGAAGCATCCTAAGCACCGTAGGATCATCGTGCCCCAGTATATCCAGCTTTAAAAGTCTTCCACTTATGGAATGGTAATCAAAATGGGTTGTTATTATATCCGTGTCATTGTCATCCGCCGGATGCTGCACAGGGGTGAAATTATATATCTCATTGTCGCTTGGAACTACCATGACTCCTCCTGGATGCTGTCCTGTAGTTCTCTTTATTCCCGTGCATCCCCTGGTAAGTCTCTCTATTTCAGCCTGGGGGACAATTATATTCTTTTCTGACAAATATTTTTTTACATATCCATAGGCTGTCTTTTCAGCTATGGTACCTATAGTGCCTGCCCTAAACACGTGCCCTTCTCCAAATAACACTTCCGTATATTTATGAACTACAGGCTGATATTCTCCAGAAAAATTCAAATCTATATCCGGCTCTTTATCTCCTGAAAATCCTAAAAATGTCTCAAAAGGTATGTCATAGCCATCCTTTTTAAGTTTTTCACCGCATCTGGGACAGTTTTTGTCTGGCAGATCAACACCTGCGCCTACAGAGCCATCTGTGAAAAATTCACTATATTTACATTTTGGGCAAACATAGTGAGGCGGAAGTCCGTTTACTTCTGTAATATTTGACATAGTCGCAACAAGAGAAGAACCCACCGAACCCCTTGAACCGACTAAATAGCCGTCTTTATAGGATTTTGCCACTAACTTTTCTGCAATTAAATAGAGCACTGCATACCCGTTATTTATTATGGAACTCAATTCCTTATCCAATCTTTTCTCCACGATTTCAGGAAGCTTTTCTCCGTAAATAGAATGAACTTTTTTTAGTGTCATGTCCTTTATCTGTTCTTCCGCCCCTTCGATTTTAGGAGGAAAGGTTTCATCCGGTATAGGCTTTACTTCTCCTATCATATCCGCAATTTTATTGGTGTTTTCCACAACTACTTCCTCTGCTTTTTCCCTGCCCAGGTATTCAAATTCAGAGAGCATTTCATCCGTAGTTCTAAAATAGAGGGGAGGTTGATTGTCAGCATCAGAATAACCCTGGCCTGACATTATTATGCGCCTGAACACCTCATCTTCAGGATCCATGAAATGCACATCACAGGTAGCCACTACAGGCATATTATTTTTCTCACCTAATTCACATATTCTCTTGTTTATATTTTTTAATTCATCTTTATCCTTAACCAAACCCTCTCTTACAAGAAACATGTTATTTCCTACAGGCTGTATTTCCAGATAATCATAAAAATCCAGCACATCCTTCAATTCTTCATCACTTTTGCCACTGAGAACTTCCTTATATACCTGCCCTGCCTCACAGGCACTGCCTATTATAAGGCCCTCTCTATATTTCATTATCAGGCTTTTGGGCATTCTGGGCTTTTTGAAAAAATAACTCAAGTTGGATTCTGATACAAGTTTATATAAATTTTTAAGTCCTGTTTGATTTTTAACCAATATTATGAGATGATACATAGTTTGTTTTTTTACATCTATATTTTTTAAAAATTCCTCATTTAACCTGTCAAGACTTAAAATATTTCTTTCCCTTAAAATTTCAAAGCATTTTAAAAGTATATCGCAGGTAGCTCCAGCATCATCTACTGCCCTATGGTGGTTTTCAAGAGATATCCCCAGATGCTTTGCCACTATGTTTAACTTAAATTTTTTGAGTTCAGGAAATAAAAACTTACAAAGAGGGATAGTGTCCATAACTGGATTTTTAAATTTCAAATTCAGATCATTACAATTCTTCTTTATAAATCCTACATCAAAGCTGGCATTATGGGCAACAACTATAGAATCTCCTATGAACTCCATAAATTTAGGTAAAATTTCCTCTATATTAGGACACTTTTCCACCATTTCATCCGTAATTCCTGTAAGTTCCACAATACGGCCCGGTATAATTCTTCCTGGATTTACAAATTCACTAAATTTATCAACTACTTTTCCATCTTTCACCTTAACTGCTCCTATTTCTATTATACTGTCATTTATACTGGAAAAACCTGTTGTCTCAATATCAAAAATCACATAGGTGTCATCCAAAGTTTTACCTTCGCCATTTATAACAATAGGCACTCCGTCATCTACCAGATAGGATTCTATACCATATATCACCTTAATATTATTTTTTTTTGCAGCTTCCATAGCCTCCGGATAAGCCTGAACTACTCCATGATCAGTTATAGCAATAGCTCTATGATTCCATCTGGCCGCCCTTTCAATAAGACTTGAAGCAGAACTAACTGCATCCATTGCACTCATCTGCGTATGAAGATGAAGTTCCACCCTCTTTTTAGGAGCATTATCCTCTTTTATCTTTTTTTGAGTTTTAATTATGTCTCTGGCCATTATCACCAATTCCCTGGCATAGATATCATTTACGACCTCTCCTCTGACCATACAAAAAAGCCCCTCTTTTACCTCATCCACTATTCTATCTACATCTTTAGGTTTTGGAAAGAGCTTTACAATAATAGAGCTGGTATAATCTGTTATGTAAAAAGCAATTATCTTTCTTCCAGTCTTAGTTTCTATAATTTCTCTCTTAAATATTTCACCTTTTATAATAACTGATTTAGAAACTTCTGTTATATTTCTAATATCAGTAATATCCCCATTTATACTCTTTCCAATTATAATAATACCGCTGCTTGATACAGTATTCCCCTGTGAATTTTTTTTATATTTCAAATCCTGATTGAATTTTTGCATATTATTGTACTTTTTATTTTCCCTCTCTCGACAATTCAAGATATTCTCTATGTATTTTTTTTCTTTTTTTTCACTTTCCTCCAAATAGCTCTCTGAATTTAGCTTTTCATCATAATTTAATATTACAGAACAGCTTACACCAAATATATCTCTAATACTCCTGGTCATAAGCTTTTCTATACTCTTATTTTTCAGGAGTCCGCATATAAATTCATTTCCACTGTAAATTTTAACTGTATCTTTCTCTACTTTTCTAGAGGATTTCAATAAAAATTCCCTACACATAGGTACATAGGAACTTATAACATCCACCAGCTGAATCCAATAATTTTCACTTATTTCCTTTAAAGACACATTGGATATATCTCTATAGCATACGAGATCAATATTGAAAAAACTTCCAAGTTTCTTATTGACTATACTCTTTATTTTATTCTGTACATCTTTATTTAAATTTTCCCTGGATCTCACTACTACTTTTAATTTATTACTTTTCCTTAAATACTGTATTTTCAAAAGTTCTATATTTTGTTCCAAAGTATTGTAGTCATAATCCAAATCTTTCTGTAATATTTTCATAATATCAAGGCTCATCATTCACCCCCCCTTATGCAATTCACAATTCACAATTCACAATTCACAATTCATAATACAAATATAAAGCACATAATCAGAGTTTTTCTACTTCCTCTATAAGGGCATCTACCAAATCCTTCTCTTTTACTTTTTTAACTATACTTCCCTTTTTAAATATGAGTCCCTCTCCTTTTCCGCCAGCTATGCCTATGTCTGCCTCCCTTGCTTCTCCCGGGCCATTTACCACGCATCCCATAACAGCTACTTTTATATTTTTACGCACATTTGAAAGCCTATTTTCTACTTCTTTAGCTATTTCGATTAAATTGATCTCTGTTCTACCACAGGTAGGACATGATATGAATTCAATCCCTTCTTTTAAAAGGCCGCAGGACTTTAATATTTCCTTCCCTACTCTCACTTCCTCTACCGGATCTCCAGTAAGAGACACCCTTATGGTGTCTCCTATACCCTCCATCAAAAGAGTCCCTATCCCAGCAGCTGATTTTATAGTGCCCCTCCAGACAGTGCCTGCCTCAGTTACTCCTAAATGCAGTGGATAATTTACAATTTTAGATATTTTTCTATAACTTTCCACCATTTGAGCTACATTAGAGGATTTTATGGATATGACTATATCGTAAAATCCCACGTTTTCCAGTATTCTCACATGTTCCAATGCACTCTCCACAAGGGCTTCTGCACATACCTTCCCATACTTATCCAATATGTCTTTTTTTAAGGATCCAGAGTTTACTCCTATTCTAATGGGAATTTTCATCTTTTTAGCCTCTTTGGCCACTTCTTTCACTCTATATATATCACCAATATTCCCGGGATTTATCCTAAGAGCTGAAACCCCATTTTCTATAGAATCAAGAGCCAATCTGTAATCAAAATGTATATCAGCTACAACGGGTACATCCACCATTTCCACTATCCTTTTAAGTGCGTTACTAGCTTCTTCATCAGGAACGGCACATCTTACTATGTCACATCCATTCCCCTTCAATTCACTTATCTGAGCTACGGTAGCTTCTACATCTCTCGTGTCCGTATTAGTCATTGACTGCACAGCCACAGGAAAATCATCACCTATAAATATACTTCCAACTTTTATTCTTCTAGTTTTCAGTCTTTTCATTATTTCACCCCCAGATGGCAGATCGATTTTCTAAAATTGTACAGGGTAAAGTATATCTTTTACTGTCACAAGAACCATAAGCGCCATCAGTATGGCAAATCCCACATAATTTATCATTCCAACCTTATTGTCATCTACTTTCCTTCCCGTTATTATTTCAAATAAAAACAAGAATATATATCCCCCATCCAGTGCTGGAAATGGTATTATATTAAATATAGCCAGTTGTATACTTATATAAGCTGAGAAAGCAAGCAAACTCAGTATACCAGCTTTTGCCGCTGCCCCAGATATCTTTATTATAGTTACGGGGCCGCCCACATCATTCATTGATGCCTTGCCTCTAAATAGAATCTTAAAAAAAGTAAATGTCTGCTTTATCAGTGATTTAGTTTCTATAAATCCATAGGATATGGATTGCCCAATATTAGGGCTGGTTACCAATGTTCCCTCAATCCCAATCATATACCTGTTTTCCTTTTTATCCTTGACCGGAGTTAACATAACCTGATTTGGGACTCCCTTTCTCTCATAAGTTACCTTAATGGGATTTCCACCTGCAGTATACACTTGAGTTACAAAATCTTCAAAAGTTGAAATTTTAGAATTATTTACTCTGGTTATCCTGTCACCAGCTTTAATACCCGCCATAGCTGCCGGTTCATTCGATATTGTGCTCTTTACCACCGGGGATACATATCCCCTGGCAGAAGCTATAATTGCAAACAAAACAATCCCCAGTATGAAATTCATTATGGGCCCAGCTATTACAACACTGAGTTTCCTAATGGGACTCTTATTGTTAAAAGCCTTTGGATCATCACTTTTACCTTCATCTCCAAGCATTTTTACGTAACCGCCAATAGGAAGCAGCTTTATTAAATATTCTGTTTCTCCTCCCTTTATTCCAAAAACCCTGGGACCCATACCTATGGAAAACTCTTCAACTTTTACTCCATTTAGTTTTGCCATTATAAAGTGTCCCAATTCATGAATTATAATCAATACCCCAAAGGCAATTATGGCTGCTATTATATACAAATTTATTCCTCCTAATCATATTTCTTATCTACCAAACTTAGTTTTTACATATTCTTTAACTTTTATTTCTATATGAAGTAAATCCTCCAATTGAAAATTATTTTTAGGAGGAAATTTATTCATACACATTTCCACTATGTAGCCTATATCTAAAAATTTAATTTTATTTAAAAGGAAAAGTTCTACAGCTTCTTCATTTGCACAGTTCAATATAGCTGGCATTGTTCCACCAATTTTCCCAGCTTCATAAGCCAATTTCAATGGTTTAAAAGTATCTATA
This sequence comes from Clostridiaceae bacterium BL-3, assembly GCA_902809985.1. GTDB lineage: Bacteria > Bacillota > Clostridia > Clostridiales > Clostridiaceae > Clostridium_B > Clostridium_B aromativorans. The sequence continues at coordinate 743,749 of CADDXC010000001.1, read as the reverse complement.
TCAGGTTTTTCAAAAGTCAAATTTTTTAAATTATAGAAGTTTAACCTATCCACTACAAGTTCACCTCTTTTAGGATAATATAAGGCATATTGGATAGGGAGTCTCATATCTGTACTGGCAAGCTGTGCTATAACACTTCCGTCTTTATATTCTACCATGGAATGGACAATACTTTCAGGGTGAACTACTACCTTTATTTTCTCATAAGGTAAATCAAAAAGCCAGTGTGCTTCTATGACTTCCAATCCCTTGTTCATAAGTGTGGCAGAATCTACAGTGATTTTCTTTCCCATATGCCATTTTGGATGTCTTAATGCCTGCTGAACAGTAACATTCAAAAGCTCTTTTCTGTTTTTCCCTCTAAAAGGTCCGCCAGAAGCAGTTATGAGTATTTTTTCTATATCACTGTCTTCATTTCCTTGAAGGCACTGGAAAATAGCACTGTGTTCTGAATCCACAGGAATCAGATTCACATTATTTTTCTTCACTAGCTTTTTAACCAGTTCCCCACCTACAACTAGAGTCTCTTTGTTCGCCAATGCTATATCTTTTCCCGCTTCAATGGCTCTTATAGTTGGAACCAGTCCTGACATTCCCATCACTGAAGTCACCACCATATCAATTTCCGGCAAGCTTGCTATGGTATTCAATCCTTCTGTACCAAATAATATTTCTAAATTCGCATTTTTATTCCTAAAATATTCTTTAAATTTTAAATAAGCTTCCTTTTGAGTTACCACCGCATATAATGGCTTAAACTCCTCCACTATTTTCAAAAGCTTTTCCACATTGCTATTTGCCGAGATCCCTATAAGCTTAAAATTTTCTCTATCTTTTCTCAATACATCCAGGGTTTGAGTTCCTATAGAACCCGTAGTCCCAAGTATTGAAATTTTTTTCATAAATAACAACTCCTTATCAAATCACAACCATAAGTTGAACAAGATTTTAACATGTTTAACTATACCATATTTATCTTATAAAATAAATAATAGAGAAGTACATAAAATATACTTCCCCTCTTAAATAAAAGCTATAAACATTAAATAATATAATACTATTACTCCTGAAAAAAGTATGCTATCAAATCTGTCCAAAATGCCTCCATGCCCGGGTATTAAATTGCTGTAGTCCTTCACTTTTACATATCTCTTTATCGAAGAGGCAGTTAAATCGCCAAACTGGCAAAAAAAACCGCATAAAATTCCCATTGCAACATAATTATGTAATGTCATTGGCACACCCCTTTTAAGGGCAAATAATCCAAACAGAGTGCATATAATCACACTTCCCAATATTCCTCCAATAGATCCCTCTACAGTTTTCTTGGGGCTTACCTTGGGACAAAGTTTCCTCTTGCCTAAAAATCTGCCTGTATAATAAGCAGCCGTATCACATCCCCAGGCAGATATAACGATAATCCATACAAAATATCTTCCGTAAGACATATTGTCAACCAAAACCATAGAGCTAAAAAACAACGATACATATAAAAATCCAAATACAGTACAGGCTACATCTATAAAATTATACTCCGTATCTAAAACAGGAATACACAATAACATAAACATTGAAACAATTATGGTAAAAAACACAAATTTATAGTTTGCCTCAGTACCTAAAGTAACATAATACGCTATACAGAGTAAATATCCTATTATATTTATGGCATTTATGCCTCTTCCCTTTATCACCTTGTAAAACTCATACATTCCCATAAGTGAAATGATCATAATTCCATATTTTAAATAAATTCCACCTAAAAATAAAATCAGAATAAAGGGTATGAGTGTAACTGCTCCTAAATATCTATTATTCACTTATCCACCTCCATATACAATTCACAATCAATGTTGATTTTGGGCTGTGTTAAAAATTTTCATCATCTGATGAAAATCACTTCACTCCACCAAATCTTCTGTCTCTATTTTGATAATCAAAAATAGCCTTATAAAGGTGTTCCTTCCTAAAATCCGGCCACTTTATATTGGAATACCAAAATTCCGAATAGGCACACTGCCACAGGAGGAAATTACTCAAGCGCTGTTCTCCACTGGGTCTTATTATGAGATCAGGATCAGGCATACCCTTAGTATACATATAATTTGCTATCATATTCTCATTTATGTCCTCTTCATTTATTTTTTTGGACTTTATATCTTCATAGATCAATTTAAAGGCCCTAGTTATTTCATCCCTTCCACCGTAATTCAATGCCAAGTTCAAGGTCAACCCAGTATTGTCCTCAGTATTTTTATGACATGCAACAAGTTCCTTCTGACATATATTCGGCAATCTGGATATATCTCCTATATAATTTATTATCACGTTATTATCGTCTAATTCCTTAAATTCCTTTTTTAAATACTCTGCTAGGATATTCATAAGTGCACTTACCTCATCTTTAGGTCTTTTCCAATTTTCAGTGGAAAAAGCATACAATGTAAGATATTTTACTTTTAAAATACTGCACTCCTTTACAATCTCTCTTATAGTTTCCACTCCTGCTTTATGTCCTATTACTCTCGGAAGATTTCGTTCCTTGGCCCACCTTCCGTTTCCATCCATAATGATAGCTATATGTTTTGGAATATTATTTAAATCAATAGATATATCTTCGTTTTTATATTTTTTTTCTCTACCATCATTAAAAAATCTTAACATAAGTATGTCTCCATTCATTACTATTACTAATTTTAGTTTTCATAAAAAACCTGCTATAGGCAGGTTTTTAAAAATTATTATAACGACATAACTTCTTTTTCTTTCTCTTCAACTATACCATCTATACCTTTTATAAAACTGTCAGTTTTCTTTTGGATTTCCACTTCAGCTTTTTTTATTTCATCCTCCGAAATATCATTTTCTTTTTTAAGTGCCTTCAACTTATCATTACCATCTCTTCTTATTGCTCTTATACTCACTTTAGCATTTTCCCCTAGTTTTTTTATCTTCTTAACCAGATCCTTCCTGGTTTCTTCTGTCAGCTCAGGTATTATAAGCCTTATAACTTCCCCATCATTAGATGGATTTATACCCAGGTCCGATTTTAATATTGCCTTTTCTATAGCTTTTAATGCATTTTTATCCCACGGCTGTATTACAAGCATTCTGGCCTCTGGAATAGATATGTTCCCCATTTGATTTATAGGAGTCATTGTCCCATAATATTCTGCCTCTATTCTATCCAGTATGGCAGGATTAGCTCTCCCAGCTTTCATTGAAGCTAGTTCCCTTTTTAAAGATTCTATAGTTTTCCCCATTTTCTCGTCTGCACTTTTCAAAGTATCCTTAATCATATAAAATACCTCCTCTTTTATTCTTTGCAAACAATAGTACCAATTTTTTCTCCAGCCACAATTTTTCTTATATTTTCCGGATCATCTAGACCAAATACTAAAATAGGTATATTGTTGTCCATACAAAGGGATGTAGCTGTAGAATCCATCACCTGAAGTCCTCTCTCAAGTACTTCAATATAAGTTAATTTGTCAAATTTTTTTGCGTCACTGTATTTATGTGGATCCTTATCATATACACCGTCTACTTTTTTTGCAAGGAGTATAACATCTGCTTCTATTTCCGCTGCTCTAAGCGATGCTGTAGTATCTGTTGAAAAATAAGGATTTCCAGTACCTGCTGCAAATATAACAACCCTATTTTTTTCCAAATGTCTCATTGCCCTTCTTCTTATAAAAGGCTCAGCCACTTCTCTCATCTCTATAGCTGTCTGTACTCTCGTAGTCACTCCTAAATTTTCAAGTGAATCCTGAAGTGCCAGTGCATTTATACACGTAGCAAGCATTCCCATATAATCAGCTGTTGTCCTGTCCATCCCTATTCCGCTTCTGCCTCTCCATATATTTCCACCACCAACTACAATTCCCACTGATACCCCCATGGATATAAGCTCTCTTATCTCAATAGCTATATTTTTCGTCACACCAAAATCTATTCCATAGCCCTTTTTCCCAGCGAGAGCTTCTCCTGAAAGTTTAAGCATTATTCTCTTGTATTTAGCTAAACTCATATATATTATACCTCCAAATTATCATAAAGTGAAACTTAAAATTTACAGTTTTTTCACATCTTAAAAAAAGAGAACACCCAGTGTTCTCTTTTCAGTTACTATTTACTCTCTATCTGCTTACGAACTTCCTCGGCAAAATCTTCTTCTTTCTTCTCTATTCCTTCGCCCTTTTCAAATCTAACAAAATCAGACACTTTTATCGGTGCACCAATTTCTTTCGATTTATTCTTAATATATTTATCAATAGTAAAATCGGAATCTTTAACCCATATCTGTTCAATCAGACAGTTTTCTTTATAATATTTTTGAATTTTTCCCATAATTATTTTATCTACAATTTTTTCAGGTTTCCCCTCATTTAATGCCTGAACTCTGTATATGTCTTTTTCTTTATTTAGAGTATTGTCATCTACTGAATTTTTATCTAAAAACAATGGATTTGTAGCAGCTATCTGCATAGCCACATTCTTTGCAACTTCTTTTAAAATATGGTCTTGATTATCACACTCCAGTTTCACCAGGACTCCTATTCTGCCCCCGCCGTGAATGTAGCTTTCAATTAATCCCTTGGAAACAGAAAACTTTTTAAATCGCCTTACCGCCATATTTTCTCCTAATTTTGCAATCAGAGCTATTAATGTTTCCCCCACAGTTTTACTGTCATCTAATATATATTTTTCCTTAAGTAATTCTTCTACGGTAGAAGAATTAGAACTGATTATCTGTTTTGCTAAATTGTCCACAAAACTTACAAAATCCGAATTCACTGCTACAAAGTCGGTTTCACAATTTACCTCTACTATTGATGCCGTTTTTCCATCTTCTGAAACATAGGTTTTAACCAACCCCTCCGAAGCTATTCTACCAGATTTTTTAGCTGCAGCAGCTAACCCTTTTTCTCTCAATATTTCAATAGCCTTTTCAGTATCACCATTGGCTTCCTTCAAAGCTTTTTTGCAGTTCATCATTCCTGCTCCAGTTCTCTCTCTGAGTTCTTTTACCATTTGTGCAGTTATCATAAATATATTCCGCTATTTAAAAACATAAAATATGTGGCCGACTTACAATGTTCATTACTTGCCATATAGCGGCTTTTTTCAACTCCTCTCACATTTTTGTATTTGATCCTCTTGTATTCCATTATATAAACTATTCTTCAGCTAACTGCTCTCCCTGTCTGCCTTCCATTACAGCATCTGCTACTTTAGAAGTAATCAATTTAACAGCTCTTATAGCATCATCATTTCCTGGTATAACATAATCCACTTCATCAGGATCACAATTTGTATCAACTATAGCTACTACAGGGATTCCCAAAATTTTAGCTTCTGATATAGCATTCCTCTCTTTTCTTGGATCAACAACAAATAATGCTCCTACATTTTTGGCATCCATATTCTTAATTCCGCCCAAATTTTTCTCCAATTTCTCCTTCTTATTTTTCAATTTTATAACTTCTTTTTTAGGGAGAACCTCAAATGTACCGTCCTCCTCCATTTTTTCCAGTTCCTCTAATTTGCCTATTCTAGTTTTTATAGTGACAAAATTAGTAAGCATACCACCAAGCCACCTATTATTCACATAATACATATTGCTTCTCTTTGCTTCTTCCTGAATGGCTTCCTGAGCCTGCTTTTTCGTACCAATAAACAATATATCCTTTCCCTCTTCTGCAATTTTCTTTATGAAATCATAGGCCTCTTCAATTTTTTTCACCGTCTTCTGTAGATCTATTATATAGATCCCGTTTCTCTCTGTAAAAATATAAGGAGCCATTTTAGGGTTCCATCTTCTCGTCTGATGTCCAAAATGAACACCTGCTTCTAATAATTGTTTCATAGAAATAACTGACATTTATTTTTCCCTCCTAGGTTTTACCTCCATTATCCTCATATTCATAAATGACCAAAGGCACCTTATTATGAATTAGACAATGTGTGTATTTTACTACCTTTTGTAGTATATCATAATGACTATGTCTATTCAATAAAAAAAATTATTTTTTTAATTCATATCACTTTATTTTTTTCAATTCATCTAATAATTTTTCATTCAATATCTTGATGTGGGTTCCCTTCATACCAAGAGATCTTGATTCTATAACCCCTGCACTTTCAAATTTTCTAAGTGCATTTACAATTACAGATCTGGTTATTCCCACCTTATCTGCTATTTTTGAAGCTACCAGTAATCCCTCATTTCCATCCAATTCACTGAATATATGTTCCACTGCTTCCAATTCAGAATAAGACAGAGTTCCAATTGCCAATTGAACCACAGCTTTTTTTCTGGCTTCTTCTTCTATCTCATCATTTTTGGCCCTTAATATCTCAAGCCCTATTATAGTAGCACTGTACTCCGCCAATACGAGATCTTCATCTATAAATTTCTCCCCAAAACTTGCCAGCAGCAAAGTCCCAAGTCTTTCTCTGTTTCCAATTATAGGAACTATAGTGGTGATCTTATTGTCCAGATTACAAGGGCTTCCATCTTCAAAAACACAGATCCCATGATTGGACAAATTAGGAAGAGTTTCGCGGGCATTTAACAACTTATTGTTATAATGCTCAGGGAATCTCATTTCGCTTATTACCTTTTCCTTAACAGTATCACACTCAAAACCATCTGGGAAATTATATCCCAATATTTTTCCTTTTCTACTTATAATGTAAACATTACAGCCTAAAACTTCACTTAATAATTTACATATGTCGTCAAAAACTACTGGTTCTGTTCCTGATTTTTGTAGTATCTTATTCAATTTTCTTGTTTTGTTTAATAGTGATGTCATTTATAATCCTCCTTGTATCTACTAGTTTTATTTTATCTATATAAATACTGTAATTCCAATTTTGTCATATTTTTTATATTATCGTGAAAAAGATCTTTATCTAGAGCTTTAGACTACATAATTCTAAATGTTTTAGATTTTTTAAAATATTTAGAATTATTCTTTACACATTAATTATGATAACATAACAATTATTATAATTCAACCATATCTTCTAATATAATTAAACTATATCATATCTTAAACCACTTAACTACTTTAAACCCTATCCACTTTTTTTATTTCTTTGCCTTCCTCTTTACCTTCCTCAACATTATATTGTCTGTATTTACATTCTGAATTAGAGCATTCCAAATAATTTCCTTTAACTTTACTGTACTTTTTTACCATATAACTTCCGCATACAGGACACTTTTCCTTTACAGGTTCAGCCCAACTTACAAAATCACACTTGGGGTAATTGCTGCATCCATAAAATTTTCTGCCCTTCCTGCTTCTTTTAACTAAAATCTTTCCTCCGCATTTAGGACACTCAACATCTAATTCCTCAACTATTGGCTTTGTATTTTTACACTCAGGATAGCCCGGACACGCTAAAAAATCTCCAAATCTTCCATGCTTTATCACCATATTTCTTCCACACTTATCGCATTTTATATCCGTTACCTTATCTTCTATTGTAATTTTAGAGACCTCTTTTTCTGCTACCTCAATAGATTTTTTCAACGGTTTATAGAACTCATCAACTACCTTTCTCCAATTATCTTTTCCCTCTTCAACAGAATCCAGCTTGGATTCCATTTCAGCAGTAAATTCCACATCCACTATTTGTTTAAAATATTCACTTAATATATTATTTACTATATTCCCTAATTCAGTAGGAATTAGTGTTTTCTTTTCCCTCTGTATATATTTTCTATCCAAAAGCGTAGACAGAATCGGTGCATAGGTACTGGGCCTTCCTATTCCGTTTTCCTCAAGCGTCTTTACAAGAGAAGCTTCTGAAAATCTAGCTGGAGGCTGTGTAAAATGCTGTTTGCCCTCTATAGATTTCTTAAAAAGCAGTTCTCCCTTTTCAAGTTTCGGCAGTGCTCTATTTGCCCTTTCATCTTCAGTTGCATATTCATAGACTTTCATAAACCCATCAAATTTAACACTGGATCCGCTTACTTTAAGTCCATATCTACTATTTACTATATTTATAGAAGTAACATCAATTTTTGAAGAAGCCATTTGACTTGCCAGAAATCTATTCCATATCAATTTATAGAGCTTATACTGTTCCGGTTTTAAATTCTCTTTAGCCCTATCAGGCTCTATTTCCATGTAGGTAGGCCTTATTGCCTCATGGGCATCTTGTATGTTTTTTTTCTTGCTTTTGAAATTTCTAGGTTTTTCCTCTATATATTCTTTCCCAAATTTATCTATCACATAATCTCTGCAAATCTCTTGAGCTTCCCTAGAAATTCTTACCGAATCTGTCCTCATATAGGTTATAAGGCCTACAGTTCCATAACCCTTTATATCCACACCCTCATATAACTGTTGGGCTACAGCCATAGTTCTCTTAGTTGAAAAGTTTAATTTCTTATAAGCATCCTGCTGTAATGTACTAGTAGTAAAAGGAGGTAAGGGCATCTTATTCTTACATGTAGTTTTTATTGAATTTACAATAAACTGTCCTTTCTCTAGATCCTTTATAATTTTATCCGTCTCCTCTTTTGTTTTAATCTCAATTTTCTTTTTATCAAAGGTAGTTAATTTCACATTAAAACACTTAACTGAGGTTTTTTTATGAAGTTCACACTCTATAGTCCAATACTCCTGAGGTTTAAAGTCTATTATGCTTTTTTCTCTCTCACATATCATTTTAAGTGCTACAGACTGGACCCTTCCTGCACTCAATCCCCATTTAATTTTTTTCCAAAGTATCGGACTTATTTTATATCCAACCAATCTATCTAACACTCTTCTGGCCTGCTGAGCATTAACTAAATTTATATTTATAGTCCTCGGAGATTTTATTGAACTTTTTATAGCATTTTTGGTGATCTCATGAAACTCTATTCTACATTTTTCACTTTCATTTAATTTAAGCACATGAGATAAATGCCAGGAGATTGCCTCTCCCTCTCTATCCGGGTCTGTCGCCAAATATATTTTTTCACTTTTTTTTGCCTCTCTTTTAAGCTTATCTAAAAGCTCCCCTTTTCCCCTTATCGTTATATACTTAGGATTGTATTCATTATCTATATCAACTCCCAATTGGCTCTTGGGAAGATCCTTAACATGACCCATAGAAGCTTTAACCACATAATTTTTTCCTAAATACTTTCCTATAGTCTTAGCCTTAGCTGGTGATTCAACTATAACCAATTTTTGTCCCATATCGCACTCTGAATATCTTAATTCAGAGTCTACACCCCCTTATTTAACCATACCTTATTTTACCCAAACGCTTGCTAATACTCCTTCTTTGTAATTATGGACATAAGCACTGCTGCGCATTTGGATAAGTTCCTGTAAAGTTCAGATAGATAAAAGTATTCCTTGTGTAAACCCCACCTGAACCTAACTATCACTTGATAATATCTTGATTGTCTTCAATTTTTGCATAATAATTTCCCTGAAGACATATTATTTCACCTTTTAATTGCAATTCAAATAATAACTCATATAATCGTTTTATGTCAATATCAGTTACCCTGCATATTTCATCTATATGTATGGGAATATGACCAATAATTTTACATATTTTTTCCTCTTCAGCATTTAACCTATGGTCTTTTACGCATTTCTCCTTCGTATACTCTACAGGCAGCATTTGAAACAAATCCTCCATACAGGTAAATACATAGGCTCCTTCTCTTATAAGATTATTTGCGCCCTTACTTTTAGGGGAAAATATAGAACCAGGTACAGCCATAACATCTTTCCCCTGTTCCAAAGCACAACCGGCAGTTATTAAGGCCCCGCTCTTATCCCCAGCTTCAATTACAATTACCACATCACTTAGACCACTTATAATTCTATTCCTCATCGGAAAATTGTAAGGATAAGGTTTTGTCTTGGGAATAAATTCAGATATCACACATCCTTTTTTTAAAATATCCTCATATAATCCCCTGTTCTCTCTAGGATATACCACATCTATTCCTGAACCAAGTACAGCACAGGTATACCCGTCATTTTCAATTGCAGCTCTATGGGCACAGCTGTCAATTCCCCTTGCCATGCCGCTTATTATATTTAAATTATTTGCAGAAATCTCTCTACCTATCAATAGAGCTGCATTTTTTCCATATAAACTACAATCTCTGGCTCCTACTATTGCTATACTCAAATTGTTTAAAATATCAATATCTCCCTTATAAAACAAAATTGCCGGAGAGTCATCATAATTTTTTAACTTATAAGGATAATTCTTTTCACAACAATTCACCGTTTCTATACCTTCTTCTAAAGAATACTCCATCAGATCTTTCAATCTGCCTTCATTCCAGGACTTCTTTAATTCATCATATATTTTACTATAACCACTATCTAAAAATATAGAATCATTATTATAAATACTATGTATGTATATATTTTTTGTACCTTTAAATTTCTTTAATATATTATTTTTTATTTTATTCGATACTTTAACAGAAGCAAACCACAGATCATATATGTTCATAAATAATTCACATCCTATAAATATAATTATGTAAAAATTATGTTCACAATCCCATTATTTTATTCAAAATTTACAGTGTTTTATCTTTAAAAGTTTAAAACAAAATATTATTGTCAAGAATTAAGCAGAGGTGATAATAATATGGCTATCAAATTAAATACATCTTCCTTTTTAGGCATAGATGGAAGTATAGTTTCAGTAGAAGTAGACATTGAAAGAGGGCTTCCCTCCTTCAACATAGTTGGCCTGGCAGACACTTCTGTAAAAGAATCTAAAGAAAGAGTAAAAGCTTCAATAATAAATTCAGGATTTGAATTTCCTATAAAAAAAATAGTAGTAAATTTAGCTCCAGCAGATATGAAAAAAGCAGGTTCTCTGTTTGATCTTCCTATAGCCGTTGGCATACTTATATGCACAGGGCAAATGAATTTTTATGATTGGGAAGATTTTTTAATACTAGGTGAATTGTCCTTATCCGGCAATTTAAATAAAGTAAGGGGTGTACTCCCAATAACATTAGAGGGTATAAAAAACAATATAAAAAATTTTATAGTTCCTATTGAAAATGCAGAGGAATGCTCTTCTATAAAAGGAGTAAATTGTTACGCATTTGAGAATTTAAAGCAAATAGTATATTTTATAAAATACAGGGATCTACTTCCTTATAAGCATAAAAGAGTGTCATCTAAAATTCCACATTCCACTCTGGACTTTTCAGATGTATTTGGGCAGGAAAGTTGCAAAAGAGCCCTGGAAGTAGCTTCTGCTGGAAATCATAATGTACTCATGGCTGGCCCGCCTGGCTCTGGTAAAACTATGATGGCCAGGAGAGTTCCAACTATACTTCCAAATTTGAATTACGAAAAATCCCTAGAAGTCACTAAAATATACAGCGTTACTGGAAATTTAAATACAAACGAAGGTCTTATAACCAAACCACCCTTTAGAAGTCCCCATCACACCATCACAGCAGCTGCTCTCATAGGAGGTGGAAATAATTTAATGCCCGGTGAGATATCTTTAGCGCACAATGGTGTACTTTTTTTGGATGAAGTACTTGAATTCAAAAAAAATGTGCTGGAAGTTTTAAGACAGCCTTTAGAAGAAAAGAGAATAACAATAAACAGATGCTCTGGCAGAGTCTCCTTCCCATGCAACTTCATGACCATAATGGCCACCAACCCATGTCCTTGTGGAAACTTTGCTTCTGGTAAACATTGTACATGTACAGATTATGAGAGAAAGAGGTATATATCAAAACTATCAAGTCCCTTTATGGATAGAATAGATCTATTTACTTTCGTAACCTCTTTAAACTTCAAAGACATCCAGAATTCCAAAAAAAGCGAATCTTCTAAATCAATAAGAAAACGAGTGGAAGACGCCAGAAAAATTCAGAAGAAAAGATTCATGAATCATGGAATACAGTATAATTCAGAAATGAACAGCACTTTAATTAAAAAATACTGTAAACTCAATAAAAAATCTATAGAAATACTTGCAAAAATTTATTCTAAATATAAATTGACAACTAGAGCTTACAGTAAAATTCTAAAAGTTTCCAGGACAATAGCAGACTTAGATCACAGTGAATGTATAAACGAATCCCACTTAACTGAAGCACTGTGCTATAGGAAGTTTACTGGTGGTGGTTACATGTAAAGTCAATTAATTATATTTACTTTAATTTCTATTTTAGTTAAAAATATCTTTATTTATATTTACAATAATTGTATAATATATATAATTTAGGATAAATTTTAAACATTGTTAGGGGGAATATTATATGTACTTTCTTTTAGTTATACTAGGTCTTATAGTGGGCATTGTATTGATTCTCACAGGAATAGGAAGGAAGAATAGTGATATGATAAGTATTGGAAGTGTACTCTCTATATTTTTTTTACTGATCTGCATAAATGTATATATGCCAAATTTTATCAGCGAATTAAAAACAATTTCAATAGATGTACACAGATAGGAAAACCTATACATAAAATTAATTTTTGAGCTTAAATACTATATACAATGCAAGTATTCGATATAAATGCTATAATAATAAAAAATTCTAAAAATAGAAGGTGGAAAATCCATGCATTCTTTCAATAAGAATATAGGTTCCCTGGGTGAGGATGTAGCTGAAAATTACCTTAGAGAAATTGGATACACAATATTGGAAAGAAATTTTCGGTGTAAAACAGGAGAAGTTGATATTATAGGAAAAGACGGAAATTATCTCTGTTTTGTAGAAGTTAAATCCCGTTATGGCAAGTTATATGGAAGCCCCTGTGAAGCCGTAAATTATTCCAAACAAGCTAAAATATATAAAACAGCCACTGTATATATAATGAAAAAAAAATTATATAAATTTAATTTTAGATTTGATGTCATAGAAATAATATTCAACACCTATAATAACATTCCATCCGTAAAGCTTATTAAAGATGCTTTTCAAATATAAGTTATATACTTTTTTTGATTCGAATTTTAATAATTCACATTATATTTTTCAAAAAACTTTTTCTGTGTATCTTGCAGATCCCATATTTTTTTATAGCTTTTATATGTTCTTCAGTCCCATAGCCTGAATTATGCTCAAATCCATACTCAGTATATATATGGGAATATTCTTTCATAAGGCTGTCCCTGTAAACCTTGGCTATAATTGAAGCCGCTGCTATACTTGCACTTTTAGCATCACCTTTTATTATAAATTCGTTGTTGTTATATAAATTTTTTATGGAATATCCATCAGACAAGACCATATTTACGGGCAATTTCAACCCTTCTACGGCTCTTTTTAATACTTCATTATTGCACCAGGAAATTCCCCTTTTATCTATTTCCACATTATTTATAACCGAAATATTATATCCTAAAGCCCTATGCCTTATTTCCTCTGAAAGTTCACTCCTCCGTCTTGGAGTAAGTTTTTTTGAATCTTTTATTCCCAGAATAAGTTCTTCATCATTTTTACAATCCAAATTCAATATAACTGCAGCAGCAGCTATAGGACCTGCCAGCGGTCCCCTTCCTACTTCATCTGCTCCTGCAGTATATATATAGCGGCCAAATTTTTTATCGAAGGAATACATCTCTTTTATTCTTTTTATTTCTCTTTTTTTATTTACAACAAAATTATAGAAACTTACAGATAGAGCATTTACATTTTTTCTGCTGTCAGATTTTAAATCCCTCAGTATTTTATCTATAATATCTTCTTTCAAATGGAAATAATTTTTCTTTACAAAATTCACTTTTCTCTTTATATCCTCAAATTTATATTCTTCTAGTCTATTCCAATTAAAATTATCCATGTTCATTTAATATACACCTTTCAGAATTTTCTAGGGTCTTTCCAGAGAGATAGGCCCCAATTTTCCTCCCCTAAATTCATCCAAAATCAAAACAGATACTCTATTGTAGTCCACTCTACCACCGGAAACTATAGCTCCTCTTTTTCTAGCTATGTTTTCAACATTCTCCAAAGGCATTTCACTTAATCTATCAAGTTTATACCTGGCTTTAAGCCTGTCTGGATAATACCTACACAAAAATTCTACAAGATTCAATGTCAGCTCTTCTATATCCATAATCTCATCTTTTATTGCCCCAGTAAATGCCAAATTAAGTCTAGTTTCTTCACTTTCAAGTTTTGGCCACAATATTCCCGGAGTATCCATAAGCTCTATCCCCAATTTAGTTTTAATCCACTGTTTACTTTTAGTAACTCCAGGTTTATCCCCAATTTTAGCTATCCTGCCTTTAGCTAATTTATTTATAAGAGAAGATTTTCCCACATTGGGTATACCTACTACCATTGCCCTGTCAATTATCTTAGAAATTCCCTTTTTCTTCATTCTACTATGCTTCTCTTTTAAAAGTTTATTTACCTCAGTTTTTATATTTTTCAAACCTCTATCTGTATTACAGTTTACCGACAATACACTTATACTGTCTTTAGAAAGATATTCCACCCACAATTTAGTTATATTTTCCTCCGCCAAGTCACTTTTATTCAACAGTATCATCCTGGGTTTAGAACCACATATATCCTCTATATCCGGGTTTTTACTGGATCTTATTATCCTGGCATCTCTCATCTCTATAACCACATCTACTAATTTTAGATTTTCCTTTATTTCTTTTCTGGTTTTGGCCATATGCCCGGGAAACCAATTTATAGTCATATAAAATTTCTTCCTTTCTAATTTTGAACTGTGCTTAACCCTCCCATTCTATTAAAAGGATATATCCTAAATGCCGCTCTTCCGACCACCATTTTATAGCTTACAAATCCCACATCAGGAAATCTGCTGTCCCTGCTGTTGTTTCTATTATCCCCCATTACAAATACTGTATTTTCAGGTACTGTAACTTCATTAAAATTTGACGTCATAGCTTCCAATATATAGGGCTCATTTTTTACAACATCGTTTACGTATAACTTTCCATTTTCAATCTTTACTCTATCCCCTCCAACGCCTACTACTCTTTTAATAAACTTTTCCTTAGGATCAGCAGGATATTTTATTACCACTATGTCACCGGGCTTAGGCGCTCTAAAGTAATAACTTACTTTCTCTACAATCAGCCTATCTCCATTGTTTAAAGTAGGATCCATAGAATGTCCATCTACACTTACAGTTTCAAATACAAAGGTTATGATTAAAAACGCTGCTACAACAGCTATCAATATGGACTTACCTATTTCTATCAATTCCTTCATTAAAAATTTACACCACCTTAATACTTAAAAAAGGGACTTTATAAAGCCCCTTTTTATCTTAATATTTCTTTTACCTTAGCTGCTTTACCTACTCTATCTCTTAAGTAGTATAATTTTGCTCTTCTCACTTTACCTCTTCTCACTACCTGTATCTTATCTATTATAGGAGAATTAACTGGAAATGTTCTTTCAACTCCTACACCATAGGCAACTCTTCTAACTGTAAAAGTTTCCCTTATTCCTCCATTTTGCCTCTTTAAAACTACACCTTCAAAAATCTGTATTCTTTCCCTGTTTCCCTCTTTAATCTTTACGTGGACTTTTACCGTATCTCCTACATTAAAATCCGGTAAATCTGTTCTAATCTGTTTACCTTCTATCTGTTTTATTATATCTAACACTGTGCATTACCTCCTAATAATTATTCAACGTTCTTATCCAGCATATTTACAGACAGCGGAACGCTCGTGCAGCACAAACAAATTTTAACACATATGCATTTCATTTTCAACTTATTTTAAAAATATATTTATTATCTATTTTCATCATAGAGTTTGATAAGCTTTTTGTCTTCTTCTGATAATGAGATTTTTTTAAATAAATCTGGTCTCTTATTTCTGGTAATTATAAGGGATTTTGCTCTCTTCCATCTTCTTATATTTTCATGGTGTCCTGATAAGAGAATTTCAGGTACATCGTTTCCTTGAAAACATTCCGGTCTGGTATATTGTGGATATTCAAGCAATCCATTGTAAAAGGATTCCTCCATATAGCTTTCCTTACTGGACAGTACATTAGGTATCATTCTGCATATGCTGTCTACAATTGGTATACATGCCATTTCACCACCAGTTACTACAAAATCACCAATAGATATTTCCATATCTATATATTTATATACTCTCTCATCTATTCCTTCATAATGCCCACACAAAAATATCAATTCACTTTCTCTTGAAAGTTCTCTTGCAATAGATTGGTTAAATGTTTTTCCCCTAGGTCCTAAATAAATAACTTTCCCACTGTTTCTAGTCTTTACTTCTTTTATACAATCAACAATAGGCTGTACAGTCATTATCATACCAGCCCCGCCGCCATATGGGTAATCATCTACTTTTCTGTGTTTATCCTTAGTAAATTCTCTTATATCAATGGTATTTATACTCAATATATTATTTCTGAGTGCTCTTCCTATTATGCTATAATTAAATACATCAAACATCTGGGGAAAAAGAGTGAGTATGTCTATCTTTACATCCATGTTTTCACCGGCTTTATAACTATCTCTTCTTTTTTCACATCTATATTCACTATTACATCCTTTATGGCGGGAATAAGCAGTTCATCTTTCCCCTTTATCCAGTATACGTCATTGCTGTGAGTATGAAGTACATCTCCAACTTTCCCATAAAATACACCTTCTTCATCTACTACAGAACAACCTATTATATCCGCAATAAAATATGTTCCTTCCTTCAGCTCAACTGCATTCTCTCTTGGAACTTCCAGGTATTTTCCCTTATAGGGAAGGGCTTCTTCTATGGAATCAATACTTTGAACTTTAAGTATAACTCTGTTGGATTGAAACTTACATTCAAGTATTTTCTTCGGTACTCCCTCTATATACACTACATCCAATTTATTGAATCTTTTAGGATCATCGGTCAGCGGATATACCTTTAACTCCCCTTTTATTCCATGTGTATTTATTATTTCCCCTATAGTTATAAATTTTTTCATAGAGTAATATTCTGCATATTAAAAATTAAATCATGCTGCAATTAAAATTTTAAGATCACATTTATAATAAGCAGATTTCATCCACCTCTTTTCCACTATAATGTAACTTAAAACATATATGGTTTCAATTGGTTTATTCAAGAATTCACATTATACTCAAATACAAATATAAGAGTTAGATAATCTAACTCTTATATTATCTCCACAACAACCCTCTTATTTTCCTTTATAGCTGCTGCTTTTACAACAGTTCTTATAGCTTTAGCTATCCTCCCCTGTTTACCTATTACCTTTCCCATATCTTCTTGTGCAACTTTTAATTCAAGAATTATAGACTGCTCACCTACAATCTCATTTACTTGAACCATATCTGGGTTATCCACTAACGATTTAGCAATTATTTCCACTAGCTCTTTCACTTAATACACCCCCAGTTAACTACTTACCAAGTTTATCCTTCAATCCAGATTTATCGAAAATCTTCTTAACTACTTCAGTTGGTTGAGCTCCATTTTTTATCCATTTTATAGCTTTTTCTTCATCAAATTTAACAGTATTAGGGTCAGTCGTAGGGTTATAATACCCTATTTCTTCTATAAATCTACCATCTCTTGGAAACCTTGAATCTGCCACAACTATTCTATAAAAGGGAGCCTTTTTTGCACCCATTCTCCTCAATCTTATCTTTACAGCCATCTATATCACCTCCTTAAAGTGGACAACAAACTATTTTACTACTATATCTAAAAAGGGAGCTTTCCAAATGGTCCCTTTTTAAAACCTTTTTTCATTCCACCAAACTGTTTCATCATCTTTTTAATTCGCGTAAACTCCTTAAGAAGCTTATTTACCATCTGTATTGTAGTGCCAGATCCCTGTGCTATTCTCTTCTTTCTAGATGAAGAAGCACTTATAATCGATGGATTTCTTCTCTCTTTTAAAGTCATGGAATTGATTATAGCCTCAATTTTTACCAGCTCTTTCTCTCCTTTTGAAAAGTCAATTCCTTGAAATTCCCTGGCATTGACTCCAGGTACCATTTCCATAAGCTTGCTTAAAGGTCCCAGCTTCTTAGCCTGCTGCATCATAGACAGGAAATCCTCAAAATTAAACTCTTTGGTCAGCATCCTGCTTCCAAGCTTTTCAGCTTCTTCCTTGTCAATAGATTGCTGTGCTTTTTCTATAAGAGAAAGCACATCTCCCATGCCAAGTATTCTTGAAGCCATTCTATCCGGATAAAAGACTTCAAAATCATTCATCTTTTCCCCGACACCAATAAACTTTATTGGTTTTCCGGTCATAGACTTTATAGAAAGTGCAGCCCCTCCTCTAGTATCTCCATCCAATTTTGTAAGTATCACTCCGCTTATGTTAAGCTTCTCATTAAAGCTTGAGGCCACATTTACTGCATCCTGACCTGTCATGGCATCCACTACAAGCAGTATTTCATCGGGATTGACCTCTTCCTTAATCTGGCCCAATTCATTCATCAATTTTTCATCTATCTGAAGTCTACCCGCCGTATCCACTATGAGTACATTGAAATTATTATTTTTAGCATACTCCACAGCTCCTTTGCATATATCCACCGCTGCTGCCTTATCTCCCATGGAAAACACTGGTATGCTTATTTCTTTTCCAACTATCTGGAGCTGTTTTATTGCAGCCGGCCTGTATATATCACAAGCTGCCAAAAGCGGCTTTTTATTCTTTTTTCTCAACTGTAGAGCTAATTTGCCACACATAGTTGTTTTCCCTGCGCCCTGCAGGCCCACCAACATTATTGTAGTCAGCCCATTGGAATTATATTCAATCGAACTGTGGCTGTTTCCCATTAAAGCCGTAAGTTCCTCATTCACTATTTTTATGACCTGTTGTGCTGGAGTCAAACTCTTCAGTACTTCTTCACCCAGGCATTTTTCGCTGACACTTTTTATGAAATATTTTACCACTTTGTAATTAACATCTGCTTCCAAAAGTGCTAGCTTTACTTCTCTCATAGCATCTTTTATATCTTTTTCAGAAAGTTTACCTTTACCTCTAAGCTTTTTTAATGTCTCCTGAAGCTTAGATGCCAATCCTTCAAAAGCCATTCTAATCCTCCTAAATTAAATATTCTTTTTTACATAATCTTTTACCTTGTTTAAAACTTCCTCATTTCCACTGCAACAAAGGGAATCTATAAATTTCAAGATAGATTTTTTATTTTCTTCTAAATTTTTTCTTTTTTTCAATATATGTAATTTATCCTCATACTCTAGTAAAAGCTTATGACATCTTTTTATAATATCGTATACCGCCTGTCTGCTTGTATTGGTATGCTCTGCTATTTCCCTTAAAGACAAATCTTCATCATAATAAAGTTCCATTACATCTCTCTGTTTTTTTGTTAAAAGTTCACCATATATATCAAGCAATACGGAAAGTCGTATTCTCTCTTCCACGCTATCATCTCTTTTATTTAATAAAATAAATAACATATACCAAACCTTAACCAAATAAATAATATCAAAATTAATAAATGCTGTCAAGTATTTATACTTAACAGGATTTAAAATAATGCCTCCACAAAATCCCTACTTTTAAATTCCTGTAGATCGTCAATGCCTTCTCCAACTCCTATTAATTTTACAGGTATATTTAAACTGTGCTTTATAGATATTACGATTCCACCTTTAGCAGTGCCATCCAGTTTAGTGAGTATTATACCATCTACAGGACACACTTCGGTAAATTGTTTTGCCTGCTGGACTGCATTCTGTCCCGTAGTTGCATCCAATACGAGAAATATCTGTTTAAAAGCCTCTTTATACTCTCTTTCTATTACTCTGTTTATCTTTTCAAGTTCTTTCATCAAATTTTTTTTATTGTGAAGCCTTCCGGCCGTATCACATATCAACACATCTGCTTTTCTAGCTTTTGATGCCTGAATTGCATCAAATACAACTGCTGCTGGATCTGAACCCTCTTGATGCTTTATTATTTCGACACCAGCCCTCTCACTCCACACCTCAAGTTGATCTATGGCAGCAGCTCTAAAAGTATCCGCTGCAGCCATAATCACTTTATATCCTCTATCCTTTAGTTTATAGCATATCTTTCCTATGGAAGTAGTTTTTCCCACTCCATTTACCCCTATTACCAATATTATCTCTGGAATTTGCTTAGGTACAATACTGTTTTCCTCCTCACCCAGTATGTCTATAATTATCTTCTTTAAACAGTCATTTAATAAATTGGGATCTTTTATTTTATCTTCTTTTATTTTCTCCTTCAATCTATCTATAATATACACTGTAGTTTCTACACCTATATCCGCAGTTATAAGTATCTCTTCTAGCTCATCATACAGCTCCTCATCTATAGTTACAGCTCTGCTCAACATGTCCGTTATTCTTCCCGTCAGGTTGCTTTTAGTTTTTTCAAGACCGTTCCTCAATTTGTCAAAAAATTCTTTAAACATTTTTATTTACCTTCCCATTTTCTATATATTTTGTTGTTAAATATACCTTTTTAGTAATTCTCTTTCAAATCCACAGAAACTATTTTTGAAATACCTTTTTCCTCCATAGTAACTCCATACATCACATCACTTACTTCCATAGTTGCCTTTCTATGAGTTATGATAATAAATTGAGTATTCTCAGCAAATTTTCTAAGAAATTTTGCATATCTCATCACATTTGCATCATCTAATGCAGCTTCTATTTCATCCAGTATACAAAAAGGAGTTGGTTTAATCTTGAGTATAGCAAATAGCAGCGCTATGGCGGAAAGTCCCTTTTCACCTCCCGATAGGAGATTTATATTTTGCAGTTTTTTACCTGGAGGCTGGACTGTTATATCTATATTTGCAGTGAGCTCGTCACCATTTACAAGGATCAAATCTGCATTTCCTCCATTAAACAATTCTTTAAATATAGAATTAAAATTTTCTCTCAATTTACTAAAATTTTTTTTAAAGAGCATTCTCATTTTTTCCGTCATCATATCTATCACATTTTCCAGTTCATTCTTAGACTTTACCAGATCTTCCTTTTGTAAACTCAAAAACGTAACTTTCTCTTTCAATGAATCATATTCTTCTATAGCTCCCAGATTAACTGCCCCAAGTTTAGATATACTATTTTTCAAATTTAATATTTCTTCATTGTACTCATTTAAATTATCTATGTCATTTTTATATTTTAGAGCATTCTCATAGGTAATTTCCATATCTTCTTTCAATTTCAAATACATATTATCTTTTTCTGTTGAAAGCTTAGCAATAGATAACTGCATTTTGTGAAGTCCCTGCTCCTTTTTATTTACTACAAGGGCTAAATCTTCCAATTTTTCATTATTCATTTTTATATTGTCTTTGAGTCTTGTAATTTTTAAATTATTTTCTTCCATAATTCCCTGTAATTCTTCTATTTTCAGTTTTGCATTGTCTATATTTTTAAAATTTGTAACTTTTTTCAATTCGCAGTCATGTATATCTCTCCTGCACTTTTCAATTTCCATATTTATATTAGATTTTTTTGAGTCCAATTCCTTTATTTCCTCTTCTAATCTTTTTAGTTCCTGTGATCTATTTAAGATATTCTCATCAGTTTTCGCTATTTTTATTTTTAATTGAGTGAGACTCTCTTTTTTATTCTCAGAATCCTTTTTTTTATTTTTTAATTCTTCTTCCATCTGCAGGATATGTTTGTTATTTTGGCTTTGTTTTTCATAAAGTATTTTTAAATTTCCCTCTTCTTCTTGTAATTTAACTTCTTTATTTGCTTTATTTTTAGAAATTATCTCTATTTCTCTATTTGATATATTTATATTTTCCAGTAACTTTGAATTTTCCCCTTCTATATTATCTATCTGGCCCTTCATTTTAGTCTTTTCTATATTTTCTGCATAAATTTTATCTTTCAAAGACAAAACATCTTCATTATTTCTAGTCATGGCCTCCTTATTATCACTTATTTTCTCTTTCAAATTCTGTATTTTTACCTGTATATCTTTTATATTTGTAGATATTTCTTCTATCTCTCTCTTTCTTCCTATTATGCTGCTGTTTTTTTTCCTGATACTTCCTCCTGTAAGAGATCCTCCCGGATTTACCATATCTCCTAAAAGAGTTACTATCTTAAAACTATACCCACTTAATTTAGCTATTTTAAGGGCACTGTCCATATCACTACAAATTATTGTCCTTCCCAATATATACTCCATAATTTTCTTAAATCCACTTTTACATTCTAAAAGATCACTGGCAATACCTATATAGCCTTTTACATTTTTCAATCTGTCACTCTTTAATATTTTTTTCCCCTTAATTGTAGTAAGAGGTAAAAATGTAGCCCTCCCCATATTATTATTTTTTAAATATTTTATAAGAGTTTTAGCCATAATTTCATCTTTGGTTATTATATTTGATATAGAACTTCCAAGGGCAATCTCTATACAGGTTTCAAATTTTTTTTCAAGAGTTATAACTTCTCCTACCAAAAAGCAATCATTCTCAGTAATATGAAGCTTACCCTTTTTTATTTCCATCATAAGTACTCTTGCCGCTCTATTATATCCTTCGTAGTGTTCCTTAAGATTTACCAGCATAGTATGATTTGCCTCTAATTTATTGTAAACTGCGTTTAATTCACTTAATTTTTTTTGTCTGGACGAAAAAACTTCATTTAGTTTCAAAATTTTTTTCCTATTTTCATCAATATTAAATTGATATTCTTTAACACGACTTTCTATATCATCCATTTTTAAAAGTACCATTTTCTTAGTGTTGGAATTTATTTTAATAGAATGAATATAGCTTTCACAGGATGTCTTCATACTTTGAATTTTTTCCGTCATATCCCTTATATCTTTTTTAATTGAAATTATATCATTTTTTAAACTGGATATATTTCTTAAATGTTCTATTTCATCTTCTTTAAGATTCCTATATAGATCTTCTTTCTCCTCTATACTTTTCTCAATAATTTTCACAAAATTATTCTGTTCCTCCAGCTCATCACTTATCTCTTTTTTAGTTATCTTCAATTCAGATAGAGTATCTTCCTGTATTTTCTTCTGCTGCATATTTTGAACCCTTTTATCCTCTATCACATTCAGCTCCAGCATATCTTTTTCTATAACTTTTTTTATGCTTTCAGTCTGCTGTACTAATAGTTTTACATCGCTGCTTGCCTTTTGAACCCTCTCCCTGTTTTCATAATAATTTTTTCTACGGCTGGTATTCTCTCTGTTTAAATTTTCCATTTCTTCATTTAATTGACTTACATTTAATTTTAATTCAACAAATTCTGAATTCAATTCTTTAGTGTCCTGTTCAGCAGATTCTGAAGATTTTTTTATTTTATCTATTTTGTCCTCTAATTTTTCAATGGAATGAATCAGCATATTTATTTTCATTTCTCTCAATTTTTTAGATAACTTCAAAAATTCATTGGCTTTTTTTCTTTCAATTTCAAGAGGTTCCAATCTGCCCCTGTAACTTTCCAAGATATCTCCTATTCTCAATAAATTAATATGGGTATTCTCAAGTTTTTTTTCTGATTCTTCCTTTCTCCACCTGAATTTTACAATTCCTGCTGCCTCCTCCAAAATACCTCTTCTATCTTCTGGTTTGCCATTCAAAATAGACTCTATATTACCTTGTCCTATTATGGAATAGCCCTCTCTCCCTATACCCGTATCCATAAAAAGTTCATTTATATCTTTTAGCCTACACTGTGTATTATTTATATAGTATTCGCTTTCTCCAGATCTATAAAGTCTTCTGGAAATTGTAACATCTGAATAATCTATAGGAAGCTTCTTGTCCGTATTATCTAAGGTAAGAGAAACTTGACACAATCCTACAGGTTTTCTAAATTGAGTCCCTGCAAAAATTACATCCTCCATTTTCCCTCCCCTTAAATTCTTTATGCTCTGTTCTCCAAGTACCCACTTAACCGCATCTGAGATATTACTTTTCCCACTTCCATTTGGTCCTACAATAGAGGTAATCCCATCTGTAAATACCAATTCTGTTTTATCTGCAAAGGATTTGAACCCCCTCATACCAATAGTTTTTAAAAACATAAACTAGACACTCCTTACCTAAAAAACATTGGCAGTAATCCCATTATAAATATAAGTACTACAAAAAACACAATTGCTTTAGTCATTTTATCTCTGGCCTGTTTTCTCACAACATTCACTCTCCTCATACTATAATTTTATTTAAATATTCCTTCGTTATATAATCCTCTACTGACAGGGTCTTACTAAAATCTTTACCGTCTACAATTAGGGTTTCCCTATTAACCGCACTGCTCTGTATGACTTTTATAGAACATCTTCTCAATTTTTCTTCCAGCTTTATGAAATATTTCTTTTTATCTGCATACAATTTAGATAAGTCTCTATTATTTATTCTTACCTCCACCTCACCTTCATATGATTCAGGTATAATGTGTTCTAAAATACTATTATAAATACTTCCTTCCACCAGTTCTCTAAAGGCTGGATGAAAAGGTCCTGCCACCACATCTGCTCCAACATTTATTTCCTCTGTAGGTTGAAGTCCAATTCTAATTACATTTATTTTATTTGCCCTTAAAATACAGTACAGAGTTCTACATACATCTACTGCACCATCTAGATCATAGGGTTTATATATTCCTTTTCTATACATTATTTCCATAGGTGTTTGCTTTATTACAAGAGCAGGATACAATCTGTATATATCTGGCTTCATGGCTATGGACTCCTTTACAGTCTTTATATCTTTATCAAAGCTATCACAGGGTAATCCCAGCATCACTTGATGTCCCAATGTAAAGCCATATTCTTTTATAAGGAAAGACGCCCTTTTAACATCTTCTGGAGAATGACCCCTCCCTGATTTTACAAGAACTTCTCTATCCAGGGACTGTATACCCAGCTCTATTACCTTCACTGAATAATACTTTAAATTATCCAGTATATTCTTATTTATATAATCCGGCCTTGTAGAGAGATGTATAAAATCTATATCTCCACTATCCTTGTATTCTTTAGCTATTTTTAAAAGTTCCCTTTGTCTTTTCATTGGAATAGCCGTAAAAGTCCCTCCAAAAAATGAAATTTCCACTGTTGAATTTTCTCTTCTTATAGTTTTTAGATATTCTTCCACAGTTTTTCTGACAAAATCAGCATCAACCACTTGCCCATTTCCTGTAATGATACTTTGATTACAAAAAACACACTTATGCGGACATCCTTCATTAGGTACAAATATAGGTATTATATAATGTCTATTTTTCATCTATTTTACCTCTCTAAACTCTGCCGCTGGTCTTAAAATCCAATTTGTTCAGGGCATTGTGTGCCGCATTCTGCTCCGACTCTTTTTTACTGTAACCCATGCCTTTTCCCAACACATTTTTATCCATGCACACCTCGGTATAAAATTTTCTCCTATGAGGTGGTCCGTCATAGCTTATAAGCACATAGTCTATAGATACATCTCCATTTTTTTGAAGAATCTCCTGAAGCCTGGTTTTATAATCCAGTACTATTTTATTTTCCATGGCCTTTTGTATAATACCATTAAAATTATCAATGATAAATTTTCTGGCCCTCTCATATCCAAAATCCACATGAACTGCTGCAATAATAGCTTCCACACAATCTGCAAGTATGGATGTTCTCTCTCTTCCCCCTGTAAGTTCTTCCCCTCTGCTCATTTTTATGTATTTCCCTATATCCCATTTCCTGGCTATTTCATAGAGAGAATTTTCGCAAACTATAAGGGATCTCTTTTTAGTAAGCTCACCTTCAGGCTTATTTTTATACATTGAAAATAAATATTCTGATATACAAAGCTGCAATACAGAATCTCCCAAGAATTCCAGCCTTTCATTAAATTTTACATTTTTTCTTCCATTGGCATAGGAACTATGGGTCAATGCTATTTCAATCAATTCTTTATCTTTAAAACATATATTCAACCTTTTCTCTACATTCTCAATATAATTTGTTTTTTCATCCATTCATATTTCTCCTTTTGGAATTTATTCTTCAATTTACAGCAAATTACCCGCTGTATGCCTATAAAATCAAATTCAAGAATAAGTTCATCTTATTTATTCACTATAATACAATAATTGATTATCTACAAGAAATCAAAAACACAGCGTTCTTTTTGAAATTTAAAGCCCCGTATTCAAACGGGACTTTAAGGTATTTGATCTATTCTTCAGTATGAGCTTTTATGTACTCAACTACATCTCCCACTGTTTTTACTTTTTCAGCTTCCTCATCAGGTATTTCTAAATCAAACTCTGTTTCCAGAGCCATTATTAACTCGACTATATCAAGTGAATCTGCACCTAAATCGTCAACAAAAGATGATTCCAAATTTATTTCCTGTGAATCTATTCCAAGTTGTTCAGATATTATTTTTTGTATTTTTTCAAATATCATAATTCCACCTCCAAAAAAATTTTCTACATAAATAATATTACATAACTTATGTATCGTCAACAATAAATACCAGTGAATTTTGTTTTTAAGTATTTGAGTTTAATATATTTATATTATTGCTTTTTTATATTATCACTTTCAATTTCAGGTATCTTTTCTATTTCAGATTTTATTTTATCTATAACTTTATTGTCATAACAGTCTACAGCCCTTTTTATGGCATTTTTAAATGCTTTCCCATTTGAGCTTCCATGGGCTTTTATGCATATACCCCTAGAACCTAAGAAAGCTGTCCCTCCATATTCAGAGTAGTCCATCTTACCTTTAATTTCACTAAAAACCGGCTTCAGCATAATTCCACCAAGTTTAGTTCTAAAGGATTTCATAATTCCTGCCTTTAACATTTCAAACAAATTCAGTGCCACACCTTCATACATCTTCAAAACAGTATTTCCAATCATTCCATCACAGACTAATATATCTATATCTCCCGCTGCAATATCCCTTGGTTCCACGTTGCCAACAAAATTAAAATCCATTTTCTTTAAAATCTTATAGGCACTTTTGGTCAGCTCATTTCCCTTTTCCTCTTCCACACCTATATTTATGAGTCCTATAGATGGATTCTCCTTTTTTAAAACATTTTCCAAATATATTTTACCCATAAGAGAAAACTGCAGCAAATATTGAGGTTTACAATCCACATTGGCTCCCGCATCTATGACCATAAAATCTCCATTTTTTCCCGGCATAACAGGCGCCAGCGCCACTCTGTCAACACCTTTGATTCTACCTACAATTAAAGTAGCACCTGCCATAAAGGCTCCTGTGCTTCCTGCCGATACAACTGCATCTACCTTTTTTTCCTTTACAAGAGTCAGTGCTTTAACTAAACTTGAATTTCTCTTCTTTCTAACTGCCATAACAGGCGCTTCTTCAGTGGTTATAATTTCAGGAGTATTTAAAACACTTATTTTATCTTTAGGATAACTGTATTTGGATAACTCCTCTTCAATTTTCTTCTCTCTGCCCGTTATTATTATATCTACATCAGTTTCTTTAACAGCTCCAACTGCACCTTCAACTACAGCCGAAGGTGCAAAATCTCCCCCCATCCCATCTACAGCAATTATCATATATCCTCTCCCCTTTTACACACTAACCAATCTTATAAATACTGTCTTATCTATACAAAAAAAGAAAGCCTCAGGACTTTCTTTTATTAATTTTCAGTTGCAACAACCTCTTTGCCCTTGTAATATCCACAATTTTTACATACTCTATGAGCAAGTTTCATTTCATGACACTGAGGACACTCAACTAAATCCGGTAAGTTCAGTTTAAAAGTCTGTGCTCTTCTCGAATTTTTTTTTGCTCTTGAAGTTTTTCCGGCTGGATTTCCCAAAGTAAACACCTCCTTAATCAGTAAAAAGCATATCTTTTAATTTTGCCAATCTTGGATCAATATCATCATCTCTGCACTGACACTGAGAATAATTTAAATTAGTGCCGCACTTTTGACATAAACCCTTACAATCTTCTTTGCAGAGCCTTTTAATTGGCAAGCTCAATATAATATTATTCTCTAATATTTCTGTAATATCTATTATATCACCATTTATGAAGATGATTTCGTCATCTCCAACTGCGTTATTTGTGAACTTTTCAGCAATAGATATGTCTACAGCATATGGAAATTTTTCAAAACATCTTGAACAAGTGAGCTGTAACAAACAATGTAATTTCCCAGCTAATATAAAAACATCCTCTGCCCTAGTTAAAGTTCCACTAAAATTCATGGGCTGCAGAAATTTCATGTACTCCCCGCCATAGTAGAACCCCTCATCTTCTATTGTAAGTTCAAGTTCTCTTGATAATACATCCTTATCAAATAATTCCGATATATTCAATTCCATAATACTCACCTCTATACATTAGCCACAATTTATTATATAGAGATGAGCATTAAAAGTCAAGTTTTATATCCTATTTAAGATTTTTCACTATGTCCTTGGTATCCCTGGCTATCATGAGTTCCTCATTTGTAGGAATTACAAATACTTTTACCTTTGAATCAGAAGTACTTATCTCCAATGCTTCTCCCCTTATGTTATTTTTTTCAGGGTCTATTTTAATTCCAAGATAACCAAGTCCACCGCATACAGCAGCCCTGCTGGTAGCTGAATTTTCCCCAAGCCCTGCTGTAAATACTATGGCATCTACACCGTTCAAAACCGCAGCGTAAGCCCCTATAAAGGATTTAACCCTATGATAGTATAGATCCAATGCCAGTTTTGCCCTCTTATTCCCGGAATTAGCTGCACTTTCTACATCTCTAAAATCACTGCTAACTCCTGAAACTCCAAGCACTCCTGATTTTTTGTTCATCATTACATCAATATCATTTATAGACAGACCTGTTGCATTCATCAAAAATGGTATTACAGCTGGATCTATATCTCCACACCTAGTTCCCATGGCAAGCCCCGCAAGGGGTGTGAATCCCATACTAGTATCCGCCGATTTTCCCTTATCCACTGCACATATGCTAGCTCCATTTCCCAAATGACACGTTATAATCTTAAGTTCTTTTATATCTTTTCCCATCAATTTAGCTGCTTCTATAGATACAAATCTATGAGAAGTACCATGAAATCCATATTTTCTGATTTTATATTTTTCATACAATTCATAAGGAAGAGGATACATATAAGCATAATCTGGCATCGTCTGATGAAAAGCCGTATCAAATACTCCAACCATCGGTGTATCTGGCATTAATTGCCTACACGCATTTATACCTATTATATTAGGTGGATTATGTAATGGCACCAGTGGTATGCAGTCTTTAAGAGCTTTCATAACCTTTTCGTCTATAAGTACAGATTTTGCATATCTTTCACCGCCATGAACAACCCTATGGCCTACTGCAGATATTTCCGACATATCATCTATTACACCGTATTCTTTATCCACAAGAGCATCAAGAACTAATTTTACTGCAACTTTATGATCTTCCATAGGCTGCTCTACAATATGTTTTTGACCATTGACCCTATGAGTTAAAATAGATCCCTTTATTCCAATTCTCTCTACAAGTCCCTTTGCCAGAACATTTTCGTCCTTCATGTCTATAAGTTGATATTTTAATGATGAACTTCCACAGTTCATTACTAATATCTTCATTCCAAACTTCCTCCCACTTTATAATTAAGTTTTCGCTTCATATTAAATATGATTATTTGTAAATAGATCCAATCTACTTTAACCTTGTGCTTGAACGGCCGTCACTGCTACTACATTTACTATATCTTCAAAGCTGCATCCCCTAGACAAGTCGTTTATCGGCTTTGCAAATCCCTGTGATATAGGTCCTATAGCCTCAGCTTTAGCAAATCTTTGCACAAGTTTATATCCTATATTCCCTGCCTGTATATCCGGGAATATTAGTACGTTAGCTTTTCCTGCTACATCGCTGCCTGGAGCCTTTAAATTTGCAACAGTTCCCACTATGGCTGCATCCAGTTGGAGCTCTCCATCTATTTTTAAATCAGGTCTGGCCTTTTGAGCTATCTTAGTTGCATTAACCACTTTGTCGACCAAATCATGTTTTGCACTTCCCTTAGTTGAAAATGACAGCATCGCAACTTTTGGATCCATCCCGCATAATTTCTTTGCAGTTTCTGCCGTAGTTATTGCAATAGAAGCCAGCTCATTTTCATCTGGACATGGATTTACTGCACAATCTGCAAATAGCAGCAGACCTTTATCACCATATTCACAATCTGGAACTCCCATTATAAATGTACTTGAAACTACTGATACTCCTGGAGCTGTTTTTACTATCTGAAGGCCGGGTCTTAAAAGATCCCCTGTAGTATGTACAGCTCCCGAAACAAGTCCATCTACATCTCCAAGTTTAACCATCATCGTAGCAAAATATATAGGATCCCTGACTATTTTATCAGCTTTTTCTAAGGTTATTCCTTTCTTTTTTCTCAATTCATAAAATTCATTGACATAAGTTTGGAGTTTGCTTGAATTCTCTGGATTCTCTATTTCAGCTCCATCTAAATTCACTCCTAATTTTGATGCTTTTTCCCTTATAGTACTTTCATTTCCTATTAAAATTATATCAGCAATACCATTGCTAATTATTTTTTCGCAAGCCTTAAGAGTTCTTTCCTCCTCACCTTCAGCGAGCACAATTTTTTTTCTGTCAGCTCTTGCCATATTCCATATTTGTTCCATTAATTTCATATTCGTTTCTCCTTTCAAAATTAATATAAGATTAAATACAATTATACTATAATCCTTTTTAACTATATTTTTCAATGAGAAATTATCAGATTTAAAGTTTTTAACAAGATTTTTTAATAAATCTGTATGTAAAATACGATTTATGGATTATAATATACTGGTATAATAATCTTTATGTTTTTATAAATAGACTATACTATAATAGAAAGGAAACTTCAATGAATATTACAGGAATAATAGCAGAATATAATCCATTTCACAATGGACATAGATATCATATTGAAAAGACAAGATCTGCAACTAAATGCGATGGAATAATAGCAGTACTGAGCGGAAATTTTGTCCAAAGAGGTACTCCATCCATTATAGACAAATGGACTAAAACCAATCTGGCACTTTTAAACGGTGTGGACTTAGTCATAGAACTTCCTGTACTTTACAGTTTATCTTCTGCAGAATTTTTTGCATTTGGTGCTGTAAGTCTTCTTGAAAATCTTGGTGTAGTAAAAAAACTGTGCTTTGGAAGTGAATGTGACAATATTCAGCTTTTAAAATCAATAGGTAAGATATTGTGTCAGGAACCTGATGAATTCAAGCATGCTCTAAAAAAGAATTTATTCTCAGGAATATCCTATCCTCAGGCTAGAAGCAGGGCATTAATCGAATTTTTACACAACAGAAACGATCCCGACTTCAAAGATTATGATCTGAAAAAAATACTGTCTTCTCCCAACAACATTCTTGCAGTAGAATACTGCAAAAGCTTATCAAAAATGGGAAGCAGCATTGTTCCTCTATGTATAAAAAGAGTTGGCAGTTCCTATGATAATTTAAAGATACAGAACAATTTTTCCAGTGCATCTTCTATAAGAAATTTTATAAAAAAGAAGGGTAATTTCGATGATTTAAAAAATAATTTACCTTCCAGTACATTCTCTATTTTAAAAAAGCTGCAGAATTCAGGATATAATTTCACTTTTGAGGATTCTCTAGTGCCCTATTTAAAATACAAGAACTTTTTCTATAATAAAAAGTTAAAAGAGCTTCCCGATGTATCTGAAGGTATTGAAAATAGAATATTCAATGCCATAAAAAATAATTTCTCCTACCAGAGTATTATAGAGGCATCCAAAACCAAAAGATACACTTACAGCAGAATAAGCAGAATATTGTGTCAATTCTTTTTGGGATTTGAAAATTTGGATACAGGAATCTTGAGAAAAAATACTTGCCCCTATGCAAGAATACTTGGTTTTAATGATACAGGCAAAAAAATTCTCAGAGAAGTCAAAAAAAAATCTCACCTTCCCATCTATATAAAAATTCCTCAAAAAACAAGTAAAATTCTAAGACTGGATATATTAGCTACTAATGCCTACAGTCTTTTAAACAAAAACGCACCTTTTAATAGCGATTATATTAAAAGTCCCATTATATATAATAGATAAAACTTAGAATAAGCATCCTACTTTATAAAT
The DNA here is from genome assembly GCA_902809985.1 of Clostridiaceae bacterium BL-3. Lineage (GTDB taxonomy): Bacteria > Bacillota > Clostridia > Clostridiales > Clostridiaceae > Clostridium_B > Clostridium_B aromativorans. The sequence goes on along the minus strand of CADDXC010000001.1, from coordinate 711,601 downwards.
ATAATTTACTAAGGCACAGATCTTAGGTAAAAGTTTTTAGAAAGTAGGTAACTGCTGTTGATTGTTTTATTTTATCTTTTAATATTTACAATACTGTTTATTTTATGTGTTTCCATAAAAAATACAAATATTTTAATTACTATAGTGTGCACTATTTTAATAGGACAGATTATATTAGCCCCTAAAATATGTATAGACGGAGTGATATCTGGTGCTTTATTATTTTTTTATAAAGTATTTCCATCTCTATTTTCCTTTTTGGTTGTATCAAATATAATTTTGTCCTATGATGGGGTATACATATACTCTAGAGTAATAGGTAAACTTCTCTGCAGACCCCTTAAGCTTCCTGTTAATTGCAGTTTTGTATTGATAATAAGCATGCTCTGCGGATATCCTCTAGGTGCAAAATATGCCTGCGAATTATACGAAAAAAATTTAATAGATCTTTCCACCTGTGAAAGGCTTTTAAATATAGCTTCCAATGCCAGTCCTCTATTTGTACTGGGTTCCGTTGGCATATCGATGTTTAATAACTCCACTATTGGATACACACTATTATTATCTAATTTATTGTCATGTATATTCATGGGATTTTTAATGCCCTCTAAAAAAACATATAGAGCTCCCCTTCAGGAAAAAAGGCATATATATGTTCACGAAAATATTGGAAAATCACTTAAAAATAGTATTGAAAATGCTATAAAAAACTGTATGTCTATAGGAGGATTTGTTATCATATTCTCCGTAGTAAATAATATTTTAAAAAGTAATTTTTTATTTAATTCATTAATACATTGGGTTTCAAAATTCACAGGAATTTCTTATGACATAATAGAAGGAACTTTTCTCGGAACAATAGAGATGACCAATGGATGCAATTTGATATCCTCTTCTACTGCTTCACTCACTTTAAAAATCATTATTGTAAGCTTTTTATTTACTTTTAGCGGTGCCTCAATTATATCACAGGTTTATTCTTTTACTTATAAATTCAAAATATCCATGAAAAAATATGTCATCGGCAAAATATTTCAGGGAATTATATGTTCTGTACTGAGTTTTTCAATTTACACTTTATTTTTCAATAGATTATCAGAGGAAACATTTTTACCTTATTACAAAATCACGGGAGATTTAAGCGGTATACTTATATTCACTCTAACTCTACTTATACTTCCCTGGCTGCTGTTTAAAATGGTGAAACTATTTCATATCCCTTAATTCCTTTATATTTGCTCTTATGGAACTGGTTTTCAAATCTATATTGCCCTCTACATCATTTAAAAGTTTTTGAAATTCCAGTTTTAAATTTGTAAGCAGTTCATTACTTTTATCTGTTATCTCATTGTCTAACTGGCTCAACATTTCATCTGCATAATCTCTGGCTCCCAACCTTATAGCTTTGGCATTTTTCTGTGCAGATGAAATTATCTCCTGTGCTCTGATATTCGCTTCTTTGGTGATGTCATGATTCTCTATCTGTCTTCTCAGTAAATTTAAATTTTCTTTCTTTATATTATCTGCTTCCTGCACAGCCTCAGTTAAAATTCTATCCTTTTCTTCAACTATCCACTGTGCTTTTTTTAATTCACCAGGAAGGCAATTGACTATCTTGTCCAATATTTCTTGAATCTCTTTCTTATTTACCATAACCTTTCCCGTCATAGGAACTTTAGCGGAAGTATCCATAATTTCTTGAAGATATTCCAACAGCTTAATAGTATCCATAACTTTCTCCTCCCAAAGCTAATTAATAATTTTTATACATTCCATTAATTTTTTCTATAATATCAGGTATTATTTCTTCGGGAACCAGACCTTTAATGCATCCACCAAACATAGCAACCTGTTTTACCGATGAGGAGCTTAAAAACGAATTCATGGCACTGGACATCATAAATACAGTTTCTATATCTGGATCAAGTTTTTTATTCATCACTGACATTTGAAATTCATACTCAAAATCCGATACTGCTCTAAGCCCCTTCACTATAACTTTAATATGCTTTTTTTTCATAAAATCTATCAATAACCCACTAAAGCTTTCAACTCTTACATTAGGTATGTTTTTCACTACCTTTTTAATCAATTCAACTCTCTCATCTACATTAAAAAGTCCCTTTTTTTCAGGATTAATAAGTACTCCAACTACTACCTCATCAAATACCTTAGCTGATCTATTTATTATATCTAAATGTCCATTCGTTATAGGATCAAAACTTCCTGGGCATATTGCTGTGTTCATTTTAATTAATCCTCCTTGTATTTATAAAAACATAGAGTTGTGTTGCCATATTTTCTGTGATCTGTCAAAATTATATTGCTGGTTCCAATATATATTTTCTCACTGGTATCAATTTTGGTAACTATAATTCCATCTGGAATCAATAGATTTTCCCTTTCAATTATCTTCACTGACGGTGGAATCATATTCTTTTTATAGGGAGGATCAATAAATATTATATCAAATGCCTCTCTTTTTATACCCAATTCCTCAAGAGCCTTATAAGAATCCATATTCATAGCACTACACCTGGATAAAAACTTTAAATTTTCTATATTTTTTTCGAGACTAGAAAATGTATCACTGTCCCTGTCAACTAAAAAACACTTACTAGCTCCTCTGCTTACAGCTTCAAGTCCAAGGCTTCCTGTTCCTGCAAACAGATCCAACACAGTAGAACCATAAATTCTACTTTGAATTATGTTAAACATGGATTCCTTAACTCTATCCAAAGTAGGTCTTGTAGTATCATATCCATTTGGGGACAATATTTTTCTTCCTCTAGCAAGGCCTGAAATTATCCTCATAGACTTTCCTCCTATTTTAACTTTTTCATATACGTTATTTATTCTCTAATATTTTAACATATATATTTGCATTATTCAAAATCCACTTATATATTTGCCACGAGTTAATTAAAACTTATAAATTTTGATGTTCTCTTTAATTTTTTTTGTATTTCTTCTTTAATTCTTACATCCTCTGGATCTGTGCTTTTCAAGAGCCTTTTAGCCTCTAAATTGGCCTTTTTAAATATTTCTAAGTCTTCCACTAAATTTGACAAAATCAGCTCATCTTCTCCATGCTGCCTAAATCCGAAGATTTCACCTGCTCCTCTCAGTTTCAGATCCTGTTCTGAAATGTAGAATCCATCATTGCTGCACTTCATTATCTCCATTCTCTTCCTTATTATATCATTTTTAATATCTGCAATTAAAATACAATAGGCTTTATCCTCACCTCGTCCAACCCTTCCTCTAAGTTGATGAAGCTGTGCAAGCCCAAATCTTTCTGCATTTTCAACTATCATCACTGTGGCATTTGGTACATTTATCCCCACTTCTATAACAGTAGTGGATACCATTACTTTAATTTCACCTCTTTTAAACCTATCCATTATATCTTCTTTATCTTTAGAAGACATTTTTCCATGGAGCATCTCAATTTGGACATTCTTAAAATATTTTTCTTTAAGTTCCCTGTAGACATCCTCTACCGAGCTCAAATTTAACTGTTCATTTTCCTCCACCAGCGGACATACCACATACACTTGTTTACCTTTTTTTATTTCATCAAGGGCAAATCTATATACATTATCTCTGGAGTTTTTATCTCTATAATAGGTAGCTATTTTTTTTCTTCCCGGTGGGAGTTCATCTATGGTAGATACATCTAAATCCCCATATAAATACAAGCTCAGAGTTCTTGGAATAGGTGTAGCTGTCATAATGAGTACATCAACATTTTCCCCTTTGTTGGTAAGCTTGCTCCTCTGCATAACTCCAAACCTATGCTGTTCATCCGTAACTACCATCCCTAAGTTTTTAAATTGTACATCTTCCTGAATCAAAGCATGAGTACCTATCAATATATCTATTTTTCCCAGCTTCAGCTCCTGCTTTATCCCTTCCTTGTTTTTAGCAGTAGTACTCCCACAAAGTAATTTCACATTCACGCTGAATTTTTCTAAAAGTTTTTTAGCTTCTATATAGTGCTGAGTAGCCAGTATCTCGGTTGGAGCCATCAAAACCGCCTGGTACCCATTTTTTACCACATTAAAAATGGCTATGAGACCCACTATAGTCTTTCCACTTCCCACATCTCCCTGCAGTAATCTGTTCATTGGAACCTGTCTTTTTTCATCTATCAATATCTCTCTCATGACCTTTTTTTGAGCTCCAGTAAGTTCGTAGGGAATCATCTTTTTTAGCTTTATCAATTCCGGAGAAATTTTAAAGGCTATGCCTCTTTCATTGATAAAGCTATATTTGAGCATTAATATCTTCAAGGAATATATAAAAAGTTCTTGAAATTTAAGTCTTCTTTTGCTCTGGTTTAACTCCTTCAAATTAGCAGGATTATGTATTATTCGTATCGCCCTGTCTAGACTGTAAAATTTATATTTGTCAATTATCCATCCAGGGAGATTTTCCTCTATTTTTACTCCACGAAGTACCTCGGATATAAGCTTCATAAATGTATTATTTGTTATTCCTGATTTCAAAGGATATATTGGTATTATTTTTTCTTCTGTTTTATCCAATTTATGATCATTTACCATAACAGGATTTGTCATGTAACTTTGTCCTTTAAATTTCTGAACTTTTCCCATTATCCTATACTCATTATTCACTCTAAATTTATTTTTTATATAAGGCTGATTAAACCATCTCCCTTTAAAAACTGTGTTTTTGTTTTGAAATACTATAGTGGAAATAATCTTTCCGCTTTTAGTTCTGATATCCCTGCATATGTTTTTAACCCTACAGTCTATTATAACCTTTCCAACATTTTCATCCTTTAAATCTGAACAGCTAGAAATCACCTCATAATCTCTCGGAAAATACAAAAGTAAATCCAGTATATTGAATATAAAACATTTATTTAGAACTCCAGCCGTTACATCTCCAACTCCCTTTATACACTTTACATCATCATATGCATTCATAAATTTTCACCTACTTTTTCACTTAAAATATTATACTATATCTGAGCGAATTAAAAGTAACTAATAAAAGCCTATTCAAATAAAAAAAGCCCAAAGGCTTTTTTTACTCAACAGACACTATGAAATAATAAAGAGGCTGTTTCCCATTGTAGCACTGTATATCCATATCTTCATATTTTTTTTCAAGTTTCTTTATAAAGTCATTTACTTCCTCCTCATTACATCCATCGCCATAATATATGCTTATGAGTTCGCTATTTCCCCCTGTCATCTCATCTATTATGTCACCACATACCTGGAATTTATCCTTTCCAACCTGTTTTATACTGCCTTCGATAAGTCCCAATATATCTCCCTGTCTTATATCTTTTCCATCCACTTCCGTATCTCTAACTGCATAAGTCACTTGCCCCGTAGCCACTGTAGTTATAGCTTTCTCCATGGCACTTATATTTTCATCTAAATCCATATCTGAATTAAATGCTGTTATTGCAGTAATTCCTTGAGGTATAGTTTTAGTTGATATTACTTTTACTAATTTATCTGACAGCTCCGCAGCTTGATTAGCTGCCATAATTACATTTTTATTGTTGGGCAATACAAATATATTTTCTGCATTTATTTTTTCTATACAATTTAATATATCTTCAGTACTCGGGTTCATAGTCTGACCACCTTCTATCACGTAGTCTACTCCCAGATCCTTAAATATACCATTGATACCTTCTCCTATGGATACTGAAATAAAGGCGTATTTTTTTCGTTCAGTTTGATTTTCTCCACTCTCATGAGCTTTTTCTTCAGAAGAATCTTCTTTAAAATCATCTATATTTAAAATATGTCTATGCTGTTCTCTCATATTATCTATTTTTATTTTGGACAATTCCCCCAATTTAACCGCCTTCGATAGAACCCATCCCGGATCATTGGTGTGTATGTGAACTTTTATTATATCCTCGTCTTTCACTACCACCATGGAATCTCCTATTTTCTTCAATTCTTTTCTAAAATTCTCTATATCCGGCACCTGAGAATGAATCAGAAATTCTGTACAATATCCATATTTTATATTCTGTTCCCCTAAATTCTTAGCTGCAGGTTGAATTTTTGCGTTGTCGGCTTCTTTTAAATGCAGTTTTTCCATATGATCTTTTAAAGCCTCATACATTCCCTGAAGTATAATCAAAAGTCCCATGCCGCCGGCATCTACTACTTTTGCTTTTTTTAACACAGGAAGCATATCAGGAGTTTTGTCAAGCACAGTTTTACTGTAATCACACACTTCTTCCAAAAGCTCAGTTATATCTTTTTTATCAGACTTTACGGCACTTTCACCTGCAGCTTTTATAATAGTCAATATAGTACCTTCCGTAGGACGCATAACTGCTTTATAGGCAAATCTTGCTCCTTCTTCCAGTGCACTTCCAAGTTCCGATGAATCCACCTGTTTTTTGCCTTCAATTCCATTAGCTATACCTCTGAATATCTGTGAAAGTATAACTCCGGAATTTCCCCTGGCTCCCATAAGTGCACCCTTGGCCAGCTGTTTTCCTATTGCATCTATGGATTTCTCACCTGCATCGGCTATCTCCAACACTGCATTTCTAAGTGTCATAGACATATTTGTACCCGTGTCTCCATCAGGTACTGGAAATACATTTAGTGAATTTACAAAATTCTTCTGTTCCTCTAGTTTATTACTGGCATTTACAACCATATTGTAAAAAATCTGCCCGTCTATATTTAAGTATCCCATTTTTACAAATTACCTCCCTAGACCCTAACACCTTGAACGTTTACCGTAATAGTTGAGACCTTAAGTCCTGTGTAGTTCTCTATATTGTATTTTATCTTCTGTATTATATTATTTGCAATTACAGATATCTTTGTTCCATATTCCACAATTATGTGTAATTCTATAATCAATTCATTATTTTTAGAACGAACCTTTACTCCCTTACTTAAATTTTCACTTTTTATTAATTTCCAAAAACCATCTTTGGCGCTTTTAGAAGCCATTCCCACTACGCCATAGCATTCCATAGTAGATAATCCAGCTATATTGGCAACCACTTCTTCCGAATAATCTATATACCCGTTTTCCTCAACAATACTGCCTATCATACAAAAACCTCCTCATTCAATATCATATTCTATAATACCATAAAGACATTTTATTATTCAAGTTACATCAAAATTTTTCCAAGTCAATCTCTAATTTAAATATAGGGGTTCAGATTTGATATTTATGCTTTGAACTTTAACTTAGCCTTGCATATACCACACCTTCTGTGGTAAAATAATTTATGTTTGAGTTGTATAAAACTCTTAAGGGAGGTGTTTTACAGTGTCAAAAAAATGTGAAATATGTGGTAAATCCGTTGTATTTGGTGTACAGTACAGTCATTCACATCGCCAATCTAAAAGAACCTGGTCTCCAAATATAAGAAAAATTAAAGCCATAGTCAATGGCACACCAAAAACTATACATGTTTGTTCGAGATGTCTTCGTTCCGGAAAGGTTCAACGTGCCATATAAAAATAAAAATGCAGTTGTTTAGTTACAATTGCATTTTTGTGTTTATATGATTATTTTTTCTTGGTAAAAAACTTTATAATTGCAGACAGGACACCTGGAAGCTTAAATGCAATAATTTTCATTAAATTACCTCCTTATTTATGACGTTCTATTAGATACCATCCACAATAAATCAATCCTGCACCTGCAGCTATTATCCATCCCCATATAGGGATAATAACTGTCAGTAGAAATCCTACACCTATAGATAAAGCCACTAATCCAATTTTTCTTTTTGTTCTTCTTCTGAATCCTCTTTTTTTCACGTTATTATCCCTTAAAAATTGCTCTACACTATTATATGCATAAAGATGTAATATTGTTACCACTTTTTTTAATATCATCATCAATTGTGCATTGGATAATCAATCTCTACTCTTCATTAAAAGTAATTTACCGCTGTCAAATATTATACTCACACTTCTATTTAAAAATTCATTCGATATCGTTCTTCCATCCCCCAACTTCAGATCGTAATTGTCAAGCTTATACCTCGCACCTATTATACTCAAATTTCTAACTATATCACAGTAGGCATGAAGGGAAAATGTTTCTCCCTCTCTGCCTTCTATTGTAACGGGTTTACTTATTAGTTCAATAGTATTGTGCTCATCTTTTATAAAAGCTCTAATTCCCTTTGAATTACACTTTAAAAGCATTCCCAGATTACCCAAAAGATGATCTACCCTGCTTCCCGTAACTCCAAGCAGCACTATTTCATCTGCTCTCAGACTCAGAGCCTTATCAATTACAATTTCAGTATCTGTACAGTTTTTAGCCTTAGGATATTTTTCTATAATACAGTTCTTTTCCCTGAAAAATTTTAGAGGCTCTTCATCTATAGAATCGAAATCTCCCATAAGATACATGGGTACAATATTATATCTGTAAAGACAATTTGCGCCACTGTCGGCACATATTAAAATTGAATCTCCATAAAGTTCCTCTTTAATTAATTTTTCGGAAGGAGCATTTCCCCCTGACACTATAACTACCCTCATACTAAATTCCCTCTCTCAGCATCTTTATATTGTCCTCTATCTTTCCATCTTTAAATACAGCAGAACCAGCCACTATTACATTTGCTCCATTTTTCACTGCACTACCTATATTATGCTTTGAAATACCTCCATCCACCTCTATCATCAGATTCTCATTGTATTTATAACTTAAATTTTTAACTTCCTCTATTTTTCTTGAACAGTAATCTATGTATTTTTGCCCTCCAAATCCAGGGTTTACAGACATTATAAGAACCATATCTAAATCAGGTATCAGATATTTTATGTTATCTACCAATGTAGCGGGATTTAATGCCACTGCAGCTTTTACGCCTAGACTTCTTATATAATTTAAAGTTCTATCCAGATGGTTGTCAGCTTCAAAATGAACCGTTATGATATCTGCCCCAGCTTTTACAAAACTCTCTATGTACCTTGCAGGCTCCTTTATCATCAAATGTACATCAAAAGGCAATTTAGTGTATTTCCGTACACTTTGTATAACAGGTACTCCAAAACTTATATTTGGTACAAAACTTCCATCCATAACATCTATATGGATTAAATCTGCTCCATATTTATCCAGAGATTTTATCTCTTCCCCCAATTTTGAAAAATCTGCCGATAATATGGAAGGTGCTATTTTTATCATTGTGTATTATCTCCTTTTCAATAATTAAGCGTAATTAGCCATCAATATCTCTCCCGGGAAGAAACTTCCTTTAAAACCTTAATATAAAAATCATATCTTTCTCTACTTATGGTCCCTTTTTCCACAGCAGCTTTAATAGCACATTTAGGTTCTCTATAGTGAATACATCCCGTAAATTTACACTCTCCTATAAAACCCATAAATTCAGGGAAACAATATTGAAGTTTTTCTATAGGTATATCACTTGTATCCAGTGAAGAAAACCCTGGAGTATCTACCACAAAACCTCCCTCAAGTTCTATCAATTGACTGTACCTTGTAGTATGTTTCCCTTTATTTAATTTTTTACTTATTTTACCCGTTTCCATGAGTTTTTCCCCACAGAGAGAATTTAAAATAGTAGATTTTCCTACGCCTGAGGGTCCGCATAAAACCGTAACATTTCCCCGGAGTTTTTCTCTTATGGTATCAATGCCATATCCTTCTTTTGCTTTTAACTGCAGTACTTCATAACCTATACTGCTTATTCTATCTATAATCTCTATTTCTCCACTTTCCTTAGGCAAATCCATTTTATTAAAGCATACAATTACTTCTAAATTACTGTACTCACAGCTTATGAGGATTCTGTTTAATAGATCTTCATTTATTTTAGGATGATTGAACGCAAAAATCACTAATACTTGAGTTATATTCGCTACTGTAGGACGTTTTAGCTGACTTATTCTAGGGTAAATTTTATCAATAACCCCCTGGTTCTTTTCAACATTTATATTAACATTATCTCCGACCATAGGGGAAAGTCCATCATACCTGAACTTTCCCCTAGCCCTGCATTCAATTACCCCATATTCAGTTTTTATATAATAGAATCCTCCTATACCCTTTACTATAATTCCCCTCATAATTCCTCCTAATTCACATTTAACGCTGTTTCATCCTGTGTTTTATTTTCCCGAATTATTGGAATTTGAGTTGTTGCCCTCTCCTGAATTACCGCCTCCAGTATTGCCATTTTGTTGTCCGCCACCATTTTGCTGTCCATCGCCATTTTGCTGTCCACTGGTATTTTGTCCGCTGCTGTTTTCATTACCATTATTTCCTCCATTATTTCCATCTTGAGGTATCTGATTACTACCCTGTTCTCCTTCAGGCTGCTTATATACATAATAAGTTAAAGTTACAGTAGTGCCTTCTTTAACCTGACGTGAAGCTCCTATGCTCTGATTTGTAATACCCAGGTTTTCTTGAGTCTTATCAGATGTTTCCACCGGGTTCTCAGCAACCCTTAATCCTGCATTCTGCATTATGGCTCTTGCCTCACTTATGCTTTTTCCTGAAACATCCGGAACCGTTACATATTTTGCTTCTGGTCCCTTGCTGACCACAAGATTTACTTTTGACCCATCTTTTACTTTAGAGTCTGCCTCCGGATCCTGACTTATAACCTGACCCTGGGATACGGTATCACTGTATTTGTAAGATATATCCCCAACATCTAATCCACTGCTGGTAATAATACTTTTGGCAGTACTTAAATCAATGCCAACTACATTTGGAACCCCCATAGTATCAGTACCTCCACTTATGATTACCCTTACATCTGAATTTGCTTTTACTTTTGTACCAACTTTAGGAAAACATTCAAGTACTGTGCCTTCAGGTTTATCACTTTTTTCCTTAGCTCCAACTACAAAATTGAGTTTTTTACTTTCCACTAATTTTTTGGCTTCAGCCTGTTTCATTCCAATTATATTGGGGACTGCAACCTCCGCAGAAGTCCTGTTGAAAGCAAAGTATCCTGAAACTGCACCTATTACTGTCACCAACACAAATAATGCTATTATAAGTATAGTCTTCTTTTTCTTTGGATCCAGGGTGGGTTTATTTTTTTTATCCTCAGGTTCACCTTCATAATCATTATCACTATAACCTTCTTCATCCTTATAATTGTCATTTACATCTACAGGATCCATTATCCGCGTCATATCATCATTTAGATCATCTTCTATTAAATTTAATTTCTGGTTATTTTCTATCTTTTTTAAATCCACAAGCATATCTTCCATAGTCTGATATCTTTTTATAGGCTCTTTTTCTACAGCCTTCAAAATCAATTTATTTAAACTTTCCGGTACATTTTCATTTAGTTTAATTGGAGGAACCACAGGTTCCTGTATATGCTTCAGTGCTATGGATACGGGGCTCTCCGCATCATAGGGCACCCGTCCTGTAACCATTTCATACATAACTATTCCCATAGAATAGATATCCGTCCTAAAATCTACAAAACTTCCCCTTGCCTGCTCAGGAGAAAAATAATGTGCGGATCCCATTATCTTATTTGAATTGGTTATAGTAACTGAATTAGAAGCTTTCGCAATTCCGAAATCCGTTACCTTTACTATCCCATCCTCTGTTACAAGAATATTATGAGGCTTTATATCTCTATGTATAATATTATTCTTATGTGCACATTTGAGGGCTTTGGCTATCTGAATAGCTATTTCTACCGATCTTTCCGGTGGTATCCTGACCTCTTCCTTTATTATCTGTTTCAGTGTCTTTCCTGAAACATATTCCATGACTATATAATTTATGTCATCCTGGGTACCTACATCATATATATTAACTATATTATTATCCGACAGACTTGCTGCTGCCGTAGCTTCTCTCTTAAATTTTTCGACAAACTCCTTATCACTGGAAAATTGTTCTTTAAGAACTTTCACAGCCACATTTCTATTTAATAGGTGATCTTTAGCCTTATAAACGACTGCCATTCCACCTTCTCCTATTTTTTCTAACGGCTCATACCTATTTCCTAGCATGGTCCCTATCATCTTTACCCTCTCCTTCAAATACAATAACTGATATATTATCTTTTCCACCTCTAAGATTGCTGAGTTCTATCAATTGTCTACAGGCATCTTCATTGTTATTGCTCATTATAATATCATACATCTCATCAGTGCTCACCCCATTAGATAAACCATCGGTACAAAGCATTACCCTATTAACGTCTTTTAAATTCACTTCAAAGGTGTCTATTTTTACGGATAAATTAGTTCCAAGTGCCCTGGTTATTATATTTTTATTGGGATGAATTGCAGCTTCCTCTTCAGTTATGCTGCCTTCGTCAACTAATTGCTGTACAAGGGAATGATCTTTAGTGATTTTAACTACACCGTCGTATCTTATAGTATAACATCCACTATCACCTACATTAGCTACTACCATATTCATATCTTTAACTAAACAAGCTGTTATAGTTGTCCCCATTCCACCAAATTCATCATTACTTGTTGATAATTTATAGATCTTTTCATTTGCTAAATTTATGGCTTCTAACAGGTCCTTTTTCATATCTACTGTGTTCTTAGCTTTTATACTAGAAATGGTCGTTTCCACTGCAATTCTACTTGCAACCTCTCCTGCATTATGACCGCCCATTCCATCTGCTATTACATATAGATCTAAATCTTTTCCATTATAGAAATCTGCAAAATCTTCATTTAGTTTTCTTACTCTGCCCACATCTGACAAGATCCCCACCATTTTCTACACCCTTTCTATACCTTTTTGATTCTAAATAACTTCTCCTCAGCTGTCCACAAGCAGCATTTATGTCTGAACCCATTTCTCTTCTTATAGTAACTTCTATTTTATTTTCAACAAGTTTATTATAAAAACCTTTTATATTGTCTAGAGAAGATTTCTTAAAATCATTTTCTTTAACTTCATTGACAGGTATTAAATTCACATGGCATAGAAGACCCCTTAGCAGCCTTGTTAAACCTTCAGCACATTTCAGGCTGTCATTAACACCTCTTACCAAAGCGTATTCAAAGGATATTCTTCTACCTGTTTTATCTATATAATATCTGCATGAATCAATTATCTCTTTTATAGAGTATTTATTTGCAATGGGCATAATTTTTATTCTATTTATATCATCTGGTGAATGTAACGATATAGCTAATGTTATCTGCAAATTTTCACCTGCAAGTTGTCTTATTTTAGGTACTATACCGCAGGTAGAAAGAGTTATATGTCTTTGACCTATATTGAGGCTGTAGTCACAACTTATCATCTTTAAAAATTTCAACACATTGTCATAATTGTCGAGAGGTTCTCCACTTCCCATTAAAACTACATTTGATATCCTCTCATCTATTTCACTCTGAGATCTTAGTACTTGAGCCAATATTTCTCCACTGCTTAAATTTCTCACCATTCCACCTACAGTAGATGCACAGAATTTACACCCCATTCTGCATCCAACTTGTGTTGAAACACATATAGAATTCCCGTGTTTATATTTCATAACCACTGTCTCTATAATATTTCCATCCCTGTATTTATATAAAAATTTAGTAGTATCCTTTAACTTTGATTGATAACTTTTAACTAGTTCCGGAATTTCAATATAAAAATTTGTTTTTAATTTTTTTACTAAAGATTTAGGTATATTGGTCATACAATCAAAATTCCACTGACCATTCTTATATAACCAATCCATTATTTGACTTGCTCTAAATTGACTTTCACCGTTATTTTTCATCCAATTTCTTAAGTCTTCCATATTAAAGTCAAAAATATTATACATACATTTATTGCACCTACCTATATTTTATCATTTTTGCAATAAAAAACCCATCCATATTATCATTGGGAAGTACAGTTATATACCCTTTTTCATCATAAATTATATTTTCAAAATCTCCAAAATTTATTTTCTCCAATTTGAATTGCGGATTTTTTTGAATAAACCAATTTATATTCTCATTATTTTCCACTTTATTTAAAGTACAGGTGGAGTATATAAGTTTTCCCTCTTGTTTTACATACTTTGAAGCATTTAACATGATGTTTCTCTGTATTTTTACCAAATTATCCATAGAATCTTTATTTTTAGTCCACTTGATCTCCGGCTTTTTTCTTATTATTCCAAGTCCTGAGCAGGGCACATCAATGAGAACCCTATCTGCTGCATTTTCAAATTGCCCTATATATTTTTCAGCGTCAAACACATTATAAATTAAATTTTCAACTCCCAATCTACTGGCATTTTCCTTTACAAGTGACATCTTATTTGCATGCAGATCACAAGCATATACCTTTCCTGTATTTTTCATCAGCTCTGCTATATGACAGGATTTACCTCCCGGTGCACTGCAGAGATCCAACACAGTCATATTTTCTTCCAGATCCATAACATGGGCTACAAGCATTGAACTTTCATCTTGAACTGTAATATACCCCTTCTTAAAAAGGGGATTCAATTCTATATTACTTCCTTTTTTTATAATCAGCGCTTCTTTGCATATAGTTCCTTCTTTTACATCATATCCATTTTTTATAAGTTCATTCCACACCTGTTCATATTTTATTTTTAACGTATTCACCCTCACTGTAACTTTAGGAACTATATTGGAATTTTTCAATATGCTCTCTCCCGTTTTTTCACCATATTGTGTAATAAAAAGTTCAGCCATCCATCGGGAAAAAGAATATTTAAAACACCACCTACTCATTTTATCGCCCTTATGCTCACAAGTTAGAGTATCTTTATTTCTCAAATAATTCCTCAAAACACCATTTACCAGCTTAGATAACTTAACTGACTTCCTTTTAGAAAGTTCTACAGCCTCATTCACTACTGCAAATTCAGGAATCTTACTCAGGTATCTCAATTGATATACAGACATTCTGAGTATATTCAATATGTCCCCATCCATTTTCCCAATATCACTTTTTATAAAACTGTCTAATATACTGTCAATTGTATATTTATACCTTAAAGTACCATATACTAGCTCCGTGACCAGTGCTCTATCTTTTCTATCCAAATTTTCCTTATTTAAATACATACTCAAAACTACATTGGAATATGCATTGTTATCCAATACCTGTTTAAGTACTTTAACGGCTGTACCCCTGGGATTTATCATGATTCTACCTCTAATCAAAAAATATCTTCATCCATTAATTTCTATCTCTACTTATATATATGAGTCTGAGCAAATTGGCTATAGCAGTTAATACAGCAGCCACATAGGTCATGGCAGCAGCACTTAAAACCGATCTGGCCCCATCAAGCTCATCCGAATAGAGTATATTTCTTCCTTCCAGTATCTTTAAGGCTCTTCTGGAGGCATTTAATTCTACAGGAAGAGTTATTATTTGAAATAAAACTACTAAAGCAAATAAAATTATACCTAAATTTACAAGTCCCTTAATTCCTAAAACAAATCCAGCCAAAAACAATATCCATGAAACATTGGATCCAAAGTTAACTACAGGTACAATGGAATTTCTGATAACAAGTGGAACATATCCATTTTTATGCTGAATGGCATGACCAGTTTCATGGGCCGCCACACCTATTGAGGCCACGGAATTTCCGTAATAAACATCCTCCGAAAGTCTCATGACTCTCCTGGAAGGATCGTAATGATCGCTGAGTTTTCCGGGTATCAGTTCTACTGGTACGTCGTAAAGACCGCTGCCATCCAAAAGCATTCTGGCCACCTGGGCGCCTGTATACCCATTGTGGCTCCTATACCTAGAATATTTATTAAAAGTGGAAGATACTTTATATTGAGCCCAAATTGCTACTAAAAGTGCTGGAATTAGTATAATAAAACTGCTATCAAAGTAAAACATCAATTACACCTCCACGTAGATTATTCTCCTAATATAACACCTGTTTTTATCAAATGCCCCTTTATATATTCACTCACTTCCATAGGTCTTCCTCCTGGAAATTGTATATTTTTTATCAAGACAATCCCTCTGCCGCAGGATACCTTGATACCATATTTGGAAACTTCAAGTATATATCCGGCTTCCCTTGGGGACATTTCATCCAGTGCCTCCACCCGGTATATTTTCATATTCTCTCCCTTATACTGAGTATATGCAATAGGCCATGGATTTAAACCTCTGACAAAATTTTTTATTTTAATACTATCCAGATTCCAATCTATTTCTGCCATGTTCCTACACAACATCTTTGCATAGGCAGTTGTAGTTTCTCCCTGTTTTTTCCTTTTAATTACACCTGTTTCCAGTCCTCTAAGGGTTCTTGCCAATAAATCAGCTCCATCTTCCTTCAATATATCTGTAAGTTCTCCTGCAGTCATATCTTCTGGAATCTCAACATTGCTGCTTAAAAGCATATCTCCTGTATCAAGTCCAGTATTCATGAACATAGTAGTGTTTCCCGTTTTCTTTTCTCCATTTATAATACACCAGTTTATAGGTGCTGCTCCCCTGTACTTTGGCAAAAGTGATGCATGCAGATTGATGCATCCATTTTTAGGTATATCCAGCACCTCTTTTGTCAGTATCTGACCATAAGCTACTACTACTATAAAATCAGGTTTCATTTCCTTTAGTTTACCCAATGACCGGGTATCCTTTTTTAGACTTACAGGCTGATAAACCGGTATATTGTACTTAATAGCTTCTTCTTTAACAGGAGAAAAAACTACTTTTTTCCCCCTACCTTTCGGTCTGTCAGGTTGAGTAAATACAGCTGTTACATTATGTTCCTCTATCAATCTCTTTAAAGAGGGCACCGAAAAATCAGGAGTTCCCATAAAAACTATATTCATATATTATTTTCACCTTCTTTTTTTATGACCTTATCTATAAAGAGTATGCCATTTAAATGATCTATTTCATGGCAAAATGCCCTTGCCAGTAAATTTTCTCCCTCTACTATTATCTCTTCTCCCTTTTCATTTAAAGCTTTCACTTTAACCTTATTAGGCCTTTTTACTTCACCCTGCACTCCAGGTATGCTCAAACATCCTTCCTTATCTATATAGCTTCCTTCACTATATATAATTTCTGGATTTATAAGTTTATATATACCTTCTCCTATATCAACTACTATGGCTCTCTTCAAAACACCTACTTGAGGTGCTGCAAGTCCTATACCATCCTCTTCATACAATGTCTCTTCCATATCTTTAAGCAATGTTATAATCCTATTATTTATAACATCCACTTTCTTGCTTTTTTTTCTCAATATGTCATCGCCGTATTTTCTAATATTTCTTAAAGCCATCTATTTGACCTTCCCCTCTCAATTTAAACTGTATACCCTAATAAATTCTACATCATGTTAATAGGATTTATATCTATACTGACCTTTACATCATTATAAACATCTTTTAACAAATCATAAACTATTTTTCTTATATTTTGTGCTATATTTAGACTTATCTTTCCCTTTATCATTATCTTCCACCTGTATGATTCCTTTATTTTCGATATTTCACAAGGGCATGGTCCCAGCATTTCAATTTTATCATTTTTTATGAGAATATTTCTTAAAAATATACCAACATTTTGTATACTTTTTATTAATATATCTTCATTTTTACTGCTCATATTGATGAGAAGAATATCTGAAAAAGGCGGATAATTCATACGCTCTCTTATACTGATCTCTCTATTATAAAAATCCCTATACCTATTCTCTGCAGCACATCTTAAGCTGTAATTTTCAGGATTATATGTCTGAACAATTACCTCTCCTGGCTTTTCACCTCTACCTGCTCTTCCTGAAACCTGGGTTATAAGTTCATAAGTCTTTTCTGAAGATCTAAAGTCCGGAAGATTAATAGACAGATCCGCTGCTATTACCCCCACTAAAGTCACATTTTTAAAATCCAACCCCTTAGCTATCATCTGTGTTCCTATCAATATATCAGCCCTGCCTTCTTTGAAGGTATTATATATGCTTTCATAAGAATTTTTTTTCCTGGTAGTATCAAAATCCATCCTGAGGATTTTTGCCTGGTGGAATTCATTTTTTATCAACTGTTCTATTTTTTCAGTACCAACTCCAAAATACTTTACATATCTGCTTCCGCATTTAGGGCAAGTCTTTGGTACATCAATTTTACTTCCACAGTAATGACATACGAGCTTTCCAATATTATGATGATAGGTATAAGATATATCGCAATTGCTGCATTTAAATACATAACCACATTTTCTGCAGGATACAAAAGTAGAATATCCCCTTCTATTCAAAAACAATATTATCTGTTCCCTTTTGTTTAATCTATCACAAATTGATTCATATAATATTTTACTAAACATGGATTTATTATTATTTACAAGTTCTTCCCTCATATCTATAATTCTAATTTTGGGCATAGCTGCCCCATCGGCTCTATTTTTCAAAGTTATAAGTTGAATTTCACCTCTTGTACACCTATGATAAGTCTCTATGGAAGGAGTAGCTGAACCCAATACCATCTTACAGCCATACTGACTGCATTTTATTTCTCCAACTTCTCTAGCATTGTACTTAGGATTGCTATCCGATTTATAGCTCCATTCCTGTTCCTCATCTATTATTATAAATCCCAAATTTCTAAAAGGTAAAAAGATGGCAGATCTAGCTCCTATAGCAACTTTTACCTGGCCTCGTTTTACTCTCATCCATTCGTCATATCTCTCTCCATCAGATAATTTACTGTGAAATACGCTTACATCTTTCCCAAATCTACCTTTAAATCTTTCTACCATTTGAGGAGTAAGAGCAATTTCAGGAACCAATATTATGGATTCCTTCCCGCTTTTCATAGCCTTTTCCACAAGCCGCATATAGATTTCAGTTTTGCCGCTTCCTGTAACTCCATGAATTAAAAATATCTTTTTATCTGAATTAATTATTTTATTTACTGCAAACTGCTGCTCTTCATTCAAGGTTTTTTTTGAATAAATATCATATTTCCTTTCATCATATCTATTCACTGTACTTCTTCCTGTAATAAGAAACCCATGCTTTATCATAGTATTTATAGAAGATAGTGATAGATTATATTTTTTACTTATAAAATTTTTAGTGTATTTTCCATTTTCGCCTTCCACCAATTCATATATACTTTTATATGGATTCCTGTCAAAATTTTTTTCCAGTTTTTTACCTGTATACACCAGATTCTGCTTTTTGTCTTTCACTCCCTTGAAAATACCTCTTGGAATAAATACCTTTATGCAATCAAGGTAAGTGCACAGATACCTCTCTCTCATCTTCTCTATAAGTTCCAGATCCTTTGCCGTAAAAAGGGGAAAATCATCACAAAAATTAATTATTTCCTTAATTTTTTTATCATGCAGTACATTTTCATAAAGCTTTACTATAAATCCATCCAATTTTTTATTTCCCATTCCAAAAGGAACTTTAACTCTAAAACCTATTTCTATTTTGTCCTTTAACTTTTCTGGCACCTTATAGGTAAAAATTTTATCTAATTTTACAGAGCTATTGTTTACAATAATTCCTGCATATGTATACACCTGATCACCCTTTTACAATAAACATTAAATAAGAGAGGCATTTAAATTTTAACCCCTCTTAAACATAAATAAACTCATAATTTAGATGCCAATATATCAAATAATTTTCGCGCTACTTCTCTCTTTGTCATCTTATCTAAATCGATTTTATTCCCATCCTTGAATATTATAGTAACTTTATTATTATTTGAGGCAAATCCAGTATCTACACCTGTTATATCATTGGCAATTATATAGTCCAAATTTTTGCTTTCCAATTTTTTTGCAGCATTTTCAATTAGATCATTGCTTTCTGCAGCAAAACCTACTAAAATTTGATTACTTTTTAGTTTACCTAGCTCTTTCAATATATCAATATCCCTGGTAAGTGGAAGTGAAAGCTCATCTCCGTCTTTTTTTATCTTTTTCTGAGAATACACTTTGGGTTTATAATCAGAAACTGCAGCTGCCTTTACTACTATATCCTGTTTTTCAAATTTCTCAAGTACTGCATTGAGCATCTCCTCATTTGTCCTCACACTCACAAATTGTACTCCAAAGGGTATATTTAAGTTAGTGGGCCCGGAAACAAGGGTTACTTCCGCTCCCCTATCTCTGGCTTCTTCAGCTATGGAATATCCCATTTTGCCAGTGGATCTATTGGTTATATACCTCACAGGATCTATATCCTCCCTGGTAGGTCCAGCAGTAACAAGCACCTTTTTACCCTTCAGGTCTTTTTTATCATACAACATACTTTCAATTATCTGGGCTATAAAACCCGTATCCTCAAGTTTTCCCTCTCCACTGTCACCACAGGCCAGCCTTCCTGATGCAGGTCTTATAAATTCATATCCAAATTTCATGAGTTTATTGATATTGTCCTGTACAATGGGGTTGTTGTACATATTTGTGTTCATGGCAGGAGCAAAAACCACAGGAGCTTTGGTTGCCATAATTGTAGTAGTTAAGAGATCATCTGCTATGCCACTTGACACTTTTCCTATTATATCCGCAGTTGCCGGAATAACCGCCAGTAAGTCTGCCTTCTTTGCAAGGGAGATATGCTGTATTTCCCAAGCTCTCGGTTCCTGAAACATATCAACATTTACTATATTCTGGCTCATAGTCTGAAAACTAAGCGGCGTTACAAATTTCACTGCGGATTTTGTCATTATGACATTTACCTCAAAGTTTCTTTTTTTTAGCCTGCTTACCACATCCAGCGCCTTATAAGCTGCTATTCCACCAGTTACTCCTATAACTACCGTTTTCCTATCACTTACATTCAACATTACTTAATACCTTCTTTTACAGTTTCGTAAGTAATCAAATTTTGATATATTTCATTAATAGCTATAGTAACTGGTTTAGTTGAATCTATATTCACCAAAGGTTCAGATCCATCAATCAATTGCCTTGCTCTCTTAGATGTCACAGCAACTAATGTATATCTATTGTCCACTCTTTTTAATAGATCTACAATAGATGGATTTATCATCGAGTTGTTCATATGTAATTCCCTCCTTAGGATCTAATATTTCATCTTTAACTCTATCCACTCTGCATTTTTCCGCCGCAATTATACTCTCTATATTTCTTACGGCATTATCTACAGTATCATTTATAACCACATAGTTATATTTTGATACATAATTTATTTCCTTATAGGCCGAACTGAATCTAGTCATGAAGGATTCTGGTGTTTCACTGCCTCTACTTATAATTCTCTTCTTAAGTTCTTCCATTGAAGGAGGAAGTATAAATATAAATACGCCTTCAGGATAGGTCTCTTTTACCATCAAAGCCCCCTGAATATCAATCTCGAGTACTACGTCATTTCCCTCTTTTATAGCTTTTAAAACCTGGGACCTAGGAGTTCCATAATAATTCCCATATACTTTTGCATATTCCAAAAAATTATTGTTTTTTATTTTATTTTTAAAATCTTCTTCAGTCAAAAAATAATAATTCACTCCATCTACTTCACCTTTTCGTGGAGATCTTGTGGTAGCTGAAACAGAAATCCAAAATTTATCCTTTTTTATCAGGGCTTTGCATACTGTACTTTTTCCTGTTCCAGAAGGCCCCGATATTACAATTAGAAGACCTTTTTTTCGCATTATTCCTCAACCTCACTGATTTCATCTTCTCCATCTTTAGACGACAATCTATGTGCTACAGTCTCAGGTTGAACCGCTGAAAGTATTACATGATCACTGTCAGTTATTATAACAGCTCTTGTTCTTCTTCCATAAGTGGCATCGATGAGCATTCCCCTATCTCTTGCCTCCTGAATTATTCTCTTTATCGGTGCAGACTCTGGACTCACTATAGCCACCAATCTATTTGCTGAAACAATATTTCCAAAGCCTATATTTATTAACTTAATACCCATACATTTCCTCCTGTTTACTCTACATTTTGTATCTGTTCTCTTATTTTTTCTATCTCATTCTTTACATTTAATATCAGCCGCGTTACTTCTAAATTTGTCGATTTAGATGCAATGGTATTTGCCTCTCTATTCATCTCCTGTAATATAAAATCAAGCTTTCTTCCTACAGGTTCATCAACATTTAAAGTATCTTTAAACTGAATTATATGACTATTTAACCTTACAATTTCCTCATCAATACAGGACTTATCTGCAAATAGTGCAATTTCCATTGCCAGCCTATTTTCATCTACCGGATATTTTCCCAATAGATCTTTTAATCTATCTGAAAGTTTTTCTCTATACTCTTCAGGTATCTTAAAAGATTGCTTTTCTATATCATCCATTAAAGCTTGAATATGGCTGCATTTCTCAATCATATTTTCCTTTAACTTTTCTCCTTCTTTCTCTCTCATGTCCATGAGCATGGAAATAGCATCATTTAGAGCCTGTAATAAATATTCCCAAGCGCTTTCAAGATCATCCTCTTCCTTTTTCAATGTTATCACATCCGGGAATCTAGCAATTAAATCAAGAGATGCACCCTCTTTTATATCATATTTTTCTCTTATCCTATTTAAACACTCTACATAGCTGTCCGCTAATTCTTCATCTAGTACAGCCCTTGTAGAGCAATTGCCAAAATCCGCCTGAGTTATAAATATATCTACTTTACCTCTATTTATTTTTTGTTGAACTACTTTTCTTATTCTGTCTTCTAACGGCATAAAGCTTTTTGGCATTTTAATATTTAAATCACAGTATCTGTGATTTACACTTTTTATTTCTACTGTAAAACTCTGTCCATCACTTTCTACTGTGCCCCTCCCATATCCTGTCATGCTTTTAATCATTATAATTTCATCCTTCCACAAAACCACATAAGTCTACAACTAATTATACATAAATACATATAATAATTTCAAGATAAATTTTATATTTCAGAGCTGATAAATCCATATTAAAACTTTCTCTAAATTGTAGTTTAAAACGATTATATCACAAAACATCTCTAATAGACATATTTATAGTAATTTTATACATTTATTTGATAAAATAAACTTAAAGCTTCAGACAATTAAATACAACTGCCTGAAGCCGTAGATCTGAAAATATAATTCTAAAATAGTAATATATATTAGACAAAATCACAATAAAATGTATTTTTAAAACTTAAAGTATAATGCATATCAAGCCGCCATTGCCTTCATTTATAATTTTCTGAAGTGTTTTTTGTATTTTAATCTGAATATCCTCTGGCATCTTATAGAGTTTGTTTTGAAGTCCCTCTTTCACCAATATTTCCAGTGACTTGCCAAACATATTGCTCTGCCATATTTTAGAAGGATCGCTTTCAAATTGCTCCAGCAGGGATTTGACCATTTCCTCACTTTCCCTTTCTGTACCCATTATAGGTGAAATCTCCGTTTCAATATCTGCGCGTATGAAGTGCAGGGATGGAGCACTTGCTTTTAATTTTACTCCAAATTTATTTCCCTGTTTTACTATCTGCGGTTCCTCCAGCTTCATTTCTGAAAGCTGAGGTGCTACTAGACCATAACCGGTTTCTCTAACATCTTTCAAAGCCGTTGAAATCTTGTCATATTCCACTTTTGCACTGTGCATTTCTCTTACTATATTCAGCAGATCATTTTCTCCTTGAATTTCCTTTCCGCATACCTCTCCTAATACCTTATAGTAAAGATCTTTTTTAGGTTTTAAATCAATGCTGGCAGTGCCCTCTCCCATATTAATTTCTTTTACCTCAGATTCTCCCACAAATTCTACATCTGAAAATCCATCTACAGATTTTACTATATCCCTTATTTTATACACGCTGCCGCACATATCCTTTACCAAATTTATGAAATCTAATTTCAGCCAATGAGAGGGCTCCATTTTTTCTATCCATTCAGGCATATCAATATTTATTTCCTTAATTGGGAATTCTTTAAGTATTCTTTGAAATACATTTGTTATGTCATCTTCTTTCATATTAAGTACATCCATACATTGAACAGGTACATCATATTTGTTCTCCAATTCTTTCTTTAAAGCCATGGTATCAGGCTCATAAGGATGTTGTGAATTTAAGATTACCATAAAAGGCTTATTTATTGACTTGAGTTCATTTACCACTCTTTCTTCAGCGTCAACATAATCATCCCTGCTTATATCTGTTATAGAACCATCCGTAGTCACTAAAAGCCCTATAGTTGAATGTTCATTTATTACCTTTTTAGTTCCAATTTCAGCAGCTTCTTCAAAAGGTATTTCATAGTCATACCATGGAGTGGTAACCATTTTAGCTTCTTCTCCCTCCATGTATCCCAATGCGCTCTTAACTATATACCCAACGCAATCCACCATTCTCACTTTAAACTTAGTACTTTCATTTAAACTTATCTCTATAGCTTCATTGGGAACAAATTTAGGCTCAGTAGTATGAATTGATTTTCCTGAAGAACTTTGGGGCAATTCATCTTTAGCCCTCTGTTTTTTATAAGAATTATCTATGTTGGGAAGTACCATTATTTCCATGAATTTTTTTATGAAAGTGGATTTTCCAGTTCTAACAGGGCCCACAACTCCCACATATATATCTCCCTGAGTTCTCTCTGCGATATCCTTGTATATATTAAAGTTTTCCAAAATATACCCTCCAATAATCTAATATTAACAGTATATATATATTTTGGTGGAGCATATTTTATTACATATTATTTCACTTACAGCTCAAATTAATTTTCAATATGTTTCGCTTTTTTTGGCTCTTGTCATCAATTCATATACAGTATATCTTGGATCTTTTCCTTTGAAAAGTATCTCATAAAGAGCCTCCGTTATAGGCATTTCTACATTTAGCTTATTTTTAAGCTTATAAAAAGCTCTACAAGCTGATATACCTTCGACTACCATATTAACTTCCTTAATTGCCTCTTCTACTGATTTGCCCTGACCTATAAGTATTCCAGCTCTTCTGTTTCTACTGTGCATGCTGGTACAGGTAACTATAAGATCTCCTATGCCCGAAAGTCCTGAAAATGTTTCTCTTTTACCTCCAAGCCTTTCTCCAATTCTCACCACTTCTGCAATCCCTCTGGTCATAAGAGCTGCCTTTGAGTTATCACCATAACCTATTCCATCTGAGATTCCTGCTGCCAGTGCAATTATATTTTTAACAGCACCTCCAATTTCAACTCCCACTATATCTTTATTGGTATACACTCTAAATTTGCTTGTTGTAAAAAGGTTTTGGATTTTTTTACTGCAGTTGACATCTTTTGAAGATACCACTACCGTTGTAGGTATATCAAGAGCTACCTCTTCTGCATGACTTGGTCCTGAAAGCACTACCACTTTATTTTCAGGTAGTTCCTCTTCAATAACTTCAGAAAGTCTTTTGCCCGTTTTTTCTTCTATTCCCTTGGCTATATTTACAATTATCTGATCTTTGCTTATAAACTGCTTAAAATTTTTACACACTTCCCTTACGGCCTGAGACGGAACTGCTAAAACCAAAATACCGCTTTCTTTAATTACCTGTTCCGCATTTATAGATGCTTTTACGTTATTGGGAATCAATACTTTGTGAAGGTATTTAATATTTTCCCTTCTTTCATTTATGTCCTGAACTATGGAATTTTTTCTATCCCACAAATTCACTTCAATTCCCTTTTTAGCAAGCATTATAGAAAGGGCTGTTCCGAAACTTCCCCCTCCTAAAAAAGATACAGATAAACCCACAGCTAACCCTTCCTTTCTCTAAATTCAAGTTTTATTCCAGTGCCTGTAAAATCAAAGCTGTCTCTCAATTGATTTTCTATATATCTCTCATAAGAAAAATGAATACAAGTAGGATCATTTACAAAAAACACGAAAGTAGGGGGTTTATTTCCCGTTTGGGTGACATAGTATATTTTCAATCTCTTAGTTCCAATAACCGGTGGTTCCTTCATCATAACTGCCCTGCTTATAACGTCATTTAACACCCCTGTCTTTATTTTTTTACAGTAGTTTTCATAACACAGTTTTACTGTTTCCAATACTTTGTGTATTCTCTGTCCTGTTTTTGCAGATATGAAAAGATAGGGTGCATAAGTCATAAAAGAAAGACCTCTATTTATATTATTCTTATAAATATTTGTTGTCTTTGCATCCTTCTCTATCAGATCCCATTTATTGATCACAACCATGATGGATTTATTCAATTCATGGGCATAGCCTATTATCTTTTCATCCTGCTCGCTTATACCCTGGGTGGCATCAAGCATAAGTACACATACATCTGCTCTTTCCACTGCTGTATAAGTTCTTATAACACTATATTTTTCCACTTCCTTTTTAACCTTGCTCTTCCTCCTAATACCTGCCGTATCTATCAATAAAAATTTGCCTTCTTCTGTGTCTAGATAGCTGTCTACAGCATCTCTTGTAGTACCGGGAATTTCACTTACAATAACTCTTTCCTCACCCAGTAATTTATTTATAAGAGATGACTTTCCAACATTTGGCCTACCTATAAAAGCTATCTTTATATAATCTCCATTTTCATCTTCACCGCTGTTATCTTGAAAATTCTCCACTACCTTATCCAACATATCACCCAGACCCAATCCCTGAGAAGCTGAGATAGCTATAGGATCACCTATACCTAGATTATAAAACTCATAAGTAGAAACCTCTTGTTTTGCACTGTCTATTTTATTTACTACAAGCACCACTGATTTTTTACTCTTTCTAAGCATCTGGGCCACTTCTCTATCAGAATCAACAAGCCCTTCTTTTCCGTCAACTATAAATATTATCACGTCAGCAATTTCAACTGCCATCTGAGCCTGCCTTCTCATCTGAAGGTATATTATATCATTATTTTCTGGTTCAATTCCTCCTGTATCAATTATAGTAAAGTTATATTTTAACCACTCTGCCTCTGCATATACTCTATCTCTAGTAACTCCAGGAGTATCTTCTACTATGGATATTCTCTTGCCTGCTAATTTATTAAACAAAGTGGACTTCCCTACATTTGGCCTTCCCACTATGGCTACTATTGGCTTTCCCATTGATCATTTCACCTCACTGTTTTCATTTATAATCCGTATTAGATCCTTTCCCGTATAATCACATACAAATATTTTTCTCTTTAAAATTTTCTCTAAATCCGTTAAAGTTACATCATCTAAAAATACCATGCCTTTTGACTTTGAAAGTTCATATCCTTTTCTAAACATACATTCCGGTATAATTACATACTTTCCCAGATTGTCATTCTGAATTTGTTCTACTATATCACTTGCTGTAACAAGCCCCGCCACAGTTATAGTATTGCCAAAGAAATTATTTATTATCTTTTTTACATAAATCACTATATCCTGATTCTCTTTTGATATCTTATCAGCAGCAGCCTTTACATCATCATATGCTAAATCTCCTGTTAAAAAAGTAAAAGATCCTTTTATGTCCTTTCTTAAACATGTGATCTCTCTGTCTATATTATCTCTAAAAAGTCTTACGATGCCAACACCGTCTTCCAACTGCTTATAGTTTTCATAAAACTTTGAATTTGGAATTTTCCTGCGGGAAATAAGATAAAACTCATCAGAAAGCCTTACAAAGGGAGATCCTATTTCCATCAGATATTTACTTTGAAGTTCTTCTGCAATATGTAATTGTTCTCCAGCAGAAATTCTATCATACTGCTTAAGCTTAAAAAGTCCATGTCTGTATTTCGTAATTCCCACTGGCACTACTGCCACATTTTCAATTTCCGGATACAATTTATATAAGTCCTCTACAGTTTTTCGAAACTCTATTCCATCGTTTATACCAGGGCATAGTACTATCTGACAATTTATCTTTATTTCATTTTCAGTCAGTTTCTTCAGGCGTTCATATATATTTCCTGCAAATCTGTTGTTGAGCATCTTCATTCTAAGTTCAGGATTAGTAGTATGAACAGATACATTTATAGGACTGATTCTATACTTAATTATTCTATCTATATCCCCTTCAGTCATGTTAGTAAGAGTGACAAAATTTCCCTGAAAAAAAGCCAGTCTTGAATCATCATCCTTAAAATAAAGAGTATCTCTCATTCCTGAAGGGAGCTGATCTATAAAGCAAAAAATACATTTATTATGACAGTTTTTAGGTCTATCCAAAATTGTCTCCTCAAACTCCACCCCCAGTTCCTCATCGTATTCCTTCTCTATTTCAAGTTCCCACATCTCTCTATTTTCTTTTTCTATTTCTATTTTTACATATTCATCACTTATTAAAAATTTATAATCTATTATATCTTTGATTTCAACACCATTAATTGATAAAAGACAGTCACCCTTTTCTATTCCCATCTCTTCTGCAATACTTCCAGGTTTCACTGTCTTAATTTTATTTTTCATATGTATTAGACTCCTATTTAAATTAAATATTTACTACAACCCATTAAAATAAACTCAATAAAAATATAAGAATTCCTGAAATTGCAGCACAACTAGGTATAGTAAATATCCACGTTGTGACTATGTCTTTGACTACAGCCCACCTCACTGCAGAAAATCTCTTAGCAGAACTAACTCCCATTATGGATGTGGTTATTATATGAGTTGTACTGACAGGTGCATCAAACATAGTAGCCGTAAATATTACCGCCGAAGCTCCCATTTCTGCTGAAAATCCATTTACCGGCGTCATTCTGGCCATTTTGGATCCCATCGTTTTTATTATCTTTTTTCCTCCTAAAGCAGTACCCAGTGCCATGGATAATGCACAGCATACCTTAACCCATAGAGGTACTGAAAATTTATCAAGAAATCCAGCACTCACCAATGTCATAGTTATTATTCCCATAGTCTTTTGAGCATCATTTCCACCATGATTTAAAGCTATTAACATAGCTGAAAATATTTGAGCCTTTGAAAAAATCCTCGTAACCGTACGCGGTCTTGTATTTTTCAGTATCATATTCATCACATTCATAAATACAAATCCTGCTATAAATCCTATTATTGGTGACAATACTAGCCAGACAATAACTTTCCAAAAAAGTCCCGGCCAATTGATTATTAGAAATGAGCTCTTATAGACAATGGCAGATCCTACTAGTCCGCCTATAAGGGCATGAGAAGAACTACTTGGTATGCCGAAATACCAGGTTATCAGATTCCAGATTATAGCTCCCATCAGTGCAGCTATAATTACACTTTGCGTAACATCGTTTGGATCCACTATACCATTGCCTATTGTTTGGGCAACCTTCACACTCATAAAAGCGCCGACAAAATTTAGAGAAGCTGACATTATAACCGCTTCTCTCATAGTCATTACCCTGGTAGACACAACACAAGCTATAGCATTGGCACTATCGTGAAAACCGTTTATAACATCAAATATTATTGCAATCACAACTATTATTACAGTTAAAGTCAAAGCGCTAGGCATTTTTCATTACTACTCCTTCGACAACATTTGCTAAATCCTCACAGGCATCCAGCGTATTTTCAAGATATTGATATATTTCCCTCCACTTCATAACATCTATAACTTTCATACTTGATCTAAATATATCCCCAATAGCTTTTCTCGAAAGTACATCTCCCTGTTCCTCTATCCTATTTACATCTATTATAACACGTGAAAGTTTTTTACTCGTTTTCATATTTTTCAACTCTTCCATCAAAACTATTATCTGCTTGCAGGATTCCACTATCATACTGCTTAATTGAAAGGCCTCTTTAGTACATTCATTTACATTTAACATGACAAACCTGCTGGCAGTAGATTCTATTAAATCAATAATATCATCCATATCCTTTGCAATTACATATATATCCTCTCTGTCAAAGGGAGTAATAAATGTCTTATTTAACTGTTCCAGTATTTCATGCTGTTTTCTGTCTCCCTCATGTTCTACTTCCTTTATCTTTTTTAAATTTTCTTCTGAATTTTTCAGATCATACATAAAATCCCACAGTAATTTCGAAGCCTTGTAAGCAATATCAGCTGTCTGTGTAAAAAACATATAAAACTTGTCTTCCTTGGGAGTAAAAGTAAACATCACATACCTCCTGATCATTGAGAATGTTCATTTCGACCTAATAAAGTATACCATAAAATTACTAAAAATTAAACAAAAAAAGTTTTAAGCATCGAAATACTTAAAACTTAAGAAATTCTATATACTTATTCTATTCATTTAAATCTTTCTGTTCTCCTGTAACTAGATATATTGTTCCCTCACATATATTTGTAGCACGATCCGCTATCCTTTCCAGATACTTGCATACAAGTACCAATTGGATCATCTGATTTACCTTGCTTTCATCCTTTTCCGCAATCTTAATCATGTCAGTAAACACCTTTTTAAATAACGCATCTATTTTATCATCCATTTTACAAGCTTCATAGGCCTTTTCAAGATCCCTCTGCACATAGGAATCCAGGGATGTCTTTATCATGCCATTAACTATACTCGACATCTCAGGTATATCTATAAGCCTCTTTACATATTTCTCATTTTTGAGTCTTAAGGTTATTTTCGCTATATCCACCGCATGATCCGCTATTCTTTCAAGGTCCATGATAAGTTTAGAATTTGTAAATACTGTTCTCAGATCTATAGCAAGAGGCTGTTCCTTCGCAGTGACCTTTATACATTTATCCTCTATTTCCCTCTGAAGCTCATCTACTAGATCATCATTTTTTATAGTCTGCTCTGCCAACTCTTCATCTTGATTTACCAGTGATTCTATGCATTGATGAATTTGCTTTTCAACTATACTGCCCATTCTAAGCACATCATTGTGAATTTCTTTTAATGCATTGTCAAATGCTTTTCTTGTCATAATCCGTCACCTCTCTTAAATTATTGATTATTTTATCATTTTGCATAAACCCATAATTTTATCCAAATCTTCCCGTAATGTAATCCTCTGTCCTCTTATCCTTAGGTTTATAAAAAATATTTTCGGTCTTATCATTTTCCACAACTTCGCCATTTAAGAAAAAAGCTGTATAATCGGATATTCTTCCAGCCTGCTGCATATTATGGGTTACTATTATTATAGTATATTTTTTCTTTAAAATGTCCATAAGTTCTTCTATTTTAAGAGTGGATATTGGATCAAGTGCAGATGTGGGCTCATCCATTAAAAGCACATCTGGTTCTACTGCAAGAGTCCTGGCTATACAGAGTCTTTGCTGCTGACCTCCTGAAAGTCCCAATGCATTTTTATTTAACCTATCCTTTACTTCATCCCATATAGCTGCACCTTTTAAACTCTTTTCCACGATTTCATTTAATTTATTCTTATCCTTTATTCCATGTATTCTAGGTCCATAGGCCACATTATTGTATATGGACATTGGAAAAGGATTTGGCGCCTGAAATACCATTCCAATTCTCTTTCTCAAATCTATTACGTCATATTCGCTATATACATCTTTGTTTTCAAATAAAACTTTGCCTTGAATTTTAACTGA
This sequence comes from Clostridiaceae bacterium BL-3, assembly GCA_902809985.1. Lineage (GTDB taxonomy): Bacteria > Bacillota > Clostridia > Clostridiales > Clostridiaceae > Clostridium_B > Clostridium_B aromativorans. The sequence goes on along the minus strand of CADDXC010000001.1, from coordinate 680,187 downwards.
ATCTATTAAGTCGTTCATTCTGTTTAAAGTCCTCAAAAATGTCGATTTTCCACATCCAGAAGGTCCTATCAGTGCCGTAACTGAATTTTTTTCTACATTTAAATTTACTTTTTTAAGAGCTTGAACCGCCCCATAGTACAAATCAAGATCCTCAGTTTGCATTATATACATTAGTTCCCCTCCCTATTTCTTACCTGTATAGGATTCATATATTTTTTTACCTATTATTCTCGCTAAAAAGTTAAATAACAATACCATAATGACTAAGACTGCAGATGCCTTATTAGCTATCTGCGACGCATCGGGCACCATACCCTCTGAATTGAGTTTCCATATATAAACTGCTAAACTCTCCGCCGGTCTCATTACGCTAAATGCCGAACCGCTGTTTGTCAAACTAAAAAATGAGAAATTCAATTTAGGTGCAGTCATTCCAGCAGTATACAACAGTGCTGCTGCTTCACCAAATATCCTTCCTGCCGCGAGTATTACACCCGTCAAAATTTGAGGTATAGCTGATGGAAGAACAATCTTTGATATAGTCTGCCACCTAGTTGCGCCAAGTCCAAGACTTGCTTCCTTTACCGGAGCCGATGCTGCAGTTATAGCATTTTCGCTTACCCTGGTTAAAGCTGGCAGATTCAACACCGATATAGCAAGAGCTCCTGATAGGAGCGTAAATCCCCACTGAGTGGCATTTACAAATATGAGAAGCCCGAATAACCCAACCACAATAGATGGAAGAGAAGCCATTGTTTCTATACATAACCTTATGGTATTTAAAAACACACCTCTTTTGGCATATTCAGCTAGATATATGCCAGCTCCTACTCCAAAGGGCACGCTTATAATCAATGAAACCACAAGCATATAAAATGAATTAAAAAGTTGGGGACCTATACCTCCTCCTGCCTCTCCGAATTTAGCGTCTCCAAACAAAAAAGACGGTTTAAAAAAACCTATACCCTTAAATAATATATAACCTATTAAAGCAACCAAAAGGGTTACTATAAAAACCGTTACTCCATAAAGAACTCCAGTCCAAATTTTATCTTTTGTCTTGGCATCTATCATTTAATTTCACTTCCCTTTCCTATTGCTCTTATTATCAAAATAAATATAAAAGAAATTATTAAAAGAAATAGCGCCAATGACCAGAGTGCATCATTCCATGCAGTCCCATTTACAGTGTTCCCCATATCCATGGTCAAAATACTGGTAAGTGTAGACGTAGGACTCAAAATGTTCTCAGGAAATTTTATTGTATTTCCTATTACCATCTGTACTGCCAGTGCTTCACCAAAAGCTCTTGCAAGTCCAAGTACTATTCCAGTAAGTATTCCATTTTTAGCTGACGGGATTATTACTTTGGATATAGTCTGCCATCTGGTCGCCCCAAGCCCATAGGAAGCTTCCATATATCCTTTCGGAATGGTTTTTACGGCATCTGCTGAAATGCTCGCTATAGTAGGCAATATCATAACGCTAAGTACTAATATTCCCGCAATCACACTAAATCCTATACCGCCAAAATGTGTTTTTAAAAAGGGAATCAATACGCTGAATCCAACCCAGCCATATACAACAGAAGGTATACCTACGAATAATTCCAGAGAAGGTTGTAATATCCTGGAGCCTATTTTAGGAGATATATAATTCATAAATACAGCCAACGCTACACTTACAGGTGCACTCAATATGACAGCTCCTATGGAAACCAATGTAGAACCTACAAAAAATATAGCAGCACCAAGCTTAGGCGTGCTAGTATCAGGAACCCAACTTGATGTAAATAAAAATTGCATTAGAGGATATCCTCTCTTTACAAATGTATTCATACCCTTTGAGGCTATAAAAATTATTATACTAAGGGTGAGAATTATAATCATAACACCACAAAGTGTCGCAAATCCCCTTCCCATATATTCGTCTTTGAGTTTATTCCTAAATGATTTTTTTTTCATACTCACCAACCCCAACATTAATTTTGCTGGCCAGCCACTCACAGCCAGCCAGCAAAATATTTAAAAATGACTTTTATTTCAACTCACTCATTGGTATATATCCAAGTTTCTTTACTGTATCTGTATTTTCATCACTGAGTACGTAATCTATAAACGCTTTTGCAACACCTTTTGCTTCTCCCTTTGTATACATGTGTTCATATGACCAGAATGGATATTTCTTCGCAATTATGTTCTCTGAAGTAGCTTCCACTCCTTCTATTTTTAAGGCCTTCACATTTGACTTAACTGCATCAGTTAAATATGAAAGTGCAAGATAACTTATAGAACCCTGTGTTGTCTTAATGGCATTTTCAACATTTCCATTTGAATCCTGGGTTGTACCAAGACCTTCCTTTTCATCTTTACCGCCCATTACTGTGTCTTTAAATGTAGCCCTTGTTCCGGATGACTTAGTTCTGTTTATTACATTTATCTTCATATCATCTCCGCCTACATCTTTCCAATTGGTGATCTCTCCGGTAAATATCTTCTGTATCTGCTCTTTAGTCAAATTGTCAACCTTGACACTAGGGTTGACCACTACTGCAAAACCTATAGCACAGACTTTATGGTCAACAAGTTCTTTTGCCTTAGCTGCATCTAATTTTGACTCTGCTGTCACATCAGAATTTCCTATATCTGCAGTTCCCTGAAGAGCCAAATTCAATCCCGTACCGCTTCCTCCGCCTTGAACGTTAACTGTTGCTTTAGGATTTTTTTCTGCGAATGTCTTTCCAATTTGTTCTGCCAATGGCTGAAGAGCTGTGGATCCTGCAAGTGTTATTGAACCCGATATCTCCTCTTTTTTAGTATCGTTTGTACTATTTTCTGTACTGCTACTGCCACTATTTCCACCACAACCTGCCAGAACCCCTATTGCCAAAACAACAGACATGATCAGCATAAGGCCTTTTAAACCTTTTTTTTTCATAATTCCATAGACCTCCTTAAAATACTTATATGTAATATTTACAAAATTAATTACTACATTGTTTATAATATCCCATCAAGGTTAATATATTATTATACGAATGTTAATTAAAATTAACATTTATACTAAAAAATAGACAGTTCCAATTCAACTGTCTATTCTCAATCATGTACTTAGGTTTTTATTTAAATCTATGGGAATTTTAACTGTAAACTTACTGCCTTCACCAATTTCACTTTTAAGTTCTATAGTTCCATTAAATGCTAAAACTATATGTTTTACTATGGCAAGCCCAAGTCCCGTTCCCCCTGCGCTTCTGGATCTGGCTTTATCCACCCTATAAAACCTTTCAAATAATTTTTTCTGATGTACTTTTGAAATTCCAACTCCGTTGTCCTCTACAGAAATTAAATAATTGTTGTCTCTAACGTCTGTATTAATGCTAACCCTTCCGCCATTATCGGTATATTTTATTGCATTGTCCACCAAATTTATGATCATCTGCTTAAATCTATCTGGATCACCCCATATACCCGGTGGCTTACAGAGTTGTTTTTTTATAACTATATGTTTTTTATCAGCTGAAGCCTCCACCATGCAACATATATCTTCTATTATGTTGTTTGTTTCTATTATTTCAGATTTATCCATTTTACTGTTTTCTATATGCGACAATGTCAAAATATCATTTATCAGTCTTGTCAATCTATTTGCCTCATCATTTATTATATTTAAAAACTTGTTCTTATCTTCCTCGTCTTCCACATATTTTAATGTCTCTGCAAAACCTTTTATAGATGTAAGAGGCGTCTTTAATTCGTGAGAAACATTGGCCACAAATTGGGATCTCATATTCTCCAATTTCTTTATATCTGTTATATCCTGAACTACAGCTACTTTCCCTATTTTTTCCCTGCCGTTAATGATAAAAGCTCTTTTTATTCTCAGTATTCTTTCCCTTGGCCAGAGTATTTTTATTTCCCTGTAATCATCCTCTTCATCTTTAAATATGTCTTCCAGTTCAAAATCCCTTATTCCATCCAGAAGATCTTTTCCTATTATGTTCTTATGAACTCCAAATATCCTCTCTGCATATGGATTTATCATTATTATCTTGTAATCCATGTCTACAGCTATTACGCCATTATCCATACTCTTTAATATGGCCTCTAGTTTATTGCGTTTATCCACCAAATCCTCCAATGTAATCTGAAGCTTATCTGCCATATTGTTAAAAGTAATAGCAAGCTGGCCTATTTCATCATCGGAATTAATTTTGACCCTGTTGTCAAAATTTCCACCTGCTATGCTGGAAGTAGTACGTTGAAGTTTTTCAATAGGACTGACTATAGACTTTGAAAGTTTTTCGGAAAACATCATGGACACCAATACAGAAAAAAACATTATGAGTACGTAATATTTAAAATAATTTCCCTCAAGTCCCTTAATTGTCTGCATGGTAAGAGCACTCCGCATTATATAGCCGTCACCAAATGCAGTGGCAAAATACAGCGTCTTTTTACCTGTAGTATCACTTAGCCTTACGTCGTAGCCGGTCCCATTTTTTCTGGCCTCCTGTACTTCTTTTCTGGAATTGTGATTACCCATGCTTTCCTTTGAAGCTACAGAATCGCTGAGCACTTTTCCTTTTTTATCTATAAATGTTTCCCTTATAATAGCATTTTTAAAATTCTTTGTAGAAAAACTGCTTATATCTTCTGGGAGCTTATTTTGTATCACATTTATTATAATCTGGTTATTCAATTTTAAAGTCTGTTTCATATTTTCAATATATTCACGATTTTCGATGATTATAAATAATAAAGTAGTTATAAGCATGCTAAATATAAGTGTTACCAACATGGAAAGCATCAATTTTCTCTTCATTTTATCACCAGCTACCCCTCCGAATTGAATCTATAGCCAATTCCTCTGATGGTTTCTATATATTTGGGAGCTTTATTTCCATCTTCTATCTTTTGCCTCAAATGTCTTATATGCACATCTATAGTTCTGGTTTCTCCAGCATATTCATAACCCCACACTTTATCCAATAGAAAATCTCTAGTCATGACTCTCCCTCTGTTTTCTATGAGTATCTTTAAAAGTTCAAATTCCTTCAATGTCAATTCAACTTTATGTTCACCTTTAATTACCTCATGTTTGTCAAAATCCACACTTATATCTCCAAAACTATAAGTTTTGCTTATGCTTCTCTCTTCTAAACGTCTCAGTACAGCTTTTACTCTAGCTACCATTTCCCTTATGGAAAAAGGTTTTGTTATATAATCATCTGCCCCAAGTTCAAGTCCTAATACTCTGTCAAATTCTTCTCCTTTAGCTGTTATCATTATTACAGGGGTAGAAGAAATTTCACTGTCTTTTCTTATCTCTTTACAGACCTCATAACCATCTAACTCTGGCAGCATAACATCTAGTAAGATGAGATCAGGTTTTTCTTCTCTTGCTATCTTAAGTCCATTTAAACCATCAGCTGCTACAATAGTTCTGTATCCATTTTTTCTAAGATTGAATCCAATAAGTTCACAAATATGTTCTTCATCATCTACTATCAATATTTTTTTCTGTAACATAATATTTATCCTCCTTATAGACCTAAAATTAACAGCTATAACCTAATAATTAAGAAAATCAGAAATACATAATTTTAACCTTCTTCAGCGAGTGTATCCAAATAAACAAATGAAAACATTCTTCCAGTACCTCTATCTTTTCTATAAGAATATAATTTAAACTCCCTATTACATGCTGTACAAATATCCAAATAGTTTATATTTTGCCTGTTTACTCCTTTTTCTAACAATTGATATAATATACACTTTTTTAAATCTAAATTTCTTCCATTGAATATGTGGTCTTTATTCCTGTAGAAAGAATCATCTTTAAATTTATTCTTAAATTCTTCTCCCACCTCATAGCAGCAGCTGTGAATATGTGGTCCCACACACACCTGTAAATTTTCAGGTTTACTGCTGTATTCTTTTTCAAGTTTTTCAATAGCTTTAGAAACAACGCAGGCCAGTGTCCCCTTCCATCCGCTGTGAACTGCAGCTATTACCTTTTTCTCTCTATCATATATAATAACAGGAACGCAATCCGCATTAAAAACTCCTACAGCTGTACAGGATCTATTGGTAATTATGCCATCTCCATCTTTCACTTTATCGTCGGGATTATATATGACAATTTCACATCCATGTACCTGGTTTAAAAATCCCACATTTTCTAATTTAAACCATTTCTTTAAATTTTCAATGTTTTTTTTTCCTTCATCCTCTGCTTTATTAAAATTTAAATTACTCCTAGCCGTTGAAAATACTGCTTTTGCCCCTTTAAGATCCACAGTTATAAATTCATATGGATCGATTATAAGTTTTTCCATATTGACTATCATCCCCTCCTTAAGGCATCCAAAATCATTATATCACGAATCAATTATTATACTATATTTATAATTGGGTTTACCAATTGAAAGTTTTGATTGATTCCCACACCATTAACTATTATTTATCAATTATAATATAACAATTCTCATTAAATATAAAAAGGATTGTCCTAAAATAAATTTTAGAGCAATCCTTTTTATATTATATAACATCAAATCAAGTGATCCTTAACTTAATTTATGAGAATAGTTTATAGATATCGAACTTATTGTCATAAGCAATCCTGCCACACAGAAAATAACAAAGGTAGCTGTAAATCCTCCACTGAATGCAGCAATCCAACCTATCAAAATTGGAATTATAATTCCCGTTACATTTCCTGCGAAATTCATTGCTCCTGACAGTCTTCCTACATGTTGCTTATCCACTAACATTTGTGGTACACTCCAATACAATCCACCCCAACGCAAAAAGAAATTGGCGATACTTATCAATAAAACAGCAGCAGTTGCATTTTGGACAAAATTAACCATCAATACAGAAATTGCTACTGCAATACCCGCAAATCCAAGCATTGTCTTCATGACAACATTCGTAGAAGCACCTGGATGTCTCCTCCATCGATCTGACAATTGCCCTGCAATAATTTCACCTATAAACCCGCATCCAAAAATAAGCATTGTCCATACCCCTGTCATTCCGAAAGAAATATGCCTAACTTTTTGTATATAATAAGGAATCCAAGTCAACAGTCCATATACAACAGCATCATAAGAAGCAAATCCCAGCAATAACATCCATGGACTAGCATGTTTAAAATACAGAAGAATATTTCCTCCTGTAATTTTATTATCTTCTTCCCCAGTTTCATTTTTGCTGAGATATTCAACTTCCTCTTCAGTTATCATTGGATGTTCTGAAGGATTGTCTCTCATAAACAAATATGCGACAATGCCAATTAATATAGTTAGCACACCTAATATTGCAAATGCTATCCTCCAAGTACCCAGCCACATTATGAGACCTGTGACTACTATTCCGCCCAGTGCAGCACCAAGCTGGCCTCCACTGTCTACCAATGTACTTCCCCTTCCGCGCTCATATGGAAGAAGCCAGCTAACAAGAGATGTATTACAACCAACTTGAACAGGGCCCTCAAATACTCCAAGAAATAACCTTATAATTATCAAAGACATAAAGCTGTTTGCAAGACCCGTTAGACTCTCAGCCAAACCCCAGCCTATCAATGCACAGGTCACAATTCTTCTGGGTTTAAATTTATCTACCAACCATCCTCCCGGCAACTGCATAAGTGTATAACTCCAGAAAAAAGCACTCAGCACTATTCCCGTAAACATTGTTCCTATATGCAATTGCTTGCCTATCAATGACATTGGAATGGACAATGAAATTCTATCCATGTAATTAAATATGCCTATAATTAAGAAGAATACAAACATCCACCAACGTAATCCACGAATCTTTAATTTACCTGATCTAGTCTTTTCAGATTGCATATCTTCCTTTCCCTCCTTAATTTTACAAATCTTAGTTATACCTATCCAATTTTTATAAATATTATTTATTATTTTTAGTCTCCAACTATATTTGAGCTGCTAATTTCTATTTTCTTTTATAATAGTAGGGAGCTTTATAACTGCATTGAAAAAACATCCTATCAATAAAACGATGGCTAATATATACATTCCAATATCTGAACTATTTGTATATGTCATAACGAGCCCTACCAAATAAGGCCCTATAAATCCGCCTAAACAGCCTATTCCATTTATAAATCCACGTGCATCTCCGCTGACATCAGATTCAAATAACATAGGTGGTAAAGACCAGAAACTGCTGTAATAATCATGAATGAACACGCCCGCCAACGCCAAGAAGACATAGGAGGTCCATATATTAGCTTTAAATTTAACTGAAAACGTAAGTGACAATGCAAAAAATATCATTGGAATTATTGCAAATAATTTTCTCTTCTGAGTTTTATCCGATAAATCGGATACCAGATGAATATCAGCATAAATGCTATTATGCCTTCAATAATAAAAACCCATCGCCAATTAGAAAAAGAAATTATCCATCCTGAAAGAGGAGCAGTAATAACGCTTGCTATTGCAAAATTGAACGCAAAGAATCCATTTGCCATTCCTCTTTCTTCATTTGGAAACCAGTGAGTTATCAAAACCAGAATAGCCGGCATGACTCCTCCCTCTGCCACTCCTAATGCAAAACGCAATGCCAACAGTTCCCATGTTTGATTTACAAAGCCAGTTATTATTGAAATCAAACCCCACGCCATTATGGATTTCAATATAAATTTCTTAGCGCTTTTGTGTTCTGCATAATTTCCTCCTGGTATTTGAAGTATAACGTACCCCACATAAAATATACCGGCAGCTATTCCAGCTACAGTTGAACCTATACCCAAAGTCCTGTTCATTCCCCCGGCAATCGCAAAAGATATATTTTGCCTATCCATATACGCAATTATATAAACAAGTATACAGGGAGGAATAATTCGAAACCATCTGCTTTTAGGTATATTTTTCACTTCTATATTTTCCATAATACATTTCCCCTTTTATATGCCAGTAGATATTTCAACCACAAATCTTAATTATTTGATATCTGGTATATTGTAATTTATAATCACCGGTTGCTGGTGTATAAATTAAATCATTTTGTGGACATCATATCTACTTTTAAGCACTAACATACTCTTATCTCCATATATCTACAGGTTCGCCCTTTTTAAATTCAATCTCTTTAGTGCCAGTTAAAATTTCAAGCTTGGGATTTTTTTCAACTTCGGGCAGCAGAGGTTCGCTTACCAATATTTTCCCCAGCTCCATGGTGTTTTTAATCCAGACTATCTTATGCTGCTTACTTTTTATACCATTGCACAATTTGACTGCTATCCTCACAGCATCTTCCGTATTCCTGGCAACCATAGGTATCTTAGCAGGTTCTATTTCAGTACTTGTAAAACAATTTGTATACATCGAGATAAAATCTATTTTATCAAATAGCTTTCTAGTCGTGACATCAGCCATTCCCACTCCATTTGTATTTCCATGGGACTCATCTGTCACATCCAATATCACGCATTTCTTAAATTCAGGTCCTCCGCTGGCACATTTGGTAAAATACAGCCCTGTAAGGACAGAGGCGATCCATCAAACATGAGCGACGTAAAGCCCGTCCTCAATGCACCCACCACAACATCATAATCAACTCCATGATCCAAGTGGCAGACAACTGGTACGCTTGATCTTTTTGCCAATGATCCAACAATTGAAAAAATACCGTTCATACCAGCATATTTTATTGCTCCTTGACTCATCTGAATTATAACCGGTGCCTTTTCTGCCTCGGCTGCCATAACAATAGCTTGTGCCACTTCCATATTATTTGCATTAAATGCACCAACTGCGTAGTGATTTTTAAGTGCATGAATTAACAACGCTTTACTACTAACTAATGGCAATTTCATCAATCCTTTCCGTAATCAACGTTTTAAATAAAATAATCTCTTATAGTATTGAATTCTTCATAGGTAATACCAGCTTCTCCTATACACCTTGGGTTTTTTACATTTTTCTTCCCGTCATCATGATAATCCGAACCACCTGTAAAAAATTTTACCCTGTCTCCATAATGTTCTTTTATATAGTTTTCTATTTCCTTATTACTAAAGCTGCCCTTATAGCTGGTTTTGGAATAGGTATAACAAGCTTCAATTCCGTCAAGCCCATGTTCTATCAATTGATTTATGTAATTCTCTCTTGTAAGAGTTTTCCCATCAGGATATTTAACTACATCATCAATTAAAAATGGATGGGCTAATACAACCGTCCCCCCGCAATTTTTAATAAGATCAATTGCGTCAAAAGGATTTATTTTTTTTCTTCTCACATTTAATTTGGGATTATCACGTACCATTATTTTTGCATCTTTCCAGCTAGGTGCATATCCCGTTTTAGCAATGAACTCAAATATATGTTTTCTCTGCACATCCTCCGGTTTTCTGTATCTTACATTATCCTCTTCATCCGTATACCGCAATATGGAATTTTCATAATCCACATGAATTCCATTTTCAGTTAACACATCACATAATTTTCTATAAGCATCCACCTTGCTCTCTCTTTCCCTTCTAACCTCATCTTCTACCAATTTATTACTCCAATCAAGCTTATAGCCTAAAATATGCACATCATCCACATAAGTATCACAGGAAAATTCATATCCCAAAACCAATTCAATGCCCTTATCAAATGCATATTTTTTAATTGGTATTTCCTCATTTCCCACTTTAACTACAGATGGAGGCTGTATATCATGATCGGTTATTGCAATAACTTTCATACCAATTTTAGCTGCATTATCTATCAGTTCCCTGGGAGTGTCATTTCCATCAGATCTAACTGTATGACAATGTAAATCGCAATCATATCTTGACATATTCCAACCTTCCTTTTTACTAAATAATTGATTTTAACATAACCTCTAGACAGATTTACGGCATCTACTATCTATGTCGTTTATCTTTTTAACTTTGGGTATGGAGCGCCCACCCTGAAATTCAGATTCAAGCCAGACATCAACTAGTTTTTTAGCCAACTCCGGCCCAATCACCACAGCACCCATGGTCATTATCTGTGCATTATTGCTCTTCCTGGACCTTTCTGCTGAATAAATATCATGGCACTGGGCTGCCCTCACTCCAGGCACCTTATTTGCTGCAATAGCCATTCCTATACCTGTACCACATATCAAAATTCCCCTTTCAAATTCATTATTTGCTATTCTCTTAGCAACGGCCAGCGCCACATCAGGATAGTCTACCGGCTTTTTATCATATACTCCTACATCAACTACTTCTATACCTTTTGACTCAATATGTGTCTTTACAATTTCTTTTAGATCATATCCAAGATTATCTGCTCCGATTATAATTTTCATGATATCAAACACCCCTTTTCATATAAATAAATTATCTATGATTTTCAATAAACGACCTGATACCAGATGCAATTCCATCTGTATCTAACATAAATTTCTTTTTAAGCATTTCATCGGTTCCAGCAGTTCCAAAGCTGTCTTTTACACCAAGCCTTAAAAGTGTTGTATCTCTGGTGTTTTCTGAGAGCAGCTCTGCAACAGCACTTCCCAGTCCACCTACAATATTGTGATCTTCCACTGTAACAACTGTCTTTATTTTTGATACAAAATTCAGAATGAGTTCATCATCCAATGGCCTTATAGACGCCATATCAATCAATGCAGCATTAATACCATTTTGCCGCAATAAATCCACGGCTTTTAAGGAATCGTATACTGCACCGCCGGATGAGATTACAACTGCATCTTTACCTTTTCGCAATACATTTCCTCTCCCAATTTGAAAGTCCTGAATTCTATCATAGACTAAGTTCTCTTTCTTTCTGCCCCTTAAACGTAAATACACCGGCCCCTTGTATTCAAACGCTGCCCTTGTTGCGGCAAATGCCTCATTATAGTCCGCAGGATCTATTATCACAACATTTGGAATTGATCTTATGGAAGCCACATCCTCCAATGCCATATGTGTATAGCCAAGCCATTCTGAAGAAAAACCTGTATCCGTGCCAACAATTTTGACATTCAAATTTTGTCCAGCAATATCCACTCTAATTTGCTCACAAGCTCTAAAGGTTAGAAAGTTTGCATAGGAAGTAACTACAGGAATTTTACCAGCCAATGCCAGCCCAGCAGCTATACCTATCATTGACTGTTCAGCTATACCCACATTAAAGCTTCTTTCCCTGTACAAATTTACGAAGCTTCCATATCGAGATTGTGAATCTGCAGCTACAGTTACTATTTTTTTATTACCTTCTCCTACACTCAGGAGTCCATCTATAAAAGCATCTCTTGTGGATTTTTTATTTTCAGTCATCATTCAAGTGCCTCCAATCCCAAATTATCTTTTAGGCTCTCATATTGTTCTCTTGTCAGAACTTTGTGATGCCATTCTATTTTATTCTCTGCAATTTCCAGTCCTTTTCCCTTAATTGTATGAGCTATTACAGCAGTAGGTCTTCCAGTCTCATAAGGTGCACTATTTAATGAAGTCAGTAATTCCCCTATATTGTGGCCATTTACATTTTTAGTAGACCATCCAAAAGCTCTCCACTTATCCTCTAATGGCTCTAGTTGACTTATATTTTCAGTAAAATCCCCCAGTTGCAAACTATTTCTGTCCACTATAACAACCAAATTATCCAGTTTATGTTTTGCAGCAATCATTGCAGCTTCCCAGTTAGTTCCCTCTTCAAGCTCTCCATCACCTGTTAAAACAAATACCCTGCACTTTCTATCATCCATTTTTGCCGCCAATGCCATACCGATGGCCAATGGAATGCCATGACCTAATGATCCCATATTGGCTTCAACCCCCGGTAATTTTATCTCAGGATGCCCAGGCAACATGGTATCGCATTTGCTGGCAAAATCTCTTAATAGATCACGTTTATAATATCCTACCTGAGATAATATTGAATATAATGCTAAACAGCCATGCCCTTTGCTTAAAATAAAACTATCTCTATCAGGCCACTGAGGATTATCAGGTCTGTAGTTCATAATACCTTTGTATAAAGTCGCTATAATATCCGCACTAGAAAGCGCTGGCGCTAGATGTCCAAAATTTGCTCTAGTGCTCATACAAATACAATCCTTTCTGATTTGTTCTGCTGTTTTCCTAATTTCATCTCTATTAATATCCACCAATTTAAATACACCCTCCAAACTTTCCTATATAACAGAAGCACCTTTACTTGAATTTTTTATTATAGAAACAAAAGATTCCAGATCATCTACTGCACTTGAAAATTGCTTATAAGTTGTAAAAGTAGGCTCTATATTTTTAAATTCATCTGGAGCAATTGTTTCTTCACCGTATCCTCTGCTAAAATAAGGTATTTTCAGCAGTTCCTCTATAATCTCTTCTGGTACCTGCTCCTCTACACCGCTTTTCAACGGTCTATCAATATACAGAAGCATTAAATTCTGTATCAAATTTGGGTTCATTGTAAATATCATGTTTTCACCAGCTAATTTTTCTATATGCCATATCTGTTTAACTCCGTCAATCTCAGGACCTACTCTCATAGAGCAAATCAACAATTTACTTGGATACTTATTCTCAGTTAAAATTCTGCAGGCCTTTTTAGCTATTGCAATACCAGCCCACCTCTTCATTTTTTCAGTAAGTTTAACCCCTCTTTCTGAAGCCTCATCCTCAAAAGTATGTGCATCCTCAAATCTCCCTATCATCAATGTTATTACTGAACGCCAATTTGAATAGTCAGTTCCAAATTTTTCGCCCAATTCCCTGCCTGATTTAACTGCCTTTGCAACTGCCATAATTTGCGGCAGCGTAAAGGACAAAGTTGCATTTGTAGGAATGCCAAGAAGTGTCAATATAAATATTGTCAAGACGCCCTCCTCAGTTGCTGGAACTTTTACCATAATGTTAGCCTGCAATTGTTTTAATCCAAGTCCCTCCTTGACCATTTTAAACGGATTAATATAATCTTGAGGATTTACTTGAGCTGACACAAAACCATATTTATGTGAAGATTGCTCATATAAATTCAAATAACGTGCGGCACCTCTTTTGCAAGCTTCCATATAAACTTTCCAGGTAGTTTCATCCATATTAAGTTTAGGATTATAGTGTATGATGTTCCTAATAATCGGAGCCCATTTATCACCTAATAGATCAAATACCGCCTTTGTAAGGGGAGGATTTGTGGTAACGCCTTTGAATACCCATTTTTCAGAATCCGTATTACTATCCCACAGCTTCTTTAATTGTGATTTCACAATATCCCTTAAATTATCCGGAGTGGATTTTAAAAATTTCTCACACCATGTTTCATAGATAAGAGGATTTGAATCCCACCAAAGCTCCATATCTTGGCTCGTCAAATTCAATCGTTCCATAGCACTGCTCTTATAAATATTTTGGTTCATATACCATCGCTCCCATAAGATATTTTTACATCCTTAAGCTTACGCAAAATTTATGCCAAATAAAAAAAAGACCTATAAATGCCTTTAGGTCATAATTTTAAATTTCAAATATTATATTAATCAATGTAAATTTACATTAAGCAATGCATGGCTACATTAAAAATTCATTTTGCTGCGGACTCATATTTTTTTATTTTTCTTACAATCGTAGACTGATCTACATCCAACACTTTAGCTGCTTTATAGGTGCTTCCGTTCTCATCAATAGCCCTTTTTATAAGCTGGTACTCCACTAATGCAGAAGCTTTCCTAAGAGGCATAAGTTTCGAAATATGTATTTCATCTGATAGGTTACTATCTTCATTCGTAGTCGTCAGTTCCCCAGGCAGATCACTGCATCTAATCTGGTTATCTTCTGAAATTATTACAGTACGCTCAATTACATTTTCCAGCTCTCTCACATTTCCCGGCCATCTATATTTCATAAAAACTTCTATAACCTCATTTGTAAGCTGTTTTGAATAGCCATATTTTTTATTATATACATCCAAAAAATGATATGCAAGTACGGATATGTCTTCTACTCTATCTCTCAAAGGAGGTATCGTTATTGGAATTACATTTAGCCTGTAATATAAATCCTGCCTGAACTTCCCGTCTTCAACCAATTTTTTTAGATCTCTATTGGTAGCCGCTATTATTCTCACATCAACTTTTCTAGGTTTAATACCACCCACTCTGATAAATTCCTTCTCCTGCAGCACTCTCAGAAGCTTTACTTGTAGGATAAAAGGTATTTCACCAATTTCATCGAGAAACAGAGTTCCCTTGTCGGCAATCTCAAAAAGCCCCGGCTTTCCTTCAGAACGTGCCCCAGTAAAAGCACCCTTTTCATACCCAAATAACTCAGTTTCCAGTAAGTTCTCTGGAATCGCCCCGCAATTTAATTTAACAAAAGGTCTCCCATTTCTGTTACTGATATTATGAACATATTTGCATATTACTTCCTTGCCAACTCCGGTTTCTCCATATATAATAAGGGTGGAATCCACTACTGCGACTTTTTTTATCACTTCTATAACTTTTTCCATTTCCTTGCTTCTATATATAATGTTGTGATCTTGAGTCTGTTCAATTCTCAAAGCTGCCAGTTCCTGCTCATACCTCTGTAAAAGATCTTTAGTCTTATACAGATCACTTTTTAGCATCTCTTCATTCGTTATGTCCTTTGATATGCTGACAACACGTTTAACATTATTATCTTTATCAAAAACAGGTGTAGCTACTACAAGAAGCTTTTTTCCTGATTTCGTTCTTTGTGTTAAGGTTATAGGCTTTTTCTCCTCTATAGCCATTCTTGTAGCAGATGGCAAATATATACGTTTTTTCTCTAATTCCCTTACATTCTTTCCAATAAGTTCTTTAGGTTTTACACCATAGATTTTCTCACAAGAAGAGCTTATTCTGACCTTAATACCGGATCCGTCAGTAATACAAACCAGATCATCCGAGCAAGTCATAAAAGCATTCAAATCCGTTTTTACACGGGTATAGTCTTCTAAAAGTATTTTATATTTATTTTCTATAAAATTTAGCAATTCACGATTGGTAATAATCCCGACCACATTATATTTATCATCTTTAACAATAATTACATCTTTAACATTCTGATTTACCTCTATTAAATCTTTATAATATAAATAACCAATAGTGTCAAATGGTACCCTATGCTTTTCACCTAGATAACAAAATATCTTTTTTACTTCATCTCTATTATCGTTTACAATCACATAATCATATGTTTCTTTATTTTGACTTAAGTTTTTTAATTTACCTTCTAATTTTATCAATAAAATACTAGTATTCATTATTCTAGAGACATTTATTTTCATCCACCCAGTGCCCCCTTTTAATATAAAATGAAATCAACTCAACCGATCAAAACTCTCTAATTTCCATTTACGAATATAAAAAATATAACTAAAAACTAAAATTTTCAGTTACATAAAATAAATCATAATTTATTTTATACAATCTACGTAAATTACCTATATTCCCATATTTCTAATCTTCTTTATGAGAAATAAGATTTTTTATCTCCTCCATAAAAGTATTTATATCTTTAAATTGTCTATATACAGATGCAAATCTCACGTAGGATACTTCATCAACTTTCTTTAAACTCTCCATTATCATTTCCCCTATTTCAGAAGAGCTTATCTCTGTAAGCATTTTATTATTTATCCCTTTCTCCACTTCGTCTGCTATACCTTCAATTTGTTTCCTTGAAACAGGTCGTTTTTGACATGCTTTTATAAGCCCATTCAATATTTTATTTCTGTCAAAATACTCCCTGCTCATATCCTTCTTTATGACTAATAGAGGCACATTTTCAATCTTTTCATAGGTGGTATATCTTTTACCACAATTTGAACATTCTCTTCTTCTTCTTATGGCCATATCATCATCTGTAGATCTAGAGTCCACTACTTTACTTTCCCCATATCCACAATAAGGGCATTTCAATTTAATTCACGTCCTTTATATAACTATACTATAACAATAATTATACACTTTTTTTCTAAATATTCTACAATTTCTTTTTAATTATTATATCACGATGATATTTTACCTAAATAATGAAGAATTTTTAAACCTTATCTGACAATTTTCCCCCATCTATTAAAATCACATCCACCCCTATTTTTTTTATATCTTTCCATGGAACTTCTATATCTTCATTTTTGCTGAACAACGACATCTTAGAAGTCTGAGAAGGTAAAATAATTGACATTATCCTGTGCTCATCACAGTTTATTTTCAAATCCTTTATAAAACCCAGTTTTGTACCAGTATTTGCATCTATAATTTCCATATCTTTCAAATTAACTAAGGAAAATAGATCTCCTTCCATATCCATATATGTACACCCCTCCATCCATTTTTTGCAAAACCATTGCATTTTAAATCTCATATATAATTTCTCATGTGTCTCAATGCAGTTTTTTCCAATCTAGATACTTGAGCCTGGGATATTCCTATTTCATCTGCCACCTCCATTTGAGTTCTTCCATCAAAAAATCTTAAATTGAGAATCAATTTTTCCCTGTCATTAAGCTTTTTCATAGCTTCTTTTATAGCTATGTTTTCAAGCCAATTTTCATCTACATTTTTTGTATCACTTATTTGATCCATTACATAAATGGCATCCCCACCATCATGGTATATGGGTTCAAACAGTGAAACTGGATCTTGAATTGCATCCAGTGCAAATACCACTTCTTCTCTAGGTATTTGCAATTCTTTAGCTATTTGGGATATAGTTGGCTCCTTGTTGTTCTCTCTTATCAACCTATCTCTAACCTGAAGTGCCCTGTATGCAATATCCCTAAGTGATCTGCTCACCCTTATGGAATTGTTATCCCTCAAGTATCTTCGTATCTCACCTATAATCATAGGAACTGCATAGGTTGAGAATTTAACATTTTGACTTAAATCAAAGTTATCAATAGCCTTCATAAGTCCTATACATCCTACCTGAAATAAATCATCCACGTTTTCTCCCCTATTGTTAAATCTCTGTATTACACTTAACACCAATCTCAAATTGCCTTTTATAAATTTTTCTCTAGCCTTATCGTCCCCCTGCTGCATTTTTATCAAAAGTTCTTTCATTTCCTTTCCCTTTAGAACCGGCAATTTTGATGTATTCACGCCGCAAATTTCAACTTTATTAATCATCATGTAATCAGCCCCTTTAGAATATATAGCATTTTAAGTATTTACTAAGAGGCTCAATTTTATACTAAAGACAACCCTATAACATTTTATTTATTTCTTTTTTCAATCTCTTTATAATTCTCTTTTCAAGCCTAGAAATATAGGACTGGGATATTCCAAGCAAATCCGCCACTTCTCTTTGAGTTCTTTCTTTTTTACCATTTAATCCAAATCTTAAATTTACTATTTCTTTCTCCCGATCACTTAATTTTTTCATGGCAATAACTAAAAGCTGTTTATCCACTTCATCTTCTATAAAATTATAGACCACATCATTGTCAGTCCCTAAAATATCAGAGAGCAGCAGTTCATTTCCATCCCAATCTACATTTAAGGGTTCATAAAAAGAAATCTCTGCTTTTACCTTACTATTTCTTCTCAAGTACATGAGTATTTCATTTTCTATACACCGTGAAGCATAAGTAGCTAATTTTATTTTTTTTTCAGGATTAAAGGTATTTACTGCTTTTATAAGTCCTATGGCTCCAACAGACACTAAATCCTCCACATTAACCCCTGTATTTTCAAATTTCCTAGCTATGTAGACTACCAGTCTCAAATTTCTTTCTATAAGGGTGGACTTTACCTTTTCATTTCCAGATACCAACTTTGAAACCAATTCCTCTTCTTCTTTCTTACTCAGAGGCGGAGGTAATACATCATTGCCACCTATATAATATATATCTTTTATTATAAATTTGAATTTTATAAGTATTCTGTTCAATAACATTTTTAACTTAAGCATAATTATCCTCCACTATCAATTGTTTTTTAACTATTTATACAAGCGTGATCACTTTATATTACTCCCCTGGATAAAAGAGCATGATAATCACCAAGTTCACTTAATTTTTGCTGACAAATAGCAATTACAGCTTCTCTGTATTTAATTTCCCCTCCCAAATTTATTCTCACCGCATCTGCTTTAAATCCTTGGAGTTTTCCAATTTCACCATTTATGACCCTGTAAGGTATATAAAATTTAGAATCCTCTTCTAAGTTTATGTTCTTAAATACAGAACTTTCAACTATTATCACCGGTAAATTAGTTACGGGCTCTCTAAGCTCATTTCCAGTGTCAAGAAAAGCCCTGACAGTTTTACATTTATTTTTAAATACAATATCCACACTGTAAATCAATGTAGACAATCTATTCCTATCTTTGACATAGACTAATAATCTGTCAATAACCATATATAATATCATAAGCGAAGTAAAAAGCCATTGATATGAAAAATTAATTATAACAGGACCATCTACATAGGAATATTTGTTATATTGAATAAATATACATAACCCTGCCAACAGCATTGAATAGAGAATAAATACTGACACTATTTTTAAATTGGTAATAAACCCCTTATTTCCAAAGGAAATATAAATCAATGCAATTGAAACTATAATTTTAAAATAAAAGGCGGAGAAAAACTCCAAATTAGGATATATTAGTGTAATTGTATAGATGCTGCCTATAGATGCTGCTAAAAACATAAATTTAAATTTTATCTTTAATTTGAGAGTCCTACCCGTAATATACAACAGGAAAAAATCTACTATTAAATTTATTAAAATTAGCAAGTCTATGTATACGATCAAATAGACAATCACCTCCACCTTTGCTTCCTTTTATTTACTTTTATTATATACCTATGTATTTCAAAATTTTGTCATTTCTTAATCATTTCCAATATTTTTATCTTCTATAATATGTCATAAATTTTTCTTTTATTCCTCCAATGTTTTTTAATCTTAATTTTCATCTAAAAAAATCACAGCTGGCAATTAATTGCCAGCTGTGATTTTCTCATCTTTTCTGCCTTCTTAAAAAAGCAGGTATCTCCAAATTATCTTCATTGAACTTTTCATACTCTACAGAAGCAGCAGCTTCATTCTTACTGTCCCTTACACCTGTATCAGCTTTTAAAGAATTTTTATCTTTAACTTCGCCGCTCTTATCTGATTCAAATCCTGTTGCTATTACAGTAATTCTTATTTCATCCTTTATTTCTTCATCTATAACAGCCCCAAAAATTATGTTTGCATCAGGATCTGCAGCCTCTTGAACTATTTCAGCAGCCTCGTTTATCTCCAGTAGCCCAAGATCCTGGCCACCGGTTATATTTAGAAGTACTCCTGTAGCCCCCACTATTGAAGTTTCAAGGAGAGGACTCGATATGGCCTGTTTTGCAGCATCTTGAGCTCTGCTATCACCATTTCCCTTTCCTACACCCATATGGGCAAGACCTTTATCTATCATAATTGTCCTAACATCTGCAAAATCCAAATTTACAAGTCCAGGTATAGTGATCAAATCGGATATACCCTGTACACCTTGTCTTAAAACGTCATCTGCAAATTTAAAAGATTCCATCAAAGTGGTTTTTTTATCTACTATGGAAAGAAGTCTTTCATTTGGGATAGTAACCAGTGTATCCACTTTCTCCTTTAGGTTTTTTATTCCCATCTCTGCATGGAGCATTCTCTTTCTGCCTTCAAAGGGAAAAGGCTTAGTGACTACCCCTACCGTAAGTATTCCCATAGATTTAGCTAATTCTGCAATTATAGGCGCCGCTCCAGTGCCAGTTCCTCCACCCATGCCAGCTGTAATAAATACCATATCTGCTCCTTTTATAGCCTGGGATATTTCATCTTTATTTTCTTCCGCAGCCTTTTGCCCTATCTCTGGATTAGCTCCTGCTCCAAGTCCCTTAGTGAGTTTATCACCTATTTGTATTTTCTGTGATGCTTGTGAAAGCATCAACGCCTGTTTATCTGTATTTATAGCAATAAATTCAACATTTTTTAACCCTTCTTTTATCATTCTATTTACAGCATTGTTTCCTCCTCCGCCGCATCCTATTACTTTGATTTGAGCAAACTGCTGAACATCAACATCAAAATCTAACACAATACCTCTGCCTCCTTTTTTAAAAAAAATCTGTAAAAAAATCCTTTATCTTAGATATAAACCCATTGGTTCTATTTCCATTTTCCGTTTCTTCTTCATCTTCAATTATCTTTTTATAATCGGGTAAATTATCATTTTTAGATGAATCCACATCTATGGTATTTTTCAACTTCATAGAATTTGAAACGTCTTTTACTATTCCAACCGCCGTAGCATACAGTGGACTTGCTGCCCCTATGTATCTAGGTATCCCAATTCTTACAAGCTTTCCCAGAATATTTCTGCCAAATTCCTCTATGCCATTTATCAGCGCCATACCGCCACCTACTATAACTATTCCAGAAAGTTCATTGTAATATTCAGACGTACTTATTTCTTTATTTATTAATGAAAACAACTCCTCAACCCTAGCTTCTATAACTTGATTTAAAACATTACAGTCCACTTTTACTTTGTTATTATAATTGGCATTTACCTCTATTTTAAAATTATCCCTAAGAGAATCTGCTGCTACACTTCCATATTTTATTTTAAGTTTTTCTGCTTCTGAAACAGGGATTTTCAAGCAAACTGCAATATCATTGGTTATAATACTTCCACCTAAAGGTAAAGTACTTATACTTCTTAAATTTCCTCCTTTATAAATATAAATATTTATAGAATCTGAACCCGTATCTACAAGAGCTATACCCCTCTGAATCTCCTCTTCTTTCAAAACCACACTGGATATAGCTATAGGCTCAAATACTACTCCAAGTACCTTTATTCCAGCTTTGTTCACACTTTTAAAAATATTATTTACTACAGTTGACTGGGCAAGTATTATTTGCGAATCCACTTCTAATCTTAATCCACACATGCCTATAGGATCTTTTATTTTATCATAACCATCAATTATATATTGTTGAGGTATTACCCCTATTATTTCTTTATCGTTGGGAATATTAATTATTTTAGATGCTTTTAACACTCTTTTCACATCATTTCTCTTTATTTCACGATCTTCCGAGGATACTGCAACTACTCCTTTATTCCAAACAAGCTCACTTATCCCCCCTGACAAGGATATATAAGCCCCAGTTACTTTTGTATCCACCATTCTTTCCAGTGAGCTTATACATTTCTTTATGGATTCCGATGTATTATCTATATCTACAACTATCCCTCTTTTTACACCACTACAATTTGAGGAAGTTATACCCATTATCTGTACTTCGGAATGTTTATCTATTTTTCCAGCAGCAGCACAGATATTGTAAGAGCCTATATCTATGCCCACTATATATTCGTTCATTAAAATATTTCCCTCCTTTGCATAAAGAGAACCATTAAAAATATATATTCAACAAAAAGTCTAATTTTCCTCTTATATTTTATCACATTTAAATAAAATCTCAAATGCAATTAAAGAATATTTATCTATTCTTTCTATAACATAAAATAAAAGGAAAAGACTTACAATCCTTTCCTTATCAAAATTTTTCCCTGTTTAATTAGCTTTTTCTAAATCTTTTATCTTTACACTCCGACTATGGACAGTGTGATTCCATTCCTTATTATTCTTGCCTATTATACCTAACAGTGAAATTGGGAACCAGGTAATTGCATATACCGGATAAAATATGTAGTATACAAATGTTTTAAAATTTAATTTTTTCTCCAAAATCAATATAAAAGGAGTGTAAATAAATTGTAACACCGAAAGTAATATCATCGCTACGGTCAACAAATTAAAATTAATAGAATATACAACTGTATTAAAACCAGATATCAAATCAAGTGCTTTCATAATCTGTTGAATTCCACCACTTATAGCTGAAAATCCTATGAGTACAGCTATTATAGGTTGAATACTGTAAAGAGCACAGTCCATCAACAAAAAGTTGCAGTTTCTTATTGCTTTTTTTACAAGCTTAAAAAAATATCTACTTGATACATCCGTAAATCCCTGCATCCATCTTTTCCTTTGATTCCATGACTGCCAAAGTGTAAGAGGTTTTTCATCATACACTATAGCATCATGAGCCCATCCCACTTTATATCCATGTAATATCAATTTGCAGGTAAATTCTAAATCCTCCGTCAGGCATGTAGCTCCCCAGCCCAATTTCTTCAAAATATCAGTATCTACCACAAAACCCGTCCCGCCTAATTGGGCTGATAATCCCAAATTACTTCTGGCTAATTGAAACATCCTATTATTAGTCCAAAACGCTATAGAATAGCTTCCTGTAATCCACGTATCGCCAGGATTTTTACTGTCTAAATAGCCTTGAACAACTTTATATCCCTTACAGAGCTGTTTGTTCATTTCTTTCAAGAAGTTTTTGTGTACAATATTATCTGCATCAAATATAGCTATATCATCATATTTTTTTTCCATATTAAATATCTTATTAAACATCCATTCAAGTGCATAACCCTTGCCGCGTTTTCCTATACTACTTCTCTCATACACAAAGGCACCTTTTTTTCTAGCTTTCAATGCAGTTTTATCCGTACAATTATCCGCAATCACAAAAATATCATACAATTTTTTAGGGTAATCCAACTCCTTTAAGCTTTCTATAATATCACCAATTACAATTTCTTCATTGTGGGCTGCTATAATCAGTGCAAAACTCCTTTTTGGTTTTATCTGTTCAGTATCTCTTTTCCTCAGCAAGCCAAAAAACGATATGCACAAATAGTATATAGATACTATATAGACTGTGTAAGTTAAAATGCGAGAGGCATAATTAATTATTTCTTTAAAAATGCTCATCTTAATCCCCCTAATTTAAGGTTATTTTAGCACAACTAAAATTTAATTACTATAGTAATTTACAATAAACTCTAAAATAATATACAGTAAAAGAGATAGAATTTTCACTCTATCCCTTTTCATATCCTTCTATAAAGAAATTATTCTGGCAAGCATATTATTGTCAATAGCATAACCCATAGCAGAATCATAGGATATATATCCTTTTCTGTAGAGTTCTGCAAGTGACATATCCATAGTTCTCATTCCATATTTTACTCCCGTCTGCATTGAAGATTCTATCTGATTAGTTTTTCCTTCTCTTATCATGTTTCTAATAGCTGTGGTAGCAATCATGATTTCAATTGCCGCTATTCTATCTTTACCATCCAGCTTAGGTATAAGCTGTTGGCATATTATACCCTTCAGTACAGCTGCCAGCTGTATCTTTACCTGCTGCTGCTGATAAGGTGGAAATACATCCACAATTCTGTCTATAGTCTTAGCAGTGCCTATGGTATGTAAAGTTGAAAATACTAAATGTCCAGTTTCAGCTGCAGCGAGAGTAGTAGATATGGTCTCAAGATCTCTCATCTCCCCCACTAAAATCACATCTGGATCTTCCCTAAGCACTGATTTTAATGCATTGGCATAACTTAGGGAATCTTTACCTATTTCTCTTTGACTTATTATGGACTTGTTATGCTTATGTAAATATTCTATTGGATCTTCAAGAGTGATTATATGTGCAGCTCTATTGGAATTGATCTCATTTATCATAGCTGCCAATGTAGTGCTTTTCCCGGACCCTGTAGATCCCGTCACTAAAATTAACCCCTTTTTGCAATCTAAAAGTTTTTTTACCTCAGGTGGAAATTTAAGTTCATTCAAAGTAGGTATTTTTAAACCTATGACTCTTATTGCAATGGCACAACTACCTCTCTGCTTAAACAGATTTACTCTAAATCTTCCAAGACCCGATATGGAAAAAGATATATCAATCTCACCAGTCTTATTGTATCTCTCATAGTCTTCACCTAATATTTCCTTGGAAAACCTTTCAGTGTCCGCCGGCTGTAGTTTTTCCTTTCCCAATTTCTTAAGTTCGCCATTCACCCTTACTACAGGAGGTGCCCCAACTGTCAGATGCAAATCCGATGCATTTTTTTCAATAGTTTGTTTTAATAGTTCTTTTAGGACTACCATTTTAAGTTCCCCTTTCTAAAGCATTTATCCCGAGAACGTTACTACTTTTTTAAATAATGTTTACCATTTAAATTAATTAAAAAATTATTATCAATTTAAAACGAGAATAAATATTTTATGCAAATCCTCCCCTATCTATATTCGTCATCTATTATTTAACTTTTATATATATTTTTATTTTAATAAAAATTATTTACTGAATTTACAGGCTGAATCATACATTTAAAATTAAAATAATCTAAAAATACCATAAATTCCATGTGCATACTATTACATATTTATTAAATTTCTTATAGTTCAAAATACAACGATAACATATACCATGGAATTTATTAAAAATTTACAAGTTCAATATAAAAATCATTTTGTCCAATAATTTAATTCCTTGTATAATTTTTTTAACGCTTTTTTTTCGATTCTAGATACATAAGATCTGGATATGCCAAGTATTTTTGCTATTTCTCTTTGAGTTCTGGGCTTCCCCTCTAAAAGCCCATATCTCATTTCTACAACACTCTTTTCTCTTTGAGACAAACATGTATTTATCTTAGAATATAATTTTTTCACCTGTATTTTCTGTTCTACAATTTCAATTATAGAATTTTCATCACTGCTAAGCACATCCATCAAAGATATTTCATTTCCCTCTTTATCCACACCTATTGGATCTTGTAAATACACTTCATTTCTAATTTTCTTATTATTTCTTATAAGCATCAATATTTCGTTTTCTATACATTTTGCCGCATATGTTGCTAACCTAGTCCCCTTGGATGCATCAAAAGAATCTATCGCCTTGATCAATCCTACAGTTCCAATAGAGATTAAGTCATCTACTTCTTTTCCTGGATAAGAATACTTCTTTACAATATGTGCTACCAACCTCAAATTTCTCTCCACTAAAATGCTTTTAGCAAGTAGATCCCCTTCTTTTAACTTTCTTAAATAATATGCTTCTTCATCATCACTTAGAGGTTGTGGAAATGAATTATTATTTGTAACATAAGCCGTCATAAATACTACATTCCCAATAATATCTAATAAGTAATTTGTTATAAACACCAGCTGCTCCTCCTAATAGTGCTTATTAATATACTATGAGCAGCTTTTTCAAAAAGTGCATATATAAATAAAATTTAATTTAGATATTGTTGTATGTTTGAAACTATATCCCTAAATATTGGGGCAGCAGTATTCCCACCGCTTTCATTATTTTTATCTATATCCTTCACAAAAACAACCATAGAATAGTACTTGCCATTATACTTAAAAAATCCTACAAACCATCCATCTGAATGTTCCTCTGCTGTCTTATTTTTACCGGTCAGCTCTATTCGCTGGGTGCTTCCCGTTTTTCCTCCAACTTCCATGTCATCTACATGTGCAGATTTTCCTGTACCATTTTTCACTACATTTATCATCTGTTCTTTCATTTCCTCAGCTGTTGATTTTTTTATAACGGAACTACTTGTGGTATTCAATTTTTCTATATTACTATTTTTATCATCCACATAGGCATCTAATATATACGGCTTTACATATACTCCACCATTTACCACCGTATTTGGTATGCTGATAGCTTCTATCGGAGTTATCCTAATATTTTGCCCTATAGATGCAAGGGATAAGCTTCCGTCGGCATAACTTGGATTTTTTACCTCAAACAGTCCTGATTTCTCACCATCTAAATTTAAAACTGTTTGAAATAATCCCTGACTTTTTGCATTGTCATAAAAATTATTAAATCCCACCTTTTCCCCTATCTGGGCAAACACATCATTGCAGGATACAGTCAGTGCTTCTCCTGGAGTCAGTGTGCCATGATTTGCCTCATCTTCTACCTCATACAGTCCTTTGCAGGTAAATTTGTCATTTACATTTATGATATTTTTATCAAGTCCTGCCTCTTCTACTATAACTTTAAATATGGAGCCGGGAAAAAATCCATGATTAGTGGCAGCACCTATATTTACATTTGGTTTACTGTCATCTTTCTGTACAAGTGCCTTTATTTTTCCCGTATCCGCCTCCATCAAAACCACACCTATCTGACTAAATTCTTTATTTTTTCCCTCATTTAATATTTCTTTTATTTTGTCCTGTATACTTTTATCTACAGTCAATCTCACATTTACATTGTTTTCAGGATAATCCACTTTTTTATTTATTATCTTTCCATCTACATCCCTTTCAAATACGACCTCAGGTTTATTATTGTCTTTTGTCTTCTCATATATCTGCATTTCTAAGGAATTTTTATTTTTAATTTGGTTATTCTCAGTTCTCTTAGGATTTAGAAGTAAATTTCCTATACTCCATATACCAGCTTTATTTAAAGGAGAATAAACATACGTATAGACTCCATTTATTCCAGTTATATTCTTTAACTTATTGTAGGTGTTTACATCCACCTCATAATATAATTTCTCACTTTTATTCAATACTCCAGCTTTAGATATATCGTAATCACTGTCATAATTTCTAAGAGTATAAATTAAAGTGAGCATCTTCTCTGAATCCACATTTTCATTATCTTTCAAAAATACTTCTGGCGATATAACCACATAATATTTTTTATCATAACTCATAAATTGTTTCCCATGGCAATCATATAACATATAATTTACATCGGTTAAATCCTCTTTATAGGAATATTGTGAATCTGCCATTACACTCAATTTACTACTTCCAAAATACTGAAGTTTTATTATTTTAAAATACAGCAGGGAAAACGCTAAAATAATTATGAAAAATAAAATATATTGTCTTTTTTGTATTATATGCCTGTTTATCTTTAACATAAAAAAACACCTCATCTAGACTAATTTCTATCCAAAATAAGGTATTTTATTCACCTGGATATAATTTTACCAGGTTGTAACTTATAGTTTAGCTTTTATAAGCATATCTCCCTTTTCCAATATTCTATCCACTACTGCAGTAAATATCATCTGGGCAACAGGAGCTGATTCTATTTTCTCCCCATTTTCATCTCTCATATCTTTTAGATATACTTTAAAACTGTCTCCTATAGGCCTTAATACTTCCACCATATCTCCACTGTATACTTTATTCCTCTGTTCTATAACCACGGTATTATCGTGCTTATCATAATCTTTAACTAAGCCAACTATATCATAATTTCTTATATAAGATGAATTTTCGAAAATTTGGCTGTCTTTATCTTCAAAATAGAATCCTGTAAAATATTTTCTATGACTGGCTTTCATCAAATCCTTCAGCCATTTCTCCTCAAATACATATGTATCAGGGTTTTCAAAATAGGAATCCATAGCCCTTCTATAGGCTTTAACTACAGTAGCTACATAATATGCACTTTTCATTCTTCCCTCTATCTTAAATGAATTTATGCCCGCTTCTACTAATTCTGGAATATGTTCTATCATACAGAGATCTTTCGAATTTAAAATATAGTTCCCCCTGTTATCTTCAAATACAGGAAAGTATTCTCCCGGCCTCTTCTCTTCCATAAGATAGTATTTATATCTGCAAGGCTGGGCACACTGCCCCCTATTGGAATCTCTTCCTGTCATATAATTTGAAAGCATGCATCTTCCCGAATAGGCCATACACATGGCTCCATGAACAAAAGCCTCTATTTCACAATCTTCTGGTAAATGCTGCCTTATCTCTTTTATTTCTTCAAGCGAAAGTTCCCTGGCAAGAACTATTCTCTTTATACCCTGTCTATACCAAAATATAGCAGACATCCAATTCACATTATTACTCTGAGTACTTAGATGCAGCTCCAGATTCGGCACGATTTTCCTGGCAGCCATTATTATCCCTGGATCTGACACAATTATCCCGTCTACATCCAATTTATACAATTTCTTTAGGTAACCTTCCAATCCCTCTAGATCAGCATTATGTGGAAATACATTGACAGTTATAAATGCCTTCTTTTCCCTTTCATGAACATATTTCATACCTTCTATAAGTTCTTCATCCGTAAAATTGTCTGCAAATGCTCTAAGATTAAGCTTATTTCCTCCTAAATAGACTGCATCCGCTCCAAAATCCACGGCAGTTTTCAGCTTTTCCAAATTGCCCGCAGGTGCCAATAACTCCGGCTTTTTATTCATCTCAATTCCTCCTCATAGTAACAGCAATACCATCTCCCATAGGTATAATTGAAGTTATAAATTTATTGTCATCAGATACAATTTTTAAGTATTCTCTCATTCTCTTGACTATGGTTATTTTTCTTCTCTTTACTAATTCATCAGAAGCCACCATTCCCCTGAACAATACATTATCTGCCACTATTACGCCTTCTTCGTCTAAAAGTTTTAAACAGTAGGGTAAAAAATGATTGTAATGTGCCTTTCCGGCATCAATGAATATAAGATCAAATTTTTCTCTAATATTCTTAAGTATTTCCATACAATCTCCCTCAATAACATCTATATATTGTTCAAAATTATATCTTTTTATATTTTTTCTAGCAATTTCAACCATATTTTTGTCCCTTTCAATAGTGGTTATATGATTTTTTTTATGGGAACTGAGACTCATTAAAATGGCAGAATATCCAACAGCAGTTCCAAGTTCAAGAACCCTAGATGGTCTTTTCATATTTATCATAAGCTCTAAAAATCTTGCCATCTCTCTATGCACTATCGGTATGGAATTTTCAGATGCATACTCCTCTATTTCCTTTAATATTCCACTATGACTTCCTATTAAGGACGTTATATATTCTTTTATATATTCATGTTCAACTTCACTCATATCTTCCTCCAAAAGGTCGGTCATTCACCCTGAGTAGTTTTTTTGACCTCCAAAAACTTTTCATTACTATCTGTAAAAAAATGAGTTCCATTATTTTCAGAAACAAAATAAAGATAATTTGTTTTTTCAGGATTTATAGCCGCTATTATACAGCCCTTTCCTGGATTGGATATAGGCCCCTCAGGAAGTCCATTTACTTTATAAGTGTTATACGGGGAGTCTACTTGTAAATCTTTATAATACACCTTATCCTTGTGCACATTCAGTGCATACAATACTGTAGCACAGGACTGAAGCTTCATATTCCTTTTTAATCTATTGTAAAATACAGAAGCTGCCTTTCCCCTCTCCTCGGGTTTTTTCACTTCTCTTTCAACTATAGAAGCCATGGTTATGATTTTATCCATTTCTTGAATGTTTAAATGTTTTCCTGTATCCTCCTGTACTTTATCCAGGACATCAGAAAATCTATTTAGCATCACTTCAATTATATAATCTCCGCTGCTTCCTTTGAGAAAATCATAGGTATCCGGAAATAAATACCCTTCCAGGGCATACCTTCTTTTTGAATCTTTCTTCACAAAATCAGGCAGTTTATACTCCCTGCAGCTTTTTATAAAATTCGAGCTGCTTATTATCCCCTTTTTCTCCAGTAAATTTCCTATCTGCTCTATATCATATCCTTCAGGTATTATAACTTTTACAGGTCTATCATCCCTAATTCCCCTTTCCACATAGAGTACAAAATTACTCAAGCTTATACCTTTAGAAAAGGAATACTTTCCAGGTTTTAACAGGCCATTTTCAAAATGCCTTTTTGTATACCATTTTATCAAAAGTGGATTTTTTACTAATTTACTGCTGCTCAGATTATCTATAACCTGCTCTAACCTTTCCCCTTGTTTTATCTGAAAATTTATCTTTTTTCCGTTTGTTTTAAATGGGTATCTTGTATTTTGAATGAAATAATACAAGACACCGGCAATTAATAAAACTAAAGCCACACTACAAAGTAAAAAAATACTTTTTTTTAAGTGTCTTTTCACTGTAAACAATCCTTCCTATTTTCTTCTCATGGCCTTTTTCCTGAGATCCGTATTCAATATTTTCTTTCTCATTCTTATACTCTTGGGAGTAATTTCTACCAATTCATCCGGTGCTATAAATTCCAGCGACTTTTCCAGAGTCATTTCCGTCACGGGCACTAATTTCAGCGCTTCATCAGCTCCTGAGGATCTGGTATTTGACAGATGCTTTTTCTTGCATACATTTACCTCTATATCCTCCGGTCTTGAACACTCACCAGCTATCATACCCTCATATACTTCTACTCCAGGTCCTATAAATAGTGTTCCTCTCTCTTGAGCATTAAAAAGTCCATAAGTTATAGATACTCCAGGTTCAAATACTACCAGGGAGCCTCTTGTCCTGCCGGGTATCTCACCCTTGTACTCTTCATATCCGTCCAATACATGGTTCATTATACCGTTGCCCTTAGTATCAGTCATAAATTCACTCCTAAACCCAATCAATCCTCTGGCGGGTATCCTAAATTCCAATCTGGTATATCCATTTACAGCTGAAGTCATATTTACCATTTCAGCTTTTCTCGGACCCAGTTTTTCCATAACCACTCCCATAAATTCTTCAGGTACGTCTATAGTGAGGTATTCAATAGGTTCTAATCTTTTTCCATCTTTTTCTTTAAATATCACTGTTGGTTTGGAAACTTGAAATTCATAACCCTCCCTTCTCATGGTTTCTATCAAAACTGAGAGGTGAAGTTCTCCTCTTCCACTTACCTTAAAACAGTCTGGTGAATCAGTTTCTTCCACCCTAAGGGCTACATTAGTCTCCAATTCTCTCATAAGTCTGTCTCTTAAATGCCTTGATGTCACAAAATCTCCTTCTCTACCAGCAAATGGAGAATCATTTACCATGAAATTCATAGTCAGCGTAGGTTCATCTATATCTACAAAAGGAAGTGCTTCCGGATTTAAAGCATCAGCTATAGTCTCACCTATATTTATGTCGGGAATTCCTGAAACTGCAACTATATCTCCCAGTTTGGCCTCTTCTACTTCTTCCTTTTTTAATCCATCATATACATATAGATTTGACACCTTCACATTTTCTATTTTATTTCCCTTTCTTATGAGAGCAACTTGTTCATTTTTCTTTATGCTACCCCTCGTTATCTTTCCAACACCTATTCTTCCTACATATTCATTGTGATCTATAGTCGTTACTAGAAGTTGAAGGGGCATATCCAGATATCCCTGAGGTGCTGGAACATTTTTTATTATAGTATCGAAAAGAGGTTCCATGTTAGTGGATTTATCCTCCATCTCCTTTTTAGCAAATCCCGCCTTTGCCGAACAATAGACCACACTGAAATCCAGTTGTTCGTCACTGGCCCCCAACTCTATAAACAGATCAAATACTTCGTCTAAAACCTCAGATGGTCTTGCATCTGGTTTATCTATTTTGTTTATTACAACTATTGGTTTTAGTTTTAATTCCAATGCCTTTTTTAAAACAAATTTTGTCTGCGGCATTGGGCCTTCAGCAGCATCTACCACCAATAGAACACTATCTACCATCTCAAGTACACGTTCTACCTCACCGCCAAAATCTGCATGGCCTGGTGTATCTACAATATTGATCTTAATCCCCTTATGAGTTACGGAAGTATTTTTTGAAAGTATGGTAATTCCTCTCTCTCTTTCAATAGCATTTGAATCCATAACCCTCTCTTCCACTTTTTCATTTGCCCTAAATATATTGCTCTGTTTTAATAATGCGTCTACTAATGTAGTTTTGCCATGATCTACATGTGCAATTATTGCCACATTTCTTATATCATTTCTTGTAAATAAATTCATTATTACTCCTCCAATTTATTTTTAACCTATGGAATATATTCAAATATCAAAATTCATTGTGAATTGGATAAGCACTCAAAAAAATTGGATACCTTTTTTGTATCCAATTTAGAGCTGCCATATTTATTCTAATATCATAGTATTAAAAAGTCAACTTTATAATGCTTAAGTTAACGGTTTTCAGTGCACATTAACTTTATTTTTATCTTTTCCAAAAGAAAAATCTACCCCTATGGCATCATTTAATATCTTTAATATGTCCTGCCACATTACACTGAATTTTTGTTCTGCCTGTATATATTCATTTACAGGAGGATTAGCAGAAATCACAGAGCCCATATTTTTAAACTTTTCCATAATCTCTTCTGAGATCTTTCCATTTTGAACTTGCTGCGAATAGGCCTCCACTTGTATTTTTCTAAAATCACTCAATATTCTTGTATAATCTTCATTGTTTTTTATTCTTTGACTCAATCTTTGAAGATCAACTACTTCATCACATGTTTTAAGCTCTTCTGCAAATTCTCTTGTTCTATCATATATATTCATTATCAAATACTCTCCTAATTTTTAATACAATATTATATTTCCATGATTATTGGCAATATCATGGGTTTTCTCTTCGTCTTCTCGTAGAGAAATGATCTAAGTACTTCTTTTACATTGGATTTTATGCTTGACCATTCTGTAATATGTTTTTCCTCGCAATCCTTTAAAGCACCACGAACAAGTTCCCTTGCCTCTTCCATTAGATCTTCTGATTCCCGAACATACACAAAACCTCTGGATATTATATCAGGTCCTGCAATGACGGTACCCGTTTCTTTTTCAATAGTAATAACCACTGTAAGTATTCCGTCCTGAGAAAGATGTCTTCTATCCCTTAAGACTATATTCCCCACATCTCCAACTCCCAAGCCATCTACAAATACCTGTCCCGATACCACTGTTCCATTTTTTCTTATGGAATCTCTGGAAACTTCTATAACATCCCCATTGTCTGCTATGATTATGTTATTGGGGTTAAGTCCAAGATTCATCGCTAAATCTGCATGCTGTTTTAGGTGTCTGTATTCTCCATGTACAGGTATAAAAAATTTGGGTTTTACAAGAGTATGCATAAGTTTCAATTCTTCTTGGCAGGCATGCCCTGATACATGAACATCCGCCAGAGCTTCATATATTACCTCTGCTCCCTTTTTAAACAATTGATTTATCACCCTTGACACCAATTTTTCATTTCCAGGTATGGGATTTGCTGAAATTATTATTGTGTCCCCTGGAATAATACTTATTTTTTTATGCTCAGAAGCTGCCATTCTAGAAAGTGCTGACATAGGTTCACCCTGACTTCCAGTAGTTATTATAACTATCTTGTTTCCGGGATATTTATTTATATTGTCTACATTTATAAGAGTATTTTTCCTAATATTTATATATCCCAAATTCATAGCTACTTCCATTATATTTTCCATACTTCTACCTGAAACAGCCACTTTCCTGTCATATTTTTCAGCAGCAGTAATTACCTGTTGTATCCTGTGAATATTAGATGCAAAAGTGGCAACTATTATTCTACTTTTTGCCACAGCAAAAAATTTTTGAAAGGTCTGTCCTACCGTCCTCTCCGACATAGTATATCCAGGTCTTTCCACGTTAGTGCTGTCTGCCAGCATAACAGTTACTCCCCTTTTCCCAAGTTCTGCAAATCTAGCCAGATCAATTACGCTGCCATCAATAGGTGTATAATCCACCTTGAAATCACCAGTATGAAGTATTATACCCACCGGGGTATATACTGCAATAGCCATGGAATCGGCTATACTGTGACTGGTTCTTATAAATTCCACGGACATTCTATTTAACTTAATTACGTCACCTGCTTTTATGCACTTTAAATCCACTGATCCACTTAAACCGTGTTCCTTTAATTTTGAATCAACAATCCCCAACGTCAATTTGCTCCCATATACAGGTACATTGATCTCTTTCAATACATACGGCAGTGCCCCTATGTGGTCTTCATGTCCATGAGTTAAAAATATGCCTTTTACCTTATCTATGTTCTTTTTAAGATAAGTTGTATCGGGTATGACTATATCTATTCCTAACATCTCTTCACTTGGAAACTCCATCCCGCAGTCAATCACTATTATCTCATCTTTGTATTCTATTACTGTAATATTTTTTCCTATTTCACTTAGTCCGCCTAATGGAATAATTTTTACCTTATCTCTTTCTTTTCGCAATAAAATCTTCCCTCCTTATTTAATTTATTTTAATATTTTTACAACTTGGTAATAAATATCTTATGAACAAGTTATGTTAAAACAATATGAATATCAAATTAAAAACGTACCCTATCCGCATCCTATGTCAAATAACTCTTTCATAAAATATAAAAATTACAAATTGCAATTTTACTTGTATTTGCCGGACTTTTTACAGTCACTGCATATTCCATAAAATTTTAAACTGTGATTTAAAATTTTAAAATCATATTTCTTTTCTATTTCCCTCTCAAGGGGTTCCAAAAGATCATCCGTCACCTCAATTATTTTTGAACATTTATTACATATCAAATGATGATGCTGGTGATTTTCTTCCTTGTGTATTATTTCATATCTATTGCATCCATCATCCAAGTCCAATTTACATATAACTCCTATCTCATCTAAAAGTTGTACAGTTCTATAAACTGTAGCTAAACCAATTTCAGGACACTCACTTCTAACTTGATCATATATTTCTTCCGTTGTAAGATGCTGTCCTTCATTTCTTATTATAATATCAACTATAGCCCTCCTTTGAGGTGTAAGCTTATACCCTTTTTCCTTCAGGCTATTTTTTAATCTCTCTATTTCTGAAGAGGAAAGCTTTGACATAACTATACCCCATTTCAACTTAAATTTTAAAACACCCACAAAAACTTTTCTATTTTAAGTCTAATATAACAGAAAAATATTGTCAATTGAAAATCAATTAACATTAAAACAAAGTTTCATATACTTCTGAAACCTGGTTAAATTCATCTTCATCTTCCAACGTTGCAAAAATTTCCTCGCCATTTTCATCTTCTATTATCTTAAGCACTATGGCTTCCTCTGATTCTCTACACTCTTCAGGCATTACAATTACATACTCTCTATCTTCTATATCCAATTTGGTAATCACTTCAAATTGAACTTTTTTGCCATCTTCATCCTCCAGTATTAAGTTTCTGATATTTTCTCCCATTCAATTTTTTCCCCTTTATTCAAAGAATTAGCTTTATCAAAATAAATCATTTCGAAATACTGTCCAAATACCCCTGCAAAATATATACAGCAGCCATTTTATCTACTATCTTTTTTCTCTTTGCCCTGGAGAGATCTCCCTCTAACATGGCTCTATTTGCTGCCACGGTAGTTAATCTTTCATCCCACATTTTTACGGGTAATTTTATAAGCTTCTCTATTCTTTTGCAAAAATCCATCACTTTCTCACTCTGGGGACCAAGTGTTCCATTCATATTTTTAGGAAGTCCGGAGACAATTAATTCTACACCATATTTTTCACAAACAGATCTCAGCTCATCAATATCCTTTTCCATTCCCCTTCTCTTTATAGTAGTAACTCCCTGTGCTGTAAATCCCAATGGATCACTGAGTGCAACACCTATAGTTCTATCCCCTATATCCAGTCCCAGTATTCTCAAATTTTCACTCTCCTCAATATTATGCTCACATTTAAAATAAAAATGCCCTAAAAGGACATTTTTATTTTATATCTAAATAGACTTTCAAAACTTCCTCAAGTATCTCATCTCTCTCAAGTTTCCTCACCAATGACCTTGCTCCATTATAATTTGTTATATAAGTTGGATCCCCTGAAATCAAATATCCTACCAGCTGATTTACCGGATTGTATCCCTTTTTAATTAGCGAATCATAAACTTCAGTTAATATCTCTTTTGTCAGTGCTTTCTTACTCTCAGAAATGTCAAACTGAATAGTATTGTCCTTGCCCATATATATCACCCCGCTAACATTCTAATAGATCTATTATAAAACATATTTCATAAAATGTATACTATCTAACTTTTTTTTCCATAATTATACTGCATTTTCCTATAGCTTCTTCTAATTTTTCAGGTAATTTTCCTCCGGCTTGTGCCATATCCGGTCTTCCTCCTCCACTTCCTCCAGTGACAGCCGCAACCTCCTTTATTATCTTTCCACAGTGAATACCACTTTTCACTGCCTCTTCAGTTGCCATAGCTATGAGTTGAACTTTTCCCTTTACACTACTTCCCAATACCACTAAACAGTTGTCATACTTATTTCTAAACTTATCTCCCAGTTCCCTAAGTGCACTGGCATCAACTTCTTTTAACACCCCTGTAAAAAGCTTCGTTTTTCCAATTATTTTCATTCCATCCAGAATATCAGTTTCCGCATTACCTGCCAATTTTGACTTCAATTGCTGAATTTCCCTCTCAGCTGCCTTCAGTTCATTGAATTGCAGATCCAATTTATGAATTATTTCCTTCTCAGAACATTTCAATTTACCCGATATTTCCTTTAACATATCATCTCTCAAGTTCAGATATTTTATTGCACTTTCGCCGGTAACAGCCTCTATTCTCCTAATGCCGGCAGCTATTCCAGTTTCAGATATTATCTTAAACAATCCTATTTCACCAGAATTATTTACATGAGTTCCACCACAGAGTTCACTGCTGAAATTTCCCACAGAAACTACCCTTACTTTATCCTTATATTTACTGTCAAAAAGTGCTATTGCCCCGCTTTTTTTAGCTTCTTCCAAAGGCATCTCAGCAGTTTTCACCTGATGAACTGCCATTATATTCTTATTGACCATATCTTCAATTTTCCTCAATGTATCACTGCTCAGAGGCTCAAAATAATTGAAATCAAACCTCAATCTGTGTTCATCCACATAGGAACCAGATTGGTGTACCTGTTCTCCCAAAACCCTCTTCAGGGTTTCATCTAATATATGAGTTGCAGTGTGGTTTTTTCTTATGCTATTTCTTCTATTCTCATTCACACTCAAAACAACATCGTCATCCAAACTCAAGCCGCCTGAATTCACCCTTATAAAATGGAGTATTTTACCTGCCACATTATTTTTACAGTCTAACACTTCACCTTTAAAATCATCATTGTATATGATTCCACTATCTCCTACCTGTCCACCCATTTCAGCATAAAAAGGTGTATTTTCAACTACTATAACTCCCTCTTCTCCTTCGCTTAAATGAGATACAAACTCTTCATCCTTCATCATGATTTTGACTTTAGATTTTGACTTCAGTTTATCATAACCTTCAAATACAGTATTAACCTCCATGGGAATTTTATTCAATATGGTATCTTCTGCACCCATATAATTTGTTTCCATCCTGGCGGCTCTTGCCATGTTTCGTTGATTTTCCATGTTTTCATTAAAGCCTTCCAAATCTGCAGTCATGTTGTTTTCTTCCAATATCTCTTCAGTAAGCTCTACAGGGAAACCATAAGTATCATATAATTTAAATACCTTATCCCCATCTAATACTGAGCTGTCATTCTCTTTCAATTGGGATATAAATTCATTTAAAATCTGAATCCCACCATCTATTGTCACGGCAAACCTTTCCTCTTCAATCTTTATTATCTTTCTTATATAATCCTCCCTTTCTCTCAATTCGGGATAGCCTTCATAAGAATTATCTATCACAGATTTAGAAAGTTTATATAGAAAAGAACCTTTAATTCCAAGAGATCTGCCATGTTTTGCTGCCCTTCTCAAAAGTCTTCTGAGTACATATCCGCGCCCTTCATTAGAAGGAAGTATTCCATCGCTCACCATAAATACAATGCTTCTTATGTGATCTGTTATCACTCTGATAGATATATCACTATTTTTATCTTTACCATAGGAATTACAGGACATATCACTTACTTCTTTTAATATAGCTTTTATAGTATCTACCTCAAATATACTTTCTTTATCCTGCATTATAACTGCCATTCTTTCAAGCCCCATACCCGTATCTATATTAGGCTTTGGAAGTCTATTATAATTCCCCTGTTCATCCCTGTCAAATTGAGTAAACACTAAATTCCAAAATTCCAGTACCCGATCATTATCCCCTGCTTTCACAAATTCTTCTACTGTATCTATCTTTCCCTCTCCTCTATCATAGTGAATTTCAGAACAGGGTCCGCAGGGACCTACACCGTGTTCCCAAAAATTATCTTCCTTGCCAAGTCTAAAAATTCTTGAACTATCTATATCGGTATCCTTTACCCATATATCATAGGCCTCATCATCATCTAAGTATATTGTAACATATAATCTATCCTTTGGCAGCTTCAAAACTTCAGTAGTAAATTCCCAGGCCCATGGAATTATCTCTTTTTTAAAATAGTCCCCAAAAGAAAAATTTCCCAGCATTTCAAAAAAAGTGCCGTGGCGTGAAGTCTTACCTACATTCTCAATATCCCCCGTTCTTATACACTTTTGACAGGTAGTAACTCTTTTCCGAGGCGGTATTTTAAGCCCTGTAAAATATGGTTTAAGCGGCGCCATACCAGCGTTAATCAAAAGTAAACTCTTATCATTTTTAGGAACTAATGAAAAACTGTGCATTCTCAAATGTCCTTTTCCTTCGAAAAATTTCAAGTACAATTCCCTAATTTGATTCAACCCTAATTTTTCCATATATATCTCTCCCTTTCAACTTCAATATCATATTTAATCCACGTTTAAAATAATAAGAATCCCTCATTCCCCTAAGGGACGAAAGATTCTCTTCGCGGTACCACCCTAATTATATAGATATTCAAAATACAATCTATATCTCTTAAACAACATAATACAAGTTCCTAGACAGCTTCAATATATCCTACAGGAAGTTTTCACCTTCCACTTCCTCTCTTTAATATAAGAAAATACCTACTCCTTCTATTCATCACTTCATCATTCGATTATGATACAAATTATAAGTTAAATGCACACTTATGTCAATATTTATCGATTAAATCAAAATAAATAGTAGTTTAAATCTTCATACATTATTTTAACTATAACCCCTATGGGCACTGCCAGTACCATTCCGATAAATCCCGCTGCTTTTCCTCCGACTATTAAAAGAAGTATTATTACTAGAGGATGCATACTTACACTGTCCCCTGTAACTTTTGGAGACAGCATATTGCCTTCTATCTGCTGCAATACATATAACCATACTGCAGTCCACAGTGCTGCCCTGGGAGATTCTATAAGAGCTATAACTACAGCTGGCAGCGCTCCAAATATAGGCCCAAAATATGGAATTATATTAAAAAATGCATTTAATATGGACAATATAATGGGAAAATCCACCTTTAAACTCACTAAAATAAAAAATGTGGCTATACCCACAAGCCCGCTTAAAATGAGCTGGCTCATTATATATCTACCCAATATTTTATCTGCATGACAGCACATCTTTTCAATTACATTTCTGCTGTCCATTGGAAATATAGACAGAATCTTTCCATTTATATACTCCCCGTCTGCTAAGAAATAATAAGCTATTATAGGTATGACTATTACAGATAATAAATTTTGTCCTATATAAATTATAAAATCAAACATTTTATTGAATATATTTACAATTCCACTGTCTATTTTACTATTTAAACTGTTTATCAGTGAATAAATAGTTTTGTTATCGCGAATCGGTTTTAATTTCACATAAAAATTATCTACCATATTTTGAATTCTTTCTGCAGCAGAGTTAAAATTCAAACTTTCTCTAAACAAAGAAGGTATGAGAATTGCAAAGACACCTACTATAAGCAGAATCAATAAGCTTATCAAAAAAAAAGCTCCCACTCTTCCGTTAATTCCCCTATTTAACATGGAATTATATATCGGCCTCAGCGTATATGCTATTAAAAAAGATATAAAGATTAAACATATAAGCTCTCTCAATAGAGAACTCATAATGATAAATACAATCAATGCCGCTGTTATAACCGCCACAGTGATATATCTAATACTGCTTTTTTTATAAATATTCATCCGCATCATCTTCCATAATTCTTCTTTAATTTACAATACCTAGCTTTTCTCTTTTTTTAATAATTTATGGGCTGAATTGAAAAATTCGAGATTTCGATTTTTACCTCTGTATAACAAATTTTTGTCCCCCAATATCAAATCATTTATAAGCAGCACTTTTTTGCCTTTTATAAAATTATTTATAAATCCAGTGGACAATATGAGAGCCCTTATGGAAAATTTCTCTCTGTCAAATAAAATATCTTCAACCATTCCAATCAGCTCACCTCTCTCATTCACCACATCCATATTCTTTATATCTTCAAATTGAAGGCATTTCCCTCTACTCACAGCAGTTACAACTATTACAGAAGTAAAATTTACCACATTTTCTATATTGACATTCAAAGTTTTTTTAAATATGTTATTAGGAGTTATTATAAATCCATCTATTTTTTTGCCGTTAAAATCCAATATTATATCACTTATAAATCCCAGCATTTTTCCAGAAAGGTCTATTACATCTTTAAATATAAAATCCATAGTTCTATACAAAATATCACCTTTAGTTTAAAAATAATATTCTTATTTTATCCAAAAAAATAAAAAAATATAACTTTTAGAAGTTATATTTTAATAGATTATCTATTTATTTCTTTTATTCTTCTGCTGTATCATTTGATTATAATCATCTACCATATCCTGCAAAGTAGTAAATTTCATAACCTGATCTATGCTCTCCTTAATTTTGCTCCATAAAAGTCTGGTAGCACAACAATCTATCCTGCTGCAAGAACTTTCACTATTTTCATCTATACAATCTGAAATTTCTACAGGACCCTCCAATACTCCCATTATATCAGCTATTGTTATATCTTTAGGTTCTCTATTTAAAATATATCCACCTTGTGCTCCCCTTATACTCTTGATCAAATTGGATTTTCTCAAACTGGAAAATAACTGTTCTAAATAATATTCCGATATGTTTTGTCTTTCTGATATACTCTTTATAGATGAAGGTTCCTCACTATAGTGAATAGCTAAATCCACCATAGCTTTTACACCATATCTTCCTTTTGTAGATAATTTCAAGTAACCACTTCCCATCTACTTTTTAAATACTTTACCTATTATATTTTTTATATTATCAAATCAGAGTAAAATTGTCAACTATAAACTTCAAGTATTTTTGTCTACTAAACTGACGGATTAAATTCATCCAAATAATTTCTACATGTAGTTGATGGCTGACTGTAGTTGACAAAGA
This sequence comes from Clostridiaceae bacterium BL-3, assembly GCA_902809985.1. Taxonomy (GTDB): domain Bacteria; phylum Bacillota; class Clostridia; order Clostridiales; family Clostridiaceae; genus Clostridium_B; species Clostridium_B aromativorans. The sequence continues at coordinate 638,222 of CADDXC010000001.1, read as the reverse complement.
GGATAATTTTTTCTAAAATGATCATATACCACATAGGGGCATATGGCATATTTAAATATCACAGTTCCAACATAAAATTCAGTGGACTCTCAGTACGGCCAAAAAAAAATCTTCATTAATCGTAAATTGATCAAAAGAAAGGTGGAACTTCATTATGTATGTTATTGATAAGTTTCGAGAGAAAGAAGAATTTCGTACATTATGTCTAACAATACTATCAGGAATAGTTTTAATTATAAGTTTTTTTAAATTGATTCCGCAATTACCCTTTGATGCAGCCTGGATCGCCATTATCATAAGTGGAATTCCCATAGTTTTTGGGGCCACCAAAGGACTGATTACAGAATTTGATGTTACCGCTGATCTTCTAGTGGCAATTGCACTAATAGCTGCACTTATAATAGGCCAATATTTTGCTGCCGGAGAAGTCGCTTTCATCATGCAGCTGGGCACAGTGTTAGAGGATGTTACAGCAGATAGATCTCATAAAAGCCTGCAGTCACTTATAAAACTCACACCTCAAAAAGCATGTCTGCACAGTTTAAACGGTGATAGAGAAATATTGGTATCAGAAGTTAAAAAGGGTGATATTCTCTTAGTTCGTCCCGGTGAGTCTATTCCCGTTGACGGCAGAATACTCAGTGGAAACACTTCAATTGACCAATCAATCATGACCGGTGAATCCGTTCCCGTTGACAAAACAGCTGGAGATGAAGTATATCAGGGTACCATAAACCAACAGGGTGCTATAGAAATTAAAGCCATCAATGTAGGTGATGACTCCTCCCTTAAAAAGATGATCCATCTAGTAAAACAAGCTGAAGAAAACAAGGCACCCATCGTCCGTATTGCAGATAAATGGGCCCGTATTCTCGTTCCAATTGCCCTAGGCTGCTCTATATTGATCTTGATTATTACAAAGGATATTCACAGAGCAGTTACAGCATTGGTTGTCTTTTGCCCCTGCTCACTGATACTTGCCACTCCTACTGCCATAATGGCTGCAATTGGAAATGCCACAAAAAAGGGAATACTTATTAAATCAGGTTCTGCAGTAGAAACTGCCGCAAAACTCGATACCATAGTTATGGATAAAACAGGAACACTTACTTATGGCAAACTTCAAGTAGAGGATATTGTAATATTTGACCAAAATATAAGTAAGACAGATTTTATAAAACTGATTGCCAGTACAGAAAAATTTTCTGAACATCCATTGGGAAAAGCCGTTGTTGCATACAGCCAAAGTCATAACATTACTCCAGAGGATCCTGAATCCTTTGCAATGGAGGCTGGGAAAGGTATTTCTGCAACAATTTGTGGGCACAAACTCTCAATCGGTATGAAAATTATTGGACAAGAGCTTATAAATAGTTCTCCAAGAGCCTTGGAGTTTATTGAACAGACTCAAAAATATGGAAAGACCGTTTTACCCGTTGCTTTAGATGGAAAAATTGCAGGAATTATAACCATTGCAGATACTCTTCGAAAAGAGGCTAAAAGCACAATTTCAGATTTAAAAAAAGCTGGTATATCACATATGATCATGCTAACAGGAGACAATCAAACCGTTGCCAATTCTATTGGACAATCCATAAACATGACAGACATATTTGCTTCCCAGCTTCCTGGAGACAAATCCGCTACAATAAAAAAATTAATAGAAGAGGGGTATTCTGTAGGCATGCTGGGAGATGGAGTAAATGACGCCCCAGCTTTAGCCACAGCTTCTGTAGGTATTGTCATGGGTGCCATAGGCTCAGATGTGGCCATTGAAGCCGCAGATATCGCTTTGATGAGCGACGATATAAGCAAGCTTCCCTTTTTAATAAGGCTCTGTCGTAAAACCAGGAGCCGCATTATTTTTAACATCATCATCTCCATGTGCATCAACTTTTTCGCCATTATCCTCGCGGGCTTTGGCATTTTAAATCCTGTGACAGCAGCACTTGTTCATAACTGCGGTTCAGTATTTGTAGTTGTAAACTCCGCCCTGCTGCTCACATATAAAGAGGAGATCAGTTGATTATCTTCAAAATTAAAATTTGCATTTTTGCTATAATTTTTATAGTATAATTTAAAAGGAGTGGATCTCATGCCTGATTATCAACATCACGATATAAAGAAACTATGTCAGAGAATCAATAGAATTCAGGGGCAGTTAAATGGCATATGCAAGATGCTGGAAAATGACAAACCCTGTGACGAAATTATCATTCAGCTCAATTCTGCAAAAGCAGCTTTACAAAAAATCAGCCAAATTGTATTAGAAGATCATCTCGATCACTGTGTTCTTGACGCACTTCGCAGTAAAGACAGAGAACCTCAAATCGACAGCCTGAAACGTGCTTTAAATCAATATACAAAGATGATTTAAAAATTCAACGGAAAACTCAGTGCAGCCATAAGAAGTTACAGTTGAAAACTTCTTATGGCTGCACTGTTAAACTATTTTCAGGCTTATTGTGCTTCATAACAATTTACTATTTCTCCATAATAAATTGTATGATAATCCCCTGTATTACTGCCGCCGTAGCAATCTGAATCCACATCTTCAGATAAAAACTTTTTATCCATATCCCTTTTATATACAACCTTGCATTCATAATATATATTACATCCACCCATTACAGGGCTGCTCACGCTTTTACCCGGAACTGCTTTCAAATTGCACTCTTTAAATTTGTCTATATCTCTTCCTGATTTTGTCCCGCATATTGAAAATGCTTTTTTCATGCTGTCATCAAAACATACACTTACAGTAAAATTTCCACTTTTTTCTATGAATTCTCTTGTATACCTGGATTCTCTCACAAGGACAGTAAAAACAGGTTTCCTCCATATAATACCAATACTCCCCCATCCTATAGTCATGGTATTTATTCTATCATCGTACTTACTTGTTAGAAAAGCTCTTCCTTTTCCTATACTCTCAATAGTCTGCTCCATATTATGTGTAAATTCCATAATTAACCCTCCTATAAGTTTTTATCATATTCCTTCGACCTATTTTTAAAATATACAATTTTTAGATTGCAGAGTTCAGCAATTTCCACTGCATCTTTAAAATTTATTCCTATAGCAGAAGGATCATGGGCATCAGATCCTACAGTTATGTACTTTCCTCCCAGTTCTTCAAACCTTCTGTATATATCAATCATACTTTTTATTGAACTGTAATTGCCAAGTCTTCTGGTATTTAGCTCCAGACATATTCCTTTTTCTATAAGTCTTTTTAATATCTCATCTATTATATCCGAAAAGCTGTTGTAATACAACTCACTGTCCTCATATTTGGCATATCTGGCTATGTAATCAATGTGTCCCAAACTATCTATAAAGTCAAAATAATTCAGATTATCGAACATAACCTGGAGATACTTGAGATAAGCTTCCTTTTTGGTCTTTCCTTTATAATAATCAGGATAATATAAATCCATATTGTCAATTAGATGTATGGAGCCTATTACATAATCAAACGAATTGTCCTCTATAAGCTTTTTACTCTCTTTTACACAGTCCTCTTTCATTCCAAGCTCTATCCCCAGAAGCAAATCATCCTTTCTCCACTTGAAATATTCCTGGAAGTATCTATTTACGTCAAAGCAGAACAAACCCTTTTTAGGAAAATTGATATCCATATGCTCAGTTATTATAAGGGACACACAATTTTCCTCCGCATATTTCTCAGCAGATTCTATCTTCATGTCTGAATCCGTAGAAAAAGTAGTATGTACATGTGTATCAAACAATATACCATCTCCTATAAACTTTTAAATTATATATTTTAGAAACAATGTCACTGCTGGAATGGTGAACATCGACATTATGGTGCTCATGAATATAATTCTGGCTGCCAGTTCTGTATCTGCTCTGTATTTCTGTGCAAATACAGAAGCTACAACTGCCGCAGGCATGGCTTCAATTATAGCACATATCTGAATTATCAAATTATCTGTATGTAATATTTTCAACAGTAAAACTGTAAAAATAGGTACTAATATCAGCCTTAAAAAACATCCATAATACACTAAAACTCCTGAAAATATATCCTTCAATTTTACTTCCGCCAGCATAGCTCCAACTAAGATCATCGAAAGTGGAGTAGTCATAGCTCCCACCGCACTTGCCGCAGTATATAAAGTATATGGCATTTTTATAGAAAATAAAAACATCAAAAAACCAATTACTGTTGCAATTATTGCCGGATTTAAAACCACCTCTTTTGTTGTCTTTAAGTCACTTTTTTCAGTATATATCATAATTCCCACACTAAACATAAAAATATTGTATGGTATGTTGAATATAGCTGCATAAAATATACCTATTTTCCCGAATATGCCTTCCAGAACAGGATATCCCATGAACCCGCTGTTGGAAAATATAATTATAAATCTCAAGACCTTTTTAGCATTATCCTTGTTTTTAAAGGTCAACAATTTGCTAAAAAGTATAAGGCCTATCTGAAGGATTGCAGCATATATAAATATATCTTCTGCATTTTTTACCATTTTTTCCGAATAACTATAATTAAAAGAAGTCAGCACCATAGCCGGCAGAGTTACCTTCAGTAAAAAATCCGATAGACTTCCCACCGTCTCTTTAGTTATTATATCTTTTTTTCTCGCAAACACCCCCACCATCATCATAAGTGATAATATTATTACTTCATTTACTACCTTAACGTCCAATAATGCTCCCCCTAATTTTTATTCCCTTAAAAGTGAAAATTCATATTAAATCAATCTCATTCTAAATCAATATACATGCACCTATTCGCATGTTTACAGATTAAATCAGATATCTTCTCTACATTTTGGGGGACATTTCCACTCAATATGCTAAGTGCCATTTCTCTATTTTCCTCCAAAAACTGAAATAAATTTAAAATTATATAATCTCTTATCCGGAAATACAGATAATCCTCTTCCATAGATGCAATTCTTTCATTTAAATCTTCTATGGAACTGTATCTTTCTATAAAATCAAGCTCATCCCTATTTAATTTATCTTCATTTTCAAAAATTATCTTATTCCCCATTATTTCCGTTTTAGATTCTCTTTCAATATTTTCTATAGTCCTGCCAATTTCATCTGTATCAGGTATTTTTTCATCCCTTGCCCATTTTTCTATAACTTTCAGCTGTTTTTCCCAAAGCCTTTTTATGGATACAATGTCAGCTTTCAAAGCCAATGCATAATTTTCACTTTCTTTTGCAGCTTTCCTCCTGGCTTCCAACGTGCTGTACACACTTTTATGCCAGTAATTTTTTGCTTGAAATATAGGCCTGGCAGATACCTCCACCAGTTCAGACAAAAGTTCAGATTTATCCATCTCATATCCCACCTTCAATCTTAAAGTACAAAGTGCAGATATCAAATATCAAATAATGATAATTTCCTGTATGACCTAGAATCCACCAAAATTGATATTTGGGTTCTGAACTTTGATATTTAAATATTACCTTAATATTATAATCCATTATACAAAAAATTTGAACGCAGTTCCTATTAAATATCCTTATAATTTTACATCATAAAGTGGAATTCAAAAAAAGTTATAGATAAAAGCTTTAACTTATTAAGCTAGATAAATTTGTTACTGCCTAAAATATACATAATAGAATAATAGAAACGAGACAAGCATGTGTGAGATGAAATAGATATTTTCTACGCCTTATTTCATTTTCTTCAGTTTTTCGACCATTTCCTGTATTTCTTCTTCTTTTAAATTTTCTCCCACTTCATCCGGTGATAGAACAAGTGCAATCACACTGGAATGGGTGATAAAACAAACCTGTGCATAGGCATAATCTCCTATAGAGTCATACAACCTTCCAGAGCTAATTGTTCCCCTAAAAACGGTACTGGGACTGTTGGCAACATAACCAACCGTGCCAATATAGGGAAGTTCTACACGTATTGCCTCTTGGTCATATTCATTTTCAGGTTCTTTTACAATCTTCAGTATACGGCCAACTTCAAAGGGTCTTTTATCATAATAATGATTCAGCCCTGTAATTGTGATAAAATAATTTCCCTCCATATAAACATCCCTCCTTAATCTAAAGTACAGATATCAAATTGATAATTTTAGATACGACTGAAAATTCATTAAAATTGATATTTGAATTTTGATATTTGAATATGTTCTAAATAAGTTCATCTAAGCCTGGAATATAAAAAATCACCCTATACAATTATGTAATCACAATGTCATGTTTTTAGCAATAGTTTTATAAAATCTGAAATTCTTCTTTGACAGTTCATCTCTTGAATAATAATCAAGCAGGCAAGTTCCACTCAATATATTTAAATACTTTACCATATTGGAATTAAATTTTGAATTATAATAATGTAAAATATCTTTTCTAATAATAAATAAAGGCCAGAGCATAAAAATCTCTGGCAGAAGAATACTAATGTATTCCTTCCATTATTTTTCTTTCAGGTTTTTTATTACATATTTTCTGTCTTCTCTTTTCAAGTTCTTCAGTTATATCTTTAAGATCTACCTTTTGATTTGACATCAAAACTAAAAGATGATATACGAGATCACATATTTCATAGACCTCTTCCTGCTTATCATTATTCTTGCTGGCAATTATCACTTCAGAAGCTTCTTCCCCCACTTTTTTAAGTATCTTGTCAATTCCCTCTCTAAATAGATAACTCGTATAGGAACCCTCTATGGGATTTTCTTTTCTGTCTTCTATAACACCGCATAATTCCTCTAATATTTTTTGCAATTCCATTAAAATACACACTCCTTTTTCTCAATATAATTTTCTATAAAAACAGCTTCTTTTTCCCGTATGACAAGCTGCTCCTATTTGTTTAACTTCTATTAATATAGTGTCATAATCACAATCCAGTTTTACACTTTTTACATACTGATAATGTCCTGAAGTTTCGCCCTTATTCCAGAGCTTATTTCTGGATCTGCTCCAAAACCAGGTCTTGCCTGTTTCAACGGTCTTATTTAAGGACTCCCTATTCATATACGCCAGCATAAGCACTTCTCCATTTTCAAAATCCTGAACAATCGCTGGTACAAGCCCTCCTGCTTTTTTAAAATCTATGTTATTTAGAATCTCTGCATTCATTTATTATCACCCTTTTAACTTCAGAATCTAACGGGAATGTTCATTGTCTTAAGATACTGTTTTACCTCCCTTACGGTAAGTTCTCCATAGTGAAACAGTGAAGCCGCCAGAGCCGCATCTGCACCTGTATCATTAAAGACATCGTAAAAATCCTTTAGAGATCCGCATCCCCCGGAGGCTATTACAGGAATATTCACAGTTTTGCATACAGTTTTGGTAAGTTCTATATCATATCCCTTCTTAGTACCATCTGCATCCATGCTTGTCAAAAGTATTTCCCCGGCTCCCAAATGCTCTGCCTTTCTAATCCATTCTACAGCATCCATTCCAGTATTTCTTCTGCCGCCTTCTACAAATACATCCCATCCCTCTCCACTATCTCTCTTCTTTGCATCCACTGCCACCACCACACATTGGGAACCAAATTTATCTGCTGCTTCATATATCAATTTTGGATCTTTTACGGCAGAAGAGTTTATGGAAATTTTATCTGCTCCTGCCCTAAGTATATTTTTAAAATCATCTATTCCGGATATTCCCCCTCCTACTGTAAGGGGAATAAATACTTTTTCAGCTGTCCTCTCCACCAGATCTATTATGGTCTTTCTTTTTTCATAAGTAGCCGTAATATCCAAAAACACTATTTCATCTGCTCCCTGTCTGTTATAGTGTTCAGCTATTTCCACAGGATCTCCTACATCCTGTAAATCTACAAAATTTATTCCCTTGACAACTTTGCCCATGTTCACATCCAGACAGGGTACTATTCTTTTGGTAAGCAAATCCTACACTCCCTTCCCAATAATTTCTCTGATCTTTTCTATAAAAATATCCATATCTTCATCTGAACCTATGCTTACCCTCATATAATTATCTATTCTATCTTTGTCAAAATATCTTACAAGAACACCTTTTTCTCTTAATTTCATAAAAAGTTCTCTGGCGGCATATAGCGGATGGGTTATAAATATGAAATTGGACTTTGAAGGTACGACCTTAAATCCCAGCTTCCTCAGTTTTTTTACCGTTGACTCTCTGGTATTTATTATTTTCTCAACACATTTCTTAAAATAATCTTCATCCTCCAGGGCAGCTATTGCCGCTGCATTGGAAACTCTGTTTACAGTATAAGAATTAAAGGAATCTTTTATTCTATTGAGTCCATCTATAAGTTCTTCCTGACCCAATGCAAATCCCACCCGAAGTCCAGCCAGCGAACGGGACTTGGATAAAGTCCGTACTACCAGCAGGTTGGGATAATCCTTTATAAGACCAATCACGGAATTTCCTCCAAAATCCACATAGGCTTCATCTATTATAACTACTTTATCCCCATTGTTTTTCAAAATCTCCTTGATTCTTTCAGTTTCAAGGCACTTTCCCGTGGGAGCATTTGGATTTGGAATCACTATTCCTCCATTTGGTTTCAAAAATTCTTCCACTGGAATCGAAAAATCTTCATTCAATGCCGCCAATCTGCACTTTATGCCGTATAAATTGGCATACACCGGATAAAAACTATAGCTTATATCCGGGAATACTATAGCTTCATCTTTGTCAAAGAATGTTAAAAACGACATGGCCAAAACTTCGTCAGATCCGTTACCAACAAAAACCTGGGATTTATTCAAGCCGTAATAACTTGAAATAGTTTCTCTCAATTTATCACAGCTGGGATCTGGATACAATCTAATGTCTCCATCCGCTGCATTTCTTATGGCATTCAATACCTTCGGTGATGGCGCATAGGGACTTTCATTGGTATTTAATTTTACATATTTTTTATCCTTAGGCTGTTCACCGCATACATATGGTTCTACATTTCTTGTAATTTTACTCCAGTATTTACTCATGACTTATCACCTTCTACTAATTTTATTTGCACAGCTTTATAGCTTTTTTCAAATCTATATTCCCGGCATATATGGCTTTACCTGTAATAGCTCCATATATGCCCATCTTATTTATACTCTGCAAATCCTCTATATTTTTAATTCCACCAGAAGCTATTATTTTGCAGCTAACGGCATCTTGAATCCTGGAAAGCTGTTCCAAATTAGGCCCTCCCAGTGTTCCGTCCTTACTTATATCCGTAAATATGATTGTTTCAACTCCTATATCTTCCATCTGCTTTGCAAAATCTGTATACTTTACAGTGCTTATATTCATCCAGCCGTTTATTGCAACTTTCCCATCCTTTGCATCTATGCCTACAGCTATCTTTTTTCCATATTTTTTTACTGCCTCTTTCACAAAGCCGGGATCATTCAGGGCAGCAGTCCCTAGTATTATTCTTGATATTCCTAGCTGTACAAGCTTTTCTACAGTATTTAGATTTCTTATTCCTCCCCCAAGCTCCACTGGAACTTGAGATGCTTTCACCACTTTTGATATAGTTTCTGCATTTTTTATTTTTCCATCAAGAGCCCCATCCAAATCTACCATGTGGATATATTCTGACCCGGCTTTTTTAAAACTCAACGCTACTTTTACCGGATCTTCTCCCACTATTTCTGATCTTTCAAATTTCCCCTGATATAATCTGACACATTTACCATTCCTCAAATCTATTGCCGGAAGTATCAACATATAAAATGCCTCCTCAAATCTCTAACTTAAACTGTCATCTTTATAAAGTTTTTCAATATTCTGATGCCAACATCACCGCTTTTTTCCGGATGAAATTGAGTCCCATAAACATTGTTTTTATTTACCACGGCTGGTATATCTACCTGGCCATAAATACTATAAGCACTCAAGTTTTCCTTTGATTTCAATTTTCCGTAATAAGAATGTACAAAATACACATAGCTGTTTTCAGGAACACCTTTCAAAATTTTGCACTGCTTTTCAGTAATTAAATTATTCCAACCCATATGAGGTATTTTTATATCTCCATATAATTTCACTATTTTACCTGATATCAATCCAAGCCCATCACATTCTTCTATTTCCTCTCCACTATCAAATAGGAGCTGCATGCCAAGGCATATACCTATAAAGGGTTTTCCGCTTTTTGCCTGTTTTTTTAAAACTTTATCCAGATTCCTCTTTTTTAAATTTTTCATGGCTTCAGGAAAAGCACCTACTCCTGGAAGTATGACTCCACTGCTGTCCTCTATGTCTCTTCCTTCTGAAGTTATCTTACTATCTGCTCCTATATATCTAAGTGCTTTTTGAACACTTTTTAAATTTCCCATACCATAATCTACAATACAGATCAATTTTAAACACCACCTTTACACAATTCACAATTTTGAACTCTTATATTTAAATGAAATCACAGACTGCCTTTTGTAGACATTATCCCTTTTATGCTGTCATCTATAGATGCCGCTTCCCTAAAAGCATGTGCAAAGGCTTTAAATATTCCCTCTATCATATGATGGGTGTTTTTTCCATAGAACACTTTCACATGAAGTGTCATCTCTGCGTTAAAGGCCAGTGCTCTAAAGAATTCTTCTACAAGCTCCGTATCCATCTGACCTACTTTTTCAGTATTGAAATCGGCATCAAATACCAAATAAGGTCTTCCACTTAAATCTACAGATACCATGGATAGGCTTTCATCCATGGGTACAAAAAATGTACCATACCTTTTTATATTTCTTTTATTCCCCAGAGCTTCCTTTATACATTTTCCCATAACAATTCCCGTATCTTCCAGCGTATGATGAAAATCCACATCCAGATCTCCCTTTGCCAATATATCCAGATCTGTCATTCCATGCTTTGCCACCATAGAGAGCATATGATTAAAAAAGCCTACACCTGTATCTATCTGACACCTTCCATTCCCATCTAGATCTATTTTTACCTGTATGTCCGTTTCATAGGTCTTTCTAGAAAACTCTCCTATTCTCATAAAAACACACTCCTCATCATCATTTCATCCTGACATTTATAGAATTGGCATGAGCTGTAAGTCCCTCTGCCTCTGCAAGCTTTACAATTTTATCCCCTACCTCTAAAAGCGACTTCTGAGAGTAATAGGTGAAACTGAATTTTTTTATAAAATCATCTACAGAAAGAGGTGAAAAGAATCTAGCTGTTCCGCTTGTAGGAAGCACATGATTTGGACCTGCCATGTAGTCTCCCAGAGGCTCTGGTGAAAATTTTCCCATGAATACCGAACCTGCATTTTTTATTTTTCCCAATACCGGGAATGGATCTTCTATACATAGTTCTAAATGTTCAGGTGCTATTCCATTAGCTAAATTCACGCCCTTTTCTATGCTGTCCACTATAAATATTGCCCCTCGATTTTTCAAAGACTGTATTATGATGTCTTTTCTTTTTAAATATTTAATTTGTTTTAAAAGTTCCCTTTTTACCTCAGCAGCCAATTTCTCAGAAGTTACAGCCAGTACCGCCGATGCAAGTACATCATGTTCTGCCTGGGACATTAAATCTGCTGCCAGATAGGAGGGATTTGCCGTTTCATCTGCAATTATCAGTATCTCGCTCGGACCTGCTATCATATCAATATCAACAAAGCCATATACACTTTTTTTAGCCATGGCTACATATATATTTCCCGGTCCCACTATCTTATCCACTTTACAAATTGTTTCAGTGCCGAAAGCCAATGCACCTACGGCCTGAGCTCCTCCCACTTTGTAAATTTTATCCACCCCGGCTAAATCTGCAGCAACCAAAATTTTAGGATTTATAGTTCCATCTTCTAAAGGAGGTGTAACCATAGTTATATCTTTAACCCCTGCCACTTTAGCAGGAAGGGCATTCATGAGTACAGATGATGGATAAGCAGCTGTACCCCCAGGCACATATATACCCACTTTCTCCAGGGGTCTAACTTGCTGACCTAACATTATCCCATTGTCTTTAGTAACCATCCATGAATTCCTCTTTTGCTTTTCATGAAAAAAAATTATATTCTGAGCTGCTGTTTTCAACGCTTCTATAAATTCATTATCTGTCATTTCATAGGCATTTTCTATTTCCCGATCTGTTACTAAAATATTGTCTCTGCCTACTTTTTTGCTGTCAAATTTGTTTGTATATTTTACAAGTGCTTCATCTCCATTTTTTCTCACATCTTCCAATATATCATTGACTGCTGCAATTGCACTTTGTTGATTTTTCTCCTCTTTATTTCTGAAATTGCTTAGATACATTCTGCCATCTTCTGTATTTGCAAATATTGTATTTATAATATCATCTTCCATGATATTCCTCCTAACTTAAAGCTTTTTCCCGTGCAGTAATTTGCATTTGAACCTTATCTATTATTGTCTGTATCTCACTTTTTTTCATCTTCATACTAGCTACATTAACCACCATTCTAGCACTTATGTTACATATGTCCTGATAAATAACGAGCCCATTTTCTTTTAATGTATTGCCTGTTTCAACTATGTCAACTATGGCATCTGCAAGTCCCAATATAGGAGCCAATTCCACAGAACCCTCTATTTTTATGATTTCAACATCTTGTCCTAATTTTCTAAAATAATCTCTAGCCACATTCGGATACTTAGTTGCAATTTTCTTCCTATTGTAACCGGAATAAAAATTGGAATTTCTGGGTCCAGCCAGAGAAAACTTACAGCACCCGAACCCTAAATCCAGCACTTCATAAAAATTTTTATTCTGTTCAAGCAGAGTATCTTTTCCAACTATCCCTATATCAACTACTCCATGCTCTACATATGTGAGCACATCCGGTGCCTTCACTAGAACAAAATCTATATTGTCCTTATAATTGTGAAATATGAGCTTTCTTCCCTTATTCATGATTTCACTGCAATCTATATGTGCCTTTTGAAATATGTTCACTGCTTCCTTTTCAATTCTTCCCTTGGTTAAAGCTATCCTTATTTTCTTGATATTCACCATTTAAATTTTTCCATCCCCTATTTTAATAAATTTCATATTATTTTTATCAGCATATTCCACTGCTTTATTTTCATTGTCAAAAAGACTCATCTCTGCAATTATTCCGCTCCTCCTAAGTTCCTGAGCCTTTTTATAAGCTTTTTTAAAATCTTTTTTATCATAATGTACCAGTACTTTCTCATATACTTTTCCATAGAATATTTCATTATACTTAAGGGCAGCAATTACTCCATCCACGTCTATGGCAAATCCTGTAGCAGGCTCATCGTCTCCAAATTGGCCTACCAAATTATCATACCTTCCCCCACTCAATATATTCCCTCCAAAACCATGAGTATAACCCCTGAATATTATTCCAGTATAGTAATCTATATGATGGACCATGCCTAAATCTACGGACAGATACTCCTGAAGCCCTATGCTTTTTACAATCTCATACACTTTCCCAATATCCCCAAGGCATTCTAAAGCATTTTTATTATCGGTAAGCTCATATGCCCTCTCAATTGTCTCTATACCACCAAAAAGCCTTGGCAGTTCACTTAGAATATTAAAAGAGTCCTCATTAAATTTATCCTCATTTGTATGTAATACCTCATTTAACGCTGTAAAATTCTTCATGTCTATACTTTTTCTCAGTTTTTCCCTCTCCACATCATCTATATTTAGCTGATCTACCAAAGCTTTAAACAGCTTAGCATGGCCAATTTCCACCTTGAAATTCTTAAGTCCGCAATTTAACAGACAAACTATTCCAGTTATTATGACCTCTGCATCTGCAGCAGTATTATCTGTTCCTATGATTTCAATTCCTGACTGGGTTATCTCGCTATTTTTACCCTTTAAACTTTCATTAGCCCTGTACACATTTGAATTGTAGCATAACCTAAGGGGATGAGCTACTTCCCTTAATTTTGTCCCCGCAATTCTAGCAATGGGTGTGGTCATATCAGCCCTCAATGCCAAGATTCTTCCTTGACTATCAATCAATTTATATATTTTTTCTTGAGGTAATATGGAATTGTTCCCATTAAAAGTATCATAGAATTCCAAAGTTGGAGATTTTACCTCCATAAATCCGCTGGACACATATGTTTTCCTCAATATATTTTCTATATCTATTTTTTTGCTGCATTCTTCGAATAAAATATCCTTTGTTCCATCAGGTATATATTTTTTCCAATTGGTCATAGAGTTCACTTCCTTATTTTATCATGCTAATGCTTTAATTCAGTGCAGTAATAAATTAATCATTGTTTTTATTTTACCAGTTAGTTTGTAAAATAGCAATACAAATAAAAAACTTATAGCAAAAATTTATAAATAAATTTATTTTTATAAAACGTATTTATATTATACAGTTGAAATATTTTGTTTTTCTATTCTTGTTGAACGCAATATATATATGTATTATATTTATATTGTGTCAAGTCATCCTCTAGAGAAAGGAGTGTATTTTCATAAAAGGACTATTTAAGGGAACTAAAGGAAAGATATTATTAATTTTAATAATATGCTGTTTATATCTATTTATACCCCCTTTAAGGCATGGGATTGACAAATCCATCAGTGTACTGAAAAATGTAGACGTGGATTCAGTCAGAAGTTATGTTCTAAGCTTCGGCATTTTAGCACCAATAGTATCATTTTTTTTAATGGTACTTCAATCAATAATTGCCCCCCTACCCGCATTTATAATAACCTTCGCCAATGCAGGGATATTTGGATGGATAAAAGGTGCCATTTTATCCTGGTCAAGTGCTATGGCAGGAGCAGTTCTCTGCTTCTATATAGCTAGATTTCTAGGCAGGGATGCAGTTGAAAAGCTCACATCCAAAACCGCCATAGAAAAAGTGGATGAATTTTTTAAAAATTATGGTAAATATGCTATACTAATTGCAAGATTATTACCTTTTATATCTTTTGACATAGTCAGTTATGCAGCAGGTTTGACTTCCATGGGATTTTGGCCGTTTTTCATAGCAACTGGATTAGGACAACTCCCTGCTACTATCATTTACTCCTACATAGGCGGAATGTTGACAGGTACAGTTAAAACTCTAGTAATTGGGCTGCTGTTTCTATTTGCAGTAACTACTCTGGCATTTTTATTGAAAAAGATGTGGAATGATAAACATAAATACGCATAAAAAAACCACCTGCGGTGGTTTTTTTATATAGAATAAATTATTATCAATGATAGCCTTTATTATCTTCTATTTCCAAAAAAACAAAGCGAAAGCATTCCGGCTCCACAATGAGTAGCCATTCCGAGCCCCAAAGGATTTATAATAAATTTGTTATTGTGGAATTCCTTCTCCATTACCTTTTTCAACATATTTGCATCTTCCAGACAATCTCCATGAGAAATACCTATAACCTGGCCTTCAGTGCTCACTGCCCTTTCTCTAAATCTATCAACTAGATATTTAATTCCCTTTCTTCTTCCTCTAACATTAGCTACATTTTTAAGCGATCCATCACTACAGATATATATTATAGGCTTTACATCTAGAAGAGTTCCTATAACTGCCTTGGATGATGATATCCTTCCACCCTTCTTCAAGTGTTTTAAATCCTCTACCATAAACCAGTAATTCATCTTCAGTTTATTGTCATCCAGCCACTTTACAATTTCATCCTTGCTTTTACCTTCTTCTGCCATTCTACAAGCACCATATACCAAAAGTCCAAGTCCTATGGAAGAACCTTTACTGTCAACTAAAGTTATATCGGCATCCTTAAACTCACTGATTATAGATTCTCTTGCCAGTTTTGAACTGTTAAAGGTGCCGCTTATAGCTGAGGACATTCCAATATATACAATCGGTCTTTTTTCTTTTAGCAATTCTTTAAATTTCTCAGCAAACCTGTATTCATTTATTTGAGATGTATATGGCATTTCTCCATTTCTCAAGCCGCCGTAAAATTCCGCGTAACTCAAGGATTTTCCAAAATCATCTTCATAATCCTTACCTTTAAAATGACACGTTAAACCTAAAAATGGAATATTTTTTTCTGCTATAAAGCTTCCCGGTAAATCACATCCTGCATCAGTCATAATTATAGGCTTAGTCATCAGCATCTCCCCCAACGTAAAATAGGATTAATTTCAATCACTACAGTAAACATTATACAATACTTTGTCAAATACATAAATCAATATATTATGAATAATAAGTAACAGCATAATTTTTATACCAATACTTTACTGTTATTATAACAAAAATACCATTTATTTACCATACTTAATAGGGGGTTTTAAATAAATAGCGTATATTTCTAAATTTTAAAGTAATTAATTCCTGCATCAAACAGCTTCTGATCTTTATTTCCCGGAATATTTTTCATGATATTCTCTCCAATTCTTTCTGAATGGGCCATCTTGCCAAGTATTCTTCCATCAGGACTGGTTATACCTTCTACTGCATAATAGGAACCATTTGGGTTAAATCTTATATCATAGGATGGGTTCCCATTAAAATCTACATATTGGCTGGCAATTTGACCTCTATTCTTCATTTCTTCAATGGCAGCAGAACTTGCTACAAATCTTCCCTCTCCATGAGAAACTGCTATAGAATATATATCGCCTACAGACACGTTGTTAAACCAGGGAGAAAGATTTGAGACCACTTTGGTGTTTACTACTCTGGACACATGTCTTCCTATTTTATTATAAGTAAGAGTAGGATAATTCTCCTCTATGTCCCTTATCTCTCCAAATGGAAGCAGCCCTAATTTTATAAGTGCCTGGAATCCGTTGCATATTCCAAGTATCAATCCATCCCTTTTATTTAAAAACTCCATTACAGCCTCCTTTATCTTTGAATTTCTAAAGAATGCAGCAATAAATTTTCCGGATCCATCTGGTTCATCTCCAGCACTGAATCCTCCTGGAATCATAATTATCTGTGAAGAGTTTATACTTTTTACAATTTCATTTACAGATTCCTCTATTTGAGCACCAGTCAAATTTCTGATTATAACAGTGTCTACATCTGCCCCTGCTTTCTGAAAAGCTCTTGTGGAATCATATTCACAGTTAGTTCCCGGGAATACAGGAATAGTCACTTTTGGAGAAGCTATTTTTATTTTTGGATACAATTTATGTTTTCTACTAAAAAGATTTGACTTTATTTCTTCATTTTCCAATGCAACCTTGGTTGGAAAAATATTTTCAAGACTCTTTTCCCATGAAGCTTCCATTTCCGAAATGGATATTTTAATCTCACCTATATCTATACACTGTTCTCTTTGGGTAATTCCAATAACCTTATAGTCAATCTCTTTTAACTCCTCTTCTAAAATTTCATTTTTATCTAATTCCACTATCATGGAGCCGTAATCTGGTGAAAACAGATCTATGTTTTCCCAGTTATCCGCAAACTTCAATCCTATTCTGTTTCCAAAACTCATCTTACTTACAGCTTCACAGATGCCGCCTCTTTTTACAGTACTGGCTGATAATATTCTTCCTTCTGATATCAATTTACCTATTAAACTGTAATTCTTTCTTATCTTCTCAAAATCAGGGAGTTGAAAATCATCTCTAGGTGCAGGTATAAATACTACATAACTGCCATATCCCTTAAACTCAGGGGATATGAGTTTATCAGCTTCTCCCGTAGTAACTGCAAAGGAGACCAACGTAGGTGGTACATTCATATCTTTGAAACTTCCAGACATGCTGTCCTTTCCACCTATAGCTGCAACTTCAAGCTCTCTCTGTGCATAGAGGGCACCAAGAAGTGCTGCAAGAGGCTTCCCCCATTTAAAAGGATCCTTTCCCAATTTTTCAAAGTACTCTTGAAAAGTCAATTTTATGTTATCCATCTGTCCACCTGAACATACAATTTTAGCTATCGATTCCAGTACTGCATACACTGCACCGTGAAATGGACTCCACTTTGCTATATCTGGATTATACCCAAAACTCATCAAAGTAGCAGTGTTTGTGCTGCCCTTTAATACAGGAAGCTTGGCAGCCATAGCTTCTATAGGAGTATCCTGATATTTACCTCCATAAGGCATAAATATACTTGAGGCTCCCACAGTGCTGTCAAATCTCTCTATCAATCCCTTTTGACTGCATACATTTAAATTCTGCAGCGTTTCAAACCAGCCTCTTAAAATACAGTCCCCGCTTTTTGCCTCGTTTTTCCTGCTTTCAAAATAACTATTAATATCCGGAGATTTAATATTAACATCTGTTTTTGCTCTTACACCGTTTGTATCCAAAAATTCTCTACTTAAATCTACAATGGGATTTCCTCTCCATAACATTTTCAATCTTCCGCTATCTGTCACATACGCTACTTTTGTGGCCTCTAAATTTTCCTCTCTGGCATATTTTATAAAGTCTTCTTCATGTTCCCTGTCCACAACTACCGCCATACGTTCCTGAGATTCTGATATGGCAAGTTCAGTTCCATCCAATCCCTCATACTTTTTTGGCACTAAGTCAAGGTTTATTTCAAGTCCCTCAGCCAGCTCTCCTATGGCCACCGAAACGCCTCCGGCTCCAAAATCATTGCATCTTTTAATCATCCTGCTGACTTTTCCTTTCCTAAACAACCTCTGTATTTTCCTTTCAGTAACAGGATTTCCCTTTTGAACCTCAGCACCTGAAGTCAATATGGAAGTTTCGGTATGCTTTTTAGAAGAACCAGTTGCTCCTCCACATCCATCCCTTCCTGTCCTTCCTCCCAGCAGTATCACCACATCGGATATTTCAGGTTTTTCCCTTTTCACATTTTCCAATGGAACAGCTCCTATGACAGCCCCTATTTCCATCCTCTTGGTTACATAATCTTCATCATATATTTCAGAAACCATCCCGGTTGCAAGGCCTATCTGATTTCCATAGGAACTATACCCCTGGGCAGCTCCTAAAGTTATTTTTTTCTGAGGTAGTTTTCCCTTTAGTGTATCTTCAACTTTAGTTCTCGGATCTCCACTCCCAGTAACTCTCATAGCCTGATATACATAAGCTCTTCCAGATAGAGGATCACGTATTGCACCGCCAAGACAAGTTGCAGCTCCACCGAAAGGCTCTATCTCAGTAGGATGATTATGCGTTTCATTTTTAAACATTACAAGCCATTTTTCATTTTTACCATCTACATCCGCATCCACAACTATGCTGCAGGCATTTATCTCATCAGATTCATCCAGATTCTTTAGTTTGCCGCTTTTTTTAAGTATCTTCATTCCAATGGTAGCTATATCCATAAGGCATCTAGGTTTTTCATCTTTATTATATATTTCATTCCTCAGCTTTAAGTAATATTCATAAGTCCTCTTTATGGGGATTGAATACTTTCCCTCCTCAACCATTACATTCTTCAGTTCAGTATTAAAAGTAGTATGTCTACAGTGATCCGACCAATAAGTATCTATAACCTTTATCTCTGTTATTGTAGGATTTCTTTTTTCCTCTTCTTTGAAGTATTTCTGGCAAAAAATCAGATCTTCAACACTCATGGCAAGTCCCCGTAATTTTATAAACTCTTCTAAGCCATCATGACTCATTTCTATAAACCCGTGGATTATCTCCACACTATCTGGAATATGTAACTTTTTATCCAAGTTTTCAACCTTTTCAAGGGAAGCTTCTCTTGAATCAACTGGGTTTATGCAGTAGTTCTTTATTTTTTTAAACTCACCATCTGATATATGTCCATATATCACATATACCTTTGCAGATGTAACATGAATTTTTTCACTTTGAGTTAATATTTGAATACACTGAGATGCTGAGTCGGCTCTTTGATCATACTGTCCTGGAAGATATTCCACAGCAAAAACTCTTGTATTCTCATCTCTGGGCAGATCTTCCTCATATATTTTATCCACAGTTTTTTCGGAGAATATTATATATTTTGATTTTTCGTATTCATCGTCACTGATGTTCTCTATATCATAACGGTTTATTATTCTTATATTTTTCAATCCGTGAATATTAAGACTTTCGCTGACATCCCTAAGAAATCCTTGAGCTTCTATATCAAATCCCTTTTTTTTCTCTACAAATAGCCTTTTGACACCCATCGTACTCTCTCCTTGTTTCTTATTTTTTTTCGAACATTTATATTATTTTTTTTAAAATTATTCGTAGATATTATATCATAAATATACAGCTTTGTGAACAATATAATTGAATAAAACCGACATTGGTGACACCCCTATCTTAAAAAAAATTCAGGTGTCAGCAATATCAGTTTTCCTCATAAATTCTTCTAAAATATAGTAAGATGAATAACAATCCATGCCTAGACTCTCCAGAAGTGCACGATAATCACTTGATACACAGTATTTCTTTTACATTTTTCCCAAATACCTTAGAACTATCATAAAAGTATTTTCTCTCAGAAACTACCCCTCTGACTATATGTCCCGTACTGGTAATTATTTCAGTCTGTTCACCAAACTCACAATCCTTCAGGCTCACGCCTCTTAAAAATACTTTAATTGTCCTTTTATCCTGACAAAAATCCATATTTTCCACTTCGATTAATCTTCCTTTTTTTATCATTTAACTCAACCCCGTTATAGTTTTAATAAATTGTATGCGGAAAAAATATGAAATATAATTACTAAGACAAATAAAATGCTGTCCACAAATATGTGAACAGCAAAACTATCAAATAGCACTATTTATATAAAGGAAAGCTATGGCACAACTCAACTACCTTTTCTTTGATACCGCTCAGATCTTTATCTCTGTTTTCTACAGCTGAATTTATAAAATAAGCTATCTTTTTCATCTCATTTTCTTTAAAACCTCTGGTAGTAACCGCAGGAGTACCCAGCCTAATTCCACTGGTAATATTTGCACCAAGCTTATCAAAAGGTACTGCATTTTTATTGACGGTTATATTTACAGTATCAAGAAGTTCTTCTAAATCTTTTCCTGTAATTTTTTTATCAGTAAGATCCACAAGTATAAGATGGTTATCCGTTCCCCCGCTTACAATTCTAAATCCATATCTTTCAAGCTCTTCTGCCAGAACTTTGGCATTTTTTACAACCTGAGCTATATACTCTTTATATTCATCTGTAAGAGCTTCTCCGAAACAAACAGCTTTTCCTGCAATAACATGCATCAGAGGTCCTCCCTGCATTCCAGGAAAAATTGTCTTGTCAAGAACAGCTCCATATTTATCCTTGCATATTATAGCTCCTCCTCTAGGTCCCCTCAGTGTTTTATGTGTAGTAGTCGTTACAAAATCAGCATAGGGAACGGGGGACATATGTTTTCCTGCTGCAACAAGTCCTGCAATATGTGCCATATCCACCATCATATACGCACCAACTTCATCACATATACTCCTTATTTTCTTAAAATCTATCTCTCTGGAATATGCACTTGCACCTGAAACTATCATTTTAGGTCTATGTTCAAGAGCCAAATCTCTCATCTTATCATAGTCAATTCTCTCTGTTTCTGGATTTAATCCATAGGGGATAAAATTATACAATTTTCCGGAAAAACTCACCTTGCTTCCATGAGTTAAGTGCCCTCCATGGCTTAAGCTCATACCAAGAACTGTATCTCCCGGTTTTAAAACAGACATGTACACTGCCATATTTGCCTGAGAACCTGAATGAGGCTGTACATTTACATGTTCCCCCCCAAAAAGCTTTTTCATCCTGTCTCTTGCAAGATTTTCAACTTTATCTACTGCATAACATCCTCCATAGTACCTTTTGCCCGGATATCCTTCTGCATATTTATTGGTAAGAAAAGATCCCATGGCCTCCATTACAGACTTACTTGTGAAATTCTCTGAAGCAATAAGCTCTATGCCATTTTCCTGTCGTTCAGCCTCTTCCTCAATTATGCCAAAAACGGCCTTGTCACTATTTTTTAATTCACTAAAATCCACTTCTTATCAACTCCTTACAAATTATTTGTATCTCGTATATAATTATACTGTAAACCTTTAACATCTATCAATACACTACTTTATAACTTGAATTTGCACAAGCGACTTACTTTTTTTTCACTATTTCATGTCAAGAACCCATATGCTATAATAAAACAATGATATATTTTACCATAGGGAGATCAATTTATATGGATATTAACAGAATAGTAAATTTAGCTGCTTATGCAGGAAAAATAATGCTGGAAAGCGGTGCGGAAATTTACAGAGTAGAGGAAACAATAATTAGAATAAGTAAAAATTATAACATAGATGATATAGATGCCTTTGTGACATTGAATATAATCATAATTTCTGCTTCAGATAAGTATGGTCAAACCATATCATTGATAAAAAGAGTAAGACAGAGAACCTTGAATCTGGAGAAAATATCTCAGGTAAATAATATTTCAAGACACATAAAAGATGAGGCCTATACCTTAGATGAGATGGAAAATAAATTATCTAAAATACAGTATTCAAAACCCTACAGTACAAAGATAATTATATTGTTTTCAGGTATAGCTGCTGCTTTTTTTTCTCTTGTATTTGGCGGAAACCTGCATGACTTTTTAGTATCCTTTATCATAGGATGTATTTTAAGCATTCTCTCTAAATCTTTAGGCCTTCTTCAAGCAAATGAATTTTTCATAAACATAATATGTGGGGCCGTCACTGCTCTAATAGCTCTGAGCAGTGTTCAACTTGAAATAGGCTCTCATGTAGATACCATAATAATAAGTTCCATCATGCTTTTAGTACCTGGCCTTTCAATAACCAATGCCATAAGAGACACCATGGCCGGTGATCTCATATCCGGAATTTCAAGGGGAATTGAAGCTTTTTTAGTAGCCATTGCCATTGCAGTGGGTACAGGATCCATATTGAAACTGTGGCTTGTTCTAGGAGGACTTTAATTATGATAATAAATTCCATATATATTTTAATCGCCACTTTATGCTTTGGCATAATCGGCAATGTTCGTGGAAAAAATCTTGTATTTTCATCCATTGGAGGAGGTATAACCTGGTTTTTATATTCAATTTCCTCCCACTATATAGGTTCCTCCAGTATATTATGTTTCTTTATAGCCTCGGTATTCGCATCTATTTACTCTGAAATAATGGCCCGAATCTTAAAAACTCCCGCCACAACTTTTATCATAGGTGCAATTATACCTCTGGTTCCCGGTGGAAATATGTATAATGCCATGTTTCAATATGTACAGGGAAATATAAATCAATCTCTACTTATCGCCTTCAAAACACTGGCTATTGCTGGTTCAATAGCTGTAGGTATATTTTTTATATCTTCAGTATTTAAAGCATCTGCACTCTTTAACAGAAATTTCTTTAAACATAATAGGTTATAAAATAAATTTTTTTATAACCTCTCCTATGGCCCCATTGTTATTATCATTTTTTGTAATATAATCTGCAGATTCTTTCAGTATTTGACGGGCATTGCTCACTGCCACTCCAAGTCCTGCAGCTTTAATCATGCTCTTATCATTCTCGTCATTTCCCACAGCTATACATTCACTGATAGGTATCCTATAATAATCTGCCAAAGCCTTCAATCCATTCCCCTTGGAGTTTCCCCTGCTGATTATTTCAATATTGTCTATGCCGGATTTTGTTATACCTACCTTAGTACTGCCCTCTATTTTTTTTCTCAATCTCTCTAAATAACCTAAATCTGAATCTATGGCCACTAATTTATGGATATTCTCTTCAGTACTTTCTATAAATTTTCGCGAATCCGGTAAAATGCTTATCTCCATTCTAAATTTTCTATCTATTTTTCTGTTGAATTCATAAAATCTTTTCGTAGTGTATTTAAACTGCTCACAATAAAGTCTGTGATCATCGTAAAAATGATAATACGTATCTTTTTCTTCTCTCAAAATATCTATAGTTTTAAGAATTTCAACCTTATCCACAGGCTCGGATTTTATAACATTCCCATTTTCATCTAATATCATAGAACCATTACAACATATCACAGGTTGATTTTGAAATAATGTATGGTAATAAAATTTTAGCGATCCAGGCAATCTTCCCGTAGCCATGACAACTTTTATTCCCAATTCACTTGCCCTACGTATCATATCCACGTTATATTGGGATATGAATTTTTCATCATCTAAAAGCGTACCATCCATATCCATAGCAATAATTTTATAGTTCATATTTATAACACTCCAATTTTTTTATACTTGATTTTTCAAATTATATGTATATCTAAATAATTATCCTGCTGTAAGGTATAAACTTTAAATTGAGAACATAAATTTTATTTATAATACTCTATATAAAGGTGATTATAATGAAAAAATTTTTTATACTTTTAAGTGTTATTTTGATCAGTATTTTTACTCTTACATCATGTAATTATAAATTAAATAATACATTTCCTTTTCGCAAAAAACCAAATAATTTTTATTATACAAATTTACTTGCTCAAAATTTAACCACATCTTCACCTAAAAAATGTATTATAGAAGAAAGTAATTTTCATGACCAAGAGGAACTAGGAGAAAGAAACATTTCAGATATAAAAAGCATGTTAAAAATCCTTAAAAAGAATAATTTCATAGATAGGCCAAAAGATCTTCCCAACAAAACTTCCTACAAAATTATATTTACCTTCAATAAAGAAAAACTGCTTATAAACGTATATAATGAAAAATACCTGTCTATCTATCCCTGGGATGGAAACTACCCTATGGATTATATAGACATGAATAAAATTCCCATATCCTTAAATTTATATTATCTAGGCAAATACATTTTTAAGAATTACTAATTCCAATAGCTCATCCTTAAACTTTACATTATTGTATCACAGCTGCAGAAATAAACATATATTATAAATGTATAAATATAATGAAAGGTGAACATTATGTTCGTTTGTCCTTACTTTGCACATAGAACTCACTATAGAATGCCTCAAACCGCTCCTGTTTCCTATATAAGGTTCTTAAATGCCAGCCCTAATTCTCCTGCAGTAGATGTATATTTAAACGAGCGCCTATTGTTTAGAAATTTAACCTATAAATCTTTTTCCAACTATATAAATATACCTTACGGAACTTACAATATAAGAGTATTTCCAGCAGGAAGCGTGCAAAATCCAATTATAGATGAAACTCTACCTATACCAGCAGAAAAAATATTTACCATAGCCGCTATAGACCGCTACCCAAACATAAGCCTATTGCCTATAGAAGATATACGTCGTCCAAGAATTCCCAACAGATCCCTTATAAGATTTATAAATTTAACTTCTGATTCTACAGAACTGGATCTTGCACTTTCCAATGGAAATATACTTTTCCCGAACGTTTCCTACAAAGAAATAACAGAATATATACCTATAAATCCTGGAGTATATACTCTGGAGGTAAATACTTCTGATTCCCACAGCAGAGTCCTTCATGTACCTAACGTACGATTAACTCCAAACAGATTTTACAGTATATACTCAGTGGGAAACCTATCCGGTTCTCCCGAAATTCAAGTATTGATTCCTCTTGACGGGAACAGTTATATTGAATTTTAGATTTATGGTAAAGTTCTTTTTCATTACAAATGCCACAGCTTTAGAAGGACCTGTCCAAAAATACAGGTCCCACGCTAAAGTTTAAATGTCAGAGTTCAAACATCAAACAATGCATTTAGTATCCTAAAGCCTCATTTACTATTATTACTTTTATTCTTCCCTTATGATTCTGTCTTTTTATCAGTGTGTATTCATTACATATCCTTCCGCTGCTGCTGCAATCTACACAATATCCCAATTTAGCACAGGGATTGCCTGCATTTAGTCTCTTCACATTTGCAGGAGCCGAGCAGTACTTAACCCTGTCTATGGCTTCATCTAAATTCAACACAATTTTATTTATTCCCACAATAACTATTACCTTGTCGGGACCATACAGCATGGCAGCTACCCTATTCCCATTTCCATCCACATTATAGAGCTCTCCATCTTCAGTCAGTGCATTTGTACTCACTATATAGTCATCTGCAGAAAAACTCTTTCTAAAAACATCTTTAATATCTTCAGGTTTTAAATTTTCAGCATACCTATCTAAAAATTTATAATTTCCATTTCTCAAAAAATCAATTACACCTGCCTCAAACAGAGACATTGATCCTCCCACAGAAACCGTATCGCCATCTTTTAAGATTTCACCTAGCTTATCTATAACTTCCTTTTTGCTGTTTACAAAATAAGCTTCCATGTTATTTTTTTCTAAATTTTCCATAGTCCTTTTGAGCCTCTGATCAGTTACCCATTTTAAATTTTCGTCCACAATACTACCCCCTAATAGAATTTTGCTCTTAAATTCTCACATTATAAGATACATTATACCACAAAGTCCCTATTAACCACCTTGTTTCTTGCTTAAAATTTATTATAAAAACATTGTAAATACATTTTCATTATAGTAAAATCATAGGGAGATCGGTCTGTTAAATTTTCATAATATAAAAATGAGGAGAGACACAATGAAAAAAGGAGATAAAATAGCTGCAATCTGTATATTGATTTTAATAATATCAAGCTTCATTGGAGTTTTTTCATATAGATTATACGTCAAAGGTTCTCATAAAATTGCAGTTATAAAACAAGAGGGTAAAATTATAAATACCATAGATTTAAATAAGGTAAAAGGTAGAAAACAATTTAAAATAAAGTACAAGACTTCTCACTTTAATTTAGTAGAAGTTGAAAATGGGAAAATACGAATAGAAGATGCAGATTGCCCAGACAAAATCTGCATAAAAACCGGTTGGATATCAAAGCCAGGAGAAAGTATTATATGTCTACCTCATAAACTCATAATCAATATAGAGGGTAAAAACTCAAAATACGATGGGCTTTCAAATTAAGTATATATTAGAAGCAAAGGTGCAAATATGAGTAAAATAAAAAAAATGGTTTTTTTAAGTTTTTTAGTTGGCATAGCCTTAGTTATATATGTAATAGAATCTCAAATTCCAGTTTTATTCCCAGGAATAAAACTGGGGCTTGCAAATATGATTTCTCTGACTGCGTTAATACTTCTTGGCTGGAAAGAGGCTCTCACAGTGATGCTTTTGAGAACACTTCTAGGTTCAATATTTGGGGGGACGATGTCGGCCTTCATGTTTAGTATAGCAGGTGGAATTTTAAGTAATGTGGTCATGATTATACTATATAAGTATTTTAAAAAATTTCTCAGCTTATCTACTATAAGCATATGTGGAGCAATATTTCACAATATTGGTCAATTATTGGTAGCTTCTATTATAATTGAGGATTTCAGAATATATATCTATCTTCCTGTACTTTTAATTTCCGCTATAGTTACGGGATACTTCATAGGATGGTGTACCAAATTCCTAACTGAAAATTTATATAAACTTCCCATGTTTAAAGGTTTAAAATATTGAAAATCTTTCTTCACTGTTTAAAAAGAGGTTGTATTAAAATAATTTAAAACAACCTCTTTTACAATTTAGTTTTTTCTATAAACGATTATACATTTGCTGCAGCTTCCTTCTTGCTCTGTTCTTGCAAGTCTGCTCCACTTACAATAGCTCTGATGGCTCCCGTAGGACACTTAGCCAAACAAGTAGCTTCACTGCATTTATCTACGCAAACATGATGATCTATTACCGAAGCCAAATTATTCTCCACCTTAAGATTATCATAAGGGCAATTTCTTACACACAGTCCGCAGCCAAGGCATCCTACACTACAGCCTTTACGTACAACTCCACCCTTATCCTTGGAATTGCAATTGACCATAACCTTTGATCCTATAAGTCTGAATCCAATTACCTGCTTAGGACATGCTTTGACACAGGTTCCACAGCCTGTACATTTATCCACATCAATTATTGGCAAACCCTTGGATCCCATGGACATAGCACCAAAAGGACAGCTTTTTACGCAGGTTCCAAAACCCAGACATCCATACTGACAGGCTTTAGGGCCTCCTTGAAGTAAATTTGCTGCAGTACAATCCTTTATTCCCTTGTATTCATATTTTCTAACTGCCTTCGTGCAGTCACCGCCGCATCTTATATGGGCAACTCTAGGCTCAATAGCTGGAGCCGATTTACCTGTTAGCTTTGCCACCTGTTCTGCCACTGCTGCCTTACCTGGAACACAGAGATTTGGAGGAACACTTTCATCTAATACAACTGCTTCTGCATAAGCCCTGCATCCTGCAAATCCGCATCCGCCACATTGTCCCTTGGGAAGTACATCTTCTACAAGCTCTACAAGTGGATTTACTTCCATTGCAAATCTCTTGTTCACATAAGCCAGAATAAGACCAAATACACAACCTATAACAGTCATTACAATAACAACCATAATTGCAGTATTTATCATATATCATAATCTCCTTTCTATAGAGAAATCATACCTGAAAAACCTAAGAATGACAGAGCTAACATTCCAGCCAATATAAAAGCTACTCCCAGTCCTTCCAGTGGTTTAGGTACATCTGCTAATCTCAATTTTTCTCTAAGGCTCGCCATTAAAACTATAGCCATAGCAAATCCTAATCCAGATCCTATAGAATTAACTACACTTTCCAGAAAATTAAAATTGGAATCAGCATTTACAATAGGTACAGCAAGTACTATACAGTTTGTAGCTATTAAAAGAAGATATATTCCCCACATATTGTATAGTGCAGGTGCCTGCTTTTTAATAATAGTTTCCAAAAGCTGCACAAAGCTTGCTATAAGAAGTACAAATACAACAGTTCTTAAAAATGTCAGATTAAAGGGTATAAGTACAAAATGATACACTACCCAGGCCAGCATTGAACTCAGAGTTATAACCGAGGTAACTGCCATACCCATACCTACTGAAGCATTCAGATTCTTAGAAACTCCAAAGAATATACAGAGACCAAGAAATCTTGTCAGAACATAATTGTTTATTACTACTGCACTTATAAATAAGGTAAGATAAGTACCCATTATGCTTCACCTCCATTTGCCTTTTCAAGCTTCGCCATTTTAACTTGCTCTACATGCTGATTATAGACTTTTACTACAGCAACCAGATATCCTATGAGTATAAATGCTCCTGGAGGAAGGATCATAATCATTATTGGATTATAGGATGCCCACATTACATGTAGGCCAAATATAGTTCCAGAACCAAACAGCTCACGTATTATTCCTATTACAAGAAGTGCCAGTGTAAATCCACATCCCATCCCAAGTCCATCAAGGAAAGATGGTACTACAGGATTTTTAGATGCAAATACCTCTGCACGGGCAAGTATTATGGCAAACACAACTACCAGTGCAAGATAAATGCCAAGCTGCTTATACAGTAATGGCGCTAAAGCCTGCAATACGAGTTCAACTACTGTAACTATAGTTGCTATACAAGTGATGTACACAGGTACACGAACTTTAGGGTTTACAACATTTTTAATTAGGGAAACTACAGTATTATTACAAGTTATAACAAACATCACACAAAATCCCATTGTAAGTCCATTTAAAGCCGTGCTTGTAGTTGCCAGTGCAGGGCACAAGCTAAGTGCAAGCACAAATATAGGATTTTCCGCTATCAATCCCTTTTTAAATACATCCCATAATTTCATATCTATTTACCTCCTGTAAATGTAGTAACCTGTTGAACTGCCTCTTTGACCCCTTTAGTAACAGCTCTTGAGGTAATTGTAGCTCCTGTCATAGCCTGGATATTTTTCTTGTTGGACTTATCTTTTGTAACTGTCAGATCAGCAGCTTTTTTATCCTTAAACTGTCCTCTGAAAGAATCCTCTGAAGCATTAGCTCCAAGTCCCGGTGTTTCATTGTGAGATACAATGCTGAAATCTACAACTTTTCCATCTGGTGTAACTGCCACCAGCATATTTATATCTCCACCATATCCCTTGCTTACAGCAGGTACTACATAAGCAATTGTCTTACTGCCCTTTACAGCAGCATACCAATCTTTTTTACCATTTACGTTTTTAAAATTATCTGCATTCGCAACCAATTCTTTCATGGTATCATTTTTTATTTGAACCTGTTTTTGCGCTGCTACTGGTGCAGTTATATAATAAACACCAGCCAATATAATTCCGGATATAAAACATATAATGGTCAAATTCTTAGTAATCGCAAAAATACTATTTTTATCTTTATCATTAGCCATAAAAGTCTACCTCCTTGCACCAAATTTAACAGGCTGTGTAAATTTATCTATTAAAGGAGTAACTGCATTCATAAGCAATATGGAGTAACATACTCCTTCAGGATATCCACCTTTTAACCTGATAAGAGAAGTAAGAGCCCCTGCACCCAGTGCAAAGATGATCTGACCTTTGTTTGTCATAGGCACAGTTACCATATCTGTTGCCATAAAAAAGGCTCCTATCACAAGTCCACCTGCCATCATGTGGAAAACAGGATCTCCCGTAAAAAATCCAGCACTTCCACCAAAAGCCCATGTAAGTATTCCCACAGTACCTATCATCACTACGGGAATCTTCCAGTTTATATATTTCTTATATATGAGAAAAAGCCCTCCCAAAACCAGCAGCACAGTGGAAGTTTCACCTATACTACCATTACGTGTTCCCAGGAAAAGCGCTTTATAAAGTGCTCCTGTACCACCAAAAGTTTCAACTAATTTTGAGTATCCTTCTAATTTTAAAATTCCAAGAGGAGTGGCACTAGTAACTACATCTACACCACTGGCAGTCAATTTTGACCAACTAGTCATAGCTACAGGCCAAGAAGCCATAAGTACTGCTCTTCCAATATGGGCAGGGTTAAATATGTTGTATCCGAGACCTCCCATAGAATGTTTAGCTATTGCTATTGCCACAAAAGATCCGAAAGCTACCATATATGGTGGAATATCTGGAGGCAAACACATAGCAAGCAAAAATCCTGTTAAAAAGGCACTTCCGTCCGAAATAGTAACAGGTTTTTTCCTGATCTTCTGCACAATATATTCTGTAAGTACAGCAGAAATTATTCCTGTCAGAATCACTTCAAAAGCCGGCAGCCCAAAATGGATTATACCAAAAATTCCAGCTGGCGCTAGAGCCAAATTAACACTCCACATTATTTTAGAAATGGATTCATCACAGCGAATATGCGGCGATGCTGAAACTGTAAAAACATCTTTTTTTATTTGCGTTTCCGCCATCTTTTAATCACTCCCTTATTATTTTTCAACTTTCTCTTTTTCCTTTTCTTTTTCCTTAGCCGCCGCTTTAGCTTTTTCTCTAGCTGCTGCAGCTGCATTTTTAGATTTCATGTATTTAATATACTGTACAATATTTCGTTTAGCAGGGCATGTGTATACACAGCTTCCGCATTCCACGCAATCCAAAAGATTATAGTCTTCCTTGGCTTCTTCATATAAATTATTTTGTCCAAGTATACTCAGCATGCTGGGATTCAATCCCATAGGGCAAGCTTTTATACATCGGCCGCATCTTATACAGGCTGATTCCGTTCCTGTATTGACATCACTTTTAGCCAGTGCAAGTATTCCTGAAACTCCCTTTATCACCGGTATATCAAGATTTGATTCGGCCATTCCCATCATAGGTCCACCAGAAAGTATTTTAACAGGAGTATCTTTAAAGCCCCCGCAGAAATCAATAACATCTTTAAAAGTAGTTCCCACTCTCACCAATAAATTCTTGGGCTCCTTTACGGCTCCTCCACTTACAGTTGTAACTCTCTGAATAAGCGGAATACCTCTCTCTACAGCATCACTAACCGCAATGCACGTACCTACATTTTGAACAACTGCTCCAACATCCATAGGCAGTCCTCCTGAAGGCACTTCTCTGCCTGTCAAAACATTTATAAGCATTTTTTCAGCACCCTGAGGGTATTTAGTAGGAAGCCCAACAACTTGTACATTTGTACCTTCAAAAGCTTTTGTCATAATTTCAATAGCTTTCTTTTTATTATCCTCTATACCTACAAATCCTCTTTCCACATTTAAGACTTTCATGATAATTTTAATGCCTGATACTATTCTATCAGTGTATTCAAGCATGGATCTGTAATCAGAAGTTAAATAAGGTTCACATTCAGCTCCATTCAAAATAAAAACATCTATCTTTTTATTTGGCGGCGGTGAAAGCTTGACATGGGCAGGGAAAGTTGCTCCTCCCATTCCTACAATACCTGCTTCTCTTATTATACCTATTATTTCCTTTCCAGTTAAGTCATTCCAGTTACGTTCAACAGGTATCCCTTCCGCCCATTCATCGTTTCCATCATTTTGAATAACTATGGATAAACATTTTCCAAAATTAGGATGTGGATATTCAGCTACATCTACAACTTTTCCAGAAACAGATGAATGCACATTGGCTGAGACAAAAGCATCACTCTTTGCAATAAGCTGTCCTTTTTTTACCTCATCTCCTTTTTTTACTATAGGAGATGTAGGAGCACCAATATGCTGTCTTACAGGTATATAGACTTTATCTGGTACAGGTGCTTTTTCTATAGGCTTGTCAGCTGTATACCTTTTACTATCATCAGGGTGCACTCCACCTCGAAAACTTTTTAACACTCTTTAACACCTCTTTCAATATTTTTAGCATGAAAATATTATTTATAAATTAAAAATTGCCTTATCCCGGCGCCTCCATCCAAATATCAAAGTTCAGAGTTCAAATATCAATTCGGCGGATTTCAGGACTTATCTGAAAATCTTCATTAATTGATATTTATCTGTTGCATTTTGAACTTTAGAATAAATATGTCAGCGTGTGGATAAATATAAAAATAGCTTATATAGCAAATTACAGATTTGATATTCCACAATTTGCTATACAGCTTTATGCTCTAGTATTTCTATCAGAAAATTAGGTGTAATTTAAAATAAAACACGTTTAATAATAGGCTTCATAGTATCATTTTTACTTGTGGACTTATCAAATATTTTTATATACAACAATGAAACAACAAAAAGTATTGCTCCACCTCCTATTTGAAGTGCTCTTTCAGAATACCCAATGTTATTCGCAATCCATGTTCCCAATAATGCACCTACAAAAATTGCAATAAGAGGTAAAATATATACAATAAAAGCGGCTTTCAACATATTTTTCTCTTTTACTTCAAAAATAACATGCTGTCCCACTTTGGCATCAACAGGATTTTTTGCATCTACTATAGTGGCATTCTCACCTGCACACAATCCACAGCTTTTGCAGTCCCCGTGTTTACTTGCTCTTATCTTGGCGAAATCTTGTCCTACTTCAATTACAACGCCTTCTGACATCTTTTTCATATCTGACATCTCCTTGCTCACTTGTTATCGTTTTTACGATCTATGCCTCCTCTTATTCCATCTATAACATTATACCATAAAAATCATAATTTTTACTCTGTATTATTAATTTTTTTATAACTGTACTATTTTTGAGCAAAATATATTATTTGAAATATATGCTATTTTTAAATATACAGGAAATTAAAGTCTTTTTTGATTAAAGATAGAAAAATCTAAAATGCTCATTGATTTATTCAACTTTAACTTAGTGCCCATACAATATGGTATTTCTTTAAAAAATAAATTATAATATTTACTTAGAAGGGAAAGGTAAATTACATGAAGAAATCTGAAAAAAATTTTTTTAAAAACCTATGCCAATATTGTATAAGTAAATACACAATTTTAAACAGCGGACCTTTAATATCCTCACTAATCTATCAACTATGCAAGTATGTGGATATGGATGTCCCTGCAATACAAGGCATATTGCGTGTACATATAAATGAAAATTACAGCAGAAGCTTTGCCCACTGTTTTAATATATACAACGGTATCATTATAGATGCATCCATCTATCAATATGCCCTTACAAACAAGGTCATAAGCCACTTATTTCCCATTTATATATTCAGCACCGTTCCTGAACATATAGATTATATAATGCAGAGGAGACTGAATGCAAACTCCCAAATTAAATTCAGCAGAGAATTCTTAAAAAATACACTTGAAAATATACAGAACAATAATTTCAAGTCCGTAAAAAGATTTGACTTAATAGAAGATTCCAAAAAAGAAAATTTATTCTACTGTCATTAATTATTCCTTTAAATATCAAATTGATGAGGATTTTCGGTTCAGCCGAAAATCCTCATCAATTGTGAACTGTACATTGTAAATTGTTCTAAAAGGTCCAATTAAGAAGCCTTCTTACTTTTACGGTATTAGAAGCTCTTAGGAAATTTTTGTATACTCTTTTACCATCTTCGTATATACAGATCATACCTATTTTATCACCTTTATTGACTGTGTAATTTATTTTTTTAGGCTTTACAATCTTACTGGTATATTTACATCCTTTCTTCACAGGAACTACAATATCATCTTCATATTCAAGCCTTAAATTCTTTCTATTTACCTTTAATTCTAATGCTCTATCTCCCTTTGAATATAATTTTTGGAAGTCATAATTTTTATCTATATATTCATATATCTTACCGGTTTCTTTCCACCTTTTAGGGCAATTTAAAACCACTATTATCACATCATTGCCCTGCACAGGTGCAGAAGTTATCAAGCATTTTCCTGCTTTTCCCGTATACCCCGTTTTAACTCCATTTGCATTCGGTATCTCCCAAAGGATCTTATTTATATTGTGATAACTTCTAGTAAATCCTTTTTCTTTTCCATCTACATCTCTTGAACTTACAATTTCATTGAATGTTGGATTTTTCTTGGCTACAGATGTAGCTACAGCCAGATCATATGCGGTGGAGTAGTGTTCCTCCCTGTCAAGGCCATGAGGAGTTTCAAAATGACTATTTATTATACCTATTTCATCGGCATATTCGTTCATAAGTTTTGCAAAGCCCTCTATGCTTCCCCCTATTGCCTCTGCTATTGCCACAGCTGCGTCATTTCCCGAACGGAGCATAAGACCATATAAAAGTTCTCTCAAAGTTATTTTTTCATCAGCCTTATATCCCACTGTAGAGCCTTTTATCCCAGCCGCCTTAGAAGAAATTTTTATTTTTTTATCCAATTTTCCATACTTCAATGCCACCAGTGTAGTCATGACTTTAGTTGTGCTTGCCATAGGGACTAACTCACAGGCATTTTTTTCATATATAACAATTTTTGAATTGCTGTCTATGGCTACAGCACACCTGGCATCTACATTGATCTTTTCAGAAGATCTCTCCTTATCTTCTGACATTACTTTATTTGGAAACATATTAGCAATAATAAAAATCACTATAAAATACAATAAAATTTTTTTTATCTTCATAATAGTACAAATTGCTCCTTCCTATAATGAATATATTATTGTGAATATTTTTTCCCTAAATAAATATATTACTATTAAAACTTGTTCCAGATTAGTATATAATTTACTATTGCGGTAAATACTATTAAGCAATAGATCATATTGAATCCGGAGGAGAAATATATGAGTATACTACCTGTTCTATTTATTCTAATATTCCCCATTGTGTTATTTCTTCCAATACCCTTAAAGATAAAAATAAAATACATTAACAGACAACTTCTCTTTCAAATATATAATTTGAATATAACAAATAAAATTGTACTAGGTAGATCTTCTCCCAAAAATACTGCAGAAAAAAATAGATTTGTTTCCCTTATAAATGTAATTAAATCATCGGAACTTAAAAACGTAAAGGCTAGATTTTCAGTTAAAGTAGATGTAAAACTTTGCTATGGTTTAGGCGATGCTGCCTATACAGCGCTTGTATACGGGGCCATATGCTCATTAAAAATATTTCTCTTCAACAGGTTAAACGGATTTTTTCATATAAAAAAATATCATGATAACATAAAGCCTGATTTCAACAGTTCACGTTTCGAACTAGAAATAACAAGTATAATTTATATAAGTTTAGTTAAAATTATCTATGTATATATAAAGTTATCTAGATATAAAAGGCAGTCTAAAAAATCAAATAATTCAATAGACAGCAATTTTGCATAATAACAATTTAAGATTTATAAGGAGGAGTTTTTATGGATAATCATCCTATAGAAAATTTATTAAAGAGTACTATGGAAAATCTAAAGGAAATGATAGATGTCAATACCATAGTAGGGGATGCAGTGGAATCAAAAGACGGTTCTCTGATAATACCCATTTCAAAAGTGTCCTTTGGGTTTGCATCCGGTGGAAGTGAATTTGATCTGCAGCACGATGAAGTACCTAGACCCGACTACCCTTTTGGTGGAGGCTCAGGTGCTGGAGTTACGGTAAAACCAGTAGCTTTTTTAGTTACAAAAGGTGACTCTGTAAGGCTGCTGTCCTTAAATCAAAATAACACCTGTGAAAAAGTAATAGATTCTATTCCTCAAATAATGGATCTGCTTCGGGGAATGGTATGTTCCAAGAACAGAAAAAACAAAGATACCTCTTATCACAAGACAGATGATGAAAATAAAGAAAAAAATCACGGTGAAGACAGTTCCTCCTACGACAGTTAACCATTAATAATTAATAGTTAAGAGTTATAAATCAAAAAAAACAGCTGAGTTTTTAACTCTTAACTTTTGTTCTTCATACAATTATAGAATCTAAATTAGGCATATTATCCAAATTTTCAAATCCAAAATATTTTAAAAATTCTTCCGTAGTACCATACAATATAGGTCTTCCCGGCACATTCAACCTTCCATTTTCCTTTATAAGTCTTCTTTCAATTAAAGTGGATATGGCTCTATCACTTTTTACCCCCCTTATCTCGTCTATATCTATTCTCGTTATAGGCTGTTTGTAAGCGACAATGGCCAAAGTCTCTAGTGACGCTTGAGATAAAGCTTGTCTTGAATTATTCTTCAACAGTTTTTCAACATAACTGCTGTTTTCAGCCTTTGTAACCAGCCTATATCTGTTATTATCTCTTAGAATCTCTATACCTCTACAATCTTTTTTATATATACTACTCATCTCATCAATCAAATTTTTCGTAAATTCTACATTACATTTTATTATGGATGCAATTTGTTCAATACCAAGAGATTCACCAGAAACAAACAATAAAGACTCTATTATAGAAAAATACTTATTCTCTGATAGTTTTCCTTTCTCTGTGGCCTCACAGCTACTTTTATCATCACTGCTTTTCATTCTCATTTATCCTTTCTATGTAAATTTCACTAAAATTTTCACTTTGCACTACAAATATGACTTTAAGTTTTATAAGCTCCAAAAGTGCAAGAAATGTAATTATCTTTTCTATTTTAAAAGAACAGTTTTTTATAATAGTTGAAAATTTAACTTCTTTTCTCTTATATATAATATTTTTTATATAAATTATTTTATCTTCCAATTTAAACTTATCTCTAGATATCTTTTTATTGAGCACAACTTCACTGTTAAATTTGCTTTCATATTCTCTCATCAGCTTGGTATATCTCTCATATATATCCCACAGGGTAGCACCCTTTAAAATTTGGGATATACTCGCTTCTTTTGATTCAATTATCTCTGGCTTTTTACCATACATCTTTCCTACTCTATCACATCTTTCTTTTAAAAATTCAGCTGCCATCTTGAATTTTTTATATTGAAGCAATTTATCCACTAACTCTTTTCTAGGATCCTCCTCTTTATCTTCATTTTCTTTCTCCAAGTCTGACTCTGGAAGTAAAATCTTTGATTTCATCTCTATAAGCGAAGCTGCAATTACTATAAACTCGGATGCTACATCTAAGTCCATTTCCCTCATGGTATTTATATATTTTAAGTACTGCTCTGTGATTTCATAAATCTTTATATCATATATACTCATTTTATTTTTTTTTATAAGATGAAGCAGTACATCAAAGGGTCCCTCAAAATTTCTTATTTTTATATTTAAAGACATCTACATATTCTCTCCTAAATTTTCAGTTAAATATTTTTGCCCATAGTCTATTCCAGAATTCAGTTCAATTTTCATTATGCTCCTCAAGATCCTTCCTATAGACTTTCCATCCTTTACTCCTTTAGAAGCTATATATTTTCCACTTAAAGAAGGCCTATAATCTCTTAAATTATAAATATAATTATATATCTTATAATTCAATTTTGAGTTCCAGCTTAATAATACAAGCTCATAATAATTCATCTTCCTCAATATTGTATATAACCTATAATTATCCATTGTACCCATAATCAAATCAGCTGCCTCATGAGAATCTTCATTGGAACATTCAATAGCACTTCTCAACTCTTTATTCAAAATTGAATTTTCAGCTAGTATTGATCTATATTTTCTATCCCTCATGGAATAAAATAATTTAAGGATCCTCATATCCACCCTGCTTGTACAACTATATCTTTTATCTTGGTTTTCCTCCTCAAGTTCAATTTTTAAGAGGCGTTCATCTACATCAAATATTTTTAAATCATTACATAGATAAATGTTTTCTTTCCAATTCTCCTCACAGCACAGAAGGTATATTTCCTTTACTATTCTATCATTACTTATAAGACTAAATACACCCTTTTCCACGCATTTTTTTATTTCATCTTTGTCTTTTAAACTAAATTTATATCTCACAGCATATTTTATAGCTCTAAATATTCTAGTTGGATCTTCATTATAGCTATTAGGATGTATTTTCCTCAAAACTCTATTTTTTAAATCCTGTATGCCCCCACAGACATCTATTATACATTTTTTTTCAATATCGTAGGCCAGGGCATTTACAGTAAAGTCCCTTCTATACAAATCCTCATATATACGGGATGGAGAAATTCTAGGTAATGCCCCATCTATATAATAATATTCCTTTCTGCATCTTATAAGATCTATATTTACACCATTTTCAAAAACTAAAAAAGCTGTTTGAAATTCACTGTGATACTGACAACATTTTAATTTCTGCAGTTCATCTAAAATAACCTTTGGATCTTCCTCTAAGCATATATCAATATCTTTTACTTTATTACCTAAAATAGCATCTCTAACAGCCCCTCCTACTATATATGACTTTATTCCCCTGCGTTTACATAAATCCATGATTTCATTTACAATTTTTATCTCATCACAAGTTAATGCCTCTAAAATTTCCATACTAATTTTCTCCCCTAATTTTTAAATAGCAATCAGAAAATCCAATGAATTTCAGAAAACAATACAGTAAAATATCAAATTTGTACTTTTCTCTTCCGGATAAATTGAATTTTCTGACCTTATTATACTATATATTTTCTGTACTAAAAACATATATATCATATTCCCTGAGGCAAAACATTTCTGATGTTATCCTTTAAGTTGCTAAATATTCCTGGTCTTTTTACATTTCTATCACTGCGTAAATCGACTTTACCCACCATTTCCCCATTTACATATACATCACAATATCCTACCTTCTCATCTTTTTTATATCTCTTTTTATTTTTATCTATGATACACTTATAGGTGATTTTACTATCTTTTCCCTTTTCCGTTATTGCGTTTAAATCTGAAGAGGCTTTGGCAATAAAAAATCTGCTCCCGCTTTTATTCAAGTTGATCTTCTCTACATTACTTCCCTTTTTAAAGACATTTTTACAGGAATATTTTGAAAATCCATAATTCATAAGCATGCTAGCATCTTTATTCCTCACCTTATAAGTAGGTGAACCCATGATTATTGCCAGCATCCTCACTCCATCTCTAAGGGAAGTAGCAGATATACAATATTTCGCCGAACTAGTAAAACCTGTTTTCAATCCATCACATCCATTAAAAAATCTAACCAGTTTATTATGATTTACCAGTTCTATGGGGCTTTTTCTTCCTTCAGATATGGTCTCCATATATGTTCCCGTATATTTCAATATAGCAGGATGTTTAAGCAGTTCTCTTGACATTATACCTATGTCATAGGCAGAGGTATAATGGCCTTCTGCACTTAATCCTGTACAATTTTTAAAAGATGTATCCTTCATTCCAAGTTGTTCTGCCCTCTTATTCATAAGGTTCACAAATGCATCCTCACTGCCGGCTAAATATTCCGCCATGGCAACTGCTGCATCATTCCCAGATGCTATACCTATCCCCTTTAGTAAATCCTCTACAGTTCTCACTTCTCCTGTGTCCAGAAGCATAGAGCTTCCACCCATTTTCTTTGCATTTTCACTTACGGTAACCTTATCTGACAGAGATATCTTGCCGGAATCTACAGCCTCCATACTCAGAAGCATAGTCATCACTTTTGTAACAGAAGCTGGTTCCAGTTTTTCATGAGAATTTTTTTCGAATATTATTTTTCCACTTGAGGGCTCTATAAGCAATGCAGATTTAGCATCTACATTCAAATCTGATTTTATAGCTTTGATCTCCGATCTATCGGATTTACTTAAGGGTTCAGCTTTAACAGGCATACTTTCTATACCTAATATAAAGATCAAATTTAACATCAAGCTTATTAAAGTCAATGCTTTCTGCTTTTTCTTCATTTAATATTTCTCCTCCCTTTAAAATGTATTTCCTTCCGAAGTTATTAATATTATCACACAAATACAATAAAAAAATACATGGGATAAAATAAAATTAAAATAAAGTGGAAAGCTAAATTGGATAAATTATAAAGATATGAAAGAGGGATTAATTACATTGTCACAAAAACATAATTCAGAATATCAAGAACAGCTATATCTTAAAATGCTTCTTCACTATGAAATGCAAAAAAGCAGGCTGGTTGCACTTGATAGTAGTATTTCAAAACTCTATCTTCTCAACCTTGATAGCCTGCTCCCTATAATCAAGCCTTTATATTCTTTTTAAAGATTCATTATGCTAAATAAATATTTTAATCTATGGTTTCGCCTATACCTGGGTTAATTTAAATACTCGACTGTAATCTTTAAGTTTGGTAAAGCACTTTTCAAAGAATCTATTTCATTATCACTTAATTGACCTTCTGATATACGAAGTTCTTTTAAATTAGTTAAATTTTTTAATGGGCTTATGTCTTTTATATTATTTTTACCTATATCAAGGGTTTGTAAATTAGTTAGATTTTTTAATGGACTTATATCGCTTATTGAATTCATGCTT
This sequence comes from Clostridiaceae bacterium BL-3, assembly GCA_902809985.1. Classification (GTDB taxonomy): domain Bacteria; phylum Bacillota; class Clostridia; order Clostridiales; family Clostridiaceae; genus Clostridium_B; species Clostridium_B aromativorans. The sequence goes on along the minus strand of CADDXC010000001.1, from coordinate 597,278 downwards.
AAATTGAGAATTTGTAAATTATTCAAATTTTTTAATGGACTTATATCACTTATTGAATTTCTATATAAAATAAGAGTTTGTAAATTAGTCATATTTCCCAGTGAATTTATATTACTTATTTGATTATCTCCTAATGCAAGTTCCTGTAAATTAATTAGATTTTTTAATGGGCTTATATCACTTATTTGATTACTGGAAAACTCAACACGTCTTAGATTAGTTAAACTTTTGATAGCTCCTATATCGGTTATCTGATTACCACCTAATCCAAGCTTTTGTAAACTAGTTAAATTTTCAATTCCGCTAATATCTTTTATTTTACTATAATAAAAATTTACTTCCAACACCTTATCTACATCGCTTTTATATAAAATACCAGTGGGCTTATTTGCAGCTAATCTTACTGCCTGTTCTAAATTTTTATCTTTAAAAGTTATCATTGTATTACCTTCACTTATGGCACTATTTATTTCATTAACTATAGAAGCCGGAATTACACCAGTTCCGCCAATTGCTTCTATCTCAGTATTTTCTGCAGCTTTAGTTTTGATATAATCTATAGCATTTACATTTGATCCTTCAGTATCAATTAGTATAAGCGGTGCTGAATACTTTCCAGCTGCAGCTGAAGCAATTAATGGATCTGAATAGCTATTTTCTGATGAATTTGCTACATAAATTTTGTCATTCTTTAGATCACTGTCAAATGCCTTTAATACATTTAAATTTGTAGCAAATCTGTCCGATCCACCGTTCACTCTCCTATCTGCATTTAGTGCATTATATATTGAATCACTTACTACAGTAGTGGTTCCTACTACTGTAACGTTTGAATTCTTTGCAAAATCGATTGTCTTCTGTATTGAATTCAGATCGTTATTTGTAAGCAATAATATATCCCCATCAGCAGCAGCTACTGGTGCTGCTGACAATGCATCTGAAAAATTAGTTCCTGCTACTGCTATTATGTTGTCCTTGCTTACTCCCAAATCCACCAATTTGTTTGCTATAGCCAGGTTTGTCTCATATCTTGTAGTTCCCCCAAGCCTGGTTACTTTATAATTTGATGCTTTTAATCCATCTTCAATAGACCGGGATATGGAACCTGTACCTCCAATAATATATACATTCTTTGGTTTTAGTTTTTCCAGTGCACCTTCAGCATTAGAATCAAGCATCTGCGAACCTGTAAGCAGTATTGGTGCATCCAGTTTCTTGGCCAATACAGATGCACTTACTGAATCTGCATAACCTTCTCCTGAGACCAATACAACGGTATCGCTGTTTGCAAAAGTTGCTGCAGCAACTTTTGCTGCTGTTTCATATCTTGTTGAGCCACCTATTTGCGTTACCGAACCTGCTGCTTTAACAAATCCAGTTGTAAATGCTGTAGTTAGCACTAATGACATGAGTGTAATACCTGCAAATGCATTTATTCTTTTTTTATACATGGACAATTCCTCCTTTAAAGACTCATTTTTTACAGAAGTCAAGTTAAAAATGTATATTTCAATAAATTTATAAGAATTTGTTCATAACCAAATTCACTTACAAAGGCAGAGCTTGTATTATTGTCAATGACGATATAACCAGAATCTTCGTTATTAGTTTGTGAACTACCACCACTTATAGAAGTGGATGGCTTCTTAGTCAATATTCCTAATGGAACAAGTTTACCTAAGCTCTAAAGGTCGAACCAACCTCAGTGTATTGCCAAAATTATATGGCTAATTTCAGCAGATTTTTACTGGCGTTTATATCCCTGTCATGGTGTGTGTCACATTTAGGACAGATCCATTCCCTGAGTGCAAGATTTTTTACTTCTCTATTCTTATATCCACAAACTGAACACAATTGACTACTTGCATAATTACTGGGTGCCACTATTATTTTTCTGCCATACCATCCAGCCTTGTATTCCAGCATTCTTCTGAATTCACTCCAGCTTGCTTCGCTTATTGCCTTTGCCAGCCTGTGATTCTGCCGCATATTCTTAACTTTCAAGTCCTCAATAACTATAGATTGGTTTTCTCTGAATGGATTTTAATTTAGGTAATTTAATATGTTCATCTTTGATATAAACTGTTCCATTTTGATTATTGGTTGTATAACTGTTATAGTTACTTTTCTTACTTTTGAATTTAGGGAAACCTATTGATTTATCTCTAAAGAAATTTTTATATGCTTTATTTAGATCCATTTGAGCATTTGCCAGAGCAAGACTGTCAACTTCTTTAAGCCATTCAAATTCTTTTTTATACTGTGCCGGGGTAGGATACTTAATCTTTTTAATATCCAAATCTTTGTTTTCCTTGTATGATTTAATTCTATCAGCCAGCATTTTGTTATATATAAATCTGACACAGCCAAAAGTTCCAGCAAAATACAATTTTTGTTCTTTGTTCGGGTAAATCCTGTATTTATAAGCTTTTAACACATTTTCACCTCATTTCATTCCTTGATTTTCAATGTACTCCTTAACTATATCAATTGGAACACCACCAGTTGTTATAAGGCAATAACTTTTACTCCAGAAGTACTCTTTCCATAATTGTTTTTTTATTGATGGGAACTCCTTTTTTATAAGTCTGCTGCTGGCACTCTTATAAGCATTTATAAATTTTGATATATTTGTATTTGGTGATCCTCTAAACAAAAGGTGTACATGGTCTTTATCATGATTCCATTCGCATAAAGTAATATTGTATTTAGGGCATATATACTCAAATATTCCCTTTAGCCTATTTGATATTTTATCATTTATTACTTTTCTCCTATATTTAACAACCAATACCAAATGATAATTTAGCAAAAATACTGAATGATTATTTGTATCTAAATCCATTTATTTTACCTCATTTATATATTTACCACTGATTTTAAAATACATCATATATAATAATTCGTCAAGTAGTTATTATTTTAGGCATCGAACCTAAAATAACAAGGACTATTCATCTCCCACTTATACAAGATAGGAGAATTACGCCCTTTTTGTTAAAATTTAAATCGGCTGCACTGCTTTTGAAACTAATAGTTGAAATACCAAATACAACTGCAAAAAACAAAGATAATATTATTTTACTTTTGTTTTTCACTTTATGCTTTTACCCTGGTGATTCAAATAGGGCCGTCACACTAATTGATTAGTGCAGCAGCCCCTATATTTTTACCTACCCCCATTATGACCTGGGGTGAGACTTTTTATAAACTTCAGCAATTTTATTTCTTTTCAAAACCGACGAATAAATCTGGGTTGCGGAAAGATCTTTATGGCCCAAGAGCTCTTGTACAGATTTAATATCCGCTCCATTTTGAAGTAAATGCACGGCAAAAGAATGTCTTAATGTAAAGGCATTTATATTTTTATCTATTTTAGCTTCTTTTGCATAGTATTTTATTATTTTCCAAAATCCCTGCCGGCTCATTTTTACTCCCTTTAGATTTAAAAATAAAATATCCAAATTATATACATTTAATTCCTGCCTTATATCTAAATATTTTTTTAAATATTTCACAGCTACAGAACCTATAGGCACTATTCTCTCATTATTCTTGGAATTACTACATTTTACATATGATAATTTTAGATTTATATCATATAACGTAAGATTTAGAAGTTCCATTACTTTCATTCCAGCAGCATACATCACCTCAAGCATAGCCTTATCCCTTATCCCCTTGTCAGTGCTTAAATCCGGCGATGAAAGGAGCTTGTCTACTTCTTCTATAGTCAATACCTCCGGTACATTATGCACTATTTTGGGAATTTGATAGTATAAAATCGGGTTTTCATTTACAATTCCCTTAAGCATGAGATATTTGTAAAAATTTCTAAGGGATACAATATTTCTAACTATTGAAGATACGGCTTTGCCTGCTTTCTGAAGATACTGTACATAAGCCATTATAGATATAATCTCTACTTTTTCTACACTCTCTTTTCTATCCTTTATAAAATTAAAAAATTTATCTATATCTCTTACATATGCATCCATAGTATTTTTACTCATATGCTTTTTTTCCAGTTCTTTTGTATAAGCCAATAAAAGGCCATTCAAAATTATCACCCGCTCTTTGAAGTTATAATTTTAAAATTTCAGAAATTCGTTGAAAACATTAATATAATTGTATATCAGATCCACATTTTTGCTGAATATACCATTTACCAGTATGCTGTTGTCGTAAGAATGGGGTTCAATAATAAAATTATATAAAATAGTATCTATAAACTTAGGCAAAAATATTCCAAAAAATATCAATATAAAAAAGCACTTTAATACCCCTATAATAAAATTTGATTCCTGCTCATTAAATATCATAATAATATCCCTTCAAAGCTGGCTACAACAAGTTTAACCATATTTGGAGTTAAATAAGCTTCCATAAAAAAACCCACACACATTACCATGGATACCATTAGAAAAGACATAGAATAAGAGGTAATACTGACTAAAATATGTGATTTCCATTGAAGTCTCGCTCTATCTTTAAAAATCATAAGTGAAAATTCCATAGCAAGTACAGATGAAAGTATTATGCAGGGTATGTATATTATATTCTGGGGCAAAACCCCCAATAGTGAAATCCACATTCCTTTTATTCCTAATTGGCTTATTATAAAACTTATAGTAAATCCTATAGTAAATCCCTTTATTATATCTATAATAAGTATTATTGGTATTCCTATCATTGTAAGTCCTAAAAACCATATAGCCAAAATTACAGGAATATTATTTTTTAAAGTTTGAAGTAATATAGATTTATAATTTAAATCTCCAGAATTCACAGCAGTTGCAAAATTCTTAAGATAGCTTACGAGATCACTTTTTTCAAATCCTCCCATATATCTGACACTGTATATGCCCATCACTATACCTGTAAAAATACATAACAGGCTTATAACATACAGCCAAAAATTATTTTTAATATGTCTATTTATCAAACCTGAAACTTTATTTTCTAACACTATTTTATCCCCCTTTTGTCAATCATCTTCTCTCTAAATAATCTATGATCCACAAAAGAGTTATATGACTATATTATATCATCATAAAAGCACATATAGTCTTGGCATCTATTATTTCACCATTTTTTATCATATCTTTAATCTCACCTATTTTAACCTCTTTGATATTTATAAATTCATCTTCATCACCTATATCGTCTCTTCCCTTGTATAGATCCTCAGCCTTGAAAATATATATATATTCATCACAAAATCCAGGACTCGTGACTACCTTCCCAATATATTCAAATTTTCTTGCTTTATAACCTATTTCCTCCTCCAATTCTCTCATTCCGCATGTCTTTATATCTTCATCCTTCTCAATTTTTCCTGCAGGTATTTCAAGAATATTTCTCTCTATAGGCTTTCTAAACTGTTCTACCATAAATACGGTATCACTATCTTTATAGGCCAGTATTGCCACACCGCCAGGATGATTCACTACTTCTCTCTTACTTTTTCTCCCATTTGGCAATACAACAGTTTGTAGATTGACCTCAATAATTTTACCGCTGTATATCATATCTTTTTTTATAGTTTTTTCAGAAAAATCCACCTTCATATCACTTCCAATACAAAATTATGCTGTTTTATAATTTATTTAAATAAAATTTCAAATTAATTATCGTTTTCAATTTTATACTTTACTATTACAATTGTCAATTATATTTGGTTTTCTATTTTTTTTACCAACTTTTTGTAATACCTTATAATTTCTTTTATCTCTTCTTCTCTATCTATATCATTTGATATTTTTTCTCTAAGCTCGTTTACTCTACTTATAATTAAATTCTGTATGTTTCTTATTTCTTCTAACTCCAACTCTATCTTCATTTGTTCATATAACCTCCTTGCAAAAACTTCCATTCATTTTATATAAAATGAACGGAAGTTTTCAAATTAATTGATTTTATCTTTATGTTTGTTAATATTTTCATATAACTCAAAATCTTTCTAATCATTGATAATATTTATTCTAAGATACTTTGTTCTCTAATCGAAGTTTGTCAGCCACCATGGCGATGAATTCGGAATTGGTTGGCTTTCCCTTGTCATTATGTATAGTATAGCCAAAGATTTTATTTATAGTTTCCACCTGACCTCTTGACCAAGCAACTTCGATGGCATGTCTGATAGCCCTCTCAACTCTACTGGCAGTTGTATTGTATTTTTTAGCTATAGAAGGATATAATTCCTTCGTAACTGCTGATAAAAGTTCCATATTATTTACAACCACAGTTATTGCCTCTCTTAAATACATATAACCTTTTATATGAGCTGGAACACCTATTTCATGAATTATATTGGTTATCTCCTGTTTCAAATCTGCAGGATCATCCTTGAAAGATTTTATTTCATCGTTGTCCACAAATAACGTATTTCTTTTAACTTCATTCCCTCCTATTATAACATTGTTGAACATCTGCCTTATTCTTCTCGTAAGTACATTCATATCAAAAGGTTTTATGACATAGTAATCTGCCCCTAAAGTTATGGCTCTCTGGGTTATCTTATCCTGTCCTACTGCAGACAAAACTATTATCCTTGGCATTGGATCCATATTCATAGTATTTAGTCTTTCCAAAACTCCCAGTCCATCAAGATGAGGCATTATTATATCAAGCACTACTAAATCCGGCTTTTTCTCCTCAATCAGCTTAAGTGCCTCTAATCCATCCTTGGCAATACCTGTAACCACTATGTCCTTCTGGTTTAAAAGATAATCATTTAGAATATTACAAAATTCTTTATTATCATCTGCAATAATTACACTTATCTTTGAATCTTCCATATTTTTACTCCCCTTTTCTTAATTAATTCCCATATCTTAACAAATAATAAATTCGACAAAGGAATTTTAATTCCTTCTTTTTTATGTAAAAATTTTTATCTTTTATATAATCATTTTTTTGATTCTCTTAAATAAATATATTATACTTTATGTAGTTATAAAGATAGCATTTAAAATGCTATCTTTATAACTACATAATTACTTTAGCATATCTTCTACTTTAACAGGATATCAGCATCTTTTAACATCCAGTCTATATAAATGCCATATCCTATTTCAGGCTTATTTATAAGTACGTGGGTCACAGCTCCCACCAATTTACCATTTTGAATTATAGGGCTTCCACTCATCCCCTGGACTATTCCACCAGTTTTATTCAGCAGCCTGCTGTCTGTAACCTTTATGACCATACTTTTAGGTCCGGGCAGGTCTTGAGTCAGCAATTTCTGTATTTCTATATCATAGTACTCAGGTGTTCTTCCTGATATAGTAGTGAGGATCTTAGCGGGTCCTTCTTTTATTTCACTTCTCAAACCAATTTTAAGCGGCTCATAATTTACATTCTTAAGTTCTTCATTTCCCTTGCCAAAAATTCCACATTCTGTATTTTTATTTATATCACCTAATTTAAGTTCCTCATTTACAAATATACCTTTTAATTCACCTGGATTTCCCTTAACTCCCTTTTTAATAGATACTATGGATGAGTCAACTATATCTCCCGAATTTATATTCAACTTAGTTCCCGTATCTACATCTACTATGGGATGCCCTAATGCTGCAAACATTCCACTTTTTTCATCATAAAAAGTTAAAGTTCCAATTCCTGCAGTAGAATCTCTTATCCAAAGTCCTATTCTATAATTATTGTCTTCTAGCTCATTTACAGCCTTCACTGTCTTCTCAATTTTATTTCCATTTCTTTCCACAACTATTTTTATATTTTTTCCCTTTGTTCTATTTATTTCAGTCTGAGTCTGCTCAGCATTTTTTACAAAAGTATCATTTACCTTAATTATATTGTCTCCTATTCGTATGCCGGCCAGTGCAGCTGGGCTTGTTACCTTTCCCTGAGGAGTTTGTATATCTGAAAGTGCCACTACTAGCACTCCTTTGGTACTCAACTTTATTCCAATAGGCTGGCCGCCGGGATACACAGTAATATCACTGGCTTTAGCTGCTTTAAATGTTGACTTTGTTTTGATTGCCTGAGATAAACCAATACCTTTATCTATATTTTCAATTTTATAATAAGCACATAACATCATAAACAGGATTGGAATTAACATCCAACGCAATGTGATTTTGACCTTTTTTCTCATGCTTTTACCTCCCGTCTTACATTGCTTTTTCTAGGATTAAGTTGCCCTTTTAAATATGTTATTATGCTATTATATAGTTACATCTATAGTTAATGTATTGTTTTTAAATATAAATTTATACAGAAAGTTAAAAGTCACCTTTTAAGCATTTACTTTAAATGTTTAAAGACAACTTTTTCAATTTTTATTTTCCAATTTTTTTAAATCTGCCATTTTAACAATTTCCTTAGCATGTTCCAAAGTAAGCGGCGTAACCTCAGAGCCTCCTATCATCCTGGCTATTTCATATTGTTTTTCCTGTTCATTCATTCTTTTAACCTTGGTATAGGTTTTATTTTTAATAACCCTTTTTGAAACCCAATAATGAGTATCGGACATAGATGCAATCTGAGGTAAATGAGTCACGCAAAAAACCTGATGTTTTTTTGATATATTGTACATTTTTTCAGCTACACACTGCGCTATTCTTCCACTTATTCCTGTGTCTATTTCATCAAATATAATAGAGGGAATGTGATCTTTATCCACAAATACAGTTTTTAATGCCAACATCATCCTCGACAGTTCTCCACCTGATACAATTTTTTGAAGAGGCTTCAAGGGTTCACCTGGATTAGTCGATATGTAAAAAGTCACTTTATCCATGCCCTTTAAATTGAATTTTTGCTCCAGTTTGACTTCTATTTTAAATACGCTCTTTTCCAACCCTACAAACTTCAACTCGTTTTTAACATTTTTTTCTAAGTCCAGGGCTATTTTATATCTGCATTCATGAATCTGTTTACATTTCAACTTCATCTTATCTTCTAATTTTAGTCTTTCCAAATTCAAATTTTCTATTATTTTAGAAACATCTTTCATCTCTTCATATTGCTTTTCTATTTTGTTCCTATAATTTAGTATATCTTTTACACTGCTTCCATATTTTTTTTTAAAACCATTTATCTTGTATATTCTACTATTTATAGCTTCTAATTCTCCTGCATCATAGTAAAAATTATCCTTTATATCTCTTATATCCTCTATACACCCTTCTATGTTATAATAACTATCCTTGAGAGAGTCTGATATATCCTTTACCTTGGAAACAATGTTTTCTATGGAAGCAAGCTGCTTTATAACCATACCTAAACTGTCATATACGGAGCCTTTATCTCCATTGCTGCTATAAAGGCTTACATAACAACTGTTTATAGTATTGTTTATTTTTTCGGAATTTGAAAGTATCTTAAACCTTTCATTTAATTCTTCTTCTTCCCCCTCTTTTAAATTAGCAGAGTCAATTTCGTCTATCTGATATTTCAAAAAATCAACAAGTTTTTCCCTATCCTCACTCTTACCAGAAAGATCCTGTATTTTATTCTCTATATGAATTAAATCTTTATAATCCTTTTCATACTGCCTTAACATGCTGCCAATGGAACTCTCCCCATAGTAATCTAAATAATATATATGATTTTCCTCTGAAAGTAGATTTTGATTATCATGTTGTCCATGTATATCCAGCAAAGTACTGCTTATATGTTTTAAGTTTGCCATCAAGATTGATCTTCCATTGACCTTTGCCACAGTTCTTCCAGACTGAAAAGATTCTCTGCTTATTATGACTAGATTTTCATTGGAGTCAATTTCTTCTTCTTCTAAAACTTCCAAAGTTTTAGGATTCTCTACAGTAAAAACCGCCTCAACAAAAGTCTTTTTTTCTCCTGTTCTTATTAAGTCCCTATTGAACTTTCCTCCCAATACATAATTTATGGCATCAATGAGTATGGATTTACCAGCTCCCGTTTCTCCAGAAAGTACGTTAAATCCCGATTCAAAAGATATACTTAATTTTTCTATAAGTGCAAAATTTCTTATGTTTAACTGGAGTAACATGAGCAACCCTCCTATCCAGAAATCATCTTTTTCATCCTTTGAGTTATACTTAGAGCTTTTTCATTATCTCTTGCCATGACAAATATAGTATTGTCCCCAGCTAAGGTTCCCGCTATTCCAATAAAATTCAGTGAATCAATAGCTTCTGCTGCCGCCGGAGCAGAACCTGAAATGGTCTTTATCACTACAAAATTATTTACATTTTCAACACTTATAACTGTTTGAGAAAATATATTTATAAGTTTATTTGACAGAACATTTTCCGTATGCGATATAGTGGCATATTTATATCGTCCACTATCAGCCAGTACCTTTATAAGCTTTAATTCCTTTATATCTCTTGAAACAGTTGCCTGCGTTACATTCATTCCACTTTTTTTAAGTTTTTCTGCAAGTTCCTCCTGGGTTTCAATATCATTTGAATTAATGATTTCCAATATTTTAGCATGCCTAGTTACCTTCATATATCTCACCTTCACATCCTTTTGCCTTAAATGTAATTTTCTCCTTAAGTGTATTAAAATAATCATTATTGTCAAATTTAATAAGTTTTCTCTTGTTTTGAGATCTTTCTATTTTTATAGGTCCAAACCCATTTACTTCAATACACTGCTGGCCGTCTACGGATAAATATACATTCTCAAATTTTTTTTTCGATGTTATGCTTATACGTGACCTGCTGTCCAGTATAATAGTTCTTGCAGTTAAAAATTGTGAATACATAGGCGTCAGGCACAGTACATCTAAAGATGGGTGTATTATGGGGCCTCCTGCAGATAAATTATAGCCAGTGGAACCTGTGGACGTACATACTATAATACCATCCCCATTAAATGTATTGTAGAAAGCACCATTTATATAGATATCATATCTCTGTATACCTGAATCGACTTTTCTACACAGTACTACATCATTCAGACCATCATAGCTTTTAACGCCATTCCCATCATCATAACTGCACTGTATCATATCTCTTTCCTCTACTGTATATTTTCCCATAAACAGTCTATTTAAGGCTTCTTTGACGTTACTTATCTCCACCTGAGCTAAAAATCCCAAATGCCCTATGTTTATTCCCAGTATAGGTGTCTTTGATTTAAGTACATTTTTAGATGTATTCAGTATAGTGCCATCTCCACCCAATACTATAATCACATCTAATCTATTGCTTTCATTTTCATCCAATCCTACGCAGTCCTCATATACGTTTATATTGACATTATTATCTATATTATGTATATTTTTTATTATAAAGTTCAACATTTGTTTATTCAAGTCTTTTGTTGTATTGACATTAATACCTATATTTTTCATAGTTCCTCCCCATTGAGCTCACCATGTGATGTTTCTACTATTTTAATTATATCCTCGTCTTTAAATAATCCATTAAAATCCTTTTTCTTAGTAAAATATATGAGATATTCTATATTCCCCTGGGGACCTTTTATGGGAGAATAATCCAATAAAATTATTTTCAAACCCTTTTCTTTTAAAAATTTTGCAATATCATTTATAACTTCTATATGCGTCGATTTTTCTCTAACAACACCCTTTTTCCCCACTTTTTCTCTTCCTGCTTCAAACTGCGGCTTGATAAGTGCCACTACACTGCCATTGTCTTTTAATAAATTCATAACTGCCGGTATAACTTTTTTCAGCGATATGAAAGAAACGTCTATACTGGCAAAATCAGCAGCTTCTCCTATCTGATCCGGAGTTACATATCTTATATTGGTTCTCTCCATACAAACTACCCTTTTATCTATTCTGAGCTTCCAGGCAAACTGCCCGTACCCCACATCTATGGAAAACACTTTTTTAGCCCCATTCTGAAGCATACAGTCAGTAAATCCACCTGTAGATGCACCTACATCTACACAAACCTTATTCTTTAAATTTATGTGAAATTTCTCTATAGATTTTTGTAATTTTAATCCTCCACGGCTTACAAAGGGAAGTTTTTCTCCTCTAAATTCAATATTTGAACTCTCTTTTATTTTTTGTCCGCACTTATCCACTCTCTGCCCATTTACAAATATTTCTCCAGCCATAATGCTTGCCCTGGCTTTTTCTCTGGAAGGAAATACACCTTTATTTACCAGAAGTACATCCAACCTCTCTTTTGATTCTGACATAATAAACTCCCTCACACCTTTAAAATACATGGCTCAATGCTTCTGTTTTAAGTACAGCACTTTCAATTCCCCTTGCATCCAATCCATACAATTTATATAAAATGTCAACTTTGCCATGCTGCACAAATTCATCTGGAAATCCTAAGTTTACCACTTTAATTTTATTATCTTTGGTATTTACATATTCCAGTATATAGGAGCCCAATCCACCTCTTACTACATTATCCTCAATGGTTATAATGGTTGCTCTTTCTTCTATTAATTGATTGAGCATGGTTTTATCAATTGGTTTGGCAAAACAGGCACTTATAATTTTAATATCTATATTCCTTTCTTTAAGCCTCTGCGATGCCAAAACTGCATGCTGTACCATTTTGCCCTGAGCTATCAATGCTATTTTACCTTTTCCTGATACATATTCCCATTTTCCAATATTAAAGTTTTTCAATGGTTTAAGAAGTATATCATCCCCTCCTCTTGGATATCTTATAGCTATAGGAAAATTTTGTTTCAATGCCCACTTTAACATATAAGGCAATTCATCTATACACTTAGGCGACATGATAGTCATATTTGGCATCTGAGTCAGATATGACAGATCAAATATGCCCTGATGGGTTTCTCCATCTTCTCCTACAATGCCGGATCTATCAACTGCAAAAACTACGGGAAGATTCTGCATACATACATCATGAAGCAGCTGATCATAGGCCCTTTGCAAAAAAGTAGAATAAACTGCAAAAACAGGTTTTAAACCTGAACTGGCCATTCCTGCCGCCAGCGTAACTGCATGCTGTTCTGCAATACCCACATCAAAAAATCTTTTTGGAAATCTTTCTGCAAAATTTTTAAGACCTGTACCATCCCTCATGGCAGCAGTTATGGCTACTATTCTTTTATCCTTCTCTGCCAGACTGCTCATTTCAGCTCCAAAGGTTTTAGAATAGGTATTGATTGAAGTTTTCACCAATTCCCCACTGCTGCAATTAAATGGACCTATTCCATGAAATTTGCCTGGATTCTTTTCGGCGAACTCATACCCTTTCCCCTTTTTGGTTATTATATGTATGAGAACTGGATTATTTAGTTTTTTAGCTGAATTAAGAACTTCCGTAAGTTCTTTTATATTATGTCCATCTATGGGGCCTAGATACTTTATCCCCATATCCTCAAAAAACATTCCCGGAACAACCATTTGTTTTATTCCATTTTTGAGTTTTTCAAGATACTTTGCCATTCCTTCCCCAATATTCGGTATCTTTTTTAACTTATTTTCCACTTCTTTTTTAAACTTGTTATATTTAGGATCTATCCTGATTTTATTCAGATATTTAGATACTCCCCCTACATTTTTCCCTATGGACATCTGATTGTCATTTAATACTATTATAAGTTTTGTCTTCCTGTATCCCACATCATTTAGAGCTTCCAGCGCCATTCCTCCTGTTAAGGCTCCATCTCCTATGACTGCAATCACATTATAATTCTTGTGTTCTAGATCCCTTGCCCTTGCCATACCAAGGGCTGCAGATATGGAAGTGCTGCTGTGCCCGGTTTCAAAAAAATCATATACACTCTCATTTCTTTTAGGGAATCCACTTATTCCCCCAAACTGCCTTAAAGTATCAAAACTATCCTTTCTCCCTGTTAGAATTTTATGCACATAAGCTTGATGACCTACATCCCATATAAGTTTATCGTGATTTAGATCAAATGCACTGAACAAACTCAATGTAAGTTCTACAACTCCCAAATTAGAAGCCAGGTGCCCCCCTGTCTTAGATACCTTGTCAATTAAAAATCTCCTGATTTCCACAGCAAATTGTTTTTTCTGGTTAAGAGACATTTTTTTTATATCATTTATATCTTTATATCTATCCAGCAAACTAAGCATTTTCATCTATCCTTTTTTATTAATAAAATCACTTTACAAATATTTTACACAGAAAATTATTTTTCTCTATTTAATAAAAATAAAGTTAAATTCTCTAACTGAGATGTATCCTTTTTAATTTCCTTCAGTACATCCATGCATTCACCTGTAATTGAATTACACATTTCCCTGCATTTATTCAATCCATAAGTGGTTATAAAAGTAGTTTTATTATTATCCAAATCACTCTTCGTTTTTTTACCTAAAACAGCAGTATCTCCTGTTATATCCAATATATCATCCTTTATTTGGAAGGCCAATCCTAATTTTTCACCATAATACCCCAACTTGCTTATATCCTGCTTGTCGGCAGACGCATGTACTGCTGCTGAAATTATAGAGCCCTTTATAAGAGCCCCGGTCTTTTTGCTGTGCATATAATAAAGTTGATCTATTGGTATCTCAGTATTTTCACTCAATATATCCACTGTCTGACCGCCCACCATTCCCTCAGCACCTGCACTTTCAGAAATAATACTGCAGGCCTTTAAAGCATTTTGTCCCCTTCCAATACAATGCCTGAACATCAAATTCATGGCTTCATTTAGAAGTCCATCTCCTGCCAGCATGGCAATGGCTTCGCCAAATATTTTGTGATTGGTGGGCTTACCCCTCCTCAGATCATCATTGTCCATAGCCGGAAGATCATCATGAATCAGAGAATAAGTATGTATCATCTCTATAGATGCTGCTACATCTATCACTTCACTGTAATTATCCCTGTAGAGCATATAAGTTAAAAGGAATAATATAGGCCTTATTCTCTTCCCACCCGCATTTAAGCTGTATTCCATAGCTTCATACACTCTTTTATTATAAGAACCTTTTCCCTTCATATAGTCTTTTAAATATTCATCCACTTCACCTTTTAGTTTTTCAACTATACCATTATTGACTTTCATTAATAAACTCTCCTCATTCCTATTACTATTTACTATTTATCCGAAGGCTGTCTTTTTCTTTAAAATCTTTTTCTCCCTCTTCAGTAAGAATTTTTATCTTTCCTTCTGCTTCATTTAGCATTTTATACAATTTATTACAGAGTTTTATTCCATCTTCATAGTTTTTTAAGCTCTGTTCCAAAGATAATCCGCCTGTATCCATTGAATTTACTATGTTCTCTAACTCCAGCATGATACTTTCATAACTTTCCTTTTTTCTAGGCATAATTACCCTCCTTTTTTAGATGCGGTTAAATTTGAATTCACCATCTCCATCTTTCATTATGACTTTAACCCGCTTTTTTTTATTCAATTCCTCTATAGTATTTATTACATTATTATGTTCGTCTTCTATTATAGAATATCCTCTGTTTAATACATTTAACGGATTATGGGCTGAAAGCAGAGAATTTATTTTAGTGAGCTTCTCCTTTTCTTCATTAACCTTTGTATTCATCTTTAAATTCAACATTTGTTTAAACTTATCTATAGTTTCATATTGATTTATTATATAGACCATGGGATTATAGGATTCCAAACTTTTTTTCAACAGAAATAATCTATCTCTTTCACTGTTTACTCTGTTCCCGATATAATTAGAGATCACATTTTTATAATTTAACAGCCTCTGCAAGAATTCATCCATGTTAAATACTGCAATTTCAGCAGCAGCAGAGGGAGTTGGTGCCCTCCTATCCGATACAAAATCCGCTATAGTATAGTCAATCTCATGTCCGACTCCTGTTATTATAGGCTTCTTCGAATTATATATGGCTTCTGCCAGCTTCTCGTCATTAAAACACCAAAGTTCTTCTATAGAGCCTCCTCCTCTAGCTATAATTATAAGCTCCACATCCTCTATAGAATTCAATTTATAAATACCCCTTATTATATCTTCACTGGCATTTACTCCCTGTACCAATGCTGGATAAATTAAAATCTTCACTTTATCATTTCTTCTTTTAGTAACATTTATTATATCCCTTATAGCCGCTCCAGTAGGCGAAGTAATAACACCTATTTTTGAAGCGCAAGCTGGTATTTTCTTTTTATGTCTTTCATCAAATAGGCCCTTTTTATCCAACTCAGCTTTCAACTTTTCAAAAGCCATGTACAATTCTCCTATGCCATCCGGTTTCATTTCACTGCAATAAAGCTGATATACTCCTTCTTTTTCGTAAACAGATATTCTCCCTTTAGCTACAACTTTCATGCCATCTTCAGGCAGGAAATTCAATTTGCTGGCTGAATCTCTAAACATAACACAATTTATTCTACTGTATTCATCCTTTAAAGAAAAATACATATGTCCGCTGCTGTGAAGTTTAAAGTTGGAAATTTCTCCTTTAATAGAACAATTGGCAAGTATAAAATCACTGTCAAATGCCTTCTTTATGTATCTATTAATATCAGACACCGTCAACGTCTTAATGTACATAGCACTTATCCTCTCAATATCTTATTCTTACACATTTTTATCCAATTATCATTTTTCCCTTATCATATTTCCAAGCACGCCATTTATAAAAGATGCAGATTTATCTGAAGAATATTTTTTAGCCAGTTCTATAGCCTCGTTTATGGACACCTTCTCTGGTATGCTATTTTCATATAAAAATTCATAAGTACAAATTCTCAAAATTGCCACATCAACTTTAGATAATCTGTCCAATTTCCATTTTCTCAAATACTTTTCAATCTCTTTGTCAATAGTATTCTTGTTCTCCTCTATACCCTTTAGAACTCTTATTATATACTGTGTGTCCAAATCTTTTAAATCACTGATTTTTTCTCCATAGAATTCTTCCTGATTATACTCTGCTGAATTTTTCTCTTCTCCCACGGCATTTTCCTTTAAACTCATTATGATATTACTGGATTTTTCTTTATTTATAGTCATTTGAAATAATAATTTCATAGTCAATTCCCTGGATTTCTTTCTATTCATTTTTTCCTCCTACTTAAATGTAGCCTATAAAAATAATTATTGTCATTTCAGATACAATTATACTTAAACTAATATACTAGTTCAAGTTTATTTGTATAAAAATAGTGCACCCTTAAATCAGCGGGTGCACTACCTATTTCACTCTTCTACATCATCATTACTTTCTTCTGTTTTGGGAATCATAACATTTTGTACATGTATGTTTATAGCCGAAACATCAAGGCCCGTCATAGATTCAACTGCCCTTTTTACATTTTCTTGAACTTTCAAAGCTACATCTGGAATTCTAACTCCATATTCCACTACCACATATAAATCTATAGCTGCACTGTTTTCGCCTACATTTACTTTAACACCTTTAGATAAATTTTTTTTACCCGACAGTATTTGAGTAATTCCTCCCACAAGGCTGGCACTCATTCCAACTATCCCATCTATCTCAGTAGTAGCAAGGCCCGCAATCACACCTACAACTTCATCAGATATTTTTACAATACCCATATCTATTTCATTATTCATATTTTCTTCCATTGTTGCACCTCCTAGATTTTCACATCATCGAAAGACCCACGTTATATATATTATAGCAAAGGAATATTTTTTTTACAATTACTTATTTTATGTAATACTCTACGTCCTTTAACCCTGTTTAACTTCTATTTCCACATCTTGAATCTTAGACACACTCATGACTACATCTTTTATCACTCTTGTATCCTTATCTGACAATTTATTCTTTCCCTTAACTATTACTCTGACTTTGTTATCTTCTATAGAACATATCACATCTTCATATCCCTTGCTCTTTAGAATATTTTCTATTTTCATCTCATAATTCGTATTCATTGCCAATTCAGTATACTTTTTCTCTGCATCTGCACGGTTTTCCTTGGATGCATTAGTATCATCTATGAGACTTTTTAAAGTCTGAAGAGTTTCAGCATTTTTTTGATCTCTGGTAAGTCTTGTTTCCTCAAAAAACTGGGACTTAGACTGAGTTTGTGTTGTATTCTTAGTATTGTTGTTGTTAAGAGATATGGTACTTTTGCCGCTTTCATTGTCTACTCCATTTACATAATTTATAGGACTATTTAATTTTGTAGCAACAACTCCAACACAGATAATCAGTGCTAAAAGAGTCACAATAATAACAGCTTGTTTTTTATTCATTTTCAATTCCCCCCATCTACCTTCTAAAAAAATTATATGCACAAAGATATATTTATATACTATTTTTTCATAGGATATACATTCACCTTATCCTGGGATATTCCAAATAAATCAGTAACAGCTTTGGATATTCTAAGTTCAGTTACCTTGTCTTCAGCTCCTTCAGCCACAACGCATACCCCCATTACTTTTGGATTATAAGTTTTAAGTATAAGAGGTTCTGACTTGCTGCCATCATTTGTGGTTACTACTGTACTGCCGTTATTTTTTTGAGTGGTATTTCTCGTTCCACCTGAATTGTCTTTTTCCTCTGTAGTATTGGTTGAGTCATTTATATTAACTGCCGGCACATTTTCCTCTCCACTTTCAAAACTTACCATAACTTCTACCTTCCCCACACCATCTATCTGCTCCAGTGTATTTTTCAGATTATCCTGTATAGATTTTTCATAATTATCAGAACCATTTTGGGAGGCTTCACTTTGACTTTGGTTTTGATTTCCCCCATTGCTTTGTCCGTTATCACCGTTTATATTGCTGCTAGAAGTGCTGCTGGAGGTGTTCTTACCGTAATCGCTAAAAAGGCTGACAGCAGCAATTATAAGCACTCCCATAAGAAACACTATGGCTAAATTTATAATATTCTTCTTGTCAGTATGGATTTTGTGATTATTGTCTTTGGTAATTCTGTTTAACCATTTTTTTAAATTCATAGATTTACCTCCTACTAAGAATTTACGTGTATAATATCCTTAGATACACTTAATTCCTGGCTTAAATAAGTTTTTATCTCTGAAGCCTTTTGACTATTTTCAGAATTCAAATTATCTACAGATGCAGTTTCACCACCTATCTCAACCTTTTTTATTTTTTCTACATTGCCATTTTTAATTTTTACATTTATATTTTTTATATATACCATATTATTTTTCTCATCATACCCTGCTCCCACTTTAATTTCATATTTTCCCTCCGGATATTTTTCTTCAAGATTTTTCTCACAGCTGTTCTGCAAGTTTGCCTCAAAGGTTTCTATAGTCTCTGATATATTTTCCTGCTTATACTTGTCAAATTCACTGGAAGATTCTTTAGTCCCAAAATCTTTATTAAAGTCCTCCACGGCTTTTTCAGTATAGCTGTTTATATTAAAATCCCTATTGAATACTTTTATTATGGGATTGATAAATACTGTAATAAGAATCAGTCCCAGTACAAATTTACAATATTTCTTCATACTGTTATCCGGGAGAATCATCTCCACTGCTATTATAAAAAATACAGCAGTACATACACTTATCAGCCATTCTCTTAAAGATTGAAGCACGCATCTCCACCTTCCTTCACATCATAACCTTTCCCGCCGATGCCAGCATGGCTATCATTATAAAAAACATCACAGACACACATATTAAACAGGCCATTACAAGAATAAGAGAATCTCCTGCAGAATTTATACAATTTACCAGTCTTCCGTCACTTATGGGTTCTATAAGAGCTGCAGTGATCTTATACAAAACTATCATAATAATCAATTTAATTATAGGAAAAAGTAATATGATAATGATGATCAAAAGCCCTAGACTGCTCAGTGCATTTTTCAGCAAAAAGGAATATCCTGCTACAGTGGCCACTGCATCTGAAAGGCTTTTACCAACTACTGGTACAAAATTGTCCACTGCAAATTTAGCCGTTTTTACAGTAACCTCATCGATGCTCTTTGAAGTTATGCCCCTTACAGTCACAATACCTATAAATACGGTCATTATAATCCCCTGAGCCCACAGTGCACATTGATTTAAAAGTTTAGTAAGCTTATCTATCTTATATTCCGAAGATAAATTGTTCACAAACTGAAGTACAAAAGACATAGATATTATCGGTATTATAATATCCATAAACAAATTTGCACTTATGTTAATAGCGCCTATTATAATTGGATCCATAATAGAAGCTTCCACAAATCCACCTACGGCCGCTATTAGAGTTATAAGTATTGGTATAAGTGCTACCATAAAATCTGTCATTTCCTTTATGGTGGATCTGGCGATATCCACCCCTATATAAAAACTCTTTGCCATTATTATTATAATAAGTGAATAACAGGCAAAGTAAGCTATATTGGATAATCCCTCACCGCTAAAGGCTCTCTGTAAATTTGTGAGCAGTGCACATATGAGTGCAATGACTATCAAAAGCACCAAAAGTTTTATACATGCTGACATTTCCCTAAGTCCATAGGATATCAGTATATTCATGATTTTTTTAAGTGATATTTTCCCATCTCCACTTTTTATAAAATTCTTCACATAATCTTTTGCATCCAGATCTTTTAAAACTTCATTTTTTGTTTTCATATTGGATATATAGTTATAAAAATTTTCAATTTGCTGTTCTTGAGCTTCACTTTCCTTATTTCCCGTTCCATTTTGAGATGTATTCTCCAGTTGGGCATTATCCTGTATATTGGTGTTCACTGTATTGGTGTCAAAAGCTTGTACATTAAAGCCCATTATTAAACTTAAAAATAAACCTACAAGTAAACTCACTATAACATTCTTCATATTAACACCTACATAATTTTTAAAATTGACTGTAACACAGCCATAAGTATAGGAATTGCAAGTACTAAAATTAAAATCTTACCTGCAAATTCAACCTTTGCTCCTAAATTTCCCTGTCCAGCATCTCTACATATTTCACTGCAAAAAGAAGCTAGATACGCAATGGCAAGTATTTTAAATACAGTAGTTAAATAAACAAAATCTATATTTGCCTTAACTGCCAACTGCTGGATAAATTGAAGTATGGCTGTTATCTTTGTTATCATAAATAAAAATATAATAACTCCGGCAACTATACTTATGTATACTGCTATATCATCTCTTTTTCCCTTAAACAGAAGAGTTATAAACAAGGCAATAAAGGCAAAAGCTACTATTTTAATTATCTCCATAATCTTCTCCTAAAGCTGAAACATAGTCCTGACGGCATTAAACAATTTACTCACCAAATCTATCACCATCATAAGTACAATTAAAATTCCAGTAAGATTTGTCAACACTGCATAATCACCTTTGCCGCTGGCCTCTAACACTTTATTTATAAGTATGACAATTATGCCCACTCCAGCTATTTTAAAAATTAAACTTATGTCCATCATTTGATTTTCTCCCCTTTTTCATTTCTTATGGAATTTATCTAAATACACACATATTGCCACTCAGACTGAAATTATCACTATCACAGCTCCCAGTGAAAACCCAAGACACCTATACATCTTTAAATTTTTATTCATTGCAATTTTTGAAACTTCAATTTGATTTTTTATGTTGTCCAAAGTCAGTGAGAACATTCTTTTTTGTCCCTCTATATCTGATTCTCCAAGTGTTTTTGATAAATCCAATATTGCAGATATATCTTCATTTTTCAAACTTAAAATTTCTCTTTTATCACTAAATGCACATTTAAAAGCCTCATATACATTGTCAACGGAATTACTGTAAAGCATAGATGATATATCTTTAAAAACATCTTTAATGGGATCAATACTTTTTAACGCTGTATTTAAAATGGCATCCGGCAGCGGAGTATGCGTATACATGATTTCATTTTGAAGCTGATGAATACATCTCTGCATTTCTTTTAATTGTTCCACCCTTTTTTTGAAAATTCCTCCGTAAGTAAATCCTATTCCAGTGGAAGCAAATATTATCATAATATACCCCAAAATCTTCAGCATTTCATCCCCTCCATATTACAGAACTATTTGTAAAATCATACACATATTCAACTGTACCGGAACCTTTTCTGCTGCTCAATACTATGGCCCTTTTAAATATTTTATTATCCACTATTTCCTTAAAAACCGGCCTTCCGTACAGATCTTCTATTCCATAACCATGAATAGTTACAATCAAGCTTATTCCAGAATTCAATGCTGTTAGAATACTTTCCATATCCTTATAAGTTCCAATTTCATCACAAACTATGACGTCCGGTGACATGCTTCTAATAGCCATAATTATGCCCTGACTCTTGGGGCATCCATCAAGTACATCAGTTCTAATTCCCAGATTCATCTGCGGAATCCCATTAAAACAAGCCCCTATTTCACTTCTCTCATCTATTACACATATTTTTTTACCCGTAAGGCCTATATTCTGCATACCTCCAGATATATTTCTCACAATGTCTCTTATAAGAGTGGTTTTTCCACCCTTAGGAGGTGAAATTATTATAGTATTTATTATCTCATCTTCTCTTGTCAAAAACTTCATAATGGAATCAGAACAGTTGACAATTTCCCTACATATTCTGATGTTTATAGATGCTATATCTTTTATGGTCTTAACTTCACCTTTTTCAATAATACATCTCCCACATATACCCACTCTGTGACCGCCTTTGATAGTTATATAACCCTGCTTAATTTCTTCCTCAAAGGCATATATAGAATAATTGCTCATTCTCTGAATTATTATTTTTAGATCTTCCATCCTGGGTATATATCCACACACAACCTCTTTCAATCCTAATTGGAGTATTAAGGATCTATTGACCCTTATCCTTATTTCCTGTAAATAAGGGGACTTTATTAAATCTCCAATAGCAGTCTTTAAATTTTCCGGTAAAATGTTTAATATCTCCTTAGTATATATCTTTCTCATCTCCTTTCTTTATATTAATTCCTATTTTCATTTTTAAAAAATTATTCCATATAAATAAAAATAAAATAAAAAATCCTGTTAAAGTATGTAACCTTAACAGGATCTTTTATTATACGTAATTTAATTTTTACTATCATCACTAACACTGTTATCCCCAATAGGTATATTGTTATGACAATTGGGACAAGTTAAATTTTCCTTTTGTTTCAATATGTCTTTATCTATATACACAGTATCGTCACAATTTGGACATTTAACTTCTTCAAAATTTCCAACCATATCCCTATATGCCTCATAGTCTTCATCATACAGATCATCTTGTAAATATGCTAAGTTCTCATCTATGGCATCCATATAGTCTTCCGTATATTTTTGAGCCTCAGATAAATTTTCTATCTCTTCTGCCATACTCTCAAGTACATCTAAAATCTTCAAAAAAATTTTCCCTTCATTTGTACTTTTATCAATTTTTAGCCCATCCATCAGCCCGCTAATATAAGATACTTTAGATTTAATGGATTCCATGACATCACTTCCTAAATATTATTTATTTATTAGTATTTACTAAACTCTCTCCATATATTCTCCAGTCCTTGTATCAATTCTTATAGTTTCACCTTCATTTACAAATATAGGTACGGACACAACTGCCCCCGTTTCCACAGTAGCTGGTTTTAAAACATTAGTAGCAGTATTTCCCTTAACTCCCGGTTCAGTATGAGTTACTTGCAACTCAACAAAATTCGGAGCTTCTACAGAAAATGCCTCCCCTTTATAAAACTTTATTATGGCAAACATGTTCTCTTTTAAAAACTTTATTGCATCCTCTACCTTTTCATATTCCAATGGAATTTGTTCAAAAGTTTCCTGATCCATAAAATAATACAATTGACCATCCGAATATAAATACTGCATTTCTTTCCTTTCTATAACTGCCTCTTGCAATTTTGCAGTAGGATTAAAAGTAGTTTCAGTAACTGCTCCCGTGATAACATTTCTTAATTTTGTTCTTACAAATGCTGCTCCTTTACCCGGTTTCACATGGAGAAAATCCACTACTGTATACACTTGTCCATCTTGTTCAAAAGTAGTTCCTTTTCTTAAATCTCCTGCTGATATCATTTTCTGCCTACCGTCTTATATAAGCTCTAATTCAAGCTTATTTTCCCATTCATAGTGCCCGAAATCTAGCTGTTACAGCTATCCTACGTCAGGTCTCACACTCCAGGGACGTAAATTCGGATGTAAAATCCACCCTACAACTTCAATTACCTCTAAAATTAGTATTTGAAATAACGGCTTAACCCCTTTCTCATTCTTATTCGACCTGTTTTAATCCTAATTCAATTTTTTATAAACTCTTTATAAATCTATCTATTATCCATTTAACATTATATATCATTAAATACTATTTAACCATAGTAATATTGCTGACTTAATCTATGCATATTAAATTTTTAGGCGACTTTGACAAAACCCTACCACCATCTTCAGTTACTACAAGCAAATCTTCTATTCTAACTCCACCAAAACCCGGTATGTATATCCCAGGTTCATCGCTGACCACCATACCTGATTCCAATTTTCTATTATTTTTATAGCCAATTATAGGTGCCTCGTGAATTTCTCTGCCTACTCCATGACCCAGGCTGTGGCCAAAATTCTTCCCGTATCCTTTTCCACTTATATAATTTCTTGCAACGGCATCCACCTCCACTGCTGGAATGCCAGGCTTATACTCTTTTAAGGCCAATTGTTCAGCCTCTAAAACTATATTATATATTTTAAGCATTTCCCTTGAAGGTTCACCTATCACAACTGTTCTTGTCATATCAGAACAGTACTCCTTATAAATGCAGCCAAAATCCAGAGTTAAAAACTCTCCTCTTTTTATCACTTTTTCAGTAGCTTCACCATGAGGAAGACTGGATCTCACTCCGGAGGCCACTATAGATGGAAATGAAAGAGCACTGGCTCCTAACTTTTTCATATGAAATTCCAATTCAAGTCCTATTTCTCTCTCTGTCATGCCTGATTTTATAAAATTTACCATATGTGCAAAGGCCTTATCTGCAATAGCAGCAGCCCCTTCCATTAACTTTATTTCATCATCATCTTTTACTATTCTTATTTCTTCTACAATTCCCTCCATAGGAACAAGCTGACAATTCAATTTACTGTTAAAAACCACATATTGGCTGTAGGAAACTATGTTTTCCTCAAACCCAAGCCTTTTAATATTATTTTTATCTATTAAGTCTGATAAAAAATCTACAAAGGACATACCTTTACTATATTCTAAAATTTTATAATCTTTTACCTGTTCTGAAGCCTGTTCTGTAAACCTCGAATCCGTTATAAAGAATGCCTCTTCCTGTGTTATGAGTGAAAAACTTTCATTGCCCGTAAATCCACTTAAATAATTTCTATTTGGATCTCCCATCAACAAAACTGAATCCAATTTTTTTTTACCCATAGCTTCTCTTAATTTCGCAATCCTCTTTTTAAACATTGCAATTCCTCCTATAATAAGGCAGCATCAATTCATAAATAATCACATTTATTCCATTGTTACACTCAAACAATGTTATTTTATCAAAATTTGTGATTATTTGCAAACTTAAATGCCTATTCAGGGTACAAAATTAATATCTGTCCTTGCTTTTAAATTTTCATATCTGTCCTGTTCCATTGTAATATTATCCATACTATAAAAATTTTCTTTTTGACTTATTTTTTTGAAAGCATCCACAACTTTAGTTTTATCACCTGTTATTTCAACATTTACAGTTATTTTTCCCTCACTACTTCTTGAAAAATTTAATATTTGCACCCCCTCTATACCATTTAATTTCTGTAAAACATCACTGTAACTTATTCCACTCGTCTTCTTCAAATTCTTCTTTAAATTATTCTCTTGTAATTGAAGAACTCCGTTTTTTTCATTTAAATCTTTAATAAGAGCATAATTCTTTGATAAAAAAAACACACAGCTGCAGATCAGAGCTAATATGGTAAATCTAAATATATTATTTGCCATTTTCATTATTATCATTCCACCTATTATTTTAATCTTAAATTAATCTGCCAGATTTTCTTTTCCCCGTCCGTAATCTCTAAACATTTTAAATCTTTTATTATAAATTTATTTGTGTTCTCTATATTTTTGATCAGTGAAAGACAATTTTCCTCACCTTCTACATTGAAATTTATATCTTTATTTTGAATACTTATATCTTTAAAAGTTTTTCCCTTCCATATGTATTCGTAAAAATTTAAAAAACATTCAAATGTACCGCTTTTATAATGTACAGAACTTTTTCTGGATACTGAATTCTTTAATTCACCATCCAAATTGGTCAGTTTATTTTTATTTACTATAAACATATTTACAAGCAGCAAATTTATTATCAAGAGCAATACAACCGTAAATTTAAGTTTTTTGCCTTTTTCCGCTTTTACTCTTTCTTTATACCACTGAGGTAAAAAATATAATCCCTTCACATTAACTACCTCTCACTTAAATATTTTAAATACCTATTTTTTTCTATTATTAATGTCAAATGAGAAAACATACAAACCTTAAATATCACTTTACAATGAATTTTCCAAAATCTTTACATATATACTGTTTAGATACTTCTTCTATTGTATCTTTATAGGGAAAACCCACAAAATATATATATGTAAATTTAAAATCAGTCATCAAAATACTCAGCTTCATTTGAAATTGTTCTAGAATATCAAAAAAGTCATCCTTTTTTATATTTTTAAACACATTGTTAAATATCATTTTACATTTATGACATGCTATAAAATATAAAACCTCATTTCTCATTAATACAAATATATAATTTTCACTTTTTATTTTATCTTTATAATTTTCCCAAATATAAAATTGAATTGGCACTATGCCGGCAATATGGAATCCGGCGTTATGACATTCTTCTATCACTTTCCCGTTACGGTAATTCATACAGAACACCATTACCTCCAGGTTATATTTACAGCGCCTGATTATATCATAGGAAAACATTATATCATCGGTTTTTTTAAATTTATTTTTAAGTTCTTCCCTTATAATTTTAAAGATATTTGTTCTGCTTACTCTGGGTAATTTCATGAGCATCACATATACTTCTTCTCCATGAGCTAAAATAACTAGATTTCTATTCTTTAAATTTACTTTAATGCCCTTTATGGAAACAATATTCTTATTAATTACTCTACTATTAAATAGATTGAATATAAAATTTTTATTTGGGACTTCTCTATACACCATATCTGTATCATTTACTTCTAGAAATACCTTTCTATGCATTTTACTTACACTCCCTGCTGAAGGAATAATCTACACAACTGCATACAAATCTCCCTTCTCTAAGCTCGTATTCATAAATCTCTTCTTTATAAAATTTTCCATTAAATATGTATTCTGCTTTAAAGCAATCTATATTCTCATCATAATATATATAGCATTCTTCAAAATATATCTTGATATTATCTAAAGAGCACCTACTCCCTTTTAAATTGTTTTCTTTACAAGATACATTTTCAACTATATACCTATTTAACCTAGTTAAAAGATATTCTCTAGGTTTTTCAATTATGTCCAACTCGAGGCATTTTTTATAATCCTTCAAATTATTCGATCTAATGTTCATCTCCATACTGTAGCATCCAAGGGAAATAAAAATACATATACATCCTATAAGAACCACATATATCAATATAAACCCTCTTTCAGCTTTTTTCTTTCTATTCCAAAACATCTTTTATAAGAACTACCTTTCCCCATATCTATAGATATGTAAAAAATTCTTCCATACTTCTCCACCCTAAAATCCTCTATTCCTTTCAATATATTGTTTAAAGTAGAAGAATTGTTGGAACCATAGGAAATAACAATATAATTATCATTATGTTTTTTTATATAATCATACCCTCTATCGTCATATCTCCTCAATACAATCATATTATCTTTTATATCAATATATTTAGCACTCTCTACTTGATGTTCTATTATCATAAATGCTTCATTGACATAAAACAGCTCCCTGCTATAATTGACTTCCTCCCTGTGAAGTCTCATGTATTTTGATATGACCCTTATCTGTACTGTAGTTATAGATGCTGCCAGTGCTATAACTATAATCATCTCTATAATTGTAAAACCTTTTCTACACTTCGTTTTATCTTTTATAATTACCCTTATAGAATTCACATTTATCCACCTTGATATTTCCATATATTTTTCTACAAAATTGTAAATTTATCTTTAACACCTCCCCTTCTGTTACATTTAAAATGATATAGGGCTCTTTTTCAGGCTTTACATCAGAAAATGAATTATAAACTTTTATTTTTTCCATATTTTCAACCTTTAGCTCATCACAGTTTAAATATACCCTGCCTTTTTCATATAAATTTAAAACATCTTCATAACTAAAATTATATTCAATATTATTTTTCACATATTCCATAATCAATGTACACCTGTTTACACCTTGATTATAATTCTTTACTTTGACAGCACTTACCTGTATACAGAGAGCTGCCATAAACAGCAGTGAAAAAACCACTATACTACACAGCACTTCTATTAAGGTAAATCCTCTCTTAACTGTTATTTTAGCTGTATTATTTTTTCCTATCTTCCACATCAGTACTTTATCTCCACATAAGCAGTGCCCACACACATAGTCAGGCAGTGAATTTTTTCTTTTCTATCCTTAAACTTTATACTACAGGCATCTTGAGTTATTCCCCGGTTATCTATTTTTATCCTGTTATCATCTCTTACCCCATTCAAAGTAAATCCCTCCGGCAATCTCATATTGAATATTTCATTTAAACCTACGTTAAAAGTTATGCATTCACTGTCTTGATCAAAATAGATATAACCTCCTTCTTTCTTATTATCTCTACAATAAGCCTTGGATTTGTTTATAAAATTTATAATATTATTGTCAGTTAAATCCACATCTATCTCGTTAGTAATTTTGCTGTAGAACCCCAAAGTGATCAAACTAAAGCTAAAAATTACAGAAAATAAACTCATAGTAAGGAGCAGTTCAATTAACGTAAAACCCCGTGATTTGGTTCCAGAAATCATAGTTTTAATTTTCATCATTAGGAAATATCTCAATGCCTTCTTTTCTCACTATGTAGGAATTATCTGCAGCGTCAATTTCCAAAGTATAGGTATCCTTGTCACTTTCATAATTTACAGTAATGTTCTGATCATCACTGCCCAGTTCAACACCGGTCTCTCCAGCGGAGGTAAGGGTGGATATACAGTTTTTTACATCTACCTCATCAAATTTTCCATCATTGTCTCCATAACTGGCCATAGCTGCCGTTTCTATTTGCTTAGCCGTATTAACAGCCTTTGTAATTTTAGCCTTATTTTGATAAGCAGAAAATTTAGGAACCAGAAACCCTAAAAGCACTAAAATTATGGCAACTACTAACATCAGTTCTATGAGGGTAAATCCTTTCTTTCTTCTATACCTGAATTTTCCTGTCATATTTCAACTACCTTCTTTCAATCTTATTTATAAATTACAATGTAGACTCCATTATAGTAAAGATAGGCATAAGTGCTGATATAACAAATATTCCTACTAACAGCGACAAAAATATTATTATAATAGGCTCCACAATCCTGACCATCTTTTTCAAACACCTATCCAATTTATTCCCAAATAATTGCTCCAGCTTTAAAAACATAACATCTATATTTCCCGTATTTTCAGCAGTATTAATTAAAGATAAAAATAATTTATCATTTATTTTTGCCTTACTCATTGCTTCACATATACTTTCACCTCCTTCCACATACTTTATTGCCTTCTCCATTTTATTTGACATAATACCATGACCCGCCAATTCACTTGTGATTTTAAGAGCCGTAATTATATTTACCCCGGATTTTACGAGTATAGCCATCGAAGAACATATTTTAAAAATCATAAGATCACTGTAAATTTTATTGAAGTAAGGTATTCTAATTTTTATATTTTCTACTATATCAGCCACCCTGCAATTTTTTCTAAATCCATAGGATATTATCCCTATAAAAATCACTGATGCTAAAATTTGAATATAGTGCAGTCTGAGAAACTGACAACTGTACATTACTATTTTTGTTAGAACTGGTACTTCACTCCCATTAGAAATTATAATGTCAATAAATTGTGGTACTATATCAACCATCAGAAACAGCAGCACAAATATTGAAACTACCAGTGTTATTGCAGGGTATATGAGAGAAGTTTTCAGTGAAGATATTATGCTGTAACATTTTTCATAATATTCAGATAATTTTTTGAATATTTCATCCAATCTTCCAGATTCTTCACCTATTTTAACCATTTCCACCATAAATACAGGAAATACATATTTAAACTGAGCCATACTTTCATGCAGTTCTTTTCCTTTTACCACTTCTTCTTTTACAGCTTTCAAAGTCTGTTTTACGGAATTGTTACCACACTGCTTTTCTAAGTCATCAAGCGTCTTAGACACAGGTATTCCTGCCCCCAGCATAATGCTCATCTGGCTGCACAATACACTTATATCCATCATGCTGGATTTTTTTAAAAATACATTTCTGTAATTTTTTACACTGCTCTGGTTATATATATAATATTCTTCTTCTCTCAAAGAAGCTTTTAATTGAGCAAATTTATATCTTTCGCATTTACCTTTGATTTTTTTACCTTCCATATTTATTGCCCAGTACTTTATTATAATATCCACCGCCTTTACTACAGGCACATCCTGAGAAACTCTTCATATGTAGTAACACCTGATTTAACAAGTTCCATACAATTTTCCTTCATAGTAGCCCCTCTTGATTCCTCTATGCTGTTTTCAACATTCAATACACTGTTTTTTGAAAAACCTCTCATATAATCATTCACATATGAAATATCATATATCACTGTCCTGCCTTTGTATGCCTTATGGTTACACCTGTCACAGCCCTTTCCCTTGTATAAAACCTGTTCAGAGGATAGATTCAATTTCACAATTTCCTCTGGAGAAGCCTGGTATTCTGTTTTACAGTAAGGACATATTTTTCTGACCAACCTTTGGGATATTATGCCTACAAGCGCATCCCGTATAAAATATTCCGGTATTCCCATATCTTTAAGTCTTATCGCGGATTCAGCAGAGTTGTTCGTATGCAGTGTACTTATAACCAAATGTCCTGTCACGGCTGCCCTTATAGCCATATGTGCCGTCTCTTCATCTCTTATCTCTCCAAGCATTATGACATCCGGATCCTGACGCAAAATGCTCCTGAGTCCCCGGGCAAAGTCAAGCCCTATTTTTGAATTTACATTAACTTGATTTACATCGTCCAGGGTGTACTCTACAGGATCTTCTATACTCACTATATTTTTTTCTCTAGCATTTATATTGCTCACCATAGAATAAACTGTAGTAGTCTTGCCGCTTCCCGTTTGGAGTGGAACAAAATTGCGACATTCAAAGCAATAGTTGAGTTGAAAGATTACCAATTCAAATCTAGCGTTGGGCAGAAAATAAGATATTACAGATCGCTTAATAAAATTTCCCAGGAAAATTTATCTAAATTAACTGGAATAGTTAAATCCCAGGTATATGAATATGAGCATGATATTTTTTATCCAACTGCTGCTAATCTAAGAAAGTTAGCAAACGTATTTAAAATTGATCCAAAGTATCTTATGGATAACTATCTACTATTTATATACAATCCAAATTACAAGAAGTTTTTTATCGAGCTGGAATATAAGATTGGAGATATAGAAAATATTCTGGGATTTAGTCAGCGTAAATATTCGCGCTGGAAAGGTGGTATGAGAATGAATAAAGAAAATTATATATGCCTCAGGAATAAACTATTGAAATTAAAAATTTACGACATAAAAAAATACGTTATATATTAATGTAAGTTTTTTAAAAGCCCTGGATTCACCAGAGCTTTTGTTTATCTTTTTATTGGTCTGTAACCTGCGGCTTGTGCCTCTGCTTCTGTATTAAAATATTCTTCTGCATTGGTTCTATCATAGTATGGATCGCCTGGAAGATGATAAATTTTCTCTCCTTTAGAGTTTATATTACCTTTTATCTTTCCAGATGCTGATGGTGCTGTACTCCCTTGACTAGACGAAGACGAACCTGAACTACTATTTGCTGAAGATCCAGATGAACTGCTGCTACTTGATGCAGAACTAGAACTTGAAGGGACACTTATACCATCTCCTTTAGTAGTACCATTAGGATTTATAGCCCAAAGTCCTCTACTATTTTCTCTCGCTTCAGCACAGAACTTTCTAAAATAATCAGCATATTTTACATTAGGCTGGATTGTCATCTGTTCCGCATAGCCATTATAAGCAAGTATGGCATTGAACATTTTAGCTCTAATTTCACTTTCATTTATTTCTTTTGGTGGAGAAAGCCATACATATCTTAATAACCTTCCATATGTATCTGTATTCCCTGCATCCTTTTCCAAATATACGGTTTTCCCTAAAAGCTTTGATTTTGTATAGCTGCTTGCCTCTTCACCATACTGCTCATGCTTAGTTGTGCTCTCAGGAGTATTGACACCAATGAGCCTTACTTTAGCATACTGACCATTCTCTAAAGTCACTCCTATTGTATCTCCATCAGTGTGGTGAGTCACTTTAGCTTTCTCAAGTTTTATTGGTGATTGGCTAGTGTTAGATACAGTTTTAGCTTTTTCAGTAGAACTTTGAGCCGTTTGTTTAGTTGCACCTGTACTGTTGGAACTTGATGAACCTGAGCATCCCGATATCGTAAATAATAAAATTGTTGTAATGAATGTTATTAGAAGTTTATTTATAAATTTTCTTTTTCTCACCAGAACTACTCCCTTTCAATCTATAATGGTATAAATGAAGTTTGCACCTTAGCACTACCTACAGTTACGTTTATAATTACTTTATAATTTGAGGTAGCTCTACCTATTTTAATAGGAATAGATGCCTTCCCATCACTTCCTACTGTGCCAGTATAAGTTGAATTAGTAGTTTTATAATAGCATATAGCAGTTACCTTACTTCCTACAGGTCCAGTTGCATACAAGTATATCGTAGCATTCTTTTTAGGCCTAGAATTACTAACGCTTGCAGTTACTTTAGTGGTAACTGGTTTACTTGGTGTAGGCTTCGGTGTTATACTCCCTTTTGCTATATCTCCAGCATTTACATCAGATACAGCAGATGTGCCACCAAGCGCTATAACATTTCCATATGAGCTAAGTTTTGCTTTAACTGCATTTATAACAGAAGCATCAACTGAACTTCCTACTAAAATTAAAGGTGAATTGTATTTAGCTGCTAATGCACTTCCGCAAAGAGCATCCGGATAATTTTGCCCTGATACTACATAAACTTTGTCATAACTGAAATCATTAGCAAACTGAGTTAGAACAGCTGCATTTGTGGCATACCTATTTGCTCCACCAATTCTAGTAACATTCTTTAGCTGCGAAGCTATAGTATCTCCTACGGCTCCATTTCCACCCAATATATAACTTTCACTATAATTATTATTATCCAAAAACTCTTTAGCTTCAGAAGATAAGGTATTTGGCTGTGTCAAAATTATTGGCATTCCTTGGCTCGCCGCAACTGGTGCTATAGATAATGCATCCGCAAATCCATATGCATTTACAATAACTATTCCAGTAAAACTTCCTAAATTTTTAGCAACTTCCAAGGAAGTTTCAAATCTGTCTTTACCATAAATTCTAGTTACCGTGATTCCCATGGATTGTAACTGTGATTCAATACTAGAAGATATAGATCCAGTTCCACCAATTATAAATACATTTTGTGTGGAAAGACTTTGTAATTCACTTTTTACATTGGAATCTAGCGTATTTTTACCATTCAGAAGTATTGGCGCATCATATTTTTTTGCCAATGGCGCTGCGCTTAAAGCATCCGCAAACCCTTGTCCACTTGCTAATACTGCATATTGAGAACTTGACCAACCCTCTCTCGCAATCTTTACTCCAGTTTGATACCTATCACTTCCGAAAATTCTTCGGTTAAATGATGCTGCATTAACAACTTGACTTGGCATAATTAACAATACACTTAATATCAACGTAACTATAACACCTAAAAGTTTCTTGCGCATAAATAAATCCCCCTTATTAATTTATATTGTAAAAACATTTATAATTGATCATTTCTATAATAATTATGCATATTCCTGCTAAATTTTATTTAAATATGTAAAAAAATCCTCCCAAAAGGCGAAGATCAAAATTTTATTTTTGCCGAATTTTTGACGACAAAATATATAAAATAAAAATCATGGAGATGCAGAGATGTGTCTCCTCTTTTAGTTTAAATATATCTCATGTTGAGGTTCAACTCTGGTCAAGTAAGAACCTTAACCTTATTTAAAAACAACATTTGTTGCAGTTCATGAATTTATTATAGCATATTATTAAAAAACTTTATAAAATCCCCTTGACATTGTACGTACATGGGTGTACAATGTAATTGAAGATAAGGAAAGGGGATATGAAAAAATGTTTAGTAAAAAGTTGGTAAGAAAGGCACATGAAGAAACAAAGAAAATGAAAAAGGAATTTCCGGAAGTTAATTATAGTTTTCAGTTTGGACTTGAAATGAAATATCTCCTTTCCGAAAAGGAGGAGGAAAATAAAGTGGAAGAAGTTAAAACAATGTCAATGAATTACGGCTTAGATGATTTTACAAAAGAAAAATGCGGAGAGTTTGAAATTGAAGTACCTCAAAAGGTTGTTAGTGATTTAGGAAAAAGTTTAGAGCATACATTTGAAATTAGTTATTCAGCTTGGGCAAAATACGGAAAACACAGATTGTACTACACAGTTGATGACGGCAAGACTTCCCAAGGTTATATAGACCTAGACAAGAAAAAGGCTGAGGGAAAGGGGAAAGTTGGAGCAGCATTGTATTTCGGTATAGAACAGGGAGCAATTCAGTTATAGAAAATATTTTGGTTGGCAGTTATCCAGAAAACTGCCATAAGGAGGAATAAAATGCTAGATGATAGAATATATCTCCGAGTGAATAGCTCGGAGAAGAAAATATTTAGAGAAGTTGCAAAAAAGAAAATACAAGATGGAGGTGCTGTGATACGGGTTATTATGCGTGATTACATTAAAAGTTATTTTGTGGAAGAAATTCAAAGCGTTACTCTCTCTGCAGAAAAAGCACTTTGTGATGAAGAATGGGCAAAAGAGAAAAAAATACCTTTAGATGCAGATATAGAAGTTGTATTTAAAGAAAATAGAATTGAGTACAACAGAAGTGACAATGACTCAAATGAGTTCGTATTGGTAGGGTTTGACAAGTGGGATGATATATTTGAAAATTATCCAGAGCTATTAGAACACGCTTTGGAAGTATAAAAATGGGGAAGATTAAAGATTTAACGGGCCAAAGGTTTGGGAAATTAGTTGTTTTAGAGCAAGCGGGGGTAGATAAGTACCAAAATTCTTTATGGAAATGTAAGTGTGATTGTGGCAACATAATAGTGACAAGAAGAGAAAGTCTTACATCTGGTTCCACAAGATCATGTGGATGTATGGTTATAAAACACTTGGAAGATATAAAAGAAGCCAATTCTGTAGGCAATACTAACATTGCCGTTATTAAAAAATTAATAAGCAATAATAAATCTAAAGTAACCAAAAGTGGAGTAAAGGGGGTAGGATGGAGCAAGAAAAGGGAAAAATGGATAAGCTATATAATGTTTCAAAAGAAACAACACATATTAGGCTATTTTACAGAGCTTGAAGATGCCATAAAAGCCCGTAAAGAAGCGGAAGAAAAATATTTCAAATCGTTTTTAGAGAAGCATAAAAAATAAAGCCCGGTGGGAATAATCTACCGGGCTAAAATTATTGAGCTGGCTGTGCTGGAGCTACTGTATTAGTCGTATTTTGCACTGGAGCCACAATACTCTGCATATCAGCAACCTTCTTTTTCAATTCTTCATTCTCTTGTTGTAATTTTGTTCTTTCACCTTGGAGCTGTGAATTTTGAGTTTGAAGCTGCGATATTTGAGTTTGAGTCGCCGTCTGCCCAGCTGACTTTTTCTCTTCTGGACTTTTGAGCTCATATACTTTACTCTCAATTACCCCGGAAACTATGGTTTTTACATTGTCATCCACTTCTATACCCAACTCTTGAAGTACACTATATACATAATCTTCAGCACTCTTTTTCCTCTGGTCCGCTGGAAGCTGTGAAGATATATTGAGCTGCTGAGCTTGTCCTACACCTATCTCCGCATAGTGTTCTATGATACTCAAAATATTCAGAAATTTATTACCCGGTACTATAGCTTTCGCCGCATCTGTATACTTTTTAACTTCTTGCAGGCCAGTCTCAACTTTTTTCAGCACTTCTCCGGTGTCAACACCTTTCTTTTTTAAAGTCGGTAGAAGAGCCAGTACTGTGGTCCCTGCCCCAACAGCCAACCCTGTAACAATAAATAATATACTTAAACCTGACATTTTTACATTCCTCCCAATTAATCTTTATTTGGTTAAACAACTTTATAAAAAAATTCCATATCCCTATCGAAATTTTTTATATTTTTAATTTTGTAACCATACCATATTAGCCACTTATATATATTTTTTAGTCTACTGCTAGCACCTGAAACTCTTATTTCACAATTACTTACTGTTTGTTCTAAAGTCTTCAGTTCTCTTAGCGCAATAATAAAAGGTTCTAATCCTGCCTTTCTTCCAGTATATTGCCCAAAAAACACTTTAGGACTATTTTCTGTTTTTCTTATGCAATCATTACACTGTCTTTTAGAATCACTTACTACAATAGTCATATACCATACATTTTCATTAGAACAATAACTGAATAATATTTTAAGCCATTGACCATTTTTTAACTTAAAAAACTTACCCATATTATTTCCCTCCATTTTTTATAAAGTCCAACACCGCCTGCGCAGTAGCATATCTGTCCTCACCACTGATAAGTTCTGTCAAATAGCTTGTATACTGCTCTTTTTTGCCTCCAACAGCATAAACGTTTTTCACCTGAGAATAATCAAACTTTCTGGCATTGGAAATTGTAGGGCAATTTAAAAAATCAGCCAGTAATTCCGCAGAATGCATATCAGCACCGTAGTTATATATCACAATAGCATCCACTTTCTTTTTACCTCCTTTTACAAGATTATAAAAATCATCCGCCATATAATTAAGATCTACATATCCGAACATACCCGATATCTGCCCTTTATTCGTATACTGCCATATAGCATATTTACTCCACAGTGTGAAACACGGAGCACTTGCCCCATAGTTGGCTACCCAAAGAGGATACTTCGTTATCCTGGAATTTAAATGTTCTTTTATATAGCTTGGATTGCAATAAATCACCGCCGGAGCTATAGAAGATATGGCATCCAGAAATGCCAGGCAGGCATCCGTCATGTCCCCGCTGCACTGCTGTTCAAAATCTAGAACTACAAAGTCAAGATCAGTGCCTGCAACAGTGGATTTAAAAAAACTGGCTTCCTGGATAGCTTTTTCTTTAGTCGTAAACCTGCCAAAAGCATAAGCCCCGGTAACAAGTCCCAGGGCTTTGGCGTTTTTAATATTCTGTTCGTAATATTTGTCTACAAAAGTACTTCCTTCAGTGGCCTTTGCAATTACAAAGGAATTACCTGCATTTTTAATCTTGCTTATATCTACAGAACCGTTTAAATTACTTATATCAATACCCTTAATCAATTTGGTTACCTCCTATTTAAATATCTTGTTTTTAATTTCTTTTACATCCTCACCTATATTGTCCATAACTTTCAACCTATCTGTAAGTTTAGCTATAATAGTCTGATAATTTGCTTCTCTTTCACCTGCCTTTTCATCTCTCTCTTTCTGCTCCTTCAATACATAGATAAGTATAAAAATAAACAGTACAGCCCATAATCCCTGCTGTACCGCCATTTTAAATATTTCATTTTCCATCTCTAGCCTCCTTAAAATTTCGTATTAAAAAAGAGTTCTGGATTTCTCCAAAACTCATTTAATAATCAAGCTACGCCTTTCTTTGTGTTTCTCATTTTTTCCTATCCCTGACTTCGCAATATTTACGGGGCAATTTGAATTTTCGCATACAAATAAAGCATCTTCATCATTTGCTTTATTTATTTTCATTAGCGGCCCACCACAATATTTACACTTTGGCAAAAATCATCCCTCCTTTTTATGGATAATTCTACATAAAAAAGATAATCCCTCTAATATTTATAAAAAATATTAAATTTTGTTTATAAGAAAAGAGCCTTGGATTTCTCCAAAACTCCTAATATCTCTGAATTGACAATAAGTCTTCAACTCTCTCATTCATGTATTCGTATGAATCATAAATCCCTTGATTATAAAATTCCGGGGCTAACTCTTCTATAACAAATTCTAAGATTAGTCCTGCTGCTAAATCCCCTAATTCTTCCTCTCTGGCATTCAGGAAGTACTTTTTTATTTTATCAACCATATCTTTCTTTGTTTCTTTACCTAATTTTATCTTACTTTTGCCTCTCATATGTTACCTCCTATAATTGTAATAATATAATTCTAACATATGGAAAGCGAAAACAAAAAAGCTATCTCTAGCTCTTTGGTACCATCATCCTGACCTCGAATTTGTCATCCAATGCATCTATTAATTTATTTCCATTCTCATCAGGAGTAAGCAGTGCTTCTTTCAAACCATCAACTCCATAAGTATTAAACCACTCTTCTTTCTGCGTATCATCTGCTGGTATTCCTAACTCTGTTAGCATACTATTTTTAATTGAATAGTATTGATTATTTTGCCTTATTAAATATTTATTTAGTAAGGCTGAATACATTTTTATTTCATAAATATATGTAAAAGTAGTATTGTCAAATTTAAGAGTATATTTTTTATATTTTATTAAATTATCAAGCTCTAATGTATATAAAATATACTGAGAAGTTTGAATTTTAGTCAAACTTAAATCAGTACGGCTGAAACTTGCTATTAAATTTGTATCATCTCCATATACACTTACGTGGCTCCAATTATCATTTCCATTTGTAACTATAGCATTAAAAATTTCTATTTTATTTATACGGGCTAAATTAGAAAATGCATAACTTATCCACGCTCCAGCACCATTACCTGTCCATGTATCTGTTTCTATATCATAGGTCATACCATGATTGAAAGCGTGCCAGGGATAACGACTCCCCCAATAATTACTTGCAGATACCGTACCCAGTGGTGTAGTATCGCTCGTCATGGCAGGTATCAAATTATCGGTATATTTTGTCATATTTTAACCTCCATTATCTAATAATTTATTTTTATATCTCCGCCAAACTTTACAAATACTTGTAATTGAGTATTCGAGGCATATACCACATCATAAGTACTTTCTAATGCCTGTACCCATTTTCCTTGACCATCATACTGCAACTCTAAATTATCTATACTCTCTATATCTGAAATACCATCCATGCACAGTAAATAAGCAAATCGTATTTTTTTATTTGTATTTAATAAATTCCAATAGGTAGAATTTATAGCATTAAAGGTACTTATATCTATACCTTTTGCCTTTACATCATCTACAGTTAAATTTATATCTTCCCAGTGATCTGTATTAAAAGTTTTCCATGTTTGTCCGCCATCTACACTGCATACTATTTTTATATTGATTCCTGTTCCAGTAATTTTGAAATAATCTATGTTTTGAACATAACTTAAATCTTTATCCCCACTAGCAATTAATAATCTATCAAGTGGAATAGCAGTTACAATAAAGACTTCATTTACTCCATCAATAGTTTCTCCCATATAGTCTATTTCTTTAAAAATACTTTTATCTATTTCACAAGAATATTCCTGGTTATCTGTTCCTATATCATTTTCATAAACCATTGGATAATCATATTCCGTTTTGAGATGTACAGTATCATCAAAAACAATCATATCGTCAGGTTCAAAATCATTTAATTCGGAATTGCTGAATGAATTTAAAGTTTTTATTACATCCTGTTCAGCACTGGGCTGCCACTTCAATACATTCACCCTGGGTACTTTGAAATCCACTGTATTTATAGAAATATCCACTTCATATGGAGTTGACGTACTTCCTGTAATACCCATCTTACTTATTTGCCTTAGACTTAACCCCGCAACATCTCCTATGTTTCCAATATCTATAGTGGTAAATTTTTGTTGATCCTCAGAATAAACTACAATCTGCTTGTCTTTTTTATTTACCACATTCACATCACTTAATTCTTCAAATTTGGTTACTCTGTGCTGTATTATTTCATCCAGTATTTTTTGTCCTGTCCATCCTGTAGAACTATTTGTTACACTATCATCTAAAACTGCATCTTTATTTAGAGTTACACTAAAAAATTCACTCATATACTTCACCTACTCATTTATAACAAGTTGAAAATCTCTTACTGAGAAATTATGATTGTCAGCATTTTTAGTTATTTTTACAAATATGTCTTTGCTCTGTCCCTGCGTTAAGTCCAAAGTTATAGTATCCGAATAAGTTTCGCCGTCTAAACTTAGCTGAATTAAGTCATTACTGGCAGTTTCTATCCCAATATTCAATCCTGTATAGCCCACAGTATCCACATTTTTAATCGTTATACTTTCGTTCAAATCTTTTAATATCCCGGGGCTTGTATTTGTAACAACCAAACCATTATAGATTATTTCAAGCTCATATTTGCTGAATACATATACATCACCATATTTTAAATCTACCAGTCCGGATCTATATAGTTCATTACCATCAGAATCTTTGAAAACAAAATACCCTTTAATATTGGAATCTAAAAATACCTTACATTCCATATTGTTATCAAAGACTCTGGTTTTGAGTAAATTGTTATCTGAATCATATAACTCGCATACCGTATTTTCCGGGAAATTTTGAACTGTAACATAAGGATTTGCATATACTTTGTAATTATCCAGTATAAAATCTTCATTGCTATATTTTTCAAATCCCTGGTGAAGTATTTCCTCTGCAAAATTCATTCCGCCTATGTTGGTATAGTTAATTCCATCATCTGATACATAAGCTTGGACGTAATTATCCTGCTTAAGAATTTTCCAAAGCTTATGTTGTTCCTCCTGTTTTTTATCCTTGATACCAAAGGCATATTTTTCATTATCAAAATACAGTGCTGCATAATCATCCTGGTTCATTGAATCAAAGCTTTCTTTTTCTACTTCTAATACAAATTCAGAGAAATCAAAATTTCTCTCAATCTTATTATTGGATAGTAATTTAACTTTTCCAGTAGAAATATCCCTCGTTACATTGGCTTCTCCAGCAAAATCACTAAAAGAAGAGGTCAAGAAAAAATTCTCAACCTCCAGCAGCCCATCCTTAACTTTTATAAGCTTCATATACTCACATCCTATACATTAGGCTGCATCATGTAATCATATGGTACGAATTCAACGACTTGAACGTCAGCTGTTCCAGTACCTTGTGCTATTAATAGTTTAGCCTGTTCTAATGCATCTTGATAACAATTCGTCGAATAAGAACTTACTGAACTTCCGGAACTATCTGTTATTCCACCATAATTTAATTGAACCAATTTCTTATCCTGTAGCACACCCCACTCTTTTTGACGCGGAGACTTAAAATCTATCGTACTAGGAATTACTGCCATTAATATCATCTCCCAAAATATTTTTCTTTTCTATATTCTGTGTCTCTATATAGTAATATCTTTTACCTTTCGTCTTATCTAAATCTTTCATCAGATCACCGTTTTGAACAATTCTATTAAAGTTTCTTTCTATATCCATAGCCTTTGGATTTCTCCAAATTGGAACTAAATTAAATTCATGATTTTTTAAATAATCTATGAGATTTGCTATAAGTATACCTACGGCTTGCAGACCGTTATCCAAATTCAGAAAGTATACTTTCTCTGCTTCCCATCTTATCCATCTGTAGGCCCTATAATAATCTGCATTAGGTTTGGAAGTTCCTAAAGTATACCAATCATATAGAAGTTCCATAACAAACTGCATTGATTCTTTCCCACTGCAGCATAGCCATCCTTGTACATTATCATGCCATATCATTACTAGGATATTTACAATATCCAACATTATTTCTATACTTACAGCATAAGCAGGAATATTCCAATCTATACCCCAGGTATTTCCCCAACCTATAGGATGGTTGGTAAATCTCAAATATTCATAATCTAAATTGTTTAATATGTCTTGATTATAGCTAAAATCTTTACTAGGAATAACTAAATTGTCTCTTGGATCTGTAGGATCCAGCCACCACCATCTTTTTGTAATCTCTATAAATTTGTTATAGTTGGCCTCTTTATACAAATCCTTACTAAGGCTGCCTAAGTTATAGCTTTTATTTTTAAATATGTTAAGTATAGAAGCATTTAATAATGCTTCTTCCGCTTGCTTATAAATATTAGTAAAGCTCCTATAATCCAGATATCTGCTAAATATTTTATTTGTATTGGTCACAGCCTCTCTCTTCAAACCAAAATTTTTATTATAGTAAATATTTTTGTCTATCTTTCTCCTAAGAGCTTTATAAAATTTGCTTTTAAACATATAAGTAAAAATGATTCTATTCAAGCTATAATGATCAAATTTAAAGGTTTCTCTACAGCTATACCTATATGAAAATATTTTTTTTATATATTTGTAAATATTTAAACTGGCTATTCTATATGCTGTTTTACTTATAGCCTTCTTATTAATTTCCTTTGATGTAAGTTTGTTTACTATTTTGTCACTGGAATTTTCAATTATATTCTTCAAATAGTCCCTGCTGATTTTATATTTTATATCTACAAAGTTTACATCCTTCAAATATGTCCTCTCAATATACTGAATCACAGAAATTTCATTAATATTTATAAGTTTTTCTGGCAAAAGCTGCCCTGTTACTGGACTATTAAAAAACTGCTTTTCATCAATCCTTTCAGTAAAAATTTCGTTGGATAAATTCACCTGGATATTTTCTCTACCCAAAATCACTTTTACATTTCTTTTGCAGAATTCATTTTGCCATTTTCTTGTAATCTCCACATCTTTCTCTATACTTATAATTATGTTTTGCAGTCTTTGCAAATTTTTATATTTACCAATATACAAATTATAGTTAGTACTGTTTCCTACTTCTTTACTTGTTTGTATATTTATTAAAAGATTATGTTTTTCCAATTCCAATTCATTACTTTTGATAAAATTCAAATAGCCCCTCTCTAAATAATATGCTAATTTTATATCTAATAAAATATTACCTCTTTCTAGTTCGATATTATTAGTTTTAACTAGGCCTGGCAATATTGATTTAAGACATAAAATTCTATTTTTGTTTACATCCCTATGCCCTATTCTTAATTCTTTCAGAGATTCCTTTATGAATTCATAAGATGATTTATGCAAAGTTTTCTTGCTATTTTTATATAAATCATGCCTGGAGCCAGAAAGTGTCTTTGAAGACTCTTTCTCAATTTCATTTAGCTTCTCCCTTACAAGCCATCTTTGATTATCCTTTATAATTTGTCCCGAAGTATCATATTTAAATGTAGCTCCAGAATAAACATCCCCTGCATATTTAAAGCCACACAGGGGAATCAACAGCAAGGTCATTCAACCAC
The DNA here is from genome assembly GCA_902809985.1 of Clostridiaceae bacterium BL-3. Classification (GTDB taxonomy): domain Bacteria; phylum Bacillota; class Clostridia; order Clostridiales; family Clostridiaceae; genus Clostridium_B; species Clostridium_B aromativorans. Next base: position 553,762 of record CADDXC010000001.1, on the reverse strand, counting down.
TTCCTATTCAGCTGCTTTAGTGCATCTTATGGCAACGCAGTAATTTATATTTGCACTATTATTCAGGAAATTAAACGGTGCTGTTACTTTAAACTTTTTGTAATTCTCCTCACTGTCAGTATCCTTCATATATACCAACTTGTCTCCATCATAAATACTCGAGGAATCACCTGCCAACACATTAATCATCTTTCCTCTTTCCATATCAACTGGATGAACCAAAGTAATATCCGAAAATTGATGCTTTTTATGATCCCATCTACTTCCCTCTACATCGCATTTATCCATAAATGGATTAGTTGTATAGAAAGCTGGATAATGTGGCTGGTAAGGCATCCCTATTTTATTTGCTATCATAACAAAGTCAGTTACTCCTGTTCCAGTTCTCTCTCCATATGGGTTATTGTAATTAGGCTCTATATCAGATGAAGTTGTTATGCCAAAATTATATTCATCATCTGTGTAAGCTGAATCCTCTACAGGCTTTAATGCGCCAATATAAGCATAGCTTGTAAGATAATTATTATAAGGTGCAACATCTGCGCTCGGATCTCCTCTAAGTACTAAATTTATGCTATCTTTAGTAACATTTAACCAATATTGTACTGGTAAAAAATCTTTTATCTCTGGCTGCAGATTTCTATACCAAGCAAGCCTATAATTATACCTTTCTTGAATATCACCGGAAATATTTATATCATTTCCAGTCTGATTAAGTTCTGTTGCTATTTGAAATCTTATATTATTCAATGCTTGGCCGGGAGTCATAGCATTTACGTAATCATTATAACCACTACCTGATATATCTGGATTTTTTCCTGCCATTATTTCAAGAACTTGTGCATCTGTTCTATGTCCTGTGCCTCCTCCTCCAATAGAATACGTGTGTAAGCTCTTAAAATTTACTATAGCTTGTTTTTCTTTAGTGGTTAATTCCCTTGCCACCCTGTCAATTTTTACATAAAAAGTTTTTCCGTATGATGTAGTAGCTTTTATTATACATGTGTCATTTTGTTTGTTTACTGTATATTCCGTCTGGACTTTGTCTGTAATGCTACCATCTGTTATCAAATTTATAGTTTCAGGTGCAGCGCTAGCTCCTATATCACCTATACTGGCTGGTGCTACCAAATCCCATTTATAAATTCCAGCATTTTGGATTATTTCCGTAACAAGCGTTTTAACCAAATTTTTCACGCTGGTATTGCCTTCAACATAGTAAAACTCCTCTGTTACCGCCATTTGAATACCTCCTATTCAAATAAATTTTTTCTAACAAATATGTCTGTTATTTTCTTAGTTTTTAAATCTATACTGCATATTCCATAACCAAGAGAACTGCTATTTTCAACCTTAATATTATATTCTTTGAGAAGTATTACACCGTAGAGTCTCTTTTCATATATCTTGATATTCACAGGATCCTTCAGTGGTTCTCCATTGAAATCGTGAACGTATATTTCCAAAGTCTTATTATAATATCCCTTAACTGATATTATTTCAGGATTATTGTTCGTTATATGTTCTCTATAGTCCCAGTTCAAATAAAATCCGTCATAAGATTTATTCCAATAGCATACATGCATATCTCCTATAATCCCATGAAGATCCACATCACAAGGTGAATTTTCTTCCCACTGTATGCGAACTGCTATATCCCAATCATTTGGTATATCATTTATATCAGGGCTCTCGGGAGCTTCTGGATCTATCGTAGCTTCCTTGCCTTCCAAGTATTCTAAGTCAATTAGAGTCTGCCTGCTGTTACCACTATTATTGTGCAAAATAAAAGAAACAGGCGTATTGGCATTTATTTTGTAAAAGGTATTAAAGTATTTATGCTCACCTATTTCCTTCGTAGTTGCACTATCTATTATTTTATTTTTATCTATAACTAGGCTATATCTATCATCCTTTTTCCATCCCGTCTGATTTAAATGTAGTCCGGTTAAGAATACGTCTTTATCAAAGACAAAATCCTGTTTATAATCACTTATTATTGCTGGTATATCCAATAAAGCTCCATGAACTTTCTGAACGCCTGTATATTTTCCTAATATGAATTGTTCTATCTTATTTTTGAGGCCCTTATATTTTTCATCCGGCAATAAACCTTCTATCTGGCTTAATAGAGCTTTCACATCTCCGGTATCCAATTGAGGATATTTATCTTTCATTGCATCATCTATAAGACGTAATAAATCTTTTCTTAATTGGTCTGTCAGCTCATCAAAATTTATAATATACTTTGGTAAACCCATTTTATGAATCCTCCAGTATGTTAAAATCTACCCACAATACTTTAGACAACCCACTAACATTATTAAATACAAAGTCTATTTTTTGCCCTGCAGTCACCGGATAAAAAACATTGAAGAACTTATTTTCTCCATATTCCTTAGTTCGAACACCGATAAATAAAGTATCATCTGCCACTTTTAAATCCCAGGTATCCTGAAAGTTCCACGCAGATTGCGAAGTAGTTATTCCCGTTATTCTCCCTGCTTTGGGTACTGTAAACTCTATTGTATGGGCTCCAGTGCTTGCTGGTATCTGCAGCATTTCACCATATATTTTCTGTGTGCCACTTATACCAAGATTACCGGCCAATCCATCCAACTTAACTCCAAGGGCATTTAAAGCATCAATTAGATCTGTATAATTTACGCCTTGTATCTTATCTCTTATCTGTGTAAGCAAATCTTCCATTTGGTCTGTTGGAACTGTTATACTTCCGATATCAACATTTACACCATTTTTAAGATACGCCTTTATCGCATCTGCTAACTCATCAAAGTTTACTACATATGAGGGTAGACTCAATTGAATCACCACCTAAACATAATCTATATTATCAACCAGGTTATTGGAATCTTTATTAATTTGAATTGTCTTGGTACTGCCATCAGGGTAAGTTGTTTTTATTTGGTATACTTTCCCTTCAGCATTTCTAATAAGCTCTTCTGACCACTGTTCCTCACCTGCTCCATATATGCATTTAACTACTTTCTTTGTTGTAGAATCTCTTACAAGCTGTACAGGGTATTCAGCAAGTTCATCCGTATAGGGTTGTTCCCCCGTATCAACAGAAATCCTATTACCTACATTTCTTTTCCTAAGCTCCTGATTTAATATATACACAACCGGAGCCCTAAAATTCTTAAATCCCATGCCTGACATTTTAGCTTGCCTCCTTTATTAGTCCGGAAGCAAGTAACTTAGGCAACTCATATATTTTTGTTTTATCTCTCATGCCTTGAAGCTGTAATATGTTTGTATACCCATTATCAGCATTGACTTCCGTATCTATTCCAACTACCAAATAATATCCTGGATCTGCATTGCCTCTTAATAATTTTACTATATGGCCTATATCAATGTCCTTATTTCCAGCCGTGGGAAGTATAGTTAAAGGTGTACTGTTCCTCCAGTATTCTAGGAACTGCCATCCTGCTACAGCTTTCCTTTTTTCCTGTGTATTTGCAAGTGGATTATCTATTATGTCATACCATCTTTCATCATTCAAATATTCAGTCATGGTTGGATCTTCAAATTTATCAAATGCAGTATAGTCTTTATTTTCAATTTTCACAGGACAAGTTATTTTAAGCACGTTTTTCATTAAAGATGCATCCCTTCCAGCATTATCAGAAGAATTATTACTAGAATCCCTGTATGTCCAGTCAAAATGGTTTGAATCTCCACCACCCTCAATATATGAAGGATATTGATCTTCTAAATAAATGGTACCACTTTTACCACACCTGATAGATGCATGCATTGTTTCTATAAAATTCTGTATAACATCCATAAAAACAGTGCCATCAGATATAGTTAAGTTTGAAATACTGTAGTTGGTACCACCTGAACGGTGGAAGCTCAACCCTACTCTACTTACCAAATTCGCAATGACATCTGCTGCAGTAGTTGCTCCATATTTTATCTCTCCATCACATACATTCAAGAGCCTATAGAACATATCATGGCATGTTAAGGTTATAGTTTTATCCTCTTCATTGTATTCATATTTTTTAATGACTCCTGAAAACTGGCATACAGTATCAAACCATATTTCTATTCTTGCATAATTATCTATGATTCCTGAAGTGCCTCCCTGAAATGCAGCTAGAGGCAGCTTTTCATACTCCATAATTATAGTAGCTTCAGCAACTTGTGTATCTCTAGCTCTGTTTATCCTTATACTAGTAAGACTATTTCTAACTATAATCTTGTCTGCATCTTCAGTTCCGTAGCTCACATACCCCATCTTTTTGTATATCTCTATCCTAAAATCCATCATCATCACTCACCCAACCTGAAATGTCATGATTACACAAAAGCTCTGTAGATATATAATATATGTCTCCTTCTATTGGAGTATCAGGATCAAATTTCTCCTGGATATAACCTTTATAAGTTACTCCAAATTCATTTATCAGTGTAAATCTCTCTGTGCATCTACTTAAAAAAGTTAGATATTTTTGTGCATTGGCCTGTGTTTCTACGTCTGTATTTCCCTTGATTTGAAATGCTGCAGTAAATTCGATTATGCAGTCACTTTTAATATTCTCCTGAAATTGAGTATATCCAGATATAGTCCTTATGCCTTTTCTGAAATAAGCCGGCCGGGGTGGTTTATAGTTTGTTATAATAGCGCCCGTATCTGCGCCATCTGAATATAAAAATTGTATATTAAATCCTTCAAGTCTTGGTATATCCAAACTGAACCACCTCCTAGTCTCTTATAACATCATTCATAAAGAAATCTACCAACCCATTTTTAAGTGAGCTCTTTGCCATAGATTTTACTTCATCTGTAAGTTTTGCGGTGCCTTTTTCTCCGGTATCTGCTACAGTTACATATAGATTTATCTTTGGATCAAAATTAAGTAATTTAGCTCCAAGGTTGCTTAATATATTGCCTTTGCCATTTCCATAAGAATTATTTCCCATTACAGCATTATCAAGTCCCGAAAAACCAGGTTTTACATTACCCAAATTCTTAATACCATTGGCCAGATTTAAAAATCTTTGTTTTATCGGATTCTCCATTTTATCCATACCAAGTATATACCCCTGGCCGGTATTAATACCGAATTTAGTGAAAATACCTGAGGGAGAATGTATATCCAAAGCCGCTTTAAATGTATTTTTTATAGAACTTGCTATAGACATTACTTTATCTTTTATCTTTCCAGCCATGCTGCTTATTCCGTTATATAACCCCTGAAATATAAACTTTCCTATAGATTTAAAAGCAGATCCAAGTCCAGTAAATATTAATTTCCATCCACTAGCAGCTGCACTTAAAAATTTTCCAAAACCTGTGAATATTATCTTCCATCCTTCAACGGACTTAGAAATAAAGCTTCCAATACCTTTTATAATATTTTTTATAGCATTGCCAAAAGCAGATGCATATTTTTTAAAAGCATCCCAATGTTTTATAACTTCATAAATTATTAACCCTAATCCTGCTATTATTCCAATCGTAATTAAAACAGGCGGATTAATAATTGCTGGCAAAAGCTTAAAAATATTTGCGGCGCTTCTAAAGCCATTGAATATTTTCGATACTGCCGAAACTGCAGAGCCGATTCTACTCATAGCCTTAACCACTGTAGCAGTTGATGTTATTATTTTCCCAAAAATAATCATTGTAGGTCCAAAGGCTGCAGCCATAATTCCCAAATAAACAATTGCAGTTTGGATAGGCCTTGGTAAATTAGAAAACCCATTGGCTAGAGCAGATATAAAATCAGCAGCTTTTTTAATTCCTGGTGCAAGTACATCACCAATTCTTATGCCCATGGTTTCTATGGAACCTTTCATGCTTTCAATAGCACCTTTGAGGTTATTCTGCATTGTGTCTGCCATTTCTTTTCCTGCACCATCACAATTCTTAAGCCCTTTTTCCAGATTTCTAAATTTTTCTGGGCCCTGGTCTACCAATGCAAGCATTCCGGACATAGCCTCTTTACCGAAAAGAGTCTCCATTACATTGGCTTTCTGCTGCTGTGTAAGTCCGGAAGTTTTGTCTTTTAGCTGTTGTATTACATCTCCAAGAGGTAGCATTTTACCATGTGCATCAAAAAAGTTCATTCCTAACTCTTGCATTGTTTTAGACGCTGCTTTTGTAGGGCTTGCCAAATTCGTCAGTGCAGCTCTCAAAGTAGTACCGGCCTGTGAGCCCTTAATTCCAGCATTACTGAGTAATCCTATGGCTGCAGTCGTATCCTCAAAACTTATGCCAAGAGAATGAGCTACTGGTGCAATATATTTCATTGCTTCTCCCGTGTCAGTTATCCCTGCGTTTGTATCCGCTGCGGTTTTTGCCAATACATCCGCAACATGCGTGGCTTGGCCGGCTTCCATCCCAAAACCTCTAAGTGAACTGCCTGCTATATCAGAAGCCGTGGCTATATCAACATTTCCTGCCGCTGCCAAGTTCAACATTCCAGGCATGGCTTCCAATATTTCATTGGTTTTAAAACCCGCAGATGCTAAATTTTCTTGTCCTTCGGCAGCTTCTGTAGCACTAAATGCCGTATCGGCTCCAAGTTTAATAGCCTGTTCTCTCAATTTATTTAAGTCATTTCCTGTTGCTCCCGATATAGCTTGCACTTTGGACATTTGAGCTCCAAAATCCATGGATGTTTTTACTGCAGCAGCTCCAACTCCGGCAAGAGGTATCGTAAGTGCCTTAGTAGCAGTGGAGCCAACTGTATTCATGGCTCCACCCAAGCTTTGTATCCTAGTTTCCGCAGAATTATTGGAATTCATAAACTGCTTCATTTGCTGCCCTGCACTTTTAAGACCATTTGTAAATCTCGAAGTATCCAACTCCATAAAAGCTACTACAGAACCTGCATTTATTGCCATATTCTCACCTCTTTTCGTGCATAATAAAAGCACCTACTAAAAAGTAAGCGCTTATTTATGATTTACTATCCAAGTTATTATATCTTCCTGATTTAATTTTCCTGATGCTATATCTACGCCTAAATCAACTAATTCTTTTTGAGTAAATTCTAATTTAATATTGTTGTACTCAAGAAGCATAAGCATAACGTATATGCCAGTTCTTTTATTGTAATCCACAAATGCATGATTTTTTATTATATTAAAACAGATATTTGCACATTTGGATTCAGCAGTCGGATATAAATCTTTCCCACCAAATGTAGCCCTGGAATTTTCTACTGATGATTTCAAAAGCTCCATATCCCTAATTCCTTTTGACCCGCCTGTACTATCTATCATCTTATCATGCAATTTTATTATATATTCTAAGGATATATATTTCATCTATCAGCTAGTTCCTTAAAAGCTTCTATATTTTCTTCAAGAATTTTATCTGCAATCCTATCAAGAGTTTGTTCTTCAGATACAGCTTCTTTAGTAAATTCTTCAAAATCCAGGACTACATATTTAGGTTTATTGTTTTTCATAATAACTACCGATTTGTCCTCATCAACTATCTTGGCTACTTTAGAAAAATTCTGGTTAGCTTCTGACATTGAAACTATCTTTTTTGTATTTACCAACATTGAAACCCCTCCTTAATATTATAATATGTTTATATTATATCATAAGTAGGATAAAAATGTCCTACTTATATAAAATTTATATTATTTTTAAGAGGTTTGAATATTTCCCACTAAAAAGAACCACCTAAGTGATTCTCTACATCTTTGCTAATAATTCAGTTTTCTTTTTAGTAAATTCTTGCTCTGTGAGTATACCTTGACTTTTTAATTCTGCCAATTTCTTTATTTGTTCTGGTACATTTTCAGCTCCTGATTCTGCTATTGGCTTTTTAAATTGTTCTCTAGCTGTATTAATAGCATCTATCATGGGTTGTAGTGTATCTTTAGTTATATTCTCTATCAATATTTTTGAAGCTCCATGCCAAATTTCTATTTTCCCCAAAATCAATCCTCTTTTTTGTCCTATAGAATTTATTTTTTCTAAAGGGATTTCTTTCTGTTTTAAGCCAAAAACCATACCTTTATCTAAAAATATAACTCTTTTATTAGTACATGTTATAAGCCATGTATTCCCATCTAAAAAACCTGATGTCATATATTTTATTTCTTCATCTTTCCTTAATACTTGTGGTAAAAATTTAATTTCTTTTTTAGTGCCAAAAGTATCCGTAACATTAGCCTTTTTCATCTGTCTTTTAATCTCGTTTAATGATGGCATAACAAATCCCCCTTGCAAAATTCATATTTTATTAACTATATTGTAACAAAATGTATAAACTTTGTCCAATATTAGCTATCTATAGAGGCTTATTATGTTTCATCATCCATTTAATTGTCGATTTATTATTATCTGTAACTTGCCTTTTATTATCACCCCATTTAGGAGTTCTTGGCTTTTCTTTGGAAAGTTCACTCAATATATAATCGCATGCCTCGTCAAAGCAAAAGGCATCATAATTATTTTCTATTCTTAAAATTTGACTTGGCCTTATTTTGTATATCCTTGACATTGTTATTATTGAAAGTATCCTTTGTGACCTTACGAAAGGATTTTAACCCTTCCACCCCCTGTTGGCTGTAGGCCCAAAGTTCAAATTTCTGCACATCCGTGAGCTTCAAGCCTGCTTCTTTTAATTGCTCTATACTCGGCTTAACCAAAGTATTTTCACAGATTATATCTATTATTTTTCCATACTCTTTTAAGTCTATTTTTTGAATATCTTCCTGATAGAACAATTTTCTTGCTACTCCTAAAAGCTGATTGGGTATTTCTCCACTTTGACACAATCCTAAAATGGAAAGCCTTTTTACTCTTACATGAATAAATTTATCTCCTGCAAAAGGAGATAGTTCTATCACTTCTGTAGACTGACTCCTTAATTCTTCCATGCTTGTTACTTTTAATTCATCCATTTAAAACCCTCCTATGCTGTAGTAAACTCAACTGTTACTGATGTTGTATTACCGCTTCCGTCAGCTTTCCTTATGGATGCTGCAGTAGCTTCATAAGTTACACCAGCACTTATACTTGTAGGCACAAAAGTAATAATCTTTTTAGTTGTATCCATAGTTACATCACCCGGAACAACTGATCCATCTGATTTTTTTGTGACCTTAAAATTAGCAGCTATCACATCTGCATCATTTACAGCATCAGCAAAAGTCCATGTTACTCTACAATCAGATCCTATGGTTACTCCTGGTGTACCCGTAGATTCATCCGGAGTAGTCGGTTCTGGTGGATTTGGTACTGTAGCTGTACTTCCTCCATCATCTACGCTTGGCAATTCATCTACAAAAGTAATATATACAGGCTTCTCACCTCTCTTGGGTCTGCTCGTTGATTCAAATTCAGGCACATAAAACTTTCCGTCTTCAAATTGAAATTCAACTGGTGTTCCTTTATTATGCTTGAAAGAGAATTTTGCATATCTAAGTGTTGAAGAATCATAGTCCTTTTCTTCACTATATAAATTTAAAGTGTAAGGTGCTTTATTAACTACCTTTCCTACTTCAGGCCCTTCATATCCATTTTCTGTAGCTACACCACCATCTATCAACGCCATAAGTTCTGGTGAAAATGTATTATCTGTGAGCTTTATGTTATATCCAATACAAATATCGTCAGTTCTATTCATTGCAATTATTCTATTTTTAACTCGTAGGATATCTTCTTTCCCTTTACTTAAATCAGGTTTTGCATCTGCTTTTTCAGCAGTATCAAAAATAAAGGCTTCATTTGTTATTTCATTTATTATCTCTGCTAATGCTATATTGGCAATTGGCAAAGATGAAGTTTCAGTCTCTGACATTCTTTTTACCTCCTTAATCTTTGAAATGTTTGATATTCAATTGTTTGCGTATATCCATTTACTGTGTTGTCTAAAACAACCGGTGTAATATTCCCTGTAGGCCTTATATACTCTCTCAACCCGCTTAAAAAGCCTTGGATTTGAGTTGTATAAGGCTCTATATTTGAATAATTTGTTGCAGGATAATAAATAATTACATCCAATGTCTGTGACCCTATCTGATTACTGCCTTGGAATCCCATGATTCCAGTATTTTTTATTACAACGTAAGGAGATGTGCATTTTCCTTCATGCTGTCCTGGAGAATATACATCTACACCTTTACTTTTAAGTAATAAAAAAACACGTTCCCATACGGTACGTGGCTCATACAATCCATCTATATAATTTTGTAATACGTCTCCTGGAACTGCATATTTAAAATTAGCCTCTGCCATATTATCACCTATTTAAAAGATTAGTCATTCCATTAATAAATTCAGGAGTAAGCTTCCTAACTGTAGGTCTTAATATTGCATACTTGCCTTCATTGGCAAGTTCAAGCTGTTCAAAAGAAGGAGCTACTTCCATGCCAACCTCATCATCTCCGCTTTTGCCTCTAGCATGTGCCAACTCAAGATATGGGGAATATTCCATATTGCCAGCTACATAAGCACTGCATTTATCATTATCTTCCCATTTGAATCCGCCTTTTATAGTCTGCCTTGCATTTCCAGTTCTATCTTCCCATTTAGCATTGTTTTTAGCATAGCCTTCCATCTTTTTACCAGAACTATCGCAGTAAATTCCTACCGCCGATTTCATTTTTTTATTAACTAACCCATTGTCAGCAATTTTTTCTAGGAAATCCGCTGCATCAATCTTAAATCCATCCATGGTTTTTCACTCCTTCCTCTTTAAACAAGTATCCCAGACAATATCTTGAATGTTCCCTTTATCTATTATTTCATATATAACATCATCAAGTTTAAAATAGTCATGCTCTTTTATTTTTCTTACCTCATCATCAACTATCATCAAAAGCCTGTCCTGATAGTTCCTGTTTAGATTTGCAGCATCTGTGCTATTGTTGACTATATTAACAGAAGTGCTTCCTATGTGGTAATATCCTTTAACATTACAGACATATTGATCTTCCTCATATTCTCCAAAAACATTTTTTCCTGGCCTCAAGATTATTACATCTTTCATAAACGGGGTAACTTTTCTCACAAGCTGGTTTCTTATCCTCTGCTTTTTAGTCTCATCCCATCTCATTGCCCATCAGCTCTTTTCATGCTGGTAATATAATTCGGTGCTGGTTTAAATTGTTTTGCAAGTACAAGCCAATATTCTCTATTGCTAGAAAGCTTTATGTTGGATAGGGTAAGCGAATCATCTGCTACAGCTTTTTTCATGCATCCTTCATAACTTGCAGCCTGCAAATCTCCGTCATTTTTATCAAGAAGCAGTTGTAAATCCTCATCATCAAAATAAGGATACTCTTTCTCCTGCAGGTTAAATTTCAATATATTCAAATCGCTGGCCATAATCTTCACCTACTTACTGGGCGGATTTTGTGATGTTTGCTGATTCTGTACTGGCGGAATATAACTTATATATCCTTTACCCTGAAGTTCTTTTAAATCAGATTCTCTTATCTTTAGTTTTCCTCCAGCTTTCTTTATGTCATTATCATATTTAATATTAACTTTTGCAGTTACTTCAACCACATTTTCCTTGGCTGCTGCCATTTATATCATCCTTTCTCATATAAAAAATTGAGCACAGAGAAATTGAAATCTCTATGCTACTGTTGCAAAGAAACATTCATTTGCACGTTCAAAGCTCGGCATCCCCAATTGAGATACCTTAGTCTGTACCGTTACTGGATCTTCTTTCTTCATAGTGGTTATTGCAACTCCAGTTCTAACTATTTCACAATTAAGCCCAGAACCAAATAACTTATCCGCCTCTTCTGGTGTAGTTCCATAATACGTATTACCCAATATACCATCAGGTATTAATGTAAATTTACCCACAGGCATATAAGGCTGAGAACTGCCATCCTCAAGCTTATAGGTTCCTTCTTCACTTGCTAAAGTTATTCCAGTCTTATTCTGTATAAAAGCCTTAACTTCATTATCTCCCATCAAATAATTGGGATTTTGTGGTGCAAAGGCCTTTTGAATATTCTTGTTTGCAGCTATATAGGCAAAAGTTTCAGCACTTGTCACAGCCCTGGTAAGAGAATATCCTTCATTGGCCATTTGTCTTTTCCATCTCAATATATCTATTACGGGATTCGAGTTATCTGAATCAGACCATTTTGCAGTACCTGCCAAAACTTCTTTATGTCCTGAAGGAACTCCAAAATCAAATACAATATCACCATCCGCAGATATAATATTTATTACTCCATCTGCAAGAAGCTGCATTCTCATTCTTTCCATTTGATAATCACCGGCATTAATAAGCCCTTTGTAATTGTCAAATATTCTTTGAGTTATTATATCAACAACGGTACTTTTCTGTGCTGCAAGTGCCATCAACAAATCCTGCCTATCTTTTTCATTGATTAAAACAGATTCTTTGAAAAATGGCATCTGCTTAGTAATTTCATCTACTTGAGCCTTTAAAGCTCTAATTTTGACAGCTACATCAAAAGTCGACTGTCTCAAAACTACTGGCTTCTCATTGGCACCCTTGATATATTTAAGTTCCATTCCCTGCTGTTTAGTTCTTGGAAATAAGCTTTCACCAAGTAATATCTCTGGCGGTAAGTTCTGTATATATGTTGCTATTTCCTGTACGTTTATAATATCTCTCCAATCCATTATTAAAAAACCTCCTTAAAGATTATAAAAACATTAGCATCTTCATTGCCGCTTTTGCATCAGCAGGTACCTCTGCTGGTAACGCAGCTTCATTTATAAAACCAAATACAGTAACAGGTATAGTTTCAGTACCATTAGATAGTGTAAGATCTACATCTCTATAGACCAGTCCAAAAGCCTTATCATTGGTTATGGTTGTACCATCAACAATTTTCCCATCTTTACTTATCACGGTACCTGCTTTAACTATCCTTTTACCTGTAGCTGAATCAAGTTCAAAATCTGCACTATTGATTTTTACTCCAACATTCTGGAATAATTCTCCTGCAAATTGCAATATAGTTTTGTTTTCACCCATATAGGTTTTAGTGCTCTCAATCATTTATTTGTACCTCCTATTGAAAAGAATTTATTTTGAGCTTCTGTAGCTTTCATGGCTTCTGTTTTCTGCTTTGCAAGTCTTTCCCCCAGGCTTAGTCCTTTACCTGGTTGCTGTGAGCCGGGATTGCCTATATTCCCAGTACCTCCCACTCCTGCATTAGAATTTGTTTCAGTACCATTTTCATCAAACAAATACCCATCAGATTCCTTCAAGCCATCAAGTTGCTCTTTAAGCCCTATAATATCTTCACCATCAAGCTTTAGATTTTCTATATTCAAAAGAGCTTTTACAGTTTTAGGATTTTTAGCCTTAGCAGCTGCAAGAGCCTTATCAAGCTTGGTATCAAAATTCAGTTTTTCAATCTTAGCTTCATAGTCCTTGGTCACATTCTTGTTTTCTTCTTTCAATTTTTCAATTTCAGCTGTGAGTTCCTCGTTTCCTTTTGCTTTTTCCTTCAAGTCCTCTAGCTGCTTATCCCTATCTTTAAGCTGTTTCTTATAATCCTTAATTGAATTATTGGCAGTATCCAATTCGGATTTTTCAATATAACTTGTGCTATCCACCAAATCAACATCAGCATATTTCTTTTTAATGTCCTCTGGTATCTGTGCAAAAGCAGCCTCTCCTAAAATTTCATTTAACTTCGGCATTACACTGTTCCTCCTTATTTTTATTTATTAAGTCATTAATTTTAACCGTGATATCATTCTTCACTGCATCAGGAACCCTTTTATCTTCCATAACTTCTTTCAAAATATTTATAAAGCCTTTGAACGCATCAGTTTCCGTAATATCTACTTTTACAGATAGATCTTTTGGCATTAATATAACCTCCCTTCTAATTCAGATCAAAAATAAAAAGCCTTATTTCTAAGACTTGCTAACCATTATATATGGTAGATGCTTTTTCACATGCTAATTTATAAAATTCTTTTTCTAACTTTTCCTTAATTTCTTCTAGGCTAGTGTTTATAGTACCGTAATCGCCCATCTTTATTGCTATAGGGTTACGCACTCTTGCAACCGGTGCCATTAAAGAATTTGTTAAAGGAGCAGCGCAATCATTTAACAGCTTCTTAGGAAGCTTCAAATATGCACAAGCCTCCATTCTTTTATTGCTGCACTTTTTAGCATTCGGGCATTTTGAACATTTTTCCGGCAATCTACTTATAGAACTCATAATTTACTCCCTTCATACTTTTGCCTAAGTTCCTGCATTATCTCTTTATTTTGTTGGGCTATTTCGTCATATCTCTTTTGAAGTTTCTCTATTTCCTTGATATTTTTTCTTACCCTTTCATCTGCATAAAACGAAGTATATTCCTGATTACAGTATGGACAAACAAAATAGGTCCTCTGGACATTTTCATCCATCCATTTGGTTTTGAGCTTTTTTATTTCAAATTGTTTTCCACATCTATCACAGTTTACCTTCAAATTCTTAATAGATTTTTTCTGCAAAATGTAATCCCCTCCATAAATAAAAGCACCTACTATTTTTATCTAGTAAATGCTTTTTAATACCACGCTACAAGATCATTGTCTTTAAAATCCTTTTTTGAAGCATATTCCTCAATTCTTTTTATAGCATGCGCAGCATATCTTTTCCCAAAATCTTCTGTTGAATCCTTTAGGAATAATCTTTCTTTGGTTTTTAAATCTAATGCCACTTTCCCAGGATGTTTTTGGTTATCCTCTGGAAAATACTCATATATCACTCTATCATCCGTCAATTCTATTAATTTTATAGTTACCAATATCCATCCCTCCTTAATCTAAATTATTTTCCTTTAAGTATTTAATCAGCGCCTTGCTGTAGTTATATTTACTTTCAGCTAATTTATGAGCTTCCTTATAATTTTTATTATATCTGTTCATCAGCTCATATTCAAGTCTTTCATGCTTCAGCATTATGATGTCATGTTCTTGAATACCTTTTCCTTCCCTGAGCCTTTGCCATGACTGTGACATATCATAATCAGCATCAAAATTTCTATGTCCTCCATATAAATCATATTTATTTATAAACACATGATTATAAACTTTTTCTATTGATTTGACATCAATTCCAGTGTTTTTAGATATTGTTTCTATCTCTAAATTCTTATCTCTATTTCTCACTGATTTATAGTATTGTTCAGCATGTTTTTCTCTTAACTTATTATCAGGATCATTTTTACCCGTCAATGCCCCTCTTATTGCCCCTTTGTCTTTTGCTATAGTTTTATTTCTCATGTCTTTAAGTGGTTTTAGCCATTTTCTCATAGCTAAACCCAATTCATTAGGCTTTGAGAGTTCTGCATTCATAAATACTTCTGCAAAAAATTCTCCGTAACTTTCTTTGCCGTATCTCGATATGTTACTATTAAAATCAAATTTAGGGTTATTTTTCTTTGCGATATCAATTATCTCGTCATAACAACGCTTTTTAACTTTCATTTCAATATCCTTATACCATTTAAGCACTGCTTTTGAAGTCTTTCTCTTTGTGTTTATGAATTGCATAGGATTGTCAGGTGTCCAGCCTTTGGCCCTCATTTCATCTTCTATTAATTTATTTTGAAGCATATGTCCATATTCATGTGTAACGGAACTTATGGATAATTCTTTATCAGTTAATGCCTTTGGCATAAAATAACCTTTTTCTGTTGCTGTTTTCTCATATTTTATTAATTTATTAAAATTACTGTAATCATCTGGACACAAAGATAGATTTTGTCTAGTCGGATTTGTCGCGCCATTCGATACATAAGCAACGGAGCCTTTCCCTCTATTTGATGAACATATAGTAGTGTTTGTGGAATTATGAATTACCCCATATTTATTTTCTAATTTTTTTAATTGCCTTGTATTGTCTATTATCAATTTGGGGTCTACATTTTCCATGAAACTATCTTCAACCTCTGTAAAGCCTACTTCATTTGTAAGTGCTTTCTTTGCATCTTCTATTGTTTTTATGTCATTAGTTGCTACATTTTTAATGCCTTTTTCACTCTCTCTACTGAAATAATCGCCATATTTATCATACCAATCATCCAATACTGGATCATTACCACCCTTTACCCAGCTATTAAGTCTGGAACCTATATTCTCCAAACTATCATCCAACAAAGGTTCTTGATAGCACAAACCATTCGGATGATCCATTGGGCAATTTTTAAGCAAATACTCTTGTCCATCTCTTTCTTTGCAAAGAGGACATGTCCTACCTGGGGCAAATACGCTGTGCCATTTTACTTTATTGACAAAAGGATTTTTCTCACAACTTTTAAGCATTGATAATGTGTAAGCATGGCTTATGGAGGTTCTTGCAAGTCTCTGGGCATTATAATCTATTGTTTTAGCCACATTAGGGTAAACTTTTTTCCAGTCCCAATCTTTTTTAGAATTCGGATTTACATATGTCTGGAGATCTTGAGCTAATTCATAAGCGCTCTTCTTTTCTGCTATACCCTTTTGAATTATCCTATCAATGTCCCCATTTACTTTATTGCCATTAAACCATAGTCTTTGAGAAAGCCCTTTGCCATCTTTATAAAAGTCTCCTGATACAAGATCCTTCAGTACATCATTAGGAACACTAGAAAACATATTTTTAAAAGATTCGCTCATCCCCAGACCATTCTCTGCATTGATCTGTTCAAAGAAGTTCAGCTGTATATCTGTAGCATTTTCAGCACTCTTTTCTATATTCTCAGATACAATATTTTTAAGCACTGCATTCATTTGGCTAACCTGTACTCTTACAGCTTTTTCATAATCTTTGGCCCATCTTTCTGTAAGACTGCCTTTTTTTGCTTTGTTAGCTTTTATCTGTAGGCTTTTGGCAACATCTCTATATAAATCCCTTATCTGCTTGTATTGATTCAAGTTCAATTTGGATTGTTTCTTTCTGGAATTCTCAATTAATTTTTCATATTCATTCATAGTACCACCATTCCAAATTTTAAGCATAAAAAAATAGCACTTGATGTGCTATAAAAAATTACTGTTTTATTGCTCTGTACCCTGCTGATTCTGCCTCTGCCGCTGTCTTAAAATAAACATTATTGCTGGTTTTTTGCATCTCTTTTTCATAATATGGATCTCCAGGCAAGTGATATATCTTACTGTCAGTGTCACCTATAATTGTCCCTTTTCCACTTGCATCCACATATTGATTCCCACTGCTCGTAGTAGTTGTTGTATTTGAACTAACATTCTGTACTGGAGTAACATCAATTTTTTGAACAGGTATTTCCTTGACTTCTTGAACTGGAATATCTTGAAATGTAGACTTTTTTACACTTCTAGGTTCAATTGCCACCACTGGTCCTTTTACAGATACATTAGATGTTTTAACATCAGTAGTATTTACATTATTTGCTGTTACATTATATTCTCCAAAGAACATTAAGAAAAATAATCCTAAATACAAAACGGCATATATTCCATATCCCAATCCTGCTTGCCACTTCTCCCTAAAAAGTATTGGCTTGGCCATAACAGATATTATAAACAGCGCTAGAAATACAATCCCAGCAACATAATATATCCACTCAATCATAAGAACCTCTCCCTATCAAGATGATACTATTTATGCATATTGTACCATATTTTAAGGAATATTGTCAGTGTTTGGAACTATTTGTTCATTCTCGGCCGCTGTTATATCCGCTATATCCTTTATTATTTCATCCATTTCGCCATCAACATCCTCTGTATTGGAGAAATCTTTGATATAGGACTTGTGACTCCTAACATTATTTTGAACTTCTGACATAGCTAATGTCTTTTTATCATCTATATCCTCTGGAATAGGGAAGTTATGATTGAATACAATGTTAAATTCCAAGTCATCCCATTCATGTTTCCAGTCTTTATAACAATTAAACTTACTGCAGCACTCAATAATCAATCTGATTAAATCTTTAATTACTGGCTCCCATGTATTCCACTTTTCATTGCACCTGGCTATCAGGTCATTATAAAGATACTTCAAAGCTTTAGCTGAAGGTACATTTTTAAGTTCTTCCTGCCTTGGCATGTCCAGCATCTCATACATATCTTTTTCAGCCCTGTCAAGAAACTTCTCCGCGGGTTCAGCTGAAGTAAATGAACTTTCAAGCCTTTTGGCATCCGCTGTATGCTCATCTATACTCTTCAATGGTATTATTGCACCCGGTGCCACTTTGCAATTATTCACACTGCTTTCATCAGCATCTATAATTACACGCTCTCCGAACATATTGAACCTCAATGCATCAGCATAATCTGAAACTTTTCTGTTATAACTGTTCTGCGCATCTCTAAGACCTGTTACATCACTTTGTCCATGTATATCTCCAAGCATGGCATCATTGAGTATTACCCATGCTGGAAGCTTATCCAGCTTTGTATCCACTGTTTCTGTGGATATAGGAATATCAAAGTTGCCATTTGCAAATATTTCTACTTTGTGGATACATGTATTATCCTCCAAACTGTAAGTATGCCTGTACCATGTCTGCTTATCCTGTTCCAAATCTGCTGTATCTGGTTCCTGAACTACAAGAATAATCTCCTGTAATTTCTTATAATTACTAGATGTAGTCCTATAGGTAAAATCATTAATGGAGTTATAAAAAATATTTATTGGCTGCTCTGGATTGGCTTCAACTCTAAGAAGTACCCTTCTCCTTACAGTGCAATCTAAAAAAGCTTTCAGAGTGTCACTCCAAAAACTGTTGTCTGCCAGAATTTTATCTACAAACTGCCTTAGTTCCTCGCATTCATCTTTATCTTTTAAATCATAGGGCTTGAATAGAATATCCGGAGGCACGCTGAACATAAATCTTGCCTGTTTACGGAGAAGCGGACCCACCTTGTTTCTTATGTCCTGCGCAGGAAGATAATCCAAATTATCATTAACTGTCCAGGATTGCCCTATAATATCAGGATCACTTATTGCAAGCTGTTCATCTTGGCATTTGCCTTTATAGTAAAAGTAATCATTCTTGCACTGCTTTCTCTCTTTGAGCTGTGGATCTGTAAGTTTTAATAGCTGATGTTTTATATTCATTAGAATACGGTACCTCCTTTCCTTGTATGATAGACGTTATTTTTAAGACCTCTGCCTTTGTTATAGACAGAATCAGCATATTTCTTTTCTTTAATGTCAGCAACTTCATAACCATCAAGTCCATACCAGATGGAACTAAAAGTGTGAGGATCGACATTAAATTCATCCTCTATAATCTCTCCATTCTTATCTACTGCATAGGTTAAATCCTTGAGTTCTGCTATAGTATTGGTACAATTAGAGGAACATATTATTTTCTTAAATCTCTTTACCTTCTTGGTATTCTGCAACCTGGACCCTTGAAACTTTTTGGCTCCTCTAATGTTAAATCCTTGCTGCTTGTAATATTTAATTGTCTTAGGCTCAGCCGAATCTGCATTGATTTGCTCCTGTGTATCTTTAAATTCTGATATTTCAACAGCGGTTCTATCGTCTGTCATTTGATTTTTATAATACTCCCAGTAGATATAAAGTATCTTTTTATCATCATCAATACACATTCTTACGATAGCATTGTATGAAGTTTCAAAACCAAAATCCATGCCAACTCTCCTGATTGGATTTTTTATATTCCCTATAGCCTCAAGTACCGCATAGTGTG
Source organism: Clostridiaceae bacterium BL-3 (assembly GCA_902809985.1). Classification (GTDB taxonomy): domain Bacteria; phylum Bacillota; class Clostridia; order Clostridiales; family Clostridiaceae; genus Clostridium_B; species Clostridium_B aromativorans. The sequence continues at coordinate 534,121 of CADDXC010000001.1, read as the reverse complement.
GAGCAACTTCAAATTGAGGAAGTACCCTCCTGCCATTTACTCCAAATCTGCCTCTCCTGGCTATTCTGTATAAATCAGGGTCATATGCTTTCAGTTCATCAAGCTGCTGTATATAGCTTTTGGGCAAAAATAAATTATCATCTGCCAAAGAATGATGATAATATGTGTTGTTTCTTATAACTATTCTTTTTTTATAGAGTTCCTCATCATCAAGTGTGAATATTTTCTTCTTTTCATCTTTGAAGAAGTGCTTGTATGTCCAATTATCCTTGCTCACAGGATTGGTTGAAAGTATCATATGCAATGATAGGCTTGGATGCCTCAAACGCCCTAGAAGTTCCTTAAATCCTGCATATTTTACCTCTGAACATTCCTCTATCCATACTATGGAAACATTATTTATAGACTTAAGCTTTGAAGGTTTATCCATTCCCTTAAATATTATCTTGGACCCATTGGGGAATTTAACCTGCATTGGTGAAGCTGTGAACTCAATTCTATCATCAAGGCCCATATCAATTACTATTTCCTCTAAAAGAGAATAGCAGCTGTCTCTTATGGTGTCAAATACTTCTCTGACTACAAGTGCAGTTCTTTTCTCTTGGAGCAATTTAAGTATTAATTTCAAGGCCACATGATAACTCTTTGATGATCCATAACCACCAACTAAAAAATAGAATTTATAATCCCAGTTGAAAATAAAATCTTCAAAGCCAGGATTTACTTCTTTTTCTATAATCATTACTCATCACTTTTTCTCTTTACCATAATTTCTATAGACTTATCTTTATCATGATTCTTAACTTTATCAACCTCACATCTCAACTTCTCAATCCTCAATTTCTGTTCCTCTGTAGCCTTATCCCAATTATTATGGAGCATTTCGTCATACTGCTTGATAAGACTCCTTAATTCAGACATGGCTCTGCTTTGCGCTTTCAAAAATGTTGCCTGTCTGTCCCAAGCAAATTGGAACTCATATTCATATTCTTTCTCCGATTCATTGGTGGAAGTTTTCTCTGTACTTCTATCCTTGGTCTTAACCTTGGATTTTTTGAGTTCCTTAATCATTTCTGATTTTTCAGTAACATCCATAATTCTCTGGGACCTTGCTATGGCCGTATACTGAATTATTATATTCTCCCACAGCATATCAAGCGGATCTTTAACCATGATGTCCTCCACTATATCTATTGTTTCAGGTGGAAAAATCTTAGAAAAAAAGCCATGCGTTTCAGCATTTTTATTACCTTTCGGTACGCTGCTCGCATGACCTTTTGAATTCTTATTTTTAGGTTGGGCACCTTTTTTTCGTTTAATTGCGCAATTATTCCCGTTTGATTGCGCAATTTTATTTTTATTGTCCCAATTATCTTGGGCTTTCCAATTTCTAACCTGACTTTCAGAAACATTTAAAATCTTCGCTATGTCCTTGCATAATAGTGTTTTACCCGATTCCAGGTACATTTGTTTAGCTTTGTCCCTGTTCGGACTTCTCTGTCTCGGCATGTCTACATTGTCACCACCTGCCTATTCGTTTTGTTTTGGGGTACGCAAAAAGAGCCCTTATAAGAGGCTCTTTTTAATTTTCAATTATACCTTGCTCTTTCATAAATTTTATTGCAGTTTCTGATGCTATATCCACGATCAACTTCCATATACATTTAATAACTCTTTCTTTTTAGCATTTGGTAGCATTGAATGGGATACAATCTCTTTTCTTTCTTTTAAAAATGCATTAGCCAATTTTACTACATCTCTACTTGGTTTGAGATATGCACTACTATTTAATAGAATTTTCCCTTCATTGTTTACATCAAACACAACAAATCTATACTGATTAATTCCGGATTTTAGAGCCAAATCCACTATAACCTTCCTCTTACTATTTCTCTTGGGAGGAAATAACATTTCTGCTAGGCATTTGTGTACTGCTATCTCGTAATCAAGTATAGTAATTATACCAATATATATTTCATCTACCATCTGATGAAACATCACTTTTTCCATTGCCTTTTCCTCCTTCCATTATAATTATACCCATTTTATTACAATTATACCTAATATATCTAAAACAAAGTATAATATTGATCTATCAATTCAAACCCATCCATTATTATTTGCCTAGCTATTGCAATATCTGTAATAACTGCTGTATCTATATCATTAGCTGACCAATGAGAATATGGATGACGAACGCTATTATATTGAGTATATAGTTTGTTTAAAAAATTCAATTGTTCCGTAGTCAGTTTGCCCATACTTTTACTATTACATTCATATAAGCCGGTACTATTTTTTGAAAAATATGAAAAATTATTTGTTCCTTTATCGGTTTCAGTATCAAGCCCCATTATATCTCCTAATATTCTATGCAAGTAAAACTCGTATGCTCTAAAAATCGGCGTTACTAAACATGTATAATCTGGCATATATCCTGTAAGCATTGTATTATACACTGATGACAACAAATTGGCGTAATGTTTTTCATTTTCTCTTCTATAATGCGGTAATACTTGTTCAAATTTATTTTCAACTTCCTCTTTCTTTATTGTCAAAGCGTGGTAACTGTTTAATGTTTCAATCACGCTTTGTCCAGTTTTCAATAATCCAATAGCTGTCGCAATTACTTTTTGAAACAGCACCGTCTGTTTCCCTTGTACATATGATTTTGAATTGGAATAACAATTAATTACAACTTTATTTTCTGATTGAAGAATAGTTATCTTATTTCTTGTACCTATCTTCTCTACACTCAAACTAATTTTGACTATGTTTTCTTTTAATAAGTCCTCATTTTCTTCGTTAATGCAGTCAACAATTGCTTTCCAATCCTCTAAACCATATCCGACAAAATAAACAGAACCATCATTATATGTCTTATATCCTTTAGCTAATAGTGCATTTTTAGCTAATGTATCAACTTCCTCATTCAATTTAACTCCTGAATGTGCTAATACTTTCATAAATTCTACCTCTATATAATGTTTTTTCTCTTGAATAAATGATACATATTTTTTTGTTACTTCGTTTTTTGCTTTCCATTGTCCTGTTGCCCATTTCTCTATTCCTATATAATCATAAAAAACTGTAACCTTCCTTTTCTTATATGTAATGGCCCAACTAATTACTTCTTTAACTCCCTCAAGTTCTGCTGCAACATTTCTTAATGAAATAAATTTTTCTCCCAATTTTTTTGTAAAAGCCTTATAAAGAGTATCTTTATTACCACCAAAACTAATAATAATTGCCCCAAATGCTGATTTTTCTGCTGTAGCATCATAACTTCCATCAACAAATGCTATTGCTTCATCTTCTTTCAAAGATACAATTTTTTCATCAACCATTGTATTGAATTCTTCTGTTGAAATTTCATTGTTTTCTTTAGTATTGGCAGAGGATTCTTCGGCTACATTACCTAACATGTAGCGCTCTGCTTCTTCTAAAGAAACAAATGACTGATACTTTGCACCAGGAAATCCTTTTACCTGCTCTTCACATTCGCTCCACGTACTATATATACCTGGTATTTTCCCTTCTCTAACAGCATAAAACTTCTTTTTAGCCATACAAAAATCCCTCTTTTAAAAAATGATTTTTTATTATATCAAATGCTAATACTATACGCAAAACTTTTTTCAGTTTCATTTAACTATCTAATATTATAAAGCATCTACACCATTTGAACAATCACAATTTTCTTATACATAGGTAACATTTATTATCCATTTCACCCTCCCAATAGCACCCTTGACCCTCCGATAACAGTCGTGATGCATCAGTTTTTGTATATCACAAAAGGAGAGGTCTTCGCCTCTCCCGGATTCATTCTTATTCACTTTTTTCTTCTTGGGCTTTTCTTTTTCCATACCTATTGCCTACTTCCTCCCAACAATTCATTATTTCCGATTCACTTTCATTTAATTTATAAAATGAGATTCATAAATCAATTCATAAAAATCCTAGTATCATATTTACCATATTGTAAATAATATTAATTAAACACGGTAGTAAAGGAGGATTCAATTAATGAATTCACAAGCAAGAGATAACATTCATAAAGTAAAGGAATCATTAAAAAGTACCCAGCACTGTCTCCAGATGGCTGCAAATGAGGTTGAAAATTCTAATATTAAAAAGCAAATAAACAATCAATTAACTCAGATTACTAATTGTCTTGTAGAATGCGAAAAAATAGCTTCTGGATTAAGTCAACACAAAAATCAATAAATATAATAAAAAGTTTGAGTCATGTAAAATAAGCGCCCTAAATAACGGGTGCTTATTTTACATCATATCTTTCTTAAAGGAGTCCATTTTATAAAGAGTCTATTGGTGGTTGCATTTAAGTTTAACGTGCCCTGCAACCGCAGACACTAATATAATTTTGCTATTATTATTTAAGAAGTTACTTGCATGTTATTATATTATTCTTGAATTATTAAAATTACCTTAAAATCTTATAAAAAATTTATCCCGCCAGTTCCGCATTGTTAAGAGGCTTGGCGGGTTCATACTAAAAGGAGGGTATTACAATCTATCTTTATATTCATTCGCCAGCCTTCTCGGCGTGTCCCATGTGACAACCGGAGCAACTTCTTTATTCAGCACTATATCTCCGTTGGGCCTTGTTTTATATATGGATCTATTCTTTTTTACAAATGTGCTATCTCCCATATACCTATTTGCTTGGTAATTGACTGCCTTTACTATTTCACGTCTGCGAGCTAGCTCCATTTTATGCAAGCCTTTAAAAAAGCCAAAATTTCTCTGAATGCACTTCTTAACAGTATCCTTTTTGCAATTTAATTTCCTGGCAATCTCAGGAGCTGTAAACCCTTCATTGTACAATTTCTCAACCTGCTTTTTATCTACAACAGCCTTCATCCAACCAACTCCTAAAAAAGAATATAGTTTACCCAAACCATAAAAGGGGACATGTTATACTTTTGTTAAATTGAATTCTTCAAATTTCATTTATATTATATATCATCCTTCCGAAAATTTTTCCCAACTTTGTCCCACTTTTGTCCTATTTTTGTCCCAAATTTGTCTCATGATTTTTTATTTATTTTTTATATTACATAAGAATTCATGTATATAATGTTAAAATATATTATAAAGGATGGTGAGGTGATGTTTGTACAATTTTATAAATAACCTAAATACAAATACATATTTTATATTTCTTGTCTCAATATCAGGCATATTTGGATTTACATTATCAATTTATGTAACTCATAAATCTAGCAGCATTGCTAAAACACTCAATCACATACTAGCTGCCCAAAATTATAATGAAAGTAGAACTCAATTTGTGGCAAGATTCAGAGGTTACAAAGATAGCATTTTAAAAGATAATTTAAAGTCAAGACAAATTATACATGATATTCTAGAAGACATTTTTAAATTTGAAACTCAGTACAAAATTCTACTCGCACAAAAGGACTTAATTAAATTGTTTTTTATTAAGCTTTATTTAAAGAAAAACTTTAATAAAATTAATTTTAATAAAATATGCATTTATTTAGACTTTTTAATAGGACGTTGTTACAAAAAGGAGGAAGGAATAAATGATTTCTGTAGAAAAAATAATTAGTAAATTAATCATTCAAACAAAATCTAATAAAATTAAATGGTTTTATTTATCTGAAAATGCAGATGTGATCGATATATGCGAAAATATATCACCTAATGACTTGAATTATAATTCTTCATTTTCATTAGAAATAAATAGTGGTTATTTTGTATTATGCGAAGATGTATTTAAAAATATTTACTTAATTATAATTCCATCTTTGGATAGTAAGGATATACAGTGCATTAACAAGAATGAAGATAGAAATCTCACGCATCAACAAGAACTGTTAAGGCTTCAAAATCTAGTAAAAAAGCAATTTCCTAATGTAGAAGATTTTCTTCAGGAGTTTATGGATGATTAGTTTTCATCCATAAACTTTCTCAAAAATTCTTCAGTTGTTTTATTTTTATCCAGTTCTTTATTTTTTAATGGTATGTCAAAATTATCTATAATTAATTTAATACTATCATTTTGTTTGATTATGGTATCAAGTTTTTCTTTAATTTCATCTATATCTTTATAGGTAATTTCTTTCATATTGACGCCTCCAAATTAAATAAATATTTAATTAATATTATTATTTTTTACATATATTACATGTTTATACTACTTAGTTTTATCACCATACAAACTTTCCCACTTCACAATATCCTCAAGAATCTCCTCACGCCTCCTGTAAGCAGTGCTCCTCACACCGCCGTACATTTCAGCAGCTATCCACCCAAAACCTTTATCCAGCTTATATTTATATTCAATAAAATCCATCATCTCTTTAGACAGTGGAGGGACTGTCAGAACTTTTTTCAACGGAGATATATTTCTCTTTAGTTGTCTTATCCTTGCCCTATTTCTGCGAAGTTTTCCGCTCACATACTCCAGTTCATGCTCAAGCTTCTCAGTTTCCCGCACAATGTCCTTTTCTGCTACTCCTTCACCTGTAGGGCTCACCTGTACTCTTTCGCTAAAACTTGGGCTCATATGACTGTCTGGGCTTACATATACATTACAGTGTTTTATGTCCCATTCAATACTTTCCTCCTGCTCCTGAAGCTCCCTGCAGTCAATTTCCAGTAGCTCCATTTCCTTAAGATCTCTAAAATAGCCATATAATTTCCCTTCTGTCTTTTTAAATGTCTCTTTATCCAACAGCTATCCCTCCTACTTATTTATTGTTTATGCCTAATCATCATCACTACCATTGCCATTACTCCAACAAATATGCCCACACACAGAAGATACAATTCAACAAAACAAATCAATTTAGCCATACTTTCTCTCCATATACAAAATCCCAGTCAACCCATCCCGCCCAAAATCTTCAATGCGGTAATATTTTTCGAACTCTTTCGTAATCCTGATTTTCTCCTTGAAGTTCCAGTAAGGTATTCCCATTGCCCTGATTTTAGTACTCTTATTCATTTCACCACCTGCCTTCTCACACACCTCTTAAAACTATGTCCAGAATAATTATTTAATTTCTGCATACCCTATTCATGTACTTTTATTTGACTTCATTTTTAAACCTCATTCCAGGGGCTTTCACCCCTGGGTTTTTTAATATAAAAACACCGTAAAATTCACTTGAATAATACGGTGCTAAACATGATTGTTCTTTTTTTAATCATTGCTGACTCTTTTCAGCAGCTTCTGCATCCGCTTTAGTTACATGAACTGTATTTCTTGGATGCTGAGGGGGCGCATAAATAGAGTATACTTTAAGTGGCCTATTACCTATATTAATGATATTGTGCCATGTGCCAGCTGGTACCATTATTGCAAAGTCATCTTCCACTCTTCTTTGAAAATTCAAGTTATCCCTTCTATTTCCCATCCTAACAAGTCCCTGGCCTTCTTCAACACGTATAAACTGATCAACATTCGGATGCATTTCCAAGCCGATATCATCACCAACATTGATGCTCATCAGCGTAACTTGAAGATGGTTTCCGGTCCACAAAGCAGTACGAAAATTATTGTTCTGCTTTGTGGCTTCATTTATATTTACTACAAAGGGGTGTGGTCCATAATCCCTCAGACGAATTGAGCTATCATCCATTGGCATATTATCTAAATATGGACACCGATAAGCATTATAACAATAATATGGATACTTTCTGTGAGTATTATACATATTGTTCCTTTCCTGCATAGTGTTACAAGATTATAATATGTTATGATTTTTGAAAACGTGATTATATCTACTCTATTATAAAATCATATTTTAGTAAAGAACACCGTACTATTCAATTTTCAAAGAACCATTTTACATTATTTAATCCCACTTCAATTTTTGGCCACAGTGTTTACAAAATGGATCCTTATATCCTACCCATTCCTTACATTTACAGCTATAAATCTTACAGCCCTTATGAAATATAAAGCTTCCAATTTTAATATCATTCTTGGCCGTCAAGTGAGTTGGCCTTTGAGGTATCTGCTTTCCCAAAGCTTCTATACTTGCTTTAAGCGCATATTTAATCTCTGGACAAATCCACTTGCTTTTTAATTCCTGCCTCATGATATCTAAGGAATATTTATAATCTTCCAATGCTTTTCCTCCCTAGGTTTTTCTTTAAACTGCATATTAATAATTAGTTGTCGCTATTACATATGGTTCTGTGGAGACTCCTTGAATTTTTAAAACATCTCTAAAACTCATAAGCCTTTCAATTAAATTTTCATCAGTACGCCTTAAATCACCTATTCCACCTTTGCATTGTTCATCATAATCTTCTAATTCCTCTATATCTTTTTTATCATTCGTCTCATACCACATTCCGTCATTATCTAAGTCACATTCTTCTAACTCAAATTCATCATCTAACTGATAATTCTTTATAATCCATAACCTGGTTTTTTCAATGTCCCATGGGCTGGCGTACCAGTTACTATCACCATCAAAATATACTTTCATTTCTTCCTTAGACAATTCTGATTCACTCCTTCACAATATTTTCAGCTCAAGTTGTTTGGTTTTTCCGAACAACTGATATTCATTTTAAAAGCTAACTCCATCCTTCCTGGCTCTATCTTCCCACCTGGACTTTTCTCCCATCAGTTTGGCAACCTTTTTGAAGTCCCTCTCCAGCTCCGCCATTCTAATTTCATTTTCCACCTTTGCAATAGCCTGGCGGTAGAACTCAGTCATAAGCATATTCATACCTCCTTCAAAATCTTTAAATCAATCTCTGGATACCTGAGCTTGAACTGTTTTAGAGTCCGTTTCCATTGTTGGCTCTCGTACCCCTTAGTGTCCTCAACGCTATAGCTTCCGTCCTTGTTTAGTATTAAGAAATCAGCCTTGTAAGTAATGCCCCTGTTTTCATCATTTCCTTCCTGCAGGATAAATTCCGGCTGCAGCACAAATCCTGCTATCTCTCCATTGCTACACAAAATTTTTAACTGACAATATCTCTTGCACTCAAGCTGGGACCTAAAATACATGCCGTCATACCAGACACCTTTATTCTTGTACTTTTGAACCTTTGGCTTCTCTACTTTCTGACCCCTCTTTTTGAGATACGCTTCGTACTCTTCCTCTGTCCAATTCATCTATCACCATCCCTATCTGACTGCCGAATTTTATAGGTTTGGAATTCTTTACGATCTTTGATTTACTCATCATGTATCCTTCCATCCTAAAAGTTTTTTTTCTAAATCATCAAAGTCATAGCTCCTCTGCTTGAAATTGTTGAACGTACTCTCTTTTTTGCCGTAATTGGGTGCACTTCTCCCGGGACTTTTATTTTTATTTTTTTGATTCTTCTTCAGCTCGAATCCTTTTTTATCTGCCATAACCGCCTGGACCGTATTCAGTTGGTTATCCTTCCACCGGTTGAGTACTGCTTTCGCATACCGTATATCTCTTTTGTTGCTCTCTACTGCCTCCTGCAGTGCCAGTGTAATAACCTCCGGTTCCATGCCGTCCTCCACATAGCTTTCTAAAAGCTCCATCTCAAACTGCGTTATGAGATGCCCAAAGTTGTTGTTGAAGAAATCAACATAGTTTGAGTTATCCACATTATCCACAGGCTGGTTCTCTATAGTAGGAGTAGTAGTATTATCTTTTTTGTTTAGTTTAGTTTTTAGTTTATGTCTCTCAAGAAGTGGCTCACAGTGCGGCATCCCGGGCACAACTGGTTCACGATCTGGTTCACACTCTGGTTCAAGGTCTGGTTCATGAACTGGTTCAAAATTTATACCAGATTGATTATTTGGTTTATCTGGTTCACTATCTGGTTTATTTTTTGTACCAGTTTGTACACCAACCCCCTGTTTTTCAACTAAACTTACCAGACAATATTTGCCTGAATTCTTCTTCCTCGGTATGGACTTATATAAAAGCAGCTCATTTTGTATAAGAATATTTCTATGTTTTATAAGGGTTCCTTTTGAGATTTCCAAGTCTGCCATTAGCCGCAAATTATCTATGGTAATCCATGGTTCCCAATTGCTGTGGTTATGGTAGTCTATGATTGCATACCATAGGGCCTGAGCGATTGCAGGAATAGAATTGGTCCTTAAATAATTCCGGAAGGCATTAATCTCTTTTATATAGTTCATAATCAATCCCCCTCTAAGGGGTGGGCAGCTGCATTGTGCCCACATAAGTCATGCCCAAAATATTTTTTAGCTTTCAACATCATCTGCAAACGGTGTGCCTTCATACGGATCCGTTTCATCCTGTTGCTTTTCTTCCTTGTCAGGTTTTGTATTTGTATTGGAGCTCAAAATCATAGAACATGCTTTTCTCATAGCCGGATCCTTACCATTTTGAGCGAGCCATTTTATATAATCCGGAGCTATGCTCATTATCTGTCCTAATGTCTTACCCTTATGTTTTCCAAACCTAACTACGATATTTACAACTTCATCAGCCTTCATATTCTCCACGTTTTCTCTTTCTTGAAACTGTGCCATGTCTTCGACATCCTGGGTAAATATTTCACTTAAACTTGCCACCGTTAATGTTGCATCTATTTGAGCTCTTTTTTTCGCCATCTTAAGTATTGTATTTGCCTGGCTGCATATATCATCATTTTCGATTTTATACTTGGTGTGCCCATAATTGTCCGTTTTACTTTTGACTGTATCTTTATCTATTCCTACAGGCAGATCGTCCTCTCTAACCCACCTATAGCGGTATTTGTCCTCTTTTGAGTTACAGCTTCCGACACCTTCGGTTATCTTTTGGCCATTCTTTCTCAATATGCACTTTATGGTATATGCGAATACTCCCTTGTCATAGTCCTCAATTTTTTCAACTATGTCATACTCACTTGTGAGTCCCATGAGCATAAGTATCTTTTCTGCACCCGGTTTAAGAAGCGTAGGCTTGGTAACCCCTCCTATTTCTCCATAATCATGTCCATTCTTCAATGTTCTCTGTATAATTGACTGGAACTGTGCTATCTTTCCCAATGTATTCCTTACTTCTCCTATTTCCATACTGTCCAATAGGCTTATTGCTTGGTCCTGCCTTACCATCATTGCGTTTTCCATAATAAATTTCCCCCTTATCTGATTCTTAAACTTGTACCCTGTTTTACCTCAACACCATTTATCTCTATGCCTTGCTTCAAATCTGCCAATATAGCTTTCTTGTCTAGCTTAGAAGGCTGTGGTATTTTATATTGTGCAGGGACAATGTCTTCATTTATAACATTTACGCTTGGAGCATTTTTTTGAATCGCTAACGTAAATAATGTACCCTTGATTTTCTGTTTTCCCGTAGCCTGCATCTGCTCATAAATATAGGTTTTTAAGCCTTTAACTCTGTTTTCTATGGTCCTTTTTCTCTCCTGCAGTCTTTCTACTTCTCTTTTAATTCCATCTGCATCTGAGTTCATAGCGCTTATAACCTTGGCTACATTTTCCGCCTTTATATCAAATTCCTCTCCTATGTTGTCAAGGGCCTTCTTTATCTCTCCGTTTGGCAACTCTGGGTTATCCAGAAGCACCTGAATATTTTTATATCTCTCACTTATTTCATATAATTTACTCATATTTTTTCTCCCCCTCCTTAAATGCTTAACCATACAATCAAAGGGTCTTTCTTGTCTATTGTGTATCCGATAGTCTTAAACTGGCTCAATTGCTTGTCTCTTTCCTCTATACTCTGAAATCTCATTTTGGTTTTACTTTTCATGTTCTACCTCCCCATATTTGATTTTTCTACCGTTCCAATGTAAAATGGAACTAATGATTATTTATTTCTGGACCCTTTGCAGAGGGTCTTTTTCTGTCTGTAATAAAATTCTTATTTGTTCATCTGTAGCAAGTTCAATGTCACAAATAGTTTCTCCGGTATCTGCATCATAAAGCTGACCGTTATTATCTAAATCATAATTTCTAACCAGTTCTATGGCTTCTTTGGTATCTAAATTCCTATCCTGTACAAGTTCAACTACCTTGTCTACCTTATCTCTAACGGATTCCATCTACTCACCTTCTATAACCAAAATTTATCTAATATTCTTTTTTCATCTTGAGTGAAATCATACTTCTCTAAAATTTCTTTTCTATCTCTTTTGCTATAAAACATATCATTAAGCATATCCTGCTCTTCAATTGAACCTTTGCACTTTTTAGATATAATTTCCCATACATCAAAAATCCCTGCTATATTAAGCCAGCAATTACCTCCACATTTATAAGAATTCTTGCATACACCTTCACTATTCATTCACTCACCTTCCTTTAAAACCTGAAAACTTTCAGCATTTTTGTATTTTCCGTTTTCTTTTACAATAAGAGGTGCATAATAACTGTCCTTATTCCCCGGATAGCTTATTAACGCTATAGCTCCCTTGTAAAATCTATGGACATTACACAGCTTTTTTCTTTTCCCTTGCAATGCCTGGCATAATATTTCCATTTGGTTGCTTTCCAAAAATGACAGCTGCTCCCCCATTCACACGCCCACTTTCCGGTCAAAATAAAGCCTTAATGCCGTATCACATTGCCTTAGCACCTTTAAACTTCTTTTGGCTATAGTGACCACTTGCTGCAGGCTGGTCCTTTTCCCGAATTTAATACGATTCTCCCGAATATCATCTGTAGTCATACACATAATTTCTTTGAATTCTTGGTCAGTTACCTTAATCCCAGCATCTTTAAATAACTGTCTAATCATGCCCTTACCTCCTTTCTTTTTCTACAAAGTAAATATGATATGCTTGCCCCTTTAAGCCCATAGTAACTACCTATCTCCGTGCAGTTTATACCCTCCTTTCTAAATTTCATCACATCCTCCACATCCTGCGGTGTCCATCTAAATTTAGGTGCTTGTTTAGGTCCATCCCCCAGATATCTATCCAGATACTTGAATGCAACCTCCTGTGGGCACTGTTTCTCTACTGCAATCCAAAGCGCCATTAGATTCTCAAATACCATCCTTCTCCCTCCTAGTACCAATCTCCATTCCCTAACACATGCAGCCAGTCACCGTCATTCAGTGTCACCCTCAGATAGCTTTCTTCTCTTTTCACTTTTATGGGTGCATGCTTTTCTGGTTCTTCCCACATGCTGTAGAAGTTTCTGCAAAAACTATGAAATACGTCTTTCTCGTAATCAGCCAGCTTGCTGTAGCCTTTTATCTTAGTGACATCAAACATTTAATCATCCTCCTTTATAAACCACTTGCCATATAAGAGTTCTTGAACTGAAATTGCTTTGCTAAATTGATTTTTTAAAACGGTACATCTTCCAAGTAGTTCAGGCTCATAATAATATCTAATTCCCTCATTATCACAATAAATTGTCTTTCCTTCCTCAAACGCCTTAAAAGCCTCCTTTACACTTACTGGCTCATTCACCAGCCTGAATTTGCTGCTCAAGCTAAAATTCGATAATATAGGCCTGCCTGCCTCATTTATAACTCTGCCATCTTCATCTAAAGCAATTACAATTCCGTTTCCATTTTCTTTGTATATTTCATCTTCAACAAATTGAAATTTCAAATTTGGGTTCCTCCCGAGCTTGTCAATCATCTGAGCTAATGTGTATTCAGTCATATTGCCGCCTCCTCTCTTATTCTGACGCCATTCTTTATGGCCATTTCCTTTACTATGCTTATATAGATTTCCTTGAGCCTTGGCTCATTCTCCAATACATCCAGAATATTTAACTTTTCCACCCTGCTTGGAGCCATGCCATTTGCTGCAGCTCTCTTTTTAAGATTAAGCACCAATACATTCGGCCTGCATTTCCCTCTGATTTTCAAGGCTTCATACACCTGGTCTTTTGGAGTTTTGTAATCTCCAAGTTCTCTGCCTATGGCATTTAAAATCCTGTTACACTCCCGGCGCCATGCTGCTTGAGGATTCAAGGTAATTACATTTCTTATGTCCTGAACTTCTTCCTTGACCTCACTAGCCTGTTTCTTGGCTTCCTCAATCTGCAGGCGCATGTCCTTCATTTCCTGTAATGATTGAATAAGAACATCCTCTATGCATGTTGGTTTCTGCTGCTCCTTAATTTTTCTCTCACATTGAATGAAATAATTTCTATATTCATGTGACTTTTCTGTCCTGGCCATCATTGCTATATGTTTGGCAAATTCAATTGTTATTGCAAAATCAGTTTCTGGCTTTCCGCCTCGATTCGGGGTAATCACGAATCGCGTCCAATCGGTGTTTTCCTTAAAAAATTCATTTCCCTCTATATTGCTTGGATACCACCTGGACCATTCGCCTCTGCTCAATCCCAAACCCAGATATAACTCTTTTGCGCTTACTAAACCCTTGTCCGATATTTTTATCAAATTATTCAATTTCATCCCTCCTTAAAATTGGCTCGTTCCATTTATGTTTCTTCAGCCCAGCGATTATTTGGTCAACCTCTTTAGGAGTTCTTGTCTCCCAAATTATCCTTGCAAGCGCTATAGTAAATCGTCTTTGGACTTCTTTCATTCCTTCTTCTGTCTGTGGCCAATTGACTATTACACTTTTTATGTCTGCCAATTTTCCCCCTCCCTACTTCAGTTTTTTCTGAACACAAAGCTTTAATTCCTGAGCATTTATAGACAATTCATCTAATGCTTTCACAATGGATTTTAACTTAGGTTTTTCCTCTTCTGTGATAACTCCATCAGATGTAATATCTAATAATTCCTTTCTCACGTTACTGATATTTTCTAGTGAAGATAAAATTTGAATTGTAACCCTATCAATTTCTAGTACCTCTATTTGTGGCACTGTATGTTTCCCTATAGGACATTCATTGCAACAATAGTAATTCATAAGCTCCGGAGCATTGTAGATTTCAGCCATCTTGACAACTACATCTGCAGGTATCTGCTTACAAACTCCTGTTTCATAATTAAGAAGAGAACCAACGCTGACATCCAGCAGTTCACTAGCTCCTTCTCTGCTTCTGAGTTTGTCATTGTTTTCTGATGCTTTTATCCTTGCTTTTTTATAGATGGTATCTGTATCTCTTATTGATCTGCTCATATATTTTCATCCCTTTCTATATTGAGATTGTGCTTTTTAATAGTAAAAGTTGTATGAAATTATATTCTACTTGTCTCTTCTTGCTGTTAGAATTAGATTATGGGACTATACTACTTGTCTTTGATTATTTATACACATTTCGTGTGATTGTTTTTTAAAAAAAATTTCATCCACATTTATGTTAAACTTTTCTTTCATCTTTTTAATAAAATTAAAGCTTGGATTTCTTTGACCTAACTCAATTTTAATATAAAAGGATGATGATATTCCCAAAGCTGATGCCATATCTTTTTGACTCATATTTAGGGATTCTCTGAATTCTATTAATTTTGAATTCATAATAAGCCTCCTTTCGTCTTGTACACGTTATGTGTTGTTTATGGTTTCATATTATCACACGTATTGTGTTGTGTCAATATATATTCACACATTTTGTGTAAAATATTTTAAATTACACATTATGTGTTAAAATATAGCTATGAGGTGAGTTAAATGTTTGGAGAAAAACTGAAAAAATTAAGAACTGATAAAAATATGACTCAGCAGGAGCTTGCAAAAATTTTAAAAATTTCTTCAAGCACTATTGGGATGTATGAACAAAATAGAAGATCACCAGATATAGAGACATTAAAAAAGATAGCTCAACATTTTAATGTTTCCGTAGATTATCTATTAGATAATACAGATACAAGGGAATCTGAAATAGAAATAAATATTCCAAAAGAATACACAGATAAATATAAAGTAACTTCTCGTGATAAAAAACAATATTTAGAGCATATGAAAAAGGCTAATGAAGCTTTCTTTATGAATGATGAATTTGACGAGGAGGATAAAAAAGAAATTTTAGATACCATGAGTGAAATATTCTGGAAGGCTAAGGCAATGAATAAAAGAAAACCTAAAGAGGATAAGTAGGTGATCTAGTGATAAATATTCATGCAAGAGTTAAACATTTAATTCAAAAGTACGGTACGAGAAATCCTGAGAAACTGGCTAAAGAATTAGGAATTACGATTATAAAAAGGCCTTACAAAAAAACTATGGGCTTTTTTAAAAAAGAATTTGGGAAAAAATTTATTATAGTAAATTCAAATTTACAAGAATTTGTACAAAGACTTGTTATAGCTCACGAATTGGGACATGCTTTGCTGCATTGCAGCAATCAAACTGTATTTATACACGAATATACTCTCTTTCCTAGAGGCAAGGTCGAAATACAAGCCAATAAATTTGCTGCTGAACTTTTAATTAATGAAAAAGATATTGATAAATGTTACTTAGAGAATATGTCACTAGATCAATTAGCTTGTTATTATGGAGTTCCTAAACAGCTGGTTAAATATAAATTTAAGAAATTATAATTTTATAAAAAATCACTAAAGAGGTGCATTATGCATTATGGGTTTTAGAATGAGAAAAAGCATAAAAATCATGCCTGGTGTGAGGTTAAATCTAGGTAAAAAAAGTGCTGGAATTAGTTTTGGCACTAAAGGCTTAAGATATAGTATAAACTCAAGCGGTCGTAGAACTGCAACTGTAAGTATTCCTGGTACTGGTATCTCTTACTCTAAAAGTTCTAGCAGGAAAAGAAATAGCTACCAAAAACGTCAATCTACTATAGCTAAACAAAGAGCCAAAGAATATCAAAAACAATTAGAAATAGAAAAAGCTGGACAATGTGTTGATGAATATTTGGATAAAATTAATAGTATTAAATCCGTACATAAAGTTTGTGATGAATACATAGATTGGAAAGCTATTTCTACTATGAATCCACCTTTTAATCCTGAAGAAACTGGTCCAAAAGAAAAAGAAGCCCTAACAAAACTTATATCATATAAGCCCGGCTTTTTAGCAAGGATCTTCAAATTTTTAGATTTATCCAAAAGAGAAAAATTAAAATCTGCTGTTACAGCTGCAAAAGAGGCGGATACAGAAGACTATAATAACTGGAAATCGCTCCATAAAACTTCTTTAAGTATACTTAATGGAAATATAGATGTCATGTTAGCTGTAATTGAGGAACTTAAACCATTAGATGATTTGTTGAATTTAGGAAGTGGATTTGAAATATTTATTCAAGATCCAAATTTAGCTGAAATCGAATTTGAGGTAATGTCGGAACAGGTTATACCTAAACAAGTGCTCTCTTTAACTTCGACCGGGAGACTTTCAAAAAGGAAAATGCCTAAAAGCAAAAAATTTGATTTAACTCAAGACTACATTTGTAGTTGTATTTTAAGAATTGCTAGAGATATGTTTGCTATATTGCCTCTTAAAAAAGTATTAATTCATGCTAATGATACTTTTATTAATACTCAAACTGGAGTTGAAGAAAAAGCAACTATTGTTTCAGTAAAGATAGAAAGAGAAATATTAGATAAATTGAATTTTGATCTGTTAGACCCATCTGATGCAATGAATAACTTTACTTGTAATATGAAATTCAGAAAGACTTTGGGTTTTAGCCCTGTTGAAAGAGTTGAATTATAAGAAAAATATAGCACAGCATATAAATTTTACATTAGGAGTTAATCTCCTATATATTTTTAAAATATAGAGAACATTAGTTTGTAATTTTGTAATAAGGAGGTAATTCACATGAAGGCAGCAATATATTCAAGAAAAAGTAAATTCACCAGTAAAGGTGAATCTATCGGTAATCAAATAGAAATGTGCAAAGAATATTGTACTAAAAATTTTGATGGGAAAATTGAATTTATAATTTATGAGGATGAGGGATTTAGTGGTGGCAATATAGATAGACCACAGTTTCAAAAAATGATATTGGATGCAAAAGGCGGTAAATTTGACTCTCTTGTATGCTACAGGCTGGACCGTATAAGCAGGAATGTTGCCGATTTCTCTGCTACGCTGGAACTGTTGGAACAACATAACATCTCCTTTATAAGTATAAAAGAGCAGTTTGATACCTCCACTCCCATGGGAAAAGCCATGGTATATATCGCTAGTGTATTCGCCCAATTGGAGCGTGAAACCATTGCAGAAAGAGTTCGTGATAATATGCTGGAACTTGCCAAAACCGGCAGATGGCTTGGTGGACAGCCTCCAATAGGATTCAAATCGGAAAAGATATTTTATTTTGACGCTGAAATGAAGGAAAGATCCATGCATAAATTGTCCCCTGTTTCTCAAGAATTGAAATTTGTAAAATGGTTGTATAATAAATATATAGAGCTCGGGTCTATATACCAAGTGAGAAAGTATTTACTCCAAAACAACATAAAGACCAGAAACAACAAGGATTTTAGTTCCAGGGTTATTGCATCTATTTTAAGGAACCCTGCTTATGTTGCAGCAGATAACAAAGTTATGGAGTACCTGCAAAGCAAAAACATAATAACTGCAGGTTCAGCAGATAATATTCATGGTATGCTGATCTATAATAAGAAAAATAAAAAAGGCATCCAGAGAGATAGAACAGAATGGATAGCAGCTATGACAAAACATAAAGGAATAATTAGTGCTGATAGTTGGCTAAAAGTACAATATAGATTAGATAAAAACAATAGTAAGGCTATACCTGCTTTGGGAAAATCCAATACCGCACTACTTACCGGTATGATAAGATGCAAAAGTTGTGGCTCCCCGATGAGAATTACATATGGTTCTAAAAAGAAAGATGGCTCCAAAAGATACTACTATGAGTGCGATCTTAAAGCATCATCCAGCAGAGCAAGATGTACCAGCAAAAACGCAAATGGGGCCAAATTAGATGCATATGTTATAAATCGGCTAAAGATACTTACAGCTGATAAAGGGTTGCTTATTAAACAGCTAGAAGAATTCAAGTGCCATTCTGCTAAAAACAATGAGCCTAAAAACAACATAAAAGTTTTTAGAGAGAAAATATCCACTAATGAAAATGCCATAGAAAATCTGGTTAAACAATTATCCCAAAATCAAAATAGTGTTGCGGCTAACTACATACTAAAGGAGATTGAAAAATTAGATGCTGAAAACAAAAAATTCAAGGATAAGCTTGCAGAATCTGAGGTCATGGCTGCTGAATCTAACGAAAAATCTTTTGATATAAATTTAATGATTGACACCGCAAGACAATTTAATAAATTAATAGATACACCCGACATTAAGCTAAAGAAATATTTAATATCTGCACTGGTTGAATCGATCTATTGGGATGGGGACAAGCAGGAAGCCCAAATAAATATATTTGGCTCTAAAAAAAACTAAAAAATAGCCTGTCCGATATGTCGCAATTTTATTCCGCGAGCAGTTGGACCCGTCACTAAAATGAGACCTGAACTCCTGTTTAACATGTTTTTTATCTTTGTCTCATCTTCTTTTAAAAATCCAAGCATATTGAGATTTTTTATCTCAGTATCCCTATATAAAATTCTCAAAACCACTTTTTCCCCATATATAGTTGGAAGAGTAGACACTCTAATATCATAATTGAAATTTCCCTTAGTATATTTTATTTTTCCATCCTGTGGAAGTCTTTTTTCAGCTATATCCATCTGGGCCATTATTTTTATTCTTGTACATAAAAGTGGATATATATTTCTAGGTATTTTTATGTACTCATATATAATGCCATCCACTCTCATCCTTATAGTCACACTTTTTTGAAAGGGCTCTATGTGAAGATCACTGGCCCTCTCATCTATGGCTTTATTTATTATGTAATTAGCTGCCTTAACTACAGGGGAACTTTGAAATTTATGTATATCTGAAATGTTTTCCCCGGTCATCTGTGAAGTATTTTTATTCATCTTTATGTCTTTCAATGCATGGTGTAAATTCTCCCTGCAATAATATGTATTTATCAAATCGTATATTTTTCTTCTGTCAGCTTTAACAAATCTCAATTCAACACCTAATATGAACTTTAGTTCCTCCACTAAATTAATATCTGGAGTTTTATCTGCAGCTATAATGATCTGTTCATCAGCCCGCTTCAATGCAATCACACAATTATCTCTGGCTATCTCTTCAGGTATCCTCTTCACTATATCTGGTTCCAATAAAATTTCATCAATGTTTACTTCTTTCATCTCTGTGGAAAACATATTATTTCTCTCTTTCTATTATATTTTAAAATACAAAGTACAAACTTCAAACAACATACAGTTCTAAACATATAATCAACAATATCGTATTCAACAATAATTTGTTATTGAGATTATATCCCAATAAAATATTTTCTAATCAATTATAATCAAAATAAAGTGATATTTTTCACTTCTCTTTATAAATATTATATATTCCCTCCTGATCAGATATGATATTTATGGATTTATCTCGGATGTTATACATGAATACATCTTCACCGCTCCCCCTGTTTACCATTCCCACAAAATACACATCTCCTCTTTTACTCTGGGCTATACCGCTGTACTCAGCAATATTTTCTGGGAAATCATAAGTTATCCTGCTAACTCCGCCATCCTTTTGTGTGAATTTATAAAGCGATTCAATATTTTCTTCATTTTTTCCAATAAAAAATACACAGCCATTTTTATTATCCACCGTAGAATCATATATCTGTTCAAACTCATCACTTAAGAACTTAAATTGTCCAGTTTTATGATTGTAATAATATAAATCCAATTCATCCTGATTCCGTGATGAAAACAGCAGATCATCCCCTATAGTGGTAAAATACATACAATATCCCCTTGTATCATTTAAATATACCTGTTCACTGTCTTTGCTGAGATCATATAGATATACTTTATCAGAATTTCTTTGCCCCTCTATATTTCCATAATATATTATTCTATGATCGTCCAGCCATTCATATAAATTCCCTGAAACCAAAACTTTAGATTTAAGTTCTATATATTTTTTATTTTTCAAATCATATACTTTCATACCCTGCGCACTGTCAGTAGAAGAACTGTTGAAAGCTCTATAGGCAATCTTATCTCCTGAAGGATTTATTTTTATATCTTTTACAGCAAAAAAGTCCTTGATTTCACTTTTTGTATTTCCATATAACGCAACTACCTTACTGCCAATTTTTGGGGTTTTATTTTTATCAACCAGATATACATAAACAGATTTTTGAGTATCATATACCATTTCTGAGATATGATCGACAGTTCCATTTTTAACTAATTGATTAGAATGTACATTAAATATATCCTCTTTATCTCCTCCATCTTTAATCACTATAACATCAGAATAATTTGGCTCTTTTATAACCTCGCCTTTATACTTATTCCTGGAACTACATCCACTCAAAGTGACAATATTTAAAAATACCGCCGTATAGAATATTATCTTCATGAAAATTTTCATTACATATCATATTCCCCTTTAAAAGAAACTTCTGCAGGACCCGTCATAAATACATTATTTCCTCTTATTTCCACCAATATATTTCCACCGGGTACTGTAACTTTAACTTTTTTATCAGTAAAATTCAACTTGTTTGCAGCCACAACACAAGCACAGCTTCCTGTACCACAGGCTAAAGTAGGGCCTGCTCCCCTTTCCCAGGTCTTTACTTTGATATTATTTTTATCTATAATTTCACAAAAATTTACATTGGTTCCCTGCGGAAATGCAGCATATTTTTCTACAGACTTTCCTTCTCTCACCTGGTATTTTTCCAGCCTGCCAAATATAACTGTATGAGGAACTCCCATAAACAGTGAAGTGATTTTATATATTTTTCCATTAGCTTCTATTTCCTTATTGACAATTTCATCCTCAAAATCAGCTGGAATTTCACCGGGTACAAAAGAGGGAGTCCCCATATCAACAGTAACTTCCTTAACCTCATCTGCATCTATATTCAAAAAGGCTTCCTTTATTCCATCTCCCGTTTCTATCCTTATGCTAGAACCCTTTACTATATTGTTCTCCCATACATATTTTGCAAAACATCTTATGCCGTTTCCACACATGGATGCATAAGATCCATCAGAATTAATTATTATCATCTTGATCTGTGCAATTTTACTTCCTCTAACTATTAATACACCATCTGCCCCTATTCCAAAATGCCTATTACAAAGCTTTACTCCAAGCTTACTCTCTTTACCTAAAAATTTATTTTTTCTATCATCAATGACTATAAAATCATTTCCGCTTCCCTGCATTTTAGTAAATTTCATATTAAAATTTCATCCTTTCGTAAAATTTTGCATACATAAATTAAGTTTACTACTGTGTCAACTTTTTATCAATGACAACTGTTGTACTCTGGAATCATAGGCAAGCAATATTCTATACATAATCTTCCGATCAGCTTTATTTATTAAATTTTAGATGATATAATTTATTAAATACCCAATACAGAATATAAGAAAGAGGATGATATTATGGCATTAGATGGTATTTTTATATACAGTATTTTAGAAGAATTGAAATGTGAACTGCTGGGAGGGCGCATTGAAAAAGTCAATCAGCCTGAAAAGGATGAGATATTATTAACTATGAAAAACAACAGAAAAAACTATAAACTTTCAATTAGTTCCAGCCCCATATATCCTAAAATTCACATTACAGATAAAAATAAACCGAACCCCCTGCAGCCCCCTATGTTTTGTATGGTACTGCGAAAATATCTGAACTCCTCAAAATTAATCAATATAAGACAATTGGATACAGACAGAGTTGTATTCTTAGATTTTGAAAGTTCTGATGAATTGGGATTTAACAGTATTTACACATTAATAGTAGAAATAATGGGAAGGCACAGCAATATTACCCTAATTCGCCAGAGGGACAATTTAATCATGGACAGTATAAAACACATAACACCTGAAATAAATACCGTCAGATCACTATTCCCCGGAATTAAATATATATTTCCACCGACCTCAAATAAATTAAATCCTTTTCGTTTTTCTAAAAACGAATTCAAGACATTTATACAAAATCGCATAAAATACATAGATAAAAAATTTTTCTCCTCGACATTTACAGGGGTCAGTAGTTCATATTCAAAAGAGTTATTTCACAGATTGGAGGAATTGAACCTATCTGAAACCTTGAATGTTTTCGATGAAACAAGTGCAACTATACTATATGGTTTTAGTAATAAGATCTTCAACAAACTTAAAAATCACGAATTTTCCTTTGTATCCTACAAAAAAGGTTCTGTGGTAAAAGACTTTTATTGCGACAATCTGACCTATCTAGACGGCTATAAAGAAAATCTCTACTCCTCACCTTCCAAACTTGTAGAGGAATTTTATTTTGAAAAGGACAAAGCAGATAGATTGAACAACAGAAGTTCTGATCTTCAAAAACTTGTAAATATAAATCTAGATCGCTGCCATAAAAAAATCGATATTTTAAACCAGAATATTAAAGATGCTCTAGATAAAGATGTTTATCGAATTTGTGGAGAACTGCTTACCTCTAATATCTACAAAATAAAAAAGGGGCTCTCCCATATAAAAGTTCAAAATTATTACAACAACAATGAGTATCTAGATATAAAATTGGACGAAAATAAAACTCCTTCTGAAAACATTCAGCATTATTTTAAAAAATACAATAAATTAAAAAAGACAAAAAAGGCTGCCAGTGAACAATTGAGTATGGCAAATGAAGAACTGGAATATCTGAATTCAGTTATTACCAATATAAAAAACTTGGATAACTATGAGGATATTGAAGAAATAAAAAGAGAACTTATGGCAACAGGCTACATTAAACTAAAAAAATCAAATTCACGAAATAAATCCAGGGTTTCTAAGCCCATGAAATTTCTTTCCAGCGACGGAATAGAAATATATGTGGGCAAAAACAATCTCCAAAATGACTACCTTACTCTTAAATTTGCAGATAAAAGGGATATATGGCTTCACACAAAGAAAATTCCCGGTTCACACGTAATAATAAAAAATTTTGGTACAGTTCCAGACAAAACTCTGGAAGAAGCAGCTATGCTGGCAGCCTACTATAGTAAAGCTAAAGGCTCTTCAAAAGTAGCTGTAGACTATACCTCTATAAAAAATATACATAAGCCAAATGGAGCAAAACCAGGAATGGTAATATACTATACCAATAAAACACTGTATGTGGATTCTTCAATGCCATCTATAGAACAGATTGAATAAAATTTATTTAAAATGGCTTGAAATATAAAAAAAATTATTTTATAATAAACAAGGTTATATATCCTTTAAAATGATCCAGTGAGATCAGTAAGGTAAAGTAGAATGGACGCCCTCTCACATGGAGAAGGGCTTTTCTTTATGCCCAATATATTAAGACACGAACTTTTAACTATAAGCTCGCAATGGAGGAGGTGATATTTTGAAGCTAAAAGCACTCATTTTAGATAAAAAGGCTATGGACAGGACATTGACTAGAATATCTCATGAAATAGTGGAAAAAAACAAGGGCACGGAAAATATAATGCTTGTAGGTATAAAAAGGAGAGGATACCCTCTGGCTGAAAGAATAGCGGAAAATATCTATAAAATTGAAGGTGTCAAATTGGATGTTAAATGTGTTGATATAAGCCTCTACAGAGATGATTTAAGTACTCTTTCAGAACAGCCTGTAGTAAAAGAATTTGATGTAACAGATGTAGAAAATAAAAGGATCATATTAGTTGACGATGTAATCTATACTGGCCGGACAGCCAGGGCAGCTATGGATGCAATTATTCATTCAGGCAGGCCAAAATTAATACAGCTGGCGGTCTTAATTGACAGAGGACACAGAGAACTTCCCATAAGACCTGATTACGTTGGCAAAAACATACCTACTTCCCGGGAAGAAATAATATCTGTAGAAATTTCAGAAATAGATAAAAGTGATTCAGTAAAAATATATGAACTGTAAAACTTTTAAAATAGTCCTGAGAGACTAAAAAAGGAGTGTCGTAAATGAAAGATTTTGTAGACGTAGAAGATAAATTACCCATATTAACTACTATACCACTCAGTTTCCAACATCTATTTGCCATGGTAGGTTCCACTATACTGGTCCCTATACTGACTGGTATGAGTCCATCCATTGCATTGTTCTGCAGCGGCATTGGAACTCTTATATATATAATATGCACTAAGGCCAAGCTGCCTGCTTACCTGGGCTCTTCCTTCGCATTTATAAGTCCCATACTCATCGCATCCCAAAATTATGGACCATCTGCCATGCTTTCCGGTGTAATAGCTGCAGGATGTGTATATGTAATAGTAGCCATTATAATAAAATTCTGTGGAGTAAATTGGCTCAATAAAGCTCTTCCTCCTGTAGTAGTAGGATCTATAGTAATTGTAATAGGCTTAAGTCTGGCCACTACAGCTATAAACTGGTCTGGATTCAACCCTACCTATACAACAGCTCAAATGCAGAGTATACCAAGGTGGGCATGGATGAGCGTTTCTGGAATAACCTTAGCTGTTGCAGTAGTTGGAAGTATGTATTTCAAGGGCTTTCTTGGAATAATACCTATATTGATAGCTATAATAGTAGGATATATATCTGCAATAATTTTAGGAGTTATACCACAACAATCCTTAAAATCCATAGCGAATACTTCATTTTTCAGTCTACCACCCTTTATGCTTCCAAAATTCAATATAAATGCCATGATACTAATGGCTCCAATTTCATTTGTAACTCTAGCAGAACACATAGGTCATATTTACGTGACAAACAACGTAGTAGGACGTGATTTCACCAAAGATCCAGGTTTGCACAGATCAATACTGGGAGATGGCTTAGCTACTATATTTGCAGGTTTTACAGGCGGCCCTCCAACTACGACATATGGAGAAAATATAGGGGTTATGGCCATAACCAAAATCTATAGTGTCTGGGTCATAGGCGGTGCTGCAATAATTGCCATTATTCTCTCCTTTATAGGCCCCGTAGCTGCACTTATTGAAAATATGCCAATGCCTGTGATAGGGGGAGTAAGCATACTTCTCTTTGGTATAATAGCCTCTTCAGGATTTAGGGTACTGGTAGAAGAAAAGATAGATTTCAGTAAAAACAGAAATCTCATATTGTCTTCTGTTATAATAGTAATAGGTATAGGGGGAGCTTCCATAAACTTCAGTGTCGGTGGAGCACCTGTGCAGATATCAGGAGTTGCTCTTGCATCTATCATCGGAATAGCACTGAATTTAATATTACCTGAAAAAAGCGCTGCAGAATTAAATGATTCAAATGATAAAAAGGATAGGAAAAGAAAAATAGGATAGTTATCCATGCTCCATGTCAAACCTGTCCTGGGTATATACATGGGGCTATATTTTATATAAAAGGAGTCATATTACTTATGAGAATATATTCTTGGAACGTAAACGGCCTGAGAGCCATCTCAAAAAAGAACTTTTTTGAATGGATAGAAAACGAAAATCCTGATATACTATGTGTTCAGGAAACTAAACTTCAAGAAACTACCCTGGAAGATAAATTGAAAAACATAAGTGGATACCATTCATATTTTAGTTTTGCCCAAAAAAAAGGCTACAGCGGTGTAGCAGTTTACAGCAAATCTGAACCTGTATCCATAGAACATGGAATAGGAATTCCAGAATTTGATTCGGAGGGCAGAATCCTCGTAATTGAATTTAAAAACTTTACCCTGCTTAACATATACTTTCCCAACGGCCAGATGAGCCAGGAAAGACTGAACTACAAACTGAACTTTTATGATGCAATTTTAAATTACTGCAATCTCCTGGTATCTAAAAGTAAAAAGCTTCTAATATGCGGGGATTACAATACTGCCCATACTGAAATGGACATAAAAAATGCAAAAGCCAATGAAAAAAGCTCCGGGTTCCTTCCCATAGAAAGGCAGTGGATAGACAAGCTCATAAAAAATGGATATACCGACACCTACAGATATATGAATCCACAAAAGATAGAATACTCCTGGTGGAGTTATAGATTTAAAGCAAGGGAGAGAAATGCAGGCTGGAGAATAGACTATCACTTTGTATCAAACAACCTACTTAAAAAGGTAAAAAAGGCAGCCATCTTAACTCAAGTTACCGGTTCAGATCACTGTCCTATTATGGTTGAAATAAGTTAAACATGGCCTTTATCAATTATATCTATTATCTTTTTGAAATAATCCGGTATTTCTGTCTCAAACTCCATATACCTACCTGTTGAAGGATGTACAAAGCCTAATTTTCTAGCATGAAGCAGCTGTCCATCTAGTCTAAATCTCTGCTTTTTATATCCGTATACCGGATCTCCCACCAGTGGATGGCCAATATAGGCCATATGAACTCTTATCTGATGGGTTCTTCCAGTTTCCAGTACACATTTAATCAAGGTATTACTCTTAAATCTTTTAATGACTTCATAATGGGTAACTGCCCTTTTACCCCCATGAACTACTGCCATTTTTACCTTATCTCTAGGATGTCTTGCAATAGGCTTATCTACGATGCCATTATCCTCTTTTAAAACCCCCTCCACCAGTGCAATATACTCCCTAGTCATAGAGTGATCCTTTAACTGCTGGGCCAATTTGTTGTGAGCATTGTCATTTTTTGCAACTACAAGTATTCCCGAAGTATCCTTATCTATTCTATGTACTATTCCAGGCCTCATCACACCATTTATGCCTGACAAATCACTGCAGTGGTTCAAAAGTGCATTTACAAGTGTACCTGTGTACACGCCTGATGCAGGATGTACTATCATTCCCTGAGGTTTATTTACTACAATAATATCTGTATCCTCATAAAGTATATCGATAGGTATATCCTCTCCTTTTATATTCATCTCAACAGGATCGGGCAGTGTTACAATTACATTATCTTCACAATTGACTTTATAACTACTTTTTTTTATTTTTTTGTTTACTTTCACCCTTTTGTTTTCTATCAAATTTTGAACATAGCTTCTGGACTTATGCGGCAAATGTTTACACAAAAACATATCAAGCCGCATTTTTTCCTCTCCGCTGCATACTGAAAATTCTCTAGTTTCCATATTTTTCTTCCTTCAGTAAATAAAATAACAACAGCATTGTTCCCACTACTACAAAAACATCTGCCACATTAAATATTGGAAAGTAATAGATATTTTTAAAATGAACCGAAATAAAATCAACTACATATCCATAAATCAATCTATCTATTAAATTCCCCAGTGCTCCACTTATTATAAGAGAAAGACTTACTCTGACTACAATAGATTTCAATCTATGTTTCACCATATAGTATATCATGCCTGTAACTACTATTATTGTTATAGCTGCCAAAAAATAAAGCTTATTTTGCAGGATTCCAAAAGCCGCACCTCTGTTCTCCAGATATAGAAATGAAAATATATCTTTTATTATAACAACCTGGAAACCCTGAGCCAGACTTTGAGCCGCCCACATCTTAGTAATCCTGTCTATTAAAATTCCCAGTAGTATTATAGATACTTCCATTATTTTCCTCCTGGTGTATAATCTATCCGACCGCTACCATTATAAGCAAACTCCATCTGAACCTAAGAATCACTTGACAAAAACTATAAGTTCATAATCATATTCTTCAATATCTCAGTGGAGTTTTTTATAGCAATAGGTGCAAATTTTTTATAATCCATGCTGGCACCATTATTGGCATTGTCCGATATAGATCTTATTATTACAAAAGGTACATTATTCAAATAAGCCGTCTGGGCAATACTCCCACCTTCCATTTCACAGGCAAGTGCATTGAATTCACTATTTAAATACTTTATCTTTTCAGTGCTGCAGATAAATTGATCTCCTGTAACAATTCTTCCTGTAAAACTTCTTATATCCCCTATCTTTCTGCAGGCAAGCTGGGCCTTCTCCACAAGATTCCTGTCACACTTAAAATCATATGTATCCATTCTAGGGATCTGCCCTACTTTGTCCCCAAAGGCGGATGTATCTACATCGTGCTG
Source organism: Clostridiaceae bacterium BL-3 (assembly GCA_902809985.1). Lineage (GTDB taxonomy): Bacteria > Bacillota > Clostridia > Clostridiales > Clostridiaceae > Clostridium_B > Clostridium_B aromativorans. The sequence continues at coordinate 505,231 of CADDXC010000001.1, read as the reverse complement.
TACTAAACTATTAGCTATAACCACATCTCCAGGGTATATATCTTCTGCTGTACCTCCGGCTACCCCAACATTTATTATATTATCTACATTAAAATCATCTATGAGAATTTGTGCGCATATAGCTGAATTCACTTTTCCTATTCCACTTTTAACTATTACCACCTTAGCACCATAAAGTTGTCCGAAATTAAACTTCATATTGGCTTTCACTTGAGCTCTGCTTAACTGAAGCTGGGATAAAAGTATTTTCACTTCTTCATCCATTGCCCCAATGATTCCTATAATCATAAATAATGACCTCCTTATACTTATCCATTGATTATTCTGAACAACACATATTAATAGCATATATAAACAAACATCAATTGTCAACTTTCTCAATTTGAAACAAATATAACAAGTACATCTTCTATGTAAAAAAACCACTCTACACTTTAGAGTGGTTTTCTCTATCCTTTAACAAAAAAATTCTTAATTTCATTCAACTCATCTTCATCTGTCAAAGTATTATCATTGTCATCTCTATCCTGACTTTCTTGAACTTCATTTTTATCTGCCCCCGAAGAAGTTTTTTCGGTATTTTGAACTTCATTTTCTATCTCTTTTTCCTTTATAGGAACATCTTTTGAAGAAGTATCATTTAAAGAAGATTCACTTAGTTCATAACCTATATCATAGCTTTTCACAAAATCTTTTTCCATATCATCAAACACTTCCAGTTGAGTCTTCATGAAATTTCTAAATTTAGTTCTAAATTTTCCGAACTCCTGCTTTACTCTCTCAAATTCATCATTAATTTGAATAACATCACTATGAGCCTTGTCTATTATTTTCTGAGCTGCTTCATTGGCATTTTTAAGTATAAACTCACTTTCCTTTTTGGCATTCTCTTTAGCCTGTTCAGAAGCATTCTGAGCTAACAAAAGGGTATTTTGTATAGTATTTTCCATCTTGTTATAGTGGTTTATCTTGTCCTCTACAGATTGAAGCTTTTCTTTCAAAAAAGAATTTTCCTTCTGTAGTGATTCATAATCCTCCGCTATCTTATCTAAAAAATCATCCACTTCATCTATATTATAACCCCTAAGATTTTTTTTAAATTCTTTATTTGTTATTTCTTCAGCGTTTATCTGCATGCTTAGCACCTCAAATCAACTAAATTTTTTTACAAGAAGCTTGTACCTGCCAGTTCCTGTAAATCCCCTTTTTCCAGCAATTTTAAACTTTCCACAGCCACTTACTGTTATTGTACAATATTCCTTTACCAACCTATCCTTTTTATCTACAGGCAAATAGTCAAGAAGAACCTTTCCCTGTCTAATTATTTCTTCAGATTTGCTTCTGGATAGATTGCAAAGAGAACTTACCATACAATCTATTCTAAGAGAAGAAACATTTAAGGTATAGGTTTTAAAGTTGTAATTGGGAATTTCTTCTGTATGAATATCTATATCACCCACTTCACAGGGACATCTTCCTACACTGTTCAAATTCATCTTCACATAATCACTTATATCTTCACAGACAGCTAAATAACACAGACCATTTCCATTCAATATTAAATCTCCAAATTTTTCTCTTTTGATTCCCAGGGACATAAGACTTCCCAAATAGTCCTTATGACTTAATTTTGTAAATTTCGACTTACAAATTATTTCTAACAACTTTACAGGATAAGAACATTCTACAGATTCTTCCGAAAATGCCATCATCTTTCTCTCCGCATCTTCAAATATACCATAACTATAAATATTCAATCCAATTTCTTCATTTAAATCCTGTAGAGCTCCCCATATATTGGGTGTACAAAATTCTCCTGTATAAACCACCTTATGACTTCGCTCTGCTAAAACCAACTTATCATATATAGGCAACATATAATTTTCACTACAAAAATAAAATCTATTTATAAAACTATCTTTCTTCATCATTTTCTCTGATCACTATCTATCTCTTTCTAAATTAAATTATAGAAAATACAACCCCTCTTATTATGTCTATTATAAAAAAAGCTATTATAGGGGAAAAATCTAAAGCAAGCCCCGGCATAATCTTCTGCTGAATCATCCTTCCCGGCCTCATAAAGGGTTCAGTAAATACATGTAGGAGATCTGTAAATGCATTTCCCCTTCCGGGCATGACCCAGGATAAGATTACATCCAATATAATAGCAGCTTCCAAAAACCTAAATAAAAGAGATAATGCTACAGTTAAAGTAGTGCTTATCATTTTTGCCTCCAAAATAATACTTATTTTAAATACAGTACATCTATATTATTGTCTACTTCCAACCAAATATTCCTTTTCCTGACAACTCACTTTTTAAATCACTGTTCACTTCTACACTTGATGGTGAAAGTATATACACTCCCTTTTCTATCTCCTCTAAGTCTCCACCTAGTGAATAACTCGCACCTCCCATAAAATCAAGCAGTCTCTGGGCTATTTTGGTTTCAAGGCCTGTGGTATTTATAACTACAATTTTTCTATTTTTGAGTTCATCACATATGTCCGCTGCTTCTTCGTAAGTAGTTGGCTTAACTATCCTTACTTTAGCAGATACAGTAGTATGTATGCTCACAACTTTATTCTGCCTTTTAGAATTTACAATAGGTTCTACTCCACCGAAGTTACTATTGGCTTTTCTATTATCAACCTGTTCTGTTTCATCTAATTCTTCTTCATCTTCTTCTAAATCATCTTCAAGACCTAAAAATCCCATCATCTTGTTTATCATTTTACCAGCCATAAAAATACCTCCTATTTATTATAATTTCTCTTTCCAAATATGCCTTCTCCAATTCTTACTAAAGTAGCTCCCTCTTCAACTGCAATTTTATAATCATGAGTCATTCCCATAGATAATACATTCATGCTTATATTTTTAAACTTTCTCTCTTTAAGCTTATCGAATATAGACTTCATTTCTTTAAAATAATATCTACAGCTTTCCTCATCTCCCTGTGGAATTACAGCCATTAGACCTCTTACCTTAACACTTGTGCAATTTTCGCAAGCCTCTATTAAACTCTCTAAATTCTCAACATATATACCGGTTTTACTTTCCTCACGGCCTATGTTTATTTGAACTAAAGTATTTGCAATTAGTCCCTCTGCACTATAGTGCTTTTCCAATTCATTGAGAAGTCTTATACTGTCTAAGGAATGAATAAGATAAACTTTACCTACTATATATTTTACCTTATTTCTCTGGAGATGACCTATTAAGTGCCATCTTATGTCTTTGGGAAGCTCAGACTCTTTGCCCATAAGCTCTTGAACTTTGTTCTCCCCAAAATCCCTAATGCCTGCATTATATGCAGTTTGTATATCTTCTACAGGTTTAGTCTTTGAAACGGCTACTAAGACAACTTTTTTTCCATTTAAATCTGCTTCTATACTATTTAAATTTTCCTCAATTGACAATAATACCGTCTCCTTTGTTGTTAAACACATATACATATAATTTTATTATTCTTCATAGAAATTAAAATTCCTTCAAAAATTAATTATTTTTTTAATTATTTTAACAAAATATAAGATAACTTAACGGCATAAATTGTAAAAATATTTTAGTCTTTGTTCTGCATAAATTGTACTTTATAATCTCCATTATAGGCCGGTATTTTCATGCTGCTGGTTTTAGTTACAACTACCACTATTTTTCTATTCATAAGTACTTTTAAATAATTTTCATTCGACATCATATAGTTGTAAAGCACATCCTTATTTCCTATGGCATCAATGGAAAAAGGGGAGGCAATCTTTACTCCATTTACCCTTAAAAAGGGCCCGCTGCAATAAATTTCAGAAGTGTCCACCATTCTGTGTCCATTTATTGAAACAGCCTCTGCTCCTGCATTTTTTAAGTCGTTCATCACTTGTATTACATCAGTATTATGTACTAATTTCATCTGATATTGAAAAGCATCCAGTCCATCTTCCATATCCCCATCATTTAAAAATATCTTTATCCCCTGTCCTTCTACAGCTACTTTGCCAAGTTCCATGTTATTCCTATTTAACTCCTGTTTTATTTCCGTTACAACCTGAGCTTCATTTTGTTCATTGTCTTCATATTTTTTCAGCTTATTGTAGTTATCTCTGTACTGTTCAGATAGATCAGATATTTGGCTGTAAAGTTGATTTTTATAGTTATATGCATCTTGATATTGCTTTGCACTTAAAATCACTCTCTTATTGGCATTCTCCTTCGTAAAGCTCATGTTCATAGATATCAACAGGCCTATAATTATAGAAGCTATAAAAACAAATACATTGGCTTCACTGCTTTTCATTTAACTCACCTCATCGACGTGGTTTGGTTCTTTCCAATAATTGTCTTCTTATAATTGCAAAATTATCAAATATTCTTCCCCCAAAAACTATAACTGCCGCCAAGTATATAGGCACTCCCAATTTATCTCCTAGATAAGCAAGTCCTGCAGCAAGGACTGCATTTCCAAAAAAACCAGATATGAAGATATCAGTTTGAAAATTTTTCGACAAATTAGCTCTTATAGCCCCAAAAACTGAATCTAAACAAGCTAAAATTGCCACTGACATATAAGGTGAAAATTTGTCTGGAATATTTACGTTCCATACCACTCCTATAATTATTCCCAATATAAGACCAATAAACGCTATCATATTTTTATCACACCTCTAAATTATTCCTTTACAGGTTTAGCATATTCAAATTTATATGCTCCATTATATTTCTTTATAGTTATATTATCTGACTTTTGAAACTTAACATCACATATATTTTTTATGTCTGCAAACACTTCTGGAAAGCTCATGTCACTGTACAGTAAATTTTTATCTCCTATAGCTTGTATGACTATTCTGCTGGAAGGTGATATCTTGTTGTCATTTATAAGTATATAATTTCCCGCAGTTCTTATACCCGTCCTGGAAACAACCCTTATATCATTTATGGATATGGCCTCAGCTCCTGCAAACCTGAGTTCATTTACCAAATATACTAGGTCCTTATCAGTTATATGATTGTCAACACCGCTTCCCCCAAACAAATTATTGTCATTAGGAGTAAGATATATGACTATTCCAGGTCCACTTACATCTACCTCTCCTGTAAGTATTCTGGTATTTTTTAACTGCTGTAAAAGATTTTTAGTGGAATCACTTTTACTTGCTGCTGCATCTTCATAACTCTTCACTTTATTTTGAAGTTCATTCACCTTTGCCTCCAGGGCTTTCTTTTCCTTTTTATATTGTTCTATGGTCACCGTGACATCCGTATTATTTTGATTACTTAAATTTAAAGTATCATCCTGTTTCATTAATGTCCTGAATTGATATGCAACCATAAACCCAAGTATGCAACACACTAAAGCAACACTGATCTGTGACGCAAATTTACGCATTTCTATTTTATCCTCCTACTTTATATACCGGATTACCATCAAATCTTACATCTATATATCCCTTGGCACCATTTAACTTTTCTTGAAGCAGTATGTTGAGTGCCCTATTCATCTTCTTGTCTAAATTCTCCCCGCTGCCAAGTTTTATACATATATTGCTAAAGTATGCCTTTACATCCAGCAAATCACTCACATCTACATAAGTAAGTGAAAAAGGCAAATTATTATTTACAATTATATTCCCCAGGGAAGCCACAATTTTTATCTTTCTTTCCTCTTTTTTACTGCTGATGGCTTCACCTATATCCGTTTTAGTATAATCAATTCCATCTAATCTAATCAAGTGCATATTGTTTATATTGTCTACCTTTTGAAGCAAAACACCATTCCCATCTATGATATAATACTTTCTATTACTCTCGTAGTAGAATAGTGCCTCTCTCTCTTTAACATTTATGTTTATAGTCCCGGGAAGTTCTCTGTTTATCACTACATCTTCCACATAGGGATTACTCAGTATTCCGCTGTTTGCATCTTTTAAATCAACATAGAATATATTATTCCCCACGTATATTCCGGATCTGTTTACAATATCAGTACTTAAAACATTTTTATTTCCATGGACTTCAATATGCCGAATATTAAAATAAGGAAGTTTTAAACAGAGAGTAAAAAATAATGCTATTAAAAATAACATAAAAATAAAAGCTCTTTTTACTCTTCTCTTCTTTCGTCTTTTTAAAATCATCTCATTATCTGTTTTCAACGGAAATTCACTCATTCCCTACCAACTCACTTTATAATTTAAATGTAAAATACTATAAGATATATATATATTAACACTTAATAAAATTAATTTCATTAAATTAATCATTAATTTTTTATATATTTTTTCTTACAGCAATATTAAAAAAAGTTCAAATATCAGATTCAGATAAGGCTTTTTACATAAACATAGCATTACAATTTTGCAATGCTATGTTTTATCCATATTCACTTTGCCTTGATATATTCAGAAGTATGCCCATGGCTACCATATTTATTACAAGAGAAGATCCACCATAGCTTATAAAAGGCAGCGGCACACCTGTTACTGGCATGGATCCAGTTACAACTGCTATATTTATTATTGCCTGTACTGCAATAACAGAGGTTATTCCAGTAGCTAGAAGTGTACCATAGGTATCTTTTGCCTTTATGGCAGTCACAATCCCTCTCCACACAATTACTATAAACAGTGCAACAATAATTGTACAACCTATTAGTCCCAGTTCCTCTCCTATGATAGAAAATATAAAATCATTATGGGGTTCAGGTATGTAATAGCACTTCTGCCTTGATCTCCCCAATCCTACTCCCCATATTCCTCCAGAACCCATGGCTAAAAGAGATTGAATAAGCTGATATCCATTACCTTTAGGATCAGCCCAGGGATTCAGAAAACTTGTAAACCTGGCCATTCTATAAGGCTCAAATATTATTCCAGCTATTCCTGCAAGGATCACCAGTCCCACTACACCGATCATATGGGTAATTCTGGCTCCAGAAACATAGAGGACTATCATCGTAACTATCATTATTACAGCAGCTATACTCAAATTTTTCTCTGCAAATACAAGGCCTGCATAAAACCCTGAAACCAATAGATAGGGTATAACTCCATAGAGCAGAGTTCCTATTTTTCTTCCGCCTTTCACCTCTATACTTTTAGCCATATACAATACCACAATGTATTTAGCTATTTCAGAAGGCTGGAATCCAACAGAACCTACTCTTATCCATCTCTGGGCACCTTTTGTGGACTCAAAGGCAAATACCGCAAGTAAACATATTACGGATATTATCATAAGCAGTTTTGTATACTTCTTTATATTTTTATAGTCAAATTTTATAGTGAGAAACATAAAAAATGTCCCTATTATCGCCCATAACCCCTGTCTTTTTAAAAAGAACATACTATCTTGTGTGCTTTTATCAAAAAATGCCTTGTAAGAACTGGCACTATAGACCATTACCACTCCAATGGCCACCAATAGCATTATAGTTGAGAACAGTATAAAGTCTATAGAACCCATTTTAGTCTTTGACTTGCTAATTTTCATAAAAATCCTCCTAATTATTACTGCTGAGGCTGACAAGAGTTATCCGAACGTTACCATTGCTAATACCCCCAGCTTCCTAAAGTTGGAGATAAGCACTGCTATGCGCCTGGATGAGGCGGTTCTTAACTATAGGGATAAAAATCCAAATAAACATAATATCACTGTAACTATACAAAATATAGAAACAACTTTAGTTTCATGCCAGCCTGAAAGTTCAAAATGATGATGTATGGGTGCCATTTTAAAAATTCTTTTGCCAGTAAGCTTGAAGGAAATCACCTGAAGTATGACAGACAATGCCTCCAACACATATATTCCACCAATTATTATAACCAATAACGGAAGTTTTAATATCATAGCCACTGCCGCCACTGCACCGCCCAGCGCCAGAGAACCTGTATCCCCCATAAAAATCCTTGCTGGAAAAGCATTATATCTCAAAAACCCTAAAAGAGCTCCAGCCAGTACTGCACAAAAAACAGCCAATGTAATGTGACCCATAGCAAAGCTCACCAATGCCAGAAAAGTCATTACCAGCAGTGTAACGGAAGTAGCCAGGCCATCAAGACCATCAGTTAAATTCACAGCATTTGTAGTAGCTGCAAAATATACTATTATAAAGGGAATATAAAATTTTCCAAGATCCCAGGTCTCATGTGCAAAAGGTATTATTATAGATGTACCTATATATGGATTGCCTGCAGAATAACAGGCAAATACCCCTGATGTAATCAGTAACAATATCATTTTCTGATAAGCTCTAAGACCTAAGTTTCTCCTTCTGACTATTTTTAGGATATCATCAATGGCTCCAATTATTCCAAAAGCGACAAAGGCATATAGAGCTACCATTGCCTCATCTGAAGGATTTTTCACTAAAATCGCCATGGTTATGAAGGTCGCCAGTATAAATATTATTCCACCCATGGTTGGTGTTCCCGCTTTTTTTAGATGGCTCTTGGGTCCATCTTCCCTTATGCTCTGTCCAAATTTAAACTTATGTAAAATCGGTATTAAAATTGGTCCTTCTAAAATTGCTATTAAAAATGCTATGAGAACAGAATATATCAATTTATTCATAATCGTATTAATCCTAAATTAATAGGATCTTCACCTCCTAACAACTGCTGCTCTTCTTTAGTGCTTCTGCTATGACTTCAAACTTCATAAGTCTGGAAGCTTTTACAAGTACGGTATCTCCTATTTTAATATATTTATTCAAAAGGAAATTGAGAACCTCTTCTCCTCTATCAAAAATCATAAATTTTCCATCTCTATTTACAGCATCGAAGCCTCTTTTAAAATCCTCTCCGTGTTCTCCTAAAGCTATAAAAAGATCTACACCGCTTTTTGCTGCATATCTTCCAACTTCCTCATGTACCCTGCGGGATTCTTCCCCCATCTCTCCCATTGTCCCAAACACCACTATCTTCCTGTTGGATTTAAAATTTTTCAGGACATCCAGTGCAGCTTCCATGGATTCAGGATTTGCATTATAGCTGTCATCTATCACATTGAATTTTTTACCTCTGAATATCTCCATCCTGAGGGAAGCAGTCTCAACATTTTCAAATCCACTCCTTATTTCATCATAAGTCATGTTTAAAAGCCTTCCACAGGCAACTGCCAGCATTGAATTCAATATATTGTATTTCCCCGGTAAATTTATCTTAAAAGTTTCTCCTGTCTTGATTTTATTCTCACACACTTTAAATTCAATAGAATCCTCATTTATCATCGTATCATAGGCAGAAATATCTGCAGGTTTTTCCACTCCCACTCTTTTTATGACAAATTTTTCTTCCTTTAATTTTCCAAGAAGATCATTGTCAGAATTTATTACCAATATATTATTTTTCGCAAAGAAATCCGTTATTTCCAGTTTTGCCTTCAGTATATTTTCTCTGCTGCCTAAAATTCCTATATGCGCCCTGAGCACATTAGTTATAACTGCAATATCCGGCCGTGCAGCCTTAGCCATGTTATGTATTTCTCCTCTACTGTTCATACCCATCTCCAGTACTGCAACTTCATAGCTATTATCCAGTTTAAACAACATATGGGGCAGTCCTATTTGGTTGTTAAAATTACCTTCTGTTTTAAACACTTTAAATTTAGCATTCAACACATCTGCAATCATATTCTTAGTGGTAGTCTTACCTGCAGATCCCGTCACCCCTATTATCTTCACATGCAGTTTGCTTCTATAGAGTTCAGCTAAATCCAGAAGAGCTTTATTGCCATTTTTTACCCAAATTATAGCTGTACATTCACTTATTTCATCTTTATTAAATTTTATTTCATCTACCATGCAGATAGAAGCTCCCCTTTTGCTAGCCTCACCCACATAGTCATTTCCATTAAATTTTTCTCCCCTTAGAGCAATAAATATATCTCCACGCTCCAATTTTCTCGTATCCGTACATACATTTTTATATCCGCTGTATTTTCCATTTAATATTATTTTCCCCCCTACAGCATTTACTATTTCGTCAAAACCCATGTACTCCAAAATTGACACCTCCCTTTTTCAATTCACAATGCACAGTTCACAATTAACGATTTACCATTGCAGTTGTGCACTGTCAATCGCCAATCGTCAATTCTCTTACAATATCTGCCACTACTTCTCTTTCATCAAAATGTATGGTCTTGCCTTTAAGAATCTGATAAGTTTCATGTCCCTTTCCTGCTATAACGACCACATCTCCCTTACCCGCCATCTTCATGGCTTCTTTTATTGCCTCTCTCCTGTTTTCAATAACAGTATAATTGTTCTTTTTTACTCCAGACAATATTTCATCTATTATGGACATAGGCTCTTCTGTTCTGGGATTATCCGAAGTTATAACTGCAAAATCAGAGAGTTCCGTACCTATTTTACCCATTATTGGCCTTTTGGTATTGTCCCTGTCACCACCGCATCCAAATACACATATAAGCTTTCCCGCAGTAAATTCTCTGGCGGTTTTCAGTATATTCTCCAGTCCATCGGGAGTATGGGCAAAATCCACTACAACCTCATATCCCAGATCATAGGGTTTGGTAACTATTTCACACCTTCCCGGTACAGCTTCCATGGACTCAAGTCCTTTTTTCACAGTACCCAGATCTATCCCCTCACACAAACAAGCTGCTGCACTTCCCAGGGCATTCATGGCATTGTATTTGCCTGGTATATTTAAATTTACAGACTCTGTACTTCCTTCATAACTGACATTAAAGTTTATTCCCCTTGAATGTACATTCAAATTACTGCCACGTACATCAGCCTGCCTGTCTATGGCATAGGTCACTTTATGTCCCGGAGCATCCCTGTATACTCTCTCGCCATAACTGTCATCAACATTTATTATGGAATTGAATGCATTTTGAAACAGAATCAACTTTGCCCTATAATAATTTTCAAAGGTTTTATGAAAGTCAAGGTGATCTCTTGTTAAATTTGTAAATATTGCCTCACAGAATTTGACTCCATATGTCCTATCCAGATAGAGTGAATGAGAAGAGGTTTCCATAACACAGTAATCAACGGACTCTTTCACCATCTGTCCAAACAATTTCTGAAGTTCCAGAGATTCCGGAGTAGTTCTATGAGAAGGTATTTTTTTATCTCCTATATAATTGGAAATAGTTCCTATAAGACCTACCTTATAACCTGCAGCTTCCAGTATGGATTTCACCATAAAGGTGGATGTGGTCTTGCCATTTGTACCTGTCACCCCTATTATTTTCATTTTTTTTGAAGGATTTCCATAGTAATTGGAGGCCATAAGCGCAAGTGCCTTTCTGGTGTCTTTTACCTTTATTACAGTACATTGGGGCATAGATTCTACATCTTCACTCAACACTACTGCCGAAGCTCCATTCTTACAGGCATTGCCTATATATCTATGGCCGTCAGTAACATATCCACGAATGCATACAAAAACATCCCCTTTTTCTATTTTTCTTGAATCATACTGTATCTCCCTTATGTCCAAATCATTATTTCCCCTGATAATTTTATATTCCACATTGTCCAATAACTTTTTTAAATTCATAATATCAACTCCCTAGTTACAAATTATATACAAAATGCATATGTTTTACACATAGCATTGGCATGCAATATTCTCATTATAATAATATCGCATGCCCTACATTAATTTTCACCACTTGATCTATTTTATTATAATTTCTAAGATGCTGCATGTAAAGCAAAACTTAATCATCCTGATTGACATCATAAGTATTTTGAGCACTGCTTTGAGTTGTATCCTGCGGCACTACATCACCCTTTATTGCAAGATAATTAAATAAGTCTGTAAAAACCTGTTTTGCCGTCGGTGCAGCTGTCTGTGCAGCATAGTAATTAGATGGATCCGGCTCATCTACAGATACCAGCACTGTTATTTTGGGATCACTTGCCGGCGCCATTCCCACAAAAGAGGATACGTATTTCCCCGGCTGATATCCTCCAACTCCAGCTTTTTGTGCAGTTCCAGTTTTACCAGCTATATGGTAGCCGGCTATGAATGCATTTTTACCTCCTCCGTCTGAAACAACCTTTTCCAGGTATCCCCTGAGCTGGGCTGCTTTACTTGAATCCAATATTTTCGTGGTATTACCTTTAACATCATAGGTTTTATCTGTAATTTCCATGCCGCTGTTTTCATCATAATGCTCTATTTTTTTCATAACATGGGGAGTAATTAGATTTCCACCATTTGCCACTGCATTAAAAGCCCTTAAATATTGAACTGCAGTTACCGTATTGGCCTGGCCAAATGAAATGGTTGCAAGATCTATATCACTAATATCCTGTGTTTTCTTTACTATTCCCTTTGCTTCACCAGGTAGGTCTATACCTGTCTTTTGTCCAAATCCAAATTTGTGTATATAATCATTTAACTTTTCTTTCCCTATTTTCTTTCCAAGCTCTGCAAAACCCACATTACAGGAATTTTTTAGTATTTCCTCTAAATTTTGTACTCCATGCCCTGAACTTTTCCAGCAGTGTATGGTTCTCTTGCCTATGGTTATACTTCCATTACATACGAAAGTGTCATTCGGGCTCACAGAATTGGTTTCCAGCGCAGTCTGGGCAGTTACCACCTTGAATATGGAGCCTGGCTCAAAAGTATCACTGACCGCCCTGTTTCTCCAGGTTTTTTGTAGTTCATCATAGGATTCACCCTTTATCCATGGATCATTTGGATTATAATCAGGCTTGTTTGCCATAGCCAGTATCTCTCCATTTTTAGGATTCATCACCACTATAGAAACTGCCTTTGCCTTATAATCGTTAAGAGCCTGCTGGGCCGACTTTTCTGCAAAATGCTGGATCATCTCATCTATAGTAAGGACTACATCTTTTCCATCTACAGGTTTTGTAAATTCGGAAATAGTGTAGGGCAGCTCCTGACTTTTCCTATCCAGTTCCGCAATTCTACTGCCAGGAGTTCCGGCCAATTCCTTATTATAATAGAGTTCTACCCCCGTTAATCCCACTCCATCCGAATTAGTGTGTCCCATTACCTGGGACAAAAAATTGTTATTGGGGTAATATCTCTTAGTATCCGAAGATATCAGTATACCATTTAAATTCAAATTCCTCACTTTATCCGCCGCATCCTTTTCCACTCTCCGTTTTAAAGTTGCGGAGCCAATGGGAAGTCCCCCGGGCAGCGTCTTATTTAAAATTTTAGACACATCGCTTTTATCCATAGAAAGAATACTTGCAAGTTCACCCGCCAATTTATCCTCAGATATCTTTTTCTCTTCCATAGTTTCCTTAAGAGTATTCATGTCCAGATCAATTCTATATACATTAGCACTTACAGCTAATTCATTTCCGTTTCTATCCAGAATTTTTCCACGCTTCGCATCAATCTTTACATCGCTTGTCCATTGAGCTATAGCCATAGCCTTAAGTTGTGGTGATTTATATATCATTACATATCCCATCCTGCACACCAATAAAAAGAAAGTTAAAAATAGGAAACTAAAAGTAATTATCATTCTTTTTCTGATAATAACCCTGTCCCTATATTCCCTTTTATACAAATTAATTTACCTCCATATTAATTGCTTCAACTTATTTAACATACCTTTTTGTGTTTCTATACCATTCACATCTTTCTGGGCTTTTATAATCGGCTTATCTAAATTTATATAAACTGCATTTTGTTTATTCGGTACCACCATTTTGAGTTTATTCATTGCATTTTCCTCTATGTATTTTAAATTATTGTATTTCACCAATTCTACTGTTAAATTTTCATTCTGTCTATTAATATCACTTATATTACTTTCCACCGAATTCAACTCAGTTTGCATATTATATATTATCGAATATCTATATATGAGAGTTAACCCAACTACAAAAAACACACAGATATTTAAAATCACTTTAAGTTTCTTTTTTACCTTTGCCTGTCTATTTACATCCTTCTTTTTATGTATCTTATTGCTATGTTTTCTATAAGGTTTATATTCTGGCTGTAGTGCAGCGTTGCCATTTATTATATTTTCTTCATTCATCACTATCACTTTATTCACCCCACATAAACTTTAGAACTAAATTTTTTCAGCTGTTCTCAATTTAGAACTCTTACTCCTCGGATTTTTTTCTTTTTCCTCCTGTGCAGGTATTATTGGTTTCTTATTTATAATCTTTACAACAGGTTTTTTATTGCACACACAAATTGGAAAATTTGGCGGGCATGTGCATGGGTTTTCCAGATTCCTGAATTTAGATTTCACTATCCTGTCCTCCAGTGAGTGAAAAGTTATAACCGATATTCTTCCTCCTGCCTTCAGTTTCTCCACACTGTCCTCCAACGCCCTATCAAGTATCTTAAGCTCTTTATTAACCTCTATACGTATACCTTGAAAGGTTCTCTTTGCCGGATGACCATCTCTTTGAAATTTTAAAGGTACGGCCCTCTTTATTATATTCACAAGCTCCAGAGTCGTATTTATCGGATTCTTTTCCCTTTCCCTCACTATAAAATCTGCTATCCTATTGGCAAATTTCTCTTCACCATAGTCTTTCAAAACTCTATAAAGTTCTTCTCTTTCATATCCATTTACCACTTCATAGGCAGAAAGAGAGCTATCTCTATTCATCCTCATATCCAGCGGGGCATCCTTCATATAGCTAAATCCCCTCTCTGGATTATCCAGCTGATAAGAGGAAACTCCTAGATCCATAAGTATCCCATCTACACTATTTACCTTAAGTTCACTTAAAATCTCTTTTATATAATAAAAATTGCTGCAAACATAAGTCACATTTTTAAATTCCTTAAGATTTTCTTTTGCAGCTTTAATTGCTGAAATATCCTCATCAATTCCTATAAGTTTTCCATTTTCAGATATCCTCTTTAATATCTCTTTTGAATGTCCCCCTCCTCCCAATGTACAATCCACATAAATTCCATTTTCTTTAATATTTAAACTATCTATAGTTTCCTGTAAAAGTACAGGTACATGCCTAAATTTCATAAAATATGTCCTCCACTTTGCTATATTCCAAGTTCACTTAGCTGCTCTGCTATGTTGTCAAAGTCTATATTGGAATTATTGTATTCCTGCCAGCCTTCTCTACTCCATATCT
Source organism: Clostridiaceae bacterium BL-3 (assembly GCA_902809985.1). Classification (GTDB taxonomy): domain Bacteria; phylum Bacillota; class Clostridia; order Clostridiales; family Clostridiaceae; genus Clostridium_B; species Clostridium_B aromativorans. The sequence continues at coordinate 490,136 of CADDXC010000001.1, read as the reverse complement.
CTATTCTATTTGATACCCCTATGCTCACTATTTCCCTATTTATACTTGCATATTCCAAAAGGGGCTGCGGCATGACAATTCTTCCCTGTTTATCAGGTTCCATTTCATTCGCACCGGAGAAAAAAAACCTCACAAAAGCCCTGGCGTTTTTATTGGTAAATGGAAGGCTTTTTAATTTTTCCTCCAACACATGCCATTCACAAAGTGGAAAAGCATAGAGACAACCGTCTAAACCCTTAGTCAATATGAACTTTGGCCCTAATTCTTCCCTAAACTTAGAAGGTATAATTATTCTCTTCTTACCGTCTAGAGCATGTTCATACTCACCTAAAAACATCACTGCACCTCTCACTGTTATTTTACTCCACTTTAAACCACTTCAAACCACCAATTATCTATTTCTATATTAACATTAAAATTCCTTCTTTTTTACGCAATTTTAATATATTTTTTAAATCTATTAAATTGTAGATTTTCACAAAATTTTACCGCATTTTTTTGAAAAATATTCCATTAAGTATAGAGTAATTTAATCTATAGGCTGTCTCTTTCATTGAAATAATATTTTCTGTAGAGTATAATTTAGAAAGGATTTTATATTTAGTCAATTATAATTTTAGGAAGGGAATGTACATAGATGAAACTTGGAATTGTAGGACTGCCAAATGTGGGGAAAAGTACTCTATTCAATGCAATAACAAAAGCAGGTGCAGAATCTGCTAACTATCCATTTTGCACCATAGAGCCAAATATAGGAGTAGTTAGTGTGCCGGACAGAAGACTGGACGTACTTGAAAAAATGTATAATTCGAAAAAAAAGGTCTACACGGCTATTGAATTCTATGATATAGCAGGACTGGTAAAGGGCGCCAGCAAAGGTGAAGGCCTTGGAAATAAATTTTTATCCCATATAAGAGAAGTTGAAGCCATAGTTCACGTAGTGAGATGCTTTGAAGATGAAAATGTGGTTCATGTAGATGGCAGTGTGGATCCTATAAGAGATATTGAAACTGTAAACTTAGAACTCATATTTTCAGATATAGAAGTTATGGACAGGAGAATAGAAAAAATATCCAAACTAGCTAAAGGTGGAGATAAAGAATCCAAAACACAATATGCTTTCATGTTAAAAATAAAAAAACATTTAGAGGAAGGTAAACCTGTACGGACTATGAAATTGACCGAAGATGAGGCTGAACTTGTAAAGGGATTTTTTTTGCTCACTACCAAACCGGTACTTTATGTAGCCAATATTTCAGAAGAGGATTTGACTTCTGGAAATGCAGAAAATAAATTCGTAAAAAAAGTAAAAGAATATGCAAAAAATGAAAGTTCGCAGGTAGTCATTATATCTGCAAAAATAGAAGAGGAACTCTCCACCCTGGAGGAAGATGAGAAATCAGAAATGTTAAAAGAATACGGTCTAGAGGAAGCTGGACTTGATAAACTGATAAATGCCAGCTACAAACTTCTAGGACTTATAAGCTTTTTAACTGCTGGTGAAAAAGAAGTAAGGGCCTGGACTATAAAACAGGGTACAAAAGCTCCTGAAGCTGCCGGTAAAATACACACGGATATACAAAAGGGCTTTATAAGAGCTGAGATCATATCCTACGATAAACTCATAGAATGTGGTTCAGAAGCTGCCGCAAAAGAGAAAGGCTATTACAGACTGGAAGGTAAGGATTATGTGATGCAGGATGGAGACGTAGTGAATTTTAGATTTAACGTCTGACAAATTAACCCAGCTAAAATATTTGCAGTAGATTTACTCTTGTAAACCTACTGCATTTTTCATCAGCTGTTTTTTCGTTTTTCTTTTCCAGACAGATATTTTTTCAATTCTCTCTTGGCTTCCAAAATCACATCATCATAATCTGTTTCCATAAGGATTTCCACTGCATCTTTTAAATTGTGCATATAATAAATATGAAAATTATCTTTCATTATTTCCTGTTCCACTTCATCCTTTAGTACCAGCCCCCTGGTATTTGCCCAGGGTATTAGGACTCCCTTTCCAATTGTATTATCCAGTATTTTGCATATTTTAAAAAATCCCTCTATTTTTTCATTTACACCCCCTATGGGCTGTACTTCTCCAAATTGATTTATAGAACCTGTTACCGCTATATTTTGTTTAATCCCAACTTTAGTAAGGGCAGAAATAATGCTTAAAACTTCTGCTACAGAAGCACTGTCGCCATCTATTTTACCATATGTCTGTTCAAAACTAAGATAAAAATCCACAGGGACTTTGCCATAGCCGCCTATTAATTTTTTTATGCATCCGTTTAAAATATTTACTGATTTATTGTGAATTTTGCCGCTTAAATCACTTTCTTTTTGAATATCCACAATGTTTCCACTGCCCTGCAGGCAAGTACAGGTTATCTTCACAGGTTTGCCCAGGCTGAAGTAACCTGTGCTTATTATAGAAAGTGCATTTACCTGACCCACTACCTTTTCCTTTACATCTATATATATCTGTCCTTCTCTATACATGTCATCTATCTGCTTTTCTACCAGTTCCTCCTCATAAACCACATCTAGAATATCACTTTTATCAATAACCTCTTTTCCCGCTTCAGAAACTCTATTGTCGGAAAGCATCAAAATTCTCTCCAGCTCATAGTCATCCATAAACAATTTATTTCTATCTTCAGCCTCTTTCGATAATACCTTGGCAAGTTCTCTTATTGCACTCTCATTAATGGGATGAAGTCCATTGTTCTTATATATTGAAAAAACTTTTTCCAGAAATATTGCCTTTGTATCCTTGTCTATCTTTAAAAGGGATCTGTGCTCTCCCTTTAATTTAAACATATTTTTAAAATCTTCATCATATTTATACAATAAATCGTAGGTTTTATAGTCCCCTATAAGTATTATCCTTTCACTAAACTTTATAGGTTCTGGTTTTAATCCACTTAAAGACAATAATTCCAAATACCCTCTATTGTAGTTTAAATCAACTCTACCGCTTATAATGGATTTTTTTAGATAATAATAGGCCCCCTTATTATTTAAAAGATCACTTACCCGAAGTATTAGACATCCTCCATTAGCTTTTAAAATCGATCCTGGAGTAATAAGACTGACATCTGTAATATAATTTCCATTCTTATTTTCATATTCTATACTTCCAAGTAAATTGCCAATACTCGGATCTTCTTCAAATATTATTGGAGGTCTATCCCTATCACTGTTATCCACCAATACATTTACTGAATATCTATAAATTATCCTCATTATATTTTCCTTGTCATCTTCATAATTTATAGAATAAATATCTTTTATTTCATTTTCTATATTGCTGCACACTTTATCTAAAAATTTTAAAGCCCCTCCGTTTTTATTAAACATTTCTGAATACTCTTTTTTAATTTTCTTTGTCATTTCTGCATAATATTCACCTATAAGGAGTTTGATTCTTTCAATCTGACCGAGTTCAATGACCTTCAATTTTTCCAGTATCTCTTCCGTATTACTTTTGAGTAAATCCACCTTATGCAGTATTTCTTCCTTGTCCTTTAATTTTAACATATCATATTCCTCTTCGTTCATTGGTTTCCCATTTTCCTTTAGGGGAATAAAGCTAAATCCACCTTCGGTAATTTTTAAGCTAAACCCTTCACTTTCGCACATCTCCACAACTTTATTTATCAAATTATTTCTCTTTATCTGAAGATCTCTCTTCAAAATTTCTTTTTGTTTATTTCCAGAATCATTATAGAATTCATAAGTGCACTTAAAATACAAATTTTGTATTCTATTTAGCATATATTTTAATTTTTTTCCCTTACCTGATGGTAAAAACAGCACTTTAGGCATCTTGCTATTTTTAATTACTATATAACATATATCTTCTATGCCCCTTCTATCTTTTATAACTTTACTTATAAAATTCATAATATTTTCAAGCCTATCTTTTGAAAAATTTTCTATAATATATATATTATATCCTTCTTTATCTATATTTAACGAAGCTTTAATTTTTTCATATATTTCCCCGTATTCGGATTCAATTTTAAGTCTATCATCTGAATCCCCTTTACTGTCAAAATTAAAATCCACATCATCCAATTTGAAATTATATACAATTTTCTCTTTAGACAGTTCTCTATTCATATTCTTCCTCCTTTTAAGTGCTTAATATAATAATATTCTTAAAGGTCATATTTAGGAACGAATTTTAAAAATAAGTATATATACCTTTTATGTAAACAATAATAAAAGTTAAAGGTTATATTTTAAAAAACAAATATACTATGGTATAATATAATCAAATTTTTTATGCAATATATATATATAAAAATTTTTACTTAATATAAAAATAAAGTAATGAAGGAGTTTGTATATACATGAGTCTTAAAGATAAAATTGCGCACTATTACACAAAATCTTATTTAAAAAAATATGGTGACAGATTGACACAAGTACAGGGAACTGTGGTATCTGCCAAAATAACTAGAAAAACTATACTGTGGATATTCAATAAATTATCAGTAACTCTCCTTGTAAGACCTGAAAGGAGCAGAAACATAGTCAGGTGTTCCTATAGTAAAAATAGATGGTTTAAAAAACCTGATTTTATATCTGTAAACCAGGGAAATCTGGTCTTAATTCAAGGCCTCAAGAGTAGAAAAGTAAAGAAAAGCAAAGGAAAGGAAAAAGAGAAGAGAGAATTTATACAGCTCTTGAATATAAGAAATATGTCCACCAAAAAAGATCTCGTGCCTATAGAAGGTAAGATACCTAAAGTACAGAGAAGAGTTCAACGATTTAAATAGCTTAATGATGCAAAAAAAGATGGCAGCTACAATGTAGTGCCATCTTTTTTATTACAGATTTGCTTTTTCTATATAATGACAATTGACCTCAATATGATTTAAAAACAACAATAACCTTTCATAGAGTGGATAAACTTTATCGCCGTACTTTACCTCCAGATTTTTCCCAATATCTTTTACAGTTCTAGTACCGTCTATCTGCAGAAATACATAACTTCCGTACTTATCCATAGTAATTTTTTTATATTCCGGAATTCTGAATTCAAGTTTCCTAAAAAACTTTTGAATCCTATGATCCTGTTTTTCAAATATGGTCACAATGCCCTCTTTATCAACTTCATATTTCAGGTTATCCGAAATTTTAAATATTATATTCAAAGCCTCTTTACCGTTATTCAACATCTTTCACTTTACTTCTCAGTATAGGTACCACGGAGGCTATTACAAGAACTATCAACATTATAAATGCCATTCCATTAGTAGAGGCAAACCCACTTGGGCCATTCCCTTTTATAACGCCTGATACCTGAAGTATTATACCGATAAGTCCTATTATAGATCCACCGGCAACAAGCCCGGAGGATAAGCTTACACCATTGGAAACCTTAGCCTCTTTTTCCTTCTCAGTTTTAGAACTTCTTTCTACAAATAAACGGACAATTGCACCTATCAGTATTATAGAAGTCGTGGATATAGGTAAATAAAATCCTATAGCAACAGTCATCACAGGAAGTTTTAACAGGAACAGCACGCCTCCCATAACAGCACCGACAATTATCATAACCCAGGGTAATTTACTTGACATTATACCTGCAGTCAATGTCGACATCAAATTAGCTTGAGGCAGTGCAAAGGGCACATTATCGCCAGTCATTGCAAGCTGACTTGAAAGTAATAGTATAACACCGGTAACTACTGCAACACCAACTATACTGGCTACGGCAAAATATTTCTGCATCTCATTTCTGTCACCGCCAACTATAAAAGTAACTTTTTGTGACTGACAGTAGCCTCCGGCTGCAGCTATAGCAGTAACTATAAATGTACCAAATAATAGCAGAGACCTGTTGTCTCCAATGCTTTTCCATCCCATTCCTACAAATAATAATGTCACAATAACCAGAGAAGCTATAGTCATACCAGATACAGGAAGATTAGAAGTTCCTATAGTACCAGTTAAACGGCCGGAAACTATAACAAACAGCATTGATAATAACAGTGATAAAATAGAAACAATTACTGCCATTGCTATGTTGCCACCGGATACCAGAAAACCACCTATAAATCCTATTAATACACCGCCAATCAATATAAGATTTTCAGCAGAGGAGCTTCCGGCACCCTTTGAAGACTTAGCATTGAGGGTTGCCTTTATAGAAGATCCTATGGTTGGTATAAGCCTTATTGCGCTTATCAAGCCGCCGGAGAGCATCATACCTGCCCCTATATATTTCACATAACTGCCTGCTATATCTTTGACCTGCATGGCATTTACTGTGACACTGGGATCATTCCATACAGATGGACCACCTTGTCCCAGAGAAGCAAAGTAACCTATTAAAGGCATAACAGCAAAATTAGATAATAGAGATCCGGCAAACATGGTCAAAGATACTTCCATGCCAACTATGAACCCTATACCTAATAACAACGGATTGACTTCAATTTCAAATTTCCACTTGTAGAATGATTCATTTACATAGCTTACAACATTGTTAGCCACATTTAGAAATGAACTGGTTAAAACAGTTAAAATACCTCCTATTCCAAATCCGATTCCCATGTACTTGATTGATTCCTTGGCACCTTCTGAAGCAACAAGTGTCTCAGATATGGCCATTGACTCAGGATACATCAGCTTGCCGTGTTCCTCAACTATCAGATAATTGTAAACAAGGGAAGCTATTCCTATACCAAACAGTGCTCCGCCCACACCGACAACAAAACCTTCCAGAAAAGAAACTTTTGAACCTATCAGAAGGACTGCCGGCAAAACAAATATCATACCACTGGCAATGGATTCTCCACCGCTTGACATACCCTGAAGCAGGTTTTTGCCGAGGATACCCTTTTGTTTGGCAAATACAGCTATAAATACAGAACCCAATATGGAACCAGGTATACCGGCGGCAACTGTAAGTCCTGCTTTCATACCTGAATAGGCAGTAGATGCTGCAAATAGTACAGCTAGAATAATACCGATTATTAATACAGCAGTATTTCCACCGGATTTAGAACCGCTGGAAACGTACGGAACATAATCTCTGCCAGCTATGCCGCCGTACGCACCTTTAGATAATTTTTTATTCATATAATTATGGACCTCCTTTTATAGTCACAATTGATAATTATATCACAATTACAGTGATATTAAAATTTATTTAAGAGATTTCAAAACTTGTACTAGATATTTCCATGTTCTCTGTGTAGAAGGTATACTCAAATGTTCATCTGCAGTATGAACTCCAAACATAGTTGGTCCAAAAGATATCATATCCAGCTGCCCATTAAATTTTTCTTCAAAAAGTGCACATTCAAGTCCTGCATGAATTGCAGTTACCAGAGGTTTTTTACCAAATAATCTTTCATATACGTCTATAAAAACTTCTCTTATCTTTGAGTCAGGATTGTATTTCCATTCAGGGTAAGCTGCTTCCACGGTTACTTTTCCATTGTTGAGATCAGCTGTGGCAATTATGGTATTAAGTATATTTTCCTTTATGCTCCCCACAGAACTTCTTATTGAACTTATGGCTTCAACACCATTCTCTTTGGTTTGAACTACTCCCAGGTTCAGCGAGCTCTCCACCAGTCCCTCTATATCCATGCTCATACTCTGAACTCCATTTGGAATCAAATACAGGAAATTTACTATATTTTCTGAAGTTTCTGCAGACATAACTCTCTTTGGAATTTCTTCCGCAGCCTTTAAATTGACTTTTAAATCTGGATCAGCAGTTTTAAATTCAGCTTTAAATATTTTTTCCAAATTGGAAACTTCCTCTTTTAATAGGGATTCATCTCTCTTATTCACACATATGACAGCTTTGGCTTCACGGGCAATTGCATTGTGCTTTGAACCTCCCTCTATAGAACTCATATTAAAGTTTATTTTAGAACTAAGGCTTTTAAGCAGACGGGCCAACAGTTTGTTTGAATTAGCTCTTCCCTTGTGTATTTCCGAACCAGAATGGCCGCCTTTCAATCCTTCAATTTCAAGGACATAGGGAACAAAATTTTTATCTATATTTTTCCACGCTATTGGAATACTTGTCCTTGCGGAACATCCGCCGGCACAGCTTACAAGAAGTATCCCCTCTTCCTCTGAATCTATATTTATAAGTGTCTTGCCAGACACATTTTTAGGATCCAGTGCCAGCGCTCCATCCATTCCTGTTTCCTCAGAAGTAGTAACCACCAATTCAATTGGCGGATGGTCTATATTCTCCGAGGCTAGAACTGCCAGTCCCATGGCAACTGCTATGCCATCGTCTCCTCCAAGAGTTGTCCCTGCTGCGTATAACATATCATCTGCTACTTTCAATTTAATGGGATCTTTCATAAAATCATGTTCTATTCCCGATTTTTTCTCACAGACCATATCCATATGTCCCTGAATTATTACACCTGGGCTGTTTTCATATCCTCTAGAACCTGGTTTTTTTACAACCACATTCAACGCCTCATCCTGTATAACATACAGGTTATGTTTTTTTGCAAAGGAAACTAAATAATCACTGATTTCCCTTTCATTACCTGAACCTCTTGGAATATTGCTGATTTCCTCGAAATACCTAAATACTTCAACAGGTTCAACGTTTTCCAATATCCTATCTCCCATTTATGATCTCCTCCTAATACCAAAACATCTATTTCGATCTGGTATTTATAAAATAATGTTCACTCACATTATAATGCTTATCTACATTTCAGCATAAAAAAATTAAAAAATCAACTATTGTAATTTTTTGATTTTTTAATTTTTTACGTTTTTATTTAACTTTATAACCTACTCTGTATTACCTGTATAACAAATATGATAATTTACAGCAGCTTTTAATTACAATTTGGTAAATGTGAATAAAATTTTAATACAACTGAATCATGTCCGATTTAAGCATTATCTGATTTAAAATATAAATACAAGCTATTCATAAATGCAATTATGCCAGAGAAAAATAGAACTATAAACCATTGTGAAATCATAAGTGCCGAAGTATGAAAAACCATCTGCAAAAACGGTATATATACTGTGCACAAAAGCATGGCTATGGATGTGGCAACTGCAGCTAAGAGATATATATTGGTGAATAAACTTATCTGGAATATAGAATGTTTTTCAGATCTACATTCAAATACATGTATCAGCTGGGATATAATAAGAGTACAAAGTGCCATGGTTCTTGCTGTTTTAAGACCAAAACCCAAATACAGACCTATTACAAAGGCAAGCACCGTACACACTCCAATAAGTGCCCCCCTTACAATGATCTTTTCACTAAGACCCCTTGCAAATATGCTTTCATTTTTGGCCCTTGGCTTTCCACTCATTATATCTCCTTCCGGCGGATCTACTCCAAGAGCTATGGCAGGCAGTCCATCCGTGGCTAAATTCACCATGAGTATCTGTATGGGTAAAAGAGGTGTATCCAGGTAAAATATAGAAGTCAAAAGCATTGTTAAAACTTCTCCCAGATTACAGGACAGCAGATATCTTATGAATTTTCTTATATTGTCATAAATAACTCTTCCTTCTTCCACTGCCGATACTATAGTGGCAAAATTATCATCTAAAAGTATCATGGAGGATGCTTCCTTGGTTACATCCGTACCTGAAATTCCCATGCAAATTCCAATATCCGCTTCTTTTACTGCAGGAGCATCATTTACGCCGTCTCCTGTCATGGCCACAATATTATTTTTAGCTTTAAAAGCTTTAACTATTCTAAGTTTATGCCCTGGATTTACCCTGGCAAATATAGAAATATGCTGTATTCTGTCAAAAAGTTCTCTATCACTTAATTTATCCAATTCTTCTCCCGTTATAACCTGAGATTGTGAGCTGCATATATCCAGCTCTTTTCCAATGGCAAAAGCTGTATTTTTATGATCCCCCGTTATCATAATAGGTCTTATACCTGCCAGCTTACATTTTAATACAGCATCTTTTGCCTCTTTCCTAGGCGGATCTATAATTCCAGCTACCCCTATAAAAATCAAATTACTCTCCAGTGATCTCCCGGCAATTATCCCGCTGTCCTTATAAGCACCTGCTATGCATCTTAAGGCATTTGAAGTCATATTTTCCACTGCTCTTAAAACTTTTCTTTTTTCATTGGATGTCAACAGTTTAACCTGTCCTCTATCCAATATATAGCTGCATTTATTAATGACCCTTTCAGGTGCACCTTTTACATAACATACTTTTTTAACTCCTTCTTTCATTATGACAGACATCATTTTTCTATCAGAATCAAAAGGTATGTCATAAACTCTTTCAGCTCTATCCAGGAATTTTTTTAAGGTTTTACCATCTGTAAAAAATGCTTTTATTAAAGCTGTTTCCGTAGGATCCCCCATAAGTGCCTCCGAAATATCATCTTTTTTTATGTCAAAATTGCAATCGTTGCAATATGTAAAAGCCTTTTTCATCGTCATATTCTCAGAAAAGGCCCCTCCATCGGTCTTGCGTATTTTCCCATTGAAATACAGAGCCTTTACAGTCATCTTATTTTCAGTAAGGGTACCTGTCTTATCACTGCATATTATGGAAGTACATCCCAGAGTTTCAACTGCAGGCAGTTTTCTCACAAGGGCATTCCTCTTTAACATCCTGGATACTCCAAGAGCCAGTGCAACAGTAACTATAGCTGCAAGTCCCTCTGGAATAGCTGCTACCGCCAAACTCACCCCTACCAGAAACATCTCATACTTGTCCTGCCCTCTCCAGACACCGGTTAAAGTCACTATAATACATATTGCTATACATATTACTACAAGCACTTTCCCGAGGGATGCCAATTTTTCTTTAAGAGGAGATCTGTCCTTTTCAATATCCTGAAGCATGCCCGCTATCTTCCCCATTTCAGTTTCCATTCCCGTCTGTACTACTCTGGCTTTACCCTTTCCCTTAATAACTACAGTTCCCATATATATAGAATTGTTCTTTCCTGAACTGCTTTTTTCCACACCTTCCGATTCTCCCGTCAAAAGGGATTCATCTACCATAAAATTGCTTTTAGACAGCAAAATGCAGTCTGCCGGCACCTTATCACCGGATTCTAAAAATATTACATCTCCTATTACAAGCTCTTGGGCGTTTATGATCTTAATTTTACCGTCTCTAAGAACCTTCGAGGTGGGAGAAGCCAGTTCTTTTAAAGTTTCTAAGGATCTCTCAGTTTTAAATTCCTGAACAAAACCCAGTATAGCATTCATAATTATGATAATAAGAATAGTTATCGCATCTGCTTTTTCCCCCATAAATCCGGATATTACAGTGGCAACTATAAGAATCCAGGTTATAAAATCATTGAATTGAGAAAAAAATATTTTTACGGGAGATATTCCCTTTTTCTTTTCAATGCTATTGGGTCCGTATTTTTTTAGTCTTCTCTCAGCTTCAATCTGGGTGAGCCCGCCTTCTATCTCTCTTTCATTAATCAACTTTACCCCTCCAAAGTAATTATTCTCTTTACGTTAATTAAATATATGCCCCCTTTGTGTGCTATTATGACAATTATCAATTGACAATTCACAATGCTCAATTCAATGAGGATTTTCGGTGAATATGAAAATCCGCCAAAATTTATATTTGAACTCTGGACTTTGATAATTGGATACAGGTGGATAATTATTCTGGATTTTGTTATAATATTTATATTAATCCATAATAATCACTTGATATACGCATGTTAATCTTGTACATATATATACTTAGGAGGAAAAATTATGAATGATGTTGTATACATTACAGGACATAAGAACCCGGATACAGATTCCATATGTTCTTCAATAGCTTATGCAGAATTTAAAAACAAGATGGGAGTAAATGCAGTTCCCATAAGACTAGGGGACTTAAGCAATGAAACCAAATTTGTATTGGATTATTTTGGCGTTAAGCCTCAGAAACTGGTGGAAAATGTAAAGCCTCAGGTTTCTGATCTGGACATTGACAGTGTAAATCCTATATCTCCAAAAACTTCTCTCAAAACAGCCTGGGCAATGATAAGTAAAAACAGTGTAAAAACTCTGCCCGTAGTAGATGATTCTGGCAGATTAATAGGTATTGCATCCAAATCCGACATAGCTTCCTATTATATGGATACATTGGATGCCAATGCAGCTGCCAAACTCATACCTCAAAACACTCCCGTAGACCGTGTGATGAAAAAAGACGATATAGTATCTTTTAAAATCCATGATCTCATAGATAACGTAAAAGATGTGATGCTCAAAACAAGATACAGAAATTATCCCGTGGTTGATTCCGAAAACAAGGTCATAGGAAATATTTCCAGAGATAATCTCAAATCACAGAAAAAGAAAAAAATAATACTTGTGGATCACAATGAAAGGGCCCAATCCGTATACGGCCTGGAAGATGCAGAGATATTGGAGGTACTGGATCACCATAAAATAGGCGATATACAGACTGGTTCCCCTATATATTTTAGAAACGAACCGATAGGCTGTACTGCAACCATAGTGGCTTCAAGATTTTTTGAAAATGGAATAAAGCCTTCTCAGAAAACCGCAGGGCTATTATGTGCCGCCATAATTTCAGATACTCTTTTATTCAGATCACCTACTTCCACAGATATTGATAAATCAACACTGAAGAAACTGTCTGCTATAGCAGATATAGAGCCTGAAGCTTTTTCCACACAGATGTTTAAAGCGGGTTCTTCCCTGGAGGGAAAAACTCCAGAAGAAATATTAAACCAGGACTTTAAAGTTTTCAATATCTCCAAAACAAAACTGGGAGTCGGTCAAGTTTCTACTATGGATACGGAAGGATTTAAAACTGTAAAAGATGATGTAGTAAAATCTATGGAATTCAAATGTAAGGATGAAAATTTTGATCTGATAATACTTATGGTTACAAACATATTAAAGAGTGGTTCCGAATTAATCGTAGTGGGAGAACAGAAAGATGTGATTTCCAGGGCCTTTGGAGTAAATCTAAAGGACGGAAGTGTATATGTACCCGGTATTCTCTCAAGAAAAAAACAGGTAATTCCACCGCTTACTGCAGCACTGTCATAAAAAACAAAGGGAGCAATTCAGCTCCCTTTGTTTTTTTAAGATTAAAGCTCAAAATTTGATATTTTACATTTGAACTTTGATCTTTGAATTGTCAATCTTCAATTTCTGACATGTCCACGGTTCTTATTTTAGTTCCAGATTCACCGCGATCTATAAATTTTTCACTTTTATCATCTTCACTGTTTTTATCTTCTGCATTTAAATCAACAGATTCATCTTGATCCATATCATACATACCATCATCAGGTCTGTAGTATCCTGTCATCTTATCTGATCTGCCATAGTCTGGCGAATATGTTGGCGGCTGCATGTAACCCCTTTGGTTTATACATCTCATGCATGGATTTGAATAACTATTCAAGAACATTGGACACATTCTATACATATTAGGTGGATACATATACTGCACTGGATAGTCGACATCCCAATCATACATATCATCTTCTCCGATATATTCATTGGAATCCATAATTGGACATCTATACATACTTTAACTCCCCCTGAAAATATTACATCCATACATTATATGCAGTTACATTCCATATGTTTACATAAAAGTTTAGAAGCAGTTATCTTCTCATGCTATTTATAAGTCCCCACATCTCATCTGCAGTTGTAAGTCCCTTGGAGGCAAGTTCAAAAGACCTCTGGGCAAGTATCATATCTGTCATTTCCTGCCCTAAATCCACATTTGACTGCTCCAGATAACCCTGTAGTATATCGGCATTATTGTTTAAATTCATCTGGACACCATTTCGTGGTACATATAAATTATCCCCTACGGATCTCATGGAGTCCTGCCCAATAGTATTGTATATGTTAATTTTACCGTACAATACACTGTTGTTATTTATCTTCATATATATCTGACCCTTTTGATTCACAGTAAAATTATCCTCTTTAAATACTGTACCTGAATTAAAAAGAGCTGAACCCTCAGCTGTCAGATTTACCTCAAGCCTGTTTCCATCTGGATCAACTAAATTTCCAGCTGCATCTATGCTAAAATTGCCAGCCCTTTCGTAGGCTGATGTGCCATTTGGCAAAGCCACTCTAAAAAATCCCTCTCCGTCTATGGCCATGTCCGTCTTAAGTCCGGTTTCCACCATACTTCCCTGGGAGGTATCCCTAATCCACTCCGTAGTTTTAACTCCTGTTCCGTTAATTGTATTTACTCCTCCTGCATTAGTAGGATACCCAACCCTGTGCAAAGTCTCGTACACCAGATCCTGAAAATCTACATTTTCCTTTTTATATCCAACCGTATTCACATTGGCTATATTATTTGATATACTGTCAAGTTTTTCCTGCTGTGCGTTCATGGCACTTCTACTATTCCATATAGCTCTAAGCATAACAAAACCATCCTTTTCAATTATTCTTTGAATTTATACTTTTCCCACTTCATTTACAAGCTTGTCTAAGGTTTCATCAATAGACTGTACCGCCTTTTGATCTGTCTCGAAGCTTCTCATGGTTGTGAGCAGATCCGACATTGCATTTACTACATTTACATTGGATTTCTCCAGCGAGTTCTGCCTTACCACCGCATTGTATTCCACAGGATTTGTGCCTGTATACAAATTATCTCCCACTTTAGTAAGTGTATTGTAATCATTAAAATCTACAGTGTAAATCTTATACCTGGGAGTTCCATTTATACTTATATTGCCATAGGGATCTGAAGTCATCTTTCCACCACCTACATCTATAGCTCCGATATCGCCCGTAGCAGCATCTCTTGCCATAACTTCATTGCCTGAATCATCCACAAGTATTCCATTTATGTTTACATGAAAATGTCCATCTCTTGTATAAAATTCATTCCCATCAGGCCTCCTGACCGTAAAAAAACCCCTTCCGTCTATGGCAAAGTCCGTAGATATACCAGTAGACTGTATAGTTCCCTGGGTAAATCCAGTATTAACCGAATCTATTCCACTTCCCAGACTTATACCTCCTATGACATTTTTCACATTTCTGCCTGCCACTACCTTGTCATAATTCTGCAAGAGCACATCATTAAATGGTTTCACCTCCAGCGTATCTCCCTTAAATCCCACAGTATTCACATTGGCCAAATTATTTGTTATAACGTCCTGTTTTGCCTCCTGAGTTATCATTCCAGACACCGCCGTATAAAAACTTCTTATCATTTATTTTCACCTCCGCTGTTAATTACCTTCATTTCATCAGGATACTGCATTCCCATGGATCTGGCCTTATCTTCAATCTGACTTTTACTCATTTGATATTGTATTTTAACTCCACTCATAATAAAAGTAGCTAGTAAAATTCCTATTCCCACACCTATCAGCAGTTTTCTATCACTGAGAAAATCAAAAACTTCCTTCATTTTATGTACAATTCTTTTATTAATAGAACCTCCCCCTTGCCAATACCTGTTTTCTTGGATATTTCATCTATCGACATGTCTTTATGAAGTAAATTTCTCACCTCATCGATCTTAACATTGTTTACACCTTTTGTTTCGTGCTTTTTGGGCTCAGCTTTAACCTCAGTCGCTTGATGGTGCTTTTTAGGACTGGAGTCACCAATCACTTTGTTACCCGCTCTATCGTATAATATCATCTTATCCATATTATTTTTATTTTCCTCTTTCAGGCTCTTGATTTCTTTTTGGAGTTCAAATACTGTTTCTGCAAATTCTTTTCTTATTTTTCCAATTTCTATCTTATAATCCTCCATATCATTCTGCCTCATATCCAGCTGTCCCCTAAAAGATTTTTTTTCCCTTAACACCGCATTTAAATTCAAAGCTATCAGAATTATTCCAACTGCAATCAATATAATCGAAGTCATAAAAATTTCCTTTCTATCAAAATCAAAGTCTGCAATTAATTATACATATATTTTAATTTTACCATAGCCCTTCTCAAATGCATGATAGCCCTGCCGTGAAGCTGACATACCCGTGATTCCGATACATTTAAAATATGACCTATCTCCTTTAATGTAAGCCCCTCATAATAATACAAGGTGAGAACTAAATTGTCTTTCTCATTTAAAAGTTGTAAAGCTTTGGCTAAATATTCTAATTTTTCTTTTTCCTCCAGACTTCTTTCAGGGCTTGGACTTTTAGGATCCTCTACAGTTCCCATAAGCGGAATATCATCTTCCTCTGAAAATATCAAATCCTCCAGAGACACTATGGATATATAATTTATATAATTTTCAATTTCCATCATTTCCTTAAGAGATATATTGAGTCTATCGGCTATTTCAATACTCTTAGGTTCTCTCCCAAGTTCCTTTTGAAGAGATTCCACCGCCCCATTGTACCTATTAAGCTTGTCCATGGATCCTTTGGAAATGGGACTGTTTCTTCTCAATTCATCTATCATGGAGCCCTTTATTCTTATAGAGGCATAGGTAGAGAATTTCATGCCCCTATCCTTATCAAATTTGTTTATCGCATCCATCAGCCCCAGCATCCCGTAACTCACTAAATCCTCATACTCTATATACTTGTTTTTCCCTATTATAACTCTAGAGGCAATATATTTTACCAGAGGAAGATATTTTTTTACTAACTCTTCTTTTACATTTAACTCATTCGCCAAAGCCATATTTTAATCCTCCTTTGCTCCTTTTTTTATATGTTCCCGCATTATCTGAAACAATAATCTTATGATCCTCTCCCTGCTCATTTTATCCAGGTCTGTAAAAGCCAGCCCAAGTATTAATTTTGAATTATCCTTATTTCGGTCAATTCTGACTATTTTCCCCTTTACAGTTAAACTGTCGTTTTCCATGGGAATGGTTACCATAATAATATCATCAATTTGCAATTTATATTCCAATTTGTCATTTACAACTACTTTCATTCCTCCGCCGCTCATATCTACAGAATAAGCATTAAACACCCTTACCTGATCATCTAGATTATGTAGATCCTTTCTCACAGGTACCATGGCGCAGAGTACATCAAAAATTATTGGAACCCTGACAAAATTTCTTCTCTGTACAACCTCTACTTCAGTAGGCTTTTTTATCATTATTATAAGTATTTTTTCTATTTTTCGTCCTACAACTACTGTATGAAAGCTATATATGTTTTTCCCCGAATAATATACTGCAGCTATCTTGTCACCCTTTTTTAAAGCTATATATCTATGGTTGTTTACGGGTATATTTATGCCTATACAATCGTCCGAAAGGTCCTGAATATTGCTCTTATAGACTTCGCCGCCTATCTCTATTTCAATCCTGCTGTTCACTGTAAATTCAATATTGCATTTCACTTTATCCCTTCTTTCTACGAAAAAATATCAAAAATTCTCTTAAATAAGTCCTGGATACCCTTTCCCCCGTCATCTGTTTTAACTCCACTCAGCCTATTTGCTATAAAATTCACCTCTCTGGAAATCTTCGAATTAGGATAGCTTATCAAAAATGGAGTTTGCTGCCTAACTGCCTGTATAAGCCTTTTATCCTCTGACATGCTTCCAAGATATTCAGTATAAATATTTAGAAACTTGTTCACTACACTGTTAAATTTATTAAAGGTTTTTTTGCCCTCTTCAATGTTCATGACCTTATTTATAACGATTTTTACTGAACTCTTCAATTTAAAATGATCTACAGCTTTAACCAGGCTATATGCATCCGTAAGAGATGTAGGTTCCGGTGTAGTAATCACAATAACCTCTTCGCAGCAAGCGATAAACCCAAGCACATCTCTGTTTATACCTGCTCCTGTATCCAGTATTATATAATCCAAATCACCTAATAAAGACAACTTCTCTATAAAATTCTCTCTCTGTGATTTTGTTATCTCCTCAATCTTTGATATTCCCGTTCCTCCGGGAAGCAATTTCACTCCAAAGGGCCCTGTTACAATAATTTCATCTATTTTCTTATTTCCAAAGATCACATCATACACACTGTATCTCGGTAAAAATCCCATAAGCACATGATCATTTCCCATGCCCATATCTGCATCCAGTATAAGAACTTTTTTTTTCATCTTCTGCAGTGCTATGGCTGTATTAACCACAAAATTACTTTTACCCACTCCTCCTTTACCGGAGGTAACTGTTATTATTGTAGGTTTTGCAGCACACTGGGAAAAATCTTTTTTTACCTCTTTGCCTTTTGAAGCCAGTCTCCTCAATTTTTCAGCCTGGTCTAGCATATGATATCCTCTCCCAATACCAACTTCGTCAATTCTTCAGAACTCATAGATTTTATATCCTCAGGTACATTCTGGCCTGTAGTTACAAAACTTATAGGCTTTTTAGCAGACTGCAGAATATTTAATATTGAGCCATAAGTACAAGTTTCATCCAATTTTGTGATTATTACATAATTATATTTCAATTGTCTATAGCCGTTCACTATGGCATCTATGTCCCTGTTTTTAGTAGTACAGCTTATCACTAAATGTATATTATCTGTTTTGACTTTATCTATAAATGCCCTCAGCTCCGATATCTGCATTTTATTTTTGCTGTTTCTTCCCGTAGTATCTATTAAAATAGCATCGCAGTCTCCCATGTCTTCGATGGCTTTCTCCATATCCTTCATGGTAAGTACTACTTTGAAGGGTATATTCATTATATCCGCATAAGTTCTAAGCTGTTCCACAGCCCCTATTCTGTACGTATCTATTGTTATAAGTCCAATTTTCTTCTTTTCAATAAGGGCCATTCTGCCTGCAAGTTTAGCAATAGTGGTGGTCTTTCCAACACCAGTAGGTCCTATTAACACCACTGCACGGGAAAGCTTTCCACTATCCACTTTTATCATATTCTGTACTACTTCTTTTAATTTTTCCTCATCTTTTCTATCATCTTCCATAATATTTATGCTGCTCAATATCTTCTTTATTACATTTTCATTTAAATCACTGTTTTCAAGTTTTACCTGAAGTTCACTTTTGCCGATATTTCCATAAGGGTTATTCATCATTTTATCCAGCATGCCCTTCATCTGATGCACTTCTTTTACCAGTGCATCATTATTTTTTTCTACTATACTGTCTTCATAGACACCTCCTGTCATGCTGGAGTTCTGTTTCAAACTGCTATTTTCAGATTCTTCATTTCTTATTCCATTATTCAATATTCTCTTTATGGTTTTAATACCGTAATTCATATTATCTTCTTTTTTTCTATTGTCCACAGCAGCAGTTACTTCTAAAATTTTTTTGGAGAAAAATCCCAATATGCCTTTTTTCCTTATCTTTCTCTGACTTATTATAACAGCCTCGCTGCCCAGCTCATATTTAATCCTGGTAATAGCTTCATTCATGCTGTTGGCCTTATATTTTTTAACAATCATTATATTGAAACCACCCCTTCAGTCTTTATCTCCACATCATTTGGTATTTCATTCAATGACAGTACGTTCACTGCTGGAAATACCATCTCAATTAATCTTCTAAAAGGTGCCCTTATTTTAGGCGAAACCAAAACTACAGGTTGATTTTCATAAAAATAAACTGAATCCAGCATTTTTCTGAGGGATTTCAATATCCTGCTTGTAGTATCCGGATCCACCGCAGGAAAAGATCCCTGCATGGACTTTTGAATATTGCTTCCTATCAATTTCTCCAGATCCTGGGACAATGTAATTACAGAAATTGCCCCCTTATCATCTATAAGTGAATTACATATGCTTCTTCCCAGTGCAAAGCGTACATATTCCGTTAAAAGCTCTATGTCCTTTGTATTTCTGGAATTATCCGCAAGGGATTCCAGAATGGTAACCATATCCTTTATAGATACTCTCTCTCTCAAAAGGTTCTGCAGCACTTTTTGAACTTCTCCTATGGTCAGTAGATCCGGTATGAGTTCTTCAACTACAGTAGGATATTTTTCCTTAACGGAATCCAGTATGAGTTTAACTTCCTGCCTTCCCATGAGTTCATAAGAATGATTCTTGATGGTTTCCGTAAGGTGCGTCACCAGTACCGTAGTAGGATCCACTACAGTCAGTCCTTTTATTTCAGCCTCTTCCCTCTGATCCTTGTTTATCCAGATAGCTGGAAGTCCAAAGGAAGGTTCAGTAGTACTTATGCCCTGGATATCACTGTTTGAATTAGTGGGATCCATGCACAACAGCATATTTGGCATGAGCTCACCTTTAGCTACTACAGTACCCCTTATCTTTATCACATAATCATTTGTCTTAAGCTGCAGATTATCCCTGATTCTAATTGGCTGTACTACTATTCCCATTTCAATTGCACACTGCCTTCTAACTGAAGTTATTCTCTGGAGAAGATCACCTCCCGAGCTTTCGTCAGCCAGTGGTATCAGCCCGTAGCCTATCTCTATCTCCATAGGTTCCACGGATATTAGATTCATAACATTTTCCGGTTCCTTATTTTCTATTTCAGTCATTTCCTGACTCTGCATTGCCTCCTGTTGTACGAGCTGCTGCTTTTCATCTTTGTGCAGCAGGTAGGCTGCTATAATACAAGCTGCTGCAAGTATTAAAAATGCCATATGTGGAAGACCGGGTATCATGGAAAGGAAAAGCAGTACGGCACCGGCTATGGCTATTACTTTGGGAAAACTAAGCAGCTGCTTTACAGCCATGGTTCCAAAATCCTCATCACTTCCAGAACGGGTTACAAGTATACCTGAAGCTGTAGAAATGAGAAGTGCCGGAATCTGAGACACGAGTCCATCTCCTATGGTCAGCTTAGTATAAGTCTGGGCAGCCTGGGAGGCATCCATGCCCTTCACAACTATACCTGTGATTATACCAGCTATTATATTTATAACTACAATTACCAGAGCAGCTATGGCATCTCCTTTTACAAATTTAGAAGCTCCATCCATGGCTCCATAGAAGTCCGCCTCCCTTTGAAGTTTTGCTCTCTTGTCTCTGGCTCCCTTTTCGTCTATCAAACCTGAATTCAAATCCGCATCAATACTCATCTGTTTTCCAGGCATTGCATCCAGCGTGAATCTGGCAGATACCTCTGCCACTCTGTTGGCACCATTGGTTATTACAATAAACTGTATGATGATGATTATCAAAAATATTATTACTCCAACTATATAACTTCCGCCAACTACAAACTCTCCGAAAGAATTTATAACTTCCCCTGCATAGGCATCCCTGAGTATCAGCCTTACAGAAGAAATATTCAGTGCCAGTCTGAAAAGTGTAGTTATCAAAAGCAATGTGGGAAATACTGAAAATTGAAGTACTTCCGTAGTAAACATAGTCAAAAGTATTATAACTATGGACAGCGTTATATTAAATGCAATGAATATATCCAGTAATTTTGCCGGAAGTGGAATTATGATCATAAAGACTACCATTACGATCAAAAGTGCCATGAGTATATCCACATTGTCTTTCAGTTTAAACCTGTTTCTGCTTCTTTCCAAAATATCACCTCATCTTGTAAACCAGTGCCAATATCTCCGCTACTGCCTGGTACATTTCTACAGGAATTTCCCTGTCAATATCCACTTCATCATATAGGAGCCTTGCAAGAGGACGGTTTTCGATCACAGGCACATCATTTTCCACAGCCATCTTTTTTATTCTAAAAGCCACTGCATCCAGCCCTTTTGCCACTACCACCGGAGCACTGTTTTTGCCGTCTTCATATTTGAGGGCCACTGCTACATGGGTAGGATTCGTAACTACAACTGTTGCCTTTGGAACTTCCTGCATCATTCTTCTCATGCCTATTTCTCTCTGTTTTTGTTTTATCTTGCTCTTAATCTGGGGATCTCCTTCATCCTGCTTGTACTCCTCTTTTACCTCCTGTTTTGACATCTTAAGATCCTTGTTGTACTGAAAATTTTGAAATATGTAATCTATAATAGCTATGGCAAGCATTATTATAGTTATCCTAAAAAATATGTTCACAGTAAGTTTTGACAGTGCCTTGATCACGCTCTCAAAATTCAAACTGCTCAGTGTCATTATATACATGTAATTGTCTTTTATAAATTTATATCCTATAATTCCAACTATTACAATTACCAGGGTATCCTTAAAAAGTTCCATTACAGCTCTCATGGAGAACATTCTCTTAAACCCATTTATGGGATTCAATTTCGAGAAATCAGGTTTCAGCGTCTGGGCCGTCACAAGCCCCCTGGTCTGCAGTAAATTTGCCAGAACTCCCATGAGTAATATTGGCAGAGCTATGGGTAAAAATATAAGTGCCAGTCTCCATACAGTTATAAAAGCTATTTTCTGGACACTTCCATAATTTAAGGAAGTCAACAGATAATTATTTAAAAATGCCACCATGGTATCTTTCATCTGGGAACCTATATATCCTCCAAAGACAAGTATAGCTATCGTGGAAGCTAAAAGAGTCAGTGCTAGAGCCACTTCCTTACTTTTAGCAACCTGTCCCTTTTTTCTTGCATCACTTTTCTTTCTGGGAGTGGCTTCCTCCGTCTTGTCATCGGAGGCAAATATTATAAGCAGCGGCAGAGTATGATAAAATCCCCTTATGGAATCCGGTATGGCATAAAAAGTCTTTTCCATAATATTCAAAAATATAGGGAGTGCAAAGCAAAAGGAAGCCATGCCGACTAATATCTGTATTGGGAGCCCCAGTATCATTATGTTAAGCTGCGGTACAGTCCTTGCTATGAGAGCCATAGTCAAATTAACCACCAGCATTATGATGAGTATGGGAACTGCTATTTTCACTGCTATGGAAAAATATGTTATGAAAGCTTTTATTACAATATTGATGGATCCCTGTGTCAATAAAAAACTTCCAAGTTTTATGGTGCTGAAACTTTCCAGCAGGGATTTTATAAGCATATGATGGCCATCCACTGCCAGAAAAACCACCATACCGAGCCAGTACATAAGACGTTCCAGAAGAGTGGAGGTACTTTCGGAATTGGGATCAAACATACTCATCATGGAAAGTCCCACCTGTAAATCCATGTAACTGCCGGCAATTCTAAATGCCGTAAAACACAAGCTCACCATAAAACCCAGGGTGAGGCCTGCCGCGGCTTCATTTATACAATTGTATATAAACGGAATAGTACTGTTTATGTTATTCACAGTAGAATAATCTATACCCGGTAAAAGTATGTATGCCATAACCAGTGTCAATCCCACTTTAACCGTATTGGGAGTACCATTGGGAAAAAATATGGGAACCATCATGAAGAAACAGAACATTCTAATACTAACAAGTACTAAAGCCGTAAAATACAGTGTATTTATCAAACTAATCCACTCCGTAACTATAAACTATACACTCTTAACTATTAACTGATCACTGGGTTATATGTGCTATGTATGTAAAAATTCTTTCAGTAAAACTAACCATCTGGTGGAGCATCCAAACTCCGGTAAAAAGTCCCACTATGGCAATGGCAATAAGTTTAGGCACAAAGGTAAGTGTCTGTTCCTGTATCTGTGTAGTAGCCTGAAATATACTTATTATAAGTCCCACCAGTACTGAAACTATTAAAATTGGAGCTGAAATCAAAAGTCCCGTCTGTATTGCATCTTTTATGATACCCACTACCATATTTTCACTCATTCAAATTCACCTCACGAAAAACTTATAATCAAAGATTTCACCAGCAGATACCAGCCATCTACCATGACAAACAAAAGCAGTTTAAAAGGCAGTGATATCATAACAGGAGGAAGCATGAACATCCCCATTGACATGAGCACACTTGATACCACCAGATCTATTATCATAAACGGTATGTACAGCAGAAAACCTATTTGGAAAGCGGTTTTCAGCTCACTTATCATATAAGCTGGAATCACCACATAAAGAGGTGCATTGTCTTTCGTAACCTTATAATTGAGCTTGGCATTGTCCACAAAAAGCTTCAGATCCTTTTGTCTTGTCTGCCTCAGCATGAATTCCCTCAGTGGTTTTGCCCCCGTTTCTATAGCCTGTTCCTGGGTTATTTTATTGTTTAAGTAAGGCTGTATGGCTGTAGAATTTATTTTTCCATAAACGGGAAGCATTATAAATACCGTCATAAAAAGCGCAAGTCCTATCAATACCTGATTTGGAGGAGACTGCTGTGTTCCCATGGCACTTCTCAAGAATCCAAATACAACTATTATTCTCACAAAGCTTGTCATCATCATTACAAATGAAGGAAGCAGTGTCAAAATGGTAAGCACTATAAGCAGTTTTATACTGCCCACATACTGCTGGGGCGTGGAAGCATTGTCTACAGAAACATTCACATTTGGTATTGGGAAATCAGTAGGGGCTGCATGTGCTCTAAAACCTGCCAGAACAATAAAAACAAATATTAAAAATGAAATAACTATAATGCTTTTGCTGTGCTTAACGCTCATCTCTATCTTCCTTTTTCACTTTAAGTTTTTTAGCTGAAATACTGCGGCCGACTTTGTTCACCAAATCCTGCAGGCCGGTTTTCCTATATAAATCCCCTAAATTTTTATATTCGTAGACATTTTTCATACTTTCAACTTTTGACAATTCTTTCTCCGGCAGCTCACAGATTATTTCAACTTTTCCATTTGAAGACGAAATCACATATCCTTTTTCACCGATTTTTATTACAAACAAGCTATTTTCTTTGGAAAGCTGAGTTCTCTCAAGTATATTTATATATCTGCTGCCCTGAATACTCTTGAATTTTTGTCCTCCGTACCTGGCAAAAATATATATGAGGAAAACTATAAAGAGCAGTGACAAAATCACTTTAAACAGCATCCACCAAAATTGTAAGTCCATTTAAATTTCAACCTTTCCAATGGGATTTATACAAAACTGCCAAATCATATACTTTTACTGGGTGAGTATATCGTCAAAATATACATTATTCAATCTTCCATTTTCCAGCATGGGATTTATTTTCTGGATAATCTGCATTTTTATATTGTCCATATACTTTGGATTTATGTCGGACACCTTTTTGGTCCTCAGAATGTCTATGACAGCATCCCTTATCATAGGCTTCTTGTCTGTAAGCTCTTCATTCAACTTTTTATCGTCATATCCGAGATATGCACTTATTTTCAAGTAGTTTTTCCCGCCCTCATCTGCCAGATTTACTGTAAAATCACCTAAGTCAAAAGTATATTTGGACACAACCTGCTGCAGATAACTTGAACTGCTGCTGTTTCCCTGGCTGGATGTCTGCTGGGTTTGAACCGATGAGCTGTTGTTCTGTGCAACTACATTTGGACTTTTGCTGCTGCCCTTTAAAAACTTGTTGTATCCAAAATAAGCTCCTGCACCTATAGCAGCCAAAAACAAAAGAGTTATCAAAACTATCTTGAAGTTTATTCCACTCTTTTTTTCCACTCCATTTTCCATCACACTCTCTCCTTTCAAAATATTATGTATAAGCTATCGAAACGCTATTTAAAATCTCCCCTGTATATTTTTCTCTTGTACTCTATAACCTTCCTTATTATCTCATCATTGGATTCCTTCACCACATATTTGTTCCCGTTTGTAAGAGTTATCACACTCTGGGGAGTTTCCGTCAATTTTTCTATATGATCTGCATTTATAACAAATTCCCTGTCATTTAATCCCGTAAGTTTTATCATAGAAACCTCCTTATTCAATTCACAGTTCACATTTCAATGCACAATTGATGAGGATTTTCGGCTACACCGAAAATCAACAATATTTGATATCTGAACTTTGATATTTGCCCTGCCTCGTGCTGGTTCTGTTAGAATTTTACCATCATCGGGCACAAGATACAATAATGAATTTGCCAGAATAACCCGGGATGATTTCTATAATTTGTTATGGCTGCAGAAATATGTAATGCTCTTTTTACAATGCACAATTCACAATGTACAGTTTACAATCAAGGGAGATTTTCGGCAGATGCCGAAAATCAACCATATCTGATATTTTATATCTGAACTTTGATATTCGAAATAGGCTATCTCTTCAGGTTGACCAGATCCTGGAGTATCTCGTCGTCTGTGGTTATTATCTTGCCGTTTGCCTGAAAGGCCCTTGTAGCTATTATCATGTCCGTGAACTGCTGTGCCAGGTCCACATTGGACATCTCCAGGGCGCCCTGAATCATGTTTCCGTAGCTGCCGCTGTTGTCGTCTGTAGTATCGCCTTTTCCGCTTCTCACTATAGGCTGTCCTGAGTTTGCAGATACAGTGTAGAGATTTCCGCCCTCCTTTACAAGACCCCCCTCATTCTGGAAGGATACCATGGCTATCTGCCCAATGGCAGCAGTTTTTCCATCCGCCAGCTGTGCAGTTATGTAACCGTCCTTTGACACTGAAAAAGATTTTACTTTTACCTCCTTGCCATCAACTGTTATACTATTTGGAATAGAAAGTGGTACTAATTGTCCTGTAATTGCTTCTACACCATCTTTTGAATTGGCATCTACAAAATCTATTTTGTTCTGTTCATCTGGATTAGAAGAATAATGTATAGTAGCATCTTGAGCAGTATCTTTTTCATTTTTACCTTTCAGCTCATATCCCATAACCCTATGACCGTCCACAGTGAGAAGATTTCCCTGGGTATCCAGGAAGAATGCACCGTCTCTCGTATAAGATGGTTCTATTTCATTAGTGGGGGCAGTTCCTTGTCCCAATATATCATTTGTAATTTTTATTCCAGTATTACCAGAGTCATCCCCCAAAGCACCGGTTCCCACTACAAAATATCCAGGTCCGTCTACCATGAAGTCCAGAGTTCTGTTGGTGGTTCCTACGCTTCCTGTTGTAAAATCCGTGCTTATACCTGCCACCTTCACTCCAAGGCCGCTCTGCTTTCCGTTGACACCGCCTATGCTGTTGCTGGGGGCACTTGGATCCGAAAGTGTCTGGCTTATGGTGTCCTGAAAGTTCATGCTCTGGGATTTGAATCCCGTGGTGGTGGAGTTTGCTATGTTGTTTGCAACTACGTTCAATTTCTGCTGGTTGGCCCTGAGGCCGCTTATTCCCGAGTACAATGATGGTAACATATATTTCCCTCCAATTTTTTAAAATTCACAATTTACAATTCACAAGGATTTTCGGCAGCTGCCGAAAATCAATTATATTTGATATTTTTCTTGTCCTGTTTCTTTCATTCCGCAGAACCTGGCTTCCACCTTGTGGTCCGGCCAGCTTTTTTTAATTAACAATTAACAATTAATGAGGATTTTCGGTTTCACCGAAAATCAATTATATTTGAAATAATTACACTATCACCATGCTGTCTATGTTGGTAAATACGCTGTCATTGTCCGCATTCTTGTTCAGTGCCGTAATCACAGTCCTGTTTTTTATGGAAGTGATGAGCACCGTATCCTTGTAGAGAAGTGCGGATTCCCTGCATCCTCTGTCATCCGCCCTATTTATGGCGGAGTTTATGTTTTTCATGTCCTTTTCACTTAACACTATGTTCCTGCTTTTAAGCCTCTCTGCAGCATGATTTGATATAGTAAAACTATTGGCCTTGTCTATCTCAGTCTTCAAGGTATCCTTGAAGGATATTTCCCTCTGGCGGCTGTTCTCCACATTATTCGTACTGTCTTGAATGCCGTATGCTGCAGCTATATCCTGTGTAAAATGCAGCTTGCCATTTACGACTCTATATCCCATGGTTTCATCACACCTGCACTTTATGAATTCTCTACCCTGGAAACCTGATCAAAATAAAAGTCCTTGGTTTCATTGTCCCCAATTTGCACCTTTATAATTATTCCGCCGGTTCCCCTGGATACGGACTGGACTACACCGCTGTAGTCATTTCCATCTTCATCTTTTTCATCTATATCAACTTTTTTGCCTATAAGTGAGGTTGCATTTAAAAGCATCATATTATTCGTAGTTGGATCAAAAGCATCTCCCAGATCATCGATTCTAATCACATCGTCTATGTCAAAATCCTTGTATATGCCATTGCCGTCCGCATCCTGGCCTATAAGTGTGTTCAGTGTTATGTCATCGCCATTTTTTAGGACTCCCACCACCTGGCCGTTATAATTGCTTCCATTGGAATCCAGATCGCTGAAGGTGACATATTTATTCACAAGTGAATTGGCTGAATTCAATTTATTGCTGCTGTTTAAATTGGTCATCTGCTCCAGAGATGAAAACTGTGCCAGCTGGCTGACATACTCCGTTCCGCTCTGGGAATCGCTGCTTGTAGGATCCTGATTTGAAAGTTCCGCTGCCAGTATTTTAAGGAACATGTTCTTATCTATGTCACCATTGGCCTTTACTATTTTAGTTCCCCTTTCAGTTCTGGTAGGATCACTGTAAAAATCACCGATGGTAGTGTCATCGTCACTGGATGAATCAGTTGTTTCATTTGTATTTACAGCATTCTGATCTGCAGCTGCAGCAGCCATATTATAATTTCGATTCAAGCTATTATCAACCGATATAGCCATAACAATTACCTCCTCTCCAAATTAAGCCAGTATATTTACATTGTTTTCCTCATAATAGTCCTCCTGGGGGGCTTCTTCCCCGGATATACTGTCAACGGTCATATTCTTTCCACTGCCGTTTCCCTTGTTCTGCTGTCCTTTTCTGCTTTCATCCCTGAAATAGGTAGTGTCCTCGTTGTAAAGATTCAGGGAAAAGCTTTGAACTCTTATATCATTGCCCTGAATTTTGTTTGATAAATCCTGTAGATTGTAATTCAAAAGATTGTAGGTATCCTGATTGGAGGCTGTGATAGCTGCTTTCATTTTGCCAGCTTCCATAACCAGATTTATGGTGATTTCCCCCAGTTCCCTGGGATTTACCTTTACTGTCAGCTGCTTCACATTGTTGAGATCCATGTATTTTAAAGTTTTTATGATATCAGAAGTAAAGGAATTTTTGTTTATGACCAGATTTTTCAGATTTTCTACAGTGTTGTCTCCGTTTATGTTTGAGAATTGTGTCATAAAATTGGCAGCTTTGGAGATCTTGTCTCCATCTCCGCCTTCTATTATTTTCTTCAATATTTCATCTCCACTGCCGGTGAGATTTCCACTGCCCTTGTCACTGGATTTATCAGAATTATTCTGGGACACGTTTCCGTCTTTAGAAGATATCAGGTTATTATTCGTACTCAACTGGTCATTTTGAGAAGATACCGTACTATTGTCCATATTTGACTGTCCATTCTGGATAATATCCTGCATCCTAGTTCCGGCCAAACCGGCATTTAAGCTCTCTCCTGTAGTATCTGTGCGCATCTGTGCAGCCAGGGCAGAATTTATCTCGCTTTTTATCTTGTTGTATATGTTCTGCTCCAGATTTGCTCCCTGGGATACTTTGGATAAAATACCTGCTTCCAATTTTTCACTGAACTCCCCGCTGATTCCAAGTTTCTGCAGAATATCTGCAAGTCCGTCTATATTTTTTTCCACTATTTTATCTATGATATTTTTGCTCCCAGCTGTATTGTCCGATATTATAGCCTGAAGGTTTTTCAAAATATCACTGCTTATGTTGTCACTTAGAAGATCACTTATTTTATCCATCAGTTCACTGTCATTCAAATTACCATTATAGGAAAACAACATATTGAGTATATAAGACAAATTTTTGGGATCTACATCTTCCTGCTTAATTTCATCTTCTATTTTCTCTATTTCCTCCTGACTGAAACCTGCCTTTTCCAGCTGCCCTTTCAGTTTTTCATCTAAATTTTGATCTTTGCTGCTGTCATTAACTGTAACACTGTCTTCTGATGTTCTACTTGCTTTTACATTTTCATTTGAATTATCGGATTTTGAGACATCCTTAAAGGCATCTTTTAATGTATTTTTGAAATCACCGGAATTTTTCACATTTGTCCTGTCTCCGGAAACATTTGATGCTGTGTTGTTTAGAACATCCGCGGCATTTACAGATGCTGCAGCATTTATGTTAGCCACTTTGTATTCACCTCCTTTCCAGCATATATGTACTCCAAAATAACAATCTTTAATCAAATCATTACCTTGTACCTAAATTTCTAATAAATCCATAGAGGGCAAATTCATCGTTCAACTTCTGCTCTATTCTATTCTGTTCCTTGACGAAGTTTCTGTATCCCTTGTCCTTTAATGTTTCCACAGTTTTTCTGTCAATCTGTCTCTGCTTCAGCTCTTCCCTTTTTCCCTCTACAATCTTTTCTTTTTTGCTGAGTTCCTGGGAGGTTTCATTTATGTTATAGTCCAGGGCATTTATATAGATATGCGTTATCTTCTGCTCTATGGCTGATGTGGGGAGAGGTCTGTTTTTATACTCATTATATTTTTCCTCCATCTGGGTAAGCTTCTCTTTTACCTTCAGCTTTTCACTTTGAGCCTTTTGAAATTCTATTTTACTTTTATCTTCTCTATCAATTCTCATATCCAAGAGTTTCTGCAGTTTAAAATTGTACTTCATTGGCTTTTCCTCCCTGATTTTAGTCAAACATGTTCTTCAATCTGTCTACACTTTCCTCTAAAGTAGAGTGTTCATCCATTTTCTGCTTCAAATAATCAACTATATCATCATAATATCTTATGGCCGTATCAACCTTCTTGTTGTTGCCCTTCACATAGGCACCTATATTTATAAGATCTTCTGAATTCCTGTATGTAGATAACATATCTCTTGCAAAAGATGCACTTTTCCTGTGCTCCTCGGTGGTTACTTCAGGCATGAGCCTGCTTATGCTGGCAAGTATGTCTATAGCAGGATAATGATTTTTATTGGCAAGAGTCCTTGACAGCACTATATGTCCATCCAATATACTTCTGACCGCATCTGCAATGGGCTCATTCAGATCGTCACCATCCACCAGAACAGTATAAAATGCAGTTATAGATCCTTTATCTGACATTCCCGCTCTCTCCATAAGCCTTGGGAGCTTTGCAAATACTGAAGGAGTATACCCCTTTGTAGCAGGAGGTTCTCCAACAGCTAGTCCTATTTCTCTCTGTGCCATGGCGAACCTGGTTACAGAATCCATCATGAGTATCACTTTTTTTCCCTTATCCCTGAAATACTCTGCAATGGCAGTTGCGGTAAAAGCTCCTTTCAGCCTGACAAGTGCAGGCTTATCAGAAGTTGCACATACTATGACGGATTTTTTCAATCCACTTTCCCCAAGGTCCTTTTCTATAAAATCCCTTACTTCTCTTCCTCTCTCACCTATAAGTGCTATTACATTCACATCTGCTTCAGCATATCTTGCAATCATGCCAAGAGTTGTACTTTTACCGACCCCACTTCCTGCAAATATACCAATTCTCTGACCTTCTCCGCAGGTCAAAAAACCATCTATGGCACGTATACCTGTAGAAATGGCACTGCTGATTCTTCTCCGCTTCAGCGGATCCGGCGGTTCCGCATCCAGTTCGTAGAAACTGCCGGATTTCAACGGATCTCCCTGAAGAGGATTGCCAAGTCCGTCCAAAACTTTTCCGAAAAGTTCCTCTGAACATTCAACATTTAGATGCCTTCTTTCAGGAACCACTCTGCATCCTGTGGAAATTCCAGTAAGCTCCCCCAGGGGCATGAGTATTATGTCATCTTCTTTAAAGCCCACAACTTCGCATACAATTTTATGATTTTCTTCATTATATATAGTACATACTTCTCCTATGAAGGCCTTTATTCCCTGAACCTCTATAGTAAGTCCTATTACTTTTTTTACAGTTCCCTCCTGGTAGGAAAAATTGGCCTCGCTTATTTTTCTATTCAATTCCTGAAAGTTTAAATTTATCACTAAATCATCACCCTTATGGCAAAAAATCTGCTAATTGACGCCCTCAAATATTTTCCTCAATTTCTTCACAGCTATGTCCACGGACAGCACAATTTTCCCATTATCTCTTTCTATAACTACACTGCCCTCTTCCAGAGACTCATCCGGTATTATGAATATATCCCCCTTAAAAGGCAATTGCTCTCTCCACAGATCAACCTGCTTCTTAAATTCACAGCAGTATTTCTCTCTGCTCTTTATGATGAAAGTTTTAGAATTCTTAACCTGTGAAAGTGCATTAAACACCATCTGATTCAAACTGTCCTTGTTTTTAATCTCTTCTTTTAAAATATTCTCCACAGTATTTATTACAAATTTTTTGATTTCCTCTTCTTTTTCCGTCAAATATCTGTTTTTTTCCTCTACAGCAGCTTTTAAGACAGCATCTGCCTTCTTTCTTATATCTTCGCCTTCAATTTTAGCCTTTTCTATATTTTTCACATATCCTTCATCATAAGCACTTTTGAAGCCTTTCTCCTGCCCCCTTTTTCTGCCGTCCTCATATCCCTTTTTACTGGCAGCATCATAGGCCTTTTTTTTGATTTCCTCAGCTTCAACACTGGCTTTAGAAAGTATTTTCTCTCTTTCTTCGGCCGCACCTTTCAACATGGTTTGTATCAGACTGTCATAATTACCTTCAGGTGAATCGACATTGTTCTTCCTTTTAGGAGGAGGTTGTTTTTTAAATACCGTAACTATATCGTGAGTACCATCTTTATTTATGCTGTCACCTTTTATAATCTTATATGATGATCGCATCTTCTCCACCTCTCGCCATAACTATTTCTCCGGCTTCATCCAACCTTCTTATAATATTCACAATACCCTGCTGGGCCTTTTCCACATCCATAAGTCTTACAGGTCCCAGGAATTCTATATCTTCCTTCAGTGCTGCGGAAGCCCTCTTGGACTGGTTCCTGAAAATACACTCAGCCACCTCTTCAGAGCATCCTTTAAGTGCAAGTGAAAGATCCTTTGAGTCCACCTCTCTGAGTACTCTCTGAATGGATACATCATCCAGAGTGACAATATCCTCGAATACGAACATGGACTCTTTGACTTTTTCTGCCAGTTCTGCATCTTCCTTCTCCAATCCCTCTGTAATATTTTTCTCCGTAGCCCTGTCCACCTGATTCAATATATCCACAATGGTCTGGACACCACCAATTACTCTCATATCAGACTTAACTACGGAAGATAATTTGTCATCAAGTACTTTTTCTATTTCTTTTACAACCCTGTGGGAAGTAGTGCTCATTGTAGCAATTCTATAGGATACCTCAGCCTGAACATTTTCAGGAAGTGCTGAAAGTATCTGCCCGGCTTTGTCAGGCTGAAGATAACAGAGTATAAGCGCTATGGTCTGCGGGTGCTCATCTGATATTATATTCAAAAGCTGGTGAGCATCTGCCTTCCTAGCTATGGCAAAGGGTCTGAACTGCTGCGTCGCCTCTGTAACTTTATCCAGTATTTCAACTGCCCTCTGAGTTCCAAGGGCCTTTGACAAAAGATTTCTGGCATACTCTATGCCGCCTTCCAATAGATAATCCTTGGCTTTATTCATCTGTACGAATTCCTGAAGTATTTCCTTTTTCTGATCCGATTTCACTGAACTTATATTGGCTATTTCATAAGTTATCTTCTGTATCTCGGCTTCCGGCAGTCTTTTAATTATACCTGCAGCTGCTTCTGGTCCAAGAGTTATAAATAATATGGCAGCCTTCTGTACTCCAGTTAATTTTTGATTGTCCCTAGCCATTCTTATCACCTCTCATCTTCTGCTAACCATGATTTTATTATGTCTGCAACTTGATCAGGCTTATCTTTAGCGTATTTCTTTATTTCATTTTCAACGTGAGTATCTTCATTTTCCGATTCAAGTTCTACAGGTTTAAATTTAGGCTTCTCTTTAACCTGGGTTTCATCTCCTACAACTGCATCTATACCCTGAGGCTCCATTTCCTCATCAAACAAATCTTCCTCCTCATGTTTTCTTCTCCAGAGTATAACTCCAACTACAGTGGCAATCACTGCTGCTGCAATACCGCCTATAATTGCAATCAGCCTGTTTCTCTTTGCCAGCTGCTCTGCCTTATCCATGGCATCCATATCTTTCTTCGCATTGTCCTGGGCAGTGGTATCAAAAGGTATACCCTCTACATTTATGGTGTCTCCCCTGTTTGCATCATAACCTATGGAAGAAACTGCAAGATTTCTTATGGAATTCCTAGTAGCATCATCTACATTTCCATCCAATGCCACAGAAGCTGTAAGCCTCCTTACACTTCCAGGAGCTTTTACAGTTTTTTGCTCTGATTTGGATACATCATAATTTCTAGTGGCCTCATTGTAGGTTGAATTTCCATTATTTCCAGTAGTAGTCGTGGTATTGCTCATATTATTGTCCACGGGGCTGGCACCTGCATTATTTGTACCCCCGGCATTTGTGCTGTTTATCGTATGTTCACTTACCACTGCTCTTCTATTGGGATCGTAAGTCGTGGCGTCCTGCTGTACAGCATCAAAATCCAGGTCCGCATTTACTCTCACCTGAACCTTACCTTTGCCATATACGGTTTCCAGCATACTTAAAAGCCTCTTCTCAAGATCTTTTTCATACTGCTGCTGAAGCTGCTGCTGTTTTTCTGCAGGAACGGTGCTGTCTTCAGTACCAGTGCCTTCATCTTGATATAGATCCTTGGACAAAAGCTGCATCTTGTCATCTATAACCTGAACATTTTCCTTAGGTATATTTTTCACACCGCCTGATATAAGTGCAACCAAAGCCTTTACCTGATCCTGGCTCAATTTTTGTCCGGACTTCAGCTTCAAAGTTATAGAAGCACTTCCGGGCTGAGTATCTTTTACAAATTCAGTGTCATCTGGAAGTACAAGATGCACCCTGGCATCTTCAACCTGCGGAAGAGATTTTATAGTCCTCTCCAGTTCTCCCTGGAGAGCTCTCTGATAGTTCACCTTTATCTCTGCATCTGTAGTGCCCAAATTACTTTTATCAAACAGCTCAAAGCCCTGGCTTCCATTGGTGAGCTGTACTTCTGAAAGCACCTTCATCCTATCACTGTCTACCTCATCTTTAGGTACCAGAATTGAATTTCCCTCTACTTTGACATCTACTTTATCATCTTGGAGTTTTTTATACACTGCTGCTGAATCAGTTTCATTCATATTTGAAAAAAGCACTGCATATTTTTTCTTTCCCAAGGACATTCCTCCAAATATAATCGCCGCTATAATTCCCACAGCTATGACTCCAAAAGCTATCTTTTTATTTCTACTCAAATTTTTCCATTTATCTATTAAATTCTTAAAAAATTGCGATAGCTTACCCATCCATTAGCACTCCTTCTACAACTGTGTTCTATTCAATTCCTGGTATGCATCTACAAGTTTATTCCTGATTTGCACCGCCAATTCCAGCGACATCTTAGCTTGTTCCGTATCCAGCATTACATTGTGTATATCCGTTCTGTCACCTTCTATAAGCTCTTTGGTGCTGTTATCCGCCTGCACCTGCTGGTCATTTACCTCATCCAGCTCATTTTTCAGCATTGACGCAAAATCGGATATACTGCTGTCATTTTCATCTGTACTTCCATCTACTTTGCCATCTTCTGATATGGCGTTATTAAGATTATTAACTACTGTATTATTGCCGTTTAGATTGCTGTCCTGAACAGACTTGTTAAAATCAAATACACTGCTATCAGGCACATATTCATTTATTCTCATATGTACTTATCCCCTTTTCTATTTTCCTATTTCCAGAGCTTTCGAAAACATGCTCTTTTCCGCATCAATGGCACTTACATTTGCTTCATAGGATCTGGTAGCCACCATCATGTCGGCCATTTCATTTAATATATTTACGTTAGGCATGGACACATAACCATCAGCATCTGCATCTGGATTAGTAGGATCATATACCCTCTTAAATGGTGAAGGATCATCAACTACTCCCACAGCTTTAACACCTCTGGGTATATCTTCATATTGTCCATTTTTATTTAATTCACTCTGTAAATTTTCCTGAAAAACCGCTACTTTCCTTCTATATGGTTGTCCATCAGCTCCTCTAGTAGTCTCTACATTGGCCATATTGGAAGCTATGGTATCCATTCTTAGTCTCTCTGCTGAAAGTCCGCTGGCACTTATTCTCATTGTATTAAAAGCTTCAATCACAATTATCACCCCTATCTTCCATCTATTACATACCGCTTCATGGCCAGTCTGCTGTTTATCTGTGTTACAAGTGCATTGTACATGAGAGCATTAGCTGACTGATTTACCATCTCATTGTCTATGTCCACATTATTTCCGTCTTCCCGCATGCTGGTACTATTGTCTGTTTCCAACTCAACGGAGCCATAATCACTGTCTATTTTCATGTGTTTTTCGTCATCTGTCTTAAGTTCCAAATCATCCATACTTTTTTTTAAATTTTCTTCAAAAGTGACATATTTCCTTTTATACCCCTTGGTATTTATATTGGATATATTTTCGGCTGTTGCGCTGCTCCTGGCCTGGGATGCATCCAATCCTTTCTGCAGCAGAGTATACACTAATTCGTCATTAGGCAACTGAGATATGTTCAATTATTATCCCTCCATTTCCATTATTCTATATAATTGTATATATTTTTATTTACAAATTTTCCAAAAAGGAAATATATTTAATCACATTTTACTTTTGATTAAAATCACATTCAATATAATTTATATTACCACAAAATTATATGTTAATGCTACAATTATATGAAATTTTTTCTAATTAATATAAATTTTAATCAAAAACAAGAAATTACGATATTATAATACAATTTTTATGAAAATATTTTCTTTTCTGCCATTAATAGCATACATAAATACATAGTATATTATTTATTTTCCAATATTCATGTTACAGATATGTTATATTTGCGTTATTTCATATAAAAATTCACATTGTTTTCAGCAAAAAACATCAGGGAACTACTTAAACATAGATAAACTCTATATTTAGGTAGTTCCCCGCTGTAAAAAATTATTTTCGGGTATTCTCCAGTATTTTAAGTACATCCTGCGGAAGTTCATTGGCTTGTGCAATCATGGCATTGGATGCCTGCACAATTATAGATTCCTTTGAGTAACCTACTATTTCTTCCGCTATATCAGCATCACTTAAACTGCTGTCTGCATCAATCATCCGATCTGTTAACTCCTGCATGTTATAATAATTGGATTCAAATTTATTTTCCAGTGCACCATATTTGCTCCTGTAAGAAATGACCTTATTTAAAGTACTGTCTATCGCAGTAAGAGCATCATCTACATTACCATCCAATACATCTTTACTTTTATCTTCATCATTACCACTTTTAATAAGGTACAACTCCGATATATCGCTCTGTTCACTATTTGTCAAATCCAGCTGTGGTATGTCTGCACTTTCTCCCGCATTGGCCCCTATTTGCATACTTAAGACCTTATCCTCTTCATTTTGTCCCAGCAGCTTCAATCCGTTGAATTCCGTCTGATCCGCCATAGAACTTATTCCATCCAGCAGCTGATCTATTTCATTTTGTATCACACTTCTGTCCGATGGAGTAGTCGTCCCATTGCCCGCCTGCAGTGTAAGCTGTCTTATTCTCTGAATCATACTCGTGATCTCCTGAAGCCCTCCTTCTGCAGTCTGAAGCATGCTCACGCCATCCTGTACATTTCTAGCTGCAGTTTGAAGCCCGCCTATCTGCAATTTAATATTCTGGCTCTGTACCATTCCGCTGGGATTGTCCTTGGCACTGTTTAATTTAAGGCCGCCGGATATTCTAATTAAATTTCCGCTTTGTCTCTTTAAAGCCTGGTTTTGAAGAAAATTCAAAGTCAATGCCGGCATGTTATAGCTTATTCTCATAAAAACCCCACTCCTCTTTTCATTGCCCACACAACAATATTACACAATATTATTATCGAAAGCTCCTATAAAATGCTTTAGTGGAAATTTCAATATGAATTATACAACTACTTTAAATCATAATTTTTTATGGACAACTTCACTATGGATTGCATGTCCTATATAGTTCTGTCATAGGGTTCCATTTTTACATACATCTTAAATAATTCCAGTGCCTGTTCCTCACTTATCTGTCCACTATCTAAATTGCGATATAATATATATAAATTGGCATTCATATTTGGATCTGTACTTTTGGTTTCCTTCATCTTTTCAAGTATCTTCTGTTTAAGGGAAATATTTCTTTTGTAAAGTTCTTCTTCTATTAAATTCAACATTTTCTCTGCTTCTTTTTTTATGGACTTTTCCCTGCTGCTTATCTTTATATTTTTCAATCCCGAAATCAACATATCTATACAATTCTTATTAATAAGTATTTTCTCCGACTTGTCACTTCCCATAAAAACTCCCATCCTTCCTTAAATTATCCTACCTTATATTTTACCAACTGAAGTAATATAATGTCAAAGGAACTGTCCTCAAGAATCACCTGATTCAATAGCTAGTACACTTATTTTAAAGCTAAAAGTGCTTATATCAATTAATAGTGATATAAGCCTGCCTTGACAGGCTTATATGTCGTATCCTCTTAACTTAAACTCAAACAATTTCAAACAGACCTACAAGTATAATTTCAAATCAAGCTAAAGCTTCCTCTTTATACTCTAGGAACTGAATCTTGTCTGCCTCCACAATAGTGGAGAACTTCTTTACTCCATCCTTTACATAGTTCTTAGTGCTTATCCTGCCATTAACACCTAACAGCCTTCCCTTTTTCAAATAGGGATACAATTTTTCTCCCTTGTTAGTCCAATAGGAAATTGGAATAAAATCTGCTTCCCTTTCACCGCTGCTGTTTACAAAATCCTTGTTAACAGCTAAGACAAATTTAATTACACTTCTTACATTGTTTTCCATCTTAATAATCTCTGCATCCTTGGTAAGTCTTCCAATAAGAGTAACACTATTCAACACCTTTACCTCCCTGTTAGTTTTTCTATAATTATGTCCCAGAGGGAAGGTCTTATTCAACATAATTCTTATTTACCATAAATTTTCGAATAAATATTTTACAAATTTACAATTTTTAATGTTCAAGAGGTAAAATTTCTGTCCAGTATCCGTCAGGATCTGATATAAAATAAAGGCCCATTTTCTTATTTTCATAGCATATACAGCCCATCTTTTTATGATACTCATGGGCAGCCTTAAAATCGTCTGTTCTAACTGCCATGTGAACTTCATTATCCCCTAAATTATAAGGCTCCTTTCTGTCTTTAAGCCAGGTGAGCTCTATTTTGTAATCTTTTTCTCCATCTCCCATAAAAACCAGCGTAAAACTTTTATCCTCTGCTTCTTTTCTTCTGATTTCTTTAAAACCAAGAGCCTTTTTATAAAATTTTATACTTTTATCCAAGTCAAACACATTTATGTTGTTGTGATCAAATACAAATTTCATTATCCATCATCCCTTCATATTTGTAATTACCATATTCTCCATACAATTATATCCTATATTCTCACATATGTTAACTAAATTGTAAAAATTGCTTTTTCTTGTGCTATAATGAAAATAATTTAAATTATAAAGTAGGTGAAATACATGAAAAAATACAATATTAAAATCCATTATCTATACCACAGCAGTTTCGCCATAGAAACTCCACTGAATTTTTTTATATTTGATTACTATATGACTTCCTCTGACCCCCGTAAACACACTTTAGAAAATGGTTTTATTTCAGAAGAACTCATAAAAGGCAGGAAGAACATATTGGTTTTCTGCTCTCATAAGCACCCGGATCACTTTAATCCTGCAATATTAAAATGGCAGAAAATAAACCCTTATATAAAATACATATTGAGCAGTGATATAAAAATCAAAAATCCCCCTAAAAATTATTACAGGCTGTCTCCCTATGAAAGCGTAAATTTAGGAGATGTGCATATAAAAACTTATGGTTCTACAGACATAGGTATTTCATTTTTGATAAAAGTAGAGGGGATCACTATATTTCACGCCGGTGATTTAAATTTATGGCGCTGGAAGGAAGACACCGAAGCAGAACAAATAGCTGCTGAAAAAAATTTCAAGGCAGAGATAAAAAAAATAAAGGGAGAAACCATAGATTTTGCATTTTTCCCCGTGGACCCAAGGCTGGAAGAATACTATTGTTCAGGAGGAGAATATTTTATAAATGAAATTCATCCTGAGTTCTTCATACCCATGCACTTTTGGAACAGCAACTATATAACCAAAAAATTCGCGGAGCTTGTAAAACATTCTTCTACAAAATGTCTTGTCATAGATCACAGAGGGCAGACTTTTAATTTTACATAGAGAGGACACAAACAATTGATAAGTTTAAATGAAAATCTAAATTTCAACGATGCCAAATTAGAAGTAACTGAAAATCATGTTCATATTGAATTTTTAAAACCAGTGGAAATATTGAGTTCTGCTATATTGAATGGCGGCTTTACCAATGCCAGCAATATAGTAAATATGAAAGTCCGTCAAAATAAGAACTCAGACAGTCATAAAAACTTCCCCTCTCCTGAAATTACCATCAAGGAATATATAGAGTCAAAAAAATGGAGGGGCAAATCCGTTGGAATGATGACTGCTGCCAATATGAAATCTTTTAGAAGCAGCCGTGCTGTTAAGGACAGTGTAATAGTACAGAGCTTTATTACCATGGGAGTATCCAATGCACGAAGGGCGGGAGACACTGCTGACTGGAAAAGCCTTAATTCCAACAATCTTAAACCCGGTACCATAAATATAATTTTAGGCACAAACGCAAGGCTGTCAAAGTCTGCCATGGTAGAAGCCCTTATGATCATTACAGAAGCCAAGGCCTGCATAATGCAGGATTTCAATATACTGAGTCCTGTAAGCAAAAAAATTGCCACGGGAACAGGCACAGACTCCTGTGTAGTTTTTACAGGTACAGGCCAAAAAATAGATTACTGCGGGAAACATGTATTAATGGGAGAAATGGTGGCCAATGTAGTCCTAAAATCCCTGAAGGAGTCTTTATCCGAAATAGTTTCCTGGGGGAAAACCCAGTGGATTTGAACTTTTTTATTTCATCCCCGTGGACCCAAATCCCTCCTGGCCTCTGTCCGTATCACTTAATCTATCCACTTCTTCCACAGATACCTGTTCTACGGGTTTCACCACCATCTGGGCGATTTTCATTCCCTTTTCCACCAAAAAAGGCTCTTCTCCCAGATTTATCATAAGCACTTTTATCTCACCCCGGTAACCCTCGTCTACAGTTCCCGGTGAATTCAACAGAGTAATTCCATATTTCAAAGCAAGTCCACTCCTGGGTCTCACCTGAGCTTCAGTATTTGCAGGCAGTTGAATTTTTATTCCCGTAGATACAAGTTTTCTCTCCATTGGCCTTATAAGTATTTTTTGCACTGAAAACAGATCAAGGCCTGCATCCCCGCTATGGGCATAAAATGGAATTTTAGCTTCTGGATTTATTTTCTTTATCATCAATTTCATAAATTATACTTCCTCTTTCTCTATGTAGTTAAGATTCTACTAATAAAATACCATCAAAATTTGAAAAACACAATAGAAATGTCATTACAAAAATGTTATTATCTATATTAAGTAATTATTTAAGAAGGTGTTTATAACTATGTACAATTATCTTACCAGGGAAGCTATAGATAAATTAAAGGAGGAAATTGAACACAGAAAAGTGGTGGTAAGACACAAGATAAACGAAGATTTAAAGGAAGCCCGGGCCCAGGGAGATCTAAGTGAAAATTTTGAATACAAGGCTGCCAAAAGGGATAGAGCCCACAATGAAAGCAGAATAAGGTATCTGGAAAAAATGATAAGAACTTCAAAGCTCATAAAAGATACCACCTCAAAAAACCAGGTGGGGCTCGGCAAAACGGTACATTTAAAATTCTCCGGCGATAACGAAATTGAAAAATTCAAAATAGTAACTACCATAGAGGCAGATCCTATGAAAAATAAAATAAGTATAGAATCCCCCCTGGGAGCTGCAATATATAAACATGTCACAGGTGACAGCGTTGCCGTAAAATCACCTGAGGGACAATATTACGTAAAAATCGAGAACATAGAGTAAAAGACAGCAGTCCATGGAACAGATATGAAGCTGTCCATGGACTATTTTAAACTAGTTATCCGAAAACTTCCTATTTAGTAAAATATCCTTTCCTGTTTTATAATAGGAATTCATCACTTCCTCTGGAACCATACTTCCCCCTGTGGCCCATGCAATATGACAGGAACCTTTCATCTTATCTTTCAGAGCATTATCCTCCATATATTTTTTACCTGCTTCGTCCTTAAATAATTGAAGAGGTCCCGAAACTCCAGCCAGAGCTGAAGGTTCCAGCAAAATATTTTCCGAATCTATAAGTGTGCTCAAAAGCATATATAATTTTTCATCTTCTACCGTATAACAACCGCTTATCAATTCTTCAAGAGTTTTCCCCACAAATTTTGACGCCCTTCCAACCGCAAGTCCATCTGCCTCGGTAATTCCATCAATACCAAAGTCCTGAACACAGATTTTATCATGAAGTCCGGTCATAAGCCCGAGGAGCATACAGGGTGAATGAGTTGGTTCTGCAAAAAAGCAATGGACATTATCCCTGAAAACCAATTTCATTCCAAAGGCAACTCCCCCGGGTCCACCTCCAACTCCACAGGGAAGATAAACAAACAATGGATGATTTTCGTCAACTGTAATATGTATTTTTTTCAGCTGATCTCTTAACCTATAAGCTGCCACTGCATATCCCAAAAATAAATTGGTGGAATTCTCATCATCCACGAAATACATATTTGGATCCAGTGAAGCTTGCCTTCTAGCTTCTACTATGGCTTTACTGTAGTCCTCTTTATACTCAATTACAGTAACACCCTTGCTTCTCAGGAGATCTTTCTTCCACTGCCTTGCATCAGCAGACATGTGTACATACACCCTAAATCCCAATTTTGCACTCATTATGCCAATACTAAGACCTAAATTGCCCGTTGACGCCACTGCGATAGAGTATCTGGAAAAAAATTCTCTGAATTTATCACTGTCAATAATTGAATAGTCATCGCTCTCTTTTAACATATTATTTCTCATTGCCAGATCTTCTGCATGCTTTAATACTTCATAAATACCTCCTCTGGCCTTGATGGAACCTGAAATAGCAAGATCATTATCACACTTCATTATCAACTGACCCTGTATCTTCCCGCCGGACATTTCCTCCATCTTTTTCTGCATAGCAGGTATTTTTACAACAGGTGACTCTATAATGCCTCTAGTTTTTCGAGTTTCCGGAAAGACTTTTGACACATAGGCTGCAAATCTTTCAAGTCTTTTTTCTGCATCCTTCACGTCTTCTTCATTAAGCGAAATATTCTTCACAGCATCCAGGAACTTTTTAGCCTTTGGATTTGCCCAGAAAACCTCTTTTGTGGAGATGATATTATCCATCAATGGGAACTGCTCTTTCCACCACTTTATAGATTTCCCCTGTAAAATTTTATCTTCCATGTTTATCCCTTCTTCCTATTATAATATGACAATCTTATTATAATACAAACGCTGCTGTTTATCAGGCAAAGAGTTTAGATTTTGTTTATAATTAGTTTATACAAAATAGAGATATATATTTTAAAATATAATCAGGAAGTACTTCCAAATAAAATACAAGGAGATGTGAAAATGAAACTAGGTAAAAAAACAGCTGT
Organism: Clostridiaceae bacterium BL-3; assembly: GCA_902809985.1. Taxonomy (GTDB): domain Bacteria; phylum Bacillota; class Clostridia; order Clostridiales; family Clostridiaceae; genus Clostridium_B; species Clostridium_B aromativorans. The sequence continues at coordinate 446,623 of CADDXC010000001.1, read as the reverse complement.
GGTAATAAGTTTTACTATAGGAATAGCAATGTTTGCCACTACAGCTTTTGCCGAAGTTACATCCAAAAGCGGTTATGACCAGCTCAAGGACTCGGTAAAATACACTGCAAAAGCCTGCACCGGCGGACTTTCAAGCTATACTGCAGATATGTCCTTTGTCATAAAGGACGGCACCAATACAGTATATTCCAGTGACAATATATTCAAATACGATCTATCAAATAAATCAAAGGAGGATATAAGTACAGTTTACAACGGTTCAAAAAAAGCTGAAAATTATTACTATATGGACAAGAATAGTATAATAAATAAACCCAAGGATTCTCCCTCCTACTATGTGACTAATTATACAGACGGCACAAACTGGAATATAACAAATCCCTTTGATGAAGACAGAGCTTCAGATATTGAAAAGATAGCAGATGCCATTGTAGGAAATCTCAAAGATTCTGTTTCAGTCAACGTGAAGCAGGATGGCTCCAGGGAGATTTCCGGATCCTTAAACAACACACAGATCCCGTCACTTATAAATGCACTTGTATCCTTTCAATTCAAAAATTCATTTGCTGAAAGCACAGGAAGAACCGGCGACAGGATCAGCGTTCCCAAACTTACAAATAATATATTTGTAAAAAATGTCAAGGGAACTGCCTCTGTTGACAAAAACGGCTTAATCAAAACCATACTTGGTTCAGGAGTCATTTCAGGTACCGATAAAAATGGGCAAAATCACAATTTGACTTTTGAGCTGCTTTTGAAAATAAGCGGCATAAATTCAACTGCAGTTAAAAAGCCCGATCTTTCAGGTAAAAAGACAATAGTACAGACTGCTAAATCCTCTGAAACAGACAAATTATCCAATCCTGAAAAATACCTTGGAAAATATACCCACAATATAGTAATTGAAAAGGATGGAAAATTTATAAAAATAGGTGAAGGAACAGTAAATATTGAAAAAATAGATACCAATACTGTAAGCGGAACTTATGAAGCAAAATATATAAAGGGCTATGAAGAGGGAAATCAGAAATTGAATTTCAGCGGCAGTTTTGATAAACAGAAAATTGGTGGTAATGATTTCAATGCGGACATAACTGCAACTGCAGATGCAAAGGGAACTGTAAAAGGCAATTTATATCTTGATCCAAACTATGCAGGCATACAATTTAGCATAGAGGGAAATACCCTTACAAACTCTGATTCCCAGTACAATAAGGTATTTGACTAATAATTTATGGTGAAGATTTTCGGCTAATGCCGAAAATCTTCCAAATTTAATATTTAAACACTGGTAATTGAACTTTAAATAAGAGAGGTGTATAGATGGAAAACGCTATTGAAATAAAAAATTTATGCAAGACATACAAAAATGGAAGAGGCATAGACGACATAAACCTCGATATTCAAAAAGGAGATATATTTGGCTTTCTGGGGCCAAATGGCGCCGGGAAAACCACAGCTATGAAAATAATGACAGGTCTCATGAAGCCAGATCGAGGTGATGTGAAGATACTTGGTCACAGTATTTTGACGGAATTTGAAAAGGCAATCTACAACGTTGGATGCATCATTGAAACTGCAGAGACCTATCCATATTTGACGGCTTTTGAAAACTTAAGACAGTTCTCCAGATATTATGAAGATGTGGATACCGGCAGAATCACAGAAATTTTAGATGTTGTAGGACTCCTGAAACACAAGGACGAAAAGCCTGCAGGGTTTTCCCTTGGAATGAAACAGAGACTTGGAATTGCATCTGCGCTGCTGTCAAAACCCAAAGTAGTAATTTTAGATGAACCTTTAAACGGCATGGATGTAGAGGGAATGATAAATGTTCGAAATATCATCAAGAACCTGGCGGAAAAGGAAGGAACCACTTTCTTTATTTCAAGCCATCTTATCCATGATATTGAATTGACCTGCAAACATATTGGAATACTATATAACGGCAGGGTTATCAATGTGGACAGCACAGAAAACATATTGAATAACTATGCTTCCCTTGAAAATTATTTTATCAGCGAGGTAGAGAGAAATGGTAGAATTTAAACAAGCTTTAATAAATGAAATGGAAAAATTGTATAAAAAGAAAAAAGCCACGGCGGCGGTTGTGCTTTCTCTGATCTTTATTGTATTTGGGCAAATTTTCATATCCCTGGTGAGAAATAATTTTGGTGTACAGGGAGTTTCCAGCAGTGAATTTCCCCTCCTCATTCTTTCCATAATTATAAATACCCTGCTTCCACTATTTGTAGCGCTTGTCACTATAGATAGTTTTTGCGGTGAATTTTCTCAAAACACCATGAAAATAACCCTGACAAAACCCATTACCAGATTAAAACTGTATTCAGCAAAAATAGCATCCATATGTATATTTATATTTTCAATGCTGGCATTGTCCATGATATTTTCCATAATATCAGGACTTATATTCAATTCGAATTCCCTCAATCTGTCGTATATACTTAAAATAATAATTTCCTATGCAGTAACTCTGTTTCCCATGGTAATTCTATGCCTTGTAATTGTTCTATTTGCAAATATATTTAAAAGTGGAATAGCCGTATTTTTCCTGTCCATACTTGTATTCATTGCCTTTAAGGCATTGGAAATCTTCTTACCTGCTTATTCTGGCATTTTTTTCACATCCATGTTCGGGTGGTATAACCTGTGGATCATGGACAATATTCCTCTCCTTAAAATTTTTCGAGAATTCATGATGATGCTCAGTTATGCTATAATATTGTATACAGCTGGATATTATATATTCGATAATAAAGATTTCTAGCCTATGAAAGGAATAAAAATGGATATAAAAAAGCGTCTTATAATCTACAATAATCTGACTATAATAGTTCCATTCATAGTTACAGCTGTAGTTGCCTTAATATTTATATTTGTTTCTTCAAAATTTTTTAATGCAAATATAACTTACAGAGATTTCAAAAAAGTTTCCCTCGTAAAATCAGAATTGTTAAATGTAACTAAAGACATAGCAAAATCAAGTACCAAAAGTATAAAAGGAGATCAAGAATTTCAAAAATATCTGACGGAAAAGCTCTCCGTTGTAAATGGAAAAATTATAATAATCAAAAACGGAAATATTGAATTTTCTTCACAGAATCTGGAAAAAATCGACATAGCAAAATCTTTAAGGGAATCAGACAAAAGGCTGAATAATTCCCTGCAGATAGATAATATTTATTACTCAATTGACAGATTTCCACTGGTATTCAGGGACGGGACTTACGGCAAAGTTATATTCCTGGTTCCAGCTGCAGTAGAACCGGATATTTTTAAAAGTTTTATTATAACCATACTTCTTACATTTCTTATCTGTTTTGCCTCGATGAGTGTAATTATATCTTATATATTTTCCAAAAAAATACTGGAACCCATCACCCTTTTAAAAAAGGCTACGGCAGAAATAAGTCGTGGTGACCTTAATTTTAAAATTGTGGAAAGCGGAGACAGAGAAATAAAGGAACTCTGTGCTGATTTTGAAAAAATGCGAATACAGCTTAAGGATTCTGTGAGAATGAGAATGAAATATGATGAAAACAGGAAGATGCTCTTATCCAGCATATCCCATGACTTGAAGACTCCTATAACCTCTATAGAAGGCTATGTGCAGGGAATTTTAGACGGAGTGGCAAGCACTCCCCAAAAATTAGAACATTATTTAAAAACCATATATTCCAAGACTGGACAGATGAACTCCATGATAGACGATCTTCTTCTGTATTCCAAACTGGATCTGAAACAGATTCCCTTCAATTATGAAAAAACGGATATTGTAGAATACTTCAACTATTGTATTTCAGAGAATGAACCCGAACTCGAAGAATCCAATATAAAAATCAAACTGGAAAATCATCTTAAAAATTCAAAATATGTTATGATAGATAGAGAGAGGTTTATGAGAGTTGTATTAAATATTATAGGCAACTCAAAAAAATATATGGACAAAACCCATGGACAGATAACTATATTTTTAAGGGAAACCAATTTAAGCATTATAATCGAAATACGAGACAACGGCTGCGGAATTGGTCAGGATAACGTAAATAAAATTTTCAACAGATTTTACAGGGAAGATTCATCGAGAAGCAACATCAGTGGAAGCGGCCTGGGACTTGCCATATCAAAACAGATCGTAGAAGGTCACAATGGAAAAATATGGGCTATTTCCCATGGAACTGAGGGCACAAGCATAATAATATCCCTTGGTAAAATTATAAATACATACAGACAAGAGAGGTAATTATGAAAAAAATTTTAATAATTGAAGATGACTTGAGCATAGCAGAACTTCAAAGAGATTATCTTGAACTGGAGGGATTTGAAGTCACAATATGCACAGATGGTATGGAGGGCCTAAATACACTTAATAAACATGAATTTGATCTTTTGATTTTAGACGTAATGCTTCCTAAAATAGACGGATACAGTATTCTACGCAGCATACAGGACAAAAAAGATATTCCCGTACTCCTGGTTTCTGCCAAAAAAGAGGAAATAGACAAGATCAAAGGTCTTACTTTGGGGGCAGATGACTACATCACAAAACCTTTCAGTCCAAGTGAACTTGTGGCAAGAGTAAAATCCCACATTCAAAATTACGAGAGAATAAAAAATAAATTCACTTCAAAATGTTCTAAAGTAACTATAAGAGGACTTGAAATATTAAAGGATTCCAGACAGGTATTCGTAAATGGCACTGAAGTTTTTCTGGCTCAAAAGGAATTTGACCTTCTTCTCTATATGGCTCAAAATCCAAACATAGTCTTCAGCCGTGAGGAATTATTTGAAAACATATGGGGACTTGACTCAATGGGAGACAATGCTACAGTTACCGTACACATAAGGAGAATAAGGGAGAAAATAGAGTTTGATCCCTCACATCCCCAATATATAGAAACAGTTTGGGGCGCAGGATATAGGCTTAGAAGCTGATCTTACAATGCACAGTTTACAGTTCACAATGCACAATTTAGAGAGATTTTCGGCAGGTTGCCGAAAATCTTGAGGACGTTCATAGATTTGTGTAAAATAGAATGATGTGACAAAATTTATTTGGAAATTGCTATAGGATTATGATCCTGTAGTAATTTTTATTTTTTATGGAATAACTAATAATAGTGTGATATAAATTTCTGATAATAATAGTGTTTGCAATAATACTATTATTATTCATTTTTATATAAAATAGTACAAATATGATAGCTATCTATACCTATATTGTACAAAATCTAGGTACGTTCCCAAAATTTTCAATTATTATCTAAAATTACTTAATCTTTTTTAAATACTCAATTTCAAGACAGTTCTGGCCTGTAACAACTCCCAATTTTTTGCTCTCTTCTTCTAGTCCGTCAGTTGTTACTTTTATGTACTTTACATCCTTAGATATGTCCTTTACCGCCAATTGTGTCACATCTATTTTTCCACTCATATTTTTCTCCAGTTCCTTGAATTGACGCTGATTTTGCTCAGTGTGTGCCTGTTGTCCTTCTACTAATGTATCAAGTTTTTTATTTATATGCTCCAGTTGAATTGAATGTTTATTTTGTCCCGTTTGAAGTTCTTTCAATATACCTTTATGCTCTTTCAATATACCTTCATGTCCTTTTAACATGCTTGTATGTTCTTTTAATATGCTTGTATGCTCTTTTAATATGCTTGTATGCTCTTTTAATATGTTTGTATGCTCTGCTAGTTTATCATTTACGGGCCTTAATTCAGTTTGTATCATCGTCTGTATAGCATTTAAAAACTGCTTTTCATCCATCTTCTTTAATCCCTCCAAAATTTATATTTTAATTATATATGACTGTATTTACAAATTCAACTACTAAATTTATCCAATATACGATTAATGTATTAAGCAGCTATTTATCTTACGGCGTTTGAAGTCACTCTAACAAGAAGTATTCATAATATTGTTCCTCAGTTTGAGCACTAAAGCCTGTTATATTATACTTTATTTAGGATATACTATAATCAAACTTGGAAAGGAGGTGGTTTTATGAATAATTCAACAAATACACCCAATAGATTAATAAATGAAAAATCTCCATACCTGCTTCAACATGCACACAATCCTGTGGACTGGTATCCCTGGGGCAAGGAGGCCTTTGAAAAGGCAAAAGTCGAAGATAAACCAATATTCCTTTCTATAGGTTATTCGTGCTGCCATTGGTGTCATGTGATGTTAAGGGAAAGTTTTGAAGATAGAGAAACAGCTGAAATACTGAACAATAATTTTATATCTGTAAAAGTAGACAGAGAGGAAAGACCTGATATAGACAGCGTCTATATGAAAGTCTGTCAAGCACTTACAGGCAGCGGCGGATGGCCCCTTACAGTGATCATGACTCCGGAGCAGAAACCTTTTTTTGCCGGGACCTATTTTCCCAAAAAGGATATAGGTGAAACTTTGGGACTGACAAGTATTTTGAAATATCTTTCCTCTGCCTGGAAGGACAACAGAAACCAGCTCCTGCAGGTAAGTAATTCCATAATGAATTCAATATCGGAACCAAGTAGAGCTCCTATAAAAGGTATATCAAAAGATATATTTAAAAAAGCCTTTTCCGAATTCAAGCAAAATTTTGACAGTGTATACGGAGGATTCGGCGGTTCTCCAAAATTTCCAACTCCTCATAACCTGTTTTTTCTCATGAGATATTTCCACATAACCAAAGACAGCTGCGCTCTTGAAATGGTGGAAAAAACATTGGACTTCATGCAGAGAGGAGGACTATACGATCACATAGGATATGGATTCAGCCGCTATTCTACAGACAGGAAATGGCTTGTTCCGCATTTTGAAAAAATGCTCTATGACAATGCACTGCTCGCTATAGCCTATGTAGAAGCTTTTCAGATAACGGGCAATAAAAAATATTCCGAAACGGCAGAAAACACACTTACCTATGTTTTAAGAGATATGACTTCAAAAAAAGGCGGTTTCTATTCTGCAGAAGATGCGGATTCCGAGGGTGAAGAAGGCAAATTTTATGTATGGTCCCCTGAGGAAGTAAAAAAAGTACTGGGAGAAGAAAAAGGCACTAAATTCTGCCGCTGTTTCAATATAACAGCTTCCGGCAATTTTAAAGGTAAGAGCATACCCAACTTAATTGATTCCTCAATTTCGGAGGAAGATACAGACTTTATAAAAGACTGCAGAAAGAAATTGTTTGACTGCAGGGAGAAAAGAATACATCCGCACAAAGATGACAAAATACTGACTTCCTGGAATGGCCTCATGATTGCAGCCCTTTCCATAGCTGGAAGGGTTTTGAACAACAAAAAATACACTGCAGCTGCAAAAAAAGCGGCTGATTTTATCTTTAAAGAATTGATCGGGAAAGGCGGCCGCCTAATGGCACGTTATTGCAAGGGTGAATCCTCTATTGCCGGCTATTTGGACGATTATGCCTTTTTGATATGGGGACTGATAGAACTATACGAATCCACCTATAATCCAGAATATCTGGAAAAGTCCCTTGAGCTAAACGAAGACATGTTTAAATTTTTCTGGGATGAAAAAAATGGAGGCTTTTTCCTTTACGGCAGCGACAGTGAGCAGCTTATTACAAGACCAAAGGAAATATATGACGGTGCCATTCCCTCCGGCAACTCTGCAGCTGTACTAAATATGCTGCGATTATCCCATTTAACCCCAGTATATGAATTTGAGGATAAAATTCAGAAACTATTTAAAAACTTTGCCAGCGAAGTAAACAGTTTTCCCACAGCATATTCATTTTTGCTGTGCGGAATATTATTTTACAAATACCCCACCAGGCAGATCATTCTATCAGCTGGTGACAATACCGAAGATACAAAAAAAGCAGTTGCTCTAATAAACAAAAAATATAACCCTTTTTCTATTTCGCTTTTATACTCCCATTTAAACGAAAATCTGGAAAACATATTCCCTTCCATCAGAGATTATCTGGCTGTACGAGGAAAAACCACCGTATACATTTGTGAAAATTTCACCTGCCATAAACCTGTTACAGATGTAAATTCACTGAAAAATATGCTGTGATGATTTAAAATTACAAAAACCCTGCACAAAATATCTCCTGCAGGGCTCCCTGCCCTTGCAATCAATACTGAAACGTTCCTGCATTTTCACACAGAGATACCTGAAGTTCTCTATCCTTCATCACTTTTTTATAAGAGCACAGGAATTCATTCAGTTCCGGATCTTTTAAATCTATCTTCCCACCACTTTTTAAAATAATTTTTTCTTCGCTTATAAATACGTTTAAATCATTCAAGGAATTTTTTATACTATACGTAATCATAGTTATATTTCCCATTTTGCTTTTGTATTTTTCCTGAAAGCCCATCTTTTTTCTCAGGCTTTCATAATCTACACCTTTTCCCATGGCAGGCATATCAATGCCCATACTTTTCATCTGTTTTTCTATATCCTCCATATTAAATCCATACCTTTTCATAAGCTCTTTCTGAATATTAAACAGCTTCTCCTGGGATATATTATTTTTTTCCATATACTCCTGAATGTTTTTATAAAAATCACCCATAGAGAGCTTTCCCTGAGACATGTCATAAGAAAGTCCATATACGTAATCTTCAAACTTTTCAACATCCTTTTCCCGAGCTTTATTTTTAATATCATTAAAATTTACAATTCTATCATCCATGAAAAATCCTCCTCTATAAAATATTCTACCATACGAGTTAATAACCATTTATATATTAATTTTATCAAAATTCACAATATAATACTATAAATTCATATAAAATATAAAAAAGCTATTTCAAAAGGATCTATTTATTTTCCGGAAAAACAATATTATAATAATTATACAATAGTTTTGTAAATGGAGTGATTTTATGGAGATTATTACTATATTACTCATAATGGCAAATGTGATTTTAACATCTATATTGTTAATTAAAAAAAACACCAGCATCAGTTCAAAAGATATTTCAAATTTACATAGATCAATAAAAGACATATTTATAAATATTGATTCTACAATAAAAGATGAATTTTCAAGAAATAGACAAGAAAACAGTTCTTTAAAAACTCAAAGCAATATTGAGCTTTCAAATAACCTCAAAAATATTTCCGATATACAGAAAAACCAGCTTGACAGTTTTTCAAAACAGCTTCTAGCTCTTACAAATTCCAATGAAGAAAAGCTCAACAAGATGAGAGATACAATAGAAACAAGAATTTTAGGACTGCAAAATGAAAACAGTAAAAAACTCGATGAAATGAGAACTCTGGTTGACAAAAAACTCAATGAATCCCTGGATAAAAAGCTCAGCACATCCTTTTCCTCCATAAGTCAGAGACTGGAAATTCTCTACAAACAGCTGGGTGAAATAGGAAGCCTTGCAAATGGTGTCAATGATTTAAAAAGAGCTCTCTCAAATATAAAAGTGCGGGGAACATTTGGTGAAATTGAGCTGCAGTCCATATTGGAGGATATTATGACAAAAGAACAATACGAAACAAACGTGGCAACAAAAAAAGGCAGCAATGAAAGAGTTGAATTTGCCATTAAGATTCCATCCAAAGATGAAAAAAAAGAATTTATATATCTACCTATAGATTCAAAATTTCCCCAGGAGGATTATCAAAAATTACTGGATGCAGAGGAAAATGGAGACAAGCTGTTACTGGAACAATCAAAAAAAGCCCTGATTGCCAGAATAAGATCCGAAGCTCAGGACGTAAATAAAAAATATTTAGATCCTCCAAATACAACGGATTTCGGTATTATATTTCTCCCCACGGAAAGCCTCTATTCAGAAGTAGCAAAAGAAGCTGGTCTTATGGAACAGCTGCAAAGAAATCTTAAGATCATAATAACAGGCCCCTCCACAATATCAGCTTTTTTAAACAGCCTCCAAATGGGCTTCAGAACTCTGGCAATTGAAAAACGCTCCAGTGAAGTCTGGGAACTGCTGGGTGCAGTAAAAACTCAATTTTCAAAATTTGGTGCTATACTTGAAAAGACCCAGAAAAAGCTTCAGGAAGCCAGCAATACCATAGAAACAGCCTCAAGAAAGTCCAGGACAATAGAGAGAAAATTGAGGTCAGTTGAAGAATTACCATTGGATAAAAGCAGCTCTGTGTTAGAAAAAGATAATTGATTTCAATTTTTTAGGTATACCTAATTATACTTAAATAACCATGCCATATTATGATATAATATTAATAAATTTACCTTAAATATGATATTTTTCCCTAACCTTCAACATTAACCTGTCAAACTTAAATTGGAAGGAGGTCAATATGTGCATTCACAGTAAAGGAAATGAACAAATTTATTTAAGAGCCTTAAAAAGAGCTGACATAGCACTTTGGGAGTGGAATATAGAAAATAGTACATTTTTTTTATCCAACAATTATAGTCACATAATTGAAAATAGTAAAAACAATTTTAAAGATCTATTTGATTTTATTCAAAAAACTGCTGCTGATGCCGATACAGCAAGTGCCAAAAATGATCTGATTTTTTTCCTCAATGGAAATGCCTCCACATATAAAAGTGAGTTTAGAATTTCAACCAATGCTGAAGAAATTAAATTTATACTTATCAGGGGAAAAGCCTCTAGGGATATTCAAGGTAAGATCAGCTTGATATCTGGATCAATAGAAGATGTTACTGAAAAGAAGACACTGGAAAGACACATTGATCATCTTGCCTATTATGATTCTTTAACAGATCTTCCAAACAGGCTTCTATTTGTAAACGACCTCAAAGCAGCTCTGGACAATTCACAAAAGGGCGCATTGATGTTTATGGATATAGACGACTTTAAATTAGTCAATGATACTTTCGGCCATGATTACGGTGATTTACTATTGATTATCTTTTGCCAGCTGATTATTTCATGTATAAAAGGTTTAGGAAAATTATATCGTATAAGTGGAGATGAATTTATAATACTTACCAATGAATTCAATTCATCTGATGAACTATTAAAATTATGCGGCAATATATTCAATTATTTAAAAAAGCCATTTGAAGTTAAAGGTGACAAAATATATATAACAATAAGCATGGGTATTACTATATTTCCGAAAGATGCCAGTGATATAGACGAGCTATACAAATATGCCGATTTAGCATTATATCAGTCCAAAATTAACGGGAAAAATACTTTTACCTTTTTTCAACGTCAAATATTAAACTCATATCGCAGAAAAATCTATATTGAGCAGGAGTTGAAGTCAGCTGTAAAAAACAATGAATTTTATGTACTGTATCAACCTCAGGTAGATACTGTAAAAAACCAGGTAGTAGGCTTCGAAGCTCTGTTGAGGTGGCAAAATGCAAAACTTGGATCTGTTCCTGCCGATGAATTCATACCAATAGCAGAAATGACAGGAAATATTGTAGAAATCGGTGAATGGGTACTGGACTCCGTATGTAAAACAATCAATAAAATGAAAGCAAAAAATCATGATTTGAAAAAAATATCTATAAATGTCTCCCCCATTCAATTAAAAAAGTACAATTTTGCAAACAGGTTTATAAGCATATATGAAAAATATGGCATTTCACCTTCTCTGCTTGAAATCGAGATAACAGAAGGTACTTTAATAGATCTATTTAGCTATAAAATTGAAACTATAAATACACTTCTAAAAAGGGGAGTTAAAATTTCCATAGATGATTTTGGAACAGGCTATTCTTCACTGAATTACTTGACCACTCTGCCAATTAGTACAATAAAAATAGACAAATCATTTATCAATAATATCTACAACAAAAAAAATAAATCCATAATAAAATGCATGATTGACCTGTCAAAATCATTGAACTATGAAATAATTGCCGAAGGCGTAGAAACAAAAGAACAGCTGAACTTACTTTCAGAAATTGGATGCAGTATAATCCAGGGATATTATTTTAGCAGACCACTTACTATGGATAAAGCTGAAAAAATTCTAATTAAAAAAAGGAACTTTGGAGGAATTTAAATTGATTGATCCAGCAAGTAATAAAAATATTCAAAACAATTTTATAATAGACAAAGATACACTGGAAAACTCTAAAAATTCTGTATTGGTAGTTAATTTAAAAGGAAAAATCCTGTATGCCAATAAAAATGCAGTAGAATGTTACGGATATTCAATGGAAGAACTATTATCCATGAAAATATCTGATCTAGGATCTTCAAACGAACCATTTCATATGGACCAGCAATTTGAAAGATCAGAAGGTAAAAAAATAAACTTTCAAACCCTGCATCACACCAAAAACGGCTCAAATTTTCCCGTTGAAGTGTCCTACATTAAAATTAAATATAATTCAGAAATACTATTTTTAACTGTAATAAAAGACATTACAGTTAGAGTAAAAAAAGAAGATACCTTAAGAAGACTAGCTTCCATTATTGAAAATTCTGAAGATGCAATTTTAACCAAGGATTTAAAGGGTATTGTTACGAGCTGGAACAAGGGAGCTCAAAATCTCTATGGATACAGCAAAGAAGAAATCATAGGTAAAAGTATATCCACGATTATACCCGATGAAAGTAAAGAAGATATTGTTTCAATATTAGACAAAGTAAAAAATAACATAAAGATAAATCATTACGAAACTGTACGTATGCGCAAAAATGGTACAAAACTTCCCATATCAATAAGTGTTTCACCTATTTACAATGAGGACAATAAAGTCATAGGAGCATCTACTATTGCCAGAGACATAACTAAAAAGATAAAATCTGAACAGGAATTGAAAAATAAATATGAAGAGCTCTCTTCTATATATGAAGAACTGGCAGCCACCGAGGAAGAGCTGAGAACTAATTATAAAGAATTGAGCAAGGCTAAACAACAGGCAGAAAAAGCTAAAATAGAAGCAGAAAATGCAAATAGAGCCAAAAGCCAGTTTTTAGCCAACATGAGCCATGAAATCAGAACTCCATTAAATGGCATTATAGGAGCTATTGAATTACTTGGATTAATGAATATAAATGAAGATGAAGAGTCATACATTGAAATATTAAAGAATTCCTCAAAACATCTACTTGGTATAGTAAACAATATTTTAGATATATCCCAAATAGAATCGGGAAACATTGATCTCTATATAAAAGTATTTAATTTTAAAAATATGATTGACGTTTTCGTACGGGAAGTTTCATTTGCCTGTGAAAAGAAAAATATAGGTTTTACTTATTACATGGATTCCCTTATACCTTATAAAATGGCCGGTGACGAATTAAAATTACGACAAGTGCTGATAAATTTATTTAATAATTCACTTAAATTCACACAGAGCGGAAGAATAACTTTTAAGATTAAATTATTATCACAGATAAATGAAAAAATAATACTTGAATTTTCCATAAAAGATACTGGCATTGGAATCAAGGATGAATTTAAAAAGGAAATTTTTAAAAAATTTTCTCAGCAGGGTATATCATACAGCAAAGATTATTCAGGCACGGGACTTGGCCTTTCAATATCAAAAGAACTGGTAAAAATCATGAATGGTGATATATGGTTTGAAAGCACAGAAAATCTCGGAAGCACCTTTTATTTCACATCAGAATTCTTTCTGGATTTTAGTGAATCATCTAACAACTCCTCATCTAATTTTGATGAAAACAGGAAATCATCATCAAAAAACATGGATAAAACCATTCTCATAGTTGAAGATAATGATATAAATATGCAGATAGTCCGAAATATGATAAAAAATTTAAAATACAGTTATCAATGCGCATATACAGGAAAACAGGCATTGAAGCTCTTGAAAAATACTTCTGTGGATCTAATACTCATGGATATACAGATGCCTGAATTAAATGGACTTGAAGCCACAAAAATAATAAGGAAAAATGAAATCCATACTGGAAATCATGTACCCATAGTGGCAATGACTGCATATGGAATGCTGGGAGACCGGGAAATGTGCATTGGGAGTGGTATGGACGACTATATTTCAAAACCATTTCCTCTTGAAAAATTGAAAATCACCATAAAAAAATTTTTAGGGTAAAAAAATCGGCTGTTTTAAAAATGAAGTTCAAAGTTTGGATCTTTGAACTTTATGCCCATTTAAGTTTTTCTTATATTTTACCACTTAAATTCACTATATTAGCATCGGTTATGTAATCCTCTATAATAGACCTGGCAAGATTGCACCAGCTGAAACATTCATCAAGTATTATAGAATCGCTTGTCACTATATTTTCCTTTTCATATAAAAAAGAATCCACCCCATTCATAAGATTTACTTCCGTATCGGCATGCCATTCTACAGAATGTTCCAAAATAAATTTTTTCAGCCTTCCCGAATTTGATACGCCCCTGTCAAGCAGGAAATTGACCCCGCAGACATGCATATCATCAAGTTTTTTCCCTATGGCATTCAGAGCATAATGGGTTTTGTCAACAATATTATAGGTACCTCTAAGACCTGCTAAATCCCTGAAAGTCCCATCATTACACAAAATCACAGGAGCCCCCGAAAAGGCTGTTTCCAATGTAATAATAAGATTAAATCCATCTATATACAAAAACTCGTCTCTCAATGAATCAGGAGGAAGGCATTTCGATTTTCTTATTTTTATTTTTTCATAGGATGCAGTTGAACGCCTCAAAGCATCTCTTTGTCTGGAGGAGAACTGATAATGATTCCCAACCATCTCTAAAATAAAAGATACTTTATAATTCCTGTTAAGAAGCCATTCTACCTCCTGCTGTGCTTTTTGAAGCTTTAAAACAGATTCTTTTGAAAACCACCTGTTGTCCTCGGGATCAGTTCCCCTGTTCACTATCTTTAATTTTCTATACATTATTATTCTCCTACAGCAAATATAGTATCACCCATCAATATCTATTTTACCCTATTTGTCAAAGTGAATGTACTCAAATACTTCATAGGATAGTTGTCCTTTTTATTGATTTTTATAAAATAGAATGATATAATTGTCCATAACTTATTCAGAGGGATGTCTTATGAAAAACAATTTTTTTAAGAAGATCTTTTTCCAAAAATACGATGATATAAATTTCAGAACAGATATGGTCAAAAATAATATCTCAAGATTAAGGATACTGGCAAAAGTATTTATTATCTGTCAAATATGGTTCATAATCGTAAATATCGCAGGCTCAATATATTATCCCTATAAAGATTATATCTTTATTTATCTGCCATTTTATATAATTTTTATCGGAATGAACTTGCTATTTTTATCAATATATTATAAAAACTTCCAAATTGCAAATAACACTGTCAAAACAATAAGGAAAAATGAACTTACAATAGTGCTTTATATAAATTTTATCATGATATGGGGAAGTATCATTTCCTTAATTGACCAGGAACACTATGGCCACCTGATGGTTTTTATGATAAATATGATGACCTGTTCCAGCTTTTTTATAATGTCTACAGGCAGTTTTTTGATTTCAATTTTATCATCCTCCCTGGTTCTAATTATAGGATTACCATTTTTTCAAAAATACAGTATCACATTGATTACACATTATTTTAATCTGGGCCTATTTATTCCAATCTGTTTTTTTGTTTCAAGAGTTATATATAATAATTATTGTAAAACATATAAGAGCACTACAATGTTAAAAAAATCAAACCGGCTTTTGAGGTATGAAACATTACTGAATAAATCCATTAACAATAAATTGGAAGAGGCAAACAGACTGCTTAAAAGCCTTTCATCTATTGACGAGCTGACAGGTATTGCAAATAGAAGAAGTTTCAACAACTATATGCATATACCTTTCGAAAATACCAATCAGACAAATTTTTTGCTTTCCATAATAGTAATAGATATTGACAATTTTAAATGGTTTAACGATAGTTATGGACATATATATGGAGATAAAGTGCTTGTAAAAACAGCCGGACAGATAAATTCAATTGCCAAGCAATTTTCTGGATTTGCTGCCAGGTGGGGCGGTGATGAATTCATTTATGCAGCCTTTAATACAGGAAAAAAAGACATTTTAAAAACTGCCAAAAATATAATGGATGCTATTTCTAAAATTCAAGTCTCAAATGAGGCTCTAAAGTGCTCTTCTTTTATAACTGTGAGTTTAGGTGTATTTTCCATGCATATAATTAGCGAAGACGATATACAAAAATGCATTAATAATGCAGACAAAGCACTTTATCTTGCAAAAAAAAGCGGCCGGAATTGCTTTAAATATTATAGTAGTTGACAATTCTCTATTAAACTTCTAATATAAAATTACATTGTGGAAAGAGACGGTGGAATAAATCATGAAATTTTATAAAAGCATATGTATAGAATTATTATTTAAAATGCCTTCTCTATTTTTTGGCTTTTTTTTATGTTCTATATCAATACTTCTGGCACTCTATTCAAAACTTGGAATGAGCCCCTGGGATGTTTTTCACATGGGTATAGTAAATCATTCCATTTTTTCTTTAGGACAAGTAACTCAAATCGTAGGCCTTGGCATAATACTGCTTTCGATTTTTCTCGGAGTAATTCCCGGAATTGGAAGCGTGTTTAATATGTTTTTCGTTGGAATCTTCGTGGATTTAATGAACAACACAGGTATATTTAGAACACCTCAAAATATTACAGGGAAAATATTGATGCTCATACTATCTATTATACTCATGGGCATATCCACATATTTTTATCTGCGAGTTGAGCTGGGCGCTGGTCCCAGAGACGGACTCATGGAAGGTCTTGTAAAAAAGCTGAATAAACCAGTGTGGCTTATAAGAGGAAGCATGGAAATTACAGTTTTGATAATAGGATTCTTTTTAGGAGGCCCTGCTGGAATTGGCACTCTGATATCTGCAGTGGGAATTGGACCTGCTGTGGAATTTACCTTCAGAATAGGAAAATATGACTCTAAAAATACCCATCATATGAATTTCATAGATTTATACAGAAATATCAAAGGCGCAGATAACAAACTTGAAAAAAAGTGCAAAGAACAAATATTAAATAATGTTCAGATGGAGAAAAGTATTTCTTATAAACAAACTCCATCTGAACCCAAGAAACACTTGATCTAACCTCTTTTTTTATTCTTGTAAATAATTTTTCCTACTCTATCGATGTGTTCTTTTAATTTTTGATGATTCAAATGCGTATAATCCACAATATCAAAAAAATAGGGCATAGGACTTTCATACTCAAGGTCTGCATGAAGTTTTGATAATATATCACATTTTTATTTAAAACTCATAAACAACAGTACTTTCTATTCATAACTTAAAGATATGCTGATTGTTGACTTTTATAACAATACTTGCTATGCTAGTCAACGGGAATAAAATTTACAGGAAGGTTTAAATATGGGAGTTAACACGGTAATCACACAGATAACATCACTATTTCTAGTCGCCCTGGTGGGTTTTTACGGCGGGAAAAAAGACATAATAGGAGAAAATTTTTCAAATGGATTGTCCAAGCTGTTGGTAGAGATAACAACCCCTTTTCTGATCATTTCCTCCTTCAGTATTTCTTACGGACCCGAGATAGCAGATAACGTAACAAAATCATTTATATACAGCTTTTTAATATTTGCACTGACTCCCTTTTTGGTAAAACCACTGCTCCTTATAATCGATAAGAAAAAAAGAAATACTCTTGAGTTTGCCATGATGTTTTCCAACTGCGGTTTCATGGGATTTCCGGTGGCCCAAAGCGTTTTTGGAAAGGAAGGAGTGGTGTATGCTGCTGTTTTCAATATACTTTTCAACATTTTTGTATGGACTTACGGAGTAATGCTCTTTAATAATAAAAAGAGCCTCAAAGGCCTGAAAAAATCTTTAAAAAATCCTGGAATAATTTCCTCTTTTATAGGACTCATAATAATGATTTTTTCAATAAAAATACCTATTATACTCATGGATACCATAAATATGGTGGGAGGACTTACCACCCCAATATCCATGCTTATAATAGGAAGTTTGTTGTCAAGAAGTGAGCTTAGAAAGATTATAAAGGACAAGAGTTTGTACTATGGCTCACTCATAAAACTCATAATTTTACCTGGAGCACTGTATCTTATTTCAATTTTATGTGGTGAAAATTCCATTGTCATAAAAACGCTGATTTTAATGCAGGCTATGCCTGCCGGCGCTTTTACAACAATCTTTGCAGAAAATTTCAACAAGGACAAGGAGTATTCAGCCTTTATAGTATCTTTTTCTTCCCTGTTGTCCATAATAACCATACCTATAATAATCAAACTGTGCTTCTAGAAAAATTTAAGCTTTGTTCACAATTTATTCACGACCCCCGGTGGTTTTCCAGAACTTCTTTTGCCTGACCAATAGTAAGTGGAAGGCTATCCACATTTAACATTCCATCCTTACCTAGTATTTCAACTAAATGAGCTACTCTTGGAAGCCTTAAATTAATTTTTCGAATAAGCTCTTTTTGATTGAATACTTCTTCAGTAGTACCTCCCATCACAATGCTTCCTTTATCTAAAAGATAAACTGTATCAGCTAAAAGAGGAACTGTATCTACATCATGGGTGGCAAAAATCAAAGTAATTTTCAGCTTTTTATTTATAAGATCCAAAAGCTTAATCAACTTGTATACTCCCCTGGGATCAAGAGCTGCAGTAGGTTCATCCAGCACCATCACCTCGGGCTTCATAGCGAGAACACTTGCAAGTGCAATCCTCTTTTTCTGTCCTCCGCTTAAATTATGGGGACTTTTGTCATCATATCCTTTCATTCCAACCACATCTAACGCCCATGCTATGGTATCTTCTAACTTCTTTCCGCTCATTCCCATGTTTAAAAGACCATAGGCTATTTCCTGGCGAACTGTAGAATTAAAAAGTTGATCATCGGAATCCTGAAATACCATGCCTACCATCTGTCTTATTTTAACTAAATTTTTTTTGCATACTTTCAGTCCATTTATCGTAATAATGCCGGATTTAGGTTTTGAAATTCCATTAAATAGGTGGAAAAGTGTCGATTTACCTGCTCCATTTGGCCCCAGTATTGCCACTTTTTCTCCCCTTTTTATCTTCATATTAACATTTCTAAGTGCCAGGCTGCCATCACTATAGGCATAGCTGACTTTATCCACTTCAATAAGTGACATAACCATTCTCCTTTAAACAAATATATTTATCAAAATTAAAACCATCAATAAAGCCATTATCAAAATTCCAAAACGAAAATCTCCAGCTGGAATAGGGTAAGTAAAAAACTTAGCTTGTCTACTATCTTCATTACATCCTCTTGAAAGCATAGCATTATAAACTCTTACACTTCGATCTAAAGATTCTATCATAATATACACCGCTATTTTGCCCGTATCCTCTATACGACGCAGCCAGCTGGATCTATCCCCCATACGACTTAGTTGTGCATATCTCATATTTTTGCCCGTATCTTCAATTATAAATATGTACCTATACATCATATCAGCTAAATCTATTATAATCGAAGGAACTTTTAGTATTCTGAGGGTTTCCAGTATTTCAATCATCGGAGTGCAAAAAGAAAGTATGCATGCAAGACTAACTGCAGCCATTATTCTCAGCATCAATAAAGTTCCAAGCGCAAGTCCCTCTCTGTATATATTCAGATGATAAGTTCCAAAGGGAATATATGTTAAAACAGTTTCCCCATTTGTAAAAAGTACACTTACAAATACAAGCCATGCTATACTAAAAGGTATGAGAAGCCTTTTTATAAGTCTTTTCCAGGGAACACCCAAAGTATAATATCCAATTATAGACAGCATCCACAGAGATACTATAAGATACCACTTGGACAAAAAAGTTGTTATTATAATTGCACTTAAAAACAGTACGGTTTTTACTCTTCCATCTAAACGGTGTAAAAAACTTTTATTGCCAGATATCCTGCCAAATGAAGATAGTTCCATAATTTATTCTTCCTTTAACTTATTTTTACTGGAATCGCCAAATAATTTTTCCCAATGATGTCCCACTATTAAACCTGCGAAAAAATTTGCTACAGAAAATGCTCCTACCTGTGCATCACCAGGAAGCTCGATAAAAGGTTTATGGTCTGTCTTAGCTGTAACAGAAGCCATAGTATTCACTTTGTCATCCGTACCTCCGGCTTCCATTTTATGATTGACCATGTACTTCGATGCTCCAAATATAAATATAAATATAATTATCATAACTGTTAACATAACACGTGTAAATTTGTCTAAAAATTTAATACTCTTGCCTTTTTTGCTGCCCATACTGTTGCTTGATTCCATAATTACCTCGCCTCCCCTTTTTTAAGTATACCAGGTAACAAATCAGGTCTCCTTTTTACCATAACCTGAAGAACCAAAGCTGTAAACACACCTTCTGCAATAGCTAAAGGCAGTTGCGTAGGTCCATAGCCTAAAAAGAATATCATCCACTGCTTCATCAAAGGAACATGTCCATGTAAACTTATTGCCAACTCCAAAGCAGCTACCAGATAAGTAATTATGTCACCCATGAAACCCGCTATTCCCGCTGCCAGCCAGATGGGACTCTTAAAATATCTTAAAATTTTCCAGCACAGATATCCCAAAATACCTGCCGCTATACCCATAGAAAAAGTATTGGCACCAATAGTAGTTATACCTCCATGTCCCAGAAATATAGCCTGAAAAAACAATACAATAGCTGAAATCACTCCTGTAGCAAAGGGCCCAACAATAATAGCCGCCAGTGCAGTACCACATGGGTGAGAGCAGGAACCTGTCACAGGTACAGGAATATGCATACATGATATGACAAACACAGCTACTCCTACCATTGCTAAAAATGGTTTATAATATAAATTTTCTTTAACTCTTTTCTTGATTTCTTTAACTCCAGGTACCATAAACACAGCACTTATTGCATACCATGTTCCCCACGCTTGAGGCGATAAAATACCATCTTCAATATGCATTTTTTAATACCCCCTAGTTTAATTGTAATATTTTAAACCAAAGCCAAATAAATCATAACCCCTCAGCAAATGCTAAGGGGTTATGATTTATATAAAGAATCATAAAATTTCACCATCTAGTCACCTCCCTATCACTCGTAGAGTCGAATGGTCACTAATATATAGGCAGGTCTTCTGACTTGGATTCATCACCCTTATAGCCTTCCCAGTTTCCCAGTGGCATATTTTATAAGGGCTCCTCTTTCACAGCGGCGGGACCGTGCAGACTTTTCATCTTGCTTTCCTTTTAAGTAAAATTCACCTATATATTTTTCTTTTATTTTTTAATAAAGTTATTATATGACAAATTCAGTTTCTCACAAACTCACAGAATTGTCAAGCACAATCACAATATATTGTATCGTAAAAAAGAAACAAATTCCCTAAAGAATTTGCTTCTCTAATTAAAATCCAATCATTCAAAAATAACTATGGATTTTCTGTTTTTAATTCTCAAAAGCACCGTTTCTAAAACTCTAAGAGTATGATTTAATTCCCTGAGTTCAAGGTATGCTGTTGCTATATCCTGACCTATTACAATGTCTATATAATTAGGTTCAGTACATAAAAGTGCCCCCTTATTTGTTCCAAGAACAGGACTTGTAAATATATTCCCATTCAGGAGCTTACCAATTCTATCAATTTCAAGCACTCCTGTTCCAGGTTGTATACGCTGCATCTGCAGGTACAGATCAGGACTTACAATTAATGCGAGTCTTCCATAAATACCCTGCTTGGTCAAAATTTCGACAGCTGAAGCAATATCCGTAAATGGATTTTCTCCCGATTTCCATTCACTCTTCTCTACTTTATTAGTACCCTTTGCATTAAAAATTCCCTCATATCCAAAATTCTCATTTCCCAGGAAAATCAGCTTGTCCTCTTTTCGCGCACATGCTTCTGCAGCGGACACAGCTGCTGATAGATCCAGTGGATAACCCAGTTTTTCACTGTTTTCAATGTCTCTCCAAAGAAGAGTGAAATCACTATACACAAGTGGTATCTCCTCATATTTTCTGTTCTTAATTCTCGATATTCCCTCTGAAGTTTCCTCTTCTATCGATCCGCTCTCATCAAGATTGTCCGAACTTATACTTTGTATACCCGCACCAAGAGGTCCAAAAATATCTAAAAAACGTCTTCCAATCAACACGCGGCTTGCAGTATTAACAACTGTATCATCTATTTTTCCCCACAAATCATCTGAAAAAGGTGCACTTTCTCTTGATAAATAATCCATGACTATTTCCCCCCTCAATCCTTTATCAAACTGCCCACAGTTTTATGGGCGGATTTGTCCTGACTAGGCTTTTCTTTTACTTCAGGAATTTGAATATTCAACTCTTCCATCATCTCTGCAACTTCTGTTTCACCGTCTGCAAAATGTTTTGCTTCTTCAGGATCAAGTATCTTCAACAAGGACATCAATTCACCTATATGTGCTTTCTCCTCATCCCTTATGTCTGCTATCACCTTCTTGGCTGCAGCATTATCTGTTGCCAGCACATGTGATTCATACAGATATATGGCCTCAAGTTCTCCTGCAATATCAAGTCTCACAGCCTGAATAAGCTCCTCTTTAGTCATCTTTCTGTCCACATTTCCTTGAAATGGATTTGCAAAATTTGGCATAGTAACCTACCTCCTCCTTGTACTTAGATTTATGAAATATTTTAAATTGTCATACATATTACCTTATACTGTAACCGCTAGCTTATTCTCCCTAGTAATATATATTATATAATAAATTGTTCTCCAATACAAATATGTGATCCAAAATTATTTTTCAAAAGAACCACGTCCCCAATTCTCTATAGATGCTTTCACATTTATATCTATATTGGAATTAAGCACTTCTTTGTTCCAATCCGTATTGCTCCATCTTCCATATTTAGCTGCAGCATATTGGCCAAGACCTATACAATCTGTTCTATACTCCGTCTTCATTTTATTTATAATTGAACAGCAATTCTTGCGTACCTTCTCTTCAATTTCATTTTCAAAGGTCTTTTTAACATCTTTATTTTTTGAAAGATCTTTAAAATAGGTATTTGTAATTATATCTCCTTTCAACCTTAAATTTATTGTAAAATGAAGTTTTCCTCCGATTTTATTTACATAGACTTTCTTTGATGAATACGCATAGAAGTCTGCATAATTTTTTGCAGTCTTTTGTAGACTCACAATTCCGCGGCCTTTATCATTTCCCATTAGATTAAGCCATTTGCTGTCATCAAAACTTGATTTTGCCACCATGCGTGATTCTTTAAATAAGGCCATGCCTGATACCTTTATATTGTCATCGATTATTTCAATGTAAGGTACTACAGGATTGATACCTTCAACATAAAGTGAAGTGTACAAATCCGTTATCTTTGTATCTTTTGGGAAAAAGGAATAATTATACTCATTTTTTAACAGGCCCTCTATAAAATCAGAGGAACTTGGATAACCTTTTACTTTATGGGAAAGCATATCCTCAGCCTTACATTTACATATTACAAAATAGCCTGTATCATTTAATTGGGGGTTTCTGAATAATATATCTATTACCGGTCCAATTCCGCAAACAGCACTGTCTTCACTTATTACATATACCTTTTCAAATCCAAATATGCTTTTTTTGTCTGATAAGGATTGTCTGTTCTCCCTGGTTTTACCTAAAGTTCCTCCAACTCCCCTTCTTATTGCACTACTTACCCTGATGTTCTCATCATTTTCACTGGTATCGCCAAATATATAGACGGACAAAGGTGCGCTGTATGATATTATATCAGGAGTTTCATATTCAATATCTGATCCTATTCCAGCTACTATTTCCAGGTTTTCAACCACATCTGAATCTTTTATCCCCGTTATAAAAAATGAAAATACTATAACTAATAACGGTATTATAATTAAAAATTTATTTTTTTTCATTTAAACCATCCTTTTTTATAAGTGCCATACAGCATACTATGGTCAGGTATGCTATATTGAATAAAGTGTATTTTGGAATTATAAATTTTAAAAAAGTTCTCCGAGATTCTTCATTTAGATATGTAGAAGATATCAATATTATAAGGGGATATATAATTACAGACAGTTTTTTTATCGAAGACCTTTTAAACAAATCCTGTAAAATAAATACAGATGCAAAGTAATTGTTGGAAATAGTTTTAAAATTTACTATACTCCACAGAAACATGAATATAAACCTGAAATTATTTATTATCGGTATTTCAATAGATTTAGCAGCTATAAGTACTGCCCAGAAAGATTTCTTTACTAAGTCTATTCCACAATAATATACTGTCAAAAAAGTTAAGGATGAATACAAGATCACTATAAATAGTACACCTTTTAACGCACAGCTTCTAAAGTTTTCTTTATCGCTTAACAGAGGATAAAACAAAAAAATTATTTCCGTACCACCATATGAGAAACACGATTCAATGCTTCCTCTGAGCAAAAGTTTAGTATTCAGATCAAATATAGGAAGTACATTTATAAGTTTTCCTTTGCCCAGTGCAACAAGTGAGATAAGAGAAACCACTATAGTAAATATAAAGATCAGTTCATTTATACTTGCCAAAGGTTTTAATCCGCTGTAACTCGATATGGCTCCTAGAAACACTATAAATATAAGTAATCTCACAGGAACCATAAAATACATTATAAAAGTTGTCAAAAGAATGGTCAGCCCGGATGCAACAGCCGTAGTGTACAGTACAAAATTAGACATAAAGATCAAATTTAGAAAGTTTCCTAAAAAAGTTCCTAAAAATTGTCTGCTCAACTGTAATATATTCTTATCTGGGAACTTTTTCTGCAATATACACGCAATATACACCAGATATAGAGGATAGACTCCACCGATAATAACTGAAATCCAGCCATTTTGCTTGGCTATTTGAGTTACTTCATTTGGAAGACTTATCAAACCTATGCCTACAGCAGTACCCGTTAAAATACAAAGCAGCTGATATGAAGTTATTTTATTTTCTAGGCTGTTCTGCATCAATGCTTCCTCCTGAATTTTTTCATAGAGCCTCCGTGCCTGATCTTGTTTTTATTTGGTATAGCTTCAGGCCTCTCATCCATATTCCACAACTGTGCCCTGATGAATATATCCTTCAAGTCGTTCCTTTTAAAAGACAGATACTGTACTCCAAAACTGTTCATTGAAAACAGATGTAACAAAATGAGATACCAGCCAGCAGCAATACCTACAATTCCAAATATATCAGCAAGTATTATCATCGGGAACCTCACTATACGTATAGAAAGTGACATGTCATAATTGGGAATGACGAATGTTCCAATTACAGCTGTTCCCACAACTACAAGAGTAGCAGGACTAACCAGACGCGCTCTTAATGCCGCATCGCCAATAATAAACCCTCCAACTAAACTAAGAGTTTGCCCTATTTTGCCCGGAAGCCTCAATCCTCCTTCTCTTAAAAATTCCACTACCATTTCCATGGACAATATTTCAATTAGAGGAGTCAATAACAGCCCCCTTCTTGTAGATACTAAAGGCAGGAGAAATTGTATCGGTATAAGCTCTGCATTAAATTTTATAAAAGGCAGATAGGCAGCAGGAAGAGTTATAACTAAAATAACTGCGATCAACCTCAAAATCCTAATCAAGGAAGATAATACACTTCTTTCATAATAGTCCTCTATTGCCTGAAAGAATTCTGTGAACAATGCCGGTACTACAAGAGCATAAGGTGTCCCCTGGCACAGTATTACAGCTCTTCCTTCCATTAAATCATTTATGACTATATCAGGCCTCTCAGTTGCAAAACATTGAGGGAACAAACTGCAGGGATGATCTTCTATATACTGTTCTACAATACCCACCCCCGTTATCGAATCCACATCTATAACAGCCAGCCTATCACGTATGTTTTTCATGATCTTCTCATCTGCAATACTGTCTATATATATCAATTTTATATCTGTTTGAGTATATTTCCCCAAGGTAAAATTTTCGATAGTGAGATCCGGATGTTTTATTATCCTCCTAATCAAGCTTACATTTGTTTCCAGGTTTTCAACAAATCCTTCTCTCGATCCCCTGACTGCATACTCATTCAAAGGCTCTGATATCTGCCTGTATTTTCCGTCCCTTGTATCTATTATTATAAATTCACTTATATGTTCTATAATCAACACAGTATCTCCACGTTTCAAGGCAAATATGGCCTGAGCAATATCCTTTTCTATAAGCGTATTACTTGAAGTTATATATTTCTTGCATATTGTACTGCACAGATTCGACGACAGGTACAAATTGTCATCTGTATGCAGCATAAGGGGATTTAATATGTTTCGATTTATAGATTCTTTGTCTGCAAGAGAATTTACATAAATAAGTACTGCCTGTATTGGAAGCTTATATCCTATTTCAAAGGACCTTGTTATAACCGTTTCTGTATCTCCAAGGCCGCTGATGATCCTCTGTATATTGCCGTTTATACTGAAATTATCCATAAGTATCACCCCTAGTAGTTTTAGCTTGTTTAAAAATATTATGCAGACTACTTCAAAATAAAAATACGTCATTTCAATATCCATGAGAAGTAACAAAAATTCTGCTGGAAAATAATCTAATATTATACAGCTTATATTATAGACGGAGGTTATTTTTATGAATTGTATCGATGCTGGAGGTGAATACTGCCCATGTCATCTTGCAGAAACCCTGGATTGCGTGCTCTGCTCACAACTCTCGGGTGAAAAATTCTGTCAGTGCAAAAACTGGTGCGGCGTTTGCATATATGATAAATATATATCCAATGGCAGTAAGGCTCAAAATCTGCGAAGAACTTATACATGTACAATATTAAAAAAGAAAACTCCTGATAAAAATTTATGCATACTCACTTTAAAAGCTCCTGAAGATCTAACAAGAGAACTTGTTTACCCAGGAAGTTTCGTATTCCTAAAAAATACTGAAAATCCGGTTTATTATGATGTTCCGATATCAATAATGGAGGCTGATGTCATCAGAAACACCCTGAAGATCGCCATAAAACTGAATGGAATCAAGACTAAAAATTTATTTTCTTTAAATGAAAACGACAGGATATCAGTACGGGGTCCTTTTTTCAACGGAATAATGGGTCTTTCAAATATATATGAAGCTAAAAATGGCACCTCACTGATTATAGCCTGCGGCATAGGAATTGCGCCTTCAATTCCCATTATGAAAAAACTGCACTCAAACAACAACAAGATTATCTCCTTCATAGACACCCAATTCAAAAATAATTTCAGCGAAAAATACCTCAATGACTACAGTTCTAAAATTGTAAACTGCAGAATACTTGAAAATGGATACCTTACAGAAAACTTCAAATCCATTCTAAAAGACTGTCTATCCGGAGGAAATATAAATCTCATCCACTGCGGCGGTCCAGATATTCTAATATACAGAATTATTCAATTTGCCGATAAGTCAATTGCTCTTTCCTGCTGCAACAATTCCAAAATGAACTGCGGTGAGGGCATATGTTCCAGCTGTACCAAGCATTACAAAAATGATGTAGTGAAGAGGTTATGCAAGGTACAAATGGATCCCAGGGAATTATTTAAAGATAGAAAATTTATATAGGAGGTCATTTTTTATGAAGGTAATAGTGATTGGAGCTGGCTGGTCCGGATGTGCAGCAGCTTTAACAGCAGTGAAAGCAGGTGCCGAGGTGGTTATTTATGAAAAAACCGATATGGTTCTCGGACTTGGAAATGTAGGAGGAATAATGAGAAACAACGGCAGATACACAGCTGCCGAGGAAATAACAGCTCTAGGAGCAGGAGATCTCATAGGCATTACAGACAAGCTTACCAGGCATAAAAATCTGGATTTTCCAAATCATGCACATGCATGGCTTTACGATGTAAATAAGATAGAGCCCGAAGTCAGAAAATATATCTTAAGCAAAGGTATAAAGATAAATTTTGAATCACGGGTAGTGGATGTTAAAATGGATGGCAGTAAAATCAAAGGTATATATACCTCAACCGGGAATTATGAGGAAGCAGATGTATTTGTTGAAACTACCGGTTCTACAGGTCCCATGGGAAACTGTATAAGATACGGCAACGGATGTTCCATGTGTGTACTCAGGTGTCCATCCTTCGGTCCGAGAGTTAGCATAAGTAAGTGTGCCGGTATAGATGATCTTCACGGTGAGAGGACAGATGGAAATTACGGAGCTTTCAGCGGTTCCTGCAAATTAGCCAAAGAAACCCTGGATAAAGAACTTGTGAATGAACTCGAGAAAAAAGGGGTAGTTGTTTTAAAGGTTCCAAAGGAGGATGTAAATTTAGACAAACTAAAGGCAAAGGTATGCCAACAGTATGCCCTAAAAGAATTTGCAGAAAATATAATCCTACTTGATACGGGACATGTAAAGCTCATGACCTCATATTACCCGCTGAGTAAGCTCAGAAAAATACACGGACTCGAAAACGTAAAATTCATCGATCCCTATTCCGGCGGAAAGGGAAATTCCATAAGATATCTTTCTGTAGCTCCCGTATCCAATGATTTGAAAGTAGTGGGCCTTGAAAATCTTTTCTGCGGCGGCGAAAAAAGCGGATTATTTGTGGGACACACTGAAGCTATATGTACGGGATCACTAGCAGGCCATAATGCAGTGAGATCTGCACTTAAATTTCCAACTCTTGTTTTGCCCGCAGATACCGCTGTAGGCGACATAATAAGTTATGCCAACAGCAGAATAAAAACTCCTGAAGGCAGAAAAAACAGATATACTTTTGCCGGGGCAGAATATTTTAACAGGATGAAAGAAAAGGGATTATATTCCATAGATACCGGTAGAATCCGAAATAGAATCAAAAAACTCCAGCTTCTGGGCATCTTCAATAAAAGGCTGACATAAATCTCACAAATTTCCAGATTCCATTTAAAACAGGGAAGATGTCCGGGGATGTATAAACAAGCCCTGGACATCTTCCCTGTTGTCTTATTCGAAAGCTGTCATTGCTAATACTTACGGAAATAAACACTGCTGCACACCTAGATAAGTTGATCCCTATGTTCGCAGTAGTCTGCCAATAAAATAAAAACAAGATGTGCTAAATTTAAGAAAATTGAATTAAATTAATCATAAAAATAAATTCAATCAATAAAAAATTCATGCATATTGAAAAATTACAGAAAAAGGTATACAATAATCATGTTAAATAAATTATGAACGAACTCCAGCTGGATCCATCAATAACTTGATAAAGAGTATCAAAAACAAGGAGGAATATGCATGCAACTTAATAAAAAAATCGATGAGATGAAAGAAGAATTGATTAAGGCAACTCAAGAGGTAGTTAAAATCAAAAGCACCCAGGGTGAAGGAAAACCAGGCATTCCTTTTGGCGAAGGCGTAGGGAAAACTCTGGATAAGGCTCTCGAAATTGCAGCCGATCTTGGGTTCAAAACATATAAGGAAGAGGATGGATACTACGGATATGCAGAATATGGTGAAGGAGAAGATTATGTAGCAGTTCTCGGACATATGGATGTAGTGCCGGAAGGAGACAATTGGATTCATCCACCTTATGGGGCTGAAATTCATGAAGACAAGATTTACGGAAGGGGTACATTGGACGACAAAGGTCCAACAATTGCATCCCTTTTCGGACTAAAGGCCATAAAAGATCTTAAAATACCGCTTTCAAAAAAAGTAAGAGTTATTTTCGGAACAAATGAAGAAACTGGAAGTTCTGAAATGCACGTTTATAATAAAAAGGAAAAGGCTCCTATATCCGGATTTACTCCAGATGCCATGTATCCACTTATAAATGCTGAAAAGGGCATAAGAAGATTTCACGTTGTCAAAAAATTAAGTTCTTGTTGTAATTGTGAAATCAAAATCAAATCATTAAAAGGCGGAATAAGGCCCAACATGGTACCCGATAAATGTGAAACTGTGATAGCCACAAAAGACACAGAAAGTATTGTCAAAGCAGTAAAGGAATTTGCAGATAAAAAAGGCTACAACATGAAAACCGAAATAGTAAACAACGGCGTAGTTTTGCATACCTTTGGAGTAGGAGCTCATGGAAGTACACCTGAATTGGGTAAAAATGCCATAATGCAGACTTTTGACTTTTTAGGAACTATTGTAAAAAAATCTTCTCCTCTCGCAGACTATATAAACTTCTTCAACAAGTACATCGGATTTGATACAGAGGGTATTTCACTTGAAATAGCCTGCAAAGACAAACCCTCGGGAAAATTATCCTGGAATGTAGGAGTTGCCGAAATCGATGAAGAAGCAGCTGACCTGTGGATAGACATGAGATATCCCGTTACTGTGGAAGGTGAAAAAATCATGGACACCCTTTCCAAAAAATTTGCAGAGTGTGGTGCAAAAATAGAAAGAGTGGCAGCTGATGAACCTCTTTATTTTTCAGAAGACAGTAAATTGGTCAAAACCCTGCTTAAAGTTTATACTGAACAGACGGGTAAGGAAGGAAAAGCTTATGGAATAGGCGGAGGAACTTACGCCAAAGAACTTCCAAATATAATTGGATTTGGACCAATATTCCCCGGGAAACCGGATCTTGACCATCAGGCCAATGAATACATCGAAATAGGAGATCTAATAACGAACGCCAAAATATATGCTCATGCAATATACGAACTTGCAAAATAATTCACAGTCATAATTGTTTCTAAAAGAAAAAAACTCAATATTTCCAGCGTCTAAATGACGCTGGTTTTTTAACAATCATGTGGGTTTTCAGATACTATATTTATAGCCAATGCTATTTCCTTTATCACATTAGTGTTAAATTCTCTGGAAAGCTCGTTAATTTTAGTATATAAAAGCCCCTTTTCCGTAGATATATATCTAGGCTTAAGGTTGTTCAAAACTATAGCCTTTATATCATCAATACACTTGGGGCATTTACATATATTGTCATAGTTTTTTAAAACCTCAGGCAAAAGTTTATCCACCACATCCTCCATATAATTTTTTACCAGCTGGCTCACCTTCTTAAATTGTTCTACATTTTTATTATACCATTATACCATTCAAAAAAGATAAGCTTTGCAAACAAATCGTTATCATAAAAAAAAGGTAAGTCTTAATCAGCTATTGACTTACCTTTTTCTTACATCATTTAATTTCCATAATCACGCAAATACATCGATTGTGCTATCTGAATTCTTGTCTGACAGATTATTGGAATTATCATTGCCGCTAACTTTTACATTCTCTATTTTCTGTGATTGCCCCTGCCGAAGCTGTGATTCCAATTGATACAGTTTGTTCTCCAATTCTTGAATTTTGACTTTCTTTGTTTTTTCATCATCCTTGCTTAAATTTTCCTGATTTATCTGCTGCTGAATACTTTCTATTTCACTTTCAAGCTTACTCGAATCATTACTATTAAATGATATTTGCGAACTTGATATGGATGAAATCGAAGAAATACCCATTAGTAAAACCTCCTTTCAAAATAATCATAGTAATTTTAGAACAACTTCCTTAATATTTTCTTAAAAATATTTCTCAAGTTCCTCTATTTCATCCATATCAAATATATTCTGAGTAAAAAATAAATTGATATTTGTTCATTACCCTCAGGAGTCTAAGCGCTTAATTTTACGCACCCCTTAGCCGGAGTTTTAAACTTTGGTATTCCAAATATTATGGCCAGCACTGATGCAACCCCCAAAAGATACGGATACCAGAGATATTTCATTATTAAAAATGGTGAAATTGCCGCAAGGCTGGAAGCAACCAAAAGCTGGGCACCATAAGGTATACATCCCTGTACAAAGCAGGCAAAGGTATCTAAAAGACTGGCAGATTTTCTTCTATCTACACCATATTTTTCAGATAAATCTTTAGCTAGTGAACCGACTATAATTATAGAAACAGTATTATTGGCAGTACATAGATCTACTAAACTAACCAGCACACCAATGCCAAATTCGGCACCTTTCTTGGAGTGAATTCTTTTTTGTATTGTATTCAGCAAAAAATCTATACCGCCGTTGAATTTTATCAATTCACCTATACCACCAATTAATATGGATATTATAGATATGTCTTCCATACCCGCAATACCTTTTGCACAAAGCTGAAATACCGTAAATATATCAAAAGAACCATAAATAAGACCTATTACAGCTGCTAATACGATACCTCCAACCAGCACCAATACTACGTTAAAGCCTGTTAAAGCCACTACCAGTACAGCTATGTAAGGCAGTATTTTAATAAACTGATAGTTATAAGCTCCTGTGTGATTGACCTGCATGCCAAAAGTTAAAAAGGAATATATGAGCAGAGTTATAACAGCTGCAGGAAATACTATTTTTATATTGGCCTTGAATTTGTCTACCATTTCACAATCCTGGGTTTTTGTAGCAGCTACAGTAGAATTTGATATCATAGACAGTCCATCGCCGAACATAGCTCCGCTGACAACAGCAGCAACTAAAAATGCAATGGGTAAACCCGTTTTCTGTGCAATCCCAATTGCAATAGGTGTTAGCGTCACTATAGTTCCAACAGAAGTTCCAAGTGACATGGATAAAAAAGAGCCAATTATAAATATACCAGCTACCATAAAGCCAGGTGGGAAAACAGCTAGTCCAAGATTTACAGTAGAATCCACAGCTCCCATAGCTTTGCTCACTTCCGCAAAAGCACCTGCCAGGATAAAAATCAAGCACATGAGTATTATGCTGGAATCTCCGGCACCTTTACAAAATCTTTCAACTTTTAATTCTATAGGTATTTTTCTGTTTTGAAGTATAGCTATAGTTGATGCAATTATTAAAGCTACAACTACTGGCATTTTATAAAAATCCTTCATCACAATTGAAACACCAAGAAATAGCACCATGAATACGGCCAAGGGTAGCAGTGCTATAGCATTACCTTTCTTTTCGTTCATTGTCCTGAATACCTCCTTCAATGTTTTTATGCAAATTTCAACATGTTTAATAATAGCACTTATTATGCCAAGGGACTTAAAAATTGCAATAGCTAGAATTTTAGCAAAATAATTTAACTATTAAAAAATTCGTAAACGTTTCAAACCACTTTGTCAATTAAAATGCAAAGAAATATTTACAACTGTAAAAATTTCTTTACAGTTATAATTTAATACTATTTAAAGGAAGTAACTACCTATATTGTCAATTTGCAGTCACTAATAGTTGACATTTAGACTATTAAATTATGTTATAGCATTTCATTTTTACTTGAAACAATTACTGTTTTAAATATAAAATTATATAGTAGGCATTTAATCAATTCACTATTATATTAAAAAGGAAAGTGGCGTTTATGAAAACTTACTTAAGACTTGAAATAATCTCACATGATCGAATAGGAATGGTTTTAGATATTTTAAAAAAGCTTTATGAAAATAACATCAGTATTCATTCTCTCGAGGTTTTTCCAAACAAAGTATACGTAAAGTCTGAAACCTTACAAGAAGAAAAAAAATCAAATACAATTGAAAATCTGCTCAATATAGATGGAGTTTTAAGAGTTCATGAAATCGAATTACTTTCTTATGAAAAAAACGAAAGGCGGCTTCGCGCCATTATAGATGCCGTACAAGATGGTATACTAGCTATAAACCACAGAGGAGAAATAGAACTCTTCAATAATTATTGTGAAAAAATATTTCACAGAAAAAAAGAAAATATAGTTGGGAAAAATATAAAAGAACTTTTAGGCTTCGATGGACCTATCATTAACCTTCTAAAAAGCGGTAAAAATTATGACAATATCGAAGTGCTTACAAAAGATGCCAAAGATGGTTTCCACTATATCACCTCAGGACGTTCTGTGAAAGATGATAGAGGGAAAACCATAGCTGCCGTTGCCTCACTTAAAGACATCAATGAGGCCTTAGAAATGTCAAATGTCATTACTTCAAAAGAAGAGTTTGCATTTAAAGATATTATAGGCAGCAGTCCCTCCATTATAAAAACTAAAAAGATATGTACATCTGTGGCAAAAAGCAATTCAACTATACTCCTTCGCGGTGAAAGCGGTACAGGCAAGGAATTATTTGCAAGGGCTATACATAAATTAAGCTCAAGAGCAGATAAGAATTTCACAGCTATAAATTGTGCCACCCTCCCGGATAATCTTATAGAAAGTGAACTTTTTGGGTATGTAAAAGGAAGTTTTACCGGTGCAGCAGAAAATGGCAAAGACGGTTTATTTAAGGCAGCAAATAATGGTACTTTATTCTTGGATGAAATAGGAGAACTGTCCCTTCCTCTTCAGGCAAAACTTCTAAGAGTTTTACAGGAAGGTACTATAAGAAAGATAGGCAGTACTGTAGAAGAAAAAATAGATGTAAGAATAATTGCGGCAACCAATAGAAATTTAGAAGATATGATCAAAAAAAATACTTTTAGAGAAGATTTATATTATAGGCTAAATGTAATACCTATATATATACACGGATATATATATTCCAGGCTTGGAAATCCAACTTGTTCAGAAGCTGAAGATAAATTAGCTTTACTAGAAGGCGGTGAAGCTGCCGTATCCACTTCATCTGGCATGGGAGCAATTTCTGCCGCACTTTGGACTGCACTTAAGGCTGGCGATCATGTAGTTGCATCAGACACTTTATATGGATGTACTTTTTCTCTTCTAAATCACGGCCTTACAAGATTCGGTGTTGATGTGACATTTGTTGACGCAACAAATATTGAAGATTTAAAAAAAGCTTTAAAACCAAACACTAAAGTTGTCTATCTCGAAACCCCAGCAAATCCAACATTAAAAATCAACGATATCAAAAAAATATCTGCTGCAGCCCACAAAAACAACAGGGACTGTCTTGTATTTGTAGACAATACTTTCTGTACTCCATATATCCAAAGGCCTCTGGAATTAGGTGCTGATGTAGTTGTTCATTCTGCAACCAAATACTTAAATGGTCATGGAGATGTTATCGCCGGATTTGCAGTTGGTAAAAAAGAATTCATAGATCAGGTTAAACTTTTCGGATTAAAAGATATGACAGGTGCAGTACTCAGTCCTTTTGACGCATACCTCATTATAAGAGGGATGAAAACTTTACCTATAAGAATGGAAAAACATTGTGAAAATGCCATGGAAGTTGCCAAGTTTTTGGAATCACATCCCGCTGTTTCTAAAGTATACTACCCTGGTCTTGAAAGCTTCGAATATCATGATCTAGCCAAATCTCAAATGAAACTTCCTGGTGCCATGATTTCCTTTGAATTAAAAGGCGGTGTAGCAGAAGGTGCACTAGTTATGAACAGCTTAAAACTAGCTACGCTTGCAGTAAGTCTGGGAGATGCTGAAACTCTTATCGAACATCCTGCTTCCATGACTCACTCACCCTATTCAGCAGAAGAAAGACATGCTGCTGGAATAAGTGACGGCCTCGTAAGGTTATCTGTCGGCCTGGAAAATGCAGAAGATATAATAGATGACTTAAAACAAGCTCTTGATCTAATAGCAAAATAACCTTTAACTTTTTACACTAACAAATTATAAAAGCAGGATAATATATTTATCTATTATCCTGCTTCTAAATCTCTCACTAATTCAATTTTTAAAATATCTCTCCAGTTCTTCCGCCCTTTTCATATCAAATATATCCACAGCAATTTTATCAAGGGTTTCATCTGATAAATCATCTATCTTATGAACATAGTTCTCTGGAAGTTTGTTAAATTTTTTAGAAAGCATCTTGATAATTAATTCTGACTTACCTTCTTTTCTGCCTTCTTTCCTGTCTTCTTCCAGACCCTTCATCTTTCCTTCCTTTATAATGTTGTCTATAGTTTTACCTAAATTTGATACCATGGAATCCACCTCCCTCCGACTGGATTTTTCCAATATTTCCTCTGCCTTTATTCTGGATTCTCCATCCAACCTGAGTTTCATTATGCTTTTTAGCCAGGCTTTCAATATGCTTAGAACCTACACTTACGCTTTGATGCCTTTGCCTTTGCGGTATTCATTATCCATATTAACCTCTTCAAAGGTGCTCATGTTATTGATGACAGCCATGGCATTGCCCACAATTCCCATGGCGATCGGGCAGCCAGTACCCTCTCCAAGACGCATGCCGAGATTCAGCATCGGTTTTAATTCCATTGCATCTGCCGCAAGCCTGTACGCAGGTTCTTCAGAAATATGGGAGGGAATCATAAATTCCTTCGTAAGAGGATTGAATTTATATGCCAGCAATGCTGCGGCAATTGAAATCACACCATCGATAATCACCGGTTTTCGGTAATAAGCCGCGCCTATGTACAATCCTGTCATTGCCGCAATGTCAAGTCCGCCCACCTTGGAAAGTATGTCAACAACGTCGTCTGCATCAGGTTCATGCATAGCAAGTGCCGCAGTGATCACCCGCTTTTTATTTTCAAAAGCTTCGTCGCTCAGGCCGCCGCCTCTTCCAACCGCTTTTTCGGCATTGTTTATTCCAAGTGCCGCCATGATGCAGGCTGCCGCGGTGGAGGTGTTGCCCATGCCGACTTCGCCAGTTCCGATGATATCGTAGCCTTCACTGGATGCAGCTTTCGCAAATTCAAAACCCACTTCTATTGCTTTTAAAGCTATTTCACGGCTCATGGCCCTCTCCTTGTAAAAATCGTTAGTTCCGTTTGGCATAAGCCTTCTGTTATAAATATGGGGATCTTCAATTTCACCGATAATGCCCATATCAACAAGCCGAAGATCCACATGGTTGTACTCACAAAGAACATTTATCCCGCATTTTTTCCCTGAAGCATAGCCGCGCATTAAAAAGTTTGTAAAATATTGTGGAGCTGCGGTCACACCTTCCGCATAGATGCCATTATCCGCCCCGAACACGAAATGCACTTTTTTTTCTACACTGCTTTTTACTTTGCCCGTAATGCCCGCCATCTGAATACTGATACTTTCAAGCACACCTAAACTACCAGCCGGTTTTACGAGACTGTCCTGCAGATTGCGTGCACACTCAGCCGCCTCTGTATTTAACCCTGTAATTTTTTCTGAAATTTCTTTAAGTACCATTTTACTGTCCCCCAATGTTTTTAAAATTTATGATGAACCGGTTTTCCCCAAAGCCTGGGCGACCGGTTATCTCTTTATTTTATTATAGCAGATTCTTATTAGCCTCAGCATCAATTTTTAATTTGTAATTTTGTCAATCACAGTTTACCATTTATCATCACTTATACATATATAAAAATAACGGAGCTGGATCTGATTTACACAAATCCAGCTCCGTGAACCAAAAATCTCATGTTAAAAGTGCTGAAGTTCTTTTTCTGTCCAAATTAGAGCTTTGACAGTAAAGAGCTTCTGCTGCATTCTCAAGAATATCCTTGGAGTTGTTTATAATTTTGCTTTCAGTGTATCCATCAATTTCTTTCAAATCCGCCAGACCTTTAGCTGCCATTTCTACCATCATATCCTGATACATGGCATCATTTACCACAGACACCATCTGGCTTTTTATTTCATCGGAAGTATCATCCAGAGGTTTTATGAGCCTCTTTTCTATTTGAGCTGTATTTTCAAGTATTGATACAATACTCAAATCTCCCTCTATATGTATACCATGTATGTCCTCACTTTTATGACCGTCATCTCCATAAAAATTCAGACTTATATCCAGATTTCCCCTTACTACAATATTTGAGCCATGACTGGTCTCTATACTGACCTGTCTGCCTGCAAACAAGCTTTTATCACCAAATATATCATTCATTATATTGTCCATGCTATTTATAATCTCTCTCGCGTTTTTTTCTATTTTTTCCTTTTCATCTTCTGTACAGTTGACGTCATTATATTTTTCCGACAGTTTCTTCAAATCTTTGGACATATCCTTCAGCTCATCCACAGCTTTCCTTTTCTGCTGAAGAAGTGACATACCCTCCTGTATATGACTTTCGGCCAGCTGCCCCTTTCTAAGCTGCATCTTCAACTGATCCACTTTGAAATCATCAGCATCGAAAGGTTTTTGCTCCTTCATTCTTTCATTCAAATCACCCAGTGCATTTTTATTCTTTATGCGGATATTCATCATTTTATTTCTATTAATAACCCTTGAAATAATATTAATCATTTTAAGCTTTCCCCTTTTAACAATTTACCCTATTATCGTTCTCTGATTTTAATACATTAACCATTTCAGGAATCAGATTTCATTGTTAGTATTTTTAATAATAAAATTTCGGAATCAACCCTCTTTAAATTTAATTTCTAAAAATACCTTTTCCGCTGCCACTCATAAGTGGCAGAAATATCATGGACAACATATCTTCTGGTGGATTTTCGGTGTCCACCGAAAATGTTCATCTACTATTAACTCTTAACTGAATTTCTAAAAATATCTCTCCAAGTCCTCTATCTTTTCTATATCAAATATATCCACACCAAATGAAAATCCATAAGAATAGATGTTTTTCACAGATGATAAAGAACTACTACTGAAAAAGCTTTGATGTTGTTTAATTGCACTAATAGTATCTTTTCTTAAGCAATTTTGAATTTGTTGAAATGCATTTTCTGAACCGATATACTTATTCATACTATCTTCATAACAATCCTCATCATTACCATGTCCAAATAACAACTTTTCTCCCTGTTTACCATGTATATGGCAAACATTTTTCACTTGATAGAGCACCTCTAATGTTTTAGTATAGTTAAAAGATAAAAATAAATTATCATTTTTATGCATCAAATTCATGAAATCTTTTTTTCTAAGTACTTTATTATTAATTTCAATTGTATTAATCCAATCAGAAAAATAATCAGAAATTTTTAGACTTGGCAATATAAGATTTGATGCTATATCTTCATTACAGTGAGCCTGTTTCCATATATCTATATCTCCATCCTCATCAAGTTCATAATCTAACCAATCAAAATATTCACTATAATCTAATCTTCCTAATGAAGTTTCAATATCACTCCACTTATCTCCACTAAATTCAGTTATAGATATAATTCTCATTAAAAAGCTTACAGTATCTACGTCTTCACATTCTTCTCCACCATCAGGCATTGTTATAACTTCTGGCTGTATAAATTTCTCCTCATTAGCCTGTGGATACTTATTTTTTAAATATTTATGGAAATCTTCATATGACGTTTTTAAATTATGTGCTAAATCAAAGCCATTTCCTATAATAAATAAATTTTTCATTGTCAACTTTACTCCTAATTTATATTTTAATAAAGATTCAATAATAATTCACTTACTTAAATCTATTAAATAACAACTATCAAAATCTATATTTAGACATTTTTACATTCTTCTAAATCTTATTTTGTGGTAGTCTCATATATTGTGTATAAAAAATTTTAATATTTAAAGGCTTTTACCCTGGATAGGATCTAACATTTTCTTTTTCTAGTATGCTATACAGCCTTAACACAGTATCACATGTACAATTTAAAATAAAAGATAAAGACAAAATTTATATTTACATTTAAATATCTTTTATAACATCACAAACCTGCCAAATTTCATTTTCATTTAATCCAACAGAGCTAGGCAAATTTATTCCCCTTTTAACAATATCATCTGTAACACTCATATCTCCAGTTTTACATTCTTTATATGGAGGCATTTTATGCACCGGCAGGAAAAACGGTCTTGATTGAATACCATTTTCCTTCAACTTTAAAATCAAATCATCTCTACTAATAGGATAATCTTCTTCAACTAGAATAGAGTATAACCAATAAATATTTTTTACACTTTCTCTTTCAACTGGAAGTGTTATACCTTTAATACCACTTAAAAACTTATTATATAAATTAGCATTATTTCTTTTTATACTGCTGTATTCATCTATATTTTCAAGCTGTGCACAGCCCATAGCTGCAAGAAGGTTCGGCATTCTGAAATTATAACCTATTTCTTCATGATAAAATCCACCATTAGAAAGAACAGTTTTAGTCTGTGTAGATAAATATTTAGCTCTTTCACCAAATCTTTCATCGTCAGTAACCAGCATTCCACCAGCACCTGTAGTTATAAGTTTATTTCCATTAAAACTAAAACAACCTATATGACCTATACTACCTACTTTCTTTTCTTTATACTCCGCTGCCAAACTTTCAGTAGCATCCTCTATTACATATAGATTGTACCTATTAGCTATGTCCATAATTTTGTCCATATCAACAGGATGTCCATATATATGTACAGGAAGTATTGCCTTGGTTCTTGGAGTTATCAATTCTTCCACCTTATCTGCATCCATGACCCAAGTATCACGGCATACATCCACAAAAACCGGTTCTGCTCCAACATATTTTACGGTATTTACAGGAGATATAAAAGTCATAGATGAAACAATAACCTCATCACCAACTCCTATATTTAAAGTCCTAAGTGCTAATTCCAGGGCGGAAGTTCCATTCATGGTTACAACTGCTTTCTTTACATTTAAATATCTTGCAAATTCATTCTCAAATCTATCTACAAATGCCCCGGCAGATGAAACCCAGTTGGTATCCAAACATTCTCTTATATACTTCCATTCATTCCCCCTGATTTCCGGTACACAAAGTGGTATCATACATTTCATCTCCTAAACTGCTAATTATAAAAAATATTGATATCTATTTATCGTAGAATATGTAAAAAATTTTAGAAGTAACAACTTACTTCTAGAGATTGTAAATATCGGTTTTAAAATGCCTCATATTGCCCTTTATCCAATTAATAGTTTCTTCTAACCCAGCATCTAGCGTATATTCAGGGCTCCAATCAGTAAGTTTTTTTATTTTAGTATTATCAGCCCATAACCTATTTACCTCACTTTTTTCAGGTCTAAGTCTTTCATCATCACATACAATTTTAACCTTTTCTCCGATAATATCAATTATCTTCTGAGACAAATTTCCTATGGATATCTCATAGTTCGAACCTGCATTCAGAACTTGTCCAACAGTTTTGTCACTTTCTGCAATCTTTATAAAGGCATCAGCTGTATCCTTAACATAATTAAAGTCTCTGGTTGGAGTCAAACTTCCAAGTTTTATTTCCCTTTCTCCCGATAGAATCTGAGATATTATTGTAGGAATGACAGCTCTGGCAGACTGCCTTGGCCCATATGTGTTAAAAGGTCTTATAGTTGCCACAGGCAAATCAAAGCTTCTATAGAAACTTTCGGCAATTTTATCAGCTCCTATTTTAGAAGCGGAATAAGGCGACTGACCCTGCATGGGATGTTTTTCATCTATGGGAACATATAATGCCGTGCCATAGGTTTCCGAAGTTGATGTATGCACAATTTTTTGTACACCATATTCCCTGCAAGCTTCCAGTACATTCGTTGTTCCCTCCACATTTGTCCTGACGTAAGCCATAGGTGAAAGATAAGAATAGGGAATGGCAATAAGTGCTGCAAGATGAAATACAACTTCCTGTCCTTTTATTATTCTCTTTATTCCATCATATTCACGGATGTCACCTGTAACAACATTAATACTATCTTTTATATTTTTATCAAAGGTATCTATCCACCCCCAGTTATTGAAGGAATTATACTGAACAAGTGCAGTAACCTCTGCTCCAAGTTCAACAAGTCTTTCCGTCAAATGACTTCCAATAAAGCCTTCAGAACCTGTTACTAAAACTCTTTTTCCCTTTAGCTTCATATAATTTTCTCCTTAAATTTAAAATTATTTCTTAACCTTTATTATTTTTGCTGGTACACCAACTGAAACAACATTATCAGGTATGTCACCAATAACAACTGCACCTGCACCTATAGTTACATTGTTCCCAATATTAATACCTTGTACAATAGAGCTTCCTATTCCAATGTGAGTATTACACCCTATTCTAGTTCCTCCTCCAATGGATACATTAGGTGATATATGAGTGTTATCTCCAACTATACAGTCATGTTCCACAACACTTC
Organism: Clostridiaceae bacterium BL-3; assembly: GCA_902809985.1. Taxonomy (GTDB): domain Bacteria; phylum Bacillota; class Clostridia; order Clostridiales; family Clostridiaceae; genus Clostridium_B; species Clostridium_B aromativorans. Next base: position 404,743 of record CADDXC010000001.1, on the reverse strand, counting down.
CAGTATTTATTATACAGTTTTCAGCTATATACGCACCGGCATTTATAACAGTTCCAGCCATAATGCAAGTTCCATCTTCTGCGTGTGCATATGGTGAAATAATAGAATCTTTATGAATCAATACTGGTAATTTAAATCCTATACTTTTTAATTTAGAATAAATACTATTTCTTATTGACAGGTCTGAAATCGCACCAACACATATAAAAGCATAATGAATACCTGATTCGTATATCTTTTTTAGTTTACTATCATCTCCAACTATTTTATAATTTAAAACAGTTCCCTGCTTTTTTTTATCTGTAACACCAAATATCTCATATTCTTTTAATGATTCTATTAAATCTATAATAACTTTGCAATGTCCTCCCGCACCTATAAGAACTATCTTTTTCATATTAATCACCTTAAAAAATTTCTCTAACCAGCATAAATGCCTCTGCATAGTTAACACTACAGGATGAACCCCTGTATCTTGCCAAAGCTTTTATATTATCAAGACTTCTTGGCAAAGGTGGCATTTGAACTTCAGATTCATAAATACTCATAATTTCAAGCTTTTTATCGATAAAATCAGTTATATCGCTATAAACATTTGGTATGAATATATTCTCAGGAAGTGGAGGCGACATTTCAGTCTCAGATATACACTCATACATAAGAATTTTTTTTATAAAAGAATATCTAAAGCTCTTGGTACAACTCATTAAAACATGGGCTGTAATTCGATGATCTGTATGAATATCCGATCTATTATTCATATAAATTATCTCAGGTCCGACTTCATTTACAACTCTTGAAACCGAACTTATAAAATCGTTGAGATCTACAGACTGTAACCTAGTTGCTAAAAAATTTAATTCATATACTTTTTTAAATCCATATTCCCTAGATACTCTTCTAATCTGAAGTTTTCTAATATCGATAAATTCCTTTGAAAAACCAATTGATTCATCTGCCTCAGTAATTATCATCCAATATAATTCATCGCCATTTTTCAAATGTTTTAATATAGTTCCACCACAGCCCAGAGTTTCATCATCAGGATGTACCGATACAATCAATACTTTCAAAAATATCTCCTCCTAAAAAACATCTGAATCACTCATTGTTAAATAATATTTTCTTAAATCACCATTAATATTTTTTAAAAATTTCATTTCATTATTTTTACACATTCCAAAATGAGTTATATTCCCGCTATCTATAAAGCCAATATCATATAGAATATTTCTAAGTTCTTTATCTTCCATCCACGTATTAACATATCTTATCTGTCTTTCTTTAGCCTTTAAAATAACTTCAAATATTAACTCTTTAAATATGTATTTATCTATAACTAAAATATCCACTATATCAATAAAATACGATTCTTTATCTTTATATAATTTATAAACACAGTACCCTTTTAAAATATTTTCTCGCCTATATTCTAGTATATGGTATCTATTTACAGGATTCTGAACAAATCGCCAATTCAAATAATCTTCATTTCTATTTACTATAAAATTATATTTACTGGCAACTTTTAAATTTAAATCGTTATATTCACTAGAAAACCTTTTTATCTCATTAATATATTTATTATCATATTGCGCATCTCTATCTTCAGAACTTATATCTTTAACAAGCATATTTATATCACATATATGTACCCAATTTAAATTTTTAACAAATCCATGTAAGGAATTATTATTTGGAAATCCCCATATAATGTTTAAATCATTAAAAGAATCTAAATATAAATTCTTAGCTAATGTACTAAATATGCCCAATCCACTATATTCTTTTAAAGTCATTGTTGTCATAGAAAATCCTGTCCTTGTAATTTTGCCATTTAAAATAACATCTATTGGGAAAAGTGCATAATGACCTACTAATTTTTCATCATCCCACATTAAATTTATGTACATTTGCTTACTTTTTTTATATCTCCATTTCCAATACTCTAACTGCATTTCCTTATAAAATACATCTTTAAATAACTTTAAAATTTTAAATTCATCACCTAAATAATATTTCCTCATATTTAAATCCAATTATTATCTTACCACCCTTAATAAGTATTCTTTTTAATAAGTAATTTTTTTTTATCCATTGATAGTAATTTTTTTAATATTTTCAGTATTTTAAAACCCGCAGTACCATCTCCATACGGATTCTCACAAGTCTTACAAATAGTCCTGAAGTTATCATCCTCTCTACATTTTTTTACCGCTTTTATAATATCATCTACATAACAAGTTACATCAATAACATTCTTACCTTTTATCCTGCCTAGCTGCCTACTCCCTATATTTATACTTGGTATATTAAATGCTGAAGATTCAAGTATACCACTAGATGTATTGCCAATCATAAAAGTACTATATTTTAACAAGGAATAATATTCTTCTTGGCTTACACTATCTACTAATAAAAATTTGCTATTCACGCTATCTTCTCTTTTTATCCTATCTAATATGATTTCATTTCCTAAATCATTATTAGGCTTAGTACAAATTATTTGAATATCCGCTAAATTCAAAGCTTGTATCATAGCATCTATCTGTTTACCAATATATTCTATTTCTGTTGGAACGGGATGATATGTTAAAACACAATATTGATTACAAAAATTGATTTTATTAAACTTATTTTGTAATTCATCTTTACTTAAATAATTACAGCTACTAATATAATCTATTGCCGGTGATCCTACATTAAAAATTCTCCAATCTTCTTCACCCAGCTTCTTTATTCTAATAGCATGTTCTTTAGTAGCAGTAAAATGTATATTAGCCAATTTAGTTATACAATGTCTTATATTATTATCATAGGTTACATAACTTTCTATGCTATCTCCTCCAAAAACATGAATTATAGGTATATCATAAATCATTGCACTATACACAGGAACTATTAGTTCACATCTATCACCTAAAACCATAATTGCATCAAAATTATTATTAACAAAATAATCAGCAAAAGACATGAAACCTATTCCTATGCTTTTTACTAGAGCACATTTATCAATAACAGGCATAAATAAGTCTATTTTATCAACATCCCTGCACTTATCTTTAACATACTTTAATGTATATCCATATTCTTTAAGTAAATGCATCCCTGTTGCTATAACTTTTACTCTAAAATAATCTGAATTATCTAAAACATTTATAATCGGATATAATAAACCAAAATCAGCTCTTGAAGTAGTAACAATTCCTATATTCTTCATACTATTTAACCTCACTCAATCAAGTCAAATGTTATCAGTTCATCTTTATATACATCTCTAATCAATTTTTTTCCTACCACGACATTGGCATAAACAGGTTTTATCCCTGTTTCCGGTCTCTTAAAAGCTATATCGTCAAGTGATAACTTCTGACCTTTTTTTAAATTATTTCTTGCCACTATACTTTTTCTAGCAACCTTTTTGGTATTTTCTTCACTTAAATTACATCTTTTTATTCCATCGCCAAAAGCTTTTTCTACATTTCTAATACCATCAACCATTTTTTTCAATTCATCTGGTTCCAAGGAAGCTTTATGATCAGGTCCTTCCATACCTCTGTCAAGAGTAAAATGCTTTTCTATAATCTTAGCCCCCATGGCTGCAGCTGCCACAGGAATTTCTATCCCAATTGTATGATCGGAATATCCCACTGGAAGCTTAAAAGCATTTTTTAAGGTAATTATTGCATTTAAATTTACATCCTTATATGATGCAGGATAATTCGATGTACAATGCAGTAAATATATATTTTCATCCATATATTTGTTAATAGCTTTTACAGCCATTTCAACCTCGCCCAAGTTGGCCATACCAGTTGAAACTATCATAGGTTTCTGCAATTTTGCTATGTACTCAAGAAGGGGTATGTTGGTCAAATCGCCAGAACTTATCTTATAATACTCAACTCCAACTTTCTCCAACAAATTCACACTCTCAAAATCAAAAGGAGTGGATAAAAATACAATTTTTCTTCTATCACAGTATTCTTTCAAATTTATATGATCCTCAAATGACAATTCCAACTTTTTAAGCATTTCAAATTGGCTGCTGCTGCCAGTGGTCTTTTTCTGGTATTCTGCTTTGGGAGCATCCTTTATAACAAGATTTTCAGCCCTAAAAGTTTGAAACTTTACAGCATCAGCTCCAGCTTCACAGGCTGTATCTATAAGCTTTTTAGCAGTATTTATATCACCATTATGATTTACCCCTGCTTCTGCTATTATAAATACATGTTTTTTATCAAGCATTCTTATTCTCCTTCATCAAAAACTCAGCAAATTTAAAATCCAACATATTGTCTATATCTATAGAACTTATTTCGTCCATTATGTAAGGTATAGTGTTTTCAGTATACCAATTCTTAATATTTAAACACACTTGTGTCTTTGCCATATATATTGCTCCATTCAATCTATATACTTTAGGTGTATCCTGACGCCTGGCATAAAAAACATCTCCATCTAAGAAATCTTTTAATTTTCCATTCTCAATTTTCTTCATCCAGTAAGGAGTTATTTCACTTTTACAGACACTTACAATAGAATCAGCATCTTTTTTAAATAAATTTTCAACGGCTTCGTCTATCTGATTATACGTTCTAAAAGGTGATGTACACTGTAAGCACATTACATAATCAAATCTGTAATTTCTATTTTGAAACCATTTAACTGTATGAAGTATTGGATCTATTCCCGGCGTTGAATCCAATGCAAGTTCAGCAGGTCTTAAAAATGGAACTTCCGCACCATATTTTTTACTAATTTCTGTTATTTCATTATCTTCAGTTGAAACTATCAGTTTATCTATGTATTTACTTTTCAAACTTTCTTCAATAGTCCAAGCTATTAAGGGCTTTCCATTTAAATTTTTTATATTCTTATGTGGAATACCTTTTGAACCGCTTCTAGCAGGTATTATTGCCAGTATAATTTTATTATTTATCATATACATCATCTACCTTATCTGCTGCAATTAAATCACGTACATCATTATTGACCTTATTGTAATCTTCCATTCTACCTATATCCATCCAGTAATCTTTTATTTCATAACTCCCCACTTTTCCACCATTTTTTATGCAGATACCAATTAAGTCCGTTATTTCAAAATATTGATTATCCGGTATGAAATTAACTAAATCAGGATTCAAGCAGTATACACCTGCATTTATTAAATAGTCCACTATTGGTTTTTCCTTCAATCCTTTTATGCAGTTATTTTCTGCCTCAATAACTCCATAGGGAATTTGAAAAGAATGTTTTCTTGTTCCTACAGTTATGTCGAATTTATTTTCAATATGAAATCTCATCATATTGTCTACATTCAGATTGGTAAATATATCTCCATTTATCACAAAAAAAGGCTTGTCAATATAGTCATCTGCCAATTTTATTCCTCCTGCTGTTCCAAGTCTTTTACTTTCTTTTATATAATCTATCTTAACTCCATAGGCAAGTCCATCCTGAAAATAATTTTCTATTATTTCTGACTTGTAATTGACAGAAATAAGTATTTTATTATATCCATACTGTTTAAAATTACTTATTATATGTTGAAGTATAGGATCATGTCCAACTTTCAGCATTGGTTTAGGTACTTCTTTTGTCAAATCCTTAAGTCTGGTTCCAAGTCCCCCCGCCATTATTATCACAGGATTCTCTTTTCCTTCTGGAAGCAGTATATCATTTATACTTATCAAATCCACGACCCTACTATTGTCATCTACAACAGGTATGACTTTCACAGCCTTTTTTATAAAAATATCTTTTATTCTTTCTCTATTCGTATTACATGAAACACAAACTGAATTTCTATGTACTATATTTGAAACATTGTCTTCTAAATTAGCCCCAGATAAAATAGCTCTCCTTATATCCCCATCAGTTATAGTTCCCATAAGTCTATCTTCATCATCTACTATAAAAACTATGCCCTTTGCTCCTCTATCTAATATACCTAATATTTTTCTTATAGAATAATTTTCTTTAGCAAACACATCTTTTATTTTTACATTCATAAAATCAATTCCTCAATTTAATTAAATTTTATTGAAAATTTTGCACCTAATTCCAGAAGATATATGCCTTTTGATAAAGCTTATAGAGTATTATATGTTTTATCTGGAAATACTGATTATTACAGCCTAGTATTTTGTATTATACTTTAATTTGTTACTTATATGTATATTATCGTAGATATATAAAAAAACTTAGATATAAATCTAAGTTTTTACGCTATTTTTAAATAACATTTGAATTTATATTTGATATTTTAGGATTTTCGTCTAAATAGTCCGCTACTCGTCTTGAAAACATATATCGTAATATACATCCTCAATCTCATCCAAACTGCCTATACTACAGTCAGTTTCTAAACATCTTCATTTCCAATATTTTATAAACTGCATTCTCTTTGTTATGGATGTTATCAATATTTTCATAATTCTTTATGGCATCACCTTCAATATAATTATGCCAATAACTCTTTCCATTTTCTCAGTATCGGATCAATCTCATATTTAAGCAAATCTGCACTATAAACATAATCCTTTATAGTTATCGATTTTTCTAATTTCTGTAAAATTTCTAACATATAATTTATATTTATATTTAATTTCAACTTATTATTTATATTAGCAATACAAGTTATAATTTCATCTAATCCGGCCATAATATTTCCAAAATATTTCATTCCACTGTCGAACTCACATAGTATGAAACTTTTCCATGCTTTCTCAATATATTTCTGGACAATGTCTATTTTATCTATGTATTCTGCATTCTTGATATTGTTACCTGACTCCATCTTGCTCTCCTCCTTTTACTATATAGGTAAAAGCGTTGTCCATTATAAGACATTTGTCAAGTACATATGCAAATTTTTGTTTATTTCTCTCAATATAATTTTTGTTTTTATATAAAAAATCCAAACTTCCCAAAGCTGGTTCTATAATATTCTTATACAATCTTATGCTATTTAATTTATTATAGCTTCTTTCTATAACTTTATAAATTTTTTTCTGTTCTATTCCCGAGTCCATATATTTTATAGATTCCTTAAGCAAATCTATTAATTTTGTATTTTCATTTTCTAAATTTTTTTCCATACATTTTAATTTTTCAATATCAGTCTCATTATTTATAAAATTGTCATAAACATCCTTTATATTTAAACTATATTCATCATTAAAATTTTTCCTAGCATATTCATTAAAATCTATATTTTTCGCTCCTTCAATTTCTAATCCATCCTCAGTCCCATTTAGATATTTAATATGAGGATGAAGTTTAATACAAAATTCCATTGAAGTTTTCATAGATAAAAAGGTAGGTGTCGTATATACATCCACATTAGTTTTATTTTTCATTTTTATATATCCTTTATTGTTTAACTCACCTGACATATCCCTTTCATAAGTAGCACCTTCTGCATAATTCTTCCCAGAACTATAACAAAGATCCTGTCCTAAAAATATTATAGGGCTGCAGCCAAGCTCTGATAAATTATATACCAGGGAGTTTGCTACAGAGGGACCGGAAAATAAATTAAATGGATCTTCCCCAATAGTACTATATATCTCACTATCCATATTATTCACATTCAATAAAAATTTTGGTCCCTGAAGCTTAGAAAGTATTTTATAATACAACATGCTAGAGTAGAATACAGCAGCATCTCTATTTAATTCAACATTTTCAATTAACCTGCTCTCATTAACCCACCCATCAATCATGCATATTATATCGGCTTTAATTTTCTTATTTTCCAATACGCTTATTCCAGACCCTGCCGTTGTTATTAATACCTTTCCCTGAAGTTCTCTTAAAGTTTCTATATTATAATTTAATGAAGGTCCCGCCGACACCACAATTGCAGGTTCACCATTAAAATTCTCCTTTAGCTTTGTAACAGGACACATATTATCCGCATATTTAAGATTACCTATATAATTTTGAAACCACTGTTTATGTGAAACAGTTACAGTGTTAATATTAACTCTGAAAACATTAATTTTTTCTTTTATATTCGAAAAGATATCATTTATCAAACTCTCATATATATTCTGATAAGATGGTAAAACGACAAATTTTATATTAACTGACTTTTCAAAACCTATTACATTATTATAAAACCTTCCTATATCCTCTGAATTATGTCCTAAAATAAAATGAATATTTATTCTATTAAATAGATATTTAATATCATCATATTCAAGTAGTAATTTAAATATTTCTTCATCTGGCTCCACAACAAAATACCTAACTTTTCCATTTAACTTTATCATTTCCTTTAATTCGTATCCAAGTCCCAATCCAAATAAAAATATAATATCATATTTATCATCTTTAAAAGCATTCCGTGCAATGAATTTTGCTTGATACTGTGGAGCATACTGGCTATGAATTATAAATTCATTTTCATTTACATTTTTAACTATATTAATGTAATGATTTTTGGTAATAACTTTTTTTACAGTTTTCAATTCAACCTCATTTATTTTATCATATAAATACGAATTTATTTTTTTTATGAATTTCATGTTTTTTTGGTATACAGTTTTCATCATATAAATTCACCTTTTATGAAAAAAGTCAGCTTAAAAGCTGACTTTTTATTAATTACCTTAATAATTGTAAAACCTGCTGTGGCTGTTGATTTGCCTGAGCAAGCATTGCCTGAGCAGCCTGAGAAAGAATGTTGTTCTTTGAGTACTCGGACATCTCTGAAGCCATATCCACATCTCTTATTCTTGATTCAGCAGAAGTCAAGTTTTCAGATGAAGTTCCCAGATTATTTATAGTATGTTCCAGCCTATTCTGATAAGCACCAAGTTTGGATCTCTGTGCGGAAACTTTTTCTATAGCATTTTGCACTGTTGAAATAGCCGCATTAGCAGCATATTTATTATCAACTTTTATAGCCACACCTGAAGCGGTTTTTATACCTAATGCCTCTGATCTCATATCAGAAATACCCATCTGCATTGTCTGTCCTGAGTTTGCACCTATCTGGGCAGTAATTGATTTTGATCCATCAGTAGTAGCGTCTTCATGTTTATTTAATATAATAGTAATACTTTCTCCTACCTTCATATTGTCAAAAGTTCCAGCCAGACTTAAATTAGCTCCACTTCCTACACCATTAGTTAATGTCAACTTACCAGAAGTAAGTGTAACACCAGAAGCTGCGATTTGAGTTCCATCAGTATCTCTTGCATCAAATACTGCATTTCCACTTGCATCTACAGAAGTTTTTGTTATAGTTATTGCTCCATTTTTTGAACTACTATTAGCAATAGAAGATGCTATACCTGAAGCTAATGTTAAATCTTTAATTGATGTATTGTTATTTAGCGTATAAGTTCCCTTTACCTCATCATTTATTCCTTCAAGATCACCATTTAAAAGTTTTTTTGTATTAAACTCGGTAGTATTACCTATTCTGTCAATTTCGTCAGCCAGTTGGTTAATTTCACTCTGTATAGCAGTTCTATCTGAATCATTATTAGTATCATTTGACGATTGAACAGCAAGTGTTCTCATTCTCTGAAGTATACTGTGAGTTTCATTTAATGCACCTTCGGCAGTCTGAATAAGGGATATGGAATCCTGAGCATTGCTGGATGCCTGATTCAGTCCGTTTATCTGGCCTCTCATTTTTTCGGATATTGCAAGACCTGCTGCGTCATCTCCAGCCCTGTTTATTCTAAGACCTGAAGAAAGTTTCTCCATCGCTTTAGCTGAATTATTCGAATTAATGTTCATGTTTCTCAAGGCATTGTTTGCCATAAGATTGTGATTGATTATCATTTTTATTCCTCCTTGATTTTTTGTACTGGACATCCTTGTCCACTTTATTTATAGTTACCTCTTTTAAGCTATAAGTAATTTATAAATTATAACTTAATTGAAGATTTCTAACAAATTTATTTAACCTTCACTTTATTATCGGTTTTACATTTCCCGCCTTTATAGTCTTTTAAATTTTTTTGCTGAATATTTTTGCCGATCCATTTATATTACCATAGGCACTGCTGGCAGTTTTGTTCCTGGATATGTTTTTTAATTTTCCCTTTATTGATGAAGCTTTCTCTTTTATGAGTCTGCCTGCTTCATCTTCGATTTCACCTATATTCAGTTTTTTATAAATTTTTTTGGATTCAACTTTTCTGTTCTCGTCAGAAATAAGTTCATTTAAAATACTCTGTCTTATTTTCATTTTATCCTGGAGAGAAGCAAAATCATCTTTTTCAAGTATTTCTACAATTCCCTCCGTACACTTCTTGTAATCCACCAATATCTCTTCAACAGTTCTTTTCATGGCAGCACCCCTTTCCTTTAATTAACAATGCAGGATTAATAGTATATACTCCCGACTATTAATTAGACTTTAGCTTAAGTACAGTGAAAGCGTGGACTGCTGCGCATTAAGCTGTTCCATGGCAACTTCCAGCTGTGTGAACTGATTGTAGTATTTTGTCTGGTCGTCATTCATTCTGTCAGTTAACGTGTTTATGAGAAGTTGTTGCTGATATATCTGATCTGGGAGAGTGCCTGTCCCACCACCTCCCATTACAGTATAATCGTCCTGAAGATTAGCATATTTCGTAAGCGTACCACCGTTGAGCGTAGTACCTATTACTCCCACATTTTTGTCTATAATATCGCTTATTCTCTGAAATATCCCTGACTGGTTGAATTTTTCAGTTGAATCCTTGCTATCAGATGTAGTGGTAAACAACTTCATTATCTCATCTGCATGATTTGTAAGGGCATCTGTGAACTGCTGATCATCTGTAACGCTGAGCTTTCCTCCCTGGGTATAATCATTAGAAGTGTCAATTCCCAGAGCATTGTCTCCTATGCTTCCAAAATAAATCGTTGATACACTTTTTCCGCTACTGTCCACAACAGGAGTATTGAAAGTACTTGTGAGGTCATCTAAAAGCTGCTGCAAGTTGTCATCGTTTCTAAGTATACCTTCCTTGGCTTTGTTCTCCCAGCTGGTTATATCAGTGTCACTCATTTCCTCTTTCTGTGACTCTGTAAGTGGTGAATAATCATAATCTTTTTTCTCACTGAGCTTATCTTGTATTTCTCCAACCAGATTGTTGTATTTATCTATGAAATTTGTAATAAGATCATGGACTTTCGAAGTATCCTGGGTTACGGATATGCTTACAGGACTATTATCTGCCGTTGTATCTATAAGATTATAAGTTATTCCATTTACAGTAAAGTTATTTGAACTTTTAGTTATAACATCACTATAATCACTAGAGCCTGGTTCTTTTATCTGAACTTCAGCATTTTCTCCAATTTTATATTCACCTGTAGATGATATCCCAAATTCACCAAGAAATCCGCTTTCATCATTTTCTATTTCTATACCTAACTTTGAAGAACTTCCTGTAGCTACAGTTTGAATAGAAAATTGTCCTGTAATTTCATTAAATTTTGCTGTAACAGCTCCACCTGTTTTATTTTTTATTTCATCTGTTAGATCTTGAATGCTAGATGAGTCTGTTACATCGAAACTAATTTCAACGGACTTATTTGACTCAAGAGTTCCGTCATTATAAGTCAGTTTAATTAAAATGTTTCCATCTGTCACTCCCTCTATATCTTCAAGTCTGGTAGAACTAGTTATACTTTGTTTGTTTTTATCTTCGTTTATGACATTTGTTCCTTTCACAGTAGCCGATGACGCAAGTTTTATTACATTTATCTTATAAGTTCCTGCTGTTGCATCTACCCCTGCTTTTGCACTTACCACAGTAGCATCTGAACTTGCTGCTGTCATATTGTTATAACTGTTTGAAGACAGTAAATAACTCGTACTATTTGTTATATCGAAATAGGTGCTCTGTAAATCCTTTACGTCCTTTATTATGCTCTGGTAGGCTTCCTGCCTCCATTGTATTAACTGCTGCTGCTGTTTTGCCTGATCTATTTTTGTCTGGTCTGCCGTCAGCATTTTTTTTACCATTGCATCTATGTCAAGCCCCGTGTTCAGTCCTGTAATCCTCAGCATGTTCCCGCCGCCGGCACCTGTTGCACCCACAGGCATGCTGCTTGTACTGTCTGCCATATTTATACCTCCCTTTATTCAATTGACAATTTACAGAGTACAATTTACGATTATAGGTTGAAATTTTCTAATTTCATTAGAAAATTTCTTCATAAACTGTCAATTGTTAATTGTCAATCGTTTTTACCTGTCTTTGAAATCCTATAAGCTTGCTCCCATGTGTCCTTTACATTTTCTATAATTGGAATTACCTCATCCATTATTGCTGCATCTTTCTTCATATTTGCATCCGTAAGTTTTCTAACTATGAAGTCATATACGGCCATGAGGGACTGTCCCCAGTTTCCTGCCTTTTTCACATCAAGCGTTGACATCAGTTCATAAAATACATTTTCAGCTTTAACTATATTCTCGTGTGCTTTCTTAACATCTTTATCCATTATTGCCTGCTTGCCTATTTTCGCAAATTTAGCTCCTCCATCCACCAGCATCAGAAGCAGCTGGTCCTTGGAAGCAAAATTTACACTGTTAGTTTTATAGGTATTGTAAGCATTAGCAGTATACATGCTAATTCCCTCCTTTTCTAGTTAACAGTGTAGAGTGAAAAATATATAGTATAGGTGAAAATTTTTTAACGGAGTTAAAAAATTTCTTCATTTACTATTCACTATTAACTCTTAACTATTCACTTCTTTACATCTATAATACTTCCCCTGTTGTCCACTTTTGAAGTTGAATTTTTTTCCTCTCTAAAGGCATCGACTTTTACTTCTTCCACCCTGGTAGCCTTTACTACTATTTTCTTTTTGTTTTTTCCCTGTTTATATTTTCCAAGTTCTGTTTCAAAATTTCCCTGCTCTTTTTTCCCTTTATTCTTGTTATTATTGTCTATAAATATCTTTCTTTTATTATGGACTTTATCGGCACTGGTAGTTTCCTTTACTCTACGCCTCACTTCAGGGTCTATCTTATTTAACTTGAATTCCATAACAACACCCCCTTTTTCAATTCACAATTGTCAGTTCACAATTCACAATTCAGGTTGGAATTTTTAATGAAATTAAAAATTCCTTCGTCAATTGTACACTGTGCATTGTAAATTGTGTATTGAATTAAGCTTTTTCGTCCATAAAAAATCCTGACATTTCACAAAACTTCTCAACCATATCCAGTATTTTTTTAGGTGGTACTTCCTTTATAACTTCGTTGGTGTCATCATCAAGCACTTGTACTACAATATCCTTGAATCTACCGTAGATTTCAAATTTTAGATGAGTCTGATTTTCATTCATTATTTTATTTGCTTCATCTGCTGCATCCTTCGCATTTTTTACAGTTATATTTTCCTTATTGACCTTTTGTACTGTCCTATTCTGCAGAAGTTCTGAAACTTCATTATTGTAAACTCCGGCAGTTGTTCCAGATGTACCTGTGCTTAATTTTAAAGGCAGCTGTCCTCCTTGACCCATACCTGTAACTTCCATGCTAAACACCTCTTTATTTATTTTGCACCTGAATTTATTTTTTTAATTTTTTAAGCAGATTCATATCTGAAGCTGCTGCATTCTTATTTTCCTTTTTTACCTCATCATACAGTTCTTTTCTAAGTATAGTTACATTTTTAGGTGCGGATATAGAAAGCTTCACCGTACCTTCCTCTATTTTTGAAACAGTCACTTCTATATTATCACCAATTAAAAAGGATTCTCCCTTTTTTCTGCTTATAACCAGCAATCAAGCTCCCTCCTCAAAAAGTGGGTATTTTATGGGATAATCTGAATTATCCAGTATTATTTGTTCCCCAATTTTTTTATTTATATTTATAACCAGCGGAGCTTTTAGATTTGCGGTTATACTTTCTATTTTCGAACTGAGAGTCACTGTATTCAGGATTAATATATCCTCATAACTGCTTATGCCCAGTTCTTTTTTTTTATCTTCATCTAATTTGAATTCATAATCCCTTAATATATTAAACGGTGAAACAAGAATAAGTCCTATGGCTAAATTCTCTATGGACTGGAGTACATAAAACATTTCATTTTCTTCTGCAGGAAATATGATGTATTTTTTTAAATGCTTTAACCCGGGAATACCCTTTTTAAAGGTTATTATGTCTTTTTCATCATAATGTTTTACACCGTGATACTTTGTCTTTAATTCCATATTATCATCCTTTATTTATTTAAGAATGTATAATGTACAGCAAATAGTGCTAGTAGAAATTTTTTAATAAAATTTAAAAATTTCTTCACTCACTCTCGACTTTCCACTCTCCACTCTTAACTGATATAATCCATAAGTGTAGGCTGCATTATCCTTGCTCCAGTCTGAAGGCATGCCTGATAGATTGTTATCATAGTGGCATATTCTATGGTTTTTTCCGATATGTCTATATCCTCTGTTTTTGAGAGTATATCAGTCATGTCCACTTTAGCAGAAGAGTTTTGATCTGACAATCCATCCATTCTCTTTTCCTTGGCGCCTATCTGGGAATCCACTTTAAGCACCTGCTTCGAAGCTGCATCTATATCTATAAGATCCTGATTCGTAAGCTGTTTTGTGGCTTCCTCCTGATCATTTTTCCATATATAATAGTTGCCATCAGCTCCTAGTATTGCATTTTTTGTATCCTTTGTCACCTTATTTCCATCTGTATCTGTATAAGACTGAACCTGTCCCGCCATATGATGTTCTATCCTGTCCATCAAAAGCCTTATATCATCATTATCCCCGGAACCATATTTCATCACATCTACTGCAGTGGCATTATAATCCAGAACAACTCCCTGAGACACCTCTATATTTTTGGAAGCTCCTATGTTTTCCAGTGCCATACTGGAAAGCTGTTGTCCATCAACTGGTATATTCATATCTCCTATTTCTGTTGATTTTATTTTTATAGTATCAGAAGAATCTATAGCCAGAAATTTTATATTGCCATCATTGGTTTTCACCACATTTACTTTATCTTTAAAATCAGGATCAGATTCCTGTACTTTAGTATTTAAATCTTTAACTACGTCATCAATATTTGTATTTTCTGTAATAGCCATTGTAGATATCTCAACCGTTTTGTCCATAGTACCATCTGGTGGATTAGATGGATCAGGTACTTTTATTGTAAAATCTATTTTCTTGTCATTCCAATTACTTGGATTAAATCCATTTGACACCACATCCGGAAGATAATTCAGCGTATTGCCGTCTTTATCTGAATAATCTATTCTGACACAATTTTTATAGTCATCAGTACTGGAAAGCTGCTGGCCATTGACTCCTGACAGATTGCTGATCCCTGTACTATCTATCTTTATAGTTTCACTGCTGTCTACAGCAAGAAATTTTATATTTCCGTCATCGGTCTTTACTACATTTATTTTATCTTTAAAATCAGTATCAGACTGTATTTTAGCATTGAGATTTTTAATTACATCATCTATAGTATCAGGTGGATTACCACTAGAATCTTTAGTATCTAATGTTATTGTCTTGTCAATTGTTGTTCCATTACTATTCATAATATTAAACGTTACAGTACCAGTTTTCCACCCACTTATATCAAATCCATCTGACACCACCGTGCGGGTTATATCATAGTTTGAAGTGCCTACAGGTTTTGAAAGACCTGCAGTGCCACCAAATACATACTCTCCCTTGAAGTTTGTATTTAAAAGTTGTGCAACCTGTGATACTTCCTGATTTACTTCATCGTTGATCTTGTCCCTTTCATCCTGGGTATAGCCTCCATCTCCGCCACCCTTTTCCAGGTTGTTTCTTATATTTGTAAGCACAGTACTGAGCTGAACAAGAGCTGTATCCGTAGTCTGCATCCATCCCTGGGTAGCTTTTATATTTACAGCGTATTGAGCATTGTAATCTATAGAAGTTTGAAGCTGCATTGCCCTCTGCACATTTATTGGATCATCAGAAGGCTTTGAAAAATTCTTCATGGAAGACATCTGCGTTTGAATTTTACTTAAATTTGTAAGATTTCTCTGCATATCTGAAAGAAAATTATTCGACAATAATTTATTTGTTACTCTCAAAAATCACACACCCCTTTCTTCAATTCATGATTCACAATTATTTTTTGTAGTCTTAACTATGGAATTTAGTATCTTACATAACTCTTTGCATTTACACAATATAGGATTCTCTTTATTTATATAACCTGTGCTAATCAGCAATTCAATCCAGTATTCCGTTTCATTTGCTTCTTTCAATGCTATATTCATTTTAGAAAGAAAGTCTCTCTTCGATTGGCCGCTTAACGCCTCTTTAACATTTGCACCTATACTGGTTCCCGACTTAAGAAATTGCCTAAATAAAATATATTCTCTTCTTTCTTCACATAGTTTTTTATACAAATGCACTATATCAATGGAAAACTGAAAGGATTTTTTCTCTATTACATTCAAACTCATACTTTAACTCCTCGAACAATAATATTTATTTAAAATATCTCCACATTTCAAATAAATATTCCTTTAACTGTCCATTGTGCATTGTCAATTGTCAGTTATCCATTGTATAACTATTTTTTAAGTCCGTTCACCACTACATCCAGAAGTTCATCAATCGTCGATATCATCTTTGCATTTGCCTGGTAGCAGTGCTGGAATTGTATGAGATTTGTCATCTCCTCATCCATGGAAACCCCTGATACAGATTCCCTTGACTGGGTATAGTTGGCAAGCTGGGTGGCTTCATTGCTCACCTGAGTTTTTGCCTCCTGTTCCTGCATTCCAACCTTGTTCACCAGATCGTTAAAATAGTTGTTAAGAGTGGAACCTCCTGTCACACTTCCTACAGAATACACATTGTTCAATTTATCATTTGTAGAAAACAAACTTCCAATCAAATCATTTCTGTCATCTCTACCATCTGTGCCATCAATATCAGTTGTATTAGTATCTACATCTGTGTTCACGCTCTGTATATTCATAAGGCTGTTTGCCAGCTGGGCTATTGCTGCGGCCCTGTTTCCATCGGTGCTGTCATTGAGGGAATTTCCCTTAGAATCATATTTGGTAGCCGTTTTTATTTTTGAAGGATCATTCAATATGTCCACATTTACAGTTATATTTGACGCATTTATGTTGTTTTCATCTTTTGCAGTATAGGAACCTTCTTTTTCAGGATCTGCATTTACAAAGAAATTGTTTATGCCGCCTTCCTGAGAACCAGTATTGTCTCCGTCTTCAACCCAGCTGCTGCTCTGACTTATTATGGAATTTACGGAAAGAGCAAGTGCCTTAGCAAATTTATTCAGCGTATCCTGATAATCATCCACATTCTGCTGTACGGCCATATAGCCCTTTAGCTCGCCCGTAGGCGGCTTGAAAAGCATAAGCTGTTTAAAATCCACAGGTTCCGTACCATCAAGCTTTTTTCCGTCTCCATCAATTGTATTATCATCCTTTGTATCCTTATAAGCCATACCAGTACTGTCGGCCCAGAGCACTCTACTTTCATCTAGTTCTTTTGCCTGAGCCGCTGTCATATCTACTGTAAGGATAACTTTATTGTCATCCGTAAGGGTATCGCCCTTTTTATAGTAATCCACTTCATATTCATATATAATATTACCATCGGCATCTTTTACAACACTACTATTAGGATCGCTAGGGTCGCTGAGCTTCGCACCTTTGCTGGTTATACTAGTTATATAAGAAAAACTGGCTACATCATAACTGTCTGGATTATCTGACTGGACTATATTGAGCGGATTACCGTCAGTTCCAATAGGTGCTGTACCATCGACTCCATCGCTTGAGGTGGTGACGTCAATGCCGTCCAGAGATCTCTGGTTGATGGTTATGCCAAATTCACTGCTCAATTGATCCAGGAGAAGATCCCTGCTGTCCATGAGATCATTGGGGTTCTGTCCGGATATCTTGACATCTTTAATCTGCTGGTTCAATTTGGATATCTGGGACAGCATGCCGTTTATGTCCACCACCAGGTTTTTTATCTCCGTATTTGTATTGGTCTTGATACTTGTAAGCTGTGAATAAGTGCTGTTTATGCTGTTAGTCAGCTGATAAGCCTGCTGGGCAACGGTGCTTGTATTTTCTGTGGAGCCTGACAGGTCCTGCCATGAACTAAAAAACTGCTGTATAAGTGAGGAAATTCCAGTATCCGTAGGTTCGTTCAGGGCATTTTCCACCTGAGTCAGATATTTATCCTTAGCTGTATACTGGCCGCTTACACCCATCTGCACCCTTACCTGGTAGTCCAGAAAAATGTCCCTTATTCTATCTATAGAGGCCACCGTCACTCCTGTTCCCAGCTGTCCTGCGCTAGCTGGACTGTTCATGCTGGGCATGGTATAGGGCGGGGTGGTTACAAGATCCGCCCTCTGCCTGGAGTACCCGTCTGTATTTGCATTTGCTATATTGTGAGATGTCACATTTATTGCCGTCTGCTGCGAAAAAAGCCCGCTCTTTGCTGTATTGAATATTGAAAACAATCCCGGCATTTAATCAACTCCTTTTTTCCAATTTACAATTTTCAATTGACAGTTGACAATTTTAGGTAGAAATTTTTAATAGAATTAAAAATTTCATCATTAACTGTTAATTGTCCATTATCAATTGTTAACTCTCAATTATGCATTGTGCATTGCTAAACTATCTGCTCTTTCCCAGTGCGTTGTAGGTAACTGCTTTTCTGGCTGGATTGAGTGCCCTGAGCATCTGGTTGGTAAATACAAGCCACTGTTTTATAAGGGCCTCGTTTGTATCCTTTTGCAGCTGCATTTTTCTGAGTAATTCCACTATATTTTCATAGGTTTTTTTCATATTTTCATCCTTGGATTCTGCAATAACTTCTCTCATAGGTCTTTTGTCTGTAATTTTTCTTCTTTCCACTTCCCAGAAAGCTACGGTTTTGCTCTTCTCCTCCAGTACTTTCACTATTTTATCCAGTTTAAACACTTCTCTCTTTAAAAGGTACTGATTTTGATCCTCCAGGGCCTTAAGAAGTTCTTTTAAAACTGAATACTCGTTTTCCATTATGTTCATCAACTGCAGTGACACCGCATCTCACCTCCATAGAATTATGGGGAGAACTATAATATTTTCCCCTTCATGGCATCTAAAATTCTAGATGCCACCAATTTTTTATCTACATTATAGGTTCCGTTTTCCACAGCCTTTCTTATACTTTCTATTTTTTCTTCAGAACTTATGAATTTATCCTCAGGAGAATAAGAACTCAAACTTTTTCCTGCAGACGAAATTTCAATGGAATCCTTTTTATCCATATTTTTAATTGTCACGTGCTCTTTCTTATTTCCCCCGTAGATATTCAATGCCTGGTTCAAAATGATCCCATTAATCTTCATATAAATACACTCCCTTAAATTCAACGACTCCAAATGTTCTTTGTCATTAATAATATTATCGGGTATATATATTTAAGGTTTATACTTTGGATAAAAGATAAACATGTTATTTTAGGACCAAAGTCCCCTTAAATTCCCACTTTAACGCTATATATCAATTCAATTATAATTCCCATTAAAGGTTACTAATATCAAAATTGAAGAGCCAACAGAAAATGAAGATTTTCAGCAGAAACTGAAAACCAACCAAAACCATCAACTCTTCACTCTCAACTCTCAACTGTAATAAAACCTATTTCAGGGATTTGATCCTCTCCTCGTTGCTCACAATACCCGTTATCCTCACACCGAAATTTTCATCCACTACTACGACTTCGCCGTAAGCTATCTTCTTTCCGTTTACCAGTATCTCCACAGGCTCCTCGGCCAGTTTATCCAGTTCTACCAGAGATCCCGTACCAAGATTCAATATGTCCTTGATATTCTTTTTGGTTCTTCCAAGCACTACCGATATCTCAAGTGGCACGTCCAATATCAGATCTATATTTCTGGGCACATTCTCCACGGTTTTAGGTTTGCCAAGGGGTTGAAATGCCGCCTGCTGCACCGGTACCTGTTTCTTAACCGCACTTGTTTCTATAGGCTTTTCATTTATGCCGCTGCCGGAAGGTGAATTGCTCTGCTGCGGCGGAACGGAAGAAGCTGCTGCGGCCTGTGAAACAGCATCACCAGAAGGTGCTTCACTTTTGTTTTCAACTGCTTTGGCTTTGGATTCAGCTGCTGCTTCCTCCTCTCCTTCCTGACCCATCATTATGGAAACTATTTTTTTTGCAGTTGCCAGAGGAAACAGCTGCATTATATGGCTGTCTACTAATTTACCTATTTTAAGTGAAAAGGACACCTTGATCACAGATTCCTCGTCACCTATTCCCTCGGACAGCGGCTCTGTGAGATCCGTCCATATTTTTGATTTAGGAGGGGATATATTCACCTCTCTCATAAACATGGTGGCCATGGAAGTGGCTGCAGAACCTATCATCTGATTCATGGCTTCAGATACCGCACTTACCTCTATTTCACTGAGTTCAGATTTCTTTCCATCCAGTTCACCGCTGTTTCCCATCATGAGATCTGCTATAACAGCTGCATCTGTCACTTTCATCACAAGAAGGTTTTCACCTACTATTCCTTTGGTATACTGAACTTCCAGCGCAATATTGGGAATTTCAAACTCATTTCTCAATTTTTTCAAAGTGGTCAAAGTCACCACGGGAGTAGTTATATTCACCTGCTGGTTTATTATTGTAGAAAGCGCTGTGGATGCAGATCCCATGGATATATTTCCTATTTCCCCCAACAGATCTTTTTCTACATCCGACAATTCGGAGGTATCCTGGGAGCCAGTTTCTGACGCCGGATCTGCTTTATTTTCTTTATCTTTCTTATTGTCTCCTCCGTTTAAAAGTGCATCTATTTCTTCCTGTGAAAGAAACCCATTCCCATCATTCATAATTTTCCACATCCTTACTTATAATATCTAGTATCTCAACGCCCATGTTTTTCCCTATTATGCCAGGCTTTCCATAACAATATACCTTGTCTTCTACCATCATCTTTATAGGACTTTTAGTGTTTTCATTTAAGGTAATCACATCTCCTATATTCAGATTCAAAAATTCCTCCACTGTGAGTCTGGCAGTTCCAAGTACGGCAGAAAGCTGCATTTCAACTATATTGAGCCTCTTTCTGAGCTTTTCTCTGGACTCATTTACTACATCCTCATCGCTGTCCTGAAACCAGTACTGTACCACCAGCTTATCCAATACCTTCTCTATACTCAGATAGGGAATGCATATATTTATGAAAGTATTGCTTTTACCCATTTCCACAGAAAAAGTTATAAGCGCCACGGGATCATTAGGTGCAAGAGTTTGATTTAATGCGGGATTCGTCTCAATTCCCTCTACTTCTGTCTCCACCGACATTACATCTTCCCAGGCCAGTTTTAAATTGGATATAAGTCCTGCATTCACCACTTTTATAATATTTTTATCTATATCTGTGAATTCCCTGGCTTTATACTTACCCGTTCCACTTCCCCCCAGGAGGAGATCTATAATTTCAAATACGAACTGCGGATTTATTTCAAACAGCACGGAGCCGCTTAAAGGCGGCATTTTAAATATGGTAAGTACAGTAGGATTTGGCACAGAGTGAATAAACTCCTCATAGGTTATCTGCTGTACTGATTCCAGTTTTACTTTTACATTACTTCTTACCTGTGCAGTCAAATAGTTTGAAATTATTCTGGCATAGTTGTCGTGAATAAGTTCCAGAGTTCTTATATGATCCTTAGAAAACTTCTGCGGACTTCTAAAATCATAGGGCTTTACTTTTTGCTTTTCCTCTTCTTTAGGCACTTCATCAGGAGTAAGTTCTCCTGCAGACAAGGCAGCTAAAAGGGCATCTATCTCATTCTGTGATAATACATCTGCCATTCTCTTCCCTCATTTCTCGTGAAAATTCTAATTTGAAAGAAGCTTGTCTATATCGATTAGTGTAACTACTCTATTTTCAAGATTTACTATTCCCTCTATATAGGCTTTTTTTCTTTCATCATTTATCTTCTCAATAACATTTTCTTCTAGATCCAAAACTTCATCCACCTGATCTACAGTTACACCTACCAGTTCATCTTCCATTTCCAGTATTATTATATTGTTTTCACTCTTGTCACTCTTGGGAATGTCCATTAAAAGATTTATATCCAAAAGTGATATTACATTTCCCCTTAAATTTATAAGCCCTTTTATGTAGGCCGGTGCC
This sequence comes from Clostridiaceae bacterium BL-3, assembly GCA_902809985.1. Taxonomy (GTDB): domain Bacteria; phylum Bacillota; class Clostridia; order Clostridiales; family Clostridiaceae; genus Clostridium_B; species Clostridium_B aromativorans. Next base: position 382,535 of record CADDXC010000001.1, on the reverse strand, counting down.
TTGGGGACCCTCGTTATTTCCATTGCATCATTTATACTTTGAACCTTAGCTGTTTCCACAGCAAATTGCTCGTTATTCAATCTAAATATAACAACCTGCATATCTACACCTCCATGCGCATATGGATACATAAACTATGTACTTGTAAGCTGGCATATCAAAGTCACAGTTTTATACGTATTTTAACAAAGTTTAACATTGAATTTAATACTACTAAAATATTTCGTTATAAATTATATTACCTTTATATTGGTTGTGAAATTTTAACTTTAATTTTACATCTTACTATGAATTCACAACTTTACTTATTGCCTCCAGTACTCTATCCGGTTGAAATGGCTTTACAATAAAATCTCTCGCACCAGCTTTTATTGCATCCATAACCATGGTCTGCTGTCCCATCGCGGAACACATTATTATTTTGGCGCTTGGATCCAAAGCCTTTATGGCCTTTACGGCCTCAATACCATCCATATCCGGCATTGTTATATCCATTGTCACTACATCAGGTCTTTCCTTTTTATATAATTCCACAGCTTTTATACCATTGTTTGCCTCTCCTATCACTTCAAATCCGTTTTTCTCCAATATATCCTTTATCATCATCCTCATAAATGCAGCGTCATCCACAATTAATATTTTAGCCATTTTTTTCCCTCCAAAATTATATACTACTGTTATTATCCTATTCCTAAAGCATTTAAAATTTTTTCAAGAGATCCGGGCACAGGAATATAATAAAAATGCCCGCTCACCTTGCTGTTATTTTGCATAAGCAGTGTTTCTATATCAATGACATAATCATCAAACTGTCCTGATTCTATAAATGTAGTTGAAAGTATGGCCCCCAGCATGTCACAGGTAACTGCAGGTACAGAAGGTATAACATACAATCCTGTAAATTTAGCCATGGAATTCATATAAGAACTGGCTATTATATTTCCAACTTCACATACAACGGAATTTCCCATCTCATCAATATACTCTTTTTTCTGGCTCGTAAGCATGTATATGAGATCCAGTGCAGTATTCTTTTCAAATATAAATAGTATATTTCCAGGTGCATCACCCAGTATTCTGACTATTACCCCTACAACTATTTCATCTCCTCCTATACTCTGGAAGATGTCCTCAAAGGGCACAACATTTATAGAAGGTACAGTCATGTCAACTTTTTTATTCAAAAGCTGGGAAAGAGCTGTAGCAGCGTTTCCTGTACCTATATTGCCAACTTCTTTCAGTGCATCCAGCTGTATAGGAGTGAGCTCCTTATAATTCATACCTATCCTCCTCATACTAGGTAAGCAACATCTAATATAAGTGTTACAAGTCCATCACCAAGTATTGTTGCCCCCATGTATTCTTTCAGGTTCTGTAGTGTTTTTCCAAGAGGTTTTATTACAATTTCTCTCTGCCCCAAAAGTGAATCCACCATGAGTCCTACAGTTTTCTCTCCTACTTTAACTATAACAATATATTTCTTCTTGCTGTCCGATTTTTCAATTCCCAGTTTCTCGTACAGCCTTATAAGCGGTATAACATTTCCATTATATATTATAACCTCCCGGTTGCTTGTCATTTTAACCATATCATCGCTGTAATCTATAACTCTATCTACATATCCAAGCGATATGGCCATGGTCTCATTTCCCGCCCCTATAAGCAGTACCTGAATTATCTGCAGCGTGAGAGGCAGCCTTATTATAAAGGAAGAACCCTTGTCTTTTTCACTTATGAGATCTACGGTTCCCCCGAGAGAGGATATTTTGGTCTTTACTACATCCATGCCAACTCCCCTGCCTGAAATATCAGTTACTTCCTTATTGGTGCTGAAGCCCTGCATGAATATCAGATTTTTTATATCACTGTCCGACATCCCATCGGTATTTATACCCATATCCTCTGCTTTTTCCCGAACCTTGTCTACAGGTATTCCGCCTCCGTCATCTTCTACTTTTATCACCGCCTTGGTCCCTTCCTGATAGGCAATGAGTTTTATCTTTCCCACGGGATCCTTTCCCTTTGCAATTCTCTCTTCTTTAGGTTCTATACCATGATCCGCTGCATTTCTGATGAGGTGGATAAGGGGCTCTCCTATTTCATCTATTACTGTCCTGTCAAGTTCCGTGTCTGCTCCCTGAATTATAAGTTCCATTTCCTTATCCAGTTCAACGGATAAATCCCTTATCATCCTGGGAAATCTGTTAAATACTGTGTCCAGCGGCAGCATCCTGATTTTCATTACCAGATCCTGGAGATCAGAAGTGGTCCTCGCAACCTGCTCCAGAGTTTCATTCAATTCCGTCAATTTGTAGTTGCTGCTTATCTGCTCAAGTCTTGTCCTATTTATAACCAGCTCAGACACCATGTTCATGAACTTGTCCAATCTTTCCAAATCCACTCTCACAGACTGATGGATCTTCTTGTGATTTTCCTTTTTTGAAGTTTTTTTGCTCTCCTTTTTCTTAGTGTCCGCAGCAGCAGGTTTGGGCTTTATATTTTCAGCCTGACTTTTAACTTTAGCTTTTATCTCGCTTTCCTTGGCCGCATCTTCCTTAACTTTTTTCGCCTTTACCGATTTTATATCCACATTTTCTATATCCACACTTTCCACTTCGGATATATTTTTCAAGGTATTATAAACTTTTTCTTCATCACTTTTAGTCAGAAAAACAAGCTGTATTTCAAATTCAAAGTTCTCACTTTCTATATCTTCTGTACCGGGGATGGACTTTATTATCTCCCCGATCTCCTCCAAATTTTTAAATATCAGAAAAGCTCTGGCCGACTTCAGCAGTGTACTCTCGCTGAGGTTGATTTTTATCTCATAGGCATTAAAGCCCTTATCCTTTGCCTGTTTAACCACATTTATATCATATTCGTTCAATTTTACAGAAGAATTGTCTATGTCTTTGGCTTCTACTTCACTGTCTGTTTTATTGTCTTCAGCTCCCACATTTTCCCTGCCGGCGGATGCTTCTTGAGGATTTCCCGAAATCTTTTCAAGTTCCTCTATAATGCCTTCAATAGGCACTTCTTCATCTACTTCATCTTCTATATTTTTTATCATCTGCTCAAGGGTATCCAGGCATTTAAACAATACCGTTACTACATCTTGCGTAACCTTAAGTTGGCCGTCTCTGAATTCAGACAATACGTCCTCCATCTTATGAGTCAATTCCGCCACTTCATTAAATCCCATGGTAGCTGCCATTCCCTTTATGGTATGTGCAACCCTAAAAATTTCATTCACCTTATCTATATTATCCGGTTCCTGTTCAAGCTGAAGCAGCGAATCATTAAGTGTCTGTAAATTATCCATTGCTTCCTCAAGAAACATAGCCATATACTGTGATGTATCCATTTTCCCCCTCCTTATAGCTTTCTGTACATAAAGGTAGATGCCTTCTCAAAACCATAGTCCCTGTAATTATAGATGCTTTCAGTAGCTCCAACAAACAGCAGTCCCCCTTTTTTCAGGGATTGACTAAATTTTTTATATATTTTATCTTTTATGTCCTGATTAAAATATATCACCACATTTCTGCATATTATCAAGTCAAAATTGTCTTCATAGCTATCCAATATCAAGTCGTGTTTTTTGAAGGTAACCAGATTTTTTATCTTATCACTTATAATATATTTATCGTCCTTTAATGTGAAATACTTATTTAAATATTCCCTTTTTACATTTTTTATTTCCGATGAAACATATTCACCCTTTTTGGCCCTCTCAATTATAGTACTGTCTATATCTGTTGCAATTATTTTATGCCTTCCCCCGGGGCTCAGTTCATCTAAATAGATGGCCACCGAATAGGGTTCAGCTCCGATGGAACATGCTGCACTCCATATCTTCAAATAGTTATTTCGAGAAAGCAGATCTCCTTTTAACTTGATTTTAAGCTCCTCAAATATCTCTGGATTTCTGAAAAATTCAGATACATTTATAGTTATGAAATCCAGGAATTTCTGCCTCTGCATCCTATCCACTTTTAAAAGCGCTATATAATCCTCTATGGTTTTCACTCCAACCCTGGACATAAGACTGTTTATCCGCCTGTGCAGCTGATTTGGTTTGTAGGCAGACAGATTTATATTGAATTCCCTCAGAACCCATTTTTCAAAATAATCCATATCCACAACCATAAGTCTACCTCCTGCCGAGCTTTATTATCTTTAAAATTTCGTCTGCTATTTTATCTATGGGCAGGACCAAATCTACCTTGCCGGTGGCATAAGCTGCCTTAGGCATGCCGTAAATAGTACAGGTGGATTCATCTTCTGCTATGGTGATTCCACCACTTTTCTTGATCTCAACGGTTCCATTTGCACCGTCTCTTCCCATGCCAGTTAAAACCACACTTATGATATTCTCTCCATATACCCTCGAAGCAGATAAAAATAACTTATCCACTGCAGGTCTTACCCCCCATATGGCAGGTTCTTCATTTAAATGTATTTTTCTGTCCCTCCAGACTTCCATGTGAAATCCACCCGGAGCTATGTAAACAGTATTTTTCATTACATCTATGCCGTTCTGTGCTTCCATCACTTTTATATCTGAATTGGAATCAAGTCTTTCTGCAAAAGCTTTTGTGAATCCTACAGGCATATGCTGCACCACAAATACAGGCACCCCCATGTCTTTTGGGAATTGCGTTATGACTGTATACAGCGCTTTGGGTCCTCCTGTAGAAGCTCCTATTACTACGGCATCTACATTTCTCCTGAGCTCAATTCCACCGTCCATTTCATTTCCCGGATCTGCCTTTATGTAATCAGCAGCTGCCTTTTTAGGGCCTTCATCTTTATAAACTGGATCTGGTATATTTTTTATCCTGCTTACATTTCTATAAGCTGCCTTTATTTTCTTTATGAGTTCAGCTTGGACTTTATTTATATCTAGAGATATGGTGCCGGACGGCTTTGGCAGAAAATCAAATGCACCTGCTTCAAGGCATTCCATAGTAAGCTTCGTACCTTCTTTGGAGATACTGCTTAAAACTATTACAGGTATTTCAATACCTCTTTTCTTCAACTCACCGAGAGCAGTTATACCATCCATCTTTGGCATTTCCACATCAAGTGTTATTATATCAGGCATGCCTTTCCAAAAATTCGTGGAAAGCTTGTCTAAAAAATCTTCACCATTTCTTGCAATGCCTATGACCTCCATAGATGGATTATTGTTTATCATATCCGAAATTATTTTCCTCATAAGCGCAGAATCATCTACTACTAAAACCTTAATTTCCTCCAAATTGCTATCACTCCATTAACCTTTAAATTTCTTTTATTCCTATTCCTACTGTCTTTATCTTAACCCTGCCATCGTAAGTATCAAATATCATGGTTCTTCCTTTATTGCCCCCCAGATCTTCCGCCAATATGGAAATAGAGTACTCCTCTAGTATATGTTTTACAGCATTTCCATTTCTATTTCCTATATCCATAATCATACTTTTATCTGAAAAGTTGAACATGGATGCTCCTCCCGCTATTTTTGCCTTTAAGTTCTTTCTATTTACACCTAATTTCTCCAATTTTTCTATGAGCAGAGGGATAGCCAAATCAGCAAATTTCATGGGATTCTTTTTATTGCTGAATTGAGTGCTGTCCGGCAGCATTATATGTGCCAATCCTCCTACACTTATTTTATCGTCATACAGTGCTATGCCCACACAGGAACCCAAACCAATGGTTATAATTTTATCTGGGGAACCGGCTGTATTCATGTCTGCTATTCCTACCTTTATTTCTTTTCCCTCCATAAATATGCAACCTTTCAATTTAAATTATATGAGTTCCTTTTCCTTTTCCGTCAATATCCTTGCCATATTTAAAAATATTACTATCTTATCATCTATTTTAATAAGTCCCTTGATATATCTTTTTGATATTCCCGCTATTATTTCAGGTGGTACTTCTATATTATCGGTATTTATATCTCTTACTTCAGATACTACATCAACTATTACGCCTATTTTATTTTCATCCTGCTTTGTAACTATGATCTTAGCCTGATCCTTTTTCTGCTGGGATTCAAGTCCAAACTTTTTAGCAAGGGATATTACAGGAAGTATATTTCCCTCATAATTTATTACCCCCTCCACAAAATCAGGTGAATCAGGCAATTTTGTAGTTTCTTCATATCCTAAAATTCTCTCTATCTCCATAATATCTGTAGCATAGTATTCTTCGCCTATACTAAATATCAACACTTTTATTTCCTTATTGCCCATTGTCAAAAATCCTCCTTAATTATTTTAAAATAATCTATGACTTTTACAGGACGAATTTATCTACTACTATAAGTCCGTCCTTTAAGTAAGCATGTACACTTTTACTTGGTGAATCCAGAACCATCTCCCTGTTTCCCACTTTAAATACAGTATTATGATAAGCTATGTCAGCCCATATATGGCCCTTGCTTCCTACCTGGAGTTTTGTAGACACTCCTGCCATACTCCCAACAACCTTGCATTTGATCTCCCTCTGAGATTTTAGAATTCCTCCTCTTGCCACACTTCCTTCCCTTGCAAATTCAATAGAATCATTAGCTGTAATAGTCGATACATATTCTCCTTTTCCTGTAATTATTACATTACCCGAACTCTGTATATTTGAGTCCTGGCAGTATGATAAACTCACATTTACCGGAAGCGCAAGGGTATCCTCAAAATACTTTATTTTATCATTTATTTCATCTATCAACTCATTTAATTCCAAATAATTTTTTATACTTATAGGTCCTATTCCCATAAACTTTGTCCTTATATATCTAACTATTTCATCTTCTCCATCCTCTTCATTTTGAGTGTTCAAATCTGCAATTACATTTATACCCAACCTCAAAAGAACTTTAAATTTATTTTCCAATAGTACTTTTATTATTTCTCCATCACTTTTATCGCGTCCAAGCAAATCATAGGATTTTATCTCCTTTACCACTTCAATTAATTTGATCAAATTCTCATTGAATTTTTTCAGATGTTCCAGAGCATGGAGCTTTGTTACATTTTCTCCTCCGCCGCATATTTTCGATGCAACAACACTGCCAACTACAGCTACATCGCCTAATGCAGTTATAGTAGCTCTCTCCACTTCCCTGTCTATGACAAGGTCATTTCCACACTCCACTTCCATTCCCTCTTTTACATCACCGTGTACAACTATATCTCCTATATACTTTACATTTCCAGTACTCAGATCCACATCGCCATTGATCTCATGGACCTGATGGACATAAAAAGTATTCCCATTTACAGAAGGTTTTCCGCTGACAGCTGCTTCAACTGTATTTTCATCTTTAAGAAGGCAGCCGGTTCCAGCTTTGAGCTTCAACTGCTTTCCATTTTTACACTTTTTTATTTTCCCGTATACATCATATCCATTTTCACCTTTAGTGCCCACATGTCTTACTGCAATTACATCTCCCTTTTCTACTGCATTTACAGCTCCTATGCTTTTAAAATCCACATTACCTCCCACATCCTCTTCCAGGTCTGCAAAAGTTTTAAATTTCACTTCTATTAGATCATCTTTTCCATTTACAGGTTCCTTTCCCTGTGCTACAAGAACCCTCTCACTAATTTCTACAGCTTTTTTCAAATTTTCTTCTATTATACCATAAACTACTTTATTATTGGATAATTCTTCTTTAATTTCTTCCACAGTGTATTTAGCAGGGGAAACACTCTCTAATATTTCAGTTTTCAAGCTGGCTTTCTGGCTTTCTTCCATATCCTTCAATGCGTATTTATTTTCAGGTATATATTTAACTTCCGCGTAAGCTTTCATTTTATCATAGGACACGTGCATGTTGAGTTCTCTTCTGGGTTCATCCTTATGAAAAGTCACTTCTATACTGCTGTTTGAAAAAACTTCACACTTTTTTTCAACTTCAGCCCCATCCACAGAAATCGACATATGCTTACTTCTACAAATTACTGCAGGTTTCCCGTCCGCTGCAGGATCTTTTACAATTATCTTCCCCTTAACCACTTTGATGGTTCCATTATTCTCATAGGACTTTAAAGGTGCCATATCTTTTTCGTCATCATCTATCAAGACTTCAATTACCGTCTTCTTTTTAAAAAAGGATTTTTTCTGCTTTAACACTTTATATTTTAACTGTTCTTTGGGTTTATTTAACTCATAACTGGCGGATTTCAAACAGTCTTCCAGTGAAACTCCCTTAAATATCTTTTTCATCTTAAACAATCACTCCCCTGTTTATTTAAAACACAAAATTCTCTATATCCTTTCTTATCTTCTCGTTATATGCCCCCATTATTTGAAGTAGTATTTTATTATTTGAAGAATTAAATCCAATATTTCCCACGCTCTTTACAGGAAGTACCTTGGGAGAAGTGCCTGATATAAATATGGCGTCAAATTTATCTATTCCCCTGTAATTCACATCTTCCTCCAGTACCTCCAATCCCAATCCAAGGCAGATCTGCATTATAATATTTCTGGTAGTCCCGGGCAGTACCCTTTTAAGAGGTGCCGTTATAACCTTTTCACCTTTTATCATAAATATATTGGACTTGCTGCCTTCAGTTATATTACCTTCATCATCCACAAGTACTGCTTCAAATATACCGCTTTCCGTTATCTTCTTATTCACCCGGACCTTAAACTTCCTATTTATCACCTTGGCATTTGGATTTTCTCTTTCAATGTGAAAAAAATCGGTTTTCACCCCCACTTCATAGTCCCTTGAAGTGGGATAATGATGTTCTACAAAATATGCCAAAAACTTATTATTTTTATAAAAATTAAATATAAGCTTTACATTGCCGCTGTAAATTTCATTTATATGTATCAATTTAAAGATACTGTCCACAATTTCTTTTCTGCCGAGCCACAGTTTTAAGTCTGTTATATTAGAAGAATTGTTCAGTCTATCCAGATGAGCTTTTAAAAATAAAGGTTTTCCGTCTATTATTCGAATTACTTCATACAGGGACTTTCCCTCTTTAAATATATTATCTTCAAATTCCTCCCTTTTTCTTATTTCATCATTGTATAAAAAAAAGTTACTAACACATTCACTCATTGTAAACCCCTTCTTTAAAATTTAATAAAATATTAATATTATAATTACATTTTATCATTATCCTGAACAATTTCCTACCTTGTTCAAGGCTCAAATATCAGATATTGTGACTTTGTTACTGCCTGCAATTTATGTCATAGTTAAATTATCTTTTCAATCAAGTTATCCATATGATATTATAGAAAAGAAGAAGGTTTACTGCTTAAAGAATAGATGGGGTGATTATTTGACAAGACTTGCTATATTTGACGTTGATTTTACTTTAACCAGCCGGGAAACCCTTATGGAATTTTACATATTCATGGTGAAAAAGGATCCAAAGCTCATAGTGTATGCACCTTTCAGCATCATTTCTGCTTTTTTATTCGTAATAGGATTGTTCACTGCAAAAAAGGCCAAGGAAAATTTTATTTCATTTATAAACGGCATAAGTGAGGAAAAGATGAAATGCCTGACGGCAGAATTCTACGAAAAAAGAATGTGTAAGATATTATATAGAGATGGCTTAGATACTATGAAAAGATTGAAAAATAAAGGCTGTAAGATATATCTGATTTCTGCTTCAGCGGAATTCTATTTGAAAGAATTGTATAGAATAGAATATGTTGACAGAATAATAGGTACCATATTTTCCATTAAAAACGGGAAACACTACAATAAAATAGCCGGTAAAAACTGTAAGGGTGAGGAAAAGGTGAGAAGACTTATGGAGTCTTTAAAAAAAGACGGTCTGGAAGTTGACTTCAAGAACTCCTATATGTTCTCCGATTCCCTAGCAGATCTGCCATTATTTAATATAGTTGGAAATCCATACCTCATAAATCATAAAAAAAGCAATCCATACAATATCAAGGTGCTGAACTGGAAGTGAAGTCAATTCACAATTGACAATTAAAGTACAAAGTTCAAAGAACAAATATCAAATAGTGAAGATTTTCGCCTAAGCCCTAAAATCCACCAAATTTGATATTTAAACTTTGAACTTTGATATTCATTCTTGCTTATTCCTGTGACAGCTGCTGGTAATAAGCTGAAACTTCCTTGAATTCTTCCTCCTCAGGGATAACAAGCTCACCTGCCGGACCTTCTCCCTCTACTTTAAATAGATATACAGCTCCATTTTGCGGATTCTGAACTATAGCATACTCATTTTCCTTGAACTCAAATCCATCAACCACTTCACAGGGAACTATGTTTCCATTTTCATCTTCCAGATCCACTACTAATGATTCATGCTCTCCGCAGTCGCTGCACCCACAGCCGCAATCATGAACCCTTTCATCACAAGCTTCTTCTACTTCATCACCGCTATTGCAGCCCTTCTTATTTAAATCCTCTTCATTCATAACATATGCCCGGTAACCTTTAAGGTGGATATCCTATCAATATTATAACCCAATTACAAAATTTTCCTGTATCTTACAGAGCTATAACTTGTAGTCTTGATCCTACCGGGATATTCACCTCCTCTTTTATTGTTATGTTTTAATTTTACCCTTAATTACAATATAATAAAAGCTTTTTTTAGTTAAAAATAAAAAATTATCAGTTAAGCCAAAAAAACACCGGGCAATTCATGCCCGATGTCTTTTAGCTATTATTCTGCATTTGCAAGTTTCTTGTATCCTTCAATTCTCTGCAGTGCATCTCTCTTTGTCTTTGCAAACAGAGCTTCCGCTTTATCAGGGAACTGTTTAGCAAGTGAAGAGTATCTAACCTCACCCATTAAGAATTCTCTAAAGTCTGTCGTTGGCTCTTTGGAATCAAGGCTGAATGATTTCTTGCCCTCTGCCTTTAATTCAGGATTATATCTGTAAAGTGCCCAGTATCCACAATCAACAGCTTTCTTAGCTTCTCTCTGGCTCTTGCCCATGCCAGCTCTCAATCCATGATTGATGCATGGAGCATAAGCTATTACAAGTGATGGTCCTTTATAAGCTTCTGCTTCTTTTATTGCTTTAAGAGCCTGAGCTTTATCTGAACCCATGGAAATCTGAGCTACATATACATATCCGTAAGTCATAGCCATCATTCCAAGATCCTTTTTCTTAGTCTTCTTACCACTTGCTGCAAACTTAGCTACAGCTGCTGCAGGAGTGGATTTTGAAGACTGTCCGCCTGTATTTGAATAAACTTCTGTATCAAGTACAAGTACATTTACATCTTCTCCAGATGCCAGTACATGATCTAATCCGCCGTATCCTATATCATAAGCCCAGCCGTCTCCGCCGATTATCCAGTGGGATCTCTTGATAAGGAAATCTCTGTTTTCATAAATTTCATTTAATACAGGGTCATTTCCCTTTTCACTTTCAAGTAAAGCTATTATCTTATCAGCTCTTTCCCTTGTGCCTTGGCCATTGTCTATATTTTCAATCCAATCCTCAAAAGCAGCTTTAAGTTCTGCACTTAAACTACCTTTAAGAGCTTCTTTTATGCTGATCTCAAGTCTTTCTCTTGTCTGTTTTACTCCAAGAACCATGCCCAGTCCATATTCAGCATTGTCCTCAAATAATGAGTTAGCCCAGGAAGGACCGTGTCCTCTGTAATTTTTAGTATATGGAGTTGTCGGTGCAGAAGCTCCCCAGATTGACGAACATCCTGTTGCATTGGCTATCATCATTGTGTCACCAAACAGCTGGGTTACAAGCTTAACATAAGGAGTTTCTCCGCATCCCGCACAAGCTCCTGAGAACTCAAGCAGCGGCTGCTCGAACTGGCTTCCCTTTACGTTGAATTTATTCATAGGATTGTCCTTGTGAGATACCGACATAGCATAATCCCATGCATCTGCTTTATACAATTGAGTATCCAGTGGTTTCATAACAAGAGCTTTTTCTTTTGCAGGGCATACATCTGCACAGTTTCCACATCCCTGACAATCAAATGGTGAAACAGCCATGGTGAATTTAAGTCCCTTTGCTCCTGTTGCATCTTTGTATTCAAATCCCTTAGGTGCCTTGGATGCCTCTTCCTCAGTAGTGAGAACAGGTCTTATAGCTGCATGAGGACATACAAATGAACACTGGTTACACTGTATGCAATTGTCTACCTGCCATTCTGGAACAGATATAGCTATTCCTCTCTTCTCATAAGCTGCAGTTCCTGCCGGGAATGTACCGTCTTCCATTCCTACAAAAGTGCTTACTGGAAGTTTGTCTCCATCCTGTCTGTTCATAGGATCAGCTATCTTTTGAATGAATTCAGGAACTTCTCTTGTGGCAGCAGCTTCTTCCGATGCATCTTTCCATGAAGCTGGTACATCTATCTTAACTACTGATTTGACGCCCTCATCTATAGCTGCATTGTTCATGTCTACAACTTTTTGTCCCTTTTTACCATAAGAAGTTACAACTGCTTCTTTCAGGTATTTAACTGCATCTTCTACTGGTATGATATTTGCAATCTTGAAGAAAGCAGCCTGACATATCATGTTTATTCTTCCGCCAAGTCCTATTCCCTGTGCAATTTTCACGGCATTTAATGTATAGAATTCGATATCATTATTTGCTATATATCTTTTTACTGAAGCAGGCAGTTCCTTTTCAAGTTCTTCTGGGCTCCAGATTGTATTCAGCAGGAATTTTCCGCCTTTTTTAAGTCCCTCAAGTACATTGTATTTATGAACATAGGACTGATTGTGTACAGCGATGAAGTCAGCCTTATCTATAAGATATGGTGATTTTATCGGTGATTTACCAAATCTCAAGTGGGAAACTGTTATACCTCCGGATTTTTTGGAGTCATATGCAAAATATCCCTGGGCATACATGTCTGTATGGTCTCCTATGATTTTTATTGCACTCTTGTTTGCTCCTACAGTACCATCGGATCCAAGTCCCCAGAACTTACAAGCTGTAGTTCCTGCTGGAGTTGTATTTATATCTTCTCCAACTTTCAGGGAAGTGTTTGTAACATCGTCCACTATGCTTATAGTAAATCCGTTCTTTGGATTATCTGATTTCAAGTTTTCAAATACTGGAAGAATATGTGATGGTAATACATCCTTGGAACCCAGTCCATATCTTCCTCCAACTATAACAGGTTGTCCTTCTTTACCATAAAATGCATTTTTAACATCCAGATAAAGAGGTTCTCCAATTGATCCAGGTTCTTTTGTTCTATCCAAAACCGCAATCTTTTTAACAGTTTTTGGTATATATTTAAAGAAATGTTTTATTGAGAATGGCCTATACAGGTGAACTGTAAGAAGTCCTACCTTTTCGCCCTTAGCAGTTAAGTAATCTATTACTTCTTCTATAGTTTCACAGACAGAACCCATAGCTATTATGATTCTCTCCGCATCTTTTGCTCCATAATAGTTAAACAGATGATACTCTCTTCCTGTAAGCTTGCTTATTTCTGCCATATAATCTTCAACTATTTCAGGAAGTGCCTCATAGTATTTATTGGATACTTCTCTTTCCTGGAAGTATATATCTGGATTCTGAGCTGTACCACGGGTTACAGGATGATCTGGATTTAAAGCTCTTCTTCTAAATGCATTTACTGCATCCATATCAATAAGTTTTGCCAGATCTTCATAATCCAGCAATTCAATTTTCTGAATTTCATGGGAAGTCCTAAATCCATCAAAGAAATTCACAAATGGAACTCTGCCCTTTATTGCTGACAAATGTGCTACTGCAGCAAGATCCATAACCTGCTGTACTGAACTCTCTGCAAGCAGTGCAAAGCCTGTCTGCCTTGTAGCCATAACATCCTGATGATCACCAAATATGTTAAGTGAATTAGCTGCTACTGCTCTGGCCGATACCTGAAATACTCCCGGTAAAAGTTCTCCTGCAATTTTATACATGTTAGGTATCATAAGTAATAAACCCTGTGATGCAGTGTAAGTTGTAGTCAAGGCTCCTGCCTCAAGTGAACCATGTACTGCTCCAGATGCTCCTGCCTCTGACTGCATTTCCATAACTTTTACCTGCTGTCCGAAGATGTTCTTTTTACCTTGAGCTACCCATTCATCCACATGTTCTGCCATTGGAGATGATGGAGTTATTGGATAAATAGCTGCCACATCGGTAAATGCATAGGAAATATAAGCTGCTGCTGTATTTCCATCCATAGTCTTCATTTTACTCATAAAAAATTCCTCTCCTTTTTAGTATTGTAAATTTTAAATATAAATAGTTGTGCTTTTTAATTTTAAACTAATACAGTAATTATATCACAATTAGTACAGCAATTACACTGGAAGCAAAAATTTTAATTAAAAAGTACAAAATTTAGCTATATTTATTTATGATCTATAACTTTACTATACAGCAAAACGACAAAATTTTAAATATATAAAACGATTTTAAAAAAATTTTTTAGTTCCAATTATCTACTATCAACCATAATTGGTTAATAAAAACTATACTACAGATGCAATTTTTTTAAAATACAGTTTCATTTTGAATTCAACATAGTAAAAAAAGATATTTAAAAATATAAAAAAAGGAGATGTCTGATCGTTAATAAATAAACAATAATTTTTATCAAGCAGCCCACATCTCCCGTACTTTCAAATAATCCTATTAAAGTTCAAAGAACAATTGTTTGATAATTGTTCTTTGAACTTCTATATTTATATTTTCATGACCCACATGCCTAAACTATTCTGCAAGTAATTTACCAAGTTCCTTAGCTTTTTGCAGCTGTTCATCATTAGGAGCTTCTTTAACTGCAAGTTCCCCCACCACTTTAAAACCATAATCTTCTACAGTCTTTTTCCAGTCTTTCAAAAATGCACCTTCATCCCAACCATAGGATCCGAATAGTACAGCTTTCTTTCCCTGAATAGGAAGAAGTTTAAATTCTTTAATAAATGGAGCCATATAATCCTGTTCTATCTTGTTATTGTCAAGAGATGGGCTTCCAAATGCTACGGCATCTGCAGAAGTCACATCCTCCACCTTTGCATCCTGTACATGTTTTGTTGTGACCTTTGCACCTTCAGCTTCTGCGCCTTTTACAATATTATCAGCCAGCACTTCTACATTTCCCCCATTACTCCAATATATTACAGCTATGTTTTTCATATATTACCTCCACCTTTCACTTTTATATCATTTATAAGTTATCTGTTCAGCAGTATATCAATACACTGTGATAATTCTTATTATTTATACTTCTACACAGGATCTGTTTTTCCTTCTAGAAAAAGCAAAATATAATCACTTTTTTCACAAAGTATTTTGCTATGCTAAAGCAGGCAGGCAAAAGATTCATTAAGAATATGTTTATGCACCAATTCAGTTAATTGCTGCATTTTTCTATCAAATTTATGATTTTACTCACTCCATGACGGACAGGGCTTGCCTTCATATTATTTATGTAATTATTCCTGGATGCATAGAGTTCTTTAATTTTATTCAAAAATGTCATTTGTGTCATTTCTTCCTCCTGAAGCACCATACTGTATCCGCTTTTTTCAAAAGAAGCTGCATTTAAAATCTGATCACCCCTGCTGGATGCCCTGGAAAGTGGAATAAGCAAATTGGGCTTTTTAAGTGCAAGTAATTCAAATATGACATTTGCACCTGCCCTGGATACAACTATATCTGCCGCATTCATTATATGTGGAAGTTCCCTGTTTAAATATTCAAACTGAATATATCCTTTTCGCATATTCAAGGATTTATCCACATTTCCCCTGCCGCATATGTGTACTATATTAAATACTCTCAGGAGCTCATTTAAAGAATTCCTCACTGTATTGTTTATGAATCTGGACCCGAGACTCCCGCCTATTATAAGAAGAATTGGCTTTTCATCTGTAAATCCACACAACCTTCTTCCAATTATTCTACTTCCATCTAAGAGTTCCTGCCTTATGGGAGTTCCCGTAAG
Organism: Clostridiaceae bacterium BL-3; assembly: GCA_902809985.1. Lineage (GTDB taxonomy): Bacteria > Bacillota > Clostridia > Clostridiales > Clostridiaceae > Clostridium_B > Clostridium_B aromativorans. Next base: position 366,613 of record CADDXC010000001.1, on the reverse strand, counting down.
AACAGCATCATGTCCTTTTACATTTTTCAGGGATTCAGGAAATGTAACGCAAATTTTTGTACAATAGGGTATAGATAATTTATTTGCAAGTCCAGGTGTAATATCCGATTCATGGATAATGACAGGTATTTTATTTAAATATGCAGCAATAACCACGGGTACCGACACAAATCCTCCCTTGGAAAATACTATATTTGGTTTTTCCCTTCTCATTATAACCACGGCCTGAAATATTCCCTTCAGTACTCTAAAGGGATCCGTAAAATTTTTTATATCAAAATACCTTCTCAATTTTCCACTGGAAATAATGTGATATTTTATTTTTTCATCTTCTATTATTTTTCTTTCAATTCCATTTCTGGTTCCTATATACTGTATCTCATATCCCAATTCCTTCAAACTGGGAACCAGTGCCAAATTAGGTGTAACATGTCCAGCAGAGCCGCCACCTGTTAGAATTATCTTCTTCAAAGTACATTTCCCCCCCACAAAATATAATATTCACACTGCACATTAAAAAGTCAGTCTAAAATCTTTTACTATAATCTGAATACTTTTATTTCCATTAAATTCATTAATAGATGGTGAAAATATAAAATCCATTTTTATGCTGCGAAATTTATTGTTTAAAATTTCATTTCCCTTTTTATCACCATAGCGCTCCATCACTAATTCTTTAAATTTTTTACCTCCATTAAAATCCACAGCATCAATTTTCTTTAAACTTTTTTTCAGCCGGCAAAATAATTTCAGTACATTTTTATCTTTTCCTAAAAAATATACCCTGAATACATCTATATTTTTTTCACCAAAAACAGGTTCTGGATTTCCCTTTCCAAAAGGCTGCAGTTTTTCTATATCCTCCAGCATTTTAAAAGATACATTTTCAAGGGGAAGTCTTTTATCTATCCTAATTTTAGGCACTATATCTTCATCTGTAAGATTACAGTTTTCATTGAGTTTCTTCCTCAGTTTATCTATATTTTCAGTATTTATGGACAACCCCGCTGCCAGCGGATGACCTCCAAATTTATTCATCAATTCTCTGCATTTTAAAAGTTCTTCAAACATATTATAGCCTTCTATGGATCTGCCTGAGCCCTTAGACTGATCTGCACTTTTTGTTATCACTATAGAAGGTACATTGTATTTTTCTTTGAGTCTTCCTGCGACTATACCAACTATGCTCTCGTGTATATCATCTCTATGTACTACAAGTACCTTGTCTTTTTTTAGGGAAGAATTTTCCACTTCCTCCACTACTGCATTTAAACTGTCATTAGTCATATGCTGCCTCTGTATGTTCAATTCATGAAGTTTTTTGGCAAGCTTTTGTGCCTCAGCTGAATTCCTGCACAGCAAGAGTTCAAGCGCCACAGATGCACTATCAAGGCGTCCTGTCGCATTTATACAAGGCCCTATAATAAAACCTATATGGTAGGAATTTATAATTTTCCCATCCAATGAAGTCTCTTTGATCAATGCCCTTATACCAGGGTTTCCAGTATTATTTAACATTTTAAGACCATTTTTAGCTATAATTCTGTTTTCCCCCAATAAATCCACCACATCACATATAGTTCCTATAGCTGCATATTCTATAAACGCACAAGCTTCCTCTTCCTTTATTCCAAATTTTTTATAGAGTACCTGAACAAATTTGAAAGCTATTCCTGCACCACAGAGCTGTTTAAAAGGATATGAACAGTTTTTTTGTTTTGGATCGATGACAGCATCTGCTGGCGGTATGAGAAATTTCTTTTCACCTTGTTTTGAATCATCAACATCAAAAGGTATATTGTGGTGATCCGTAACCACCACTGTAACTCCAAGCTCTTTTGCCCTTTCAATCTGATCCAAAGCAGAAATACCGTTGTCACAGGTTATTATAACTTCAATTCCCTCATTTTTTAACTGCTCAACACTGTGAATATTCATGCCATACCCCTCTGTAATCCTGTCCGGAATATGATATTTCACCTTTGCCCCGCACCTTAAAAGCCCACGGTACAGTATATATGTGCTTATTATTCCATCTACATCATAATCACCATATATAGCTATATTTTTATTTTCCCTTATAGCTCTGTATATTATATCCGTACCCTTTCCCATATCTTTCATGAGCATGGGATTCAGCAATTTATGTATTGACGGATTTATAAAATTCTCTATTTCTCTTTCATCAACTATTCCTCTATTGACAAGAATTTGTGCTGTAATTTCACTTATCCCCGATTTTTTAGCAATAGCCTTTATATCTTTTCTGCATCTTCTCAGCATCCATTTTGCACTCAAAAACAAACCACCAGCCTTATATCAATTGACAACTCACAGTTGACAGTTTACAATTTATAATTTTCAACTTACAATACACAATTGTCAATGGACAATTGTAAATTGTAAATTGATATCTAAGGTGCTCTTAATATCTGTATGGAGGGATTTTTCATAACTTTGTCTATGACTTCGACTATATCCTCGCATTTAATTTCATCCAGCTGTTCTGCATCACATGAATTGCAGTGATCATCAAATCTCTCATACATGAGATCGTGTTCCACAACTTCTTTACAGTATTCAATGGATCTTTCTCTTTTAATTTCCCTTTTCAGTTCCAGACTTCTGGCAATTTTTCCTATTTTATCACTGCTAAAATACTCTTTCGAATTTTTCAATTCATTTATTACACTATTTACAATGCCAAGTGCTCTATCTATATTTTCAGGCAAGGTACTCATTTTTATGGAGAAAAGTTTCATGCCCCTTTCATCCTTTATGCTGCTGCCCAAATCATAGGCTATGCCCTTTTCAGTTCTTATTCTGCTAAACAAGAGGCTGCTGGTGCCCTGCCCAAAGACAGTGTTAAACAGATAGAGGGCTTTGTATTCCCTTTCACTTAAATCATGAATATCAAATATATACTGAATCCTGGCACCGGCTATTCCAGATACTTTTTCCAGGAATACACCAGCCCTATTTTTTTCATACACGGGTTCTTTTGCAGCACATATCTTTGATTTTACTCTCCATTTTCCAAAATATCTGTCCACAATAGAAATTATGCTTTTAAAATCCAGGGAAGAACAAAAACAAACAGTACAATTTTCAGGGAAATAAAAAGTACTGTAAAATCTCTTTATCTCATCTAAGGTAATGGATTTTATACTGCCTTCATTCCCCACTATAAGCTCTCTTATTCTTCTCTTATTAAAGGAGTTCCCAAAAAGAGCATCTTCACACCGCTGATATGCATCATCTTTCCAATCCCTGTACTCCTGAAGTATTACATCCATTTCTTCCTTAAAACCTTTTTCAGGAAAAATGGGGTTTAGAATCACATCGCCATAGAGCTTCACTGCCCTTTCAAGATCATCTGAAAAACAAGTTCCATAATATATGGTATAAGGATAATTAGTCATGGCATTTTCAAATCCAAATACATTGTCAAATTCCTCATTTATCTGATTTTCATCTCTGTGTTCCGTCCCTTTAGATATGACATGCTCCAGGGCATGGGCCGTCCCAAAATTAAATTGCCCGCTCTCCTCTAGAGCTCCTGCATTAAATCCAATACACAGTGAAGTGAGTATTCCCTCCCTATACTGATACAAGAGCTTGATCCCATTGTCAAGCATATATTCTCTCACTTTTCATCCTCTCTTTCCACGGGTTTACCTTGAAGTCAGGCTGAACAATTTAACCTGTCACCAGATTTAAAAGCATATCTTTTTTCAAATTTTCCACTATATCCTCATCTGCAAGATTTTGTAAAATCCTAAAGGCAAAATACATGGCCGTAGCCGGGCCCCTGCTGGTTATGAGGTTTCCATCCTGAACTACTATATCATGGCTGAAATGGATTGGTTCCAGTTCTTTTTCAAAACCGGGATAGCAAGTTACTTTTTTATTTTCAATTATTCCCGCTTTCTTCAATACTATGGGGCCCGCACATATGGCAGCTACTATTTTATTCTCATTATAGAATCTTTTTACCAGATCTATAACTTCGCTGTTATCCCTAAGATTTGCCGCACCGGGCATACCTCCTGGTATTATAAGCGCATCATATTTATCTACATCTGTATTCTCAAGTATATTATTGGCCCTTACATGTATTTCATGACAGCCAGCTACATCTTTATCCAAATTTATAGAACAGGTTATACAGTGCACTCCACCTCTTCTCAATACATCTACACAGGTAAGAGCTTCCACTTCTTCAAAGCCTTTAGCAAGTAACACTATAGCTTTTTTCATAATGAATCACCTCTAATAAATTATACCATAATTATTCAATTCACAATGCACCATTATAAAAAATCCCGAGACAAAAGAAATATCATCTCAGGATCACAATATATACAATTATTTTATTTGTTTGCCCATCCCATGGATCTCTTCACAGCCTCATGCCATCCATTTAGCAGTTCAATTCTTTTTCCTTCCTCCATATCTGGCTCAAAGGTTCTGGATATAGCCCAGTTCTTAGATACCTCTTTCCTGTCACTCCAATATCCAACTGCAATACCAGCCAGATAAGCTGCACCCAGCGCAGTGGTTTCTATAACTTCAGGTCTGTCGACTTTAACATTTAATATATCCGATTGAAATTTCATCAGGAAATTATTGGCACAAGCCCCGCCGTCTACCTTTAAAGCCTTAAGTCCAATTCCAGAATCCTCTTCCATGGCTTTTAGTACATCATAAGTCTGATATGCGAGGGATTCAACTGTAGCTCTTATAAAATGCTCTTTTTTGGTTGCTCTTGTAATTCCAACTATAGTGCCCCGCGCATAGGCATCCCAGTAAGGTGCACCTAATCCCACAAATGCCGGCACCAGGTATACTCCACCGGTATCCTTCACAGCAAGGCAGTATTTTTCGGACTCCGGAGAGGTTTTTATCATTCTAAGTTCATCTCTGATCCACTGTATTGCTGCTCCACCTACAAATATGCTTCCCTCAAGGGCATATTCAACTTTACCATCTATTCCAACTGCTATAGTTGTCAAAAGACCATTTTTAGATTCCACTGCTTTTTCTCCAGTATTCATTAGAAGGAAACATCCTGTACCATAGGTATTCTTTGCAGTTCCCGGCTGAAAACAAGTCTGTCCAAACAAAGCCGCCTGCTGATCTCCTGCATCTCCTGCTATTGGAATATTTACTCCAAACAGGCTCTTATCGGTTTCCCCATAGACACAGCTGGAAGGTTTTACTTCCGGCAGCATTGATTCAGGTATATCAAGCATGTCTAAAAGATCCTTATCCCACTTCAATTCGTGAATATTGAAAAGCATAGTTCTAGATGCATTGGTGTAATCAGTTACATGAACCCTGCCTTTAGTCAAGTTCCATATTAGCCAGGTATCCACATTTCCAAAGGCCAGATTTCCCCTCTCGGCTTCTTTCCTCGCACCAGGTACATTGTCCAGGATCCATTTTATTTTTGTACCTGAAAAATATGCATCCAAAATCAATCCTGTCTTTTCCTTTATCATCTTGTCCAAACCTTTTGCTCTTATTTCATCACATATGCTAGCAGTTCTTCTGCACTGCCATACTATAGCATTGTAAATTGGAAGTCCAGTTCTTCTGTCCCATACTATAGTGGTTTCTCGCTGGTTGGTTATTCCTATGGCCTCAACATCCTCAGCTTTTATATTTTCCCTAAGAAGAGCTTCTGTCGCCACTCCAAACTGTGTAGCCCATATTTCAGTTGGATCATGCTCCACCCATCCATTTTCCGGATAAATCTGTTTGAACTCTTTCTGAGCCATACTTACAGGCAATCCCTGTTTATTAAACAATATGCACCTGGAACTAGTCGTTCCCTGATCCAGCGCCATAATATATTTTGCCATTTTACATCCTCCTTTACAGTCTTATCAAATTAAATTCTTACATAACATAGATCATGGAATTTCAGTTTTTTGATCTTTTGTTAGTTTCTGAAATTCCACAATCTCATATTATCAACCTTACAAGTTCCACAATTTGTGAGTAGTAGTGGATATAGCTATAGCTCCTGCAGACAGAGAATTCATTATATCCTTTTTTTCTTTTATAAGCCCTCCTGCTATAATAGGCATCTTAATTTCCTTTTCAATAACTCCTATTATTTTACTTGCTACTCCAGGTAAAACCTCAAGTGCATCAGGATTATTTTCATGTATATTCTTTATTCCCGTTTTAAGAGAAAGTGAATCCAGTATAAATACTCTCTGTATCGTCAGTAAATCCAGTTGATTCCCATATTTGATATTAGAGGATTTTGTGCTTATTATTCCATTTGGATTTGCACATTGTTTTATATACCTCATTCCTGCAAAGTCTCCCTTTAATCCATCTACTAAATCAACATGAATAAAAGTCAATTTGTTTTTTCTCCTGAGTTTCGCACATATTTGTGAAATATTCAATATGTCTCCATAGAGTACAAATACTATGGACACCCTGCTCAAAATAGCCTGTTCCAAATCCTCTTCATTTCTCACAGCCGCTATAATAGGATTCTCTATGAGTTCTTCTCTAAATTTAGGCATTTAAAAAGACTTCCTTTTTAATTAATTTAAGCAATTATCATCAGAATATTACTGCAAATAGCAGTGCCCCGGCTATTCCTCCCGCTATAGGTCCAAAAACCGGAACCCAAGCATAAGCCCAATCTGAATCGCCTTTACCTGCTATAGGAAGTATAGCATGTGCAATTCTTGGTGACAAATCTCTGGCTGGATTCATTGCATATCCAGTAGGACCACCGAGAGCACAACCCAGAACAAAGATAATTGCACTTACAACAATTATAGATCCCATACCATCGGCAGTTTTAACCGTACCCATCGCAGCTAAAGAAAATACTAAAGTAGCCGTAGCCAAAAACTCAGTTAAGAAGTTTGCAGGATAATTTCTCACAGCCGGCGCTGTGCAGAATATACCCAGTTTTGCAGCCTTATCCTCTGTAATTCCCCAATGCGGTAAATAGGTAAGCCATACAAAAACTCCTCCAATTATACCTCCCACCATTTGAGCTACGACATAACCAGGAACTTCCGCCCACGGAAATTTACCAATTACGGCCAGCCCTATGGTAAGCGCCGGATTGAACTGATTACTGAAATTTGAAAACAAGTATGCAGGAATTCCTACTGCAAAACCCCATCCTGCTGCTATGACTATCCATCCTGCATTCTGCCCTTTACTCTTATTAAGAGTACAGTTTGCACATATGCTGTCTCCTAAATAGACAAGCAATGCAGTTCCAACAAATTCTGCTAATACATGTGACATAATATTTATTCCCCCTAACTTAATAATTATGTTAATTTGAATTAACATCTAATTATGAAATAAATTTGGTATTTCAAAGAACACAAGAAATCGATTACTGAATAAAAGTATAATTCCTTTTATAAAAAGAGCCTACTTAAAAGAAGCCAAATATATTGACTTTTTAAAGCGGCTCTCTTTTCTCTGCCTTTTATTAAATTATATACACATTATAATATAATAATCACAATATTACAATATACTTCTAAATTATCTGCAAATTTGCTGCAAAATACTTTTCAGTGAACTTCCTTAACCCTGTCATCTAAATTCATTACAACAACGCTTCTGCCTCTGCCTGCTCTGTTTTGAAGAGATATATTCTTCAACTTTATTTTTCCTTTATCTCCCTTGAAAGAATTTAAAATCAAGGTGCGGTTCATCTTATCTTCATTGTCTATAAGAAGAGAATATATCACTTTCTGGTCATCCTTTAAACTCATGCCTATTACCCCTGAAGCCAATTTACCCATGGTGCTTACTGAATCCCCCTTGAATTTTATTGCCATCCCAGCATCACTTACTAAAAGTATCTGGGGACTTTGAGCACTGCTATATTCTACGTTTATCAGCAGATCCCCTTTATTCTTAAATTTATATGCCCTGTTCCACAAATCCATATCTTTGAATTCCATCATGGAAGTCTTTTTAACCATTCCGCTTTCAGTAAAAAAGTATATGTATCCTGAGCTGAAGTCTTCCACAGAAACTATCTTGAGTATATCCTTTACATCTACATCTCCCATGAGCTTCGCAGCATTTATCCCGGAAGCACCTATATTTTGAAGCATAAATGCAGGCATGGAAAACACCATTCCATCAACCGTAAATAGGAGTACAGTACATCTTGAATTTGTGAGTACATTCCTGTAGGCTCTTCCCATATTTGAAATTTTGATCATTCCTGACTTATTCACATTTATATGAAACTTTCTATACTCATCCTCATCACACAACTGAATATTTAATACTCTATCTTCTTTTGGCAGGATAAAAAGTTTAGTAGTGACTATATTTCTATCTTCAGTTGCCATCTTCGGCACTTTTAATTTAAAATCAAGCCCTATCTTTGTTGACACTTTTATAAACTTCATCTGAGAGTTTCTGTCAATAAGTTTTACATCTACAAGTTCTTCCCCACTTTTTAGCTTAAGGGCCATGATCTTGACATAATTTGTAATAAAGGATTCCAATTTTGTCCTTTTTATTCCTCCAATAGTAGTAAAAAATATAAAATCCTTTTTTAAATTTAAATTCTCCATGTTGTATACTGCAATTACGTTTTCTTCGGACAGATCAAGACCTCTTATTATACTGTCAAGTCTTTCACCCTTTTCTTTCCACTTGAATTCAGGAATGTCCCTTCCTTTTAAATTATACACATTTCCCTTATCTGTAAAAAACATAAATGTGTCTCTGGTATTGGCATGTATGAGATATCTATTGAAATCCCCCTCCCTGTATTTTATATCTTCAATTTGCCCGCTGGATCTACTGTAGCTTTTCTCAGAAACTCTTTTTATGAAGGATTCATTGGACATTGTAACGATTATGTTCTCCTCTATCATAAGCTCTTCTTCATCTATTTTGGCTTTTTCATCCTCTTCTACAATGGCAGTTTTTCTATCATCGCCATATTTTTCACCAATTTCTTCCAATTCCTTTTTTATAATTTTCAGGACTTCCCTTTCGCTGCCCAATATTTTTGTAAGCCTCTTTATTGTTCTTAAAAGTTTTTTGTATTCTTTCTCAAAAGACACTATTTCAAGTCCTGTAAGTCTATACAGCATGAGCTCCAATATAGCCTGGGCCTGTGGAGCTGTAAACTGAAATCTATCCATAAGATTTGAGGCAGCATTTTTTTTGGATTTAGATGCCCTGATGGTTTTTATAATTTCATCCATTATACCTATGGCCTTTATGAATCCCTCTACAATATGAAACCTGGAATTTGCTGCATCCAGCTCCTTTCTTGTTCTCCTCTTTACAATTTCCTTCTGATAATCAACATAGTAACTCAATATGGTCCTAAGTCCCATAGTTTGAGGTTTTCCATTAGCCAAAGCCACCATATTAAAGGATATGCTGCACTGAAGATCTGTCTTTTTAAACAGATATTTTAAAATTTTCTTCACTAGATTGATATCTGCTGATTTTTTGAATTCTATTACTGCTCTTATACCACTCCTATCGGACTCATCTCTTATATCAGATATGGGTTCAAATATCTTTGCATGCCTTTTATCGGCAGTCATTTCAGAAATAGTCTGAAGCAGCCTGGCCTTGCTCCTCCTGTAGGGAAATTCCGTTATGACTATGGCAAGCTTTCCATTGTCAAGCTTCTCTATGGAAGTCTTGGCCCTTAAAGTCACTCTCCCCTCGCCCGTTTCATAGGCGGAAAGGAGAGATTTTTTCCCTATTATTATCCCTCCGGTGGGCAAATCTGGTCCCTTTATGTATTTCATAAGTTCCTCAGTGGTTATATCCGGATTATCTATATAGGCCGCCGCAGCTCCAATTACCTCTCTCAAATTATGGGGAGGAATATTGGTGGCAAGACCTACAGCTATTCCAAAGGCTCCATTTACCAGCAGGTTGGGATATCTTGCCGGAAGCACTTCAGGTTCTTTTTCAGATCCTGAATAATTGTCTATCATGTTTACCACATCTTTGTCTATGTCTCTCATCATTTCCATGGCAATAGGGGTAAGCCTGGCTTCTGTATAACGCATTGCTGCAGCACTATCTCCATCCTGACTACCCCAATTTCCATGTCCATCTATAAGGGGCATTCTCGTAGTGAAATTCTGGGCCAATATGACCATGGCATCATATACAGATGTATCCCCATGAGGATGATATTTTCCAAGTATGTCACCCACTATTCTGGCAGATTTATAATAGGGCCTATCAGGAAATGCCCTTAACATATAACTACCGTATATTATTCTTCTATGTACGGGCTTTAAGCCATCTCTCACATCTGGAAGCGCCCTGTCTTTTGCTACTTCCACTGCATAGGGAAGATAATTATCTGGCATAGCTTCTTCTATTGGAATTTTTATTATATTGTGATCTTCTGGAATTACTGTTTTAGTTGCCAAGTAAAAGCCTCCTTATTATCAATTCACAATGAACAATTGGCAATTCACAGTTAATGAAGATTTTTCTGCGAAAAATCAACCACAATTGTGAATTGTGCACTGTCAATTGTACATTGCCTAAAATTCTGCGTATTTATACATATATTTTTTTCTCGGCGCCACTACGTCACCCATAAGCAGAGATATCATTTTTTCAGCTTTTACAGCATCTTCTATAGTTATCTGCTGAAGTGTCCTGCTTTCCGGATCCAAAGTAGTCTGCCAGAGTTGATCCGGGTTCATCTCTCCCAAACCTTTATATCTTTGAACAAGTGCCCCGGATCCAACTTCTTTTTTTGCTTTTGAAAGCTGTTCATCGCTATAGGCATACCTGGTCACGTCTTTTCCCCTGCTCTCTTTATAAACTTTGTAAAGAGGTGGAAGCGCTATATACAGGTGCTCATTTGAAATAAGCTGTCTCATATATCTATATATATAAGTCATCCAAAGTGCCCTTATATGATATCCATCTACGTCGGCATCACTGAGTATTATAATCTTGTCATACTTCAAATCCTCTTCCCTGTAATTTTCAAGTATTCCAGTACCTATGGCCGTGTTGAATATTTTTAATTCCTCACTTCCAAGTACATTTTCCAGCTTCTGCTTTTCTGTATTCATTATCTTACCTTTGGAAGGCATTATGGTCTGAAATCGTCTGTCCCTGGCCTGTTTTGCAGAGCCTCCTGCAGAGTCACCTTCCACCACTATAAATTCACACTTGGATGGATCCTTCAAAGTGCACACTGCAATTTTCCCTGCAAGTGGTGCAGTTCCCCTTCCTACTTTCTTTTTCTCCGCATCGTTTATTTTTTTTATTTTCTCCCTCCTCAGGGCTGCATTTAAGGCGTTATTTATTATTACTGAAGCCATATCCCTATTATCTTCTATCCATTCAGAAAGTTTAGTGTAAGAAAGATCATTCATCATGGTATAGGCCTCTGCGTTTCCAAGTTTAGTCTTGGTCTGGCCTTCAAATACGGGATTATTTATCCTTATCTTAACTATGGCGGTCATTCCCTCCCTGAGATCATCTCCCTCAAATTCTGCATCCTTTTCCTTCAGTAAATTGAGTTTTTTGGCCCATTCCTTAAATGCCCTGGTCATACCAGCCTTAAACCCGCTCTCATGAGTTCCTGACTCGGTGGTTGGAATATTATTCACATAACTTGCTATATGGTAATTAGTTGAATCGGTAAACTGAATACACACCTCTCCTTCCATATTCAAATCTCCCATATGCCTTTCCCCTTCAAACAATATGGGTTCTTTATGAAGAGGCGTCTTACTTTCATTCAAATATTCTATAAAATCCAGCAGACCTCTTTCAGAATGATATTCCCTTTGTATTTTATTCTCCCCCCAATTGCACAGGAGTTTTAAAGTTATACCTTTATTTTGAAAAGCCAGTTCCCGAAGTCTTTCCTCTATGACATCCAATTTGAACTCTACTGTTGAAAACACCCTTTCATCAGGCATAAAGGTAACCTTGGTACCTGTTTCATCGGTATCTCCTATTATCTTAAGATCAGTGACTGGTGTCCCGGGCATATCTTTTTTAAGATGTCTGTCATAAGCATATTCAAATCTCTGAGCATAAATGTGCCCATTTCGCTTGACTTCCACTTCCATCCACTTGGATAGTGCATTTACTACAGCAGCACCTACACCGTGAAGTCCTCCCGAAGTCTTATAGACCTCATTATTAAATTTTCCTCCTGTATGCAGCTGTGTAAATACCATTTCCACTCCATTTATTTTTTTTACAGGATGGATACCTGTGGGAATCCCCCTGCCATTATCTTCTACAGACACACTCCCATCTTCATTTAAAGTTACACAGGCCATATCTCCAAATCCATTTGAAATCTCATCTATGGAATTATCTAATATCTCCCATATACAGTGATGAAGACCCCGGCTGCCTGTAGAACCTATATACATGCCGGGTCTAACACGAACCGGTTCCAATTTTTCCAGAGAAGTCAGAGATGTTACATCATAAGCTTCACTCTTTTTGTCTACATTTTTCATCTGCTCATTTTCCTCCAAAATAATTATCTGCTGTCTGTCATCTGTGTTCCCTTATAATATTCCAATAACAACCAGCGAATTCCTTCTAATTTGCCAATGTTCATTTTCAGCAGAATTCAAAAAAACCTTCTGAAATTATTAGAGAAGGCATACTATTAAAGTTTAAACTTCAAAATTATTATATATATATACACATAATTATGCAATGGCAGCCACGTGATAAAATAAAATATTTAATTAACCCTACATTAATCTGGCTTTAACTTTCAAAGTATATATATATAAGTGAAGGTGGATTTTATATACTCAATGCACAATTGGTAAAAAAGCAAAGTTCAAAGGTGAAGATATCAAATAGGGAGAAAGGTGATCTTATAATGATAACAGATACCCACTTATTGATTTCCAATATCATATTTAAATACTGTTCAAAAAATTTTAATATTAAACTGAATAAATTTAATTTCTTATACGGCAGTATAAGACCTGATTTTGTAAGGGACAGCTCCAATTTTCACCATTACCTAAGTGAAAGTATGGATATAGTATGCGAATACTGCGATCAGCTGATCAATACCAGAATGTCAATAAAAAAATTTTCAGTCATTTTAGGCATGATATGCCATTTTATCTGTGATTATTTCTGTCTATATCATACAAAAGAATATAAAGAGAGAAACCTTTTTCAGCATTTCATATATGAACTGTGCCTTCATTTTATTTTTATAGGCCTTTTAATATTTAAAAAAATCAAAATTATAACAAATGTAGATATTACTGAAAAAAGCATATCATCAGTAATATACTGCATGCGTGAAAGATATGACAAGGAGAGTAAATCCTTCGTCAGAGATATAATTTATGCCATTTCAGCAGCTATGATGGCCACAGATTTAATAGTTAACTGGGAAAATCCAAATTGTTATTATGATAAAAATGCCAGAAAAATTTCCTGATGTAAGGGGACTGACCCCATTACATATATTTACATATTATGAAAATAACGCTTTGATGTTAGTCAAGGATTCTATTCCCGCATAGGCAGTTATTATAACTATGACAACACCTGTTATAAATAACCATTTTGGGTGCTTATAGTTTCCCACAATATCTTTTCTCCTGGATGCTATTAAAATCATAACAAGCATCACGGGAATAATGAGGCCATTTAGAGAACCTGCAACTATGAGCAATTTAGCCGGTTTGCCCAGCACAGTCATTATAAGCGTTGAAATGGCAATTATGACACTTGTGAGGATTCTCTCATGTCTGCTTACAAAGGGACTCAATGTCTTAAAAAAAGTAACAGTAGTGTAAGAAGCTCCTACAACACATGTAACTGCTGCACACAAAATAGCCACTCCAAAGAATATATATCCTAAATTTCCTGCTCCATATTTAAAAGCCGATGCCGCCGGATTGGTAGGATCTAATCCTATTCCCCTGGCTACCACACCTAAAGCTACCAAAAACAGCATAATCCTTATAACTGTTGTTATAGCTACTGTTGAGATGGCAGAACTCTCCACTCCCTTTAAATTTTCTTCTCCAGAAATTCCTGCATCCAGCAGACGATGCATCCCGGAAAATAATATGAAACCTCCAATTGTTCCTCCCATTAAAGTTATAGTTGGAAATAACAAGGTTGATGGGTTTTGGGGGAACAGAGTGCCATAATCCAATCTAATTCCAGTACTCATTGAATTCCCATGAAGAACTGCTACAGTCATGTAAAAAATAACAAGTATCATAATAATACCCAATATCTTTGAAAATTGATCTAGAGCTCTGCCTATATTTTTGGATAAAAATATGAGGACAGCGGAAATGCCTGCTAAAATATATCCTGCTTTAAAATTAATACCAAAAAGAATATTAAACCCCAATGCTGCACCGCCTATATTACCTGTATTGAAAGCTATTGCTCCCAATAATATCAAAAATGAAATCACATATCCCAGCCCGGGTACAATTTTATTTGCAATGTCCTGCGCTTTCAGTTTTGAAACACATAATATGCGCCATACATTGATTTGTGTGAAAATATTTATTATGCATACAGCTATAATCACTAAAATAAGCGACAATTTATAGTCCTGTGCAAATTGAGCTGTTTGAGTCAAGAATCCGGCACCAACCGTTGAAGTGGTTGCAGTAAAAAATGTAGCACCCCATAATATACTCTTTTTAGTTTTCTCGTCCATAACACCATCAGCAATATTATTTTTATTATCAATGTCAGGCAACTTATAATCCCCCTTCATATTTACAATTTTAACATCTTACTTTTGTCTATTGAATTTTAAAATAACGGTCTATTTTCAACAGCTAATTTAAATACACCATCTTCTCCACCCTGTATTCCCCCAGGTAAAGTTATATCAACCTGTACTTTTTCTTCAGGAATAATTTTATTGTCTTTGATTTTCATCCAGCAATCATGTCCAGGTAAAACACGATCTGCAATATTCTTTATTCTCAATATGCTCTGCCTGCTTTGTTCATTATCTAAAGACATATCCACTTCCCCCTTCAGCAGCTCTATCCTGTTTTTTACTGCATCACCTGCAATAATCCATGTCTCATTATCTGCTTCGAGAACCATGGACATTCCTCCAGGAGTATGTCCCGGAGTAAATATGGCTTTCACGCCAGGGTAAATTTCATCTCCATCTCCGGATATAATTATTTTTTCCCTATCACTTAAATATTTTACAGATTCCTCTGTTGTAAAGACATCTTCTTCCGTAGTAGCATATTTCCACTCAGCTTCACTTATAATAAATCTTGCATTTCGAAACAAGGATGCATTGCCGCAATGATCAAAATGCAGATGGCTCAAAAAAACTCTGTCAATTTGATCTGGTTTCATTGATAACTCTTCAAGTGCCTTTAAAAGATTTGGACGAATTCCCTGAGACCCTGTATCAAATAAAATGTTTCTGTCTTTCATACGTATAAGTGCTACATTGCTCCATCCCAATGCACCTATAGTGGATTTACCCGGAAATGCCTTACATAATACATCTATCTTAAAATTCATATATACAACCCCCTAATTCATTATAATTTCTCTACTCTTTTTGTCGTTATAATGTCAGAACCCAGATTTAAAATATTTTTTACCACAATTTGATGCATTCCCACTGGCGCCTCTAATTCTACTTTTTTTATTTCTTTTTCGACATCAAATATTCTATCTTTAGGTATTGGATCCTTGGTTCTAACACTTACTAAAGGTTCCTTGCCATTTTTAACCTTTACCAGAGTTGCAATGGTTCTCTTGGGATCCTGTATTTCTTGCCTTGCATATTTTTCTCCTCTTTTACAAGTTGCTCCATTTACACTCATGATATTTTTCCCATCATATTCAATTGTGATCTCACAACTATTAGGACATACTATACACGTCAAATCTCTCTTCATACCTCTACCACCACCTTAATATCTTGTTGAGACTTGATATCTTCTTTTTTAACATTCAAATGTATCATTACTGCAGGATTAAGTTTCTTCAGTTTAGCAGTTTTTATAACTTTCTCTCCCTGCATAACTTTTATAACTTTATCTTTAGATGGTTTTCTCACTCTCAAGGCCAGCTCCAAGTCTTCATTTCCACTTATTTTATTTGGTACAATGTTTCCAATTGTTCCATCCGTACTTATACCTATTATGCCTTTTCCCGTGATACGGCCTTTAAGCTGCCTAGTCACTGATTCAGCAGCTTTTTCTCCCTCCAAAGATACATAGTCCACCAGATCATGGACATGCAGTACATTTCCTGCTGAATATATTCCAGAAACATTGGTCTGCAAATTTTCATCTACAATGGCGCCATTACTTCTTTTATCAAGTTCAATACCAGCTTGCAGTGACAATTCATTTTCAGGTATCAATCCAACTGACAAAATCAAAGTATCACATTTATAATTTTTTTCAGTACCCTCTATAGGCTTTCCATTTTCGTCAAGCTCACTGACTGCAACCTCCTGAATTCTATCCTTACCTATTATGTTGGTAATAGTATGACTTAAATAAAGAGGTATGTTGTAATCATTCAAACACTGCTGTATATTCCTGGGAAGGCCGCTTGGATATGGCAGTTTTTCAAATACTGCAATGACATGAGCACCTTCCAGTGTAAGCCTTCTCGCCATTATGAGACCTATATCGCCGGAACCAAGAATAATAATATTTTCCCCAACCATAAGATCATTTAAATTTATATAGGCTTGGGCAACACCTGCCGTAAAAATACCAGCAGGTCTTGTTCCTGGTATACTTATAGCTCCCCTGGTTCTCTCTCTGCATCCCATTGATAAAATAACAGCTTTTGCTTTATATTTTTTTAATCCATTTCTGGTTGCAGCCGTAACTTCTTTATTTTTTGTAAGTCTTACAACTGTGGCTCCTGTTTCTATTTCCACATTTTTTTCTTTTGCTTTTTGTATAAACCTATCCGCATATTCAGGTCCGCTGAGTGCTTCCTTAAATCTCAAAAGTCCAAATCCATCATGTATACACTGCTTAAGTATTCCTCCTGGAGCTTTTTCTCTCTCCAATACAAGTACATCATCTATACCATTTTCTTTTAATCTTATAGCTGCAGCAAGTCCTGCAGGGCCCGCTCCTATAATAATTACATCCTTTTCCATTATCTTCATTATCTGACCCTCCCTTCAAATAGATATCCGTTCTTCCTCGAATACCTTATTTCTTCTGGTTTTAAATCATGTTCTTCCATCAAAAGTTTTACGATTCTTGTCTGACAGTATCCGCCCTGACATCTCCCCATCATTGCTCTTGTTCTATTTTTAATTCCCGTCAGTGTCTTGACTCCCAATGGATTGTGAATTGCTTCTAAAATTTCATGTTTTGTCACCGTTTCACATCTGCAAAATATTTCACCGTAATCTGGATCCTGCTTTATAAGCTCAGCTTGTTTTTCATCCGATTGTTCATTGAATTTCAGTATTCCCCTTCTAATCGGATTGAATTTTTCATTCTCTTGAAGAACTTCTTTCCCGGCTATTATTTTTACTACATCTCTGGCTATTGGAAGAGCACTCGTAAGCCCAGGAGATTCTATTCCTATTAAATTGATTACATTCGGTACACTCTTTCTCTCTCCAATTACAAAATCCGCATATCCGCCCTTTTCCTTGCTCACCAACTTAGGTCTTATACCCGAAAAATTCCTTATAAAATACTTTCTCTCTATTTGAGGAAGTATTTTCCTACCGCCTTCTATAAGCATATCCATTACTTTCTGGGTGGATGAATAATTATCATTTTCGTCTATATAGACTGCGCTTGGTCCTATAAGCACATTTCCATCTACTGAAGGAGTAAGATGAATACCAAGTCCCCCCTCCTTTTTATTTGGTACAGGATAAGCCGGCATAGTTAAGTATTTGCTAAAATTTTTATCCAGTATAAAATATTCGCCTCTGCAGGGATATATTGTATAATCTTCTATCCCAACCATCTTAGCAATCTTGTCTGAATTTAGCCCTGCACTGTTTATCACCCATCTGGTTTGAAAAATTTCATCGTCTGTAGATACTTCATAGCCTTTTTCTATCCTCTTTATTCCCCTTACTTCTCTTCCCATGAAAAATTCTACTCCATTTTGGCATGCATTCTCTGCCAACGCTATAGTATAAATTATGGGATTTACTATACCTGTCATCGGTGAAAACAATGCCGTTTTCCCTTTTACATAAGGCTGCTTTTCCCTTATTTCCTTTTCAGATATTATTTTTAATCCCGGGACTCCATTTTTTTCACCTTTTTCTTTTAATTCTTCCAGTCCTTCTAAATCATCCTTTGTAAATCCTACTACCAATTTTCCTGTTCTTTTAAACGGTATGTCCAATTCTTTTGCTACCTTATCAAATCCAAGACATCCTTCTACGCAGTATTTAGCCATAAGTGTTCCCGGCCTGCTGTTAAATCCTGCATGAATGACACCACTATTCCGGCCGCTTGTTTCACAAACTACATCCAATTCCTTTTCCAGAACAGCTACCTTAAGCTTATAGCGTGAAAGCTCTCTGGCTATTGAACTGCCTATTACACCGCCTCCTATTACCAATACATCATACTTGTCTCTCATAGTCTCACCCCATTCTAATATTTTAGAAATTATTTTAGACAAAATTAAGTAACATTATCTGTAACAAATTCTTTAATTGCAGCTAACAATCCTATATTATCAGTTTTGAACTTTTTTGCCAATAAAAATACTACTCTACTTGTCCCCATTTTCTTGCATATTTTTTTATAATCATAACAAAAATAGATTTGTGTAAAATCAACATACACAAATCCATTTTAAAGGGGACTGACCCCCTTACATATATTTACAAATCAGTTCTCCCATTTCTTCAGTTCCGATAACTTCTGTATCTTTTTCTGCAATGTCCACAGTTCTATAGCCCCCACCGAGAACCTGAGACACTGCATTTTTTATATCTTCAGCGGCAGTTGTCATGTTAAAACTGTATTTGAGCATCATTGCAATACTCATAATTGTGCCAATTGGATTCGCCTTATTCTGCCCTGCAATGTCCGGTGCAGAACCATGTACTGGTTCATAAAGGCCAAAAGAGTCACCTCTGACACTAGCAGAAGGAAGCATTCCAAGAGAACCTGTCAGCATGGAAGCTTCATCGCTTAATATGTCTCCGAACATATTTTCAGTCAGTATCACGTCAAATTGTTTAGGATCCCTTATAAGCTGCATTGCCGCATTATCCACATACATATAGCTGACTTCTACATCTTTGTATTCATCTGAAATTTTCCGCACAGTTTTTCTCCACAGCTTTGAACTTTCAAGTACATTGGCTTTATCCACCAGTGTAAGTCTTTTATTTCTCTTTCTCGCTATTTCAAAAGATTTCCTTGCTATTCTATCTATCTCAAAGCTTGTATAAGCTATGGTATCCCAAGCTTTTTGACCCCCTTTTATATTTACCGTGCCTTTTTCTCCAAAATAGGCTCCTCCTATCAATTCTCTGACTATCATTATGTCCAGCCCTCTTCCCAAAACCTCAGGCTTCAGATTGGATGATCCTACAAGCTCAGGAAACAATATGGCCGGCCTTAAATTTGCAAATACTCCAAGAGCTTTTCTCATACCTAGAAGTCCTGATTCCGGCCTTAAATTGCCGGGAAGATTATCCCATTTAGGCCCTCCTACTGCTCCTAAAAGCACTGCTTCACTATTCTTACAGATCTCTACAGTTTCTTCCGGCAGTGGAGTCCCCTTTTTATCAAATGCACTTCCCCCCAAAAGTACATCTTCATATTCAAAATCAAAATTATATTTATGAGCAACAGTCCTCAATACCTTTTTTCCCTGCGCAATTATTTCACTGCCAATTCCATCTCCTGATATAACAGCTATTTTCACTTACCTGCCACCTCTCTCTTTAAATAATTTATAAGCCCCTGTGATTTTATAATTTTCTGTACAAATTCAGGAAATGGAGCAGCATTGTATGTTTTATTTTTAGTAACATTGATTATCCTGCCTGAAGCCAGGTCTACCGATACCTGGTCATTTTCCTCTATACCACAGGCCGCCTCTTTACATTCAATTATGGGAAGACCTATATTTATGGAATTTCTATAAAATATTCTGGCAAAAGTTTCCGCTATCACGCATTCAACCCCAGACGCCGTGATGGCTATAGGTGCATGTTCTCTTGAAGATCCGCACCCAAAGTTTTTCCCTGCCACAAGTATGGAATTGTTCTTCACTTTCAAAGGAAATTCTTTATCCAGATCCTCCATACAATGTGAGGCAAGTTCCTCTTCATCGCTGGTATTTAGATATCTAGCTGGTATTATAACATCTGTATCAACATTATCGCCGTATTTAATCGCTTTTCCCTCTATCATTTTACCACCTCCTCCGGGGATGCAATTTTACCCATCACTGCCGAAGCCGCAGCTACTGCCGGACTTGCAAGATAAACTTCGCTTTTTACATGTCCCATTCTTCCGACAAAATTCCTGTTTGTAGTTGAAACCGCCCTCTCTCCTTCTGCAAGTATTCCCATATGTCCTCCGAGACAAGGTCCGCAGGTAGGAGTACTAACCACAGCTCCTGATTCTACGAAAGTTTCTATAATACCCTCTCTCAGGGCTTGAAGATATATTGCCTGGGTGGCAGGAAAAATAATTGTCCTCACATTTTTATTTACCTTTCTTCCTCTTAAAATACTGGCTGCAGATCTCAAATCACTTATTCTCCCGTTAGTGCAGGAACCTATGACCACCTGATCTATTTTTATATCTCCTACATCATCAATGGTTCTGGTATTTTCAGGAATATGTGGAAATGCCACTGTAGGACGCAGTTTAGACAGATCTATGTGTATAACTTTTTCATACTCTGCATCCTCATCCGCTTCGTATACTCTATATTCTCTTTTTGAATGTTTCCTTATATAGTCCACAGTTTTTTCATCTACGGGAAAGATTCCATTTTTGGCCCCTGCTTCTATTGCCATATTGGATATGGTAAAACGATCATCCATGGAAAGTTCATCTACTCCTTTGCCTGTAAATTCCATGGATTTATAGAGGGCTCCGTCCACTCCTATCATTCCTATGATGTGTAAAATAACATCCTTTCCACTTACCCATTTAGGCAGTTTTCCATCAAGTACAAATTTTATTGCCGGTGGAACTTTAAACCACGCCTCTCCAGTGGCCATGCCTGCGGCCATATCCGTACTCCCAACTCCTGTGGAAAAAGCCCCCAAAGCTCCATAAGTACAGGTATGGGAATCTGCTCCTATCACAACATCTCCACATACTGCCAAACCCTTTTCTGGAATAAGTGCATGTTCAATTCCCATCTGCCCAATTTCAAAATAATTTTTAATTTCCGCTTTTTTGACAAATTCTCTCACACATTTGCACTGCTGTGCTGATTTTATATCCTTATTGGGGGTAAAATGATCTGGGACAATAGCTATCTTATCTCTGTTAAAAACCCTTCCAATCCCAATTTTATCAAATTCTTTTATGGCCACCGGGGTGGTTATATCATTTCCAAGCACCAAATCCAGCTTGGCTTTTATTAACTGCCCGGCTTTTACAAAATCTTCTCCCGCATGGCGGGCCAATATCTTCTGTGTCATTGTCATACCCATTTATATCAACTCCTACTAAAATTTTAGTTTAAGTGATTCTGCCTCAGCATCAATAAGCCGCAGCTTTTTCTGGAGAAACTTCATAATACATTTTATTCATGGCATTTACAAAAGCTTTTGCACTGGCTTCCACTATATCAGTACTCAACCCTTTTGCTGAAAAAATCTTATCATCTTTTTCCACTTTTACAGTAGCTTCGCCCAGGGCATCCTTGCCATATCCCACTGATTTTATAAAATAGTCATTTAAATTCACTTTAATTCCCGCCGCTTTTTCAATAGCTTTAAAAGTAGCATCTACAGGCCCATCTCCGCAGGAGGCCTCACTTACACTTTTACCTTCATACTCCAACCTCACAGTGGATGTGGATACTGTAGTATTCCCTGTAGAAACCTGATAGTATTTTAAATTGAACACCTCAGGTACTTGAAATATCTCATTTTTTACAAGACTTTCTATATCTTCATCGGAGACATCTTTTTTCTTGTCAGCTAGATTTTTAAATTCTTCAAAGATTTCATTTACCTTATCCTTATCTAGATTTTTATAACCCAGTTCTTCAAGATGTTTGACAAAAGCATGCCTTCCTGAATGTTTTCCAAGTACTATAGAACTTTTCTTCAATCCTACAGACTCCGGAGTCATAATTTCATAAGTTTCCCTGCAGTTTAAAACCCCATGCTGATGTATGCCCGATTCATGTGCAAAGGCATTTGCACCTACTACTGCCTTATTGTTTTGAACCTGCATCCCCGTTATGTGGCTCACAAGCTTACTGGTCCTTGTCAATTCCTCTGTTACAATGCCCGTATGGCAGTTAAAAAGATCAGCTCTGGTTTTAATAGCCATCACTATTTCTTCAAGAGCCGCATTTCCTGCCCTCTCTCCGAGACCATTCATTGCACATTCCACCTGTCTAGCTCCATTTTCCACTGCTGCCAGAGAATTGGCCACCGCCATGCCGAGATCATCATGACAGTGAACACTTATAATGGCTTTGTCTATATTAAATACATTTTCTTTGATGCCCTTTATGAATGCACCGTATTGGCTTGGCGTAGAATACCCAACGGTATCAGGTATATTTACTATATCGGCTCCGGCGTCTATAGCAGCTTCCAGCACCTTATACAAAAATTCTGGTCTCGTTCTCGTGGCATCCTCTGGTGAAAATTCCACACTGGGGCACAAACTTTTGGCATATCTCACCATATCCACCGCTCTTTTCAGGACCTCCTGCGGTTTCATTTTCAATTTGTATTTCATGTGCAGATCCGAGGTGGCAATGAAAACATGGATTCTTGGCTTTTGAGCATCATCAATTGCATTCCAGGCAGTCTGTATGTCGCTTTTTAAAGCTCTTGCCAGAGCTACTATATGTGGTGATTTTATTTCATTTGCCACAGCTTTGACTGCCTCAAAATCTCCATTGGAAGCCGCTGGAAAACCAGCCTCTATGACATCCACATTTAATTTTTCAAGCTGTTTTGCAATACTCAATTTATCATTTATATTTAAGCTCACTTTAGGAGTCTGCTCTCCATCTCTCAACGTAGTATCAAAAATATATATTCTATTTTCCATAACGATTTTTCCTCCAATTTGTCCTTGTAATTCTTTAAAAATACCTACTCATGTATCATATAATCTCAATTGGCCAGTTGAAATTTTTTTGAAAGTCCCCATATTTTCTAATTTAAAATAAGGCAAATAAAAAACAGCCTCCTCTATGGGGCGAGAAGTCTGTCCGCGGTACCACCCAAATTTGTACTCAATTAAATAACGGCTTTTTACCGATAAGGCTTACTACTATTTCAGCCTACAGCTCCAGGACGAGTTCAACACATATACTATTCACAGGCTCTCACCATAAATGCCCGTTCTCTTTAAAATAGAAATTATGTCTACTACTTCCCCTCACAGCTTATTGATATTCATTTTTTGAAATAAATATTCCCATATTTTAAAAGTTAATATAAAAAAACAGATTTCTCTATGGGGCGAGAAATCTGTTCGCGGTACCACCCAAATTCGTACTCAATTAAATAACGACATATGCCGGCACAGCCTACTATATCAATTCAGCCTGCAACTCCAAGGCGAGTTCAACATGCAGTATTTACGGCTTCCCATCTTTTACCGCTCTCTTTAAAATACTAACATACCTACTATTCCTTATCCAAGTTTTTATATCAACTATAAGTATGGTAGTAAGTATAATACAAATTGTTTCCAATGTCAATAACTATTTTAATTCATTTTATTCATTACCCACAGGAGTGTTATAAAGAAAATTTGTCTATCATTTCTTTTAGATCCTTTGAAGATTGTCCTAATTCTCTCACTAGATCTTTAACATCTCCCATCTTTTCCTTCACCTCAGAAGTCGAAGCTGTTATCTCCTCAGATGAAGCTGATATTTCTTCGGTAACAGAAAGTATTGAATCCATTGAAGAGTTGATCATGTCCTTGTTTTTATGTACTTCACTTATTTTATCCACATTTTTTTCAATTGTCTGAGGTATACCCTTTATAAATTCGACTACCCCGTTCAAAATTTGCTTTGTCTTGTTTATCGTAGGTATCTGGGAACGCACTATTTCTCCATATATCTCCACATTATTTGCTGAAACATTCTCAGCATGGGTGAGATCCTTTATAAGTGAATTGATCTGCTTAACGGATTTAGAAGTCTGATTGGACAGCTCCTTGATTTGATCTGCTACTACGGCAAATCCCCTTCCGGCCTCTCCTGCTCTAGCAGATTCTATAGAAGCGTTTAATGAAAGCAAATTTATTTCATCGGATATCTCTTCTATAGTGCTCACTATATCCAATATGTCATTGGATTTTTTTATCAACTGCTTTAGATTGTTATTTGTCTCCTGAGCTGCAGTTATATTTTCTGAACTTTTCTTTTCCAACTCTGTAAGTATATCCACAATACTTGAATTCAGCTTTCCTGCTTCTGAAGCCCCATTTTTCATATTTATGCCATTTTCCTTCACTTCATCTACATTTTTTGATAAAATATTCATATTTTCAACACTACTTTGCATGTCTTTTGCTGAATTATTTATTGCAGATGAAATTTCTTCCATAGCATCCTTTATTCCATTTGAATTTTCAAATGTGGCCGTAGTGGACGAATTTATAAGTTCTATTCTCTCATCTATAGTGTCAGACAGCTTCTTTATATTTATAAGCAAACTTCTTATTTCATCTATCATTTTGTTAAACACTCTGCCTATATATCCTATTTCATCCTTACTTGTCACATCCACTTTTACAGACATATCGCCCGCTGCTGCCATACTCATGGAATTCACTATTTGGCTCAGTGGATTTACTTTTTTCTTCATGAGTCTCATTATAAACAATATGGAAATCAATATCATGGCTGCAGATACCCCCGCTATAATGATCGAAACCCTATATATAGGCTTATAAAAATCCTCATCATAGCATCCTACATTTATGTACCAGTCCCAGGGCTGAAAATACGCCACTGCATTTACTTTAGGTCTTTCACGAGTTTCTCCCGGGTTCTTCCAGTTAAAATGAACTATTCCTCCATCTTTAGGGTTTTTAGCTTCATTGATTATAAGCTGCAATAAATTATTCCCATCCGAATCCTTGACCTTTGAAATATCTTCCCCTTCTTTATAAGGATGCATCTGCTCTATACCCCTGCTGTTGACAGCATACATATATGCCTCTATATTCAATTCCAATTTTGAATTCAATCCCCTTGTCTTCCCATCGGACTGCTTTGGATTAAGCATCTCGCTTTTAAATATTTCCTGGGCATCAGTTCTTGTAATCTTTCCCTTTTTGACTTGACTTTCCAGGCTGTCCATCATGGCAAGCCCCATTTGAACTCTATTTCTTATGGCAGTTTGTCCTAATGTAGTCAGTGCACTTTTTGTACTGAAAAAAGCAATAAATCCTATAAGCACTACAGAAAAAACAATCAGTAGAAAAAATTGCAAATAGGATTTAAAAAAGCTTTTACTCAATTCATTATTCTTAGAATTTTCCTTGTCCTTCCTCGCATCTCTTTTCATAAACACACTCCCCATACATTAAGTTTGAGTTGATGACAATCTACCTCATAATAAAATATGTAACATAATATTAATTATTACAAAGTAAATATTATCACAAGTTATATATTACCATAAAATTTGCTAAAAATCAACAATTTACAAATTATTTAGTCACAATTCTAATAATTTCCCCATCAAGTGATTCTTGGGTTCAGATGGAGTTTGCCTATCAGATGGAGTTTGCCTATAAGAAATACTTTTCTCCAGCTGAACCTTAGCAGAACTTATCCAGGCGCGTAGCAGTGCTTATCGTAAGCTTTAAGAAGTTGGGAGTATTAGCACTGGTAGCGTTCGGATAAAAATAGTTTATTTTTAATTACAACCAGAATAATTCACCTGACTGCCAAATATAGAATCAACTTTAAATCATGTGTAAATGTTTATGTTCGTTTTACATAAAGTAATAATTGATGAGAGGAATTACATTTATAACAGGTTCCTCATAGGGATGTACTTTTTTTATGATATCCAGGGCTTTTTTTACAATATGACTTCTACAGCAAAATTCCACTTTGCATTCTATCTCCCTGCTCACTTTTCCCACATCTCCCAAAAAAGGATTTGCCCCCTTTAAGGGCCTCCAATATCCTGTAACTTTGGAAACAGACATGCAATTGTCATAGTTGCCTCCAATGCTGAGAGCTCCAATTGAGTTCAGCTCTTCCCTCAGGGCATCAACATACTTTTCCGGTATAAATGTCTCTATTTTAAACACTTCATAATCCATACTTCAATCACCCTCAATAATTTGAAATTCATCAATTCAAACAAAACTATCTGTCTATTAACTTATAGAGTACCTGAGTACCGCTGCTGCCATTGCCTTCTTTTTCCAGTTTATCGTAAAGAGATTTCGCAAGTTTTAATGCAGGGGTATCTAAATTCATATTTTCAGCTTCACTTAAAGCTATGTTCATGTCCTT
The DNA here is from genome assembly GCA_902809985.1 of Clostridiaceae bacterium BL-3. Classification (GTDB taxonomy): domain Bacteria; phylum Bacillota; class Clostridia; order Clostridiales; family Clostridiaceae; genus Clostridium_B; species Clostridium_B aromativorans. Next base: position 339,898 of record CADDXC010000001.1, on the reverse strand, counting down.
TATAAAATGCTTCACATAAAATCCCGGTTCAAAATCCCCATTTATCATTCTAGGAGCCAGGTTACTAAGGGACCAACTGCTGGCAGCTCCAGTTTCTATGCTTTTAAGAACTCTCTCAGGATCCAATCCGGATCTCTTCGCATATGCCATTGTTTCGCATACCCCCATCATATTTCCTGCTATAGCTATTTGATTACACATTTTGGTATGCTGCCCTGCACCTGCTTCTCCCTGCCAGACTATATTTTTACCCATGAGTTTGAAAACAGGCAGTACTTTTTCAAATACTTCCTTATCTCCCCCAACCATAATTGAAAGTGCAGCATTTTTTGCACCTACATCTCCTCCTGAAACAGGAGCATCCAATGAATATACTCCTTTCTCCTTAGCTTCACTATATATCTCCTTTGCAAGAGAAGGCCTGGATGTAGTCATATCCACCACTATGCCGCCTTTTTTTATATTTTCAATTATTCCGTCTTTTCCAAAATAAATTTCCTCTACATCCTGTGGATATCCTACCATGGATATAACAATATCTGACTCCTTTGCAATATCTGCCGGATTATCCTTCCATTTTGCCCCCTCCGCAACAAGATTATCCCCTTTTGACTTTGTCCTATTATATACCAGTAAATCATAACCGCCCTTTAAAATATTGGAAGCCATACTATTCCCCATTACTCCCAATCCAATAAATCCTATAACCGGCTTATCATATTTCATACGACAACTCACCTTTCTTTAAATTTATATATTATATTTTAAAAAAGATTAGAAAAAAATGTTTTAATGGCATTAATTATTTTAGCGAAAAATCCCTGCGCCTGATCACTTGACAATTCTCCCTTTAATTGATCCGCCACACTGCTCAGCTGTCCTTTTATATCCCCAAAATTCAAATTCAGCCCATTTATTTTTGTCATAAGTGCAGTTATTTTGTCAATATCTCCGGTGCTCAGATTTAAATTGTAATTATTAGTTACATTTTCGACTATCTGCCTTACTCCTTCTTCTGTCTTAGGTTTTTCCTTCACCACCTGGGTTTTTATGTCATTTATAAGACCAGCAGCTTTGTCTTTCCCTATTTTATCTCCAAGATTTCCCGTAGTCATCAATTCATCATTGGCAGCTTCTTTCTTGGCTTCATCAATTTTATTTCCACTGCTGCTGCTCTCAAAACCCTTTAAAATTCCAGTAAGTGCTGCAGTTCCCGATACATTAAAGGGTGCAGATACTTTTACATTTGCATTTTTTATTCCTGCTGTTATAAGTGCGTTTTTTATCATGCTGCTGCTCACCCAGTATATATTATTGGTACTTACATTTAGACCTCCGCTTGAAGTTGGCTCCACATAGGAACTGGATATGGATTTAGTACCTATCTGCTGGCTGGTTGCAATGTTTCCAAGATATTTCCTCTCTTCATCTATATTCACTTCTATTACATTTACATCCTGCCTGGCAACACCAAAATATTTAAGCATATCCTCTTTTTGTTTATTTGTAAGATCTCCTCCCAAAGTCACAACTTTATAAGCATCTGCATAAGCCCTGGTATTTCCAAAAGATGCAGACAACGTCAGAACCATAAGTACAATCATCAATTTGCTGAAAATCTTTTTAATCTTCATGATTCAAAACTCCTTTTTTAAATAGTAAAATATATACCATTAAATATAATATACTATATTTGTTAATAAAAGAAGTGTAAAATTATAAACAAAATATAAAATTTACATATAAAGATAGAACTGCACTTAAACAAGCAGCAGTTCTATCTACTCATTACATTCATCTAACAGCAGAGGAAAGCATCTCTACAGCTTTAATAATTTCCGTATTTTTTCTGATCAATTTCATAAAATTATATCTTGACCTATCGTAATTTTCAAAAGTTTTCAATGCTTGTTCTCTGTCATTATATACTTTCCAATATCCACAGCATATACATTTTTTATCCTTCCCATATATAAAATCTTTTACATCTGGGAGGGGTATTCCCAGAAAAATACCCATCTCATGTGGACAAAAATTGCACTTATATCTTTCCCTCAACAAATTCAACAAATCCATTAAACACATATCTTTAGAATATCCAAATTCACTTAAAAATTCTATATTATCCTGGCAAGACAAAATTCTGTACAAAAATGTTTCATTGTAAAACAAAAGTAACAATGAGCTGTTATTACTAAAAATTTCAAAGACCTTTAAATTTATATCTTTTATATATTCTTCTCCATATTTACACCAAAGATCATACATGTTTTTATATTTATTAGAAATATTTATTATAGAAGCAGGCTTATACCCTGATATGGTAGGAGATATACTATAAGTGATAAGTGTCATCATGTATTTTTTTTCATCTTCCTCACAAACAAGATCTGTAAAACTGTTATCATTCATTTAATATTTGCCTTCCAAAATTTTTGCAATCCTCTTTTATTTCTCCTTCCGGCGCTTCCTGTACAATAAATCCTTCATTCAATAGATTTGCACCATAATCTTCCATTCTTTTAGCCCAATTCCTCATCCACTCTCCGTCTCCCCAACCGTAAGATCCAAAGAGCCCTACTTTTTTACCCGACACACAAGAAGAGATGGATTCAACAAAAGGATCCATTTCTTCCTCTTCAATTACTTCAACTCCCATGGCAGGAGATCCAAGTAAAACTATATCTGCACTTTTTACATCATCTGGAGAAGCTTCAGAAACATTTAACACATTGACTTCCGCCCCTCTTTCTTTTACACCTTCCGCTATTAAATTGGCCATGGATTCTGTATTACCCGTTCCGCTCCAATAAATAATGTTTACTTTACTCATTTTGGTCACCTCATATAAATAATAATGATAATCATTTTCATTTATATAATATAATTATTCCTCTGAGTTGTCAATAGATTAATTTAAGATAAGAGTCAGATCTGAACTGACCCTTATCTTAAATTTATGTTGTAAAAGCTGTAATCCGTGCTACTGCACCTAGGATATTTTGTTCTGTCCCATACATGACTTTGAGCCATTTCATTGTCTGTTACATTAAAATAAGAATGAGAAATCAAGTGGGATCCGTCATTCGTAACGGGATCATCCCAGGTAGAATCCAATTGATAATATTTACCCTGTATTTTCACTATATTCCAGGCATGATCTACCCATCCATTCCCGCCATTTGCCCTTCCTATGACCATTTTACACTCTATTCCAGCTGCCATAAGAAGCCTATCCATTGCATCCGCATAACCTTCACAAACGCCAATACCATTCATCAAAATTCCATAAGCCGTATAGGAATCATTGGGAATATCATCACTTCTATCATAATCTGCATTATTGACTATATAATCATGAAGTGCAAGTTCTTTTTGATAATCTTTCATATCTGGGTTTGTAACCTTCTTTATTATTTCAGTTGTCTTATTTTGGAGTTCACTTTCCTTTTTTATAAGATTCTGTTTAGTATCGGTGTATTTAAAATAAATACTCATTTTTGCAGGATTGCTTCCTTGAATGTTGGCTTCTGCACTTAAATACCAATCACGCAAATTGGGATTATTATCGAGCACAGTATCTATTACATTTAAATCATATGTGTCCTTATCATAATTACTTATGTTTAATATCAATGTATTTTTATAATCTGAGAGGGCATCTTTTAACGCATTATAATATTGATCATAATTTTGTACCGAAATTCCATCTCCAGAGTTATCTTTATCTATTGTAAAATCGTATTTTACTGCTTGTCCTAATTGTCTTCCATCGGTGGATTTCAACGTGTTATCTATTTCCAGGACATAGCTTTCGCCGGGGATATATAAACTCCGGGGAGAAATTCTTATTGAATTAGGTGCTGAATTTACAATGTCAATCCCCATGGACTGATTATTATCCAATTCATATACTTTAATAGAATTCTCAGCTGAATTCAAATCTACATTTCCATTAAAAGTCACAGTCCACGTCTTGTTTTTATCCACACTGGCTAAGACTCCATCATTCCAAACTTTATAATTTTCCGCTGCATAACAATTGTTCCCAAAAAATAATAGTAAGAATACTATCAAGATTAATAAACTTTTATATAATTTTTTTAGCATAATATCTCTCCACAAAATTATTATTTTACAATTTCATATACTAGATAATAGGTTTCATTCATCTGTATTCAGATCTTTCAATTTTCCTTTTCTTATCATACCATATAAGCACCTCCCATCAAACACTAATAATCTAAGTATATATTCACTTCCAGAATTATTCAAATAACACTGTCAGTACTCAGGGTTAAAAATCGCCTGATTCATCAGTTTTTTTTACTGAGTTCCAGTATTTTTTAATACTATCTTCATATTTGTTATTTTGAGTAATATAATACTTCTTTCCTTTTAATTTCCTTGGCATATACTCCTGCTTTACATAATTATTGTGGTAGTCATGTGGATACTTGTATCCCTTAACCCCCAATTTGCTGGCTCCACCGTAATGGGCATCTTTTAGATGATCCGGAACATCACCTGTATTAGTATGCCTTAGATCTTCCACAGCAGAATTTATGGCCAGATACGCACTGTTTGATTTGGGTAGAGTAGCCAGATATATGACAAGTTCAGAAAGTATTATTCTGGCTTCAGGAAATCCCACTTTCAAAGCCAGCTCCAATCCTGAATTAACCACCGAAAGTGCATTGGGGCAGGCCAGTCCAATATCTTCTGCAGTAATTACCGCTAATCTCCGGGTTACAGCCAATATATTACCGCCTTCTATGAGTCTGGCCAGATAATGAACGGATGCATCCGGATCGCTTCCCCGGATACTTTTTTGCAGCGCACTCAAAACATTGTAGAATTCATCGCCGCTGGAATCGGCTCTCATAGATGATTGCCCCAGGCCCTCAACACATTCCACCGATACTTCCTTCTCCTCTCCCATCTGGGAATTAACTGCCAGCTCCAATATATTATAGGCCTTTCTATAATCTCCCTGAGAAATTTCAGCTATATATCTAAGGGCATCCCGTGAATATTTAATTTTCATATTTTCTCCAATTAATTTATCCAATGCCCTTTTAAGTCCGGTCATTACCTCATCAGCAGTCAAAGGTAAAAATCTGAATATATTGCATCTGCTCAAAACAGCTTTATGTATAGCAAAATACGGATTTTCAGTTGTGCTTGCTATTAAAGTCACCTTACCGTTTTCAATAAATTCCAGCAGAGCCTGCTGTTGTTTCTTGTTAAAATACTGGAGCTCATCTATGTAGATGACAACTCCCTTGTAATTAAGCAAATTGTCCAGATTAGATGTAATATTCTGTACATCCTTCAAGGATGCCGTTGTGGCATTGAGTTTATAAAATCTTTTATCCATATAATTGGCCATAATACCAGCCAGTGTCGTCTTGCCGGTTCCCGGAGGGCCGTATAATACACAATTTGGTATCATCTTTTTAATTATCAAATTGTATAGAGGTTTTCCCTTTCCCAATATCTGATTTTGTCCAATAAAATCCTCCAGTGAAACCGGCCTCATCAATTCCGCTAATGGTTTCATCACTTCACCCCTTACAATATTAGAACATTTAATGATTTTTATTATATACTTGTGAAGTTAAAATTCAATAGAAGACAATTTCTCTACAAAAAAACAGTGAAAAGTTTCCATTATACTTTTCACTGCACTGTATCAATACGATAATTATTCAATATTTTTAACTCAAGGCTCCCATCTTTTTTCGGAGATCTTTATAATTTTCCTTCAGCTGTTCCTCAGCCCTGTCCTGATCCTTTATGGGCTCAACTTTTACCGCACAGTATTTATACTCAGGAGTTTTTGATATTGGATCAAGATTATCCACAGTAAGTTCATTACAGGCACCTATCCACCACTGATAAGTCATATAGGTAGATCCCCTCATTACCCTGTCTGTTATATAGGCCCTGCTTATCACTGAGCCCCTTCTAGAAGACACCCTGACCAGCTGCCCATCTTTTATGTTAAGTTTTCCCGCATCTTCAGGACTCATCTGTATCCTTCCCGGCTCATCTTCAAGCTGCTGAAGGGCACGGCAATTTCCTGTCATGGTCCTAACCGAATAATGTCCTATTTCCCTTACAGTACACAAGCTAAGAGGATATTCACTGCCAGGTGATTCCTCAGTAGGTCTCCATTCTGAAGCAAACAGGATTCCTTTTTTGCTTGGAGTGCTGAATTCATTATTTTCATACAGGTAGGAAGTGCCAGGATGATCCTCCGAAGGACAAGGCCATAAAACACCTTCCAAGCTTTCAACTTTCTTATAAGTTGCACCTGCAAATTTAGGGCAAAGTCCTCTCATCTCGTCCCATATTTCCTTTGTATTATCATAATGCATTTCATATCCCATAGCCGAGGCAAGTTCGCAAATTATCTGCCAGTCAGGCTTAATATCCCCTATAGGTTCAACTGCCTTGTTGAATTTTTGAAATCCCCTGTCTGCTGACGTATATACACCCTCATGTTCCCCCCAGGAAGTTGCAGGCAGTATTACATCTGCATATAAAGTTGTCTTATTCATGAATATATCCTGAACCACCACAAATTCAAGTTCATTCAAAGCCTTTTTAAGTTCATTGGAATTTGGATCACTTTGAACTGAATCCTCTCCCATTATATAATATGCTTTTAACTTATGCTCTTTAAGCACCAATTCAGGTACCTCAGTCAAGTGATATCCTATTTTGTCCGGAAGTCTTTCAACTCCCCAGGCTTTTTCAAACTTATTCCTTACACTTTCATCCGTTACACTTTGATATCCTGGAAAGACATTTGGAAGTGCACCCATATCGCAGGCGCCCTGAACATTGTTCTGTCCTCTGACAGGCCCTATTCCCACACTTGGCCTTCCATAATTTCCTGTAAGAAGGGCAAGTGAAGCCAGTCCCTTTACCACATCTACAGCTTGCCCGAACTGACATACTCCCATACCATAAAGTATCATTGGACTTTTAGCAGCTGCATACATTTCCATGGCTTTTCTTATCTTCTGCGCAGGTACTTTGGATATTTTTTCCACATATTCAGGTGTATATTTTGCAAGTATTCTGCTGTATTCCTCAAAGCCTTCAGTATATTTCTCCACATAATTCCTATCATACAATCCTTCGTTTACAAGGACATTTGCAAAACCATTTACAAGGGCCATATTGGTGCCGCCTTTTATTGGAAGCCACAGGTCTGAAATTCTGGCACTTTCAGTTATTCTGGGATCAACCACTACTATCTTTGCACCTTTTTCCCTGGCTTTCACTATTCTTCTGGCAACTATAGGATGAGATTCTGCAGGATTATACCCAAAAACAAAAATCAGATCCGCATTATCAATTTCAGGAATGCTATTGGACATAGCTCCGTTGCCCAGCACCTTGGCAAGTCCAGCCACAGAGGGTCCATGACAGACCCTGGCACAATTATCCACATTATTCGTCCCAACAACAGCCCTCATGAATTTCTGCATAATATAATTTGCCTCATTCCCAGGTCCTCTCGAACATCCTGTCCCCATTATAGAATCAGCTCCATACTTATTCTTTATTTTCATGAGTCTATCAGCTGTATATTTTATAGCTTCTTCCCAGGTCACTTCATTAAATTCAAGAATATTATAGGTAGTTTAAATGCTTTAACAATTTGACAGCAATTTTCACAAAAGTTATACTGAATTTAAAATATTTTGTAATATAACATGGAGGATTAACATGAAAAATACTGTATTTTTAAATTCAAGCAAAATCAATTTTGATGGAAAAATTAATTTCTCAGTATTAGATGAATTTACTAAAGTTGCATTGTATGACAGCAGCAGTGAAGACCAAATTCTAGAAAGAGTTAAAGACCAAAATATTGTAGTAACCAAGGAACTCCCTTTAAGTGGCAATTTGATATGTAAATTTCCCTCTTCTGTAAAACTTATCTGTGAAGCTGGAACAGGGTACAACAATATAGACATAGAAGCTGCCCGTAAAAAAAATATTATGGTTTGCAACGTACCCGGCTACAGTACAGATGCAGTGGCACAACTTGCCATCACCTTTATATTGAGCTTATGTTCATCTATTACCCTGCAGCAGACAATGTTGAAAGAAGGGAACTTCAGCAATTTCACCAAAGATCTCCAGGTACCGCATGTTGAAATAAAAGATAAGACTCTGGGCATAATTGGAGCTGGTGCCATAGGACAACGTGTTATAAAGACAGCTCTGGCTCTGGATATGAAAGTTCTGGTCTATAACAGAAGTATAAAACCAATTCCCAACGTAAAATTTGTATCTTTAGAAGAACTCCTGGCTAAAAGTGACTTCGTATCCATTCACTGTCCTCTTACAGAGGATACAAAGCATCTCATTGACAGGGATAAATTTAAACTCATGAAATCCACTTCGTTTATTATAAACACTGCAAGAGGAGCCATAATAAATGAAAAGGATTTAATAGAAGCCTTACAGAGGGGAATAATTGCAGGTGCAGCTTTAGATGTTCAGGAAAAGGAACCTTTTGACGTAAGCAATCCTCTCTTTTCTATGAAAAACGTCATATTAACTCCCCATATAGGCTGCAAATGTATTGAAACAAGACAGAGACTTGTAGAACTCTTAGGTAATAACATCAAGGCCTTCATAAATAATAGCCCGATAAATTCAGTGAACAGCTAAAAACTGTTCACTAAATTTAATTTTCTTCTAATGGTGGTGTTATTATGATAACAGAAATTTCATTTGTATGCCCTAGAAAGTTTCATAATTTACCCATTTTTCTAGAGGTTTACGTTCAGTACTATGTCTGTTCGGTGACGCAGGCTGACCTTTTGCATAACCTATACCTATGATGCTCACTGGATCCACATTTTCTGGAATGTTGAATTCGCTTTTAACTGCCTTGGGATCTAGATAACCTATCCATATAGTACCTAATCCCAGTTCTTCTGCCTCAAGTACCATATGAGTGGCCACTATACCTGCATCTATATCTCCAATATCCTTCTTGTCAAAAGGTCTTTTCCATGACTCACTGCGATCCACACATACAATTACAGCCAATGGAGCCCCATATACATTTGCTCCCTTTTTGAGCTTCTCAAGCCCCTCTTCAGTTTTTACTACAATAAGTCTCTGAGGTTGATTGTTGCAGGCTGTAGGTGCCACTTTAGCCGCCTCTAATATCCTGGAAAGTTTATCATCTTCTACTTTTTTACTTTCATACTCTCGAACAGAATAACGTTTTTTGCTGAGCTCTAAAAAATCCACTTAAACCACTCCCTATAATACAATATAATACTATATATTATATTCCTAAATTATGTATTTTCCAATATTAACAACAGTTGAAGTTGTAAACTATATTCTATATAATAAGTATTATTCCAATAATCAGTACGGTTTTTCTAAAATCCAACTCTTACTTGGCATTTAAATACCAAAAATAATTATATAAGGTGGTATAAAAATGGACTCATTAAAAAGAAGAATTTTGAAAGATGGACTTGTAATTGATAAAAATATTTTAAAAGTAGATTCCTTTCTAAATCATCAGGTGGACTTAAATTTGATGTACGAAATAGGCACTTATTTTAAAAATTATTTTAAAGAAGCCAAGCCCACAAAAATATTTACAGTTGAGAGTTCCGGAATTGCTCCAGCATCCATGACAGCACTTCAAATGGGACTCCCTATGGTGATATTAAAAAAGGAAACTTCAAAAATTTTAAGCGACAATATATATCAAACCGTCATACATTCTTTTACTAAATCCATAGATTACAACTTAACTCTGTCCAAAAAATACATTACTGCAAAAGATAGAATTTTAATCATAGATGATTTTTTAGCAAAAGGAGAAGCTGCCTCAGGAGCTATACGTCTGATTGAATCTGCCGGGGCTGAAGTTTCAGGCATAGGCATAGTTATCGAAAAATCCTTTCAGCCGGGAAGAAAATTGCTGGAATCAAAAGGGTATAGAGTCTATTCTCTAGCCAGAATCAGCAGCCTGGAACAGGGATGTATAAAATTTTGTTCGGATAAAAATCCATCAGCTAAATGAAGCTGATGGATCTTCCAAACCCTATGGTGAAATTTAATTATAATTGACAGAATCAATTTTTTCTTTTGCCTTTAATAACAATTCAATTGCCAATTTATTTTTCTTCTCAGTAGCTCGAAAAGTCGGGATACTTATACTAATAGCTCCTATGACTTTCCCCTTTGAAGCTAGAGGAACCGCATAACATCGTAAAAATTTTGTCACTTCTTCAACCTCTAACGCCACATTAGTTTGTCTAATCTTTTCTAATTGTGCTTCTAGGACATTAAAATCCGTTATAGTGTTTTTTGTAACAGCTTTTAAACCATCAGGATAAAGTGATTTTATTTTTTCAATCTTATACCCACTCAATAGAGCTTTTCCTAGAGCTGTACAATACGCTGGCAGTCGTTTCCCTACATGGGAAATAAGACGAATATCCATATCTTTTACAGGATCCTCTTTTAATACATATAATACATCGCTTCCGTCGAGAACTCCCATCTGACAGGTTTCATCAATATCAGCTACAATGTTTTTCATTATTTTTTGTATGAAATCTATCATATGTTTATTTTGCGAATAAGATGCCCCAATACAAAAAGCAGAAATTCCCATTGAATATTTTAGAGAATTTTTTTCAAGATAAACAAAGTTACGTTCCAGCATTGTCTGCATAATAGGATAAAGAGTACTTTTAGGTATACTAATTGCTTCAGAAATCTCCGTTAAAGTTAACCCCTTAGGGGTAATTGACAAAAGATTCAATATATTCAAGACTCTTTCTGTTGGTTTATGTGTCATATTCATACCCACCATTCTAATTTTCACAAAAATTATTATATACAGAATTAATTATATATATTTTGACAGTAATATTCAATAATCCACTCTCTTACAAAGTTACTTTTATAAAAAACAGAACCACCAATCGGCTTTCTTCCAAAAAGCCCATTGGCGGTCAAACAACCTCAATGCCTACTGCAAATTAACCTACCATATATCTACAGGTTCGCCCTTTTCAAATTCAATCTCTTTAGGGCCAGTTAAAATTTCAAGCTTGGGATTTTTTTCAACTTCGGGCAGCAGAGGTTCGCTTACCAATATTTTCCCCAGCTCCATGGTGTTTTTAATCCAGACTATCTTATGCTGCTTACTTTTTATACCATTGCACAATTTGACTGCTATCCTCACAGCATCTTCCGTATTCCTGGCAACCATAGGTATCTTAGCAGGTTCTATTTCAGTACTTGTAAAACAATTTGTATACATCGAGATAAAATCTATTTTATCAAATAGCTTTCTAGTCGTGACATCAGCCATTCCCACTCCATTTGTATTTCCATGGGACTCATCTGTCACATCCAATATCACGCATTTCTTAAATTCAGGTCCTCCGCTGGCACATTTGGTAAAATACAGCCCTGTCACGTTGGGATCCTGTCCATCTCCGCTTATATTCTTGCCTATCTCCCCTATTATAAGTACGTCAAATTTCGGTATGAGTATCTGGGCCATCCTTTTTCTGCTCTCTTCAAGAAGAGCTTCTTCCTTCTCCAATCCAAGTATCTCATCTTTCGTAAGTATGGTTATCTTATAGGTATCATCATAGGCATTTTCAACTGTGGATACGGCAAAAAGCAGCTTGATCCTCTTAGCTATCATGCACCCAACTCCGGGTATAAGCTCATGGAATCTTTCAAATCCCTTACTGTGAACTGAATCCGCCCCCCGCTGCTTCCCAAGACCTATAACGAGCATTTTGCAGGCACCGCTTTCAACCCTGCCTCTAAAACAGGTATGCGGTTTTATTCTGGGAATTATAACCACTCCATCGGCCTCCAGAGCACTTTTGGCAACATAGACAGTCAATCCCGGTTCATATTCTCCAATAGGCTCAACATCTACAGATGCATCTACCTTGACCCCCATTGCTTCCTCCGTAATACCATAAGAGGCTAAAATTCCTGCCTGACCCTCCGGTGTGGCCCCGCCATGACTTCCCATGGCAGGTATGATAAATGGCTCTGCTCCAGCTCCTTTCAGGCAGTCCACAACTGTCTTAGCCATTTTAGCTATATTTGCAACTCCACGGCTGCCAACACCCACTGCAATTCTCTTGCCTTTCAAATCCATATTTTTTATACTCTGTCTTACTTTATCCGCCACTTCAAGTTCTATATTTTCAACTCTATCTTTCTCAAAATTCTGCTTTATTTTCAAGAACCTGGGTAATTCTATTTTAGGAAATTTACTTAAATCCAAAGACTCCATATTTACATCTCCCATTCATTTGGTATTTCATACATGCTCAAAATAATTCATTTATAATTGTTCACTTTTAGATGTCTCTTTCGGTAATGATACCGTCACTAAAAATCCAATTGCCAAAATTATTACTAAACTATAAATCCCTATACCAGAACTGTATTTCATAGTCAGCCATCCAACTATATACGGTCCCAAGAAGCCTCCCAGATTTCCCAGTGCATTTATAACTCCTCTGGCACCACCTGCCATTTCAGCATTAAACAATATAGGTGGTATTGTCCAGAATACGCTTGAAGCTGCTTGAAGAAATACACCGCATCCAATTAAAAATGCAAATGACAGCCATATATTGGATTTGGTTTGAACTGACAGCAACAAACATATGGAAAATCCGATCAAAGGTAATGCAGTATGCAGTCTTCTATTTCCGCTTTTGTCAGATAGATGAGAAAATACATACAGTCCAACTATAGTGCCTATATACGGCAATGTAGACAACCACCCCACACCATTCATTCCTGATTTAGTAAGTTCTTTTATCAAAGTTGGAAGCCACAGCGAGAAACCATATATTCCGGTCTGATAGCAAAAATATATTATAATCAATTTCCACATATTTATATTGGAGAATATATCTTTAAAAGATACTGCAGTTCCCTCCAGATCTTTTATATTTTCCTGCTCTTCTTTTATTTTTCGTGTAATATACTCTTTTTCTTCTTTAGATATCCACTTAGCATCTTCAGGCCTGTCACTTATAAGCGGAAGCCAAACCAGTATAAGTGCAAGGGATATTATGCCTTCTATTACAAAAACGGCACGCCAGCTGTACGCAGTTATAATCCACCCGGAAAGAGGTCCGGTTATTATGGAAGCTATAGGCACATTCATTATAAAATATGCATTTGCCCTTCCCCTTTCTTCATTTGGAAACCAATGACTTATAATGGTAAGTATTGCGGGCCAAACACCACCTTCAGCAACTCCCAACAGAAAACGAATTGCAAGCAGCTGTGGTACATTCTTGACAAATCCTGATACAACTGCAAGTCCACCCCAGGCTAAAATGGAATAGGCTATAAATTTCTTGGCACTTCCCTTTTCAGCTATTTGACCACCAGGTACCTGCAGAAACAGATACCCTACAAAGAATATTCCTGCAGCAAGGCCCGTAATACTAGCTGTCATAGCTAGCTCTTCACTCATTCCTCCTGCCATTGCAAAACCTATATTTGTACGATCCATAAATGCTACTATATAAACCAGTATTGCAGGTGGGATTATATGAATCCAACGTCCACTGGGTATTTTATCTATACTTTTTTGCATTTGAATTCCTCCTTAAAATACTATAAATAATTCTCATTCAAACAAATAACCTACACATAGTTGCACACTCTGCATATTGCAGTATCATTGAAGCCCAATGCTTCTGCCTTTGTAACTTTTCCATCTGCCACATGGATGACTTCATTCAGCAGTTTCTCGCCCAGCTGTTCTACCGTATCTTTTCCCGATAGAATTCCGCTTGCATCAAAATCTATATTTCCCTTCATCTTTTCAAAGGTATATTTGTTGCCCGTCACTTTCAGCACCGGCGATATTATATTGCCCGTAGGAGTTCCCCTTCCCGTAGTAAACACTATTATCTGGCATCCTCCTGCTGCAAGCCCTGTCACAGATGCTATATCAAAACCCGGTGTATCCATTATGACCAATCCCTTTTTACTTGGAAAATAAGCATAATCAACTACTTCTACTATTTGCCTGTGTCCTCCCTTGTGTATGCATCCCAGGGATTTTTCCTCAATGGTGCTTATGCCCCCTGCCTTATTGCCAGGCGATGGGTTTCCTTCCCTTAAGTCTTCCCCTGCAGTCTTTAAATGCTTTTCATATCTCTTGACTATTGATATAATCCTATCGCTTATTTCAGGAGTAGCTCCCCTGGCTGCGAGCAGATGCTCCGCACCTATGAATTCAGTTGTCTCACACAATATTGAAGTCGATCCCAGATCCACCAGCCTGTCACTCATATCACCAAGAACCGGATTGGCTGCCAGCCCGGAAGTTGGATCAGATCCTCCGCATTCCGTACCTACTATGAGTTCAGATATGTCAGCTTCTTCCCTTTCAAGTTCAGATGCCTCCTGTGCCATCTCCCTTGCATATTCAATTCCCTTGGCTATAGTAGCACTTGTACCTCCCTCCTCTTGAATTACCAGTTTCTTCAACGGTTTGTTTGTAACAGCTTTTATCAACTTTGAAACCTCATCAGGCTGGGCATTCTCACATCCCAGTCCTATGAGAACTGTACCGTATACATTTGGATTTGCTGCCAGACCAACTAATACCTTTACAGTAATATCAAGATCTCCCTTCGCCTGACCACATCCATTCTGATTGATTATGCTGACAGCTCCTGTTACCTGCCCTGCGACTATCCTGCAGGTTTCACTGGAGCATGCACAGGTAGGCAGCACAAGAACCTTATTTCTCACTCCAACCTTTCCATCGGGCCTTCTGTATCCCATAAATTTCATAATATCATCCTCCTTCCCTCTATCTTGTTATATATTTTCCCTTATGCTTATTAAATTGTGCAGATGAACATGCTCTCCTATTTTTATATCTTTTACGGCCCTGCCTATTACCTGCCCGTATTTGTAAATTTTATCTCCTTCACTTATATTGGACACCGAAAATTTATGATAGACAGGTACGTTGTCCACGATAGTAACCTTTTTCAATTCATCACCAATCTTGTACACAGCTGTATCCCCGGTATTTAGTTCCACCATAGCCACAGCCACATTATCTTTTTTGTCTACAATTAAGGAATTTATATTGTCATTCATAATCATTCCCCCTTAAAATTTAAATAATTATTGCTTATCCATCGCTTTTTTGCCTTCTTCAATAACTTTAATAATTTTATCTACATCATATACGCTTCCACTCCAGGTTCCACCGCTGACAGACTGAAGTGCCGCCCATAGTTTTGTATCATCTGGAAGATCTGGATCAGGCTCAAGATCTGGATTAGGTTCACGTGCTTCTAGTACTTTGGCTGCTTCTTCATAAGAAAGTTTTTTATCCTCAGTTCCAATAAAATTAATCGATCCCTCAAGCTTATTGGTGTCAACTATAATTTCAATAACATCTCCATCACGAAGCTTCCCAAGAGGGCCTCCTGCCAATGCCTCAGGACCTACATGACCAAAACAAGCACCTGTAGAAACACCGGAAAAACGTGCATCTGTGATCAAGGAAACATGTTTACCAAAAGACAGATGTTTTAAAGCAGATGTCAACTGATATGTCTCCTCCATACCTGTTCCCATCGGACCTCCACCCATGACAACCATTATATCTCCAGCCTTGATCTTTCCAACATCTTTAAGCGCTTTAATAGCTGATTTTTCAGAGGTGAAAACCTTAGCTTTTCCAGTGTGTCTAAATACTCCATCATCATCTATAACAGATGGATCAATAGCTGTTGATTTTACCACCGAACCTTGAGGAGCAATATTTCCCATAGGAAAAGTTACTGTTGATGTCAATCCCCTTTCTTTTGCCCTGCTTGGGCTCATTATAATTTCATCAGGATCAAATCCATCTACTTCAACCAAACGTTTTCTACACTGTACACGTCTTTCAGATTTTTCCCACCAATCAAGATTAGCTCCAAGTGTTTCCCCTGTAACGGTAAGAACGTCTTCATGCAAAAGTCCAAGTTTTCTTAAATGAAGCATAACTTCAGGAACTCCTCCTGCTAAAAATGCGCAAACTGTTGGGTAATTAACCGGTCCCATAGGAAGAACACTTACTAAACGGGGAACTTCCCTATTAACCCTTGCCCAGTCTTTTACAGTTGGAATTTTACAACCGGCAGCATGTGCAATTGCAGGCAGATGAAGGAGCAAGTTCGTCGATCCACCAAAAGCAGCATGAACCACCATGGCATTTTCAATAGCTTTATCTGTAACAATATCCCTGGTAGTTATTCCATTATCAGCCATATCCAAAACTGCCCTAGCTGACTGCTTAGCAATTTCTTCCCATATCGGCTGACCTGAAGGTGATAAAGCAGAGTGAGTCAACGCTATTCCCAATGCTTCGGCAATAACCTGTGAAGTACCAGCTGTTCCCAAGAACTGGCATCCACCGCCTGCAGAAGCACAAGCTTTGCATCCCAATCGGCAGGCATCCTCAAATGAAAGCTCATTGTTGGCAAATCTAACTCCAATAGTTTGAATAGTTCCTGCATCTTCCCCTTTTATAGGTTGAAGTGTTGCACCACCAGGAACAATGATAGCTGGCAAATCATGCATAGACACCAGCGCCATCATCATGGAAGGCAGTCCTTTATCACATGAAGCTACACCAATTATTGCACGTCGTGTCGGCAGTGAACGAATTAAACGTCGCAGTACTATTGCCGCATCATTACGATAAGGCAGAGAATCAAACATTCCTGTTGTACCCTGGCTGCGTCCGTCACATGGATCTGTTACGTATGCAGCATAAGGAACGCCTCCAAGTTTCTTGATCTCTTCAGATGCCGCTCTTACCTGCAATCCCAATTCAAAGTGACCTGTGTGTAATCCTAAAGCTATCGGAGTACCGTCATTATCACGAACACCACCTTGATTGCTGAGTATCAGCACGTCACCACCCAAGAGTTTAGATGGCTCCCATCCCATACCGGCACTTAAAGTCATTCCGAATACATTACCGCTAGGTAATTTTTTCAACAATTCCGGAGTAAGTGGAAGCGAACCCTTAGGCCCTTCTGCATGAGTGTGAATTTTATACAAAGCTGCTTTTTCTTCACCAAAAATTGATTTTAATGACACAATTAACCCTTCCTCTCTATAATTAAAATTATTTTGATAACTTAATTAACAAAACATATGGCTAAGTAGCAATTTTTATGAGATTATATGATCTACCTCTTCCATCAGTTCCTTAATTGCATTGGTTTGCTTTTCATCTGCCTGAAGAAAAGGAGTTTTACAGTAGTCTTTAATATCTAAACCTTTAAACATCATTGCTTTCTTTAGAATAGGAATAAAACACTGGCTTATCTCATATAATTCTGACATTTTATCAACACAATTTTGAATTTCAGCTATTTTAGCGATATTTTTATTATTAACCGATTTCACCCAATTTACAAAAATCTCTGGATAAAGATTTGAAAGTGCACTAATGCAACCGCTTCCACCTACAAGAATATTATGGACAAAATTTTCATCAAATCCTGAAAATACCTCAAATCCAGGAAATTCATTCTGTACGGTTTTGATCAGCTTTCTAGTATGTCCCATTTCTGATACCGTATCTTTATATCCAACAATATTGCCATGTTTTCTCAACAAATTAAGTGTAAATTCCGGTGATAGATCATATCCTGTTCTGTCAGGAAAATTATATAAATAAATATTACCCTTTACAGCTTTTGCGATTTCTCCATAGTAAAAATCCAAATTTGCATCCGTTAAACCAAAATAATACGGACTAACAACAATAACAGCATCCGCTCCAACACCAATAGCGTAATTGGAAAGTTCAATTGTATCTTCTATTGTCATACAGCCTGTACCAATAATAGTCTTTGTTCTCTTATTTACATAGGGAACAACAAGATCAATCAATTCTTTCCTCTGTTCAATAGACATTGCATAGAATTCACCTGTACTGCCCATAACAACTAAACCATCTATACCTGAGTCAATAAGATAGTCATAAACATTTTTATTTGCCTGGACATCTAAATTTCCCTCAGCATCAAATGCAGTAATTACAGGAGTTAAAAATTTAGCCTTTTTCACGTGTTATCTCTCCTTCAATAAAAATTTTAGATTAAATTCAAAGCTTATTTTGTAATAGCTATATCCTGCTGCTCGTATCGGCAATTTGACAATTGATAAAGCTAATTCTTCTTTATTTTGTTCGCATATACAAAACTAATTTGTTTATACGAATATCATAATTAATATTATCACAATTTTTTATGATGTCAAGATAATAATTCAGTATTTTTTGCAAAAATTAAAAAGAGCAGTCCTCTGCCCTTTTATCTGTCTTAAATATACGGGATTTCTAATTTTCGACTATATCTCAGGATAATACCCTGTTTTATCCAGATTTACTTATGAACCCTGAGAGCTGCTTGAGACAATCTGGTTGTAATACATATTATAATATACACCTTTTCTATCTATTAAATCCTTATGATTTCCAAGTTCCACTATTCTACCATCTTTTATAACCATTATGATATCAGAATACTTTATAGTGCTGAGCCTATGGGCAATAATAAAGCTAGTCCTATCCTCCATAAGTTTAAACATAGCTTTCTGTATCCCAATCTCCGTTCTAGTATCTATACTGCTGGTAGCTTCATCTAAAATAAGTATAGAAGGATTTGAAAGTACAGCCCTTGCTATGGATATTATCTGCCTTTCGCCCTGGCTTAAATTGCTTCCTCCCTCTTGAATCATAGTATTGTATCCTTCTGGAAGCTTTTCAATAAATTTATCTGCACCTACTGATTCCGCAACTTTTTTTACTTGAGAATAATCTGCATCCAGATTACCATATCTGATGTTCTCAAATATGGTGCCTGTAAAAAGATAGGTATCCTGAAGAACTATACCAAAGCATTTTCTAAGGCTGTCCCTGGTATAATCTCTGATGTCCACCCCATCAATAAAAATTCTCCCGCTGGATACGTCGTAGAACCTATTTAGCAGATTTACGATAGTGGTTTTACCTGCTCCTGTAGGCCCAACCAAAGCTACACTGGTACCTGGATTTATTTCAAGATTTATATTCTTCAATACCTCGACATCTTCCCTATATCTAAAACATACATTTTCAAAAACAATACGGCCTTTACAATCTTCAAGTATTTTCGCTCCAGATGTATCCTTTAATTCCTCTTCCTCATCCAATATTTCAAATACTCTTTCCGCACCTGCAACAGCTGACTGGAGGGTATTAAATATACTTGCTATACTATTTAGGGGTCTGGTAAATTGCCTTGAATAGCTTAAGAAGCTGGCTATAACTCCTACGGTTATAATATCCTTTACAGCTAAAATCCCACCAACTCCGGCTACTGCAGCAAATCCTATATTGTTTATGACATTCATAATTGGCATTAAAAACCCGGACAGTATTTGGGCCTTTAATCCCACTTTACACAACCTACGATTCATTAGATTAAATTTCTCTATGATTTTTTCTTCATGGTTAAAAGCTTTTATTACCTGAAGTCCTGATATGGATTCCTCTATATGACCATTCAATTTCCCAAGTTCTATCTGCTGAGTCTTAAATAATTTGCTTGTATTCTTTGCTATACTCTTGGTAAGTAAAAACACCAGTGGAACTGTAATAAGGCTCACAAAAGTCATAATAGGGCTCAAAACAAGCATCATTACAAAAGATCCAAATACTGTCACCGCTGATGACATGAGCTGGGTGGTAGACTGCGATATGGTAGAACTCACATTTTCTATATCATTGGTGAGCCTGCTCATTATCTCCCCATGGGTATTTCTGTCAAAAAAAGATATTGGAAGCTTCTGAAGCTTATTAAATAAATTTTCCCTGAGTCTTATTATTATTCTTTGGGCTGTTCCAGCTATAAGCCAGCTTTGAAAAAAAGTCAGCACTCCATCTAGTATATATGTGAATAAAAGCAGCATGACCATCATAAACAGCAGGCCGAAGTCCACTCTTACCTTCAATCCTGAGGACATGGCATCAATAGATTTCCCTATGAAATAAGGTCCTAAAAACGACACTATGGAATCCAGTATCACAAATATAAAAATTATAATTAGAAGTCTTCTTTCACTTCCAAAATATCTCCACAATCTGAACAAAGTCTTCCTAAAATTTTTAGGCTTTTCAACTGGCTTAATGCTGCCTTTACCTTTTACACCTCTCCTTGGTCCAAGAGGCATTCTGATACTGCTTTTGTCATATTTAAATTTTTTATCCATATATCACAACTTCTCCCTTCCAACCTGGGACAAAAATATATCTTTATATACCTGACAGTTCTTTATAAGTTCCTCATGCCTCCCAATACCTACCAGTTTTCCACTGTCCAAAACAATTATTTTATCTGCAGACATAACAGAAGATATTTTTTGCGCAATTATTATACAGGTAAGGTTATCCGAATATTTTTTTAATTTTTTTCTAATTTTTACTTCCGTAGATGCATCTACCGCACTAGTACAATCATCAAGTATGAGCACCTCAGGCTTTTTTATAAGTGCCCTGGCTATAGAGACCCTCTGTTTTTGTCCTCCTGAAAAATTTACTCCTCCCTGTCCAAGCTTTGTATCATATTTTTCTGGAAATTTTGAAATAAATTCATCCACTTCCGCAGCTTGAGCAGCTTCCCTAACCTCTTCTAAAGAAGCATCTTCTTTTCCCCATCTTATATTCTCAAGCACACTTCCTGTAAACAATACAGTCTCTTGCGGCACAAGAGCTATTTTATTCCTCAATATCTTTTCATCTATATTTTTTATATCCACTCCACCAATTTTTATAATTCCAGAAGTAACGTCATAGAATCTGGGAATTAGGCTTACCAAAGTGCTCTTACCTGATCCTGTGGCTCCTATAATTCCCAGGGTCTCTCCTGGAATACAGGTAAAACTTATATTTTCAATAATCCGGTGGCCATTGGCATAAGCAAAACCTACATTTTCAAATTCTATTTTACCCGCTTTATCAATATTTAAAATAGAATTGTTGGAGCTAAAGCTGCTTCTTTCTTCAAACACCTTAGAGATCCTGCTGGCAGAGGCTTTAAATCTCACAAATGTATTAAAAACTGCAGATATGATCATAATTGAATACAATATCTGTGTCATATAATTTGTAAATGCAATTATCTGCCCCACCTTCATGGTGCCTCTGTTCACGTATATTCCCCCAATCCAGAGCACAGATACTATTCCCAAATTTATTACCAAATTTATGCCCGGGGAAAATATGGATACAACCCTCATTGCCCTGGTTGATAATGTCCCGAGCTCTTCATTGAAACCTTTAAATCTTTTATTTTCATAATCTGATCTGTTAAATGCCTTTACAACTCTTACTCCAGACAGGTATTCCCTCATTACTGAGTTTACCTTGTCTAAGGCCTGCTGGACTTTTATAAAATACGGATACCCAATATTCACATTTAAAAATATCAACACTGCTACAATAGATATTGCAGCAAAAATTACCACCGAAAGACGCAAATTCAGTCTGGATGCCATAATTATGCTTCCCACACATAGAATAGGTGCCTTCACAGCTATTCTCATAAGTCCATTCACAAAGTTCTGGATCTGAGTTACATCATTTGTAAGCCGTGTTATAAGAGAGCTTCTCTCAAATTTGTCAATGCTCTCAAAAGAGAATCCCTGAACTTTTTTAAATAAATCCTCCCTCAGATCTGCACTAAAATTCTGCGACACAGTTCCAGACAATATATTGCGTCCTGAAGCTCCCAAGGCTCCAATGGCAGTAATTCCAAGCATTATCAGACCGTTTCTGATTATATAATCCGCATCTCTATATGCTACACCTATATCCACTATATCAGACATTATTGTAGGCTGCATAAGATCGCATAACGCCTCTACCGTAAGGCATACTATCGCGAGGGAAAATCCTTTCCAATACTTATCTATATATTTTTTCATAAATTTCAAGTATATACACCCCTAAGAATTTATTTAATCAAAGATACGGGCGGTTTCTCGCCAGTTGACATTAAAATTAAAAACATATACACAAAATTATTATAAATCAAATCATAAATTATGTTATTATAATATTACTATACCATATAACACTGATATAATAGCTATATAAAGCTTAGTTTACAGGAGTGATAAATTTGAATAAATATTTAAATAAGATTTCCTATTATTTTAGAAACAGCTATGGCATTGATAAACTCTCAACTCATCTTTACATAGCTGGGTTTATATTTTCCCTGTTCAGGCGCAGTGCCACTTTCGGTTTTGTATGTATAATATATTCTACATGGCGATGTCTTTCAAGAAACAAATACAGAAGACATAAAGAACTTCAGGCCTACGAAAATTTTATTTCTCCCCTGGTCAGATGGATCAAAACATATAAAACCACAATAGGTAGTAATAGATACTATAAAATATTCAAATGTCCAAATTGTTCCCAAAAAATGAGAGTTCCAAAGCATAAGGGCAGAATAACTATAACCTGCAGAAACTGCGGAACTATTTTTAAGGGAAAATCATAAACCATTAGTGAAAATAATTTATATGTAAAATAGAAATACTTTTATAGTAAACACTTCCTACTTAGAATAAACTAAAATATGACAAGAGCAGGTGCTGTAATTGGGTGAGAGAAAAATATTCGTTTCAATTTTTAAATTTATAGTTTTTATATTCTGGCTCATATTTCAATTTATAGCTATAGTACTTATATACAATATATTCAACATATTTTTTATATACTATTTTATATTTTTCGAAATTGTAAGTGCTATTTCTGTAATTCATTTGAATTATAAGGATAAAAACACATCTTATAAAATCAGCTGGATTGCTTTGATATTACTGATTCCAGTAGTAGGAGTTATTATATATATTCTATCCAGAATTGGAATCAAACGCAATTTCAATAAAATGAATAAAGTAGAGCTGGATGAAAAGATATTTCCCGAAGAAGATAAAACCATGCTTTCACAGTTGAAAGTAAATAATAAAACCCGATACAATCAGACAAGGCTGATCAAAAATATAAGCGGATATGGAGTCTATTTCAATACAAAAGCAATTTATTTTCCTTCGGGAAAAAGCATGTACAAAAAATTACTGGAAGAATTAAAAAAAGCCGATAAATTTATATTTCTTGAATACTTTATAATCTCCAGAGGAAAAATGTGGGGTGAAATCTTCGAAATACTAAAACAAAAAGCACAAAATGGAGTAGAGGTCAGGATTCTGGTGGATTATATAGGATCAATGTTCGTTCTTCCAAAGGATTTTGAAAACTCCCTGAAAAAATATAATATAAAATACAAGATATTCAACCCTATAAAAATGCTATTGAATGTCATGTTAAACTACAGAGATCATAGAAAAATGGCAGTAATTGATGGAAAAGTTGCTTTTACCGGAGGAATGAACATAGGAGACGAATATATAAATCTGTATAAAAAATACGGTTACTGGAAGGATATGGGAGTGTGTCTTAAAGGAGATGCAGTTTACAGTTTTACATCCATGTTTTTAAGAATGTGGCAGTCAATAACAAAAAAGAGAGAGGATTTTCAAAAATACAAGTTTGAAAGTAAATTCAATGGATATACGGGTATTGTAGCACCCTATAACAGCAGCCCGGAAGAAAGCAACGATGTGGCACAGGATGTATATTTGAGCATCATAGACAGTGCTAAAAATTATATCTATATCACGACCCCTTATCTTGTAATAGGTTATGAAATGATACTGGCGCTTTCTCTGGCCGCAAAAAGAGGGGTTGATGTGAGAATAATAACCCCCTCCATACCTGACAAAAAAACCATACAAGTTCTTACAAGATCCCATTATGACAAACTCCTTGATTCAGGAGTGAAGATATATGAATACACACCAGGATTCATTCATGGGAAGACCCTTGTCTCTGATGGAGAATGTGCCGTAGTGGGAACCATAAACATGGATTATAGGAGCTTATATCTACATTTTGAATGTGCCGTGTACATGTATGATGTTTCAATAATAGATGATATTTACAATGATTTCATAAATACCATGGGTCAATGCAAAAAAATAGAAAAGGAAGTCTGGGAAAAAAGATGCTTTTTAAAAAAGATATTAGAATCCATTCTCAGAATGTTTGCTCCATTAGCGTAGGGTCAGACCCCCTTACATTTTTTGTAAGGGGGTCTGACCCCTAAAACAAATATCCTACGATATGCGTTTCCTGTATATTCTTCAATATATCTTCTGCACCTTTACTGTCCACTGCCGCAATCACTGAAGTCTCCGGTCCTCCTGACTTTTTAACATCTACACCACAGTCTTTTTTCATATGGTACTTTAAATTATTGTACAATGCAAGCTGCTCAGCCTCATAGGCTATTCCCCTGGATCCTACTGGAACCATTTCATATACAAAATCATTCTGCAATAACCTATACACCGTTTCATAATTGATTATTTCCCTATCACCATTTAAATTTACCTCATCTCCCACTTTCGGCATACCTATGCATATTATCAACGCTTCCCCCTTTACATTATTTACTTTTAAATCCTCAGAAGCCGCCAAACCCACTGCAGTTACCCCAAGACCTGTAGAAATAGTAGTAAAATTTTCTTCTGTGCTGCCTGTCAAGATCACATCTCTAAATCCTGCATATTTTATCTCTTCTTTTATCCCTTTAATTATCTCCACTCCCGTATTATCCATCTCATTGCAAATAGTATTTGTAATGGTGACGACTTGTGCCCCTGAACAGATCACTTCCAGCAGAACTACTCTGGCAGTATACCTTCCCACATAAAAAGGTGGTACTTTAAATACATCTCCCTTTTTAATTCCAATACCCCCGCAGCTGTCACAGGCTATGACCATAGTCCTAATTTCATCCAATTTTATCAAGCTCAAATCCCTTACCTTCTTTATTTCCATCGTTTTATACTTCCCGGTAAAAATTTATATACGACATGTGCTATTAAAATATTCAGTGCAGCCGCCAGTATTAACAGCGGAAGCATGGCCAGAACAGCTTTTCCCATTATAGGTATGAGCATAAATACGGATAACGGGCCGTTAATCAAAATTCCAACTACCCCCGATAATATTATTGCCATTATTTCTTTGGATCTGGAAAAAATTTTATATACTATTCCGAATAAAAACATGGTAAGTGCCATATCTACCATGACTATGATATGTATTGGCAGGCTAAGCGGAAAGCCGCTGACAGCTGCCGTCAATAGATGCCCGATTGCACCTATTACCGCTCCATACAAAGGCCCCATAATCAATGTGCCCAGAAATCCTGCAGTAGAATCAAAAGCTATACTTCCAGCAATTTTTATATTGGCACCTATAAAACTCAATGCTATAAAAAGTGCCAGTACAACCAATTTTTTTGTTTTCATAATCTTATCATCCCCTTTCTTCCATTATAAGTGAATTAGGGAAAAAATGCACTGGTTTTAATTGGCCAATGCATCAATTTCATATTAAGTTACAGGTACTCTATACCCAAAAGAATGCCATACTCCAAAATTATCCTTTACATTTATGCCTCTCTGACCTCCTGAAGCCGCATCAGCATAATAAGGATAATTTTTACCTTCCGTATAATGCCCCACATAGTCACCAGAAATATTTACAGGTACCACATCAAAACGTATTTGACCACTGTTCACCATAATCACAGAAGTTGTCTGAGTGGAATCCCCATAATTTGATTCATGGGTTTGCTGGACACTGCTTTCAGGTATCAGCATATCAATATCTTCCTGCATTGCTGTTACAGTTTCCCCACAATTTGAGGATCCTCCATTTCCCGACGGTATGCATAGACGCTGGCCTACCCGCAGGTAGTATGGATTTATTCCCGGATTCGCCGCAAGTATCCTCTCAAGGCTCACTTCCAATCTCTGTGAAATATTGTATAAAGTATCACCTGGCTGTATAGTATAAGGATAATGATTTGCAGAACACTGCCTATAATAATTATACATTATAAAAAATTTTTCCTTTACAATTAATTAGGGGACTTCCCTGTTTCAATTTATCCAGAAGACCCCTTCCCATATATACTATGAAATAAAATAACAAAATGTAACTTTTATATCCTTTCTAACGTCATTATTATTGTAAACATGTAACCATGAGAGGGGGACTTCATCTTATGAAGGAGGGTGAAAAGAACATTAAAGCAGAGGACATATCATATATTGAAAAAATGTGTGCGGATACCTGGAAATCATTATACCGTTTTATATATTTTAAAGTTCAGAATCGCGAAGAAGCTGAAGATATTACCCAGGAAACCTACTGTAAGGCTATTTTATATATGAAAAAAAGCAATGTGAGGATAGATAAATCCATGGGCTTTTTAAAAACCGTTTCATTAAATATATTGAGAGATAGGTGGCGTAAAAGCAAACGTCAAGGTAAAACAGTCAATTTTGACGATATAAATCCGGAAATGACAGCAATAGAAGATTACACAGAAAATATAGCACAGCGTGAAATTATACAAAATGCATTAAAAATTTTAAATAAAGATCAACGTACTGTCATTGAACTCAGGATATTAAAAGGATGCTCGGTA
Organism: Clostridiaceae bacterium BL-3; assembly: GCA_902809985.1. Taxonomy (GTDB): domain Bacteria; phylum Bacillota; class Clostridia; order Clostridiales; family Clostridiaceae; genus Clostridium_B; species Clostridium_B aromativorans. The sequence goes on along the minus strand of CADDXC010000001.1, from coordinate 313,181 downwards.
GCTGACACTGCCAGACTGATGAATAAAAAAGGAAGCACTATCAGAGTCATGCAATACAGGGCATTACAAGCCCTTAACAAAATTATAAAGGAAAAACATTGAGTATTGGAGGTGTGTGTACATGAATGAAAACGAAAAAAAGTTGTCAGATTATATTGACAGTTTAAATAAAGAAAAAAAACCTAGAGAACACGAAAATATGACTGAAGCACCTGAAATGGAAGAACTTTTTAAAACCGTAAGGTTGGTACGCAGTTTAAAGGAACCAAGTCTTCCAGAAGATGAATATGGGGAAAAATTGGCTGAAGCTGCAGGTAATAGGCTTTTATATATAAAGAATTCAAGGAAAAAAAGGAAAAAGTGGCTTCTGACAATAGCTTCTGCTGCAGCTGTTGCATTAATAATCATTTTGAATCTTACACTGCCTTTTGGCAGGAACAATATGACCTATGCAATGGAAAAAGCTTTCGAAGAGGTAAAAGCATATCATGGATTCCTTGAGATCGTAGAAATCAATGGAGCTGGAAAATCCATCATGCAGTCAAAAATGGAAGTATGGGCTGACAGGGAAGGAAGATATTACGTTAAAGGACTGGATGGCCCGCAAAAAAATTTGATTACTGTAAATAACGGCCAGAACAAATGGCAGATACAGCCTGAACAAAAGGAAGTGAATATATTTTCTGCTTTTCCCGATTCCTACAGCTTTACATTTGAAATAGGAAAAGAAATAGATGATGTGAAAAACGCACTCAAGACTAAAATAATAGGTGATGGCACCATTTCTGGAAGATCTGCCACTATAATGGAAGTAACCCCTCAAGGAGGAAGCCCATATAAAATATGGGTGGATAAGGATACTAAAATGCCGCTTCAAAAACAGACTTCCATGGAAAATTCCATTCAATACAAAATGTATTATACAAGTATCGGTTTTACAAATAGTATTCCTAAAAAACTTTTATCCTATACTTTACCAGAAGGCTTCAAAGAAATAGATACAAATTCACAGCAAATTGTAGGAAGCCTGGAGGATGCCAAAAAAATTACAGGTTTTACACCTAAAGTTCCTAAAAATATACCTGCATCATTTACCCAGGATAATATAACAGTAGCCAGCGATTCCAAAGTTGTTAAGATACTTTATATTTCAATGGACAATAAAAATAAAGTTGAAATTCTGCAGAAGAAATCCTCAAGTGAATTCAAGCCAGTATCCACTGCAGTTATTGGAAGGATAAACAACAGTGCAGCAGAAATTCAGTCACCAGTACAAAATGAAGTGGGCATTCTACAGGGTATAGACTCATACGCAGGTTCAACAGATATAAATTCGGTTAGGTGGCAGCTGAATGGCTTTGAATATGCCGTAGTTGGGAATTCGTCTTTAGAAGAATTGAAATTATTCATAAAGGACCTTACCAACGGCATAGTGGACTTACCTTCATCAAAAAGAGGGAATTTAGCTAAACCTGAAGTAAAAGTTCCCGTAGATTTAAAAATAGAACAGGCAGAACAAAAAAATGCTGATAGAGGACATTCTCCATGGAAATTAGATCCTGTTTTCACATCCCAGGTTTTTGTAAGCCTTAAGATTTCACCTGAAGGCATTCAGGGTGATTATCCCATTAAATATGAAGAATTAAACGTACTAAAAAACACCGGGATAGATGCAGTAGTAGAGGTTGGTGGGAAAAATACCCCTATAAGAAAAGTATATCTAAAGAAACTTATAAGACAGGACAGTACTGGAATATGGACTGTAGTGGGATATGATCCAACTTAAATTTGCGTAAATCCTGATGTCATTCACCAGGATTTACACTTTTTATTTTAACAAAAAACTTAGTGACGGCAAAGTTAATACTATGAGCAATTAGTTATTAGTGTGTCCATCCAAGCTATGTCTATACCTTTGCCAAATTTAATATTCAAAATATCTTGATATATTTTTTGTGTATTGCTATAATTATATTGTTAACCTTTATATAAAATTAAGTTCACAATAAACTGTATAAGGAGATATCTTTATGGATGAATTATGGAATGAAATACTGGAAATAGGTCAGAGGATCTTAAATGGAGGAAATATCACCAGGAAAGAAGCTGAAGCTCTGGGGAAATCCAAAGAAAGTGATATATTTTTGCTGTGCAGCTTTGCCAATAAAATAAGGGAAAAATTCAACGGAAGTGACGTGGATCTGTGCTCTGTGATAAATGCAAAATCAGGCAGCTGTCCTGAGGACTGCGCATTTTGTGCCCAATCCGCCCATCACCATACAAATGCAAAATGTTACCCACTTATAGATGAGGATAAAATTGTTGAAACCGCAATAAAACGTGAGAAGGCAGGTGCCAGGCACTGCGATATATGTACAAGCGGCCTGGGATATACCGGAAAAGAAAAGAATTTTAAGATCATATTAAACGCCTTTAGAAGGATGAAAGCAAATACCAATTTAAAGCTGTGCGCCTGTCTTGGAACTCTCACCATGGATGCAGCACAGCAGCTGGCAGATGCAGGCGTTGAACGCTACAACCACAACCTGGAGACAGCAAGAAGCTTTTTTCCTAAAATTGTTTCAACTCATGGATACGGCGAGAGAATTGATACAATACGCTATGCAAAAAAGACCGGTATGGAAGTGTGCTCAGGAATGATCATAGGCCTCGGAGAAACCATGGAACAGCGCATCGAGCACGCATTCCTGCTAAAGGAACTGAATGTGGATGCAGTGCCTTTAAACGTATTGAACCCAGTTAAAGGCACAAGGCTCGAAAATGCAAGGCCCCTTCCTCCGCTGGAAATAATAAAAACTTTTGCCATAATGAGATTTATATTCCCTGATAAAAATTTAAGATTTGCAGGAGGAAGAGAAAAAAATCTCAAGAGTCTCCAACCTCTTGGATTTATTGCCGGCATAAACGGCATGCTGATAGGTGACTATCTGACTACAAGCGGGCAGGAGGTAAACAAGGATTTTCAAATGCTCAATGACCTGAATTTAACATATTGATGCAGCTAACGGAAAAGTGAAGAGTTAAAAATTAATAGTCTTACTAGATTTTCAGTATTTACTAAAAATCCTCATTTACTTTTAACTTTTCACTTCTCATTTTCAGCTGTTTTGCTAATATGCATAAAATTTACTCTGACATCTTTAAAGTAACAGAAAACACTGTTTCACTGTCAGAAATCAGAGAAAAACCTAATTAATAAAAAAGCATGTCAAAAATATTTTTGACGGTTATTCCTGACATGCACATAATTAATTATTAAAAACATCTACAGTTCTAGATAAATATATGACATATAGATATATAATAGATTTACATTATACTCTAATTACTCCAATAATCATCGAGGTTATAAGCATTACTATAGTCACTGCAAAAGCATAGGGAAAAGTTTTTTTCTGATGCTCACCAAGTTCAATCCCTGCAAGAGATATCAAAAGGAATGTACCTCCCGTAAGAGGACTTATAGGAAAACCCATATTCATCTGTCCTAAAAATGCCGCTCTTGCTGTTTCCACAACTGGAACCCCAAAACTTTTTCCTGCCTCCGCTATTACCGGCAAAACTCCAAAATAGAAAGAGGAAGGATCAAAAAGTAGACTTGCAGGCATTCCAAATATGCCAGTCAAAAGTGCTATATGTTTTCCAAGAGCATTAGGAATTATACTTACAAGAACATTTGTCATTTCCCTTATCATTCCAGTTCCACTCATAACTCCTACAAGTGCTCCAGTAGCAAATACTATGCCTGACATTAAAAGAGCTTCCTTTGCATGGGCATTAATTCTCTCTTTTTGATCTTTTGCATTAGGATAATTTATAATCAATACCAGTGCAAGTGATACCATAAATGCAATTGCAGGAGTAACCTTCCCTGATACAAGTACACCAATGGTCAAAAGTACAATTGCTATATTTACAATAAATAATTTCGGTCTTTCTATTTTTTTCTTTTCTTCATCTATTACAAGATCAAAACTTTCATTACCTGACAAATTTATTTCTCCAATTCTTCTTTTTTCCTGTAATGCAAGTCTGTAATCTATGAACAATATGCATATTGCTCCTACTATAAATGGTATAATAAGAGGTTTCCACAATTGGGCCGTAGTCAGTTTAAGTGCAACTGTACATCTTTGAGCCGTTCCAGCCCAAGGTTCTGTGTTCATAAGTCCAGCACTTAACGCCACTACTGTAGCCAATGTAGTCCTTCTCATTCCAACCGCATCAAATAGTGGAAGCATTGCAGGAATAGCTATTAAAAAGGTAACTGCCCCATTTCCATCAAGATGAACCATCATCGCCAATATTCCAGTGCCAAGTACAATTTTTACCGGATCTTTACCCACTATCTTAAAAATTTTTCTAATAATAGGGTTTAAGGTACCTGCATCGATTATAATTCCAAAGAAGAGCGTTGCAAAAATAAACATTGTTCCCATTGGAGCTACATCCAAAATACCAGAAATTATAAATTTACTGGTTTGTCCACCAAATCCAGATAATATGCATGTAATAACAGGAATTATTATGAGTGCCGGTATAGGATCCATTTTGTTTTTCATTATCAATATAACCGCAGCACCTACAGTTATAAAGCCAAGTAAAGCTATCATTGGTTTCCCCCTTTAATCTTTATTTATATAAAATTTGACTATAATAGATATATGTAATTATCTATTAGGTCAAATTTTATATATCATCAATTATATAAGTCTATTTAATTGTTTTCATTGAAATAATTCACTTCATCTTCAGACATATCCAACATATTTTTTAACACTTCTTTAGTATCTTTTCCAAGTGTAGGCGCTTTCTTATAGTTTGTATGATCAGACTCCATAAATTTTATAGGGCATCCTGTTATCTTCATATTTCCTTTTATAGGATGTTCTATTTCACATATCATTTCTCTTTCCTTAACATTTTTGTCATTTATAACTCTGTCTATAGTATTTATAGGAGCACATGGAACACCATTTGCCTGAAGTATTTCTATTATTTCATCTATTTCATGCTGTTTTGTCCATTCTGTAACAATTTTATTAAGCTCACAATAATTATTTACTCTATCCTTGTTCAATTTGAATTTTCCTATCTCAAGTAAATCAGTTCTACCTATGGCTTTACAGAATCTCTGCCATATCGAATCATTTCCTACAGCTATAACCACCCATCCATCTTTTGCTTCAAAAGAATCATAGGGATATATGAATTCATAACGATTTCCTATAGGCTTAGGTATCCTATTTTCGACCATATATATTTCAGTTATAGTTTCCATTGCACTTACAGAACAATCTATAAGCCCTACATCAATTCTGTCACCTTTTCCATGAGTATTTTTCCCCTGCAGTCCTGCCAAAATTCCTATGCAACAATTAAGTCCAGCCAGAACATCTCCTATTGCAGTACCTGTTCTAGTAGGTGGTGAATCCGGCCATCCTGTAACACTCATCATTCCACTCATAGCCTGTGCTATAACATCATATCCTGGAAGTTTTCTATAAGGCCCTGTTTGTCCAAATCCTGAGATGGAAGCATAAACTATCTCTGGGTTTACAGCTTTTACACTTTCATATGAGAATCCTAATTTGTTCATAGTACCAGGCTTGAAGTTTTCAACTATTACATCTGATATTTTTATAAGATCAAATAGAACTTGTTTGGCTTTTGGATCTTTTAAATTAAGAGCTATACTCTTTTTGTTTCTATTCAAATTTGCAAAATATGCACTTATTCCTCTTTGGAAAGGAGGATATCCTCTGCTGTCATCTCCCTTTCCAGGTTGTTCTATCTTGATTACCTCTGCACCCATATCTGCCAAAAGCATAGTACAATAAGGTCCCGATAAAACACGAGTTAAATCTATAACACGTATACCTTCAAGTGGTTTTGTCATACTAAATTCTCTCCTTTTATTCCTAGAAATTATTTCTATTTATCCAAGTCAATGTCAAATCTCAAAAGGGCAGCTTCCATGCATTTTCCAAGCGTATCCAACCTTAATGAACGGGTTGCACCCCCGTCAAGTGCATGATGTAACACAAAATTGAATCCATAAAGCTGTGGGATATCATATCTTATCACATCACCCTTTACTATTCCTCTATAATGCTTTTTCACAGCTTCAGGCGTAAGCTGTCTTTTCATCGCATCATAATATTTTGGATCTCTTGCAAATATGCACACATTTTCCGTATCACTTTTATCTCCAGATCTTCCATGAGCTATATCCTTTAATTTAACTATCATATTATTTTACCTCCTCTACATGAGCTTCAAATTTAACTGCATCTCTGGGAATAAGTGTAGGCCATAATGCAAATACTTCTGCTGGTCTAGTCCTTCCCCCAAAGAAACATGATGCTGGTGGTCCATTTAAAATAAACGGAGCAACTTCAGGAGTCAGCTTGCTTGCCTCTTCCTTTGTTTTAGTTTTTATTGCTATTCTAAGTACAACTTCATTAAGCTCTTGCTTTATTTCTTCAGCAATTGGCCCGTGAAGTGAATTTAACCCCACAAATTCAATTCTCTTTTCTATAGCATCAAGTTTTTTATTTGTAAGTCTATCATCAAGTATTTGAGCTGCCCTTTTTGCCTTGTCCAATGCATCTGGCCAGCTAAAAGGCAGATATGCCACATTCCTATATCCTTCTGTATATCCAACACAGAGCTTTAACGTATCTGGTCTCTTGTGACCCTTTACACCATCAACCAAAACTTTATCTTTCTCTATCTGTTTTAGATTTATTCCACTAAAATCAGCTACAACATCTGGAGTAAGATATTTTTTAGGATCATGTATTTCATAGAAGAGCTGCTCTTCTATGGACTGAACAGTTACAAGTCCACCTGTATTTTTTGTCTTTGTCATTATTATTTTCCCAGGCTCACTTACTTCTGCTATAGGATAACCCAGATCTTCTGGATGGGGTACATTTTTCCAATCGTAATCATAATTTCCTCCAGTTGCTTGAGCTCCACATTCAGAAAGATGACCTGCCAAAATGCCTGTAGCCAAGGAATCCCATTCTCCATTTTTCCATCCAAATTCATGTTCAAGCGGCCCCAAAAACAAAGCTGTATCCGTAGAACGTCCCACTATTACTATATCTGATCCACCTTCCAGACACTCTACAATTGGCTCTGATCCATAATATACATTTGCATTCACCATGTGAGGCAATATTGAATCTATTGACTCGCCAGTATCCATATTGTTCATGGATATTCCCTGTTTTCTTAAATCGGATATTACGTCCATTACATTATCACCAGTTACATATCCAACTTTTAAATTATATCCTGATTCCTTAATAACCCGCTTTGCAGCTTCAACCGCAGCCTTTACATTCATTCCTCCTGCATTCGTTAAAACCTTTATTCCTTTCTCTTTAATCATAGGAAGCATTTCTCTCAACGCTTTTATAAAATCTCTAGCATACCCCGCTTCTGGATGACGTTCCTTCTGCCTTTGCATTATTGACAGAGTAAGCTCTGCTAAATAATCACAGGAAATATACCCTACATCATCTTTTTTTGCCATTTCGATGGGAGCATCATTTAGATCGCCCCAGAATCCTTGAGCTCCTCCAATTCTTACTGTTTTCATAAATACACCTTCTTTATAAAATATGTCATTTATCTAACACCTAACATATGTAGCAAATTTAATGCCAAAAAAATAATGCTTTTAAAAAAAGCATTATATCAACATATTCTATATTCTCTTTATTGATTTCTATGTATACTTTGTATATAATTATATATAAAGTATACATATTATCTAATATATAAATCAGGATCAATACTATATATTTTCAATTTACGATAAAAAGTTCTTCTGCACATGCCAAGTTTTTTCATAGCATCACTCCTATTTCCACCTGTTTTTTTCAATTCACTAATTATTTGATTTTTCTCTATATTTGATATAATATATTTCAAATTGTCCGATTTATGTAAATCATTCTCCATCCTCGTATTAGAATTCTTTATCTCATCTGGTAAATCATCCACTTCTATGGTATTTTCCTGACATATTATAACTGCATATTCAACGCAACTTTGAAGCTGTCTCACATTTCCATACCATTTATTTCTTTTAAATATTTTTAAAACATTTTCAGAAAAATTTAAATTCTTATTATATTTTTTACAATATAATTTGAGGAAATATTTTGCAAGGACAATTATGTCATTGCCTCTTTCCCTGAGAGGCGGTATCCTTATTTTAAACGTATTAAGCCTGAAATAAAGATCTTCTCTGAACTTTCCTTCATCTACCATACGCTTTAAATCTTTATTTGTAGCAGCTATAATTCTAACATCAACTCTATTAACACCGTTAGAACCAATCTTTTGAATTTCACCAGACTGCAATACCCTTAAAAGTTTAGCCTGCATTAAAAGGGGCATTTCACCTATTTCATCAAGAAATATAGTCCCACTATCAGCCATTTCAAATTTACCTATTCTCCCGCCTTTTTGTGCTCCTGAAAATGATCCCTGTGAATATCCAAATAACTCACTTTCAAACAAACTCTCTGGTATTGCGGAGCAATTTATATCTACAAATGGAACCTTTCTTTTCTTGCTGGCATTTACTATTGCATTTACTATAACTTCTTTTCCAACTCCACTTTCTCCTTCAATCAATACCGTCGCATCAGTTGGTGCCACTATTGATGCCAACTTCAAACAATTCATAAATTTTTTATCACTACCTATTATATTGGAAAAACTCCTAGGAAAGCTATTATGTGATCTTGTGCTGTCATTATATATTATTCCAGTTAATTTTCTCATCTTTTTCAATTCTTTATTTAACAAAGATATCTCCGTAATATCCTTAAATATAGATATTGCCCCTAAAAGTTTCTCATCTATAATTATGGGGTTTATATTAACAATAATTTCTTTCCCTATACTTCTTACTTTAACCATAGTATTTACTTTAGATTTTCTCTCTTTTAAGCACTCCAATATAGCAGCTCCCGGTTCTATCTCGCTTACAAACTTATTTAAAACTTTATATTTAGATACATTTAAAATTCTTGAATAAGCCTCATTAACATATATTATTTTAGAATTCCTATCCACAATTACAATTCCATCATGAATATGATCTATTGCCATAAAAAACATAGTTAAAGCATTTTTATCCTTGATAATTTTAATAATTTCCGAAGAAATAAATCCCACAAGGTTTCTCTCGTTATCAACAACATAAATATACTTATATTTATCTAAATAATCATCGTTAAAACAGTTTTTATACTTTAAAAACGTGTCTTCGCAATTTAGAAAATTAACTTTAGTAATATTAAAATGTTTACTGCCTTTTAATGTATTATTTAAATTATATATATCAGTAACTCCCAAAAACTTACCTTTACTATCAACTACAGCAAAATATCTATTACGTTTACATGATAGAAAATTTTTAATATCTTCAATCAAAGTATCATCATTATAAGTAAATACATCCACTACATTTAATTTTTTATTCATAATATCTTTTACCTTCAATGGAATCACCCCATAGATATTTGATATAAATTTAACAACATTTTATAAATCAAGTATAATTATTTTGTATTCTAATAATATTATGACATCTTTATAATTTGTTTTCAAGTTTGAAAAAGCTAAACTTTTACCTTTCTCTTTTGTATTAAATCGTAAAAAATTCACCTAAATTTAGCAGTACTACATTTTTTTATGATATGATTATAGTATCTTACTATAGAAGGAGATGATGTAAATGTTCAAAAAAGTACTTTCCTCCATGATCATGTCAATCTTTCTCATATGCTCAAGCGGAACTGCAATAAATGTGAAGGCAAACACTGCAGCAGCACCGGAGGAAGCTAAATTTACAATAAGCATTGATGGAAGCAGTATTCCATCAGAATACGTACAGCCCTATCAGGACTCAAATTCAGTAGTCATGCTCTCTCTTAACGTATTTTGTGGGAAACTAAACGGAAAACTGAATATAAAAGGTGACAGTGCCGAATTCATTACTCCGGATTATACCGTAAAACTCGAGAGTAACAATAAAAAAATACGTGTGAACAACAAAAATATCATTTTGTCAACAGCACCAGTCATCAGAACTAATTTCGTCTTTGTGCCTCTGGAATTCTTCAGCCAGATACTCGGCAAGACCATAAACTGGGACAACAATACCAGGGCTGTTAAAATATCCACCCCTGAAAAAGCACAACCTAGCCAGGAAAATTCCCAAATCTCACAGAAATTAGATACCTATTTGAACACACTTCAGAGTACGGATAATTTTCATGGAAATGTACTTGTGGCTCAAAATGAAAAGATAATTTTGGACAAGGGCTATGGCAAATCGGACTTCGAGCAGAATATTCAAAATACACCAAATACCACATTTCCCATAGGTTCCATGACCAAACAATTTACAGCTATGGCCATAATGCAGCTGGTTGAAAGAGGATTGATAAGCGTATCCGATCCTATCTCAAAATATATACCCGATTTTCCAAACGGAAATATAATAACAATAGAAAATCTTCTCACCCACAGCTCAGGAATTGTAAACTGTACCGACCTTCCTCAATTTTGGAACATGAGCCAGGATTCTTTAAAAGATATAAACAAGGTAATAGACCTATTTAAAAATAAACCTCTGGAATTCAAACCGGGAACCAATTTCAGCTACAGCAATTCCGGATATATTCTTCTGGGATATATAATTACAAAGGTGAGTGGAATGAGTTATGGGGATTACCTTCAAAAAAATATCTTTCAGCCGCTGGATATGAAAAATACAGGCCTGGGTTATAAAGGTACTGAAAAAATGTACTCCTCTACAGGTTACAGCGGCTACTTGGACGTTTATCCTGTAAGTGATGAAATAACACTCAGCGGGGCTTATGGTGCAGGGTGCCTGTATTCCACTACGGAAGACCTATATAAATGGGATAGAGCCCTTTACACAGAAAAAATGGTAAAGCAGTCCACATTGGATAATATATTTTCAAATCATATAGAGATGGCACCCTCTGGACCCTACTACGGATATGGTTGGATGCTCACAAGTGGAAAATACGGAAAGGAAATATACCATGGTGGAAATACAGTTGGATTTACAAGCAATATAGCCAGATATCCAGCCAAAGATCTAGCTATAATTATTCTCACCAATGTAGGGTACTACAATATAAATCCTCTAAATGACACTCTGGCGGACATAACCCTAGGTGGGAATTATAAACTTCCAAAGTCAAAGCAAGTAATTGCCATTGACAGTAAAACTCTTGACAAATACGTTGGAAACTATAAACTCAATGGGAATCTCGCAAATATCTCCATAACCGCCGACGGAAAAGCCCTCTATTATGAGCAGGACAACAGCGGTAAAAAATACCAATTGTATCCGCAGTCTCAAAATGAATTTTTCCTGAGGGTAGCAGATGTCAGCATTAAATTTAACATTGACAGTAAAAATACGGTTACAGGTATTGAATTGTATCAATTGGGACTTGAATTTCATGGAGACAAAATAAAATAGAAGGTGAAAGCTGTGAAAACAGAAATATTAAATGTTAAAGATTTAAATGTTAATTATAAAAATATCGTAAAAGGTGCAGAATATTTAAGAAAAGGTGAAGTTGTTGCAATTCCTACAGAAACTGTTTATGGATTGGCTGCAGATGCTTTTAATGAAAATGCAATAAAAAAAATATTTGAAGTTAAAGGAAGGCCACAAGATAATCCGCTACTAGTACATATATATAAATTAGAACAGGTTTATGATATATGTAAGGATATTTCAAAAGAAACCAAAAAAATATTTGGCGCTTTCTGGCCAGGATCAGTAACTTTGATTTTCAACAAAAAAGACTGTATTTCAGATACAGTTACTGCAGGAATGAAAACTGTAGGAGTTAGATTTCCAGAAAGCAAGATAGCAAGGGCTATAATTAAAGAAAGCAGAACCTTATTAGTAGCTCCGTCTGCAAATTTATCAGGAAAACCATCAACTACCAGTGCAGAGCACTGCTATAATGATCTAAATGGAAAAATTCCCTGTATTTTAGATGGAGGGCCATGTTCAATTGGACTAGAATCAACAATCATAGATATGTCTACTTCAGCACCAGTGCTCCTAAGACCGGGAGCAATAAGCCTGGATGACATACGTAATGTAATTCCAAATCTTATATATAAAAAGGATTTATTAAGCGTGAAGGGAAATGAAGTTCCAAAGGCTCCAGGAATGAAATACAGGCACTACGCACCAGATGCACCAGTAACATTGGTTGAAGGCGATTATACAAAGACTTCACAGTGGATCAAAGAAAATGCAAAGGAGGACAATGCTGTAATTTGTTTCCAAGAATTTTTAAATGATTTTAAGAGCTGTCAACACATATATAGTTTAGGAAGTTTTAAAACGTTAAACACAGCAGCTCAAAAGATATTTGATCTGCTTAGAAAATGTGATAAATTGAATGTAAATCATATTTATATTCAAGCTCCTAACGACAGGGGCTTAGGGAACTCTATAATCAACCGATTGGAAAAAGCAAGTGCAGGAGACATTATTCATATATAAGTTATATTGGTTATGGAAGAAAATTGGAAGCATATAGAATCACTTTATACTTCCAATTTTTTTAATACGTCTATAAATTATCGAATTAGCTTAGATTAATGTCCATGCTGTTTGATTCCTAAAGCAACTTTAAAATATCAGCTTTCATCCTTAAAAGTTCCTGGGAAAACAACCTGCTTTCCTTATTGCCCCTGCTAAAATTCACGATTATCTCTTTTTTTACCCTGCCGGGCTTTGAAGAAAGTACATATATCCTATCTGAAAGTACAATTGCCTCTTCAATATCGTGGGTTACAAAGAGTATACTCCGATGGAGCTTCTCCCTCATTTTTAAAATCCAATTCTGCATTTTTCCACGGGTTATTGAATCAAGTGCACCAAAAGGTTCATCCAAAAGCATTATCTCCTCTGAGGAGAAAAAAGTTCTCAAAAAACTGGCCCTCTGTTTCATTCCACCTGAAAGTTCATAGGGATACTTATTTTCATAGCCCCCCAGTCCGAACATATCAATGTATTTCTTTGCATCTCTCCTCGACTGTTTTTTATCATTCCCCTTTATATCAAGTGGCAGTACTACATTTGAAAGAACAGTCTTCCAGGGCAGAAGAAGATCCTTTTGCTGCATATATCCTATATCACCTTTTACAAAAACACTGCCGCTGTCCTCTTTGAGAAATCCTGTTATTATATTGAAAAGTGTGCTCTTGCCACAGCCGCTGGGCCCAAGTATGGAAACAAATTCTCCTCTTTTGAGATATAGGGTTATATCCTCAAGTATTGTCTTGTCTTCAAACTTCTTGCACACATTTTCAATCTCAACCATCATTTCATCACTATTATTTTGGCAGAAATTCATTTGTGAATGCATCACTTGTTTTTAACTCCTTTTTTATAAGGCCTTTGTCCTTCAGAAATTTAGCATAACGCTGCCATACCTGGGATTTCATAACTCCCCATCGCGGTGCATCTGATACATACTGACCAGCCATATATTTCTGACTTTGAAGAGCCAGATTCTTGTCTATTTCAGGTGCATATTTCAAAAGTATATCTGCACTTTCTTCAGGATGCTTTATGGAATATTCGTAGCCTTTGGCGGTAGCTGCCAGGAATTTTTTTACCTTTTCGGGATTCTTGCTTATAAGCTTGTTACTGCTTATAAGAATAGGTGTATAGTAGTCCAGAGCCGGATCCAGATCTTTAACGGGTATGTAATCAAGCTGCTCTCCCTTCAACTTGGCCTGTATACCTGTCCAGCCCTCAAAGATCCACGCAAAATCTATATTTTTCTTTGTAGCTGCAAAAAAATCGTCATTTCCGATATTCACTATCTTGACCTTGCTGAAGTCTCCACCGCTCTTCTCCATGACAGCTTTAAGCACTGCTTCTTCTGATGGTGATCCCCATCCTCCATATACTTTTCCCTCAAAATCTTTAGGAGTCTTTATATTTTTGCTCTTAGGTACGGCAAAACCGGAAGTGTTGTGCTGTATTATTGTGGCAATGGCTTTTACAGGAAGAGGATTGTCACTTGTAAGTGCATAGGTGACATCTTCCTGATAGCTCACTCCAAAATCACCTTTTCCAGCAGCTATAAGATTTGTAACACTTCCTTCTGAAGGCTGAACTATTTTCACATCCAGCCCCTCATCTTTATAATATCCTTTATTTAGGGCCACATACAATCCGGTGTGATTTGTATTTGGAGTCCAGTCCAGTATGACAGTGGTCTTATCCAAGGAATTTGATGTATCCTTTTTATCACTTATTCCACATCCTGACATAGCAATTACACTTATAAAAACAACCAGTATCAACAATATAAATTTACTTTTTCTCATTATTATCCCCCTCTTATTTCCAATGTATTATTTTTTTACCTATAAAGTCTATGATATAGATTATCGCAATACTCACTACAACAATAACCAGAATTGAGGCAAATACCTTATCAAGCTGGTAGGCATTCTTGGCCCTCACCATATATACACCTATTCCACTGTCTCCTCCCAGCCATTCGCCTATAATTGCAGACATTATCATGTAAGTTGCAGCAATCTTCAAACCTGAAAAAAAGTTGACCAGAGCATAGGGAAGTTTAAGATGGTAAAATATCTGAAGTTTGGAAGCCTTCATATTATGAAATAGATTTATGTAATCCACATCTACCTTTTCAAGGCCGTCTACAAGACTTACAACTATGGGAAAAAAGCATACCGTTATCACGACTATTATCTTGGGAAGTGCTCCAAATCCGAACCATATTATAAAAAGCGGTGCTATAGCTATAGTTGGAATAGTCTGGGATATGAGCAAAATAGGATATAGTGATTTCTTAACTGTATGAAAACTGTCCATTATTATGGCCAATATAAAAGAAAGCACTATGGATATAAAAAATCCTACAAAAGATTCATAAAGCGTTGTTTCCGCATTTTCCATTATGTTTCTAAAATCCAAAACGAGGGTCTTTATAATATTTGACGGCGAGGGAAGGATATAGGGTTGTATATACTGAAGACCCACCACCATCTGCCATAAAGCCACTACTACTGCTATGGTTATCACCGGGTACATCTTATTTTGAATATTTCCTGATTCTTTCATTCTAAACACCTTAAATTCACAATTTCAATCTGTTGAAATTACTGGATATTTTATCTTTTAACTCTTCATACTGAATTCCCTTTATGTTTGAGATTTTTCTGACAATGCCTTCAACTTCCCAGGGATATCCATACCGTTTATTCACCCACTCAAGGGAGTCGGGTCCATCTGTTTCCGTCAATATTCTGTCCAGGGGGAGAATATTCACTATTTCATCTGTAATCCTGGAATAGCCTATATCAACACTTATGGTGAAAAAACAACCACATTTTAAAAGCTCCTTGAGCACATCCATATCACCGCTGTACCAATGAATTATCGGTGTTCTCAATTTATACCTTTTTATATATTCCAGTATCTTGTGTTCTGCACCCTTGGTATGGATATTGGTTATCTTGTCATATCGTCTGGCCCTACTCAAAAAGTATTCAAATACCATGTCCATTTTGGGATATTTTTCCCTCTCCGGTACCCAGTAATAGTCAAGGCCTATTTCACCTAAAGCCTTACACTCCTTTATATAATCATCAAATTGATCCAGATTACCATAGTTTTTATGTGCTTCCCATGGATGTATTCCAAAACAGGGTATTATATTCTCATTCTCTTCACTTATCTTTTTCGTAAAAATATAACTTTTCAGGTTCATGGAGCATCCCAGTGTCTTGATATCATCTTTTTTTATAATATCAAGAGCTTTCTTTAAGTTTTCTCCATAAAAATCCATATGATTGTGGGCATCAACAAGCATTTCAATTATCTCCTATATAACTTTGACAAAAAACAAAAGCACTATCACAAATAGTGCTTCAGGATACAAATTACAAAGCGGTTTCCCTACGTCGGCGCTGCCCGAATCAGGTTCAAAGGGTTAAAGTTTTCACTTTTCTCAGCCGTACCGGCACCCCTGACACTACAGACAATATTAAATTTGCTACATTATTATTATAATATCACTTGTTTATAAAAATGTAAACATTTCATGTACATATCCGCAGTTTTATTTATCCAACTTGTCAATGACATTATGTTTTAATATGTAATCAGAATATTCAAGCTGATTCAACACATCCTCTTTGTCTTTCCTCAGGCTGCTATTCTCAGGCACTTCCTTTCCGGTCTTTACATCATAGTATACATCATCCTGGGAAGAAGAATAATAATTTTTATCTATAAAGGAACCATTTCTAAATATAACCTTCTGATTTTTAGGGTTAAAAAGATCTTTTCCAAACATATTTTTCCCGGGCAGATCAAATAAGTTACACACCGTAGGATATATATCCATTTCACCTCCATATACGTGATTCACACCTTTCACCGATTCGTTGGGAAAATGTATTAGAAGAGGTACCTTCTGAAGCCCTTCCCAATCCATTTCGGAAGTTGAATTTACATTCAGGAATTTGAACAGCTGCTGCTCTTTATCTTTGGGTATTGCATAGTGATCACCGTAGAGCATTACAACTGAATTTTCAAGCGTGCCATTTTCATCCAGAGCATTTAAAAACACTCCCAGTTGTTCATCTGTATAATGTATGGCTTTTAAATAATTTCCAAGAAGAGTACCTTTTAAATTTCCCACATCAAAATCACCATATTTATCCACATCATCATAGGGAAAGTGACTGGTCAGTGTTATTAAAAAAGCATAATAAGGTGATTTCATATTGTTCAATTTTATCAGAGACTGGTTCAAAAAAGATCTGTCACTGAGTCCCAAACCTATGGATTCATCTTTCTTATAACTTTTTTCACCATAGAAATTATCAAAGCCAAATTTTTTGTACATTATCTGTCTGTTCCAAAAATTTTCTCTAAAGCCGTGAAATGCTGCTGTACTGTAACCGTTATTTTTAAAATTTTCGGGCATGGCACTGAATTTATTTCCGGAATACAGAAAATACACTGCCCCAGCCGCTGCCGGATATATCGAATTGTTGGTCATAAACTCCGCATCGGAAGTTCCCCCTGCCGCTACCTGATAATAAAAATTATCAAAATACACTGACCTATTCACCCATCTGTTCAAATTCGGAGTTATTTCCTGCCCATTTACAGAAGCATTTATTACAAATTCCTGAAGGGCCTCTACCTGTATCATTATAAGATTTTTTTCCTTTGAATATCCTCTCAGATTTTTATTATCTGATTTATTATTATCCATAAAAGTATTTATGGCATTTATTTTTTCTCTGGAAACAGGTGTCATTTTGGTTATATTGGCTGAAAGTGAATTATAGATGTCTAAACAGTGATAATTCAATACACCTAGTTTTCTACTTATATAAACCTTATTATACATTGCGCTCAAAAGTCTGGGCTGCTCTTTTGAAAGTCCATAAAAACTTATAAAATCCATACCAATACCAAATAAGAGAAGCACGACAGCTATTGATATCCTATAATTCAGCGGAAATTTGTTTTTTCTCTTTCTAACATATCTGTTCACAAAGGGAATTATAAATATAACATCAGTGAAATATAAAAAGTCCTTTATATTCATCAAATTTGACACACTGGATTTTACAGCTCCAAGCTGAAATCCACTTATAAGCACGGGAAGAGATATTATGTCCTTAAAATATCTGAAATATATGATATCACTTACTATAAATGAACTTATTACAATATTGAATATATAGAGCATCCTGGAACGTGCCTTTGCTTTCAGAATCAAAGATATGGAGATTATAATTATTACCGGGGCAATGGCCGGAATGAAAAGAGATATAATTTTTATATACCCTGTTTCTAAATGCCTTCCATACATCAATATCTTAAAAGTTACACATACTATAAAAAATACTACATCCAAAAAATCTAGAAAAAACGAATTCAATCTATTCATATTAAATATCCTCAATCATCAATTTATTACAATACTAAAATTATAGAACTAATGAATAAAATTGTAAAATAATATGTGAACAATAATAAAAGATTTTTTATACCTATTTACATAGATGTCATAGTGTAGCATAATATATTTGTTATAGAAAGGTTAAAAAGAAGAAGGAGGTATATGTTTAATGGGAGAAAATGATGAAAATAAAGATAAACTTTCAGTAGATGAAGAAGCAAAAAAGCAGTTTTTAGAAGAACTTAAAAATAAAAATATGGAAGAGAAAAGAAGATTTGAAGAAATTAAAAGGAAGAAAGAACAGGAAAAAGAGGAACAGCTCAAAAGGGAGGAAGAAGAGAAACAAAAAAAACTTTTGGAAGAACAGGAAGCTGAAAAAAAGTTGGATGAATCCAGCCTGCAATCAGAGAAGCCCCAGGAAGAGGACACTAAAATTGACAATTTTAAAGCAGATAGTGCTGAAATCGAACCTGTGTCAAAGAAAAAAACTTCTGACCGAAGTACAGATCTCAAAGTCAAAAACAACCTGGTACCCTGCAATCTGAAACTTTCCATTATAGATACAGCTGTATCGGCTGTAGTTTCTTTAGCCTGTCTTTATTTATTTGATCTTATTTTAAGAACCCTGTTTGGACATTATATAGCAGATATGAAAGGCATGTACATAATATTATTTCTAATAGTATCTATCTTATATCCTGTTATAATGAGAAGCTGTAAATCCAGGAAAACATTAGGTGAAAAATTTGCCAAAGTACCAAAAGGAGTAGATTAAAAATTGAAAAAGGGCAGCCAACATGAATTTTTTATAGAAAAGTTAAAATTTCCAGCAGTTGGAATCGCACAAAAGGATGGAATAAAGGTATTTATAAAAAACTCTGTGCCAGGTCAAAAAATAAAAGGTCAGATTACAAAAAAAAGAAATGGATATGCAGAAGCCAAAATCGTGGAAATAATTGAAAATGTAAACTATGCAATAGAGCCCTTATGTCCCCACTTTAACCTCTGCGGCGGATGCAATTTTCAGTTTATTCCCTATAATATACAGGTTGAATTAAAAAAGCAGCAGGTTTTAGACCTGTTTGAAGAATCTTCTATCAAAGGTTTTAAATTCTTGGGTATAGAAAAAAGCCCTGAGGAATTTCATTACAGAAATAAAATGGAATTTACTTTTGGAGATGAGCAAAAAGGAGGATCTCTCACATTGGGAATGCATATGAGGGGGAAATCCTTCGGCATTGTGAATGTAGATAAATGCAAAATAGTAGATGAGGACTTTACTGTAATTTTAAATGAAATCGTCACCTATTTCAGGAAAAAGGAACTGCCTTATTACAGAATACGGAGCCACAGGGGATATTTAAGAAATGTGGTAATTAGAAGAGGTAAAAATACAGGGGAAATCCTCGTAAACATCGTTACTACTTCACAAATTGATTTTGATTTCAATGAAATAACTGAAATATTGAGAAATTTAAATTATAATGGCAAATTGGTGGGTGTACTTCACACTATAAATGACAATTTATCGGATGTGGTAAAAATAGATTCAATGAAAATACTATGTGGAAACGATTATATAATAGAAGAAATTTTAGGATTGAAATTTAAAATTTATCCGGAATCATTTTTTCAGACCAATTCTAAGGGCACCGAAAAGCTGTATAGTATAATTAAGGATTTTTTAAAGGATACTTCCTCAAAAACGGTTTTTGACCTGTACTGCGGCACGGGAACTATAGCCCAAATATTATCTCCCCATGTAAAAAAAGTACTAGGAATAGAGCTTGTAGAAGAGGCAATAAAATCTGCGAAAGAAAACATAAAATTGAATGGAATAGAGAATTGTACATTCATAGCAG
Organism: Clostridiaceae bacterium BL-3; assembly: GCA_902809985.1. Lineage (GTDB taxonomy): Bacteria > Bacillota > Clostridia > Clostridiales > Clostridiaceae > Clostridium_B > Clostridium_B aromativorans. The sequence continues at coordinate 293,230 of CADDXC010000001.1, read as the reverse complement.
GAGATGTATTACATATAATGAAAACTTTAGAGGATAAGCCCGACATAATAATACTTGATCCCCCAAGGCCGGGAATCAATCCCAAAGCAATTAAACAGATTATAGATTTCAATGCTCCTGAAATAATTTACGTGTCCTGTAATCCTAAAACTCTTGTAAATGACTTAAACATATTTATCCAATCTGGATATATACTGGATAAGGTAAAACTCATGGATATGTTTCCCCACACTGTCCACGTGGAGACTATAGTTTCGCTGCAGAGAACACATACGTAGAAATTCTGCATCTTCCACTGAATTTTTTCTTTCGGGGATATATAATTTAGATGTGTAAATTTGAGTTTGTCAACAGGTCCAAAACTTCACACTCTCATTATATTTGGCTCACCTTGCTAAATTTCTTGTAAAATAGAAACATTAATACTGCAGCAGTCAGAGCTATTGCCGAACTTAAATAAAAAGGGGCACTATTGTTGACGTTATCATATAAAACACCAGCTATAAGACTTGCAGGAAGTAAGGTTATACCTACCAATGAATTATATATTCCCAATCCTGTACCCCTCTTATTTTTATCGATAAGGTCTGAGACCAGTGCCTTTTGTACTCCATCTGTTGCTGCACTGTAAAGTCCATATAATACAAATAACAAAATCACTGATATTTTATTATCTGTTCTTCCAAAGCCAAAGTATATTGCAGAATAAAGTACATATCCAAAGATAATAAGTTTTCCCCTGCCAAATTTATCAGAGAGAATCCCCATTGGAACAGCGAATATTACTGACACTGAGTTGAATATCAAGTATACAATTGGTATGAATAAGGCCTTTACACCAATGTCATTGGCCTTTACTAGCAGTAAGGCATCAGTTGAATTACCTAAGGTAAATACAAAAACAATACCTAAAAACATGTAATATTTATATGAAAAGTCCCTAAGGGTAATTTTTTTAGGAAGATCATCTTTACTTTTCTTAGCTTCTTTTACAAAAAAAATTATAGTAATTAATCCAAGTATCCCGGGTAGAGCTGAAAATATAAATACCTTTCGATAATTATTAGGAAATACTGATAAAATTGCAAAAGCAATAAAAGGCCCTACTATTGCGCCGCTATTATCCATGGCCTTGTGGAACCCAAAATTTTTTCCTTTTTCACTATCACTTGATGAAGCAGCAACAAGGCTGTCTCTTGGAGCAGTCCTTATACCCTTTCCAACCCTTTCGCTGAATCTTATAGCCAGCACCTGTAAAGGTGAAGTTACTATTGAAAATAATGGGGATAAAATAGCTGTAAATCCATATCCAATGATCATAAAAGGTTTGTTTTTGCCAATTTTATCACTCCACCAGCCCGATACAGCTTTAAGAACCGAAGCCGTACTTTCTGCAATTCCTTCAATAAGAGATACCTCTGTTTTTGACGCACCTATGGACATTAAAAATAACGGCATAATAGAATATATCATTTTCGTAGTTGTATCCGTTAAAAAGCTGGTCATACCGGTAAAAAAGATGTTGCGCTCAATTCCCAGTACCTTTTTATCTTTTTCATTATTAATATACACACTCATCCTACCCTTAAAATTTTATTTTTGATTTGCATCAATTTTATATTCTTTTCTCTGAGGCCAGTATATTTTAAATTCAAGCTTTTCAATATCTCTTTTTTGTTTATAACTCATTCTTAAACTTGCATCTTCAGGAATATTTATGTCTCTGTCAAGGTCTTTTAAAATAAGTTTGATGTTATTATTTTTTTTAGACTTGATATATTGGAACAAATATCATCTAACAGCTGCTTGTATTTGCCAAATTCATCTGCTTGTTCAACATTACATATTGAAAATATACTATTTAATATGATATGATCATATATATGCATGTAGATGCATTAATAAGCGGAGGAAGAACTAGCATGGAAGTAACATTGAATTTTGATTTTAAATTAAATAGATCCCAGGTATTTCAAGCGCTAAAATCCTATGGCGAAATATTAGAAGAAAGGGAAATAAAAAGCTTATACAACTTACTCCTTCCCACAGTATATGAAACAGCGGAACCTGTAGGTGTATTCAGCATAGAAAAAAATGACAATAGTTCTCTTTATAAAATTATTGAGAATTACAGCCATATAATATATTGTATAATAAGTTTAGGAGACAACTGCAGCAAAAAAATAAATGAATTTTTTTCTTACGGGAACATGAAAAAGGGAATGGTAATGGATGCAATGTTCACTTCCTATCTCTTTGAAACAAGTTCCCAGCTTTTCAATCATATTTACAGCAAATCAAAGGAATTAAATTTGGGACTTAGCTGCAGAATATCACCCGGTGATGGAGAATTACCACTTAAATATCAAAAAAACATACTTGAAAAATTGGATGCAGAAAAATTTTTAAACTTAACTGTTACGGAAGGCTTTATGCTTTCCTCCAGCTATTCCATGGCATATATATACGGAGCCGATGAAAATTTACCTCTGAGTAAAAAAGATCATGATTGTTCCCGATGTCCTAACAGAGATCTTTGTACTATGAAAAATTTATGATTTCAGACAAATAAGTTATTTTGACTTATTTCTTTTCCTGTTTCTGGTTTTCTTATATACAAAATCCGAAGTAATTGCCAAAAGTAAAAATGCAGACAACAATATCTCCATTTTAGTGCCCGCTTGAGGATAAAAATATGTAATAAGTTCAATTATCAATACCACTGTTCCCATTATAATAAGAAAATTTATTTTAAAATTAACGTATTTTTTGTCCACACCTTCTGCGTCCAGCATAAATTTCTTACGTACCGACTTGCTGTATTTCATCCCCAGTCCCTGAATAATACCTATAAATCCTAAAAAAGTTAGCAGACCTGTCATCGTGGAATCCATAAAATATACCCCCATCTATTAATATTTATCGTATAAAAATACTTATTAAATTATATCACCTCAATATATAAATTTCAAAATTTAATAAAATATGCTATCATTTAATTAAAGAAAAACTAATAGAAATTTGATATTTAACTTTCAAGGGAAGTGTCATTAAATGAATTTGAATAAAATAAAAGGCAACACTTATTATATAGATGGCCCAACCAATTGCGGAATATTTATTTTCAAAAATAAAAACTGCCTGATTGCAGATACAGGTATAAATAACAGTGAGGCTAAAAAAATAGACAATCTGCTTATTGAAAATAACCTTCACCCCAAATTCATAATAAACACCCACAGTCATTTAGACCACTGCGGCGGCAATTTGTATTTCAAAAAAAATTATCCAGGTTGTCTTGTATATACTTCTAAAAAGGAAAGTCTATTCATGGAAAATCAGGAGCTTTTTTCATCTATGCTTTCTTCATCCTATCCTTCAAGAGCTTTCGATAGAAGCAATAAGCCTATAGATGTAGATTTTATTCTGGATTATGGAATAAACAAATTGAATGATGAAAAATTCGACATCATTGCCCTGCCCGGTCATTCCATAGAACACATAGGAATAATAACACCTGAAAGAGTATGTTTCCTTGGAGATTCAATTTTCAGCAGCGAGATACTTAATAAATACTCTTTTCCGTACTTATATAATATAGATGACAGCCTATCTTCATTGAACAAAATAAAGGACATGGAAGCAGATTATTTCTTAATAGGACACTCAAAAAAATTACTTGATAAAAGTCAAATATCCGAATTAGCAGATAAGAACATATCCAATATACACAATTACAAAAACGAAATCCTAGATCTTCTGGATCAGCCCCTCACCCGGGAGGATATATTGGAGAACATAACTATATTGAACAATTTATCTTTAAATTTTTATGAATATCATTTAGATCTCAGTGGAATATCAGCCTTTCTATCCTATTTATATAACAATAAACTTATAAATTATTCCGTGGAGGACGGCAAATTATATTATTTCAAGTGAAAATAAACAGGCTTCTTAAATGAGCATTAGGGAAATTTCCCTAATGCTCATGATTTACATTTAAAGTTCACTCATTCATAGTACTGTGTTTTCTTCCATATATAAAATATATAGAAAATCCTACACCCAGCCAGATTACAAACACTATCTTGGTAAAAGTAGGCAGAGATACAACCAAGACTGAACAAAATACAACTGCAATTATAGGAGTGAATGGAACCCCTGGACATTTAAATTTTCTTTCTAAATCGGGCCTTTTCTTTCTTAAAATAATTACAGACAATGAAACTATTATAAAGGCAATTAGAGTACCTATGTTAGTCATCTCAGCCAGTCTTCCAACTTGTAAAAAACCTGAAAGAATCATTGCCACGGTTCCTATTAAAATTGTACTTTTCACTGGTGTTCCATATTTAGGATTTACCTCCGAAAACATCTTTGGAAGAAGTCCATCCCTGGAAAGTGAAAATAATATACGGGTACCTCCAAAACACATAACTAAAAGTACCGAGGTAAGACCGCAAAGAGCACCTACTGAAACTAGAGCAGAGCCCCATGAAATGCCTATTTTTTGAAGTGCAAATGCCACTGGAGCAGCAGTGTTTTTATACACATAATATGGAAGTACTCCTGTCAGCACTGCTGAAACTATAATATACAATGCAGTACATATAAGAAGTGAGCATATTATACCAATTGGTAAATCTCTCTGAGGATTTTTAACTTCTTCTGCTGCAGTAGCTACTGCATCAAACCCGACATAGGCGAAAAATATTATTGCTGCTCCTTTAAATACTCCATTTACTCCGTAAGGGAAAAATGGATGCCAATTAATCGGTTTCACATGTCCTGATGCAAGAACAATGAATAGTATGACTACTCCCAACTTTATGACAACTAAAGCATCGTTGAGCTTAGCACTCTGGCTTACTCCCCTAACTAAAAAAGTGATGATTATAGCTAAAATAAATATGCAGGGCAAATTTATGATACCACCATTTAATCCGAGTGGATTGCTAAAAGCAGCTGGTATATTGATTCCTATCGCCTGTAATATTTGAACTACATATGCAGACCAGCCTACAGTAACCGTTGCCACCGTTACTGTATATTCAAGTATTAGGTCCCATCCTATAATCCATGCCCATATTTCTCCAAGTCCCACATAACCATACGTATAGGCACTTCCCGCTATAGGCATCATAACAGATAATTCTGCATAACATAACGCTGCAAAAGCACAGGTCATACCTGAAACTATAAATGAAAGAATTAATGCTGGTCCAGCATAATTTGCAGCTGCAACTCCGGTTAATACAAATATACCTGTTCCGATAACTGCTCCAATTCCCATCATCGTCAGTTCAAATGCGCCTAAACTTTTTCTCAATCCTCCTTTTTTTGATTGAGAATTATTCAGTAATTCCTCTACAGATTTTGTCCTGAAAATCGAATTTGATTTTCCCATGTATGTTGTCTCCTTTCAGTAAATAAAACACTTTATAAATTATCAATTCAATAAAAATTAAGAGTACATAATCTTCATTGAATTTACATACTCTTAATATAATAGCATATTATAATTTAATACTTCTATTAGTCATAATAATTATTATATTCTAAAAAATTTAATTTATTCTATATTGCATATATTTGCAATATAATATTTTATATAATCTATAAAAATATATATAAAAGAACAATTATATTTATAAATTTTTATTTATAATATATTTATTAAAATATTTATACTATATACTAAATGAATACAATTATGTATTCATTTAAAATAAAAGAGGAAAGATGCCCTGCATCCCGGCATCTCCCCTCTTTTATACGATTTACTATTATTTTATAAAACAGTAAATGAGAATCAATAATATATCATCAGACTACTTTCCATCCGTTGGAGAAACTACATTTTCCTCCTTACTCATTAAACTGTGACTTCTACTATAAGTGAAATAGATTACAGCCCCTATGCACAACCATATTACACATACCATTTGAGTAAAATGAGGCAGATTCCATATCAGATAAGCACAAAATATTATAGACACTGCAGGAACAAAAGGTACCCATGGACATCTAAACGGCCTCTCATATTCCGGTCTTGTCTTCCTCAAAACTATGACTGAAGCAGATACTATAATGAAGGCAATCAATGTACCTATGTTTGTAAGCGTTGCCAGCTCTCCCAGAGAAACAAATCCTGACAGCAGCATTACTATAACTCCAACAAGCATAGTACTCTTTATAGGTGTTCTAAATTTAGGATGTACATCTGAAAAAACTTCAGGGAGCAGGCCATCTCTGGACAATGAGAACAATATACGGGTTGAACCATAAGTCATAACCAGAAGTACAGAAGTAAGTCCGCACACTGCGCCAATAGATACCAGTGCAGATCCCCAGGAAATCCCTATCTTTTGCAGTGCAAACGCCACTGGAGCTGCAGTAGTTTTATAAGTATAATATGGAAGCACTCCTGTCAGCACTGCTGAAACCAATATATACAATAAAGTACAGACAAGCAGGGAACCTAATATACCTATAGGCAGATCCTTTTGTGGATTTTTAACTTCTTCAGCTGCCGTGGAAACAGCATCAAAACCTATATAGGCAAAGAATATAACTGCTGCGCCCTTAAATACGCCGCTGACACCATAAGGGAAAAATGGGTGATAGTTAGTGGGTTTAATATGTCCTACTCCTAAAATTATGAACAGTATTACCACACTTAATTTTATCAAAACAAGTATATCATTGAGTTTTGCACTCTGGCTCATGCCTCTGAAAAGGAAAAGTACTATTACAAGCAAGATCAATATACATGGCAGATTTATTATACCTCCGTTTGCAGGCGGATTGACTAAGGCTGCTGGTAATTTGATTCCTCCAGATTCGAAAAGTGCCACTATATAACCAGACCATCCAACCGCAACTGCTGAAACCGCTACCATATATTCCATCAGTAAATCCCAGCCTATCATCCAGGCCCATATTTCACCTAAACCTACATAGCCAAAGGTATAGGCACTACCTGCTACAGGAATCATTGCGGCCATTTCCGAATAGCATAGCGCGGCAAAACAACATGTAACTCCCGAGAATATAAAAGATAATATTAGTGCTGGCCCTGCGTAATTTGCAGCAGCAACCCCTGTCAGTACAAAGATGCCCGTCCCAACTATGGCACCTATTCCCAACATGGCGAGTTCAAGAGGTCCCAATACTTTTTTCAATGATTTTTTCCCCTTAGTTTCGGCTAACAACTTATCTAGCTCTTTAGTCCTAAATATAGAATTATTTGTAGCCATACTTACACTCCCTTCAAAAATAATATTAATAAATTTAAAACTATTATAATTATAGCATAAATTTATTTGTTTAAATTAATATAAAAAATATTCTGAATATTATTTAATGAATTGTGTCTTTTTGCTTATCCCTTGTAATCATTGGTTTTACAGCATTATTCGCAATTAAATTCTTTTTTAAAAATATAATTATGTCATTTTTAGGTATATATTTTTTGCATTTTAATAATATCTAAAAAATATATAGTACATATATTTTAAATTATAAACAATTAATAATAATAAAAATATTTAAAATTGTGAATTAAAATAATTAATTATATATTATTTTAAATTATATATTTCTAATATCATATTAATATACACTATTAATTTTCTGTATGTTAAACTGGAAATTGACATAAATAAATAAAGTTCAAAGCAAGAATATAAAATTATGAAGATTTTTAACTTTAGTAAAAATCTGCTAAATTTTATAATTGAACTTTGAACTTTGATTTTAAACAATATATCAACATGTTAAAATAAACTGTTAACTATTTTATTTCCATCTTGACTTACTATGCCATATTCATATAAAGATATCAATTTTCCGTCATATTTAGTCACCTTTCCCGTAGTAAGTTCCTTTACTTCGCCAGCTTCCGGATTATCCACATATATTTTTCTGTCTCTGGTGATATATATGTTGTTTTTATTCACATATGAGGGCAAAGTATATATTTTTCTCTTGTCAACATCCAGATTACTTATGAATATTTTATTGACCTTATTATTTTCACCATTTCCTATGTATATATTATTGTTTTCATCTGTATTTAGAAGATAATGCATGGCATTTTCCCCTGTTGCTATCACCCTTCCCCTTCCCGTTCTGATTCTATTATAGGTTCTGTCTTCATATATGATCTCGTCGCCATTTTCATCATTTACAGCTGCTATATTTCCAAGACGGCATCTTCCAAAATTAACTAAATTCATCCTTATCATGACATCTATCCTGTATATTCTCCCATTTGTCTCTTCATTTCCAAGACTCATCACATATACCACATTACTTGGTCCTGAAAATGCTACTCGTTTAACCTCATAGGAGTCGTCCGGCAGCAGTATGGAAAGATCCTGATTCTTATCCAAATTTTTCAGAGGGTATATTTCATCACGTTTTGCATCATATGATTCAAACTTTAAATTACTTGAATTTCCTCCTGTACTTGTTTTCTCCGCTATAAACATATTATCAGTATCCAGATTCCAGGTATAATAGGACAACTCATTTTCAAGATTTACTTCTTTTTCATCATTTTTAATGGTATCAACCACATGCAGTGACTGACCGTCATAATAGGATATGTAATTCCCACTGCTTGCCACTTTGATCTGCTCTGCATATTCCGGTATTTTCACTTTTATTTTATGCTCTGCCTGTTTTGAAGAAATATCAACCTTTTTTATGCTGAAATTTGCATCCCCGTTGAAATAAAACAAGTTAAGACACAAAAGCCCTATTAATTCTATAACTACAGGTATCAGAGTCCAAATAATTATTCTCTTAAAGTTTTTCATCCATCCACTCTCCTCTAGGGTTTTACATATATGGCTGTAGCCACAGTCCTCTCCCCGTTCCAGTCACTTGGATTGTTTATGACCTCACCGTTTAAGTACATAGTAGTAGAAGATCCTCCATCCAGATTGCTTGCATTCACAACCCCCTGCTTGAGGAGTATATTCTGTACATCTTTCAAAGAAGCTCCCATTTTAAGTCCTTTCCTACCGTCTATGGCCAGCATGACTATGGTTCCATCTGCTTTTTGTCCTATAGCTGTCCTGGGGTTTAGTCCTTCATTTTCCACAGCTACAGTCTTACCATTTATTATGAGAGAATTTCTAAAAGAAATAGCCTCTACCACACCCTGGGAAAGTAATTCATTTAAGGTATGATCTCCCACTATGAGCCTTCCGCTTGGAGTAAAAGCCGTCACATTTATTTCTCCATCAGGATTTACATCACTGTATATGAGCTTTCCCCCGGATATTATAATTCCCTCCGGATAAGCCCCTGTTCCTACCCAGAGCTTTCCGCTGCTTGTTTTATCGGAAAATCCCCCTCCATTTATAGCAGCCACTGCTCCATTTCTTTTGGCTATCTCACTGGTCCTCTCTCCTACTTCCCTGAGTTTACTGGTATACCCTATTCGTATCCTTTTAGGATCGTCTATTTCCAGAATATAGCCGTTGAATTTTGAAGTATCTATGTCATACCTCTTTATACTCTTATCACCCACATGAGCTATATTTACTCCATTTAGATTTTCAGCTTCTGCACTGGTAGTCTGACCATTTTTTCCTTCCTGAAGTATTTGGTTTATCTTGTCTTTTGACAAAAATAAAGTAGCTATGTATTGATGGCTGAAAGTTGCCATAGCTGTTGCCACTATTTGATTTCTTACATTTTTAAAGGGACCGTAAAATACAAGCAATGGAGTAGTAACCACAACCACTACAAGCTCATAGATTACAAATATCAAAAACATTTTAAAAGAAGATCTCTTCTTCTTTTTCCTCTTTCTCCTTTTCGCATTACTCATATTAAAATAACCTCCATAAGATAAGAACTATTTTATATTTTACTATTAACTTAAAATTATTTCCACTTAAAAAGTATTATGTAACAATAAATTAAAAGCTGACCCTTTTTACAATGCACAATGTACAATGCACAATGTACAATTCACAATTAATGAGGGGTTTTCGGATAAAACCAAAAACCCCTTAGATTTGATATTTGAATTACTTTCCTATATCTTTTCTGAAATACATGCCATTAAAGCTCACCCTTTTAAGGTTTTCATAGGCACATTCAATGGCTTCCTCCAGATTGCCGCCAATTCCATAGGTTACAAGAACCCTCCCGCCGCTTGTTTTAAAAATTCCATTTTCTTTCTTGACACCTGCTGCAAAAATTTTGTTTTCCTTCTTCAAACCTTCTATTTCAAATCCGGTTTCATATTTTGCAGGATATCCTTTAGAAGCTGCCACTACACAGCAGCATGCACCTTTTCTCCACTCCAGCTTGAAACTCAAAAGTCTTTTTGAAAGGGCAGCTTGAATCAGATCCACAAAATCACTTTTCATAAGGGGCAGCACTGCCTGAGTTTCCGGATCACCCATCCTCACATTGTATTCCAAAAGATAGACACCTTTTTTGGTTATCATTATTCCAAAGAAAATTATTCCGGTATAATCCAAGTTCTCCTGCTGTATTCCCCTTAAAGTGGGTTCCATTATATTTTTTGCAAAATCTTCAAGCACTTTCTCACTGCAATAGGGGTTTGGTGCTACAGCTCCCATGCCGCCGGTATTCGGTCCTACACCGCCGTCATAAATTTGCTTATGATCCTTTGAAGATATAAAGGGAACAATGGTATTTCCATCTGTTATAGTCAATATTGAAGCCTCTACTCCCTGCAGAAATTCTTCAATAACCACTTTTTTTCCTGCCCCTTTGAACACATTCCTTATCATTAAATCTTCCAATGCAGATTTTGCTTCTCTGTAATTCTGACATATGAATACCCCTTTTCCGGCTGCCAGCCCATCTGCTTTTACAACCACAGGATAACTGCATATTCCAATATATCCCAAAGCTTTATCTATCTGATCAAAAACTGCATACTCTGCAGTTTTAATGCCATATTTTTTCATGAAATTCTTGGAATAAATTTTACTTCCCTCCAGCATTGCCGCTCTCGAAGAGGGTCCAAATATACTTAGACCCCTGTCTTTAAATTTATCCACAATCCCCTCTGTAAGCGGAACCTCAGGACCAACTACAGTAAGATCTATTTTTTCTTCCAATGCGAAATCCATAAGGCCATCCATATCCGTTATATTCACGTTACTGCACTTGTCTTCTATTTCTATTCCGCCGTTACCCGGGGCGCAAAATACTTTCTCCACTTTTGGACTCTGAGCTATCTTCCAGCAGATAGCATGTTCCCTTCCACCTGATCCTATAACAAGCACTTTCACTGCCTGGTTACCCCCTTCTATTAAAATTAATGTTTAAAATGCCTTACTCCCGTAAACACCATGGATATTCCATTTTTATTGCATTCTTCTATGGAATCATTGTCTCTTATAGAACCGCCGGGTTGAATTATGGCCTTTATCCCATATTTAGCAGCTTCCTTCACCACATCATTAAATGGGAAGAATGCATCGGATGCAAGTACAACACCATCTTTTGCCCTGTCAAGAGCCTGACAGGCAGGCCATATTCTATTTACCTGTCCTCCTCCAATTCCCTTTGCCATAAAATCCTTAGCCACCACAATTGCATTGGATTTTACATATTTGCAAACCTTCATTCCAAATATCAAATTGTCCATTTCCTCTTTTGAAGGTTTCTTTTCAGTTACAACCCTAACTTTATCTACAAGCTTTGTATCCGCAGATTGAACAAGTATTCCCCCGTCCAATTTTGCTATCTCGTATTCATTTGTAGGTTTGGCTTCGCACTTTATTATCCTGAGATTCTTTTTCTTCTCCAGTATATCAACTGCTTCTCCATCAAAATCAGGTGCTATGACTATCTCTACAAAAATTTTTACTATCTCTCCAGCAGTTTTTGCATCTACTTTTCCATTAAAAGCTATAATTCCTCCAAATATAGAAGTGGGATCACATTCATAAGCCCTTAAATAAGCATCATGAAGATCTCTCCCAATTGCCACACCACAGGGAGTATTATGCTTCACTGCCACGCAGCATATTTCATCAAATTCATTTACTGCTCTCCAGGCCATATCCATATCCCTCATATTGTTATAGGAAAGCTTTTTCCCGTTTAGCTGCTCAAAATCCTTCATAGGAGCTTTTCCCACAGTTTCTGTATAATAAGCCGCGCTCTGATGTGGATTTTCTCCATATCTTAAATCTTCAGATTTCTTATAAGACAGGCTTAGGTATTCAGGATATTCTTCTTCCAGCAGGAAATTGCTTATAGCTCCGTCATAGGCAGACATAAGGTTAAACACCTTTCCTGCAAGCTTTCTTCTAAATTCATATTTCACATCCCCGGAGGATTTTATTTCTTCAATTACTGGAGAATAATCTTCCACATCTGTAACCACTACCACATCTTTGAAATTTTTAGCTGCTGCCCTTATCATGGCCGGCCCGCCTATATCTATAAACTCTATTTTTTCATCAAAACTTATATCGTCACATACCTTGTCAAAAAAAGGGTACAAATTTACAACAACCATGTCTATTGGAAGTATGTTCTTGTTTTTTATGGTATCCATGTGTGCTTCGTTATCCCTTTTAGCAAGTATACCTGCATGTATTGCAGGATGAAGTGTTTTTACCCTTCCGTCCAGTATTTCATCAAATCCTGTTACTTCCGATACTTCTGTAACTTTTATATTGTTCTCTGCAAGGTACTTATATGTCCCTCCAGTAGATATTATCTCCACTTCCCTGCTGGTCAAAAATCGTGCCAATTCCAATAGACCATTTTTGTTGTAGACACTTATAAGTGCACGTTTTATCATAACTTACGCCTCCATTTATTTTATTTGCAAATTTGAACTCTTCCCTGTTTCACTGATATTTTATTTTGGGAAATAAGCCTGATAACTTTAGGAAGAGCTATGTGCTCCTCTTTTAATATTCTCTTTTGAAGCTCATAAGCAGTATCCTCAAAATACACCGGCACTGATTTTTGAAAAATTATAGGACCGCTGTCAGTGCCTGTATCCACAAAATGTACAGTGCATCCAGATACCTTGACACCTTTCTTAATTGCAGCCTCATGTACCTTTATTCCATACATCCCGTCCCCGCAAAAGGAAGGTATGAGAGAAGGGTGTATATTTATAATCCTGTTTTCAAATTCTGAAATCAGCTTTCCCTTAAGTATTGAAAGCCACCCTGCACATACTATCAGATCTGCCTTGTTATAGAGCAGTTTCAATATTTCATCCGATATTTTATCACCATAAACTTTTCTATCGAACACTTTGTACTTAATTCCATGTTTTTTAGCTCTTTCAAGAGCATATATACCAGCTCGATCCGTTATTAAAATCTCGATCCTGCAATTTTCAAGATATCCACTTTCCACTCCATCTATTATTGACTGAAAATCCGTTCCGCCGCCGGAAGCCAAAACCGCTATTTTAAACATACTTTCTTTTCCCCTCTTTTTACAGTTCCTATTATGTATGCACTTTCACCTATTTTCTCAAGCTCAGATATTATATTTTCAGAGTCCCCGGGGTCTACACAGAGTACAAAACCTATACCCATATTGTAGGTGTTGTACATATGCTGCTCATCCACTCCCAAGTCCATTATATATTTGAATATATCCGGTACATCATAGCTGTTTTTATGAATGACCGCAGTAAAGTCCTCCTTAAACATCCTGGGTACATTTTCAAAGAAACCCCCTCCCGTTATATGAGCCATGGCTTTCACATCAAATTTTCCCAGTAATTTCAATACAGGCTTTACGTATATTTTGGTGGGAGTTAGAAGTACCTTTCCCAGAGTACTGTCACCAAAACTGTCCTCAAAATTTCTTATAAGACTTCTCACAAGGGAATAACCGTTGCTGTGGACTCCGCTGGAAGCTATGCCTATAAGTGTATCTCCTTCTTTCACTCTGCTTCCATCTATTATATCATCTTTCTCCACAATTCCCACAGCAAAACCCGCCATGTCATAATCGCCTTTGGCATAAAATCCAGGCATTTCAGCTGTTTCACCGCCAATCAACGCACATCCCGCCTGAATGCACCCCTCTGATACACCCTTGACCAAATCTGAAGCAACTTCCGCCTGTAAATTGGAACAGGCCAAATAATCCAGAAAGAAAAGAGGCCTTGCTCCATGGCACAAAATATCATTTACACACATGGCAACACAATCTATTCCAACTGTGTCATATATACCCATCTGAAAAGCTATCTTCAATTTTGTCCCAACTCCATCGGTTCCGGAAACAAGTACAGGATTCTTATATTTTTCCAATTCAAACATACCTGCAAAACTCCCGAGCCCATTCAATACACCGGGAATAAAAGTACTGGCTGAATACTCCTTCATAAGCTTTACAGATTTATACCCTTCTTCAATGTTAACACCAGCATCCTTATAGGTTGTCATGATAAAACCATCCTTTACTCTAAATAATTTTTATCTTTTTCTATAGGTGCAGATATGGGATAGATTCCACTGAAGCATCCCACACAGTATCCTCTTTCAGCGCTGCAGTCTAAAGATTTTAAAATTCCATCTATACTGATATATCCCAGGCTGTCTGCTCCTATTTCCTCTCTGATCTCCTCCATGTTTGCATTGGCACCTATGAGATCTTTTCTACAGGGGGTATCAATGCCAAAATAGCATGGGTATTTTACAACAGGAGAACTAACCCGAAAGTGAACCTCTTTAGCTCCAGCCCTTCTCAATATCTCCACAAGCTTCCTACTGGTAGTTCCCCTTACTATGGAATCGTCCACTATTACGACTCTCCTACCCTCCACATTTACTTTAAGCGGGTTTAGTTTTACAGCTACAGCTTTGGATCTAAGTTCTTTTGAAGGTGATATGAATGTCCTTCCCACATATTTATTTTTTATAAAGCCTATTGCATATGGAATACCCGATGCCTCCGAATATCCAAGAGCAGCTGGTATTCCTGAATCTGGCACACCTATTACCACATCTGCCTCTACCGGATTTTCTTTATAAAGTATTTTCCCAGCTTTAATTCTAGAAGTATAGACATTTATTCCATCTATCGTACTGTCTGGTCTTGCAAAATATATATATTCAAAAGAACAGGTTTCACATTTTGTCTTTTCAGCAAAATTTATGGATTTGATTCCATCTTTGTCTATTATGACAATTTCTCCTGGAGCTACATCCCTTACAAAATCCGCGCCTATAGAATCAAGTGCACAACTTTCAGAACACAGTATGTAGTCACCATTTAACTCTCCTATGCAGAGGGGCCTTATCCCATTTGGATCTCTCACACCTATGAGTTTATCTTCCGTCAAAATAACAATGGCGTAAGAGCCCTTTACGGCCTGAACTGCATCCACTACGGCTTTGCCTATATCCTTCTTTGCTTCCCGTGCAATGAGACTCAATATAACCTCCGAATCCACAGAAGTCTGAAAAATATACCCTGCATCTTCAAGAAGTGCCCTTATGACATCTGCATTGACTAAATTGCCATTATGTGCTATGGCAATAGATCCCAGTTTATATTTTACTATAAGGGGCTGGGCATTATTTAAAGTGCTGGATCCGGCAGTAGAATACCTCACGTGACCTATAGCACTTTGTCCTTTCAAACTTTCCAGCAATTTTTTGTCAAATACATCCGAAACAAGTCCCATTCCCTTATGGTATTTGAATTCTTTTCCATCCGAAACTACAATTCCTGCACTTTCCTGTCCCCTATGCTGCAGGGCATACAGTCCATAATAAGTGAGAGATACCACATCCAGATCGTTTTTAGAAAATATACCAAATACGCCGCATTCATCTTTAAATTTATCTTCTTCCAGCTCAATACAGGAACAGGTATTAAATTTATCATTCAAAGTGCACATAAAATTCTCTCCTTTTATACCCATAAAATAAGGATTTAACTTAATTATTGCTTATTCTCTTCAATATTTCCTCATAGGCTTCCTTTACATTTCCCAAATCTCTCCTGAATCTGTCTTTATCCAGTTTTTCATTCGTCTTTGCATCCCACAGCCTGCAGGTATCCGGCGATATTTCATCGGCTAAAAGTATTTTTCCATTAAATTTTCCAAATTCAATTTTGAAGTCTATCAGTTTTATTCCCTGCTTTAAGAAGAATGTCTTCAAAACATCATTTATCTTTGCTGTCATATCATATATGGTTTTTAGTTCATCAAAAGTAGCAGCTCCAATTCCAACTGCATGATAATCATTTATAAGAGGATCCCCAAGCTCATCGTTTTTATAGCTCAATTCATAGACTGTAGTTTTAAGGGGAGTTCCTTCTTTAAGCCCCAGTCTTTTTGCCATGCTTCCTGCCGCCACATTTCTCACTATTACCTCCAGTGGTATTATTTTTACTTTTTTGCAAAGCTGTTCCCTGTCGCTCAATTTTTCCTCAAAATGAGTCTTCACTCCATGTTTTTCAAGAAGTTCAAACAGCATTGAAGTGATTGTATTGTTCATCACACCTTTATCTGAAATCTGTCCTTTTTTCTGTCCGTTAAAAGCCGTAGCATCATCTTTATAATAAATTATAACCTTGTCCTTATCATCAGTTTCATACACCTTTTTTGCTTTTCCCTCGTAGATCATATTTCCCTTTTCCATTTTATAATTCCACTCCTTTTCCATTTTCATTTATAAATTTTTCTTTCATATTTTTTCTATATTCGAGTAATTTATTCTTAATTTCAGAATATTTAAGTGCCAATATTTCCACTGCAAGCATACCCGCATTATAGCTGTTGTTTATACCAACTGTAGCTACGGGTATTGATTTTGGCATCTGTACTATTGAAAATAAAGAGTCAAGCCCTTCAACCGCTGCATTGAGCGGAACTCCTATAACCGGCAGAGTGGTGTTTGCTGCAATAACTCCTGGAAGGTGTGCTGCAAGGCCTGCACCCGAAATTATACATTCACAGCCTTCATTTTCCAGTTTTTTTACAGTTTCCAGAAGTTTTTCCGGAACTCTGTGAGCCGATAGAATATAGGCCTCATATTGTATATCGAATTCTTTCAAAGCTTTGGCGGCACCCTTCATCTTGTCAATATCAGAACTGCTGCCAAATATAATAGCTACTTTCATAAAATATATCCTCCTTTTACAATTCACAATTCACAATTCACAGTTCACAATTCCTGAACTCTGATACTTAAAAAAGCTCCTGAAAATCTACATCGTAAATTTCCAAGAACCCCAAAATCGGCAAACCAATTTAAAATTCAGCACAAAAAACACGCAGCTTTAAATCACTTCAACCATAGACGGGAAATTTACGGTTTCCTGTAGAAACTCCTAAACCAGATTATTAGGATTATATGGATGCTCCATTCGTACTTGTTTCTGATATAATTATATTAACATAGTAAATTATATAATTCAATATATTAATTTCAATTTATCTTTTAATATTCGTTTAATTTGAAATTGTATAATCATTTATGTGAATAATGTTCATATCATATCGAACATTATTCACAGGTAAACAAAACCACGGCAATTAATTCTAAAAGCTGTGAAAAATAAGGAGGTAATCAAAAAATGAAATTAGTATGTATAGGGGACAGTTTAACTTTTGGATATGGTGTTCCCGCAAATGACAATTGGGTGTCGCTTATAAAAGAACCCCTCCAAATGGAGGTATTGAATAAAGGCGCAAACGGAGATACAACCTCAGGAATGTTATCCCGTTCTTACGAAGATGTAATAAAAAATCATCCCAATTACGTACTGATCATGGGTGGAAGCAATGATTTCATGAGCAACAGACCTTTAAATATGGTAACAGACAATATAGCATTGATTGTAAAAGATGCCGTAAATTCTGATATAATTCCAATAATAGGAATAGAACCGGCTATAAACAAAGGTATAGCAATAAAAAGATGGGACGACATTCTAAACTATGACAGAATAAATGAGCTCCAAAAAGATTACAGAAATTGGATAATAACATTCTGTAGTGAAAATAAATTTCATTACATAGATTACTATAAATGTTTTCTTGAAAAATTAAAAGATACAAGTGCAAATCATCTATTTATAGATGGCTTACACCCATCATTATCAGGGCATAGATTAATGGCAGAGTGTACAATAAATTTCTTTAAATCCTCAGTGTAACCTTCTATATATAGGCTATTCTTTATTGACATTTTGCATATAAAGTGATACATTTAAAATGTAATATGAGTTATATATCACTCATTAATGGAATATAGCATATAGTATATTAATATCATATGGGGGGATTATTAAAATGAATACTACTTCCTGCTTTTCCAGGATACCTGAAGACTTACAAAAACAGGTTGACGAGTTGATTTCCAAATCTGGACTTTCAGCAAAGGATTTCATAAAGGAATTAGCTTATTGTTATAATATAGAAGATGCAAAATCAGATTCGATAGTATTAGATTATTCAAATTACTGGAATAGTTTCGTGGATTAAAAATATGCCTCATAAATCTAGATTATGAGGCATATTTTTATAACTCTACAGTTAAAATCAAATTTTAATTCAATTTGAGAATGTAATACTTCCAAACAGCTGGTATCTCTCTAATATATCCACTAATTTCCTGAGTTTTATAGGAGGATATAAACACTCCCGAATAACTTCCTTTTATATCCTGACTCTTTGCCATCAAGGATGCTCTTTTCAAGTGATACTTATTAGATACTATCACAGCACTGTGAAACCCCATTGCATTCATTATTTTTTTAGAGTTTATTAAATTCGCCATAGTAGATGAAGATTTATCCTCTACTATTATCTTTGAATTATCCATGCCTTTGGACAATAAATACTGTCTCATAGCTTCAGCTTCAGATATACTTTCTCCTTCACCCTTTCCTCCGGATACAATAATATATCTTCCATAACCTTTATTATAAAGCTCAAGCCCTCTATTCAACCTCCCCATTAAAAATGGGCTGGGGGTTGTGCCGTATACTCTGCACCCAAGTACAATTATACAATCCGATCTTTCAGGCTTCGTATCTTCCCCAAAAAACACTATTTGAAATTCCGTCAACAAAACGGCCACAAATGCTATAGTGATAAAACACACTGCAAATTTCAATTTACGGCTCATTTAAAAAACCACCTATCGCCTATCATTTACAATATCATAGTTTATTGAAAACGAAATTTCAACCTCTTATTCCTATATTTAATATTTTATTAATGTCTACAATAAACAAAGTATCACCCTGGATTTCAGGTGAAAAACATATTTCTCATGAATAAATTTCTCACCTAAATCCCAGAATAGTTCAATTAAAGCATAGCAAATCTAAATATAAAAAGTGCTGCAAGTACATATACTATTGGATGAACTTCCTTATATTTTCCTGTAACTAATTTAACTATCGGATAAAATATTATAGCTGCAGCAATACCATTTGCTATACTATAACTAAAAGGCATAAAAGCTATGGCAAAAAAAGCTGGAAGAGCTTCTGTAAAATCACTGAAGTCTATTTTGGTAACTACTCCCATCATAAGTGCACCTACGATTATAAGTGCTGGAGCTGTAGCCTCAGTTGGAACTATTCCTACAAGACCAGAGAAAAATAATGACAGTATGAATAATATTCCCACAGTAAAAGATGTAAGCCCTGTTCTTCCTCCTGCTGTAACACCGGCAGTGGATTCCACATATGTATTTACCGTACTGGTCCCAAGCAAAGATCCTATTGTAGTTGCCAGTGCATCTGACAAAAGTGCCTTGTGCATGTTTTTAACTTTCCCGTCTTTATCTACCATTCCAGCTTTTTCAGCTGTTCCCACAAGAGTACCTATGGTATCAAACAGATCTACCAGGGTAAAAGTTATGATTACCATAATCAAACTTGTAACAGCACCTACCATACCTGCTTTTCCTATTCCCAGAAGTCCTTTAAAATCGAAGGCAAAAAGCGTAGGCGAAAGTGAAGGTGGAGCACTTATAAGCTGTATACCTGAAGTGTGGGTTACCCCAAAAGGTATGCCGATTATAGTAGTTAAAATTATGCCTATGAGTATGGATCCTTTTACATTTCTTGCCATAAGTATAGCTGTAATTAAAATACCTATGATTGCAACAAGTACATGAGGTGTGGTCAGTTTGCCAAAAGCGACTAAAGTAGCAGGATCAGATATAACAATACCTGCATTTTTAAGACCTATAAGAGCTATAAATAATCCTATACCACCTGATATGGCCAATTTCAAATTATAAGGAAGAGCATTGACAATTTTTTCCCTTATAGATGTAACTGTAATTATTATAAATATTATCCCCGATACCAAAACTGCCGCCAATGCCTGCTGCCATCTATATCCCATTCCTATACAAACACTATAGGTAAAGAATGCATTGAGTCCCATACCAGGTGCCTGTGCAAAAGGAAGGTTTGCATAAAGTGCCATCACAAAAGTTCCAATAGCTGCCGCTATACAGGTTGCTACAAATATCGATGCAACCACGGGATCATTGATTGCAGAAAGTCCTGCCTTAACTGCAGCATCTCCCATAAGATTCTTGCTGTTCATACCAGCCTGCATAAGTACGCTGGGATTCACAAAAATTATATAAGCCATGGTAATAAAAGTAGTAACGCCCGCTAAAATTTCTGTTCTTGCATCAGTGTGATTCTCAGTTAATTTAAAAAATGAATCCAGTTTAGATCTTTCAACTTCCATGTTGATACCTCCAAAATAAAAAATTTCTAATATGAATTATGGAATAATCCAAATTAGAAAATACTTGAAATATTTTCTTCCCGGAATCCACTCATAGTCAGAAGTTTTGGCCTTCTGGTAGAAACTCTTGAACCATATTATATCAAGATTATACGAATGTTTTTCAAAAGAATTTATTAAATTTACGTAATTATATTAACATCATATATATAATAAGTCAATATATTTTAATAAAATAAGTTTGATAATATTCTTTACATATAAACACTATATAATTTATACCGCCTACATAGTTCGTTACATATCGAATATTATAATTGATCATTTATTTCTACACATGTACAGTATCACCAATATTATAACAAGTATTAAAAAAGGCAGTGAAAATACAATCTTCAAAATAATTCCTATTATGGCAATAATAAAGGCTGCTGCTATTATAAGTCCTACAATTGGAAGCATCACAATTCCCACTATAGACAATACCAAACACAAAGTTAATATCACAAATAAAATGCAAAACAAGGTTATCATAAATAATTCCCCCCATTTAATTTTCTGCCACCTTTTTTCCCATCTCTGCTATTTTGTACTTCATCCACTATAATATATCTGTACTTATAGTCAATATTATATAGGTTAAATACAGTTTCGTCTAATTTTTTTTCAAATCTACTTTTTTCCCCTTTTTCATACATTATTTTATTTACTAATTTTTCAACTTCACTCCTATATTCATAACTGCATTCGCATATGGGTATCCGATCCAAACTGTACTTTTTAATCTGGGGGGTCGAATTGGGATTTGTTATTAGAAAATTTAAATAGTACCATTGAATTAGGGTTGAATTTAAAATTCCCAGAATATAATAAATGGAAATTTTCCTGTTCTTGCCCACTATACCATACAGGGATTGTTCTATTATGCATCCTTCACAATCCAGTGCTGCTATCAGCTGGCTCCCAGTTTTCCTTATAACTATTTTATTTTTACTGGCAAGTTTTTTTATATCCTTGGTTCCTCCCTTTATATTCTCAGGTATAAAATCATAATAACAGCTGCCTTCTACCTTAAATTTTCTTATATTTTCGCCCTTTAATATTTTAACTTGGCTAGAGCTGATCTTATTTGAAGTCACTTTAGATCTATATCCTATGAATCCAGTAAAAGTACAGCATATGTCAGAAAGCATTTTACTGGATTTTTCAATACCTTCCTTTATAAACAGGCTCTCTGAATTATAGCAGTAAGAGAACTCAAAATTTAAGTTTTCCAGATATTTCTGCTGATCCACAGCATACATCCTCTTTTTACATATGTCTATATTTACTTTATTGTACATTCTGCAGCCATTTTCAGCTATAATAATCATGGAATCGGCATTTACTTCCGGAAATTTTATTTCAAAGACCAGATTCAATATGCTATAATTTTCAAGTAAATTTTTTCTAAAATCTCTGTAATAAAGATTACTGGCCAGTCTATCTGGAATTATAAATCCAAATCTTCCATGAGGTGTTAAAAGTTCCATAGATCTTTTTATAAAATATTCATATAAATTGGGTAAATACGTATTTCCACTATAATTCTCACTATAATACTTCGTCAGCTTATCCTCTTTTTTATATTTTCTGCTGAGGGATATCCATGGTGGATTTCCCAGTACATAGTCATATTTTCTCTTCCAGAATTCAGATATATCTCCGCAAATTTCTCCATTTTCATGTTCTTTTTCCCATTTTATCAAACTGTTGCAGCATATGATATTATATTTAAACTCAAAATCAATTCCACTTTTATTGCACAAATTTATTCTTGCCAGTTCTACGGCAAATTCATCTATATCTGCGCCGTATATACATTCCCTGAGTATATGATAGCCCAGGTTAGAGTACTGCCAATATTCACTGCCCTTTATATATCTGATTCCATTTTTATCTTCAATCCTATAATCTTCATCCTTAAAATTCTGTCTAATAAATTCTAAATTCTCGCTGAATTTTTTCATTAAAATTTCATACACTTTTATTAAAAAATATCCACTGCCGCAGGAGGGATCCAGCACCTTTACAAAAGGATTTTTTTTAACGTCCAAATCGGACATAATATTTTCCACTATATAATCCACTATATAGTAAGGTGTATAAAAACTGCCCTTTTTTTTTCTTTCTTCTAAACTCATAGATTTTTCATACTCTTCACCTAGCACAGTGTATTTCCGCTGTTTATCCATTGGAAACTGTCCTCCTCCTTATTGAACTTTCAATTCACGGCTCCTTTGAGAATAACTTCAACAATCTCTGATCTACTATGAATTCTTATAGGCGGACCCCAAGTTCCAAATCCCGAAGAAACTATAATATTAAATTTACCATCTTTTAAATATCCCCAATCAATCTTAAAGATTCTTTTCGTTATAAGATTTAAAGGATGAAGCTGACCCCTATGGGTATGTCCGGAAAACTGAATATCTATCCCCGCATTTTTACAATTTTCCAAATCTACCGGCCTATGATCTACTGCAATCAGTAATTTTGTCTTGTCACATCTATCCGTCAATTGAAATATATTTTTTCTCTCTTTACCTGTAAAATTCTTATAGGCAATATCGTTTCGTCCTATTATATAAAATCTATTATCTATACCTTCAAATTCATCTACCAAAAGTTTTATATTCAATCTCTTATACTCTTCTGTCATATACCCAGTATTTCTGCCAATATATTCATGATTTCCAAACACCGCATATACACCATAGGCGGAATCTATATCTTTTAATGGCGTCAGAATATCTTTCATTTCTTTCAAATCCACATCATCATCTATAATATCACCTGCTAAAATAACCAGATCAGGTTTCAATGAATTTACATTTTTAACTAAATTTTTCACTCTGCTTTTGCCCACTATTCTACCTGCATGAATATCAGATATCATCACTATGTTCAATTTTTCAATTCCATTTATATTTTTCTCAACTTGTAAATTATATTTCGACAGTCTTATTGAATTTGCATTATAAGTTCCAATTATTAAAATAACACATATTATCATCATTGAAACAGCATAAAATACAGCTCTCCATTTAATTCCATCTGAAATATAAGCAAAAGGCAAAAGATAGCAGGTCAATTTGATAATTTGAAATATTATCACAGCTATTATAAAATAAAAAATTACAGCTAGCCAATAGCATCCTATTAAGTAAAACATCTTACTTATAAATTCAGGCAGGATTTTTTTGAAAAATTTTCCTATAAAAAAGGACAATACAAGCAGCAAAAACACAATCCAATAGACATATGAATTTATAAAAGTCACAAAATATTTAAAAGTTTCAAAAACAGTTATACCAATATACAAATTTACACCGGTAAATATAAATACAGATAATATACCAATTACATATATCATAAAATCACCTTAACTTAATCGAACTTTCCAAATTAAATTTTCTCCTATAAAATATAGAAGATAATTGTATAATATTATAATAATTATATCAATACTTTTTTAATAAAAGCATAAAAAATCTGTAACATATAATAAACAGAATTGTCATACTCAGTTTACAGTTTTGACATATAGTTGTAACAAAAAAAAACTATCATATAACCATGATATAATATAGTTATTAAAAGCTCATAGAAGGAGGAATTTTACATGGATGATAATTATAACAAAAATCAAGATACTGCAAGAATGAACATATTATCCCGTTTCAAAAATAAATTTTCCCAAAAACATTCCAGAGGCAAAAAAATTTTTTCATATATATCCCTGGCATTGATATCCAGCTTGATAGGCGCCTCTCTATCTGCCGCAGCTTTTTTATATGTAGTTCCAAATACAGACTTTTTCAAAAATACACCACTTTATGAGACCATAAACTCAACGCAGACAAAGCCTTCACAGACACAGGTTTCCCCTATATCCACTTCAAGCAAGAGCGGCCTTACAATAGCAGAAATAGCTAAAAAAGTAAGCCCTGCAGTAGTGGGTGTTTCCACTAAATCCATATCCCAATATTCGGATATGTTCGGTTTTTCAGATGGGCAAAGCAGTGAGGACGATGGAATGGGTTCAGGCATAATAATAAACTCCGATGGATATATACTCACAAATTACCATGTGATACAGGGTGCTCAGAGCATAAGTGTCATATTGAGCAATAAAAAAACCGTATCCGCCAAAGTTGTAAATTACGATGAAAATCAGGATCTGGCTGTAATAAAAGTAACCACTAAAACTGAAATGCCGGCAGTGGCCGAACTCGGAAACTCTGATAATGTTCAGGTAGGAGATTCTGTAGTAGCCATAGGCAATCCCCTCGGCAAGGAACTTTTAGGCTCTGTCACAAGTGGTATTATAAGTGCTACAAAAAGAGAAATCACTGTGGGTAACACCACTCAAAGCTTTTTACAGACAGATGCAGCTATAAACCCAGGAAACAGCGGCGGTGCCCTTGTAAATTCACTTGGGCAGGTAATAGGAGTAAATTCAGCTAAAATAGGTGGAAACGGGGTTGAAGGTATAGGATTCGCCATTCCTATAAATACAGTGGCTTCCAAGTTAAACGGCCTCTTAAAACCCATATTGAAAATCGGAATTGCCTGCGTGGATATTGACTCCAGCCTGTCAAAGAAATACAACATACCTGAAGGTGTTTATGTAAAGGAAATTGAAAAATCCAGTCCCGCTGAAAAGGCCGGATTGGAACCAGAGGATATCATACAAAAATTTGACGGCAAATCCATAAAAACCGTAGAAGAAATAAATAAAATAAAATCCACCCATAAATCCGGTGATACAGTTTCAGTGGTAATTTATAGAGATGGATCTACCAAGACACTTCAACTGACACTGACAGAATAGAATATTTAAAAAAGGAACCTGCTTGCATAATTAAATTATGCAGCAGACTCCTTCATTTCTGTATTTAAATTTTCTTATATGTGTACTGCAGGATCAACATCTACCTTTACATTTTTAAGAGGATAATCCAGCCATTTCATTTCTTCTTTATTAATTATAGCTGTAGGAATAATATATTTCTCAGGGAAAATTTCTTTGCCAACACAATCAATAAATTTTCTGGATGCAGGAGCAGATTTACTAAGCTTAAACAATGTTGCATTATGCAGTCTTCCCTTCAAATTGCACCAATCACCCAGCTGTAATATTTTAGCAGGTGATGCTGTCACCGCTTCTATTACATCCACAAGATCCATGCCCGCAGCACACAATTTAGTCATTGTAGTCGGAAGATCATAAACAGGACCATTTATGCCTAGAACATGAGCATCAGAGCTAATAGTAAACGGAGGATATCCTGCAGCTATTGCCCTCTTTGCAACTTCAAAACTAAAACTGCCTATTCCATGGGCTACATCCATAAGAACACCGCGCTTTAAAGCTCTTTCCATAGCAGGAATCGGTTTGCCCTCAGACGTCCAGGGTGAATTTAATTTCCCGTGATAAACATGAGATATTACGTCACCTGGAGCCAAAATATCCAGTATATCCTCGATGCACGGCATAGGCAGCCCAATGTGTACCATAAGGCGCATTCCCGTTTCTCGTGCAGCTTTAGCTGCAAGTTTTACCGGCTGTATACCCATTGCACCGACGGTGGTTTTTTCAGCTCTGATTTTGATGCCGCAGACAAAGGGACGATTTGCATTGGCCGCTCTCACCGTTTTTGCTACATCCATTGCGGAAATATCTGTAGCTTCAGGTATTTGTGCCAAACCAGTAGAACATATATTTAACCAGGCTTTAAATGGAGTATTAAAGGCAGGTGCAACATATTTTCTCAATCCAGTAATGGTAGCTTCACCTGAACTTCCAGCATCAGCTATAAAATGAACACCGGTATCAAATCCAATTGAATCCGGAGGTATGGATATGGCTCCTACGCCATAGTAAACATGAGCATGTAAATCAATCCAGCCAGGACTCAAAAATAACTCTGCATCCTTGGCTTGATCAGAGGATTGCTTCAGGAAAAACCCATCTGAATCATGGCATAATTCAGCCGGCCATATTTTTTTTGTAGAAGGATCTATAACATTCACAGATATTGGCTCAGCTGTATTAACACTATATTTATTATTCTTAACCATAAAGAATAACCTCCTTTTAATTTTAACATATTGTCATATTATCACATTGGCTATTTCCAGCTTAAATTTCCTCGATTACCGATTTACCCTCTTCCGGCACTTCTTCAAGCATTTTCAAAGCTTTCTTGACAGCATTTTTACGATAGGCCACTTCATTTTTCTTTGGCAGCGAAGGATCGCCAAAAACATGCAAGACGCTGTTTCCACGAAGAATTCTGTTAGAACCTATACCTTCGGCGATTTTTGTCAAGTTCGTCACTTGAACAATAGGAACACCAGCACGTTCGATTTCTTTTGTCATCACTGCACCACAGCGAGAACTAGTTCCTCAGGTGGACGTCAATATAGCCGCATCAACCTTGTGTTCTTTCATTATTTTGGCAATACCTTCACCAAATTTCTTACCTTTCTCCATAGGAGTCATCACACCTGCAGTTGTAAAATATGAATCAAATAAAGAACCGATGACACCTTCTTTTTCAAGCGTCCTCATTGCATCAACTGGCACAAGACGGTTGGGATCATCAAGAACAAAGGCATTATTATAACCTTGATGTCTTACTTCATAATCCTCAGGACTTAGTTTGTCCTTTCCTTCAATTAAGTAATATTTAAAACAAGTCGAATTGGTAACAACCATATTATCAGGGTTTCCCTTTGGTACTAGGCCTCCATCAGTAACAAGTGCAATTTTTGCTTCTGACAAGGGTTTATCAAGTACCGGCACCGGAATTTTTTCATGATTGGGCATAACCACTTCCGTTCTATAAGGCTTATTGTAATACTTAGCTAAAAGCATGTTAATGGCTCGTTTTGGTGCTGGTATTGAATAATCGATTTCAATGGCCGGACCGCTTCCATGGTAATCTTCCTTCTTACCATCCCCAATTGCTTCTCCTGACACCAATCGAAGGGAAAAATCAACTATTTTTTTTATAACTTCTCTCATCTTCCTGGCATTGTTTTCTGTTTTGAGAATATAACAGCGATCTTTATACATATCAGTTCCAGGATTTTCAGCATATAATGCTGTAACGCCCGGAATTTTCAGTGTTTCAACAACTGCTGCTGTTGTCGCACCACAGGCCATGCCATATCTGCCAGCATTGAATCCAGGACCGGCAA
This sequence comes from Clostridiaceae bacterium BL-3, assembly GCA_902809985.1. GTDB lineage: Bacteria > Bacillota > Clostridia > Clostridiales > Clostridiaceae > Clostridium_B > Clostridium_B aromativorans. The sequence goes on along the minus strand of CADDXC010000001.1, from coordinate 265,248 downwards.
TGAACATATCTGGATTGTATTTTTTTACAATTTTAACCACCTCAGGTACTACTGTTTCCAAGTTTTCCGCAATATGATTGTCCCCACAAATAATCGTAGCCACAATTTCCGCTCTGTCACCAAACGCATTTTTCATTGCTAAACCTGGCCCCACAGGCTCTTCTTTAACAACTATATCCATACCTGCAGTATCTTCTCCACCAAATCCTCCATAAAACTGGTTTATATAATGAACTATTCGATACTTTTTAGCCATGATTTACACCTCTTCTTTCCATGGAATATTTGAATCCGTAGTCACATAGCAATCTCCCAGCTGGGACCATATTCCCTGATATGCAAAATTGGTGGTATGATCGAAAGGTCCCCAAGGATCAATACCAGCTAGACTAGGAACTCCGGCATTCTCCCCAATCAGTCGTTTAACTCTCGGGTGATGAAGCGTATAATTACGCCCGCTGTTGACAACAGCATCAACTTTAGGATCTGAGATCACCAGCATGTCACCCGGGCGATCATTGGACACAGCCGAGAGATTCATTACACAGGGCATACCCATTTTTTCTGCCCAGTTAAAAGCCAGCGCCAAATCAAGCTGGCAATGTCCCATACCTGACTTATTGATCACAACACAATCCGCTTTTAATGTGTCACGGCATAATGTCGCTCCAATCATGCCCATGGTATTTTTACCGTCAATTTTCATAACGTTATTTGCGAAAACAACTCCCACAAATTCAAGATCCCTGCCGTGGCGCTTCATAAGTTCCCTGATATACAGCTCGTTTTGCAGGTAATAATTACATTCCCAATATCGCCATAGGAAAGCTCCATCAAGCACTTCGGTAGGCTGAACTATGATTGGGAGAAAATTAAGCGCGCTTTGCCCATAGTACAATATATTCCAAGTATCATGTGAGGCCATATGGGTAACAAAGTATGCCACTTTAGGTAGAGGCTTGCCATCCTTTCCTGGGCCAACTGGTCCGAGCTCAAAGACTTCTTTTTCATCTGGCTTTAGATCAACACCAAGCTTAGCCAAATATACATTTGCCGTCAGTGAAGCATGTTTTAACGCTTCCGCATAACTTAAATCACTGACACCCTCAGCTGGTGCAGCATCGATAACGACATGATAATGTCTTGAAAAATGAGTGTATTTTGCACATGGACCGCCCATATCCATATAATATTTAACATTACACTTTGCATAATAAATGTCTGAAACAACTACACCTCTAAGTGCTACCGTTTCCCCTTCACCTGCAGGTGCCAGTTTTCCCCAAATTCCCGGATAAGATTCTTCCGGATGTTCTTTTTTACAGCGCGGCTGCATGATGTCATGCACTGCCAGCATTCTGCAGCTCTCACCAGGGTATACCAATTGGATATTCATCCATGCAAACAAGTCATTATTAATCAGGTTATAAAGCTCTTCCTTATTAACTGTTAACACACCGTTAACCAACTCGGATTTATTTCCGAATTGAACCTTTTTAACATCGATATAATCGATTTGCAGACGTTTACTCATAACTATAACCATCCTTTCCCTATATTCAAGTCACGAATTGTTATAAAAATATTTATAACTTGAGTCAAGTTTATAATTAAATTATAGTAAACCAGCAGATAATATTCATTGAACTATTCTGTAATGTTAATGTAATAAAACGTTTACTTTTTTTTAGAAATTGTACTTTTTTATATTAGTTGCACTCATTTCCTTGTAATTTATTGTCATGATAAATACGGAATCTTTGAAGATAAATAAGAGGGTTGTTTTATCCCTCTTATTTATATCCTGCTTCCTTTAAAATTTTTACGGCTTTTTCACCCTTTTGAGAACTTACCAGAATCACAGGCCCTGTACAGCCCATTCCGTTTTCAGAATATATACCTTTTTCCCATAATACCCTGCAGGCATTGTCCAGTTCCAGTATATCTATCCCCGGTATTGCATAGGTCACAACTTCCCTGGGAGGCACCTTTACCTCCACCTCTTCAGCTTTCGACGGCCTATCCTTTTTCAATATCTCCTCCAGCCCCGCATCCTCTGCCTTTTGAAATTCATTCTTCGCCGTCCTCAGTACTTTTCCTTCAGCACACACAGCACAGTATTTAAGTGCTTCACAGATAAGAGGTGCCCCCGAAGCCCTAGATACTATATTTATCAGTTTATCATAATTTTCCCCTATTCCCGGACCGTATCCATATCCCAGAGTCTCATAATTTCCTCCGGTAGTATAGGCTGCAAAAATCTTTATGAGCAGATTTCCGGTCAGTGAATCACAAACCATGACATCCGGGGTACCTGAAAGGAGGTCATTTCCCCTCATCAGTACTTCTCCATTTTTCCTGAGAGATTGAGCAAAATCAATACCATATCCCCTGTTCTGCAGTTCTACAAGCGCCCTCTGTGTACCCCTGGCTCCATCTACATTCAAAACCCCCACGGTTGGATTATCTATACCAATGGACTTTGCAACTGCAATGCCGGCTATGGAGTTTTTGACCATACTCTCCACCCTATTCGTGGCCATAGTACCCGTAGTGGTTGAAAGTATCATATTTCTGCCGCTTCCCGGTGCAGCCATCCTACCTACAGTCGATACCCCTATAGGAAAATCAAAATGCTGTGTCACACACCCATCTATCTTCTTTTCCTCAAGAAGACTTACCATTTTCTTATGACCTTCTTCTGCACTGCTTACTTCTACAGATTCAAACCCACAGTCAACTTTCGGCCCTATGAGCACTATATCAAAATCACCGTATTTACTCCCCGCCAACTGTGCAGCTTTTATCATCTCCTCTGCTCCATGTTCCGAGCCATAAACTGTAAGTCCTATTCTAGGCCTCCTTTTAAAGCTTCCCTTTTCTATACCGTCAGCTATATCCTCAAATGCTTCCGCAATCAATTTTTTTGTCCTGTCCATAATTCCCCTCCTCTGTATCAAAAATTCTAATCATCCATCAACTGCTGTGCAAATTTTCTTATCTCCCGTGCTATGATCTTCTTTACCTCATCTTTGGATACTTCAGTATTCTCCTCTTTCCCGCCATCGTTCTTTTCTACAAGTATAGATACTCCATCAAACAGATTTGTCATTCTTCCCAGAAATAAACTCCCCTTACCTATTACCATAAAATTGTTCAATTTTCCACTCATTATATGTTCTATTAGATAATCAATTTGACTTACATCCAATCCAGAGTCTTTTACAAGATACATCAGTGCCAGAACGCCCGATGCCTTTACTGACAAGTTTTCAATCATGGTATGTGCCGACAGATTCGGATCAAATTCGTGGGCCCTTTTCACGCATCCCACAAGTTTGTCATCCCTGTAAAGGCCCTCTGCTATGCCATCATTTACAAGCCTTTTAATATTTTCTATGCTCTCTCCCTCTTTCAAGTCATCAATTCTATCTTTTAAGATTGGATGCCTCTTAAAGCTCTCTTTTACAGCCTCCGTAAAGGATTTTTCCAAGATCACCAGATCAAATACATCGGATATCTTCAACAATCCATAAAACTCATCCTGACACATTATCTCTCCAAACTTGCCAAACCTCGATGAGCCATCAACTTTTTCATTATACCAGGGTCTTTTTCTTTCACTCAATTCTTCTGGAGCCATGTTTCCTATATAAGTTTGATTTGGCGCATAACTGACTACATCTTCAAATGATCTCAAGTGGTTTTTTATCTGCTTCAGATAATCCGAATCCGGATTTGTCTTCCTCTCCAAAGTTTGGGTAGTGCCATTATGTACCACCATATCCGGCGTATTAACTAAAACATAAGAAGCTCTCTTAACAACGGGAAAATTCATTTTAAAACCTCCTATTTATTTTAATAATAGCATGCATTCCTGCATGCTATTATTCTTTATTCTAATATCAAAACTATTTTCTACCAAAAATTTTTCCTTTTTAATGAAATTATTTATATTATTTATTATATTTTGAATACTGGTCTCTTATAGTGTTTACCTCACTTATAATATCTTCTACATCAAGAACCATTTCCATCATGCTGCACTGTTCATCATAAACTGCAGCATCACATTCTTCCTTTATTTCAGGTTCTACAATATGATAGACAGCCAGTCCAAGTGCTACTCCTGCAAGCGGTCCAGCAAAAGTCGGATCTCCCGCACTTACCGTTTCTGCAGAAAGACCTGACGCTTCTGCCTCTGCTCCACCTAAAATTACAACTATATTTTCTGCACCGTATTTTTCCGTCAAATCTTTTACCCTCTGTTGGATCTCCAGATCCATAGCTCCCGCAGCCGTTCAAACGAAACATTCTGTAGAAGCAAATATAACCTCTGCTCCGGCTGACTTTGCACAGACCTCAATAGCCTGGCCAGGTATACCGTCCCTATCTCCTATCGCAATTACCTTTTTACCTATTAACATATTATCTCTTCCTTTTTTAATATTTATTTTGAACTTTATTTAATTTTAAAGCTTATCATATGTAGATTTTATAAAGCTCTTCACATCATCAAGAGTATTTATTTTATCTGCAGTTATAGTGTCCATTTTTTCACCGTTTTTATATATAATCATCGTCGGCAGTCCTAGAACTTTTTGAGAAATTGCTAACCTCCTTGCACTGCTTATATTAAGGCTGGCAAATTTTATTTTGTCACCATATACTTTTTCCAAGCCATGTACTCCAGGCATTAATTGTTTACAAATTTCACACTTATCGCCCCAAAAGTCAACAAACACTGGCTTTTCAACATATTCAGTAATTTCAGCATCCCAGTTTTTCTTGTTTAATTCTATCATTTTATTAACCCTCCTATTTTTATAACTGCCTTAATAAGGTAGCTCAGTATTTATTATTTCAATGATTCTAAATAGTGCTCAGCAGTAGTTGCTGCTATAGCACCATCAGCTGCTGCAGTTACTACTTGTCTTAAGGATTTTTTTCTTATATCACCTGCGGCAAATACTCCTGAAATATTAGTTCTCATATCCTCATCTGTCACAATATAACCTTTTTCATCCATAGTTACCTTCCCCTGAAACAGCTGTGATATAGGTTCATATCCTACAAATACAAAGCATCCGTCTACTTTCAAATTCCTGGTTTCACCTGTAATCTTGTTCTTTATAAGTAATCCTTCCAATATTTCATCCCCTACAGCTTCTTCCACAATGGAATTCCATATAAATTTTATTTTAGGATTGTGAAAAGCCCTGTCCTGCAGAGATTTTGTCGCCCTAAGGGCATCTCTCCTGTGTATGACTGTAACGCTCTCTGCAAATTTTGTAAGGTAAATAGCTTCTGTAATGGCTGAATCTCCACCTCCCACTACTGCTACATCCAGGTCTGTAAAGAAATCCGCATCACAGGTTGCACAATAGGAAATTCCTCTTCCTCTCAATTCTTTCTCATTTTTAAAACCTGACAGCCTTGGATTTGCACCTAATGAATTTTTCTGCCATCGATGACTTTCCTTTTAAAACAAAAATGGGTATAAAGCCTCTGACTTTATACTCTGTCTCATTAACTTGACAAATTAGAAATTCCCTTTACTTATCAGTTAGTCTATATTTAAATTATAGTAAATTGGCAGACAATATTCATTGAATTATTCTGTAATCTTGATGCAATAAAACGTTTACTTTTTTTCAGCAATTGTATTTTTTTGTACTAAATGCATCTATTTATTGTACTTCATTGTGTTTAAACTTATGTTGTAGTCTGTACGAAGAGGGTGTAACACCCACTATTTTTTTAAATACTTTTACAAAATATCCACAATCTTCAAAGCCCAAATCTATAGAAAGATTTTTAATGGAAATATCAGAAGTTTCAAGCAGCTCTTTTGCCTTTTTCATTCTCAATTTACTTATATAGTTGGAAAAATTCTCACCGGTCATTTTTTTTAAAAGTTTGCTGAAATAGCTGGAACTAATATTACATAAAGATGCCATTTCATCTAGACTAATGCTATGACAATAGTTATTTTGAATGTATTCTAAAGCTGGCCTCAAAATTATATTGTTCTTCTGTTCTTTTATTTCAAAGCTCTTGTTATAAATTCCCTTATTAATAGTATCAATTAAACTATATACTTTATCAGGTTCTTTTCCCTGTGTTATGTTTACATTTTTCATATTTTCATCTCTGCTTGTCATTGATATTATTTGACTCATTTCATTTAATTTTGTTTTTAGTAAAACTTCTTCTACATTTTCATCTCTGCTTGTCATTGATATTTCTTCATTCATCTCGTTTAATTTTATTTTTAATAGGGCTTCCTCTACTATATAGTTACTGATAAGAAATATCATATTGGCAACTGATTTAATCCTATCCAGTGAAACTACTCGAATTTTTTTATACGCTTCCTCAATTTCTTTTTTATCAAACAACTTTGCTTTTGTGAATCTATCTTCAAATATCAGTTCAAGATCTTTCTTTCGGCAATCCTCTTTAATTAAAATCTGACCACCCACCAATGCCCCTAAATATTGACCATCTACAATTACAGGTATGGCAAAAACCAATAGTCCCATATGACATATATACACATAAGGATGCTGCAGCCTGGCCGCTTCTAACCCTCCTCTTGAATCACACTTTTCACACAATTTGGAGTAAATACAGTTAGTTCTTATGATTTTACAGAAATCACTACAATTACTATGCTTCGTAACAGGCGTCCCTTTATAATCAACAGTCAGTAGGGACGTCTCCACCACTTTTGATATAGCATCTTGAATCTTTTGAAAATTATTTACATTAATTATATAGTCTAAATTGGGAAAATTACTTTTCAAATTAATTCCTCCCTTCACAAAAAATATAAGTTAATTGTGAATACACAATTATTGGTCAGCTTAAATTTTAAGCATTCAGTAGATAAGAATTATTGGATACGTTATCAAATTTTTTATTGAAATGTTGAGATTGATCAGTTTTCTAATCCTATATGAAATCTTTATAGTTTATTTCTATTCTATAATTAATTATAATACATTTAACTTATACTAGTAAACAATCTATATATAATTACTGTTATTAACTTGTGATAATGTCACCTTGATATTCATTACGAACTAAAAAAAAGGCTTATTCAACCTTTTTTTATAACCTATATCAAGATATACCCTTGTTTTTTTCAACTCTTATATACACAAAATAAATCACTCCGAATATAATTCCCATCAGGCTAACCAACTGGGCAACTCTTATATTTCCCCACATCAAACTGTCTGTCCTCAGTCCTTCTATAAAAAACCTTCCTAGAGAATATAGCCCAATATAAGCTGATATTACAGCTCCCTTTCTATACCTTTTTCTCAATATATAAATTAAAACAACACAAACAAATAAATCCCAAATGGACTCATATAAAAATGTAGGGTGATAATACGTACCATCTATATACATTCCCCTTTGTATAAAAAGTGGAAACTTGCTTATAAATTCATAACTAACAGGACCCCCATGGGCTTCACTGTTAAAAAAATTACCCCACCTGCCTATTGCCTGGGCAAGTACTATAGATGGGGCCACAAAATCCATTATCTTTATAAAATTTAATTTTTTATATCTGCTGAATATATAGGCTGCCAGTATACCAAATATAAGCCCACCATGAATTGCAAGTCCACCCTGCCTTATATTTATCATATCAATGAGATTATCCTTATAATACGGAAATCGGAAAATAACATAATAGGCCCTGGCACCCACTATGGCAAAAGGAAAAGATACTAAAAATACATCTATCAAAACATCAAAATTATATTTTTTATACTTGCAATTTGAATTGGCCAGCAAAATAGCCGTCAGCATTCCTAATGCTATTATAATTCCATACCATCTTATTTGAAAACCATTAATGGAAAAAGCTATTGGATTCATACGTATATTACAACCTTTCCTAAAATTTAAATCTGCCATACTATTTGTTTTTTAAAACATAATCCCAGCTCCTCGCTAGAATTTCTATCTTATTATAGCACAATATGCAATATCTTAAATGCTCGATATATAAAATGCTTCTAATTACCCGTAAATAGATCTTTATAATTTTTTAATAACCCTGCTGGCCTTTCCTCTTCAAACAGCTTATATCTCAAATAGTCATCTACATATATACAAAGCGGCATCAGTGTAAACCACAATAATGCACACGGTACGCATATCTGCCCATATAGATTGCCCCAGCTGCCTGAATAATTCCATACATCAAGTTTTAACCATATGTTAAGGAGTATACCGCTTACAAATTCCAATACAAGAACTATAAAAGTGCCTATAACACATTCCTGCCACATTTTCCTGGCATAGAATTTAGGGCGTTCATTAAGTCTTCCTATTAAAAAAGCACTTAAACCTCCTACTACCAGCATACTTATATGAGTCCAGCCCCTCCATAGCCCTTCAAGCACCATATATAAAGCACCCATTACAAATATTAAAATTAAATCCTTTTTTAAGTTGGAATAACTGTATCCCATATCACTTTTTACACCTCCTCTTAAGTTTTACTAATATTTTGATATACAGTAGAATTAAACCCTTATACTATAATATCCTGGCAATCTCTATTTAATTCATTCTTCTCTCTATGCAAAATACAAAATAAGCACCCTAAATGACGGATGCTTATTCTATAAAATTTACCTTCTATTTGAATAACCTACATACCAAGTTCCATTTAATATTTCATCTGAACTTATAGGATCATTTTTATCGTTTACCAAATAATGTGACTCATCAATATCATTGGTATGATAATGCATTAATGAACCACCATATTTGCAATATATATCTCTATTGAGATCATTAAATTCAGTAAGTGCATCATTGAAGCTAATTACTTTTTTAACAAGTTTCCAGCTCTTATCATTGATATTAATTCTCTGAATATCCGATACTTCTAAATATCCATATTCTCCTACACCAAAAGCATTTCCACTTTTATCTACAAATAATAAATCAGAATTTTTCTCCAATTTTTGTATCATTTCAGATACACTATATTTAGTTTTTTCGTCTTTGTCCATCACTAATTTCCTCTCTTCGTAAATCAATAACATTGTATGTTTTATATTTATATACGATTTTTGCAAATATTTTGAAGGACATTCTATTGAGTTTTTATATTATATCACATTTTTTACTACGCAAAATAAGCACCCTATAAAACAGGTGCTTACATAACAATAATAAAGGAGATCTATTTGCGGTTGCATTTAAGTTTATCGTGCCCTGCAACCACAGGCACTAATTTACACTTATAATTATTTTTAAAGAGGACAATACTTAAGAACTACTTATTTATAAGTATATATTATACTTGTTACATTCTAATGTCACATTGATAAACTATTTGTAAACAAAATGAAAAACACCAAGCATAAAGCTCAGTGTTTTCAGGCGGCAAGTAAATCTTTAAGCCGAGTTCTGTATTAGACAATCATCTATCTAGGCCCATTGTTACCAATGGGCTCAAGCGATACTACCCGAAAGCAAAGCGGGCCACTTTTTTGTACTTTCCTATTCGATCTTGCTTCAGGTGGGGTTTACACAGCCGCAGAGTCACCCCTGCGCTGGTGAGCTCTTACCTCGCCTTTCCATCCTTACTGCATGACAAATTGTCATATTCTGCTGCCTGCAGTGGTATATTTCTGTTGCACTTTCCTTCAGGTCACCCTGACTGGGCATTACCCAGCACCCTGCCCTGTGAAGCTCGGACTTTCCTCTCCTATAATACTATAGCAGCGATTGTCTGATTTACTTACGTTCTTGATAATATCACAGTTGATATCATATTACAATAGCAATTTCAAAATTTCATTTTATACCATGGATATCACTGCCATCACAAAATTAAACCAATATGTTGAAAATAATATCTGCCATTTTTACATTTCCATCAATGTTTAAATGAAGCCCGTCAATATAGTACTCCTCTTGACCCTCTCCGTTGCTTCCAGCAAAAGGAGAATAAAGATCTACTACCTGTATGCTATAATTTTGGGAAAATTTCACCACCTTATCATTCAATACTTTTAAATTTTTGTTTATGTTACTGAAATCAGACATAAGGCCCCAATTTTTCCTAGCCAGTTCAGTGCAAATCGGCACTGATAATCCAAATACAGGCGTTATACAATTTCGCATAAGTTGAAAAGCTATAGTTGCCAGATTTGATATAACTTGCCTTATATCCAAATTCCAGACAAGATCATTGGTTCCCCCCATAATCACAGCATGCGTTGGCCTACTCAGAATAACATCGTTATACAGCCTGGACAGCATACCCGCTGAAGTATCTCCCGATACACCCTTGTTTATGACTTCAACTCCAAGCTTTCTTCCAAGAACATTTGTCCAGACCTCATTTCTCTTAAGTCCGTATCCATAGGTCAGGCTATCTCCAATACAAATTACTTTCAATTTTATCACCTCTAATAAATAATTCTAAGCCTTAATAAAAAATTATTAAAGCTTAGAATTATTCCAAATCAGTTTGATTTTAATTTACAGAATTAAGGGTCCTGTTTTGGGAAGCCAGTGCAGCTTCCTTGAAAGCTTCACCTATAGTCGGGTGGGCGTGCACAGTAGTAATTATTTCGTCTACAGTAGCTTCAAGCCTCAGTGCAAGTGCAGCTTCCCCTATGAGATCCGTGGCCCTGGGTGCCATGATGTGAACGCCAAGGATTTCTTCCGTCTTTTTGTCCGCCAGTATTTTTATTATACCGTCTGTTTCCTTTGATATCATGGCTTTCCCATTGGCACCCATGGGGAAAATACCTACTTTGTAGCCAATTCCTTTTTCTTCGGCCTGTTCTTCAGTATACCCTACGGCAGCTATCTCAGGTTTTGTATATACACAGGAGGACACGGTCTTGTAATCCATCTTTGCATTCTGACCCGATATATTTTCTGCAGCCACCACACCCTGTTCGGAAGCAACATGGGCGAGCATTATTTTCCCTGTACAGTCCCCTATGGCATATATATTTTCTATATTAGTTCTCATATGATCATCCACACATACATTTCCCTTTTCCACCTTTACTCCAATTTTATCTAAATCAAGCCCCTCTGTATTTGCACGCCTTCCTATGGCTACCAATACTTTCTCGGCCTCCACGCTTGAAACGCCATCTCCTTTAGTAAAATCAACCTTCAGTCCATTTTCTACCTTTTCTATTTTAGTTACCTTGCATCCGGTATTCAGTGTAACTCCTCTTTTTGACAGCTTATCGGCAATTAGATTTGAAATCTGCCTGTCTATAGGCGGTAAAATAAACGGCAGCATTTCCAGAATGGTCACTTTCTTTCCAAGTAAGCTGAAAAGGCTTGCAAATTCTATGCCTATTACTCCGCCGCCTATAATCACTATTGTCTCCGGAAGAGATTCAAAATCCAGTGCACCGGTGCTGTCCACTACACCTTCAAGGCCTATTCCGGGTATAAGAGGTGCAAAGGGAAGAGAACCTGTGGAAATTATGACATCGTCAAAACTTATTTTTTCAGCTTCTCCATTTTCTCTGGTTACTACAATGGAATTTTTAGTTTCCATTTTGGCAAACCCCTTGATCACATTTACCTTGTTATATGAAAGCAGTCCTTTTACTCCTGATACAAGTTTCTTTATTATTCTCTTTCTTCTCTTCTGAAGGTTTTTCCAGTTTATGCTCACTTCGCCCACATCAATTCCCAGATTTCTGCTGTCTTTGATTTCACTGAACAGTTCTGCAGAATGGAGCAGTGTCTTTGTAGGTATACATCCTACATTGAGGCAGGTTCCGCCAAGTTCTGCATTTTCAACAAGGGTTACTTTATTCCCCAGCTGTGCAGCACGGATAGCAGCTATATAACCTCCCGGGCCTCCACCTATAACAACTACATTTCTAGAGCCTGCCTCACGTTTATCGCCCCGGACTTCCGGCTCTCCTGCTTCTTCTACCTCATCTTTTCCCTCTGCTCCCGCCTCTTTCAAAAGCTCTGAAATATCTTCATTCTCACCGGCTATTACAGCAACGGGTGTCAGGCATTTAACCGTCTCTCCCTCTTCTACCAGTATTTTTCTAAGTACCCCGCTTTCTTTTGCCTCTATCTCGTTCGTAAGCTTATCCGTTTCAACTTCAAATAGAATTTCTCCCTTTTCAACTTTCTCTCCCTCATTTTTATGCCACTTTGCCAGCATTCCTTCTGTCATTGTAAGGCCCAGCTTGGGCATTATCTCCAAACAACTCATTTTTAAAAACCTCCCATGTTCTAAAGTATAAGCAGTCCCGGTTTTTCCACATACTGCTTTATTCTCTGCAAAATTCGAGCTGCATAGGCTCCGTCTATGGCCCTGTGATCCGCTGTAAGTGACATACTCATAAGCGGCTTTACAACTATCTGGCACTTTTCCACCACCGGTGTTTCAGCAATCTTGTTTACTCCAAGTATGGCTACCTCGGGCTGGTTTATAATAGGCGAGAATGTATCTATGCCGAACATTCCAAGATTCGTTATGGTAAATGTACCTCCTGTCAGATCATCAGGTCCCAGTTTGTTTTCCTTTGCTCTCTTTACAAGATCCTTGAATTCGGCTGTAATCTGCTTGAGCCCCTTTATGTCACAGTCCTTTATCACTGGAACAAGAAGCCCGTCATCCAGGGCAACGGCAACCCCCATATTCACATAATCCTTCAAAATAAATGTATCTCCATTTACAGAACAGTTTGCCAGTGGAAATTCTTTAAGCACCTGTGAGACTATCTTTATGAGCAGATCCGTATAGGTCACCTTGAAGACGTCTTTAAGGCTGTCTTTCAATCTCTTCAGCTCTGAAGTATCCATGGTCATATTGTAGGTTACGGTAGGTGACACGCTGACGCTTTCACTCATCCTCTTTGCAATGACTTTCCTCATTCCCGACATCTTAACAGCTTTTTCACCACGGTGTGCTTCTTTTACTGCAGGTTTTTCCTCTACTTTTTCTTCGGCTACTGCCGCAGACATTTTAGCTGTCTCTGAAGCTTCAAGTACATCTTTTTTCATTATCCTGCTGTCTTTTTTTATCGACCTGAGATCTACACCCAGCTCTTCGGCAAGCTTGGCTGCAGCAGGAGATACCTTGACCCTGTTGTCTTCAATGTATCCTTCCACATCTTTTCTAACTATTCTTCCCATGGGTCCAGTACCTTTTATGAGTTCATAATTCACGCCATTTTCCAGGGCAATTCTTTTTGCAATGGGCGATATTTTAACCCTGCCTCCTGCCTTTGGTGTTTCAATGGTTTTAACTTCTATCTTTTCTTCAGGCTGCTCTTTTACCTCTTCCTTCTCATTTTTGAGGTCTTTGGCCCCTGCTTGCTTCAAAAGCTCCGATATGTCCTCATTTTCACCTGCAATAATACCCACAGGCACCAGACATTTAACTGTCTCCCCTTCTTCTACCAGTATTTTCCTAAGTACTCCGCTTTCCTTTGCCTCTATCTCATTCGTAAGCTTATCCGTCTCAACTTCAAACAGAACTTCTCCCTTTTCAACTTTCTCCCCTTCACTTTTATGCCAGTCTACCAGGGTCCCCTCTGTCATGGTCAATCCAAGTTTAGGCATCACTTCAATACAACTCATTAAAAACCCTCCTAACATCTAAATAGCATATTGTCTTTTTCAACTAAAATTAGAACTGTAACATTTATTATCCATCTTTAAAGCTTTCATACCTTCAAAGGCTTTATAAGAACTTCTAACATAAGGTCCAGATGCAACAAATTTAAATCCTTTTTCAAGTGCTATCTTCTTATATTCCTCAAACTGCTCAGGAGCAACATATTCAAAAACAGGCAGATGGTTCTTAGATGGTCTAAGATACTGACCTATAGTGAATATATCGCATTTTGCCTTTAATAAATCATCCATCACTTTGATTACCTGAACTTTGGTTTCTCCCAGCCCAACCATTATGCCGCTTTTGGTGTATATATTTTTATCTAAAATTTTCACCTGTTTTAAAAGTTCAATAGATCTATTATAAATTGCCATGGGCCTGACTTTCTTATATAAAGATTCTACTGTTTCAATATTATGGTTGATAATATCCGGCTTTGCTTCAATTATTTTTTTTAAGGCACTCCAATTTCCCTCCAAATCCGGTATTAAAAGCTCAACAGTCGACTCTGGATTTTCTCTTCTAATTTCTCTTGTGATCTTAGCAAAATGCCCTGCTCCACCATCTTTTAAATCATCCCTGGTAACAGAAGTCACAACTATATGTCTAAGGTCTAATTTTTTACTTGCAGCTGCTATTCTCTCCGGCTCCTCATTATCCAAAGGTAACGGCTTTCCCTTAGCTACAGCACAAAATCTACAATTTCTTGTGCAGACATCACCCATAGCCATAAAAGTAGCTGTAGCATGTTTGAAACATTGTCCTATATTAGGGCAATTTGCACTTTCACAGACCGTATGAAGCGAAAGTTCTTTTAACATATTTTCCATTTTATCTAATACAACTGCATCAGGTGCTTTCATTTTCAGCCATTGCGGCCTTGTACCCAAAATAATCACTTCTTTCTATACGACTCGTCTGCATACTAAGGAATAAATACCACTTTACTCGCTATGCCTTTTTTTGCAAGTTCAATACCATTTTCAAAATCTTCAAGAGCCATTTTATGAGTTATCACAGGTGATATATTGAGCCTTCCTGAAGCCAGGGCATTCTCAAGTGCATACCATGTAGAGAACATTTTCCTTCCATGAATGCCAAATATTGATGCTCCTTTAAAAATCACTTCGCTGCCAAGATCAAGGCTTATATTTTTTCCTGGAAGTCCAATAAGTGCATATTTGCCTCCCTTTCTGAGGAATTTGAATCCCTGCTCTATTGCTCCAACATTCCCTGAACATTCAATAATAGCATCTACTCCATAACCATTGGTACTGCTTTTAATTTTGTTTACGGTATCTTCTTCAGCTGAATTGATTATTGTAGTAGCTCCAATTTTTTTAGCGATTTCAAGTCTTGGAGAACTGATATCCAGTGAAATCACCTGGGAAGCTCCCATATATAAAGCTGAGGCAACCGCAAACAGCCCTATGGATCCACATCCTATGACAGCTACGTTCTTACCAGCTACTTCACACTTTTGAACAGCTCTGAAAGAAGTTCCAAGAGGTTCAAAAACCGACCCAAATTCAAAAGAAATCTTTTTGGAAATCTTCACTGCACAAACTGCTGGAACAACCGCATATTCTGCAAAACATCCATTGGTATTGATACCAAACATTTTAAGATCATTACATATATGCTGCTCACCAATTTTACACTGCAGGCATTTTCCACAGGGAATATGGGTTTCAACGGAAACATGATCATTAATTTCAAGACCAGTAACTTCTTTTCCCACTTCTACTACTTCACCACAGCATTCATGTCCGGCAATTAACGGCAATTTGATCCCTGAATTCTGAGCCCACATATTCCAGTCTATGATGTGTAAATCCGTACCGCAAAGTGCCGCTGCTTTAACCTTTATTAAAACTTCATCTCTGGCAGGTACAGGCTTTTCCACTTCTCTCAATTCCAACCCCGAAGCCGGTAACATTTTCATCAATGCTTTCACAGTCTTCGCTCCCCCTTTTTTAATATAGTCACTCTCAATCAACAACAGAACATCACAGGCATTTAAAGTATATATAACTCTAATGCCTGTTCACCACAAACTTTGCTAATCCATCATTATGCCTTCATCTACATCTGAAATCTCTCCAGTAATAAATTCCGCCAGATCAGATGCCAAAAACATCACCATATTCGCAACACCTTCTGGTTTTCCAAATTTTCTGAGAGGTATTGTATTTAAAAAATTATTTCGTCTTTCTCCCTTAAATTCTTTTAGCATAGGTGTCTCTGTAGGTCCCGGACATACAGCATTTACATTTATACCATAGGGACCTCCTTCTCTTGCCAGCCCTTTTGTAAGTCCAATTACTCCAGCCTTTGATGCCGCATATATCGTATTTCCTAAAATCCCACCGCCACGTTTACCTGCTACAGAAGCAATATTTACAATTTTACCGCTTCTCCTTTTCTTCATTAATGGGAAAACTATCTTTGTAGTATTAAAGACGCTTTTCAAGTTTACACCCATAACCAGGTCATATTCGGATTCTGTCACATCTTCATAGGGTTTTGTATTGACAATACCTGCATTATTGACAAGTATGTCTATATACTCAAATTCCTTTAATATTTTGCCAAAGGTCTCTTTAACAGAAGAACTGTCCATTACATTTGTTTTATAAAATTTAGCAGTTCCCCCATCCTTTTTTATTTCATCTACAACTTTTTGGGTTTCTTCCTCTTTAATATCAAGGATTGAAACCTTTGCACCTTTACCTGCAAAACCTTTACATATAGCTTTACCTATTCCCTGACTTCCTCCTGTGACAACTACAACTTTATTCTCAAAATTCAAATCAAACACCTTCCTTATTAAATTCAAAAACTAGTTTATTGAGAAAATACTATAGCAACAGATTACTTAGATGTAGGTATACTATCTTTTGGCACAGTTTCATCAGCTGATACTTTGTGAAGAGTCAGTATAAATATACCAGCAAGAAGTAGTGAAACTGTCAAGTACATATAAGCACCATTATAAGAACCTGTACGAGTTTTTATAAATCCTACCAAATAAGGTCCAAACCAACCGCCTAAATTTCCCACTGAGTTAATTAAACTCGTAGCTCCAGCTGCTGCCGGTCCAGATAAAAAGGATGTAGGATAAGTCCACCAAACTCCCATACCAACATATACGCCAATAGCAGTGACACAAGTAAGTATAAAACTCAAAACAGGGTTGGTTATCATTATTCCCAGGCCCATTCCAGCAGCTCCTATAAACATGGGAATTGCCACATGCCATCTCTTTTCTCCAGTCTTAGAGGAGGAATTCCCATTGACTATGAAACCAATCAGAGCTATGGTCATAGGAATAATAATCAAAAAACTCACACTTGAATTGCTCAAACCTGATACTGACTTTAATACTGTAGGAAGCCAGAATCCAAATCCCCAGAAACCAGTAATCCACAAAAAGTATATAAGACACATTTTAATAACCTGTTTATCACCCATTGCCTGCCATAAAGTATATTTTCTTACTTTGTCCTTTTCACTTATTTCTTTTTTGGATTCCTCAGTAATTGATTTCTTTTCCTCTGCTGTCAGCCAATTTACATCCTCTGGATTATCTTTTAACCAGAAAATATATATAACTCCAACAATTATTGCCATAACACCTTCCAGTACAAATAGCATCTGCCATCCTCGAAGACTTAACCAGGACAATCCCAACAATACTCCTGCCAAGGGAGATCCAATTATATTGGAAACCAACAGAGAAGTGAGCATTATGGAAATGGCCTTGGGCCTATCCGTTTCATTAAACCATCGTGGAATAATAACAGAGTAGCAGACAGGATAAAAGCTTGCTTCTGCAGCACCTACCAGGAAACGAATAATATAAAATTGCATTGGTGTACGAATAACAGCCATAAGACTGGTAACCACACCCCAGGTAAGCATAATTCTCACAAGCCACTTGCTGGGACTGTGTTTTTCAGCAAATACAGTCCCCGGTACTTCAAATACAACATAACCAAAAAATAGAATTCCTGCACCCATTCCATAAACTTCGGCACTGAATCCAAGATCCTGGTTCATTGTCAAAGCAGCATAGGATATATTGAGCCGGTCAAGAAAAGCCAGCACGGAACCCATGAACAGCGGTAAAATAATATTTATATATTTTCTCCTCGTAAGGCTACCATTAACAGACATAATTTTATAACCCTCCTAATTTTAAATACATTCTCTCTTGTATTAACCCCAGTTGAATATATGCAATTTTTATTTATTCGGGAGGAGATATGGATAAAATACTTTAAACTCCTCCCAAAATATGTTTTTAGGCATCTTCAATTTCTTAAAACTGAAAATTAGCTAAACAAACATTCCTTTTATCCTGTTTACAACATCATCTGTCTTTGTCCTATATTCGTTTTCCAGCGTTGGCGAGAAAGGTATTGGTGTAAATGGTGCCCCAATTCTCACTACTGGTGCATCTAAATAGTCCATTGCCTCTTCAGCAACTATTGAAGATAATTCTGCACCAACTCCTCCCTGTTTTACGGCTTCATGAAGTACTGCAAATCTATTGGTCTTTTTAACGGAATTCAAGATTGTAGTTTTATCTATGGGAGATATAGTCATAAGATCTATAACCTCTGCATTTATCCCCTCTTTTTCCAAAATATCTGCTGCTTCAAGTGCCTGCTGCATCTTTATCGAATAAGAAACAATAGTCACATCTTTACCTTCCCTAACCACTTTAGCTTTTCCTATTTCATCTATATATTCCCCTTCAGGCACAGGTCCCTTTTGCGGATAAAGCATCTTATTTTCAAAATATATCACTGGATTATCATCCCTAAGGGCAGCTTTCAAAAGTCCCTTTGCATCAGCCGGATTCGATGGTATAACAACCTTAAGTCCAGGAATATGCATAAACCATGATTCAATACTTTGGGAGTGCTGTGCTGCACCTTGAATTGAAAGGCCGTCAGGTGCCCTTACTACTACTGGAAGCTTGCACTGACCTCCAAACATATATCTGACCTTTGCCATTTGATTAAAGAATTCATCCATTGCAACTCCCATAAAATCTGCAAAGTGCATATCGGCAACAGGTCTCATTCCCGCCAGAGCAGCCCCGATAGCTGCACCTATTATTGCCGTTTCTGAAATAGGAGTATCTTTTACTCTTTCACGTCCAAATTTCTGAGGAAGGCCTCTGAACTGCCCAAAAATTCCACCCTGTCTTGCTATATCCTCCCCCATGATAAATATGCTGTCATCTTTGGACATTTCCTCTTCCATCGCTTCACGTGTTGCTTCTGAAAACGTTATTTTTCTCATTTAAGTCATCCCCCTTTTTATACATATAGATCTTCATATAACTCCGATGGATCAGGGAATGGACTGTCTTTTGCATACTTTATAGCTTCTTCAAGACTCTTATCCGCAGCTGCCTTAATCTTGTCCATTTCCTCCCTGGTCATTAATTTTTTATCTAACACCTTTTCTTCAAAATTTTTAATGGGATCATTTTTGTCAAATTGCTCTTTAACTTCTTCTTTTGTCCTATACTTTTCCGGATCACCTACAAAATGTCCTTTGATTCTATAGGTTTTAGCTTCTATAAGCGTAGGTCCTTGCCCCTGCCTTGCCCTTTCAACAGCTTTTTTTGCCGCTTCATAAACTTTAAACACATCATTGCCGTCCACTATAACGCCGGGCATGTTGTACCCTACAGCTCTATCTGCTATATTTTCAACAGATGTAGTTGTCCTGTAAGGTGTAGTTGATGCCCACTGATTATTTTCACATACAAATATCACCGGCAATTTGAAAACGGATGCAAAATTTGCCGCTTCATGAAAAGTTCCCCTATTAGAGGCACCATCCCCAAAGAAAACCACAGACACATCTTTTCTCTTTTGATATTTAATCGCAAGAGCCGCGCCCACTGCTAAATTATAACCACCTCCAACAACACCGTTTGCTCCAAGCATTCCTACGTTAAAGTCCGCAATGTGCATTGAGCCCCCTTTCCCTCTGCAGAATCCCGTTTCACGTCCAAATATTTCGGCCATCATTCTATTGATGTCTGCTCCTTTAGCAATTGTATGCCCGTGCCCGCGGTGAGTACTCTCTATATAGTCTCTATCAGTTAAATTTGCACACACTCCTGTAGCTATTGCCTCTTCACCTATATACAGGTGAACAAAGCCCGGTATTTCTCCATTTAAAGACAAACTTTCAATGTTCTTTTCAAAAGCTCTTATTTTAGTCATTGTCTTATAAAATTTGATTACTAATTGCTTATCAACTTCTGTCAAAACAATAATCCCTCCCTATGATTTTTATTTGATTACATGATGTTATTTTAGCATATATCATACCAATATCATGTAATTTAAAGTACTACATGAGACAATTCCAAGCCGCAGCCTATTTTTATGTTTAAAGTCATAAAAGTAACAGTGCTCAAAAATTTCACATTACATGCTGATTTTTTTAGCATTGCTAATTATTTTAACATTTTTATTATTACAAAAAGTAATAAAATAACACTTTATCTGAATATTATCCAAAATGTCTTTTCTATAAATTAATTATGTATTATAATTATAATAATAGTTGGTTTTTCTTCAAGAAAACGTTTTTAGGTAAGATTTTTATTGGATTGTTTTTTATTTCATATGGTAAAGGTAATTATTTTTTTTGGACTCTATCTAACTATTTCTTTCAATTTACAGAATGGAGGGAAATTATGTATATTAAAAGCAGCAATATTAATAAAACCACTACTGAAGAATTGTTCGAAAACTTAGGAATAACAACTCATAAAGATTACGTGCTGCGAGGCTGGAAAAGGTGTAGAAAGTTGGGAATAAGCCCTTTTCAAAAAAAATGCGCTAAAAAATTTGAGGGAGAAACTTTAGAAAAAATCCTCAGGAGAAATGCCAAACTCATAAGTTTATCCAAACCATATATTGAGTCCCTATATTCCTATGTAAAAGGAACATGTTTCTCAGTAGTATTAAGTGATTCCAACGCTTGTATTCTTGAATTGATGTTTGATGACAGCGTTATTGAAAATACTGCGGATAAAATAAATTTTACAAAAGGTGCTCTGTGGGACGAAATTCATGTGGGAAATAACTCCCTTAATACATGTTTAAGGGAGGGAATACCCGTTCAAATTTCGGGAAATGAGCACTATTGTATTATGAACCACGATTGGACATGTACCTCAGCGCCAATCAGAAACGGCGACAAAATCATTGGAGCTATTGGCGTTAGGGGATATAAAGTTGATAATAGCCCCCATACATTGGGCATGGTAGTATCTACTGCAAAGGCAATTGAAACAAGTATAGAGATGGAGCACACCAAAATTCAATTGATACTTAAGAGCAATTATGAAAACGCTTTAGTAAAATGTATTTCCAGCGGTCTTATGACAATAGATGCCAGTGGAATTGTAAAATACATGAATGATATAGGTGCTGAAATTTTAAAGGTGAATAAAGAAGCCTCTATAGACAGACCTATTACAAACGTAGTCGATTTTCATCCGGTGATTTTAGATGTTTTTAAAAACAATCAGGGATATATCGAAAGGGAGTTTGTTGTAAAAAATACCCAGGGAATAAAACTTCATTTTGTAAAATCCGCCAATATAATAAGAGATGAAATGGGAAACACCATAGGTGTAATAGATATTTTTAGAAAAATAGATAATACAAATAATAAATATAAAAATATAACTTCTATGCATGCAAAATATCATTTTGACGATATAATAGGTAAAAGCAATACCATAAAAAAAAGCATAAAGCTTGCTAAAATAGCGTCAAAAAGCTCTTCAAATGTTTTGATACAAGGTGAAAGCGGTACAGGTAAAGAACTATTCGCGGAATCCATTCACAATGCAAGTGATAGAAAAGACCATCCTTTTATTTCAATAAACTGTGCGGCTATACCAAGTGAGCTCATCGAAAGCGAATTATTCGGCTACAGTGAGGGTGCTTTTACAGGAGCATTAAAAGGAGGACATCCTGGTAAATTCGAACTTGCAAATGGTGGAACCATTTTCCTAGACGAAATAGGTGATATGCCCCTTTACATGCAGGCAAAACTCTTACGTGTACTACAGGAAAAACAGATAACAAGAATAGGTGGAAACAGTGTTCTTGATATTGACACCAGAATAATCTGTGCAACAAATAAGGAATTACTTGCTGAATGCCATGCAGGAAATTTCAGAAAGGATCTATATTATAGGCTGAATGTATTGAATATATACCTTCCTCCTCTCAGGAAAAGAAAAGAAGATATAAAAGAACTTCTGTATTATTTTATAAATAAAATGAATGCAAAGATGAACAAAAACATAAGGGGAATTTCAAAAGAAGCCATAGAATATATAATAGAATATGAGTGGCCAGGTAATGTAAGAGAACTTGAAAATTGTATTGAAAGGGCTGTTAATCTCTGTGAAAGTACTACAATAACTTTAAAAGATCTTGCTATAAATATCAGAGAGAAAAAAATAATGAGTAACTTACGGAGAAATTCATTTAACAGACTAATAACATTAAATGAAAATACCGGGGAAGATAAGATTGAAAGTCTGGAAAGTATTGAAATCAAGGAAATTAAAAGAGCTTTACAAATAATGGATGGAAACATATCACAAACAGCTAATATTTTAAAAATAAGTAGAAATACATTATACAATAAGATGAAAAAATACAATATACAATTAAATGATATAGAAAAAATACACAAATTTGTATAAACTTATAAAAATAACTGAAAATTAATTTTCAGTTATTTTTATATTACAGAATATTGACTGAGAGACTGTATATGAATTTTATTCGTCATGGCCGCTGTAGTATATTATTCTTCCACAATTATCGCAATAAACTATATCTTTGTTATTTTTGATATCATCTATGGTAATGGCAGATACTTTCATTTTGCAGCCAGAACATACTCCATTTGATAATTTCGCAGCTCCCGTACCTTTAAGTTCACATAATTCATTGAATTTATCCAATAATTTTTTAGGAACTTTCTTTTCACAATTCAATATACTATCTTCAGCTTTTTTTATTTTCATTTTTGATTTAATTATTTTATCACTACTGACTTTTTTATTTTTATAAAATTCATTTTTTATATCAACTAATTCTTTCCTGAGCATATCCCTTTCTTTCAATAAATTTTCCTCATCATACAATCTGTTTAAGCTGTCTTCTTCTAAGGTTCTGATCTCACCTTTTTTTAATTCAATAGATTTTTCCAAGGTACTTATAAATTTTAAATCATATTTTAAATTTCCATAGAGTTTGCTTTCCTCCTGCATTACTTCTCTTTTCATATCCTCGAGTTTTTTCTCCAGTTGTTCAATATTCTTTTCAACTTCATTGAGTTTGGAATCCACGAGTTTATACTTTGACTTTTTCTCCTCAAATTCTTTTTTTACTCTTCTTATAAAATTATTATTGGATTCTCCTTTTAAAGCTTCCCTGGTTCTTTTTATAATCTCTCTATTCCGTTGAATTTCAAAAAGCAAATTTAACATTTATTTTTCCCTCCTGTTTTTGTAAACCTAAACCCTAGAATCACTTGATATAAACAAAAAAGTAGAAATGAATTCAAGTTCATTTCTACTTACACTTATAGGGATCCCTATTGACTTTTGATAAGATAACACTGTTCTCAAATCCAAGGGATTTTATTTCATTTTGCAAAAATACTGCTACCTTTTTCATGGCAGGCCATTCAGTTCCAAAGTGACCCGCATCAATTACAGCCATACCCTGTTCCTCAAAATCACTTACATAATGATAAGTAGTATCTCCAGTAATTATACAATCGGCTCCCTGTAATCTGGCTTCATTAAAATAACTTTGTCCGCTTCCATTTACCACTGCCACTTTTTTTATAAGTTTAAACTCATTTCCCGCATATCTCACTGAAGGTATTTCCAGACATCTTTTCACTCTGCTGCAGAGTTCACTTAAAATAATTGGCTCTTTCAACTGGCTTATCCTTCCTATTCCATCTTTAAATTCTGCCCTGTTCTCAGTCTTCATGGGTTCGATAATATCATCTGAATCTAAACCAAGCAATTCCACAATCATGTCATTTATTCCTCCCTCTGCAGAATCGAGATTGGTATGACAGGAATATACATTTATATGGTTTTCTATTAATTTTATTATTTTTTCACCCACCAAACTGTCTGTAGTTATACTGTCCGGTTTTTTAAATAAAAGTGGATGATGAGTAAATATAAGATTGCAATTATTTTGTTTTGCCTCCTCTATGACCTTTAAAGTGCAGTCCAAAGATACAAGCACAGAAGTAACTCTACACTCCATATCACCTACCATGAGGCCCACATTATCATAACTTTCCTTGAGCATAGAAGGTGCATATTTTTCAACTATATCATGTATATCCATTACTTTCAGATACATCATATCAACTCCTGCAATCTCTTTATTTTAGTTTGTAATTCCATCTTCCTTTTATTGGCCAATTCAGTATGACCTCTTATATTCAAAATTATCCTACTATAATCTTTTATCTTGTTTTCTATGAATTTAGGAAGATATCTATGCTTTTTTTCTATTAGAATTTTTCCTATTTCATAAAATATGCTGTCAACTTCCCTTACATCGGTATTGTATTCTATCTTTATTATCTCATAAAATCTATTTTCGTCAATACACAATTCTTCATCTATTATTTTAAAACCCTTTTTATAGATATACTCTCTCAACACTTCTGAGTTCTGCATAGGTTGAAGTATAAATGAGTTTGATTTTTTAAACACATCTACGTGATCTTCTATTATGTTCGCTATGAGATTTCCTCCCATTCCCGCAATTACTATTTCCTCAGCTTCTCCCGGCCTTATGGTTGAAAGACCTTCTCCAATTCTGCAATCTATCTTGTCCTCTAAATTTTCAAATCTTACATTAAGTATTGCTCTCTTTATAGGTCCAACATTTATATCAGATGCTATGGCCCTACTGCAAATATGATTTTTTATCAAATAAATAGGAATATATCCATGATCCGTGCCTATATCTGCTGCACACTGACAATCATCCACCATCTGTGCCACAGCTTTAAGTCTTAAACTAATTTCCATACAATTCTCCAATCTTGCACAATTCACAGTTAACTATGAACTTTGATATTGAATATGACAACCCTCTATCTGAATGTACAGAGTATTCTAACCTGCATGATAAAGTAAAATACTGCCACTATTAAAGATATATATATGTACTTATAAGAATACTTTTTATCATATTTAGAATAAATATGTCCTGCATAATACATACAAAACAGTACTCCCATATTCAGGAGTCCATAGAACATCTGTTTAAATGCAAACTGTTTGCCCGTCCCAAATTTTACAGCCATAAAACTTGTATCAAAGCTAACAGGCATTTTATCCGGCAATTTTCCATACAGGTACATAATTATCGGATCCAAAGTAAGCAAAAGAACTACTATAGATGTAATTATGAAGGGAATAAAAAATTTAGGTTCCCTGTTTATCGAAATACTTTTATTCAATTTATTTTCCCATTCAAAACATCTTATTTTTCTTTTCTCCAATTCTTCCGTAAATTTTTGAAAATTTTCTGGAGACAATCCATAGTTCACAGTATCTGTCTTTAGATATATTACATTTTTAGTTGAGGTAACAAACATATAGGTATTGCCTATTTTGTCAATAAAAGATCTGCCTATCGCAAATTTATTTTTTCCATACCCTGATAATTTAACTCCTCTTACATATCCATGTGATTTTCGATACATTTGAATACTTTGAAAGGAAATTATTTCATTTTTTAATCCAAGTGCACTGGTTATATATAAATTATCTTCATCCATTGAATACTTAAGCGTACTACAGATAATAATATAATAAATCTGATATATATTTATGGATACCAATGTCAACTTTAGCAGATTATATATTTCATAGGAACTTACAAAATTTATTAAAAATATCAGTATAGCATCATATAAAATCATCAAACCTATAATAAAATACGCTCCTACTCCCTTCGCAGCTTTATAGGTAATTTTCACTCCATCATCACCCTCTTTATCAATAATTATATCATAAAATTCAGGGCTAAAAATGAATAGTTAACAGTCACAGTATTCATATATCCTAATTTCTAGTCTGAAAACAGTGAAAGCACCTTTGACTGGTGCTTTAATCTAAATAGTCCTTTAATTTTTTACTTCTACTTGGATGCCTTAGTTTTCTAAGGGCCTTCGCTTCAATTTGCCTTATTCTCTCTCTAGTTACATTGAATTCTTTTCCAACCTCTTCCAAAGTTCTTGCTCTTCCATCGTCTAATCCAAATCTCAATCTCAGCACCTTTTCTTCTCTGGGAGTTAGAGTGTCAAGTACATTTATAAGCTGTTCCTTAAGCATTGTGAAAGCCGCTGCCTCTGCCGGTGCAGGTGCTTCATCATCCGGTATGAAATCTCCAAGATGGCTATCTTCCTCTTCTCCAATAGGTGTCTCAAGGGATACAGGCTCCTGTGCTATTTTCATAATTTCTCTAACTTTATCTACAGGCATCTCCATTATCTCAGCTACCTCCTCAGGGTGAGGATCTCTTCCCAATTCCTGAAGCAATTGTCTGGAAACCCTGATAAGTTTATTTATTGTCTCCACCATATGAACAGGTATTCTTATAGTCCTAGCTTGATCCGCAATTGCCCTTGTAATGGCTTGCCTTATCCACCAAGTAGCATAGGTACTGAATTTATAGCCTTTTCTATAGTCAAATTTTTCTACCGCTTTTATAAGTCCAAGGTTTCCCTCCTGGATTAGATCCAAAAACAGCATTCCCCTGCCTACATATCTTTTTGCTATGCTTACTACTAATCTTAAATTGGCCTCTGCCAGTTTCTTTTTAGCTGTTTGATCCCCTGCTTCTATTCTCTTAGCAAGAGATACTTCTTCTTCTGGCAAGAGCAGTGAAACCTTCCCTATCTCTTTTAAATACATCCTAACCGGATCATCTATAGCTACACCTTCTGGAACTGACAAATCCAAATTTTTTTCATTCGTATCCGTTTCATTTAAATCTCCAGTTACTTCTACACCTATAGATTCAAGTGTTTCATATATTTTTTCTATCTGCTCAGGACTTAAGTCCACCTCTTCCAATTCGTCCATTATTTCTTTATAAGTTAAAGTTCCATTTTTCTTTCCCTTTTCTATAAGTTTCTTGACTAGCTGTATCTTTGAACTTTTATCCTTCATTTTCTTGCCTCCTTTAACCATTACTGCATTTCACCAATCCTTTTCTGTATTTCAATTAACCTTTGTGCCAATTCTAAAGACTCCTTTAATCTTCCTACAGACTCATATTCTTTTATTTTACTGATAATGTGATCTTCAGATTCCTCTAATCTATGTTTTTTAATCTTGTTTACAAAATTATCTACCAGACTTTTATAATCATAATTATCATATAGAACTTCAGTATCCATAATTTTTACCCATTCTTTGGATGTATCGATGTCATTACACCTTGCCTCTATCTGCGTTTTTCTCTTTTTTACATCATACTCCATATTTTCCACTATATACTTATATATTTTTTTATGGCTTTCCAATATGATATCCTTATCTTCCATTTTATCCAATGAATATTTAAAGGCCCTCTCATCTTCCAAAATCAATTTTAAAAGAGCTCTCTCTGCCTTTAAATACGCTGGTTCTAAATATAATTTTTGTCCAAAACCTGTATCTATATTCATATTTTTATATTTTTTTACATTTTTTTGAACATTGTCTCTATTTAACATGTCATAAAGCACTTGATCTCTTATACCTGTTTCCTCTGACAATTTTTTTAAATAAACTTCCCTCTCTATAGGATCCACTTTAGTTAATATCTCAAGTACTTTCTCCACATATCTTACAGTACTTTCGTTACTATCAAAATTTATATTTTTCTTTACACTTTCAATCCTATATTCTATAAGAGGGACAGCTTTATTCACAAGTTTTAGAAAATCCTCTCTCCCATTGTTCCTGACAAATTCGTCAGGATCCTTGCCATTCGGTATTTGCAGTACTTCAACCTCTAATCCAGCATCCTTAAGTATATCCATTCCACGTATTGTAGCCATCTGTCCAGCTGTATCGGCGTCATAGGATATTATAACCTTATCTGCATATTTTGCCATAAGTTTCGCTTGACTTACAGTAAGAGCTGTGCCTAAAGAAGCCACTACATTCGTTATCCCGCACTGATGAAGGGCTATACAATCCATATATCCCTCTACAATTATAAGCACTCTTGAAAAATTACTTTTTATTGCAAAATTCAATCCATAAAGATTTATACCCTTTTTAAATAGAGGAGTTTCCGGTGAATTTAAATACTTGGGTTTTGAATCGTCCAGTACCCTTCCTCCAAATCCTATTACCTTTCCTCTACTATTAAATACAGGAAAAATTATCCTATTTCTAAATCTATCGTAATAATTTTCTTTTTGACTTTTAACTATGAGTCCTGCAGAAAGCATATCTAATTCCGTAAACCCTTTATTTTTCAAAAAGTTTAACATACGATTCCAGCTGTCAACAGAATATCCCAATCCAAATCTTCTTATAGTATTTTCAGTTATACCACGATTCAATAAATAATTTTTAGCTCTTTTATCTCTTTTTAAACAGTTAAAAAAATATCTTGCAGCCGCTACATTTAATTCGTAGAGTTTTTGAAAAGTATTTTTTTTAAGACCGTTGTCTTTGTCAAAATCTATATCGATATTCACTCTATCTGCCAGTAATTTTACTGCTTCTGGAAAATTTAAATTTTTAGACTTCATTATAAATGTAAATACATTACCTGCCTCTCCACATCCAAAGCACTTGTATATTTGCTTATCTCTAGATACACTAAAAGAAGGTGTTTTTTCATGATGAAAGGGGCATAATCCCAAGTAATTTCTCCCCGATCTCTTAAGTTTTACACTTTCAGATATCACATCCACTATGTCATTTTCATCTTTTACCTTTTGAATGACATCTTCCGATATCACTAAACAACCCACCTATCTTAAAAATTAATATATTTAAATTATTATGTTCAAGAATAAATATATTCGACATAAATTACTATATTCCTTCTTTAATACTAAAATTTTTATTATTAAGTAAGGACATACTATATATATTCTTTACAGAAATTAAATATCCTTCAATAAGATAAATATTTAATTTTTAGCATATTCTATATTATTTACCTACATTATATAATTGTATTTTACCCATATAATAGTAAAAATTATTCTTTAATATATAACAAATTTAGGTACATATATATTATGAAACATCATAAGACAGTAATCATCACTCATTCCAGATATATAGTCCGCCACTCCCCTGTAAACTCCTTCTCTTTTCACAATATCCAGATAAAATTCAGGCATTTTATCTGGATATTTGAAAAAGTAATTAAATACCTGTTCCAGTACAAACTTAGCTTTATCTCTTTCAGCTTTTAATATATCTCCCTTGTATATTCTTTCAAACATGAAATTTCTAAGAACGCGAAGTGCACTAAATACTTCATCACTAAGAGCTACTTGTTCCGTCCCGTTTTTAATATTTTTCAGAGTAGTATATATACAGTTCTTTACGAGGGTATCTATTCTATTACTGTTAGTGCGTCCCAATACTTTTATGGCAATATCCGGTATATCTTTTTCTTCCAGCATCCCAGCCCGTATGGAATCATCTATATCGTGATTTACATAGGCTATTTTATCACTATATCTAACTACCTGTCCTTCTAGAGTGCAAGCTTTTGATTTATCTGTGAAACCACTGTGATACAGTATTCCATCCAGAACTTCTCCTGTAAGATTGAGGCCCCTGCCCAATTTTTCTATTTTAGTAAGCACTCTTACACTGTTCTCATTGTGCTTGAACCCTTCCGGCAAGAGTTTATCGAGAAGTTCTTCACCGCTGTGAGCAAAAGCTACATGTCCAATATCATGACCCATAGCTATAGCTTCTATTAGATCTTCATTCAGCCCTATGCCCTTGCCTATTGTCTTTCCTATCTGATTTACTTCCAGCGTATGAGTAAGCCTAGTTCTATAATGATCTCCCGGTGTTTTTATATACACCTGAGTTTTATGTTTAAGTCTTCTAAAGGACTTGCTGTGTATTATTCTATCCCTATCTATCATATAATCAGTCCTAATAGCGTCTTTTTTCTCTTTAATATTTCTCCCCATTGTTTTAACAGAAAAGGCAGCCTGAGGTATTAGTATCAACTTTTCCTTGTTTTCTATTTTTTCTCTTATATTCATATAACCACCTCATGAATTTATTCTATCCCACCATTAAAAACTCCTTTTTTTAGTGAAAATGTATAATATGAAGAAAGCTTTAATATTATTATAGAGAAAGAACTTTTAAGGAGTTTTATATGGATTTATTATCTGAAGAAAACGTAAAAAAATACGTTCTGCCCCATTATAATATGGTAAACGCAGATATATCTAGAATTAAATTCAAAGATACAGACAAGCAAAGAGCTGTATACAAAATAAATTATTTAAATAAAAGTTATTGTCTAAAAAAAGTATATTTCGATGAGAGCAATTTGCTTTTTGTATACTCTGCCATAGAATGGCTTTTTAGGCATGACATTAGAGTCCCCAGAATATTGCCTACAATTCACAGAGAACGATTTGTAAACTACAAAGAAATGCTCTTTATAATGACTCCCTGGATAACTGGCAGCAAATGTGACTATGACAACAACAAGCACTTATTACATGCAATTTCTAATTTATCCAAAATGCACAGTGTAAGTAAAAATTTTGTTCCAATTGATGGGAGTACCCAAAGAGTAAACTTTGAAAATATATATATATCTTTTCAGAAACATTTAAATCAGCTTCTAAACTGCTCAAATTTAGCTTTCAAATATAATGATAAATTCTCTGCACTATTTTTGCAGAACTTTGAAATTAATTTTATACTGGCAAAAATATCAGCCAGAATATCCTCTACTATTGATTATAAAAATTTAAGCACTTGCTTATGCCATTTAGATTACGTAAATAAAAACATAATATTTGATGAAGAGGACAACATCTGGGTAATTGATTTTGACAAATGCAGCATGGACTACTGTGCCCATGATATATCCTATTTTTTAAGAAGGTTTTTAAAAAGAACCACTACCAACTGGAGGTTAGATAGCACTATATCCTGCCTTGAACTATATGAAAAAATTTTTCCATTAACTTTAGATGACTATAAATACATTATCTCTTATTTATCTTTTCCTCAAAAATTTTGGAAAATATCCAGAGATTACTACAATAATATATTAAAATGTAACCACAATTCCTTTTTTTATTTATTAAAAAAAGCTTCCAGCAATTGTATCAATCAGCTTGAATTCACAATAGAGTTTGGAAAATACGTTGAAAAAAAATTCAATATCAACTGTAAATTGTAAGCTATAAATTTGATAAATATCCAAACATTTGTAAAGCCGATCTTTCCATAAAAAGTGGTAAGATCGGCTTTATATTTTTATTATCTCGGATTTCTCACCTGAGCCTGGGCAGCAGCCAGTCTCGCTACAGGTACCCTAAAAGGTGAACAGGAAACATAATCAAGTCCAACATCATGGAAAAATTCTACAGATGAAGGATCTCCACCATGTTCGCCACACACTCCAAGGTGTATATCAGGTCTAGTCTTCTTTCCTAACTTTACAGCCATTTCTATAAGCTTTCCTACTCCAATTTGATCTACTTTCTGAAATGGATCAAATTCATATATCTTCTTATCATAGTAGGAGTTCAAAAACTTGCCTGAATCATCTCTTGAAAATCCAAAAGTCATCTGAGTCAAATCATTGGTGCCAAAAGAGAAGAACTCAGCTTCAGTTGCTATTTCATCAGCAGTAAGTGCAGCTCTTGGAATTTCTATCATGGTTCCCACTTTATATTTTAGTTCTACTCCGCTATTTTTTATTATTTCATCTGCTACTTTTACAACTGTATCTTTGATATATTTCAATTCTTTTAACTCTCCTATGAGAGGTATCATTATCTCCGGTACTATATCATATCCCTTTCTCTTCTTTACATCTACAGCAGCCTCTATAATAGCTCTAGTCTGCATTTCCGCTATTTCAGGGTAGGAAACAGTAAGCCTGCAGCCCCTATGTCCCATCATGGGATTGAATTCATGAAGAGATCCTATAGTGTCCTTCAATTCCTGGAAGTCTATACCCATTTCCGCAGCCAAATTTCTTATATCATCTGTATCTGTTGGCAAAAATTCATGTAATGGCGGATCCAAAAATCTGATCGTCACAGGTCTTCCCTCCATAGCCTCATATATACCGACAAAATCCTCTTTTTGTCTCGGTAAAAGCTTATTCAGTGCTCTTCTTCTCTGTTCCTCTGTCTTGGAAACTATCATCTCTCTCATTTCTGGTATTCTATCCTCATCAAAGAACATATGCTCTGTCCTACAAAGTCCTATTCCCTCAGCTCCAAATTCAACTGCCTGTCTGGCATCCTTTGGAGTATCAGCATTGGTTCTAACTCCCATCTTTCTTATATCATCAGCCCAGCTCATAAATGTACCAAAATATCCAGATATTTCAGGTGACACCGTTTTTATAGGCTCTCCATATACATTTCCTGTACTTCCGTCTAATGATATGTAATTCCCTTCTTTATAGATCTTGCCTGCTCCTTTAAAAGTCTTTGTCTCTTCATCTATTATCAGATTACCGCATCCAGCCACGCAACAAGTTCCCATACCCCTAGCTACCACAGCTGCATGAGAAGTCATTCCACCCCTTATTGTAAGTATTCCTTCTGAAGCTGCCATACCTTCTATATCCTCGGGGGATGTCTCTAACCTTACAAGTATTACTTTTTCTCCCCGATCATGATGTTTTTTCGCATCCTCTGCTGTAAAATATATTTTTCCACAAGCAGCTCCCGGAGATGCCGGAAGTCCCTTTGCTATTACAGCTGCTTTCTTGAGCTCATCCTTATCAAAATTCGGGTGAAGCAGTGTGTCAAGTTGTTTAGGTTCAACTTTAAGGATGGCCTCCTTTTTGCTGATAAGACCTTCCCCCACCATATCCACTGCTACTTTAAGTGCAGACTGTGCGGTTCTCTTCCCATTTCTAGTTTGAAGAAAATATAATTTTCCCTGTTCTATGGTAAATTCCATATCCTGCATATCTTTATAGTGATTTTCCAATTTCTGGGCTATATTCATAAATTGAGAATAACATTTTGGAAGATCTTCTTTTAACTTTGTTATAGGCTGTGGTGTTCTTATTCCTGCAACTACATCTTCCCCCTGCGCATTTATAAGATATTCACCAAATATAGACTTCTCCCCTGTAGCAGGATTTCTTGTAAATGCCACACCAGTACCTGAAGTTTCTCCCATATTTCCAAATACCATAGATTGTACATTTACAGCCGTACCCCATTCACTTGAAATATCGTTTAATCTTCTATACACTATAGCTCTCGGATTATCCCAGGACCTAAATACAGCAGTAATAGCTTGTATTAATTGTTCCTTAGGCTGTTGTGGAAAGCCACTTCCTATTTCACTATTGTAAATTTTCTTAAATTTCACAATTATTTCCTTTAAATCAGATGCATCTAAGTCGGTA
This sequence comes from Clostridiaceae bacterium BL-3, assembly GCA_902809985.1. GTDB lineage: Bacteria > Bacillota > Clostridia > Clostridiales > Clostridiaceae > Clostridium_B > Clostridium_B aromativorans. The sequence continues at coordinate 231,858 of CADDXC010000001.1, read as the reverse complement.
TCATATTCAAGATTCCTTGCATCCTTTACTTCATCCAGTATATCCTCAAATTTTCTTTTTTCAATTCCCATAACTACATCTGAAAACATCTGAATAAATCTTCTATAGGAGTCATAGGCAAATTTTTCATTTCCCGTAAGTTTACTTAATCCCCTGACAGTGTCATCGTTTAAACCTAAATTAAGTATAGTATCCATCATTCCAGGCATGGAAACCCTTGCTCCTGATCTTACAGAAACTAAAAGTGGATTTTCTATATTTCCAAATTTTTTACCTGTTTTTTTTTCAATTTTTTCAAGTGCGGCATAAATTTCATCCACAATGCCCCTGGATATGATCTTACCGTCTTTATAATATTTTGTACAAGCTTCTGTAGATATGGTAAAACCCTCTGGAACAGGTATGCCGATATTTGTCATCTCTGCCAAATTGGCACCTTTTCCGCCAAGTAGATTTCTCATACCAGCATTTCCCTCATTGAAAAGATAAACATACTTTTTGTCTGCCATATAGAACATCCCCTTTTTTATAAAATTTAGCATGTTTTATATATACATCAACGAATAAATTATTCCGTATACCAATCTATTTGTTTTCCCCTATTTTTACAAAAAGCCTTGTTATATTTGTCTTTGAAACTTTACCTACAATTTTAAGCACTTCATTATTCAACCTGTCTCGAGATTTTTCTACCACTGGCAAACTATCCACTTCATGCTCCATTATCTTTTTAGCTGCCATGTAAGCAACATCATCCTTTTCAACAAATATTATATTTGGCATTCTGGTCATTATTATTCCCACAGGTATTTTATGCATATCGGTACTTCCAATAGCTATCTTCAAAAAATCCTTCCTGGAAACAGCACCTATAAGAAGCCCTTTATTTTCTATAAACAAAGTGCCAACATCATTCAAAAATAAGTATACTATGGCATCATAAACGGTAGTATTCTCATCCACTACTACTGGTTTTGACATTATATCGCTTACTTTTATATTCATTATATAATCGTATATAAGGCTATGGGAAGGTTTTTTAGAATATATATATCCTACCTTAGGTTTTGCCTCCAATATGCCCGTCATAGTAAGTATAGCTAGATCTGGTCTAAGTGCTGCCCTTGTGACATTTAATCTAGATGCGAGCTGCTCACTTGTTATGGGTGCATTATCCCTTACTAATTTTATTATTTTCTCTTGTCTCGGTGATAATTTAATAATATTCACCCTCTCTCTTTGTAGTAAAGTCAATAATTTCTGCAGATATTCACTAAGAGGAAATTTAACATTAGTATTTAAGCTACAATATTACAAAATTATTATACCACATATATATTAATGAATAGTATATGTTTTTTTATTTTATCCAATATTATGAATAAATCTCAAATTTATATACTATTCATTATATGTTTTAACACTAATTGTATTATATAATTCTAATTTTTATCCTTATCAGTATCTTTCTCCTGTCCATTTTCATCATCATCTATATCATCAAATTTTACAGTATATTTATATGTGTTTTTATCCTGCTTGTCATCTTTGTGTTTGAATTTATCCTTAACTGAAGATGCAGCATCAAACACCCTATCCTTCATTTCATTTACAGTACTCTTCATTCCGCCTTTTATTACCTTATTCACCACTTCTACAGTTCCATCATCTTTCGTTATCTCTATAGTCACCTGTGTAATCACTGCAGTCAATATCCCTATAGCTATAAGCGGCGGCCATACAAGAGCTGTCAAAGTTGCTGCAATACCTGCATTTACAGGAATGTCAACTACCACCTTATCACCTTTTTTTATCTTTACTCTATTTACATTGCCTTTTTTCACTAAATCCTTCAGCCATTCCAAAAATTCATCCTTAGTGGTGTATAAACTATCCTTGGCCGATTTTTTATTTTGCTCTATATATATGAGAGCATCAACCACATTTCCTTCACAAACTTCTAATGCCTCTTTTGCCTCAGAATAATTTACCCCTGTTCTCTCTCTTATAATATCAATTTTTTCCAATGTTATCTCACTCATGTTTTTCTCTCCTTTTAGATTTTATTTTTCTCAAAATTTTTAAGATACCTTAAAGTGTCAAGACTTTTAGGTTTCCTAAAATAATTTTGGGAAATAACCAGGTTCAAAACCTTATACAGTTCTTTCTTTACTTTATCAGATAATACAACTTTATATACATTTTCAAGAGAAATCTTTGACAAATATTTAAGTGCACTGCCAGTGGCATAATCTATATGCAAACCATTGATCTTTTTACATTTATCGCAGACACCTCCTGAATATTGAAAACTGAAATAATTAAATGAAGCCATCTTTTTTCTACATATACAGCAGTAATCAAAATTCAACTCATAGCCTGTGGCCTGTAAAATTTTCAACTCAAATGATCTGGCTAGAATTTCAATGTCCACTGCATGACTCCTTATGAGATAAAACGCAGTAACCAGTTGTTTAAACATCTCTTCGCTTTTTTCCCCATCACTCATGGCTATATCTATGAGTTCACAAAAATAAGAAGCATAAGTTAAATCATTTAAGTCGTCCAATAAATCTTGAAAAGAATCTATTAAAATACTTTCGTTTATTACATATAGACTCTTTCCCTTGTATAAAACGTAGTCTCCGTAACAAAATTGAAGTGTAGTTGAAAACAATGAGTTCCTGCTTCTTTTCGCCCCTCTAGCTATGGTGGACACCTTACCCAACTTCTCAGTGAAAAGCCAAACCAACTTGTCAGATTCCTTTATATCTTGAGTTTTTATTATTATAGCTCTAGTTTTAAATATGGACAGATAATCATCTCCCTGTCTATAAGTTATATTATATCCTTTTTTAAGGAGAAAAACATTCCTTCTGAGTAAATATCACTTTATTTTTTATACCCTAATTCCTTCAGCAGTCTGTCATTGTCTCTCCACTCTTTTCTTACTTTTACCCAGACTTGCAGATATACTCTGGAATTTAAAAATTTTTCAATATCCTCTCTCGCATAAGAGGATATCCTCTTTAACATGGAGCCATTTTTACCTATTATTATTCCCTTGTGTGATTCCTTCTCGCAAATTATATTTGCCTCTATATTGTATATTCCCTTAGGATCCTTCCTCATAAATATTATTTCAACAGCTATACCGTGTGGAACTTCCTTGGAAAGGAGTCTGAGAGATTTCTCTCTTATAATTTCAGAAACTATAAATTTTTCCTGCCTGTCAGTAATAACATCTTCTGGATAATATTTAGGTCCTTCCGGCATATACTTTACCATAAGTTCCAATAATTCATCAGTATTTTTCTTTTTCAACGCAGATACAGGTATTATTTCCTGAAAATCAAAGAATTCAGAATAGTTTTTTAAAGTTTTTGCCACCCTGGAAGCAGGATTTTCGTCTATTTTATTCAACACCAAAAATACTGGTATCTTGGTGGTTTTTATATTTTCCAGTATATATCTATCCTCTCTTCCTATCCCGTCCTGGGGAGTAGTCAAAAAAATTACCAGATCCACATCCTTGATGGAATCCTCCGCAGATTTCACCATATAATCTCCCAGTTTATCCTTGGGTTTATGAATACCGGGAGTATCTACAAAAATCAACTGGAAGTCCTCTTCCGTCAAAATGGTATTTATATTGTTCCTGGTAGTCTGCGGCTTACAGGATACAATAGACAATTTTTCTCCCATAATTCTATTGGTAAGCGTTGACTTTCCCACGTTCGGCCTTCCTATTATTGTAATAAATCCTGACTTAAACATAAATTTTCTCCTTATTCATCCAAATATTATAAATAAAAAAACTGTTATCAAAATGCCAAATACCGCTCCGAAAATCACTTCTGTAATAGAATGAGCTTCTGAATCCACCCTGCTTTGAGCCACTATAAAGGCCATGAGATAGCTCAATATAACTACCGCAAGCTGTCCCGTTATCAAAGCTATAGTAGTGGCTATGGAAAAAGCTATGGCACTATGTCCGCTGGGCATTCCTCCCTTAAGCGGAGTACCTTCTCCAAAAATGGCTTTTACAATTATGGTAGTTATACATACAATGGCAAGTATTATAAATATCGTATAGGGATTTGTACTTTTAACCTTTTTTATAACAATAAAATTTATATACTTCAATTTATCCCAAAATATTATATATCCCACCACTACAGCATTTATAGCCGAAATAAGCACTGCTCCCGCTGCAACATTTTTTGCAATTTTAACTAGTGGATGATAATAATTGGTAGTGGCATCTATGGCAAATTCCACTGCCGTATTAAAAAGCTCTGCCATGATGACCATACTTATGGTTATCACAATAGCTAAAATCTCCATTTTGCTCAAATCATAGAAAAAACACATAGTAAGTACTAAGACAGCTGCTATCATATGTATTTTCATATTTCTCTGTGTTCTAACAGAATATATTATCCCCTCAATTGCGTAATTGAAGCTATCCAACAATTTTTTAACTTTCATTGTACAATCACCATACTTCAGAATTTAAAATTATCTCTTACAGTTCAAATTCCCGTAATATTTCCTCTTCTCTCCTTCTCATAACTTTTTTGTCCTCATCTTCCATATGATCATATCCCAAAAGATGAAGCAGCGAATGTACTGTCAAATAGCATACCTCTCTTAAAAAGGAATGACAAAATTCTCTGCTCTGTTCCTCTGCCTTTTCAAGAGAAATAGCTATATCCCCCAATACTAAATTTTCCCCATCCATGTCACTTGGCTGAAAATCGTAATTGGTATACACATCCTTAAATACCCGGCCTTTTGGATATTCCAGCATTGGAAAAGACAACACATCTGTTGCTCTATCTATATTCCTATTTTCCCTATTTATATCTTTTATATGATCATTATCTACAAAAATCACACTTATTTCACAAGGTAAATTTACCTCTTCCTCTTTTAAAGCATACTCTATAATTTCTCTAATACTGTGTTCCATCTCTTTCGTAATCTCTATCTTGTCCTGCCTATTGTCCAAAAAAATCACTTTTTATCCTCCTGTTTTAACTTATTCATGACTTTATCGGAAAATTTATCCGATGGATATTCTATTCTATGGTGATATATTCCAACCAAAACTTTAAAAAATTCATTCTTTATTTTATTTATATCTTTCAAAGTCAAATCGCAATTATCAAGTTGACCCGCATCCAGCCTATCCTTTATTATATTGTCCACCATTCCCTGAATCCTGCCCTTATCAGTATCATTAATAGATCTTACAGCAGCTTCCACTCCATCGGCCAGCATTATTATACCAGCTTCTTTAGTCTCTGGTATAGGGCCGGGATATCTAAATTCATCTTCATTCACATCTTCTGGATCTTTACATGAGTTCTTCATGGTCAAATAAAAATATTTCACAAGGGATGTTCCATGATGTTGTTCTATAATATCTTTTATTATTTTAGGCAAATTATACTCATCAGCCATTTCCGCCCCATCTTTAACATGAGATATTATTATCAAAGTACTCAAATTAGGAGTTAATTTATTGTGTGGATTATCTTTTCCCACTTGATTTTCTTTAAAAAAATATGGTCTTTTTATTTTCCCTATATCATGATAATAAGCCGCAACTCTAGCTAAAAGTGGATTACCTCCAACTTTTTCAGCTGCCACTTCCGCTAAATTTCCAACTAATATACTGTGGTGATAGGTCCCAGGCGCTTCTATCAGAAGTCTTTTTAATAGGGCATTGTTGGGATTTGAAAGTTCCAAAAGCTTTATAGTAGTAACTATATTGAACACGCCCTCAAATAGAGGAAGAAATCCTATTACCAATATTCCGGAAGTTATACTGGCAATTCCTGCAAATATACCTTTTTTAGCTATATCCAACATATTGTTGCTGAGTAAAAACCCCATGGAGAAGGTAAGTATACCATTTATGACAAGCATGTAAAGAGAAGCAAATAATATGTCATTTCTCTGCTGCATTTTTTTAAGTATAGTAGCTCCCATTACTGCATTTACAAGAGCTACTATAGTTATATCCGGGCTAAATTCCACCGCTGCACTTATAAAAACACAATTCAACACATTTACAGCTAATGACACTTTATCATCTAAGAGCAGTGTCATTATCATAGGTACAAATGTCAGAGGTATTAAAAAAGGCGAAGCCAAATCGATAGTCCTAGATAAAAGCACACTCAAACAGCTGAGTGTATCAATCATTACAAGCATTTTGGTATCTTTATAAATCTTCCTACTATATTTATATAAATAAACCCATTGAATAGTCAATATCAAAAGTACCAATAAAGCCAACGGGAAATAAATATGCCATTGAAAATAGGGACTGTCATCTAAAAGTCCTAAATCATCCAGCATCTTTATCTGATATTTAGTTACAGGTTCCCCTTCTTTTACTATAGTCTGATCCTTTTTTATCATGACAGGCAGAACTTTTTTCTCCGCCTCTTTCCTCAATTCCTCAGTTTTCTCTTTATCATAAAAAAAATTAGGTGAAATTAAAGAAAATCCTACATCAGTAGCCAACTGTCTTAAATTCTTATTGAAATTTGAAGTACTTACTTTAAGCAGTATGCTCTGCTGGGCTTTTTTAATATCTGCCTGGTTATCCTTCTGGGTATTATCACTTATATTATTATTATCATACATATCCGCTATAGTTTTTTGTAAAAAGTCCTGAAGCTGTTTTGCTTCGTCCTCGTTAAGTCCTATTATACTCAGGTAATCCTCATCATTTAAATTTATATTGCCTTCACTTTTTAATTTTTTCAATTTGCTTTTTTCATCTAATTGAGAAGCCCTTAACTGGTTCACTTTAGAAAAAAAGTCGTTTAATTTATTTAAACTTTCCGTTTTCACTTCAGGTTTTTTGTTGTATTGAATAGGGACAGCATCCACTGCCTGCTGTATTTTTGTCTGAGTAGACAATTCGTCTTTAGCCTCTCTAGGTGCCTTTATATCAACTTTTGCAATATCCCCTTCCGATAAATTATATTTTTTTGTTGTAAGTCCAGACGCCAGCAAAGAATAAATGAATATAAAACTTATGATAAAAATAATTATCCTATCAGTCTTTTTCTTTAAAAAAATCTTCTTTAATGACAATTTTTTCAATTAAAATCACCCTTTGTTTTTACTACTCTATAAATTCACTTTAGTTTTTGAGCTTTCCCTTTATCTCTGAACATCAGAAACCGCTATATTTTCCTCCGCTGCGACCTGAACTTTCACTTTATAAGATTCACCAGGTTCATAGGTGACCCTTTTATCTACAATTTTTATGGATTTATCTAAATTGGAACATATACTTTTATAAAGTTTCTGTCCTGTATCCTTTACTATCTTCTGGGCATTCCCTTTTATTACTGTCTTTTTAACCTCATAGTAAGTTTCCCTACCAAAAATAAATTTGCTTTCCTCTATTTTATCATATTTATTAAATTTATTATTATCTTTTTTTAAATATAACTTCTTACCTCTCAAATTAATATAATAATTATCTACTTTCTTACCTGTTCTGATATTTTTTACATTATCTATTTTTACATCAGCACTGCTTTCATACAGTGTACTGCATATGACATACCCCGCGGCATGTACACTATAAGTAGATCCCTCAATTCCCTGCTCTCCTTTGACAAGAATCTGGCCCTTTTTTACCTCGTCACCCGCTTTTACAACTGGTGTACCCAGTGTAGTATATACTCTCAATACTTTGCCATCTTTTTTTGCCACCAAATTACACGGAGTATTATCCATACTTATATCCGGTGGAGATTTTTTCTCCACTACATTTATATTTAATTCAGAGCCCTGCATTCTCACTTTAACCCACATTATGTCATCATTGTCCTTCATAAGTTTCTGTTCTATTCTATATACGTTTATTTTATTTTTACTCGTCCCTGGTCCTATCCCATAAGCTTTAAGCTGCTGCCTTATTGTATAAGGTGGAATCCCTTCAGCAGAATCTATTTTTATATTCCATATAAATGTAGACAAGTAATATATTATTGCAGTAAATAAAATCACTCCTAAAACTAGGGTTATTTTTCTCTTAATCCTAATTATAAAAAAAGTAATACCCCTTCTTTTGATTATCTTTATTCTAGTACTGGTCTTCCTGGCTATATTTTCTACTTTACCATAATCTTTTAAATCTATCTCCATAGTCATAGTGGTAATACTTTTCTTTTTTATATTTTTTATACAGATGTCATTTTCCCACATAAGGTTAATAAACTTTTCAGGTATAAGGGATTGTATCTCAATTAAAATTATTCCATTTCTATAATTTTTAAAAGAAAATTTATCAGTTTCCCTCATAAACTATAGATTTAAATTTTCCTCCTATAGTTATAGTGCTTCCACCTATAAAAAGCACTTCAAATTTACTTCCATATATTGATATCAACCCTATACCTGAATTAATTTTTATCTGACTATCCTCAAATAGTATGATGCCCTTATGATTTTCTATTATTATCTCGTTATTTCCCATAACTTTAATTTGAGGCATATTCAAAATTATATCTCTTGGCAAATCCAGCTTATCCGCAATATTTTGTTTTGTGTCATACATTTTATTTTTCACAATATCACCTCTAAGAATTTATCTCCCAACTCTCTTACCTTTACTAATTTATGAAATACAGGAATGATAAATTACTTAAAGCTGTGAACTATTTAAATTTTTCCCATTAAAAAAGGTTGAGATATAATCTCAACCTTTCTATTTATTTAAATATTGTTTTACTATTTGACTTACAAGTTTGCCATCTGCTCTGCCTCTGGTTTTAGGCATTACAATTGCCATAATTTTTTTCATGTCTTTCATGCTCTGTGCCCCTACTTCATTAACTGCTTTCCGTACAATCTCGGAAATATCCTCTTTACTCAACTGCTGAGGAAGGTATTTTAACAAGATCTGTATTTCAGATTTTGTTTTATCTATTAAATCCTGTCTCTTGCCCTTTTCAAATTCAAGTATAGATTCACGTCTCTGTTTTACTTCTTTTGATATTATATCTATGATCTTTTCATCATCGTCAAGTTTTTTTCCATCAGCTTTTTCCACCAATAAAATAGCAGCTTTGACCATACTTATAGTACCTGCTCTAAGCTTATCACCTGACTTCAAAGCCTGCTTCCAGTCTTCTTGTAAATTTTCTTTAAGAGACATATTACTTGGTACCCTCTTTCAAAGAATTCTATTTAAACTTTCTCTTTCTTGCAGCTTCTGATTTCTTCTTTCTCTTTACACTTGGTTTCTCATAGTGCTCTCTTTTTCTGACTTCCGAAAGAACACCAGCTCTAGCACATTTTCTCTTGAATCTTCTCAATGCGCTTTCTATAGTCTCATTTTCTCCCACTTTTATTTCTGACACATTATCTCCCTCCCTCCGCTAGCTCAATCTAATTTTAAAAATTAAATACAGTTAACATAGGTCAAATAGCACATAGCAATTATACAATAGATCTTTGGACACTGTCAACAATTTCATATAGCTGCATATATTATTATCCCTCTGAATTCAGCATATACACCTTAATAAAATTTTTAGCCCGGCGGCCATTTAAATGATCTGCCACCTAATAAGTGAAAATGAATATGAGGTACTGTCTGCCCTGCTTCCTCACCACAGTTAGTCACAATTCTATATCCTTTTTCTGCCAAACCCAATTTATCTGCAATCTGTTTTGCAACCAAATATATATGAGCAATAATATTGGAATCTTCTTCAGTAAGATCATTTATACTCCTTATATGTTTTTTAGGTATTATGAGAACATGTACTGGAGCACCTGGTTCTATATCCTTAAAGCTTAACACTATATCATCTTCATATACTTTCTCAGATGGTATTTCACCTTTTATTATTTTGCAAAAAATACATTCTTCCATAGTCATCACCTCCTTAACAGTAATTATTCAATAATCAATATGAAATATCCTTCTGAAAGTCAAATAAAACTTTTTATTTTTCCATAAACACATCCATCTTTTACACTTTTCAGCTCAGTATTCAAAATTTTCCCTTCTAAATTCTGACCACATTTTCCTCTGGATATCACTTTTATATAATTGGGAGTATACCCCTCATAATAATCATTATTTTTCTCAAATTGGCTCTCATAAAGTACATCCATATTCTTCCCTAAAAATTTATTCATAAACTGTTTTTCCAACTTTTTATCCAATTCTATAATTTTGCTGCTTCTCTCTTCCTTTATCCTGCCATCTATCTGCTTCCTCATACTTGCAGCTCTCGTACCTTTTCTTGGACTGTACTTAAAAACATGAATTTTGGAAAACTCTATTCTATTCAAAAAATCATAGGTCTTACTGAACTCTTCTTCTGTCTCTCCAGGAAATCCCACTATAATATCCGTAGTTATAGACACATCTTTTATTTCATCTCTTAATTCTTTGACTATTTTCTCGTATTCCAGGACAGTATAGTGTCTATTCATTCTCCTTAAAGTTTCATCACATCCACTCTGAAGGGAAAGGTGGAAATGTGGACACAACTTTTTTAATCTTTTTATTCTATTTATGATACCTTCTGTAAAAAATTTGGGATCTATGGAACCAATCCTAACTCTTTCAATACCTTCTATTTTATCTACTTCTTCCAGTATCCCTGCAAGATTCCAATCATCTTTCATATCCATGCCGTAAGAGGCAATATGTATTCCCGAAAGCGTCACTTCTTTAAAATTATTTTGAGCAAGTTTTTTTACTTCCTCTACAACTTTACCTGGAGGTTTGCTGCATACTGCTCCTCTGGCAAATGGGATGAGACAGTAAGAACAAAATCTATTACAGCCATCCTGTATTTTGAGAAAAGCTCTAGTTCTATGCTGATATTTATCTATATTAAGTTCTTCAAAAACTCTGTTCTTAAGAACGTCATTGACCTCTATTATCTTGCGATGTTCCAAGCATACCCTCTTTATCAAATAAATTATGTCTCCCTTATTTCTGGTACCTAAAACAACATCCACACCCTCTATATTAGATACTTTTTCAGGTGAAATTTGAGAGTAACATCCAACTACAGCTATTATTGCGCTTCCATTTTTTCTCCTAGCCCTATGTATCATCTGTCTGGATTTCTTATCTCCCATGTTAGTTACAGTGCAGGTATTTATCACATACACATCTGCACAATCATCAAAACCAACTATATTATATCCCTCAGCTATAAATTTTTCTGCCATAGCTTCGGTTTCGTACTGATTCACCCTGCAGCCTAGAGTAAACATCCCCACTGCCTTTTTACGCCCATATACACGAAAAAATTCTTCATTGCCAAGTGATAAATCAACTTTTTCACTGTCAATTACCTTCACCTAATGATACCTCCTAAATCACCTAATTCATACATGAGAAGTGCTAGTGAAACAAAACCCGCAGTTTCTGTCCTAAATATTCTAGGTCCCAGTGTCACTATATGAGAATTCATGTTTTTGAGAAGTTCTATCTCATTTTCTTCAAATCCACCTTCAGGTCCAATTACTACAGCTACTTTTTTTATAGTATCCCTATTGTCTATAGAATCAATCACATTTCTTATGCCCAAATTTTTTTCGTTTTCATAGGGCACAAAAATCAAATCCATAGGCACTAATGATTGCAAAAGTCCTTTAAAATCAATAGGTCTATCCACTACTGGTATCCTGCTTCTCTTACACTGTTTACAGGCCTCCTTGGCAATTTTATTCCATCTTTCCGCCTTCTTAGATTGGGTAAAATCAACTTTAACCACTACCCTCCTGGTAATAACAGGAGTTATTTCATATGCCCCTATTTCCGTAGCTTTTTGTACAATCAAATCCATTTTGCTCGATTTTGGCAGTGCTTGAAATAGATACATCTTAACAGGACTTTCATTGCACAGTTCAATTTCCTCTATAATTTTTACTGTAACACTTTCCCTCTCGACACTCTCTATAGTTCCCAAAAATTCTTTGCCATCACAGTTGTTTATATTTACCTTATCCCCGCATTGAAGTCTAAGTACCTTATTTATATGCTTTACATCATCTCCCTTGATAAAAGCTGTATTACAGTGTATATCCTGTTCAGGCACAAAAAATTTATTCATCACTTCATATCATCCTTTTTGCAACTACACATATCCATTCCCCATCCTCATTTACTTCTTTTATTTTAAATCCACTATTCCTCAATTTTTCAATCACATCTTTCCTTCTGTCTTTTATTATACCTGAAGATATAAATATTCCTCCAGGAACTATAAAATTTTTTACATCATCTGTTAAGGATATTATAGCATCTGCAATTATATTGGCAACTACCACATCTGCCTTTCCATGAACCTTTTCCATGAGATTCCCTTGAAATACCTCTATGTTTTTTACATCATTATATTCAAGGTTTTTTAAGGCCGATTCCACAGCCGTACCATTTATGTCCACAGCTATAACATGTTTTGCTCCAAGTTTTGCTGCAGTTATAGCCAGTATTCCCGATCCCGTGCCTATATCAAACACCTGCGAATCCAGCTTAACATATTTCTCCAGAGCTTTTATACACATTCTCGTAGTTTCATGAGTTCCAGTTCCAAAGGCCATGCCTGGATCTAGCTGAACTACTAAATCATCTTTTTCAGGATTATAATTTTCCCAAATGGGCTTCACCACAACTCTATTCCCTGCCCTATAAGGTTTATAATACTGCTTCCAGTTATTCTCCCAATCTTCTTCATTCACTTTACTTACGGTGATAATGCCTTTTCCCTTATCTATCCCGCAGTTTTTTAAATTATTTACCCTTTCTTTTATATATTCCAGATAATTCTTAAGATTTTCATCTTCCTTATAATATCCTTTTATCACTGCGCCATCTTTTACCTTCAGCAAGCTTTCATCAAAATAATCCCAATCCTGGGGACGTTTCTTTTCAAATTCAATATCTTTAGGATCTTCTATGGACACACCTTGAACTCCTGTATTGTATAATATTCCAGAAACCGCTTCTACAGCTTCACTGCTAGTAATAATTGCCACTTCTATCCACTCTTTTTTCATGAATTTCCTCCTACACTCAATTTGGATCTACATTAAAACTATAAAGTTTGCTGACAGCCCTTAAGTTAAAAGCTGTCAGCATCTACAAATTATTTAAATCCATGTTTAAATTTATCCATAAAGGATTTTCTTCCAGTTCCTCCCGCAGGGATCTCTCCACTTGCCTCCATAAGCATCATAATAGCTTCCTTTTGCTTCTCATTTAAGTTCTTAGGCACATCCACAATCACTTTTACATATTGATCTCCTCTGCCTCTTCCATTGACTTTAGGTACACCTTTTCCTCTCAATCTAAATACAGTTTCAGATTGTGTTCCAGCAGGTACTTCATATTTCACATCTCCGTCTATAGTAGGTACCCTTATACTTGTTCCCAGAGCAGCTTTTCCAAAACTAATATGAGTATCCAAATAGATATCAAATCCATCTCTTTTAAATTTAGAATGAGATGATACTCTTATATTTATATACAGATCTCCTGGACTGCCTCCATTTTTACCTCCCTCGCCTTGTCCTCTTATAGGGATTACATTGCCATTATCCACTCCTGCAGGAATTTTTACTTTTATACTTCTACGCCTTCTAACAGTACCCGTACCCCTGCATTCAGGACATATATCCCTGTCTTTGATAATAGTACCCTTTCCGCCGCATTTGTCGCAGGTACTCATACTTACAAAACTTCCAAGAGGTGTATTTCTTTGAGTTCTCACCTGCCCCGTTCCGCCGCATTTGTCACAGGTATGTGGATGAGTTCCTCTTTTGGCACCCGTTCCATTACAGGCTTCACATTTTTCATTTCTAGTTATGGATATTTCCTTTTCCACACCGAAAACTGCCTGTTCAAAAGTCAAATTTAAGGTATATTCAAGATCTGCACCTTTTTCTGGCCCATTTTTTCTTCTTCTGCTTGAAGAAAATCCTCCTCCAAAGAAAGAGTCAAATATATCTCCAAAGCCGCCCATATCGGAAAAATCAAATCCACCAAATCCCCCTTCAAATCCAGAACCTCCGTTAAAATCAGCTGTACCAAACTGATCGTACTGAGCTTTTCTCTGTGGATCCGACAAGACCTGATAGGCTTCATTTATTTCCTTGAATTTTTCCTCGGCTTCTCTATTTCCTTGATTTCTATCAGGGTGGTATTTTAATGCTAATTTTCTAAATGCTCTTTTTATTTCATCATCACTGGCACCCTTTTTAAGGCCTAGTATTTCATAATAATCTTTTTTGGCCATCTTTTTATTTTTCACCACCTAAAACGAAAGTATTATTTAGTAAAAATCCAATTCTCTACTTAAATTAAGGGAAGAGCAAAAACTCATCCCTTAACTATTACTATTATACACGTTTATTATACAATCGTGAAGAGAAAATATTACTTATCATCATCTACTTTATAATCAGCATCAACTACATTGTCATCATTTTTATTCCCTGATCCACCCTGAGTGCCAGCTCCTGGATTTGGACCTGCTCCTGGGTTTGGACCTGCTCCTGGATTAGGGCCCGCTCCTGGATTTTGACCTGCCTGAGCATTTTGACTGTATATTTTTGATGTAACTCCATAGAGTGCCTGAGTTAGATCCTCAGTAGCTTTCTTTATTGCATCCAAATCATCGCCATCTTTTATTTTCTTAACTGCTTCTGCCTTTTCCTCTACATTTTTCTTGTCTTCACTTGAAACCTTGTCTCCTAGATCCTTTAATGTCTTTTCGCTTTGATACACAATTTGATCTGCATTGTTCTTAACTTCTATGGATTCTTTTCTCTTTTTATCCTGTTCTTCATATTTTTCAGCTTCCTTTACTGCCTTATCTATTTCACTGTCACTCAAATTAGTGGAAGCTGTAATTGTTATATTTGCCTCTTTTCCAGTTGCCTTGTCTTTAGCCGATACATTAACTATACCATTTGCATCTATATCAAAAGTAACTTCAATCTGAGGAATTCCCCTTGGAGCCGGAGCTATACCTGAAAGAGTAAATCTCCCCAGAGTCTTATTGTCAGCTGCCATCTGTCTTTCACCTTGAACTACGTGGATTTCAACAGAGGTTTGATTATCTGCAGCAGTGGAAAATATCTGGCTTTTTTTAGTTGGTATTGTAGTATTTCTATTGATGAGCGGAGTAGCAACTCCTCCCAAAGTTTCAATCCCAAGAGTAAGTGGTGTTACATCAAGAAGAAGTACATCTTTTACGTCTCCAGTAAGTACCCCTGCCTGAATAGCTGCTCCCACTGCCACACATTCATCAGGATTAACACCTTTTGAAGGTTCTTTACCAGTGAAATTCTTTACTGCTTCTTGAACCGCCGGTATTCTTGTGGAACCTCCCACTAATATAACTTTATTTATATCATTTATTGTAATTCCCGCATCATTTAAAGCTTTTTTCATAGGCTCTATAGTTTTATTTACCAAATCTCCCGTCAGTTCATTGAATTTTGCCCTTGTCAAATTCATGTCTATGTGCTTAGGGCCATTGGCATCTGCCGTAATAAACGGTAAATTTATATTTGTCTGCATGGAAGATGACAATTCAATCTTTGCTTTTTCAGCTGCTTCTTTTAATCTTTGAAGTGCCATTTTATCCTTTCTCAGATCTATTCCATTTTCAGCTTTAAAAGTATCTGCTATATAATCCATTATCTTCTGATCAAAATCATCTCCTCCAAGATGGGTATCTCCATTTGTGGCCTTAACCTCAAATACCCCATCTCCAAGTTCCAATATTGATACATCAAAAGTACCTCCACCTAAATCATATACAAATATCTTTTGATTTGTATTCATCTTATCCATGCCATAAGCAAGAGAAGCAGCCGTAGGCTCATTTATTATTCTTCGAACATTAAGTCCTGCAATCTTTCCTGCGTCTTTAGTAGCCTGTCTTTGGCTGTCATTAAAATATGCAGGCACGGTTATAACTGCTTCTGTTACAGGTTCTCCTAGATAGGCTTCAGCATCAGCCTTTATTTTTTGAAGTATCATAGATGATATTTCCTGAGGTGTATACTTTTTTCCATCTATATCCACCTTATGATCTGTTCCCATTTGCCTTTTTATTGACATTATAGTTCTATCTGGATTTGTTATTGCCTGTCTTTTAGCTACTTGACCTACCAGTCTTTCACCATTTTTCTGGAAGGAAACTACGGATGGAGTAGTTCTGGCACCCTCAGAATTTGCTATAACTACTGGATCTCCACCTTCCATAACTGCAACACAAGAATTTGTTGTTCCTAAATCAATACCTATTATTTTTGACATGTTAACTTACCTCCTAAATTTAACTCAGTTGAAATTGTCCTTATAACATTTCACTCATTTATTTAAACTTAATTTGCTACTTTCACCATACTATATCTTATTATTTTATCTCCTCTCTTATATCCTTTCTGAAATACCTCTACTATACAATTCTTATCATAATTATCATCCTCTATGTGCATAACTGCATTATGCACATTGGGGTCAAACTCTCCTTCTGAAGGAATTTCCTCCACATTTAGCTTTTCCAGTGCAGTATTAAATTGCTTCATTGTCATCTCTACGCCTTTTTTTAATGCCTCTAGATTACCCTCTGACTTTGCTGCCCTTTCAAGGTTATCTAATACAGGAAGTATTTCCTTTAATATATCTTTACATGCATCAGAATAGATTCCCTCTTTTTCTTTTGAAGTCCTTTTTCTAAAATTGTCATATTCCGCCATTGTTCTGGAAAGTCTATCTTGAAGAGCTTTAAATTCATTCATAATTTTATTGTTTTCATCCTTTAGTTTAAAATTTTCCTTTTTTAATTCTTCCTGTAACTTCTTCCTTTTCTCCTCTAGTTCATCTACTTCTTCCTCTTTTACTTCTGCTTCATCCTCTGACTTTTTTTCATCGACCTTCTCTTCTTCGTCTATGTTTTCATTATCGGATTCCTGCAATTTTTCATCCAGGTCTATTTTTTCACCTGCTTTGGAATTTTTATCTTTTTCTAGACATTCATCTTCCTTTTCAGCACATTTTTTTTCAGCATCCTGTGCATTCATATCCTCATCTTTCAACATTTAGACACTTCCTCCAATCTAACTAACATTTTATTGTTATCTCCAGCAAACGGCTTTCAGATTCATTCAGTATAATATCATCACTTATTTTCATCAGAATAAGCATGACTTAAAATACTATTCATTTCCTTCACCACATTTGCCAATACAGATATAACTTTAGAATAAGGTATTCTTGTAGGTCCTATTACACCAATTTCCCCTATTGGTTTTTCATTTAAACTGTACACTGCAGATATTACACTGCAGTCTTCTGCGCCTTCTATATAATTCTCATTTCCTATTTTTACCGAAATACTCGAGGCACTGTTTAATAAACTGCTTACCTTTTGTTTATTATCCAGCATAGATAAAAATTCTCTTGCCTTCTCTATGTCCTTATACTCTGGATAGTCAAATATATTCATAGCTCCCTGCATATATATTTCCGAATTATCTACATTATTCAATCTATCATACAAGACGCAAATTATTTCATCAACTACATCCTCATACCCTCTTAAATCCGACTTCAATTTGTCTACAATTTCTACACTTATATCATCAGCACATAAATTTTTTAACTGGTCATTCAATGCATTGCTCATCTTAACAAGAGTACCGTCAGAAATAGCCTTCTTAATTTTTATAAGGTTATTTTTTATAATTCCACTGTCAATTATAAGCACTAATAGAATACTGCTGTTAGATTCTATATTTATCAATTGCATATGCTTTATACGACCTTTTTTTGCAAAAGGTGCTCTAACCACAGAAGTAAGCCTCGTTAATTCAGACAAAAGATAAATAGCCTGCTTTATTATCTTATCAACTTCAAATAATGCGTCACTTATAATCTGACTTTTTATTATATATATTTCTTCTGGACTCAAATTGGGTATATGCATCAATTTATCCACATACAACCTATATCCTTTGTTAGAGGGTATCCTTCCTGAAGAACTATGAAGCTGTTCCAAATAACCCATTTCCTCCAAATCTGACATTTCATTTCTTATGGTGGCAGAACTCACTCCCAAGTTATATTTTTTAGCTATGGTTCTGGATCCCACAGGCTCAGCAGTATTTATATAATTATTTACTATTGCCTGAAGTATTTTTATCTTTCTCTCATCCATTTCCATAATATCACCTCTTTATTAGCACTCATTGCTGTTGAGTGCTAATCACTATGATTAAAAAATATCACTCATAATTTTTTTTGTCAACACCACATAAAGTATATTATTTTAACAAATAGAATAGTTTATTACATTTAAAATGAATTTTATGATATTTTCTCATGATTACTCAACATATCTGATACAAACGATATTATGTCAATATAAATTCACACATCACACTATTGGATACTTCTATTCCTCTCTTATTTAAATACATCCTATCTCCATCCACTATTAGTATTCCCTTCTCCACGTATTTATCTATTATACCGCCGTACACTGAATAAATATCCCTATTGAATCTATTTTTAAAATCTCTTATTGAAATTCCATTTATCTTTCTAAGTCCCATAAACATAAACTCTTCCATATCATCATAAATGGAATTTTTATGTTTATCCAGCCTTATAAATTTCCCCTCAATGCCTTCCAAAATATACTCTTCTATATCTGACGTATTTCTGTATCTATATCCATCTACATAGGAATGGGCACTTGAACCGCATCCTATATAAGATTTTAAATTCCAATACACCAGATTGTGCCTGCATTCATTTCCCATTTTGGCAAAATTGGATATTTCATATTGATTGTATCCACTTTTGTAAAGAAACTCCAATGTAAAATAATACATCTGCCTTTCCTCTTCCTCCCGAGGAAGCTTTAGTTCATGGTTTTTATACATGTTGTAAAAAGGAGTTCCTTTTTCCACTATCAGACTGTAACAGGATATATGTTCTGGTGCCATCCCAACCACATTCTCCAGAGATTCCCTCCAGTCCTTTAAAGTCTGCCCTGGAAGCCCAAACATGAGATCCACATTTATATTTGAGAAGCCCAGCTTTCTCGCCATCTCATAACCTTTTAAAAAATCATCTAAAGTATGAATTCTGCCAATTTTTCCAAGTAAAGAATTCTGCCATGCTTGAAGTCCTATACTCAATCTGTTGACCCCTATATTTTTTAAAAACCTTAATTTCTCTTCGGTAAAAGTACCTGGATTTCCCTCCACTGTAAATTCCAAATTGTCTTCCAATTTCAACTTTTTCAGAGCTTTATATATATTATTCCAGCTCTCAAGTGATAAATAGGTAGGTGTTCCACCGCCTATAAATATAGATTTTATAGATCTCTTACCTATAAAATCTATATCTCCAGCCAACGCCTTTGAATAATTCCACATAAATTCTTCTTTTCCACTGTAAGATGAAAAATCACAATAGAGGCATTTTTTCCTGCAAAATGGTATATGTATGTATAAAGCTGCAGGCTCCCCTGTAATCATGTTTCCTTTATCGTACACAAAAACACTCCCCAGTTTATAAATTTTACTTAATTAAAGAAAGTCTTATTCAAATATTTGAAGTTTGCTGTTTTTTAGTCTTCTGTTTTAAGTATTGCCATAAAAGCCTCCTGGGGAATTTCCACAGAACCTACCTGCCTCATTCTCTTTTTTCCTTCTTTTTGCTTTTCAAGAAGTTTTTTCTTTCTGGATATATCTCCTCCATAGCATTTCGCAAGCACATCTTTTCTCATGGCCTTGACAGTTTCCCTAGCTATAATTTTCCCACCTACAGCAGCCTGTATTGGTATTTCAAAAAGCTGTCTCGGTATTATTTCCTTAAGCCTTTCAGCTATACTCCTTCCTCTTTCATAAGCCCTTTCTTCAGGCACAATCATGGAAAGGGCATCTACAGCTTCCCCATTTAAAAGAATATCCAATTTTACCAATTCAGCAGCCTTATAGCCCTTTAATTCATAATCAAGAGATGCATAACCTCTTGTTCTAGATTTTAATACATCAAAGAAATTATATATTATTTCATTTAGTGGAATATCATAATTTAAGGATACCCTGGTGGTCTCTATGTACTGCATATCTCTAAAAGTACCTCTTCTGCCCTGGGCAAGTTCCATAACTGATCCTACATATTCCGAAGGAGTTATTATGGAAGCCTTAACTATTGGTTCCTCCATGTACTTTATCTCCGATACTTCAGGCATGTTAGTAGGATTGGTAAGTTCTATTAGAGTACCATCTGTCTTATATACCTTATATATAACAGATGGAGCCGTAGTTATTATGTCCAGGTTAAATTCCCTTTCAACCCTTTCCTGTATGACATCCATATGAAGCAGTCCCAAAAAACCACATCTAAATCCAAATCCCAGAGCTATAGATGTCTCCGGTTCAAAACAAAGTGCTGCATCATTAACCTGAAGTTTCTCCAGTGCTTCCTTCAATTCACTGTATTTTTTTCCATCTACCGGATATATGCCGCTGTATACCATAGAGACTACAGGTCTATATCCTTTAAGAGGTTCTGACGCCTCTCTTCTCGCTTCAGTTACTGTATCTCCAACCCTTGCATCTCTCACATTCTTAATGGAAGCTGTGAAATATCCCACATCTCCAGCCTTCAATTCTGATCTGGGCATGAAATCCGGGACAAATATTCCCGTTTCTGTAACTTCATATACCTTGCCTGTAGCCATGAGCTTTATCTCTTCTCCTGTCTTAATACAACCTTCTTTTACCCTTATATGACAGACCACTCCCTTATAGCTGTCATAATTTGAATCAAATATAAGAGCCCTCAAAGGCGCATTCTCATCTCCCTCTGGAGAAGGTATTTTATTTACTATGGCCTCCAAGACCTCATCTATATTTAACCCTGTCTTTGCAGAAACTAGAGGAGCATCTTCCGCATCTATTCCTATGACATCCTCTATCTCCCCTTTTACTTCATCAGGTCTCGAACTTGGCAAGTCTATTTTATTTATTACCGGAACAATTTCCAGATCATGATCCATGGCCAAATAGCAATTAGCCAGTGTCTGTGCCTGTATGCCCTGGGTTGCATCAACTACTAAAACAGCTCCCTCACAGGCTGCAAGACTTCTTGAAACCTCATAATTGAAATCTACATGTCCCGGCGTATCTATAAGATTTAAAATATATTCTTCTCCATCAGGCCTCTTATATATAAGCCTCACTGCCTGGGATTTTATAGTTATCCCCCGTTCTCTCTCCAATTCCATATTGTCAAGTACCTGGGAATTCATCTCCCTTTCAGTAAGAGTTCCTGTTTTTTCAATTAACCTATCTGCAAGGGTGGATTTACCGTGATCTATATGGGCAACTATAGAAAAATTTCTTATATGTCTCTGTCTTTCACTCTGCATACTACTTCCCCCAATATCAATGAAATTTCTCCACAATTCGGACCAACAACTACAGTAAATTATATCATAATCACCCTACAGTTAAAAGCACATTATTTGGTGAACCTATCCTCTATATTTTCAAATGTATTTTGAGTCATATCTATTATATAAGAAGTTCCAGAATATATTTTACTACCTACCACATCTATAATTTTTTTAGATCCGTTTTTAAAATTATCACCTATCCTATTATCTATGCTAAGTGAGTAATTTCCCATATCCACGCTAAAATCAAAAGGTGTCTGAGTGTAATCTATCTTAAAATCTGATTTATCCTTTATAAATTTAGGCAATCCTGCAGTTATAACTGTAAATCCTAAAATAATTATTACACAGCAAATTATCATTACAGTTGCAATAGCTTTCCTATTCATAAAAAAGTCACCCCCAAACAGGAATAAAATTCTCATTATAAAGGATGAGCTTTTTTATGAATTTTATACATTATATTCCAAATTATAATCCCACAGTCAATTATTTTTCACTTAATACTCAAAATTACTATAAAATATCATCTGCTACTAATTCAAGAAAGTATTTATATCGTCTAAGTCCAATGCAGGCTGGAGTGCTATGTTTATAGCATTCGCAATGACCTTTGAAATGGAATCCACTACCAGATCCACATCTTTAGGTGTAACCATGATATTTTCCTTATAAGGCTCAAGAAGTGCCCTTATCATCTGATGCTTTTCATCCTTATCCACGGATTTCAACATCTCATAAAATTTTTCTCCCTTTTTTGTCTGCCTTATCATTTCGTCCAGAACCATATCAATAGTATCATTGGCCATAGTAGCCGCATCCACCACTGTAGGAACTCCTATAGCTATTACAGGCACCCCAAGTGTTTTTTCACTCAATTCCATCCTTCTATTGCCTACCCCAGAACCAGGAGATATTCCCCTATTTCCTATTTGCACTGTATAATTGACTCTGTCCATCTTCCTTGACGCCAGCGAATCTATACAAATTATCAGATTAGGTTTTACTTTGTCCACAACACCCTGTATTATTTCACTGGTTTCAATGCCAGTAATTCCAAGTACTCCTGGGGATATGACACATACAGGCCTTATACCCTCATCTATCTTGTCAGGTACTAACTGCTTCAAATGCCTGGTAACCATAAGTTTTGAGACCACTTTAGGCCCCAGAGAATCAGGGGTTATGTTCCAATTTCCCAATCCCACCACCAATGCAGTCATGCTTTTATCTATATCTATCACACTTGACAATACTTTACCCACGACCTTGCTCACTTTATCCCTTATTTCCCCATCGTAATGAGTGAGCCTTGGCATATCCACAGTTATGTAGGAACCTTTTGGTTTTCCCATGATCTTTTCCCCAATATCCTCCACTATTTTTACGCAGGTCACCTTTATACCATCCTCCATAGTTTCCTCCACTTCCACTCCAGGAACTTCTCCTCCTCTTTCCTTACGGCACTTTTCCCTGGCTTCTACCGCCAAATCCGTCCTTACATCAAACATTCACATATCCCTCCCTTTGCATTATTTAAGCTTGGTAAATTTTTTGATCAAGCTAAAGCCTGGATTTTTCTCTACATATTATTATTAGTTATTATCTTTTACAATATACCAGATCGACAATTCACAGTTTACAATAAACATTTTACAATTAGATAAAAAGTTTGAAAGGCATATATTTTTGACAGTATAATTTTACTTGAAGTGGTTAAAATTTAATGCTATAATAGCACTTGTTAAATATAATGATTTGATGGCAAATTTCCCCAAAGCTATTGAAATCTATAAAAATACAAGGGGGTGAAAGCATGGCAAACATAAAATCTGCAAAAAAGAGAATAAAAGTTATTCAAACTAAGACATTGAGGAATAGAATAATAAAATCTTCATTAAAGACTACTATAAAAAAGTTTTTAGCGTCTGTTGAGAATAAAAATGTAGAAGAAGCTAAGGTTAACTTCACTGCAGCTATAAAAGCTCTAGATATGGCGGCATCAAAAGGTGTTATTCACAAGAATAAAGCTTCAAGAGATAAATCTAAGCTGACTTTAAAATTAAATGGATTAGTTGCATAATAAATGACCGGCGGTGACCGGTTATTTATTATGCAATAGTATTTATTAGTAAGAGCTCTAATTCAGTTTTCTCATTGAGAGAGGAACTTTTCATATCTTTTTCCGTATCCAAGCATAATTGTATGGACTTTTTAAGTTGTTTTAATGTGAATTTTTTGCTCTGCTGAACCATTATATTATATCTATATTGGGATCTAATGTTTAATAACTTCATAATCTCGGTCTTTTGTTTACCATCTTCTAGGAGTAATTTAATTTTAAACAGAACACTAAATTGTCTTTCTATCATAACTAAAATATAATTTATTTTAGCACCGCTATATATGAGTTCATTTAACAGATGAAGTGCATCTTTTAAATTTTTATTGGATATAGCATTTATAACATCAAAGATATCCTCTTCACTGTTTTTTAGAAACATTTCCTGAATGTCTTTTCTTTTTATATCCCTGCCATAGGTATAACAGCATAGTTTTTCCACTTCATTTTCTATTGCACTTAAGTTATTCCCTTCCATGAGGTTACAGAACACTCTAAGATCAATCTTTTTTATATTCTTTCCCCTGAGTTGAAAAAATTCTTGAACTTTATTTTCAAGTTGATATCCCCTTATTTTATCGGCCCTAATCACACATATATCTTTATCCAGGCTGTATATCCTTCTACCCGGTTTATCCCTTTTACTTCTAAAAAGGTAATAAAATATTAAAACACAATGTTCGGGTACATTCTTTAAATAATCATGTATTTTTTTAAATTCACCAGAAAGCTTACTTTTATAGCCCTTTTCTTCTCCCATAAATGAAGCCCTATATATAAGTACAACTTTTTTATCACTCATAAAAGGAAGGGTTTCACAGGCATTTATTACAGTGTCAAAATCCTCCAGAGAACTTCCATCAAATTTTACATAATTTAAATCAATAAAATCAGATTTCACAACTCTTTTGATCAATTCTCTTATATTTTCCTTTATAAGAAATTCATCACTGCCGCAGAATAAATAACAATTTTCTATATGTCCATTTTTTAAGTTCTTGTTAAAAGCAGTTATATCAATCAACCTTCACTCACTTCCTCCTTTGCTCCGATAATCATCGAAGCTTAAAAAGCATATTAAACATTATAACATAAGAGCTGCTATCTTTTATATTCATTTTCGGTATAAAAACAGCTTTTTCTCCGTCAAAGGCCAGTTTATTATCTTTAACATTTTTATTCAAAAGAAATTTGAATTTTTTATTTTTGGAATTAAGTGTTACCTCCATATGAGCTTTCGAGTTTTCGTTTACTTTTAAATAAGAACCATTACCTAAATTATATACAAAATTTTCATGAGGATTAGTTATAATTTTATCTACTGACTGCTGCATTTTAACTTTCCATATCCAACTGGCATCTAAATAATTGTAATTGCATATCATAACTTTATTGAAACCTCTTTTTATAAGGGCTGCTTCTCCATTATCCGTATTTATAAAAGATATTCCGGTAAAAAAAGAATATCCTCGAAGTATCATCAGAATCACACAGGCAGCAGGAATGTGCCTGAATTTTTCATATCCCTTCTTGTACATTACAATAGCTGTAAATAATGCAATAGCCATCAATCCATCTTCATATTTTAAATACATCACTCCAGGACATAACTTCAAGGCAATTATACTTCCACCATCTATCACAGTAAAAATAAAATTAATAATTGTACATATGTATTTAAACAATATTTCCACGGGATATAGGCACAGTGCCCCATTTCCAAGCACAATTATTATCGAAAACAGGGGAATCAAGAATAAGTTTCCCAAAATAAATCCATAACTGAAATTCTGTATTGTAAAAGCTATATAGGGCAGTGAAAAAATCTGTGAGCTAAGGGTTAAACTTACACTGACCGCTAGTTTTTCAGGCAGTTTATACAATTTTCTGCATATGGCTTTACTGTATAGAAGTATACCTAAAGTCGCTAAAAAAGAGAGATCAAATCCTATATTTACTATATAATAAGGTTTAAATGCTATCAAAATAAGAGCTGCCAGACTTAAAGAGGATATGCTGTCATATTCTTTAAAAAATACACTTGACAGTTTAAATATAAGTATCATTATAAAAGACCTCATGGTTGCTGCTGCCATGCCTGTAAAAAATACATAGAATAGAGATACAAATACAGCCATTTTAAGCCCAACTGCAAACTCCAGCACTTCATATATCAATGCCATGTGGAATCCTGAAACACTTACAGCATGAATTATTCCCAATTCCTGAAAATTCTTCATCTGATCCTGGTTGATATAATTGGTTTCTCCATAACACAGAGCCATAATAAGAGCTGCTCTATCTTTTCCAATTATATTTTTGAATTTTTCATAAAGATTTTTCTTGAATTTATAAGAATAATATACCAGATCCTTTTTACAATACTCATATCCCGTTAAATAATAGTTTCCAATAAATCCATTTTCTATATCAAAATTTTTTTGAAATCTCCCATATACTTTTGTTATCTTCTGACCTTCTTCCAGTCCCTTCGTTTTTCCCTCCAATATAATTTTTCTTCCCTTAAAATCTCCTATAAAATAATAGTTTTTACTATCTACAATTCTAATTTCAACAGGGTTCTGGATACTTACGTTAAAATAAATACAAAAGCTGAATATTCCAAGGAGAAAAAATAGCACATTTATTGTAAAAGCTTTAATTTCCAATGTAAAAAATAATATTATAAGAAAAAAAGCAGCTACTAACGCTGCTGCCAAAATACTGTCTAAAAATAACAGGACAAATAAACATCCTAGATATAGGGATACAGAATAAAATACCAATGGCCTTTTCATAGTCATAGATGATACCTCCGGCTAATCTGATATTCACTGCATATGGCACAATTGCTATTATCTATATTTGCCTAAAAACAACTTATTAATCATATTGATTTTTATGAAATTTATAATTTATACATAAGATAGACCACAATATAATGCATGCAAAAAATATCTTCCAATAACCTAAATTAAATAGAATCAATAATTTGCTAGCAATGAAGATTATACCTAATTGTACAACAATATCTATAACTGTAATTATATTTGAAAGTCTGTTTTTAAAAAACTTTTCATTGGAAAAACTATATACAAATAATACAGCACAGACATTTAAAACTGAAATAGAAGTCAAAAACGGAAAACTGATTCTCCACAGTTCCGATACATACAAAGATGCAAAGGATAAAATGCCCATGAAAACTCCACTAAAAAGTATAAAGCCTAAATTTTCTCCTATTATGCTTTTATCAATGGTAGATGGTATATAATCTCCCTCTTCATCCCTGTACTGATACATGATGGATAGAGATGATAAGAACATAATTACACCATTAAACCAAAGTGATTCTATAACAACATATCCGGAAACATCAAAGCCATATAAAAAGATCATCAATAAAAATGCTGCCAATCCCACACAACAGCTTATAATATACACAATTATCTTTTTAATCACACTTATAATTTTTCTTGAATCCTCTATAGTATTTAAGAAGCTCATGAAATCCATATTTTTAACAAAAATATCACATAATTTTCTCACTACTTTGCTCTTAGTATTGGTTATTCCTATATTTGATATTTTAAGTGCAGGTAAATCTGTAAGTTTCCACCCCGTTATAGCTGTTATATATCCATAACTTTTTAATGCTTTTATTATCTTCACCTTATGTTTGGAACTTATTCTGGAAAAAAAACTTACCTTTTCTCCAATACGATTGAATTCTTCATCTGTCATATTGTCCATCTCCACACCAGAAACTATCTGGGAAAGTCTGGATATAACGTTTATCTTTTTTCCTATTGCCAAAGCTGTAAGTTTGCTGTCATCTGTAACAATAATGGGTTTTACTGAAAGGGACAGAGCCTTTTTTATGGAATCTGATGCATTTTCTTTTAACATATTGTCAAAACCAATTAACCCTACGAATACCAAATTACTTTCGATATTTTCTTTAATACTCGGTTCATAATTAAAATTCCTGTAGGCAAATCCCATTACATACAAACATTCATTGGACATGCTAATATCTGCATTCTTTATAGATTCTATATCCTCCTCTGTTATTTCCAGTTCCAATCCATTTTTCAATATATGCGTACATCTGCTTAAAATAGAGTCCGTAGCCCCTTTTACGTGAGCTCTATATTTCTTGTCCACTTTATTTACAGTAGTGGTTATACGTCTCTCACTGTCAAATAAAATCTGAAATATTCTATCATATTTCTTATCCAGTTCTTTTTTATACATTCCATTTTTGGCACCAAACCTTACCAAAGATGACTCAAGCAAATTTTTTACCCAATTTTCTTCATTTTTCTTTACAGATTTTGTATCATTACATAAAAGTCCTATATTCATCATTCTATACAGGCTTTCACTTATACCGTCTTTTAAGGTCTCTCCATTTATATCTATAAGGCCATTACTTCCATAAGCTTTTACTACTTTCATTTTATTTTTAGAAAAAGCACCTATTTTATCTGTACAAACCGCTGAAACTTTTGAAAACTTCTCTACACTCAATAGGTCCTTAAAAGTTATATCCATTTTTTTGAATCTTTTTAGTAAAATTGCTCCCACAAGAGAAATAATAATGATCATCGCCTGTGGAACAGTACTTAAAAACGTAATTGATAATATTTCTAAATTGTAGGAAAAATCTTTATGAAAAATAAAATTTAACATAAATCCAAGTATTAGGATACAAATGGCCAGCAGCATACTAAAGGCATTCATTACCTCATATATTCTAGTCCCAAAAAATTCTCTCTTTTCTTCACCTTCAAGTAAAAGTTTTACTATATTTGCCACCTGAGTATCCATTCCCACTGCTGTCACCACACCTGTACCATCACCTGTAACTACAGAAGACGACTTAAAAAGCATATTTTTCATATCTGAAAGAGACGGTTCCCGATCATCTATTTTAAATTCGTATTTTTCTACTATAAAATTTTCTCCGGTAACGGAACACTCATCTACCTTTAGATCATTACTTTCAATAATTCTCATGTCCGCAGGTATTCCCTCTCCTTGTCCAATTATAACTATATCACCTACTACAAGTTTTTCAGATGGTATCCTAACAGTTCGTCCATCCCTTATTACTCTTGCCGTTCCTGAGTTCAACTTTCGCAGTTCTTTTATATCTCTTTCCCCTTTATATTGCTCCTGAACTATAAAAGACACATTTAAAAATAAAATGATTAAAGATATAATTCCATAGTTCCACATGCCTAAATATGCAAATAAAATTGCACAAAGGATCAATAACAACACCCATATTTCTTTAAATTGCATAAATATAAGATAAAATAAGCCTTTGGTCTCCGGCATTATAATTTTATTCTCTCCATACTTTTCTCTAAGAGGCCCTATTTGTTCTTCATCTAGTCCATAATATGTATCACTGTTCAGTTCTTTTATTACTTCACTCCATGTATATTTATACCACTCAATCATACATCTACAACCTCCAATAAAAAAGGACACTATTTAAATATCGTATTTACATACATTAACTTTAAAAAATCAGCTAAAAAATACCTTCACATTTTATTCTGTGAAGGTATTTTTTACGCTAAACTATTTATTATGAAGCTGTATTTTAAATTTCAAATCATTTCTCACATCGTAGGAACTTAAATCATTTGTACCTATTTTATATTTTTTGTTTTTACTCATAGGGTCAAATTCAAGTATATATTTTCGGGGATCAACGGTATCTCTTTTAACTTTATAATTCATGTCTTTTCTTCCTACTTGATTATTTTTATCATCCATTATATAAATTTCATTTGCCTGTAAAAAGGGCGCTTTACCCTCTGCTGTACATGTTACAATAGTCCTGTCCTTCTTATACTCTATACTGTCCACCGTTATTTTCCCCATATTTCCCTGTCTGAGCTCCATAGGGTATTTTCCATTTATATTCACATATACAGCTTTAGTTTCTGTTTCTGTCTTGCTGTAATTCATTTTATAAGGTATGACAGTTATATATTTGGGAATATGTTTTACATTTTCAAATCTGTACACATCCTCAAAGTCCATAGTATTGGATTTTTCAACTGCATGTCCTGAACTTCCCCTAAGTTCAATTTCATTTCCGCTGTCATCCAGTACAAAATAACTGTCATATAGAGTATTTCCCATAATCACATCTTCATTGAAGGTCTCTTTACGCTTATCAGGATTTTTATATTCTTCCTTTATATATTTCCCGGAAATTGTCATATAAGTGGCGATGGGTGTAAATCTCACTCTTTCTATATTCAAATAGGCATCAGGCATCTTTATTCTGTCATTAGGCTTATAATCTACAATATCTTTGGACATCCGTTTTTTCGAAACAATAAATCTGAAATCCCATCTACCCTTTATCCCATATATGTCATTTATATTTATATCTACCTTGATTTTATCCGGGAGATCTTTATCACCCAGGTCTAAAATTTCAGAATTAACATAAGTATGTTCATCTTTGTATCTGCCGCCATAACTTGAACCGCTTGCAGTCTCCTGGCCATTTATTTTAGCCTTTATAAAAAACGGTACAAAGCTGCTGTCTTTTGCCTGTTTTTCAATTATCTTATCTCCTGTTAAAACAAATTTTCTTATGTCGCCCTGGCTTTTTATGGTATATCCAATCATCAAGCTGCTTCCATCACAAAGTGCATCATTTATGGTAAAAGTCACTCCATTGTCTGTTATGCTCTCATTTATGGCCTGGGAATACCTCTCATACTTCGTATTGTCATTTTTACTTCCATATATATACCGAATTATTGATTTCAATCCAGGGATATTTTGGGCAAATATAGATACATTTGCAGTAATAAATACAAGTCCGATTACTATAGCTGCAACTGCAGTTTTATATGAAAATTTTTTATGTCTGCTCTCATTTTTCACCTGCTTCATAATCCTTTTCTTCAATGCTTTTTTTCTTAAATCATCCATTTCAAATTCCAAATTCTCCTCTTTATCGTCAAGTTCAACATAATTGAACAATTCCAGCAGATCATTATCCTCAAATTTTTTACTACTCATTTATGCATCCCCCCCTTTGCAAGATCTCAAGTTTTTTTCTAAGAATCTTTCTTCCCCTGGAAAGCCTGTTGTCAACTACAGATCTCTTTACCCCAAGTGAATCTGCTATATCAACTATATCCTCTTGTATTAAATATCTTTTTATAAATATTTCTCTGTCCAATCCTTTTAATTCTTTTATTGCCTCTATTATTTCTTTCTTATTTTCCTCTGAAATAACCAGGTTTTCCACTTGCTGTGAGGATTCAAAAATACAGTTTTCCATATACTCCGTATTTGTATTTCTAGTAATTTTTTTCTTATAATTTATAGCCTTATACCTGGCTACAGCCTTAAACCAGCACTTGAAGCTTCCCTTATTCTCATCAAACTTATCCGCATTATTCCACAGACACATGAATATATCATTAATGCATTCATCCATATAGGTAGAATACCTTTCAGAACCAAATACTGAAAACACTATTCTATATACATAATCACAATACCTGTCAAAAGCGTATTCAAGAGCTTTTGGATCTTTGCACTTCAATCTGTAAATAAAATTATCTTCTACAATCTTCATATTTTCCCCCTAGCAGCAGATTATCAATGTGCTGTTCTCGTATTCATTTTTATATTATGATGCAATTTATTTCCCCGGAAAACGGAATTTTTCCTGACTCCCGTAATATATCTGCTAAATGGAATAAAGCCTATGATGTAAAAAATACAGGGAGTTATAAATGCAGTCAACATCAAAAGTATAAAAGGCGAGTACAATTTCCCCGTCTGATGTATATTATTGGCAAAATACTGAAGTATCACTACATGAAACATATAGGATGGAAATGAATACCTGGCTATAAATTTAAAGAAACCGCACAATATTCTTTTTTTTACAATATGCAGTGAGATCAAATAAAAAAACATCATGCATAAAATATTGTGTATTATGCCTATTCCATAACTCAATTTATCATATACGAAAAATTCATCTCCAAATAAGTTCATGTTTTTGCAGTACACTGCTGCTGCAAAAAACGTGTACAATACAGTAATTGCCTTTCCATACCTCAAAACCATATTTTTAAACTTGCTGTAATTAAATATTATATAAACACCTATCACAAAATATATAGACCATGATAAAGGTGATATATTTATAAATTTTTGCTGAAGTTCTGTAGGATTTCCAAATATGATTCTTCCTAGAAAATTATAAACCCTATTACTATTTTGAATAAAAAATATATAGGCGGCACTGTATAATACAATAAAATTTATTTTAAATATGCCTGACTTTTTTCCTATGATTCCTATAATAAAAATTATAATTGGAAAATAAATATAAATTCTAATAGCCATGCCCATATACCAGAGATGATATGCCGCATTTCCCGTGACAATTTGTCCAAAAATATTCCTTAATTTCTCCCAGTCCTTCAGCAAGTACATGTCCAGTATTGAAAAAATCACATAGGGTACTATTAGAAATTTTATCTTTTTTATATAAAAGGATTTCCAATTAAATTTATCAATATATGTATATATAAGCGTCATGCCCATCAATATCAGAAATATTTTAACTGCCGGCTGGGCAATTGTATAAATAAATCTGGACAGTGCTAAATCCATGTATGATATATCTTTTGAATATGAATATCCCCCTATTGTGTGCTGAACCACAACCATGACAAACGCAATACCTCTGAGTACATCAAGTTCTACAAGTCTCTCCTTCATATGTTTTACCTCAATTTCTATAATTTATTATCTTCATATATTAATACAATTTATTTTCATATTTCTATCAATAATTTCAGTAAAACATTTTAAAAATACTCAAATTGACAATAAGAAATTTCAATACTCCCTCATAAATACAAAACAATAAGGGCTTTAACTAATTTTAAAGCCCCCTGTTCATTAAAATCAACATCTTGAATTATTAAAATACAGTGCCTGTTTCATCATTTCAAGTCCTTCTACATCAATTCTATCGTATATTTTTATGGATCTTAAAAACTCCTTATAGGCAAGATCCATATATCCATTTTTGTAGTATAACTTTGCCAGATATAACAGTACATTGTCATCTTCAATTAAATTTAAAAGTTGAAGTCCCTTTTCAAATTCTTCAAAATAATTCATCTTTAACAAAATAGACAATAAATTAAATATTGGCTCCAAAAATTTTTGAGATGATTTTACACCTTCTGCCAAAGCCGTACACTTTTTCCCCTCAAGCAGATCTTTAAACTTCATGTATACTAGATACTTTTTATCATCTGGAATTTCTTTGGGATTGTCAATTAATATATCCCTAGTTGAAATGCTGTCATTAAAAGTACTGCAAAGTGCACTGTAATAAAATGCCCTATCAATAAAATCCCTTTCCGCAATTTTTCTAAATAAATTATATGACTCATTAAATTTTTTTTGATAAAATAAACAAATCCCCTTGTAGTAATATATTTTGGACATATTATATTTATCTTCACATATTCTTTCCGCTTTTTCTGTATAATCATAGGCAATATCAAATCTATTTTGACTGTAAAATACATCCGATAAAAACAAATACAGATTCTCGCCTTCACTTCCATCAAGGTAGCTGTCAAATTTCTCTTTCATTTCATCTATTGTGAACTTTTTAGCTCCCATTATCTGAGAAAGTTTGGAAAATGCCTTCATGTATCCTGAATTCAATTTCAGCACCTTGTCACAATAATACATTGCTCTGTCATATTCCCTCAGAACAAAATATATATCGGACAGAACATAATAAGTTCTATAAGAACCTACCCCTACCAATTCATTTATCTCAACAGGAGGTTCACCCATTTTAATACATTTATTCAATGAATCTATAGCTGCCAGATATTTGCCTTGTCCCATAAGAGTATTTCCTCTTATAAATTCCAAATCTGTAAAATTGGGATAATACTTCAACCCCTCGTCAATGAACTTATATTCCACTTCATAATCTTTCAATACTTGATTGCATGAAACTATCCTCAACATCAATTTAGAGCTAAATCCCTCCTGTGGTACAAAACTCTTATAACTTTTCATATAGTATTCCAGCGCCTTTTTATATTGAGCCATGGCATAGTATTCGTTTCCCATATTAAAAAGCATAAATGAGTTATTGGAATTTTGCTCCAAGCTTCTGCTTATCAAATTCATATTTCTCTTTCTCTTATTTTTATTCTTTATAATTTCATTCAAATATCCATAATGATAAAACCTTATATTTTCAACTTTTACGTCCTGTGAATGATAAGTATGATTTGGCGGAGGCACTATCTGTTCATGTATATCTCCTACGAATTTATATCCTTTCCCGTTTTTTATAAGCCTTACATTTAAATTCATAGTAACACTTTCAAAAGTAGGTCTGTCACCGGAATAACTTAATGTCCGTAGGAAATATACATAGGTTTGACTGTTCTTGTTATTGACCAGTTCAAGTAATTTGTCACTATCTTTTTTCTCGAATTCATCATCTGCATCCATTATGAGAATCCACTCTTTTGTAGCTTTTTCCAAAGAATAATTTCTGGCACTGCTGAAGCTATCATCCCATTTATAGTAAAAAATCCTGGCACCATATTTCTTTGCAATTTCAACTGTAGAATCTGTAGAACCTGTGTCTACTATTATAATCTCATCTACAATATATTTCACACTTTCAAGACATCTGATCAACACATCCTCTTCGTTTTTGACTATCATGCATAGACTTATCGACACATCATGGCCTCCTTTTACAGAGCTATACTAATATGATGCAGTCCAAAAAAGAGGACAGCATCATCATATTAAACGCTTGCATTATAATAAGCTTCTAAATTAGCAGTGTTGTCACCAGTATCATAATAAAGCCTTGTATATTGTAGATAATACTGAGCGGTCAAAACCGTTGCAGTATTTGGAGCAACAGTTACAAAACCAGCAGCATCATTGATAAAATAACTTGAATTGCTGGTTGGAGAAATTTGGAGTGCAACTGTAACAGCATTTACAGCATCATTATTTTTAATATAATAGGAGTATATCTTTTGCTGTGAAATATCTTCCTGCAGTACAAAATTCATACCAGTCCCAGTAGTTTGAGTAATATTATCTGTGGTAAACAGCGTCCCTTCAGTTATTGAATTTACCGTTCCAGTTACGGTCACTGTATTGCCTACATCTAATGTTCCAGTCACAGTCACCGTATTTCCCACATCCACCGTTCCTGTTACAGTCACCGTATTTCCTACATCCACTGCTCCTGTTACGGTCACCGTGTTACCTACATTTACTGTCCCTGTTACAGTCACCGTGTTGCCTACATCTAATGTTCCAGTTACCGTTACCGTATTTCCCACATCCACCGTTCCTGTTACAGTTACCGTATTTCCTATATCCACTGCCCCTGACACCAATAAATTACCTGAATTATCCACTGTCAAGGCCTCAGCCTGATTTGAATTTATATTATAGGCATATAATTGAGTTCTTAACTGTTCAGCCACTTTGTTAAATACCAAATTATTAGGCATATCTTTTCATCTCCATTTTAATTTTAAAATATAGCCGGACTTTCCAAGCCTAATAATATATTATTCCTCAATTAATCAATTGTGCTTTCATACTATCATTTCTTTACCTATAAGCTTGATATATAAAGTTTACTCTTACAGTGCCCTGTTCTAAGCACTGTAATTTTACTCTATAATATTTCCCATAATATTTAGCTACTAAAATTCCAGAGCTATTGGAGTCCACTATAATTTCATCATCTTTAATCCAGCTGCACAAATCACAGCTAACTTCAACAGCAGCTTTCACTTCCCCATTACCTATATTGTCAATAAAAAATGTGCCTTGAATAATGCGCTCAACATTTATTGGCGGGGAACACCTTATTCTGCGAAACTCTAAATTCCAACTTTTTTCCATTACATTCACGGTTTCACTGCTATTGTTGTGATGATTCAACTCCGGAATACTAATTATAAGCTTGGGAATAAATTCGTAATCACAGATAGAATTGGAAGTAAAACTCCCAAGAGATTTTTTTCTCTCATTGCTTTTTATAATTATACCTTTATTTTTCATGTACCCACTGTTCCACTCATTAAATATGTCTGTTATTTCCACACGTACAGGGCCGTGAAAATTTTTATTTATTTCAAACTTAGCCTGTCTATTATAATATTGAGGTTGTTTTTCAAAGGTAGTATATTTATCAAAGTCCTCCTGAAGTGGTTGTATATAGAAAACGGTCCTGGAATGTTCAGTGTCAATTTTATTTAAGTATATATATAAATAGGCAGAATTTACGAACTCATCCTTAGGTATATTGTCTATATTAAAATACATATAACTTCTGTAAATATTTTTTCCATCAAATCCAATTTTCAAGGTATCATTTATTACATTACTTTTAGGCTTAAAATCCGTTATGGTAAGACTTCTCACACAAATGCTTTGCACTCTTATATAGGACAACTTAAAATCACCTCCTTATAATCATCATATGTACCATATGGGAAAAAATCCCGCAAAAAATATAACTTTTATAAGAAGGTTAAGACGGATATAAGAATAACTTGATAAAAATAGCGGCTGTAATCTCTACAACCGCTTATTTAGCTGATCTCCCAGCAAGAGTCAGAGCGAATTTAAAAATAAATTATCCCCTGGCAACTTTTGCAGGATACCAGCTGGCAAACCATTTTGTAAAAGCTCCCATAACTGCAGGCGCAATTGAATTCACAAGACCGGTATAACTTGATAAAACACTTCCCATCAGGAAATAGGTACAAAAGGCAATTATCAGGAAGAGTACACCCCAAGCTGCAGTCAAAATCCTATTTGTCTTCAAAAAAAGTGGATTTTCAAAGGCATCCTTCCCGTTGTAA
This sequence comes from Clostridiaceae bacterium BL-3, assembly GCA_902809985.1. Taxonomy (GTDB): domain Bacteria; phylum Bacillota; class Clostridia; order Clostridiales; family Clostridiaceae; genus Clostridium_B; species Clostridium_B aromativorans. The sequence continues at coordinate 195,274 of CADDXC010000001.1, read as the reverse complement.
TCATTGCATGAATAGTATGCAGTCAAGGGTATTTTCCCCCAGCAGGACAATATCCACATAAAGCCAAATATCAGATATGAAAGACATATTAAAAATGTTGGATTAGTTCCAAACACCGCCAGAATACCCAGGACACAGATCAATGGAATACTTATTTCATCATAAATAGTAAGTTTAAACTTATAGGACAGAAGAGGTATAACGGAGCAAACGATTATTCCCACAACACCTCCCCAAATCTCATCTATAGGCAGTACTACCCAAAGTGCTATCCACTGAAACAAAAGCAGGGTCATATTTGTCTTATTTCCCGCAGATTTCTTCTCGGGTATCTGACTTTTTATTCCAGAATAGCCATCCATTTTAAGCATTATGCTGAAATCCCCCAGTACTCGGTACTGCTTTTTCATCAATGCCTTCGCCCCGTTGACCTTACCCTCTGAAATCTTTTTCCAGAGCTCAAAAGTAGTTTCAATTCTAGTAGTATAGGTCACAAAATTCTCAGTATTGACGGTGCATTTTTCCCTTCCCAGAAAAAGCTGATAAGTTTTGTCGATATCTGTAAAATATATTTCAATCAGAACATCCTTTGTATAACTTTTAGGATTGTATACAGCGGCCATCTGTTTCATAAAATTATATGATCTATCCTGCTGCTGCCTTTTCTCCATAGAGCCCTCTGAAATATTCCAGCTGGCATTTGCCATTTCCACAAACACATCCGGAGGATACAGCAATTTGCCAAGTTCATCTTTTGTATCACTGCTGATAGCAGAATTATATCCAAATTCTCTGCCAGCCTGTTTCGCATAAGACAGGTACTCTAAAATTCTTCCCTCAAGCTGGGAAACATGGAACAGCTCTCCTTCAGGACAAATTATTTTTGACAGTTTATCTCCAAACAGGATGTCAAACTGTTTAAAAAGAGCATCATAATTTTTCTTTGTGCTGTAAAATCCACAGGTCGAAATAAGAACATACCTTTGATTTGACAGATCATACCGGGAAGGGTGTCCGCTTGTTCCATCCTTGTTTAAACTCATATATGGCAGATTTGTAGGAAGCATTCGATCAAGAAATGCCTTGACTTTTGACGGCATACCAAAATAGTAAAGTGGAAAACTCCAGATGACAACATCTGATGTCACATAGCTTTCTATAAGCTCTCTCATGTCATCCCTTATTATGCATTTACCCGGAGTTTTAGTCCAGCAGGCAAAACATCCCCTGCAGTGTTCAATATTTTTCTCACTGATATTCACTATATTTACACTGCAGCTTTCAATTTCCTCTAGCCCTTCCAAAAAAGCTCTGGTTATCCTAAATGTATTGCTTTTTTCTCCTTTTGGACTACCATTGAGCACAAGCACCTTCATACTACTATACCCTCCAATTTATATAGATTATATCATATAACAATACAAACCTAGACAATTCACAATTTATAAATCTTAACTTGACTATGCTTATAATTATACAAATTTAGACATATGATTGCACTACAAATCCAAAAAATTAACTGTAATTAACTGTAATTAACTAGAATTTAACATTTAAACCGAATAAAAACTTTCTTATACTGGATAATTTGATGACATGAACGTGATGAAAGCGAATACCTTTAACTATAGAATTCACAGGTCCTTCGAGATGATTTTTTTCTGTACTCTTTAGTAAATATGAAGGGTAAAAATACAATTCCACAAACAGCGATATTCAATATTAATATTTCAGGTGTAAATACTATATTATTTGCATTACCGCTGCCAGAGGCCATGTAATTATTTATCAAATGAACAATTATAGTTGACCAAAGATTTCCCGTTTTCATATAGACAAGGCCTAAAAAGATACCGATGAATGTACAGTAAAATATATGAAAAATTAGGCAGTAAACAGGAGTTTTAGGACTGTACAGCATAAAGCAGAGGGGTAAATGCCACAGTCCCCATATAGGTCCCAATATTATGACACCAAGTTTTTTGCCAAACAGAACTTGAAGTCTAGGCTGCAAGTATCCCCTCCAGCCAAATTCCTCTCCAAAGAAACTTATAAAAGATATAAGAATACCCAGCAGTAAATTAAAAGGTAGAAACTCCAAAAGTTTGATGCTCTTTTCTACATTTTCAATAAAATTACCATAAATAAATCCATTTAGAATTGCTATTACAAATTCAATTCCTATAAATATCAAACATAATATAAAAACATTCTTAAAATTCTTTTGAAGAACCATACCAATCTTTTCAAAACAATTATTTCTATTGTTAAATATCAGGTAGAAAGCAGCAATACTAAATGCGCATATAAGCCCATACAATATTTTAGATATATATTGGGGAAAATCAGAAACTCCAGTGAGTAAAACAATCATGGATAAAATACATAAAACAATATAAATTTTAAAAAAATAAATCAAATTCCTGTCAATATTATTTTTTTCATTGTTAATCATCAATATAACAGCAGTTAAAGTCGGATAAAACATCTGTACTAAGGCAAAATCTGAAATAGCAGCCTTATCAATATATTTATATACAAAGAACATAACTATTCCCATGGAAAATGTAATGATAAAATTGACTGACACAAACATCAGTATTTCATTTTTAATTTTAATTGAATTGGTTTTCATAACATTCTCCTTTAATATTTGTAATTTCTGTCATAGCCTCAAGATTATTTTAAGCGGCAAAGAGATGCTCTTTACCAGTCAATTATGCATATAATTATATCATATATCAAGATAGTTTATTTTCCATAGCATTTTATATATTTCCCTCAGTTAAGTCCATTTCTTTATATTTTTTCTCCGCCGCTTCAATTGCCTGGACACCCGTTTTGCACAATACATTTACACCTTTGACAATAGTTACAATTACAAACTGGAGAATATTTAGAAAGTATTTCGGCAAAAGGTGGATTCCACTTTAACTCATTTTTATAATAATCAAGTATACCTTCAACATCTTTCATATTCAAACTTGCCCTCCCCCTATTTTACAATTATCAACTTCCTATAGTTCAATGTGCTTTACTATCGCATTTCGCCTGTTTTCTTTATAACTTCGCTGAATTCCTCAAATTCCTTAATTATAATTTTTGCCTGACTCTTCCATATATCTGTTTTATACACCGTACCAATAACCGGAATCCCACAATTTAAAGCATTTCTCCCGGACCATCCGCAAAATTATTATTTGTCAGCTGTTCCGGCCTGCTCTCTATTAAAAGTAAATCAGGCTTTAAATTTTCAATTACTGCCTTTAGATTTAAATAGGAAAAATTTTTTGAATCCAAGCTCATGAAGTGAACAGTCCCCAGAAAATATATATTTTGATTTCCCTTAGTATATTTTTCAAAGGACGAATCTCTAAAATAAGTTGTCATAGATAAAGATGAATACATTCTGCCAGCAATTTTATTCAATAATTGAGGATAAATAACAAATAACAGCAATATTAGACATATGAACAAAATTACTATATTTCTAAATATTTTTAGCATTGATCTCAATTTATACACTGAAACTTGCACTCCTCCTATTTCATCCTTATTAGCATTATATAAAATAAATACCAACGTTATTCAATAAATCCATTTACACAATTGTATTCAACTCTCAGCTTCATATTTTTCACTCCTGTAATAAATATAAATGATTACGTCGTGTAAGGTACAAGTAAAATTTTAATAAACTTGCCGATTCGTATAAAAACCTACTATTTTATATTTTAATATGTTTATTTAATCACTATTTTAAAAAATTCTTAGGAATTTTTAATGCAATTTTAATATTCTGAAGTTACTATATTAAAGTTAAAAGGTTTTTTATAATTCTCTAACAAAAATATTTTAAAAATTTTATAACCACATATAAAAACATAAAATAGATTGGTGCATACATTATGGTATTCGTTGCAAACTATTTATATAACTTTTTTAATAATCTAATAACTTCATCAAAAGTATAATACTGAAAGGATTTATAAATTGCAATCTATAATACAACTTCTTAATCAATACGAATATATAGTTTTGTCAGGAGCACTGACGAAGGTAATTTTCCTGTAATAGGAGATGATATATATTGACTTTTAAATTCATTGGAAAATATACAATTATTTCGTTTATAGTTGGCAGCATAGATTTTTTTTTAGCATATTTTCTATATCAAGTCTTGGGATTACATTATATGCTGGCTAGCAATATCGGCATAGCTGTGGGATTCCTTCTGCAATTTATGGCAGGTATGAAATATGTGTTTAAATCTAATAGCTATACAAAATCTTTTGTTGTATACATTGTGTCACTTTTTCTAGGAGTAGCTGTATCAAATTTAATCCTGTGGTTTAGTTTCAACTTTATGAAAATGTCTTTTTTAATTTCAAAGTTTCTTTCCATGGTGCTTCCCTTTTTTATAGTCTATTTTATGCGGAGAGTTATGCTTGAAGTACATGACTCATGAGCAATAGAGCCGGTGGTGAAAATAATGAAAAAAGTACCCAATCTAAAAAGATACATTTATATAGATATACTTTTTTTATTTATATTAATTTTAATAAAAGCATACATATATTTTTTTGAAGCTGATTTTCAACATATGAATATAAGAAATATTGACGCAATCAAGACAAAAACAGAAAATAAGCAGAGTATTTCCTTTGAAGTATTGGGCAATGTCAATAATTCCATAACTATATTTGAAAACAGGATAATTAAGAAAATCAATAGTGATTTTCCTGATTTTGTTATTTTAAATGGGAATTCAGTGATTGATGGAGCAGAAGATAAATACAGGATGTTGTACAAAAGCTTAAAAAAAATAAACAGCTCAGTTATTGTTGGAATTGGAGAAAAGGAAATTAAGGATAACGGATTAAGTAGGTATTACAAACATTTCGGAGATACAAATTTTTCATTTAAATTGAGTAATTCTTATTTTATTTTTTTAGATACCACAAATGAGTCAGAAGAATCCTGGCAGAAGCAGTGGATAATCAGCGAATTAGAAAACTCACAATACAGTAAATATAAATTTATTTTTATGAACAGGCCTCCTTATAAATTACAGGATAAATCAATACTGGCATCAAATGATAAATTCATCCTGAGCGAAGAATTTAGAACTTTTTTAACTCAGGCTTTTTCCAAATATAATGTTACTGCAGTATTCGCTTCAAATATAGAGGGGCTTGATGAGCGAAAAATAAATGGGGTTTCCTATTTTACAAGCGGCGGTGCAGGGGGGATAATTACAGATGAAAATAATTTCTATCACTATATAAAAGTAAATGTTTCCCCAAAAGGTGTGTCATATAACGTCATAAAGCAAGAAAACATATCAAATTTGGGAGTGCATAATATAGCAGAATCAATATGGTTATACATTCATTCTCTATTCTACATCAACTTTATAAATATTCTTATTTTTTTAAGTATAGTAATATTGATATCGATGATAATTTATACAAAAGTATTTGTAGGCAAAGATTATTATAAAAAATACGACGAAATAACACAAACTCAGGATATAAATAAAGCGCTGAAAATAGCCATGTTTACCAATAATTTTTTACCATTTATAGGAGGTGTACCCATCTCCATAGATAGATTATCTAAAGGATTGAGATATCTTGGACACGATGTATACGTCTTTGCCCCTGAATATCCTGATTATACGGATAGCGAAAATTATGTTATCAGGAATAAACTTTTAATTCCCTATAAAACATTAGGATTTCAATTTCCTGTAATCAATATTTTTTCATCTGATATTGAAAAGATATTCAATGAACATGATTTTGACATTGTTCATGTCCATCATCCATTTTGGATGGGGAAAAAAGGGTTGAAATTAGCCAGGAAGAATAATATACCTGTTATTTTAACCTATCACACAAGGTTAGAGCAGTATGCTCATTATATACCAGTTTTTAGTATTTTATTTAAAAATGTTATATCCCATCATATGATTAAGAATTTTTCTCAAAAATGTGATGTTATAATTGCACCTACTATGAGCGCAAAGGAGTATTTGAGAAATATTGGTGTAAGCAGGCACATCGAAATTCTATCCACTGGTGTAGATTTTGAAAATTACCCTGAACCTGAAAACAGTAGTGTCAAAAATATAGAAAAAGTTTATAGAGGTGAAAGAAAAATCCTATTATGTTCGGTTTCTCGTCTGGCAAAAGAAAAGAATTTATATTTTCTTCTAGATGGAATTGAATATATTAAAAAGAATTTGGATATTTCATTTAAATGTATAATAATTGGAGATGGACCTGAAAAAGAAAATATTATTGAGGCAATAAATGATAGACATTTAAAAGATGTTGTTGAGTTGATAGGCTCAAAGAAACAGAATGAAATTTACAGCTTTTATACAGCTTCAGATATTTTTATATTTGCTTCTCAATCAGAGACACAGGGAATGGTTATATTGGAAGCTATGGCAGGAAGGTGTCCTGTAGTATCTGTACGCTCTAGTGGAATAGAGGACATAATCCAAAACGGATTCAACGGGTTTAAAACAAGAGCTGATGTAAAAGAATGGGCAGACAAAATAATATATCTTATGAAAGATGATGAGCTAAGGCATAGAATAAGTGAAAATTCTTTTGATTTTGCAAAACAGAATTCTGTAAAAGGAATGTCAAAAAAAGCTTCAGATATCTATCATAAGGCCATTATTAATAAAAGAAAGTTGTAAGCTGCAGCAGCATGAATTATACTCATGGTAATAGATAAATATAGAAAGTTGATTTTATTATTTGCCTTATATGGTCTTTACAGTGCATCAACGGACGGCATACAAAAGGCATTAGTTTCAGATCTTGTAGATGTGTTTTATAAAAAACGAACTGCAATTTAAGCAGTCCACAATTTCATTTATATTCAAAGATGTTACCTATTTTGTTCGTTTCTTTTATTTAAATAAGATACAAGTGTACTGGATGCATTTTTCAGGTGCTGATTTATAGAGTCTACTGCTTTCTCTACGTCTTTCTGCCTGCATGCATTGAGTATTTTATAGTGCTCCTCCTGAGATTTTTTTTCAAAATTCATAAGATCCAGATATATACGAATATAGCGGGCTACATTAGTATGAAGATTCTTTATAATAGATAGAAGTCTTGGACGATTGGCTGGTAAATATAAAGATGAATGAAAATCCCAGTTAAGTTCAAGCCATTTGTTGGCATCAGGGGCATTGTCAATTTCTATCAATATATTTTCAGCCCGTTTTAAATCCTCTTCTTTCAAATTCATAATGGAAAGCTTTATAGCTCCTGTTTCCAAAAAAGATCTTATTTCATATATCTCCTGAACTTCACTGGCATTTAATTCAGAAATAACAGCACCCTTATTAGGATACTGCTTCACAAGTCCCTCCGCTTCAAGCTGTTTCAAGGCTTCACGCACAGGAATCCTGCTCATTCCAAACTCCCTTGCAATATCAGCCTGTATAAGCTGTTCACCTGCCTTTAACTGTCCCTTCAAAATAGATGTACGCAATATATCCGCTGCTATGGCTGCAGTAGTTTTTCTGTGTTTTAGCTGTTCCAACAATTTTTCATCAATAATCATATTTAAATTGTATATTTTATATTATTTAAAGTCAAGGGAAGTTTTTTTGACTTTAAATCATTCATCTCTATACTCCAATAAATCTCCAGGCTGGCATTGAAGCTCCCTGCATATTGCCCCAAGTGTGGAAAATCTCACCGCCTTGGCCTTGTTGTTCTTCAATATAGACAAATTGGCATTGGTGATTCCAACCTTTTTCGCAAGTTCGGAAAGAGATATTTTTCTCTTCGCCATCATCACATCCAGATTTACCACAATAGCCACCTTCAACACCACCTTTATATAGTAAGATCATTTTCACTTTTTATCTCAACAGCCTTAGCCAAAACCTGAGAAATCACCAAAAATACACATCCAAGTACTATAAATACAACTACATCTATTTTCATAGAACCGTCTTTATTAAACGCAAATAATATATGAAATTCACCATTCAACATATCATTTACCATATAAAAAATGCCCAACAGGAACGTATAAATAGATACTCTTTTAAAACTCACTGCATTGTCCTGTGTGAAAACCTTTCTTTCTTCAATTCTCCCGGTTATACCCTTGAGCTCATAAATTACAAGCAATATTACAATAGAATTTATTTCTGCAATGGCAATATGTCTTACTACATGATTAGTATAATCAAAATTAAAAAACAATGCCGGAATGAAAATCAACACTATTATTGCCATTACGAAAAGAATATTAAGAAATACATATAAAAAAGTTACAATGGAACTACGGTCTTTATCAAACATATATATACCCCCAAAACAGAAAATTTACTTTTAATTGGATTATACAATATTTTTAATTGAAAATCAACAATTTTTTATTGTTTATCGATATTTTTATAACTTAATACAGCTCAAGGGCTGCAATTCGATTTACAATTGAGGATGCAGTCTTTTTACTCTTTAAACATGAAAAAGGGGAAATGTTATTTTCATTATGGTGCCAATCTGAAGCTCACTCCACACATCTATTTTCCCATAATGCTTGTCAATTATCCACTTTGCTATAGAAAGTCCAAGGCCTGTTCCACCACTGGATTTTGTTCTTGATTTATCCACCCTGTAAAATCTTTCAAATATATGAGGAATATCCTCTTTTGAAATTCCCACTCCGGTATCGGCTATAACTATAACAGCTGAATTTTCCTTTACATAGGAATCAACAGTTATAGTTCCACCTTTCTGAGTATATTTAATACTGTTATCCACAAATATTCTCAATGCTTCCTTGATAAGCTCCCTGTCTCCATATATGCTGATTTTATCATTGTATTTACTTTCTAGGTTGTGTTCCTTATCTATAAGTTTTGTCTCTCTTATGATCTCGTCTATAATTTCATCAAGTTTGATTTTAGCTTTATTCACTTTCTGAGTGTTTTTGTCCCCCCTTGCCAGAAACAAAAGTTGTTCCACAAGCCCCTTCATATTTTCCGCTTCACTTCTAATGGATTCAATTGACTCCTCAAGAACTTTTTTGTCATCTTTTCCCCACCTTGCCAGAAGATTGGCATATCCTTGAATTACGGCAATAGGAGTCCTGAGTTCGTGCGAGGCATCTGATACAAATCTGTTCTGCTGTTCTACAGAATTCTGTATTCTTTCCAGCATTTCATTGAAGGTTTTTGCCAGATCTTTCAATTCATTTTTTGATCCCTTTACATCAATGCGCGTATCCAGATCCTCTATGGATATTTTATTTACAGTATCGGTCATCTCCTTAACAGGCAAAAGAAATTTTTTACTTGCCTTTAATCCAAGAAATATTATAATAATAAAGCCAATTACACCTGTAAGCAGCATAACTGCAGTTAAAAATTGAATATATTGATTTTTTCCTATATTTTCAACATAGTATTGGAGCGCAAACAAACTGCTTGTAATCATAAACACAAGAACTCCAAAAAATATGCAGCCATAAATTACAGTAATTTTAAAACTTATGGAAAATCTAAGTCTTTCCAGTATACTTTCCATAAGTTTGCAGATTATGTCGTACAAAAAAGCTAAAATATACCTGATTATACGATATGTAATTCTAAAAATTGATTTCGACCTATTCATATTTCAATTGATACCCCACTCCACGAATAGTATAGATGAGCTTTATATGGAACCTGTCATCAATTTTGCTTCTTAAATAACGAATATACACATCTACTACATTTGTATCACCCATATAGTCATATTGCCAAACATTTTCCAAAATATTCTCTCTGGAAAGAGCTATATTTTTATTTATCATAAGATATCCAAGAAGATCGAATTCCTTTTTGGTAAGTTCTATTAAATTATCATCATAAGCTACAATATGCTTATTTCTGTCCATCTTCAATTTCCCTATAATTATCACATTATCGTTGACTTTCACATTAGTCTTATATTTGAATATAACTCTTATACGTGCCAGAAGTTCTTCTATTGCAAAAGGCTTTGTTACATAATCTTCAGCCCCCACATCCAGTGCCATAACTTTATCTATGACCTCATCTTTAGCTGTAAGCATGATTACCGGAACATGAGATACCTTCCTAAGCCTCCTCAAAACCTCCATGCCATTTATAGAAGGAAGCATAACATCCAGTATTATAAGGTCAAATTTTTCGTTCAAGGCTTTTCCCAGCCCTTTTCTTCCATCTTCACAACAGTCTACCTCATATCCCTCATGCTGGAGTTCCAATTGAACGAACCTTGCAATTTTCGACTCATCTTCTATAATTAGAATTTTTTTACCGGCCATATTATCCTCCCTCTCTTTAAATTCATCATATTAACTTTATTATACCTTTTTTATCTCATCTTAACAGCCAAATATCCATCAAATGATCCTTAGGTTCAGTCAGATAAAAATTTAGAGGCTGTTGCACAACTAAGTTTGTACAGCAGCCCCTTTCCTAGGCATTCTTGAAATCTTCTACTATTTTATCTTTAGCATTGTTTACAGTGGAAGTTACTTTTTCTATTTTGTGGTTAATACTGCACTCCTCTCCACTGTCTTTGTGAAACCTTATCCTACAATTCGCGATTAATGCAATGACTACAGCAGCTATAACAGCTGGAAATGCAATTACGGTAAACACCACTGCCAATGTCAGCGGCAAGTTCAATATGGTCTTTTCATTTCTTGATATAACAATTCTTATTTTGTTTCCCTTTGAAATAATACTCTTAATTTTTTTTATAAAAGAAGAATCTTTAAAAACATCCTTTTCGGGCTTTATCTTATTTTCATCTTCCAGATACGAAAGTGCCTCCACTATATCCCCATTGCATCTCTCCAGCGCTTCTTTTGCCTCCTTATAACCTACATCTGCTCTCTTCCTCAATAGATCAATTTGTTCAATTGTAATAGACATATTATTCTCATTCTCCTCCAAATTTATTTGTTACTTCTATATTAAAGGGAAAACATTAGACAAAAATTAGCGAAAGATTAACATAAGATTAGAAATAGCTGCAGCAAAAATCAATTGATTTATAAATACAAATGTGATATATTTGTATCATAATGAAGAAATGGATGTGATTTGTAATGAATGAAAACAATAAAATACTTACCGCAATATTTTTTATTGTTTGTACCATTATACCTATGTTCTTTGCAACTATGAACTGGTACAACACTTACAGCCATAAACCTAACTCAGGAGAAATCAACCCTGCAATATTATTAATTATAGGTTTAATTTCCCTTTTAATAATATTCATTGCTGTTTTTAAATTATTCCCTAAAATTAAAGATGAATTATTCAAATTAAATGTATTAAAGGCTTCTATGGTAGGTTTTATAAGTTGTATTATTGGTATCATCATAATGATATCAGTATTGTCGTTAAATATTATACCTAATTTTCTAGTAGTTTTATTAATTTTTTATTTTTCAATTATAGCAATTTTTATTTTCTCATTTTTTTATTTTGAGAGGAACTAAGATGAAATTAATAACAACAATTAAACAGTACAGAAAATTAAATAATATTACTCAAGAACAATTGGCAAAAATGGTCAATGTTAGAAGAGAAACTATACAAAGATTAGAAAAAGGCCGTTATAATCCATCCTTAAAGCTTGCATATGATATTTCAAAAGCCCTTAATACTCCAATAGAAAAATTATTTATATTTAAATAGAATTAGAACATTTAAGAGAGGAAGTGTTTAATAGTGGATAAAGATCAAATCACATGTATACAAAACGTCCGTATAATCTTTAAATTTTTTCAACCCTTCCCGGAAGCTTCTAAATTGGAAGACATGGAAACAGTTGTTGAATCACTGAGGAATCTAGGTCATTTGCTTGAACAACGTTTTTCGAGAATCGCCTCTATGGTGGAAATTTTAAAATCAGCTCACAATGACTGGAAAATAACTTCTAAGAAAGACAGAATAATCATGGAAACCGAAACCTTTGACTTCAACTATGCAGTTAAAATGTTAACAGAGAATGGATTCAAAGATGAGGAATACATTCTGAAAGTAGAATACGAGAGAAAATGGGGAATGCTTTAGCTTAATAGTTTTTCTCATGCAAAAAAAGAGGACATCCTGAATAAGGATATCCCCTCTCTCCTCAAATTCGAATTTCAACCTATAAGCTTGACCAATAGGATCCCAGAATTACTACAGAAACTAAATATCCAAGTATTACATTTATAACTGCACCGGTTGAAAATGCGGCAAAAGGCTTCCAGCCGACAGCTGTAAGCTGTTTAAATCGGGTGGTAAGTCCAATGGACAGAAAACAGAAAGTAAATGCCCAGGTTCTGATCTCCTTAATTGGAGCAATTACATTGGAATTGACAGTTACTGCTGCAGCAGGAGAAACACTTGAAAGCAAAATGGTGAGAAATATTGAGCCCACAAAAAATCCAATTACAAATTTGGGAAATCTATGCCAGATATCAGAAGCGTTGGCTTTTACTCCAGTTTCTTTATCCTCCCATTTTGTAATGGAGATTATAGCCAAAATAAAGCACCAGATTCCAATAAACATATCACGACCTACAACCTTCATAAGAGTAAACGTAGTTATGGCCTTATCTCCAAAAGAACTGGCTGCTGTAACTCCTGCGGCATCTGCAAATTCAGACGTTCCAATCCATGCTCCTGCCGCTCCTGCAGATATGCCTGTGACTTTTATAAATATGGAGAGTGCAAAAATCATCACCACTGCCCAAGCCACTACCAGAGAGATGGCCACAGACACATGTTCTTTTTTTGTCTGTATAGCACTTCCTACAGCTATGGATGCTGAAACTCCGCAGATAGAACCACCCGCTCCTAAAGTGGCAGCAAACCTCTTATCCAATCCCAGCCATTTCGTACCTACAAAATAAATTATCAAAAATGTAGATACAGCAATTACAGTTGCCTGTAAGAATGCAACAGGACCAGCTTTTACAATCAGTGTGAAGGGAAGCGTAGCACCTAAAAGCACAATACCCACTTTTACATATAATTCTGTCCTGAGCGCTGTTTCAAACCATTTTGGAATAGAAAACAAATTGCTGATTATAAGTCCTATGAACAGTGCAACAAGAGGCGCTTCCAAATTATACTTTTGCGCCCACCCCCAGGAACTAAAAGAATTGATTATAACACTTAAAATAAATAGAAGTAAAAATCCTATAAAAAAGTCCTTAAATCTGTAGTGTAAAAATAAATTTGCAATAGAAAATAAAATTAAAAATACAACGAACAGAAGTACAATGGACCAGATGTTATTTCCCAGTGCGGAGAAAAGAACGCCTATATTTGTCCATTTTGGAATTTTGGCGGTAATAAATTTTATTGAACTTCCTAAAGACCAGAGAATAACTGCTGCCACCACCAGAATCAATCCTATCCATACTGCCCACCAATCTTCCTTTTTTACAAGATCGCTCCAGCCATTTTCCTTTGAGTTAAATTTCTTTTCAGACATATGAACACTCCTTTCATAATTCAAATATCAATAGGCGTTTGCGAAACGCTGTAATCCGCATAAATGCGGTATATTTCTTGCTGCAAAATAAAATAACTCCTCACTGATTTATGGTAAAATTGAATTGAATCAAAAAACAAAATCACCATTATACCTCAGAAAGGAGTTACATATTTATGATAACATATAAACAGCTTTCTTTGGCAGATATATTTTCTGACTGCAAAGAAAAATTTCAAAACAACAAGCCCCAGTTTCTTTCTTTACTTGAAAACACTATTAATCTTGATGATTTAGTTCCCATTTCTTTCATAAATCATTTTTATGCGCCCACCGGAAGACCTCGTAAATATAAGCTTTACGCTATGCTTCGTGCTTTAATCTTGCAGCGTATTTTTTCTATTCCTAAAGATTCCCTTCTGATTATCTTCCTTAAGTATTCTCAGGAATTAAGGGATTTCTGCGGCTTTCTTAAAGTTCCTGATGCCTCTAAATTCACACGCTTTAAACAGGATTTTATTCTGGACTTACAATTGATGTTTGATAATCTAGTTGATATTACTGAACCAATATGCCAACAAATTAATAAGAAACTTGCATCCATGACCATCTTCGATACTTCTGGTATTGAAGCTTTCGTAACTGAAAACAATCCTAAATATGCCAACCGCATTATAAAACAGCTTAAAACTTTTAAGAAGTTAAATGGTTTAGGTGATTCCTATGATCCTTATAAAGCTGCTTATGGTGCCATGCCTTCCCATGCTAATGCCAATCCTGCTGTCCAGCAGATGTATATTAATGGACATTTTTGCTATGCTTTTAAATTTGGTCTTGTTACCAACGGTCTTGGCATTGTAAGAAACATTTCATTTTACAATAAAAATTTCCTTAAAGCTCATCCAGACATTGTTGTTGAAAAAAAGTCCAACTCACCTGATGAGGATAAATCTCTTGCTGATGCTAAAGCTCTTATACCTGTTCTTAAGGATTTTTTAAAAAAACATCCCATGATAAACCCTAAAATATTTTTAGGCGATGCTGCCTTTGACAGCATTGAAATTTACAGCTGTCTTTTACAGGAATTAAAGTTTGAAAAAGCATACATACCACTAAAAACTAAAATCGTATCAGAAGAATCTGATTGTCCTTTGAATGAAGATGCTGTTCCCTGCTGTCCCCATGACCATTCACTGCCCATGAAACGGGAAAGCAGCAAATCACATTTGCGTTCAGGAATTCCTACAATGAAATTCGTTTGCCCTAAAATGAAATGGGTCTACAATAAAGAAACGAAAAAGAGTAAACGAAAAACTTTTTGTGAAGATCCCTGTACTAAATCATCCTGCGGCAGGATGTTTTACATTTATCCTGAAAAGAACCTGCGTGCATATCCCGGAACCGTTCGTGGTTCTCAGGAATGGAACTGCACCTATAAAATTCGTTCTGCTATAGAAAAAAGTATCGAAAATTTTAAACACAGCTGCTGTATTGCAGAGCGCAGGACACAAAATGAAAAAACCCTTCATGCTGACTTGCTTCTTGCTGGTATAACTCAGCTGATAACAGCTGTCATAGCCAATAAAATACACAGGCATGAATATATCAAAAGTCTAAAACCATTAATTGCATAAATACCAGCTATTTTAAAATTTTAGAATTAATCATGGCTTTATTTCTTATGCCCTTTTTTTCTGTTTAGCTATTATAAATTACAAGAATTACCTCTAATCTTCTAAGTACCTTTTTTTGAAACTTCTTCCCATTATCAATTCATTTTTATCAGTGAGTTTCGCAATTACCTATTCAAATATCAAAAGTTCAGAGCTAAAATATTAAATACTGTTCAATTAATATTGCTGCAACTGCTGCTCATAATTACAACACCTCACATTCCACTATATTTTTTAAAGTTATAAAAAGATCAGATTTTATTGGTATATCAATAAAACCTGATCTCTAGTTTTTCTAGTCAATCAAGTAAAAGTAAAAAATTTCTGTTAGCTTATAATAATTTTATCTTATAAAAACTCAGGCTCCCCTTTATAAAATTTCAAATCCCTTGGTTCAGTCAAAATATCTAAACTTGAATTAAGCTGCACTTCCTTCAAAAGAGGTTCGCTTACTAAGATATTCTCCAACTTCATCGTATTTTTGATCCAAACAATTTTTGTATCTTCATTTTTTATACCATTACAAATTTTTACTGCCATTTTTATTGCATCTTCTGAATTTGATGCTACCATAGGCACTTTAGCTGGCTCAACATAGGTACTTGTAAAACAATTAGTATACATTGTCTTAAAATCTATTTTATCAAATAACTTTCTGGTAATAACATCGGATACTCCTACACCATTGGCATTCCCATGAGATTCTTCAGTTAAGTCAAGTATTACACATTTTTTGAATTTCGGGCCTCCATTGGCATACTTTGTGAAATATAACCCAGTCACATTAGGATCCTGCCCATTACCGCTTATATTTTTTCCTATTTCACTTATCACAAGCACATCAAACTTAGGTATGAGTATCCTACCCATAAGTCTTCTACTTTCTTCAAGCAGCATTTCCTCTTTTTTTAAATTGATTATTTCATCTTTAGTCACAAATTCTATTTTACAAGTTTCATCATAGGCATTTTCAACTAAAGCCAGTGCAAATAGTAGATTAGTTTTTTCAGCCACCATGCACCCAATGCCTGGTATTAATTCAGAGAATCTTCCGAAGCCTTTGCTGTGTATCGAATCTGCTCCCATCTGTTTTCCAAGTCCTATCGATAGCATTTTACAAATACCGCTTTCAACTTTTCCCCTGAATCCCGTATGTGGCTTTATTCTTGGTATTATAACTATCCCATCAGCAGAAATGGCACTTTTCGAAATATATACAGGTAGCCCTGGTTCATACTCTCCTATAACTTGCACATCCATTGATGCATTTATAGAAACACCCATTGATTTTTCCGTAATACCATAAGAAGCCAATATTTCCTTTTGTCCACTTTCCGTTGATCCTCCATGGCTTCCCATTGCTGGTACTATGAATGGTACAGCTCCTTCTTCTTTCAATGAATCTACGACAGTTCTTGTTATTATATTTATATTGGCTATTCCCCTGCTGCCTACTCCTACAGCAATTCTTTTATTCCTTAAATTAATTATATATGGTTTAATACGTCCTCTTATTTTATATGATATATTTTCGATTTTATCTTTTTTAAATTTTTGTCTTATCTTGAAAAATTTCGGCAGCCTTATTTCTGAAAAACTATTTAAATCAAGTGACTCCATATGAATACCTTCTTATGATCATTTTATTCCTGCAGCATTCAAATAGGTTTTATCTACAAGTTCATCAACCTTTACATCTTTTCTTATAGTTTTATTTTGCCTTAAAGTTTTAATTGTAGATGAAAGTGAATTCGTAACCTCATCTGTCAACCTTATGTCAAAATCTTCTCTAGAAAGACCTTTTTGAACAACGACTTTATTTAATTTAAGCTCTTTAGCCATAATATTTGTTGCTTCATCGGGATTTGCTTTAACCCAATCTTCAGTCTTTTTATATACCTTCAGTAATCTCTTTACTATATCAGGGTTCTTTTTTGCAAAATCATTGTCTACTATAATAAAATTAATATCATATTTTAGATTTGTTCCATCACCTATCAATTTTGCTGTTTTTTCGTATTCAATAGAGGACGCATAGGGATCCCAAACAACTGCAGCATCAATATCCTTGGATGTAAAAGCTGTCTTTATATCGGGCGGCTGCAAATTGACAAGTTTTATGTCACTTTCCTTAAGTCCAGCAGATGCCAGATATCTTACGAGAAGGATGTGTGCAGATGACCCAACTGTAACTGCAACTTTTTTTCCCTTAAGATCTTTAGCAGATTTTATGTTTGAAACAGTAGCTGCCAATATTGAATTCAATTTATACCCTGCTGCGTAAACTCCTACTGCTTTAATGTCAATATTATTTGCCCTAGCCTGAATTGAAGGTTGATCACCAACTTCTCCTACATCAAGCTTTCCTCCCGCAAATGCTTCAATCATAGGAGGCCCTGAAACAAAACTTTGAAATTTTATTTTGATATTATCCTTTTTAAATTCTTCATCAAACCATCCTTTATTTTTAGCAATAATCAAAAGTGAATGATTTATTCCCGGCTGAAATCCTATATTTATCTCTTTAGGTTTTGAATCACTTTGTTTTTTACTGCTTGAAGTGTTATTTGTCTGTCCGCAGCCTGAAAATGCGAATATACTTATAAGTAGTATTGCAACTATGGAAAATATTTTTTTCACAACAACCATCTCCTTTTTAAATATCATTGTCAATTTCAATTACAGGAAGTTTTTCACTAACCAAATTAGGATATTTCAATCCACTCCCAGTATTTAAAAGCACAATTTTTTCATTGGATTTTAAGAAATTACTTTTTCTAAGCTTTTCAACTGCTGCAACAAGTGCCGCTCCTTCTGGGCATATAAATAGCCCCTCAGTTCTAGCAATCAAATTTATAGAATCTAAAATTTCTGAGTCTTTTACCTGAACTGCCGTACCTCCGCTCTTTTTTATGGCATCTAATACTATAAAATCTCCCAGTGCTTTGGGAACACGTATACCACCTGCAATAGTATTTGCTCCACTGCAGAATTCAGAAACATCCTTTTTCTTATTAAAAGCTTTAACTATAGGATTACAACCTTCTGCCTGAACAGAAATAAGTTTTGGTATTTTATCTTTTATCCATCCCAGTTGCCTTAACTCATTGAATGCCTTCCATATACCAATTATTCCAACACCTCCTCCTGTAGGATAAAGTATGGCATCAGGAAATTCCCAGTCAAAATATTCT
The DNA here is from genome assembly GCA_902809985.1 of Clostridiaceae bacterium BL-3. Lineage (GTDB taxonomy): Bacteria > Bacillota > Clostridia > Clostridiales > Clostridiaceae > Clostridium_B > Clostridium_B aromativorans. Next base: position 176,887 of record CADDXC010000001.1, on the reverse strand, counting down.
GCTATTTCAATTCCCATAGTTTTTTTACCCTCGATTCTATAGGGTTCTTTTAAAGTCGCAGCATCAAACCAGCCATGCTTTTTTACACCTCTCGATATTATTTTACCTGCATCAGATATCAAACCTTTTACAAGATAAGTCTTTGCTCCATATATATATGCTTCTTTCTTAGCAAGCTCAGGAGCATCTTGCGGCATAGCAACTACAAGCTTAATGCCAGCTTTAGCCGAGTATGCCGACCACGCTCCCCCCGCATTTCCCGCAGTAGGCATAGCTATTGTTTTTATGCCCAATTCTTTCGCCTTCGACACACCAACTGCAGCACCTCTTGCTTTAAACGTTCCTGTCGGATTAAGCCCCTCATCTTTTATATACAGATTTTCAAATCCTATTCTTCTTCCCAAGGTTCTAGCCTCAGTTATAGGGGTATCACCTTCTCCAAGGGTTACTATATTATTCTCATCATCTATTGGAAGTAGTTCTTTAAATCTAAATAGCCCCTTCTTTCTTGTCTTAAAAATATTTTTGTCCACATTTTTTTTAATCTCATCAAAATCATACCTAACCAGCAGTGGTCCGCCACATTCACACAGATTATGAGGTTCATCCTTTGAGTACTTTTTACCACATTTTGAACATTCCAAATAACTATAATAGCTCATTTATTAAGTCTCCTTTATTTAAATATTTTCATTAATTTTAGTTATAAAAAAATCTCAGTGATTAAATTGAGATTTTTCAATCCAATTAAAAGTATAATCTTACCATTATTATGAATATTCCAAATAAATATATTAGCTAATTTACTTCTCTCTCCCATTATATTTTAAATCTACATACTACATGAAAATGGATTATCAACTTTCGTAAAAAACTCATCATATATTTCACTTTTAATCTGCGTAAAATCATAATTACCTCTATCCCTAGGTCTCGTCAAATTTACATGTATTATTTTTTTAATTTTTCCAGGCCTCTTTGATAATACTACAACCCTATCTCCAAGATAAATTGCTTCATCTATATCATGGGTTACAAGTATCATGGTTGTATTTTCCTTTTCCCATATTTTTAGAATCTCCTGTTGCATATTAATACGTGTCATAGCATCAAGCGCTCCAAATGGTTCGTCAAGCAATAGCAGTTTTGGTTTATTTATAAGTGCCCTTGCAATACTTATTCTTTGTTTCATCCCTCCTGAAAGCTGATTTGGATATGATCTTGCAAAGCCAGTCAGTTCGACTAATTCAAGTTGTTTATAAACTAATTCTCTTTTTTCTTCACTCGACATTTTCTCACTTATCCCAAATTCTACATTTTTTTCTACTGTAAGCCATGGAAAAAGTCTTGCTTCCTGAAATACCATTCCCCTATCTATTCCTGGTCCATTAACAGGTTTACCATAAGAAAAAATAGCTCCGCTATAATCTTTATCCAATCCGACTATTATTCTCAGCAACGTGCTTTTTCCACATCCACTTGCTCCTACAATACTTAAAAATTCTCCTTTTTTGACTGACAGGTTTATATCTTCTAACACATTAAGGTTTCCGCCATCTAATTTGAAATTTTTATTTAAATTTTTTATCTCAATAGCATTACAATTTTCTTGTTTATTCAAAATATTTATACTCCCTTCCTAATTTCCATTATTAACATCCCATTTTACAATTACATACTGTAATTTTTTTATGAAATAATCTATCAAAAATCCAATTACCCCTATTGAGAAAACTCCAACCAGCATTACATCAGGCTGTGATAACTCCCTTGCATAAGATATTGCATAGCCTATTCCAGAAGTAGCAGCTATTATTTCTGCTGTAATAACACTCATCCATGCACTTCCGATTCCGATGCGAAGTCCTGTAAAAATTGACGGAAGTGCAGAAGGAAAAACTATCTTTATTAGTTTTTCAAATTCATTTTTTTCCAATATTTCGGAAATCTCTAAATATTTTTTATCAGTACTTTTTATACCATAAATTGTATTTATTAATATTGGCCAAAAGCTGCCAATTACTATTACAGTTATTTTAGATGCCTCATCAATACCCATCCACAAAATAAGAACTGGTACCCATGCAACAATAGGAATTGGTCTTAAAAATTGTATCAGTAAATCTATGGCTCTCTCTGCTATTCTAAATAACCCAATAAATATTCCAAAAATTATTCCTAAGGCTGCACCTATACAATATCCTTTTATAACTCTAACTACACTTACATATAAATTTCTAAGAAGTTCTCCACTTTTAATCATGTCAATCAAAGTTAAGAATATTTTGGATGGAGAAGGAAGAACTGACTGTTTAATCAACCCCTTACTACTTAACACCTGCCATAATATCAATAACATTACTGGGACTATCAATGCAATAATTACATTCCCTAAAATTTTTAATTCTTTATAAGAGTTAATTTTTATATTTGCTGCCTTCATCTTTATTTTCTCCTTATAATTCAACTCATATTATTTTAAATATGTAAACATTGAAATTGTCATAATTTAGAATCACTACAGAATTCAATTCATTTATTTACACCCTTTTTACTATTTTGGTAAAAAGTATTTGAAATTTCTCTATTCTATATTTTAAATCTTCATATCACATCCTAACCTCCATTTATTTTATCAAGTAGATACACTAATACACAATAAAAGGCCAAGTATAACTTACTAAGTAGAGATTATATAATCCATCTCTATAATAAGTTCAACTTGACCTCTAGTTTTTCTAGTCAGTCCAATAAAAAAACTTCCTGTGGAGAAACCACAGGAAGTCATATCCTCTTGTCTCTCATCTTTCAGGGTATACCTGCTGGAATTAGCACCATTGAATACAAAATCTATTCAGGTTGCCGGATATCATAGGGCCAGTCCCTCCATCACTCTTGATAAGAAGTTATTCATTATTCATTTTTAATTTACGTATATGATATAACTTTTAAAATACTTTGTCAACAACAATTTTTTTATATTTTGAATTTTTATTATCAATACACCTTTCAAGAAAAAGAGCCGCTGCACCTACTGAAACCGAGTCTTCTTTAAAATATCCGTATCTTTTTACGGATACTCTTTCAGGAATATATTTTATACAGGTTTCATAAAACGTATCAAAATCAATCAGAAATCCGCTTAATACAATACATTCAATGTTCAATAAATTTGTATAGGATTCAATGCTTTTTCCCAGTTTTGATGCGGCATCTAAAATAAATTTTTCAGATGTTCCACAATTTTTCATACTCCTTGAATATACTTCATTAAAATCAATATAACCATAAATGTTTTCAATCATATGTTCAAAGGCATACTCATTATCTCCGGATGATCTCATAATCCTCCCCTGTATGACTGCCGCCTGCTTCAGTCTAGCACCACAATCAAAATAAGCCATATTTTCAAAATTCCTTCCTGCTCCATAAAAATACTCCGCAGTAACAGCTGAGTCTGCACAATTACCGCTGGTTACACTGCACCCCAACTTTTCTTCAAGTATTCTACTTATGCGCTCATTATCCCAAAACCCCGTTTCAACTGCAAGCCCAATTCCCACAAGCTGGAGAAGTTTTAGATTTAATTCCTCATAGGCACTCTTTATAATATAGAGAATTTCTTCTATGACTTCATCACAAGAATTGCAATAATCGATATAAAAGCCCTTTTTATAAAAAATTTCCATTCTCAAGTTCACTATAGATACCTGCACATGAGTGCTGCATATACTTATGCCCATAATATAAAACCTGCACACATTTACATCATACAGCACAGGTTTCCTTCCGCCTGTAGATTCGCCCATACATTTTTGAACCAAAATGGATTTTTTTTCAAGTGGGTTCATAACTCGATTCAGCGTAGTCAATTTCATACCTGTTTTAAATAAGATTTCATTCTTGGTCATAACACCATTTTTTTGTATTAAATTGAATATTTCTTTTTCTTCTGAAGCTAGATCTCTAAATAATCTGTAATTGTCTATCATAACATCATACCTTTTATCATTATTGTATACTTTAGTCAATGTACAATTCACATTTTACAATGCACAATTATGAAGATTTTCGGATAAATCGAAAATCTACCAAAATTGAATTCTTAATTCTTATTGAGAAAAGTATTCTTTGCAATCAAACTCCCTCCGCATCCAAGAGCCTAATAAAAATATAGTACGAAAGGGAGGCAGGTGTCAATACGACAAAAATAAATTTATTGACAAATTTATTTTAAATGTGTTAGTATTTAATAAATTAAACATTGAATTCTTATCAAGAGAGGCAGAGGGACTGGCCCTATGATGCCCGGCAACCCGATTATTTTCAAAGGTGCCAATTCCAGCGGGTTATATAATTTGCCTGAAAGATGAGAAAATTAATTATAAAAATGACTTTCTTGTAAATTATAACAGGAAAGTTTTTTATTTTGTCACAGTTTAAATTAAGTGTAAATTCTTTTTTCCAAAATGGTTAGAAGATAAAAATGTTAAATGAACAACGAGGAGGGTATCATGAAAGTAACAATTAATGGTAAAATTAAAGATATAAAGGAGGGAGTCACTGTAACAAAAATTTTAAAAATAGAAAATGTAGAAATGCCAGACATGGTTTCTGTTCAGTTAAATGACGAATTCATAGATAGAGCCAATTTTAACAGCACCGTTCTAAAAGAAAATGACAAAATTGATTTTCTATACTTCATGGGGGGTGGAAATAGTGGATTTTAGTGAGGATCAGATAGAAAGGTATTCAAGACACATTATCCTGTCCGAAGTAGGTGTGGAAGGTCAGGAAAAACTTTTAAACTCCAAAATCCTCATTATAGGTACGGGCGGTCTGGGAGCACCTGCTGCCATGTATCTGGCTGCTGCAGGGATAGGAACTATAGGCCTTGTAGATGGAGACATAGTGGATCTTTCAAACCTTCAAAGACAGATAATCCATCGCACAAAGGACGTGGGAAAGGCTAAAGTTCAGTCCGGAAAAGAAACCATAAATGAATTGAATCCAGACGTAAATGTAATAACTTATAGGGAACTTGTAGACTCCAGCAATATCTTGGATATCATAAAGGACCAGGATTATGATTTTATAATAGACGGTACAGATAATTTTCCCGCCAAATTTTTAATAAACGATGCCTGTGTAATTTCCAAAAAACCATTTTCACATGGAGGAATAATAAGATTTCAAGGGCAGCTCACAACTTATATACCTGACAACGGTACTCCCTGCTACAGATGTATTTTTCAATCACCACCTCCTGCAGGTGTTGTACCAACCTGCAAGGAAGCAGGTGTTCTAGGTGTAATGGGAGGAATTATAGGATCACTTCAGGCAACAGAAGCCCTCAAGTATATACTTAAAATCGGCAGTACCCTTGCAGGATATCTTTTGACTTACAACGCAATGACAATGGAATTCAGAAAAATAAAGGTATCCAAGAACAAGAACTGCGGCATATGCGGTGAGCACCCTACAATAAAAAAGCTGATAGACTATGAACAGACAGCCTGTGATCTCAAAACAGCAAATTAAGCAGGTGATATTTATGATATATATAGACAAATTGCAATATGAAAAAATTTTAAAACAGGCCAGGGATGAATTTCCCGATGAATGCTGTGGTTATCTTGGAGGACTGGATTCTGGAAAAGATATTTTTATTAAAAAAATATACTCCTTGACCAATACAGATCACAGCAGCGAACATTTTTCCATGGATCCTGCCGAACAATTCAAAGCTGTAAAGCTCATGAGAAGTGAAAAATTTAATATGATTGGCAATTATCATTCTCATCCTTATTCACCTTCCAGGCCATCTGAAGAGGATAAAAGGCTTGCTTTTGATGACAAAATATTGTACGGAATTTTATCTCTTGAAAAAAAGAAACCAGTATTTAATTTGTTTAAAATCGACAAAGACAAAAATGTTGAAAAGCTTGAGTATGAAATAGTTTAAAAAAGGAGTGAGATATTATGATAAATATAAGTGAAGATCATTATAAATCCATAGAAGACATAAAAGAAAAATCACAGCAGTATTTAAACAATGCAATAGATCCTGTGAGATTTAAAGCTTTTAGGGTTTCCATGGGTGTATACGAGCAGAGAAAAAAGGAAACCTACATGGTGAGAACTAGAATACCCGGAGGAGTCATAACTTTAGAACAATTCAAACGTATAAGTGAACTTGCAGAAAAATATGCAAAAGGCAAATTGAAATTCACCTCCAGACAGGACATTCAATTTCAAAGTGTTGATTTGAAAGATGCCTATCCAATAATAAATTCTTTGATAGAAGTAGGCATAATAACAAAGGGCACTGGTGGAAATACCGTTCGAAATGTGGAGTGTTCCCCTCTTTCAGGTGTTTCAACAGACGACGTCTTTGACGTAACCCCCTATGTAAAAGCAGCCACCAATTACCTCATAAAAGATCCAACCACCATGAACATGCCCAGAAAATACAAGATAGCCTTCTCCAATAGTCCAGAAGATACAGGCAATGCAACCATATCCGATCTGGGATTCATTGCAAAAATAGTAGATGGCAGGAGGGGCTTTGAGGTATATGGGGCCGGAGGATTTGGCGGAAGTCCGAGAGTTGCTTTAAAGCTTAAGGATTTCATACCAGCAGATGAAATACTATACTATATACAGGGCCTTAAAAATGTATTTGAAGTCGAAGGAGACAGAACCAATAAAAATAAGGCCAGAATAAGGTTCATACTCATGAGACTGGGTGAAAAAAAATTTGTTGAAGAATTAAGTTCAGAGATAAACAAACTAAAGGAAAAAGGCGGTCTCAACATACAGGTGGATGAAAATGAATTTATACTACACCCTGATGCCAAGATTGTCCGGGACGTAAATGTGGATGAAAAGCCTAAAAATGTACTGTTTCCGCAAAAACAGGAAGGCTACTATTCCGTCTATGTTCATCCTCAAAGCGGAAATTTAAAAGTTGAAAGCTTAAATAAAGTACTTGCTTTCATAGAAAATTTGAATTATAAAACATCCATCAGGGTTACAAACACCCAGGGATTTTTTATAAGAGATTTAAAGAAAAAAGATGCTGAAGCTCTTATAGAAATAACAGGCAGCTTTACTTCCATATACAACATAGATAACTCTGTAACCTGCGTGGGTGCTTCCACTTGCCAGCTTGGATTATGTCTTTCACAAAATCTGTTAAAAGCCATAAAGAAAGAATTTGAAGGTACATCACCTGAAATAAAAGCTGCCCTTCCAAGACTGTTTATATCAGGATGCCCAAATTCCTGTGCTCAGCACGAAAAAGGAGCCCTTGGCCTTCACGGCAGAGCCAGACGAACAAAAAACGGCCTGGTTCCAATGTACTCCATATCCTTTGGAGGAAAAATAGGATCAAATGTAGCCAGAATGGGAGATACCTATGGAGATGTACCTGCAAAGAAAGTTCCCCTGTTCATCCATGAACTTGCAGAACTAAAAATTAATTCCGGATATGAAGATTTTTATGATTTTCTGGATAACAGGTCATCGGATATAAAAACTCTTATGAGCAAGTACACCGATGTGGATAAATTTGTAGAAGATCCCGATATTTACTTTGATTTTGGAGCCTGCGAGAGATTTTCATTAAAGGGCAGAGGGCCTGGAGAATGCAGTTCCGGTGTAATGGATGTTATAAAACTGGATTTGTCAAATGCCAAATCCTCACTTGAGAAGTACAAAGACACAAAACAAAATTCCGATCTGTATTCCTCTGCACTGTCCTCGGCAAGAACCCTTCTGGTACTCAGAGGAGTGGATTCAAACAAAGACAGAGAGATATTTGAGGAATTCAACAAGAATTTTGTAGAGACAGGTTATGTAAAACCCTCAATTAAAAAGCTTTTTGGAGATCTCATAGACTACAAAATAGACGGTACAAATGATATATCCAGCAAAGCTTCAGAAGTAGAATACCTGTACAACAAAGTGGATGCAATGTATAGATCCTTAAACGGAAAATTGGAAATAACCCTTCCAAAAGAAGAGAATACGCAGTCAAAATCCTATAATGAAGACAATGGTGAAGTGAACGACCATGATAAAATTGGAGACCTTAAAATTGTGGATTTAAGAGGAGTAAAATGCCCTATAAATTTTGTAAAGGTGAAAATAGAACTTTCTAAAGTAAAATCCGGGCAAAAGCTGGGATTTTATTTGGATGACGGCGATCCTATAAACAATGTTCCCCAAAGTGTAAAAAACGAGGGACACAAGGTAATCTTTAAAGATACAAACTATGACGGTTACAATTTATTGGTGATACAAAAAAAATAACATGAAGTCAATGGAGGGTGGTATGCTTGTCACACACCATCCTTCAAATAAATTACTGGGAGTGAAACAATGAAATTCAATACAAAACTCATACATGGAAATTTTAATATAGATTATACTGGAGCCACCAATACCCCCATCTACCTTTCAAATGCATATGCTCATAAAAGTGCAGAAAATCTAGAGGATATATTCACTGGAAAATCCATGGGCTATGCCTACACCAGGATATCCAACCCTACCGTCATATCTTTTGAAAGAAGAATGGCCAGCATAGAAGACGGACTGAGTGCAACATCTGCAGCATCGGGCATGAGCGCCATCTACCTTGCAATTATGAACGTATTGGAACCCGGAAACGAGATAATTGCTTCCTGTGGTCTCTATGGCGGCAGCTATACCTTGATAAGAAATTTAAAATCCTTTGGAATAAAGATAAAATTTTTAGAAGAATTAAACAAAGAATCCCTGGAACTGGCCATAAATGAAAATACCAGATTGGTTTTTGCAGAGACTATAGGGAATCCCAAGCTGAATGTTCTTGACATAGACCCTGTTTCAAAGATCTGCAAGCTGCACAATATTATTCTGATGATTGATTCAACCATGACAACTCCATATCTCATAAAACCTCTGCAGCATGGAGCAGATGTGGTAATACACTCCACATCCAAATACATAAACGGAACCTCCAACTCCATAGGTGGAATTATAATAGATGGTGGAAGCAGCAAATATTCTGACTCAAAATATAACAATTTTGAGCCTTATATAAAGAAATTCGGCAATATGTCCTTTACAGCCAAACTCAAAGATACAATAGGAAGAGATATAGGTCCTGCCATGTCACCCTTTAACGCATTTTTAAATCTTACAGGGGTGGAGACACTGGCTCTCAGAATGAAAGAACACTGTAAAAGTGCACTTACAGTGGCCAAGTATCTGGACTCTAACAAAAAAGTTTCAGAAGTAAACTATCCCGGCCTGGAAAGCTCCAAATACCATGACCTGATTAGAAAATATTATAAAAACGGAGCTGGTGGTATTTTAACTTTCAGACTGGGAACCAAAAAGAAGGCTTTTAATTTCTTAAACAGCCTGAAACTCATATTAAACCTTACAAATATAGGCGACACCAAATCCATAATAATTCATCCTTCTTCCACTATATGTTCCAATAATACAGAAGAAGAAAAAATACAAATGGGGATATATGATGATCTGCTAAGATTATCCGTGGGAATAGAGGATGTGGAAGACATAATAGAAGATATGGAGCAGGCTCTAGAAAATGTCTGAAAAGTTTTAATCAGGAGAATGTACTTTTGAATATTTAAGGAACCCACTATCTATGTTCAATTTTATAGCTCCCGTTTCATTTAAATACTCTACATAGGACTCAAGCATTTTCTTCATAATAGCATATTTGTATTTACTGTTTACATGCAGTGTAAATTCTTTTATAACAGCATTCATTATGTTTTCCATCGTCATAGAGTCCTCTATGGCATTATATATCTTTCTTGCTCTATTTCTATAAAAATGTATATTATCTGTTATAAGTTTTGTAATATCATCAAAAATACCTTTATGAGCCACTATATACTTACTACAGCTTAAATCATAGAGCTTTTTTTTGCTCTTTAAATCCTCTGTAAGTATATAGGCATAAGGCATCTTGGCTCCCTTCATAACTTCATAGCTTATGAGAGCATCTCCAAGATATGCAACATTGTCGGGAGTTACAATGCACATATGTGCAGGGCTGTGTCCTGGTGTATGAATAAGCTTAAATTCAATACCACCTACATTTATTCTGTCCTCATCATTTAAAATCAAAATATCAGTTTTACAGATCATACTGCCAAAATGCTCTTTGACTTCTGACAGCGTCTGGCTGTTGTAATAAAGTTTCAAATTTATTGCAGAACTACAGATAAGACCCTCGTAAGCTGGCATGGCAATAACACATCCATATTTCTCCTTAAGATACGAATTATTCCCCACATGATCTATATGTGCGTGGGTGCATATTATTCCCTTAACCTTAAAGCCGTTCTCCTGAAGGATTCCATCTATTCCCTTTCTCTCTCCCTCTGCCCATCCTGTATCCAACATGATAATCTCCTTATCACTGATTTTATAAAAAGGTATATAAGTCATTCCCGTATCAATGCAAAACGTATTGTCTTTTACTCTTTTTACTTTCATAATTTATCTTTAGTAAACTTTACTAAAGCCCAGTCCACCTCTTTTATAGCATTTTAATAAAATTCTTTGCAAATTACAGTTTTTCATCAATGTAAAAATTATAACATCAATAAACTCAGAAAGCTATAAAATATATTTTTATATAGAGATATTTATTTTATAATTAGTCTGTAGACATTTTAAAAATAAAACTTTTTAGGGGGAAACGGAAATGAACGCTAAACTCAATATTATCACATCCATGCTTATATTTGGAAGTATTGGTGTATTTGTAAAAAATATAAACTTACCCTCTGCAGAACTCGCCTTTTTCAGATCTTTTATTGGAAGCTTATTTTTAGTCTGCGTGTGTTATCTCACAAAGAAAAAAATCTCCTTTCAATCAATAAAGCAAAATCTCCTGCTTCTTCTGATATCAGGAACAGCCCTCGGATTAAACTGGATTTCGCTGTTTCAGGCTTACAAGTACACCACAGTATCCATTGCAACTCTCAGCTATTATTTTGCTCCTGTGTTTGTAATAATATTATCTCCCCTGATTCTCAGGGAAAAGCTTACACCGCTCAAAACCGGATGCGTTATTATGGCACTTGTAGGACTATTTTTAATTCTCAATACTGGCAATAATGCCGCAGCAGCAGGATCCTATAATCATTTAAAAGGAATATCTTACGGAATTTTGGGTGCAGTCCTCTATGCCAGTGTGATTTTAATGAATAAATTTATTAAAAATTTATCAGGTTTTGAAACCACGCTGATCCAGCTTATAACAGCAGCTGTAGTACTGCTGATCAGTATACTTTATAGAAACAACATCCATATTGGCGAGATAAGTCATAAGGCCTTGGTTTTTATATTTATAGTAGGTATTTTACATACAGGCATAGCCTATTTACTTTATTTTACCTCTATAAAAAAATTAGATGGACAATCTATAGCCATCTTAAGCTACATAGATCCAATTTCAGCTGTATTTATTTCTGCCATATTTTTAGGTGAAACTATGACACTTATTCAAATAATAGGAGGTCTCCTTATTTTAGGCTCAACATTTTTAGGTGAAATTATAAAAAATTGAGCTACTTATTCCCGATTTTTATGCTGCATTACCTCTGTCTCTGCCCATATCCATATTTAGGTTACAAAACTCAATGTAGAAAAACCCCAATAGCTTTTCCACCTCATCATCAATCTGTTCAACCTGGTCTTGAATATATGTGGAGATTCGATTATAAATACAGCTTCAATTGTAGCTTACCAAGGCACCAAGGCCACAATTTACTCATCGATTATTCAGCTACAAAGGGAGCTATTGTCAGCCTTATGCGTTCGTTAGCACTTTCACTGGTATCTAAATGGCATTCGAAGTACAAAAAGGATACTTTCACAATATTTCCATTGTAAAAGTATCCTTTTAAATCCCCATAAATATATAATCAAATCAAGTAAATTCAATGGTTTTAGTAGTATAAGCTGGCGGGAATATGTGGGAATCGAACCCACCCGTCGTGGTCTTAGCACGGCAACACGGTTTTGAAGACCGGCAGGCACACCAGCACCTATCTACTCCCATTGAAAGCACAAGTATTATTATAGGTGAAATGCTGTTATAATGTCAACAAATTAATGAAATAGTAATCTATAAAATAATTTTATACATTTCATAAATATTTTATATAAGTGCTTTCATCTTTACTATAACCTCAATGTATTAATTACATACAGCATTTTCCGGATATTAGTAAAGAATTCTCTCGTCATCCACTCTTTTCGTAAGTTTTATGCCATCAAAATGTTCCATAAGTATTGTGGCATATTTTCTGCTAGTATTTAATTCATCCCTCAGTTGGGCAAGGGACATACTTCCCCGGGTCTTTATAAAATTTATTACGACATTTTTAGCCAATTCATAGTCTTTAGATAAAAACCAACAATTTTCTCCAACTTTTACTATGTCCCCATCCTCCACCAGGGATTCAAATACCATCTCGAAATTTCTCTTGTCACCGCAGCCAGCTTCCAATTCCAGATATTTAGGCGGAATAAATCCACTTTTATTGAATTGAAATAGTATATTTTCTCTAATTTTATTCTGTGCCGGAGTATATTCCACCTTGAAATTCTCTAGGGATATGAAATTTCCATAAAGTTTTATTTCATTTCTACCCTTCAGCAATTCTATTATATAGTCATATATTTTCTGCTTTATTTTATTTCCAAATACCCTGTTTTTAATCTCTTCTTTAGACATACCCCTTTTTAAAGGATTTTTACTGTGAAAATCCTTTAAAATGCCCTGCAGCATTTCAACCTTTTTATCTAAAAAGTCCCTGTGAATATATACTGGTTTATCGCCTTTGTTCAGCACTGCTATGGACTCATTTTCCATAAGTTTTTTCAGTTCCTCCTGAATATTATCATCCTTTTTCCCAATAGCCTTCAATATTTCCTCTTTTCCGGGATAAGTGCTGCTTAAATTTTTAATTGTATTTTCAAGTATGCTTTCAGTTTTCCCACTTTCCTTTAATTTCAATTCTTCTACATAATCCATATTGAATCTCTTGGCTTTTCTGGCCACTGGCTCTATTATAGTACCTCCACCTATGGTATACATTGGGGAGTAGCTTCTTATTACAAATCTGTCATTTCTCTGGGATGTAAGCTGTTTTTCCAGTCTGAGCTGGACATAAGCTTCCTCACCTGGATTTACTTTCTCACGGTCAAGTATTACCACTCTGCATATAATTTCACTGGTACCATGATACAATCGCACCCTCTGTCTATTTTCCAAAGGTCTTGAAGCACTTTTAAGATAGTATAATTTACAATCCACCATAAGGGAAGGTTCCATAAAATTTTCTACAGACACCACATCTCCCCTGTCTATATCAGAGGTTTTAACATTTGCTACGTTTATTGCACACCTTTCACCTGCTTCTGCTTCTCTCACCTGCTGTCCATGGACTTGTATTCCCCTTACCTTGGATTTTATTTTTAAGGGATATATTTGTACGTTTTCCCCTTCTTTAATTTTTCCACTAATTATAGTTCCCGTTACAACAGTTCCAAATCCGCTCACTGAAAATACCCTGTCTACAGGAAGCCTGAAATGACCGACAGTATCTCTGGCAGGTACAACATCTGTAAGCCTATCTATATCCTCTATTAGAGAATCCAATCCCTCTTTTGTTTTCGAGGAAACTTTATGAATGGGAACGTCCTCCAGAAAAGTTCCTTTAAATTCATTTTTTACATCTTCCACTACCATTTCCAGCCAGTCCTTGTCAACTAAATCAATTTTAGTAATTACTATAATGCCCTTATTTACATTTAACAGCTGAAGTATTTCAAAATGCTCTCTAGTTTGGGGCATTACTCCTTCATCTGCTGCAATGACCATAAGCACTAGATCTATTCCACTTACTCCTGCCAGCATATTTTTTATAAACTTTTCATGGCCCGGTACATCTATAATTCCAGCTCTCTTCCCGGAGGGCAAGTCAAAAAAAGTAAATCCAAGGTTTATGGATATCCCTCTTTCTTTTTCTTCTTTCAAGGTATCGGTTTCTCTCCCCGTGAGAGCCCTTATGAGTGTAGTTTTACCATGATCTATGTGACCTGCTGTTCCTATTATAATGTGCTTCATACAAATTCCCTCCAAACTTAAACCGATAAACACAATACAAGAGTTTTACAAATCTGCGAATTCATTTACCAAAGTATCAAAATCTTTGTCTAATATAGTTCTTAAATCCATTACAACTTCGTCATTAGCTATACGTACAATTACGGGAATATCAGCCCTTCTCAATTTCCTATCTACTTCCTCGGGAGATATTCTATTACTTCTGGTCCTGATTACATAAGTTGGTATCTTTTCTTCAGGCATGGAACCACCGCCTACCATTGAATAGTCACTATCCACAGTGAATTTGAAATCAGGCACTCTCTGCTCCAACTTTTCTTTTAAGATCTGAGCCCTGCTTTTCTGATTCTCACTGCTGCTGAGCATCATGTACAGAGTGGGAATATTTCTTACAGCTTCTTTTTCATCTACATAATAATTAAGAGTAGCTTCAAGAGCGGCAAGAGTCATCTTATCCACTCTTAAAGCTCTTAAAAGCTGATTTTTTTTCATCTTGTCTATATACTTCTTTTTCCCCACAATTATACCCGCCTGAGGTCCTCCCAGCATTTTATCGCCGCTGAAGGTAACTACATCTATACCGCTCTTTATACTTTCCTGCACTGTAGGTTCATGGCTAAAACCATATTTGGAAAAGTCTATAAGAGTGCCGCTGCCTATATCTTCAATAACTGGAATTCCCTTTTCTGCTGCAAGCTCAGACAGATCCTCTGAAGATACTTCTGCCGAAAATCCAATTACTTTAAAATTAGAGGTATGCACCTTCATAAATACGCCTGTATTCTCATTTATGGCATTTTCATAATCTTGAATATGTGTCCTGTTGGTAGTTCCCACTTCCACAATAATGGAGCCACTAAATTTCATAACTTCCGGTATTCTAAAAGAACCTCCAATTTCCACAAGCTGTCCTCTAGATACTACAGCTTCCTTTCCATTACACATGGTATTTAGAACCAGCAGTACTGCAGCAGCATTATTATTGACGACCAATGAGCTCTCTGCACCTGTAACCCTTTTAATTATTTCTTCCACGTGTTTATACCTTGAACCTCTGGTGCCGCTTTCCAGATTATATTCTAAATTGCTGTAACTGCTAGATACATTAATTACATTTTTTAAAGCATTTTCACATAAAAGAGACCTGCCTAAATTAGTATGTATAATAACCCCCGTAGCATTTATCAGTCCCTTAAAATTCGATTCCTTTTTTTTATCAACTATTCTTTTAAATTTTTCAAGTATTTCTTCTTCTGAGAAATCCTCTATCTTTTCCTGTAAAATGAGATTCCTGTAAAAATCTATGGACTCCCTGAGTGAATTCATCACAAGTATTCTCATAGTATCAGCCAACTCAACTTTTACAACTTCATGATCCAGAAGTTCATCAATTTTAGGAAGCTTTCTCAACAGCTTATTTTTCTCCAAATTACAACCTCCTTATACAACTCCAATTTTACTCTACAATTATATATTTCTTGCCTTGCAAAGGTACAATTTCACCTATTATGGAAGGCTTTATCTCCAGCCCACATGTTTCATTCATGATTTTATAAGCTTCACTTTCAGAACACGTAAAGAGGAGGCCTCCTGAAGTTTGCGGATCAAATAGTATATCTTCCATCCATCCTGGAATATTTTTTATACTGTATTTGCCTTCTATATATTTCCTGTTTTTATATGCACCTGCAGGAACAATTCCCATCTCCGCATATCCTTTAGCTTCACTTATATACGGAATTTTATTCCCATAAAGTTTCAAGGTTACATCAGACGCAGATGCCATTTCATAGCCATGGCCCATAAGTCCAAAACCAGTTATATCCGTGCAGGCGGTTATATTATATTTTGTTATTATCTCTCCTGCATATTTATTCAACGTGGACATTATTTTAACTGCCTTATCATAAGCATTATCGGATACAATTCCACCTTTTATGGCGGTATTTATTATGCCCGTACCAACGGGTTTGGTCAATATTACCTTATCTCCTACTTTACACCCATAATTTCTGAGTATTTTATCGGGATGCACCAGCCCCATAACTGACAGTCCAAATTTAGGTTCATTGTCATCTACCGTATGACCCCCTATTACAACAGCTCCAGCTTCAATAACCTTATCTGCCCCTCCCTTTAATATTTCCCCCAGTACATCCACTGAAAGACAGGAAGGGAAACAGACTATGTTAAGCGCCACTTTAGGCTTACCGCCCATGGCATATATATCACTGAGAGAATTTGCTGCAGCAATTTGTCCAAAAGTATAGGGATCATCCACCACTGGAGTAAAAAAATCAAGAGTTTGAATTACTGCTGTTTCCTGATTTAATTTATATACTGCGGCATCATCTGAAGTCTCTATTCCAACTATTAAATCTTTATCTTCCATTTTAGGTAGTTTACCTAATATACTCGAAAGAGTCCCCGGCTCTATTTTTGCAGCTCATCCTGAAGTCCTCGTAAGCTCAGTCAATCTTTTAGCCACACTCGCCACCTCCATTCTCCACTACAATTATATAATATCTTACAATATTTTTGAATAAACAATCTATCTTACATCTATTTTATCTCTCATTTTATCAAGAGTTTTGTCACCTATTCTATCTATTTTCTTCAAATCTTCCACAGAAGCAAAATCTCCATTCTGTTCTCTGTAATCCATTATTTTTTGTGCAGTTATGTCCCCTACACCGGGTATGGTTTTAAGTTCCTCTTTAGATGCCCTGTTTATATTTATTTTACCATCACTGCCTATTTGACTTTCAGATAGTGCTGAAGAATTAGGGCCTCCAGAGGTATTGCCTATTTTACTATCTACATATATATAATCCTCGTCTTTTAATTTTTTAGCCAAATTTAACCTACAGCTGTCAGCTTTATCTGTAAAACCACCTGCTGCCTTTACCAGGCTTTCCACTCTACTATTGTCTTTCAGCTTATACACTCCTGGATTCTTAACCTGTCCATTTATATAAACAGTTATCTCTTTGGAATAATTGTCATCCCCAGTTTCATTGGAATCCTTAGAAGTAGCTCCCTCTTCAAATATATCCCTGCTGTTCTCATCGATTTTTACTGGTCTAGAATTGATGTATCCCACTATGAGGAATACAAAAAATACAGCCAAAATCACAACGGAGCCTATTATCTTTTTCTTATTTTTCATCTTATTATATCTCCTCCTCCAATATCAAACTTAAAACTCATTGTACTCTTAAAGCAGCTGTAATTTGCATTAAAATATATTTAAGTTTATAATTTAGATTATTGACAGTTTCAAAAAATTTTTGTCACTTATATTATTTTTTTGTATACTGTCTAAAGACAATTTCAAAGGAGGAAAAAATGAAAAAAACAATTACATTTATATTACTGTTTTTGCTTATCTGTTCAGGCAGCTCATATAATGTTTATGCTAAAGAAACACCTCCTTCTGTTTCTGCTGACAGCGCAGTTGTATTAGATGCAGCAACCGGTGAAATTCTGTATGCTAAAAATCCCGATTCTGCTTATCCACCGGCATCTACCACCAAAATAATGACTGCTCTATTGACATTGGAAAATACAAACTTAGATGACAAAGTAGTAATCGGTAACAACCCACCGGCTGTAGAGGGAACCAGATTGGGCCTTTTTCCGGGTGAAGAGTTGACCGTCAGGGATCTACTATATGGATTGTTATTGGCCTCTGATAACGATTGTGCTGAAGCACTAGCAGAACACATCAGCGGCTCACTGCACAAATTTGCAGCAAAAATGAACACCAGGGCAAAAGAGTTAGGAGCAAAAAACACCAATTTCATAAATCCCACTGGATTGTTCAATGAAAAACACAAAACTTCTGCAAGAGATCTATCTCTTATAATGAGGGAGTTACATAAAAATCCTGAATACTCAAAAATTGCCACCTCTATATCCTATACCATTCCACCTACTAATAAGTCCAGCAAGCCAAGAACTGTGTGGAACGAAAATAAGCTTGTGCAAAAACAATCTATGTATTACTACAGTGGGTGCCAGGGCGGTAAAACAGGTTACACAATTCAATCACTCCACTCATATACTGCGGTAGCTACAAGAAATGGCGAAACACTAATCGTAGCTTTAGTTCACGATAAAAATAAAACTTTTTTTCCAGATTCAATATCTTTATTTAATTTTGGATTCAACAACTTTCAATTGGTAAAACTGTATTCAAAGGGAGATTTAGTTACAACCTATAACAAAAATAAACTTTCTGTCCCTCTAATTGCAGATTCTAATTTTTATTATGTAAAGGAAAAAGGTGATAAAGCCCTTCCCCATTTAAGTATTAAAAATGAAAATCTGTCCTTTAAACTTTTTAAGGTAGGGGATGTAGTAAGTAGTGCTGATATCTACTTTAAAGGAAAAAATATAGGAAAGTTAAACCTTTCAAGCGGCATCAGCCATGATGAAAAACAGATATTGAATTCAGATATTATTGAAAACATAATAATAAGGAATAAATATGCAATTCCAGTTGTAATAGCACTGTTAGTCGTAATAGCTATCTTTACTGTAAAAAAAATATATACTCTAAGTAAATGATTTTTTATATCAGATTATTTGTGAATTCAAATGGAATTTACTTATGAAAAATATGCAGAAAATAAAGCATTATATTATATACGATAAGTTGAAGTTTAAATGTTTAAAAATAGCTAAAAGCTTCAACTTATTTTTTCTATCAAATTCATGATATCCCGGGGTATATCAGATTCCAGTTCCATTATCCTGTTCCCCCTTGGATGCGGGAATTTGAGCCTATAGGCGTGAAGTGCCTGTCTTTTTATATACTGACTATCATCTTCTGTACCGTACAGTGTATCTCCATACAGTGGATGGCCTAAATAACTCAGATGAACTCTGATTTGATGGGTTCTGCCAGTTTCTAAAGTAATCCTCAGCAATTGATCATTTTTAAAATTATCTATTACCTTGTAACGGGTTATACTTCTCTGCCCTCTTTCATCTACCACTCTCTTTATGCCAGTTTTTTCATCCCTGTATATAGGTAAATCTATAATTCCTTCATCATCTTCCATTTTTCCATGGATAACAGCTATATAGCTTTTTTCAAAATCTTTGCACTTCATATCTCTTGCCAGACACATATGCGCAAATTGATTTTTTCCAACTATTATAAGGCCTGAAGTACCCATATCCAACCTGCTCACCAATCTAACTATACAATTTTCACCTTTCTCTCTAAAATAGTAAACAATCCCATTAGCCAGAGTACCATTGGGATAGTTCCTGGTAGGATGAACTACTATACCGGGTGGTTTGTTCACAACTATTATGTCCTTATCCTCATATACCACCTGTATATCCATTTTTTCGGGTGATATATTTTGGGATTCTTCTTTTATAAGATTCAGTGATATGTTTTCTCCTACCTTCACTATATGATTTAACTTTACTCTTCTATTATCTATTTCCAGTCTTCCACCCAAAGCCGCCCCCTTTATAAGCCTGCTGGAAAGCTTTTGCACCTTTTTTAAATATGCTCTTAATTTCAATCCCTCTTCTCCCGTTTTTACTTTAAATACTATTTTATTTTCGTCCACTATAATATTCCTTTCTACATTGATGCTGCCTTGATACAAAATGAAATTTAATATTCAAAGAGTGAACTTTTAAAAGTTCACTCTCTCTTCAAATATGTTCTATTTAATCTACCAATGCTATTACTTCGACTTCAACTAATGCATCCTTTGGAAGTTTCACTTCCACACAAGATCTTGCTGGCATATCTTTCTGAAAATATTTTGCATAAACCTCATTTACAGCTGCAAAGTCTGACATGTTCTTTACATATACAGTAGTCTTCACAACCTTGTCAAAGGATGTTCCCGCTTCTTTAAGTAGAGCTTTTATATTTTCAAGTGATCTTTCAGTAGCTTTTTTTACATCCCCTGAAACCAACTCTCCTGTTGCAGGATCCAATGGAATTTGTCCCGATGTAAATAAAAAGTTCCCAACCTTAACAGCCTGTGAATATGGACCCACAGCTCCAGGTGCCTTTTTTGTACTTATTATGTTCTTCTTCATAATAAAACCTCCTAAAATCTAATTAATAAAATATATCAAAAATAATGTTCTTCAATACAACAACACTATTATATCAAATTTTTGTCCTCTGTGTTAAATATTTTTATAAAATTACATTTACGAATTTATTTATGCAAAGTTCTGTAAATTAAATAATTTCTTCCTTCAATTGTGTCTATATGTAGCAGCTGATTCCTTGCTATAACAACTTCTATAGTATTGTTAAAGGCATCCAGCATGGCAGCATTTAAATCCACAAGAGCTTTTTCCCTAAGTTTATCCACTCCTGGAAAATCTCTTAGAGGCTCTATATAATCCGAAATATATATTATCTTTTCCAAAAGATTCATATTCTTCTTACCTGTAGTATGATATTTTATGGCATTTAACACTTCTTCATCATAAATCCCCATAATATTTTTTGCTATTATGGCAGCAATACTGCCGTGTAGAAGCTGAGGATTAGCTCTTGTTATTTCATCTATACATATATTATTTTGATCTGCTATATTCAATATCTCTTCATTTGACATGTATTTGGCACAATCATGAACAAGCCCTGCCATTCTTGCCTTTTCAACATCGGCATTATAGATTTTTGCCATCTTTACAGCTGTATCTCTTACACTCAGACTGTGATCAAATCTGCTTTTTTTAAGTTTTTCTCTTAAATACTCTATAATCTGTTCCTCATTCCACATCACTTATCACTCCAAAATTAAAATTATAAACATTACTTATAAAGTCCAAATTTTTCAATAATATCAGAAACATTTTCCGGCAAAAGATAATCCACTCTTCTTCCCTCTCTTATGCTGTTTCTTATATTAGTAGACGAGATATCCAAAAGAGGTGCATCCAGATATATGACTTCAGTAGAATATCTGTCTTCAATCTTTTTCTTTTGTTTTCTTATACTCTCCATAGTAAAGGCTGGAAAGTTCGGTCTATTAAATACAATAAATTGGCACAGCTTAAATATGTCTTCTACTTTATTCCAATTTTGAATATCCATCAAACAGTCCATACCGGTAAGAAAATACCATTGAGTATGTTTTTCCAGGTTATTAAAATATTCTAATGTATTATAGGTATAGCTTAAATTTGGCCTATTTATTTCATAATCACTTACAGTAAATTTACTTTCTGATTTAATGGCATCTTTTACCATATTGTACCTTAATAAAGCATCCGTTATATCTTTTTTTAATTTATGAGGTGGATTACCCGTTGGCATAAATACTATCCTATCCAGCTTGAGCCTGTAAAGTGCCTCATAGGCTATGTGTATATGTCCAATGTGTATTGGATCAAAGGTTCCTCCAAAAATAGCTTTTTTAATCATATGTCTCTCCCCATTTGTTTATAAATTACATGACATAATCAAATTCAAAATCATTGAGTCTTACTACATCTCCGTCTTTAATTCCTTTATTCTCTAACTCCTCAATAACTCCTTTATTTTTCAATACCTTGTAGAAATATCTCAATTCATCAGGATCATTTACGTTTACACTATCAAGCAGCCTGTCAACAAAACTTCCCTCAACTATATAGACATTTCCCTCTTTCCGTACGTTATAAGTAAATTTCTTTTCCTCCGGTACAAATCTATCCTCTTCATTTATTTCTATATCTACAACAGGTATAGAAACAAGCATCTTTGCTGTTTCCTGCATAAGCTCTTTTATCCCACTCATTGTAGCACAGGATATCTTAAAAACTTTAGTATATCCAAGTTTTTTAAGTTCATTTTTAAAATTCTCAAAGGACTTATCATCATATAACATATCCGCTTTATTTGCAGCAATTATCTGAGGTCTATCCCAAAGTTTTACATCATATTTTTTCAACTCATCATTTATTTTAACAAAATCATCAACGGGATTTCTTCCTTCTATCCCAGATATATCAACTACATGTATGAGAACCCTGGTTCTTTCAATATGTCTCAAAAATTCTGTTCCAAGTCCTACACCTTCTGCTGCCCCTTCAATTATACCTGGTATATCGGCCATTACAAAACTTTTAATTCCCGGTACATCAACCACCCCAAGATTAGGTGATAACGTTGTAAAATGATAATTGGCAATCTTAGGTGTTGCTTTAGTAACTACTGACAAAAGAGTGGATTTACCTACATTTGGAAAGCCTACAAGACCTACATCAGCTAATATTTTCAATTCAAGACCTATATATCTTTCCTCACCCGGCATTCCCGGCTCAGCAAAATTTGGTGCCTGTCTTATGGAAGTAGTAAATCTTACATTTCCTCTGCCGCCTTTTCCGCCTCTTGCCACTAAACACCTGTCACCGGCATGAGATAAATCAGCCATTATTTTGTTGCTACTCACATCTTTTACAACCGTGCCCAGAGGAACTTTTATATAAAGATCTTCTCCGTTTTTTCCAGAGCACTTTGAACCAGAACCATTTCCACCTTTTTCAGCCGCATATTTTTTTCTATATGCAAAATCCAGCAGTGTAGTCATATTAGTATCCACTATAAGTACAACATTTCCACCTTTTCCACCGTCACCACCATCTGGACCTCCAAGGGGAACATATTTTTCTCTTCTAAAAGATACGGCTCCGTCTCCACCATCGCCAGATCTTACAAATATTTTAGCTGTATCCACAAACATTTCAATTCACTTCCCTTCTGTACTTATATTTATACCTGCGAGTTTTAAAAAAGCATCCTTTGCCAGGATGCCTTAATAAAACACTATTCAGCTACCAATTCCTCTACCTCTACAGGGTATACACTTGCTTTCTTTTTAGTCTTTCCCATTCTCTCATATCTAACTACACCATCAATTTTCGAAAACAGTGTATCATCAGATCCTCTGCCCACATTATTTCCCGGATGAATCTTAGTTCCTCTCTGCCTCACCAATATATTGCCGGCCAAAACGAACTGTCCATCTGCAGATTTAACTCCAAGTCTTTTGGATTCACTGTCCCTACCGTTTCTTGAGCTGCCCACTCCTTTTTTATGGGCAAACAGCTGAAGGTTCATAATCAACATACAACTACACCTCCTTAACTTTTACACTTATATATTTACTAAACTTAATTTCTATACTTTTTAAAGCAAGCAACATAGTTTCCACGAGTACCTGACATTTTATGAGGTCCTCTTTTTTCATACCCTCCAGTGAAAAACTTAGAAATCCTTCCTCCATGGAATAATCAAGCTCTAATTTCAATACTTCCGTTATTCCAATTACAGTACCTTGTGATATGGCAGAAACAGCACTGCAAACCAGATCATATCCTTGTTTTGGCCACCCTGCATGACCCTGAAGTGAAACTGAAACTAAATTGCCAGATTTTTTTTCAAATACTGCCTTAATCATAATTTATGCATCGATCTTTTCAATCTGTAATTTTGTATAAGGCTGTCTATGCCCCTGCTTTCTTCTGTAATCTTTCTTGGCCTTATACTTGAATACTATTATCTTCTTGGATTTTCCCTGTGCCAAAATTTTAGCGCTCACTTTGGCTCCCTCAACTACAGGTTTCCCAATAACCACTCCTGCATCATCCTTATTTACAATAAGCACTTTGTCAAGTTCAACAGTTGAATCCACTTCACCATCTAATTTTTCAACGTAAACAACGTCTCCTTCTGAAACTTTATACTGTTTTCCTCCAGTTGCTACAACTGCATACATTTAAAACACCTCCTCAATCCAGTCTCGCCTAAAAGGTATATGTAAAATATTCACCTACATAGTTTATAAAACCTTTTTTGAGCGGTCTACAGGTGTCATTTTAACACATATATATTTTTTTGTAAAGTTTTTTAGATTGGTTTTTAATTCACCTTAAACATTCTAAATTTATTCAGCTGACTGTCAAATACAAGTGGTTCCAATCTATAATAGGATGCTTTATCATCATAAGTAATATATACTCCCATTCTCTCGGCACCTATATTTTTCACAAACCCACTGATATCTTTTTCTACAGAATCTCTATAATATGAACCAATTTGAATATGAATATTTTTTACACCTTTCCCCTCATTCAAATTCAAAATTTCATCTCTAATGAGTAAAGTGATATAGGACAATTTTAGCTTTTTGCCAGTCCCACTGCAGCATACACAATTTTCCTCTATATAATCATATATTGGCTTTCCTTTTCTTTTTCTAGCTATTTGCACCAAATTCAATTCCGTGAAACCATATATTACAGTTTTATTCTTATCATCTAGAAATCCACTCTCCAGCTTATTCAACACTTTTTTTCTATTATACTCTTCATCCATATCTATAAAATCTATTAAAATTATACCATTTAAATTTCTAAGTATTACCTGCCTAGCAATTTCCTCCGCAGCCTGCAAATTTGTAACTAACACGGTTTTGGCCATAGCACTGCCCTTTACATTTTTGCCAGAATTGACATCTATTACGAACATAGCTTCTGTTCTATTTATGATTATGTAGCCGCCGCAATTTAATTCTACCCTGCTGTTTATCAATTTGAGTATTTCTTTTTCCAGATTATAAGCTGAAAATAAATTCATTTTACCGTCATACAAAATCATCTCTGCATCCACATTACTTACATATTTTAAAAATTCTTCTGTATAAGAGTAGTCCTCTTCCTCATTTAAGTATATTTTAAGTCTGCTGTCATCTAACTTATCTCTTAGGGTTTCCCCAAGTATTCCACCACTTTCAAATATCAGTCCTGGCTTCAAGAAATACATACCTTTCTTTTTTACATCACCATAACATTTGTACAAATTATTTATCTCATCGTTTATAACATCTAATTTCACATTTTGGGCATCGGTTCTTATCATGAGACCTATATTTTCAGGCAGTTTAACATTTTTTTCTATTCTCTTTTTAAAATCCGCATCATTTATTTTTTTGGAAAATCGTATACTATTTCCATAATTATATAGAACACAATATTTGCCCGGTATACCTATGTCTTTTACAACCTTAGCTCCCTTTTTCCCATAGCTTTCTTTGACAACCTGAACCATAATTTTCTGTCCTTTTTTCAAATTGAGATTCTTAAACTTACTATCCATGTACATATAAGCATTTTTACCACATCCTATATCTATAAAAGCACACTTTATAGCAGAAATTATGTTCTTCACTACACCGTTATATATATTTCCGGGGTAGGCACCGCCATTTTGCTCCTCCATAAGACATTCTTTCAAAATTCCCTCTTCTCTTATAATAATTCTCAGGAGCTCTACACTCCTTTCAATAAATATTTCCCTCAACCATAATCCTCCCTTTTAAAATTATTCTCTATCATATATGTTTTACATATTCATAAAGAGGAATAAGGTCCTCCTTTATTTTTCCATACATTTCTTTTCTAATTATGCTGACAAAATGCTCCATATTTGCATTTTCTGTATTATGCTGTATGAAATGAACTAAAAGCTGTGGAGATAAATTTTCCATACTTCCACAGGAAATCAAGACATGAAGAAGCAATCTATTGCCCTGGACAGTATACTCCATACTTTTTACAAATTTTCTAATATCAACCCTGCCTTCTCCTCTTTTGGTCCTCTTTAAATCATACCAGTGATCCATGTCCATTAAATCATCCATATTTTTTTCCAATCTGTCAGTATTGTTATATCCCATATTTATCAGATACTCAGCTGCACTTATTTGTGCCATGGATTTGAACACCTTTTTATTTTCAGCCCTTTTTACTTTATTGACCTCCAGTATTTCTACTCCTCTAGGTGCACTGTCATTTAACTTTTTCATAATCTCGTCTACTGAAATCTCCCTTTCCAGATACAAATCCATATATTCTCCAGTAGAATAAATTCCCACTGAAAGAGGCTGTGCTATGGACATATTTATATGGGGATTAAATCCCTTTGAATATTCTGCAGGTATTCCGGATCTTCTTATCATTCTCTGCAGGGCCCTCATTAAATCCAGGTGGCCTATAAATTTTATATCTTCACCTTTACTGAATTTTATTAAATACTGCTCCCTCAAAACATTTCCCTCCCAAATTAACGCTGACACCGCAGTTTTTACATCCAAGTCTACAATCTGGAGTTACACGTGCATTTTTGGCTTTTTCATTTTCCTCTATTAAAAAACTTTTATCAACTCCTGTATCTATAAAATCCCAGGGAAGTATTTCCTCATAACTTCTATCTCTATAAGCATAGAAATCCCCATCTACACCACATTCTTCGAAGGCCTTCTCCCATATATGAAAATTAAAATACTCCGACCAGCTATCAAATTTAGCTCCCTTTTCATAGGCTTTTATCAATACATTACACACTCTTCTATCTCCCCTGGCAAACACAGCTTCTAAATAGCTGAGAGGGGTTTCATGCCAATTATACACTATGTGCTTACTCCTTATAGATGTCCTTATCGTTTTTATTTCCTCCTTTACATCCTTCATGGATATTTGGTGTACCCATTGAAAGGGTGTAAATGGCTTAGGTACAAATATAGATGTACTCACATTTACTTTAAGTCCCTTTTTCCTCATCCCTCTTGGAATCCTATAATATTCTTCTACCACCTTTTCGGATAAATATGCTATTCCCTTTATATCCTCCATGGTTTCATAAGGAAGCCCTATCATAAAATACAACTTTATAGTAGACCAGCCAGATTTAAAGGCGCTGCTCACACACTCCATCAAATTTTTTTCCGTAACTCCTTTATTTATTATATCTCTCATTCTCTGACTTCCTGCTTCAGGTGCAAAAGTAAGTCCGGTTTTTCTGACTTTTTGTATTTCATTTATAAGTTCCACAGAAAAAGAATCTATTCTGAGGGAAGGCAGTGAAACTCCAATCCTATTTTCTGAATATTTCTCAATAAAATTATAGATGAGATTTTTCAAATCTGAATAATCACATATACTCAAGGATGTAAGCGAAACTTCTGAATAGCCTGTGCTCTTTATAAGTTTATCCACCTGTTCCAATAATTTAGGAGCACTTTTTTCTCTTACAGGTCTGTATATCATGCCAGCCTGACAAAATCTACATCCTCTTGTACATCCTCTAAAGGTTTCCAGAACTATCCTGTCATGTACTATGTCAGTAAATGGTACTACAAGTTTGTCTGGATAATCTGCTTCATTGAGGTTCTCCACTATCCTCTTAGTTACTTTAGCAGGTACATCTTTATAAACGGGTTCAAAGCCCTTTATAGTACCATCCTCATTATAACTTACATTATAAAGTGATGGGACATAAACTCCGCCTATATGACATACTTCCCTTAAAAACTTCAATTTACTGCCCTTATATTTTTTATAGAAATCCATAATTTCATTTATCTGTTCTTCCGATTCACCTATGGCAAATAAATCCGCTATATCCCAAAGAGGTTCTGGATTATATGCACAAGGTCCACCGCATATAACTATTGGGTCATTTTCACCTCTTTCAGAGGCCCTGATAGACAATCCTGCAAGATCAAGCATATTTAAAACATTTGTATAACTCATTTCATATTGAAGGGTAAATCCTATAAAATCAAAACTTGATATTGAATCTTTACTTTCCAGACCGTATAAAGGTATATTATTTTTTCTCATAAGTTCTTCCATATCAGGCCAGGGTGCAAAAACCCTCTCACAATAAGTGTCATTTCTTTCATTTAATATGTAATAGAGTATCTTCATCCCAAGGTGGGACATTCCTACTTCATAGACATCGGGAAAGCAAAACGCAAATCGGATATCCACCTCATTTTTGTCCTTTATATAGGAATTTATTTCCCCGCCAGTATAACGGGCAGGTTTTTCCACTTTAAACAATATGTCGTCAGAAATTCTATTCATGAATAATCCTCCTCTTAGATATCATCCCTATATTTTAGCATAAGCATACACAATTTAAAACCCAGGAAATAAAAACAAAGTCCAAAGTTCAAACTCTAATATCTAAATTAAGTTCGAACTCTGAACTTTGAATATGTCTGTCTTAGGAATCATCCGTTTCACTTATTTTGATAAATTCCTCTATAGTCATGTTTCCATATGACTTCAAAGCTTCTATTATTTCCTCTTCATAGATTACATCCACTACATTCATCTCTTCATCCAACACCATAAATATATTGTATTTGCTTTTATCAAACAGACCCATTGCAGTAAGCAGGTCCTGCTTATGGTATATGGATATATTCCTGTTTTCAATGTAACCCCTCTTTATAAATTTATATTTTTTCTTTACAATGTCTCCCATTATTATATATGACACCCTCTCACTTTCTTTTAAAGATGACATTACTATAAGTACCCCTATTATTCCAATATTAAAATTACTATTCCCGTTGAGAAATAATAATATATAAAAAAACATAAGTACTATTCCTATAAATACACTTGAAACCATCATTATCTTATTTGCCTTTTTATAGGTTATTTTTAAATTCAATATACTTCTAAGTATTCTTCCTCCATCCAGAGGAAAAGCCGGGATCAAATTAAATAAGCCTATGACTAGATTTATAGAAAAAAGCATATACCACAGGCTTGAGTTAAAAATTTGATATATATAATAAAAAAATATACTTAAGATCAGATTGGCAATTGGTCCGGAAGCTGAAATTATCAAGTCCTCTTTCGGAAATGCCTCATCTATATCCTTAAGCCTTACAACCGCTCCCACAGCTATAAATTCTATGTCAAATCCCGAGAATTTATAATATCTAGCTGTAAAATAGTGAACCATCTCATGGAAAAAAACTACTATAAATGTATAAATAAGCTGTCCTTTATAACCTATGATAATTAAAAACACTACATAGGGAATAAAATATTTACTCATCCTAATCACAGAAATACCTCTTAAAACTTAATCTTTTTCATCTATTCTAAGTTGTTCAACTACATCTTTAACTCTATCTCCAATATAATTCACATTTATATTTTTCAGCTGAGCTTTCAATTTACTATAATCATAATTTTCATTGACAATCTTTTTAGAATAATTGTATACATTTTTACTTTGAGAATTCGAAAGCAGTTTACAGGTTGTAATAAATACAAATAAAATTAATACCCCAGCTAAATCCCTTATAATTCTTTTAGTTAAATAATTTGTTCTCTTAGTACGGGAATTACCTCTATCATACAGTCTGCTGCGATAAGGCGAATAATTC
This sequence comes from Clostridiaceae bacterium BL-3, assembly GCA_902809985.1. GTDB lineage: Bacteria > Bacillota > Clostridia > Clostridiales > Clostridiaceae > Clostridium_B > Clostridium_B aromativorans. Next base: position 147,481 of record CADDXC010000001.1, on the reverse strand, counting down.
AATTTCCCTTTCAGGGAATTATAATACTTTTCATATTCTGAATCATAATGCCCCATCTTAAAACCCCCTTTTGAAATACACATATTTAATATATATTTAAATATAGTCTCAATTATGACTACATCCACTTTACTCATCTATTAACTTCCCTATAATTTCAACAAAATAAAAGGATTTAACACCAAAACCAAAGAGTTTCAGTATTAAATCCAACTTTACCTTTTTAAAGCTTTTACAAATACCTCTGCTGATCCCAAGTTAGTGGCCAGTGGTACACAGTGGACATCACAGATCCTAAGCAGTGCCGAAATATCCGGTTCATGCGGTTGAGCAGTAAGCGGATCCCTTAGAAATATAACTATATCCATTTCTCCCTGGGCCACTCTCGAACCTATCTGCTGATCCCCGCCCATAGGACCTGAAAGGAATCTATGTACCTTTAAACCAGTCATTTCACTTATCAATTTTCCAGTAGTTCCTGTAGCAAAAATTTCGTGATCTTTAAATACATCTTTATATCTTTTTACAAAATCCACAATATCATCTTTTTTCTTGTCATGCGCTATAAAAGCAATTTTCATAATATACTTATCTCCCTAAAAATTAATTTTCTTTCTTCTCATACCTATATTTAAGATCAAAGACAATTCTATAAAAGCTGATAGAATGGAACTACCTCCATAACTCATAAAGGGAAGAGTAATACCGGTTATAGGCAGCAAGCCAACTGTCATACCTATGTTTTGAAAAATTGAGAACAGAATGGTAGATATTATTCCTATACACACCATAGTTCCAAAAATATCCTTGGATTCTTTAGCTATTTTTATAGCCCTGTACACTATAATTATGTAAAATATTATCAGCGCCAGACATCCTATAAGGCCCCATTCTTCCCCTACTACAGCAAATATAAAATCAGTATGGGATTCCGGAACATACCCCCCTGAAATCTGAGTACCTTTCAAAAAACCCTTTCCCAAAATCCCCCCTGAGCCAATTCCTATCTTTGACTGTGTAACCTGAAGCGAAAAAGATTGCTGATATTTCTCAGGATTAAATAAAGATACTATTCTCATCTTTTGATAATACTCTATAAGCGATGACTTCCAGGCAATTGTTCCCAGAGTAAAGAGTCCCAAAAATCCTCCCAATATAACTTTAAAATTCAATCCCGCTATAAAATATATCCCAAGAACGGCAAAAAAACACACCATAGTCATTCCCATGTCAGGCTGGCTTATAATCAAAACCACGGGAATAAGGGCATATATTGTAAGTTTAGTAATATTTTTAAAATTATTAATTTTTCCTTCCATGTCATCCAGCTGTTTTGCCAGCATCAATATAATTCCAACTTTAGCAAACTCAGAAGGCTGCATGGAAATGCTCCCAATCCTAATCCATGAAGATGCTCCATTTACAGTGTATTTAAAAAACGGGATACAATTAAGTACAAGCAGAAATACACCAAACCAGTAGATTAAAGGAGCAAGATCTTTTATAACAGAATAATCTATTAAAAGCAACAAATAAACTAAAATAAGTCCTACGGCTATCCAGATAAGCTGTGTCTTCAAATAATATGAACCATAGCTTACATGAGATGCGCTGTAGATATTCAAGCTGCCAAATAAACATATAATTATAACAGTAGTAATTATAGGAAAATCAAGTTCTTTTAAAAGTCTTCTGCTTATGGTAAATTTTTCAAGCATTTTATATATCCCTCCAGTATAACTATAATGATTATACCACAGGGAAATAAAAAAACTATGTATAAATTATCAATAGTTATCTGTTATTTTTAACCTTTTTTATAGGTATACTAGCCACTAAAGCAGCTGAATTCCCCTTTATTTCCTCTGGGGTTGTCATCTTCACATCTATTTCCGAGCAATCTATTTCCATATATTTTGAGAGCACTTTTAATATATCCTCTTTTATGCTTTTAAGTACTTCTTCAGACATATAACACCTGTCATGTATCAATATTAATCTCAGTCTTTCCTTGGCTACATTCTTAGAAGACGATCTGGAGAATATTTTAAATAAGTCCATTGTCTTACCTCCCTATTTAATACCAAATAATTTTTTTATAGATGAAAAAAGACTTTCTTGTCCAACACTCAAATCCATCATAGGTACTTTTTCTCCTGTAATTCTTCTGGATATATTTCTAAAAGCTTGTCCTGATATAGCTTTATCATTTAGTACTATCGGCTCTCCTCTGTTGGTTGAAACTGTTATATTTCTATCATCTGGTACTACTCCTATGAGTTTTATAGCCAAACTATCTAATATATCATCTACATCCAGCATATCCCCACTTTTTGTCATCTTATAATTCAGTCTGTTTATTATAAGCTGATGATCTTCCAATCCTTTAGAATCAAGTTTCCCTATGACCCTATCAGAATCTCTGACAGAAGTCACTTCAGGATTCACTACGATAAGTGCCCTATCTGCGCCTATTATGGCATTTTCAAAACCATGTTCAATTCCAGCTGGACAATCTATTATCACATAGTCATATTCTTTTTTCAATTCATAGATCAAGTTCATCATCTGCTGAGGACTCACATCCTCCTTATCCCTGGTCTGTGCTGTAGGCAGAAGATAAAGGTTTGTCAATCTCTTATCTCTTATAAGAGCCTGTTTTAATTTACATTTATTTTCAACTACATCCAATAGAGTAAATACAATTCTATTTTCAAGACCCATGAGCACATCTAAATTCCTGAGTCCCGTATCTCCATCTACTACTACAACACTTTTCCCCAAAGCAGCTAGTCCAGTACCTATATTAGCCGTAGTAGTAGTTTTACCTACCCCGCCCTTACCTGATGTTACTACAATTGCTTCTCCCATTACACTGCCTCCTTTAAATCACTCAATCAACTGAATATCGATTTATATAAACAAATAATCCTTTGTAAATAACCAAGCAATAAAACTCTTTATAAAACATTATACTAAATGTAGTAAAAATAATCTATAATATTTATCGAACTTTCGCTTTCCAAAATAAGTACCTATTTGTTATAAATCACACAATTTACTTAATTTAATATTAACATGTATGTGGGGATAACTAGCAAGCTCGCAATAGTTGTTATAACCGTATTCACTGTAGCATACTTGTAATCTGCATTATAGCTTCTTGAGACTATGGCCGTATTTGTCATAACGGGCATAGCAGCCTGAATCACAAATACATTTTTCATAAGCATGGGGACAGTTGAGCCGTGACATAATAAAAGCATTACCACCGGACAAACAAAAAACCTTCCAACAATTATCGCCAGCACATCTTTCCCTAGTTTTAACTCTTTAAAATTGACAAAATAAATAGTTATACCTATAAATATCATGGCTAAAGGAGTAGTTAAATTTCCAAAATATTTACACGTATCCATGAGGAATTTGGGAAGACGAATGTTCAGCAACACCAATACAGCTGCCAATATGAAACTTATCAGTGGTGCCGACATGATCCTCTTCAGTGTATTAACTGAAAATATCTTAGCAGTACCATCTTGTCCATCTCTGCTTATTTCATAGGCACCGATTGTCCAAAAAAATGCAGTATTAGCTATATAATACAGTAAAACATCAGGTATACTCTTTGTCCCAAACAAGGCCATGTTCACCGGCAGGCCAATGAATATGGAATTGGATACAAAGAACATAGATCTAAAGGTGCCAATTCTGCCTTTTTTAACTTTGATGACTTTAGAAATTATCACTGCAATTACATAACAAATTGCCATAGAGACAAATGGGATATACAATCCTTTTGCCATGGTAATCAATTTATCTTTATTAAAATTTTCCTCAAATTGGGATATCATGAGACATGGAATAGCTAAATTGCAGACCAATTTTGAAAAAGTCTTCGAAACTTTTTGATCAAGCCATTTCTTACGACATAAAAAATACCCTGTAGAAACCATTAAAACTATACTCAATACACTTTCCAATGCAGTTAAAATTATCATTTTATACTCTCCTTGTCAATATTAAATAGCCAAAACTTTTTTTAGATGTTCTAAATCATTAGCCAGATGTTCATCCATAACCTGAGCAGCCATTGATTCATCTCTTTGTTTAATAAAGTTGAATATTTCAAGGTGATATTTATAAATATCCATTCTACGCTTATATCCATATACATCTATAAATCTGTAAAAGTAAATAAGGGATTTTAAATCATCACTCTGCTTTTGAAGTCTGCTATTTTGGCTAAAGCAGAGAATTAAATTATGAAATTTAGAATTGAGCAAAACAATGGTTTTTTCGTCGGTATCATGAAAACGCCTTATATTTTCCTCAGTCCTCATCAACACATCTTCAATCTTATCCAGATCATCCTGGCTTGCTCTAACTGTAGTTAATCTGGCGGCCATTGATTCTAAAGCACGGCGGCATTCATAAATATCTTCAATATCTCTTATAGTTGGCTTGTATACTGTAATTCTAGATTTATTATCAATGCATAAAAGTCCGTCTTTTTCCAGAGAACGTATGGCTTCTCTTACAGGACTTCTGCTGACTTGAAATTCAGCTGCAAGTTTCGACTCATAAATTCTTTCCCCTGGTTTAAAAATACCATCAAAAATCATTTCTTTTATATTTTTATAAACCTGATTGTAATATGAAACTGGTTGTTTTATTTTGTAAGTATCCATTATTTCCTCCTTTAGCAATAAAATCTACGGTATACTGTCGACATTATTTTAGTATATGCTTCAAGCACAGATAAATCAAGCTGCTGATTGTAAAAGCAATTAAAAATCATACGTAAAATAAGCACCCTAAATGACAGATGCTTATTTTACAATACAATTAAAGGAAACCCAATTTTATAAAGAGTCCATTGGTGGTTGCATTTAAATTTACCGTGCCCTGCAACCACAGACACTAATCATAGATTGAATTTAAAAAAGTTGGAAATTCAACTAACATTATTATACATGTAAATTATTAGTATTTCAAGTACTAATTTCTAAATTATTAAAATATATCCAATTAAAAGCTAAATTTTTTCTAAATTATCTTTATATATTCAATATCCTTTTCATAGGTTTGCTCTTGAGTTCTTCTTGATATTAAATGTACCTATCGTGAATACTTTAATATAATAATTTTGAGGTGAATTATAATGTCAACTTTTGGCTCAATAACACCTGAAGAATTATCTCTCCTAGCAAATTTGGTTGCATTCCAACTTACAGAAGGAAAATCATCTGACGATAATAACGTATTAGGTAATTTTTTAACTGCCGTTGCAGCTAATATACTTACTATTGCAGCACAACAACAGAATCTTGAATCCTTAAAGGAAAAACAAGACCAAATTAAAAATCTTAAAAATCAAATCAAAGACTTAAAATGATGATTATAATACACGGATAGCAGCCTATCTGTGTATTTTTATTGACTGTATTCATCAGTTTTATTAATTTTAGACATATTTATTGGGAAGATACGGTTCCACTACAATCGTATTTCCCCTTATTCTGGCTACTTCAGGATATTCAGGCTTAATATTATCCTCGGGAGATCTTGTAACTATATTTGAAATCTGAAGCATTTCCGGTTGAAGGCAAATCGATGCAACTATGGCTTTAGAGTTGCCCCCAAATCCAGCATGAACATATCCTCTCAGTGATCCGAAGACTATTACGTTTCCACCTGCATATATTTCTGAGCCAGCATTCACATCCCCAATTACCACTATATTTCCCGAATAATTTATAACTTGTCCACTTCTTACAGTTTTTCTTAGAAACTTAGTCCTTCCCTCATAAATTCCTGAAAATATTTTATTGGGTTTTTCATTGCTGTCTTCAAATATACAATCTTTCACCAAGAATTTTTCAAATAATACATCTTTCAATTTAGCAAACTGTCTTTGATTTATGTACTCCAATTCCGTAGTTATTTTAATAGTACATCCTTTGTAAAACATACTTCCAACAGAAAGTCTTTTAACTAAAGATTCCAGCATCTCTTCAAAATCCTTAAATTTATTCATATTTATTATTATATTTATTCCATCTCGGTTGCCTTTAACCATTATATTATTATCTATCATACCAGCCTCCATAAGTCACCTCTAAAATAGTAATTCAACACTTTTTGTATAATTCCTTCTTAAATTCCGTCTTTATTTTTTAAATACCACTTGGTATCAAGCTATTATGACATAAAATTTGCGAATAGATCAGTCTATTCGCAAATTACTTTTATTCACTATTTTGTTCCAGTAGTAGTGGAGCCGCTTATAGTACCATTTGAAGTAAAATATGCAGAATAGATATCTCTAGCTACAGAGGCTGCTCCCACTCCTCCCTGACCACCGTCAAACAAGACCACACATACAGCTATCTGAGGTTTGTCGATTGGGGCAAATCCAACGTACTCAGCATAGTCGGTCCTTCCCACCTGCTCTTGATTAGCAAAGCTGGCAGTACCTGTTTTACCTGCAGTACTTATAGGAAATCCGCTGAATACGGCTGCTGCCGTACCTTTTTCATTAACAGCACTCATCCCCGCTTTAACAGTCTCCAAATTAGCAGAACTAACTCCAGTTTTTTCTATAATCTCTGGATTAACTTTTTCAATAACTTTTCCATCCGCATCCAAATACTGATCCACAAGATGCAGTTTATACCTGGTTCCGCCGTTGGCAATAGTAGCAACATAATTTGCCATTTGGAGAGGTGTGAACTGATTCAGTCCTTGACCTATGGCTGCATTTTCTATGTTGGCAGGAACCTTCAGCTGGGCATTGGCATCCGAAATAGTTATACTGTATATCACATTTATTAAATTGTCCATTTGGCTGCTGCTGATATCTTTTTTATTGTTGGGATCTTCTAGTGCAAGCTGCGAAAACAATTCCTTATATTTTGACCTGTCAAAAGATTTTTTCCCACTTTTTATAGAATCCTTTATGAGTGTTTTAATGCTGTTTTTAATTGAAGTAGTCTGTTTTGAATCACCGCTGTTGTCATATAAATCTACAGTAACAACCTTGTGGCCGTAGTCATCCTGTCCGTTTTTAAGTATGGACATGGTTTTCCAGAGATAGGTATTGGCATAGGTGTTTTTATTTGAAACAGTATTATATACTTGTCCAAACTTTTCCGGTATCTCTATTCCCGTAGTTGGTTTAATACTGCTGTTTGGATCTGCACCAAGTCCAAATTTCCATGCATATTTGGCCAGAATATCGTCTCCGAAGGCATTTCTGAGTTTTTCCGCCACCGTCATAAAGTAGGGGTTACTGGATTTCTGTATGGCAGTTATGAGATTTACAACTCCATTGGGACCATCCAATTCAAAATTTACCTTTTTACTTCCCTGATAGAAATAGCCCTCGTCATCTACGGTAAAATCAGGAGTTATAACACCGGTTTCAAGTCCTGCAATAGCCGTCATGGGCTTGAAAGTGGATCCTGGAGGTATAAGAGACTGTGTGGCATAATTGTAAAATGGCTTTGGATATATATCATAGACATCTTTTCTTATAGTGGTGTTGTTTTTTATACTTTTGTCTACCGGGAAAAGGGTGTTCAGCACTTCATCCTCACTTTCCCCTGGATAATTACCTGTAATACCCCGTGATTCAATATAATTTTTACCAAATTGTTCTAGATCAGGGTTGAAGTACTGGCTGTACATTTCCGAAGTCAATCTTCCTGGAACAGCAAAATCATTTGGATTATACCGAGGCACCTGTGCCATTGCCACTATAGCTCCCGTATTCACATTAACTACCACTGCAGTGCCCCTCGTAGCGTTTGAAGTGTTGGAACGCCTCATCTGATATGGATTAGCTCTAAGACTTGCCAGGGTATTTTCAAGAGAAGCCTCTGCTGCCTTTTGAACATCCTTATTTACTGTAAGCTGTACCGTCTGACCCGGATAGGGCTCCCTTTTTCCAAGTTCTTCAGTTATCCTTCCATTTTTATTGAGTTTTACTATTCTTCCACCTTTTGAACCTTTCAGTCTATCTTCAAGAGCTCCTTCAATTCCTGCCTGACCTACATAATCACTGCTCACGTCATATCCTTTTTCCGTATACTTTTCATAGTCAGAAGATATCTTCGATATATATCCTATAAAGTTGGATCCCAAATTACCGTTGGGATAAGACCTTATAGGCTGGGTAGTTACATCTATTCCCGGAAGTTCATTTAACATCTGTAAAAACTTAAAAGCGGTTTCCTTTTTTATATTGCTGGCCACTGTCACAGGCTTATATCCGGAAAAGCTCTGCATTTTCAAAGTATCCTTTACAATCATAAACCTTCTCTGCTGCTCAAGTGAATAGGCACTGCTGATGTTGTACTGTTTTACAAGTTTTTTAAAAGTATCTTCCGGAGATATCTTCAGAAGTTCTTTGTTGACTAAAACTTTTAGCTCATCATCAGAAATATTTTTATTCTTGTTTTTAATGCTTTTCTCGATATCCTCATTTAATCCCCTGTCCCTTTTAAATTTAATTTCAAGATTTTTCCTAGTTTCCTCATCGTCACTTCTGAATTCAAATTTAAAGGGATTTATCTTGAGCTCAAAATCATCCTGCTGACTTTCACCGCTGTCATCCAATATTTTAAACACCCTGCTCATAGTAGTGAAAAAAACTTCATCATTGTCATCTGTCTGGTTATACACCAGCATATATCCCTGAGTACTAGTAGCCAAAATCTTGCCTTTACTGTCCAAAATCTTTCCTCTTGGAGCTATATCTGGAATTTCTCTTATGGATTTATTATTAGATTGTTCTTTATACTCCTGTCCCTTTACTACCTGAAGAAAGAAAAGCCTTCCCGCTATAGTAGTAAAGACAACTGACATAATTATAATGAGCGCAGTGTATCTTGTCATACTAGAGTGCATTTTTTCCCTCACAAGGTACCACCTCCACTTTTATAAATTTTTCTCCTTATTTTAAAATTTCCATTTAACCTGCATATAATCTTTTCTACAAAAATTATAAACTGGTTTATATATAAAAACACACAGAATCATATCATAAATAGCAGAGAAAAATACATTTGACATATTTACATATACTTTACTTAAGTAGAGAATACTCCATATTAAAATTCCTTTAAAAAGGATTAGCGAAAAGCAAGAAATAATGGGGATGATTCTCTTTTCTTTAAATATACTATTTCCTATTGCTCCCGCCATAATACACACTATCATATTGGTAAAAGAATTTATTCCAATTCCCTGGGAAAAATATATATCCTGAAGGATTCCTGCAAATATTCCCAACCATAATCCTTCCCATTTTCCATTTACAATAGAATAGCAAATTATAAAAATCAACAATAAACTTGGATAAAATGTTTTTACAGCAAAAAAAGGCATCAATACATTGTCTAAAATAAATAATAAAATTGATAAGAGAACAAGAACTAATATTTTTTTCATTTTATCTCACCCTAGTATTTAATATCTATTTTATTCTTAGGAACCACTATTAACAGCTCCTGAATTTTATCAAAATTCACATAAGGTTTTATCACAGCATTTTTCATTACCTTTCCCTTATCATCTTCTACGCTTATTACGGATCCAATTCTTATTCCCTGAGGATATGAATTGTCAATTCCTGAAGTTAAAATTTCATCGCCTTTTTTAATAGTGGATTCCTGAGGTAAGTAGTAAAGCTTAGCTAAATATTTATCTTCACTGCCCTTATATCCCTTTACAATGCCGCTGTTTACTACTCCATTTGTATCCGCCGTTGCTCTTGCAATAGTACCCCCTACCGCCAAATTTTCGTTAGTCAAACATTGAACTATAGACCAACTCTTTTCTACATGAACAACCTGACCTACAAGACCTTCTGCGGTAACAGCCACCATTTGCTTTTCTATACCATCTGCACTTCCTCTATTTATTACAAGTTCGTCTAGAATTCCATCACTGCTCTTGCCTACTATGTCACAGCCTATATAGTCATATTCTGCCCTTTGTTTTTTGAAATTAAGTTCCTTTCTAAGCTGTGAATTCTCACTTTTCAAGGTATTATATTCTACCAGTTTATTTTTTAATGAGCTGTTTTCCTTACTTAATTCCTCATTTTCACTCTTTACTTCAGAAAAATTTATGAGAAAGCTTATGAAATTTTTCAGCCCACCATTAAACTTATACAAACCTCCCTGAACTGAACTAAAAGTAACACCTATTCCATTTCTTAAAACCGATCCACTGCCGCCCTTGATACTAAAAGGAATTAGAAATAAAAATACAATCGAAAGTATTATTATAGTTACTATCAACTTATTTTTTAAAAATCTCATAACCTATCACTATTTTCTACTGGCTACTATCTTATCAATAGTATCTAGAGCTTTCCCTGCACCAAGCGCAACACAGTCAAGAGGTGACTCAGCTATATGAACAGGCATATGGGTCTCCTGATTTATCAGTAAATCCAGTCCTCTCAGCATAGCTCCTCCTCCCGCCAGCATAATTCCTTTGTCCATTATATCCGATGCAAGTTCTGGAGGTGTCTTTTCAAGTGTAGTCTTTATAGCATCAATTATGGCTATTATAGGTTCTTTTAAGGCTTCCCTGACTTCAGTTTCAGTTATATTTATGACCTTAGGCAATCCTGAAATCAAATCTCTGCCCCTTATCTCCATGGATTTATTCTCATCCATATCAAAAGCCGAACCCAATTCAATTTTTACGTTTTCTGCCGTCCTCTCTCCTATCATCAGGTTATATTCCTTTTTTATATAGCTTATTATAGCTTGATCTAATTCATCTCCTGCAATCCTCAAAGACTTGCTCGTTACAATTCCTCCCAATGATATTATGGCAACTTCTGTAGTTCCTCCTCCTATATCCACAATCATGCTTCCCGTTGGTTCGTTTACAGGCAGGCCAGCTCCAATAGCAGCCGCCATAGGCTCTTCCATAAGGAGCACGTCTCTAGCACCTGCATGTTTTGTGGCTTCTTCTATAGCCCTTTTTTCCACTTCAGTAACTCCTGAGGGAAAACACACAAAAATTCTAGGACCTGCAAATGCAGATTTAGGGCTTACTTTTTCTATAAATTTTCTCAGCATAGCATGTGTAACATCAAAATCGGCAATAACTCCATCTTTAAGAGGTCTTATAGCCACTATATTTCCCGGCGTTCTTCCTATCATATCCTTGGCTTCATTGCCTATTGCCATGACCTTCTTAACGTCACTGTTTATAGCTACTACAGAAGGTTCCCTAAGTACTATTCCCTTTCCTTTAACATATATTAAAGTATTAGCTGTTCCAAGGTCAATTCCCATATCTCTTGACATTCCAAAAAATCCCATTTATATTTTCTCCTTTCAATCACTCAAAATTCCTTTTTCTTTTAAACTCACGTATATTCCCCCGCCTATTATCAAATGGTCAATTAACTTTATACCTAAAAGTTCACCACATTCTTTTAATCTATAAGTTACATTTATATCTTCACTGCTGGGTGATGGATCCCCAGAGGGATGATTATGACAAACTATTATAGAAGCAGCATTCTTTTTTATGGCATAAAAAAACACTTCTCTTGGATGGACTATGGAAGAATTTAAACTTCCAACAAATACATTCTTAATTCCCATAACTACATTCTTGGTGTTTAATATCATGACTTTGAGATATTCCTGCTTCAATTCTTTCATCTCTTCCATAACCAACATTGCTGCATCCTCAGGACTGCATATTTTATAATCACTGCCGCCCCTATAGGATCTAAATCTCTTTGACAGTTCCACCACCGCCATTATCTTAGCAGCTTTCGCTCTTCCAATACCACAAGTATCTGTGAGATCTTCCGTTGTAGAATTGAGAATCCCATTTAGTCCCCCGCTGTTTCTTATAATTCTATTACTCAAGGATATTATATTTTCTTTCTTGGATCCACATCCAAGTATTATAGCTAAAAGCTCTGCATTGGACAGCACTTCTGAGCCATATCTGAATAATCTTTCCCGTGGTCTTTCATTTTCTGGTAAATCCATAATTTTTAACATGTCTTTCATTTAAAAACTCCCTATTATAAATTTACCCCCATCCTACTTAACATATTATACAACTTATTTAAAGGTAATCCTACCACATTATAATAACATCCACAAATTTCCTCTACGAAAATTCCTCCATAACCCTGTATGCCATAGGATCCTGCCTTATCTATGTACTCTCCAGTTTTTAAATATTTTTCTATTTGCCTATCATCTATTTCAGAAAATTTTACAGTAGTACATACAAAATCGTTATAGATTTTATTTGAACTCTTGTCTATAACCGATATCCCTGAATATACTCTGTGTTCATTTCCACTTAAGGATTTTAACATATAAAAAGCCTCTTCGCCGCTGCTGGGTTTCCCCATTATCTTTCCATTAAAAAATACTACTGTATCACACCCTATTATAATTAAATCCCTATCTGTACATTTATCACATACATTTTCCGCCTTGCCCTCAGCTAATTTCATAACATATGAAGCACAGTCTTTATGAAATACAATAGAACTTTCATTAAAATCACTTACTATTACTTGAAAGCTCTTTACTAATCTTTTTAAAAGCTCTTTTCTCCTGCTAGAGGCTGAAGCCAATACAATTTTCAAGTTATCACTTCCTAATACCTTCTATATAATATTATAGCCATAATTATTCCTACTATAGTCATAATATTTATTTTAAAATCTACACCAAAAGTCACTGCCAAAACTTTAAGATTTAATACCAGTGGTTTAGGCATTCCAACCGAATAAGAGTCTTTAAGAAGGCTTAGAAAGTCCAAATTATTTCCAATTGCATCTCCAAGAACACTGCCCAATATAGCTCCCAGAAATATAAAAAGCCATAAAAGTCCTCTTTTTTTCCCTGCTTCTTTCACATAAAATCCCCTACCTTAATGATATATCTTATATAGTTTATCATTTAATAAATACATAAACAAGTAAATATATTATTGTTAAAAAAATTTTTTAAATTTAATATAAAAATGGCAGGTACTGGTATAAATATACCCTTACTAGCCATTGCCGATAATAACCATATTTAGAATATTTTAAACTTAATTAGAGCCTATTTTATTCAACTCGTTAAATAAATAAACATAATTCTCATCATTATTATCCTTTGTTATTTCCTTAGGAAGTTTATTTATATATTCCTTCAATTCTTTTAAGATCGATTTATTCCTATAATTTCCTGCTTCTCCTTTTTCAATAGAAGAGCACCATCTTTTTAATTCTACAGTCTGTATTGATTTTACATCTTCTGAGGAAAGTTTATTCAGTATCTTCAAGTTTGCATCTATTATCTGAATTATCTCAGTATCACATATATCATCCTGTTTTATCGTAAACACCTTTGGGGAAGTTTCAATATTTTGTTCTCTAAGAGATTTCATAATTTTATCCGCATCATCTTCTGAAAAAATTCCTAAAAATACTCTTGTTTTACCCGATTCCGTGATACAAAATGGTATTCCATGTTTAGAAAGCACTTCTTTTTCTTTCTCCACATTATTTCTATCCTTGTAAATACCGCCCTGAACAGCTACAAATTTTACATCTTCATTTTTTAAAACTGAATTACTTTCATATTCACTTTCTGTCTTATTTTGGGATGTATTGGTATAACCCAGGTTAACCGGGTTCTTTACTATAATCTGGAATATAAAAGTTCCCAATATAAATGCTGACAAAAGTATTATAAATATAAAAATCACAAAAGTTTTAGTACTATTATCCTTTTTTAAATCGTATCGTGTGTACTTCATTTTTTTCACCCCTACTTTATGCTATTTATATATATTATTAGGGTGTAAAAAAAAATATTACCTTTAGCCATTAACTTTTCCCATAATTATCATATCCATATATCTATCATTTACATTGTAAAAATTTTTTACCATTCTAATTGTTTTAAATCCCATTTGCTTCCAAAAATTCAAATTTTCAATTTCGTTTTTAATTACTCTCGTAAAGAAAACAGTCGCATTGTATTCTTTTGAAAAATAATTCATAAGTTCAATTATTATAAAGTCCCTCAAATCATCGTATATTTTATCCAGATAGAAAAACCATATCCAGAGTTCATTTTCAACTTTGAACTCAACCCTTCCCTTCAATATACCTACTAATTTGTTATTTTTTTTTATCTTCAAAAAAAATTCACATTCACTTATATAGCTTTCCAAAAATCTTTCTGTAAGTTTATCTAAATCTGTCTCCTCTCTGGCAAAAGCATTTTTCATCTCCATCCATTTTTTTATCTCGATTAAATCCCGATGATGCACATTAGAAATTTCTATATCATCTCTAAGCATCATTTCAACATCAAGCATAGCTTCACCTCTTTTGTATATTAAATTATCAATTTTAGAATTCTATACAAGCAATCAAAACTCCTTTATTTCATATTCTTATCTTCTATAGCACTAATCAATAAGCAATATACAAAAATACAAATGTTCCATTTGATCCGCACGTTAACCATCAACTGGCAATCTTAGCTCCCTCTAAATCCGGTTCAAGTAGCATTATACTCCAATTATCTTCTAACTTATCTAAAAAATTCTTCATTGACTTCATAAATTCATCTACATTTTCATCCAGCACAGCCATAAGTGTAGATCCTGAACCACTTATAAATTCACCTATAGATCCCAGTTCTTTTGATCTTTTAAATATGGCCTCGGAATGTTTTATTAAATTTTTTCTATAAGGCTGATGCACCCTATCCCCAAAACATATCCTCAATTTATCAAATTCACTGTTATAAAGAGCACTTATAAGCATAGCAGATCTCGATATATTGAATATGCAATCTTCTTTTAAATAAGTAGCTGGCAGCACTTCTCTTGAGAGAGCTGTACTAACTTGAAAAGATGGTATCATAGCAACAAATTTCAATTTACTTGGAATGGTCACCTTAGAATACTTTATCTTCTCCCCTACCCTAAGAGATATAACCATTCCCCCCAGAGTAGCCGGCACTACATTATCCGGATGACCCTCTATTTCTGTGGCCAGATCAATTATATTCTCCAAACTCATCTTGTTTCCCATAATTGCATTAGCAGCCGATATTCCACCAACTATACAGGCAGAACTACTTCCCAGGCCTCTACAAATAGGTATATCACATTTAATTACGTTTATTTTAAACCCCTCGTAGGGATATTTTTGTCTATTCATAGTTTCCGCTATACTTTTATATATGAGATTATCTTTAAAATCCTTCTCTAATTTCAAATCATTGTTGTATATTTCTGTGGGTCTGTCTATTTCCTCGACTTCAATTTCATTATATAACTTTAAAGCCATACCTAAAGTATCAAATCCAGGTCCCATGTTAGCAGTAGTTGCAGGTATTCTAACTCTTACCTTAGCCATTTCTTATATCACTCCTATCTATAAAAATTTATTATTTTGAGAAATACAATCTACTATTTATCTAGAACCAAAATTTTTTTTACTGATTTAACGCATTTTTTATCTCTTATTTTTTCAATATAATTATTCACAGCATTTTCATTATCTGAGATTACAAAAGCTACCACCTCATTTTTATTTCCTGAAAAATCATTAGATAAAATATAGCATTTTTTGAAATTTACAGGTAAGCTCTCTATAACATTCATCCTGTTATCTGTCTTTATTCGCATAAACCATTTACCCTTCAGCCCCCAGCTTCCATTTATCTTTGCTTTTTCTTTACCGAATACAATAGATTTTTCGTTCTTGTGTTCAATTATATCTGCTATGTCTCCAAAAACTGCACTGGCCGTTGGAAACATTCCAGCACCCTTTCCTGAAAACATCACATCTCCTACAGCATCACCTTCTACTAAAATTGCATTGTACTCATCCTCTATTTTTCCAAGTACCGAATCCTCTTTCACCATGACAGGCATAACAGATGCATATACATGATCATTGAAAACCTTACTGATACCCAGAAGCTTTATATTACATTTTTTTAACTTTGCATACCTAAAATCATCGCTGTCAATTTCTGTAATTCCTTCAATATTTATATCTTTCCAACTCACCCTTATATTATAGGCAATAGTGGACAAAATAGAGAGCTTTCTTGCAGCATCATAACCTTTTACATCTGATTCAGGATTTGCCTCTGCAAAGCCCAGTTTCTGTGCAAGTTCTAGTGCATTTTCATAGCTCATCCCATTATGGTTCATTTTGGATAGTATAAAATTCGTAGTACCATTTAATATGGATTTTATACTTTTTATTTGGTTTCCTACAAGGCACTCATTTATCGACTTCAGTATGGGTATTCCCCCTCCTACACTTGCTTCAAAGTGAATTGTAACTCCATTTTCCCTGGCCAGCCTCAGAAGTTCATATCCATATTCTGCAATTAAATCCTTGTTGGCTGTAACAACATGTTTTTTCATATTTAAGGCCCTTTTCACATATTCGTAGGATGGATCAAGTCCACCCATGGCTTCTACTACAATATCTACTTTTTCTTTAAAAATATCATCTATATTTTCCGTTAAGAGTTCCCTGTTCTTATTATTTGCATGTCTTTCAAGATTTCTGACCAAAATTTTTGACAATACAAGTTCTTCGTTTAATTCAGTTTTAAATTTATCCTTATTTCTCAATATCAATTCAGCTACACCGCTGCCTACTACTCCATATCCCAGCATTGCTATATTTATCATTTAACAGCCTCCCTTTTATTTTAATAATCTAAATTGCTAAAGTATCAAATTATAGCTAAAAAAATAAAAACCCATCCCCTTTATGGGACGAGTTTTATCGTGTTTCCACCCAAATTAGCAGCAATGTCAAAAGAATGCAGAACATACATTCCCCTCTATATATGTTACATACATCAATAATAACTGTAAATACATGATACAATTAAATTACTGCCATCTCTAAAATCCTTAACGCAGACCTGCGGAAATATCTACTGTTTAAGCTTCAATATACAACTCAAAGGTGGTTTTCAACAACTCTCGCTTGAGGAATATTTCAGCCTATGAATTCCCCTCTCTAAAAACAGTTGATTGTTTACTCTTCCTTGTCATAGCTTTTTTATTTGAAATTAAATACTATATGTATAATTAAACACAATTATATTTCTATTCTACTGCGGCCAAATTAACTTTTATAACGTTCTTTAAATTCCTTATATCTTCCAACAATTCGTTGACCTCTACTTCTAATTTAGAAGCATCAAAAGTTATAGATACAGTAGCAGCATTATTGATAGGTATGTCCTGATTTATAGTGAGTATGTTACCTTTTTTTTGAGCTATTATATCAAGTATCTTAGACAAAGTACCTGCTTTATGGGCTAAAATCAATCCAATAGTTATCTTGTGACCAATTATGCCTTCAGATAATGTAAAAACTGCATCCTTATATTTATAATAAGTGCTCCTGCTTATACCAACTTTCTTTACTCCTTCTGATATATCTTTTACCTCTTTAGTTCTCAAGAGTTCCTTCACTTTTACCACCTTAGTAAATACATCAGGAAGTATTCTAGTATCAATTATGAGAAACTTAGCATTCATAAAATCCCGTCCTTGTTCGCAAATAAAATACACATGTACTTCACTTGAATATGTAAATTATAATATCACAATTTACATAAATAATCAACAATTTTCATAAAAAAATTTTGTAAAATATAAAAATGGCATTTTGCCATTTTTATATTTAATCCTCAAATATTATATACGGAACTGTAACTACAGCTATATTTCTTCTTCTAAGAAGCATGGTTCTGATAAACAATGCAGTTTGATTGTGAAGTATATTCCCCCACCATTTTGTAACCACAAGCTGGGCCAGAACCACTGTCACAGTATCTTTAGGTCCCGCTGCATATTCTTCCGACTCTATAAATTTGACCAAAGGCCCCAATATACTTCTATAAGGGGATCTTTTCACCACTATGGGTATATCTACATTATACTCGTGCCATTTTTTTAAAAGCTTTTTTGTAGCCTCATCATCTACTGACACGTGAAAAATTATTATATTGTCTGATATTGTTCTGGCGTAATTTAAGGCTTTTAAAAAAGACTTATTCAAAGTATCTATAGGTACTATTACATATCGCTTTTGTTTAGATATATCCACTTTTTCCTTGGGTCTCTCATTTAACGTAAGTTTCAACTGTCTGGCCACTTCAGAATAATGTCTCCTAACAGCTATCATAAGATAAACCAATGCAGGTATAAGTATGAATACAATCCATGCTCCATTTAAAAATCTAGTTATCCCCAGTATAACAGCTGTGGCAAAGGTAACAAGCGTACCTATACCATTTATGGCAGCCCTGCGGATCCAGCCTTTACTTTTGAGCCTTATCCATCTTTTAAACATTCCCGCCTGGGACAATGTAAAGGATATAAAAACTCCCACTGCATACAGTGGCATCAAATAGTGAGTATCTCCTTGAAACATAACAACCAGCATGGCTGAAACCAATCCAAGGGTTATGATTCCATTTGAATATCCAAGTCTTTTTCCCCTCTTGGCAAACTGCCTTGGAGCAAATCCATCCTTAGCTATAAAAGCCAGCAAAAGCGGAAGTCCTGCAAAGGCAGTATTGCTGGCCATTATGAGTATAATGGCAGTAGTCACTTGGACCAAATAAAACATAATATTGCCGCCAAATACCTGATGGGCGATTTGGGCAACTACAGTTACATCTGAATTAGGTACTGCATGGTAGAGAGTGGCAAGATAAGACACTCCTCCAAATATTACAAGCACCACCAATGCCAAAAGTTCTAAAACTCTCTTGGCATTTTTCTGTGAAGGTTCCTTAAAGCTGGGAATACCATTGCTCACTGCTTCTATTCCAGTAAGTGCCGTGCATCCTGAAGAAAAAGCCCTTAAAAACAAAAACACAGTTATATTAGAAACTGCTGTCGGTATTTTATACATGGGCTCAGGTACGTATCCCAACACCTTCACTTTAAATATTCCAAAAAATATCATAGACAATATCACAATCATAAATAAATAAGTGGGGGTACCGAATGCCTTTGCAGATTCCCTTATCCCCCTTAAATTACCTATGGTTATAATAAATATAAATAATAGGGTTATAGTAACCCTATAAGGTAATAGTACAGGCACTGCAGAGATTATAGCTGCTGTACCTGCAGATGTACTTACTGCTACGGTCAAAACATAGCCAATAGTTAAAGATGCTCCTGCTACAAGTCCAGGGATTGTTCCAAGATTGTCTTTTGCAACAATATAAGACCCCCCTCCTTGAGGATAAGCATCTATAGTTTGTCTATATGAAAGTGTGACCAAAATCATTAAAAACACAATGCAAAGTGCTGAATAAAACATGTATTTATATGACATTATACCTAAAACAGGTATTAGTACCCAGAGTATCTCTTCACCTGCATATGCGACTGAGGATATCGCATCGCTGGACAGTACTGGTAGTCCCCAAAATACATTGAATTTCTCGGATTTCAATTCATTGGTTTTTAAGCTTTTACCAATTAATAATCTTCCCAATTTAGATACCATTTTTTGCACCTCTAAAAGTAAATTTTACTTTAACTTTAGTATGGAATGATTATATATTATTATTCACTTTTATGACAGCTTTCTTTTTAAGATTTTAAGACTATTTTAAATAGAATTGGACAATCTACCTGTAAATATTTTATATTCTATATATTTTTTTAATTTATACTTCATCTTATTTAAATATTCATATATTTAAACAATTTAAAATACTTCGTGGACAATTAGAGTAAAAAATTGCAGGTATATAATATAAAATTTTCTGTACTAATATTCGAAAAATTTAATATTATTTAAAGCTCTGTGCCAGTTCATTCATATTGGAAACCAGTGACAGTACCTCCTGCAAACTTGCGCTGATCTGCTCAGCAGCTGATGCCTGATTTTCGTTTGCCTTTAGAGTATGATCTGAAACTTTAACTGTTTTTGAAACTGAATCCTGAATACTGGAATTAAGTTTTACAATATTCAAGGCTGTCTCTTTGGAACTATCTGAAAGCTTTCTTATTTCATCTGCTACTACACCAAAGCCCTTTCCATATTCCCCCGCTCTAGCAGCTTCAATAGCTGCATTAAGTCCAAGCATATTTGTCTGATCTGCAATGCTCTTTATATAGTTTATAATTTTGTGTATCTCTTCCGAAAGTTCCTTTATATTTTGTACTTCTCTATTTAAAGATTGCTGATCCTCTGACACACTTGAAGCAGATGAGGAAAGTTCCTCCACAGCTGCAGCTATCTGTTCTAGATTTTCATTTATATTTTGACTTAGGTTCTTTAACTGATATTGATTATATCCAAGTTTTGAAAGGATGTTTGAAATCATATAGAGTACATTTGCCGCAGCTTCTACTTTATCTCTTTCTACAATTTTAACTTTTCTAAGGGCTTTTATATATTCTTCCGGATCAACGCCTATCTCCTCAGCTATTTTTTTAAATTTATTTTCATCAGGTTTTTCAGTCAGGACCTGTCCTCCCAGCATGTTTCCAATAACCCTTCCCTTCAAAAGTATGGGGGCAGCAAAATCTACAAGACCAGCATGGCACTGATAAACAACAGGTCTTCCTTTTCTGTAGGATTCC
Organism: Clostridiaceae bacterium BL-3; assembly: GCA_902809985.1. Classification (GTDB taxonomy): domain Bacteria; phylum Bacillota; class Clostridia; order Clostridiales; family Clostridiaceae; genus Clostridium_B; species Clostridium_B aromativorans. The sequence goes on along the minus strand of CADDXC010000001.1, from coordinate 126,811 downwards.
ATGCCGCCATTCTTGTCACATTCCTGACATCTTTCATTTCCAATTCTACATCCCCTTGTCAACTTCATACAAAAATCTGTGAATTCACTTTCTTTTACTACGGGTTTACCTGTATCATCTGAAGCTATAGCAGCTACTCCTACACTTTTAGCAAAATTATCCTGAATCTTCTGTAAAAAATCAAGATCTATTATATCTCCTATTTCGACATCGTTTACATCTTCAAATAACTCTTCTTTACTATTCATACTCATATAAATATCCCCCTTTTTGTCCATTAATATTAACCCTAAAAATCAAGTGATTCTTAGATTCGGATAAAATTTATAAATTCCAGCAAATAAATACTTTACTGGAATTTAATAAGATAATCTACTCTTTTTTACAGAAGATATTGCAAAAGCTCCTTACTTGGCCTTGATATAACTGCTTTGTTAACCAGCATTCCACTTTCCAGAGCTGTATTTGATCCAACTGTAACCGCATTTTTAACTGCACTTACATCCCCTGTAAGGGTTACAAAAGCTTTCCCGCCTATACCCATGCCCAGCCTTACCTCTATGAGCTTTACATTGGCAGATTTAGCCGCTGCATCTGCCGCTATAATAGCAGAAGCTACTCCGAAAAATTCCATAACTCCCAGATCCTTCAATTCGTCAATTCCCGTGGCCTCACCAATTGCAGCAATCACCTGGGGATGTACATTGGGAAGCACCAATTTATCTACCACATACTGTGCCCCTATATTTTGCCCGCTTTGAACTGCCGATTTCACAGCTCCTACATTTCCTGTAATAAGTATCATATACTTTCCGGGGCAAATGGTTTTTGCTAAAAGCAGTTGTACCTCTCCACTCTTAATCATCACATCTGCCGTCTCAATTCCCCTAGCTATACTATTTAATTCTATTAAACCTATAGTTCTTATCATGGTATCACCTCAACTTGCATAGTCTTTATGACTACATTTTGACCTACTTCAATAACTTCACCGTCAACGCTGGCATGTACGTTTGAACCCATTTTACCCTCTTCTATTTTTCCAATCAGCTGTCCTTTTTCAACCTTATCTCCCGTTTTTACCACAGGAGAAGCCGGTGCTCCTATTCCCTGCTTTAATGGAATACTCACTTCTTCGGGACTTATTTCTTCCCCTTCTTCAATTTGCTGATCTACATATTTGTTCAATGCCAATCTTGATATCAACCTTTTTGTAGGTACTTTCCTGTAATCTCTGAGAACATGTCCTTCAAATATATTCGTAACATTTTTCCATTTTATACCTTTTTCTCTTAACTTTCCCTTAAAGTATACATTTATACGTTTAGGAGACAGTCCCATTGGACAAGCATATAATTCGCAAATACCGCATTCACAACATATGAGTGCTTCCTTAAACAATTCATCATTATCCTCGCTCAACGCAACAGCTCTCATTATCTTATGAGGATGAATCGGATGTCCAATTAAAAATCTAGGACACATATCAGTACAATAATGACATTGTATGCAAGCTGATTTAGCCTGATTTTTCATATGTTTTATAGTCATCTTTTCTCTCTGAGCTAAATAGTGATCCGCTGGAATTACAAGAACTGCACCATCTGTTTTGGTAATAACCCTATTTTCGAATGATTCTTCTGAAAGTAATTTTCCCATCATAGGTCCGCCCATTATAACCACATAATCATCTACGGTAGTTCCGCCGCATTTTTCAATGCACTCTTTAACCGATGTACCTATTGGAACTTTGATAATTGAAGGGTTATATACCTCTCCTATGACAGTTACAAATTTATATATAACTGGTTTATCCTGTATAGCTTCAAATATATTAAATACCGTTCCCACGTTTGATACCACTGCACCTACATTTAAAGGGATTCCTCCAGGAGGTATTGTTCTGCCCGTTACTTCATAAACAAGCGTCTGTTCATCTCCTGCAGGATAAAAAGCACTGCTTAAATGAAGTTCTACTTTAGAATTCAGCTTTTCTATGGATTCTCTAAGAGCACGGATTTCATCATAGTACTCTTCCTTTAAACCTATTACAATGTGTACAGCTTCAATTTTATCACCTATCTTCTCCGCTGTACTCACTATCTCATCGCTTTTATTTCTCATTAAATATTTATCTGATTGCAAAAGTGGCTCACATTCCAGACCATTTATTATAAAATACTCAACTTTACAATTTAGCTTGATATAAGTTGGAAATCCTGCTCCTCCAGCACCTATAATACCTGCTTCTTTAATCTTATTTAATAAATCCAACATTACACCTCTCTTTCCCCCAAGGATCCTAATATAGACTTATTTAAACTATTCTAAATGAATCCACCATAGAGCATCTTCTTATTCTAGTAAAGGAAACAGCATTCGTAAGCCCCTCACCTGTAGGTCCTGCTATAGTATAAGTTGTATAACCCTCTCCTCCAAAACCTATGCCTGCATAAGAAGGTGCATTTTTAACAAATATGGTAGTATCTATTTTTCTTGCCATTTCAGTCAAATTATCTATATTCTTGGAATGCATTATAGCGGTATGTCTGTTACCATGCTCATCTTCTACGGCCAGTTTTAATGCCTCTTTAAAATCTTTTGTTTTAACTATTGGCAGTATAGGCATCATCAATTCCAACTGTACAAATGGATGACGATTTTCAGTTCTGTAAATCAAACATTCCGTTTCATCCGAAGCTCTTTCACCTATGCTATCAAGAAGATATTTAGCACTTTTGCCAACAAAAGTTTTATTTATAGAATATTGGCCGGTTTTGCTATCCTGATTTAAAACCTTTCTAACCAATTTATCTGCCTGAGTATCGTTTATCTCATAAACCGCCCTATTTTCCTTCATATACTCAATAAGCTGTTCATATACATCCTCAACTACCAAAGCTTCTTTTTCTGCTATGCAAGGTAAATTGTTATCAAAACTGCACCCTGATATTATATCCTTGGCTGCTTTTTTAATATCTGCGGTTTCGTCAACTACAACAGGAGGGTTTCCTGCCCCAGCACCTATAGCTTTTTTACCTGAAGACAGTACCATTCTTACTATTCCAGGTCCACCTGTAGCAACAAGCATTCTTATTCTCTTATCCTTTAAAAGTACATTGGTATTTTCAAGTGAAGGTTTTGCAACAGCAGTGAGTAAATTGTCCGGTCCTCCTGCTTCCTTTATAGCTTTATTTAAAACTTTCATAGTTTCTATAGATGACTTAAATGCACCTGGATGTGGTGAAAATACCACCGTGTTTCCTCCTGCCAGCATGCATATTGCATTGCAGGCAACTGTAGCAGCAGGGTTAGTAGACGGAGTTATAGATCCTATCACTCCAAAAGCACCCCGTTCAACCAATGTAAGACCCTTATCGCCCGTATAAGCTTCAGTCTTCAGAATTTCTGTACCCTGGGTTTTTTCAGCCACCAGCTTTAATTTCAAATACTTATGATCGACTCTGCCCATTCCTGATTCTTTTACACAGAGATTAGCTATATTCATCGCATTTTCCAGCAGTGCTTTTTTCATAGAACTTATCAATTTTTCACGCTGTTCAAGAGTATATTTCTGATAAACCTTTTGAGCCTCATAAGCTGCTTCTATAGCTTCATCCATAGTCTTAAATACTCCATCGCTGACTTTCTCTTTAGTATCTTTTTCATTTAACTCTTTTAACACTTTTTCTATTATCAGGGATAAATCATTACCTTTTAATTCCATACTTTACTACCTCCTCAAAAACTTCTACTCCATATTTTGAAACGCTGGTATCTTCATCTACTGTACCCCCGCTTACTCCTATAGCTCCTACAATATGCCCATCTATTTTTAAAGGAAATCCCCCTGCAAAAGTTATTATGTTTTCATCGTTATTAAGCCCATAGAACTCTCCTCCTGGCAGTAATGCCTTATATAGTTCTCCTGTAGGGCTTTTAAGAGCTGCAGCCGTATATGCTTTTTTAAAAGCAACTTTCAAGCTTATTAAAAGAGAGTTATCCATTCGCTCCAGCAGTATCACATTACCGTCAAAATCTACAATACATATTACCATTGGTACACCTATATCATAAGATTTTTCTATGCATTTCCCGGCTATATATTCAGCAGTCTCCCTGTTAAGTACTGTATTTGTCAGCAAGTTTTTTTGGGGATTGCCTCTGCGGTCGATTTTCTCGCCACTGTTTAAGCTAGTTAGCTTCTCTTCTGTCTTTTTTAAAATATCCTTATAGTCGAAATACCTAGCTACAGCATATATAGCATCAGATAACCTATTTACATATTTTTGCAAGCTGTCATTTACTTCATAATGATTTCTGAGTTCTGATATATATCTTTCTGCCCTTCTCACATCTGTTCTAGCCACATCAAGATGAGCAGATTCCACAGTACCACCTGGTACTATAAATCCATTTTGTACAGGACGCATTCTATCCAGTTCATCTATAGTATCTTCTAAAAATACAACATCCTCCTCTTCTATCCTGGACCTATAATTTTTAGTTCCCAGCGATGCCAATTCTGCTGCAACCTCAAAGAGAGTTTTTTGTATTTTTAAAAGTTTGCCCTTTAAATTCTCATCTTCCATGCAAGCTCTAGCAAGACCAATAGATGAATTTGCCTCATCTATACTCCCGTAGGCCCACACTCTAAGATCATATTTGTTTGTTCTCTCTCCACCCACCAAACTGGTACTTCCCTTGTCACCAGTTTTAGTGTATATCTTCATACCAATCACCACCTAAAATGCCATTTTAAAAAAGGCAAATACATCAGTGTTTGTTCCACTCCACCTCATCTACAATCCCGACGATAGACGCATCTGCCGGTATATCACTTCCCGACTCGCTGGCATTCCTAGCTCCACTTCCCGTAACCACAATGACAATTTCATTAATTCCAGCTCCTACTGTATCTATAGCCACCACAGGTTCTCCTATTATATTTTCATTTTCATCTATTTTTTTTATAATAAGCAGTTTACTTCCAACCAATTTTTCATTTTTTTGAGTAGAAACAACATTTCCAACTACTTTAGCTAAATACATGCTCATCCCTCTTTCTTAAAATTCAGGTGATCAATAATATTTTATAACTATATTATTATTGTCCACATAATCTTTCGCCAGAGGAGTTATCAATGACCCTTGCTTTATATAAATTTCCCTTGAATTATCCATATTAGCTAAAATATCTTTCGCAGTTACAACATCGGATAATATTTTATTTTTTCCACAGGGTTTTGGTATATTATGGTCAGTTATATTTTTATCCTTAACCTCCGTATTGGATGCAGTCTTCTTTTCCTGACTACCTGCAGACGAATCATTTAAAAGGAGAAATTTGCTCTTTAAAGTTCCACCAAGCTGATCTCCCTCAATAAAATCAACTCCCAAGCTGGACAAATTATCTCTGTAGCTCAATATAAATCTATTATATGCTTCATTTCTACTTAATCCTAAACCTACATTCTTAGAATTCTGAGGATCAAAACTGTCTGATACAGCAATGATTTCCCTATCCATCATAAGAGCTTCGGCTATTCCCAGGGTAACCAAATTATCCTCTATGCCAACTGCACATTTTGCCAGTGTATTTCTAGTCATCACCGGTATCAAAACCAGATCATCTTCTCTCACTGCATTAGTCAGTTCTTCTTTACATTCTATCAGTTTTCCATTGAGAGCATCCACATATTTTTGTGGTATTACCCTTTTTGCAGATTCTGTCATTACTATATCGTACTGCAATATACTCATAGAGGCCAGCATCTCAAATATATCCTTTATATTTACCGCTCCTCCTGATATAAACAACAATATTCTCCTATTTAACATATTCATAATTTGGGCAACCATAGGCCTTAGCAAATCTTTTATATCCATTTATTCACCCCACTTATATAAGCTGACAGCTATACTTACTTCTTGATATCATTCATAGCTATTCCCATAGGCGTTACAAGAAGAGGATTATATGGCTTAATAGTTTCTATACCAGTATATTTTTTAAATATACTCTCTATATTTTTTAAACAACAAGTCCCCCCCACCAGGTATATAGTGCTCACATCATATCCTTCAATATTTTTCAATACTATATCCGCCATTTTTTCAATTACCGGTCTGACTAGAGCAAATACCTCATCATAATTTTCCTCGTTTATCTTATATTTTTCTGCCTCTTCATAATCCATATGAAGTGCTCCGGATACAACTAAGCTCAAATGATGTCCTCCTGTAGGTTCATCTGCTGAATGTACCACTTTGCCATCTTTTAATACTGATATTCCAGTAGTTCCTCCTCCTACATCCACTACTGCACCATCTCTTATCTTCAAAACATTAGAAGCTGCAGTGGGTTCATCTATTATATTGGTAACTATAAAATCAGCGGCCTCAACTACATTTGCAATAACCTTCGTATTTCCGGAACTTATTCCCGGTGGTATAGCTGTAGCAGCATATTCCAGCTTTCTATCTAAAACAACCTCTAGCTTTCCCTTTAATTTTCTAAGTATATTCACAGCATTCAAATATTCAACCACTATACCGTCCCTTACCACATTGGCGGAATACAGTTCCCCAGTAACAGGTCTATTATTTTCGTCCAGAACTGTTATCACAATATTAGAAGTCCCTAAATCCACCCCAACTTTTAAATTTTGATCTACATGAATCTTATTAGGACTTTTAAATGATTTCTCCATTTCCATAATAAATGAATTGGCCTGCTTTAACATATTAGTTTCCATCATTCTCTATCGCCTTTCCATGATTTTTATAGTGAATACACAGATTTCTCGGCTGTCCCTTTCTCCTAGGGCATTGAGGATCATGGCATATATTGCATACTTCCTTATTATCTTCTTCATTTTTCTTTTCCTTGGAGGAATCATCATTTTGAACTTTAACAGTCTGCTTCCTTTCAGGTACAGTTTCCTCAACTACGTCAGTGGAACCTTCCTCTTCAATTTCTTCACTCAGATTAGCTTCTTTCTGGATATCTCCATTTTTTTCACTCAAATGAGGTTTCTGTGAATTAGAATTTTCCAATTTTTCATTCTGTCCTATTTTTACTTGAGAATCTGTATCCTCATCCTCAACTTTTTCACGTTTTTTTTCAAGCCCCACTGTTTCTTTTGATTCTATAATACTATCTAAATTTTCAGCAGGCCTTGGTATAACAAGAGTAGAATAGACACCGTTGACCTTACCTGCACTTACCTTTGCTGCGTTGATTGCAGCTTTAACCGCTCCCACATCTCCCTTTATCTTAATTGTTACAAGGCCTCTCCCTCTGGTCAGTTCGTAACCTATAAGAGTTACATTTGCTGATTTTACACAACTATCTGCAGCTTCTATTGCCGCAGCCATTCCAATAGTTTCAATAATACCAAGGGCCTCTCCATTCATAAAAATCCCTCCCTTGTTACATATGGAGTAACTACATAAAATTTTAGGAAATATTCAAATTAAAGTCCTTCAAAGCAGAAATAACCGCTGATTTTACCTGCTGACCCAATTGATTTTCATCTGTATCTTCAAAGGATTTAAAAGGCATTACTTTATAAAGTCTGGCAGCATTACAGCCAATTATCCTGGCTTTACGTTTTTCATAATAATCAAGCCTCATATCTATAAGAGGATGATTTTCTTTAAGCTTACTATAATGGAGTACTACTCTATCATTTTTCAATGCAATGGCTATTCCCATTCTAGATTCCTCAGAAACCTCATAAGCAATTTTAATTATTTCATCCTGGGTAAAATTCATATTTTTCAATTCATAGGGAATGCCCTCTTCTTCTAACCCGGCGAGAATCTCTTTTAAAAGAGATTCTGCAGGATTATCCAGGCATACATTTATACAAGGTCTATTTACACTTACATTATCAATCATATCAAACTACCTCTTTTATCCTCTGGATTTATCAGAATGTATATTCTGGTAATAGGCAATTACCAGACCTGTAGCTACTGCATTTCTAGGTCCCATAAGGCCCCGTATATTGCCGCTGCCGCATATTACTCCATAATGGGACAATTCATCGGATATCATTTCAGGTATTTCAAAATCCAGTGCAGATCCTCCCACAAGCACCACAAAGTCCACAGATCTTATATTATGATCAGGTGCTATATCCTTTAGAGCTCTTTTAATATTTGTTACAAATACTTTTTCTTTGGATTCTCTCCTGACCATTCTTATCTTCTCTATAGAATGCTTAGTCGGAATTGGGATCAGATCATTTTCACTTTTTACAATTACATTTCTCGCAAATAGAGAAGAATCCAGCTGATTTTGATAAAAACATACATTTCCATCTTCATATCTTATATTAAAAAGACTTTCAACTTTAGCCAGAGGATATCTCTTTATATCCTCTGCTAAACTCACGTCATCTAATCCCAACTCTGAATTTATCAGCATTGTAACCATCTGACCTGCTCCTGCATGATGAATGGATCTTATATTATCCTCTCCACTTATATAGGCTGAATCTGTAGAACCTCCTCCTATATCGAGTATTACCAATGGTTTATCCGTACCCGGAGTAGTAAGCGCTCCCCTAACTGCTACATTTGCCTCAACTCCGCCTATTATAACTTTTACCTTGGTTTCATTTTCCAATTTTTTAGCAATACTCTCCATAGGTAACCTGCTGGTTTTTACCATGGCTGCCAGTGCCACCGCATTTTCAAGGGAGAATTCACCGGCCACTCCCCCTTGAACTTTTTGAGGTATAAAGGTATCCACAGCTAAAATATCCTGAATTTTCACATTGTCTATACTCTGACTTGTAAGCTCGCTCATTACCTGTCTTACTCTTTCCAACATTCCGCCTACATTGGTTCCTGATTCACCTGTTACATCTTTAATAGGCCATAATTTTTCCAATTCATTCATTATCGTTTCTGAACCATTTTCTATTGGAATCTGCTCTTTTTGTTTTTCTCCCATAAGTATCAATTTTCCGGCAGGTATGACTCTCTCTTTCACATCTCCTTCAGGAGTCCTTATTACAACGGCGGATCTATTTCCAATCAGGGCCCTTGCTATTGGAATAACATGTTTGGTTTCCTCTGGCGAAAGTTTAAAAACTGTAGCCAGTCCATAGGGATTTGACAGCACCTTTATAGTCCTTCCAAGAGATGCAACCTCTACTGCTGCCAACATTCCCATAGGAACTTTATCTATATAAGATACTTCATCTACAATAGGAATATGCTTTTTCAGTCTATTGTTTATTATGACCCCATCATCACCTTGTACTATGGCAGCAGTGATATCAATATTATTGTCAAAGGCCTCATTCAATCTATTTGCAGCAGTTTCAAAATCAACTTTTCTAGGAATTACACATATTACAGGCTCATTTGCTGACATGTTTTTCAGTTCATCTAAATATATGGTTTTTCCAACTCCTATTCCCATACCTCCAGGGGTATCCGGATTATGCCCTATCATGGTAGACTCTGTAATGATCGTTTCGGTTATAGTCTCCATAGCTACATCTCCAATAACCGGAGTTGCTTCATTTATACATATGACATCTAAATTTTCTATCTTTATATGTATATTTTGACAAGCATCTTCCAGAGCTCTCATTATTCCCGCCACATTATCCAGGGTCCCTTTAATTCCTGTAGTCCTGCCTATACTACTTGTTTTAAACTCTAATTTGTCTTCCACATCCGCGATTGCAACTTCAGTAGTGGAATTTCCTATATCAACTCCTGCTACAAATTTCATCATATCACCCGCCTAAGCTCTCAACATATTTCTCTTTTCATAAACTTCAGCTGCTTCTCTCACAAGTGAAGCATTTATCTTGGCACCGTAGTCATTTTCAAGTTCCTTAGCTATATCCAAAAGTTCCTGTTTTGTCGATCTATGAGGTCTCATTGCTCCATATATTTCAAGAACCCTGGCATCTGGAACTTTTGTGAGTTCAGCTGCTCTTTTAAGATTTTGTGCGAACTGTTTTCTTCCAACTGATTCCGCTATCTGAGCTTGATACAGAAGCACTTCTGGAGTTATCTTTATATCGTCTGGAGTTATCTTTCCATTTAAAACATTCTCTATATTTATATCATTTATGTTTTTACCTGTTTTGGTCTTTACAAGATCAGGTCTTTTCTTGCTCAACGGATAATCATTTTCTGCATTTAAAGTATTCCCGGTAGAACAAGAAGATGAATTGTTTTGAGCCGTTTTGTTTCCAGCTCCATCAGAACCTATATTTTTTAAAACTTCATTAACTATCTGTTCTATCAAATCATTATTAGCCATAATTTTCACCCCTATTCAAAACTTACTTTTAGTTCGACAGGTTTAGCACTTCTATCCACATGCTCAGTTTCCTTTATGTGAAGTATTGCAGCTTTTGCCTGATATTTCGGTCGTGCCATCTGATCATTTACAACTGGTACTGGATCTGGAGACTCACCTTTAGCATATCTGGCTGCATTTTTGCCTATTGCCCTAAAAGTCTTCTTGTCAATCAACGGTGCCTGTGAAAACAACTCCAGGTTATTTAATGGATCCAAATCTTTTTGATGAATAACCGTGGTGCCCTTTGACTGTATTCCTATGCCAACACCTGAGCCACTTAACTTAGCTGCAGCATGAGCTATAAAAGCCACATCAGAGGTATTTAAAACCCTTATAAGCCTGTAGGAAATCCCCTCTTCTTCTATGCCTGCAAGAATTTCTCTCAGGACTTCATTGTGAGGTATTCCTATTATAGTTTCAGTTTGGTATAATCCAAAAGCCGGCGCCAATCCCACTACTACTTCATCACTCTTCTTACCCCGTTGTGCAGGACCTATTTCCTCTATTTTCATGTTTCCCACTTTGGAGGCTGGAGCATCGCCGCCTGCAGAAGTACTGTTATGAGATCCATCAGATTGCAATTGCTCTAAAACTTTCTGCACTATAGACTCTATTAATTCCTCGTTAGATACTGAATTTACCATATTCCAATCCCTCTCTTTCTTACATTTTTTCAGGATCTAGAGCAAATGTTATGTCTTTCAATTTATTCCATCTTTCTCCCTCTACTCTATAACCGGTTCCAGGTCCCATATAGTCATTTTTATCATTGACAGCACTTATAACATTGAATTTATTATCAAATATTGAAGATGCATGCAGATAATCTCCCGCTATCCTCTGTCTCAATATATTGAGGACATTTTCAGCTACATCTTTAAAACCGCCCTTATAAAGTCCCTTTACTATATCCAATCCAGTTACTCCTCGGGACAATAATTCCTGAGCTGCCTTCAGATCTTCCACTACATTTCTAGCTGGCATATCCTTGCTTCCATGGGCATAGGTTGCAGCTTCAACTTCCTCATCGGTTATAGCAGGGAGCCCAAGCTCTTTAAACAGTGCCTGCATTGCTCTAGCTGCCTTATTCCTAGCTGCCACTACATCTTCTTCTTTTACCGGCTGAAGTCCTCCATCAACTTTAAGGTCTCTCTGAAGCACTATCCAATCATCATAATCCTCCGCATCCCAGTTGGAACCTGCAAACATGTTGTCGTAGTTTGGAGTTGAACTATAACCGGAACATATAAAGTCAGTTCCTGGTAAGAACTGCATCATTGTCCTTGCAGTTTTTCTAATATCTGAATGTGTGAAAGTCTGGTCATTACTTGAAGCAACTTCAAGATCCAGCATTTCAGTTATAAGATTTTCACCCAATACTGCCCTTATTCCTCCTGGTACTGCTGCTGGAACACCTATACAGCTGACTGAACCATTCTGAAGGCCTTGAACTCCGGCACCCTTTGTTATCATTATGCATCTTGCTTCCAGATAGAGCATGGATTTTCCTTCTGCATAACCCATCTGAACTTCAGAACCGGTTCCAGAAGTAAACCTCATTTTAAGTCCCCTTGAAGCATAAGCCGATGCAAGAAAAGCTTTTGAATATGGAGTATCATCACCATCTACAAATACATTTTCCGTACCGTATACGGATATTGTTTCTGCATAAGCCGTATATCCAAGCATACCCAATCTAAGCTCTGTAGCTTCCTCCAACGAGCACTGTGTCAACACTCCAGGTCTTCCTGTCTGTGCTCCAACCAGAATTCCAATTGCATTGAATGGTGCATATCTCACTATACCTACGGTAGTTTCCATTTCCGCAAAGCCCCTGATACCTGATTCAGCAGCATCTGCTGCAATCTGTACCGGATTATCCCGCACATTGGTAACATGTGCCTGGTTGGCAGGTGTTTTCCTTGCCCTCATCTTCTGAAGAGCCATCATCATTTCAACTACATTTAATTTATCAACTACTTCCACCAATTTTGCCGCAGTAAGTGAAGTTGTTATCTTTATTATTTCATCTCTCGAAACATTTATATCAACCAGCATTCTTGCAATATCAGTTGAATCCAGTGCCATGGCTTTTTCGGTATTCTCTAGATTTATTGAATGATCTGCTAAAAAAGTGTCTATAAAATCAAACTCTTCCCTCTTTTTTCCATCCATTTCGACTACTTTTCCATTCTCCAATTTAATACTTGGAGCTGGATCACTCGGACTTCCTATTGCTATAAGCCCAACTTCCGGCCATTCTTTAACATACCCATCTTGATGAATCGGTCTTTTCTCTAATACTTCAAATCTCTTGGATCTTTTCATTAACTAGAACCCTCCTTAAAACATATTAAACCCTTTAAATTTTTAAATATAAGGTTTACCAGTAGTAGACACAGGATTCTGTCCCATTGATCTTGCTATAGATAACCCCACTTCTCTAGCGGCAACTACCGATTGTCTTACAGCACCTGAATCTCCAGTTATAGTTATGATAACCTCATTTGTATAGGAAGTCCCTCCATTTCCAGGACTTGCATAACTTACCAGGTCAACGTTTGCAGTTTTGAGCGCTTTATCTGCCATTACCACTCCCAATCCTGCCGGAGCCCCTACTATTATGCCAAAAGATTTTCCTATTGGAGCACCAAAGGCCTTGTTCAATGCATAGCTTGCCCTGGCAGTGTAGTGAAGTTCCACATGGCCTGCATCAAATCCATAAACATCTCCAAAGGTTCTGTTCGTATCCCTAAGTGCAACTTCCACTGCCCTTCTCGAATCCGATACATCCTCTGAAGCCAATATGATCAAGGCACCATGTCCTGCACCGCCTTTAGTATCCCTTGGAAGTTCGATACTTACAACTTCCGTATTAGTAGCTTTTACAGCCTCATCTGCAGCCATTATCTGTGGACCTGCCCCTGTTCTGTCACTTATGATTCCTATAGAACGATATTTCTTGTCAATACCCATTTTTTCATGTAACATACTGTCAACATTTGCAATTACCAGTCCAACTGTATCCCCATAGTTTGATGTTCCAACATACTCAGTTATTGGTGATGGTGCACTCATTGAATCTACCTCCCTCTCATTATCTATTTTATTTTCTTTTCGAATATCATTATTTTGCCTTTGCATTAAATTTTCAGATGAGGATTTTATAATTTTATTCAGCTGTTCTTGATCAAAATTTTTCAAATCCACCTTTTTTCTTATTTCATCTAAAACCTTCTCTATTAACTCATTATCCATCATATCTACCCCTAATCAATTATTCTGAAATTTTAGGTAATATTTTTTCCACGTCTGTATGAGGTCTTGGAATAACATGTATTGATACAACCTCTCCTACTCTCTTAGCTGAAGCTGCACCGGCATCTGTAGCTGCTTTCACTGCGCCTACATCACCTCTTACCATAACAGTTACAAGCCCTGAACCAATTTTTTCATAGCCTATAAGAACTACGTTTGCTGCTTTTACCATTGAATCGGCAGCTTCTATTGCTCCTACCAATCCTCTTGTTTCTATCATTCCCAATGCTTCCTGTCCCATAGGAACACCTCCATATAAATAATATTAATTCTTAAAATTAATTTTACATTACTTTCGCATACTTATTTTGCAAATTATTGATTAATTTAATACATATATTAACTAATTTAATTTGCACTTTTTATATCTATTTATGTACTTTTTTTACATTTGGATTTGATAAATTTATATTTCAGGTTATAATTATATATAAATACAGCTTCTGTATGATTTGAATATTTTCAATTGTCTAAAGATATGATAATATGAATTTATATATTGAATTTATTTATAAAAAATCTGTTTTACATTATGAGGTGTTTATATGGATGATTTAGAGCACTATACATTGGATAAACTTATAGATGTAGGTTCTCTGCAGGACATACAAGACAAGTATTCTAAATTGACAAATCTATCTACCATAACTGTAAATAGAAATGGCGTTCCCCTTATTAAGCCCAGTAATTTTTCAAAATTTTGCAACCTCATCCGAACCTCAAAGGAAGGCTACAGGAGATGCATAAATTGCGATGCCATGGGAGGAATAAAATCTTCTAAATTAAAAAAGCCCATTATCTATCGCTGCCATACGGGACTTACAGATTTCTCTGCCCCTATAATTGTAAATAATGTTCACATTGGATCAATGCTTTGTGGACAAGTATCCATAAAGGAAAATGATACAAGAAATTCAATTAACTTAAAAAAGATTTCTAAAGAATTGTATCTGCCATTGGATAAGTTAGAAACTGCTCTGAAAGAAATAAATATAGTAGCTTACGAAAAGATAAAAAATTCAGCTGATTTTATGTATATGTTTGCAAATCTCATTGCCAAAATGGGAGTTGCCAACATCACTCATTCTAAGCTGTTACAGGAAACCAAGGAAAAAATGAAGTTTCAGCAATTAGCCAGGGATATTCAAATAAAATCCATTCAATCTCAAATCAACCCTCACTTTCTATTTAACACATTGAATACCATGGCCAGCATGTCACTCTTAGAAAGTTCTAACAACACTGTAGAACTCATATATGCACTGTCTGATATATTGAGATATAGTTTAAGAAATTCTGATAAGATGGTAAATATATCTATTGAAATAGACAATATAAAAAAATATCTGTACATCCAATCTGTAAGATTTAAAGATAAATTAAGTTATAAAATAAATATCTCGGACAATGTGTTGAATTGTAAAATTCCCGCCATGACCCTGCAGCCCATAGTAGAAAATGCCGTCATACACGGTATAGAACCCAAAAAAGAATTTGGAAAAGTTTATATAGATTCAGAAACTGTAGCGGGAAACTATGTAATTTTCAAAATTCAAGATAATGGGGTGGGAATAGAAGCTGCAAAATTAAGATCTCTGAAAGATAAAATGAATTCTTCAAGTAGAGATGATTCAAATATCAGTATAGGGATCCAAATAGTTCAGGATAGAATAAAATACTATTTTGGAGCACAATACGGAATTGACATTAAAAGCTCACCTAATGTGGGAACAACAGTTTATATTAAAATTCCACTAGTACATTAAAATTTAGCGGAGGTGATTATATCAATGTATAGATTGCTAATTGCGGATGACGAAACATTAGAGCGTCAAGCTATGAGACTTGTATTAAGAAAATCCTTCAAAAATCTAGATATTGTTGAAGATGCTAAGACTGGAAGTGAAGCTATACTATTTGCCAAAAAATATAACCCTCACATAATTATAATGGACATAAAAATGCCTGAAAAAAATGGACTTGAAGCCCAAGAGGAAATATCTAAGTTTCTTCCAAACGTAAAAACTATTATACTGACTGCTTATGATGACTTCAACTTTGCCCAAAATGCCATAAAGCTTGGAGTAAAAGATTATATTTTAAAGCCGGCAAAACCTTCAGAAGTAAAGGATTCCATAAATAAAATATTATTTTTACTTAAAAAAAGAGATAAGAACTTTACAACTCTAAACAACAATAAAATTGATTCTGATAAAAATATAATTCATACTGCCATAGATTTTATAAATAAGAATTTTAATAAAAATATAAGTTTGGAATCTGCTGCTGAAGAAGTACATCTAAGTCCTCAGTATTTTAGCAGATATTTTAAATACAATACAGGTATAAATTTTATAGATTATCTATCCAAAATCCGTCTGAAAGAATCAAAACGCCTTTTAACTACTACAGACAAGAGTATAAGAAATATAGCTCTTAGTGTAGGATATATAGATCCGGCATACTTTAGCAAAGTTTTTACCAAATATGAAGGACTGTCTCCCAATAAATATAGAACCTTCAAAAAAAGCATACACGTCAATTCAACTTATATGAATTTAGATGATGTAGAGGAAAAAGCATCACATGTATACAAAATTGAGAATATGGTAAAACAGATAAATGAATTCACTTTAACTTCACCCTATAACAGAATTTCAGAATTAAATAATATAAGAATTTTTGATGCGCCATTAATAGGAGTCGCTCAAGCCCGGGATCCATTATTTTTAAAATTAAAGGACAGTACAGTGGTAGATCCCAGACACTTAACCCCTAAAGAGTGGATGCCTGAAGCAAAATCAGTTATATCCTATTTTCTGCCTTTTTCATCTGCTATTAGAAACTTATTTAAAAACAAAAACTCTGTTTCTTCACTAAAGTGGGCTTATGAAAAAATCGAAAATATGTCCTTTGTCAATACGCTCTGTAAATTTATATCCAAAAACATAGGAGAAATGGGAGGAATTTCGGTCATTCCCTCAATAAGTCCAAGATTTACAGTGAAAAACTATAAAAGCAATTGGTCAGAAAAACATATAGCATTTATATCCGGACTGGGAACTCTCAGTTTGAATAAAACTCTCATAACTAAACGCGGTTGTGCAGGAAGGCTTGGAAGTATAATTGTAAGTATACCTTATAAAGCCACCAAAAGGGCTTATAGTGGAGTTTACGATTACTGCAATTCCTGCGGAAGCTGCATCCAAATCTGCCCGCATCACGTTATTGGCAGATACAATAAGGGAAATATATCCTGTACCAATTTTTTATGTCAGAAATGCCAGCTGTCAATGCCCTGCGAATACAAAATTCCCTTAGAAGCCAGGAAAAAAATAGCAAGATAATTATCCAGTGATTCCTGAATTCAGGTGGAGTTTACCCTAAAGAATGTTTTCTTCACCTGAACTCCAGGAAAATTTATTTTGTAAGATCATTTTTTATTGTATGAATTCAAATCTATACCGTACTTATTTATCTTTCTATATATAGTAGCTTTACCTATCTTCAATAATTCAGATGCCTTCATGGCATTACCGCTGCAATACTTAAGGGCATTTCTAATGCACTTCTCCTCTACAATTTCCAGAGGTAAAACTTTATTTGATGGATCATCAACTGCTTTCATGTCACTTTTTGTGCTTTTTTCCATAAAATATCTTGAAGTTATCATATTGCCTTCACAAAGATAATAGGATCTCTCTACTATATTCCTGAGTTCCCTTATATTCCCTTCAAAACCATGCTGATTTAATTTTTCCACATAGGAAGAATCTATATACTTGGGCTCAGAGGGGTTTTTGATATTCAATCTATTTACAAAGTGCTGTGCTAAAAGTTCTATATCTTCTTTTCTGTCCTTTAGAGGTAAGAGGTGAATGCTCATCACATTAAGCCTGTAATACAGATCGCCTCTAAAATTTTTATTTGCTATTTCGTCCTTAAGTACTCTGTTTGTAGCTGCAATTACTCTTACATCTATAGGCTTTTCATAATTCCCCCCCACTCTCACTATTTTGAGATTGTCCAAAACCCTCAAGAGTTTGGATTGAATATCCAGGGGAAGTTCACCCACTTCATCTAAAAATATAGTTCCTCCATCTGCCAGTTCAAATTTACCAGGATTTCCTCCTCTTGATGCTCCAGTAAAGGCTCCTTTTTCATATCCAAATAATTCACTTTCCACCAGTTCTCTGGGTATGGCTGCACAATTTACAGCCACAAAGGGTCCCCCATTTCTACTGCTGTAGTTATGAATGGATTGTGCAAATACCTCTTTTCCCGTACCGCTTTTGCCTTCTATAAGTATATTGCAGTTCGTTTTGGCTGCTCTTTTAGCCAGCTTTATAATGGCTTTGACATTTTCGCTTCTTGTAATTACATCATCAAAGGTAAAAGATGCCTTATATCCCACTACATTGTTTACCATTCTATGAAGTTTTCTGGTGTCCCTAATGGCAAGCACCAATCCTATTATTCTCCCCCGTAATTTCACAGGAACCAAATTTACAACACACCTTATTCTACTCCCATTTATATAAAAATTACAATCCTGTGAAAATTTGCTTTCTCCCGTAAGCACCACAGATTTTAACACATCATCCTTCAGTATTTCATTCAGGTAAGTTGTATATATAGCTTCTTCTTTTATGCCCAATATTTTAACAGCTGTAACATTAACTTTTTTTATTAAAAGATTCTCATCTGTAATTATGAGTCCATCATAGCAGCAATCAAAAATTGCCTGAAGTATAAAAGAGGATATATCGTATTCTAATATACTGTCCATATCAATTCTGCACATGTTACTTTCCTCTTGAATAAAATCGAAATTCTCCACCGTCTTATTCTCTCCTTTAAATATTTTAAGTGTAGTATTTATTTAAAGTATATCATATTTTAAGATTGAATAAAATAAAAACAGTATCAATATGATAAATATGTTTTTTATAATATCATATTGATACTGTTTTTTATCATTATGATATTAAACTTAAAACCTACCTCATCTGCAGCCATTTTACAGCTGGCATAAAAATTGCTGTATAATGTCAATGAATATACGTTTGAAAAACATTTTAATAATTCTAGACTTAAAGACCTAAAAACTCAAGATTATTTCTAAGTAAAATGTTAAAGTACAGTTCAAAACTGTACTTTAACATTTTACTTTAAACTTTTAGCCAACCCTGCACTCATTTGCGGATTTCTTTTTTACAATATTTCCACTGTCATCATAAGTTACCAATTGAAGAGCCTGTGTTGGGCAAACTTCTATACAGGCCGGACCATTTTTTCTTCCCCTACACAGATCACATTTATTTGCCACTATCTTATCTTTCTCCTCCTGTACGGCTTTGTCTTCACTTACTACCCTAAATCTGTTTTTTAGTGTTTTTTCTCCCTCTTCATATTCTGTAACCAACTCTATAGCTCCGTAAGGGCAAGCTATAAGACAGCTTTTACATCCTATACACATATTTTTATTCACAAACACAAGTCCCTCTTCATTACTAATTGCATTTACAGGACATACCCTTAAACACGGAGAGTCCTCACACTGTCTGCACTGTACCGGTACACTTACCTTAGCATTTTTTATTACATTCAACCGCGGGTTAAAATTTATCTTTGAAATACTGACATTAAAAAAATCTTCTCCCGAATGTTCAATGGCACAGGCAGCCTCGCAAGTCCTGCATCCTATACATTTATTTGGATCAGCCATTACAAAGCAATTCTTCATTTTTTTAATTCTCCCTTTTTCTAGACTTGTATTCTGTATGCAGCAATTCATGAGATCTATAACCCAGAGGCTCCTCTAAAAAATCTTTATATAATTTCTTTATTGCAGGGTTTTCATGTGATTTTCTAAATTTTAGCTTTGAATCATGCACATACAAACCTTCTTTTCTTTTATTATAAGCATTTTCCCTGTCGGATTCAAATATTACCTTAGGCTGGCCGCCTCCACTTATACATCCTTGAGGACATGTCATAACTTCTATAAAATGGATATGACATCTTCCATTTTTTACACTCTCCATCACTTCTTTTACATGTTTTAAGCCGGAAACAACTGCCACTTTCAGCTTAAAATCGCCTAAATCCACCTGGGCTACCCTGAATCCTTCACCGCCTCTGACCATAGTCAGATCTATTTTAGGTATAGGTTTTTTAGTGTAGAGTTCATATCCCGTCCTAAGTGCTGCCTCCATAACCCCACCTGTAGAACCAAATATAGTTCCAGCTCCAGTATATACCCCAAGCGGTGCATCAAACTCTTCCTCCTGCAGCTCATTGAAGTCAATATGGGCATCTTTTATCAAATATGCCAGTTCTCTGGTAGTTACTGCTACATCCACATCTCTATATCCACTATCCTGCATCTCATCTCTTTCACACTCAAATTCCTTACAGGTGCACGGCATTACAGATACCGTATAAATCCTCGCAGGATTAACATCGTCAACTTTTGCTCCATATGTTTTAAAAATAGCTCCTGCCATCTGTTGAGGTGATTTACAACTTGAAAGATGAGGAAGGAGTTCAGGATAAGTCTGCTCCATATACTTCACCCAGGCAGGACAACAGGATGTAAACATAGGAAGTACACCTCTTTCCGTTATCCTCTGCAAAAGTTCACTGCCCTCTTCCATTATAGTAAGATCTGCTCCAAAATTAGTATCATATACCCTATCAAATCCAAGTTTTCTCAGTGCGGCTGCCATCTTTCCAGGAGTCAAAGATCCAAGAGGCAATCCAAAATCCTCTCCCAGAGCAACTCTTACTGAAGGAGCACATTCTACAATTTTGAACACGTCCCTGTTTTTCAATATATCCTTAATTCTTTTTACTTGACTTACATTATATGCCGCAAAAAGCGGTTCATTGACATCTTCCAATAGCCCTCTGTCAAATAACCTTTTACTCATAGGAGTAGGAACTTCATCATATACGGACTCATAACCCTTGCACATCTGAATGCATTGTCCACACATTATGCATTTATCTTTGTTTATGAACTGTGGTTTACCCTCCTCTCCCTCTATGGCATCCACCGGACACACCTCTGCACACCTTCTGCAACCTGTACACAATTCTTTATCTATATTTATAATAGGAATACCTGTGAGCATATAAAACATTCCCTTCTTTCCCTAAATTTTAATAACTACCTATCAAACATCTCCATTTACTTCAAGCAGCTCCAATGCAGCCTTTACACTGCGGTCCTTCTTACTCTCCCTTGGATCCACTACTCTAAGAGCATCTTCAGGACATTCTCTGACACAGGCTGGCTCTCCGCCTTCCTCTTTGCATAAATCACATTTATAGGCTGCAACTTTAATTTTAACTCCAATTCCTCCTGTAACTATTTTGCTTTCAATTCTCGGCAGTAAATTTACCGCCCCCACCGGGCACACCAACGCACAGGTATTACATCCTATACACTTTTTCCCGTTTACAATTATACTCCCATTCTTTTCAACTATAGCCCCTACTGGACAGGAATTTGCACAGGGAGCATCCTCACAATGCCTACACTGTATCGGCATAACCGTTCCCTTATTCTGCACTAGAAATCTTCTCGGAGTTACAACACCATTCATAGTTCCAATAGTACGTCCTTGATTATTTTTCTCTCTATGCTTTGCAGCACAGGCAATTTCACAGGCTCTACATCCTATACATTTATCAGGATCTACTATTACAAAGGAATTAAGATCTGGTTTCATTTGACTTCACCCACCTTTCATTCATTTAAAACTTAACGTGTAAAATACCATTCACAATTAAAATATATTATAAAAGACAAGCTATTAGCAGGACAAATCCACACTTTATACCGTTTCAAATATATCCTTTATATCCTTAGCGGCAATTTTCTTTTTACAGGTGCTGCATAAGAGTTTTTCAGGCGGATCCATATTTAATCTGCTATAAGCATATTTTACATGTTCTTCTGTTGCAAAATATTTTCCACACAGATCACATTTTACCATTTTAAACTTCTTGCCCCATATTTTTCTCTCTCCATCCCAGTCCACCACTTTTATTGCATTTGTAGGACACACATTTGCACAGGAAGCACAACCTATACAATCAGGTGAGGGGTCTCCATAGGGAGTGGATACTTTTTTATATATTCCTCGATTGACTGTGGATATGGCACCGGCTCCAAGTTCTTTGCAGGCTCTAGCACAGAGTCCGCATAAAATACAATTTTCCTCCATGTCCAGTTTAAACCTCTTCACTCTTTTCTGTTCAACTTCAAAAGCCCTGGCAAGTTCTGCCACTTCTTTATTGGCAGGACACCTCGCCTGAAGCAGCATGACTATATTTTTTCTCATCCTTCTTATCTTATACGAATTAGTCACGACCTCTACTTCCTTACTTATAGGAAATATACAGGAAGTTACAACTTTAGAACGCCCTCTGTCTATTACCTCTACTATACAAAGTCTACAACTGGCAAGTCCCGGAAGTGCATCACTGTGACATAAGGTAGGTATATATATATTATTTCTTCTGGCCACTTCCAATATAAATTCTCCAGGTTCAGCTTCGCATATTTTACCATCTATCGTAATCTTCATATTTGCCTCCTCCTTATAGAACTTTGACAGCGTCAAATCTGCACATATTAATACAGTTGCCGCATCTCAGACATTTATCAGCATCTATTTTATGAACTTTCTTCACCTCTCCCGTAATACATTCAGCAGGACAATTTTTCCTGCAGACATCGCATCCTACACATTTATCTTCATCTATGCCAAACGTGGTAAGTTTTTTACAAACTCCTGCCCTACATCTCTTATTTCTTATATGTTCCTCAAATTCATCTCTGAAATACCTAATAGAGGCTATTACAGGGTTAGGTGCACTTTTCCCGAGACTGCACAATGATGCCTGACTGGTCATAGAAGATATTTCAAGAAGTTCCTCTATATCTCCTTCCTTGCCCTTGCCATCGCATATATCTGTCAATATCTCCAGCATCCTCTTTACTCCCTCTCTGCAGGGTACACATTTCCCGCAGGATTCCTCTGCTAAAAAGCTCAGGTAATACCTGGTTACATCTACCATACAAGTTCTGTCATCCATTACGATCATTCCACCCGAACCCATCATAGAATCTGCCTTCACCAAAGTATCATAGTCAACTTTTAGATCCAGGTATTCTTCCGGCAGACACCCTCCAGAAGGTCCCCCTATTTGGACAGCTTTAAACTTCCTGTCATTTAAAACTCCTCCGCCTATATCAAATATTATCTCTCTCAATGTAGTTCCCATAGGCACTTCCACAAGGCCGGTATTTTTAACTTTTCCAACCAATGAAAACACCTTCGTTCCCTTGCTCTTTTCCATAGTACCTATAGAATGATACCAGTCTCCACCTTTTTCAACTATTATAGGAACATTTGCCCAGGTTTCTACATTATTTAAGACAGTTGGCTGTCCCCAAAGGCCTTTTTCAGTGGTGTGTATATATTTGGCCCTGGGCTCACCCACTTTTCCCTCTATAGACGACATGAGAGCAGTCGACTCACCGCATACAAATGCTCCTCCACCCCTTACTATCTGTATATCAAAGGAAAAATCACTTCCAAGTATACCTTTACCAAGCAAATTTTCTCTTCTCGCCGCATCTATGGCCTTCTGCATATTCTCTACAGCAAGCCCATATTCATCTCTTATATAGGCAAATCCATTGGTTCCCCCTACTGCGTAGGCACAGAGAATCATACCTTCTATTACACTGTTTGGATCTCCTTCCATTATGCTTCTGTCCATAAAAGCCCCTGGATCCCCTTCATCACCGTTACAGACTACATATTTAGGTGTAGTGTCAATATCAGCGGCAGTTTTCCATTTACGTCCTGTGGGAAATCCCGCTCCTCCTCTTCCTCGAAGTCCTGATTTTGATATCTCCTCAAGCACCTGTTCGGGTTTCATGGTATTGATAGCTTTCTTTAGAGCTCTATAACCTCCTCTTTCAACGTAATCTTCAATACTAGTAGGATCTATTTCTCCTACATTTCTAAGAGCAATTTTATTCTGTCTTTTGCAAAACTCACTTTCCTTGTGATTTCTGAGCCTTTTTTTAGTGGAAGTTTCAAAATAAAGCAGCTTATCTATAATCTCACCATTGACAAGAGTTTTCTCAACAACATTTCCTACATCCCCAACTTTAACTTTAAAATACGCAATATCGTCTGGATATATTTTAAGCACAGGACCTTTTTCACATAATCCATCACATCCCGTAGCCTTAAGCACAACATCTATATTTGAATTTTCATTCAATTTGGCTATCTGTGATTTAAGCTCTTTATATACCTCCATACTTCCCTTAGCTAAACAACCTGTACCACAACACACATTGACAATCTTTTTATCACCCATTATTTCCCACCCCTATACTCACTGAGAATTTCACGGACCGACTTTGGAGTCAGATTTCCATAATACTTTTCATTTATCATCATTACAGGTGCTATAGCACAGCAGCCTATACAGTTGACTGTATTTATAGAAAATTTTAAGTCTTTGGTAGTTTCCCCTGGTTTAATTCCTATTGCTTTTTCAAGTTCGTCCATCACAATCATGGATCCTGCAACATGACAGGCCGTTCCATCACATACTGTTATTATATTTTCTCCCTTTGGAGTGAGACTCAAAGCTTTATAAAAAGTAGCCATACCATATAACCTACTAAGAGGAGTCTCCAGATATACAGCCAGGTTTTCCAGAGCTTCTCTGGGTATATATTTATATTTTTTCTGTATATCCTGAAGTATTGCAAGGGTATACCGCTGCTCCTTAGGATATTTTTCAATTACATCCCGTGCAGATAGATCACCACTTTTTAAACCTTGTTTCAATACATTCTCCATTTTAAATTTCACCTTCCTTTAATAATATTTTAATATTCGCTAAATTGTCCCTATGCCAGTTATATTATTCGCTGGGGATTTGTATATACATTCATTCTCCTCTCCCTTACAAACCCTACTAAGGTGACATTTAAGGCCTCAGCAAATTTTATTGAAAGATACGTAGGTGCAGATTTTGATATCACTATATGAAAAATCAAAAATCCTACAGTCAATTCCTCAAGTTTTTCCGGTGTACACAAAAGCACAGTTAGATGCCTTCCATTTACAAATATATTTAGGGGATATTCACATATGGCCAATTCATCCACAACTTTGCTGTGTTTCCCATCATACTTGCTCACCTTGATTTGAAATGTCTTGTCCATACTTTACCCCTCCATAAAATTTGTTTCAATAAAATCCGTTATTTCTTCTATGTTATTCAAATCCAGTACAGGTATATCCAGCTCCATATTTTCATCACTGGCAACAGCTGCAAAATTCGTAAAATCACCACTGCAGTTTCCATAGATCAGTGTGGAATTTACAGATTTTCTATAAACCTCTATCTTGGGAAACATATTATTCTTAAACCCTTCAACTATTATAATATCCATATCTTGAAAAAGTTCCAAAAGTTTCTCTATGCTCTCCCTTTTTTCGGTTTTTTTTATCAAAGCCACCTTATTGTCTGAGGCAATTACAACACTGTCCGCCCCAGCTTCAGCAAACCTATAAGTGTCTTTTCCCGGATGATCTATCTGAAACTCATGCACATCATATTTTATAACACCTGCTTTATATCCTCGTTTTTTAAGACTTTTTATTATTCCCTCTATCAACGTAGTTTTTCCCGAATTAGAACCAGCTGAAATTATAGAAACAACGGGCTTCCTATTTAAATATGAATTTGCCATTTAAAATATCTCCAGCTCTTACAGACTTAATTCCCTTTTTAATAATTATCACACCATTTGAACGGGTTAATGTAAAAAGTGCATTTGAGCTCTGCATTCCAGTATTACGTGCATAATACTTTCCGTCTTTTTTTTCTATGTTCACATATATATAATTATCTCTGTCACCTTTTGACTTAAAGTCATCCTCTAAAATCACAGGAAACTCATCATTTATTACATCCTTTCTGCCCATCATTTTCTTTACAGCTGGTGTTACAAAAATTTCAAAAGTATTTATAACAGATAGAGGATTTCCCGGAAGTCCAAAAAACAGTTTATTTTTGAAAGTGGCAAAAGTAACCGGCTTGCCAGGTTTTACTTCCACAGATGTAAACTTTATATCCGCCCCTATTTCATGAAGAACATCTTCTATAAAATCATAATCCCCTACGGATACACCGCCTGAGGTTATGACTATATCCCCTTCTTCAAGTGCATTTTTTACTGCACCTAGAATTTTTTCCTTTTGATCCTCAACTATTCCATAGGATTTTACACTTACATTTAAATTCTTACTTAAAGCCACGAGAGCATATTCATTACAATTTCTAACCTTTCCCTCAGTTATCTTGTCATCTACACCCACAAGTTCATCACCAGTGGTTATAATTATAATTTTAGGTTTTCTATAACATTGAACCCTGCCATATCCTAGAGAAGCCAGCATCCCTATTTCTGAAGGCCTTAAAAATGTTCCCCTTTCAAAAACAGAGTCACCTTTTTTTATTTCTTCCCCTTCCATCAATACATTTTTTCCCTCACAGACTTTTCCACAGACTTCAAGTTCATCTTTACAGGTCTTCACTTTCTCAATCTGAATAACTGCATCTGCACCTTTTGGTACGGCAGCTCCTGTCATTATCTTTATAGCTTCTCCCTTTTTTATCTCAGTTCTAGGAACATCTCCTGCTTTTATGGATCCAACAATTTTAAACTTTGACTGTCCTTCCCCAGTATCAGTGCTCTTTAAAGCATATCCATCCATAGATGACTTATTAAATGGAGGTAAATTATCTTTTGAATTTATATTTTCCGCCAGTACCCTGTTCAAAGCTTCATTCAGTGGAATCGTTTCACTTTCAAGTAATGATGCATTATCTAATACTACATCTAAAGCTTTACATAATTTTATCAAAATATATTCCCCCTATTGTACTTTTGCTCCCATCTTTCTCTTTATTTTATCATATTCTTCTTTTACATATTTTTCCGCTTCTATTTGATCTTCTATAGCCTCTATTTTAACGGCACAATATTTTAATTCTGGAGTTTTCGACACAGGATCAAGATTATTAGAGGTAAGCTCGTTACACGCACCTATCCACCACTGATACGTCATATAAACTGCACCTCTGTTTACCCTCTCTGTCACCAGCGCCCTGGCTAAAACAGAACCTCTTCTGGAGCTTATTCTCATAATCTGTTCATCTTTTATCTTAAATCTATCTGCATCCTCAGAATTAATCTGCACATATCCAGGTTCATCTGCCAGCTGCTGAAGTGCCCTACAATTACCGGTCATGGTTCTAACAGAATAATGCCCTGCTTCCCTTACAGTGGAGAGAACCAGTGGATATTCTTCATCTACAGATTCTACAGGAGGCCTCCATTCCGCAGCAAAAAGATTTCCCCTGCCTGTTGACGTATTGAATTTATTGCCTTCATATAGATAAGATGTACCTGGATGATCTTCTGAAGGACATGGCCATTGAATTCCTCCCAGTTTATCCAGTCTTTCGTAGGTTACCCCTTTAAAATTAGGACATAGATTCCTGAGTTCATCCCATATTTCCTCCGTATTATCATAGTGCATAGGATACCCCATGGCAGAGGATATTTCGGAAATTATCTGCCAGTCAGGCTTAACATCTCCCTTAGGTTCTACTACTTTTCTAAACCTTTGAAACCCTCTATCCGCACAGGTGAATACACCCTCATGCTCTCCCCAGGAAGTAGCCGGTAAAATCACATCTGCATAAAGACAGGTTTTATTCATAAAAATATCCTGAACTATGACAAATTCCAATTTCTCCAATGTCCTTCTCATCTCTTCGGAATCAGGATCACTTTGAACCGGATCCTCCCCCATTATATAATACGCCTTTAACTTATTTTCTTTAAGAGTCCTGCGGGGAACTTCTGTCAAATGACACCCTATTTTATTTGAAAGCTTGACCTTCCAGGCTTTTTCAAATTTACTCTTGATTTTATCATCAGTTACACTCTGATACCCAGGATATACATTGGGAAGTACTCCCATGTCACAGGCGCCCTGAACATTGTTCTGACCTCTAACCGGCCCTATTCCCACATTAGCCCTTCCAAAATTTCCAGTCAAAAGTGCCAGTGATGCCAATCCCTTGACCACATCTACAGCTTGTGCAAACTGACAAACTCCCATTCCATAGAGTATCATTGCATTTTTAGCACTAGAATACATTTCCATAGCTTTTACTATATCCCTGGCATTTATATTGGTGATTTTTTCTACATACTCAGGAGTGTACTTTTCCACTATTGCACTGTATTCTTTAAATCCGCTGGTATGATCTTTAACATACTCTTCATCATATAATTTTTCATTTATAAGTGCATTTGCAAAACCATTTACAAGAGCCATATTAGTTCCATTCTTTATAGGCAGCCAAAGATCAGCTATTCTTCCTGATTCAGTTATACGTGGATCCACCACTATAACTTTTGCACCCTTCTGCTTTGCATTAACTATCCTTTTGGCAACTATAGGATGTGAAGACGCCCCATTGTAACCAAAAATAAGCAGTAAATCAGTATCATCTATTTCATGTATTCCATTTGACATAGCACCATTTCCTAAAACACGAGCCAGACCGGCTACAGAAGGAGCATGTCAGACTCTGGCACAGTGATCTACATTATTGGTTCCCACTGCTGCTCTCATAAATTTTTGCATAACATAGTTTGCTTCATTTCCCGAACCTCTGGCACATCCTGTGCCCATTATTGAATCGGGACCATATTTTTCTTTTATGTCCAACAATTTTGAAGCCGTAAAATCAATAGCTTCCTTCCAGGACACTTCTTCCAGCTTATTATTTTTTCTTATCATAGGTTTATTTAAACGAGCTGTTAAAATCTTGGGATCATTCAAAAAGTCCCAACCAAAATATCCCTTTAGGCACAGTGAACCATCATTCGTCCTACCATTAGCTGGTTCCGCCTTAATTATTTTATTATCTCTTACATATAAATAAAGGTTACATCCTGCACCACAATAGGGGCATACTGTTAAAATTTTTTTATCCATATCCATTCCCCCAAACTTTATATATTAAAAGTTTATTATATACTTTTATTTCTATATAAACAAATTTTTAATATATTCTTATTTTAAAATATTCAGAATTTGAAGTCAAGCTTACTTTCATTTAAACTCTTAATTTATCCAAAACTCATAAATTTAAATTATAAAAAAGAGAGATTTTAGCATCTCTCTTGAACTTTATAATTTCATAGATTACATCATCCAAAATACCGTTAACTTTATTTTGACACCTATGTCTCCACAGGTGGATGTCCTCACAGATGTCTCCATCCTCCTACAGCCAATTGCTTAGGGTACATATACTCATCTAAATATTGAACTTCCGTTTCTCTAATGTAGGTTCAAAACTAAAGCCTGCGTATATCTCAGAATCCTTACTATATTCTATTTATTAATATAGATTATACACTAATAAATTTATTATGTCAATTCTTGAGGAAATATCAAAACATCGCATCTTTACTGGGTTTATTTTTTATTATGTTTCCTATTTTCTCTATTATTTCCTGAAAATCATCATTGAAATTGTTTTCTATAATTATGTCAGCTTGATCTATAACTTTACCTGCTGATTTTTTTATTTGACAATCCCGAGTATTTTTTATCATGATAAAAACACCCGGATTAACAGCAGTTCGTAAACTATTTGATTCACATACTATAAGGGCACCTTTAGGTATACAGTCTATAACAGTCTCAAATCCTTCATATATATTACCTTCCAGTGTTTTCAGCCAGTAAACTCTATCCGCTCCTGCAGCTAATAATAAAGATGTATCTTTATTATTGGATGCATTCAATTCCTCCGTTATTTGAAAATTCCCCTTTAAGCTTGAACATGCCCCGCAGCCTTCTCCTCCACGTATACATTTTCTATTTTTATCGTGAATAGTTGTTACTTTTAAACCCACTACCGATCCATTTAATTTATATCTATTTATTATTAAACCGGCAAGAGTAGTTTTCCCGCTATTTCTAGCAGTTGAACCAATCAAAATCATATTGGGTACATTATGCATTCTGGTCACTGCTCAGCTCACCTCACTATCAATTATTGAACTATCATCCTAGAAAGCTATTTGTCACAGAAACATATAAATTCTATCATTACCCCCCTATAGCTGTCATATTTCTCTTTATATACTTTCCATTCTCCAGATCATGCTCTTTAGGTTTGTTCTTAATTAAGTTAACTATTATTTCCCTTAAGTCTTCCTCATTTCTCAATGCTGATCTCAGATCTATCTCATCATTTGAAAGAAGACAACGTTTAACCTTACCATCTGCTGTCAATCTAACTCTGTTGCAATTTTTACAGAACTTATGGGAAACAGGACTTATGAGCCCCACTCTCCCTTCTCCACCGGGTAATTTATAATAATTAGCCGGCGATGAAACATCCTCCTTTGTGACCTCCTTTAATTCTTTAACTTTCTCTAAAACCGTTTTATTGGATATAAATTTATTCAGTGACCAGTCCTTTGTCTGTCCGATGGGCATAAGCTCAATAAATCTTACATCTATTTTCTCATATTTTGTTAGATTGACAAAGCTTTCTATTTCACTGTCATTAAACCCGCCGATCAAAACCGTGTTTAATTTTATCGGTGCAAGTCCCACTTTCCTAGCTTCTTCAATTCCCTCAAGAACATCTTTCAGGCATCCTCCTCTAGTTATATCATGGTATTTTTTTTCATCTAAAGTATCCAGACTCACATTTACCCTGTTGAGACCTGCACTCCTTAAATTCCCGGCATATTTTTTAAGAAGTATTCCATTTGTAGTCATGGCAAAATCTTTAATTCCATTTAGCTTGCCTACGTTTTCAATTAAATTCAGGATGCCCTTTCTAATCAGGGGCTCTCCTCCTGTTATTCTCACTTTATTTACTCCCAATGACACAAAAATTTTCGCCAGCTCATATATTTCCTCCAGCCTCAATATCTGATCACGTTGTATTTTTGTTATACCTTTTTCAGGCATACAGTATCTACATCTGAGATTACATAAATCTGTAATAGATATTCTCAAATAATTTATGTTTCTTCCATACGAATCTATCATATTATTCCTCCATCACATATAGGCTAATGCATTTTTAATCATCTAATGAATTAATATATTTATCTAAATCCTTTTTAGTATTTATGTTTAGAAACATATTCCAGTCTGGGCTGTATCTTCTTGCTTCTTGCTCTTCTATATAGAAAGTATTGACTTTACTAGTTAAACAAGCTACAGCTCTGCAATTTTTTAAAAGGAGATTTTCTATATTTTTAATCACACCTCTAGAATAAAAAGCATTAAAATGTTCCAGCCTATTTCCCACTTTAGTTATACATGCATCTACATCTAAGTTCCTTATTTTTTCCTTCATATGTCTTATATAATCAATGTTTATATTCGGCATATCACAAGCTACGAAATACACATACTTGCTGCTGCTTTTCTTGAGTCCAATATGAATCCCACTCAACGGACCTTTTTGTTTTATTTCATCGCAAACTATCCTACATGAACTGCCTGCATACCGTTCTGGTTTATTCGTAACTATAATAATATCATCAAATTCTTTTTTCAATCTGTCAACCATGATTTCCAGCAATCTTTTTTCATTTATCTTTATAAATTGTTTATCAAATCCCATTCGTGAACTCTTTCCTCCTGCCAGTATCACAGCTGTTTTAAACTTTTCCATAGTTCCTCTCTTCTTTAAGACATTTTAGAAAACAGTTCTGCAACCTGTTTCATTATATTATAATTTGTCAAGTCATAATGCAGTGGAGTCAGAGTCACATAACCATCATTTATGTATTTCACATCTGTAGTTTCATTACACTCCTTTGAATCCATACCTTTCCTCTTATATTTAAATCCCATATTACAGACCTTTATACCCTTTATTTTCTCTATTGGCAAGAGGGGAACGTTTAAATTCAAGACCACATCATCTTTTTTATATCTGCCCCTAATTGTAGAAAATACCTCCAAGGCATACTTTGCTGCTATATTATAATCGTAATTGCCGCCTTTGGTATCCAAAGATACCGCCATAGAAGGAACCTTACAGATAGCTGCCTCAATAGCTGCAGAAACTGTCCCGGAATACAGTACATCTATACCTAAATTAAACCCATTGTTTATTCCGGAGATTACCATGTCTATTTTTTTATCCTCTATTTTATTTAATCCCACCCTCACACAATCTGCAGGAGTTCCATTTATACTATATGCTTTTGAGTTAATCCCTGGAATTTTTACTTCCTCTGCAGTTAAAGATCTATCAGTGGTTATCGAATGTCCACTTCCACTCCTCTGCATGTTCGGAGCAGCAACTATAACTTCATTATCCTTTTCAAAACATTTTGCTAGAATATGCAAACCTTCAGCATCTATTCCATCATCGTTAGTGAGTAATAATCTCATATCTTATCCTCCTATTTATGAACTTCATTTTCAATGTCCTTCCATATCTCTTCGTCATTTTTATCCTTTATCACTTTGTACCTATTACCCTCTATAGAAATATCAAATTGACAAATTGCCGAATAAATACAGTAACTACAGGCGCTTCTATTTTTGTTCCTATATGGAGTAATCTCTATATTTCCCTCCAGCATCTTCTCGCATAATTTTTCTATAGTACCCCTCACATATTTTCTAAGAAGCTGAAATTGCTCAGCAGTTGCCAGAGACGAATTTGATTTTGAAAGAGTGCCATCCTTTTTTACAGAAGCAGGTATAATATTTGAAGATCTTTCCATATCCTTATCCATCTTTTTGATAATATCCGGATCACTCAGAAGCAGTCCGTTCATCCTCAAACTCTTAACTATTCTCTTTTCTATCTCACCCTCTGATATATCACTCGATGATCTTATTATAGGATCGTCTAGTTTAAAATACAATATGCCTGCAGGAATGGCATCTACATTAACTCTTTCATCTAATTCTGTAAGTATGGCATCTAAATATATTAAAAGCTGCATTTGAAAGCCATAATATATATCGGAAAGCTTAAACTCTTTAGTACCTGATTTATAATCTATTATTCTAAGATATGTCACGCTGTCCTCTTCCATGGTATCCACTCTGTCAGCTCTTCCCACAAGACTAACTTC
Organism: Clostridiaceae bacterium BL-3; assembly: GCA_902809985.1. Classification (GTDB taxonomy): domain Bacteria; phylum Bacillota; class Clostridia; order Clostridiales; family Clostridiaceae; genus Clostridium_B; species Clostridium_B aromativorans. Next base: position 93,881 of record CADDXC010000001.1, on the reverse strand, counting down.
TTCACCGGAATGAAGTTTTATTGAAATAGGCGGAAAATCACCTTTATATCCAAAGGATAGTTCATATGCCTTGGGCTGAAATTCCCCCCTCTTCATATGCTGTGTTATAAGCCACAGGGATCTTATAAGAATTCTTTTTATTCTATCCGTAAGATGTCTGTACCTTCTAGAGCTATTTAATACAGAACGGGGTTTATCATTTAAGGCCTTATCTACTATATAATTTACATTTTCTTCGCACCATTCTTCGTCTATATCTTTCCATGTCAGATTTTTCTCCTTTAAATCTACAGAAAATTTTTGGAGTATATCATGCATAAAACTCCCAAGATCCGGTGGACTAAAATTATACATTTTCCTTTCCTTAACTTGGAGTCCATATTGTACAAAATATGCAAATGGACACTGGGCATATTTTTCCAGCCTTGAAACACTCACTGTTAAATGCCCTCCATAAAGTTTTCTCACCTTACCGGTATCTATAATTTCCACTTTATTATTATAGGAAAATCCATTTAAAACGCCTTTTAATTTTTCATTCCACCGATTATCTCTTCTATACCACCTGTACACATCTATCCAAATAGGATTTATAGAATCACTATGGCCTATATTTTTTCTTATATTCAAAATCAACTCATTAAAAGTAGCTTTAGGTGTATTTACAGCTTCTATACTCTCTTCATCTCCTGCAGCATCCATCACATTACTTTCTTCCTGTAATTTTGGGAAAAGCTTTTTTATGATGGATATTACAATAGAAGGTCTTTTGGTCTTCCCCTCTCCGTCGCTCATGGAATAGCTCAATTTTAAATATTTATCCACTGCAGTCAGTGTAGTGTATACTAGAAACTGCTCCTCCAAAGCTCTGCTTCTGGTATTTTCTTTCAATTCCAATCCCCTTTCCCTGAGCAAATCTCTGTCTTCATCTGTAAAAATTCCATCTGAAGGTATAACAGCGGGGAAAATGCCGTCATTCACCCCTACAATATAAAGGGCCCTTATATCATGACTCCTGAGCCTAGTTACACTGCTTACTAAAACTTGATCCAGCGAAGGCGGGATCACTCCTATTCTATACTGTAAAAAGCTATTCACTAACATCTCATTAAAAGCTTCCATTCCAAAAGCTTCATCTCCCCTGGAATCCACTATTTGATCCAGTACATCCACCACTATATCCCATATCTGGCTGTACTCATTGGCTTTATCCAATTTGGAATTATCTTTAAAATCTTCTATAAGTTCCTTTATTTTTTCAGGGATTTTCAATTCACAGAGAAAATCATAAAGACCCTGGCATATCTGTACTCCCTTTTTTTTACCTTTTATAGCAGCTGAAAGTTTGAGTATGGGCTCTCTCACCTTGTCTCTTATGGAGTTTATTCTATTTAAATACTCTGCCTCCTCTTCAGATATCTCCTTTTCAGAAACATCATAATTCATTCTAAAATCCCAGGGTTCAGATTGAGTCCACCTTTTTCCTCTTATTCCATTTGCAAGGACATAGTTTTCCAGCATATCTATTTCATCAAATTCTAAATTCAAAATTCCTGTTTTCAAATATCTAAATACAGATTCATAGGACCAGTTTTTAGACAATATTTCCACAGCAGAAACTATCAAAATTATAATAGGATTATTTACAATTTCTCTCTTCTTATCTATAAAATAAGGTATGTCATATTCATTGAACACTGCTTTTATCAAACTTTCATATCCATCTAAATCTCCAGTTACAACTGCAATATCTCTAAATCTAAGGCCTTTATCTCTACATGCCTTTACAATATCTCTGGCAGTATGTTCTATTTCAGTATATTGGTTCAATGCTTTGTATATACCTATATCTTTAACTGATCTATCGTATATCCTATAGGGATAGGAAAACAAATAATCTTGAAGATGCTGGAGTTCAGGATTTTCTCTAAACCTGTGACAGGGGCTGCAATTTAAAACAATAGGTCTATCATAGGTTATATTGTTATCTTTAGCAATCTGTAAAAGTTTTTTCTCTGTAATCCTGGTGGGCAAAAATAAATCCATGCTTTCGGCAGAAGGATTTTTTTCTCTTCCTTCCATACATAGAGTTATATTGATCCTATATGACTTATGCATGATTTTTTTCAAGATTTCATATTCCTGGGGAGTAAAGCTGAAAAATTCATCCACCCATATTTCCGCATTGTCAAACATTTTGGATTCATCCAGTTTTTCGCTGAGCATGTTTAAGGTATCTTCCAAATCCAGATATTTTTTATGGAGTATATTCTCAAATTCAGAGAAAATTATGGCAATATCATCTAATTTGTTTCCTAAATTCACATTTTCCACTTTATCTACACTTTCTTTTAAAAGCATAGGAGATATTTTGTATCTTTTCAATTCAATTATAGAATCAGATATCAAATTTATGAACCCCTTCTCTTTAGAAGCTTTGCCAAATACTTTTAATCTGTCTCTATTTTCCTCTATTATTTTATATAAAAGTATACTCCTGCCTGCATCATTTATATTTTTTCTAGTCCCTCCTCCTACTTCACTAAGAACCCTTTCCGCCATCCTTCTAAAACTGAGTACCTGGGCTTTCAGCATACCCCTTTCCCCAATTGCCTCTATTAATTTTTTTTCTGCCTGAAAGGAAAACTGCTCGGGGACTATAATTATAAGCTTCCTGTCACTTCCATCGTATATCCTATTCTTTATACTGCTCAAGCAGTAGTGACTTTTTCCACTGCCTGCCCTGCCATATATGAATCTAATGCTCATAAAGCTACACCGCTTTCCAAAAGTTTAAGGCTTGAGTTTAAATGTCATAGAGGATTTCCAGTATATGCCGAAAATCCTCATCAATTGTGAACTGTAGACTGTATATCGTGAATTGTCTAAATTATTTTCTCTGAAGCATATCTGCTATTGCTGCCATATTTCCCAGAGAAGACACCGCTTCGTTGGGAAGGATAAGCTTGTTTGCTGGATTCTTAGCCATTTCCTTTAAGGCCTCTACTTGTTTCAAAGCTATTACCCTCTCATCAGTACCTGAATCTATTATGGCCCTGTTCACAAGATCAATGGCTTTTGAATCTGCTGCTGCTACGGATTCTATGGCCTTTGCCTTACCTTCCGCTTCCAGTATCTGAGATTGTCTAAGTCCCTCTGCCCTTCTTATATTTGCTTCTTTTTCAGCTTCAGCCTGCAGTATCTTAGCCTGTTTTTCTCCTTCTGCCCTGGCTATATCACTTTGCTTTTGCCCTTCTGCCTGAAGTATTACAGCCCTTTTATCTCTTTCAGCCTTCATCTGTTTTTCCATGGCCTGCTGTATTTCAGCAGGAGGCATGATATTTTTAATCTCCACGGACAGTATCTTTATTCCGTAGGCATCCGTAATATCATCCACTACCCTTAAAAGTTCACTGTTTATCTTATCTCTTCCTGAGAGCACCTCATCCAAAGTCATATTGCCTACAATATTTCTCATATTGGTAATAGTTGAAAAAATTATACCTGCCCTGTAATCTTCTATATTGTAGATAGCATCTTTAGGACTCAATACTCTATAGAATATGACATTATCTATGGAAATTTTTACGTTGTCCTGGGTTATGACACTCTGCGGCTCAATATCAAGTATCTGCTGTTTAGTGGAAACCTTCCTTCGTACAAAGTCCGCAAATGGAATTATAAAATGCCAGCCAGGCTGCAGAACTCTATGAAATTGTCCAAACCTTTCTATAATGGTCACATATCCCGTATTTACAATTTTAATAGAAGATATCACAGCAGCTAAAATAGCTATGAGAACAACCAGAATAAGAATTTTACCTATCATAATTACATCTCCAATCCATATAATATTTATTTTTAAACCACAATAAACTTACAATTTTTTTATAATCAACTTATTTCCTTCCATTCCCACTATCTTTATTCTGTCACCTTTTTTAAGTACATATTCCCTGTTTTTTATATTCCAGTAAACTCCATCAACTTTTACTCCATTATTTTTCACCATTTCTTCATCTACCACAATATCTTTGCCAATATAGGTTTTCTCTCTGAGCGGTGTAGGTTTTACAGATTTTTTTATATTTTTTTTCACTATTGGATAGCATATTATCATAAGTACTGTGCTTACGACCACAAAGACTATAAATTGTACTAAAAATGAATAATTCAATATTTGTGCTATAATAGCCCCAATAGCTCCAATCGTAAACCATATAAACAAAAATGCACTGGTCACTATATCTACTGTCAATGCTGCTGCTCCAATTACAATCCATAAAATAAGGTTAAACATACAATCCTCCTTTTATCATTCTATAATACAATGATACACCATTATATGCAATTAACAAAGTATAAAGTTCTCTAGTCCTTAATTATGGAGTCCACCCACAATTTATAGCTTGCATCCGAAGGCATTCTCCAATCTCCTCGTGGAGACAAGCTAACTGTACCCACTTTAGGACCGTCGGGAATTGCAGAACGCTTGAACTGCTGGGTAAAAAACCTCTTTATAAATACATCAAACCATTTTTCAATAACCTGACTGCTGTAATCATTTTTATAAGCCTGTTTAGCTAAAAACAGTATCTTCTGCGGAGAATAATTCAATCTCACAAAATAGTATAAAAAGAAATCGTGAAGTTCGTAAGGTCCTACTATATCTTCTGTCTTCTGGGATATTTGTCCCTCTTTATCCTTGGGCAAAAGTTCAGGGCTTACTGGAGTACTTAGTACATCTATTAAAATATCCGATATGTTTTGAGAAGTTTCCCTGTCTGCCACATATCTTACCAGGTATCTCACCAGTGTTTTAGGTATAGAACAGTTTACTCCATACATGGACATATGATCTCCGTTATATGTACACCATCCAAGAGCCAATTCTGATAGATCCCCCGTGCCAATTACAAGCCCTCCCTCTTTATTGGCTATATCCATTATAATTTGAGTTCTCTCTCGTGCCTGAACATTTTCATAAGTTACATCATGTATACGCCTATCATGGGAAATATCCTTAAAATGCTGGGTGCATGCATCTACTATGTTGATTTCCCTGAATTCCGTACCCAAATTTCTACATAAGCTCACCGCATTATTGTAGGTTCTATCAGTAGTCCCGAATCCCGGCATAGTTACAGTTATTACATTTTTTCTTGGAATTTGAAGGATATCAAAAGTTTTGACTGTCACCAGCAGTGCCAGTGTAGAATCCAGACCTCCAGATATACCTACCACGGCTTTTTTCAAATTAGTATGACTTATTCTCTTTCCAAGAGCTGCAGTCTGTATGTTGAATATTTCTCTGCACCTTATCTCCCTTTCATTCTTATTGTCAGGTACAAAAGGATGTTTTTCAACTCTTCTGTTGAACTCACCATAATCCATATTTTCAAATCTAAACTCTATGTTTACCGGTTTGTGTGAAAATTTTTTTACATTATCTCTAAAACTCACATTTTTCAGGCGCTGACTTTTTAATTTGTCTACATCCAGGATTGCAGTTATAACCTCATTTTCTCTTTTAAATCTATTATTTGAGTTCAGCAGAACGCCATTTTCTGATATGCACAAGTCACCGCTGAAAACCAAATCCGTAGAGGATTCAAATACTCCCGAGGATGAATATACGTAAGAGCACATACCCCTGGCACTTTGGGAACATATGAGATTCCTCCTGTAGGAAGACTTGCTTACAACTTCATTTGAAGCAGATAAATTTCCCAAAATATTTGCCCCCATAAGACAGAGATAACTGCTTGGAGGTATTACTGCCCAGAGATCTTCGCATATTTCAAAACCAAACCTGAAATCTCCACAGGTAAATATTAAATTCACACCAAAGGGTATATTCTTTTGAAAATAAAAATCAATGCTTTCGTCTATGACATCTATTCCCTCTGTAAACCATCTTTTTTCATAAAATTCCTCATAATTGGGGATATAGCTTTTAGGAACAATCCCCAAAATATTTCCCTTAAATACTATACATGCACAGTTATACAGGCAGTTATTGTATACAATAGGTGCTCCTACTGCTATTAGAATATCTTTCCCTTTAGAATAATCACACAGCTCCTTCAAAGCTTCCAGCGTCATTTTCAAAAGGAGCTGCTGCTCAAAGAGATCTGCACAGGTATACGAAGTTATGGAAAGTTCAGGAAATACCACAAGTTTTGATTTTTCCACCGATGCTTTATCTATACAATCCTCTATGTTTTTCAAATTAAACTCTATGTCCCCTATATTCGTCAGCGGGCAGGCCGATGACACCCGTATGAAATTCATTATATTTTACCTCCTATTGGCTTTTTATATCCGAGCTAAAAATTTTTCAATTTAATACTATAATAACATTATAAATAATATAAGCTAAATTATCCATTGATTATAAGCATTATAATGGGAACTATAGTAGACACCAGAGCCAGAAGCCATACTCCAAAGGCCGCCAGTCTATTGTTTTCCCTTACCCATACGTAAATCCCATAACTTAATGTATAGTAGCCAGAACACAATATCAAAAAACACAGTATATATTTCATTTTTCCACCTTTCCTCCAGAATCCCATATATCCGACGTATAAAAGCCCGCTCCCATTCTTCTTACATTTACAGTTAAATTTACATTGATCTTTGCATCCTTATAATGACTTAGCCAGTTATAATCTTCCCATTCCTGAATGGTTTTAAAATTGTCCACTACATGGTACCCAAATCCGAAAATATCAGATTCATATTCTTTTTGGGTTTTTTCAATGGTTTTATTTATACCCTTGCTCAAAAAATCTTTTATCTGAGCATTTAAATCCTGTATCATATATAATTTTTCATAGGGGGTTTTATTGTTAATGGAAACTATATCTGCCTCCACCTTCAAATTCACATCGATTACAGGCTTCCCACCGCTGAAATGTGCTTTTACCTTAGGCTTTCTAGCCAATTTAATATAGGCCACGATAACAGTACTAGGTTTGTACTTGTCATTTATAGTTATGGTGGCACCCCTAAACTTACCTTCTACAAGAAGATAGTACCTGGTTTCATAGCTATCCAGGTAACCTACCATTTTATCCCCATTAAATACAGCTGTACCTGAAAGCTCCCTCTTAGCTGATCCCTTTCTTGGAATTTCTCCGGGTAGATACCCTTTACCTGTAATAGGCGGAATATCTTTTTGATTCTCTCCTTCTCCTATATTGCTATAATCATTTACACCGCCATATGATGCAACAGGCTGTTTATACGATGAAAGAATACTCTGGTAAAAATCAAAAAATTGTTCCTCAGCGGAATAGGAATTATGTAGAGGCTGGGAAAAAAACAGTTCAACCATCTTGGGAAGGCTCTCTCCTATAATAGATAAATTTTCTCTGACAAAATTTTGGGCTTCACCTTTTACCACAGTAATAGCCACAGTATTTCTCATCTCCCTGTATCTCTGTATTCCTAAAATATATTTTCCTATCCCCTCCACTGCAATTTTTTCTGAAAATACAATGACTTTCAGATGTTTCAATGTGATTCTGCGGGATATTTCCTGTCCAAACATCTCCATGGACTCTATAATACTGGGAGCTTCTATAACAGCTATATTGGACTGCGTACGTTGAGTACCTTCCTGATTTCTGTTTGCTGCACCATATACAGAATACTGTATTGTAATTCTAAATTTGTTGTTGGCTCCCTTATCCACTCCCAGCATCACAGGGTAAACTTCATCATCAATTTCCACTGCATCATAGCAACCTGTAAGTACAGTAAAAAGCATAAGGAAGATCAAAAGCAAACTAATTTTTCTGTACATTTGAATTACCACCCTTTCTCTTTAATAGAATGGCTATGATAAGCACAGCAGTGGGTATAAAATAATTTATAAACATACTGTATTCACGGATTAATGCTAAATTTATGGATATCAGCTCCATTATATTTTTGGGGATAATTGCCACAACAAAAACCAGAAAGGCAAAGGGAAGCAAAAGGGGTTTATGGTCTTTTATATTGTATATTTTACAGTAAATACTTATACATATATAAAATGCTATAGCTGTAGTTATCATGGAAGGTATAACCCAGGTCATGAGAAATATTGTCTCCACTCTTTGAATAAATCTATTGAAATAAATTGTCCTTGAGAGTTCAAAAATACCAGATATATTTTCTTCTCCAAAAGCATAGTTGAAAGAGGCAAGGTAGAACATAAAGCAGAACATGAATACAATTCCAGAAAATATTATGCTTATAATACCTGCTTTTTTTATTTCTTTTAAATCTCTGAGGGAGTCTGTCACAACAAATAAAATTATAAATTCGCTGTAAGAAGAACTTCTCAAAAATTCGGACTTTAAAGTTTTGATAATGCCATATCCAAGGTAGGGCTTTAAATGATTAAAATTGTATATTGGATAGGCCATGGAAAACACCAGGACAAGGCCCAGTATAACGGGCACAAGGCAAATGCCGCACAACTGTCCAAGCCCTTTGAATCCAAAGTAGGTAATTAACATTGACACCAGTAGAATACATCCCATTATAAAGCTGGGAGGAGTCTGTGGCAGGTTGTATATCTTTATCATATCAACAAATTCCCTTAAATTAGATCCTGCATAAAAAACACAGTATGCGCAGAGTATCATTCCCAGTATCTTCCCCAAAAACTTGCCAACAACTTCATCAAATATCTGAATTAAATTCATTCCTGGAAATCTCTTCATAAGCATGTATATAATACAGAAAAACACCAGACTTATGATGCAGGAGCCTAGGGTTGAATACCAGGCTGCAGTTCCAACTCTCTGAACTATTGCAGCAGCACTGGAATAAAATATTTTATTTATAATAGCCAAGACTACAAGGGATACAGCTTGAAACAGCCCTATGTTACCTTCATTCATAAATCTCCACCTACTTCAAATATTTTTATCCTTCTTTTCAACATTGGCATCCTGATTCATCCAGCCTTTAGAATTCTCAGGCTGTCTTTTTGAGTCCATGGTATTTAATTCATCGGGCCTGAATTCCTGCTTCCAGATAGGGTAATTCAAAATAGTATCCTTGCTTTTATTTGTCTTAGGCGGAAAATTGGAGAGGAAAGGAACTCCGAAGGACTTTATATTGCCTAATATGGCTATATAAGCCACTATTCCCAGGCATACACCCAAAAGTCCCAGTATATATCCAAAAAAGATAAAGGACAATCTAATTATCCTGGTAGCATAGGTCAAGCTGAAATCAGGTATGGAATAATTTCCAAGTACTGTAAAGGAAATTACTATGATTAAAATAGGGCTTATTATGCTTGCCTGCACAGCTGCCTGACCTATTATAAGTGCACCTACTATACCTATAGTATTTCCCAAAATTCCCGGTATCCTTATACCGGCTTCTCTTATGAGTTCAAAGGAAATTTCCATAAATATAACTTCTACAATAGTGGGAAAGGGCACTTCTTCTCTCGTTCTGGCAATCGATATGAGAAGAGAAGAGGGGATCATCTCCTGATGATAGTTTATCAGTGCCACATACATCCCTGGAAGCAGCAGTGATACAAGTATTCCAAATATTCTAACAGCTCTCAGCAGAAAGCCATACTGCCATTTTAAAATATAATCTTCCGAAGTATGAAACAATGTGAAAAATGTAATCGGCAGAATGAGAACATAGGGGGTGCCATTTGAAATCAGCGCCACTCTTCCCTCCATAATATAATAGCATGTTCTGTCACTTCTCTCCGTAGACAGTACTGTGGGAACCAGAGACCAGGTGTTGTCTCCAATATATTCTCCGAGCATTCCCGTTCCAGATATAAAATCTGTCTTTATGCTGCTTATTCTTCTCTTTACTTCCTGTACTATTGCAGGGTTTACTATACCCTCTATGTACATAATTGCACATTCATTGTTATTGCTGTCCCCCACCCTGAGCTTTTCTGTAATCAGATCCTTATTTCTTATAAGTTTTCTTACAAGAGCTACATTAGTGGATAGATTTTCTGTAAAAGCTTCATAAGAACCCTTTACAGATCCCTCCGTCTGGGGCGTATTTACCTCTCTTTTTTCAAACCCCTTCGTGCCATAGGAGCCATAATAATCACATCCATCTATATACAGCACTGTATTACCTACAATTATCTGATATATGACATCTTTAAGTTTATTTACAGTTTTCATATAATTGATTTCAATTACATTATTTAAAATGAAATTTACCTCTTTTTGTTTTTTATCTGTATTCGAATCCTTATCTTCCTGATTCCCACTCTCATTTTCAATTCTATAATTTAGAAGAGGCCTCAATATGAAATTATTTACAATATTATTATCCACGGCACCATTCAAGTAAGCTATAAATGCATTATATCTTCCTGCAATCCTAATTCTTCTCACTATAATATCCTTGTTGACTGGATAGTGAAATTCCTGCTGAATAAATTCTACATTGGAATCAATATTCGATGAAATTTTGTCTTCATTATTCTGCTTGAGGCCATTTTTTATATTTAAAGAATTATAATCATAGCCTTTATTTCCTGAGTTTTCATTTATTTCAGGTATATAAAATTCCTGTACTTCCTTTTTATGTTTATATGTAATCAAAGAAGCCATACCTTTAAATATATTACCCATTATCATACCCTCCATTTAATTTACAATTTACAGTTCATAATGTACAATTAATGAAAATTTTCGGATAGAATTGAAAATTATTTTCCCGAAGATTTTAAATTAAACACAGTAAAAGCAACTAGGGGCAGTAGGAACAGTGCAGCTACACACACATATACATACAAATTCAGAAAACTAAAAAGTGTAAGTAAATTTTTTGAAGTCATATAGGATACCACATAAATGACAACAGTAAATACAATCAAAAATATATTGGGATTTACGACTTTATTTATTTTAAATTCTCTAAATATCAATACAAGGGCAAAAAATGTAGTTACATATTTTGAAAACCAGCCTGATATTACCTGAAATATCACATAGAATTCACCGCTGGCTATAAAGCCAAAGTACGATATGAGCTGAGTCTGGACCAATTTAGGATACACAATGGTATTTGCCCTCTCCACATTGAAAGTGGCAAGTACTCCCACTACAGCAACAATTATCATCTGAGCTACAAATAAATTACCCAAAAAAGAATATGTCCTAAGCCCCTTTTTAATATCCAGCTGACTCAAATAGGGCAGTGCTATAACAATGGAAGAATACATACCTATCGATTTCACAATGGATAAAAAAAAGTCAGCATTTATTCCATGTTCAAATATGGGGAACAATCTACCATAATCCTTAAATCTGGATGTCAAAATAGCCAGGTTTATTCCATTGAATACGGAAATAGCTATACACACCATGATAACTGCCATTACGGAATATCTACCCCTTTTTACGGTATAGAACCCCGGTATTACTACAAATAGCAGTATGTACCATACAGGACTTTCTATAAAAAAATTAGTATGTACTACATTTGCCTCTACAGAGGCACTCTCTATAAGAGATAAAAAAACCGCCGATGCAAATACGATTAAAAGCAGGTTTCCAAATAAATTTCCAAAAGAAGTAGTAAATATTTCATGCAAACTATAACAATTGTTTTTCAAACATATATTTATCAGGTAGTCAAAATAAATCAACATTATCATACAAGTTATTATAATAGCCACCCAGCTGTCTCTGCCGGACATGTTCATAAAAATTTGAGGATATGTTTTCAAACTGGATATTGACAGGGCAGACACTATGAAAAATATATGTTTAAAGCTGAATTTGCCCATAAATAATCTCCATTCACACTAAATTTTACATAAGAATATTATCTGCTAAACCATGAATGTTATTCAAGAAAATACAGATAATATAGCTGGTGATGAAAATATGAATGATTATTTAAATTATATAAACGAAAAATTAAAGAATAACTCTGATTTAAAACACCGTGAAATAAAATGCAGTAGGGGAATCATATATCTGTTATTTATAGACGACATGTGTGATTCAAAATTTATAAGCGAATATATAATAGCCCCTCTGATAAAAAACAGCAAATCCATCACTGACGTGGAAATGATAAAAGATGAGGTTCTCTACAGCAACTCCCTAGGTGATGTAAATTCCAAAGATGATGCACTACTGCACATTTTATCCGGTGACGTTATAATATTATCTGATTTTTATGGCAATGTCATATACTGTGAAGCCAAAGGATTCAACAAGAGAACTATAAACACCCCTTTAACTGAAACAGTGATAAAGGGCCCAAGAGAAGGCTTAACAGAAGCTTTAATGGACAATATATCTCTTATAAGGAGAAGAATAAAAAGCCCACAATTAAAAATAGAATACAAGATTGTAGGTAAAATTTCCAATACAACTGTAGTTTTTTTGTATCTCCAAGATCTGGTTTCACAAAAGGTAATAAAATACATCAATGATAAATTTTCAAAAATGAACATAGATTTTCTTCTCGATACAAATTATATAGAAGAACAGTTAAAAAATTCAGGAACTATTTTTGATACCATAGGTTATACTGAAAAAGCCGATACTGCAGCATCCAAGATACTACAGGGCAGGGTGCTTATTCTTGTAGACGGTACTCCCTTTGCCCTCAGCGCACCTTATTTCTTTATAGAAAATTTTCAGATGGCGGATGATTATTATCTGAATACTTACTACACAAGTATAGTCAGGCTAATTAGAATTGCAGCTTTTGGGATTTCAGTATTTCTGCCGGGACTGTATATAGCACTTACAACCTATCATTTTTCACTTATACCTCTTATATTTGTATTCAGGCTCTCTTCATCCAGAGCAGACGTGCCCATTCCCACTGTTATAGAAGTTTATTTGATGTTGTTTTTCTTCCAGCTTCTAAGGGAAGCTGGAATACGGCTTCCCCAGCCCATAGGGCAGTCCATGAGTATAGTAGGAGCACTCATACTTGGCCAGACATCAGTAAGCGCCGGCCTTACTTCCCAAAGTACGGTTATAATAGTGGCCATATCTGCCATATCTTCCTTTTTAACACCTAAATTATACGGTCCCATACTTGTATGGAGTTCTATAATACTGCTCCTGTGTTCTCTAATTGGTATGCTTGGATTCTTCATGGGATTGTTCGTAATGATATCGGATGTAGCATCTCTGGACAGCTGCGGCTACCCATACATTACCCCTATACTTACCAGAAAGAATTTAAGGTACAGGGATATTTTCCTCAGAGGAAAATTGACCAATATATCCAATAATAATTTTAACAAGGATGATAAGATATGAAAAAATTTCTCTGCTGCTTTCTAATAATATGTGCATCTTTCCTCACTGGATGCTTTAACTACAACGATATAGATAAGGTCATATTTGCAACAGCCTGTATAATAGATGTAGATAGCCAGGACAATCCCATAATTTATGTAGAAGCCTTCAAGCCTCAAAAAACTGTTACCAGTTCTTCTAACAGCGACCAGAGGATCCTCTTTAAAGGTTCAAGAAAAACTATGTTTGAAACCATAAGAGATATAAATCTATCTTCCAATTACAAATTAAATTACACTCAGAATATGGGAATTATATTTACTCAAAAAGCTGCAGAACGCAGCATGAAAGATTTTATAGATTTTTTTGAAAGGGATCAGGAATTTGTACTAAGGGCAAATATAGCTATTCTAAAGGGGTGTCCGGACAATTTTATCAATATGAAATTAAAGGGTCAGGAATATCTGGGGGTCTTTATTCATGACCTAATAAAGAACATACCCTCATCCTCCAGAGAAGTTATGACCAGCTTAAATGATTTTTTAAATGAAATGCATACTAAATCCAAGACATCTGTTATTCCCATGGTACAGATAAAACAGGATCAACCCGAAAATAGAATAGAAATAGGAGACGGGGCCATAATCACCAATTACAAAATGGTGGACACATTGAGAAGAGAAACTGCACTGGGCTATAATTTTATGTTGAATAATATAAACGGAGGCTCCATGGAAGTCACAAATCCGGATATTTCCTCCAAATATATAGGACTGGAAATACTAAAAAATACCACAAAAACAAAAATGTATTACGATGGTAAAAAATTAGTAGTAAAAAAAATAATAAACACAAAAGCAAGCATATCCGAAGCACAAAATAAACTCAACTTAAATCAAGCCTCCATAAAAGCAATAGAGGCAAATGCGGAAAGGAACATAATTTATGCCTGTGACGATATATTTAAACAATATAAGGATAAAAATTTGGATATATTTCATATAACGGAAGACTTTCAAAGAAGATATCCTAGAGAAAATTCAGATAACATATTTCAAAAAAGCCAGCTCAAAATGGACGTACACGTTTCAATAGAAGGCTCTTCCCTTAAAACAAATTTTGGAGGTTAGTTTTCTGGCATCATTGCGAATAATAGTATATAATGATTTTTGAATACAATAAAAATCATATTCAAATATCAAAGTTCAATATTGTAAATTGCAAACTGTGCATCGTTTAAGTTTGCACTTTGTACTTTGAAAAAGCTAGGAGTGAAATAAAATGGTATCGTTAGGGAAATTCAATCTCTTAAAAATAGCCCGGAAAACCAAGTTCGGATATTATCTGGATGCCAAAACAGGCAGTATCAGGGATGACATACTTCTTCCAAATAAAAATACCCTGGGAAAAGAACTTTCCATAGGGGATGAGCTAAATGCCTTTATATATAAGGATTCAAAAGACAAAATAATTGCTACTCTTAAATCACCACTGGCTCAGGTAGGAGAAATTGCACTGCTAAAAACAGTATCGCAAGTCAGCTTCGGCTATTTCATAGGCATAGGCCTGGAAAGGGATGTGCTGGTTCCAATATCAGAACAAAAGTATAAACTCATTCTGGGAAAATGCTATCCCTTTTACCTCTATCTGGATAAGACAAATAGAATAGCTGCAACTACAGACATAGACAGATATCTTTTAGAAGTGGAGGAGGAAAATGAAAAATACAATATAGGTGCAGAGGTAAAGGGCATTGTCTATGGTTTCCAGACAAACAACAGTGCCATGGTGGTAATTGATAAAAAATATAAGGGTGTTATATTAAGAAATGAATATTTTACAAAGCTAAATATCGGCGATGAACTCAATTTGAGAATAAAAAGGATTTACGAAGATGGTAAACTGGGACTTACGCCCAGGAAAACTCCAAAGTACGAGAGGTTATCCCTGGAGGATACAATACTGGATTACCTAAAATCACACGGCGGGTTTATGCCCTATAATGACAAAAGTTCTCCTGAAGATATAAAAACCACATTTCATGAAAGTAAAAATTATTTTAAAAACGCCCTGGGAGGACTTATGAAGAGAAATTTAATTTTTCAGGATGAAAATGGAACAAAACTCATTAAGTAGAAGCTGTATGCGATTCATTTCAGAATTGCATACAGCTTTTCAAACTAGGAAAGAAAATCAAGAGCTACTTGAGTATAAGCTGCTGTCCCTATGGGAAGGGCATCTTCATCCACATTAAAATAATTGGAATGATGAGAGTAGTTGCATCCCTTCTCCTCGTTTCTTCCACCAAGGAGCATCAATGAACCCGGAATTTCCTCCAGATATTCAGAAAAATCCTCTGAGCCCATTATTCTGTCTATACTTATGACTCCATCTTCACCCATAAACTTTTTTATGGAATTTATGGCCGCTCTAGTGTGTTTGGGTTCATTATCAGTCACAGCACATTTAAAAGTATAATTAAATTCATAATCACATCCATACGCTTCACAGGTGTTTTTAATTATTCTCTCCATCCATTTTGGAAGTTCCTTTCTAACATTAGCATTGAAAGTTCTGTTCATACCTTCCATTTCAGTGGTACCGGGAGTTACATTAAATCTCTCTCCGCCTCTTATAGTTCCTATATTTATTACTATTGGACTTCTTACATCATTCACCCTGCTCACTATAGTCTGTATACCCTGAATTATTGCAGAAGCGCATGTTATGGAATCCACTCCCTGCCATGGAGAAGAACCATGACAAGATTTACCAAGCACTTTTAATTTCCAGATATCTGCACTCGCCATAATTGGCCCTTCCTGTAATGACACTTTATTTATGGATATATCAGACCATACATGCATACCAAAAATATAGTCCACATCTGGATTTTTAAGGGCTCCCCCCTGCACCATCTGCTTTGCTCCTTCCGCAATTTCTTCTGCAGGCTGAAATAAAAATTTAACAGTACCCTTTAATTCATCCTTTTTCTCAGACAATAGTTTTGCTGCTCCTAAAAGCATAGAAGCATGGAAATCATGCCCACAGGCATGCATATAACCTATATTTTCCGATGAAAACGGAAGACCTGTCTTTTCAGTTACAGATAATGCATCTATATCTGCCCTGAGTGCAATAACCTTACCTTTTGAACTTCCTTCTAGAATGCCAACTATTCCTGTTTCTCCAATATGATCCACTTTAATCCCCATGTCAATTAAATTTTTAGTAATTATTTTGGATGTCCTGTACTCTTTAAGCGACTGTTCAGGATGTCTGTGAAAATCCCTTCTTAAATCCACCAACCAATCTTTAATATTTTTTGCCCTCTCCAACACGTCATTCCCCATATAAATAAGCGCCTCCTAATTTTAATAAATAATTTATAATAGCTTAAGGAATATACTAGCTATGACTACAGATGCAATAGATACTGTCATAAAACCACCTACCAGCATTCTAGGAAGCAATATGTCTATCAGATAATTTTTTTCTTCCTCTGTACTGCCCACAGATTTACAGACTTCCGTAGTTATAACATAATCCGCCGGAAAGCCGAAAAGTGCTGTAAGTGCACAGGCAAAAGCCATTTCTTTTGAAAATCCAAGAGGTCTACCCACGAGCATTGACATTATAAACATACCCAGAATTCCCAAAATTATAAGTACAATTATCGGTCCTATTATTCCTAAAAGCTGTGCTGGTGTAACACTGGACAGCTGCGAAAATACATAGGCCAGAAGTCCCAATATAAGCCAGTTAAAAACCCCTGCTTTGACAAGAGACTGTTCTTCCAGAAAACCCAGTTCACAAAAAACAACTCCAAGTATGAGACATATCACATACTGATTCACTGCCCCGCCAGTTAAATTAGACAGCCATCCCGCAAGCATGGATACCAGTATTACTTTAAAAAGTATCATTGGAGAGCTCTGATAAGCTTTCGGAAGTGCAGGTATAAGCTTTTTCCTCTCACTTTCTTCCTGAAACATACTTCCTTCTTTTAGAACTTTTGGATCAGGACCATTTTCTCTAAAGTCCTTTATAACTCTCTTTCCCTCTTTTTTTAAACACCAGGAGGTAATAGGATATCCAAAAAAACTGTGGGTTATAAACATAGCTATTGGAAGTACTGCAAGAGCAGTAATACCTTGAGCCTTCAATCCCTCAGACATAAGTAATGCTGCCACTATTCCCCCAGTAAGAGGTGGTGTTGCAGCCACAACTGTGTGCCAATCGAACAGCAATAGTCCTACAGTCATAGTCAAAGCCATAATTCCACACACTCCACAGACTGCAACCACTACCGCCTTCCACTGACTTATCAGTTTTCTCAAACTCATAAGAGTACCTAGATGTACAAGAAGAAGTCCCATAGCAATCTGTATAAACTCTTTACCAAAAGATGCCCGTACAACTACATCCTTTGGTGCAAATGTCCAAAATGCTATTAAAAATAAAACAGCCGAGATAAATACTGAAGGAACATAGGCCTTCGTTTTTTCTGATACAACTTCCCCTATTAGTAAAAATGCCATTACTACGAGGAAACATTCAACAGATGTAAATTGCATTAACTTCACCCCTTTTTAAATTACAGAAAATTATTTCAGTATTTTTATTAGTAGCATTTACCATGCCAATAAAAACCTTATTGGCAATCATGAAATTTATCATTCATATAAATAGTATATTAAACTATAGTATTCATATATACATTCCATTAAATATTTTCATTTAGTAAAATACTATATAAACTCCTGCTTGTAAACATATAACCTCGATAAAATCATCACATAAAATTTTAATTTTCTGATTCATAATTTATTTTACTTTACATTTTAAAAATATAGATATTAAATATTCATTTAAAGTCGACATTATATTTGTATAAGAGATCTTTTTCACGGTGTTATGATCTTTCGTATTGAAATCATGTGCATCAATATGTTACAATTTTAGGGTAACATATTGATACATTTTGTAATTGCAACAGCAAAATTTATTGTACACTCAAAAAAGGTAAGGTGATGACATTTTAAATTATGAACGATAAAATTTCCAGAATAGAATTAAAACAGTATATAAGTAACATAAATCACATGATATTTTACAATATTTCACTTCCAGTTATATTTGTAGATGCCAAATGCAATATATTAGATGTAAATCCTGCTTTTACAAAATTTTTTCAAATTACACTTAAAGATTTGGAGGATTCCCAAGTAGAAAATATCATTCCCAATTCCAAACTTCCAGATGTAATTAAGACAGGAATCCCTGAAAATGAGAAGATATATAAATTTAATGATAAAACGAAAGTTATCATTCACAGTATTCCTCTTTTATACGGAAATCAATTAATAGGAGGAATGAGCTTATTTACATCTGAGTCCTTTGATAATACAGATATGGCCAATAAATTCAATAGTATAAATGCATCATTTCATGCAAAATATAATTTCAATGATATTTTAGTAAACTCCACTAGCGGAAAAAAGTGTAAAAAAATGGCAGAAAAGTTTGCTCTTTCTAATTTTACTGTACTTATAACCGGTGAAAGCGGTGTTGGTAAAGAAATGTTTGCCCATGCTATTCATAATAAAAGCAAAAGACGACTTAATCCATTCGTAAAAGTAAATTGTGCCGCAATACCAGAAAATCTTGCAGAATCAGAATTGTTTGGATATGACAGCGGCTCTTTTACCGGAGCTTCAAAAGAGGGTAAATGCGGAAAATTTGAACTGGCAAATGGCGGAACTATATTTCTGGATGAAATAGGGGATATACCATTAGTTCTTCAAGCAAAACTACTTAGAGTTTTACAGGAAAACGAAGTAGAACGTATAGGCAGTAATAAAATAATAAATATAGATGTAAGGGTAATAGCTGCCACCAACTGCGATTTGAAGAAAAAAGTACTTCAGGGTACTTTCAGAAAGGATTTGTTTTACAGGCTTAATTTTTTAAATCTTGAAATTCCTCCTCTCAGGGAGCGTAAGGGGGATATAGACATTTTGGTAGAATCTATACAAAATAGATTCTACCAAAAATACAACATAAAAAAATATTTTCCCGACAATATATTAAAAGTTCTATCCTCCTATGACTGGCCCGGTAATATAAGAGAATTGACAAATATATTGGGAAGGATAATGGTAACTTCCAAAAATAAAGTTATAACCATGGATGATTTACCTGAATTTTTATTAGAAGACAACCATCAAAATGATCTCAACGAAAATAATAAAGATAAGCTTCTAAAAAATTCCATCCATGAAACTGAAAGTAAATTGATAATGAATACATTGATAAAAAATAATTTTAACAAATCGAAAACAGCGGAAACTTTAGGAATTCCAAGAATGACACTTTATAGGAAACTAAAAAAATTATTTCCCAGTGAAAATAGCTCACATTTTATCTGATGGTTACCATTGCTTATTCAATTTAAATGGAGATTTTCGTTTTTGTCCGAAAATCTCCATTTAACATTCATTTCCCACTATTAACTTTTAACTATCCTGTTCCAGAGTATTTTTACAGTTTCATTCACAATAAGAGGTATTATGGATAACAAAAGTACAAACAGCCAGTCATTCAAGGTGAGCCTAAACACTTTGAATACAGATGCCAAAAATGGCACTGTGATCACTATATTCTGAAGTATTATTCCAAGTACTATCGCACCAATCAAATACTTATTGGTAAAAATTCCAACCTGGAACATGGATTTTTCACTATGTCTTATACTCAAGGTATAAAAAAGCTGAGACACACTCAATACCACAAAAGACATAGTCTGGGCATGCATAAGAGAATTTGGATATATTCTGGTACCTACATAAAAAGCACTCAGCGTGATTATACCTATCAAAATACCGTTGCCTATTAAAAGTGCCCCATTTTTTCCTGAAAATAGTCCCTCTTTCGCATTACGAGGTTTTTCTTTCATTATATCCGGATCATCAGGATCCACTCCCAGGGCCAGTGCTGGAAGGCTGTCTGTTATAAGATTCACCCATAAAAGGTGAATGGGTCTTAATATCGAAGGCCACCCCAGAACTATGCCAATAAACAGAGCTATTATCTCTCCTATATTGCAGGAAAGAAGAAATACTATGGATTTCCTTATATTATTGTATATATTTCTTCCCTCTTTTACCGCTTCCACAATAGTTGAAAAATTGTCATCAGTCAATATCATATCCGAGGCATCTTTAGCCACATCAGTTCCCGTAATTCCCATAGCTACACCTATATCTGCAGTTTTTAACGAAGGTGCATCATTCACACCATCTCCAGTCATGGAAACTATATTTCCCTTTTTCTTCAATGTCTTTACAATTTTCACTTTGTGTTCAGGTGATACTCTGGCAAAAACTCTCAAATGGTCAATTTTGTCTTCGGCATCCTCTTCAGATAATTTATCAAATTCATATCCCAGTATGACCTGAGAGGAATCCTTTGCTATTCCAAGCTCTTTTGCTATGGCAAAGGCTGTATTCTTATGATCTCCAGTAATCATAACCGTCCTTATACCTGATTTTCTACATTCTTCTATGGAATTTTCAACATTTTCTCTTGGAGGATCTATCATTCCAACCAGACCGACAAAAGTCAAACCTCTTTCCATAGAATCAATTTCAATTTCAGTTGAATCCACCCTTTTAAAAGCTGCCGCAAGTACCCTAAGGGCATCTTTCGACATGCTGTCAGAAGCATCCATTATTTTTGATTTCAGCTCTTCAGTAAGTGGAACTATATTATCATTTACATATATGCTGTTACACAGCTTAATTAAATTATCCACAGCCCCTTTTGTAATTACATCGTACTTATCACCGAATTTATTCAAAGTAGTCATAAGCTTTCTGTCCGAATCAAAGGGTATCTCATTTGCCCTGGGATGTAACTTATTTTCATCTTCCTTGTATAAATCAAATTTAGCTCCTAATTCAAGTAGTGCAATTTCAGTTGGATCTCCGGTTTTGGAATCTGCAGAATAAGTAGCATCATTACAGAGCATCATATCTTTTACAAGAGCGGAATGAACTTTGTTTTTCACATCCAGACCTGAAATATCATTCAAAATGCCATCAGCATAAAATTTCGTCACAGTCATTTTATTCTGTGTTAAAGTCCCAGTTTTATCGGAACATATTATATTTACGGAGCCTAAGGTTTCTATGGCAGGCAATTTCCTGACTATGGCATTCTTCTTTATCATTCTCTGGACTCCCACTGCAAGAACTATGGTAACCATGGCAGGTAATCCCTCCGGAACAGCAGCCACTGCCAGACTTATGGCTGTCAGAAACATTTCAAATAAATCCCTTTTTTGAATCACTGCCACACCAAACATGAGAACACATATTATAAGTACTGCGAAACCAAGTGCCTTACCAAGCTGTGCAAGTTTCACCTGAAGAGGAGTCAGATTTTTTTCATCCTCATCAAGCATTTTTGCTATCTTCCCTATCTCAGTATTCATGCCTGTGGCTACAGCAACACCTACACCTCTTCCATAAGTTACCATAGTCGACATAAAAGCCATATTCTGCTGATCTCCAAGAGATATATTCTCACCTTCTAAGACATTCTCTGCATATTTTTCAGAAGGTACTGATTCACCGGTTAGAGCTGATTCCTCTATCTTAAGGTTGGCAGTTTCAATTAACCTTAAATCGCAGGGGACGTACTTGCCAGCCTCCAAAATCACTATATCTCCTATTACTACCTCTTCGGAAGCTATTTCCTGAATACTCCCATCTCTTTTCACAAGTGCTTTGGGAAAAGAAAGCTTTTTTAAGGATTCAAGTGCTCTTTCAGCTCTTGATTCCTGAATCAATCCTATTACGGCATTTAATATAACTACAATTACTATAATAACTGCATCACTTACTTCTCCAAGTAAAGCGGAAATTACGGCCGCTGCCAGCAATATATATATCAACACGTCATTTATCTGTTCAAACAAAAGTCTTAAAACAGATTTTTTTTTCTTCCCTGCCAATTTATTGGGACCATATTTATCTTTTCTAATTAAAGCTTCCCTTGAACTCAGTCCATTTATCCTATCCGTATTGAATTCTTTTATTATTTCATTTGAACTTTTCTCAAACCACATAAAATCACCTACCCAAGTTTTATTTTTTGAAAACACTGTAATCTTATACATATTAAATAGCCATTATCACTGTTATATAAAAATTCTATAGTCAATTATATATTTAGCTGTGAGTTATGATAAAATTATACTATATTTTTGCCAAGATATTATATATAATAAAGTTGAGAGACAATATTCAGTTTTAAATTTTTAAATAAAAAATATGGAGGTGCTTTATGGAAATTTCTAGAATTGGAAGAGCTTCTTCTCCTTCCTCAAACAACAAAAATATAAAAGTAAAAAAAGATTTTTCCCAAAGCTTCAACTCTCAGATGGAAAAAAAATCAGAAGAGCAGCTTAAAAATATGTTTGATGAAATCAAAAAAAGAGGAAACAGATTATCTATAACAAAATGCTATTCAGATGTTAAAATTTATAAAAAGATAATAAAAGAATATTTGGAATCCGTTTTAAAATATATGTACAATGTAAAAAAAGATATAAGTTTTTGGCAGACACAGTACTTTATAACAGTGGATACTATAGATAAGAAATTAGAAGAGCTCACTGAGGCTCTTATAAACGATCAAAAATCAAATCTGGATGTGGCCGCTACTATAGATGACATAAGCGGCCTTCTGGTAGACATATATAAATAGAGTCACTAGTCCAGAGTTCAGAGCTTCAGATAATCTTTTTATATTAATACCAGAAGATCTAAAACCATCCACTGCCCTTAACTCTTTACTATTTAATAAAATTGCTATATAACTGAAGCTAGAAGAAGAAGTTCTTCATTTTCATTGTATATTTGATCAAACTGATTTATAGGGAGAGGATTAATCCCTCTACCCACTTCTATAGTAAAGCCAGGCTTTCCGTGATCCTGTATAAACCAATCCTTGTATCCCGAATAGGATGCTATACCAGTAGTTTCTTCCAGCCTGTATCCGCTCACTTCAGAGAACAACTCTGCTATTCTCCTCGACTCTGGAGGAGTCAAAGCATTATATTGCCAGTAAATAACCTGTCCCTGACTGTGATACGCCAGTACCAACCTAAAATCATGATTATTTGTGAAATTGACCATTGTCCTGGTTTCTGGCTCTGATTCAGCATAAGGCCCTGAATATCTGGTAGGTCCTGGACCGTACACACCGTAGGAAGGCTCGGATTCCTTTGAGAGCTGCCAGTTTGCATTATAATTATGATTGAGATCAACTCCCCTGTTATTTGCTTCCCAATCTCTAGAAAAATCAGCACTACCTCTATTCCACCTTATAAGCTCATAATAATAGGGGTTATCTCTAGCTAATCCATTCAAAACAAGATCTACTCCATCAGGGTTAACCATAGGAACTATATATATACTGCTCCTGCTCCATATATCTCCTATATTATATCCTCTTATATTTTCCCCTTCCGAATAGGCTCTGGCAAAATTTTCTATAAACTTCATTAAAAGAGGTGTTGTTATCCACTCCAAAGCATGGTGGGAACCATTATAAGATACTTGATTACCCCCTACCCCAAGTCTCACATAATGCAGCTGCCTTCCAAGAACACTTTCACCAGCACTACCTACAGTTATAAAGGGATATCTACCTTTAAGCCCCATAAGATCTGTCTCCAGTACATCATAAGTATAATATATGTTTGTATCCACCACATCTGTGCTGTAGGGCACTTTAATTGTATTCCCCGGAATTAGGCCCAAGGGCTCTATGAGTGGATTGGCCGTTATTATTTTATAAACCTGAGTTCCATATTTTCTACTTATGCCGTATAACGTATCCCCTGGCTTAATAATATAATTGTCATATCCCAATATAAAGCTATGCAGTACCCTATAAGTGTCCGGCCCTATTATTCCGTCCTGTATCAGTCCATTATTTCTCTGAAAATTTCTGACAGCCTGTTCAGTTTGTATACCATATATTCCATCTATAGGTCCAGGATCGTAGCCTATCTTTTTCAAAGTTGCCTGTATCTGCATTACCTGGCTTCCTCTAGAACCCAATTTGAAGTTCGGCATTATACACTCTCCAAATATTATTGACACTATATTCTATACTTTATTTATAAAATAAGTGATATATATTTTACGCAATTTACTCCCTAATAACATATTGCTTATAGTTTTCGGCCTCTATGATATAGCCTTTTGCAGAATTTCTAAGGAATTCTTTCTCCTCCTCTGTAAGCTCTCTCAC
Source organism: Clostridiaceae bacterium BL-3 (assembly GCA_902809985.1). GTDB lineage: Bacteria > Bacillota > Clostridia > Clostridiales > Clostridiaceae > Clostridium_B > Clostridium_B aromativorans. The sequence goes on along the minus strand of CADDXC010000001.1, from coordinate 69,279 downwards.
AACTTTTGCGGGAGAACCCATGCACATCACTCCAGAAGGTATTTTTTTATTCTTAGTTACAAGGCTTCCTGCTCCTATAATAGTATATTCACCTATCTCTGCATTATCTAATATTATGGAACCCATACCAATTAAAGAGTATTTTCCAACTTTGCCTCCGTGTATTATCGCATTATGCCCTACAGTAACATATTCTCCTATTTCTATAGGATTCATCCCCTCACTAGTATGAAAAGTGCAATTATCCTGTACATTGCTTCCCTTTCCCACATATATATAATTTACATCACCTCTTAGCACAGCTCCAAACCATATATTTGCATCTTCATAAATTTTAACTTTTCCTATAATCTCTGCATTGTCTGCTATAAAGCAGTTTTTTCCTATTTCCGGCATGTAATTTTTAAATTTTCTTATCATATGACTTAATCTCCTTCGCCTTGTATAAACTATATTCTGATATTAATTATAAACTATTTTTAGTTAAACGTTAAAATGATCCATAAGTTTATTTATAATAATAAAACTAAAATAACCTCATAAAATACAATCTATTTAAAAATCACAGTGGAAAATGACATATAATATAAATTGAACTTTTATGAAATATATAATATAATAAATAAGCACTATATATAGTACTTATTTATCTTAATTAATACTATATATAGTAGTTATTTTTTTAATACACACACAAGATATATAATTTTAACACAATGAGCTCATATATTAAATTGGAGGTAGGTTGTAATTGGATAGTATAAAGGACTTGTTTAAAAGATATTATACAAAATCTCTTGAAAATGACAGTAATAAAACCGTATATGATCTATTCAAATGGAAAAAAACAGACGTATTTTTAAAAGATCATAAGACCCACAAAGTTTTGGTAGACATGAAAAATCTAGAATTTCCAGAACAGTATTCTCAAAATGCCTGTGACATAATAGCTTCTAAATATTTTAGAAAAGCTGGCGTTCCAGGAAAACTAGGTTATGAGAACAGTATGAAATCCGTCGCCCATAGAATGGTAAGTTTCTGGTGTGAATCTTTAAAAGACGAGGGGCTTATAAAGACAGAAAAAGAAGGTTCTATTTTTTATGATGAATGTGTATATGCACTTTTAAATCAAATGTACGCCCCTAACTCCCCTCAATGGTTTAATACGGGGCTTAAACTGTCCTATGGTATAAGCGGTGTAAAACAGGGAAGTTACTATTTCGATGACACGCTGGGCAAAGTAATGGAATGTGAAGACAGCTATACTAGAACCCAGGCTTCTGCATGTTTTATACTATCTATCGAAGATAAACTTTTAGGTCCGCATTCCATATCAGATCAATTCGTAACAGAGACAAAACTATTTAAGGGCGGTTCAGGAACTGGTACCAATTTTTCTACTATAAGGGCAAAGGGTGAAAAATTATCCGGAGGCGGTTCTTCCTCAGGGCTCATGAGTTTCTTAAAGGCATTGGACAGAAATGCAGGAGCTATCAAATCAGGAGGTACTACAAGAAGAGCTGCCAAAATGGTATGTTTGGATGTAAATCATCCTGAGATCATGGATTTTATAACCTGGAAATCAAAGGAAGAAGATAAAGTGAGAGCCCTCGGCAAAATGGGATATGATACAGATTTAGACGGTGAGGCTTATGAAACTGTCTCAGGACAAAACAGCAATAATTCTGTAAGATTTTCAAACAGCTTTATGTCCAAAGTCGATAGATTAAAGGTAAATCCTGATGAAATAATCAATCTCACTGGTAGAATTGATCCCAAAATTACAAAAACAGTAAAAGTAAAAGAAATCTGGGACACCTTTAATACCTGTGCCTGGAAATGTGCAGATCCAGCTCCCCAATTCAGTGACACTTTCAACGCCTGGCACACATGTCCTGCAGGAGAAGACGGAAAGGTAAATGCAGCCTATAATATGATTAATTCCACGAATCCCTGTGGTGAGTATGCCTTTTTGGATGATACTTCCTGCAATTTGGCATCCATAAATATATACAGATTTTACAATGCAAACAAAAATACCTTTGACCTGAAAGGATATTTACATATAATTGGTTTAGTCCAGCTGATTCTCGAATCCTCCATACATTGGGGACAGTTTCCCACCGCAGATATAGCTAGGAAAACCCACCTCTTCAGAACTACAGGCCTCGGTATATCAAATATAGCATCATTATTCATGGTCATGGGTTATCCTTATGATTCAAATGAGGCCAGAACATTGGCAGCCTCGCTGGTAGGAATACTTACAGGTCAATCCTATTATGTATCCTCTCTAATAGCAAAAGAGATAGGCCCTTTTGAAAAGTTTCAAATAAATAAACCGTATATGATGAGAGTAATGAGGAATCATGCCCGGGCAGCTTCCATAAACATGGAGTCACTTTCAAAAAGCATGGGATACAACTTTTCGAATGAATTTGAAGGATTAAATTATACTCCCTTGAAAGTAGAGCATGAACTCTTAAAGAAAGAAAATTTATCATATATAGGGGATACATTAAAAAACTGCTGGATAAATGCTCTTAAAAGCGGAGACAAATTTGGCTACAGAAATGCCCAGGTTACAGTCATAGCTCCTACAGGTACTATATCCTTTGCCATGGACTGCGGTGCTACTTCAATAGAGCCATTTTTCAGCCATATTGTCTACAAGAAATTATCCGGCGGCGGATTTATGACAATTATAAACCCGGTAATAACTCTAGCATTAAAAAAACTGGGTTATGCCAAAGAACAGATAGAGGATATATTGTCCTATGTACTTGAAAAGGAAACTATAACCAAAGACGATTTCACTTATGAAAAGATACTAGATGGAAAAATAGAAGGAGCTCCACACTTAAAAGATGAACACCTTGCTATATTCGACACGTCAAATAAATGCGGCAGCGGCGAAAGATATATCGATCCCATGGGACATGTAAAGATGGTGGCTTCTATAACCCCACTTATATCCGGTTCAGTGTCGAAAACTGTGAACTTACCTAAAAGCGCCTCCATACAGGATTTTAAGGATGTAATTTTATCCTCCTGGAAACTGGGCATCAAGGGCATTACCCTATATAGGGATTCTTCTAAAGCAGCCCAGCCTCTGAATACAAATTTATCTGCTTCAGACAATATAAAACTTGAAGATTTAACTTATAAGCAGCTTTTAATCAGAGCCAAAAGTCTACAAAAAGGAGTAAAATATTCAAAGCGTGATAAACTCATAGGAATCCGCAGGGGAACCACCCATCCTGCACAAATAGATGACGTAAAAATATACACTACCGTAAACAGATCCTCAAATGGAGATATATCTGAAATATATATAACTACAGACAGAGAGGGTACTATAATAATGGGGCTTTTAAATTCCCTATCCAAGGCAATATCAGTGATGCTCCAATACCATGTTCCACCCCAGGATATATCCAGAATGCTGCGCGGTCAAAAATATGAGCCCTATGGATTTGTCCAAAAGCATCCTTATATAAAATACGTATCCTCTATATCAGATCTCATAAGTAAAATAATAGATATAGAACTTGGAGATTTTTCCCGATGCCAGGTTAAACCTGAAAATTATGATAAGGACAGCTTGATTTTAGGCAGCTCCTCCACTGAATTAAATTCCGGTAAAATCAGTACCACTGAAATCAAGACAAAAAAAATAGACGGTGAAAGAATATATGGTTCAACCTGTCCTAATTGTTCCAGCACCAGAATGGTTAGAAACGGAACCTGCATGGTTTGTCTGGACTGTGGTTCCACTACTGGCTGCAGTTAAGCAGCCAGTATTTCTACTATCAGCTGCTTATAGTTTACTGTCAATTGTACACTGATCACTCTTTGAAAGCTGCCCATCCACATCATAAATATGTTCCATTGTAACAGTTTCACCTGGATTTATAGTTATGAACTCCCTGGGATCCCATGGTCCCGTCAGAAGCTTCTTGATGTATTCAATTGTTCCCGGTAAAACTTCGTATTGTAATTTCAATTCACTCGCTATCTTTTTCGTTTTTTCCAGGTAGTTTTCAAGTTCATAGGCTCCGGTTTTTATAACCCCTAATTTCTGGTAATGCTTGAAAACTATACTGTAAATTTTTTCTGCCTTTTCCCTTCCATAGCGCTTCACCGCTTCTTGATACTCAATCCATATATTCCTCTCAGATTCCAGCCAGCCTTTAGTCAAAAAATAGGTTCCGCCATCACCAGACAGCTCATTACGTCTTTTGCAGGATCCCAGAAGCAGTGTAATGCAATCGTCCACCCGTGGAAAAATCATGCGGTATGTTGGAGGTTTAAGCCCAATTATGGCATTTCCACAGTATCCAAAGGCCAAAATAACCTGCTCCACATTGGATATATGATCCAGTTCACACTGAAGACACTCTTTTAGAGAATCAGGTTGTAGATGAAGACCAGATTTTATCCATAATACCGGATAATTACACCCAATCTCACCTATTGCTTTATTCAATTCATCTTCAATAGTTTGACAAGCTACGATCAAGGTATTCATTTTAAATATCCCCCTTTTCCAACTATTTACTTACTCCATGCAATTTGATATAATCCCCACGAAAATAAGTTATTCCAAGTCCAATGGGTTTATCTTCAATATCGTATAATTTTTGCTCTACTACAAGCAAGGCAATTTTATTCTGTATGTGAAGCAATTTTTTCATCTTTTCTTCCGGAATTTTGGCATATATGATAAGTTCCTTGTTTAAATCATAGAGAGAAGTCCTATCGGATATCATTTCCGGGAAAGTTGCATTTTTGATTTCATTCTCCACAATTGGAACTCCTCTTTTATACAAAAGATATTTTATATCATAGGCCATAGGTTCTCCTTCAGTATAAAATAGTCTCCGGATCATGACAACCTTCTTACTCTCGCTGATCTGGAGACTGCCGGCTAATTTTTCATCAGGAAGTATGATGTCCACAGACAAAAGTTTTGTTTTATCCACATTGTTAATTAAATTGCTCATTTCGTCATAGGCAAAAATATATTTATTGTAATCCGGCTTTTTTACAAAATAGCCCTTCCCTGGAACGGAATATATATAGCCCTCATTCGATAAAATAGAAAGTCCCTTCCTCACTGTCATTCGGCTGGTGTCATATTCACTACACAAAGACGTTTCAGAAGGCAAAGCATCGCCTGGATTCAGCCCGCCGCTGCTAATTTCACTTCGTATATCCTCGACAATCTTAATATATATTGGATTCTTCATTACTTGTTACTCCTCATCTGTTTTTCCTTCATCCATTTCAAACATATTTTAGTCCCAGTAGAAGCCTCATTGGAAAAATCATCTGCTCCAATATACTTACTTATATCTGCATTCATATGATTGGCACCTGCAATAACCTTCACTTTATCCCTTATCCCAGCTTTTAAAAAAGCCTTTACCACATCCCTCATTGTTTCTATTGTATTTGTAAGTGCCGCACTCATAGCTACGATATCCGGTTTGTTCTCCTTAACTGCTTTCACAAATTCTTCTTTTGGAACATCTACACCTAAATCGATTACCTCAAATCCATTAGCTTCCAGCATACCTTTAAAAATATCCTTTCCAATATCATGAATATCACCTTTTACTGTCCCTAAAACTACTTTTCCCAATCCCTTATCCTTATTTTGAAGAAAATACTTTTTCATCTTATCCAGTTCTAAGATATTTCTGAAAATAAGTCCTGAAAGTATTAAATCCGCTATATAGTAATCTTTATTTTCGTATAATTTCCCAACTTTCTCCATACCTGTATTGACAGTTTCCAGCAAGGTTATAGGATCCATTCCCTTATCCAAAGCTTCATCTGCCAGATTTATTACCTTTTCTTCATCTAACTGTTCCACATATTTTATGATCAATTTTTTCAATTCACTTAAATTATGCATCTTTTCCTCCATCAATACATAATACATTGTCTCTATTCAATCATCTTTTTATTGAAATACTTATGCAGCTGTGTATTTTATTTTATTATATATCTAATTTTTCAGTTTGTCAGTACTCCGATATGATCTACAAAAATAAATAGCAAATTTTCAGTAATAATATTATTTTTATAAAATTTATAATTTTCATTTTATTGAAATCGTTGACAAATTAAAGATGCGTATGTATAATAAACTTATAAATAACTAGTATATACAAGATCTGAATTATAAAATTTCCTCTCATAAAACAATACAATTTACAGAATTCAAATCCATTTATTAAAAATTTTTAAAAATATTTTTAGGTTGGTGATGTAAATGAGTAATATAAAATCAATACAGGCAGAAAAAACACAAAATTTTATTGATGTGTTTGACAATAAGATTCCAAAAAGAGTTCCAATCAATGTATCATTTAATTTTGAAACATTAGCAAAATTAGGTGGCTTAGATTTAATTGAAGCACAATGGAATCCAAGTATAATTGAAAAAGCTGTTGAAAATATCGTACCTCTAATATATTCAGATATAGTACCTATGGGGTCAGCATTAAGATATCCATCCTATTATCAGACATTAAAATCCCAATCTTTCGTCATGGGATCCAATGGTTTTTTCCAACATCCAGAAGTAATCGGCATGTTTGAAGATGAATACGATTATTTGATAGAAAGGCCCTTAGATTGTATTATGGAAAAAGTAATTCCCAGGCAATATAAAGCTCTGAATTTAAAAGATCCGATAAATATGATGACTAATTTTATGAAAGCATTTCTAGGTTTCAATAACGACAACAATATAACTGGATCAATTGTTAAAAAAATGATTGAAAAGTATGGATATTATATAGGTCCTCCCTCTGGGTCCAGTGGATTTACTGAAGCACCTTATGATTTTCTAGCAGATCAACTTCGAAGTTTTAAAGGAATATCACTGGATATTCGAAGAATGCCTCAAAAAGTTGCAGATGCATGTGAAGCTTTATACCCAATTGTGTTGAAAAAAGGAATGCCTTCTGTAATATCAGATTATGGTCATGTTTTTCTTCCACTTCATATGCCAACCTTCATGAGAGAAAAATATTTTGCCAAGTACTGGTGGCCAAGTTTTAAGAAACTTCTTGATGAATACGCTTCTATGGGAATTCACTGCAGAATTTTCTGTGAAGATAACTGGGATAGATACTTAGATTATTTACAAGATCTCCCAACGAATACGTACATTCAGTTTGAATACGGCGATCCTAAACTAATTAAAGACAAGCTTGGGAAAAAACATATAATCACTGGTTTATATCCTATTTCGTATTTAAAATCACATACAAAACAGGAATGTATTGATCTAGCTAAAAAATATATTGACATTCTAGCCCCAGGTGGAAAATACATTTTTGGCCTTGATAAGAGTGCCTTAATAGGCGATGTAGTTATTGAAAATTTCAATGCAGTAACAGAAACAGTGAGAGATTATGGAGTATATAAGGATAATATAGGAAAAACAGCTGGTTTAGCATTTAACAAAGCAGATTACACTGCTTCCAAAAGTAGAGATATTAAAAGTAAATACTACCAGACAAAAAAAACCATGATCGCAGAAAATCCCCAAATAACAGAAGCAGGTATAGACAAAATGTCTGTATTTCAAGATAAAATTTTTCAATTTCTCATTTTTCTTTTACTATAGCCATAACTCTCTTAGAATAATTAATTTGTTCTAAGTCCATAAGAGATATTTATTTCCAGCGTCATTTAAGACGCTGGACTTTATCTTGCTGCTATTTCATTTTCCATTTCCTTTACTTTACCATCAGGAAGATTATAGAATAAAATTGCAATTAAAGCTACTAGACCAAATATAAACGGTGCTCCAAAAAATATAACTTTGAATCCAGATATGACCTCTGGCAAAACATTTGTCATATTTGCATTAAAATCTAATACGGCTAATCCAGCTGTTAATATAACACCTCTAACCAATATACTTACTTTAATAGAAAATGATGAGAATGCCATAATGACTCCTTTAGTATCTGCTCCAGTTTTCCATTGACTATATGTGGCCCCATTTGAATAAAATGAAGATGTAAGTCCGTATGATATTCCAAACAGTACTTGACCCACACCCATTATGGCAATTACTGCCACTGGATTTTCTGCAAATAAATACGCTACTACAATAGATATAATATATCCACTAACTCCTACGATATAGGACATTTTTGTTCCAATTCTCGCTACTATGTTTTTTGCAAATAGAGCTCCCAATAGACCCGCAATATTAAATACCAATAAAAATATTGGCTGTAAAGAAATACTATTGGTCACATATTTGAAATAATAAAAAGCTGCTGCCATTAACAAGTAATAACCTATAAGTTTGCAAAAATCTGATAATACAAAAATCAACAATGGTTTATTTAAAAATATCGCTTTAAACATGTCAGCTAAAGATGGGTTTCTTTTTTTATCGGTACTTACTACACTACCTGAAGTTTTGATATTTACTTTAACATCTTCATAACCTTTCGATATGATAAAATGTATATAATACGTGATACCCATGATAAAAGCAAACAGGCCTGCTGTAATAGTAAAAGCCATGCTGGAACCTTTCGGGAAAAAAGCAGCAATAGCAGTTACAACGGGAAGGGTTGCATAGGATGCAATTACTTTACCAAGATTTGAACCCGCTGCCCTTCTCCCCGATAAAAAAGCTCTTTCTTTAGGATCATCAGTTAAAATCGGTACCAGTGACATATTTGCAGTCCAGGACATATTCCAAATAAAGTGACTTAAAATAAAACCTGTACATATCAGTACTGCCGCTACAGATGGAGAACCTATTTTCGAAAATTGAAGCATGAATAATATTATTACCGCCGGTGGTCCTATAACTAACCAGGATCTATACTTTCCCCATTTAAAATTAGTTTTATCTAAAACTATACCTGCAATTAAAGAACTGACGATATCAACAGCCCCTGTAATTGATGTTATTAAAATAACATATGCATTTGATAAAAGTGCATAATTTGTGAGGAAGGCAGGAAAGTATGCCGTTTCAACAGTAGTCATAAAAGAAAATCCAGCATCACCAATGCCAAACCATACCTTTATCTTTTGGGTAATTCTTCTGGACTTAGACACTTGATTATTCATATTAACTCTACATCCCCTCTTTAATTTATAATTAGAAAACATCAGAACAATCCTGTCTTTTTTATAGAACTCACATTAAAAAAGCTGCAATTTCAATTTTAGTAAGAAAATTGCAGCTATAATAACACGAAATCCCTGAGAATTTTTACTACATCAATAAATTGAGAACAAATATAAACATCATTTCTTCATATTGCTGCATTTTAGGAGCCATTTTTCCTTCAAGCTTTTCGTCGATTTCAGGATGTTTTTCCTTATACTTTTCCCATGTTTTATAGTATTCTGTTTCCATATCAAATTCCCCCTAATAATCAGTATTTTCAGCTACATATTCCAATACTGCCTGTAGATTTTCAATTTTGACACTATCTGCAGTTATAATGGCCTTGTCAAAACCAAACATATATTTCCCGCCTGGTGCAAGAATATCCACAAGCTCCTTAGCTTTATCTATACACTGCTGCTTTGTTCCTGTCTTAAGTATGGAAATCGGATAAAAACCTGTAAGAATATGTTTTTTCCCTAACTTCTCTTTTATAAACTTAGGATCTCCATACTCAAACCACATTCTAGTATTTTCAGGCAGTTCATATAGATAGTCCACATAACGTGTCCAATCATTTTCAACAAACAGCAGAGACGGCTGTCCGGCTGCAGCCAATTCTTCAACTTCTCTCTTAAAACTAGGCCAATATAATTTTTCAAAATCCTTAGTACGAATATATGGCGCCATATGAAGTGGAATGAAAGTTCCTCCATATTTTGAAGGCGATGCAGGTATTCCACCCTTTACCATTATTGGGGTTACAGCCTCACAAGCTGCTGCTACCTTATCAGCGCGTCTTCTTATGTCGCCTGTTATACCTCTAAATCCCCTCAATTGATCTGACATGAAATCAAAAGGTGCTTCGACAAATCCGTTGGTATTTCCCGCGGAAGAATAACCATATTTTTTAATTAGTTTCTCATAGAGTGCAGTCACATTATTAACTTCATCATAAAACGCCTTAAAGGCTTTCGCCATTACAAGAGATCTTTGAACTGGATTGGTATTTAACTCAGTGTAAATTCTAGGCAGTATTTTTTCCATAATACAATTATAGGGCGATTCAATGAATTCATCATATTCCTCTGCCTCCAGACCACTGATCTCTGGATGCTGCAAAAAACCACTGGAGCTCATTACAAAATTTCTAGCCCCTAAAATTGTGTAGTACAGTGGAAATCTAAGAGCTTGTACAGGAAGTATATCGGAAACGAAATTTTCACATACTTTTTCAAATATTCCTTCAAGCATGGAAGTATCCCACTGTGATTCTGCCAGATCCTCACCTGCATACTGTATGGAAAATTCAAGAGGAAAATTTACACTTATGGGTACCCTCTTTGGAATCTTACCATCAAATAAATCCTTAAATAATTGAGTTCTCTCTCGCGCCAAAGTTTTTACATCTGCCATATTAACTCACCCACCCTTGACAAATTTTTACACCTTCTGCAGCATTTGTGGTGAAGGCATCAGCTCTAACATGTTCGCAAGCTTCCTTCGTAACGGGATTCCCGCCTATAATTATCTTTACCTTGTCCTTTACATTTTGCTTTTCAAATTCATCCACTATATTCTTCATAGAGTCAATAGCGAGTGTAAGCACTCCACTCATTCCCACAATCTGAGGATTCACTTCTCTTATTTTGTCTATAAAAGCCGATGCAGGCTGATCTATTCCTATATCATATACCTCAAATCCTGCCGCTTCTGCCATACTCTTAAATATATTTTTGCCTATGTCATGAAGATCTCCCTGTACCGTACCTAAAACAATAGTTCCCACTTTCTTGGAACTTCCTGAACCTATTACAGGTTTTAAGATATCAATGGCATTTGTGAGAAGTTCTCCTGCAAAAATCAAATCCCCTACAAAGTATTCACCCTTGTCAAACAGATCACCTACTATTCCCATACCATCCTGACATGCACTTACAACTTTTTGAGCCTCTTTCTCTTCCGGATTTGAATTCACAAATTCTTTCAACATCTCAAAAACTTTGTCTTCATCCAAATCCCCTACTGCTTGTGTTAACAATTTATAATCCATAATCTAATCCCCCTATATTTTAAAGTTCAAAGTACAAAGACCAAATATGGCTTAATGAAAATGTTCGAACGATATCAAAAATTCATCAAACCTCAAATATTCTGAACTCTGAACTTTGACAATAGTATACTTTCTAAATAAGTTTCTTTTACTTAAACATACCAAAAATATTTCAAAATACTTATTTCTCCCTTACTGGTCCAATTTTATTTTTTCTATAGGCATTTGAGAATTTTCTGCAGTATTTATCTTTTCCCATAAGTGCTTCAGTTGCAAGAAGAGCCGTCATAATTTCTCTATTACAGGGATCCATAATGGCAGAATCCATACCCATAAAAGTGGCAATGGTCAAGAAATTTTGATTCACAAATTTTCTAAGAGGCATTCCAAATGAAATATTGCTTAAACCCGATGTGATTTTAATAGTAGAATATATGGATTTTATAGATTTCATGGCTTCAATAAAATCAAGCAGAGAAGTATTTTCTGTAGCAAGAGCCATAACCAGTGGGTCTATATGAATTCTCTCTGGCTTTATATCATATTTTTGCGCCTCTTCTACTAAATCTCTGGCTATATTCACCTTGGTTTTCACATCAGATGGAATACCCTTATTGTCACAGGTAAGTGCAATTACCTGCCATTCCGTACCTTTAATCATAGGATATATAATGCTGCATTTATCACCCTCTTTTGACACAGAATTTATTATCCCAGGTTTTTTAGCATATTTAAAAGCAGCTTCAATGGTCCTGGGATTAGGACTATCTATAGATAGAGGTTTATCTACGGCATCTTGAACAATATCCATAAGCCACTTTAATGTTTCAAGTTCCACTTCAGGAGCAGTACTTGCACATACATCAATGTAATCTGCCCCAGCTTCCGCCTGTTTAACTGCCCTATTTCTGATAAATTCTTCATCTTTGTTTTCTATAGCTTTTTTTACGCTTGGAATTGTTCCATTGATCTTTTCTCCAATAATAATCACTTGAAATCCCCCATTCCTAGTTTCTAGTAAACCTCAACTTGTATATACTTGTTATATATTACTTAAATTATATACTTGATATTCTGTTTTGTCAACGATTTCATCAATATATGAAAATTTTATTCAGAGCAATAAAGTAATGATAAAATCTCTAATTTCCATATCATAACTTTCAAGAACTGGTTTCATGTAGATTTCTTCCCTCTCCTGAATTGGATAACCTACTTTCTCACACATTCTCTTATATTCTTCCCAATCTTGCAAATATTTGCTGTTCATTTTCTCTCCTCCTCTATTTCTCAATATACACCATAGGTATGGTATGTCTCTAAAACAGCATGCAAATTATCAATGTTTACACTATTGACAGTAATAATATTTTTATCAAAATCAAAAAAATATTTTCCTCCCGGTGCAAGAATATCAATGAGTTCTTTTGCCTTGTCAACACACTGTTGTTTCGTACCGGTCTGCAATAGTCCTAGAGGATAAAGTCCTGTAATAATATGACGTTCTCCTAATTTCTTCTTTATTTCTTTTGGATCTCCGTATTCAAAACGTAAAATCGTATTTTCCGGTAAATCATAAAGTGAATCAAGAAATCTAGACCAATCTTGTTCAAGAAAAAGATAAGATTTTCCACCCGCTGCAGCAATTCCATCTATGGTACGTTTAAAAGTTGGATAAAAAATTTTTTCATAATCCCTTGTACGCATATAAGGCGGCATATGTAATGGAATAAAAGTATAATTATAAATTGACGGATGTGCTGGTATACCTCGTTTCAACATAATATCACAAACTGCTTCACAGGCCTCAGTAAGCTGTTTAGGTTTCCTACGTATATCCAGGCTGATTTCTTTAAATCCTCGAAGCTGATCGGCAATAAAGTCCATTGGAACTGCAGTCATAGCATAAGACTGCAACGGAGCCTGATATTTTCCATATTCCCTTTCAAGATCGGGAATAATCACACCATTTAAGAATCCCACCGTATCACAATGAGCTTTATAAGCCTTTGCCATTACTAAAGATCGACTGATTGGATTTGTGTCAAGTGCCGAATATATTCTTGGAAGAATAGTTTCTAAAATGAAATCCATAGGTGACTTTATAAAAGCTTCATATTCGTCAGAATGCATAGCTGATATTTCTGGATGCTGCAAAAAACCATTGGATCCCATTACAAAATTTTTAGCACCTAACATTTGATAAAACACTGGAAACCGCACGGCATCACGTATTGGAAATATATCTGAATAAAAATCATCAGCAACTTTTCTAAATGCATCTTCCAGCAGCCCTGGATTCCACTGTGCTTTCAAAATATCAAGCCCCGCATATTGAATCGCAAATTCTACTGTCACCCAAGCTGCAATAGGTACTCTTTTGGGAATTTTTCCTTCATACAAATTATGAAAAATCTCCTGTCTTTCTTGCTGTAGTTCCCCGCTGCATTTCCCCATATTATAACCTCCCCTTATAAATAAATAATATCAAACAAATATCAATTAATAACCCCCGAAATTACAAATAGTCATGTATATACAGGTTATCTATATGTTATCTCAATTATATGTGTATTTTCTTACTTTGTCAACGATTTTATTGTAATATTTTAAATGTTCAGAATAATATAAAACGCATCAAGATCTCTTATGAAAAAGCGATATTTGATGCGATCTATTGAAAAATATGTAAAATTACCTTTTATTTTTCTTATTATTCTTTTTATGATTAACTCTATTTGGCTTGGCTTTAGGTTTTATCTTTATATCTTTTGCATTCTTTTTACCAGTATTGTATATAGCTCCGCTTTTTAGATCTATAAACCACAGGAAAAAAATTAAAAATGCAGCAGAAAACACATACTGCCATACCGTCCCATTTAAATTATATCTAAAATAAGCTGCTACAACTGGTGGTAAAATAAACGATGCTATAGATAAGGCTAGAATCAACCATCTATTAGGGTGAAATTTATATAACACATGAGATTTTAAAAAATTATACACTACTAAAAATATTACTGCAATAAACAATATCTGTATTACTACATTTAACCATAAAGGCATTTTATTACCTCCCTTAAATTTTTCTGTCCTTTATATTATCATATACTTTACAGTTTATATCAATACCCTTTGATAATAAATAAAGTTCAAAGTGCAAACTTAGACAATTCCCAGTTCACAATGCACAATTTATGAAGATTTTCGGTTAAACCCAAAAATCCGCCAAATTTGACAATTGAACTCTGAACCATGATATTTGAATGAAGTTTGAACTCTGAACTTTAATATTTTATATAACAGCCACTTTATTTAAAATAAGTAAGTTTCCCCAGGTTTCCTTGTAAACACAGTGACATCATCAATTTCCTTCTGCTGACATACAAATCTAGTCATTCTCTCTACTCCAAAACCAGCTCCTGCAGTTTTAGGTATTTTACCCTCTTTTGCAAGTTCAATATAATTTCTAAAAGCATTTTCATCTACACCAAGTTCTCTCATTCTAGTAAGTATTCTATCATACTTGTACTCTCTTTCTCCTCCGCTCAGACCTTCTATATATCCATAAGGCCATATCAGATCATAGTTTCTATAAGTACCCGGCTTTTCCAGATCCTCAGCATCATAAAATTCTCTCTTGTGATTTATGAGCCAGAATGGTTGAGTTGCCTTTTTTGAAGCTATCTCTTCGAAATCATCTCCATATTTTGCTTTAAGTTCCTGAGTAGTATATCTCTTGAACGGTATAGTTACATCTAGATGTGATGTTCCAATTCCCAAAGTTTTGAATTCATCTGCACATTCTTTCTTTATATAATCAAATACATATTTGACAAGTCCCTCCTGAAATTCAAATACATCATCCATACTTGCTCCCTTGAATTCAAAATCAACCTGAGTAAATTCAAATAAATGTCTCTTATCTCCTTCCTCTTCCTGCTCAAGCCTTACATTAGGAGATACTATATATATTTTATCAAGATATGGGCTGGATAACATTATCTGTTTATGAAATATCATCGATTTCGTTATATTAAATTTTTGTCCCTCATATTTTAATTCACAATCCTCTACATCATGATTTAATGTATCCGTAATAGGTGCTATCATTATAGGCATGATCCTAGTCACACCTTTTTTATACATATATTCATCGGATGCTCTCAATATAGCCTGCTGCACATGAAGTATATGAGGCAGTTCTTTTCTCGATATTTTCTGTAATGCCTTGTCCAAAAGCTTTAACTCCTTTTTTCTTTCATCCTTTAATACATACGTCTTCATTACATACGTCCCCCTTTGATAGTTATATAAATTTACTACTCATTTACTTTTTTATGTTCTTCATTAACAATATAATAATACTTTTTTAAGTATCTTGCAATATTAATAATAGAATTTGTATTTTGTTATCAATATAATATTTATATACATGATTCATTAAAAGTTTATAAATTATTAATCAATGATAACGTTTTAAATTATTAATTTAATAAAAATTTCTGCTATAATATTATTTGGGGGAATAAAAATTAAAATAATTAGATCGTGAAGGAGGGGATTCAATTGAGTTTAAAAGTTTCTGGATTAGATGATTTAGATCTGCAAATTCTTGATATTCTTTTAAAGGATTCTAGAACTCCTTTTTTAGAGATAGCTAGAAAATGCCATGTGAGTGGTGGAACCATTCATGTTAGAATGAAAAAAATGCAGGACATGAATATAATAAAAGGTACTAAGCTTATAATAGATAATTCCAAGATAGGCTATGATGTATGTGGCTTTATAGGTATTTATTTAGATAAAGCCAAATCTTTTAAAGGTGTCCTCGAGCAATTGGAAAATATAAAAGAAATTGTTGAAATTCACTATACTACTGGAGTTTACTCTATTTTTGTAAAAGTTGTATGTAAAAATATAACAGATTTACAGAATCTACTTATGAACAAGATTCAATCTGTAGATGGAATACAGAGGACTGACACTATAATATCCCTATTTCAGCCTGTGGATAGGAGCATAAATATAGATATATTAAGTAATGAGTCATATAACAAAAATTAGTCTTTCATCTTCTTTTTATTTTACCTTATAAATTTCATACAATTTGTAAATAATAGTTTATATAAAATAAAAAGGAGATGTGAATATGAGAACATTAGACATTATTGCACTAATATTGGTGGTAATAGGTGCTCTCAACTGGGGACTAATTGGATTTTTTAGATATGATCTTATAGCATCACTATTTGGTACAATGTCTTCATTTACAAGAATATTGTATGCTCTAGTAGGTCTTGGAGGATTATATGCTCTTTCGTTTTTTGGAAAAGAAACAGAAAGCAGACATACAAAAGAAGTTTAGGTATTAAAAAGTGGAAAGTTAATTTTTAAAAACTTTCCACTTTTTAATATACCCTTATTTAAGATTTTTTTTGATTCCTCTGTTTAACGTATTTCTATAATCTATAAATTCATATACATCTTCCGAAAACAAAGTGCTGAAATTTTTCAGCTCCTCCAGTTGAAGATCTTCAATGGATTTATTTTTATTCTCACAGTAAAGTACAATTTCGCCAATAACCTTATGGGCATCTCTAAAAGCCATACCTTTATTTACTAAATAATCTGCTGCTTCTGTAGCATTTAGAAACCCTTTCTTAACAGCATTAAAAGTATTGTCTTTATTGACTTTTAATGTGGAGAGTATACCATTCATTATTTTCAAACAGCTTAATATAGTATCTAAGGAGTTAAAAAACTGTTCTTTATCTTCCTGCATATCCTTATTATAGGCAAGAGGAATGCCCTTCATAGTGGTAAGCAGTGCCATAAGTGAACCATATACTCTCCCAGTTTTGCCTCTTATGAGTTCTGCAGCGTCAGGATTCTTTTTTTGAGGCATTATGCTGCTTCCTGTGGAAAATTCATCATCTATTTGTACAAAATCAAACTCTTTGCTGCTCCACAATATAAGTTCCTCACTAAGACGGCTTAAATGCATCATCAATATGGAAAAGTCTGATAACATCTCCAGGACGTAATCCCTGTCACTTACACCATCTAAAAAATTATCTACTGGTTTTCTAAATCCCAGTTCTTTAGCAGTAAAATATCTATCTATATCATAAGTCGTACCTGCCAGTGCACAGCATCCAAGAGGGCTTTCATCCATAATTTCAACAGCATTTAAAATTCTATTTTTGTCCCTTGATAACATAGAATAATACGCCATTATATAGTGCTTAAATGTTACTACTTGAGCCCTCTGAAGATGAGTATATCCTGGCATTATAACATTATTTCGTTCACCTAAATCTTTTATTGCAGTTTGAAGTATCTCTATACTTTGAACTACCTCCTGAGCTTCTTTCTTAACGTACAATCTAAAGTCCACTGCAACTTGATCATTTCTGCTTCTGGCAGTGTGTAATTTTTTTGCCACCTGACCTATTCTATCTATTAAATTTATCTCCACAAAACTGTGTATATCCTCATAGTCTCCCTCTACTTTCAATTTTCCACTTTCTATATCTTTTAATATGGACTTCAATCCCTCTAATATACTTCTGACCTCTTCCTGAGTTAAAATCCCACATTTGGAAAGCATCTTTACATGGGCCATGCTTCCCTCTATATCCTCTTTGTAAAGCCGTCTGTCAAAACCCAGAGAACTGTTGAAATCTTCCATGAGCTTGCTCTCAGATTTTTTAAATCTTCCACCCCAAAGTTTCATGGTTAATTTTTCCTATCTTTATCTATTGCAGCCTTAATTTTATAGGGAAGGCCGAATAATTTAATAAAGCCGTCCGCATCCTTATGGTCATATAAATCACTGGCTCCAAAAGAAGATATACTCTCATTAAATAGAGGATATTGAGCGTCTATCGATGCTGTCAATATATTCCCCTTGTATAATTTCAATTTTACATTTCCGGTTACATTTTCCTGAGTAGCTTCAACAAAAGCATCCAATGCCTTTCTCAGGCTTCCAAACCAAAGCCCGTCATATACAAGTTCCCCATATTTTTGGGATACCAGTTGTTTATAATGAAAAGTATCTTTATCTATGGTCAACCTTTCAAGAGCAGTATGAGCAGCATAGAGTATGGTTCCACCTGGAGTTTCATATACCCCTCTGGATTTCATCCCAACCAGTCTATTTTCCACCATATCCACTATTCCTATTCCATTTTCGCCGCCTATTTTATTTAACTTTTCCATCATGGTAACAGGATCTAATTCCTGTCCATTTAATTTTTTAGGTTCTCCCTTTTCAAAATAGAGCTCTATATATGTGTCTTCATCTTTTGCCTTTTCAGGTGTAGTAGTCATAAAATACATACTTGTTTTGTGCTCATTTCGCGGATCCTCTAGATCTCCGCCCTCATGACTTACATGCCAAATATTTTTGTCGTTTGAATATATTTTCTCTTTAGTTGCAGCTACTTCCACTCCTTTGGAGTTTGCATAATCTATGGCATCTTCTCTTGATTTTATATTCCATAATCTCCATGGAGCTATTATCTTTATTGTTGGATCAAAGCTTGCTATCCCAACTTCAAAACGCACCTGATCATTTCCCTTACCAGTACATCCATGAGATATATATTTAGCCCCTTCTTTATGTGCTATCTCTACAAGTTTTTTTGCCATAAGAGGTCTTGCAAGAGATGTCCCAAGCATATAAGCTCCTTCATACAATAAGCTAGCCTTTACTGCCTTAAAAAGATAATCTTTTACAAACTCCTCTTTCATATCTTCAATGTATACTTTAGAAGCACCTGTTTCGAGAGCCTTTTTCCTCACTTGCTCCATGTCATCATCTTGTCCTACATCTATACAAGCCGCAATAACCTCCATATCATAATTTTCCTTTAGCCAAGGAATGATAACTGAAGTATCTAATCCTCCTGAATACGCCAATACCACTTTATCCTTCATAAATTTAACCTCCAATTTATTATAAATTCACAATTAACAATGCACAATTAATGATTATTTTCGGCAACATCCAAAAACATACCAGAATTTAACTCTGATATTTGAACTCTGATAAAATCTAAAGATCACTTAATAACCTTATCCAAAAAAGCTTTTGTTCTGTCCTCTTTCGGATGTGAAAATACCTGTTCTGGAGTACCCTGCTCCAGTATTTTTCCACCATCCATAAATATAACTCTGTCAGCAACCTCTTTTGCAAAACCCATCTCGTGAGTTACAACTACCATAGTCATCCCATCCTTAGCCAAATCCTTCATTACATTTAAAACTTCTCCTACAAGCTCTGGATCCAGTGCAGACGTAGGTTCATCAAAAAGCATTATATCTGGATTCATTGCAAGAGCTCTTGCAATAGCGACTCTCTGCTGCTGACCTCCTGAAAGCTTTGAAGGATAAAAATTTTCTTTGTCTTTTAAGCCAACTTTAGCCAACAGCTTTCTGGCTTTTAGCTGTGCTTCTGATTTTTTCTCCTTTTTGACTACCAGTGGAGCCTCCATAACATTTTGAATAGCTGTCATATGTGGAAACAGATTAAAACTTTGAAAGACCATCCCCATCTTTGTAGTTATTCTTCTTATCATCTTTTTATCCTTAGGATTTAATTTTTCTCCTTCTATAATTACAGAACCACTGTCCAATTCCTCTAAATGATTTAAGCACCTCAATAGAGTACTTTTTCCTGAACCAGAAGCTCCTATTACCACTAAAACCTCACCTTTTTTCACTTTTATGCTGAGATCCTTAAAAACCATCAAATTATTAAAACTCTTGGTTAAATGAGTGGCTTCTATCATATATTTATTTTTATCTAAATCCATGTGATTGTCTAAAGCTGTATTTTCCATAGATTACACCTCCAAATTAAATTTAAATGTTCTACAGTTAACTGTAAACGGCCAATTTTTTCTCAAACATTCCAAATACAGTGGTAAATACAGTGGTCATTACAAGATACAACACTGCTGCCGTAAGAAACACTGATATTGGATCAAAACTGCTGGCATATATCTGTTGGGCCGATCTCATGAGCTCCACCATTGCTATAGTAGATACTAAGGAAGTGTCCTTTAATATGGATATGAATTCATTTCCAACAGGCGGTATTATGATTTTCCAGGTTTGGGGAAGTATTATCTTTCTCATAGTTTCTCCATAACTAAATCCAAGTGCCTTTGCCGCTTCAAATTGTCCCTTGTTTACAGATTGAATTCCTCCCCTTATTATCTCCGCCATATAGGCTCCGCAGTTGAGTCCAAGTCCCAGTATTGCCGCTGAAAAAGGCGTAAGTTCTACTCCAACAAAAGGTAATCCATAATAAAAGAAAAACAATTGCAATAATAGAGGTGTGCCTCTGAATATCCATGTATAAAAACCTGATAGTGATTTAAGCACAATATTTTTAGATAATTTCAAAAGTGCTAAAAATATACCAAGAAGTGTTCCCAATATCAAAGTAATTACTGTAAGCTCCATAGTCATTACACTGCCCTTTAATAAAATAGGCAGTATATCATTAATAAATCCTATATTCACTGATCCAATCCACTTCCTCTTCGTATATATTATTTATATATGTCTTCTCCAAACCACTTTGTGGAAATCTTAGACATAGTTCCATCCTTCTTCAATTCGTTAAATGCTTTTTGTACCTCAGCTTCTAACTCTTTGTCGCCTTTCTTAAATCCTATTCCCATAGGCTCCTTACTCAACCTTTCATTTAGAACAGTATATTGATCCTTTTTATCAGACTTGGATATATAGTATTTTCCAACGGGTTCATCTACTACTACTGCATCAAGTCTTCCTATTAAAAGATCCTGAAGTTCCTCTGTAGTCTTGTCATATTTTTTTACTTCCTTTATATTCTTAAACTTTTTAACTACTTCTTCACTGGTGGTACCAAGTCCTACCCCCACCTTCTTACCGTCTAAATCCTTTGAACCTTTAATAGAAGTATTTCCGGTCTTGGTAACTATAATCTGATAATTTTGTACATAGGGCTCAGAAAAATCTATTTGTTTTTTTCTATCATCGGTTATGCTCATTCCTGATATTATTACATCAAATTTTCCGGATTTAAGTGCCAGAACTATTCCATTGAATTCAGTACCAACGAACTGAGCTTTTACTCCCATTTTTTTAGCTATAGCATTTGCCATATCTATATCAAATCCCTTAAGTGCATTTTGGTTGTCCCTAAATTCCATTGGCGGAAAAGAATCCTCCAACCCTACTTTTAAAACACCTGCTTTTTTTACCTTTTCCAAAGTATTTTGCGAATCTTGTCCGCTTTGTGAATTACTACTGCTGCCGCAGCCTGCTAATAACACTGTTGTAAAGGCTATTGACAATACTATTGTCATCACTTTTTTCAATTTTTTCATTTATATCTCCTCTTTTCAAATAATAAAAACTTTAACTCCTTAGGTTAAATATATAATAATTATACATATATTATTATAATTATGCAATACTTTTAGTAACAAAAAAACTGAAAATATAATCTAAAATTTATATTTCCAGTTTAATTCCCGTAATCTAAAAAGATTCAATTTTTATTTAAACTTGATGTGATGAAATAGTACTATACATTGTTCTCACGCTTTTCTGTATCGTTCCATGGTTTCCTTAAATAATTCAGCCGTCGAAGGTGGTGTATATGAAATGGCATTTGCACCTGCCCTTATAGTTTCTCTGATACTGTCCTCTGTTTTTCCTCCTGTGGCTATTATAGGAAATTCAGCATATTGTTGTCTTATTTTTCTTACCAAATCCGCACTGTTTTTACCCGCAGACACATTTAATATTGAAGCACCTGCTTCTATCCTCTTTCCAATATCATCCCTTTCAGAAACTACCGTAACTATAATTGGAATATCAATGGAATCTCTTACAGCTCTTACAATTTCATTAGATGTAGGACTATTGACCACTACCCCCATAGCCCCCGTAAATTCAGCATTAAGAGCCAGATTTATAACACGTTTTCCCGTGGTAAGTCCTCCTCCTACACCACAAAATATGGGTACGTCAGAAGCCGCAACAAGAGCTTCCGTTATAACGGACTGAGGCGTAAAAGGATATACCGCCAAAATTGCATCTGCATTTATGTTCTTTATGATTGCTATATCAGTAGTAAACGCAAGAGATTTTATTCTCTTTCCAAAAACCTTTATTCCACTAGCTTCTCTCATAACAAGAGGGAGATTTATCATATGATCTCTAAGTGTCCCTCTTATTTCCGGTACATACTTTGCAATTTTTTCATTAATTTTTTCACTCATCTTTATCTCCCCAAACCGGTTTTAATTTTTTTCTCAAATATATTTTACATTAAATGCAAGCAATATTCTATAAAAATTTCATTAATTTAAAGAATATATCTTCTATACCGAAAAAACTTCTTCTGCTATTTTTACAGCTTCTCTGGCATCCTTCGCATAGTAATCTGCCCCTATCATATCTGCATAATTTTGATTTAATACTGCCCCTCCCACTACAATTTTACATTGAAGCTCATTTTCTCTTAAAGCATCTATGGTTTTTTTCATATTTATCACAGTAGTGGTCATAAGTGCGCTGAGCCCTACCAGCTTTATATCATTTTCTCTTACAGTATTCACTATCTTCTCTATATCCACATCTCTGCCTAAATCTATTACGTCAAATCCATAATTTTCCATAAGTACTTTCACTATGTTTTTTCCAATGTCATGTATGTCGCCTTTTACCGTAGCTAATACTATATTCCCCTTTTCTATATTTTTTTCTCCATCTTCTAGTATTTTCTTCTTTATTATCTCAAAAGATTTTTTCACTGTCTCCGCTGACTGTATGAGCTGTGGTAAAAATATATCCTGTGACTCATACATTCTCCCCACTTCATCCAGGGCAGGAATTATATTATAATTAACTATTTCCTCTGCCATTTTATTTTTTAACAGCTGTGACGTTATTCTTACAGCCCGATCTTCTATTCCGTCAATAATGGCCGATTTCAAATCTTCTTCACTTTCACCCTTATCTTCTTTATCATTCTTGGATAATACATCATTTTTGCTCCCATATATGGATATATAATTATCTGCTTCTTTATCCAGATTCGCCAAAACTTCAAAAGCAGCTACAACATCTTTAACCCCCTGATCTTGAGTATTTATAATGGGGAGATCCAAACCAGCATCAAGCGCCATAGCAAGAAAAGTCCTATTTAATATACATCTTCTTGGAAGTCCATAAGATATATTGCTCACTCCCAATACAGTTTTTACTCCAAATTTTTCTTTTACAAGTTTTACAGCTTTTACCGTTTCCATGACTTCCCTCTGCTGTGCCGAAGCAGTAAGCGTAAGACAGTCAACTATTATATCCTTTTTATTAATTCCATAACAGGCTGCAGTTTTAATTATCTTTTCTGCAATTTTAACTCTTCCCTCCGCACTGTCTGGTATTCCTTTTTCATCTATAGTAAGTGCTATTATACATCCCCCATATTTTTTTACTATTGGGAATACTTTCTCCATGATATTTTTTCTTCCATTAACAGAATTTATTATGGGCTTTCCATTGTATACTCTAGCTCCCGCCTCCAATACACTAGGATTTGGACTATCGATATCTATAGGCAATCGCACTACCTTTTGTATAGCCTTTATAGCTTTTTCCATCATTTTAACTTCATCAATTTCAGGAAGTCCTACATTAAGTCCCAATATATGAGCTCCCTCTTCCTTTTGAGTTACAGCTTCTTTTTCTATATAGCTTACATCTCCACTTTTTAACTGTTTTTTATATATCTCTCTTCCTGTAGGGTTGATCCTTTCACCAATAATCTTTATACCTTCCCCTAAAATTACAGTATTGGTAGAAGAGCAAATTGCAGTATAGTCCTTTTCTTTTATATCAATAGGCTGTATATTTTCAAGGGCACTGACAGTAGCTTTTATAAATTCAGGATCGGTACCACAGCATCCTCCAAAAATTCTAACTCCTTTTTTCGCCATAATAGCCATATTTCTTGAAAATTCTTCTGGTGTTATATCATAGATTGTATTCTTTCCATCATACCTAGGTAATCCCGCATTAGGCTGCACCATAACAGGTATAGATGAATACTCCAATATTTCATCTACAATTCCCTGAAGTTCAGATGGTCCAAGAGAACAATTTACACCAAGTGCATCCACCCCAAGCGCTTCCAATGTAACCACCATTGTTTTGGGATCCGTACCCATAAGAGTTCTGCCGTCCTGCTGAAAAGTCATTGTACAAAACACCGGCAGAGTTGTATTTTCCTTGGCTGCAAGAATAGCTGCTTTGGTTTCATAAAGATCAGACATAGTTTCTATTAAAACCAAATCTGCTCCAGCTTTTTTACCTACAATAACCTGATTTTTAAATAATTTATATGCCGTTTCAAAGCTCAAATTACCTGCTGGCTCCATTATTTGGCCTATTGGACCCAGATCCAGAGCAACTAATTTTCCCATGCAGGCCGCCTCTTCCTTTGCAATTTTCACTCCGGCCGTAATAACATCTTCTATATTATAATTTGAAGAATTGTACTTAAGTTCATTAGCTCCGAAAGTATTGGATATTATTATATCCGCTCCTGCCTCCAGATATCCTCTATGTATTTTTTTTATTATTTCAGCATTGGTCACATTTAGGATCTCTGGAAGTTCTCCAGGTTGAAGACCTGATCTTTGAAGCATGGTTCCCATAGCTCCGTCAAAGAAAATAAATTTTTTGTCAAATTTGTCCAATGGATTTCTGAATACCATTTACTCCACCCCTTTTCAAATACAACTTATACTTCTCATATATCTATAATAGACGACTAATTTCTCTTTAACATTATAGTCATAATTATAATACATTTTTTATCATTTAGACATTGATCTATTCGAAGGTCACCACACTTATCCAATTCACAATATATAAAAATCAGCCAGATTTGGTATTTAAATATAGTTGGGACTCTGAATTTTCAATTAATCATATAAAAAAACTGCCTTCCTACAAGAAAGAAAAGCAGCTTATAACTTCATAAAAAGCCAATCCTTCTTATCTTTCAGAATTAATTTCACAGCAGATTCATGTTAACTTTAGATTCTTTTAAAATCAACTATGCTGCAAATAACAAGTTCAACGCTTAAAAACTTTTTTTACATAAACAGCAAAACTTGTTTGATTCTATTCTGCAGGAATTGACACCGATACACAATTGCCGGTTGTCGGATTTCATAGGGCCTGTCCCTCAATCTCTCGTGATAAGAATATTTTAATATTAATACTTAAAATCGAAATTGTCAATTACTTAATACATAAAATTTTTTCATTTTTTTTCATTTTCCCCTTGACAAACCCCCCCATGATCTGTTATGATTTTCTCAATTAAATACGGAACTTCTTATCCAGAGCGGCTGAGGGACTGGCCCTATGATGCCCGGCAACCTGAATGATAACTTTCATTCAACGGTGCTAATTCCAGCAGGTGTATAACCTGAAAGATGAGGAGCATGAGGAAAAATCTTCTTGTATCTCATCTACAAGAAGATTTTTTATTTTGCCAAAATATATAGAAGTTTCGTCCAGAATATTTAATATATTATAAAGAAATATGAGGAGGAAGTAAAAATGAGTGAAGAGAGAAAATTAGGTTTTGAAACATTACAGGTACATGCAGGTCAAGTGCCTGATCCAACAACGGGAGCAAGGGCAGTTCCAATTTATCAGACAACATCTTTTGTATTCAAAGATGCAGATGAAGCTGCAGACTTTTTCCAGCTTAAAAAACCAGGAAACGTTTATGCAAGAATAATGAACCCCACAGAAGATGTATTTGAACAGAGGATAGCAGCTCTTGAAGGTGGAAGTGCAGGTCTTGCTACAGCATCAGGTTTGGCAGCAATATTATATTCTATATTAAACGTGGCAAATGCAGGGGACAACATAGTTTCAGCCAGCACCCTCTACGGTGGAACTTATGAATTGTTCTCAGTAACTTTAAAGAAACTTGGAATCGACGTAACATTTGTAGATCCTGATGATCCTGAAAATATCAGAAAAGCAATCAAGGACAATACAAAAGCAGTCTATGCTGAAACCATAGGAAACCCGAGAATAAATGTACTGGATATAGAAGCAGTGGCAAATATAGCCCATGAAAATAAAATACCACTTATCATAGATAATACTTTTGGTACTCCATACCTGGTAAGACCAATAGAATACGGGGCAGATGTAGTTGTTCACTCTGCAACTAAATTCATAGGTGGACATGGAACTACCATAGGTGGAGTCATAGTTGACGGTGGAAAATTTGACTGGAGAGCAAGTGGTAAATTTCCTGATTTCACTACACCTGATGAGAGCTACAATGGACTTGTATATGCTGATCAAGGTCCTGTGGCATTTGCTACAAAAGCCAGAGTACAACTTTTAAGAAATACAGGTGCAACACTGAGTCCTCAAAGTGCATTTTATTTCTTGCTTGGACTTGAATCACTTTCACTGAGAGTTGAAAGACATGTTGAAAATACAAGAAAAGTAGTTGAATTTTTAAGTAAACACCCGAAGGTTGCATGGATAAACTATCCTGAACTTGAAGGAAGCCCATATAGAGAACTAGCTAAAAAATATCTTCCAAAGGGAGCAGGTTCCATATTTACTTTTGGAATAAAAGGCGGATTTGAAGCTGGAAAGAAATTTATAAACAGCGTAAAATTATTCTCTTTACTTGCAAATGTAGCAGATGCAAAGTCCCTTGTAATCCACCCATCAAGTACTACTCATGCAGAGTTGAACGAAGAACAACAGAAAGCTGCCGGAGTAACTCCTGATCTCATAAGGCTTTCAATTGGTGTGGAAAACATTGATGATATTATATATGATTTAGACCAAGCTCTAGCTAAAGCTTGATAATAAACAAAGTTCCCTAATTACTTTAAATTCCCTAATTTTTTATATAATTTAATTATAAAGAGCTGCTGCACAATTAAATTTGTGCAGCAGCTTATTTTACACTTTAATATCAAAAATACTATTACAATTCTGAAATTACAGCATTGGTGAATTCATCAGTAGTTGAATTTCCTCCTAGATCAGGGGTTATATACTTTCCCTCTTTTAACACATTTTCCACTGCCCTTTCAATTCTATCCGCAGCTTCACTTTCATGTAAATATTTCAACATCATAACTGAAGACAATATTATAGCAGTAGGATTCGCCTTGTTCTGTCCTGCAATATCAGGAGCTGAACCATGGGCAGGCTCAAATACAGCTCGCTCTTCTCCCATGTTGGCCCCGGGAACTAGCCCCAGTCCCCCTACCAGTCCGGATGCCAGATCAGACAATATATCGCCATACAAGTTTGGCATTACAAGCACGTCATATTTTTCAGGATTCAACACCAGTTTCATGCTCATGGCATCTACTATCACATCATCAAATTCTATATCATCATATTCTTCAGCTACTTCTCTGGCAGTTCTTAAAAAAAGTCCATCTGACAATTTCATTATATTGGCCTTGTGAACTGCGGTTACTTTCCTTCTTCCATTATTAACCGCATATTCAAAAGCTGCTTTTACTATTTTTCTGCTGGCATTCTTGGATATTATCTTCACACTTTGTGCTGTCTCATCATTTACCATAAACTCTATTCCCGCATATAGATCCTCAGTATTTTCCCTGAATATAACCAAATCAACATTATCATACCTGGACTTTACCCCTTCATACGTTTTTATAGGCCTTATATTGGCATATAAATTCAAACTTTTTCTCAAGGTTACATTTACGCTTTTGAAACCTTTCCCCACTGGCGTGGTTACGGGACCCTTCAATGCCACTTTGTTTCTCTTTATACTGTCAATGACCTTCTCCGGAATAGGAGTGCCATATTTATCTATAAAAGCCGCTCCAGCTTCAGCTATATCCCAATCTATATCCACACCACTGGCATTTATAATTTTTGTTGCCGCTTCACTAACCTCTGGACCTATACCGTCGCCCGGAATAAGAGTTACTCTGTGTCTGTGCTTCATAAAATCAATTACCCCCTAATATGTCGAATTTTATAGACTATTCCTTTTCATCAAATTTATCAATCCACCATATTTTATCATATTTCTCTGCCTTTGGGTAACATCAAATAGCATATTATATTCTTTGTTCTTTGTCTTGTTTTTCACTATGATTGTATCACCGTCAATTTGTTTGAGCATATCTCCCATTTCAAGTTCATCCATTACATCTATCTCTTCATAATCCTTCACATTTTGAAAAACCAGAGGAAGTATTCCATTATTTATAAGATTCTGCCTGTGGATTCTAGCAAAAGACCTCGCAAATACTGCCTTTATTCCCAGGTAAAGAGGAGCCAATGCCGCATGTTCTCTGCTGGAACCCTGTCCATAATTTTCTCCCGCCACTATAAAACCCCCTGAATTTTTCTTTGCCTTTGCGGGAAATTCTTCATCGCAGGGTGTCAGACAGTAATCAGACAAGTATGGGATATTGGATCTATAGGGCAGCAATTTTGAATTAGAAGGCATTATATGATCTGTAGTTATATTGTCTCCTACTTTTGTAAGCACTTTTCCATTCAAAACATCTTTCAGTGGCTTTGCCACAGGAAATGGCTTTATATTAGGTCCTCTTACCACTCTGACATCTTCTCCGGCCCTGCTGGGCTCAACTACCATATTGTCATCTATTAAAAATTTTGCAGGCATTTCAACTTTAAAAGGCGTCCCCATCTGTCTTGGATCCGTAATATAACCTGTCAATGCAGAAACAGCTGCAATTTCCGGACTTACCAGATATACTTTTGCGGACTTAGTACCTGATCTTCCCTCAAAATTTCTGTTAAAAGTTCTGAGAGATACAGCACCAGTAGAAGGTGATTGCCCCATTCCTATACAGGGTCCGCAGGCACTCTCCAACACTCTTGCACCTGCCTCTATCATATAGGACAATGCTCCATTTTGGGACAGCATGGTCAGAACCTGTCTTGAACCCGGAGATATGGTAAGAGAAACATCTTCACTTACTGTATTTCCCTTTAATATATGTGCCACTTTCATCATATCCACATAAGATGAATTGGTACAACTCCCTATACATACTTGATTTACTTTAACATCTTTCAATTCTGAAACAGCAACCACTTTGTCCGGACTATGCGGACATGCTACCATAGGTTCCAGGGATGATAAATCTATTTCCATCTCCTCATCATAGCTTGCATCTTCATCCGGTTCAATAAAAGAAAAATCTTTTTCTCTCCCCTGAGCTCTTAAAAATTCACGAACTACATTATCACTGGGAAATATTGATGTAGTGGCACCAAGTTCTGCTCCCATATTGGTTATGGTTGCCCTTTCAGGAACAGACAGTGTCTTTGCTCCCTCTCCAACATACTCAAATATCTTTCCAATTCCACCTTTAACACTGAGCCTTTTTAACATCTCCAAAATTATATCCTTGGCTGTAATCCATTCTCCCAATCTGCCTTTTAAATTAACTTTGACTATCTTAGGCATATTCAAATAATACTCTCCACCGCCCATGGCCACTGCTACATCAAGTCCGCCTGCTCCAATGGCAAGCATTCCTATCCCACCTGCTGTAGGAGTATGGCTGTCGGATCCCAAAAGAGTATCTCCCGGTACTCCAAACCTCTCCAGATTAACTTGATGACATATCCCATTTCCAGGCCTTGAAAAATATATACCATGCTTTTTTGCTACAGTTTGAATATAAGCATGATCATCTGCATTTTCAGGACCTGACTGTAACATGTTGTGATCTATATAGGCTATGGATTTCTTGGTTTTTACCCTATCTATTCCAAGTGCTTCAAACTGAAGATAGGCCATAGTGCCTGTAGAATCCTGGGTAAGAGTTCTATCTATTTTTATTGCAATCTCCTCTCCTGGTATCATTTCACCTTTAACGAGATGATTCTTTATTATCTTTTTTGCTGCGTTCAATCCCACATAAATCCCTCATTTCCGCAAATATTCTATTCGACTGATTAACTCGCTCTCTCTTCATTCTTTCTCATAACTTCCGGCATCAACTCTTTTACCAGCAGCTCAAGCTCATTGTTTCCTATCATGGTAGTTCTTCCCGACTTATATTGTTCATCTACCCATAATTTTATATCATTAATTCTCTCATCCTTCTTATCAACCCTATCGTCACCCTTCAATCTATAATAGGTATTGATCCAAGCTGCAATTCCTGCATGTCCTGAATATTGATTTACAGCTACAACAATTGGCTTTCCCAAAATTTTGTCCGTATCAAAAGCATTGTAGATCTCTTCATCTTTTAATATACCATCTGCGTGTATCCCCGCCCTGGTTTCATTAAATTCTTTACCGACAAATGGAGTTCTTGTAGGTATATCATATTTCATTTCTTTACTGAAATACTGCGCCAATTCCGTTATAACATGCAAATTCATATTTCCAGTATTGCCTTTTAATTGTGCATATTCAAATACCATGGCCTCCAGGGGACAATTTCCCGTTCTCTCGCCTATCCCCAGGAGAGACGTATTTACAGAAGATGCTCCATATAACCAGGCAGTTGTAGAATTATCTACTACACTATAAAAATCATTATGCCCATGCCATTCTATCATATCTGAAGGAACTCCACAGATAGTTCTAAGCCCATGAATAATTTTCTGGACACTTCTTGGGACAGTCACTCCATTGTAGGATACACCCAAACCAAGAGTATCACAGGCTCTTATTTTCACAGGAATATTGGCCTCTCTAGACAGTTCCATCAATTTAGTTACAAGAGGAACTACAAATCCATAGAAGTCAGCTCTAGTAATATCTTCCAGATGACATCTGGGGTAAATTCCATTATTCAACACCTCTCTAACTATGTCCAAATACATGTCCATAGCTTCCTGTCTTGTCATTTTGAGTTTTTTGAATATATGGTAATCTGAACACGACATAAGCATTCCAGTTTCTCTAATCCCCATCTGCTTCACCAACTTGAAATCTTTCTTATTGGCTCTTATCCAGGAAGTCACTTCAGGAAATTTATATCCTTTTTCAATGCAGGCTTCAGCTGCTTTCCTGTCCTTTTCTGTATATAAGAAAAATTCCGTCTGTTTAATTATACCAGAATTATTGTCCAATTGATGAAGATAATCAAAAATTTTTATTATCTGCTTACTTGTATAAGGGGGCATAGACTGCTGTCCATCCCTAAAAGTTGTATCTGTAATATATATTTTTTCTGGAATATCCATAGGAACTTGTACATTATCAAAAACTACTTTTGGGACTTCATCATAAGGAAACATATCTTTATAAAGATTAGGGCTGTTTACATTGTCCAATTTATAATTGGCTGAATTATTTTTCAATGAAATCATCTCCTTGGTTTAAAATATTGGATCTATAATTTTAAATGGATTTTTGAATTATTATTATTTACTCATTTCATATGTAACTTTTATTTTTATATGTATTTTAAATATCCATTTTAATAATTACAGTATATTAACTTGTTTAATAACAAATTATCTATATTGTAACACTTTTATTTTCCATTAGCAAATAGATATTTTTATTTTTGCTCTAATTGAATGATCTCATTTATTTTATGCAATTGTCCTATAAAATAGGATTTTTTATTGTACATATTGGACCTATGAATATTTCTGGCAAAATTAAATTAATTAAAACCATATTTTTTATTATTTTAGCCAATATTTGCACTAAAAGCTAAATTATTTATTCAATATATATGATAATTGGATATGATATAATAGACAGGTAATATTTACGAACTCATCAATAGAATTCTACAAGGAGGAATCGATTTATGTTAAAAACCATTTTATTTTATTTTATTTTTATTCTCTATATGATTGGTACTGTAACAAAAAAAATCAAATTGGAGGGAATAAAAAAAACAGGAGACAAAGAACAAGTTGAAAATTATATATATGTTGCTGTAAAAAATTGGGCAAATTTTATTTTAAATCTCGTAAATGCCAGAATTAAATTGGAAGGAAAAGAACATTTGCCGCAGGTTCCCTGCCTTTTTGTCGCCAATCATCAGGGGTTTTTTGATATACCAATAATAATCTCATCCCTCAATAGAACGGTTGGATTTATAGCTAAAAAAGAAATCACTAAAATTGGATTGCTTACTTATTGGATGCGGCAGATAAACTGTGTCTTCATGAACAGACAAAATATTCGGGAATCCATAAAATCCATAAATGAAGGTATTAAAATTTTGAAAAGCGGACACAGTATGGTGGTATTTCCAGAAGGTACCAGAAGCAAAGGACCTAAAATAGGTGAATTCAAAAAAGGCAGCTTAAAATTGGCTTTAAAATCCAAAGTGCCCATAGTTCCCATTGCCATAGATGGAAGCTATAGATTAAGAGAGGGTAATAAACACAGCATACTAAAACCTGCAGATGTGAAAATGACCATATGTGAACCCATATATATCGATAATATGTCAAAGGAAGAGCTTTCAAACTTGTCAAATATTATAAAACAAAAAATATCCGAAAAAATATACCTTAAAGGCTAATACATTTTCCAAATAACTAAAGGAGCTGTTACAATAGTGAATTTCATAAAAAAACATTTAAACATGATAAGTGTATTCCTGGCAGTACTTTTTCTACTCTCTGGGTGTACCAATAGTACCAGCAATGTATTGAATTCAAAAGTTAAATCATCTCAAATCATAGTACATTACATAGATGTAGGGCAAGGTGACAGCGAGCTTATTCAAGTAAACGGTAAAAACCTTCTAATAGATGCAGGCCCAAATGACAGTAAAGATAAACTAATGTCCTATTTAAGGAAACAAGGTATAAAAAAATTGGATTATGTAATTGCAACTCATCCAGATGAGGATCACATAGGTGGCATGAGTTCAATAATAAGAAAATATGACATATATAAATTCTATGCTCCCAAAAAAACAGCTAACACCATAACCTTTGAGAGCATGATAACTGCACTAAGAAATAAGAATATGAAAATAAACGTTCCAATTCCACGTGCCACTGAATTGAATTTAGGTAAAAAAACCACAGCTGAAATAATAGCTCCAAACAGCACTATGTATGAAGACACCAACAACTATTCCATAGTTTTAAAAATCACCTACGGAAATACTAAATTTTTATTTACAGGCGATGCTGAAAATAAGAGTGAAGACGAAATGATAGATAAAAATTATGATCTCTCGGCAGATGTGCTAAAAGTTGGACATCATGGAAGTTCAACTTCCACTTCAGAAAAATTTTTAGATAAAGTCAACCCTAAAATAGCTATAATAAGCTGTGGCAAAAACAACAAGTATGGTCATCCTACTAAAAATACAATAAATAAACTTAAAAGAAAAAACATACAGATATACAGAACTGACGTAGATGGAACTGTGCTGCTTATAAGCGATGGCAACAAGATAAGTAAAGAATAATTTATGTAAGAAAGTATTATTCGATTTCATTAACGATGCACGTTAATGAAGAGCTTCAACCCTTGTCGGAAATCAGTCCTATTAATTAAGTACTGTTACATAATAAAAAGCAGACCAAAATTTATTTGGTCTGCATAATTAACATTTTAAAAAATAAAATGGCTCCGTGGAGAGGGCTCGAACCTCCAACCCTTCGGTTAACAGCCGAATGCTCAACCATTGAGCTACCACGGAACAGCTTTATCTGGCGACGACCTGCTCTCCCACAGGGCCTCCCCTGCAGTACCATGGGCACTGTGAAGCTTAACCTTCCTGTTCGAAATGGTAAGGGGTGTTGCCTTCACGTTATTGCCACCAGATATTTTTACCGAAAATTACTACTAACTTCGCATTCCTTCGTCAAGTCTTTCGCTGCGGTGCTCACTTACATGAGTAAGCTCTGCTCCTCACTCGAGTCTTTCCTTGAACTGCTCGCTATTATCAATTTTCTTGACATATTACCTTATTATTACCAAAGGTATAAATCACTACTCCTCAGCTTCAGCTGAGTGAGTTTAGAGAACCCTGTTCTCTCAAAATTGCACAGTAAATATCCCATCCATGTCTTCTTTTGGTCAAGCCCTCGACCTATTAGTATCAGTCAGCTGAGCAGGTTACCCTGCTTACACCCCTGACCTATCTCCTCGTGTTCTCCGAGGGGTCTTACCAGCTTTCGCTGTGGGAAATCTCTTCTCGAGGGGGGCTTCACGCTTAGATGCTTTCAGCGTTTATCCCTTCCCAACTTGGCTACCCAGCGGTGCTCCTGGCGGAACAACTGGTTCACCAGAGGTCAGTCCATCCCGGTCCTCTCGTACTAAGGACAGCTCCTCTCAAATTTCCTGCGCCCGCGACGGATAGGGACCGAACTGTCTCACGACGTTCTGAACCCAGCTCGCGTGCCGCTTTAATGGGCGAACAGCCCAACCCTTGGGACCTACTTCAGCCCCAGGATGCGACGAGCCGACATCGAGGTGCCAAACCTCCCCGTCGATGTGAACTCTTGGGGGAGATCAGCCTGTTATCCCCGAGGTAGCTTTTATCCGTTGAGCGATGGCCCTCCCACGAGGTACCACCGGATCACTAAGACCGACTTTCGTCCCTGCTCCACCTGTCTGTGTCGCAGTCAGGCTCCCTTTTGCCTTTGCACTCTCCGAAGAATTTCTAACCCTTCTGAGGAAACCTTTGTACGCCTCCGTTACCCTTTCGGAGGCGACCGCCCCAGTCAAACTGCCCACCTAACATTGTCCCGTCGCCAGTTTCATGGCACCCGGTTAGAATCCCAGTACCGTCAGGGTGGTATCCCAACGTCGGCTCCACATGGGCTGGCGCCCATGCTTCCATGTCTCCCACCTATTCTGTACAGACAATACCGAAATTCAGTGTTAAGCTGCAGTAAAGCTCTACGGGGTCTTTCCGTCCAATCGCGGGTAGCAAGCATCTTCACTTGCACTTCAATTTCGCCGGATTTGTTGTCGAGACAGTGCTCAAATCATTACGCCATTCGTGCGGGTCGGAACTTACCCGACAAGGAATTTCGCTACCTTAGGACCGTTATAGTTACGGCCGCCGTTTACTGGGGCTTAAGTTCTTACCTTCATATCTCTATTAAGTATTCCCCTTAACCTTCCAGCACCGGGCAGGCGTCAGCCCCTATACTTCAGCTTTCGCTTTAGCAGAGACCTGTGTTTTTGATAAACAGTTGCTTGAGCCTCTTCTCTGCGGCCTCTTCCGAGGCACTCCTTCTCCCTAGGTTACGGAGTCAATTTGCCGAGTTCCTTGACAACAATTCTTCCGATGGTCTTAGGATCCTCTCCTCACCTACCTGTGTCGGTTTGCGGTACGGGCACAGTTTACCTCCCTAGAGACTTTTCTCGGCAGTGTGATCTCGGATACTTCGCCTTTCGGCTTCCCCGTCACAGCTCACAATTGAAAAGGGGGATTTGCCTCCCTTCCCTTACTCGCTGCTTGGACATACCTCCATCTGTATGCACATCCTATCCTCCTGCGTCATCCCTTCGGGTCTTTACCGGTATTCTGCGGTATCGGACTCTCAACCGATTGTCCATCACCTACGCCTTTCGGCCTCGGCTTAGGTCCCGACTTACCCTGGGTGGACGAACCTTCCCCAGGAAACCTTAGGTTTTCGACCAATAAGATTCTCACTTATTTCTCGCTACTTATGCCAGCATTCTCTCTCCTGTCCTGTCCACTGCTCCTTCCGGTACAGCTTCTACCTGGACAGCATGCTCCTCTACCGCTATCTCTAGCCCACAGCTTCGGTGGTAAGTTTTAGCCCCGGACATCTTCGGCGCATGACCTCTTGACTAGTGAGCTGTTACGCACTCTTTAAATGTATGGCTGCTTCTGAGCCAACATCCTAGTTGTCTTAGAGATCACACTTCCTTTTCCACTTAACTTACACTTTGGGACCTTAGCCGGTGGTCTGGGCTTTTTCCCTTTTGACTACGGATCTTATCATTCGCAGTCTGACTGCCGGAATTCAAGTATTTGGCATTCGGAGTTTGATAGGGTTCAGTAACTGTTGTCAGCCCCTACCCCAGTCAGTGCTCTACCTCCATTACTCATTCCCGACGCTAGCCCTAAAGCTATTTCGAGGAGAACCAGCTATCTCCGAGTTCGATTGGAATTTCTCCGCTATCCACAGCTCATCCCATGGTTTTTCAACACCATTGTGGTTCGGTCCTCCACGAAATTTTACTTCCGCTTCAACCTGGCCATGGATAGGTCACCCGGTTTCGGGTCTGCACTATACAACTTCCCGCCCTTTTAAGACTCGGTTTCCCTCCGGCTCCGTACCTTAAGTACTTAACCTTGCTGCATACCGCAACTCGCTGGCTCGTTCTACAAAAAGCACGCCGTCGCACTTTATTGTGCTTCGACTATTTGTGGACACACGGTTTCAGATTCTATTTCACTCCCCTCCCGGGGTTCTTTTCACCTTTCCCTCACGGTACTTCTTCTCTATCGGTCACCAGGTAGTATTTAGCCTTGGGAGGTGGTCCTCCCTGCTTCCCACAAGGTTCCTCGTGTCTCGTGGTACTCTGGTTCAGGCCTTCGAGTCTCTGCTTTTCACCTACCGGGCTTTTACCGTCTGCGGCTCAACTTTCCAGTTGTATTCGCTTAAGCTTCCTCTCTCTTTTTGACCTGACCTCAACCCCAGGAACAAGTTCCTGGTTTGGGCTCTTTCCCTTTCGCTCGCCGCTACTTGGAAAATCGATCTTTCTTTCTCTTCCTCCGGGTACTTAGATGTTTCAGTTCCCCGGGTTTGCCTCTGAAGTCCTATGTATTCAGACTCCAGTTCCCGGTCTTTGCCGGGTGGGTTTCCCCATTCGGATATCTCTGGTTCTCTGGCTATTTGCGCCTACCCAGAGCTTTTCGCAGCTTATCACGTCCTTCTTAGGCTCCTGGTGCCAAGGCATCCTCCGTGCGCCCTTTGTAGCTTGACCTTTGCTTCGAAAATTACCATCAGCTTCACAATATTTCGTCAAAACTCTCTTTCCGGTGCTCATTTACATAAGTAAACTCCGCTCCTCTATCGAGTCTTTCCTTGTCTTGTTCGCTGCTGCCAATTTTCTATTACTCTGATTGAAAAATTGCTACTAACTTTGCATTTCATCGTCAAGTCTTTCGCTGCGGTGCTCACTTACATAAGTAAGCTCTGCTCCTCCCTCAAGCCTTTCCTCGAACTGCTCGTTACTGCCAATTTTCTATTACTTAGTTATAAATCTTACCTTAAATGTTTTTTTAACTTCAATCTTAGTTATAACTTGCTTTACTACAAAGGTTATTTCTAACCTTAGCTCTAAAATTACCATTAGCTTCCTACAACTGCGTCAAATGCCTCACTGCGGTGCTCATTTACACTAAGTAAACTCCGCTCCTCCTTTGGCCTTTTCCTTGCTGTACTCGCTGCTGCCAATTTTAGCTCTAAAATTGCCATTAACTTCGCATCTCTTCGTCAAAACTCTCGTTCCGGTGTTCATTTACATAAGTAAACTCCACTCCTCGCTCCAGTTTTTCCTCGATATGCTCGTTACTGCCAACTCTATTATATTTACTGTGCAATTTTCAAAGAACAAATTTCTTTCAATCTGCAGTGTTTAATTCACACTGCACAATTGGGTGAAGAATTCAACTGTCAATTCTTGATTGTCAACTGACTTCTGATCCTTCAAAATTAAACAGAATAAACGGATACTTACATAAGACAAACCTTTTAAGAAAGCCTTTCTCAGGCTCCCTTTCGACTCCCTAGAAAGGAGGTGATCCAGCCGCAGGTTCTCCTACGGCTACCTTGTTACGACTTCACCCCAATCACCAACCCCACCTTCGGCCGCGTCCTCTTTCGTTAGACTACGGACTTCGGGTGTTGCCGGCTCTCATGGTGTGACGGGCGGTGTGTACAAGGCCCGGGAACGTATTCACCGCGACATGCTGATTCGCGATTACTAGCAACTCCAGCTTCATGCAGGCGGGTTTCAGCCTGCAATCCGAACTGGGAACAGTTTTTGAGGTTCGCTCCACCTCGCGGCCTTGCTTCTCTCTGTTCTGCCCATTGTAGCACGTGTGTTGCCCTGGACATAAGGGGCATGATGATTTGACGTCATCCCCACCTTCCTCCGCGTTAACCGCGGCAGTCTCGTTAGAGTGCTCATCTTACTGTTAGCAACTAACAACAGGGGTTGCGCTCGTTGCAGGACTTAACCTAACATCTCACGACACGAGCTGACGACAACCATGCACCACCTGTCTCCCTGCCCCGAAGGGCTTCTCTCATCTCTGAGATATGCAGGGGATGTCAAGTCCAGGTAAGGTTCTTCGCGTTGCTTCGAATTAAACCACATGCTCCGCTGCTTGTGCGGGCCCCCGTCAATTCCTTTGAGTTTTAATCTTGCGATCGTACTTCCCAGGCGGAGTACTTATTGTGTTTACTGCGGCACAGAAGGGGTCGATACCTCCTACACCTAGTACTCATCGTTTACGGCGTGGACTACCAGGGTATCTAATCCTGTTTGCTACCCACGCTTTCGTGCCTCAGCGTCAGTTACAGTCCAGAGAACCGCCTTCGCCACTGGTGTTCTTCCTAATCTCTACGCATTTCACCGCTACACTAGGAATTCCGTTCTCCTCTCCTGCACTCCAGATACCCAGTTTGAAATGCACTGCCCGGGTTAAGCCCGGGTATTTCACATCTCACTTAAATGTCCGCCTGCGCACCCTTTACGCCCAGTAATTCCGGACAACGCTTGCCACCTACGTATTACCGCGGCTGCTGGCACGTAGTTAGCCGTGGCTTCCTCATCTGGTACCGTCATTATCGTCCCAGATGACAGAGCTTTACAATCCGAAAACCTTCTTCACTCACGCGGCGTTGCTGCATCAGGCTTTCGCCCATTGTGCAATATTCCCCACTGCTGCCTCCCGTAGGAGTCTGGACCGTCTCTCAGTTCCAATGTGGCCGTTCACCCTCTCAGGTCGGCTACGCATCGTCGCCTTGGTAGGCCGTTACCCTGCCAACTAGCTAATGCGCCGCGGGTCCATCTCAAAGCGGATTTCTCCTTTAAAATATAATCCATGCGGATTATATTTGTCATGCGGTATTAATCTCCCTTTCGGGAGGCTATCCCCCTCTTTGAGGCAGGTTACCCACGTGTTACTCACCCGTCCGCCGCTAAGATTCTCCTGAAGGAGCTTCTTCGCCCGACTTGCATGTGTTAGGCACGCCGCCAGCGTTCGTCCTGAGCCAGGATCAAACTCTTAATTTAAAAGTTGTCTTTGACTCTGTTGAAAATTGTTATTAACTTCGCAATACTGTGTCAAAATACTCACTGCGGTACTCATTTACTCAAGTAAACTCTGTTCCTCCTTCGCATTTTTCCTTGTCTTGCTCGTCACTAACAATTTTAGACTTACTGCCTTTGTTGGAAATTGCCATTAACTTCGTCCAGCTTCGTCAAATGCTTCATTCCGGTGCTCATTTACCTAAGTAAACTCTGCTCCTCATTCGGCCTTTTCCTTGCTGTACTCGTTACTGTCAATTTCAAGCATATTACTTACGAAATTACTTTCTTTGCTGCTCATCGCAGCTCAAAAGAATTGCTGGTTTATTCTCATATAAGTTTCCCTATATTTATTCTGTTCAATTTTCAAGGATCATCTCAAGCTGCCTGTTCTTCTTTAAGACAGCTTTTATAGTATATCATCTGTTTGCATTTTTGTCAATATATTTTAGATAATTATCAAAATAAAACTAAATACATATTGGATATGAGCCTCACGGCATCACATCTGCTTTCAACAACAGTTGATATTCTATCATATTTTCTCCTACTTTCTTCATAATATGCATTTATTATATAAATTTATCTTATGTTTTTCCGATATAAACTACTTTTTTCTTCAATATTCTTATATTGACACGCCAGGTTCAGGTTACGTTAATTTCACCTTAATTAAAATACAATTATTGATAAATACCTTTTTATTCTTATATAATATAAGTAAAAAACAGAGAGGCCCTTATATGAATATACCTAAAATATTAATAATAGAAGATGACGAACAAATAAACGACCTTATATGTGAGACTTTAAAAAAAGAAAATTACGATATCACACAATGTTTTAATGGAAGAGATGCACTTTGTAAAAATTACAATGACTTTCAGCTGATCATACTTGATATAATGCTGCCCTATGTGGATGGCATTGATGTTCTAAGAGAAATACGGAAAAAAAGCACCCTTCCAATTATAATTCTCTCTGCTAAAACTGAGGAATGTGACAGAATAACAGGACTCACTCTTGGTGCCGATGACTATATGATAAAACCTTTTTCCCCGAAAGAATTAACAGCAAGAGTAAAATCCCAACTCAGAAGGTACATAAAATACAATCAAAATACCTCTTCATACTCCTGCCTCCAGCATGAAAAATTGGAATTAGACACTCTTGCCCACAAAGTGTTCAAGACCAACAGGGAATTAAACCTCACTCCAAAGGAATTTGAGCTTTTAAAACTATTTTTGGAGAACCCAAAGCAGGTATTTACTAAGGCACAAATATTCAGCAGAGTATGGGGAGACGATTACCTTAAGGATGACAATACTGTCATGGTAACTATAAAAAGACTCAGAGATAAAATTGAAGATATGCCGAAACAGCCAAAATATATATTGACTGTATGGGGAATAGGCTATAAACTTGGAGATTGATTATGGATATATTTGATTGTATTTTAATAATTACATTAATTCTTATGGTCCTCATTATTCTTTATATTTATAAAGCATTAAATCATATCTGCTGTTATATTGATAAAATACTCCATGGAAATTTGAATCAGAGAATACGGCTTCAGACTCACATAAGTTTTATCAGCAGACTTGTGGTGAAAATAAACGCATTGGCAGAAAAGCTTCAGAAGGTTGACGTAAAGAACAAATTAAATGAAGAATCCCATAAAAAAATGATTTCAAATATATCTCACGACTTGAGAACTCCGCTTACATCCATTCTAGGGTATATGGAGCTCCTGATGAGTGATTCAAAACTACAGCCTTTTGAAAAAGAAAAATACATGAAAATAATATGTGATAAAGGTAACTATCTTTACAGCACCCTGGAGGAATTTTTCCAGCTTTCAAAAATAGATTCAAATGATTTTAAACTGGATATAAACAAGATCAACATATGCGAGACTGCACGAAAGAATATAATTTCATTCTTCAATGAATTGAGAAGCTTGAACATTGAACCTGAATTGAATTTTCAAGAGGAAAACATATACATGAATTCAGACGAAAAATCTCTAAACAGGATTTTCAGCAATTTAATAGGTAATTCATTGAAATATGCAGAAAAAGCTACAAAAATAGGTATAGACATCAATTATAACGAGAATATGATCTTTATATCTGTGTGGGACAACGGTATTGGAATACCTGAAGATGAAATAGATTATATATTTGACAGGTTATATACTGTGGAGAAATCGAGAAATTCAAACACCAAAAGCAGCGGTATCGGCTTAAGTATAGTAAAAAAACTGGTAAAATCCTTGAATGGCCGTATTGACCTGTCCAGTATCCCTCTCAAAAAAACAGAATTCAAAATCACCTTCAAAACCAAGTGATCATAATTACCCATAATGTAAGAAAATTGTAAGAGCCCTGTAAAAACTATGTAAGGATTATGTTGTATATTATAGACATAATCCTTTTTGCAATATCAGGAATCAAAAAAACTGGAGGAAATAAAATGGACACCATACTAAAAACTTATAATTTAACCAGATATTTTAAAAATTTCACTGCCGTGGACAATTTAAACATGACCATAGAAAAAGGTGACATATACGGTTTTCTTGGAGAAAACGGTGCCGGCAAAACCACCACCATACGTATGATAATGCAGCTGGTAAAACCAAGTTCCGGAGAAATAGAACTGTTTTCACAAAAATCGGCAAACAGTAGATATCTTCTCCAGAAAATAGGCTCCATAATAGAATATCCCGGATTTTACCCAAATCTCACAGCAGACGAAAATCTGGAAATACACAGGAGAATGATGGGCATTCAGGGAAAGAACTGTATAGATGAAGCCCTGAAATTGGTGGATATAAGGGATGTTAAAAATAAAAAAGTAAAGGAATTTTCTCTTGGCATGAAGCAGAGACTTGGAATAGCAAGAGCCCTCCTTCATCACCCTGAATTTCTCATACTTGACGAGCCCACCAACGGCCTTGACCCAACTGGCATAAAGGAAATCAGAGAACTTATACTGGAGCTGTGCCACAAGCAGAATATTACATTTTTGATCTCAAGTCATGTTCTAAGTGAAATTCAGCTTATGGCCACAAAAATTGGGATAATCCACAGAGGTTCTCTTCTGGAGGAAATATCCTATGATGAACTCCAGAAGAGAAACAGGCACTATATAAACATAAAAATAAATGACGATAAAAAAGCTTCTTTTGTTCTGGAGGAAAAGCTGAACATACATGACTACATTATCTGGGAGAAGAATAATCTGCGGGTTTATGAAAAGCTTCAGGAAATTTCAAATATAAACAGGATTTTAGTTTCAAATAACTTGTCTGTAGAAGAGATATGTTTGAAGATAGACAGCCTTGAGGATCATTTTCTCAGGCTTACAGGAGGAAAATAGATGTTCAATATAATATATGGTGAATTTTTAAAACTCAAAAGATCCTACCTGATCATTGCATCTATTATTGCTTCCATCTTCATACCCCTTGTTCAATGTGTTATGTCCCTTTCCAACGACTACACAGGTATATCTGATGCACTTAAAAGTACCCTGGTTAAAGATTACAGAACCAGTACAGAATTATTGTGTTTTCAATTTTTGTATATTATATTTTTTGCCTTTATATCAGGTTATATTTTCTCAAGGGAATTCTCGGATAAAACCGCCAATGTTCTCTACTCCTACCCCTTTGGAAGGATAAAGATATTTGCAGGCAAACTAATTGCCATATATTTGATAATCCTGTTTGTGTACATATGCCAGTTTGCCGCTGTTTACGCTGCCTTGTACATAGCTTGGGGGGAACTTCCATCTCTGAGTTTTATAATTACGGATATAAAAGTCAATCTTTATTCCATGTTATTTCAGTTTTTAATAATTTCTATACCTGTATTCATTGGAATAATTACAAAGAATATTGTCTTTCCCCTGGTTTACGGAATACTGGCAGCAGTTTCATCTTCATTCTTCATGGCTGCAGGAGGCATATATCTCCAGATGTCACCTTTGATGCTTCCCTCACTTCCCATATACTTCTTTTACAAGGGAGATCCCATTGACTTTATACTTCTTTTCACAAATATTATATTCATCCTTTCCATATCCATCCTTTTCTGCATTTATTGCTGCAAATTCATGGATATGGAGTGATTGTCAGATTTCTGTGAAACTTACTTTTTGCACTTTGAATTTCAGAATAAATAAGGAGGCCTTGAAATGCCAAACATAATATACTGTGAACTCTTGAAATTAAAAAGAAGCTATACATCTTCCCTTATCTTAATCGGAGGCACGGCCATGACAATACTCATGTTTCTGGCAAGATTTATTACAGAAAGTGAGATGATTTACGAAAAATATGCCTACAACATAGACCAGATAAATTTTCTAATGATATATCCCATACTTTTTACACTTGCTGCAGCCTATGTTTTCTCAAGGGAATTCTCAGACAAGACTGCCAGCACATTGTATACCTACCCTGTAAGCAGGTTTAAAATTTTTATGGGAAAATTAATTTCAATTTATGTTCTCATATTCATTACATACATAGTCGAAAGCTTGTCCATACCTGTCAGTTATTATTTTTTACACGGAGCTATACCAGAGTATTCCCTGATGATAACCACTGTTAAAGCCCAGGCATGTTCCCTGCTTTTTCAGTTCTTGCTGATTCCCATTCCAGTACTGATCGTAAATATGAGCAAAAATATGACAATACCTTCTTTATACGGAATTCTATCCTTTGTATTGAACACCCTACTGATGGATAAGACAGAGCATCTTGAATACATACCTACTGCCTACCCCTATCTTTCAGCAGCATACATCTACAATTTAAGAGACATCCGCTTAAGCTGTATTATAATAGGCACTGTCTCCATTTTTATATTATTTATTTCCGCCTCTCTGTACAGCTTCTGCAGTCAGGATATAGTCTAGAGCTTATACTTAAACATGAAAAGGAGTTTGAAATGAATAAATTCATAAAAATCATCATATGTATATCCATTATATGTTCTGCTTTGTCACTTGCAGCCTGTGAAACTCAATATCTGGGCGGCAGCAGGGATACCCGATGGGAAAAGGACTTAAACTACCTGCAAAATGCCCTTCCCCAAAAACACGTGGATGCTTTTCCAAAAATCAGTGAAAATAATTTCAACAGCGAAATGGAGAATTTGAAAAATTCCATATCAAAGCTTAACGACGACGAAATAACTGCAGGAATTTACA
The DNA here is from genome assembly GCA_902809985.1 of Clostridiaceae bacterium BL-3. Lineage (GTDB taxonomy): Bacteria > Bacillota > Clostridia > Clostridiales > Clostridiaceae > Clostridium_B > Clostridium_B aromativorans. Next base: position 24,489 of record CADDXC010000001.1, on the reverse strand, counting down.
GAATAACCGCTTCACTGGGAGACAGTCATACTTCTGCCTATAAAAAGCCAGATCATATCTATCCTTTTGAATTTTATTATTTCAAGGATGGTATTTACGTCATAAACACCACCGCTCAATACAAAAGATCCCTCTATGGAAAGCTTTTGAAAATAGATGACATGGATGTGGAAAAAGTAAAAGAACATATTTTGCCTCTTATTGTGAAAGACAATTATGCCATGATAAAAAAGAGCCTTCCAAAATACCTTATGAATGCAGACATCCTTCATGGGCTCAAAATTGTAAATCCTGCAAAAAACACTGCTTTCACTTTTAAAGATATACATGGAAACATATTTGATTTGAATATAGATCCCAAACCTGCCCATGACTTAAAAGGCAAATTTATTGCAGCAGGTAAACCTGACAGCTCCTATCCCCTTTACCGGCAAAAAAGCAATTTGAATTACTGGTATGAATATGTGGAAAGTAAAAAGCTGCTGTACTTCAAATACAACAAATGCGAGGAGGAAGAAAATGAATCCCTGGAGGACTTTACAAACAAAATGCTTAAATTCATGGATACTCACCCTGTGGATAAATTTGTAATTGACATGCGGGACAATCCCGGCGGCAGTGACAAATACATGAATTCAATTATACAGTGGATAAAAAGCAATAAACTCAATAATAAAGACAGATTTTTTGTGATAACCGGAAGGGCAACTTTTTCCTCTGCACTAATAAACCTGGTTCAATTGAGAGATGAAACCAACGCCAGTTTTGTAGGTGAGGAAACCAGCGGAAAACCAAATCATTTTGGAGCTGTAAGAACTTTTGATCTTCCCAATTCAAAAATAAGTATACAATATTCCACCCAGTTCAACAGAATCTCCAGAGATAATGACAATACCTTTAGTCCTGATAAGATAGTTGAAATCTCCATAGAGGATTATATAAACAAAAGAGATCCTGTGCTCAACTATATCACGAACAAGTAAAAAGCAGCCTTTTGAAGAGTATAAATTCAAAGGGCTGGATTACTTTACATTTTTTCTGTTTTTTCCAATTCAGTGGTCAAATCTATTAATCTGGCATTTAAAACAGGATGCACAACATAGGGTGCAATATCACACAGAGGTTTTAATACAAACAACCTTTTATGCATTCTCGGATGGGGTATGACTATCTTTTCATCTGCAGTAACCAGATTATCATATAAAACCACATCCAGATCCAGAGTTCTGGGACCCCACTTTATTTTTCTTTCTCTCTTTAACTTCTTTTCCACCTGCATTAAAAAATCTATAAGTTCTTCCGGAGTCAGTAAGGTTTCCAACTCCAGGGCTCCATTTAAAAAATCACCTTGTTTTAAATATCCTACAGGCTTTGTTTCATATAATTTGGACATTTTGACTATTCTGCTCGAATCAGAAGAATTTATAATATGGACAGCATCTTTTATATTCTGTTCTCTGTCTCCCAAATTGGAGCCCACAGAAATATAAGTTCTGTGCCAACGCCTGTCCACTTCAATTGCTGCCCATTTAAGCGGCTTGCCTATGGGTGCCCAGGGTTTTTTAACTCTCACTTTTACCCGTTTCACCCTTGCATATTTTTTTAATATAAATTCTGACAGAACTTCTGCCGATGTTTCAATAAGATCATATTTTTTCTTTTTGAATTCCCCTTCCACATCATTGCAGAGCACTGCATAATTTATGGTACTGCTGAGATCATCATGCTTCCCGGCATCTCTTAAATCAAGATACAATTTTAAAGATATCAAAAATTTTTGGCCCATATCTTTTTCAGCTTGATTTACTCCGTGATGTGCATAAACCTCTAAATCTTCTATATATATAACATCCATCTGGGACCTCCTAACTGCGCATCAATACTCAATACCGTAATTTTTCTTTTCCTCCGGCCAGCTGCAGTCGGAAAATACACTGCACATAAAACATTTTCTTGATATCTTATCACTTTTATAAAATATCTTCTTTAATGAATCCCAATTATCTGATTTTCTATGACTGCCTATAAGATCCAGCACTTGCTTTTTCTCATATTCATCAAACCCGCATTTTTCCAATATATCCTTGGCAATTTTAACACCTGCAATTTCATGAGGTGTACCTTTTTCATACTGCTCCCCTCTTCCTATATCATGGAGCAGTGCAGCTGCATATATTATTTGTTTTTCCACTTTTATATTTTTTTCAAGCACCATTATATATGCAATCCTGGCGACATCCATAAGATGGCAGATGCCGTGCCTGCAAAATTTCCTGGTTCTTTCCATATCATCTATCCGAGACAGATATCTGCAAAAATCATGATTTTTCAATATGGCATTGACCTTTTCCACAATAAGCACCACACTTTTATTCTACATTGAGCATTTTATATACTTCTTCCCTATATCTGGAGTCCTCTTTGAATATTCCTCTGGTAGCCGTAGTAACAGTCTTGCTTCCAGGTTTTTTTACTCCCCTCATGGTCATGCACATGTGTTCAGCCTTTACAACTACCATAACTCCTTTGGCATCCAAATATCTCATTATTGAATCAGCAATTTGAACGGTCATTCTCTCCTGGAGCTGGAGCCTTTTCGCAAAGACCTCCACAGTCCTGGCCAATTTGCTCAAGCCAACCACTTTGTCATTGGGAACATAGGCAATATGTACTTTACCATAAAAAGGCATAAGATGGTGTTCACAAATGGAATAAAATACAATATCCTTTTCCAATACTATATCAGTACTGTTCACCGTAAATACCTTTTTTAGATGTTTTTCAGGACTCTCATTGTATCCTGAAAAAATTTCTCTATACATTCTGGCAATTCTATCTGGAGTTTCAATAAGCCCTTCTCTTTCGGGATCTTCCCCTATAGCTTCAATAATCATCTTTACTGCCTTTTTAATTTTATTATCATCCATCACAATAAGTTATATTGAGCAGTGAATACTCAATATTCTCCCCTCCCATGCATCTAAAATAGATTACAATATACCTTTCAGACACTTTATCTTCTCAATATTGCATCTGCCATCATTACCGCTCTTTTATTTTCTTTCACATCATGAACTCTCACAAAATCACAATTTTTCATTATGCCTATCACCGTTGTAGCTATAGTACCTTCAACTCTTTCATCTGTGGGAAGTTTTAATGCATTTCCTATCATGGATTTTCTGGATGTTCCCAGAAGAACCGGATATCCCAGCTTTGAAAGCTGTTCCAAGTTATTCATGACATCTAAATTTTGTTCATAGTCTTTAGCAAAGCCTATACCTGGATCCAATATTATATTTTCCGGATCTACTCCAGCTTTTAAAGCTATATCCACACTTTCCTTTAAATCGCTCAACAGATCTTCCATTAAATTTTTGTAATTTCTATTATTTCTATTGTGCATAAGACAACATGGAACTTTATAATGAGCTGCCACTTCAGCCATATACTGATCTTTTTTGAAGCCCCATACATCATTTATGAAGTTTGCTCCAGCTTTTAAAGCTTCCTCTGCCACTTTTCCCTTGTAAGTATCTACTGAAATAGGTATATCTATATATTTTTTAAGCGCACCTATTACAGGAATCACTCTTTCAATTTCTTCCTCCTGATCCACTGGCATATGACCTGGCCTTGTGGATTCTCCTCCCACATCTATTATGTCCGCACCTTCAGCTTCCATCTTTCTAGCATGTTCTATAGCACGCTCTATACTATTAAACTTTCCGCCGTCGGAAAAAGAATCCGGTGTAACATTTAGTATACCCATGATATGGGTTTTTTTACCAATTTCAAAATTTTTATCACCTATTCTTAATATCTTACTCATTATTTTTACCTTCCATCATTTTTTATTTTGCAGATGCAAATGCAAAAACACACTTAATCACCGTTGTCCTTTAAACAATTCTATTTTATCCGAACGCTACAAGTGTTAATACTCCCAAACTTCTCAAAGTAGGAGATAATCACTACTATGTGTATGTTCTTTAATAAAATACTCCCTTTGCTACTATCTCCACTGGTCCAGCCAATGTCAATTCTTTAATATTATTATTTTTATAGAATGTCGAAACTTCTAAAATTCCTCCAGGCTGATTTATGGTATAATTATGTTCACCTTCATTAGAAGTAAGTGAAACTGCCAAAGCTGTAGTTCCAGATGCACAACTTCTTTCCCATAACAAACTGTCAGTAGCTTTAACATACACTAAAGGTGTCAAAAAATATTTCAGTGGATCATAATACATTATACCAAATGCATCATATTTTTCTCTATCCATATATCTTTTTATCATTGAAAACAAATCATCATTATTTTCAATTTCATCTGCATCCACAATAAAATGTGTAATTCCGCAGAGCTCAATTTTTTTTACTTCTATATTTTTGCCATCAATTGAAAAACTACATTTTTCAATTTTTTGCGGCAAAGGCATTTGAACTTTGGAGTAGAAAACATTTTCTTTTTCGGTATTCCTTACCTCACAGTTTATTAATTCATTCACTCCTGATATTTCAAAACTGGTAAAATATCTTTCTTTTATTTTCTTTATAGTCGAATTATGAAAAAATACCATACATGCGGCAAAAGATCTAGCGGCATTTCCACAAAATTCCCCACCCATCATCTGCAGCCTGATAACATCTTGTCTTTTACCTTCTAATGTCTTTGGGCTTTCAATAAACCCTACCTGTTCTCCATGAATACTATTATAATTCATCAATTTATTTGCCATTTTGGGCTGTTGGTTTCTGTTAACCTTGTCCAATACAAATATAGTCATATTTTCTGCTGGATTAACCTTTACATAATTGTACCCTCCGCCCATAGTATCAAACATCTCCCTCATTGAAATATCAATACCCAAATAATATTAATTACACCAATTTCCTTAAATGATTAACATTATTATAGTTGATAGCTTCAATTATTTCAATATAATGCTATTTACTGTATAAAACATACTGGAATTAAACACCAAAATATACTATTATAATATGTAATATATTATTATGCAGTTAAGAGTTAAGAACTAAAATTGATGAAGAAATTTTTAACTTCATTAAAAGTTTAAACCCCAGCCATTAACTACATTATTGTGTTTATAGGAGGATAAAAATGACATATTCAAAAGTCAAATATGAAGGACTAAAAAAGCTGTGCCACATTGTCTTTGAAAAATTTGGATTTAACCCGGAGGACAGTAAAACTATTACAGATGTATTGTTATTATCAGATCTATATGGCATTGAATCCCACGGCATTCAGAGATTAGTAAAATATTACAGTGAAATAAAACAGGGTTTGATAATAGTTGACTCCAGTCCAAAAATCATAAAAGAAACACCCATATCCGCAGTTATAGACGGTCAGGCCGGCATGGGACAATTAACAGGTAAAAGAGCCATGAATCTTGCCATAGAAAAAGCTAAGGCTTCAGGGATTGGCATGGTTTCTGTAAGAAACTCCAATCACTACGGTATTGCAGGATACTATGCTAAGATGGCAGAGGAATCAGGCCTCATGGGAATTTCAATGACAAATTCACCAGCTGTCATAGTACCCACTTTTGGCAAAGAAGCCATGCTCGGCACAAATCCCATCGCTATATCTATACCAGCTGAACCCTATCCATTTTTAATGGACATGGCCACTAGTGTAGTAACTAGAGGTAAAATTGAAGTCTATAATAAAAAACATGAACCCCTTCCTTTGGGCCTGGCATTGAATAAAGATGGAGAAGAAACCACTGACCCCTATGATATACTGTACAATGTACCAAGAAAGCTGGGAGGCGGATTGCTCCCACTTGGAGGTTCTAAAGAATTAACAGGAGGACATAAGGGATACGGTTTTGCTCTAGCGGTTGAAATATTCACAGCAATTCTATCAGGGGGCTCTACTGGAAATTATGTCCATCTTGACGGATCTGGTGGTTCAGGTACCTGTCACTTTTTATGTGCAGTAGACTATGGTATATTTGGGGATAAAAAATCCATTGAAAGCAGACTTTCAAAATATTTAGATGAACTTAGAAGTTCCAAAAAAGCAAAAGGAGCCGTCAGGATATATACCCATGGTGAAAAAGAAGTGGAATCTTATAATGACAAAATTAAAAATGGAATTCCGATAAATGATGCAACTCTTCATGAAATAGATGATATATGCCAATTCTTCCATATAAATTCCAATGACTATATCATTAAAGTCAAGAGTTAGGAGATTTCAATCTCAGCTATTAACCATTTCCTATCTCAAAATATTTTTAGAGGAGGTAACGAGTATGATTAAAATAGGTAATAAAAAAATTTTAATCAAAAAAGGAGACATAACCAAAGAGCAAAGTGATGCAATAGTAAATCCTGCAAACAGCTCTCTAAGTCATGGTGGAGGGGCAGCTTTAGCCATAGTGAGGGCAGGTGGAATTGAAATACAAAAAGACAGCGATAAAATGATAAAAAAAATAGGCACTCTGCCTGTGGGAAAAGCTGTCATAACATATGGTCATAATTTAAAAGCCAAATTTGTAATACACACTGTAGGGCCAATAATGGGAGAGGGAAATGAAGAAAATAAACTGAGAAAAGCCATGACCAGCGTACTTAATCTGGCGGAGTCCTATAATTTAACTTCTATATCAATTCCGGCCATAAGCTCCGGTGTATTCAGATTTCCAAAAGAAAAATGTGCAGAAATACTTCTTAAAACTTCAGTAGAATTTCTCAGAAAAGATGATATAGATTTGAAAACTATTGTCATGTGCAACCATGATGACAAAACTACAGATATTTTCCTCAAGGAGGGTAAAAAATATATCTAGATATAAAAATAGAGTGCTGTAAAACTATTTCAAAAAATAGTTTTACAGCACTCCCTTTCTTATATTTTAACTATTCCAAAACCTCTTTATTCTGGAAAGTATTTCCTAGCACCTCCACATTCCCCTTGAGCATTTGTATGTATAAATATTCATTTTCTACATAAAAACCATACAGTTCCGTGGCCTCACTGATCTCTCCACACTCGCCTATCAATTTATCAAAGGAATATCTGCCAAACTTGACAGGTAATCTCAAGGAATTTTCCTCTTGATTTATCCCTATAATATCCTCTTCATAGATATCATTTCCATTTTTATCGTTCAAACCTGTAAATTCTGTAGTTATAAATCTACCTTCTTCTTTTACTCCATCTTCAAGATAAGGATTTTCACTTATATAAAAACATTTATTTTTACTGTCCCAAATTCTAAATTTAAATTTTCTCATACAATACTCACTCCTTTATATTTTAATTTGATTCACCATTACTGTGAGCTTTTCAGCAAACTCTGCTTGACTTTATTCACTAATACTTTTACTGCATTCATTCACAAAAAACTTAAAAATAGAAAATTGTTTCTCATAATGTTCCCACATCATTTCAGGATGCCATTGAACTCCCACTACAAACCTGTTTCCTCTCATCTCTATGGATTCAATTATCCCGTCAGGAGATCTACCCGAAACTTCAAAAACATGAGCTGGATCTTTAATAACCTGATGATGATAGGAATTTACCCGTATTTCCTCTTCTTTGAAAATACTAAAAATTTTACTTTTTTTATCCACGAAAACTTGATGGACTGGAATATATTTCTCAATTTCTCTCATAGAGTGATTTATATCTATGTTATTTCTCAACTTAAGAGGTATTTCACTAAAATCCTGATAAAGAGTACCACCATAAGCCACATTCAAAAGCTGATTACCCCTGCAAATTCCCAAAACAGGAATATTGCTTTTATCTATAATATTTTTCACCAAAGTAAGTTCATGCTTATCTCTCCTGGGATTTATGGCTCCAATTTTAGTACTTGTAAACTGTCCATAGTACTCAGGGAAAATATCATTTCCTCCCGTCAATATCAAACCATCTATATCATTAATAATATTATAGATATTATCTTCATCATTATATATTGGAATGATCAGAGGAATTCCCCCTGCTTTTTCAACTGAACTTATATAATCATCAGGCACAAGCTGCCAATCCAACTTGCCTCCCAATCCGCCATAGAGTTCATCCAATCCGTTAAAATAATTTGCACATATTCCTATAACTGGCTTCATTCATATTCCTCCATCCAAGAATAGGCAATCAGTGAACCGGCATCTGGTTGTCTCTTAACTCAAGATACTTTAATTATTTACTATTAGATATTCATTACACACTGTTATCATTAAAAACTATTTTGTCAACCCCGCAGCCTTCATTGTCTTTAAAATATTTCCAGCACTGAATTTTAATTTCTCTATTTCATCCTCAGAAAGAGGTACTTCTATTCTCCTCTCAACTCCATTTTCAGTTATAATACATGGAAGGCTTAATGCCACATCCTTTAGACCATATTCACCCTCCAAGGTAGTGGAAACAGGCATGATACTGTGCTCATCTAGCAAAACTGCCTTTGCAAGTCTGCAGGCTGCCATAGCAATTCCTGCACTGGTAAATCCTTTAAGGTGAAGGACGTCATAAGCCACATTCACCACTTCGGAAGCTACTTTTTCCCGATCCAGTGGTTCCTTTGGTCTAAAGTATTCATCCAATCTATCGCAGGAAACTCCCCCAATATTCAAAAGACTCCAGGTAGGAAAAGCTGAATTGCCATGTTCTCCAAGCATATATCCATGAACATCTTTAGGGTCCACATTGTATTTATTGGCGATGATTCTTCTGAAACGTGAGGAATCAAGACTAGTTCCCGTGCCAAATATTTTATTCTTAGGATATCCAAAATAATTTTGAGCATAATATACCATGGTGTCCAATGGATTGGTTATTATTATAATCACTGCATCCTTTGTATACTTGCTTATAGAAGACATCACATCTTTCATGGTCTCAACATTTTTCTCCGCTAAAACTGTTCTATCGGATTTGTCATCTGGCATTATGCTTGGTCCGGCAGCTATTATGATAACTCTAGCGTCACTACATTCTTCATAACCACCTGAATGAATTCTCACATTAGGGCTATAAGTAAAAGACGTAGTATGTGTAGAATCCAGTGCTTCCCCTTCGGCCTTTCCCTTTATTTTGTCAATAGTTACAATCTCAGACATCAGATCAAGTGACAATGCACAATTCAATACTGCAGAGCCTACATGTCCTGTACCTACTATTACAAGCTTATTTTTTGTCGGTTTCATATACATTACCCCCATTATATTATATAATTTAAAATATCAAATCAAATGATTCTTGAGTTCAAATCAGTTTTTTTCTATATTATAGTTATTTTTTGTATCTATGTCTACTATCAATTGTAAATCGTAAATTAAAATAATTGAAATATTACCTGACATAACTAACTTTCTTTTGAAAAAAGTTTATGAAAAGTATATAATTTCTGTAAAGAGTGTATTTGGAGGTAATCTATGAATACCATATCTTATACAGAAAGTTATAATAAAATATTCAGGAAAATTACAAATGTAAAGTGGCTTAAAAAATATAATATAAATAAATATATGATAAACAAGAGCATAAAAAGTAACAAATTCAGAGACGCCCTTAAAAATCAATTACTCAACAAAGACTTTTCAGCTAAAAGTACATTAATACTATGTCAATCTATGCTGGAGTCACTTTCGGAACATAAAGTACCTGACAATTGGCTTCTATATTTATACCAATATACCCTGCAAAAAAATTTTCCAGAAAATGTAACTGTAAAAATGATTCCCCAGTTAACCGCTCCCTGTGAACTGTACCTGGTCATATTCAATATACTGTGTAAAATACAAAAAAGTTCTGATGATGGAACATGGGAAAGTCATTATCCACTGCAATTTTTAACTTCAAAAGAAGAATCCGAACTGGAACATCCTGAAGAATACAAAAAATTTGTAAAATCTTTTGTATCACAATATACCTATGAGATGATGAAAATAAACGGTGAATTAACAGGTTTTACCACGCTGCAGCATGTGTGTGGTGTACATTTTTTATCTCTCTACATAGCAAGACAATTAAAAAGTATAAATATCCCCGTCGATCTGGGAAGAGTATCCGGAGCTGCTGCCGGTCATGACATAGGAAAATACGGGTGTAAATATGCGGAATCCAAAAAAGTTCCCCATTTACATTATTACTATACAGATCAGTGGTTTAAAAGATGTGGAATAAACTATATAAGAAATGTAGCTATAAACCACTCCGTATGGGATTTAGAATTAGAAAATCTTTCTCTGGAATCTCTAATTCTCATATACTCTGATTTTAGGATAAAAAATGAATTTAAAAATAGTCAGACCTATATGAAATTATTTTCCCTAGATGAATCATTTTACATAATTTCAAGCAAGCTGGAAAACATGAATTCACAAAAAAGTAAACGATACAGAAGAGTTTATGCCAAATTAAAGGACTTTGAAAATTTTCTCCTGGATATAGGAATTGACATAGAACCAAAACACATATTCAGTCCTGTCAAGATAAAAAACAAAAATTATACTCTGCTTCAGGGAAATGATATAGTCCAAAATCTGAAATATCTATCGATAAATCATAATATAAATCTCATGTATCAGTTAAGGGATGAATACTCTCTAGATGCCATACTTGAAATGGCCAGAAGTGAAAATGACTGGAAAATCTTTCGTGAATATATACGAATATTTCAGGAATACTCCACTTATCTTACCCAGAAGCAAAAACTTCAAACATTAAAATTTCTATACGAAAACCTGATTCATCCAGAAGATGATATAAGAAGGCATTGTGCGGAATTAATGGGAACTCTTATAGCCACCTTTGATGAAGACTACAGGAAGGAATTACCACAGGATGTAAAAATACCACCTCCTATTACATCCGGGATAAGCCTCCTTAAAAAGTACATGGAAATCATGCTGTCACCTAGTTATAAAGTGATTTCTGAACATAAATTCAATATAGGGTACAGCATAAGCATTATGATAAATTCTCTTTTTGCAAACTGCAAAAAATCGTTGATGCCAAAATACATTGATGTACTCATAGAATTTTACAAAGAGGAAAAATATAAAAATATAACTTGCGAAATTTTTCTACTTGAAGCTTGTAAATATATCCCCTGGGGTTACCTTTCCAAAGTAAATGAGGAAATTCTGTTCAACTATATATTTTCCGGGATAAAAAAGAGAAACAGCACCATAAGAATGGAAGCTCTGGAAACTATCTTAATATTTTCAGATAACATTATACAAAATCAAAGTTTCATGGAAAAAATAAAGGCTCATTTTATTTCAATAACTACAAAGAGCAAAATTCCAGCTGAAAATTTTCTCATGTTCAAGATAAATAAAAAACTAAATTTAAATGACATCGACATATTTGAATATTACTGTGATCTGGACAACAAAGTGGTAACGAATATATTTTTAAGCAATTTGAAGACTGCTACAGACTGGATAAGAAAAAAGAACCAGGTGGAACTGCTTTTGTATCACGCACTTGATGACCCTCAGTTAACAGGCCTTCACACAGCTATACATTTCTGCAATTTATTAAAGGTAAGTGCTGTAGAAACAGTTAGAAATACAGCTGGATCAGCTGTACTAGAGATCATGCCCTATCTTTCACTGGCTGAAAGAAATGAAGTTGCAGTGGAACTTTTAAGAGCCCTGGAAATAGAGGGAAACAGATTTACAGAATACATCCCCAGATACACAGGTCAGGCAGCCCTATGGCTCCAGCCAAAAGAACTAGATGAATTTATAGATGATTCAATCTACAAGGTTAAAACTTCAAACTCAAATTTAAAATCCCTCATATTTAAAACTGTGGGAACTATTATAGAACACTATTGGGTCTATAAAGACCGCTTTGAAGAATCTGAATTAAATTATTTAAAAAGATTGAATAAAATGCTTGGAATATTGCTAAATGGCCTAGGAGATTACAACTCTCAAGTCAAACAATCTGCGTTCAGCGTTATAGGCAAGGAAATCTTTGATACAGATTCCATGGATCTGACTAAAAAAGAACTTATATTTAAACTCATAGCTAAAAAGATGCTTACATTGATTACAGACAATGAAAATCAAGAGTTATTGTTCTTAACTAGATCCGCCAGTTTAAATCACATATACAGATTTATATCAGACTACAACTTTTTTTATGGCAATATAGATATACCCGTTCCTCAAAAAGTAGCTTTTTTCCCTGGAACCTTTGATCCATTCTCCCTGAGCCATAAGGAAATAGCAAAATACATTCGTGATTTAGATTTTGAAGTATATTTATCCATAGATGAATTTTCCTGGTCCAAAAAGACCCTGCCAAATCTCTTGAGGCGAAATTTAGTGACTATGTCTATGGCCAGTGAATTAAACATATACCTTTACCCTGATATGTACCCTACAAACATATCCAATGAATCAAATTTAAAAACATTAAAAGAAAATTTTCCTAATTCAAAAGTCTACATGTGCATAGGCAGCGATGTTCTTTTGAATGCATCCAGCTATAAAGCTCCAAAAACCCCGAATTCAATTCATACTTTTTCTCATATAATATTTGAGAGGGGAAAAGACAAGGATCTATTGAAGCTGGCTGCAAAAAAAATAGATGGGAATGTATTAGTACTCAGTTTAACTTCAAATTATTCAAACATAAGTTCCAGTCAAATCAGGACTTCTATCGACAACAACAGAGACATTTCTAGCTTGGTAGATCCTATGGCAGAGCAGTACATATATGTAAATGGATTTTATCAACGGGAATCCCAGGACAAAGATTTCATAAAATCACTGTGGCTCGACAGAGAAATATTCAAAGATTTTAACAACGAAGTCCTGGACAGAATAAGCAAGTGTATGCCCAATTGTACAGGTGAATTTATAAATAAACTCAGAGAGATATCTTTTAAATCCTATTTTTGTATCGTATTCCTTAAGAATACCACCACTGGAGAGATACTGGGTTTCTGTATTTTACACTGGATTCGTCCCTCTACACTGTATAATGAATTTGAAAATAAAGATGTATCTCAGTATATACGTGAAAACAGTACAGGAAGAATCATATCAATAGACGGACTCTATATTAAGAATGTATACAAAAAAGAAGAACTTGCACAAATTCTTTTTACAGAAGCTATTTCTCTATACGTATCTAAAGACTATGAATACGCTGTATACAAAAATGCTTTTAACAGGGAAATATACGACAGCGATATTTCTTCTCTATTGAAATTATACGGATTTATAAAGGTTCCCTTTTGTAATGAAAATAATCCTATATATGCAGTTAACATGAATACTCCCTGTATAATAAATTTTGACGCACAGAATGTCATCAAAGAACCTTTTAGGAGCAATCCTAAAGTGTTAAACACTCTCTGCAAATGCCGTAAAAAGTTAATTGAAAGTATAGCCAGGTTATATCCTGGAGAGCTCATACTTTCTTTCAACGTGAATTTTGTATATCAATGTTTAATAAGAAAAATCTGTAAAGAAAATCTAGTCCCCACATACAATTTGGTGCCAAGGAAATTGGGTAAAGCCATGTGTGTACCCTACGGTGATATACTGGAGCGATATGTTATTCCAAATACTGTAACCAAGGCACTGCATACAGAAAAACTATTTTTCCCTAACATGAGAAAATTCATAATAGGCGAATTCCCACATTATTTGGACCTAAATACACAGATAAAAATGATAAAAGCTTTCCAAAGGCCTGTAATATTAGTGGATAATCTGCTCCACAAAGGATACCGGATAAAAGCAGTGGATCCTATTTTTAAAAAAGAAGCTGTAGAAGTAAAAAAAATTATCGTAGCAGTACTATCTGGAAGAGGCAAGGATCTCATGGATATGCAGGGCAGATCCGTCGAAAGCGTATATTTTATTCCAAGGTTAAAGCTGTGGTTTAATGAAAATTCTCTGTATCCATTTATAGGTGGAGATGCACTTTATAGGGGAAGTTATCCCGAGAGGAACCTTCTTCCATCGATAAACCTAATTTTACCTTATACTTATCCTGCATTTATAAAAAATACTTCCAAATCCAATATATATAATTTATCAAAGACCTGCCTGGAAAACAGCCTGAATATATTGGAAACAATAGAGGAAGAATATCACATTATCCATGAGAAGAATTTGACTCTATCCTGCCTGGGTCAGGTATTTGCCACACCAAGATGCCCCGACCTTGGAGAAAATATCAGTTTCAATCTCAACTTGCCTGCATCAGGCTACCTTAAAAATGATCTGGAGCTTTTAATCCGAATGGAGCATGCTTTTGAATAATCAATATATATTACTTTTGGAGAATGAGGTGTTAAAATGCAATTTTACTATTATTATTATAAAAACAAGCTGCTTATATCCGATACACATCTTCCCTTTAGATCCATTGAAGAAAAAACCGTTTCCACTTATAGAGGATATATCTACAGACTGGTGAATGAAAATACAGATAGTTCCAAAATGTGCTATTATGTAACCCATCCTTCTCAAATATTTTCACACAGGGAGAGTTTAAAGCTCATATGGTATAAAGGCTCTGTGGACTATAACCTGCCAGACTGGCTTTTAAAATCCATTGAAGAAAACAGGTTAATATGTTTAAATACAGCTTACCCGGATTGGACTGAAAAATTGGATCATATCTTTCCAGTCTTCCATGATAATATCGGTTTTCGTAAATGGAATTTAACTGTAGTTGGTTTAGGAGATGTAGGAGGAAGCTTAATTACTGGACTCAGGATATTAGGTGGAAAATATATAAATACTATATCCATATACGACCGCGATAAAAACAAGATAAAAAGATGGGAATATGAATGTAATCAAGTTACAGATTCCAATACCAATTCTCTATTTCCCAGAATACTGCCTTTAAAAAGTGAAGAGGACTTATTTAAAAGCGACATGTTCATATTCTGTATTTCCACGGGTGTACCTGAAATTGGTAAAAAAGTATCTGATGTAAGACTTATACAATTTGAAGGTAATTCAAAGATAGTAAAAAGTTATGCTCAAAAAGCTAAAGATTGTGATTTTCACGGTACATTCGCAGTAGTTTCAGATCCAGTGGACTTACTTTGCAAATCCGCAGTAAGTACTGGATTATTGCCGGATCAGATAAGGGGATATGGCTTAGGTGTAATGAACGCCAGAGCCAACTATTACTCGCAGAAACTAAATGGTCATGAAAATTTTCTTGAGGAGGGAAGATCTTTCGGCCCTCATGGAGAGGGGCTTGTAGTTGCCAACAGCATCAAAAATTACAATGAAGAAATATCGAATTATCTAACCGAAAAGGCTAAAAAAGCCAATATTTACATGAGATCAATCGGCTTTAAACCCTATATTGCTCCTGCCTTATCTTCAGGTGCTTTTTCCATCATAAATACCATAAAGGGCGACTGGAATTACAGTAGTACTTTTCTTGGGGGAGCTTTCATGGGATGCAGAAACAGGCTGCTGCCTTACGGAACTCAGTTAGAATATTACAAAGATATGAAAGAACCATTATTTTGCAAACTGGAAGAAAGCTACAAACAGCTGTTAAAATTCAAACCATAGCCTTGCTATAATTCTTCTTTACGGGGGTGAAATCATGAAAGAGGTTTATGTTATATGCCCAAATGACAAAATATCCACTCAGCTAAAGAAAATGCTAGATAGTTTTATAGAAGGATTTGATATTGCACACTATATAAGCAGTGCATACTATACCGATTTTCAGAATAAAAAAATACTATTTTTACTGGAACTAGACAGCAGTACTTATTTTGACATTCCCATGCTCAACTTTTTCAACAACTTAGATTCAAAATCCAGGAATATTTTCCAAGGCTCCACTGCAGCACTTCTCATCCACAGCAATTCCGAACTTGGAACGAAAAGAGCTGCCCAGGATATAATTTTTATGGCAAATAACCTGGGCTGCAATTTTATAGGGCATCCGCTGGTAGAAGCCACTGTCAATTTAAAAAATTTCTTAACCTGGCAAAAATCCCTCCGGCTTCCACTGAAAGAAATATGTATAAATCTAAGCTCTAAACTCGGGAAGAGGCTTGCAGAATATGAAGCTTCAGAAGCAATAAAAAAAATAACGGTTTTATATTCATCTCCACATAAAATATCCAATACCCTTGATCTCTGGCACCTGATTTCTAAATATCTAAAAAAGATATCCATAGAAGAGCTGCAGATAGAAAACGGCAAAATACTTGACTGCAAAGGTTGTCATTACAGACTCTGCCTGCATTACGGCAAACAAAACAGCTGTTTTTACGGCGGCTTCATGGTAGAAAATGTATTACCTTCCATAGAATCTTCAGATGCGGTAGTATGGCTTTGTCCAAATTATAATGACTCCATCGGCGCAAATCTAACTGCCACCATAAATAGATTAACTGTCCTGTACCATAAAATAAGCTTTTATAATAAGGCCCTTTTTGGAATAGTTATTTCTGGAAATTCAGGAAGTGATTCTGTGGCAAAACAGCTTATAGGAGCTCTCAATATAAATAAGGGCTTTAGACTGCCTCCGAATTCAATAATTACAGAAACTGCCAACAACCCAAAAGCCATATTCGAAGTGCCAGATATAGAGCTAAAGGCAAAAGCTTTTGCAGCTACTATAATGAACAGCTTATAACTCTTCATCCACGGTATAATACAAAATTATAAAAAAGAAACTCAATAAGAGTTTTTTTATAAAATAATATGTTAAAATAATAAGTGCTTATGCATTAATTTTTAAAATAGAGGCGATAATTGTGATATATATAAAAACTAAAAAGGAAATAGGCTATATGGCAGCAGCAGGTAAAATACTTGCATCCTGCCACAGGGAAATAAAAAAAATGATAAAACCCGGCATAACCACCATGGAAATAGACTCCTTTGTAGAAAAATATCTGGAGCAGCATCATGCTAGTCCGGAACAAAAGGGGTATATGGGATTTCCCTATGCCACCTGTGCTTCTGTAAATGATGAAGTTTGTCATGGATTCCCAAATAAGAAGCCTTTAAAGGAGGGAGATATTGTAACCATCGACATGGTTGTAAACCTAAATGGTTGGCTGGCAGACTCCGCGTGGTCCTATGCAGTGGGCAATATATCAAAAGAAGCCCGGGATCTCATGAAGGTTACAAAAGAATGCCTTTACAAGGGCATTGATAAAGCAGTAGTCGGAAACCGAATAGGCGACATAGGCCATGAGATACAGACCTATGCAGAATCTCTTGGATATTCAGTTGTAAGAGACTATACAGGTCACGGTATAGGTAAAGTAATGCATGATGATGTAGCTGTGCCGCATTACGGAAAACCGGGAAGAGGTCTTAAATTAAAAGATGGCATGGTAATCACCATAGAACCAATGATAAATACAGGCACTTATGAGGTTACAGTTGACAGTAATGACTGGACTGCACGCACTGCAGACGGCAGTCTGTCCGCACAATACGAGCACACCATTGCCATAACAGACGAGGGCCCTAGGATCTTGACAGATCAGGATAATATATAGTGGAAATCATAAAATAAGCACTGATACAAGGTGCTTATTTTGTATATATTCATATATAGAACATCTTATTGACAAAGATTTGAATTGAAGCTATACTGTTATTGTTAACCATTATTATTTTATATGTTAACAATTAACTTTGAGGAGATGTAACCATGAATTTAAAATTTTCCATTAAAGAGATGAGCACCGCAGCTATTTTTACTGCCATAACAGCTATACTGGCCCAAATTTCAATACCACTGCCTTTTACTCCTGTTCCCATCACCATGCAGGTATTTGCAGTATATTTATCAGCCATAATTTTAGGAGGCAGGCTTGGAGCATTGTCCCAACTTATCTATTTACTTTTAGGTGGAATAGGAATACCTGTTTTTGCAAATTTTTCAGGCGGATTTCAAATTCTGGCTGGTCCTAATGGAGGCTATTTGTTAAGTTATCCAATAATAGCCTATCTGATAGGTAAAATTTCAGAAAAAGATTCAAATCATATACTTTCCATAGCAGAGCTTATGGGTACCCTGGTGATGTGTTATGCTGCTGGGACAATTCAATTCCATTTTGTAACAAATATATCTATACAAAAAGCAATATTCCTCTGTGTACTTCCCTTTATTCCGCTTGATATAATAAAAGTCGTAGTTGCCTATATAGCAGGATGTAAAATAAAAGGATCTCTCTTAAGGGCAAAACTGATAAAACTATAATGTGAAAATTCAGGTTCCCAGTAATATATGTTATAATAATTCTATAAAACCATTTTATAGAGAAAAGGGGTGCCACTTTAATATAAATATGATAAACATAGAAATTCAAGATTGTATAAAAGACATAATTGGCTCTCAAATTGCCATCGGTGCTATAGAAGCAGCGGTAAAGGTAAAGGAATCAGACCCTGCACTAACAGAAGAAATATCTCTCCTATCAAATAAAATAGCTGCTCTATACAGTCTGCCTGAGATTTCAAAAATCGACAACATACATGCTGCAAGAGAAGCCTATAAAGGATTTGGAAAAGATCCCAGCAGATACAGAGTTTCTTCTGAATCCCTGACACGCCGTATAGTTAAGGGAAACGGACTTTATAAAGTCAATAACATAGTAGACATAAACAATTTAATTTCCATATACTCTTCTCATTCAGTATGTTCCTACGATATGGATAAAATAGATACGGAAATTTATTTTACCCTGGGGAAGGAAGGAGAATCTTACAGAGGTATAGGTAAAGGCCAGGTAAATCTGTCGAACATGCCTGTGTTTGAGGACAGCAGAGGTAAGTTTGGAAGCACTACTTCTGATTCCACAAGGGCTATGATAACAGAAGGTACTAGAAAGCTTCTAATGAACATAGTTTCTTTCAACGGAGACAAAAATTTAGAAAAATATATGAGCTATTCTAAAGACCTTTTGATAAAATACGCAGAAGGCGAAATCCTATATACCCATGTGATAAAATAAAAAGAAGGTACTACCCCCACAGTAGTACCCATCTTTGATTAAAAACTACTTAATATCTATCTTTTTAACATTATTTCTGCCTTTTTCAGTTTTTGGCAAATTTACTGTCAAAACTCCATCCTTGAAAGAAGCACTTATAGCATTTTCATCTACATTATCAACATAAAAACTTCTTTTAAGCTCTCCATAACTTCTCTCTTGTCTTATAAAGTTTTCATTTTTATCTTCTTTCGAATCTTCTCTCTTTGCAGATATAGTTAAATAATTATTGTTATAATCGACATCTATTGCATCTTTATTAATGCCTGGAAGATCAGCTTCAACTATATACTTATCGTCATCTTCTTTAAGGTCTACTCTAAATCCCTTTCCAAATCCATTTACATTAACCGGTGCAAAAAAGTCATCATTGAAAAATGAATTCACAAAATTATCGAATATATCACCTCTCGCCAAAGAATTATTCCTTCTAAATGGAACCATATCAAACATAACACATACCTCCTCATAAATTATTATTATGTTGTTATGATTACCTTTCATAGAGGTAATCCTTATTACAGTTATTATAATACAACTAAGGTCAAAGAAAGTCAAAGTCTAAAACATTTAGATTTGTATAGCAAAAAGAAGCTATTTTGAGATAATACTATATAATTTAATAATAAAAAAATTTTTACCTATATATCTAGAATTTTCATCATTTTTATGCCATAGTATAAAAAATATATAAAATCTTTATTTTTCCATATTTTTTATCAATGCTGCCCTGTTTATTATGGAGGATCCATATTTTTGACGTATAGAATCAATAACATTTTCTATTTTCTGTTCCCTATCCAAATTATCTTTTCCGAAATCACTTTTCATCATGTCAAACATGGATATCTGCCTCATTTTACAGTCCTCCTGAAATCCGCTTATACTTATTCCAAGCAGACGTATCGGCAGTTGCATATTCCAGCTTTTTTCAAGCAGATCAATCCCCGCCGAATAAATATCTTTGGACAAGCATGTTGGAACAACAGGTTCTTGCCTGGTAATGGATTTAAAATTTGAATATTTAATACTTATCTGCACTATACGGCCCTTTTTGCCATATTTTCTAGCAGTCATTGCTATTTCATCAGAAAGCTTCATTAAAATAACCTTGGCTTCTTCCATATTGAAAACATCATGAGATACTGTAATGGATTTTCCAATGGATTTTACATCGTTTTTCATCCGTCGTTTTAAGTTCGAATCGTCAATGCCATTGGCAAATTCATGAATTTTTCCTCCAACCCTTCCAAACTTTTTTATAAGATATTCCCGGTTAAAAAGCGCCAGATCTCCAATAGTTTTAATTCCCATATACTGTAATTTTCGGGAAGTTTTTTTCCCGACTCCATACATGGATTGAATGTCAAGAGGCCACAGCTTTGATTTAATATCCTTCCTCCAAAGTTCTGTAATTCCAAGAGGTTTTTTCATTTCAGAAGCCATTTTTGAAAGAAATTTATTTTCTGATATACCTATGGAGCATCCCAATCCCAGTTCGCTGTCAATATGGCGGCTGATAAGTTCTGCTGATCTCAAAGGTCTTCCAAATATTCTATCACAGCCCGTCATATCAAGCCATGCTTCATCAATACTGTTCTGTTCAATAATAGGTGTATATGAGGAAAGTATATCCATAATCTGTCTGGATTTTTGTGCATAGAAATCCCTGTCAGGAGGAATGAGAATTAAATCGGGGCAAAGCTTTAATGCTTCACCTAAAACCATGGTGGTTTTAACTCCAAATTTTCGGGCCCTATAATTTGCAGTCAAAATAATCCCTCTCCTATCTTTGGGATCTCCTGCTACTGCCGCAGGTTTATCAATAATTTCAGGATGCCTTATTGTTTCACAGCTTATAAAAAAAGCATTCATATCTACAAGAAAAATTACCTTCTTCATACTCCCACCTTCAAAAGTTCTTTTATTAATATTATATTATTAACTTGATAATATTCAAAATCTATATTATTATATAAACATAAGCTCCAACAATTATATATTTGTAGTTAAAAGGGAGTAATTTAAATTATAAAGTCAACATTTCGATTTATTTTTAAATCTGGCTTTATAAACCTAAGGGTAATAAGACTTTTAACATAATTCTATTTTAAATACGAATTATGTTAGGAGTCTTTATTTTTGCTTCAAAGTGCAGATATCAATTATTAAATTACAAGGAGGTAAATTTATGTCTACAAAAAAATCACTACTCCATCTTTGCTTCTGGGTAGGATCAGCTTTGCTCTTCAATATCGGAATTTATATCTTCATGGGACAGGAAAAAGCCCTATCTTTTCTAGGAGGATATGTAATCGAACAAAGTCTTAGCCTAGACAATCTTTTCTTATTTCTGCTTATATTTGAAAGTTTTTCTATAAAACCCCAATATCAGAGAAGAGTGCTGACTTACGGAATTTTTGGTGCAGTACTATTGAGATTGATATTTGTAGTTTTAGGTGTGACCATTGTCAATAAGTTTCACTGGATGCTCTATATATTCGGCCTTATTCTCATAATAAGCGGCATAAAAATGATTATAAAAAAGGAAAAATCAAACAACTTCAACGACAGTAAGATAATCAGGCTTGTAAATAAAATAGTTCCTGTTTCTAAAGAACTAGAAGGTGAAAAATTCTTCGTCAAAAAAAACAAAATGCTTTATGCAACTCCATTGTTTGCAATACTCATATTGATAGAGTCTTCAGATATAATTTTTGCCATAGATTCAATTCCCGCCGTATTTTCCATAACTACCGATCCTTTTATAGTGTATACTTCTAATATCTTTGCCATATTGGGACTTAGAAATATGTACTTTTTACTTGAAAAACTCCATCAAAACTTTGCCTATGTAAAATACGGAGTTGCATGTATATTGATATTTACGGGAATCAAACTCTCCATTACATTTTTCCACATAAATGTTTCAGTTGCAGTATCCCTAGCAATTATATTCTCAATTATGATTATCAGCATTTTAATTTCTTTCATCTTAAATAAAAAAAGAAAAACCCTCTGTTCTAGAATTTCTAAAAACACTGTAGAATAGAATTTACAATCCATAACAGGCCCGTCAAGCCACCGCAATATTTAGTTGCGGGACTAAGGCGGGCTCACAGTGTAATGAACTGGCGGTTCTATCTGATTATAATCATATCTTTTGTAACTTTATTTAATATCTCACCTTTTCCTTCATTTAATAATACAATATCCTCTACTCTCATACCAAACTTCCCGGCAATGTATATACCAGGCTCTACACTAAATGCCATCCCATTTTTGAGTACCTGCTTATTCCCTTCACTTATATATGGTGCTTCATGATCAGCAGTTCCAATACCATGCCCCGTTCTGTTTATAAAATATTCTCCATATCCGGCATCTTTTATAATGTCTCTAGAAGCACGATCTACATCTCCTGCTTTGATACCTTCCTTTACAACATTTTCACCCTTTTCATTAGCTTCTAAGACAATACTGTAGATTTTTTTCTGCTCTTCCGTAGGTTCTCCTACAAATACGGTTCTGGATTCGTCAGAGCAATATCCATGATATCTGCATCCAAAATCCATTATGATTACATCTCTGTCCTGGATAACCCTGTCATAATCATTATAATGCGGTCTGGCGCTATTTGGCCCTGATGCTATAATAGTTTGAAATGCCAGTCCTTCACCTCCATACTCTGCCATTAATTCCTCAAGTTTATCTTTAATATCACCTTCAGTTATTCCAGGCTTTACGAATTTTAGGACATTTTCAAAAGCTTTATCTGCAATATTGGCAGCTTTTCTCAAATTATTTTTTTCTTCTTCATCTTTTATTATCTTCAAGTTTTCCATTATGCTAACTCCATTTATAAACTTCACATCGATCTCATTGGAGACATCAATCATATCTACCGCCCGTATTCCGTCGTTTATTCCTATTTTTTTACCTTCCAGACCATATTTTTTATTTGCCTTTAAAATAGCTGGAATAAAGCCTTTTCCATCACTCCATTTAAATATGTCCATATCCTCTCCCAGCGCTTCTCTTGTCTCTTCATAGTACAGTTCAGGTGCTATATAAAAGTGTCTCTTATCACTAAACACGAATAATGCTTTGAATCTTTCATCCATCAACGGGTGAAGTCCAGTAAGATATTCCAGGTCAGCAGAAGGTCCTACTATAAGTACATCAATCCCTCCATTTTTCATAAGCTCCGTCAATCTATCAATTTTTTTATACAATAACATCAAAATCCCTCCGTCTTTTTATTTTATAATATTAATTTGTCTTTATCCTGTTTAAATCCAGTCCTTTTTACAAAGTTATTCCAGATGGCAATCCCGCTAAATATTACAATCAGCGCTCCGCCTATCATTTCAACTTCATATATTATATTTTCCTTCAGGCTCGGCATAACCGGTGTCGCCGATAGGACAATACCCAATGATACCACTACTAGAACTACATACGCTATATTGACTGCTCTGCTGTTTTTCTTTGAGATTTCATAAGGTCTTTCTTCATTAGGCCTTGTTTTCCTGAGTCTAATATATGAAGTAAGCAGCAGTACATAGGGAAATAACGCAGTGAGTGCAGTCATAGTGACAAGTACGTTATATATAGTATCGACTGAAGGCAGCAGAGATGTAGCAAGCAATATCACTGTCACTATGGCTGCCTGCAAATAAACCGCCTTTGTGGGTATGTTGTGTTCATTGACTTCAGTAAATGATTTAGAAAATATTCCCTTATTGACGCTTCCGAAAAGCATCTTTATTGGTGAAGCAATATAGAGTATTATGGACCCGAGAATTGAAAGGGATATTCCAAGTGCAACGAGCTTTATGAACCAGCTTCCAATTCCAAGATTGGCTGCAACCTGTGAAAGTGCTACAAGTACGCCCTGTGAAGCAGTTATCTTATCTGTAGGAAGAACAAGGGTTATTGCAATTGAACCCAGGACATAAAGGCCTGCCACAAAAGCCGCAGCAATCAGTATAGCTTTGGGGAAATTTTTCTTTGGATTATCCATTTCCGTCACAAAATTAGCTGTAGTTTCAGCACCAGCAAGAGCAAACATCACAGAAGAAATAGCAGCAAATGAATTCACGTCCATTTTGGGCATAATTGTCTGAACTGTGTAAACAGATGCAGGTTTATGTCCAAATATAAGAACAGATATGAATGCCATGGCAATCAACAGTATTGTAGGAACAGTTGACCCCAGTGCTCCAATATTCGTAAATATCTTTCCAAAAGCCATACCTTTTGTACTTATTACCGATAAGATCCAGAAAATAACCAGGGACGCTGCCATTACAAATATTTTATTTTCTGCCAGAGCAGGTTGTCCTATTGCATAGGATACGTTTACCATTAAAAATGTTAAAAAAGAAGTATACCAGAATATCTTTGCCGTCCAATTCAACCAGGATACCATAAAACCCTGCTTGTCTCCATAGGCTTC